>CAVPEY010000001.1:0-198037 GCA_963703625.1 uncultured Solirubrobacteraceae bacterium
CGCCGACGACGGCACCACCGATCAGTGCCCACGCCCATCCCGGCAGGCCACTGGATTCAGAGGACGGTTCTTTGTTTGCAGCCGCCGCGGCGCCGGCGACTGCCGCGGCCGGAGCATGGCTCGTCGAGGTCGAGGTCTCGGTTGTGGCCGTCGTCGTCGGAGTCGCCGGTGTCGTGACGGTTTGCGTTTTGACGACTGTGTTCGTCTGAGTGGGCGTTGTCACGGTCGTCGTCTGTGACGGCGCGGTGACCGTCTTGGTCTGTGTGACCGTCTTCGGCTGTGGTGGTGCGGTGCTCGTCGTGGTAGGGGCGGCCGCGGCCGTCGCCGACTTGTACTCGTGCTCGCGTCCTTCGTTCGGTCCGACACGGTCTGACTGAGGCTGCTGGCCACGCTGCCGGCCCCGGCAGAGCCACACGCGGCCACGGCGATCACACACACGCTCGGGACGCATACCTGAGTAACCCAGCGCGTTCCAATCTTGCCTCGGCGCGAGACCTGCACCCATCTGCGTCTCGCCGATGCTTCCATCGCAGCCATAGCGCGACGCTAGGCGTAGAGCAGCGCACACGCATCATCCCGAACGGACGACACGCCGCCAGCTCGATATCGGTTCACTCTGGGATGGTGTCCACAGAAAAGGGCGTAGCCCATGTTGCGACGGATGCCGGCCGGGACGATCGGCTTTGAGGCGGTCGGGGAGGTCGAGGGCGACGCGATGAGCGCTGACGCGGGCGTCCGCGACCTGACGGAGGCGAAGGCTTGGCTCGCTGCGGGCTGACCACAGATGAGGTCGGGACCCCATACCGGGACGGTCCGTGAGCTGCGAGGGTGATCAGCATGGACAACCACCAGGGAGAAACCATGCTGACGGCAACGCGACGATTTGAACGTGACAGCGACGACTGCGGTCGTGGGGCGAGCTCACCGCCCCGCCGGATCCGGCTGATGGTCGTGGACGATCACCCGGCGGTTCGACTGGGACTGGTGCAGTTGCTGAAGGGGCAGCTCGACTTCAGCGTCGAGCTGGTGTGTGGCGACGCCGGAGAGCGCCCGTGCGCAGGCAGAGCTCGCGAACGTCGACGTCGCGATCCTCGACTACCACCTCCGGGGACGAAACGGACTGTGGGTTTGCCGGCGGCTGAAGCAGTTGGCGAACCCGCCTCGCGTGATCATCTTCTCGGCATTCGCGAACGACCATCTCGCGGCGTGCTGCGTGGTCGCGGGCGCCGACGGTGTGCTCAACAAGGGAGCGCTGGGCTCAGAGCTGTGTGACGCCGTGCGAGCCCTCGCACGTGGCAGACGCCTGATACCGCGGCCGTCCCAGCCGATGGCGGACATGTTGCGCCGGAGGCTCGACAGCACCGAGCAGTCGATCTTCGGGATGCTGATGGCGGGCATCCTCCGGTCCGAGATCCCGCAGACCTTGAGGCTGTCCGCGCACGAGCTGTCTGTCCGTGAAGGCGAGATGCTGCGCAAGCTCGAAGGTGCTGCCCGGCGAAGCGTCCGCCGCCAGTCGCGCCGCGCGCCGGCTCGACGTCGAACGACCGCTCCCGCAGAAGTTGCCGTCGCCGGCAGCTCGACGCTGAGCAACTTGCGCTGCGCGCAAGAATGCTTTCATGACGGCATCGACCGCGGATCGTGCTCGGGAGCGCCCTGGACGGACGCGCTACCGATCGCTCCGTACCCGGCTCGCCGTGACCAACGCGGTTCTGCTCGTCGCGGCGTGTCTGCTGACGGTCCTGGTTCTCGCGCCGCACAAGTTCTCATCCTTCGCTCTGGACGAGGCGATCATCATCGTGATCGCGCTTGGACTGGTCACGCTGATCAATGCAGTCGTGGTGCACCGCTACCTCGCACCTCTGCAAGCATTGACGGTGCTCGCCCGCCGCGTGGACCTGGGCAAGCCCGGACAGCGGATTCCTGACGCACGGCCCACGTCGGAGATCGGCGAGCTCGCGGTGACGTTCAACGAGATGCTCAAGCGCCTGGAGGTCGAGCGGCGAGAGGCGACCGCACGCGTCTCGCCGCGCACGAGTCCGAGCGACTGCGCATCGCTCAGGAGCTGCACGACGAGGTCGGGCAGACGTTGACGGCGCTACTGCTGCAGCTGAGCCGACTCGAAGGGCGCCTGCCCGACAGCTTGAGCGCCGAACTGGGCGAGGCACAGGACACGGCGCGGACGAGCCTCGAGGACGTCAGACGCATCGCAACCGATCTGCGCCCCGAGGCGCTCAAGGACCTCGGACTTGCCAGCGCGCTTGCGGCACTCGGCGATGGGTTCGGACGGCGCGCCGGGCTGCAGGTCGAGCGCCAGATCCAGACGCCGATGCCGCAACTCAGCAGTGAAGCTGAGCTCGTCGTTTACCGAGTCGCCCAGGAGGCACTGACGAACGTGGCGCGCCACGCACGCTCCGACAAAGTCATGCTGACGCTCGCAAGCGACAGCGAGCGGGCTGACCCTCACCGTCAGAGACCACGGCCGCGGCCTGCCGAACGGACATATGAGTGACGGAAGCGGAATTCGTGGAATGCACGAACGAGCCGACCTCGTCGGGGCCGATCTCAGGATCGAAGCACCCCTCGACGGACTGGGTACCGAACTGTGCCTCGAGCTGCCGCTGAACGGGGCGCTGTGCAACGCCTGAGGACAAGGATCCTGCTCGCCGACGACCACGCCCTGGTGCGACGTGGACTGCGCTGATCCTCGACGCCGAGCCCGACCTGGAAGTGAGCGCCGAAGCCGACGACGGCGCAGAGGCCGTCAAGCTCGCCCTGGGCGGCGATCTCAAGCTGGCGATCCTCGACATTTCGATGCCGCGCATGACCGGGCTGCAAGCGGCGCGGGAGCTTCACCAACGCCGTCCCGACCTGCGGATCCTGATCCTCTCGATGCACGAGAGCGAGCAATACCTGTACGAGGCATTGCGGGCGGGCGCATCGGGCTACGTCGTCAAGCGGGCAGCGGACCGCGACCTCGTGGAGGCCTGCCGAGCCACGATCCGGGGTGAGCCGTTTCTCTACGCAGGTGCGGTCACGGCCCTGATCAACGACTACCTGCGGCGCGCGCACGACGGCGAGGAGCCACGCGACCCGCTGACCGCACGCGAGAACGAAGTCGTCAAGCTCGTCGCGGAGAACCACACCAATCGCGAGATCGCAGAGGCGCTGGCAATCAGCGAGAAGACCGTCGAGCGCCATCGCTCCAACATCCTCAAGAAGCTCGGTATGCGCGACCGGGTCGAGTTGACCCGCTACGCAATCCGCAATGGCCTCGTCGAGGCATGACCGGACCAGGCCGATCGTGCGGCCGGTTCGCACCCGGTGAAGCTCAGCGACGAACTTCAATCCTGGCTCACGGGCGACGCCGAGAAGACCGTCGGCGGCCTCATCGAGCTCTTTGGGAAGCGGAGCTTTGCGATCCTGTTCGTGGTCCTTCTCGGCGTGCCCGCGCTGCCGCTGCCGACGGGAGGCGCCACCCACGTGTTCGAGATCATCGCGGTGCTGCTGGCGCTCGAGCTGATCGCCGGCCGCGAGAACATCTGGCTGCCCCGGCGCTGGCGCGGGCTGGAATTGGCGGGGGACAAGCAGAGACGGCTCATAACGGCCCTGATGAAGGTCATCCGTGGACTCAGCGTGTCTCGCGTCCTCGCCTGCGGTTCGTCTTCGGTCACCGTGCGAGCAACATCGCGTTCGGGCTGCTCGTGATCGTGGGGTCCGTCGCAGCCTTCGTGGCGCCGCCGTTCACCGGGCTTGACACCCTGCCGTCCCTCGGTGTCGTGGTGCTCTCGCTGGGAGTCCTGCTCAAGGACATACTCGTCGTCGCCGCGGCCCTCGTCATCGCGGCAGCCGGCATCATTCTCGAGATCGTCCTCGGGCGGAGCGGCGATCCACACCGTCGGGAAACTCCTTTAGGGCTATACCGCCATCGGCCTCGTCGACCGTGGTACGGTCGGGTGGTGCTCTGCGTCAACCGCGCGGCGACATCAAATGGCAGCTGACGAGACGGATGCCTCCGAGCTGATCGACAACCGTGTTCAGGGAGCTGGGCGACTGGCGCGGCAAGACGCTCAGCAAGGTGCGGGCAGTCATCAAGGAAGCGGACCCGGACGTCGTCGAGGAGTGGAAGTGGGCGAAGCGCACCAGCCCCGGAACACCGGTCTGGTCCCATAACGGCGGTATCTGCACCGGCGAGTCCTACAAAGCTGTGGTCAAGCTGACCTTCTTCAAGGGTGCTGCTTTGAAGGATCCTTCGGGCCTGTTCAACTCGAGCCTCGACGGCAGCGTCAGACGCGCGATCGACATCAGAGAGAATGACAAGATCGACGCGGGCGCACTGAGGGACCTTGTTCGTGAAGCTGTCGAGCTGAATCTCTGAGCGCAAGTGACAACGGACCACTGAAAGCGGATCAAAGGATTCGAGCCCTCGACCGTCGATCCGTGCCAACATCCGCGACGTGAGAGCCGCTCTCTGCTTGGCGCTTGTGACGGGACTCGTCCTCGCGAGCGGCGCGAGCGCCGCCGAGACTCCAGGCATGGAGGTCTTCCTCGAAGGCAACGGCAGCGGAGGGATGATCGCCGGTAGCGACGTTGAGACACCCCCGGAGAGACCTTCTCCTGGCAAACCTGCGCTCCGGGCGGGATGGCCTGCATCCCCTTCGCGAGCGGACAGAAAGTCGGTACGGCAGATGCGGGGCCCAACACAGTATTCGCGGTGACCCCCACCGATGCTCCGACCGAGCGCAGCCCGGTCTGGCTCGGCAACGTCGCGGCGTCCACTCCCCCCAGCGTCAGCGGTCAGGTGAGAGCAAATACGCTCGTGACGCCGGTGCCCGGGACGTGGAGAGGGGGCTGGGCGGGAGACCTGAACCGCACAGAGCTGGCCGAGTGCAGATACCCTGACGGGACCGGTTGCAGCGCGCTCACCGGTCTCGGCGGCACCGCTTGCGCTCACGAAGCGGTCGTACTCGATCCAGCGTTTACCGGACGCTATCTGCGCGTCGCCGATCAGACATACGCGGCGGACGCCCGAGTCGACGAAGACACTGAAGATTCGTTGACATTCCTGGGATTCGTCTGGCCGGCCGGCCCGACGACATCGGTCGCAGTCCTCGGGCGGATCGCCCCTGCAAGCGGTCCACGCACAGATCATTGCGGCCCGGCTCCACGCGCGCTTGGCAGCGAACCCTCGGCGACACTGTCAAAGCAGGACCGCGCCACGATCCGCTGCCCGTCCGCGTGCACGATCGTGCTGCGCGCCGACCGCGGCCCCAAGCGTGTTCAGGTCACGCGAACACTTGCCGAATGGGGCACTGTCTCGGTCCGCCTGACACCGCGCTCGCTTCTGCGCCTTGGCGATGGGCGGGCAGTGCTAAGCGTTGAAGTCGACGGCGCGGTGCTCGTAAAACGTACGTTGGCGGTCGCGTGAGATCGCGCGGCGCGAGCGCATAACCTCTGGGGCGCCGCGGTGAACGCCTCTCAACTCGATCGCCTCGAGTAGGACTCGATCATCTCAACCACAGTCGCTTCGGCCTGGGGGCGGCTGAGCTGCATGTCGAGTCGCAGGAGCTTCCACACGAGCACGTCCGTGGCGATGACGACGGCCGTCAGCCGGCGCTCTCTGGATGCGCGCCGCAGGCCGGCGAGCAGCGGCTGGAAGACCCTGCTCGCCCAGTCGCGGTGGTAGTCCCTGCCCCTGTCGGTGAGCTGGCGGACCGCGGGGATGCGGGCCTCCTGGGAGAGCATGCGCAGAATCGCCGTTCCGTGCGCCTCGTAGTGGTCGAACACGTTGGCGACGGCCTCGGGGAAGCGGCCCACGGGAGCGGCATCGCGGCGCGATTTCTCGCTCATCGCCCACCATCTGTACGCCGCGGTGAGCAACTCGTCCTTGGAGTGAAAGCGCGCGAGGAGCGTCTGTTCGGTGACGAGCGCGTCGGCGGCGATCTCGCGCAGGCGAACCTCCTCATACGGTCGATTGCCGAAGTGCTTCCACGCCGCGGCGAGCAGCCGTTCGCCGGTCGCGGCGGCCGCATCGGCGCGGGCGGTCATCCGATAGGTGCGTTCCTTGTGCGGCGCGCTTGACTTTTTCATCTTGGTCATACTAAGATGAAGTATATGCGAGTCTTCCAGACGCTCCTGGCCTTCAGCGGCAACGCCCCACCGCAGCTCGCGCTCACACGTGAGCTCATCGACCGCGGTCACAAGGTGCGGGTCCTCGCCCACCGCGCCGCGCGCGAGCGGATCGAGAGCACTGGGGCGGAGTTCGTCGAGTACCGGCGGGCGATGCCCGACCTCGACATCACGCGCCCGGAGACCGACCCTGTACGCGACTGGGAGGCGCGCACGCAGCTTGGCGCCGCGAAGCGGCTGCGCGACGGCGTGATCGCGCCGATGCCCGATGGGACACGCGATGTGATCGAGACGCTCGAGGGCTGGAGCGCCGACGTGGTCGTGTTCGACTGGCTGATACCGGCTGCCGCGATCGCCGCTGAGCTCGCGGGTGTGCCAGCCGCCGCGCTCGTTCACTGCCCCTATCCACTGCCGGCTCGCGGCGCGCCCCCGCTGTTCAGTGGCCTGTCGCCGATGGCGGGTCCGTTGGGTGCCGTGCGCGATCGCCTGTTCGATCGCATCACCCGCCGCTTCTGGGCGCCCGGACTGCCCGTGCTGAACGGTGTCCGTGCCGAGTATGGGCTCGCGCCGCTGAAGGACTGGGGCGACCAGGTCCTCGGTGCGCGGGCCGTCTACGTGATGACCGCGCCAGAGCTCGACTTCTCGAGCAAAGCCGAGCTCCCCACGAACGTCCACTACGTGGGCCCCGCGTTCGAGCCGTTCCAGAAGGACTGGGAGTCGCCGTGGCCCGAGGAGAACACCGATCCACTCGTGCTGCTCAGCTTCAGCACCAGCTACATGGATCAGGACGCGCTCGCCCAGCGAGCGCTTGACGCCGTCGCCGGGCTACCGGTCCGGGCGCTGCTGACAGCGGGACCCGCGCTCGACGCCAGCCGCCTCCGCATCCCCGCCAACGCGAGCACCGTGGCTTTTGTGCCACATCGAACCGTGCTCCCGCATGCGTCGCTCATGGTCACCCATGCGGGATGGCAGACGGTCAACGCGGCGCTCGCCGATGGTGTTCCGCTCGTCTGCATCCCCGATGCGCGCGACCAGCCCGATAACGCCGCCCGCGTTGTGTTCGTGAACGCCGGCGTGAGGGTCAGCAAGAAGAGCTCCCCCAGCAAGCTGCGTGGCGTGATCGCCAGCGCCCTGGAAGACCGGTCGATCAAACAGGGTGCCCGCGCGATGGCCGACGCCCTCGCCCGCAGAGACGGCGCCACTGTCATGGCCGACGCTCTGGAGCGCCTCCCTGTAGGCAACGTGCTAAGCGGATGAAGGGATTCGAACCCTCGACCTTCGCCATGGCAAGGCGACGCTCTAGCCAGCTGAGCTACATCCGCAAGGTCCGGCCATTCTACAGCGGCCGGCGGGCGCGCACCTGGTAGACGGCGAGCTCGCCCGCTTCGAAGCCGTGGCCGGCGGAGCGCAGGTACAGTCGCCAGACGCGTGTGCGCTCGACGCCGGCCAGCGCCTCGGCCGCGTCGAGGTGCTCGTCCAGGCGCCGCGCCCAGTGCTGGAGCGTCGTCGCGTAGTCCTCGCGAAAGCCCTCCACGTGTCCTGTCCAGAAGCCCGCGCGCTCGAGCGCCAGCTGCACGCGCGAGAGCGCCAGCGGCTCGCCGTCGGGGAACACGTAGCGCATCGAGAACAGGTCGTCGAGCGGCGTGGCGTCCGGGTCGAGCGCCGAGATCGCGTGGTTGAGCAGTTTGCCGCCGGGGCGCAGCAGCGAGAACAGCGTGCGCGCGTAGACGTCGATCTGGCTCTCCCCCACGTGCTCGGACATGCCGATGCTGGCGATCGCGTCGAAGGTGCCGTGCGCGAGCTGGCGGTAGTCCTGCAGACGGATCTCGACGTGGTCGGAGAGGCCCGCTTCGGCGACGCGCTCGCGTGCCCGCTGCGCCTGCTTCTCCGACAGCGTGATGCCGGTCACCTGCACGCCGTACTCGCGCGCGGCGTGCATCGCGAAGCTGCCCCAGCCGCAGCCGACGTCGAGCACCCGCATGCCCGGCTGCAGGTCGAGCTTGCCCGCCACCAGCTCGAGTTTTGTGCGCTGCGCCTCCTCGAGCGTCTGCGCGCCTTTGGAGAAGACGGCACAGCTGTAGGTCATCGAGTCGTCGAGAAACAGCGCGAAGAAGTCGTTGCCGGCGTCGTAGTGGTAGCGCACCGCCGCGGCGTCGCGCTCGGCGCTGTGCAGGCGCCCCTGCAGCAGCAGCTCGAGGCTCGGGCGGCGCGGCAGCCCGCCCGGGATCGCAGCCGTCAGCGCCGCCAGCGCCAGCCTTACGCGGTCGCCGACGCTCAGCGGCGGCGGCTCGAACGCGTCGATGACGCGCAGCGCGCGGTCGAGGTCATCGACCGCCAGCGAGCCGTCGACGTAGGCACGGCCGAGGCCGAGCGTGCCCGGCGCGGAGAGCACGTGCGCGAGCGCCGTCGGGCGCCTGACGAAGAACGTCGGCGCAGCGTTTTCCGTGGTCGCCGCGACCGTGCCGCCGTCCCAGAAGCGCACGTTGAACGGCCGCGATGGGAACACTCGCTGTAGCTCGCGGCCAAGTGGCCTGCTCAGGCGGATGATCGCCACGTTGCTACCTTCGCATATGAGCGTCAGCCCTTGAAGGTCGAGCGCCCGAGATCGCCGTACGGCTCGTCGCGCTCGCGCACCGCCTCGCGGAATCCGGCCTCGCCGGCACGCGCCCGAAACGCGTGGCCCTCGGCGGTGTGGCGCGCGATCCCGTCGAACAGCGTCCCCAGCACCTGCGATCCGTGAAGGCCCTGCGCGAACAGCGTCTGGTTGACCAGCAGCTTCATCATCATCAGCTGGTTCAGCGGCATCCGCGCGATCCGCTCGAGCAGGATCTCGGTGCGCTGCACCAGCTGCTCCGCGGGCGGCGCCTCGATCGCGAGTCCCCACTCGACGGCCTCGCTGCCCGACAGCGAGTCACCGGTGAACAGCAGCCGCTTCGCGCGCTGCGCGCCGACGCGGTGCGCCCACAGCGCGGTTGTCGGCGAGCCCCACACGCGCGCCGGCGGGTAGCCGATCTTCGCGTCCTGCGCGATCACCAGCAGATCCGAGCACAGCGCCATGTCGGTGCCGCCCGCCACGCAGAAGCCGTGCACCATGCAGACCACCGGCTTGGCGCAGTTCGTCAGGCTCATGAAGCCGCGGACGTTGCGGCTCATCATCGCGTAGTCCACCATCGGGTCCCACGTCGCGTCAGGATCGTGGTTGGCGGCGATCACCGCCGGGTCAAGTGGCGAGCCGCTCGGCCCGCCTGACGCACCCGTGCCGCCCATGCGCGGACCCTTGCCCTCGGCGCTCTCCACCAGGTCATAGCCACCGCAGAAGCCCGGGCCGTTGCCGGCGAGCACCAGCACGTGCACGGCCGGATCGAGGTCGGCGCGCTCGACGCACGCCACGAGCTCGGAGACCAGCTGCCCCGTGATCCCGTTGCCGCGCTCGGGACGATCGAGCGTCAGACGCGCTACGCGTCCGGTGACCTCGTAGCGCACCACCTCGCGCTCGCTCATGAGCGCCGCCTGCAGCCCCACGCAGAGCGGGTCAGTGACCGGCGGACAGCCCCGAGCGTTGACACCGCAATGAACTCTATTCCACGCGAGACAGCGCTCGCCCGGCCCCGGCACGCACGCTCAGGCTCGATCGCGCTAGCCTGAGCGAATGGGACTTTTTGGACGTAGCAAGAGCACGATGGTCGACCCCGCAGACGCACTGCCAGGACGCTCCGAGGAGGTGCGCGTGCCTGAGCGCCACGAGGTGCTCGGCACGCCGTTGCGCGGGCCGTTTCCCGAGGGCGTCGAGACGGCAGTCTTCGGCATGGGCTGCTTCTGGGGCGCCGAGCGGATCTTCTGGGAAGCCGACGGCGTGCACACCACAGCGGCCGGCTACGCGGGCGGATCCACCCCCAACCCCACCTACGAGGAGGTCTGCAGCGGTCGCACGGGCCACGCCGAGGTCGTGCTCGTCGCCTTCGACACCGCCAAGACCAGCTACGCGGACATGCTGAGGCTCTTCTGGGAAGGGCACGACCCCACACAGGGAATGCGCCAGGGCAACGACGCCGGCACCCAATACCGCTCGTTGATCATGTTGCAGGACGAGGGCCAGCGCGCTGCCGCCGTGGCGTCGCTCGACGCCTACCAGGAGATGCTCAACGGGGTCGGCTACGGCCCGATCACCACAGAGCTCGCCACCCTGGACGCCGAGCATCGGTTCTACTACGCCGAGGACTACCACCAGCAGTATCTCGCCAAGAACCCGGGCGGCTACTGCGGGCTCGGCGGTACCGGCGTGAGCTGTCCAGTCGGTATCGGTATGCTCGCCTCCGACGCCGGCCGCCAGAGCGCCGGCGATCCCCAGAGCGGCCACTCCGCTTGATCTACCGAAGCACCCTGCAGTAGCCTGGCGGCGTGTCGGCGCCGAGCGCCAGCTCCATATCCGTCGTCGTTCCGACCTACAACGACGTCGATCATCTGGGAGCGGCGCTCGAGTCGATCGTCGCGCAGACGCTGGCGCCCGGGGAGATCGTGGTCGCCGACGACGGCTCGGACGACGGCACCGAGGAGCTCGTCGACTCTTTCGCGGAACGCTACGGCGCCGTGATGCCGATCCGTTACGTGCGGCTCGCGACCCGTTCCGGCGTCGTCGCGGCCCGCACCGAAGGCATCGCCCAAGCCCGCGGCGATTGGATCGCCAACTGCGACTCCGACGACACCTGGCTGGCGGCCAAGCTCGAGCGCCAGGTGGAGTTCCTGCGGTCGTGGAGCGGCGAGCGGCGTCTGGTTCTGCTCGGCACCTTCGGCTACAACGTCAACGAGGCCGAAGAGGTCATCTCGGAGGCGCCCATCGGTCCGTCCAGTGAGGAGGACTTCGAGCAGACGCGGCGCCGCGGCGGCAGGGTGGTCGTGATGCACTCCTCGGTGCTGTACTCGCGCGCGGACTACCTCGCCGTGGGCGGCTACACGACCGAGTACGGCACCGCCGACGACGGCGACTTCTTCGGAAAGATGGCCGAGCTCGGTGTCGTGATGTGCGTGCCCGAGCCGCTGATCCACTACCGCAAGCGGGCCGGCTCGATCCAGGTCGCGCAGTTCTGGGAGAAACAGCAGAGCGCGATGCACCTCAGGCTGAACCTGCGCCGCCGCGCGAAGGGCGAGCCGCCGATCAGCCGCGAGCAGTTCGACGCCCAGCTCGCGGCCGAGCCGCTGCGCAGGCGGCTACGCCGCCGGCGCCTCTGGCTCGGCGCCTACTACAACCGCGTCGGCGGCATGAACTTCGTCAACGGCCGCCGCGTCACGGGCGCCTCGCAGCTGGCGCTCGCGGCGATCATGGACCACTCGCGTGTGCGCGCCGGGCTGCGCCGCTACCTGCGCACACGCTCCGATGCCTGAGACGCATCCGCGCTCGTACTTGACAAAGACCGACGGCCCCGCCGAAGCGGGGCCGTCGACCGTCCTCAACCCTCAGCGGGCGCGTCCGTGGGGAGGCCGCGCCCGCGCAGGGAGAAGCGCCTAGCTGCCGATCACGCTCCTGCTCCCGCCGGCTGCGTGCCACCGGGCTGCCACGCCGGCGCGTGAGGGCCACCGAGCGTCGGCACGTCCGACGGGTAGACCTCGTTGCCGTGAATCGCGTGGTCGCCGATCTCCAGCTCCTCGTCGGATAGCCGCAAGGGGATGAAGATGCCGATGAACTTCAGGATGATGAACGTCGCCACAGCGGTGTACGCGATCACCCAGGCGGCGGTCTCCGCCTGCCAGCGCAACAGCGTCCAGCCACCGCCGAGCAGCAAGCCCTCCTTACCCGGCAGGTTCGCCGCTCCGCCTACGCCGATGTACTCGACAAGCGCTGGATCGGCGAGCAGCCCGACAAGCAACCCCCCGCATAGACCGGCGATCCCATGCGTGAAGATCACACCCAGGGTGTCGTCGACGTCCCTGAACGGTCGCACGCGGCTGAGGTAGCGGATCGCCATCCACACGATCGTCGCATCGACGACGCCGATGATGATCGCGCCCCAGCCGTTGACGAACCCGGCCGCCGGGGTGATACCCACCAGCCCGGTGATCATCCCGTTGACAGCGCCGATCATCGACGGCTTGTCGCGGAAGATGTAGTCCCACGCGATCCACACCATCATCGCCACGGCGGTGCACAGGTTGGTGTTGAGCACAGCCGCCGACGCGTCTGCGCCCGCGTAGTAGGAGTCGCCTCCGTTGAAGCCGTTCCAGCCGAGCCACAGCAGACCGGCGCCGACCGCCAGCATCAGCAGGTTGTTCGGCGCGTCGACCTCGCGATCTCGTTGCAGGCGTGGACCGATCACAGCCGCGAACACGAAGCCGGAGACACCGGCGGAGAGATGGATCACATACCCACCGGAGTAGTCCAGTGCGCCGTGCGCCGCGAAGTAGCCACCGCCCCAGATCAGGAACGCGTTGACCGCGTACACGAACGTGATCCACAGCGCCACGTACGGGATCCACGCCTTGAAGTTGACCCGCCCGAGCACCGACCCCAACGCCAGGATCGGCGTGATCGCGGCGAACACGAACTGGAAGTACACGAGCGAGGACTCCGGGAAGTGGAACGGCGGGCCTTCCGTCACCGACGGAATGATCGCCTGGCCCTCCTCAGCCGTGTGGCTGAGGATGCTCCCGGGTTCTCCCAGGAATGTGCCCAGGAAGCCTTTCGTCCCGAACACACCTGAGCCGCTGTGGGCGATCGGGGCTCCGAAGCCCATCTTGAACGCCCACAGACACCAGACGATGAGCGTCACGCAGAACGCGACGAACGTGAGCATCATCGCGTTGACCGACCAGCGCTTCTGCATGACTCCGCCGTACAGCACGGCGAGTCCGGGCAGGCTCATCAGACCGACGAACGTCGCCGCGGTCATCTGCCATGCGTTGTCCCCCGCGTTCAGCCAACTTGGGTATGACAGCCAGGTCATGTGCCTCCGTTCCTACAGTTGTTTGCACTTGCGAGCGCCGTCCACGCAGCACGAACGCCGCTCGCCGATAACAGTCCCGGTATGAAATCCGGCCTGCCGGAGGCGGGGTAGGGCCATCCTGGCCAAGTCTTGGGCCGTGCGTTTCGACATTTGTCTAGACGGCCCTCACGGGCCGGAGCGGCGTGCGCGAGAACGCCGATGGGGGCGCGAAAACCGGCCTGTAAGCGTCAGTCGACCGGGAAGCCGGCGCGGCGGCACGACGCGTGCAGTTCCGCGACCTCGTGCGCGAACGCGCCCGGTGTGGCGCACACTTTGCGGGCGGCGGCGCCGCACGCGCGGTCGGTGGCGCCGCCGAGCGTCGAGGCGAAGTTGACTTCGATGCAGTCCCTGCGCGCGATGCCGCCGCTGGTCAGCGCGTACGCCCCCAAGCCGACGAGCGCGAGCGCCACGCAGCCGAGCAGCACCGCGACCACCGTCTTCTCGCGCCTGCCCCAGCGCAGCGGCTCGGACAGCCGGCGCGACTGGTCTTGCATGATCATTGCCCGGGAAGGCTACTCGTCAGGCGTGTCTGCTGGCGCGTCTGCCGGCGCGAACGAAAGCGCGGCCGAGTTGATGCAGTAGCGCTGGCCGTCCGGCCCGGGGCCGTCGTCGAAGACGTGCCCGAGGTGCCCGCCGCAGGTGCGGCAGATGACCTCTGTGCGGCGCATCAGCAGGCTGTTGTCGGGACGCAGCTCGACCGCCTCTGCGACCGCCGGCTCGGTGAAGCTCGGCCAGCCCGTTCCCGAGTCGAACTTCGTATCCGCGCTGAACAGCACCGCATCGCAGGCCGCGCAGGTGTAGTCGCCCGAGTCCTTGTTGTAGACGTACTCGCCCGTGAACGGCGGCTCGGTGCCGGCCCTGCGCAGCACCTCGTACTGAGCGGGCGTCAGCTGCTCACGCCATTCCTGCTCCGTCTTGACCACCTTCGGCTCGCTCGATGCCATGACTACGTTGTAGCACCACGGGCCGCGACGTGCACGTGCTATCGTGATTCTTACGTTCACGTCAGATTCGACACCCGAGAAGTCACGGCCGCCGAGCACCGATTCGGCAGCTGTGGCCGACGGCGCAGCCGCCCCAACTGCGGCGCGCTTCGGTGTCGCCGCCGGTCACGCGAGCTACAAGTGGTGGGCGCTGTCGTGCACGAGCCTCGGCATGCTGCTCGCGGCCACCAACTCCGGGACGCTGATCATCGCGCTGCCAGATCTCGAGCGCTCGCTGCACACGAGCCTGCTTGCGCTGGTGTGGGTGATCCTCGCCTACCTGATCGCCGCGACCGTGCTCGTGCTGATGGCCGGCCGCCTCTCGGACCTGTTCGGGCGCAAGCGCGCCTACGTGGGCGGCTTCGTAGTGTTCGCGCTCGCGTCACTCGGCGCCGGCTTCTCCGGCGATGCCACGGTGCTGATCCTGTGGCGGATCCTGCAGGGCATCGGCTCGGCGTTCCTGTTCGCCAACGCCGCCGCGCTCGTCACCGACGCGTTCCCCAAGGAGGAACTCGGGCTGGCGATGGGCGCCAACACGATGGTCGCCGCGATCGGGCTGGTGCTCGGTCCGGTGCTCGGCGGCGCGCTCGTCGCAATCTCCTGGCACTGGGTGTTCTGGTTCAACGTCCCGTTGGCGCTGGCGGGCGCAGCGTGGGGCGCGCTGATCCTGCGCGAGCTCGCCAAACCCGACTCGGTCCGCGGCTATGACGTGCTCGGGACGAGCACCTTCGTCGTCGGCCTCACGGGCCTCGTCTACGGGGTCTCCCGCGGCGGCATCAGCGGCTGGAACGACGATCTGGTGGTCGGCGCGCTCGCGGTCGCCGCGGTGCTGCTGCCGCTGTGGGTCGTGATCGAGCGCCGCTCGCCCGCGCCGATGCTCGACCTCGGGCTGTTCCGCAACCGTCTGTTCGCGGCCGCCAGCGCCGCGTCGTTCATCAACGGCCTCGCGCGCTTCGCGCTGCTGTTCCTGTTCGTCTTCTACTACCAGGGGGCACAGGGCGCAACGCCGATCCAGGCCGGCGTCAAACTGATCCCGCTGGCGCTCGGCATGCTGATCGCCTCCCCGCTCGCGGGCATCTACGCCGACCGTCACGGCTCGCGTGCGCTCGCCGCGCTCGGGATGCTCGTCACAGCCGCCGGCCTCGCCGCGATGACAACACTTGAAGTGCACAGCGCCTACTGGCAGAGCGGCCTGTGGCTGTTCGTCGTCGGCGTCGGCTCGGGGATGTTCAACAGCCCCAACACCGCCGCGATGATGGGCACCGTGCCGGCCTACCGCCGCGGCATCGCCGCCGGCGCGCGCACGCTGCTGCAGAACACCGGCGCCGTGCTGTCGATCGCGTTCGTGCTCGCGATCGTCACCGCGGCGATCCCGAAAGCGACGCTGTTCGCGATCTTCTCCGGCCTCGCCAAGGGCCTCTCGCAGCAGAAGCTCGCGCCGTTCATCGCCAACATGCACACGGCGCTGTGGGTGCTCGCCGCGACCTCGCTGGTGGGCGTGTTCGTGTGCCTGCTGCGCCCGCGCCACGTGCAGCAACTCGACGAGGCGCCGGAGCTCCCGTCGGAGATCGCCGAGGCGCAAGCGCACGGGCGGGTCACGGTATGAGCCCGCTGCGCATCGGCGACGTCGCCCGCCTGGTCGGCACGACGCCGCGCACGATCCGCTACTACGAGGAGATCGGCCTGCTGCCCGAGGCCCCCGCGCGGCCCGCCGGCCAGCATCGTCTGTACAGCGACGAGGAGGTCGAGCGCCTGCGCGAGGTGATCCGCCTGAAGGAGCTGCTAGGCGTGTCGCTCGATGAGCTGAAGACGCTGCTCAGCGCCGAGGAGGCGCGCGCCGAGGTGCGCGCACAGCTGCGTCGCGACGACGTCGACGCCGCGCGCCGCCGCGAGCTGCTGGGCGAGGCGCTCGGGCACATCGACCGCCAGCTCGAGCTCGTCCGCCACCGCGCCGGCGAGCTCGCCAAGCTCGAGCACGAGCTGCTCGAGACGCGCAGGCGCGCCAAGCGCAAGATCCGCGAGCTGGAGCCAGATTCAAGCTTCGTGGCATCCTCGCGCGGATAGTGTCGTGAGCGAGGAGCGCGACGGCGTTTCCAGTCGCACGCCCGCGCGATCACCCAGCGAAAGGAGCCAGCCGCGCATGACCACCGTGCCCGTAGAGCCAAGCCCCGAGGGCGTCCCCGGTGCCGTCACCGATCCGACCCGCATCGTCGCCGAGGATCTCACGTTCCCCTCGACCGACGGCACCCAGATCAACGGCTACCTCGCACGGCCCGCCGCCGCCACCGGGCCCTCTCCGGCGATGATCGTGATCCACGAGGCCGGCGGCCTCGGCGAGCACATACGCGACGTCACCGACCGCTTCGCCAACATCGGCTACGTGTCGCTCGGCGTGGACCTGTACACGCGCGAAGGCGGCCCGCCGCCCGCCGGCGACATGCAGGCGTTGTTCGAGCGGCTGTTCTCGATGTCGGACGCGACCGTGCTCGGCGACCTCGAGGGAGCAGCCGACTTCCTGCACGCACGCGCGGACACCACCGGCAAGCTCGGCTGCGTCGGCTTCTGCATGGGCGGGCGCTACACGCTCCTGTTCGCCGTCTCCAGCGACCGCCTCGACGCCGCCGTCGACTGCTGGGGCGGCTTCGTCAGACAAAGCCTCCCCTGAGGACTCCTCCACGCCCGAGCGCCCCACGCCGCCGCTCGAGCTTGCCGGACAGCTGCGCTGCCCGCTGCTCGCGGTAGTCGGCGCCGAGGACACCAATCCCTCCCCCGAGATCGCAGAGCAGCTGCGCGAGCGAGCCGCCGCCAGCGGACAGGAGGTCAAAGTCGACGTCTACGAGGGCGTCGGCCACGCCTTCTTCGCCGACTACCGGCCGTCGTACCGGCCGGAGCCCGCGGCCAAGCTGTGGCGAGAGATGGTGCCGTTTCTGCAAGCACACCTCGGCAGCGCCTGAGCGCACGCCGCACAGGCGCAGGCCGGCAGGCCGGAGCCCCATTCATATAGTGCTTCAGAGCACGTCCGGAGAGGAAAGCGAGGAGCCGAGTGGAGCGCAAGTGGTGGACTTTGATCGCGGTGTCGGTGGCGATCTTCATGTTGCTGCTCGACATCACCGTCGTCAACGTCGCGCTGCCCGACATCCAGCGCTCGCTGCACTCGAGCTTCGAGGACCTGCAGTGGGTCGTCAACGCCTACTCGCTGACGCTCGCCGCGTTCCTGCTGACCGCCGGCGCGCATCGCGGACCTGATCGGGCGCCGGCGCGTGTTCGTGATCGGGCTGATCGTGTTCACGGCGTCCTCCGCCGTGTGCGGCCTGTCGACGACGCCGCTGATGCTGAACCTCGCGCGCGCGGTGCAGGGCACGGGCGGCGCGATGATGTTCGCGACCTCGCTCGCGCTGATCGCGCAGGCGTTCCACGGCAAGGAGCGCGGCATCGCCTTCGGCGTATTCGGCGGCGTGATCGGCGCGGCCGTGGCGATCGGCCCGGTCGTCGGCGGCGTGATCACCTCAGGGATCGGCTGGGAATGGATCTTCTTCGTCAACGTGCCGATCGGCATCGCCGCCGTGTTCCTGACGCTCAGCCAGGTCAGCGAGTCGCGCGACCCGAACGCGACAGGCGTCGACTGGGTCGGGCTGATCACGTTCTCCGGATCGCTGTTCCTGCTCGTGTTCGCGCTGATCCAGGGCAACGAAAAGGGCTGGGGCTCGACGCGGATCCTCGGCTTCCTGATCGGCGCGGCGGTGCTGTTGGTGGTGTTCCTGATCGCCGAGCACCGCCAGGCACGCCCGATGCTCGACCTGACGCTGTTCCGGCGGCCGGCGTTCGCCGGCGCGAGCATCGTCGCCTTCGCGGTGTCCGCGTCGATGTTCTCGATGTTCCTGTACCTGACCCTCTACATCCAGGACGTGCTCGGCTACGACCCGCTGCAGGCCGGGCTGCGCTTCCTGCCGATCACGCTGCTCACCTTCGTCGTCGCCCCGATCTCGGGCAAACTCAGCGTCCGCATACCCGTGCGCCTGCTGCTCGGCGTGGGCATGCTGTGCGTGAGCGGCGGGCTGCTCGCGATGACCGCCGTCGACCCCAGCTCGGGCTGGACGACCCTGATCCCCGGCTTTCTGCTCGCGGGCTTCGGCGTCGGCATGATCAACCCGCCGCTCGCCTCCACCGCGATCGGCGTCGTGCACTACTCGCGCAGCGGCATGGCCTCGGGCATCAACAACACCTTCCGCCAGGTCGGCATCGCCACCGGCATCGCCGGGCTCGGTGCCGTCTTCCAGCACGAGGTCACCAGCAAGACCACCGGCGCACTGATCTCCAGCGCCCCCGGCCGCCAGGTGGTCGGTGCCACGCACGGCCAGCTCGCTGGAGCGCTGGTCTCCGGCGAAGTCTCACAGCTCGCCCGCCACCTCCCCCCCGCCGCGCGTGACGCGCTCGGCCACGCCTACCGCGTCGGCTTCACGGACGCGTTCACGACGATCCTGATCATCGCCGCCACGATCGCGCTGGTGGGTGCTGTGTGCGGGTTCGCGCTGGTGCGCGGCCGCGACTTCGTCGCCTCGGGCGAGGGCGAAGGCGCAGCCCAGGGCGTGCCCGCCGAGGCCGCAGCGGTTTGACCCCCGCGCAGGCGCTCACGACGACGAGCGGCGCTCGTAGCCATCGCACTCGAGCACCGGCAGCCGCGGATAACGGGGATAGGCGCGGTCGCTGCGCGAGCGCAGACACAGCGAGAACACCGAGCCTCGGGTGTTGGGGACCTGCTGCTGGTGCGCACACGAGTCGCACAGCCCCGCCCGCGGTCCAATCCGTGACGCCGGATTCGACGGTCGGCTCGGCGGCTGCGGGACCATCGGCGCAGCTTAGGACAGCCTCGGCGAAGGCCGCGCAAGGCCCCCCCCCGCGCACGCCTGCGATAATCGTTGACTATACAACTATGAACACCTTCTACCGACTACTGGGCTTCCTGAAGCCATACAAGCGCCCGCTGGCGATCTCATGGGGCCTGGCGAGCCTCGCGATGGTGATGAGCGTCGCGCTGCCGGCGCTGACCGGGCGTGCCGTGGAAGCGATCCGCAAAGGCGCCGCCGACCTCCACGGGCACGCGCTCGCACGCGAGCACGATCGCCATACGCTGCTGGTGCTGTCGCTGGTGATCCTCGGCGTCGTGCTCGCGCGCTGGGGGTTCATGTACTGGCGTCGGATCGTCGCCGGACGCGTGTCGCTGGCGGTGGAATACGACCAGCGCGAGCGGATCTACCGCCAGCTGCAGCGCCTCGAGCTCGGCTTCTTCGACCACCAGCAGACCGGGCAGCTGATGTCCCGCGCGACCGTCGACCTCGCCGCCGTGCGCTTCTTCCTCGGCTACGGGCTCGTGTTCATCCTGCAGTCGATCCTGACGATCGCGCTCGCCGGCGCGGTGATGCTCGCGATCAACCCCCGGCTCGGCCTGCTGGCGCTGGTTCCGGTCCCGTTCGTGGTACTGATCTCCTACCGCTACGGCCGCCGCGCGCGCCCGGCGATCCAGGAGACGCAGCAGCGCATCGCCGAGCTGACCGCCGACGCCGAGGAGAACATCTCGGGGGTCCGCGTCGTCAAGGCGTTCGCACGCGAGGACCGACAGCTGACGCGCTTTCGCAAAACCGTCGGTCGCGTCTTCAACCAGGCGATGGTCGCCACGCGCCTCGAAGCAAAGTACAACCCGATGATCGGCTTCCTGCCCCAGCTCGGGCTCGCGGCTGTGCTGCTGCTGGGCGGGGAGAAAGTGATCCACGCCCACCTCACGCTCGGCCAGTTCACCGCCTTCTACCTGTACGTCAACATGCTGATCACGCCGATGCGCGCGCTCGGCGTGACGCTCAACCTCGCCCAGCGCGCGACCGCGTCCGGTGCCCGCATCTTCCAGCTGCTCGACCGCGAGCCGCACCTCACCGACGCGCCGGACGCGCCGGAGCTGCCGCCGGGCAACGGGCACGTGCAGCTGCGCGACGTGACGCTCCGCTACGAGGACCCGCGCGACGAGCTCGGCGCGAGCGCCCTCGCGGATCCGGTGCACGCGACGCCAAAGAGCGGACGCGCGGTGCTGCGCGACATCGACCTGGACGTCCCCGCCGGGCGCACCGTCGCCCTGGTCGGCCCCACCGGCTCCGGCAAGACGAGCCTCGTCGCGCTGATCTCGCGCCTGTATGACCCGGTCGCCGGCGAGGTGCTGCTCGACGGCGCCGACGTGCGCGAGGTGACAGTGCGCTCCGTCCGCGCCGCCGTGGCGGTCGTCAGCGACGACCCCTTCCTGTTCTCCGCGAGCGTCGCCGAGAACATCGCCTACGCGCGGCCGGACGCGCCGCTCGCCGAGGTCGAACAGGCCGCCCGCGACGCCCAGGCACATGAGTTCATCTCGCGGCTGCCGCAGGGCTACGAAACCCAGGTCGGTGAGCGAGGCGTCACGCTCTCCGGCGGGCAGCGCCAGCGCCTGGCGATCGCCCGGGCGCTCGTGGCCAACCCGCGCGTGCTCGTGCTCGACGACGCCACCTCGTCGGTCGACGCGTCCACCGAGCAGAGCATCAAGCTCGCGCTCGCCCAGGCGATGGCGGGGCGCACGACCTTCGTGATCGCGCACCGCCTGTCGACGATCGAACTCGCCGACCAGATCGTCGTGCTCGATCACGGCCGCATCGTCGCCCAGGGAAACCACGACGAGCTGCTCGAGGCCTCAGAGCTCTACCGCGAGATCGTCGCCGGCACGTCGTCTGCCGCGGACGCCGACGAGGAGCTCGTCGAGCAGGTGCTGACGGCCGGCGCCGAACCGAACGCAGGGGGCCGGCTGTGAGCGCGCGCGGCGGGATGGGCGCCGGCTTCGGAGGCGGACGCGGCGGCGGACGCGCCGGGCTTGGCCCGGGCAGCGCGCGCGGCGGACAGCAGTGGACCGGCGAGCGCGCGAGCCGCGGCAGCCGCGCTCGCAACCTGCGCGGACTGCTCGAGCTGCTGCGCCCCTACCGGATGCGCACCGCGGCGGCGCTCGTCGCACTGGTGCTCGGCACCGCCGCCGCGCTGGCACCGCCGCTGCTAGCCAAGCTCGCGATCGACTCGGGCATCGAAAAGCACGACATCCAGACGCTCGAGCTGGTGGTGCTCGCCTTCCTGGTATCGGCGCTGCTCGTCTGGGTTGCGACCTACGCGCAGACCTACCTCGTGGGCTGGGTCGGGCAGCGCGCGCTCGCCGACCTGCGCATCCGCATCTTCACGCATCTGCAGAGCCAGCCGATCGGCTTCTACGAGAGCCGGCCCGCGGGCGTGCTGATCTCGCGCATGACAAACGACGTCGAGGCGCTCGAAAGCCTCGTGACCGACTCGGTGGTCACGTTGTTCCAGTCCGGCCTGACGCTGATCGGAGCAGTCGGCGTGCTGCTCTACCTCGATGTCAAGCTGGCGTTGCTGACCTTCTGCGTCGTGCCGTTCGTGGCGGGCCTCAGCATCTGGTTCCGGCTGATCTCGGCCGGCGCCTTCAGGCGCACGCGAGAGACGATCGGCGCGATCACCGGCTACCTGCAGGAGACGCTGTCTGGCATCCGCGTCGTGCGCAGCTTCGGCCAGGAGCCCGCGCACGAAGCGCGCTTCGCCGCGCTCGACGAGGACAACCGCGCGGCCAACATGGTCACCGTGCACCTCAACGCCACGTACTTCCCGGCGGTTGAAATGCTCTCCGGGATCGCGCTGGCTTTGATCGTGCTGTACGGCGGCTACCAGGCGATCGACGGGCACATCACCGTCGGCACGATCGTCGCGTTCGTCGCGACGCTGTCGTTCCTGTTCGAACCGATCCAGCAGCTCTCCCAGCTCTACACCACCTACCAGTCCGGGATGGCCGCTCTGGAGAAGATCTTCCAGCTGCTCGACGTCAAGCCGACGCTCGAAGACGCTCCCAACGCGCCCGCGATCGGCCCGATCCGCGGCGAGGTCCGCTTCGAAGACGTGTCGTTTGCCTACAAACCACGCGCGCAACGAGCAAAGCGCGACGGCAACGCGCCCGCCGCCGAGCAGCAAGCCGCCGAGCAGGAAGCCGCCGATCTGGAAGCCGCCGATCTGGAGCCGGAGGAGGTGCTCGCGCTCGAGCACATCGATCTGGATGTGCCCGCCGGTCAGACGATCGCGCTCGTCGGCGCCACCGGCGCCGGCAAGTCGACGATGGCGAAGCTCGCCGCCCGCTTCTACGACCCGACGCGCGGGCGCGTGCTCGTCGACGATCACGACCTGCGCGAGATCTCGAG
The DNA here is from genome assembly GCA_963703625.1 of uncultured Solirubrobacteraceae bacterium. Taxonomy (GTDB): domain Bacteria; phylum Actinomycetota; class Thermoleophilia; order Solirubrobacterales; family Solirubrobacteraceae; genus Palsa-744. Next base: position 22,342 of record CAVPEY010000001.1, read on the forward strand.
CCACTCGCTGCGCTCGCAGATGGGGATCGTGCCGCAGGAGGCGTTCCTGTTCTCCGGCACCGTGCGCGAGAACATCGCCTTCGGGCGCCCCGACGCCGAGGACGCCCAGGTTCGCGCCGCGGCCGAGGCCGTCGGCGCCGACGAGTTCATCTCCGAGCTTCCCAGCGGCTATGACACCGAAGTCGGCGAGCGCGGCGCGCAGCTGTCAGCCGGACAGCGACAGCTGATCGCCTTCGCGCGCGCGCTGATCGCCGACCCGCGCATCCTGATCCTCGACGAGGCCACCTCCAACGTCGACCTGCACACCGAGGGACGGATCGAACGCGCGCTGCGGCGGCTGCTCGCCGGGCGCACCTCGATCGTGATCGCGCACCGCCTCTCCACCATCCGTTCGGCCGGGCGCATCGTCGTGCTCGAACACGGGCGCATCGCCGAGCAGGGCACGCACGACGAGCTGATCGCCGCGCACGGGCGCTACTTCGAGCTGTACCGCGACTGGGCGTCACAGGACCAAGCGGCTTAGCCGCGACCGCGAGCGCTACGCTCGTGCGCACCCGAGCTGAAAGAGGGACGGCGTGAAGAAAATACTCGAGCTGCTGCTGTGCATCCTGCATCCGGTCGCGGTGATCCTGATCTGGATCAGCCTGCTGTTCCGCCGCGACATCGGCTTCATCGCCAAGCTCACCTGGGGGATCGCGGTGATCGTCCCGTTCGTGCCGTTCGTGTACGTGCTGACAGGCAACGACTTCATCTAGACATCTGGGGCCGGTCGTTCCGTCGCGTCGCGGCGGCGCGGCGACGCGACGAGCCGACGCGGTGCGCTAAGGCGCCGGGGGATCGTCCGGCTTCAGGCGCTTGCGCCCACGCTGATCGCCGCGCCCGGTGCCGATGCACTCCCGGCACACGACCCATCTGCCCTCTGCGTCGCCGTCAGCGGCCCACCACGTCCAGCCTGCGCCTTGGCAGGTCTGGCAGCGATCCTTCTCGGCAATCAGGCGGTCGGATTGGGTCACCGCGACGGAGCATAGCCGCCCACGCCTACTCGCTCAGGCCGACGGCTTCCAGGCCCTCCTGCCATGTGTTGTAAGCCTTCACCTCGGAGATCTGCTCACCGCGAAACGTGGCGAGCAGGCCGACCTTCTGGCGTAGCTCCACGGAATCAGCCTTGGTCCGCCCGACCATCTCAGCGAGGACCAGAACCCGATCTTCCGCGTCGCGGATGTCATGGACGTCCCAGCCGTAGTCATCGAAGCTCGCGTGCCACACCGCATCCTGCTTGCGGTTGGCGTCAATGCCCTCGTACACGGAATCCTCGGGCCATTCAGAGGCTGCCAGCCAGACGACGTCCGGCGTGTAAAACGGCACCACGGCCTCGAGGCCGCCCGTGGCGTACGCCTCGAACGCCCTGCGCACCAGTTCCACCTTTGCCTGCGACATTGCTGCCCCCTGTTCTCGACGCAGCGCGGATCGGATACGCGCCGCTGATCGATGTCAGGGTGAATCGTACCGTGGCAACTGTCGGGTTCGCTGGGCTAGCAGCTCAGCGACGCCTCATACGCGAGCGGCAGGCTCGCCGCGACTTGCCAGCGCCCGTCCTCGTCGCGGCCCGCATCGATCGTGCCGCCGAGCGCCGAGATCCGCTTCTGCATGCCGACCAACCCGCGCCCGCCACCGCTGTCGCGCAGGGGCGCTGCGCTTCCGTCGAGCGCGGGCATCGCGTTCGTCACCCGGATCGTCACGGCGTCAACGGCGCACTCGACGCCGATGTCGATCGCGGCCCCCGTCGCGTGCTTGAGCGCGTTGGTGACGCTCTCCTGGATGACGCGGTAGGCGGCCCTCGAGATCTCGTCCGGAAGGACGCTATGAGCTCTTCACAGGGCATGGCCGCAACGAGTTCCCGCCTGTGGCGGTGGATCGGCGAGCTGGGAATCGCGTATTCGGTGCTGTACTTCCTCGGGCTGCTGGTGTTCACAGGCAACCAGCCCGGGATCAACGCCGGCGCCAACCAGCTGATCATCGGCGGGTTCCTGGTCGGCCTGATCCTCCAGGTTGCGCTCCTCGACGCCGCCAGCCACCACATCACCAGCGCTGCCCGCACGCTGAACGTGCTCAGCCAGGACGACTGGGTGCAGGTCGTCGGACTCTCGATCGTCGCGCTTTCAACGGGGTTTGCCGGTCTGCGCGGGCGGGTGCTGCCACGTTGGCTGGCTGTCGCGTCGATCGCACTCGGCGTGCTCGCACTCGCCGGGCCGCTCGGCGGCATCGCCTTCCTGCTCACGCCGCTGTGGACGCCGGCGGTCGCCGGCGTGCCCGCGAGCAAGCCCGGCCCGCCTCCCAACCCTCCAGCCCCTCTGGGGCTAGGTGGGAAGGATCCCGCCAGGCCGGAGTCCTGACTGATCGGAGCGTGCCTCGGCTGCTTGCACGAGCACGCGGGACCGACTGGGAGGACGAGAGAAAGGTGCCTGAGACCGTGAGACCGCGCACGCTGTTGCTTTTTGCCTTGGTCGTTCATCTGGGAGCCGCGGCCGCCGTATCCCCAGCACTGGCCACCGCCTCGGAAGTAAAGCTCGAAGTCAACCAGAACTGTGTCGATCCCAACTGGCCATGCTGGGCGACCCCCGGCTCGGAGTCGCCCGCGCTCACGATCAAAATCGCGGCCGACGACGAAGTCATGTTTACCGACCACGACGCGAGCACCGCGGCGACCGTCGTGTGGACGGGCTCTGCGCCGACAATGTGCTCCGGTATACCTGCGAGCGCCTCGACGCCATGGGGGGGCAAATGCGAATTCGATCAACCAGGGAAGTACAAGTTCGAAAGCGCGACCCTGTTCGATAATGAAAACACCCCGTACGGCAACGCCAACTACACAAAATACGAAATCGTAGTCGCAGGCACGCCCACGGACGCAACGACTTCCGCGAGCGGCGAAACCCAGACGGAAGCGATGTTCAACGGCAGCATCGATCCCGAAGGCAACACCGTCGAATACCACTTCGAATATCAAGGCCCGGGTGTGACCGGTAAACAGTCGACCCCTACAGCCACGTTGAGCGCGGCCGACTTCACCAGCCACTCCGTGTCGGCCCCTGCGACCGGCCTGGAGCCAGGCATGACCTACGACTTCCAGCTGGTGGCGACCTACGGAGTCGGGAAAACCTCTGTGTCGGGCGCGACGCAAAAGATGCTCACGACCCAAGCCGCAACTGCGCCGGCCGCCATAACGCTCGCCGCCGAAGGGCTCGGAGAAACCGGAGCCACTCTCAAAGGCACAATCGACTCCGGAGGCGAAGCGACCGAATACTTCTTTGAATACGGCACCGACACGCAGTACGGTCAAACGACGGAAAAAGCCACTCTTTCGGCGAACGGAGGCAATCAGAGTGTCTCCGCTACGCTCAAAGGCTTGATCACCGGCACGGAATACCACTTCCGGCTTGTCGCGAAAAACAAACAGGGCCCTGCCGAAGGCCTGGACCGTAGCTTCAAAACGATGTCTCCGCCGACCAAAGAACCTTCACCAACGCCGACCCCTCCGACCCCCACCGGTGGCAGCCCCACGGCCATAGCCTCCATCTCGCCGTCTTCTGGGCAACCAAAGACCGAACCTGCTCCCGGCCCGCTGTTTGGGTCGCTCGCGCTGGCATCCGCTCAGCACGGCGCAGTGGTGCATGGGTCGCTGGTCGTGTCCTCGGCCGGCTCTGAAGGCCGGCTTCAGATCGAGCTGCTCACCAAGGGCGCCGCTGCTGTGGCCGGCAGGTTTGTGCGCTCCTCGCTGCATGCGGGCAAGCTCACGTTCTCGCTGTCCCTGAGCGCTCAGGCCAAGCGCGCACTGCACCGGCATCACAAGCTGGTGCTGACCGTGAAGATCGTGCTCACACCCGAGCACGGCGCGGCTATGGCAATCAAGCGAAGCGTGGTCGTATGATGAGGGCGCTCACGCTTTCCAGACCACGCATGCTCGTGCTTTTCGCCCTGGCTGCGCCGATCGAGGTGGCGGTGGCCGTGCTGCCCGCGCTCGCCGCCGCACCGTCCGAAGCGAAGCTTGAAGTGAACGAAAATTGCGTCGAGAACACCTGGCCGTGCTGGACCACGGAAGGGTCTGCTTCGAAACCGCAACCCACAAAATCCGTGACGATCGTGAGTGGAGCGACGGTTACATTCGTCGACCACGGTGAAAAAGCGAATATTGCTTGGACCGGTAGCGCGCCCAAGTGCGAACCGGTGGTGCCCGTCGCCCCAGAATCACCGAAGACCGGCTGGGAAGGAAAATGTACCTTCCAAACCGCTGGGACCTACAAGTTTGTAAGCTCGACCCTCTTCAATGAGGGAGGTACGTTGAACTACACCGAATACGAAATCGTCGTGGAAGGCGCCGCCACCGGCACAACCCCCACCACGCCGACCACAACCACGCCGACGCCCACGACGCCGACCACCACCCCCGTAATGCCGGGCGAACTCGACCACGGCTCCGGCTCGCCTTTGGAAGGAGGATCAAAAGCGCTGAAGCTCGCCGGTAGCCAGCACGGCTCCTCGGTGCGTGGCTCCGTCAAGGTCTCCCAGGCCGGCGGCGGCGGGCGGCTGGAAGTCGGCCTGTTCGCCGCGGGCGCCTCACTGGCCAAGGCTGGGCGCTCCAAACAGGTGCGAGTCGGGCGGCTGATGCGCTCGTCGCTGCAGGCGGGCAGCGTGTCCTTCTCAGTGATGCTGAACGCGAAGGGCAAGGCCGCGCTGCGCCGCCATCGGCGCCTGGCGCTGACGGTGAAGATCACGCTCACGCCCATGCAGGGCGTGGCGGTGACGGTCACCCGCAACGTCGTCGTGCGCGCCTGAACCGAGAGTGCGCAACTCCGGCGTGGCCATTACACCTGCGTGGCGTCGTCGTGGCGGGGTTTAGGTGAGCCGTACGGATAGCTCTTGTAGCCGGCGGCAGGGCATGTGTCAAGGATCATGAGAATTCCCCAGGTGTGATTACGGGTTTTCCCCACCTTGTGGGAGGCCGGTGAGGGCTGGTCGGAGCGCGGCGATGGTGTCGCGGTGGCGGCGCATGCGGTAGCTGTCGCCGGTGATGGAGAGCACGGTGGCGTGGTGTAGGAGCCGGTCGAGGACGGCTGTCGCGACGGTGGTGTCCTCGAAGATGTGGCCCCAGTCGGCGATCCCGCGGTTGGTGGTCAGGATGATGCTGCCGTGTTCGTAGCGGCGGCTGATGACCTGGAATAGGTGCGAGGCGGCTTCGCCGGGCATCGGCAGGTAGCCAAGCTCGTCAACGATGAGAATCTGCGGTCCGGCCCAGAACCGCATGGTGTTCGCCCACCGTCCGTCCATCGCTGCGCGTGATGTGCGGGCAACGAGGTCGGCGGCGGTGGTGTAGTAGACGCGGTAGCCGGCGTGCACGGCACGGTGCCCGAGTGCGATCGCGAGGTGTGTCTTGCCGACTCCGGGCGGACCGATCAGCAAGCAGTTAGATTTCTCCTTAACGAACCGCAAGGTCGCGAGGTCCTCGACGAGCCGGCGGTCGAGGGTGGGTTGCGCGTCGAAGTCGAACTGCTCGAGTGTCTTGTGGGCCGGGAGCCGAGAGAACCGCATTCGCCCGTCGAGTCGGCGTTGCTCGGAGGCTTCGACCTCGACGGCCAACAGGTCGTGCAGGAACCGGGTGTAGCCTGGCTTGTCCCGCTCAGCGGCCTCCAACGCCGGTGCCAGCGCGTCGGCCGTGGCCCCGAGCTTGAGGTAGGCGAGATGCGAGCGGAGCTGCTGGTAGCTCGTGTCGGCGCTCATCAGCACGCCACCTCCGCCAGCTTGGCGTAGTCGGCGAGCGACACGACCGGCGCGACCGTCTCGGCGCGGCCGTGGAGCTTGGCGAGCTCGGCGAGCGCCGTCTCGCCGGCCGGCCGGTTGGTCTTGCGCCGACAGGCGGTCTGGGTCGTGAACGCGTCCAGAACGGCCCGCTCGAGCTGGACCTGGTGCTCGGTGCTGCGGATCGTCTGCTCGGCGCCGGCTGGGGCGCGCCGGTGTGTCGCGACCTTGATCCCTTGCGCGGTCACGATCCGCAGGTGCGGCTCACCGACGCGCGCACGGACCGCGAGCCGCTGCCCGGCGTAGCCCGGCGGGACGCTGTAGTGGTTGGCCTCGAACGCGACCAGCGCGGTGCGCGACGCGACACGCTCAACCATGATCTCGGCCGGGAACGCGAGCGCTGGCAGCGGCTGTAGCGGCTCGCTTGAGCCGAGCTCGCCGACGGTGCTCCCGCGCCGGCCACGCTCATCGGACACCGCCAGGGTGAAGGTGTCAAGTGACTGCTGCGCCTCATGCATCGATCCGACCTTCGCGGTCCGCCACCAGCGTCCGGCGATGAACTTGATCGCCGCCTCGACAACACCCTTGCGCTGCGGGCGGTGCGCCGGGCAGACAGCCACGTCGACGCCGTAGTGCTTGGCCATCTGCGCGAACTGCGGGTTCAGCCGGTCGGTGCCAGGAATCACCGCGGTCGCCATCCGGTCGACCCGCCACACGAGGCTGCTGCCGCCGAGACCAACCAGGATCTCGTGCGCCGCGCCGGCCAGGTACCCAAACGTCATCTGCTCGCAAAACATCGCGCGGAACCGTCCGGAGTGCGACAGCACACCGACCAGCACGTAGGCCGGCTGCCCCCACGGCGTGCCCGGGAGCTCCAGCCAGTCCCACTGGATCTCCTCGCCCGCTGGGTGGTCGATCTCCGTCGTCGGCGCGTTCCCGCGCCGCTGCTCACAGACCAGGCACACCGGCCGCAGCCCGGTGCGGCGCAGCTCCCTGACCAACGTCGGATACGAGCGGTCGAACCCGGCCGCGGTCAGCTCCTCGAGCAACGTTACCGCTGGCAGGTGCGGATCATCGACGAACCTCGCAGCGATATAGCCACGGAACGGCTCCAAGCAACTCGCCGCTCGCTCCCGAGACGACACCCCGCCAGCAGCGATGTACTTCCGGACTGTCTTGCGGTCCCGGCCCGTGTGACGGCTGATCGCCGACTGATTCCAGCCGCGCGCAGCCAAAGCATGTATCTCCACGTCGTTCTCCTCTGTGAGCATCCCCACCGGTCCCTCTCGCTCGTCATGGCTTCAAGAACCGATGACGGTGAGGGAGACCCCAGACAGACCGCGCCCGCGCGTGGGGTTCGACTCCGGCTCGTTCCTACAGAACTCGCCTACGTCGAACCCCACGCGCGCAGTGACTACGCCCTAGCCAACATGAGGACTTCTTGTGATCGAATCTGAGGAGAATCCCGTGATCCAGCGCAGCATGAGACGTCGCTCAGCGATGCCCGCCCGACTGCCGCCGGGCTGCTCAGCGTCTGTGTGGACCAGGCCCCGTGCGCAGCGCACCTGTTCGGTCTGGGTCGCGCCGACGCTCACGCACTCACTAGCCACGCACGACACCCCGAGCACTCGCGCTCACGATACCCGCTCCGGTGCACCCGCCCAGTCGCGCAATCGCACGACTGGCACGAATCCTGGCCCGAGCGGCCCCTTGAAACGCCAAACGCCCCGCAAAATACGGGGCGCAAGCCAACTCCGGGACAGGGACTCGAACCCCAATCTCCCGGACCAGAACCGGGCGTCACTGCCAATTGGACTATCCCGGACAGTGTGTGGCGTAGAGAATAGCCAACTCCCGAGCGGCTCCGCTCAGAACGTCGCGGGCAGGCCGTTCGGCGCGAAGTAGGCGGTGATCGCCTCCTCGAGGCCGGGGTCGAGCACGAGCAGCACCTCGTCACCGGCTTCGATCATCGTGTCGTGCTTGGGCACGAAGCCCGAGCCGCCGCGCAGCACCGAGATGATCAGCGCGCCTTCGGGCAGTGCGATGTCGGCGACCTTCTCGCCGACGGTGGGCGCGTCGGCGCTGACCTCCAGCTCGATGATCTCGAGGCGCTCCTCTTCGAGCGCGAGCAGGTGCACGAGGCCGTAGCGCGGCACCTCGTGCTCGATCAGCCGCAGGATCAGGTCGGTGGCCGAGACCGCCGGCTGGATGCCCAGAAGCCTGAAGTGGTCGTGGTTGCGCGGGTTGTTGACGCGCGCGATGACGCGCTCGCACAGGTACTTCTCCTTGGCCACCTGGCAGACGAGGATGTTGTCCTCGTCGTCGCCGGTGACGGCGATCACGAGATCGGCGCGCTGGATGCCGGCGCGCTCGAGCACCCACAGCTCGGTGGCGTCGCCGTACTGGATCGCGTGCTCGAACTCCTCCTCGCTGGCGAGATAGCAGCTGCGCGAGGACTCGATCAGCGTGACTTCGTGTTCCTTGGCGATCAGCTCGCGGGCGAGGTTGCGACCAACCTTGCCGGCGCCGACGATGATTGCGTACATGCCTACGCCGCCTCCGGTGCGAGCACGCGCTCGAACATCTCGATCGCGTGCTTGGTCGGGGAGATCGTCTGCAGCCCCTGCTCGCCGTACCAGTCCGCGCGCGCCGGGTCCATCACGCGCACGATCGACTTCTCGACGCCGAAGCGCTTTTGCGCGAGCTGGGCGATCACGAGGTTCGTGTTGTCGCCTGCGGTTGAGGCGATGAACGCGTCCGCGCGCTCGATTCCAGCCTGGATCAGGGCGTCCGTCTCGAGCGCGGTGCCGACCGTGAACTGGCCGCCTGAGTCCTCCCAGCTCTTGCTCTGACCCGCATCGAGGCGCTCGTGCGAGAGCGGATCCTCGTCGAGCACCGACACTTCGTGGCCGGCGGCGAGCGCCGACTTGGCGACCGCTGAGCCGACGCGGCCCGCGCCGACGATCAGGACAAACATGCGGGGTGCAAGCAGATGTACATAGGTGCGCAGGTTAGACCATGGGAGCCCCGGCCCGGTTGGCCCGACGGGCCAGCTCGACCGGCGTGTCGCGGGCGGCGGGAGCAGTGACGATCACGCGACAGCTCGCCTTGCGGATCACGTACTTGGTGACGTCTCCGACGTATCCCTCGAGCGGCCCGCCGCGCCCGCCAAGGCGCGCGCCGCCCCGGATCAACGATGGTTCCTCGGCCCCGAGCACGATCGCCTCCACCCCCCGCCGGCGCGCCTCGTCGACGATCGCGTAACCGGCGCGGCGGGTGCGCACGATCGCGGTCGCGACATGCACGCCCGTGTACTCCTCCCCCACGGCCTTCGCGCGCGCGAGAACTTGACGCGCATGCTTGAGCTGCGCCTCGGGCAGGCTCGCGTCGAGCGGCAGCGACATCGGGATCACGAACATCCACACCGCCTCGATCGTGGCGGCGTCGATCGCCGCCTCATCGGTCGGTTCGCCCGCGACGAGCCGCGCGGCGGTCTGCACGATGTCGTCGTCGAGCTCGGTGCCGAACAGCGGCACGAGGATCGAGCCGTAGTCTCGCTCGGTCGTCGGCTCCGCGCGCAGCGCACGCGGAGAGACCGTCACGCGGCGCAGCAGCGAGGTCTCATCCGCTCGCCGGTAGACGACATAAAGGACGAGCCCCACCACCATCCACCCGAGTCCCACGTAGCGCGCCGCGGGATGCACGACGAGCACGGCGACGAAGCCGGCGGCGGTCACGACCGCGCCGAGCACCGCCGGCAACGGCAGCTGCCCGTTTCCGAGCCGCACCGACAGCGGCACCCGGTACGGGCGGTCGCGATCGGGCTCGGAGTAACGCAGGCGACAGATCGACAGGTGGGCGATCGTGAACGCGAGCGTGGCACCGAGCGCGTAGATCCCGATCAGGAAGTCGAGGTCCTCCGTCGCCGCCAGCCCGGCGGCGATCAGACCGGCGAGGATGATCAGTACGTACGGGGTCGAGCGCTGGGGGTGAAGCCGCCCGAGGCTGCTCGGGATCTGGCGGTTCGTGGACAGCGAGTAGGCCAGCCGCGAGAGCCCGAGCATCGCCGAGTTGGCGGCCGCGACGAGCGTGACGGCGGCCATCGCCGCCACCAGATACGTCAACGTCTTTCCAAGCCAGTGCGGGTGCACGCGGCTGACGACGCCGATCATCGGCGCGTCTAGGTAGCGCGTTGAGAGCTCCGTATGGCCGTCGTGGACCGGCAGCGCTGTCAGGGCGACCAGCGCGATGCCGACGTACAGAAAGGCCACGGTCGCGGTCGTGCTCGCCACCAACCGCTTGAGACCGGCGCGGCTGATTCGCACCTCGCCCGCGAGCCCCGACGCCGACTCCAGGCTCGTGAACGAGATCACCGCGACGGTCGCCGCGAATACCAGCCCCGACCACGTCGGGGCGGTGCCGAGGTCGATCGGGCCCGTGAGCGTCTGCGGGTTGAAGAACAGCACCAGCCCCAGCACCACGATGAACGCCTGCAGCAGCAGATCGCCCGCGAGCAGGATGCCCACCCGCTGCGCACGGCGACCGCCGAAGCCGCGGATGTTGCTGAGCACGACCAGTGCGATGAACGCCAGTGACAGGGCCAGCGCCGCACCGCTGTTTCCGAGCGGGCTCCAGAAGACCTTCAGGTACTGCGTCGCCGAGTACGCCGTGACCGCGATCAGGATCACGTAGTCGAGCAGGATCGCCCAGCCCGCAACGAAGCTGACGAGCTCGTTGAACGCGTAGCGCGCGAACACCGTCGCGCCACCGCGGTCCTGGTGTAGCGACGCCCCCTCGACGTAGGTCATCGCGGTCACCGCGTACATCACCGCCGCGATCAGGAACACGACCGGCGTGAGCCCCAGCGCGTGCCCGGCGACCACTCCCAGGGAAAAGTAGATCGCGCTCGCCAGCGACGAGTACACGATCGTGAACAGGATTGGCGAGCCGATGCTGCGCCGCACGATCACACGCGAGCGCGCCGCGAGCTCGGAGCTCTGGCCCGGCTGCGCGCTCATCTCCCGCGCGTCCTGCGGATCTCCACGTACCAGCGACCGCAGCCGGCGGCGATGAACAGCACGCCCAGCAACAGCCGCGGCGAGATCGAGGTGGCGTGCCCGCTGAACGCCTCGACGAGCAGCGCCAAGCCGACGGCCACCATCGCCAGCGACAGCGCGAACGTGGCCATGCGATGCGCCTGCCGACCGTTCATCTCATCTGAGCTTAGGGCCGTGTCCGCATGGGCACAAACGTGCCTGCCGGTGCTCAGGTGATCAGCGGGATGATCAGGATGGCGACGATGTTCGCGACCTTGATCATCGGGTTGATCGCCGGTCCGGCCGTGTCCTTGAAGGGATCGCCGACCGTGTCGCCGGTCACCGACGCCGCATGCGCGTCCGAGCCCTTGCCGCCGAACGAGCCGTCCTCGATGAGCTTCTTCGCGTTGTCCCACGCGCCACCGCCGGCGGTCATCAGCACGGCGAAGAAGTAGCCCACGACGATCACCCCGATCAACAGGCCGCCGAGCGCCTGCTCGTCGATCAGCCCGACCACGAGGGTCAGCAGGATCGGCAGCAGCGACGGCAGGATCATCTCGCGCTGTGCCGTCTTCGTGACGATGTCCACGCACGCCGCGTAGTCGGGCTCTTCGGAGTAGTCCATGATCCCCGGGTGCTCGCGGAACTGGCGACGCACCTCCTCGACGACCGCGCCGCCGGCGCGCCCGACCGCCTCGATCGACAGCGACGCGAACAGGCACACCATCAGGCCGCCGAGCAGCAGTCCGATCAGCACCGGCGGTTCGTTGATCCCGAACGAGATCAGGTGGCCGGCCTTGGCCTCGAGTTCTTTCTCGAACCCTGCGAACAGCACGATCGCGGCGAGCACCGCCGAGCCGATCGCGTAGCCCTTCGTCACCGCCTTGGTCGTGTTGCCGACCGCGTCGAGGCGGTCGGTGACCTTGCGCACGTCCTCGGGCAGGTCGGCCATCTCGGCGATGCCGCCCGCGTTGTCGGTGATCGGTCCGAACGCGTCGAGCGCCACGATCAGCCCAGTCAGCGAGAGCAGCCCAACCGCCGCGACGCCAATCCCGTAGATGCCGGTCACGCCGCCGCCCGCGAGCTTCCACGAGCCGAGGATGCCGAGCACGATCACGATCGCCGGCAGCGCCGTCGCCTGCAGCCCGGATGCAAAGCCCTGGATGATGTTCGTCGCGTGGCCGGTGATCGACGCTTTCGCGGTCTTCTTCACCGGCGAGAATCGCGTTGAAGTGTAGTATTCCGTCAGTCCGAATAGCAGCGCCGTCACAGCGATGCCGATCAGCGAGCATAGGTACAGGTGGAACCAGCCCGGTGTGTTGACGGAGGCGCCGACGACCTTGAAGGTGAGGTCGCGCATCATCCAGTAGGTGATCGGGGCGAACGCCGCCGCGGCCAGCACGCCCGAGACGAGCAGGCCCTGCAGCAGCGCGCGCTCGACGTTGTCTGTTTTCGTGCGCACCGCGAACGTGCCGATGATCGAGGCGATGATCGCCACGGCGCCGATCACGAGCGGGAACAGCACGACGCGCGTGGACTCGTTGAAGGTCAGCACGCCGAGGAGCATCACCGCGATCGCCGTCACCGCGTAGGTCTCGAACAGGTCGGCCGCCATGCCGGCGCAGTCGCCGACGTTGTCGCCGACGTTGTCGGCGATCGTCGCGGGGTTACGCGGGTCATCCTCTGGGATGCCGGCCTCGACCTTGCCGACGAGATCCGCGCCCACGTCCGCGGCCTTCGTGAAGATGCCGCCGCCGAGCCTCGCGAACACTGAGATCAGCGAGCCACCGAAGCCGAGTCCGATCAGCGCGTCCACCGCCGTCTTCTGGCTGTCGTTGAAGATCGACGTCAGCGCACCGTAATAGCCGGAGACGCCGATCAGGGCGAGCCCCACCACGAGCAGGCCGGTGATCGCACCGCCGCGGAACGCGACCTTCAATGCCGGCGAGACCCCGCCGCGCGCAGCCTCAGCGACGCGCGCGTTGGAGCGCACCGACACGTTCATGCCGATGTAGCCCGTCGAGCCCGAGAGGATCCCACCGATCAAGAAGCCGCAGGCGACCGCGATGTTCTGGATGAAGATCAACGCGACGAACAGAACGACGCCAACGACAGCGATCGTCGTGTACTGGCGATTCAGGTAGGCGCGCGCACCCTGCTGGACGGCCAGGGAGATGCTCTGCATCTTCTCGTTGCCGGGCGAGAGCGCCAGCAGGGATCGCGTGGTCACGACGCCGTACACGACGGCGCACGCGGCGCAAACAAGTGCGACGACGACCCCATGGTTCGTCAGAAAGCTGCTCAACAGAAATCCTCCGCGGTCTGATTTGCGTGCCGCGCGAGGATGTGTCGCGCGCACGTCTGACGGCCGGATCGCTCAGTGTGAGCTTCTATCCGGTGCAAACGCGGGCGCAGTCTATCGTGCCGGCCGGCGGGGTGCCGGCCGGCGTACGCCGATCCGGCGCGCGGCGGTCGGCACGGTCACCGACCGGGCACCCACAGCCTGCCGCTCGACTCCGCCGGTCCCGGACCGGGGGGCTGCTCGCCGCCGTCCGGCGCGGAGTCGCCGGCCTCTGGACTCGCCCCGCCGCCAGCGGCCGGGTCGCCCGACGGCCCAGCGTCGGTGGCCTCGGCGCTGGGCGGGGTGGGCGGACCAGAGGCCGGCTGGGTGGGCTGGGTGGTTGGGGTACCTAGTTCCCGTGCGTAAGCCATCTGCAGCCGCGACAGCGCCTCGCGCAGCGGTCGCAGCTCCTGCGGGATCCTGCGCTCGAGGATCTCAAGCAGCGCGCGCACCGCATCGATCGCGTCGCGTGCCTGGTCGAGGTCACGCTCTGAGGGGCGGGTCGGATCCTCGTTGGGGGGCGCCAGCCGCCGCGCACCGAGATTCAGCAGCGAGACCGCCGTCTGGGCGATCATGTCGGTGGTCGTCAGCCGGCTCAGTTCCGCTTCGTAGGCCGCGCGCAGCTCCTCTTCCGTGGGCTCGCCGCCACCCGGGCCCGCTGCCGTGCCACCCGGCCCCGGCCCGCCAGCCGTATCTGCACCATCTGCGCTCAAACCGGCACCTCCTCTGGATAGCTCTCTCGTGTCTCGCTGACGCTCGCCGCGAAGACCTCCTCACGCGTTGCGCCCGCCTCAATAAGCTGTCGTTGCCGCTGCGCACCGTTGCACTCGGGGAACACGGGATCGATCCCGAGCTCTGCCCGCACCGGTGCGGTCCAGGCGAGCAGGCGCTCGATCGCCTCGCGCGCCGGGTACTCGCGTGCGGCCTCGAGATCGACCAACCGTCCGTCGAGCCCGAAGCGAATCGCCCGCCACATGTTCTCCTCGATCAGACGCGGCTGCGGATCGCTGAACGGAACGCCATCGTCGACGTCGCGCAGCGCCTGCGCGATGCTCGCGACCATCAGCGCAGCCAACGCGTCCGACTCCCGCGCGGTCGCCTGGACGTCGCAGATGCGCACCTCCACGGTGCCGAACTTGAAGTGCGGCCTGACAGACCACCACACCTGGGTGAACTCGACGATCGAGTTGGTCCTGCGCAGGAACTCGATGTAGTCGCGATACGCCGGCCAGCCCCCGAACGCGTCGGGCACGCCGCAGCGTGGAAAGCTCTTGGTGAAGCTCTGCGTTCGCGCGGAGTGCAGGCCGCTGTCTTGGCCGTCGAGGAACGGGGAGTTCGCGGAGATCGCCAGCAGCGACGGCAGGACCGGGCGCAGGCGGTCGCAGGCGCGGACCGCGCGGTCGATGTCGCGCACGCCGACGTGCACGTGCAAGCTGAAGGTGTTGTTGCGCCAGGCGACGTACTTGAGGCCCTCCTCGACCCGCCTGTAGTGCTCGGTGTCGATAATCGGCTGCCGGCGGTAGTCGGCCCATGGATGCGTCCCGGTGGCTCCTAGCGCGACGCCCTCGGCAGCGGCGAGCGCGAACAGGCGCCGGCGACGCTCGCGCTGGCGGGCAAGCGCGTCGTGCACGTCGGCGCCGACACCGGAGATGATCTCGATCTCCGATGAGATCAGCTCGCCGGCGACGCTCTCGCGCAGCACCGGATCGCCCTCGCACGCCGCCCGCAGCTGCTCGAAGCGCGGCATGAGTTCGAGCGTGCGCGGGTCGAGGATCGAGAACTCCTCCTCCACGCCGACCGTCAGGTCGGCTGCGGACGCAAACGTCTCGGCTACTCGATCTGGATCCAGGCTGTTCATCGCTTCACGTCTGCGTGGTGTCGGTCGGAGCGCTCGAACGTCAAGTGTGACGCACGAAGACCCGCGCCAAGGGCCGAAACGGGATCAGGTCAAATAGAAGTACAGCGCGTACAGCAGATCGACCGCCGGGCTGGAGGTGTGCACGGTCACCTCGGGCGGCACGTCGAGCAGCGACTCCGAGTAGTTGAAGATGATCTTCACGCCCGCCTCGACCAACTCATCGGCAAGACCCTGGGCGGCCTGCGTGGGCACGGCCAGTACGCCGACGACGATGTCCTCGTCCTCGACCACCTGACGCAGCTCGTCGATGTCGCGCACCACCTGGCTGCCGACCTTGCTGCCGACCTTGTTGTGCGCGTTGTCGAAGATCGCGACTACGCGAAAGCCGTGATCGGCGAAGATTTCCGAGGAGGCGATCGCCTGGCCAAGGTGTCCGGCACCGATCAGCCCGATGTTGTGCTGGCCGGCGGTGCGCAGGATCTTGCGAATCTGAGAGACGAGCGCCTCGACGTTGTAGCCGACACCGCGCTTGCCGAACTTGCCGAAGCCGGAGAGATCGCGTCGGATCTGCGTCGAGTTGACGTGTGTGTAGTCCGAGAGCTCCTGCGAGGAGATCGTCTCCTTGCCCATCTTCTTGGCCTGCGTCAGCACCTGCAGGTATCGCGACAGGCGTGCTGCCACGCCCAGCGAGAGCCGATCGCTCGAAGCGCCTGCGCCATCGCGCCCGGCGACTGGGGCGTCGGTCGTCCGTTCTCCGTAGCTCATCGCCGGGACTCTAGACGCTCGCGCACAAGCGTCTCATCGACGAAGTAATCGCACAGCTCATCGCCGTCCAGCACCACGACCGGAATGCGCTCGAAATAGGCACGATGCAGCGCGTCGTCGGTGGTGATGTCGCGCTCCTCGAGCGTGAACGCGAGCTCTGCCTGCAGCCGCGCAAGCGCCACCAGCGCGTCCGCGCAAAGGTGGCAGTCGGGCTTGGAGTACACCGTGATGTGGGCCACCGCGCCGACCATCTGATCTCCCGCCGACGTGATTGCGAGCTCCCCAGGACTCAACGGCTGCGCGCCGCACGGAGCAACACCCCGGGATGACCCGCGATCTTCGGGCCGAGCACGAGCGCGAACAGCGTCAACGCGAGCCACGGACGCAGATAAGGCCTGATGCGGCGTATCTGGCCGTGCTCGTCCAGCTCGCACACCATCGCGTCTGCGACTCGCAGCGGGCCGATCAAGCCGTCGCCCATGACGACCCGCAACGCTCCCTCCCCCGCTTCCTCGCGCCAGCGCAGATCTTTGATGCAACCGTAAACCGCCCCCAGCAGGATGCGCAGATCGTCGCGTCCCCGGAACACCAAGCGTCCGGACAGCGGCGAAACCAGCTCCGCGTCGGGCGCGAGCGTGGCGATCAGCCCGTCGATGTCATTCGTCTCCGAAGCCGTCCGGTAGCGCGCTACAGCGTCATCCACGTCGGCCATGTTCCCACACCGCGCCGCGTCACCGGGCCCGTTCGCCGGTCGCGTAGGCATCGAGGCCGAGGTAGTCGGGGTAGCGCAGCGTCGGGGAGAAGCGCGCCGCGCTCGCGATCATCGCGGCGTTGTCGGTGCACAGCGCGCGGTCTGGCACGTGGAGGGTGACGTCGAGCTCTCCCAACCTGCGGCGCAGGGCGCCGTTGGCCGCGACGCCGCCGCCGACGGCCAGACGCGTCAACCCGGTCCGCGCTAGCGCCTGCTCGGCGCGCACGGCGAGCGTCTCGACAATCGCCGCCTGATAGGAGGCGGCGAGGTCGGCCGCGCGCTCGAGCGCCACGCCCTCGCCGAGGTCACGGATCGTGTACAGCAGCGCGGTCTTGAGGCCGGCGAATGAGAAGTCGAGGCTGTCGGCGTAGCGCTGATGGCGGATGCCGCGACCGCCCCTGGCACGCTCCGCGGGCGAGCCGGGGAACGCGAAGGCCTCGGTGTCTGCGTCCGCGGCGAGCCGCTCGAGCGCCGCGCCGCCGGGGTAGCCGAGGCCGAGCATCCGCGCGCCCTTGTCAAATGCCTCGCCTGCGGCGTCGTCGAGGGTCGTGCCGATGATCTCGAAGCCGCTGTGCTCCGTGACCAACGCCAGCAGCGTGTGTCCGCCGCTCGCGATCAGGCACACGAACGGGGGCGCGAACGGACTCGACGGACCAACGCCTGAGTCGAGCAGGAAGTTCGCGGCGACGTGCCCCTGGAGATGATCGACGGCGGCAAACGGCAGCTCTCTTGCGGCTGCCAGCGCCTTGGCACTCGAGAGGCCCACGAGCAGCGCCCCAACCAGCCCGGGGCCCTGCGTGGCTGCCATGAGCTCGACGTCATCGAGCCTCGCCTCGGCGCGCGTCAGCGCCTCGTCGACGACCACGTTGACGAGCTCAAGGTGGTGGCGCGAGGCGATCTCGGGTACGACGCCGCCGAAGCGGGCGTGGGCCTCCTGGGAGGAGATCACGTTCGAGCGCATGCGACCGTCCACGTCAACAACCGCGGCGCACGTGTCGTCACAGCTGGTCTCCACTGCCAGGATCGTCATACGGGTCAGGTCCCGCCCGTCCCGGGCACGTCGCCGAGCGAGCCTTCCAGCGTCGCCGGGGTGCGCCACATCACGAGCGCGTCCTCGCCATTGTCCTGGTAGTAGCGTCGGCGCATCCCTGCAGCGCGAAAGCCCTCGCGCTGGTAGAGGTGGATCGCGATGTCGTTGGAGCGGCGCACCTCCAGCGTGAAGCGTGCGTGGGGATCGTCGACCCGCTCATAGAGGTCCGCGAGCAGCGCCGAGGCAAGGCCGCGGCGCTGGTAGGCGCTGTCGACTGCGATGTTCATCACGTGCCACACGGTGTCGTAGCGCGAGCAGATGAGGTACGCGACGAGCTGGCGCTCGCCGCCCTCTGCCGGGAGCGTCGCCGCGAGGCAGACGCCTGACTGCTTGGAGAGCTCGAGGACGAACATCGCGAGCGACCACGGTGTCGGGAACACTCGGCGCTCGATTGCGATCACCTGGGGCAGGTCCTGGTAGGTCAGCCGCCGCACTTTGACGGGGGAGGCGTGATCGACCGGCTGTTCAGGAAAGGCTCGCTCGCTCATGTCACGCTGCCTCTACCCGCACCCACCAAGGCTAGCTCCGCGTCGGGCCGGCGGCGATAGTCGGGCGCGAGCGCGTGCAGGCTCGTGGCCTGGGCGCTCACCGCGAGCTCGCACACCGCCGCGGCACTCACCTGCTGGAGCGGCGAGGAGTCCTGCGGCACGGCGATGCCGGCCGACTCGAGCTGGGAGCGAAAGCGCACCGCCCCGTCGCCCACCGCCAGCCAAGGCCGGCGCTCGCCAAGCACATCCTGTGTCTCGGCGACGACCTCCGCGAGCCGCTCCGGCGCCAGCGCGCGCGGTGCGGTCAGCTCGCGCGGCCCGTCCTCGCCCGATTCATATGCGGCCGCAAAGACCTCACCACGGCGAGCGTCGATCACGGCGAGCACCGTCGCAGGCGCGCAGCCCTCGGCTGCTGCCGGGTCGGCGGCGAATGCTCCAGCGGCGAGGGCCCGCAAGCTCGAGACGCCGACGAGCTCCGCGGAGAGCGACTGCGCGAGGCCGCGCGCGGTGGCGACACCGACCCGCAGGCCGGTGAACGTGCCGGGCCCCACCCCAACTGCGATCCGGTCGATCTGGCGCCAGCTGACCTCCGCGGCCGCCAGCAGCTCGCGGGCCATCTCGAGCAAGCGCGTGGCGTGTCCGGGGTGCGCACCTGCAGCGGGGTCGTCACGTGCCTGCGTGGTGCGCCCGTCCACCGTGCGCAGCGCCACAGCGGTCGCCGATGTGGAGGTGTCGAAGCCGAGCACGATCACCGCGAGCCGCCCTCGATCGCCGGCTCTGCGGCCTCGTCCACGTCGATCCGCCGCCGGTCGCCGCCGCCGTGGCAGAGCGTCACACGCACGCGCGCGCCCGCGAGCTCGGCGTGGGCGTCCTGCGGCCACTCCACGAACGCGATCCGTCCGGGTCCGAGGTAGTCGGCTAGAAGATCCGGATCCTCGCGCTCGAGACCCGCCAGTCGGTAGAGATCCAGGTGCGACACGCTCACGGAAAGCCCCTCGTAGCGATGACCGATGCTGAAGGTGGGGCTGGTCACGGGGCCGCTCACGCCAAGAGCGCGGGCGGCGCCACGCACGAGCGTCGTCTTGCCGGAGCCCAGCTCGCCGCGGACGAGCACGACGTCACCGTCATCGAGAGCAGCAGCGAGCTCGGCGCCGAGCGATTCGGTCTCGGCGGGCCCGCTGGTTTCGACGGTGCGTACGGCCACGACGAGACTCTAGAGCCTGTCCGCCCCCGTCCAGCGCCGCCAACGAGGCAAAAAAAGACCGGCCCGCGGGAGAATGGGACGCGGGCCGGTCGTTTACTCCTGGAGGGATGGAGACATGAGCTTCATCGGCAACCTTGCCATCTGGCTTTAGGGACCTCGACACGCTTTTCGCCCCTCTCAAAGAAATCCCTCGTTTGCAGGGGAAATACCACTGGACGGATGTTCTAGAACAGCCCGAGCTGATCGACCGAGGTGTCGTCCTCAGCCGCCCCCGCAGCCTGCCGGCGGGCGCTCGACGACGCCTCGGCAGCATTCGCGCGCTCCGGTGCATCAGGGGCCTTGGCGAGCTCCGCTGCCTCCGCGAGGTCCGGCGCCTCTGGCGCCGGCGGCTGCTCGGGCGGTCCGAGCGCAAGCAGCTCCGGCAGCCGCATGAAGTCCTCGCGCAACGTCTCGAGCATGCGCGGCGTGTACAGCGCGGCGGCCGGGTGGTAGATCGGATACAGGCGCACGGCGCGCGCGCCGAGCACGAGCACCTCGGGCTGTCCGTGCAGGCGTGTGATCCCTGTCGGGTCACCGCGCAGCAGCTTCGTCGAGAAGTTGCCGAGCGTGCAGATGACCGTCGGTTGGATCAGCTCGACCTGGCGCAGCAGGTACTCCTCGCAATTTTGGATCTCGATCGGCAGCGGGTCGCGATTGCCGGGAGGCCGGCAGTTATGCACAACGCCGCCGGCCGTGACGAAGTTGTGCGTCCCCTCGACGTCGATGCAGAAGAACGTCACGTCGTCGCGTTTATTCTCGGTGATGTCCTCGACCTCGACCTCGTCGTAGTCGACCGTCCTTGGTCCGCGAGCCAAACGCGCACGATCGAAGGGAACACGCGCCTCGACGTCGGGATGAAGCTTGTAGCGCATCACCTGCGGTACGTAAGGGGCGATGAGCTCGCTCAGTCGCTCGGTCGCATGAACGTCGAAGTACAGCCTGCGCCGCGAGGCCTTCGCCGGTAGCCCAAGGTTGGCTAGCCCGGAGATGAGCACTTGGAGATCGGCATCCGAGAAGGCATTCGTCGCGATCTCGGCCAGGGGGCGCCGGCCCCCGCCGCGGATTCGTGTGTAGCCGTCGTCCATAAACCAGAACGCAAGCATCCGCGCGTTGAGCCGATCCGCGAGCCAAGACGGCACGACCTTCCGCGGGCGATAGAAATCGTGCCGGATCGTTCGCAGCGCGCGATGGGCGAGCGTGCGTACGAGTATGACTGGATAAACGGGGTCCCCTCCGGCAACGGCAGCCACCTCACGCTCTTCCACCGCGATGCCTAGGTCCGACACCAGCTCTGCCTTGAAGCGCGCGTAATCGCCTTGACGCTGAGAGTGAGACCACGTCAGGGTCGACGACCCAGCTTGCAAGCAACCATCGCCGAGCAGGGTTCCGCACACTACATCCCGCACCAGCGCGGTGAGCCCCTGTCCTGTCGCGATTCGATCTCCATCGTGGAGCTCTTCGACCGGCACATAGCCCCGCTCTGTGAGCACTGGGTGATCGCCGGTCAGCTGAATGCCGACGCGACTCCTGCCTGCTTTCTTGGAGGACCGGTACGTCAGTCGGTAGACGGAGCGCCCCGCTACGGGGCTGGCATGCCACCCGGTCACTTTTCGTGGGACAAGCTCTCCGCGCTCATCCACGGACATCACCTCACCGGCGTATCGCGCGCGCACCAAGCGTCCGATCCGCTCCCAGGAGCCGTCGCCAAGCTGCACGAGCGCGTTGTATCTGAGGCACTTCAAGGTGTTGGCGATAAAGACCTCTGAACGGGACAGTCCGATTTCCTCGAGCAGCGTTGCGAGCAGCTTGCCGGCGCGCCCTATGAACGGCACCCCCTGCTCGTCCTCGCTCGCACCAGGAGCCTCACCGATGAACATCAGCTCCGCGTCGGCGTTGCCCGCCCCAAACACGACCGTTTTGCGCGTAGCGGCGAGCTCCGGACAGCGTGTGCAGTTCCGCGCCTGGATGAACACCTGCTTGAGAGCCTCACGCCGCTCCCTCGGTGGTTCCTCACGCTCATCCGCTGACACCGAGCGGATGGTAATCGCTCGTGGCGAGACTTCGTCGGATCGAGTGCACGAGAGGGGGCGCGCAACGCAACAAGACTGCTGACAACCAGTTTCAGCGATGATCCGACGATGGCGTCACGCACTGAGCACGCTGTGACGGCCCCGTTTGCGGGCGTCGTCGTCGCAATCGCGCACGCGCGCGAGGAGCGCGTCGGCGCGGGCAGCCCGCTGATTGTGCTCGAGGCGATGAAGATGGAGCATGAGGTGCTCGCCGAGATCGACGGCGTGATCCGCGGCCTGGCGGTGGCGGTTGGAGAGGAAGTGCAAGAGGGTCAGCTGCTGCTGACCCTGCAGCCCGGCGAGGGCGACAGTGACGGCGACACACGCGTCGCTGCGCCCGCGACGGCCTCTGCGAGCGGTGACGAGCGGGCGGACCTGCGCGCCGTGCGCGAACGCCACAAGATCGGGTTGGACGCCGCTCGGCCGGAGGCAGTCGCGCGGCGCCACGAACGCGGTCGTCGCACGGCGAGGGAGAACCTCGCGGACCTACTCGACGCGGGCACGTTCGTCGAGTACGGACCGCTGCTGTTCGCCGCTCAGGAGCGCCGACGCCCGCGCGAGGAGCTGATCACGCGCACCCCGGCCGACGGGCTCGTGGGCGGCGTCGGCAAGCTCCAGGGCCGCCCGTGCGTGGCGATGTCCTACGACTACACGGTGCTCGCAGGCACGCAGGGCATGCGCAACCACGCAAAGAAGGACCGCCTGTTCGAGCTCGCCGAGCGACGGCGGCTGCCGGTGGTGCTGTTTGCCGAGGGCGGGGGCGGTCGGCCCGGCGACGTCGACATGCCGATCGTCGCGGGCCTGGACTGCCGCGCCTTTCAGCTGTTCGCGCGCCTCAGCGGCCACGTCCCGCTCGTCGGCATCGCCTCCGGCTTCTGCTTCGCGGGGAACGCAGCGCTGCTCGGCTGCTGCGACGTGGTGATCGCGACCGAGCATTCCAGCATCGGCATGGGCGGGCCGGCGATGATCGAGGGCGGCGGGCTCGGCGTGCACGCGCCGGAGGATGTCGGCCCAATCAGCGTGCAATACGCGAACGGGGTGGTCGATCTGCGCGCCGCAGACGACGCGGAGGCCGTCGCGCTGGCCAGGCGCTACCTGTCCTACTTCCAAGGCAGCGCCCAGCCCGGCGCGGTGCCCGCCCAGGAGCTGCTGCGCAGCCTGATCCCCGAGCAGCGCAAGCGTGTCTACGACGTACGCCGCGTGGTCGAGACTCTCTTCGACGAGGAATCCGTGCTCGAGCTGCGCCGCGGCTTCGGGATGGGGATGCTGACCGCGCTCGCGCGCGTCGATGGCCGTCCGCTGGGGGTGCTCGCCAACGACCCCACACATCTGGGTGGCGCGATCGACGCGGACGGCGCCGACAAGGCCGCGCGCTTCCTGCAGCTGTGCGACGCGTTCGAGCTGCCCGTGCTGTTCCTGTGTGACACACCCGGCTTCATGGTCGGCCCCGCGGCCGAGCAGACTGCGACCGTACGGCACTTCGCACGCCTGTTCCTCGGCGGCGCCAACCTGAGCGTGCCGACGGGCACGATCGTGCTGCGCAAGGGCTACGGGCTCGGTGCCCAGGCGATGGCCAGCGGCGGCTTCAAGGCGCCACTGTTCACCGTCGCCTGGCCCACCTCTGAGTTCGGTGGCATGGGCCTCGAGGGCGCCGTACGGCTGGGCATGCGCCGTGAGCTCGACGCGATCGAGGACGAGGATGAGCGCGAGCGCCTGTTCGAGCAGCTGGTCGCCGCCGCCTATGAGCGCGGGCAGGGCGTCAACATGGCCGCCTACGGCGAGATCGACGACGTGATCGACCCGGCCGACTCGCGTCGCTGGGTCGCGACGCTGTTCGACGAGAGCTCCGTCGAGTGGTGGCGTCGCGACGGAAAGAAGCGGGCGTTCGTGGACGCCTGGTAGCGGCGCGCGCGGTCTAGGACCGTGGGCGCCGCGAGGTCAGCAGAAGCAGGTACAGGACGAACACCACGATTCCCACCAACGTGCCCGCGACAAGCGAGACGACCAGCACCAAAGCGACGGCGAACAGTGACGCGATCGCGCGGTGTCGCCGAAGTCCGTTCACGCTGCTGCTTTCGGCCTCGGCTCCTGGTCTGACACACGTACAGGCTAGCGAGTCATCAGCACCACGATGGCTGCGCGGCGAGCCCCGCCAAGCCGGGTTAGGCTACCGCTGTGCCGCCACAGAACCCGATCACGCGCATCGAGCCGCCACCGGTCCTATTCGCGGTGATCGAGGGTGGCTTTCTCGGCGCGATCCCCAGCGGCATCGTAGGCAGGCTTTGTTGTTGGCGTTGCCGCCTTCATAGTCCGGAGTGTCGCCAACCACGACTCGCGGGCTCAGCTCGTGCTGTCGGAGGTCCCGCCAGATGCGCCTCAGGCCCATGGCGAGATTTTGCCAGAACGCACTTCCTGGTGATTCAGCTTGAGCGCGCGCGTCTGCGCGCCTCTCGCCGATCCATCGGCGATTGCAGCCATCGCGGGTTGCGGCCACTGAGATTCCGAGAGGCGTGTGACACGTGTGACGTTGGACACACATGGCGACACCCCCTGTCTACACCCCGGCGACGCCTGTATCATTTCTTGCAGGCCGCCAACGAGCACGCTCGTGGTGGACCACAAGCAGAGCAAGCAGCATCCGCTGGAACGTCTGAAGTCGCGACCGGTATCCGTAGGGAACTGGACCGAAGCCGATGAGCCCTCATCACCACCTGACCGCCACCTGCGCATGAGGATCGCGCGCACCGTGGCGGAGTTGCGCGAAGCGCTCGCGCCGACCCGCTGTGAGGGCCGCACGATCGGCCTCGTGCCGACCATGGGCGCGCTCCACGACGGCCATCTCTCGCTGGTGCACCACGCGCGCGAGCGGTGCGACCTGGTGGTCGTGTCGCTGTTCGTCAACCCTGCGCAGTTCAACGAGCGCGGTGACCTCGAGCGCTATCCGCGCGACGAGCGGCGCGACGCCAAGATCGCCGCGGCGGCCGGCGCCGATGTTCTGTTCGCGCCGAGCATTGATGAGGTCTACCCCAGCGGGTTCGCCACGACGGTGGAAGTCCTCGGCGTCACCGAGCGCCTCGAGGGAGCGGCCCGTGGCGCCGCGCACTTCCGCGGCGTCAGCACCGTCGTCACCAAGCTGCTTTGCATGGCACTGCCCGACGTCGCATATTTCGGCCAGAAGGACGCCCAGCAGGTGGTCGTCATCCGCCGCCTCGCCCGCGATCTGAACCTGCCCGTTCGGATCCAGGCGCTGCCGACCGTACGCGAGCGTGACGGCCTGGCGATGTCCAGCCGCAACGCGCTGCTGAGCGGCGACGAGCGCGCGCGTGCGCTCGCGCTGCCCGCCGCGCTCGACGCGGCCCGCGCACTCGCGGCCACCGGTGAGCGCTCAGCGCGCCGCCTGCTCGACGCGGCACGCGCGGCGCTGCGTCCGTTCGATGTCGAGCCCGAGTATCTCGAGCTCGTCGAGCCGGACACGCTCGAGCCCATCGACAAGCTCACGCACGAGGCGTTGCTGGCGATCGCCGCCCGGATCGGCGAGGTGCGCCTGATCGACAACGCGATCCTCTCGCCAATCGCAACCGCAGCGCCGACCAGCACTCAAGAGGCGAAAGGAGACGCGATCGCGACATGCAACGCGTAATGCTCAAGTCGAAGATCCACCGCGCGACGGTCACCGACTGCGACCTCCACTACGTCGGCTCGATCACGATCGATCCCGATCTGCTCGACGCCGCCGACATGCTCGAGTACGAGCAGGTGCACGTCGTCGATGTCGACAACGGCGCCCGCTTTGAGACCTACACGATCCCCGGCGAGCGCGGCTCCGGCGATATGTGCGTCAACGGCGCCGCCGCGCGCCTCGTGCACCGCGGCGACACGATCATCGTCATCTCCTACGCCTCCTACGACGAGGCCGACCTCGAGCGCTACGTTCCGCGCGTCGTCCACGTCGAGGCCCGCACCAACCGCATCATCACAATCGACGAGCAGGTGGCGACCCTGCTCTCCTGAGAGCGGGCGTCAACCGACCGTCAGAGAGGAAGCAACCATGTCCAGCCGTCCCGCGATCCAAGCGCCGTATGTCCGGATCCCACCCACCCATCGGCTGCCGATGACACTGCCGC
This sequence comes from uncultured Solirubrobacteraceae bacterium, assembly GCA_963703625.1. Classification (GTDB taxonomy): domain Bacteria; phylum Actinomycetota; class Thermoleophilia; order Solirubrobacterales; family Solirubrobacteraceae; genus Palsa-744. The sequence goes on from CAVPEY010000001.1 coordinate 47,900, forward strand.
TGCTGATGGAAAAGAAGCGACTCGGGGAACCGATCGTGATGGTCACCGCCTACGACTTTCCGAGCGCGCGCGCCGCCGAGGCGGCAGGCGTCGATCTGGTGCTCGTGGGCGACTCGGCCGCGACGACGGTGCTCGGCTACAACGCCACCACACCTGTCGAGCTCGACGACATGCTCGTGCTCGCGCGCGCCGTTCGCCGTGGCCTCAGCACGCCGCTGCTGATCGGCGACCTGCCGTTCGGCTCCTACGAGGTCTCAGACGAGCAGGCGATCACGACCGCCATGCGCATGGTCAAGGAGGCAGGCTGCGACGCGGTCAAGCTCGAGGGAGGCGGCGAGGCCTCGGCCAGGCGCGCCCGCGCGATCGTCGGCGCTGGCATCCCGGTGATGGGGCACGTGGGGCTCACGCCGCAGACCGCGACCGCACTCGGCGGCTGGAAGGCGCAGGGACGCACCGCGACCGCCGCTGCGCGGATTGCGAGCGAGGCGCGCGCGCTGGAGGACGTCGGCTGCTTCGCGCTGGTGTTCGAGGCGATTCCCAGCGCCGTCACGGCCGAGCTGATGGGGTTGCTGGAGATCCCAGTGATCGGGATCGGCGCGGGCCCGGCGACCGACGGCCAGGTGTTGGTCTTCCACGACCTGCTCGGCATCCGCGACGGGCTCGGCGCTCGCTTCGTCAAGCGCTACGCCAACCTGCAGCAGGAGATGAACGACGGCGTCAGCGCCTATGCGGAGGACGTCCGTTCGCGGCGCTACCCAGGTCCTGAGCACACCTACAAGATCGACGCCGAAGAGCTCGCCGAGCTGCAGGCACAGCTCGCCGCCACACACGACGCCTGACCGAGCAGCGCTGAGGCCGACGTCACTCGATCCGGCGCAGCACCTTCGCGGGCGCTCCCGCGGCGATCGAGAATGGCTCGACGTCGCGCGTGACGACGCTGTTGGCGCCGATCACGCAGCGCTCGCCGATCGTCACGCCGCTGGTGACCACGACGTTCGCCGCCAGCCAGCAGTTGTCGCCGATCCGCGTCGGGCCCTTGCTCTCGAAGCCCTGCCACGTGATCGGCAGCTCGTGATCGTCGTAGCGGTGGCTCGCGTCCGAGACGAAGCAGCCGTTGGCGAGCATGCAGTGATCGCCGATCTCCACCAGCTCCTGCGCCGCCACCATCACCCCCATGTTCAGGAACGTCCCCGCGCCGATGCGCACCCGCGCTTGGCCCGGCGCGGTGATCCACACGCCGGGCTCGAGCAGCGCCCCCGCGCCGATCTGCAGCCGTCCCTCGCGTAGCGCCTCGAGCACATTGCCGTGCACCGGCCAGCGCGCGAACGCCTCACGGCGCATCAGCTCCCAGTGGATGCGCGCACGGTTCCACGGCAGCGAGTTGCGCTCATACCAGCGCCACTTCTGCGCCCACAGGCGCGCCTCGCGCGCCAGTGACTCCACGCTCAGGCGGCGACCTTCGCGCGGCGCCTGCGCGGCGCGGAGCCGGGCTTGGCGCCGTTGCGCTGAGCGCGCCGGCTCGAGCAGCTCCGCGAGGAAGCTCCCCGTGTGCGACGCCGGCTCGGCGGCGACCTCCTCCGGCGTGCCCACCGCGATCGCCATGCCGCCCTCCTCCCCGCCCTCGGGCCCCATGTCGATCAGCCGGTCCGCGCTCTTGATGATGTCGAGGTTGTGCTCGATCACGACCACACTGTTGCCGGCGTCCACCAGCCGCTGGAGCACCGCCAGCAGCCGCTGCACGTCAGCGAAGTGCAGTCCCGTCGTCGGCTCGTCGAGGATGTACAGCGTCCTGCCCGTCGCGATCTTCGACAGCTCCGTCGCAAGCTTCACACGCTGGGCCTCGCCGCCCGACAGCGTCGTCGCCGGCTGACCCAGGCGCACGTAGCCGAGGCCCACCGCGTTCAGCGTCTCGAGCCTGCGGCGGATCTTGGGTATGTGCTCGAAGAACGTCAGCGCCTCCTCGACCGGCATCTCGAGCACGTCCGCGATGCTCTTGCCCTTGAATCGCACCTCGAGCGTCTCACGGTTGTAGCGCTTGCCGTGACACTGCTCGCACGGTACGTACACGTCGGGCAGGAAGTGCATCTCGATCTTGATCTGCCCGTCACCACGGCACACCTCGCAGCGCCCACCCTTGACGTTGAAGCTGAAGCGACCCGGTTTGTAGCCGCGCGCACGCGCCTCCTGCGTCTTCGCGAACAGGTCGCGGATCACGTCGAACAGGCCCGTGTACGTCGCCGGGTTCGAGCGCGGCGTGCGCCCGATCGGCGACTGATCGACCGCGATGATCTTGTCCAGCTGGTCGAGCCCGTGGATCGCGCGGTGGGCACCCGGACGCTTGCGCGCGCGGTGCAGGCGGTTCGCCACCGCCTTGTACAGCACGTCATTGACCAGCGTCGACTTGCCCGAGCCCGACACCCCCGTCACGCACGTCAGCACGCCCAACGGCACGTGCACGTCGATGTCGCGCAGGTTGTGCTCGCTCGCCCCGAGGATCTCGATGTAGCCACTCGGCGTGCGCCTGCGCTTGGGCGGCTCGATCGTGCGCGTGCCCGCCAGGAACTGTCCCGTCAGCGACTCCTTCACGCGCTGCACCTCGGTCGCCGTCCCCTGCGCCACGATCCGCCCGCCGTGCTCACCGGCGCCGGGACCGAGGTCGACGAGGTGGTCGGCGGCGCGCATCGTCTGCTCGTCGTGCTCGACCACGATCACCGTGTTGCCCGAGGTCGCGCAGTTGCTCGAGCGTCGCGATCAGCTTCGAGTTGTCGCGCTGGTGCAGCCCGATCGACGGCTCGTCGAGGATGTACAGCACGCCGACGAGCGATGAGCCGATCTGTGTCGCCAGGCGAATCCGCTGCGCCTCCCCGCCCGACAGCGTCGCCGCCGCGCGGTCCATCGACAGGTAGCCGATCCCCACGTTCTCCAGGAAGCGCAGGCGCTCTGAGATCTCGCGCAGGATCAGACGGGCGACGTGACGGTCGGTCTCCGACAGCTCGATGTCCTCGAGCCACTCCAGCGCACGGTGCGCCGACAGTGCACAGAAGTCCTCGATCCGCGTCCCCGCCACCAGCACCGCGCGCGACTCGGCGCGCAGCCGCGCGCCGCCGCACACCGGGCACGCGCGCAGCGACATGTACTCCTCGATCTTCTCGCGCGTCCACTCCGAGTCGGTCTCGCGGTAGCGGCGCTCGAGGTTCTTGACGATCCCCTCGAAGCGGCGTCGCGTATGAGCGTTGGCGCCCGAAGCGGTTGCGGTAGGTGACCTGCACCGGCTCGCCGTTCGTGCCGAACAGGAACACCTCGCGCTGCTCGTCGGTCAGATCCTCCCACGGCGCGTCGAGATCGACCTCGTAGCGCTCCGCGATCGCCTCTGTCATCTGCTCGTAGTAGTTCGACGCGCTGTTCGCCCACGGCGCCAGCGCGCCCTCGGCGATCGACAGCGACGGGTCCGGCACCACCAGCTCGGGGTCGATCTCCATCTGCGAGCCCAGACCCGTGCAGCGCTCGCACGCCCCGTGCGGAGAGTTGAACGAGAAGATCCGCGGCTCGAGCTCGACCAGCGACGGGCCGTGCTCCGGGCACGCGAAACGCTCCGAGAACGTGAACAGCGTCCCGGGCTCCGGCTTCTCGCCCGGGACGATCTGCGCAGCCGCCGCCCGCGGCCCTTTCGCGCCGCGCGCCCTTGACGGGCCCTCGCCCGCGTCCCCATCGCCCCGCCCGCGAGCGTCCGCCATTCCCGCTGCGCGTCCAGCTTCGCCGTCGTTCGCCGGACGCGACCCGACTATCTCGACCTCGACCAGGCCATCGGCGAGCGCCACCGCCGTCTCGATCGAGTCCGCCAGGCGCTTGCGCACGTCGTGGCGCATCACCAGGCGGTCCACCACCACCGAGATGTCGTGCTTGTAGCGCTTGTCGAGCACGATCGACTCCTCGAGCATTCGTACGCGATCGTCGATCTTCACGCGCGCAAAGCCGTCCGCGCGCAGCTCCTCGAGCAGCTTGCCGTACTCGCCCTTGCGTCCGCGCACGACCGGCGCCAGCACCATGAAGCGTGTCCCCTCCGCCAGCTCCATCACCTGGTCGATGATCTGCTCGGCCGACTGGCCGACGATCGGGCGCCCGCAGATCGGGCAGTGGGGCTTGCCGACCCGCGCCCACAGCAGCCGCAGGTAGTCGTAGATCTCGGTCACCGTGCCGACCGTCGAGCGCGGGTTGCGCGAGGTCGTCTTCTGGTCGATCGAGATCGCCGGCGAGAGCCCCTCGATCGAGTCCACGTCGGGCTTGTCCATCTGCCCCAGGAACTGGCGGGCATATGCCGACAGCGACTCCACGTAGCGGCGCTGGCCCTCCGCGTAGATCGTGTCGAACGCCAGGCTCGACTTGCCCGAGCCCGACAGCCCGGTTATGACAACCAGGGCGTCGCGCGGCAGCTCCAGCGAGATGTCCTTGAGGTTGTGCTCCCGCGCCCCCGAGACGACGATCTTGTTGCCCGATGCCATAGACGAGACATTCTATGACGGCGAACAGACGTTCGCTCTCGCCGGCGGCCGAGCGTGGTAGGTCTCGACAACAAACGCTGTATAGCCATCGCTATACAGCTCCAACAACAAACAACGCGGGTTGAGCGAAACTCGCGCACTTCGCCGTGCGGGATACTCCCTGTCATGTCCGAGGAGTCCACGACCCCCGACCCGGTGGAGCTTGTGCGCAGGGCGTTTGAGGCTGCGAATCGCCGTGTCCGGCTGGCAGCGCCGGCCACGTTCGACAGCGCGAGGGATGGGTCTTCGTCTGGGTGCGAGGCTTCGTTGCGCGCCTTACGGTCCTCGAGGTCGACGAGGCCCGTGCTGCCGCCGAACGCCTCGCCGGGTCCTAGCCCTCGATCGCGGAGTAGACCTCGTCTATCAGCTTGAGCCGGTCCGGGAGCTGGAAGTTCTCGGCGAGATAGCGCTCGGTGTCAGCGCGCGATTCCCCGTTGAGCGCCATGTTCAGCGCGATCAGGCGCGCGCCGTCGAGATCGCCGCCGCCCACAGCAGCCGGGTCGGCGGCGGCGGGTAGCGGCGTCGCCATCGGCTGGGGCGCTGCTTCGAGCGCGCTGTCCAGCTCGGACTCGAAGCGGCGCTGCGGCTCGGACTCGAACTGCGGAGACTGAGGCTCGAACTGCCGCTGTGGCTCGACGCTGCAGGCGCCGGGTTGTTGCGTCCGGAGGCGGCGTCGTAGAGCTCGCTCATGCCGGCCTCGACCGCAGACAGATCTGCTGCCAGGCGACCGGCGCCGGCGCGCATGCTCTCGACCAGCGCACCGACCTCGCCGTCCATCGAGCCGACGTGCTCGAGCAGCCTGGCCGTCACCTGCGACACCGCCGAGACGTGCTGACGTGCGCGCTCGAGCGCCTCCTCGCGTGTGCGTTCCGCGTCGCGGTCGGCGTCCTCGCGCGCCTGGCGCGCGCTCTCGAGCGCGTGACGCTCGATTTCGGCGGCAGCGGTCTCGGCCGCCTGCAGGATGCTCTGCACCTGTGTCCCGGCGGTCGAGGCGACCGACGCGTCGCCGCCACCGGTGATGGCGGCGCGCTGGAGCTCTTCGAGCTCGTCCGCCAGCGCGCGCAGGTGCGCGTCGACAGCCGCCGGGTCGTATCCGCGCCGGCCGATCGGGAAGTCCCTGCGCTCGACTGCCTGCCGATCGAAGTCCACGCCGGGCATCCTAAGCGATGTCACCGGACGGAGTCTCGCTAGGCGCGATCTCCGCGCCGGGGGCCTCCATCGTGTGGATCTCCTGCAGGTCGCGACGCAGCTCGCGCAGCTCGTCGCGCAGCTGCGCGGCGTACTCGAAGCGCAGGTCGTCGGCCGCCGCGATCATCTCCTCCTCCAGCTCGACCACCATCCGCTCGAGCTCGTGCCTGGGCATCTCTCGCGTCGGCGCCGCGCTTTGCCGTGCGCCGTTTGCGCCCGCGCGGCACCTTCGACTCGGCCTGCAGGAACTCGGCGATGTCGGAGATGCCCTTGACGATCGTCGCCGCGGTGATCCCGTGCTCCTCGTTGTAGGCGAGCTGGATCTCGCGCCGGCGGTCGGTCTCGGAGATCGCCGCTTTCATCGCTCGCGTCTCCTTGTCGGCGTACATCAGCACCGTGCCCTCGACGTTGCGCGCGGCGCGGCCGATCGTCTGGATCAGCGAGGTCTCGCCGCGCAGGAAGCCCTCCTTGTCGGCGTCGAGGATCGCCACCAGCGAGACCTCCGGCAGGTCGAGGCCCTCGCGCAGCAGGTTCACGCCGACGAGCACGTCGTACTCCCCGAGCCGCAGGTCGCGGATGATCTGGATGCGCTCGAGCGTGTCGATCTCGGAGTGCAGGTAGCGCGTCTTGAAGCCCATCTCCAGCAGGTACTGCGAGAGGTCCTCGGACATCTTCTTGGTCAGCGTCGTCACCAGCACGCGCTCGTTGCGCTCGACGCGCGTGCGCACCTCGTTCATCAGGTCGTCGATCTGGTTCTTGGTCTCGCGCACCTCCACGGCCGGGTCGACGATCCCGGTCGGGCGCACGATCTGCTCGACGACGCGCGTGGACTGCGTGCGCTCGTACTCCCCCGGCGTCGCCGACACGAACACCAGCTGCGGCGTGATCGAGAGGAACTCGTCGAACGTCTGCGGACGGTTGTCCAGCGCGCTCGGCAGCCGGAAGCCGTAGTCGACGAGCGTCTGCTTGCGCGAGCGGTCGCCCTCGTGCATGCCGCCGATCTGCGGCACCGTCTGGTGGGACTCGTCGATGAAGCAGATGAAGTCCTCGGGGAAGTAGTCGATCAGGCAGTACGGCCGCTCGCCCGGCGGGCGCGCCGTCGAGGATCCGCGAGTAGTTCTCGATCCCCGAGCAGAAGCCCATCTCGCGCAGCATCTCCATGTCGTACTGCGTGCGCTGGCGCAGGCGGTGGGACTCGAGCTGCTTGCCTTCGGACTCGAGCTGCTCGCAGCGCTCGTTCAGCTCGCGGCCGATCTCCGCCACTGCCGCCTTCGATCGTGCCCTCCTTGACGTTGTAGTGCGTCGCCGGCCAGATCGCCACGTGCTCGAGGTCGTCCGCGATCAGCTCGCCGGTCAGCGGGTCGAAGTGCTGCAGGCGCTCGACTTCGTCGCCGAACATCGTCGCGCGGAACGCCGTCTCGGCGTACGCCGGGAACACCTCGAGCGTCTCGCCGCGCACGCGGAAGCTCCCGCGCGAGAGCACGCTGTCGTTGCGGCGTGTACTGGATCGAGACGAGTTTGCGCAGCAGCCCGTCGCGGTCGATCATCTCGCCGCGCTTGAGGATCTGCATGTTCATCTCGTAGGTCTCCGGCGAGCCGAGGCCGTAGATGCACGACACCGACGCGACCACGATCACGTCGCGGCGGGCGAACACCGCCGCGGTCGCCGCGTGGCGCAGGCGATCGACCTCCTGGTTGATCGCCGAGTCCTTCTCGATGTACAGGTCGCGACTGGGGACGTACGCCTCGGGCTGGTAGTAGTCGTAGTAGGAGACGAAGTACTCGACCGCGTTGTCGGGGAAGAACGTGCGGAACTCGTTGCACAGCTGCGCGGCGAGCGTCTTGTTGTGCGCGATCACCAGCGTCGGGCGCTGCACCGCCTCGATCACGCCCGCCATCGTCATCGTCTTGCCCGTGCCGGTCGCTCCCAGCAGCGTCTGGAAGCGCTCGCCCTGCTCAATGCCCTCCGCCAGTGCGGCGATCGCCTTCGGCTGGTCGGCGGTGGGCGTGAAGACGGAGTCGAGCTTGAAGTCGGGCATGCGTGTGGTTCGATCTAGGGTAGCCCGTCGCGCAGCGGCGTCGGCGCGGCTAATCCAGCCCGAGGGCGCGAGGGTAGGTCGCGCGGTAGTCGCGCTGGGCGCTCAGCACACGCTGCACGTATTCGCGCGTCTCTGGGAACGGGATTTCCTGCACGCTGAGCCGCCGCCCTTCGGCTTCTGCGTGCGCCACCCAGCCGATCGACGTTCGTCACGCCGCCGTTGTACGCGGCCACCGCGAGCATCTCGTTGCCGCCGTAGTGGTCGAGCAGGTAGCGCAGGTAGTAGCTGCCGTAGGCGACGTTGACGTCCGGGTCGCGAGGTCGCTCGCGGTGAAGCTACGGCCGCCGGACAGCTGCGCCAGGTAGTAGGCGGTGCTCGGCAGGATCTGCATCAAGCCCTCTGCGCCCCGCCGAGGACGGTCGCGGGTCGAACTTCGTCTCGGCGTAGATCACGGCGGCGATCAGCGCCGGATCGAGGTGCTTCGCGGCCGCCTGTTCGCGGATGATGCTCGCGTCGCTCAGCGGCAGCGTGAGATTGCGCGTCGCCTGCTGCAGCAGCGACCGCGACCAGCGCCGACGAACAGCGACCGTCGAGCGGCGATCGCCGCGAGCGTGCCGAGCGCAGCGCTGCGGCTCATCCTCACAGCTTGGCAAGAACCGCCGACAGCTCGCGCTCGAGATCCTCCTCGCTGCCGTCGTTGCGCACCACGAACGTCGCCCGCCGCGCCTTCTCCTCCTGCGGGAGCTGGCGCGCGACGCGCTCGTCGACCAGCGCGTGCCCGCGGGCGTCGGCGCGCGCGCCTGCGGACCGACTCCGTCCGCGACGACCGCGATCGTCGCGTCGTAGCAGCTCATCCAGGCCGGCCTCGAACAGCAGCGGCACCTCGACCACCGCCGCGCGCGGCGCCGGGCGCTTCGCGCGCGCGCCTGCTCGAGCCACGCCTGCGACCCGCGCGCCGACCAGCGGCCACACCAGTCCCTCGAGCCACGCTCGCTCCTCGGCGCGCGCGAACGCGCGCTGCGCGACCGCCGCGCGGTCGACCACGCCGCCCGGCGCGACCTCCGCGCCCGAAGCGGGCCACCACCGCGTCGCGCAGCTGCTCGTCCGTCGTAGAGCTCGTGCACGACCGCGTCGCTCGACAGCACCTCCGCGCCGAGACGCTCGCAGCGCCTCCAGCGCCGTCGACTTGCCCGCGCCCATGCCGCCGGTCAGGCCGACGAACGGCACCGTCCGCCTCCACCTGCTCGGAGACGCTCAGCTCGCTTCAGTCCTGCTGCGCGGGACTCGGCCGCGGCGTCGTCATCGACCGTCGCGCCGTCCGCCGCAGCCGCCGGCGTCTCGGCGGCTGCGTCCTCGTCCGCGCGGCTCTGACGCCGTCGCCGTCGCCTCTGCGACGCTCGGCTCCGGTCGCCTCGGCGACCTCGGCGAGCCTCGGCCGCCTCGACCGCTGCCTCCGCGGACGCGGCCGCCTCGACGCGGCTCGGCGCGTCTCGGCCGGCTCCGCCGGCGACCTCGGCCGGCGCAGGCTCCGCGGCGGCGCTCGGCCTCGGCGAGCCTCGCTCGCCTCGGCAGCGTCGCTCAGCTCAGCAGCCTCGGAACTCGCGCCGACTGCGTCGTGCTCGGCGTCGTCCTCGGCGGCGGGCTCGACCTGGACGCGACACCGGCAGGATCTGGTCCTCGACGCGCTTGGCCGACAGCGACAGGCGCCGGCGCTCGGAGTCGATCTCGAGGATCTTCACGCGGATCTCGTCGCCCGGGTGGACGATCTCGCGCGGGCTCTCGACGTGGTGCGCGGCCAGCTCGGAGATGTGCACGAGCCCCTCGACGCCGTCGAGGATCTCGACGAACGCGCCGAACGTGACGACCTTGGTGACCTTGCCGGCGAGCTCGTCGCCGACGTTGTAGGTGTCGACGATCCGCTGCCACGGGTCCTCCTGGGTCTGCTTGAGGCCCAGCGAGATGCGCTGGCGGTCGCGGTCGATGTCGAGCACCTTGACCTTGACCGTGTCGCCGATCGTTGAGGATCTCGCTCGGGTGGTTGACGTGCGACCACGACAGCTCGGAGATGTGGATCAGGCCGTCGATGCCGTCCAGGTCGACGAACGCGCCGAAGTCGACGATGTTCGAGATCTGGCCCTCGACGACGAGCCCGGGCTGCAGGCGATCGAGGATCTGCTGGCGGACCTCCTTGCGCTCCTCCTCGAGCACCGCGCGGCGCGACAGCACGACGTTGTTGCGCGAGCGGTTGAGCTCGATCACCTTCGTCTCGATCTTCGTGCCCATGTACTCGTCGAGGTTCGGCACGCGCCGGATGTCGACGAGCGAGGCGGGCAGGAAGCCGCGCACGCCGAGGTCGATGATCAGCCCGCCCTTGACGACCTCGATCACGGTGCCCTCGACCGGCTCGCCGGACTCGGCCGCCGTTTCGATGCGCCGCCACGCCTTCTCGAAGCGGGCGCGCTTCTTGGACATGATCAGGCGGCCGTCCTGGTCCTCCTTGGTCAGGACGATCGCGTCGACCTCCTCGCCGAGGTGGACCTCGTCGTTGGGATCGACGGACTTGCGGATCGACAGCTCGTTCGCCGGGATGACGCCCTCGGACTTGTAGCCGATGTCGACGAGGACCTCGTCCTTGTCGATCCGGACGACGTGACCGGTGACGACCTCGCCCTCCTCGATCGGCCGGAAGGTCGCGTCGTAGTTGGGGACGATCTGCCCGTCGACTTCGAGCAGGAGCCCGTTCGACCCGTCGACCACGCGGGCCTGGGGATTCTCTATCACTGTTTGCACCGGCCGAAGCGTAGCGCAGCCGTATCATTGCGGCCACATGCCTGTTCGAGCGACGAAGCGGGGAGCGCAGCGGACCCGCTTGCAGCGCGACTGCGACGTGCTCGTCTGCGGCGCCAGCTTCGCCGGGCTGGCGGTGGCGCGCGAGCTCGCCGGCTCGGGAGCGAAGGTGCTCGTGATCGACCGCTACGAGCTCGGCGAGCGCCAGACGTCGGCGTGCGCGATGCCCACCGGCTGGATGCGGGCGCTGGAGCTGATGGACTCGCTGGCGCCAGAGCTTCGACGAGCTGGTCGTCCACACGCCCTTTCGCACCGCGCGCTGGCCGCTGCCGTGGTCGTTCTCGACGTTCGACTACCGCGAGCTGTGCGCGCTGCTGTGGGCGCAGGCGGCGTCCCCCGAGCTCGAGCTCGAGACCGCCACCGTCACCGGTCGCGAGGGCACGACCGTGCACACCGACCGCGGCGAGCTGCGCGCGCCGCTGGTCGTCGACGCGCTCGGCTGGCGCCGCGTGCTGTCCAACGCGACGCCGATCCAGCCGCCGAACGCGCGCCTCTCGCGCGGCCTCGAGGTCCATCCCGCAGGGCCGCGGCGAGGAGATGGAGCTGTGGATCGACGCCGGCTACGTGCGCGCCGGCTACGGCTGGAGCTTTCCCGCGCGCGACGAGCTGCGCGTCGGCGTCGGCTCGTTCTGGCCCGTCGCATCACGTCAAGGAGCCGACCGTCAGGCTCGCCTGCGACCTCGGGCTGCCGGCGGAGGGCTACCAGGGCAACTGGATCCCCCACCAGCTGCGCGACGCGGTCGAGGACAGCGTCTTCTTCGTCGGCGACTCCGCCGGGCACTGCCTGCCGCTGACCGCCGAGGGCATCCGCACGGCGCTGTACTTCGGGCTCGCCTGCGGCCGCGAGCTGCGCGCCGTTGCTCGAAGGCGAACGCACGCGCGAGCAGGCGCTGTCGCGCTACGGCGCGTTCTCCGACTCGCACGAGCGCAAATACCGCTGGCTGCTGAACGTGCAGCGCGCGATCGGACAGATCACGCCGATCGCGCGCGGCCACCGCGATCATCCGCGGCTTCGAGAGCCGCCGCGTGTCCAGCTGGGCCTTCAACCACTACCTCGCGATCGCGCCACCATCGTTCGTGCGCGGTGGCAGCCAGCGCTCCGCGCCGATCAGCCGCCCGGCGGTGGCCGCGGTGCGCTAGCCACCCCACGCCCCCGGCGTGATCTGCAGGTAGCACATGTCCACGCGCATCAGATCCATGGTCGCCTCGAACAGCCAGCGGCCGAAGCCGTAGCGGCCGGCGAGCGCCCGCTCGGCGCGCGGCTCCTCATCGGCGGCAAGCATGCGCCCGCTGGCCTCGAGCGGCGCCCCCAGCGGCTTGCCGCGCACGGTGCAGGGCGCGATCAGCATGCGCGGGTCATTGCGCAGACGCTTGAGCTTGCCGGCGGTCCGCTCGGAGCGCACGTAAAAGACGCCGTCGGCCGCGGCCGCCCACACCGGCGTCGGCACCGGCGTGCCGTCGCGGCGATAGGTCACGAGCAGCGTGCGCTTGGCGCGCGCGACCTCGGCCACCGAGCCGGTCCTGGCGGCGTCGGCCAGCTCGCGCGCACCCTGCGGCGCGGTGCGGGCGACGAGCCTCGCCGAGGGCAGCGCCGCCGGCAGACGTCTGCCCGGCACCGGTCGCGCGCGGGGGCGTGCCGGCGAGCTCGCGTCCGCCTGCGAAGTCGAAGTCAAGGGTCGTGTCATGGTGTCTCCTGTCTAGATCTCGGCGAGGGCCGCCGCCAGCCGGCGGATGCCCTCCTCGATGGCGGGCTCGGCGAGGTTCCCGTAGCCGAGCACGAGCGCGTCGGTCTCCGGCGGCGGGTCGATCAGGTGCTGCGACAACGGGTACACGCGCACCGAGCGCTCGGCCGCGAGCGCCAGCAGGCGATCGGCGTCGACCGCGTGCGCCAGGCGCACGAGCGCGTGCAGCCCCGCCGAGATGCCGCTGACCCGCGCGGCCGGCAGCTCGCGTGCGACCGCCGCGACGAGCGCGTCGCGGCGGTCGCGGTTGCGCCGGCGGACCTTGCGCAGGTGCCGGTCATAGGCGGCTGTCTCGAGCAGCCGCGCGAGCGCCAGCTGCTCGACCGTCGCCGAGCCGAGGTCGTCGAGCGCCTTGGCCTCGATCACAGCATCGAGCAGCGAGCCGGGCACCACCAGCCAGCCCAGCCGCAGCCCGGGAGCGAGCGTCTTTGAGGTGGTTCCCAGATAGACGACGTGGTCGGGCGCGAGTCCCTGAAGCGCTCCCAGCGGAGCGCGGTCATAGCGGAACTCGGCGTCGTAGTCGTCCTCGATCACCAGTCCGCCCGCGCGCGCCCACCGGACCAGCTCGCCGCGGCGCTGGGGCGAGAGCACCACGCCACTCGGGCACTGGTGCGCGGGCGTCGCGAGCACCGCCCGCGCGTCTAGCGCGCCGACGTCGAGCCCGTGCTCGTCGACGGCCACGCCGCGCACCTCCAGGCCCGCGTAGGCGAGCACCGCGCGGTGCGGCGGCAGGCACGGGTCCTCGACGGCGATCGCGCCGACGCCTTCGCGCATGAGCGCCCGCCCGAGCAGCGCCAGCCCCTGGGTGGCCCCCGCGCAGATCACGATCGAGCCGGGCTCGGTGACGACGCCGCGGACTCGCCGTAGGTAGGCCGACGAGCTGGCAGCGCAGCTCGTGCGCACCGCGCACGTCCGGGTAGGCGAACGCGCTCGCAGGCGCCGAGCGCAGCACGTCGCGCAGCGCGCGCGACCACAGCGCGCGCGGAAACGACGCGAGGTCGGGTGCGCCCGGGAAGAAGTCGAACTGCAGCGGCCGCGCCGGCGCCGGACGCGGTGTCGCCTCGGCGGCGCTCGCGGCCGAGGCGACGTACGTGCCTCCCCCTCTGCGCGCCACGAGGTACCCCTCGGCGAGCAGCTGGGCGTAGGCGTCGACGACCAGCCGGCGCGAGACCTCGAGGTCGCTCGCCAGCGAACGCGACGACGGCAGGCGGCTCCCGGCGGTCAGCGTTTCGTCGCGTACCAGCGCACGCAGCCGGTCCTCGAGCTGCGCGCGACGGCGGCTGCCGCGCAGCTCGATCAGCAGCTCAGGACCAAAATTGGTACCTGATTTTGTCGCCGAACTGGTCACTTTCTGGGCACCACCTTGAGGTAGAGTAATACCCATGTCAAACGGCGGTGCGAGCGGCGCAATCGCGCCCGCCCAGCCGCGTTCCCCGACCGCTGGAGGCACGAACATGACCAGGATCGACGGTGTATCCACCCGGAACGCAAGCCCGCTCGTGCGGCTCGTCTACCGACTCTCGCGGCGGCGGCTCGGCCGCGACGTGGAGCCGATCGCCGTGTACGCGCACGCGCCGGGACTGCTGCTCGGCTACGGCGTGCTCGAGCAGGCGACCGCCGGCCAGCATCGCGTGCAGGAGCACCTGAAGGTGCTCGCCGAGACTGAAGGCGGCGGCGCTCGCCAGCTGCGAGTTCTGCTGCGACATCGGCTTCCTCGATCGCACGCGAAGCAGGCATCAGCGAGCATCAGCTGCTGGCGCTGCCGCGCTATGCGGAGCCGAGGGGTTCAACGAGCTCGAGCGGCTCGTGCTCGACTACGCGGTCGCGATGACCCGCACGCCCACAACCGTCTCCGACGAGCTGTTGGCGAGCCTGCGCGAGCACTTCGACGAGCGCCAGCTGGTCGAGCTGACGAACGTGATCGCGCTCGAGAACATGCGCGCGCGCTTCAACGGCGCCTTCGACATGACCCCAGCGGGCTTCAGCGAGGGCATGGTGTGCGTAACGCCCGAGCGGCCCGCGACCGCGGCGGCGCGGCAAAGGCCGGCGCCGAGACGGTCATCGCGGCATGAGGGTCTTCGTGGCCGGAGCGACCGGCGTGATCGGGCGCCCGCTGCTGCCGCTGCTGATCGCCGACGGTCACGAGGTCACCGGCGATGACACGCTCGGCGGTCAACGCACAGGCGCTGCAGGCCGCCGGCGCCGAGCCCGTGCTCGCCGACGCGCTCGACGCGGCGGCGGTACGCGCGGCGGTCGCGGCTGCTCGCCCGCAGGCGCGTCATCCACCAGCTCACCGCGATCCCGCCGCGCATCGACCCGCGCACGATCGAGCGGGACTTCGCGCTGAACGATCGTCTGCGCACCGAGGGCACGCGCATCCTCGTCGACGCCGCGCGCAGGCGCCGGCGCCGAGCGCGTGCTCGCGCAGAGCATCGCCTTCGCCTACGCGCCCGGCCCGCCCGGGACCGTCCACGTCGAGAGCGACCCGCTCAACGCGAACGCGAACCCCGCAAGCAGTTCCGCCGCTCCGCGGCCGCGATCGCGGAGCTCGAGAGCACGGTGCTCGACGCCGGCGGGCTCGTGCTGCGCTACGGCTACTTCTACGGGCCGGGCAGCGCGATCTCGCGACCGGCTCGCTCTGCGGCGAGGTCCTGCGCCGGCGCCTGCCGATCGTCGGCGGCGGCGCCGGCGTGTGGTCGTTCATCCACGTCGACGACGCCGCCCACGCGACCGTCGCGGCGCTCACGAACGGCGCCGGCGGCGCGTACAACATCGTCGATGACGAGCCCGCGCCCGTGTGTCGAGTGGCTGCCGGCGCTCGCCGCCGCGCTCGGCGCGCCGCGGCCGCGGCGCGTGCCGTCGTGGCTCGCCCGCCCACTCGCCGGCAGCTACGGCATCGCGACGATGACGGCGCCCAGGGCGCCTGCAACGCGCTCGCCAAGCGCGAGCTCGGCTGGCGCCCGGGCTACCCGAGCTGGCGCGAGGGCTTCAGGACCGCGCTCGGCTGAGCCACCGCCGAAAGCCAACTCGCTCGCTACTGCCGCACCACCAGCACCACGCCCGCGACCAGCAGCACGAGCCCGACGATGCGCGCGCGCTCGACGTGCTGGCGGGCGACGCCGAGCAGCCCGAAGCGGTCGATCACGACCGAGATCGCGAGCTGGCCGGTGATCACCACGGCGGTCAGGCCGCTCGCGCCGAGCGTGCGCACGGCGACGAGCGCGACCGTCACGTAGACGGCGCCGAGCAGGCCGCCGACGAGCGCCCACCAGGGCGCGCGCCCGACGTTGCGCGAGCTCGCCGAGCCCGCCGTTGACGAACGCGGCGATCGCGACCAGCGCGACGCGTCCCGACGAGGAACGAGAAGGTCGCCGCCTGGATGCTCCCGACGGTCTTGCCCAGGCGCGAGTTGATCGGCGCCTGCATCCCGACCAGGCAGCCGGCGCCGACGCCCAGCAGCACCGGCCAGCCCGCGCGGCCTCACTTCGCCTCCAGCCAGTTGCGGCCCGACGCCGATGTCGACCGCCGAGCGGCGGCTCGCGCTGCTCCCACACGCCGCACCATCTCGCGCTCGATCAGCGCGCCGCGCCTGCGTCCGCCTCGCCGGGCGGCCCTTCGAACAGCAGCTCGTCGTGGATCGTCAGCAGCAGGCGCGTCTGCAGCCCGGACTCCGCCAGCGCGCGTGGGTGCGCACCATCGCGAGCTTGATGATGTCCGCGGCGGTGCCCTGGATGACGGTGTTGACCGCGAGGCGCTCGCCGAGCGTGCGCACCTGGTAGTTGCGGGCGCGCAGCTCGGGGATCTGTCGGCGCCGGCCCCACAGCGTCGTCACGTAGCCCTGCTCCTTGGCCTGCTCGATCGTCTCGGCGATGAACTCGGCGACGCGCGGGAAGCGCTCGAGGTAGGCGTCGATGAACTCCTTGGCCTCCTCGCGCGGGATGTTCAGGCGGTCGGCGAGGCCGAAGTCGGACAGCCCGTAGACGATCCCGTAGTTGATCATCTTCGCCTTCGAGCGCATGCCCGGGTCGATCTCCTCGGGCGCACACCGAAGACCTGCGAGGCGGTCGCCGTGTGCACGTCCTCGCCGCGCTCGAAGATCTCCTTCAGCACCGGCTCGTCGGCCGCGTGCGCGAGCACGCGCAGCTCGATCTGCGAGTAGTCGGCGGAGATCAGCACGCTGCCCTGCTCGGCCTCGAAGCAGCCGCGGATCTCGCGCCCGAGCGGGGTGCGGATCGGGACGTTCTGCATGTTCGGGTTGGTGCTCGACAGCCGGCCGGTCTGCGCGACCGCCTGCAGGAACGTGGTGTGGATGCGCGAGCGCTCGTCGACCATCGCTCGGGCAGCACGTCGAGGTAGGTCTTGATCAGCGTCGAGAGCTCGCGCCAGCGCTCGATCTTCGGCACGATCTCGTGCTCGGCGCGAATCGCCTGCAGCACGCGCGCGTCGGTCGAGTAGCCGGTCTTGCCGCGGCGCTTGCGCGACAGGCCGAGCTTCTCGAACAGGATCTCGCCGAGCTGCTGCGGCGAGCCGATCAGGAACTCCTCTTCGGCGAGCGCGAAGATCTCCTCTTCCAGCGCGGCGATCTCCTCGCGCACGCGGCCGGTGATCTCGGCCAGGCGCTCGAGGTTCAGGCGCACGCCCGAGCAGCTCCATCTCGCGCAGCACCGCCACGAGCGGCAGCTCGATGTCGCGCATCACCGCCTCCAGGCCGCGCTCGGCGATCTGCTCGCGCTGCCAGTCGGCGAGCGCGCCCAGCAGCACGCGCGTCGGCCGCCAGCGGGTCCTCGAGATCGCTCGCGAGGCCGCGCTCCTCGCACAGCTCCGCGAACGGATAGCCGCGCCGGGCGGGCTCGAGCAGGTAGGCGCCGAGCAGCGTGTCGTGCGCGAGCCCGGGCGGGCACCAGCCCGCAGCGCCTTGGCGTCGTGCGCGACCACCGGCGCGCTCGCCGATCGCCGCGACGACCTCCTCGGGACCGTCGCAGTCGCCGACGAGCACCTCGTCGCCGTCGGCGGCGACCGCGAAGCGCCACGGCGGCACCCTCGGCGAACAGCGCGCCCTCGGGCGGCTCGCTGGCGCGCACGACGACGCACAGCTCGCCGTCGGCGCGGCCGAGCCGCGCGATGTCCGCGCGGCGTGCCCGCGCGCAGCGCGCGCGGTCAGCGTGACCTCGCGCGTCGGGTGCCGGCGCCGCGAGCTCGGCGTCGCCGAGCGCCTCCTCCAGGCGCCGCAGCGGGTCGCGCAGCTCGTACTCGCGGAACACCTCGCGCAGCGCGCGAGCGGTCGGGCTCGCGCGCGGCCTCGGCGGCGATGTCGAAGTCGACCGGCACGTCGCGCTGGACCGTCGCCAGGCGCTTTGACACGCGCGCGTTCTCGGCGTGCTCGATCAGGTTCTGTTTGCGCTTGGCGCCGCTGACCTCGTCGACGTGCGCGAGCACGTCCTCGAGCGAGCCGAAGCGCTGGATCAGCTCGCTGGCGGTCTTGTCGCCGATCCCGGGGACGCCGGGGATGTTGTCCGAGGTGTCGCCCTTCAGCCCGTAGAAGTCGGGGATCAGCTCCGGCGGGATGCCGTAGCGGTCGATCACCGCCTGGCGGTCGTAGATCTTGGTCTCGGTGATCCCGCGCGCGGTCGCCATCACCTTGCACGAGGCCGCGCTCGTCGATCAGCTGGAAGACGTCGCGGTCGCCGGTCACGATCGTCACCGGCACCGGCGGCTCGGCGCGCAGCGCGCGCTCGGCGAGCGACGCGATCACGTCGTCGGCCTCGTAGCCCTCGACGCGCACGTTGCTGTAGCCGAACGCCTCGACCAGCGGTTCCATCGCCGGCCACTGCTGCTTGAGCAGGTCCGGGCGCGAGCGGCGCTGGGCCTTGTACTCGGCGAACATCTCGGTCGCGCCCGGACGTGCCCGCGTCCCACGCCACGACCGTCGGACACACGCCGTAGTCGGTGACGATCTTCACGAGCATCGAGGCGAAGCCGAAGATCGCGTTGGTCGGCACGCCGGTCGAGGTCGCGATCGACTCGGGCAGCGCGAAGAAGGCGCGGTAGACGAGGCTCGGCCCGTCGATCAGGAACAGGCGCCGCTCCCCGCGTGCGCCGGCTCGCGGCGCCCGCGCCGCGCGCGCGCCGCGCGCTGTGCCGGTGCTCGCAGGTGCTCGCGTATCGGTAGCCATCGTCTGAGCACTCTACGAGCACCGGCGCGGCCTCGGCGGCTGGCCGATGCGCCAAAGGAGCACGTGTCGGCGCCGCATACCTCCTAAGATCCCGTGCCGCCAACGACCGAGGAGCCCCGCCAGTGAGCGCCACACCGAGCGCGCAGTACCGTCTGACGATCCGCGTCAAGACTCGACGACTCCCACGGGCATCCTCGGCCAGCTGACGAGCGCGATCGGCGACGCCGGCGGGATCGTCGGGGCTGTCGACCTGGTCGAGGTCGACGGCGACCACAGCCTGCGCGACATCGTCGTCGACGCGTCGGGTCAGGAGCACTGGGAGCGGATCATCGAGGCGATCGACCGCGATCGACGGCGCCGAGGTGATCGACACCACCGACCGCACGTTCCTGCTGCACGTCGGCGGCAAGATCGAACAGCACAACAAGCACCCGCTGAAGACGCGCGACGACCTCTCGATGGTCTACACGCCCGGCGTCGCGCGCGTGTGCCTGGCGATCGCCGACGACCCCGACAGGGCCTTCCAGTACACGATCAAGCGCAACACGGTGGCGGTCGTCTCCGACGGCACCGCGGTGCTCGGGCCTGGGCGACATCGGACCCGCGCGCGGCGATGCCGGTGATGGAGGGCAAGTGCTGCCTGTTCAAGGAGTTCGCCGGGCGTCGACGCGTTCCCGATCTGCCTCGACACGACCGACCCCGAGGAGATCGTGCGCACCGTCAAGCTGATCGCGCCGGCGTTCGGCGGCATCAACCTCGAGGACATCTCGGCGCCGCGCTGCTTCGAGATCGAGGAGCGCCTCAAGGAGGAGCTCGACATCCCGGTCTTCCACGACGACCAGCACGGCACCGCGGTGGTCGTGATGGCGGCGCTGCTGAACGCCGTGAAGCTCACCGGCCGGCGCCTGGAGGACCTGAACGTGCTGATCATCGGCCTCGGCGCCGCCGGGATCGCGGTCACGAAGATCCTGCTCGCGGCCGGCGTGCGCGAAGATCATCGGCGCGGACTCGCAGCGGCGCGCTGCACGTCCAGCGCGAGGACTACCAGGACGGCTCGATGAACGCCGTCAAGCGCTGGTTCGCGGAGGCGACCAACCCGGACTGCCGCGCGGGCTCGCCGGCGGATGTGATCGACGGCATGGACCTGCTGATCGGCGTCTCCGGCGCCCGCGCCGCTGCCAGCCGAGGCGCTCGCGCGGATGAACAGCGACGCGATGGTGTTCGCGATGGCCAACCCCAATCCCGAGGTGATCCCCGAGGAGGCAGCGCCGTACGTGCGGATCATGGCGACCGGGCCGCTCGGACTACCCCAACCAGATCAACAACGTGCTGTGCTTCCCGGGCATCTTCCGCGGCGCGCTCGACGTGCGCGCACCCGCGATCACCGAGGCGATGAAGATGGCGGCCGCGCACGCGATCGCGGCGATCGTCGACGAGGACGAACTGCGCGAGGACTACATCATCCCGTCGGTGTTCAACCGCGACGTCGCTCCCGCGGTGGCGGCGGCGGTCGCCGAGCAGGCCCGCGCAGCGGGCACCGCGCTGGCCGGCCAGCAGGTCGGCTTCGCCCACGGCGACACCGTCGCGGGTGCGTCGCCTGGCGCCCAGGTGGTCGACGGCCGAACGTGATCCGGGTGCGCGAGTCTCGCGTGTGAGAGGGTGCGCGAGTCTCGCGTGTGAGAGGCTGAGCTGATGAGCGACCGATCGAAGATCGGCCAGCGGGTGACGGTCACGGGCGCGACGGGCTTGGTCGGACCCTCGCTCGTCGCGGTGCTGCGCGAGCGCGGCGCGCAGGTGACGGTGCTCTCGCGCGACCCCGCGCGTGCGCGCGCGAGGCTGGGCTGCGGTCGATGCGGTCGCCTGGGACCCGCTGAGCGAGCCCGCGCCGCCGGCGGCGCTCGCCGGCCGCGACGCCGTCGTGCACCTCGCCGGCGAGCCGATCGCGCAGCGCTGGAGCGCGCAGCGCCAAGCGCGCGATCCGCGACAGCCGCGTGTCGGGCACGCGCAACCTCATCGAGGGGCTCGACGGGCCCACCAATCGGAGCCGGCAAGCCTCCGCAGGTGCTGGTCAGCTCCTCGGCGATCGGCTACTACGGCGCCCACGGCGAGGAGCCGCTCGACGAGGACGCACCGCCGGGGCGCGACTTCCTGGCGCGAGGTGTGCGTCGCGTGGGAGGCGAGCCGCGGCCGGCGCCCGCGAGCTCGGGATGCGCGTCGTGCAGGTGCGCACCGGCGTGGTGCTCGACCGCGGCGGCGGCGCGCTGGCGAAGATGCTGCCGCCGTTCCGGCTCGGCGTCGGCGGCCCGGTGGCCGGCGGCTGCCAGTACATCTCCTGGATCCACCCCGAGGACCTGCGTCGGGATGATGCTCGCGGCGCTTGCCGACGAGCGCTGGGAGCGGGCCGGTCAACGCGCACCGCGCCCGAGCCGCGTCCGCAACCGCGAGTTCTCGCAGAGCGCTCGGTCGCGCGCTCGGCCGTCCCTCGCTGCTGCCGGTGCCGGGCGCTCGCGCTGCGCCTGCTGTACGGGGAGATGGCCGAGATCGTCACCACCGGCGCCCGCGTGATGCCCGCCAAGGCGCTCGTGCTCGGCTACCAGTTCGCACACCCCCAGCTCGAGGGCGCGCTGCGCTCGGCGCTCACAGCGCTAGCCGGCACGCGGCTCGCGATCGCGGCGGCTGATTCTGCGGTCTCGATGATCACGCGGCAGGGCCGCTTGCTCAGCAGGTAGGCGGCGGTCGGGCCGATGCCGCTGCTCACCGGCGGGCGCGTGGATCGTCGACCAGTAGATGACGTCGCAGCCCACGCGTTCGGCTTCCTCGACGAGCGCCGCTCCGGGGTTGCGCGTGCGGATCAGGCCGGTGTGGATCTTGATGCCCGAGCCGCCGAGCCTGGATGCGGGCGCTCTCGAGCACCGAGCGCCCCTGCGCCTCCTCCTCTTCCAGACCGGCCTCCAGCGACAGCTGGCTGGGCACCGGCAGCACGTAGATCGCATAGACGACGCCCTCCTCGCCGATCAGCTTGGCGGCGCTGTGCAGGGCGGACGCGCTGACGTCGTCGCCGAAGATCGGCACGAGCGCGGTCTTGTACTCGAGCTCCTCGAAGTCTGCGGGACGCTCGGCGCACGTGCGATCTTGTAGCTCTTCCGCGGGTCGAGCCCCTGGCGTTTGCGGTAGTAGAAGTAGCCGCCCATCCCGATCGACCATCCACGGGATGCCGACGATCTTCGCCTCGGTGTGCAGCACCGTCACGGCGATCCACGCGGCGAACGTGCCGATACCGCCGATCACCGCGGTCATCGGGATCACCGAGCCTTTGATGCGCACGCCCCACGGCGCTGCTGTAGGGGCGCTCGCGGTCGGGGTCGCTGACGCGCAGCTTCACGATCGCCGCGTGCGCGATCGTGAACGAGAGCATCGCGCCGAACGAGTAGAGGTTGCCCAGGACTTCGGTGTTGCCGTAGATGATCAGCGTGCTCGCCAGCATCGAGAAGAAGATCAGCGTGAACCACGGCGTGCGGTACTTGGAGTGCAGCTGCGAGAACAGCCGCGGCAGCTGGCGGTGCTCGGACAGCGACCACGACAGGCGCGAGATTCCGATCATCCCAGCGTTGGTCGCGATGAACAGGATCGTCGCGGCGAGGAGCCCGAGGTAGTACCTGGACAGTTTCAGGACCGTGCCGTGCAGCCCGAGGTGTTCGATCGACGCCGAGCATCGGGTCGTTTTCGAAGAACCCGCCCAGCGCGGTCGCGTAGCCGGGCTTGGAGAAGGATTGTTTGAGCTCGGCGCTGTAGCCGACGCCGTGGTGAATGACCGGCAGCGCCGAGAGCGCGACGACGGAGATGCCGGCATATACGCCGAGCACCGCGAGCACGACCAGGTTGACGGCCTTCGGCACCTGCTTGCCGGGGTCTTTGGACTCCTCGGCCATGTTCGCCACCGTCTCGATGCCGGTGTACGCGAGCATCGCCAGCGACAGCGCGAAGATCAGTTCCCTCCAGGTCGGCACCGATCCCAGGTGGACCTGGTTGATCAAGCAGGTGACGGGTTCAGGACGAGCGACGATGCCGACGCCCGACCAGCAGGATCTGGGTGACAGGTCGAGCACGGCGAGGACGATGTTCAGCTTGGCGGACTCGCCCAGCCCGCGGATGTTCAGCCACGCGAGCAGCGCCGACCACGATCAGCCCGCCGAAGATGTCGTCCGGGTTGTGCTTGAGGGCGCCGAGGCCCGGAAACGCACTCAGGTAGTGCGGCACGAAGAACGCCGAGATGGCGATCGTGAGGATGTAGTCGAGGCTCAACGCCCAGCCGGCGAAGAACGACACGACGTCGTTGAACGCGTGGCGGGCGAACGACGAGGAGCCGCCGGCTTCGGGGAACATCGACGCGCCCTCGGCGTACGTTTTGGCCGTCAGCGCGAACAGTCCGCCGGCGAACAGGAACACGAGCGGGGTCAGGCCGAGTGCGTGCGCGGCGACGAGGCCGAGCGCGTAGTAGATCGAGGAGCCGACGTTGCCGTAGGCGGTCGCAAACAGGCCTGAGACGCCGACCGACTTGCGCAGTCCGTGCTCTGAGAGTCGTGCCATCGGTCCGGGAGGGTACAGATGCCCACCGGGCCCCCACGACCGACGTCGCCGAGGGCCTCAATGCAAAATCCCATTCATGACGGCTGCCAATGCAGGAACGAGCCGTATGATTCCGACGAGCCGGGGCCGGCGGGGATGGACCCCAATCAACCCGGCGCTGGCACATGGAAACAGCGCGACGCGAAAACTACGACTCCGGCGAGGACTTCGTCCTCGAATATGGCGAGCTGCGCTTCACGTTCAACGAGGTCGACTTCTCTGAGCGCTGCGAGCAGGCGGCGCTGAAGCTCGGCTTCGTCGGCGGGCGCCTCGGCGAGGAGGAGCTCGAAGACCTCGTCAACCTCGCCGTCAACGGCGAGATCCTCGACCCGGCGTCAGGTCTAGGCGAACACGTCAACGACTGCTGGCCCGAGCTCGTCGGGCCAGCCGAGCGCTCGCTCGTGCACTGGCTGCGTCGCCTCGTGTTCCGCGGCGCGTGGCTGGACCAGCGTGTCAAGGAGGGCGAGCTCAGCGTGAGCTTCAACGCGCAGACCGGCAGCTTCGGCTACGTACAGCCCTCGGAACCGGGATCGCCGCGCGCGAGCGAGCCGATCGAGCTCGCGCCGGAGCCATCCTGGAACCGAGTAGCGTACCGGCGCTAGGCTGCCTCGACCGCCGCAGCACGGGCCCTTGAGATCGCCTGCGCACCGTCCTCGCCCACGAGCAGCTCCGGCTTGAGCGTGGCGCTGGCGGCGAGGTCCAGGATCGGCTGGCGCGCGGTGGACGTGAGTGCGGCGTCGAGCGCGATCACGGTCGTCTCGCCGCCCAGCGGACGCTCGGCGAGAGCGATCACGGTGAGCGATCCGCCGTCGCGCAGGTTGCGTGCCGATGCGAGCGCCTTGCGTGCGGCGGCTGGGTGCAGCCCGTCGATCGCGTCGATCGCCACGAGCGCGTTGCCGCCACGGGCTGCGACACGCTTGGCGGCGTCGATCGCGCGCTCCACCGCCTGATCCTGCGAATCAGCCGAGGCCGCGAAGGTGAGCGCTGCGGACGGAGTCACCGGGCCGTGCTGCCAGTCGGCGATCTCCTCGGGGCGTGCGCCGACGAGCACGAGGCTGGTCTCGAGCTCCTCGAGCCCGCCGATCACCGCGAGCATCCGCCGCAACGTCTCGCTCTTGCCCGCGCCGCGCGCCCCGACGATCACCACGCGCGAGCCGCGGCCGAGCGGGGTGAGCCACTCGATCGCCTCCAGCGTCGGGTCATCGGAGCCGAGCGCGATGCGCTCACGTGGCCAGTCGACGGGCAGCTCCTCGTGGCGCGCCCCGTCGGACACGGCGTCCGCGGATGCGCCGTTGATCGTGTCGATGCGAACGAGCGACGGGTAGCGCTCCGAGCGCCGCGGCGTGCGCACCGGCCCGGTGACGCGGTCGCCCGAGACGAGCTCACAACGACGGACCTGCGCAGCGGAGATGTAGACGTCCTCGTCCGAGGGCTCGGGCGGGTCGACGCGCAGGAATGCCGAGCCGTTGCCCAGGACCTCGACGACGCCGGCGGCGATCCGCGCGTCCTCCTCCCCGTCCTGCTCGGCTCCTTCGCGCGCGCCGGATGCCTCGCGCGCGCCGGCGCGTCCGCGTCCGCGAGCCGAGCCGCGTCCAGACGCCTCCGACGCGACGGCGCCGCCGCGCGTGCCCCTGCGCCGCCCGCGACGGGCGCCGCCGTCGGCGGGTTCGGCATCTGTGTCGTCGTCGGCAGCTGCGGGCTCGTCTCCGCTGCCGAGCGCGTCGACGTCGCCTGCGTCCTCGGATGAGCGGCGCGAGCGCAACGGGCGACGCCGGCGGGCGCGCGGCGCGCTTTCGGGGCGCTCGCCGTCGCCGGCTACGCCCTCCCCATCCTCGGCGCTGGCCTCGCCGAGGATCGCGTCGATCAGGTCTGCCTTGCGGAGCCGCCTGAAGCCGTCGAGACCGACCTGGTTGGCGATCGTGTGCAGATCGGCAAGCGGGCTGGCCTCCAGCTCAGAGCGTTCAAGTACTGCCATCTGGGGTTCCTTCTTTCTTGGTGGATGGGCGGTTGGCGTCCCGCAGCGTTGGACAGCGGCGGGCACCCGTGAATGACTGCAGCCTAGCGGTCGTAGCGGATTTCATCGGGCACGGCGAGATCCCTGCTCGGCTCGCTCTCGCCGGCGAGCGCGGCGCGCACGGCGAGAAAGTCGGCGGCGCTGGCGACGTCGTGGAGCCGAAAGACGTGCGCGCCCTGTTCGACGCCGTATGCGAGCGCGGCCAGCGTACCCGCCTCGCGTGCGCGCGGCCGGCGTCCGGTGGGCGCGCCGACGAAGTCCTCGCGCGAGATCGCCATCAGCAGCGGCCGTCCGAGCTCGTGCAGGCGCCCGAGCGCGCGCAGCAGGCGGATCGTCTGTGCGGGCGTCTTGGCGAAGTCGGGGCCGGGATCGAGGATCAGCTGCTCGGGGGCGACCCCGCGTGCGAGTGCGAGCGCGATGCGCTCGCGCAGGAATCGCCAGCACCTCGGCGCCGATATCGCCATATAGATCCGGATCCTGCAGGCGTTCGCGAGGCACGGCCCGCGTGTGCATGATCACGAGCGCGGCGCGTGTCTGCGCGCACACGTCGGCGAGCGCAGGGTCGCGCAGCCCGCTGACGTCGTTGACGATCCGCGCGCCCGCAGCGATCGCGGCACGGGCGACCGCCGGCTCGTAGGTATCGACCGACACGATCGCACCGAGCTCGCCGGCGAGCAGCCCGACGAGCGGCGCCACCCGCTCGATCTCCGCGTCAGCCTCGACGGGGGGATGCCCGGTGAAGGCGGACTCGCCGCCGACGTCGAGGATGTCGGCGCCCGCCGCGAGCAGCGCTTGCGCCAGCTCGACCTGCGCGTCGAGGCCCGCGTACAGCCCGCCGTCGCTGAACGAGTCTGGCGAGGCGTTGACGATGCCCATCAGCCACGGCCGCGTACCGAGCTCGAGCGTCAGATCGACTGCCCGCAGCGCCAGCAGCGGTGCGCTCACGGCGTCGGTGCGGCGCTCAGCACGCTCGGCGTCCGCGACGATGCCCTCCGCGAGCGCCTCATCGGCGAAGCTCTCGAGCTCGCGTTCGAGGCGCTCGGCGCTCCAGTCGAGCTCGCGCGCGAGCACCTCCCCCACCCGCCGCACCGGCGCACCGGGCAGCTCACGCGCCGCCAGCAGCGCGAGGCGCGTGCGTCGCAGCAGCACGTCGCCGATGCTGCGCGCCTGCTCGCGACGGGCAGCCAGCGCCGCCTCGGCAAGAAGGTCCGGCAGGCCCGCGACGATCGGCTGCGCGAGCTCCTCGCGCTCGCTCGCCAGCGCGAGCACCTCGCGCGCGGCGTACCCGTAGCGCGACGCAAGCGCCTGATAGGGGTCAGGTCCGACGCGTCCCACCCCCTCGACACGGGGAAGCTCCTCGACTGCGATCGCCTGCCCGAGCGGGATCTCGTGGGTGCGGCACGGCGCTTCGCGCGCGTCGCGCTCGACGAGGCGATCGACGGTCATCTTGGCCATGCGCCGCCAGGTCGTCAGCTTGCCGCCGGTGATCGTGATCATCCCGGAGGACGTCTCGTACAGCTCGGACTTGCGCGAGATGTCGACCGACTTCTTCGGGTCGCCCGTCGAGATCAGCGGACGCACGCCGGCGAACGCACCGGTCAGCTGGGCCGGCGCCAGCTCGCTGCCGAAGAACGCGTTGACGGCCTCGAGCAGGTAGTCGACGTCATCGCGCGAGGGCTCGATGTGCTCGAGCGGGCCCTCGTAGTCGTTGTCGGTGGTGCCGACGAGCGTGTGTCCGAGCCACGGCAGGGCGAAGATCGTGCGCCCGCCGCCGGCGGGCACGATCGCGCCGCCGACCAACGGCAGGTCCTCGTGGCGGATCGTGATGTGGGTGCCGCGACTCGGCCGGATGCGCGGCAGCTCGGCCTCCTCGTGCAGCTCGTTGGGGCGCAGCTGGTCGGCCCACACGCCGGTCGCGTTGACGACGTTCGCGGCGCGTACGTCGAAGCGCTCGCCGCTCTCGACGTCGAGCACGTGCACGCCGTGCGCGCGTCCGTCGCGCTCGAGCAGTCCTGTGACGTCGAGGCGGTTGGCGCACACCGCGCCGAAGCGCTCCGCCTCGCCCAGCACGGTCAGCACGAGCCGCACGTCGTCGGTCTGGCAGTCGTAGAACAGGTAGCCGCTGGTGGGCTCGCGCGCGGCGAGCGCCGGCAGCAGCTCGAGCACCTCCTCGCCGGAGATCACGCGGTGGCGGGCCGGGCTCCAGGCCTCGGCGCCGTCGAGGCTGCCGGCGGTCGGGGCGGTGCCCTGGGCACGCTCCGCGCGGCCGCGCTTTGACCGGCGCGAGCGCAGGCGATCGCGGTCGACCGCCATCACGTCGTACAGGTTCAACCCGACCCCGACGAGGCGGTCCGGGTGCGCGCCCTCGAACGCAGGCACGACGAGCGGCAGCGGCCGCACCAGGTGCGGGGCGAGCGCCACCATCAGCTGGCGCTCGAGCAGCGCCTCGCGGACGAGGCCGAGATCGAAGTTCTGCAGGTAGCGCAGCCCGCCGTGGACGAGCTTGCTCGAGCGGCTCGAGGTGCCGGAGGCGTAGTCGGCGCGCTCGAGCAGCGCCACGCTGTAGCCACGGGTGGCCGCGTCGAGGGCGACGCCCGCGCCGGTGATGCCGCCGCCGACGACGACCACATCGAACTCGTCCTCGGCGAGGGCGGCGACGGCCTGGCTGCGCTCGATCATCTAGCGCAGTCTCGCACCCGCTGGCTAGATGTTCGCGAGCTCGGAGGTGATTTCGGTGACCGCCGACTTGGCGTCGCCGAACAGCATCGTCGTCTCGGGCTCGTAGTAGAGCTCGTTCTCGATGCCTGCGAACCCCGGGTTCATCGAGCGCTTGATCACGATCACCGAATGGCTGTTGGAGACTTCGAGGATCGGCATGCCGTAGATCGGCGAGGAGGGCGTGTTCTTGGCTGCCGGGTTGGTGACGTCGTTGGCGCCGATCACCAGCGAGACGTCCGTGCGCCCGAACTCCTGGTTGGCCTCCTCCATCTCCTCGAGCTGGTCATACGGCACGTCGGCCTCCGCCAGCAGCACGTTCATGTGCCCGGGCATGCGCCCGGCGACCGGGTGGATCGCGAAGCTGACCTCCACCTGGCGCTCTTCCAGGGCTTTGGTCAGCTCGCGCACGGCGTGCTGCGCCTGAGCGACCGCCATCCCGTAGCCCGGCACGATCATCACGCGGTTGGCGTAAGCGAGCTGGATCGCGGCGTCGGCCGCGCTCGTCGAGCGCACGGTGCCGGCGTGCTCGCCCGCGCCGCTGGCGCCCTCGATCGCCCCGCCGCCGCCGAAGCCCCCGGCGATGATCGCTGGGATCGAGCGGTTCATCGCGACCGCCATCAGGTTCGTGAGAATCGAGCCCGACGCACCGACGATCATGCCGGCGACGATCAGCGCGGGGTTGTTGAGGGCGATGCCGGTGGCGGCGGCGGACAGGCCGGTGAAGGCGTTGAGCATCGAGATCACGACCGGCATGTCCGCGCCGCCGATCGGGAACACGACCGCGTTGCCGAGCAGCGCCGCGCACACGAGCATGCCGATGAAGACCAGTTCGCTGTGGTCGCCGGCGGCGATGTCGGCGCCGGCTGCGACCGCGAGGATCAGCAGCACGAGGTTCACGATCTGCTGGGCCGAGCCGAGGCTGATCGGGCGTCCGGGGATGATTTCCTGCAGCTTGCCGAAGGCGATGTTCGAGCCCCAGAACGAGACCGAGCCGACAATCGCGGCAAACAGCGAGAAGACGGCGATGTAGGTGGGGGTGTGCGCGAAGCCGTTGGTCAACCGGAACTCGGCCCAGGAGATCAGGAACACGGCGCCGCCGCCGACGCCGTTGAACAGCGCGACCATCTGCGGCATCGCGGTCATCTTCACCTGGCGGGCGGCGGGTATCCCGACGGCTGCGCCGAGCGCGATGCCGAGGGCGATCAGCCCCCAGTTGCCCTCGTTCGGGTTCAGCAACGTGGCGATCACGGCGATCGCCATACCGACGGCGGCGATGCGGTTGCCGCGCACCGCGGTCGTCGGCCCCGACAGGCCGCGCAGACCCTGGATGAACAGCGAGAAGGCGACGATGTAGAGCACGTCCAGGAAGTTCTGGTTCTGCAGGAACGACGTCGCGAGCGGGGTGTTGATCATCAGCCGCCGCCCTTCTCCGGTGTGTCGCTGTCGTCGGGCCGCCTGCCGCGGTTGGGCTTGGTCTTGAACATCTCGAGCATGCGGTCGGTGACGAGGAAGCCACCGACGATGTTGATCGTTCCGAAGGCGATCGCGATCACGAGGATGACCTTGTTGAACGCCGAGTTGCCGGACAGGCCGATGATCAACAGGCCACCGAGCAGGACGATGCCGTGGATCGCGTTGGTGCCCGACATCAACGGCGTGTGCAGCGTGTTCGGCACCTTGGAGATGACGACGAAGCCGATGAACCCGGCGAGCACGAGGATCGCGAGGTTGGTCGTGAGGGTGCTGGCGAGGATCATCTAGGAGGCGCCTCCGGCGGCTGCCTCGACGGCGGCCTGCGCACCAGGATTGACGATCTCGCCGTCGCGCACGATGCACGCGCCCTTGACGATCTCGTCCTCGAAGTCGAGCTGCAGCGTGCCGTCCTCGCCGACGAACAGCTCGAGCAGCGCCTGCACGTTGCGCGCGAACAGCTGCGATGCGTGCTCGGCCATCGTCGCAGGCAGGTTCAGCGGCGAGACGATCTTGACGTCGTGGCGCACCACCGTGCGGCCGGCCTCGGTCAGCTCGCAGTTGCCGCCCGCCTCGCCGGCCAGGTCGATGATCACCGATCCCGGCTTCATGCCCTCGACGGCCTCCGCCGTGACGAGTCGCGGCGCCGGGCGTCCCGGCACGAGCGCGGTCGTGATCACGACGTCAAAGCCCTTGATCGCATCGGTCAGCGCCTGCTGCTGCTGGGCACGCTCCTCCTCGGTCAGCTCGCGTGCATAGCCGCCCTCACCGCTGGCCTCGACGCCGAGGTCGAGCCACTGCGCGCCGAGGGATTCGACCTGCTCGGCGACCTCGGGGCGGACGTCGTAGCCGCTCGTGCGCGCACCCAGGCGTTTGGCCGTCGCGATCGCTTGCAATCCGGCGACGCCGACGCCCAGCACGAGCACCTTGGCCGGCGGGATCGTTCCCGCTGCGGTCATCAGCATCGGGTAGAAGCGGCCCATTTCCTCGGCGCCGAGGAGGGCCGCGCGATAGCCCGCGACATTGCTCTGCGAGGACAGCGCGTCCATCGCCTGCGCACGCGAGATCCGCGGGATCGCCTCCATCGCGAACGCGGTCGCCTTCGCGTCGGCGAGCGCGCGCGTCGTCTGCGGGCTGGTAAGCGGTGCGAGGAAGCCGATCAGGATCGACCCGGAGCCGAGCCCGCGGATCGTCTCGGGGTCCGGTGGCGCGATCGTGACGACGATATCGCTCTGCCACACCTCCGCGGCATCCGTCGCAACGTGCGCCCCCGCCGCCGTGAATGCAGCGTCGGTCAAGAGCGCATCCGCACCGGCGTCGGCCTGGACGACGACGTCCAGCCCCTTCGCCTGCAGCTTGCTGACGACCTCCGGCACGAGCGCCACTCGGTGCTCTCCCGCCGCGGTCTCCTTCGGGACACCGATCCTCATACGAGGTGCGAGAACGTATCTGATCGCACCGACGAGGCGCGGTGCGGTCGGCGAGCCCGGACGGCGGCCCATATCATCAAGGAGCCGGCTGGAGGCCGGATCTGGAAGGGCCGAAGGCCCGGCCAAGGCCGCCCGGACGGCGGCCCATATCATCAAGGAGCCGGCTGGAGGCCGGATCTGGAAGGGCCGAAGGCCCGGTCAAGGCCGCCCGGACGGCGGCCCATATCATCAAGGAGCCGGCTGGAGGCCGGATCTGGCATGACAGTCAACCTCACCCGTATCTACACGAAGCTCGGCGACGACGGCGAGACGCACCTGGGAGACATGAGCCGGGTGTCCAAGCTGCATCCGCGCGTTGAGGCGTACGGAACGGTGGACGAGCTGAACGCGGTGATCGGCGTGACGCTGCTGGCGCCGGGCATGCCCGCGCGCTTCGCCGAGTGGCTTCGCCGCGTGCAGAACGACCTGCTCGACGTCGGCGCCGACCTCTCGGTCCCGACGCCCGCGCCGTCCGCCGGCGAGGAGCGCCCGCGTTTGCGCGTCGGCGCCGACTACACGCAATGGCTTGAGCACGCCTGCGACGAGATCAACGCGACGCTCGAGCCGCTGCGATCGTTCGTGATCCCCGGCGGCACCCCGGCGGCGGCACATCTGCACGTGGCTCGCACGGTGTGCCGGCGCGCGGAGCGGCGCGTGATCGCCGTCGGCCCGGAGGTCAATCCCGAGGTCGTGCGCTATCTGAACCGGCTGTCAGACCTGCTGTTCATCCTCGGCCGCGCCGCCAACTCGCCGAGCGAGGGCGATGCCGCCGCAGCGGGCGCGCAGGACGCGGAGGCGCTGTGGGAGCCGGGAGCGCACGAGTCCGCGCATCACGGACGGGAGAGCTAGGAGCTGGCGTGAGTCGGCCAGCGGCGCTCGGCGGCGCGCAGCGCGGCGACGAGCAGAGCTGCCCACAGCCCGGCGACGAGGTATCCGCCGATGACGTCGCTCGGCATGTGCCAGGCGAGGATCAGCAGCGCGCAACCGACGACGAGCGCAAATGCCGCGCCGAGGCTCGCCACCAGCGCACGCAGCCGCCGCGGCGCGACGAGCACCGCCGACAGGACGAGCGCGAGCGCGGCGGTCGAATGGCCGCTCGGCCACGACGCGGCGCCGATGCTGACGGCGCCGACCTGATCGTGGGGCTGGGCCAAGAGCGGCTTGAGGATCTCGCTGGTGAGCGGCGCGAGCGTCATCAGCGCGACGACGGCCAGGGCGA
Organism: uncultured Solirubrobacteraceae bacterium; assembly: GCA_963703625.1. Taxonomy (GTDB): domain Bacteria; phylum Actinomycetota; class Thermoleophilia; order Solirubrobacterales; family Solirubrobacteraceae; genus Palsa-744. The sequence goes on from CAVPEY010000001.1 coordinate 79,943, forward strand.
CGCGCGGGCGCTCACGCGCGAGCGCGACGGCCACGAGCGCGACCCCCCACAGCGCGAACTGTGCCGGTTCGAGCAGCTGCAGCAGCACGTTGAGGGGCCGATCGATGCGCGGCCCGCTCAGCAGCGTGAAGTCGTACAGCGCGACCGCGTCCTTGACGCGTACGATCGGCACCTGCGAGGCGAGCGTCCAGACGATCGCCAACCCCGCCACGCAGAGCGCGGCGACGCCGAGCGCGCTGATCGCGCCGGGGCGCTCGGTGCGCCTGACGTCACGCTGACGGGGCAGGGCCCTCGCGGTGTAGGCGTGTTCGGACATACCCTCACAAGGGTAGGGCGTCGAGTAAAGCGAGGGTCAACGCGCGGGCAGCGCGATTGCGGCGCCGGACGCGAACGCCACGGCGAAGTGATCGGCGAGCGCGGTGCGGTTGAAGGCGAGTGCGGCGAGCTCGACGCCGGCTTCGTCGGTCCCGGTGACGAGCCAAACCGGCTGTTCCTTGGCGCTTTGCGTCGCCGCGACGAGGCCCGCGTCGCCAGTCAGTTGCTGCACCGCCTGGCCGTCGCGGTCGAGCAGCGTGAGCGTGCGGCCGTCGGCTGAGAACGTTGCATAGACGCCGCTGACGCTCGGACCGCGTCCGACGCCCTCGGCGGCCAGTTCGCCACCGATCCGCGCCCACGGCCCGACGAGCACTCGCAACGTTTCCGGCGCGCCGCCGCTGCCGACTGCCGCGACGGCGGCCGGCACCGCGGATTCGCGCATGCCGGCGGTGACGGCGCGGCAGGCGGGGCCGGACGCGGAGACGCATTCGATGCGCACCGGCAGGCGCTTGCCTTCGACGCCGTTGAGGAACGGCTCGGGGAAGGAGCCGACGAGCGCGGCGGCGTCCTCGCTGTGGCTGGCGTCGTGCAGGTCCCACCAGACGTGATCGCCCGGGTACACGCTCCTGGTGGCGGGCGAGCTCCGGCTCTGTACGCCGTTGACGTAGTAGAGCCACTGCGCTGAGGGTTCGCCGGCGGCAGCGCTCGTCGCGGCGGGGACGCCGTCGATGCTCTGCACCTGACGTCCGTCCGCGCTCACGCGAACGGCGTAGTAGCGGCGCAGCAGGCTCAGCACCGTCTCGTGTGCGCTGGCTTGCAGCGCGCCGCTGCGGTGCACCACGCGCGCGCCGAATTCGCTCGTGACGAGCAGCTGGACGGCCGTCGGAGCGCCGGCGGTGATCAGCCCGCAGCCCGCCAGCGCGACGAGCAGGAGAACCAAAAGGCCCAGGCCTGCGGTGCGGCTCCTCACCGCGACGGGTCGCTCTCGACGGCGTCCTTCAGACGCGACAGACGTCTGCCCCACGCCGCTTCGGCGCCGCTCAGCCAGGCCGAAGCCGGTGCGAGCGCCCGCGCGCGCAGCCTGTAGTGGACCTCGCGCCCGGAGGCGGGGGCGCGCTCGATGAGACCGGCGCTGTCGAGCGCCGCGAGGTGCTTGGCGACGGCCTGGCGCGTGATCGGCAGCACGGCGCTGAGCGTCGGCACGCTGGTGGTGCCCTCGCGCAGCAGCTCCTCGACCATCAAGCGCCTCGTCGGGTCGGCGAGCGCCCCGAAGACCTCGCCCACGGGGTCGTTCAAGCGAGTATCCGGTTGAAGCCGTAGGCGAGCATCGCCAGCGGGAACGCAGGCTCGCTCTCGATCACGATCACGCGTGTCGGCGGATGAGATTCGGTGCCCGCGACGATCAGGAACTCGACGCGCGTGGCCGGCTCCTCTGCGCCTGCCCACCACCACACGAGCCGATGCGGCGCGTCGAGCAGCTCGACATGGATGTCGCGCTCGGGCTCATCCAGCCAGCGTTCGCGCCCCTCCTCGGTGGCGAGCGCCGCCCACACCTCCTCGGGCGGGGCGTCGACCTCGATCTCGCGTCGTACCGCCATCGCGAACCTCCGTTTGACAACCATCGGGTTGCTATTGTGTTTGACAACTGACCAGTTGTCGAAAGGATAGCCGAGATGCCACTGATTCCGATGGTCGTCGAGCAGAGCGCGCGCGGTGAGCGCTCGTTCGACATCTACTCGCGGCTGCTGAACGAGCGCATCGTGTTCATCGGCACGCCCGTCGATGACCAGGTCGCGAACCTGGTGGTCGCGCAGCTGCTGCACCTCGAGAGCGAGGACGCCGACAAGGACGTCTCGCTTTACATCAACTCGCCCGGCGGCGTGGTGTACTCGGGCCTGGCGATCTACGACACGATGCAGTTCATCAAGCCGGACGTGCAGACGATCTGCTTCGGCGTGGCGATGAGCATGGGCTCGCTGCTGCTGGCGGGCGGCGCCGCTGGCAAGCGCATGGCGCTGCCGAACAGCCGCATCCTGATTCATCAGCCCTCGGGCGGGTTCGAGGGCCAGGCCGCGGACATCGAGATCCACGCGCGCGAGACGCTCGAGCTGCGCCGCCACATCGACGAGATCTACGCCGAGCACACCGGCCAGTCGCTCGAGCGCGTCCACGACGACATGGACCGCGACCGCTACTTCACGGCCGCGCAGGCGCGCGACTACGGCCTGATCGACCGCGTCATCGCCTCGCACGAGCTGACGCGCGTGCCGACCGGCTTCGCGGCCTCACGCGAGGAGCCGGGCTAGATCCAGCCGAGCAGCGGCCCGAACACGAGGCCGGCGAGCAGATCGACGCCCGCCAAGACGCCGACGATCTGGATCTGGCGCGGGCGCGCCGCGTAGTAGACGGTGAACGAGACGACGTAGAACGTCAGGTAGCCGAACGCGACGATCACCGGGAAGCTGGCGACGTTCCACCACCAGTAGTACCAGTGGAACACGCCGTCGGCGTGCAGCAGCAGCTCGACGCCGACCGACACGAGCGACAACGCCACGGCCATCGCCCAGCGGCTCGGCACGCCGAGCATCCGCGCCGAGCGCTCGGCTGGCAGCAGCTTGGCAAAGACGATGCCGTTGATCGCGAAGAACAGCGTGATCTCGATGTTGAGCCCGATCAGGATCACGAAGCTGCTGTGGCCGGTGACGGTCCACAGCGCGGCGTGAGAGTTGAAGTGCAGCACGAGCGCGTTGATGATCTCGTTGGCCCAGTCCATCAGCCAGAACGCGAGCCCGGCGAGCACGACGCTCCAGTTGGCACGCTGGACCTCGACGGCGTACACGTACACGGCGAGCGCGAGCAGCGTGATCGTCGACCACTCGAACTGGCCGGACGCGCGCAGCATCTGCTGGGCTTCGCGCGTGAACTGCGGAACGCCGGCGGCGAGCAGTGCGAGGCCCGTCAAGGTGAGGTGGCCCGCGTGGCCTAGGCGCCCACGGTGGACAGATCGGAGTCGACGTCGCCGAGCGCGTCGCGCTGACCCTGATCGAGCACGGTGCCCGATACGATCAACCGCCGTGCGGCGTCGAGGTCGTCGGAGCGACCCCACGTGAGCGCGCCCTTGACAGCGCCGTCCTCGAGATACCAGTTGGTGAAGGCGCCGGCCTCGAACGAACCGCGCATGATCTCCTCGTCCCACGTGTACGCCGGCCCCACGGACTCGAGTTCGCCCCAGTCGGCGAACACGGAATAGAAATATGGGACGACGTCGTGAGGGATGTCCCTGCCGAGCATGTTCAGGGCGGCAGTCTTGCCCTGGTTGAAGGCCACGTCCCAGTGCTCGACCCGGATCGGCGCGCCGTCGTGGACGACGGACTCGTATTCGCAGATGTCACCCGCGGCGTACACGCCGGCGCCGGAGCTCTCCAGACGCGACGAGCAGCGCACGCCGCCAAGCTCGCCGATTTCGAGCCCTGCCTTCCGGGCAAGTTGCACGTCCGGCGCGACGCCGGCGCCGATCACGACCGCGTCGGCCGCCAGCTCGAGCCCGCGCCGGGTGATGACCTTGGCGACGCGCTCCTCGCCCTCGAAGCGCTCGAGCTCGTCGCCCGCGTGGAAGCTGACGCCGTGCGATTCGAGCAGCTCCTGGAAGAAGCGTCCGGCGCGCGGGCCGAAGTTGCGTTCGAGGGTCACGTGCTCCTGCATGACGATCGTCGCGCGCTTGCCGAGCACCGTCAGCGAGGCGGCGACCTCACACGCAATGAAGGAGCCCCCGATCAGCACCACGTGCTCGGCATCGGCGACGCCCTCGCGGATCGCGTCGGAGTTGCCGAGCGTGCGCAGGTAGTGGATCTGCTCGAGCTCGCAGCCGCTGACGTTCAGACGGCGTACGTTGGCGCCAGTGGCCAGGAGTGCCTTGTCGAACTTGACCTGCTCCTTGTTGGACAGCGTGGCGGAGCGCGCGTCGGGGTCGATGCTCGTGACGCTCGTGCGGGTCAGCAGCTCGACGCGCCGCTCAGACCACCAGTCGAGCGGGCGGAACATCGGCTCCTCGCGCGTCTCTTCGCCGCGCAGGTAGCCCTTCGAGCACTCCGGCCGGTGGTATGGCGGGTCCGGCTCGCGTCCGACCAGTAGCACGTCTCCGTCGGCGCCTTCCTCGCGGAGCCAGCGCGCGCAGTTGGCCGAGGCAAGGCCTCCTCCGATCAACAGGTAGCTCACCTCACGGGCCGGCACGGTGGGCACCTTACAACCCCGGCGGGTGACGCACGGACCAATGCGCCCACGCGGGGACCTGATCGAGGATCCGCCAGCGCGGGCCGTCTTCGTAGCGGTTGGGCCCGACGTCGGTGCCGTCGTGGCTGGTGTCGAGCCGCAACCCTGCAATGAGCATGAAAACGTGCGGAGTCGGGCTGTCGGTCGCGTAGATCGTCACCCAGCGGCCCGGACCCGGCACGCCCCAGTTGACATAGTCCTGCGCGAGTGGGTTCTCGCGGATTAGTTCGTCGAATGTACGTATACCTGCGCGGTAGAGCACGTAGTTGACGGTGCTCGAGCAGTCCTCCTGCGATGCCCCGAGCGGATCCGGGTGTCCGTCGGGGCCGTAGGGGAGATCCTGCAACTCGTTTCCGGCTACGACCATCGCCTGAACGCCCGCCGGCACGCCGGCGGGAACGAGCGCGAGGTGCCCGTCGCCTCGAGCGAGCTCGGCCTGCTGGCCGGATACGAACAGCACCGGCGTTGGGCTCTCGCCGACGAGTGCGGTGTCCGCGCCTTCAGGCCTCCCCCGTTCCGCGGCTGCCGCTTGCGCGAACGCTGCGGCACTGTACTTCGTCGCCCAGCTCTCGACCTCCGCCACGTACCAGCTCGCATGGTTGTACGCAAGCAGGGCACGGGAATAGCTCTCCGGCGCGCCCGACGCGCGCAAGAAGTTGGCGGCGCCGTAGATGGCGTCAGGCGCGTTCCACCGGTCAGGCGGTCCGTTGCCTTCGGCGTCGACCCCGAATCGCGCCCAGGTCGAAGCGATGAACTGCATTGGCCCGCCGGCACCTGCCGAGTTGACTGCACCCTCCCGTGTGCACGACGGATCGGGATCGCGACCGTGATCACACTCGACCTTGCCGATCCCCGCGAGAATCGCCCAGCTCAAGCCGTAGCGCCGGGCGGCCAGCTGATACAGACGCAGGTACAACGGTGGGATTTCGGCCGCCGCCAGCGCCGGCACGGCGCCGCCTTCGGCTTCTGCGGGCTGGATGTCGCCTGCGCCGAGCGACGCGCCACTCAGCAGCGCGAGCGCCGCGACGAGCATGAGCGCGACTCCAGCGGCCGCGGCGGCGAGTGCGGCCAGGCGCGTCCCGACACGCCTGCCGTAGCTCACGGCGACGCTCGGGCCACTCGTCTGACTCATGGCCGATGCCTGCCGAGCTGTCGTTTGCGCCGTGCCGCGACCTCGTGCGCATCGTGCATCACGCTCGAGCGGCCGGCGGCGGCTTCGCTCGCACGCGAGTGCTCCGCGCGCCCCGCTTGTTGCCAGGTCTCCAGACTTGAGTGCTCGCGCATCGACGCGGGCAGGCTGTGGCCCGCTTCGTGGAGCCCTCGTTGCAGCGCACCGTCGAACCTCCTCGCCGCCCTGCGCCGCGCGCGGCGGCCAAGCCCGCCGTCCGCGTCATCGCGCCCAACCACACGAGCGGCCTCGCCCAGCTCCCTGCGCAGCGCCAGCTCGCGGTCGATCTCCAGGCGCGCGGCACGCTGACCGCGAGAGCCGAGACGTGTGTACTCCTCGCGCGTGTATTCCGCGAGACCGGCGAGCGCGGCGTAGTCGCGTCGCTCCCCGCTCGCGGACGGGCGGCCCCGCGACGGCAACGCCGCCTGCGCGTCGAGCAGACGGCTCTGCTGCTCGCGCCGCTCACGTGAATACACGACACCCGTGCGGCGGTGCGCCTGCTGTCCAGCGCGCGTGACGCGCAGCGCGTCGCCGAGCGCCTGCTGCGCGTGATCGACCTCTCCGCGTATGCGGCCTGCGCGATGACTCAGTTCGAGCGCACGACGCGTGTCGCCGGCCGCAAGCGCGCTCGCACGCTCGCGATCGAGACGTTGCAGGCGGACTCGGTGCGCGCTCAGACCGTGCTGGGTCTCGGGAGCGGCCGCGGCGCCCTCGGTCGCCCCGCGGTGCTCGCCCTCGAGTGTGCGCGCCACCTGCTCGTCGGCTGCCGCTCTGGCGCGCTCGTGTCCGACGCGCGCGAGCGCGCGATCGCGCCCGTCGGGCGCGTGCTTGGCGCGCCTGCTCCTGCTCCAGCGCGCCACGGCCATACCCGTTCGGGGCCGTTCGAGCACGCTGCCGACGGTCCGCGCGAGCGAGCGACGCCGCGCGCGCTCGGTCGAGGCGCCCGCGTCGGCGAGGCCGGCGCCTGCTGTGCCGAACAGCTGGTGGCGTCGCAGGTATGCCCCCCACCAGAAGGCGGACATCAGCAGCCATTGCGTCCACCACCCGAGTGCCTGGAGACTCGAAAGAACGGTGACGACCGCGAGGATGACGCCCAGCAGGAACGAGAAGACCAGCTTCGATACCACCGCGCCGAGCAGCTGCAGCGCCCATCTGCGAAACAGCGTGCGTCCCGCTTGGCCGAACGCCGGAGCGAGCACCACCGCCGGGGCCAGCAGCAGGTAGAGCAGGCTGAAGAGCCCGGCGGCCAGCAGCCGCAGAGTGACGAACGCGAACAGCAGCAACATGCCGAGCAGACCACCCGCGATCAACAGCAGACCTCCGACACGCGACCATGTGCCGCTGTCTGTCCGGAACTCGGCCTCGGCGGCGGTGGGACCGCGACAGTTGGTCGCTTCGCTGCTCTGGCACAGCGCGCGCAACAGCGACCCCTGTTCGTTGATCGAGTTGCGGGCGACGCCGTTCGCCGGCAGCGCGAGAAACAGCTCTCCGTTGCTCTGCGCATCACGCAGCAGCTCGGCGCTGCGCTCAAGTGCCTTCGCCTCGGCGCCGCGGACCTGCGCACACGTCGGGATGAGCGCGTCGTTCGGCTCGCAGGCCAGGTTGGCCGCCTCGTGCCCAGCGATCTTCAGGGCGGCGTCGCGCAGGTCGGGATCAAGCTGCGACGGCTCACGACACCAGCCGACGTCTCCGAACTCGAGATAGCACCAGGGCACCTCGATCGCGGTGGCGAAGACGGTCGCGAGGCTGCCGCCGAGCGCCTGTCGAGGGGCCGACGGCGTACCGGTGGCGGCGACGGCAAGCGTTCCCAGGCTCGCCTGATTCGCCCACGCGCCGAGCGCTCCCACCGTGGCCGTCGGATCGCTGATGATCCAGAGGCCGCCCGCCATCATCGCCACCATCACGAGTGCCTCGCCGAGGGTCTCGGCCACGCGGCGGCGGATCAGGCCGTGATACAGGCTGAGCGCAGAGGCGACTGCCAGTGCCAGCGCCAGCCACGGCTGCGTAAATGCAGCCTGCATGCGGCGCAGGCCACCGCCGAGGCCTGCAGCGGCGGCGCTGTCGAGCAGGTCGATCGTGAAGCACCATTCGAGCATCACCACGAGTGCGTGCACCGCCCACACGAACGCCATCCACAGCGGCGTGACGACGAGGTCCTGCACGGTGCTGAGCAGCCCGCCGGTACTGAAGCCGAGCACGCCTGTATCGATGTGCACATCGAGCCCGTAGTCGCCGGTGGGCGCCGCCGCCGCGGCGAACCCCGAGGTCTCGCAGTTGCGCTTCCCCGACGCCGCCAGTTCACCCGCCAGCGGCGCCTTGCAGGTCGGACTGCCGAGACCGTTGCTCACGAGCGGGTCCACCTCGGCCGGCGAAGCTTCGCCGGCGGCTTCTTCGCCGCCGACGGCGGGCAGCGCACGCGCGCCGGTGCTCAGCGGCGCGTCGCTCGGGGCCGTGTTCACCGCGGGAGGGCTGCCACCCGCGCCTGAGACGCTCCTCGCGGGCGCGCTTCTGGGCTCCGCGGGACGGCTTTCGGCGCCGGCGGGTGCCGCCCCGTTCGCTGCGAGCGCAACCAGCGCGAGCGTCGCGAGCTTTGTGGGAGCGCTCCACGGCGAGCGCACTCAGCTCGCTGGCGTCGTCGAGAAAGCGCGCAGCAGCGACGGCAGCACCACGTCGACCTGGATCGCCTCGACGCGACCGCGGTGGTCGCGGAACAGACAACGCCCGGCTTCCAGCTCGAGCACGCTCTGGCACATCCGCGTGTCCTGCGGGTCCAGGCCAAGCAGGGTCAGCGCGCGTTTGGCCTCCGCCTGCGAGCGCATCCCGAACACGAACGTCGCGCCGATCAGGTTCTCGAGCGACTCGCGCTCCCCGATCAGCGCATCGGTCACGAGCTGCGTGCTGATGATCGGCACTGCCAGCTCGGAGCGCCCCATCCGCTGGAGGGACGCGAGCAGCGCGCGGCCGACGGGGTCACTCAGCAAACGCCAGCCCTCATCGAACGAGAACAGCTTCAACCTTTCCCGCTCGGATCCCATCAGGTGCATCGCGAACATCGCGATCAGGCGCACGATCTGCTCACCCACGCGCTCCGCCTGTGAGTACTCGGAGCGCGGCATGCCGGCCGGCGGGCTGGGCAGATCTCGGATCGGCAGGTAGGTGACCTGGTGCTCGCCCACGGTGGGCAGGCTCACGGCCGGGTCGGCGAAGCCAAGCTGCGTGAGCCCGGAGCGCGCGTAGACGTCGAGTGCCTTGCCGACCTGCACGTCGGTGTCGTCGCCCTGCTCGAGCGCGTGCACCACCTCGCGGCAGGTGGGCTGCGAGCAGCGTGTGAGGACGCGGTCGACCGCGCCGACCACCGCCGTCTCCCACGCCGGCTCGGCCCGGCCGGGCAGCAGGTCGCGCAGGAACGAGACCGCGGCGTCCTGGCGCAGGTGCGCCGGCGCTACCCGCAGCGGGTCGAGCATCCCGCGCAACGCCGGATCCGGCCGCAGCGTCACACACTCCACGTGCGGCATCACGTCTGGCAGCAGGTGGAAGCGGTGATCGCCCTTCGGATCGCAGTCGACCACCCTCGCGCCCTGCAGGAACGCCTCGTACTCGAGCTTCTGTGCGAGCGTCGTCTTGCCCGAGCCGAGCGCCCCGACGCTGAGAACCGCCGCGTTGCGGTTGCTGTCAGAGCCCTCACGCAGATTGAACATCACCGGTTGCCTGGAGCTCGACAGCGTGTGCCCCAGGTAGAAACCGCTGCGCGAACCGGCCGCGTGCGTGGCGGTCGGCATCATCGCCGCGACCTGCTCCGCCGTCAGCGTGTCGTCGTAGCCGGCAAGCCGGGTGCGCTGCCCTGGGAGGTGCTGATAGAAGAGCTGCAGCTGGTCACCCAGCGGGCGGTGCAGGCGGACCTCTCCATACGCGCGTCGGCACATCTCGACCCGAGCCTCCAGCTCCTGCTCACAGGCGCCCGCGACAGCGATCGCAAGGGTCGCCCGCAACAGCGGCGGCTTGCTCGATGCCTGCAGGTACGCGAGCAGATCCCTGGCCTCCTGTGTACGCTCGTAGCCCAGATCGGAAACGCCCTGCTCGCCACCGGACTCCGCGCGAACGATCTGGTCAGCGTCCTGGATCCGCCGCCTGGCGAGCCTGAGCGCCAGCTCGTTTGGCAGAAACCGTGCGTTCAGCGAGAGATCGAGGCCGAACGGGAGGCTCTCCACCGGCGCGAACATCAGCTCCGAACGCGCCCCCGGGAACTGCGTGCGCTCCGGCAGCGCGCCCATCACCAGGTGCGCCTGCCAGCTGGTGCCGCGCTCGGACTCGACCTTCAGCACCCGGCCGCGGTTTTCGACGTAGCCGTCGGCCCACCGCATCACATCGCCCTCCAGCGGCGCGAGCACCGCCTCTCCGTTGCGCTCGAACACGAGCGCGCGGGGCTCGTGCAGCCCATCGACGACAGGCTCGCCGAGCCCCCTGCAGTAGGCCCTGCGCACCAGCCATTGCAGCTCCGCGCCGCAGGCTGCGCGGACCGGGAGGAAATCCTCCAGACGTGCGTGCACCTGGTCGGCTCGCACCCGGGCCTGCTCGAGCTCAGACGCGCTCATGATCCGTCCGTCGCGCCCAGCGAGCGTCCGCTTGAGGCCGGTCCACCACTGCCTCGGATGTTGTCCAGCTGCTCGCGAGACGTATGAGGCGACATCACGCTCGGGCTCGCGCAGGCTGACAAGCAGAAACAGCACAGCCTCGGCCACCCCGACGTCGCCGACGCGGCGGGCGTGCTCCTCGATGTAGCGCTCGTAGGAACGCGCGCGAGCGTCGTCGGCCGCCACGGCGATGTTCTGCTGTTGCAAGGCACGGGCACAGTGCTCCGCGCTCCAGCGACGGCACACCCGCAGGATCTGCACGTCCGCCTCGATCGCCTCCAAGGCGCCGATGAGCGCGAGGAAACGAGCACGCTTTGCTTCCTCGCTCAGCCACGCGTACGAGCTGACCTGAACGGCGAACGCGGCCCATCCATCGTCGAGACTCTGCGCAAAGACACAGTTCCCGTAGACGAACGCGATCGGCCCGCCCACGCTCACTCGCTCCTGCTCGCTCCCGCGGTGACGATCAGTCGCGTCCCGGCCGCGAGCGCGATCACCTGGCCGCGGTCGAGCGGGCACGCTGTGCCGCGTTGTCTGAGTCGCAGCGCAGGACCGTGTCCGCGGCGAGCCGTTCCGGCGGCCCCACGCTCGACGGCGCGACCGCCACGCTCGTGCTCGATGGCGACCAGCACGGCTCCCGGACCCGTGTAGCGCAGGCGCCGAAGACGACTATCCGAGCCGTCGGGAAGGATCAGGATCTCGCCCGGCCACCAGCGGCCGCCCGGCCGCCCGCAGCGCCGCATGCCCGCCAGCCACCGGGGTCCGAGGCGATAGCGAACCAACGCGTGTGCGGCGAGATGAAAGGTTCGGCCCTCCAGCCGGATCGCGCTCAGCACCGTAGCGCCCGCACCGGGCAGCGCGATCGCGCGGAGATACCAGGGAGCCCGTCGCACAAGCGCGCCGATCAGCGGAAGGTCAGCCACCACCAGTGCCAGCGCAAGCAGGGCGAGGAAATACATCACGCCGCGCACCGGCACACCGCCTGGGTTCAGCCGCACGCGATCGATGCTGTAGATGCGCCGCTCGAGGTCGAACACGCGCCTGAAGGAACGGATCTCGATCATGGCGCGCCGAACAGCGAGCTGACGGTGTCCCGCAGGAGGCTCACGCCTGCGGTAGTCGCCAGCAGCACCGAGACGATCCCGACCGCGAAGACGCCCGCCGCCTCCTTGAAGTCGCGGCGAAACGCCAGCACGGTGCCGGCGACCGCAAACGCGAGGCCGATCAGGCTCATGGCGACGGCGCGACCGGTGTTGCCTGCCTTGGCGGCAGCTGATTCAAGCGAGCTGCCGCCGCCTTCCGGCGTCGCCGCCGGAGGCACGGCGGTAGCGCCGGAGCTCGAAACGGCGGCTCGGGCAGCCGCAGGCGTCCACGCGGTATACGCGAGCGCGGGCAGCGCGAGGGCAACGCACAGCAGACACCTCGTCTTCATCGTCTCTCCTCGGGTAGGGAACTACGCATCGGGATCCGTCTGCACCGCCGAGACCTCCCAACGGCCCTGCGAGGAGAGCACGTCGAGTTCGTATGCGAGCGTGTATCGAACGCCGCGACCGTCCTGCGCCTGTACGGTCGCGAGCACCGCGCCCACTCCAGGCGCCCAGCCCAGGCGCTGCACCGTCACCAGGCTCAGACCCAGGCTCGGGAGCGAGACACGAGCGCCAGGCGCGAGGTCGGCCGCCAACTCGCCGGAGGAGCCCGCGAGATAGTTACGCAGCGCGCGCTCCACGACGGTCTCCAGTTCTGGGTCGCTCACTTCGCGTAGACGAGCGGTGCTCTGCGCTGGCCCGGCCGCGGGGGCGCCGACGAGGGCCGGGTAGCCTGCGAGCGCGAGGCCGCCGTCTGAGGTCCGCGCCACGGACACCGTCACATACAGCAGGCCGCTGCTGTTGGTCTGTGCCGCGACGGTGTACACATGCTCGCTCGGCGTCGGCTCGCGCGCCTGGACGACTTCCGCCCATTCCACGTGCTGTTCGCCGCTCGCCGGCAGTACGAGTCCGGCACCGGGTTCGATGCCGTCTCCCACGAACGGTTCGAGCGCCGTCGTGCTGGCTTGCGGTTCTGCGGCGTTCCACGTCAGGTAGCGCCGGACGAACAGCGCCGCGTACGCTTCGGCCGCCTGGTCTCGCTGCGACGAGCCCGGCCGAGCCGCGAGCAGCTCGACGGGCCGCGGTGGCGCAACCGCGAAGCGGGCGCTGGCGGCGAACCCTGCGACGGACGCCGCGCACAGCAGATACCTGGGCAGCGCCCGCGCGAGGCGCAGACGCCACAACGCGCGGCTGGTGAGCGTGACGGTCGGGCCGGTTCGTTCGCGACTCACGGCTCGGCCCTCAGCGCTCGAATCCGAACTCTGGCCGACCCGAATGCTGCAGTTGCGGGCCGTTCACGGCCGGGGGTGTGTCTCCAGCCGAAGGCGCCGCTTCGACCGACGTGCTTCGCGCGGCCACAAACGCGAGCGCCCGAGCAGCGCCGCCGATCGGCCCGCTGACCGCGCGGCGCTTGCCGACCGATCGCACATCCAGGCGCGAGCGTCGTGAAGCGGCGACGCGCCTGAACCGCCCACGTACGTGGGCTTCGGAGACCGCGAGATGATGCCCTCTCACGGTCTCCACCCGCGAGGACGACGACGGCGGCGGCACATTGGAGGCAGACAGCCGGACTCCGGTGCGACGACGGGCCCCGGAGACGGAGAACACGCCGGCCACGGTAAGCAGGCCGCCGACCGCACCGGCGGCTGCGAGGAGCACCGTCGTACCGGCGATCCTGCGCAGACGCCGCTCTGCGGTGATCGGCGTTGCGGGCGCGTTGCAGAGCTGATCAGCGCCTCGCATCAGGAACTCGTCCTCGTCGAAGACGCGGTAAACCTCGCGAGGGGTTCGCTGAAGCAGCGTCATCGAATCGCCGGGAAGACATGCACGCGGGCGGCCGGAAGCCGGAGCGGGGAGCCATCCGGATCCCGGCCGCTTGCGCGCGGATGAGAATCGCCGTGCTGCCGTCCGTGCAACCGACCGCCGGCGTCCCAGGGGCACGTCCTATGAGTGGGGGGAGATATCTGCATAGGTCGGTCCCTGCTGTCTCTTCCGACGCTTGGGCGAAAGTGGGACATCACGTTCGCCGTGCGCGAGCAGCCGCCTGAGCTGAGTCCGCGCCCGCTGCGCCACCTTGCGGTACTTCTCGGGCGTCCACCCGTAGCGCCGGCAGAACTCCGCGCGCCCCATTTGCGCCCCGACCTGGCATGCGAGGATCAGCTGCTGGTCCGGGGTCAGCTCGCGAGCGAGTGACTCGACGCGACGCAGTTCCTCGCGCAGGACGACGAGCGTCTCGAGCTCGGCGCGGACATCGACGAGCTCCGGCTGTCCAGGCTCGAAGCAGTCGAGCGGGAGGGCTGTCTCGATTGCGGCCTGCATCGGGCTGCGGCCCGAGAGCGCGCGCCGGCGATCATGTATCCGGGACAGGAAACGTTGCTCGATGGCATTCGCGACGTGTGCCCTGCTGGAGAAGCGTCCGCCGCGACCGGTGTGCGCCAGCAGCTCGAGCGTCGCCTGGCTGTAGCAGTCCTCGAGGTCCTCCTTGCGCAGCCGGTGGCGATGGACTCGCAACAGGATCTCACGCTTGGCGTGCGCGACCTGGGCGACCATCTCGGTCTGGTCGCCGACGTGCCGTGGCCGCGCGCCGGCACCTGGCAGAGCGCGCGGGCCATGTGCCGAGGGCTGAGATCGGGTAGACACATAGGGGTGTCGCGCGTGCGTGCCCGCAGACCCCCCTCCCAATTCGCGACGGCTGCGACGCTGCCGGCCCGGCGCGGCTCGCGAGCAGGGGACCGATGAGCTTCACCGACACGCTCAACGCCCTCGATCGCCGCCAGCAGCGGACGCGCGGCGTGCGCTTCGTCGCGGCGCTGCTGAAGAAGTACGGCGACGATCAGGGCGGCCAGCTGGCTGCGCTGATCGCCTACTACGCGTTCGTGTCGCTGTTCCCGCTGCTGCTCGTCCTCGTGACGGTCCTGGGGTTCGTCCTGCAGGGCAACCCGAGCGAGCGCCAGAAGATCCTGGACGGGACGCTGGGACAGTTTCCGATCATCAGCGACTACTTGAAACTGCACTCGTTGAACGGCAGCCCCACCGCGCTGGCGATCGGGGTCGTCGGCTCGCTGCTCGCAGGCATGGGCTTCACCGCGGCCGCACAGACGGCCTTCAACCGCATCTGGCATGTGCCGTTCAAGCACCGCCCCAACTGGATCTTCTCGCGCCTGCGCGGGCTGGGGATGCTCGCGCTGCTGGGCACGATGGCGATCGTCTCGACGGTCGTCACCGGCTATGTCAGCTCGGCCAGCCACGGAACGGAAGCGGTCATCGCGGGCGTGGTGCTCGCGCTTGCGCTGAACCTGGCGCTGTTCGCGATCGCCTTCAGACTGCTCACGGCCGCGGATCTGGACTGGCGCGATGTGCTGCCCGGTGCGATTGTCGCCGCGATCCTGTGGCAGCTGCTCCAGCACCTGGGCGGCTACTACGTCGAACACGTGCTCAAGCGGACGGGTCCGCTGTACGGCATCTTCGCCGTCGTGCTGGGTCTGCTCGCGTGGCTGTACCTCGGCGCCCAGCTGACGATCATCTCCGCCGAGATCAACGTCGTCAAGAAGCGTCGGCTGTGCCCGCGGAGCTTCTTCTCCGACCCGCTGCTCGACGCCGACCGCCGCGCGCTGACCTACTCGGCAGAGACCGAGGAGCGTGTCCCCGACGAGAACGTCGAGGTCACTTTCGACGGGATCGAGCAGCCCGACTCTGCTCCCGCGGAGACAGAGCCCGAGCCGCTGGATCACTGAAATTTGGCTCCACAGAGCCGTTTCAGTGATGGCCGCGGAGTACTTGCGCGCGCAACCATCGCGCGCTATACTAACTAAACTTTCGTAAGCTCATATGGAGCCATCACTTATGTCACCTGCCTCAGAGAATCCCACAGTCCAGCCTTCAGAGCCCGGGCCCCGCCTGCGGCTGATCCCACTAGACGACACCGTCGTGTTCCCCAACATGGGGATCACGCTGACGGTGGACGTCGGCGACGACGAGCGCGTTGTGCTCGTCCCGCGCCACGAGAACGAGTTCCTCGAGGTCGGCACGATCGCCGAGGTCTCGGAGCGGATCCGCCTCCCCGGCGGAGGCCGTGCAGTCGCGATCTCAGGTGAGCACCGCGCGCTGATCGGCGCAGCCGAGACGGGCCCGACGGGCGAGCTGCGCGTCGAGGTCGACGAGCGGCCCGACGAGGTCCCCACCGACAAACGCACCCGCGAGCTGGAGCGCGAGTACCGCGCGACCGTCGAGGAGATCCTCGAGCTGCGCGGCGACGACGGGCGTATCGCCGCGTTCCTGCGTGCGATCGCCGAGCCGGGCGCGCTGGCAGACTCCGCCGGCTACTCCCCCAACCTGTCATACGAGCAGAAGGTCGAGCTGCTGCGCACACTCGACGTCACCAAGCGCCTCGAGCTCGCGGTGAAGCTGCAGCGCGAGAGCCTTGCAGAGCTGCAGGTGCGCAGGCGCATCCGCGACGACGTGCAGGAGGGCGCTGAGAAGCAGCAGCGCGAGTACTTCCTGCGCAAGCAGATGGACTCGATCCGCAAGGAGCTCGGCGAGGACGACGCGTCCGTCGCCGATGAGTACCGCACGAAGATCGAGGACGCCGACATGCCCGAGGACGTCAAGGAGCAGGCGCTCAAGGAGCTCGCACGCCTGGAGCGCATGGGCGAGCAGACCGGCGAGTCGAGCATGATCCGCACCTACCTCGATTGGCTGATCGCGGTGCCGTGGGGCAGGCGCTCCGTGGAGCACCTCGACCCGGTCGCCGCGCGTGCGGTGCTGGACGCCGACCACGCGGGCCTGGAGGACGTCAAGGACCGTGTGACCGAGTACCTGGCCGTGCGCAAGCTGCGTCAGGACCGCGACATCGAGGCCGACCCCAAGTCGGGGGCGATCCTCACGTTGATCGGGCCTCCGGGCACCGGCAAGACATCGATCGGCGAGTCGATCGCCCGTGCCACCGGACGCGAGTTCGTGCGCATGTCGCTGGGCGGCGTGCGTGACGAGGCCGAGATCCGCGGCCACCGTCGTACCTACATCGGAGCTCTCCCCGGCCGTCTGGTCAGGGCGCTGCGCGACGCAGGCACGATGAACCCGGTGATCCTGCTCGACGAGGTCGACAAGGTCGGCGCCGATTGGCGCGGGGACCCCTCCGCGGCGCTGCTCGAGGTCTTGGACCCCGCGCAGAACCACTCGTTCCGCGATCACTACCTCGACGTCGAGCTCGACCTCAGCCAGGTGATGTTCCTGGCGACGGCGAACGTGGCGGACACGATCCCCGGACCGCTGCTCGACCGCATGGAGGTCATCAGCTTCGACGGCTACACCTCCGAGGAGAAGCTCGCGATCGCCAAGGGCTACCTGTGGCCGCGCCAGCGCGACCGCAACGGCCTGCGCGAGGACGAGGTCGAGATCTCCGACGACGTGCTGCGCACGATCATCGCGGAGTACACCCGCGAGGCCGGCGTACGCAGTCTCGAGCGCAACCTCGGCACCGTGCTGCGCAAGACCGCAACCCGCATCGCCTCAGGCAAGTCCGAGACCCCGGTGACGATCGACCTGGAGACTGTGCGCGACGCGCTCGGACGCCAGAAGTTCTTCCAGGAGTCCGCCGCGCGCACCGCCACACCGGGTGTCGCGACGGGGCTCGCCGTCACCGGCGCCGGCGGCGACGTGCTGTTCGTCGAGGCCACCGCCATGAAGGGCGGCGGCTCAGGCGGGGGCAACAGCCTCGTGCTGACCGGTCAGCTGGGTGACGTGATGAAGGAGTCCGCGAGGATCGCGCTCTCCTACGTCCGTGGCCACGCCGATGAGCTCGGCATCGACGAGCACGCGTTCGAGAACAAGGAGTTCCACGTGCACGTGCCCGCCGGCGCGATCCCCAAGGATGGTCCGAGCGCGGGTGTGACGATGGTCACCGCCCTCGCCTCGCTGCTGTCCGGGCGTCCGGTGAAGCACACGGTGGGCATGACCGGTGAGGTCACGCTGCAGGGCCGCGTGCTGCCGATCGGCGGGCTCAAGCAGAAGGCGCTGGCGGCCCACGCAGCCGGCCTGACCGACGTGATCCTGCCCGAGCGCAACCGCGGCGATCTCGACGAGATCCCGGAGGAGGTCCGGGAGCAGATGACCTTCCATCCGGTGATGACCGTCCAAGAGGTCATCGACAGGGCGCTGGAGCCGGCCCGCGATGTCGCGCACGCGTAGGTGTGAGCCCGTCCCCGTGGAGGTCCGCGAGACCGCGGACCTCCTCGAGCGGCGCTGGCAGCTCTCGATCATCTATGCAGCCCTCACCGGTGCGCTGCGTTTCAACGAGTTCGCCGACGCGGTCGCGGGCATCTCGCCGCGGATGCTGTCCGAGCGGTTGCGCGACCTCGAGGCCGCGGGGCTCGTCAAGCGCACCGTCATCCCCTCGAGCCCGCCGACGGTCGAGTATCGACTGACCGAGCGCGGGCGCCGGCTCGGCCCGATCATCGAGGCGATGCGCGAGTACTCGCGCGAGCCGGTTTAGGAGACCGGCTCGGGACTGATCCCGGGCTTGTGGCCGACCTCGGGCTCGGGATTGATCCCGACAAGCTGCCCGCTCGCGCAGTCAGCCGCGTGCACGTCGGCCTCGCCGGCCGACCGGGGGTTGCGGATGCCGGCGACGCCGACGAAGCCGCCCAGCGCGACGAGCAGGGCGGCGATCGCCATGCCGAGGTGGAAGCTGTGCAGCGAGGCCTGTTCGGCAGCATGGCTCACGGCGTGCGCCTGTCTGACCGGCAGGCCGTTCACGTCGGGACGCCCGAGCGGCAGTCGCTTGGCAGCGCGCACGGCGGCGTCTGCAGCGGGCCCGAGCCGTACGCCGGCTAGGTGTTGATCGAGGCTCGAGACGAACGAGCCTGCGACGGCGGCTCCGACCGCTGCCGTGCCGAGCAGACCGGCCACTCGCGCGACGGCGTTGTTGACTCCTGAGGCGATGCCGGCCTGGTGCTCGGAGCCGGCGAGCACGGCCGCGGTCAGCGGCGCGACGGTCATCGACAGGCCGAGCGCGAAGATCAGCACCCCGGGAAGCACTTCGGAGACGTAGTCGACGTTTGCACCGGTGCTCTGGAACAGCAGCAGCCCACCCGCCGCGACAAGCGGGCCGGCGCCCATGAACAGGCGCGGGCCATAGCGATCGGCGAGCGCGCCGAAGCGCCTGGAGAGGAAGAACATCATCAGCGTCGCCGGCAATGTCGCGAGGCCGCTCTGCAGCGGCGTGTAGCCGCCGATCTGCTGCAGGAAGAGGACGAGGAAGAAGAACAGAATCGAGAGACCGGCGTACATTGCGAACGTCTCGACGTTGCCGGCGGCGAAGTTGCGCCGGCGGAACAGCCCGAGCGGCAGCATCGGATCCGAAGCGCGAGACTCGTACAGCGTGAACAGCGCGAGCAGGATCGCCCCGCCGATCAGCGGCACCAGCACCTCCGAGCTCGACCATCCCAAGCGCGGCTGCTCGATCAGCGCGAACACCGGGCCGCCGAGCCCGAGGGCGCACAGCACGGCACCGGGATAATCGATCCGGCGCCCGCTGGGCGGACGCGGCGCGGGAGCTGGGATCACGAACAGGATCAGCGCGACGCAGACGATCGCCAGCGGGATGTTGATCAGGAAGATCAAACGCCAGGAGCCGATCTGCCAGCAGCTCGCCGCCCGCCAGCGGGCCGAGCACGCCCGCGATCGCACCCCAGGCGGTCCAGCTCCCGATCGCCTTGCCGCGCTCGGACTCCGAGAACGTGTTGACGATCACGGCAAGCGAGCTCGGCACGAGCAGCGCACCGGCGACGCCCTGCAGGCCGCGCGCGATCACCAGCGCGACGATCGTAGGCGCGAGCGCGCACGCGAGCGACGCGACGCCGAAGCCGGCGACGCCGATCGCGAACACGCGTCGCTCGCCGAACAGGTCCCCGAGCGAGCCTCCGACGAGGATCAGCGAGCCGAGCGTGAGCAGGTAGCCGTTGACGACCCACTGCTGGGCTGCGAGCCCGCCGCCCAGCGCGCGCTGGATCGTCGGAAGCGCGACGTTGACGACGCTGCCGTCGAGCAGCACGATCGTCGAGCCAAGGATGCAAGCGACGAGCGTCAGGCGCTTGGTCCGGGCGAGAGCAGCGGCCGAGACAGGCGTCTGCCCAGACGCCGCGGCCGCTCCGCTGATCATGCTTGCGCCGCCGACGGCGCAACGCCGAACGAGCAGCAGCCCCATCTCGAGCGACCCACGATCCGAGTTTAGGTCACCTGCGGCGCGCGGCACAACCCCGACATGAAGCTACACGCGGGTGAGCGCTGAGCGCTCGAGCTGCGCGATCTCGGTGTGCCCGCTGAGCGCGAGCGTGAGGTCGAGCTCGGCGAGCAGGCAGCGGAGCACCTGTTCCACGCCGGCCTGGCCTCCGAGCGCGAGGCCCCACATGTAGGGACGCCCGAGGCAGACCGCGTCGGCGCCGAGGGCGAGCGCCTTGAACACGTCGGCGCCGGTGCGGATACCGCTGTCGAACAGGACCGGGAACTGCTCGCCGACGGCGTCACGCACACCGGGTAGCGCGTCGAGGGCGCCGAGCGCGCCGTCGACCTGGCGTCCGCCGTGGTTTGAGACGATCAGGCCGTCGACGCCGGCGTCGAGCGCCTGACGCGCGTCGTCGGCGTGGATGATGCCCTTGAGCACGATCGGCAGGTCGGTCTGCTCGCGCAGCCACGCGAGATCTGCCCAGGTGACGCTCGGGTTGGCGAACTGGTAGGCCCAGTGGCCGATCGCGGGCGCGGGATCCTCCTCGGGCGGACGCTCGAGGGCGGCGCGGAAGACCGGGATCGCTGAAGTAGTTGGCGACGCCCTCGCCTTTGAGAAACGGCAGATAGCCGTTCTGGAGGTCGCGCGGGCGCCAGCCGAGCAGCCACGTGTCGAGCGTGACGACGATCGCGCTGTAGCCGGCGTCGGCGGCGCGTGCGACGAAGCTGGCGGCGAGCTCGCGCTCCCTCGGCCAATAAAGCTGATACCAACGGCTGGCCGGGGGGTCGGCTCCATAGCGGCCGCGACGTCCTCGAGCGTGTTCGAGGCTGCGGTGCTGAGAATCGCGGGCAGGCCCTGCGCGGCGGCGGCGCGACCGACGGCGAGCTCGGCGTCGGGATGCACGATCGACTGCACGCCGACCGGCGCGAGCAGCACCGGCGCGGGCAACGCGGTGCCGAGCACGTTGGTTGCGAGGTCGCGGTCGGAGACGTCGCGCAGCATCCGCGGCACGATGCGCCAGCGCTCGAACGCCTCGAGGTTGGCACGCATCGTCAGCTCGGCGCCGGCGCCGCCGGCGACGTAGCCGAACGCCTCGGCGCTGAGCTGCTCGCACGCGCGCGCCTCGAGCTCTGCCACGGTGGTCGGCAGCGCGGGCGTCTCCCCTGCGAGGCCGCGGAAGTAGATCTCATACTGGAAGTTCGCGAAGGGCTGCTGCTGCTCTGGCGCGGGCTCGGCGTCGCTCATGGGCTGGACCCTAGCTGCGATCCGCAACGCGCGCCGATCCGTCGGCCCGCCCGCTCGGACGGCGTTCTCGCGAGATTCTTCACTGAGGTTGAGCTACTTCTCGCCCGATTGCGCTGTCATGGAGATGAGCGATGCAACGTCTCGAGCACCCCGTCACCCGCCGGCAGCTGCTGCGCTACGCGGGCGCGGGCGCACTCGGGCTGACGATGACGGGCGCACTCGGCGCGCTCGGCCGTACGCTCGCCTCCTCGGGCACCGCCGCGCCGCCGGCTGCTCCGCGCTGGCACAGCCGCCCGGACCTGCGCATACCGAGCCTGACGGTCAATCGCCGTGACAGCGCGGTCTCGCCCGAGCCGATCTTCATCGCGCCGTACAACGCGCCCAACGCGCAGGCGGGCGCGGTGATCGTCGACAACAGCGGCGAGCCGCTGTGGGAGAACCCGCTCAGCGGCAAGGTGACGACCAACTTCCGCGTCCAGCGATACCGCGACAGCCCGGTGTTGACCTGGTGGGAGGGCTCGATCGAACTCGGTCACGGCGTCGGCGAATACGTGATTGCCGACACGAGCTACCGCACCGTGCGTCGCGTGCAGGCGGTGAGAGGGCTGCGAGGCGACCTGCACGAGTTCCTGATCACGCCGCGCGGGAGCGCGCTGCTGACCAGCTACGTCGTCAGGAACGCCGACCTCTCGCCGGTCGGCGGCCCGCGAAAGGGCACGATCCAGGATGCGATCTTCCAGGAGATCGACCTCGCGAGCGGCGAGCTGCTGCTCGAGTGGCACAGCCTCGAGCACATCCCGCTGGCGGAGTCCTACGCGCCGGTGGAAGCCGACTGGGACTTCTTCCACATCAACTCCGTCGCCGTCGACGGCAACGGCAACCTGCTGGTGTCGGGCCGCAGCACGCACACGGTCTACAAGCTCGACAGCAGCGGCGCGATCATCTGGCGTCTCGGCGGCAAGGGCAGCGACTTCGACATGCGCGCCGGCGCCGGCTTCGCGTGGCAGCACGACGCGCGTCGCCAGCCGGACGGCACGATGACGGTGTTCGACAACGGCGCGACCCCGGCCGTGGAGAAGCGCTCACGGGCGCTGATCCTGGACGTCGACGAGGACTCGATGACGGCGACGATGCTCAACGAATACACCCACCGCGACGTCCTCGCCGGCAGCCAGGGCAGCGTGCAGCTGCTGGGAAACGGCAACGTGTTCGTCGGCTGGGGAGAAGTGCCGCGCGTGTCGGAGTTCGACCACGCGGGGCGCATCGTGTTCGACGCCGAGCTCGGCCACAAGTACGAGTGCTACAGGGCCTTCCGGCTGCCCTGGACGGGTCTCCCCGCCGACGCGCCGGCGCTCGCGCTCGCCGGCGGCGGCGCCGGACGCGCCCTGACCGCCTACGCCAGCTGGAACGGCGCCACCGAGGTGCGCGACTGGCAGCTGCTCGCGGGCGGCGACCCGGACGCTCTGATCCCGGTCGTGCGGACGCGCGCCCGGGGCTTCGAGACGACGCTGCGAGCGCCGGCTGCCAGCCGGTACTTCGCCGTGCAGGCGCTCGACCGCTGGGGCAACACGCTCGGGCGCTCGCCTGTCTTGACCTCTTAGATATGATGATGTCATATGGCGCGCCTGCTGTCCGTGTCGATTCCCGATGACCTCGCCGCCGAAGCTGAGTCTCTGGCCCACGCCACCGGCAAGACGAAGAGCGAGGTCGTCCGCGATGCGCTGCGTCGCCACGTCCAGCACGAGCGTCTCGCCGGGCTCCAGCGCCACGGGCGCGAGCGCGCTGAGAGCCTTGGCGTCGGCCCCGAGGACGTCGAGCAGCTCGTCGACGATCTTCGTGCGACGCGCGCTTGACTCCGCGCGTCCTGTGCGACACGAACGTCCTCGTGTCGGCGTTCATCGCCGCCGGGCCGCCGAGCCGCGTGCTCGAGGCGGCGATCGACCGGCGCATCGAGCTGATCCTGGCGGATCCGGTGCTCGACGAGCTCGCCCGCGTCCTGACCGTGAAGCTCGGACTCGAGCCTGAGCGCGTGCTGAACGCCACGACGCTGCTCAGCGAGATCGCCACCACAACCGTCGCTGCGCCCGGCGCCGCGCCCGAGCCGATCACGGGCGACCCCGACGACGACCTCGTGCTGGCATGCGCCGTGCATGCTGGCGCTCAGATCGTGGTGTCTGGCGACCGCCGGCACCTGCTGCCGGTCATCGAGCACCGAGGCGTGCGCATCATCACTCCCCAACAGCTGCTCGCCGAGCTCGCCAACGGATAGCCGGCGCTCAACCGAGCACGAGCTCGGCGGCGGCGCGCAGCGTGGCGGCGTCTCCGGAGATGAGCAGCGTCGTGACGAGCGACTCGCGCCACTTGCCGAGGTCGTCGCGGATCTTCTCGCGCGGGCCGATCAGCGACAGCTCTTCGATCAGCGTCGTCGGGATCACAGCGCACGCCTCATCCTTCTTACCACTCAAATACAGCTCCTGGATTTCGTCGACCTCGCGCTCGTAGCCCATGCGGATCGGGACGTTGGCATGGAAGTTGGCGCCTTTGGCGCCCATGCCGCCGAAGTACAGCGCGTAGAACGGGCGCAGCGCGTCAGCGGCAGCCTCGACGTCGTCGGTGACGATCAGCGGCACCGTCGCGCAGACCTCGAAGTCCGCGGCGCTGCGCCGCGCGCCGGCACGTCCCCAGCCCTCCTCGAGCGACGGCCGGTACAGCTCGTCGTAGACGCTGGGCGAGAACAGCATCGCCAGCCAGCCGTCGCACAGCTCCGCGCACAGCGCGATGTTCTTGGGGCCCTCGGCGCCGAGGTAGATCGGAATGTCCTCGCGCAACGGGTGGATCGAGGCCTTCAACGGCTTGCCCAGGCCGGTCCCGTCTGGCAGCGGCAGCGGGTAGTGCGGTCCGGGCGCTTCCAGGCGACTCTGGCGAGCCCACACGTTGCGCAGGATCGCGATGTACTCGCGGGTGCGCGCGAGCGGCTTGGCGAACGGCATGCCGTACCAGCCCTCGACGACCTGCGGTCCGGACACGCCGAGCCCGAGGATGAAGCGTCCGCGTGACAAATGGTCCATGGTCATCGCAGCCATCGCGGTGGCGGCGGGCTGGCGTGCCGACATCTGCACGATCGCTGTGCCGAGCTTGATGCGCTCGGTCGACGCTCCCCACCACGCCAGCGGCGTCAGGCAGTCCGAGCCGTACGCCTCGGCCGTCCACATCGAGTCGAAGCCGAGACGCTCCGCCTCGGCGACCGCCTCGGCGGCACCCGGCGGCGGTCCGCCGGCCCAGTAGCCGGTGTTCAGCCCCAGCTTCAGCTCTCCGCCCACATGCGCGAGCCTATCGCTTGATGCTCGCAACCGCATTCCGTATAGCCATCGCTATACAGCGTCTGCTTTCGGACGATGTGGTCCGCGGACGACCGCTCGACGGATCCGCGGGCTATCGCTCGACCAGCGCGAGCGTGAAGCCGTCGTAGCCCTTGGCGCCAACCGTCTGGATCGTGGTGGCGCTCACGCGTCGGGCGCCCGCGCGGTCGCGTGCGAGAAGCTCGTGAAAGCGGCGCATGCCCTGCACGCCCGCGTCCGTGCTGTCGGCGTTGACGAGCCCTCCCCCGCGGACGACGTTGTCGGTCACGATCACGCTGCCCGGACGCGTGAGCTCGAGCGCGAGCTCGAAGTACTCGGGTGTGCGCTGCTTGTCGGCGTCGATGAACACCAGGTCGAAGGGCCCGGCGCGCTCATCGATGAGCGCACGCAGGCCGTCGAGCGCGGGCCCGACATTTATTTTTATGAGGCCGGCGAGGCCGGCCCGCTCGATGTTGGCGGCTGCCACCCGAGCGTAGTCGGCGTTGAGCTCGAGCGTGATCAGACGGCCTTCGGCGGGCAGCGCGCGGGCGAGCCAGATGGTGCTGTAGCCGCCGAGCGTGCCGAGCTCGAGGACGCTACGGGTGCCGTGCATGCGCGCGAGCAGGTGCAGGAGCTTGCCCTGGGCGGGCGTCAGCGCGATCGGCGGCAGGCCTCCGTCCTCGCTCGCCCGCATAGCCACGTCGAGCGCGGGGTCCTCACCGACGAGCATCTGCTCGACGTAGGCGTCGACCTCGCTCCACAGGGGTTCGCTCATCGCGCGGCCTCGACGCTGGCCTCGACGCTGGCCTCGACGCTCATCAGCGCGAGCGGCACGGCGAGACCCGCCGAACGTCGCGCGGTGGCGATCCGCCGGCCCGGTTGCACAGCCGGGCGAGCCGATCCGGCGTGTTCGCCGAGACTCGCGAGCGCGACGTCGAGATCCTCCACGAGCAGCGCCAGGCCCCAGAAGCGGGCCGGGTGCCCCGACCCGCCGGCGCGCTCGATCACCTCCTGCGGCTCCTGGATCAGCTCGAGGATCTCGCTGCCCAGGCGGAAGAACGCCTGCCGCGGCGCGCCCGCCGGCGTCGGCTCCTCGCGCACCCGGCGCAGGTCCAGGCCGGCGGCCTGCATCGCCGTGACGCTGCGATCGAGGTCCGGCGAGGCCGCGACCACGTGGTCGATCGCGATCGCACCGTTTGGATGCGCCGAGGCGCTCGCGGGCACGGGGGACGTCGAGATCGTCGTGGGCAGCCCGTCGAGGTCAGTGCTCACGGCGTCGCGCAGCGACCAGGCGACGATGCCAACACCCGCCTGCCTGCCGGCGAAGCGCAGGCTCACGGCACCGATCTGACAGCCCGCGTCTGCCACGTCGAAACCGAGCGCAGCCCAGTTGCCGGGCTCGTCGGCCAGCGTCAGCTCATCGATCGTGGGTGGCGGCATCGGTCTCCTCTGCAATCGCATGGACCTCCGCCGCGGCGTGGTCCGGGCGCGCACTCCGGGTAATCGTCGGTTGTAGCGCTAGAACATTCAGGCGTGAACGCTACACCCGAACACGGCGACGGCACCCCGCAGCTGAGCCAGCGCCGGCGGCTGACGATCCTCGCGATCTGCTGCATGAGCCTGCTGATCGTCGCGATGGACAGCACGATCGTGAACGTCGCGCTGCCGTCGATCCATCGCGACCTGCACGCGTCGCTGTCGGGCTTGCAGTGGACGATCGACGCGTACGTGATCGTGCTGGCGAGCTTTTTGCTGCTGTCCGGCTCGACCGCCGACCGCCTGGGGCGGCGGCGCACGTTCCAGGTGGGGCTGCTGGTGTTCGTCGGTGCCTCGCTGCTGTGCAGCCTCGCGCCGACGCTGGACTGGCTGGTCGCAGCACGCGCGTTGCAGGGCATCGGCGGCTCGATGCTGAACCCGGTGGCGATGTCGATCATCACCAACGTCTTCACCGAGCCGCGCGAACGCGCCCGCGCGATCGGCGCGTGGGGAGCGGTGGTGGGCATCAGCCTCGGCCTCGGTCCGATCGTCGGCGGTGCGCTGGTCGCGATCGACTGGCGCGCGATCTTCTGGATCAACGTGCCGATCGGGCTCGCGGCGATCGTCCTGACGGCGCTGTTCGTGCCGGAGTCGCGCGCGTCGCGCGCGCGGCGAATCGATCCCGTCGGCCAGATGCTCGTGATCGTGGCGCTCGCGTCGCTGACGTACGCGATCATCGAGGCACCGCGTGCCGGCTGGTCATCAGTGCAGACGATCGGCACGTTCGCGCTGTCGCTGCTGGCGCTGACGGGCATCGTGCTGTACGAGCCACGACGCAAGGACCCGCTGATCGATCTGCGCTTCTTCCGCAGCGCGCCGTTCTCCGGCGCGACGCTGATCGCGATCAGCGCATTCGCAGGGTTCAGCGGGTTCCTGCTGATCAACACGCTCTACCTGCAGGACGTCCGCGGCTACTCCGCGCTGCAGGCCGGGCTGTGCACGCTGCCGATGGCCGCCGCGGCGCTCGTCTGCAGCCCGTTGTCGGGGCGGGTGTTGAGCCACCGTGGCCCACGCGTGCCGCTGTGCATCGCCGGCAGCTTCATGGTCGCGAGCGCGCTGGTGCTGACGACGCTGACGCCGTCGACGCCGCTGGCGCTGCTGCTCGCGATGTACGCGGTCTTCGGCATCGGCTTCGGCTGGGTCAACCCGCCGATCACATTCACGGCCGTGTCGGGCATGCCCAACAACCAGGCGGGCGTCGCCGCGGCGATCGCGTCGACCAGCCGGCAGGTGGGCGCGGCACTCGGGGTGGCGGTGATCGGCTCGATCCTCGGCACAGCGGTCGGAGACGGCCTCGGAACGCAGCTCGCGTCGGCCAGCCACCCGGCGTGGTGGCTGATCTCGGGCTGCGGAGCGAGCGTGCTCGTGCTCGGGGTTGCCACGACCGGACGCTGGGCGCAGCGCACCGCGCGCCTGACCGCGCAGCGACTGGAACAGGAAGCGGCGCCGGCGCCGCTGCAGCCCGCATGAGGCGCGAGCGGATCGGCGCGCGCGGTGATCACGAGCGTCGCGACGAGGACGCAGCCCGCGAGTACTTCCAGCGCCACGGCCGCTGGCCCCGCTGAGCGCGGGCGCACCTGCGGCTCACGCCTCCTCGCCCGCAGGGCCCGCTTGCGCGAGCGCGAACGGTGTCTTCTCGGAGTCCTTGCAGACCGCCCAGCGCTCGCCCGGGTGGATCACCTCGCCGCCGAGCGCGCGTACGTCGGCGAGCGCCTGTGCGAGGTCGCTGACGGCGAAGTAGGGCAGCGAGAACGAGTCGCCCGGTCCGCGCCCGCGTGCGTGCACGCCGACGGCGGGTGCCGCGGCCGGCGTCTGCCAACCCTCACCCTGTGAGTCATCGCGCGGCTCGAGCTCCACGCCGAGCAGGCCGCTCCAGAAGCGCCGCGCACGCTCGGGGTCGTCGGCGGGAAACTCGATCAGGGACAGCGACGAGCGTGCCACCGCCCGCACGATAGCGGCTGCTCGGTGAGGTCGACCGCGAGCTCACAGGCAGCGGCATGGCAACGTCTCGTCGATCTCGCCGACTTCGAACACTGTCCTGACCTCGGTTTCGCCGAGCTCAAATTGTCGCGCCGGCAACGGCTCAAGCCGATGCTGCTTCCCTCCCGCCGTAGGCGATCAAGCCGTAGATCACGAGCAGGTCCAACGCGAACACGCTCAGCGCCAGGAACGGCGCGGCCGGGAGAAACACGAGCTGGATGACAGCGTTGACCCCGGCGACGGCCACACCCGTCCAGCGGGCCCACGACGCCTGCACGAGGATGCCCAGCGCCGCGCAGTACTGGACCACGCCGAACGCCAACACGACCCAGCCCCACGTTTTGAGATCGCTGATCACGAAGTGGGTGTTGGACACGTAGAACTGCGAGTTCCCGATCGCAGCGATTCCGTAGATGACGTTCAAGGTCGCCGCGAGCAGGATCAAGACCGCCGCGAACACGACCCAGCCGTATCCGTGCGGCTCGCCGTATTCATCTTCTGCCGGCGACGCTCCACGACGCACGGGTTCCCTGGAGTAGCCGGCGGTCTCTCGATCGGCTGGGGGACTGTATCCATCAGCCATCAGAAGCTCCCTCCTATCTTTTGGTCTCTATCCGGGTCATTTCGCGCTGCACGTCCGGAACGAGCGCGGCGCGGCGCGCAAGCGCCCCGTTGGCGGTCCGCAGCAGCAGTCGGACGTCCGCTCCAGACGCCACCCGCCCCGGGACGAGCGCCGCCGGCGGGCTCCACCAGCGCCTGCGCCTGGCGACGGCGACTCGATCCCAAACGGCGGCGAAGCGAGCCTCGGGTGCACCGGGAGACGCCGTCGCGGGATCGAAGCCGGCCAGCACCATCGGACAGCTGGGGCGCCAGAACCCCACGGTCACTGCTGGCTCGGGCGTGGCTTCGAGGCGATCGACGAGCTGCTGGATGCGTTCGGTCGCCAACTCGTCGACTGCTTCGCGCAGCTCATCCGCAGCACTCATCCGCTGTCAGCTCCTCGACGATCGGCGACCGTTCGCACTTGCACTCCTCAGACCGTTTCGGGCTCCCCGTACACCGCCAGCCCATGGATGCAGATCACGCAGATGGCGAAGACGCCGAGCGCCCACCACGGATGCGCCCCGCCGATGTCCGCCAGTGCTCCGATCGCGCCGAGCGACGCTGCTATGAGCCCGACGATGCGACCGTAGGCGCCGCCACCGAACAGCGAGAACGACGCCGTCAGCTGAATGACGCCGAGGATGATCGTGATCCATCCCCATGTGTGCAGACTCGAGAACAGGTACACGCTGTCGTTGACGTAGAAGTGCGAGTTCGACACCGCTGCAATGCCGTAGATGATGTTGAGGACGCCTGCAATGAGCAGCAGGATCCCCACAAAAAACGCGCTGCCGATGCCTCTCATCGTGCCCCTTTCCCTCGCGATGTACCGGCGCCCCGGCCGATGCCTGCACCGAAGCATCCGATCACGATTCCGATTGATGCTCGAGCCCCGACTCTATGCCTCTGGATTCCCGCCGCGATGATGCGTGCACCTCTGTTTAGAGGGTATGCACAGGCATTCGCCACCCCCCTCCGCTCCCCCAGGCGTGCCTGTCGCCGAGACCGCGCCTCGCGCGGGTGCACGCACCAGCGCAAGATCGGAGCCAACCGCCAGGCAGACGCCGGTCGGCATCCTTGTGGAGCCTCGCGCCAGTCGAGAAGCTCCGCCTGTGAGCGCTGTCAAAGCAGCCAAACCCAAGGCGTCGAAGGCGAAGGCGGCCAAGTCAGGTGAAGAGCATGGCGTTCCCGCCGCCGCATCCGTCCCCGCCGCCGCTCCGAACGGTGCGAGTAAGTCCGCGCGCGCGCCACAGAGTGCCGCGATGCCCTCGCCGTTTCCGCCGATCGCGGACTACGCCTTCCTGTCCGACTGCCACACGGGCGCGCTGATCGCGCCGGACGGAACGGTCGATTGGCTGTGCGTACCCCGCTTCGACGCCCCGAGCGTGTTCGGCTCGCTGCTCGATCGCCAGGCAGGCGGCTTCCGCCTCGCACCGTTCGGCGTCAACGTCCCCTCCGCGCGCGTCTACGAGCCGGGCACGAACATCGTGTTGACGACGTGGAAGACCCCGAGCGGCTGGGTGATGGTGCGCGACTGTCTCGTGCTGGGACCCCGCCACACCGAGGATCGCATCACCCCGCACACGCGCCCGCCGGCCGACGAAGACGCCGGTCACATGCTGGTCCGGGTCGCCATGTGCCTCGAGGGGCAGGTGGAGATCGAGCTGACCTGCGAGCCGGTCTTCGACTACGGCCGGATTCCCGCCGAGTGGTCGATTCAGGCAGGCGGCCACCGGGCCGACGCGAGCGCCGCCGAGACCACGATCAGGCTGCAGACGGACATGTCAGTCGGCGCGGAGGGCGACCGCGTACGAGCGCGCCACGTGCTCAAACAGGGCGAGCAGCTCTACTGCGCGCTCTCCTGGGCGGAGGAGCTGAGCGTTCCTGAGAACATCGACGAGGCCAACGAGCATCTCGCGGCGACAGCAAGTTTCTGGCGCAGCTGGCTCAACCGTGCGCGGATCCCCGACCACCGTTGGCGCGATCCCATCCAGCGCTCGGCGCTGGCGATCAAGGGCCTCACCTACATGCCAACCGGAGCGACCGTCGCGGCGCTGACGACCTCGCTGCCCGAGACGCCCGGCGGCGAGCGCAACTGGGACTACCGCTATACCTGGCTGCGCGACTCGACGTTCACGCTGCAGGCGCTCCACTATCTGAACCTCGACTGGGAGGCCGAGGAGTTCATGCAGTTCGCCGCTGACCTCGAGCCGAACGAGGACGGTGCCCTGCAGATCATGTACGCGATCGACGGTCGGCGCGATCTGACCGAGTCCACCCGTGACGACCTCTCGGGCTACGCCGGCGCGAGCCCGGTCCGGGTCGGCAACGGCGCCTTCGACCAGCGCCAGAACGATGTCTACGGAGCGGCCCTCGATGCGATCCTGCTGCACACACGCCGCAGCCAGAGGCTGCCGCGGCGGCTGTGGCCGATCATCCAGGCGCAGGCCGAATGCGCGACCGCCGTCTGGCGCGAGCCGGACCAGGGCATCTGGGAGGCCCGGGGCGAGCCCAAGCACTACGTCTCCTCGAAGCTGATGGGCTGGGTGGCGATGGACCGCGCGGCGCAGCTCGCGGGGATGCGCGGCGACGCAGGGCGCGAGGCGACCTGGCGCGCCACCGCCGAGGAGATCCACGCGGACATCCTCAGCAACGGCGTCAGCGAGCGTGGCGTGCTGCGCCAGCACTACGGCACCGACGCGCTCGACGCGTCGAATCTGCTCGCCGCGATCTTCGGCTTCCTGCCCGCCGATGACGAGCGGCTGCGTGCGAGCGTGCTCGCGATCGCCGAAGACCTCACCGAGGACGGCTTCGTCCTGCGCTACCGCACCGACGAGACCGACGACGGCATGTCCGGCAAGGAGGGCAGCTTCCTGATCTGCTCCTTCTGGCTGGTCTCCGGGCTGGCGATCATCGGCGAGCAGCAGCGCGCCCGCGACCTGATGGAAAAGCTCCTCAGCGTGGCCTCCGCGCTTGGGTTGTACGCCGAGGAGTTCGACACGAGCACGGGTCGCCACCTCGGCAACTTCCCGCAGGCGTTCTCGCACCTCGCGCTGATCGAGGCCGCCGGTCGGATCATCCTCGCCGAGCGCATCGCCGAGATCTGAGCGTGGACGCCTACGACGTCATCGTCATCGGCAGCGGCGCGGGCGGGGGCACGCTCGTCCACCGACTGGCGCCGTCGGGCAAGCGGATCCTGCTGCTCGAGCGCGGCGACTGGCTGCCCCGCGAGCCGCAGAACTGGCTCGCGCAGGACGTGTTCGTCGACGGCCGCTACCAGTCCAAGGAGACGTGGTACGACGAGGACGACCACGCCTTCCAGCCGCAGGTGCACTACTACGTGGGCGGCGCAACCAAGCTCTACGGCGCCGCGCTCTATCGCCTGCGCGAGCAGGACTTCGGCGAGCTGCGACACCACGACGGCATCTCGCCGGCGTGGCCGATCGCCTATGAGCAGATGGAGCCCTACTACACGCAGGCCGAGCATCTCTACCGCGTGCACGGCTCCCGTGGCGAGGACCCGACCGAACCGCCCACGAGCGCGCCCTACGCGTTCCCGGCGGTCACGCACGAGCCGCGGATCCAGCAGCTGGCCGACGACCTGACCGCGATCGGGCACCATCCCTTCCACGCTCCCTGCGGTGTGATGCTCGACGAGGCGAACATGGCCTACAGCGCATGTGTGCGCTGCCCCGACTGCGATGGCTTTCCCTGCCTGGTGCACGCCAAGTCCGACGCCGAGACGATCGCGGTGCGGCCGGCGATCGAGCACCAGAACGTGACGCTGTTGCGCAACGCCGAGGCGGTGGCGCTACGGACGAATCCGGCCGGGAGCGCCATCACCGAGGTGCTGGTGGAGCGCGACGGGCAGCGCGAGACGTTCACCGCCGACATCGTCGTCGTCGCCTGCGGCGCGGCCAACTCGGCAAAGCTGCTGCTCGCCTCCGCCAACGAGCGTCACCCGCACGGCCTCGCAAACGCATCGGACCAGGTCGGGCGCAACTACATGTTCCACAACAGCGTCGCCGTGCTCGCGCTATCGCGCGAACCGAACCCCACGGTGTTCCAGAAGACGCTCGGGCTCAACGACTTCTACTTCTCGAGCGACGAGCTCGACTACCCGCTCGGCAACATCCAGATGGTCGGCAAGTCCCAGGCACCGATGTTCCGCGGCGAGAAGCCGCTCGAGACCAAGCTCGCTCCGGGATGGGGCCTCGAGGACATCGCCAAGCACGCGGTGGACTTCTGGCTGTCGAGCGAGGATCTGCCGGTGGCCGAGAACCGCGTGACGCTGAACGACGAAGGTCGCGTCAAGCTCTGCTACAAGGCGACCAACGCGGAGCCCCGCAAGCGCCTCTACGAGCAGCTGCGCTCGATGCTCGGCCAGCTGGGAATGCACCCGACGCACCACGTCCTGCGTCATGCCTACCTGCAGAACCCGATTCCCGTGGCGGGCGTCGCCCACCAGGCGGGGACATGCCGCTTCGGCAGCGACCCGCAGTCCTCCGTACTCAACGTCGACTGCAAGACACACGAGCTCGACAACCTGTACGTCGTCGACACCAGCTTCTTTCCCAGCATCGGCGCCGTCAACCCGGCATTGACGGCGATGGCCAACGGGCTGCGCGTCGCCGACCACCTGCTCGAGCGGCTCGCCGTGCGACCAATCGCACAAGAGGCCGCCGGTGCCGTCTGAGGCAGGCGGGGGGCGCCGCCGCGTCGTGATCGTCGGCGGCGGCTTCGGCGGCCTAGCTGCGGCGCGCAAGCTCCGACGCAGCGACGTCGAGGTGACGCTCGTCGACCGCATGAACCACCACCTGTTCCAGCCGCTGCTCTACCAGGCGGCGGCGGGCGGCCTCTCGAGCAGCGACTGCGCGTCCCCGATCCGTCCGTACCTGCGACGCAGCCGCAACAGTGGCATGCTGATGGCTCGAGCGACGGATGTTGACGCCGAGCACCGTCAGCTCGTGCTCGAGGACGGGGAGCGGCTTGACTACGACAGCCTGATCGTCGCCTGCGGCGCGGAGACGTCGTACTTCGGGCGCGACGAGTGGAAGCACGTGACCTACGGCCTGAAGACGCTCGACGACGCCGTGCGCCTGCGCGAGCGCATCTACGGCGCCCTCGAGGAAGCCGAGCGCACCGACGATCCGTCGGCACGCAAGGAATGGCTGACGTTCGTGGTTGTCGGAGGCGGACCGACCGGCGTGGAGATCGCGGGCGAGCTCGCGCTCACCGCGAACGCGCTCAAACACCAGTTCCGACGGATCGATCCGAGGCAGGCGCGGGTAATCCTGCTCGATGCTGGTGAGCGTGTCGTCGCGGCGTTCAGCGAGAGGCTCTCGGCGAAGGTAGCGCACTACCTCGGCGAGCTCGATGTCTCCGTCCGGGAGGGCGCACGGGCCACCGCGATCGATGCGAGCGGCGTCACGATCGACGTGGCGGGAGCGAGCGAGCAGATCGCCGCGAAAACCGTGATCTGGGCGGCTGGCGTGCACACGGTGGCCTTCATCGACGCCGTCGCCCGCGCCACCGGGGCGAGCACCGACCGCGGCGGGCGCATCGAAGTCTCGCCCGATCTGAGCATCCCAGGACACCCCGAGATATCGGTGATCGGAGACGCTGCGTGCGTGCAGGGAAAGACGGGGAAGCCGCTGCCGGGCCTTGCGACGGTCGCGATCCAACAGGCGCGGCATGTCGCCAAGGCGATCGCCAAAGGGGCGCCCGGGGCGTCCACGCCGTTCAGTTATCTCGACAAGGGCGCACTCGCCGTCGTCGGCCGCGGCAAAGCGGTGTGCGCGATCCGCGGCGTCGAGCTGTCCGGACGTCCGGCGTTCTTCACCTATCTCGGCGTGCACCTCTACTACCTCGGCGGAGCCCCGGGCCGACGCATCGAGGTGCTCGTCACGTGGATCGGGGCGCGCTTCGGCGAGCGCCAGAGCGCGCTGATCGAGGGCGAGCTCGCGCGGATTCACCGCCGCGAGCTCGAGCGTCCCGGGGTCGGCGCCGGAGCCGACCGTTGAGTGCCGGCGGATCACCGCCCTGCTGAACGAGGAAGTGCAAGGTGAGAGCGCTCGACCCGCGGCTGCTCCACTACGCGCGCGCGACCAGGACGTTCCTGTTCGCCTCCGTCACGCTCGGCTTCCTCGCCGCGCTGCTGACCGTCGCCCAGGCGTGGCTGCTGGCCGACGTCGTCGCGCGCGCGTTCATCGGCGGGGAGGGCACGTCGGCGCTGCGCACGCCGCTGCTTGTGCTGCTGCTCGTCGTGCTCGCTCGTGCCGGTGTCGCCTGGGCGGCTGAGCTCGCGGCCGCGCGGTCCTCCGCGCGGGCCAAGGCGCAGCTGCGAGACGCGCTGCTGGAGCGGATCGCGGCGCTCGGCCTCGACAGCTCCCGCGAGCAGCGAAGCGGGGAGCTGGCGATCCTCTGCACCCGCGGGGTGGACGCCCTCGACGGCTACTTCTCGCTCTACCTGCCACAGCTGCTACTCGCGGTCATCGTGCCACTCGTCGTGCTCGGCGCGGTGCTCTGGAACGACTGGATCTCGGCGGCGATCATCGCGCTGACGATCCCTTTGATTCCGCTGTTCATGGCGCTCGTGGGAGCGACGACCCGCAAGCGCATGGATGGTCAGTTCCGCACACTGGAACGGCTGGGCGGCCACTTCCTCGACGTCGTCGCGGGGCTGCCCACGCTGAAGGTCTTCGGCCGCGCGAAGGCCCAGGCCGCGTCGATCCGCGAGATCAGCGAGCGCTACCGCCTAGCCGCGCTCGGGACGCTGCGGATCACGTTCCTGTCCTCGCTGATCCTGGAGCTCGTCGCGACCGTCTCGGTCGCGCTCGTGGCGGTCGCGATCGGCCTGCGTCTGATGAACGGCGCGCTCGACCTGCGCACCGCGCTGTTCGCGCTCGTGCTGGCTCCCGAGGCGTATCTGCCGCTGCGTCAGCTCGGCGCCAACTACCACGCGAGCTCCGAGGGCATGGCCGCAGCCCAGCAGGTGTTCAGCGTTCTGCAGAGCGCGCCCGCGCCCCACGGCACGCGCACGAACTTCCCCAACCCGGCGATCGGCGGCCTCGAAGTCGATCGGCTGACGGTCACATATCCCGATCGCTGTGAGCCCGCGCTAGACGACGTCTCGTTCACGATCGAGCCGGGAGAGATC
This sequence comes from uncultured Solirubrobacteraceae bacterium, assembly GCA_963703625.1. GTDB lineage: Bacteria > Actinomycetota > Thermoleophilia > Solirubrobacterales > Solirubrobacteraceae > Palsa-744. Next base: position 115,493 of record CAVPEY010000001.1, read on the forward strand.
CTGGCGCTGACCGGTCCCAGCGGCTGCGGCAAGTCAACGCTCCTGGGCGTCCTGCTCGGTCTCGTGAGCCCGCAGTCCGGATCGATTCGCGTCGGCGGCGTCGAGCTCGCCGACCTCGACGTCGACGCCTGGCGAGCGGCGCTTGCCTGGGTTCCGCAGCGCCCGCATCTGTTCAAGACTTCGATCGCGGAGAACGTGCGTTTCGGGCGCGCAAACGCAAGCGCCGGCGAGGTACGGGAGGCGATCGCGGCCGCCGGCCTCACCGCCACGGTCCGCGATCTGCCCGATGGCCTGGACACCGTCCTCGGCGTGCACGGCGCCGGACTCTCGGCGGGAGAGCGCCAGCGCGTGGCGCTCGCGCGAGCGTTCCTGCGCGACGCGCCTTTGTTGGCGCTCGACGAGCCGACCGCGAACCTCGACGTTCAGACCGAGCAGGAGCTGGTCGAGGCGATCGTGACGCTGTCGCGCGGGCGAACGGTGGTACTCGTCGCGCATCGACCCGCGCTCGTCGCGGTCGCCCACAAGGTCGTCTCGCTCGCCTTGGTCGGAGTGCCGGCGTGACGCGCGGGCGGCCGATCCCGGGCGGAGCACCTGCACAGGAAAGCGATGGCCCCGAGGCGCCCTTGGCGAGGACGCTGGCGATCGCACGACCCGCCGCCGGGCGCATCGCGCTCGCCACGCTGTTCGGAGCCGGCGGGATGCTAGCCGCGATCGGCCTGATCGCCACCTCGGCCTGGCTGATCTCGCGCTCGGCCCAGCACCCGCAGGAGTCGGCTGTGGCGATCGCGATCGTCGGCGTGCAGTTCTTCGCGCTGTCGCGCGGCCTGTGCCGCTACGCAGAGCGGCTCGTCGGTCACGACGCCGCGTTCCGCGTGCTGTCGGATCTGCGGGTTGCCGTCTATCGGCGACTCGAGCAGCTCGCCCCCCTCGGCCTGCCGGCGTTCGCAAGCGGCGACCTGCTGGCGCGCCTGGTCGAAGACGTCGACTCCTTGCAGGATCTGCTGTTGCGGGTGCTCCCCCAGTTCGCGATCGCGTTCGCTGTCGGCGCGGCGACGGTCGCGGTGGTTTGGTTGATGCTGCCGGCGGCAGCGCTGATCCTGCTGGCTGCGCTGCTGGTCGCAGCGACGCTCGTGCCGTGGCTGACCGGGCTCCTGGCCGCGCGCAGCGAGGCCCGCCAGGCTGCGGCGCGGGCGACGCTGTCGAGCTTGGTGATCGACCTGCTCGAAGGCGCGCCCGAGCTCGCGATCAACGGCGCGATGCCGGCGCATTTGGGGCGCGCGTTGGCAGCCGACACCGAGCTCACGTCGATCGCGCGCAAGGGCGCCCGCACCGCGGGAATCGGCCGGGGGCTGACGAGCCTCTGCTGCGGGCTTGCGATGTGGGGAGCGCTGCTCGTGGGTGTCTCGGCGGTCCATGCGGGACGCATGAACGGTGTGCTGCTCGCGGGGATCGCGCTGATCCCGCTTGTCGCGTTCGAGCTCGTCGCTGTGCTCCCGGGCGCGACCCAGACCCTGCAGCGGGTACGTCGCTCGGCAGCGCGCGTGCTCGAGGTGATCGACACTGCTCCGCCTGTGGACGAGCCCGCGAACCCCCGTCGCCTGCCGTCGGGCCCCTACGCGCTGAGCGCCCGCAGGCTCCGCGTCAGCTACCCCGGCGCCGCACGGTTGGCGCTCGCCGGGGTGGAGCTCGATCTGCGCCCCGGCCGACGCGTGGCGCTCATCGGCCCCAGCGGTGCGGGCAAGACGACGCTCGCGGCGGCAGCGCTGCGCTTTCTCCCCTACGCAGGAGGATCCGTCGCTCTCAATGGAGTCGAGATCGCCGAGCTCACCGGCGAGGACTGCCGGCGAGTCGTCGGTCTCGTCTCCCAAGACGCCCACGTCTTCGACAACACACTCGAGGAGAACCTGCGGCTCGCGCGGCGGGACGCAACCAGCGAGCAGCTGCGTGAAGCGCTCGCTCGCGCCCAGCTGCTCGATTGGGCCGAGCGGCTGCCGGCGGGGCTCGCGACCGAGCTCGGCGAGCGCGGCGCGCGTATGTCCGGCGGCCAGCGCCAGCGCCTGGCGATCGCGCGCGCGCTGCTTGCCGACTTCCCCGTGCTGATCCTCGACGAGCCCGGCGAGCACCTGGACACCGCGACCGCGGACGCGATCGTCGCCGAGCTGCTGGCGAGCACGCGTGAGCGAGCGACGTTGCTGATCACCCATCGTCTCGCCGGTCTCGAGGAGATCGACGAGGTGCTCGTCCTGGATCACGGCCGCGTGCTCGAGCGAGGGACGCACGCAGAGCTGCTCGCGCTCGGTGGGCGCTACGCGGCCCAGTGGCTGCGCGAGCGCGTCCAGATCGACTAAAGAAAGGCGCTGGCGGCGTGCCCAGGTCAGGCTCGAGGATCCTACGCGCGAGGCGCGGCGGGCACCGCCGCGGCCGGCTGGTCGGGTTGAGCGGACGGAGCCCTGACGCGAGCACGAAACACGTGGAACGACCAGCCCTGGTAGATCAACACGAGCGGGAAGAAGATCACGGCCACGACCGTCATCACTGTCAACGCGTAGTGGCCTGAGGCGGAGTTGTTCACCGACAGGTCGTACGCGGCGTTCGTGCTCGAGATCATCAGGTGGGGGTAGAGGTCGATGAAGATCGAGCCGACCGTCGCGGCGATCGCGATCGCCGACGCGGTGAAGGCCCACCCGTCGTGGTCGCTGCTCGCGAGCACCGCGGCGAAGATCACTGCGATCACGGCCAGAGCCTCGACCGGACCCGGCACGTCAGCGCCCCCCGCGACTTTCCGCGTCCAGATGACAAAGCCCACGACCAGTGCAGTCGCGGCCCATCCCAACGGCCGCGCGACGGCGCGCGCGCGCTCGCGCACCTCGTCGGTGGTCCTGAGCTTCAGGAACGTCGCGCCGTGGAGCAGGCACAGCCCGACGAGCGTGACTCCGGTCCAGAGCCCGTAGCCGGTGAGGAGGCTGAAGAAGCTACCGGTGAAGTTGTGACTCGAGTCGATCGGCAGGCCGCCCAAGAGATCGCCCAGCCCGACGCCGATCAGCAGCGGGATCAGCAGGCTCCCCAGCGTGATGCACCACGTCCAGCTCCGACGCCAGCGCTCCCCTTCACGTTTGCCTTTGAACTCCATCGCCACGCCGCGCCCCATCAGCGCGGCCAGCACGAGCAGCAGCGCGAGGTACAGCGCCGAGAACATCGTCGCGTACCAGCCCGGGAAGGCCGCGAACATGCTCGCGCCGGCGATCACGAGCCACACCTCGTTGCCGTCCCACCACGGACCGATCGTGTTTAGCGCGACCCTGCGCTCGGTGTCGGTCCTGCCCACGATCGTGTGCAGCATGCCGACGCCGAAGTCGAAGCCCTCGAGCACCAGGAACACGACCCAGAAGACCGCGATCAGCACGAACCAGATGGTGTGAAGCTCCACGCGACTCCTAGTAGGTCAGCGCCGGGATCGCGCTCGCGCCCGAGCCCGACTCGGTGCTGTCGTCGTGTTCGTCGCCGAGCTCTTTGCGCCCGTAGCGCAGCATCAGGGCCAGGTCAGCGGCGCCGAGCGCGATGTAGATCGCCACGAACGCGATCAGGCTAATCCAGATATCGGTGGAGGTGACCGAGGGCGAGTTGGCGTTGATCGTCTTCATCAGGCCCTGCACGATCCACGGCTGGCGTCCGCTCTCTGTCAGGAGCCAGCCCGCGGTGTTCATCAAGAACGGCGTCACCACCGCCCACAACGACAGCCGCAGGAACCACTTCGAGCGCTCGAGCGTCCCCCTGTGTATCAGCCACGCTCCCCACAGCGCGAACAGCGCGATCAGCGACCCGAGGTAGGCCATCACCCGCATCGACCAGTACTGGATGAAGACGTTGGGGATGTAGTTCCCCGGCCCGTATCTGCGCTGGTATTCCTTCTGCAGCTGGTTCAAGCCCTCGACCGGCCCATCGAATGTTCCCGTCGCGAGCACCGACAGCAGATGCGGGATCGCGATCACCTGCGTCGGCGTTTGGTCGTTCTTGCCGCCGCCGACCTGAAACGCAGAGAACGAGCACGGCTGACAGTTTTCCCACTGCGCCTCGGCGGCCGCGATCTTGACCGGCTGATACTTGGCCTCGATCTCGCCGAGCTTGTTGCCGACGAACATCTGCACAAGGATCGCCGGGAGCAGCATCAGCACCGACAGCTGCGCCGCTTGGCGGAACGGGCCGACTTCGCGTCCCTTGCGCAGCTGCCACGCGGACACCGCCAGCATCACCAGCGAGCCCGTCACGAGCGAGGCCAAGATCACATGCACGTAGCCCCACAGGAACGTCGGGTTCGTGAACAGCGCCCAGACGTTGTTCAGTTCCGGCTGGCCATGACGGTTGAGCACGTAGCCGACCGGGTGCTGCATCCACGAGTTGGCAGCGAGGATGAACAGTGCCGAAAGCATCGAGCCGAACGCCACGAGCCAGATGCACGCGAGGTGCACGCGCTTGGGAAGCCGCCCCCAGCCGAACAGCCACAGCCCGAGAAACGTCGACTCCAAAGCGAACGCCGCGAGGCTCTCCATCGCCAACGGGCCACCGAAGACATCCCCCACGAAGCGCGCGTAGGCCGACCAGTTCATCCCGAACTCGAACTCCTGCACGAGTCCGGTCACGACACCAACGGCGACGTTTATCAGCAGCAGCGTCCCAAAGAATTTCGTCAGGCGCTTGTACTCGGGCTTCTCGTTCCGATACCACGCCGTCTGCAGGAGTGCCACGAGGAACGCCAACCCGATCGTCACGGGCACGAACAGGAAGTGGTAGATGCTCGTCGTCGCGAACTGCCAGCGAGCGAGGTCATTCGTCACGTGCACATCTCCTTGCGCCGTCGTTGCACCTGGCGCGCGTCCTGTTCTCAGCTACTGTCTCGCGGCACGCCGATGCTAGGGGTGAGCGTCACCGTGGACATCCACCGATTCGGGTTACGCGCCGGCCGCATACGCAGGTCGCGCCCGCGCGTTGCCGACGGCTCGGCGGCGGCCGCCCAGATCCTCCCGCTCTACACTCCCGCCGCGTGAAGCTCTGGATTCCCGATGAGCCGGATCACGACGCAATCGGGACGCTGCCGACCGACGTCGAGCTCGGGCTGATCCCGCGTGAACACGACTTGCCCGACGCGGTCCTCGACGCCGAGTTCCTGGTGCCGCGCGCGGGGGACGGGCGCATAGCTGCCGCGCTCGCGGATATGCCTCACCTGCGCGTGATCCAGACGCTGTCCGCAGGCGTCGAGCATCTGCTGCCGAGCGTCCCGCCCGGGGTGACGCTGTGTGATGCCCGCGGCAGCCGTGACATCGCGGTGGCCGAGTGGGTGTTGGCCGCGATTCTCGCGGCCGAGAAGGGGCTGCCGTCGCTGCTGGAGCAACAGCTCAAGCACGACTGGCAGCCCCGGCAAACCGGCGAGCTCGCGGGGAGCACCGTCATGATCCTCGGTTACGGCTCGATCGGCGCGGCTGTCGCCGCCCGCCTCGAGCCGTTCGAGGTCGAGCTGATCCGTGTCGCACGACACGCCCGCAGCGGTGTGCACTCGGTCGCCGAGCTCGACGCGCTGCTGCCGCTGGCCGACGTGGTCGTCGTGCTGCTGCCGCTCACGGCTGAGACCGAGCAGCTGCTGGACGCCGACGCGCTCGCGCGGATGCGAGCCGGCGCGCTGCTCGTCAACGGCGCACGTGGCGGCGTGGTCGATTACAAGGCGCTGCTCGAGTTGCTGCATAACCGACGCCTGCGCGCGGCGCTGGATGTAACCGACCCAGAGCCGCTGCCGGCGACAGATCCATTGTGGGATGCACCCGGGGTGCTGATCACCCCGCACCTCGCCGGTGACACCGCCGCGGCGGAGCGTCGCGCGTTCGTGTTCGTCGGCGAGCAGGTTCATCGCTATGTCGAACGCCGGCCGCTCGAGAACGTGGTCCAAGGCGACTACTAGCCTCGAGCCACCCCAAGCGTCGGCGCGAGGTCGCCGACCCGCCGCACTCCGGATCGTCACATTCGGGTGATGCACAGCCACGATCGAGACCTGAGTATCCGGAGATCATTCTGCGGAGAAGTTGGTGGCGAAAGGACAGGCTCGAATGAGCACCACGCTCGATGCGAAGACGCCAGCGCCAGCAAGTCAGGACGCTTCCGGCGAGACTCGCCAAGCCGACGTGCTGGTCGTGTTCGGCATCACCGGCGACCTCGCCAAGGTGATGACGTTCCACTCGCTCTACCGACTCGAGCACCGCGAATTGCTCGACTGCCCGATCGTCGGTGTCGCCGGCGACGACTGGACTGTCGAGGATCTGCGCAAGCGCGCGCGCAGCTCGATCGAAGCGTGCGGCGAGACGATCGACGAGGCCGTGTTCGAGCGCCTCGCTCAGCGTCTGTCCTTCCTGTCCGGAGACTTCGGTGACGCCGGCACCTACGAACGGCTTGCGGGCGTGATCGGCGATGCGCACAGCCCGGTCTTCTACCTCGAGATCCCGCCGTCGCTGTTCGGGATGGTGATCAAGGGCCTCGCCGAAGCCGGCCTGACGAAGAACGCGCGCGTCGTCGTCGAGAAGCCCTTCGGCCACGACACCGCGTCCGCGCGCGCTCTCAACGACCAGGTGCACAGCTTCCTCGACGAGTCACAGCTCTACCGCATCGACCATTTCCTGGGAAAGATGGGCACCGACGAGCTGCTCTACCTGCGCTTCGGCAACACGATGATCGAGCCGATCTGGAACCGCAATCACATCGCCTGCGTGGAGATCACGATGGCAGAGAGCTTCGGCGTCGAGGACCGCGGCCACTTCTACGACCCGGTTGGCGCGCTGCGCGATGTCGTCGTCAACCACCTCATGCAGCTGGTCGCGGTCGCCGCGATGGAGGCACCTGCTGGCGACGATGCCGAGACGCTCAAGAACGCCAAGTTCTCGCTGTTCCGATCGGTCGAGGACGCCTCGGCCGCCCACTACGTGCGCGGCCAGTACGACGGCTATCGCGATATCGACGGCGTCGCGCCTGACTCGACGACCGAGACCTACGCTGCGCTTCGCCTGGACATCGATAACTGGCGCTGGGCAGGCGTGCCGTGGTTCATCCGCACCGGCAAGCTGCTCCCCACCACGCAGACCGAGATACGCGCGGTCTTCCGCAATCCTCCACGCCTAGCGTTCATGCGGGACGGACACCGTGCCCCTGAGCCCAACCAGTTCGTTGTGAAGCTCGACCCCTCGACTGGCACGCGGCTGATGCTCGACGCCCACCGCGCCGACGCCTCCGGCGCGCGCGGAATCACCCTCGACATGGAGTTCGCCGCCGAGGGCGGAGAGGCCCCGACGCCCTACGAGGTGCTGCTGCTCGACGCAATGCGCGGTGACAGCGCGCGCTTCACGCGCCAGGACAGCGTCGAAGAGACGTGGCGGATCATGCAGCCCCTGCTCGATGCGCCGCCGCCTGTGATTCCGTATGAGCCAGGCTCGTGGGGTCCGGCGGCCGCCGCTGATCTCCTTACGGGATTCGGGACCTGGCGCGGCCCGTGGTTGGCTTGACGGCGCCGTAGCTTGCGAGCGATGGAGAGCTCGCCCGAGGAGCTGGGCTCAGCGACGCGCCGGCTGCGGGAGCGCTACGGGCTGCTGCTTGGCGCGATCGTGCTCACGTTCGCGGTCCAAGGGATCGCCGATCCGAGCGCCGGCGAGCAGATCGTCGTGTGCGCGTTGCTCGGCGTCACGCTGCTGTTGGCGCTATGGGCCACGGACACCCGGCAGCGGATCGTGCTTCCGGCAACGATCTTTGTCGTAATCGTCGTGATCGCGAGCGTGGTGCAGGCGCTCCACGGAGAAATCGACGGCCTTGCGACGCGAGCGGCAAATGCGCTGCTCGTCGCGCTGGCGCCCCCGGCGATCGTGTTGGGGGTCGTGCGCGACCTGCGCGCGCGCGAGACGGTCACCGTCCAGGCCGTGCTCGGCGTGTTGTGCGTGTACCTGCTGATCGGCATGTTCTTCGCGTTCGTCTATGGCGCCCTCGGTCACCTCGGTGGAGTGCCGTTCTTCGCCGGCGCTCAGCCGTCGAGCGTCGCCAGCTGCCTTTACTACAGCTTCACAACGCTCAGCACCGTCGGCTACGGCGACCTCACGGCCCGAACCAACCTCGGCCATACCCTGTCGGTATCCGAGGCCCTGCTGGGGCAGATCTACCTGGTCACCGTCGTGTCGCTGTTGGTCGCGAACCTGAGGCGCGCCCGCCGGCCGCCGCCGTGAGCGTGGTGGCCCCCCCGCAACACGGGTGCGAGCACCATCGTCAAGACTCCGCTCAAGCCGTATCGTCGCGTTGCCAAGGCGCGTCCCGCACGAGGGTGCGCCAGCCAACGAAAGGAGCCGGTGATGGCTGCCGTCGCGCAGGACACTCACGACATGCTCGCGGGCATCTCCGCGGGCGACGCATCGGTGCTGGAGACGGCGATCGGGATCCGTGAGGGCTTGGCCGAGGCGAGCGGCCTCGACCCCGCCACCTTCGCGCTCGTCAAAATCGCTGCGCTCGTGGCGCTCGACGCACCGCCGGCCTCCTACGCGTGGCAGGTCGCCAACGCGCTCGACGACGGTGCGACCCCTGAGGAAATTCTGGGAGTCCTGATCGCGGTCGCCTCACAGGTCGGTGGCCCGCGGGTGATCGCCGCCGCGCCCGAGATCATGCTCGCCCTCGGCCTGTCTCTGCCCGACGGCGTGGAGTAGGGTCGCGCGATGCCACTCATGAGAAGAAGGCCACTGCTGCGCGCGGCCGCCGTTGGCGGCGGCGCCTACATCGCGGGCAAGCACGCGGCGAACAACCGCCAGCGTGAGGAAGGCCAGGAACAGCGCATCGGCGAACTCGAAGACCAGCCCCAGGCGGCACCCGCAGCGGCGCCTGCGGCGCCGGCTCCTGCCTCAGGCCTCTCGGAGACGATGCTCGCCCAGCTCAAGCAGTTGGGCGAACTGCACGACCAGGGCGTCCTGACCGACGAGGAGTTCGCGCAGCAGAAGCAGCGCTGCCTCGCCGGCGCGTAGTGCTGCTTCGCCGGGTCCAGCTTTGCCTCGCCCGCGGCTCCTGACCTGCGCGAACCGCCGATCTGCGACGCGCCGTGTCGCGTCAGGAAGCGGCCGGCGCTTCGGCGCGACGGTTCCAGAGCTCCAGGAGAACCGTCGAGCACAGACGCTCCTTTGCCGCAAACGCGACCGGCGTGCCGTCGGCTCCGGCCGGTAGCCGCGTTGGCGGGGGCTGCGCCGAGACGAGCAGTACCAGCGGCGCCGGCGTGCGTTCGAGCAGGATTTGCGTCAAGGTGAGGCCGTCCATCCCGGGCATGCGAACGTCGATGATGACGAGCTCAGGCGCCAGCTTGTCGACGGCGCGCAAAGCGTCTTCACCACAAGCGGCCTCGCCGACGACCGTCAGGCCGGGCGTGGCTTCGACCACCGCGCGCATGACGTCCCGAAAGACCTTCTGGTCGTCAACGACCAATACGCCGCCACCAGCGGCTTGCGCGCCGCGCACGGGCGCGCTATCGGCGGTATCGCGGACCATGAGCTGTAAGGGAATCCTCTCCTAGCCGGCCCTCACCCGAGCCGGCCTTTGCGCTGCTGCGGACGACGGGGGCACTGCGTACCCAGAGTTCGCACGACGCGCGCCCCAAACGTTGGCGTCGGACTAATCTGGTTCCTCGGCGAGGTACACCAGCGCAGCCTTGACGCGGCGGCTGACGTCTTGAGCATCGCGCAGGTTCAACTTGGCGAAGATCGCGTTGACATGCTTCTCGACCGCGCGCTTTGAGAGCACCAGCGACTCGGCGATCGCGGCGTTGCTCTTGCCCTCGGCGATCTCACCCAGGAGCTCGCGCTCGCGGGGTGTCAGTTCGGCGAGCGGCGAGCGCGCCACGCGCGCACGCGCTTCGATCAGGACATCGACGATCTGCGAGTCGATGACCGACCCGCCGCGGGCAAGCGTTGTGACGGCCCGCACCAGTTCGGCTTTGTCCCTGATGCGCTCCTTCAGCAGGTACGCGCGCCGTGCCGAGCCTGACTCGAGCAGCGCGAGCGCGTATGCGGCCTCGGCGTACTGGCTGAGCACGAGCACGCCGATCTCGGGATTGGTCTCCCGCAGTCGATTCGCCACACGCACGCCCTCGTCGGCTCCAGACGGCGGCATGCGGATGTCGAGGATCACGACCGCCGGCTGCTCGGCTGCGACACAGGCTTCGAGCTCCTTGCCGTTCGAGCAGACGCCGACGAGCTCGATCTCGGGCTCGGACGCGAGCGTCACCGTCAGGCTCTCGCGGATCAAGTACGAGTCGTCAGCGGCAACGACCCTGATCGGCCCTGCAGGAGGACCGTCGCCGCGCGGCCCGCTGGCAACTCGTCCTGCTTGTTGTGACATGGGCGTCACCTCGATCTGTGGTATGTAGCCGACCGAACCCGGCCGACGCGAGCTTTATTTTCGCAGCCGACATCGCGTGAACATCCCCCGAAACGGACTAGAGACCCAGCGCCTGGCTAGGCAAGCGGGACGCACCCCCTTATCACCGCTCCAACCCCAACCCGGGAGCTCACCGTCAAGCTCCCCCCGACCGCCGACAGACGATCGCGCATGTTGATCAAGCCGCGCCCCTGCGGCGCCGCGCCGATCGCGAACCCGACACCGGAGTCGCGGGTCTGGAAGCAGAGTGTCGTGCCGTCCTCCCACAGACGCACCGTCGCCTCCGCGTCGCGACCGGCGTGCTTTGCGACGTTTTGCAGCGTCTCCAGGCAGCAGAAGTAAACCGCCGCCTCTGTCTCGGGCGCGTAGCGCGCGATGTCGCCGCGCACGGTCACCGGACCCGGTGAGCGACGAGCCGCCGAGCGCAGCGCCTCGAGCAGGCCGTAGGTCGTCAGCAGGGCGGGATAGACGCCCTGCGCGAGCGCGCGCACTTCCTCGAGCGCATCCTCGAGATCACATCCGATTTCGGCGAGCATCCGCCGTCCCCGCGTCGGGGTCGTGTCCAATGCGTCGTCCGCGAGCCCGAGGCTGACCCGCGCACTGACGATCCGCTGTTGGATCCCGTCGTGAAGGTCGCGCTCGATCCGCTGGCGCTCGGCGTAGGCCGCCTCGATCAGCCGCTTGCGTGAGGCGGCGAGCTCCACGACGGTGGCCGACAGGTCCGCCTCGAGGCGATGGTTCTCGTAGGAGATGAAGGCAGCGGCCCCCGCCGCGCGGATGAAGCGCTCCTCGTCGGGGACGGCAGCTCGATGGATGACGACGGCCTGCGGGACGCGTTCGTCCTGCACGGCCGTCACAGCCTGCTCGGCGTCGGTGCCCGGGAGCTCAACGCTCGTTCCCGACGAATCCACGTAGCCACGGTCAGCCGGCTTCGAGTACGCGATCTGCAGCGACGGGTCGTCCAGCATCTGTGCCATCAGCATCCGCACATCCTCGGGCGCGGTGTCTCGCAGCCGGTTGACGAACTCCTCGAGCGCCTCGCCCATGAACAGCCGCTCCCACACGAGACCGGCAAGCATCGCGAGCGGAAGCACCGTTGCAGCGATCACCGAGCACCAGATGAGCGGAGCTCTGGCGTTCACGCCGGTGAGCTCGAGCGTCACACACGTGGTCACAATCACCGCGTACGCGATTGCGACAGCGAGCACCGGGGCGACGTAGCGCCGCTCGGCGACTCCCGCTGCTCGGTAGCGCCGGACGATGAATGCGGCCACACCGAACGCGGCGGCCAGCCACGCCGCGCGCAGGCCCTCCTGCGCGACGGTCACGAATGCGCGCAGCGGCGAGCCAAGGAACAGCACGTTGTGTGGGCAGGCTGGCATGCACTTCTCCATTGCCGTCACGACCGGCACGTGGCGCGAGCTCAGAGCGAGATAGCCCCAGCAGATCGCGACGACGACCGAGCATGCGAGGAGGAGCAGGCGCTCGGACCTGAGGAAAGCACCGCCCGTGGTGGACGCGAGCATCTCATAGCCGAGGATTGGCACCGTCAGTCCCGCGAGCAGCCCGCCAACGGTGAAAGCACCCGGGCGCCCCGAGTCGAGCAGGAGCCACACCAACCACAGCACGACTGCAGCCGCGAGCACCCTGCCCGGGCGGCTTCCTGACCTGCCGGCCGCCGCGTACAGCCCCAGCGCAACGACCGAGACGGCGACCGTCACCCATACGAGCGAGGCGTTGCCGGACGAAAGACGTGGGCCGACGGCCGCGAGGTAGCCCGCCGCGCCCGCGAGCGACCCGCCTCCGATCGCGATCATCGCCGGAGTTGCACGTGACGCGGACAGCAGCGACGAAACCTTCGACGTTTGGCTCGCCACGCCAAAGGACGCCGCTGCTGAGGGTTGTTCCGACCCGACCCTTATAGCCGCGTCGTTCAACGGTTCCTCCCAGTTTGTTGGGTGGTCCGCGCCGGTAGTGCTACAGATCCGTCGCCGTCTGCCCGCATGCGCAAACTGGCCCCATCGGCGGTCCCTGTACGCGGCCCGTCCCGAACCACGATAGAGCGCAGACTACACCCAAATTGCGGGTTCAACAAGCGATCGTCATCGGACGTCACACCGGCGAAATATCCCCGAGCGGGGGCCTGGCGGGCGGCGACGCCCCGATCGACACCTCGACCGGGGTTCATCCACTTCGGGTGATGCACGCTCGCAGCCGCGCTTCTAGCGTTAATGCGGCGCTGGCAGGTCTGGGGGGCCCGCTTCAAGGATGGCTGCGGTTTCGCCGCGACGACGACGTACCCCGGGCGCTCGGGCGCACTCCCCGCCCAGTGCTCTCGGCGCACTCGGCCCGCACAGGATATGCGGCCGGGTGTGCCGCCTCCGGTTCGCGATCACCCCCACCGGATGATGCGTCGGCAGCGATGCGGCCGTAGTTTGGGCGTGTGTCCGCCTCCCCTCCACCTCCGGGCTCGTCCCCGGACCCCGACGGCGGCATCCCGCCGTCGGGGTCCGGCCCGGGCCAGGGTCAGCCGGAACCCCCATCCAAGAGCCGCGGCGGCTGGATATGGCCGGTGTTCGCGCTGCTGGCGGCCCTCGGCGTGCTCGCCGGCGTGCTCGCCTCGGACAACAAATCGAACACGCCCTCGACGACCGTCAACCAGCAGACGATCTCGACGGCCAACAGCCTCGGCGTGAGCGTCCAAGCGCCGAAGCCCGCGCAGACGACCACCGTGACCGCGCCCGCCAAGACCGTGACCGCTCCCGCGCAGACCGTGACCGCCCCGGCACCGGAAAGCACGAAGCCCGCGACGCCCACGAAGACGGAAACGACCACGACCACCTCTCCCGCATCTCCCTAGTGGTTCATTCGTGAAGTTCGTTGGTTATGCCTCGAGGACCTTGCCGGTGTAGGTCCACTTGAATGGTTTGGCGGTTTGGTTGTAGGTCTCGATGAAGGCGAGCATTTGTTCGGCGAGGTCTTCTTCGCTGAAGAAGCTGCCGTGCTTGAGTAGTCGGCGGTAGAGGATCGAGAAGAAGATCTCGATTTGGTTCAGCCACGAAGCATGGGTTGGGGTGAACTGGAAACTCCAGCGTGGATGATTCGCCAGCCATTCTGTGACCTCTTGGGTGCCACGGGTGGAGAGGTTGTCGCTGACCGCGATGATCTTCTGTCCCTCGATGATGGGGATCTCGGTGTCGAGCTGGTCGAGGAAGCGGATCAGGTCGTGGCGGTTGCGTGTCTTTGACGGCATCGCGAGCACGTCGCCTTCCGTGACTTTCAGGCAGGCGAACAGGCATTGGGTGCCGTTGCGGACATATTCGTGCTCGCGCCGTGTCGGGCGCCCAGGAGCCGGGAGCGTGTCGGGTTTGGTCGGCGCCTTGGCCTGGATGCCGGTCTTTTCGTCGATCGAGAGCACCAGCACGTTCTCGGGCGGATTCACGTAGAGACCGCAGACCTCTTTCAGGCGCTCCTCGAACTCGGGCCGGGAGAAGTCGCTCATGATCCAGTAGTCAGTCCGGTGAGGCTTGATGTCGGCACGAGAGAGGATCGCGTGCGCGTGGGAGGCCGACATCCCGACCGTCGCGCCGAGCTGCTCATAGGTCCAGCGTTCCTGCTGTGCGCCCTCCAGTGTTTCGGGTGGCCGCGTGCACGCCTTGGCGATCAGCCTCGCCCGAACCTCCTGGGAATGGATCAGCGGTTTGCCCGAGCGCGGCAAGTCGACAAGGGCAGCGATCCCGTCCTGCTCATAGCGCGCCCGCCACTTCTGCGCCGTGTTCGTCGAACATCCCAACAGCCGGCCGATCTCCGCGGCCGAGCGGCCCTCGCCAGCCTCCAACACGATCTGGGCGCGCTCGACCATCCGCACCTCCGCGGTGCTTGAGCGCACGATCCGTTCGAGCTCCGCTCGATCCTCCGCTCCGATCTCGATCCGCTTCGCCAACGCAGGCATACCGAACCCCCATCATCGCTGAACAGGACAGCGACAACTTCGGCAACGACCACAACACCCCTTCAACAATCCACGAACTTCACGAATGCACCACTAGTGTCTCTCCCCGCTGCGCCGGTGCGCACGTACGGCTCAGATACAGACGTCGATGAGCCCCAGCGTAGAGGCGTGCTCGACGGCCTCAGAACGCGAGGCCGCGTCGAGCTTGCGATAGACGGCGTGCACCTGGCTCTTGACCGTGTTGGTCGATACGTGCAGGCGACCGCCGATCTCGCGGAACGACAGGTGCGTGGGCAGGAAGCGCAGGATCCTGAGCTCGGCCATCGTCAGCGAGCAGGGCCCATCCAAGGCAGCGGCGCTCAGTCCATCGAGCTTGCCCCATGCCTCGTCGAACCACATCCGGAAGACCGCGACATCGGGCGTGCGTCGAGCGAGCCGCGAAGCCTGCGAGAGCTGCGTGCGAGCGAGCGAGACGTCGGCGAGACGGATCGCGGTGCGCGCGATCAGCACGCGCGTCTCGACCTCATACCAGGGGATGAAGTCCTTGAGCGCCGCCAGCATCTGCAGTGAGCGAGCGAGATCGCGCTTTGCCTCATCGGCGCGCCCCCGCTGCGAGCCGATCCAAGCGGAAGTCGCCAGGACGAGCGCCGACGTCGGCTGATCCTCCAGTCGCGCAGCGTGCAGCGCCTCGCCGGCGCGCGCCACGAGATCGGCGGCGGAGTCCCAATCCTGCTCCTCCCCGGCCATCACGGCGAGCTGGGACAGGCAGTGGCTCTGGATCCCGCTCGAGACGATCGCGCCGCGGCGGGCTCCCTCCTCGAACATCTCGAGAGCATGCGTGCGCTCGCCTTTGAGCCGATCCGAGACGCCCCTCAGCAGACAGCACGCAGGACGCCACGGACTGTTCTCGTCGGCAAGCTCGTAGCCGCGTGTGGCCGTAGCCGACACGTGCTCCACGCCGCGCTCGCCGACGGCGGCCTCGATCACGGCCAACCCCACAGCGAAGCCCGGGATCGCATCCGGCTCTGAGTCAGACCCCCGCGCGCTCGAGGCGATCTGCGTCCAATGGGCAGCGCGTCGCCGGTCGCCGTTGAAGAGCGAGCGGTGTGCCGCGGCGAGTGCGAGTGTCGGCGCCGAGGCGGCTTGCTCGGAGCTCGAGCTGCTCAACGCGAGCTCGAGGCACGTGCTGGTCCCCTGCAGCAACGCTCGCGGTGCCTGCGCCCACAGCAGCCGACCGACGCTGGCGAGGTCACCGCCGGCGCGAGCGTGCTGCAGAGCCTGCTCGACGTCGCCGCGCTCGCCGAACCAGCGCGCGGCAGCGAGATGCAGGCGCGCAGCGTGGTCGCCGTTACGGCGCAAGAGCTCTCCCTGGAGCACCTCACGCAGCAACGCACTGCAGCGATAGCGCGTGTGGCCGCGGTCGAGTGGAGCCACCAGCAGGTTGACGCTCGCAACGGCGCGCAATGCGAGCCCGGATCCAGTGCGATCTAGCAGGACGTCGCAAAGCTCAGGCGAGAGCTCCTCGAGGACCGAGGTGTCCATCAGGAACGACAACGCGTCAACAGGCATCTGCGCCAGCAGCTCCTCCCTGATGTACTGCGAGACGAGCTCGTCATCGCCGGAGAAGCTCCCGAGCGCAGCCTCTACGTCTGCCTCCTCGCGAAGCGCCAGCGCCATCAGGTACAGCGCGACCGGCCAGCCCTCGGTCCTGGCGATGGCGAGCTCGAGCTGGTCGGGCGCCAGGTCGAGGCCCGCCGCCGTCAGCAAGGCGCCGGCCTCCTCGGCCGTCATCGCCAGCTCGCGGACGCCGAGCACAAGCAGCTCTCGCTGCGCACGCAGGCGTGCGAGTGGCAGGACGGGCACCGTTCGCGAGGCGAGCGCGAGCGTGGCGCCTGCCGGCATCGCACTGGCGAGCTCGCTGAGCAAGTCGAGCGACTCCCGCGAGTACAGCTGCTCGACGTCGTCCAACACGAGCACCGACCCTGCGCTTGTGACGCCGAGCGCGTCGATCAGGGTCGGCAGAGCACTCGCGACCGAGCCCAGAGACGAACGCTCGAGCACGAAGCGTTGATGGTGCACCTGCAACTGCTCGGTCGCGGCCGCCAGCGACGCGAGCAGGTGTAGGGGGTCGTTATCGCTCTCGCAAAGCGTGATCCACGCGAATGGCCGCTCGTCGCACTCGCCCCACTCGGCCAGCGTGCTCGTCTTGCCATAGCCCGGCGGCGCTGCCACGAGCACAACCGAGGCATCCTCGTCGACCAACCGGCGCACCAGGCGCGGGCGACGTATGAAGCTCTCGTGCAACGACGGACACTCACCGCCTGCGTCACGCGCTCCGACGGCGTGGAGCGACCGCGACGCACTGCTCCGATGCCGTGAAGGTTGCCTTGGCCGGCGACGCGGCGGGCGCCGGGAGACGCGCGGCGCAGACGGCGCCTCGAGGGTTGGGTTGACAGCTGTGCTCTCCATGGCGAATTTCGTTCTGGCGTCCGAGCCGCGTATGAGCGCTGCTCAAAGAAAGGATCTCGGCAGCACAAGGCGCTCACAAGGTTGTGGACCCCCCAGGGCGCCGGGTGTTGGCACCACCCGCGCTCGAGCTCGATCAGCGACGCGGCACTGGCCGGCAGGCGCGGAAATCGGCGTCGCATCCGCACGCAAACCCGGGTGGGGACCCCGCCGTCAGGGTGTCGCCACGATGATCGCCAACGTGCCCGCCACCAGGACGATGCTGAACGAGGTCAGGGCGAGCACGACCGTCCGCGAGAGCGGGGCGAAGGATCCGCGGCGAACCGCTGCCGCGGTGTCCCGCTGGCGCACGCTGCCGATCACGAACACGAACAGCGCCAAGAGCCCATAGCCGACTCCCAACAGACGCGGTGGCCAGCGGGCGCCAGAGCTGACAGCGGGGAGCAGCCGTCCAACGGCGAGCGCAACGGCGGAGACCGCAAGCCCCGTGCGCCACCAGGCCAGCCAGGTCCGCTCGGCCGCGAGCAGAGTACGACGGGTCCCGTCCCCGGGAGATCCCGCGTATGGGGCAGCCTCATCAGGCACCGGTGCCGAGTCTACTCGGCGGTCCAGCGGCCACCTCGGTACGCTCGCCGGGCGCGAGCACGCGAACATCGACATCCGGCAAGGCGCGTGCCATCAGCGCGGAGAACTGCTGAGCGGGCTGCTGATGATCGAGCTTCGGCGGGACCGGCCATCCGAGCGCGAACGTGCCCCAGTGGATCGGCACGACCAGCCGCGCAGCGATCAGCGCCGCCGCCTGCACCGCCCGTGCCGGGTCGAGGTGTCCGGGCCCCAGCGTCGGCCCCCACCCGGCGATCGGCAGCAGTGCGACATCGACGCGCCCGGCAAGCTCGGACATCGCTGCGAACAAGTCCGTGTCGCCGGCGAAGTACAGGCCCTGAGAGCCCTCGGCGATGAAGCCGATCGGCTCCGCCTCGACACCCAACGGCCACCTGCGTCGCCCGTGTCGCGCGGGCGTCGCGGTGATGCGCACGCCGCCGAGTCGCGCTTCCTCGCCGGGGCTCAGCTCCTCGACGTTGCGCACGCCGTGTCGCGCCAGCCATCCAGCCGCGCCGCGCGGCGCGAAGACGATCGTCGGCGCACCGAGCCTGCGCAGTGAGCGCAGCTCGGCGTGGTCGGCATGGAGATGCGAGAGCATGACAGCATCGATCCGCTCGCCGAGCTCGGGGTCGACCGGTGATGCGATACGCCGCAAGGGGCCGACGCGGTCGTTCAGCACCGGGTCTGTGAGCAGCCGTACGCCGTCGAGCTCGATCAGCGCCGTGGCGTGACCGCCCCAGGTCACCGTGAGCGACCCAACGGCCACGCCTAGTTCCTGCGCCGCTGCGTGGCGACACCGTCGCAGGACTGTGCGCGGCGGCTCATAGCAGCGCGGTCGCGTTTGCTCGGATTCCCGCCTCGGGCGCTTGTGAGGATCACGCATCGGCGGTATGGCCCGCAGCGCAGCGAGCGTGCAGCATGAACATGGTGAACTCGTCCAACCTGAGAAGGCTTGAAAATGGAAGCTGAGAACTGGCCGCCGGACACAGACGCGAGCCGGGAGCTCCTGCGGGCGGTGGTTCGCCAGCTCGATGACGAGAGCGAGGAGGACGGTCTCGTGCTGCTGTCCAACCTCCTCTGCGCGGCATGGGGCAGCGTCACCGCACAAGATCGTGGCTCGCGCGCGCATAGTCGATACTGCGGTTGCGCGATCCTAGTGCCCAATCTCGAGCACGAGGCCTTCTCCGAGCGCCTTTGCGACGAGGTGCGCACGGGAGCGCGCACCGACCTTGAGCATCGCATTTCGCGCGTGCGTACGCACGGTGTCGTGACTGATCTGCAGCTCGCCCGCGATCTCGGGGCCGGTATTCCCAAGTGCCACCAGGCGCACGACCTCCCGCTCGCGCAGCGAAAGCGAGCCCGACGGCAGTCCTGCGCTTCTCGCTCGCCGGAAGCGTGACCCCCACCGCGAGGTGCTCAGCGCCACGGCGAGCACGAGCTGGCGTCCGGTGACGACCTCGACGGTGGCGGCCCACTGGACCGCAACCGCACCACCGTCTGCCGCCCGCAGCTGCACCTCGCCGTCGAATTCTCCCTGCGCGAGCATCGCCCGCCACTCGGCCGGCGTCAGCACCGGAGGCCCGATCACGAATCTGGAGACGGGCTGGCCGATCAGCTCGCTGCGGGTCTGCCCCAACAGGTTCAGATAGGCGCCGTTGACGTCTACGACATGACGGCTGGTGTCCACCAGCGCCATCGCGTTGCGGGACTGCCTGAAGGCCGACGCGAACAGGCCGGCCCATTCCCCCCGGCCGCTCACACGCTCACATGCGCCTGGCGCGCCGGCGCCCGCGCCGGCGCACACCCATAACCGAGACAGGGCTCAGTGGCCTGCCGATCGGATCGATGAACAGCGAGCAGGGACCGATCCTCGCCGGCAACTCGCCCTCGAGAACGTCGACGTCGTATGTCAGCCGCTCCCAGTCCATCCGGGGGTTGGTGAGCGTGAGCACGACGTCCTCGGGCACCTCCTCGTCGGTCCCGAGAAACGAGAGCACCGCGTTGGGCGGGTCATCCAGAAAGCTGTTCTCTCCGTGCCCCCACCCCTCGATGAACTGCTTTGTTGTCAGATGGCCGACGATCCGCTCTGGCCGATCGGAGAACATCAGCGTTGAGGGGGCGAGCTCGTGCAACGTGATCGCGCCGTCGAAGCTCGTGACCCTGCGTGCACTCTGTACGAACAGCGCCTCGAAGTCACCGGACGGCGCCGGCGTCTCCGCGCCGACCTCGTCAGGGCTGGTTGTCGGTTCTGTCGCCATCTCGATCTCCTTGACTCGGTTTGTTCATGGCTCGGGTCGAAGCGGCGCCGAGCTACACGCCGGTCTGGACCTCGATGCGCCCGGATTCGACGGCCTGCGCCAGGGCCTTGTAGTCACGCTCGTTCTGCTCGGCGTAGGCGTGGGAGAACTCCACCAGCGCGCGGTCGAAGGTCGTGCCCTTGCCGAGATATGCGGCGATCGCGATGCGGTCCCCGCTGCGCGCGTGAGCGCGGGCGAGCGTCCAGCCGCAGACCCTCCCGTAGGCGGTCAGACCCGCCGGAACCATCTGCTCGATTTCCGCCGAGCCCTTCCAGTCCTTCAGCTGGCGCGCATAGAAGTCCCTCTTATTGCCATCGATTCCCGCCTCGATGTGCACCCAGCCTAGGAAGATGTCACTGCTCGCCTGCATCAGCCGCTGCCCTGCAACGACGCGCTGGCCGTGGTTCTCGAACTCACTCGGCGCGAGGAACTGCTCCATGACCGACGCCTCGGCCTCCTTCAGCTGCAGGAACAACGGATCCTCGCCATCGCGACCGAGCAGCAGTGCGATCCAGGCGCGCGTGCCGACACTGCCGACGCCGACAACTTTGCGAGCGAAGTCGACCAAGCGGAACTGCTCGAGCAGGATCCGGCGGTCGTCCTGCAACGTGTCGCGGTAAGCCAAAAGCAGCTCTTGCAGCTCCCCGAACAACTCGTCGCGCTGCCTGCGCTCTACGAGGTCGGCCATCGGCACGATCAGCGGCGGATCGGCGACGATGCGGGCTTCACCATCGACCATGTGCACCAGTTTGGAGAAGGCCGACATGCTGTCCTTGGTGCGCGCCTTCGCCAGCGCCTTCTTTGTGCGCTTGGCCACGCTGGGCTTCAGCTGCGAGCCAAATTCCGCGAGGAAGCCCTCGATATCCAGGCGCGCATACCACACGTCGAGGTTCTTCATCGGCGCGAACCCCAGCATTGCGGTGCGGTATCCGCGTACGGTCTCGAGTACGATGAGATCCTGGTCCGCGGCGTCAAAGCCGTTCGACTGCGCTGCGATCAGCATGCTCACCGCGAGGCGCTTGACGTCCCACTCCCACGGGCCCGGGAGCGTCTCGTCGAAATCGTTGAGGTCGAACACGAGCCGCCGCTCCGGCGAGGCGAACACGCCGAAGTTCGACAGGTGCGCGTCCCCGCAGCACTGCACCGTCAGCCCCGATCGCGGTGTGTCCGCCAGGTCGCTGGCCATGATCATCGCGGCGCCGCGATAGAACGTGAAAGGCGAGACGAGCATCCGCCCGTACCGGATCGGGACGAGCTCTGGCACGCGGGTCTTCGCCTGGCGCTCGAGCAGCTTGACCGGATCCCCACGCCGAGGTGAGGGCGCAAACGTCGCGTGGCTAGAGCGTGGCACCTCGACCCTCGCGGCCTTGCCGCTGGCGATTCGCTCAGCGACGCTCAGGTGCACAACCGGTGCGCCACCATTGGCCGCACTCTTGGGCGTCCTGCGCGAGCCGGGGCCTGCAGCAGGTGGCGCTTCAGCGGTTGGCGGCGCGGTGGCACGCGTCCCGACTGAGGACATGAGCTACCCCCTCTGGGAGTTGGTCAGGTGCAAGCCGGTGCGGGGAGCCGACCGCCTTGCGAATGCCAGATTAGGCCCGCACAGGCCACCCCGCAATGTGGTGTCCACGAGTCCGCCAGCCGTGCGTGCAGGGGGACGGCCAGCAGCCGTCGGCATCCGCGAGCTCCGACATCAACCGATTTGGGCGATGCGCTGCGTGGCGGCCCCGCCATGATCGAGTGGAGATGCGCCGAGCTCCGTCGGCGTTCCACCTGCTCGCGAAGCCGACGGGCGCGCAGTGCAACCTCGACTGCGACTACTGCTTCTTCCTCTCCAAGGAGATGCTCTACCCGGACAGCCGCTTCCGGATGTCCGACGAGCAACTCGACGCGTACCTGCGCCAGCTGATCGAGGCCCATTCAGGCGCAGCGGAGGTGACGATCGCGTGGCAGGGCGGCGAGCCGACGCTGATGGGGCTCGACTTCTTCAGACGCTCGGTCGAGGTCGCGCGGAGATACCTCAAGCCGGGCCAGCGCGCCGTCCATACGATCCAGACGAACGGGACCTTGATCGACGCCGAGTGGGCTGAGTTCGTCAGGGACAACGACTACCTGGTTGGGATCTCGATCGACGGACCGCGGGACATCCACGACGCCTATCGCGTCACCAAGGGCGGGCGCGGGAGCTTCGAGAAGGTGATGCGCGGCCTCGGGCATCTGCGCGACGCAGGGGTCGAGTTCAACGCGCTGACGACGCTGCACGCGGCCAACGCGGGGCGCGGCGGCGAGGTCTACCGCTTCCTCCGCGACGACTGCGGCGCCCGCTTCATCCAGTTCATCCCGATCATCGAGCGCGTGCCGGAGACCGCGCTCGAGGGCACCGTGCCATGGTCCTCGTGGCGTGACCGGCCGCTGTATGAGCAGAGCGGCGAGTTCGTGACCGGGCGCTCGATCAGCGGCGAGCAGTACGGGCGCTTCCTGATCGACGTCTTCGAGGAGTGGGTGCGCCGCGACGTCGGCGAGGTCTACGTGCAGATGTTCGACGTCGCCCTGGCGAACTGGTTCGGCGAGCCGCCCGGGCTGTGCGTGCACTCGGAGACATGCGGTCTCGCGCTCGCGCTCGAGCACAACGGCGACCTCTACTCCTGCGACCACTTCGTCGAGCCCGACTACAAGCTGGGAAACATCTCCGAGACGCCGATGATCGAGCTTGTCCACTCGCCGCCCCAGCAGGACTTCGGACAGGCAAAGCTCGACACGCTGCCGCGGCAGTGCCTCGACTGCGCCGTGCGCTTTGCCTGTCACGGCGGCTGCCCCAAGGACCGCTTTATCGAGACCAGCGCCGGCGAGCCGGGCCTCAACTACCTGTGCGCTGGCTATCTGGCGTTCTTTCACCACATCGAGGAGCCGATGCGGATCATGTGCGAGCTGCTTGCGCGGGGCCGCCCCCCGTCGGAGATCGTCGGTGTCTACGCGGCCAGGGACGCAAGGCGCGGTCGCAACGACCCCTGCACGTGTGGCAACGGCCGCAAGTGGAAGCAATGCCACGGCAACGGCAACGACGACGCGTGCAGCGTGAGCCTAGCGACCGGCGCGCAGGGCGCGTGCTGAGAGGAAGCGGCGTCGGCCGGCTCCTGCCTCCGCCTCAGGGCTCGGCGCAGCCCACGACAGCGAGCCCGCAGACATCGCCGCGTCTGAACGGGGAGTCCCGCTGGCCGATGGCCGCGGCGATCGTTGCGGCGATGGTGCTGACGGTCCTGCTGCCCAAGGAGGTGCGCGCCGGGCCCCCGTGGCTGCTCCCCGGGCTCGAGGGCCTGCTGCTCGTCGGCCTGATCGTCGGCGACCCCGGCAAGATCGACGGGCGCTCGGCGCTGCTGCGGCGCCTGTCCATCGCGCTCGTCGCCCTGCTCGTCTTCGACGCGCTGTGGTCGACGAGCTGGCTCGTCAAGGCCCTGATCGAAGGCAGCAAGATCACCGAATCGGCCAGCGAGCTGCTCGAGGCCGGCGCGCTCGTCTGGATCTCGAACATCATCGCCTTCTCGCTGGTGTACCGGGAGCTCGACGACGGCGGTCCGGCCGCACGGTTCTTCGAGGATCGCCGCGAGCCGGATCTGGCGTTCCCGCAGGAGCTGAACCCGGAGGTCGGAGCGGACGGGTGGCGGCCCTTCTACATCGACTACCTCTTCCTCGCATACACCAACGCCACCGCCTTCAGCCCGACCGACGCGATGCCGCTGGTGCCCTGGTCGAAGATCGCGATGATGCTGCAGTCGATGATCTCCCTGATCGTCCTCGGCCTCGTGATCGCGCGGGCTGTGAACGTGTTTTCCTAGGTGGTGGCGGGCTGGCTGGGCGCCGGGGTCGCCGGCGCCGGCGCTGCTGGCGCGCTCGTCTCCGGAGACGTCGCTGTGGTGGGCGCAGGAGCGAGGAGCATGACGCTGACCATGTACGCGATGATCGTGCCGACGATCACCAACGGCACGCTGCCGGCGCCCGAGCCGGTGGTGAGCACAGTCGCGATCACGATCGCCGAAAGCGGCAGACGCAGCACAGCCGCCACGGCGGCGGCCATTCCCACCGCGACCGCCGGCGTGATCGCAAACCCGGGGAGCTGTCCGGCCATCAACCCGGCCACCGCGCCGACAAACAGCGCCGGGAACGTCGGCCCACCACGGAAGCTACCGAGCGACACGGCGTAGGCGATCCCCTTGAAGAGGACCAACAACGCGAGCGTGCCGATCGACCACGTGAGCGCTTTGTCGCTCAGCCCGGGGAGCGAGGCCTGGCCGGAGAAGAGAACTTCCTGGAACGGCTTTCCCGTGATCTGCTGGAAGGCGATCGCCAGCGCGCCGATGATCACACCCACGGCGGGCAGCGTCACGAACCGCTTCGCGGCGACGACGCCGACGGTGCGCCGGCCGACGCCGACCATCAGCACACACGCGAGCGCGACCGCGAGCGCGAGCGCGAGCGTCCAGCCGAAGTCAGCGATGTCAGGCCGGGCGAAGCGGGCGAGACCTTCGACGGGCCCGAGCGCGTAAGCGCTCGTGCTCAGCCCCGTCCACGAGCCCATCCCCAGCGAGACCAGCGAGCCGATGCCCGCGGCCAGCAGACCGGGAAGCAACACCAGCGTCAGCCGCGGGCCACCCAGCCCGACGACCTCGATCATGATGATCGCCGCGATCAAGGGCGACTGAAACAGGAACGACGCCGCGGCGAACGTGCCCGCCGCCGCCAGCACCGTCACCACCTGGGGTGGCGCGTCGCGGCGCGCGAGACGGATCGTGAGGACGCCCAGGCCGGAGCCGAGCGCGATCAGCGGCGCCTCAGGACCGAGCACCACCCCGAGGCCGACCGCGGTGAGCCCTGCGAGCACGACGCCCGGCAACGCACTCGGCAGCGCCGGGCCGCCACTCGTCGAGAGGCCGTATGCGGCGACGTGTCCTCCTTCGCCCGGCATGCGCTCGATCGCGAACGCGACGATCAGTCCGGCGAGCACCAGGGCTGGAAGCGACCACCAAAGCGGCGGACCGTGGTGGTAGCCGAGGTCGCTCGGTAGGTGCACGTAGACACCTCGCTGGATCTGATTGATGAGCTCCAGGAAGCACCACGCGGCGAGCGACACGACGACGCCCGCGATCGCCGCGACGAGCAGCAGGACGACGAAGCTCCGGCTGCGGATGGTCGCCGCCAGCTGTTCGGGCGAAAGATCCGGCTCAGGCATCGCGGACGGGCCGCCCCAGGCCAGCGCACGGGCTTGACCGCCTCGTGCTCACGCAGATCGTGCTCATCGAGTCATCCCGCGGCTGTCGGCTTTGCCGCCGCTTCGCCGGCGGCCAGACCGTGCCCGGCGACGAGTTTGGCGCTCAACTTGATCGCCTTGACGGCGCCGGTCGCGGCGGCCTGCAACGTGGCCCCGAACGCGAGCACGATGATCCCGGGAATCAACAGCGCGCGCGATCCGAGCATCAGGATCCCGATGCGCGCCAGCACATACGGGGGCGTGCAGATCGCTGCCCCGATCGCGCCGCTGAGCGCGCTGGCGGTCAGGTTGTCGCGTTTCGAGCCGATCGCGCGCATACCGATCAGCCGCGAGGGCACCGCGACGTAGCAGATCATCATCACGCCGACGACGATGCTCAGCGAGATCGTGAACCACGGCCTTCCCCATCGGGTCACGACCACGGTCGAGAGACCCAGCAGCAGACCGATGAACGCGCCTGACCCGAGCACCACCGGAAGGTGGGCTCTGGCGGCGTCAACGCCGGCTCTGACCCTGGGCGCGCCGCCTTTCGCGATCGCAAACGCGAGCACCGCGTTGAGGAAGAACGCGGCGGCCGTGATCGCGGCGATCGCCGCCACGATCGGGATCAGGATCGGTCCACGCAGCACGTGAAAGGACTTCCCATGCAGGACATGCGCTTTGAGGTCGAACATGGCGAGCCAGATCCACATCGCCGGCAGGATCTGCACGAGCGTCAGGCGCCAGTTGGAGAACACGAGCTTGAGGCCTTCGAAGAGCATCGCGAAGGCACTTGCGGCGAGTGCCAGCGGCGCGAGCCATCGATGCGACTGGCTGAGGCGCAGGATCGCTTCCTCGGCCATCGCATCGTCTCCCTTACGAACGGCGTCCACGAGCTCACGGACGCGGCTCAGCGGGCGCGGTCTCCTCGCCATCTAGCCCGGGCTGTCGAGCAGCTCCCGCTTGGCGGCCGCGTACTCGTCATCCGTTATCGCCGCGCGGTCGTGGAGCGCCACGAGCCGCTCCAGCTCGGCGGCCCTCGACGGCGCGGGGTGGCGCCCTGAGCTCGAAGCGCGCGCGTGGGCGATTTTCTCGCCGATCGTGCTGCGCACCGAGGCGTGTTCAGCATCGGGGAACTGCTCGGCGATCTGTGCCCGCAGGATGTGCGCACCGACGAACGCCAGGATCGTGAACAGCAGCATCTCCCACGGGTTTCGCGTCGCCGGGATCGGTCCCCAGATGAACACCAGGGCGAGCAGCGCGGCCGTCAGCCAGTAGGCCAGCGCCGGGCGCTCGCGCAGGTGCGGCGCGAGGAAGCGCCGGATCGCGACGGCCCAGCGGGCTGGACCGGCGAGCCATGCCGACGCGATCACCGGAACACCGATGATGATCGACGCGCTTGCAACCTGAACCAGGAGCGAGGTCGCGACGGAGTACGTATCGTTGGCAGCAGGCTGGATCGACGCATCGGATGTGATCGCCGATACGACCTGGCCCTGCCCGATTTTGCGCCCGACGAGCACGAGCAGGCCGGCGAAGACGAGGCTCCACCCAACCCACAGCAGCGTGCGACGCCGATAGCCCCGGGAGAGCCCGAGCGCGATCACATAGAGGAGAAACACGAGAATCGTCAGCCCGAGAGCGAGCGCGTGCAGGGCTTTGGCCAGATTGCGCACCAGCCCGAGCTGGCTCGACGTCACGACCTTGAGCTCGGCCACCGACGGCGGCAGCTTTTCGGCCACGCCGGCAGGCAAGCCAAGTTCCGTGGCGAGATCGGCGACGACCTGGCGGAGATTCAGGGAAACCGTGCCGCCCATGATGTGCACCCGCGAGCCGCCGCCGTCGACGACGGTTACGAGGGCCTGATCGGCGGCGCGGTTTGCTTTCTGCCATAGAGCCTGCACCCGCGGGGCGGCGAGCGCGCGCTCGGCCGCCTGTTCGGCGACGCCGTGCAGTGCACCCGAGAGCGGGCCCGCCAGCGGCTCGAGCTGCGTCGGCAGGCCCGAGCGCAGTTGCGCGGGGACGTTGATGTTCTCGTACAGCTGATTGACGAGATAGCCAGCCAGCGCTGTACGGACTGTCGGCTTCTGCAGCAGCGCCGTGCTCGTCTTGGACCAGTTCTCGGGGTTCAACAGCTGGCGGTTGGCCCAGATCGCAAAGATCGCAAAGACGGCCAGCACCGTCGCAACGACGAGGATCAGTCGCACCCAGATTCGGTTCGCGCGGGCCGGCTGAGACACAGGCCCGTCCCCCACGCCGTTGCCGGCTGGGGCCGAGGCTCCTGTCGCGTCGGGGTCAGCTGCCATCGGCAGCGGCAACGACGCTGGGCTGATGAACGATCCTGACCATCGCGAGCAGTGATCCTCGCCGAGGCGCTGGCGCGACGCATCATCCGAGTGAGGTGAAAGGGGACGCGCGACGGGCGGCCGTGGGTGCCAACGCTCAGGCGACCACCGGCACCGTTCTCGACGGCGCCCTGGGCCGAAACGGTCGCAGCTCGTCGTGTCCGTGCGCGACGATCGCGCAGGTAGCCTCGGGAACCTCGTTCCAGACACCCGCGACGTCGCCGAGCGGCTCTGAGACGATCAGCCGCGCGGCAACTGACTCCTGCGCGAACAGCTGCCGATCGGGGTAGAGCTTCCGCAGTGTGAGCACGTCGGTCGTGTAGTAGAGCGAGCGCGCTTCCCCTGCGCTCGCGTAGCGGAACGCCCAGGTGCGCTCGCCGTCCGTGGTCGCGATCGTGCCTTGGAACGGATCCGCAACCCGGTGCCGAGCACCGAGCGCCTCGACCAGACCAATCGCGTGCTCGATCGCCGACGGCGGGTCGTCTTCGAGGCCGAGCGTGAGCGCGAGATAGAACAGCACCTCGGAGTCTGCCTGCCCTCTGATCCGCGGATACAGCGTCGGATCGATGGCGAGCACGAGGTCGCGCTTGATCTTGTCGAACTCGTTGATGTAGCCGTTGTGCATGAACAGCCAGCGGCCATGCCGAAAGGGGTGGCAGTTGGTCTGCTGCACGGCACTGCCGATCGCAGCGCGGACGTGCGCGAAGAAGTGCGACGAGCTGATGTGCTCGGAGAGCTCGTGCAGGTTCTGATCGTTCCAAGCCGGCTCGGTGCTGTGGAAGACACCCGGAATCGGGGGCGCGCCGTACCAGCCGATACCGAACCCGTCACCGTTGGTCGTCTCGGCTCCCAGCCGCGAGTGCAGGCTCTGGTCGATCAACCCGTGCGCGGGCGCATAGAGCGCCTCCTTGAGCAAGATCGGCGAACCGGAATAGGCGAGCCAGCGGCACATGCTTTGCTCCTTTCGAGCGGTCGGCGCACCCGAGGTGACGCGCATGAGAGCGAGCGGTTCTCCTCGAGAACCTCAGCGCTCGGAGCGGGGAACGACACGTCGCTCGCGAGCTCTGCGGCGACGCCGGCGACGTCCGGGTGGCTGCCCGTGGCGAGCTCGACCACCGCGGCGCCACTTGCGGACGACGTGGATGGTGAAAGCTGGCGCGCTCACGGTTCCAGCGAGCCCACAACGGGTGGGCACCGCGAGCCTCGCGCCGTCGAATGGCGCCGGCGACCGTAGGGGCAAGACCGGATGCAGCCACTGCGTAAGCCTCGCCGATCCTCGGTCCTGCAACAAGGAAGTGCGCATGTGCATTGGGCCAGCGCGAACACCACGGCCAACGGCTCGACACCCAGATCGCATGATGATCACGCTGCCGCGGTGGCGTAAGTTCGATTCATGCTCGGCGAGCTCTACATGATGTACCGCCTGCTGAGGGAGATGCTCCGCCGCGTCACGGGCGTCCCTGCAGGCTCGTCGCTGCTCGCGACGTTGTTTGCGTTTGGCGTGCTCGCGAACGCGCTGCGGCGACTCGCAGCAGCTCTGCTCAAAGCGCATCGACCCAGCCCTCCTTCGTCCACCGGAATCATGTTCGCGCTCGCGGTGCCGACGGCGGCGCTCCGTCGCGTCACTGGCCTGCGCGCCACGGACGCGCTGGTGGTCACCACGACCGTTGGGGTCGGCATGGTCGTGCCAACCGTCCATGCGGCAGCTGCGTCGCTGCGTGCGGCCGCGGCAACGATAGCTGCTGCCGGGAGACTGGCAATCGGCCGGCCCCCAGCGGGCTGAGGCTCCTGGTCGCCTCGAACGGGCACTAGCTGGTGAGCCCGGCGATGCCGTTGCGCATCATCACCGCCGCGAGCAGCAGCAGCAGCACGGCGGCGACCGTCCTTGCGTTGCGCTCGAGCCACTGCCGGACACCGTTGAGCACGCGCCCGGCCCACTCGGGTGCGACGCCCAGTGCGACGAGCGCGACCGACAGGGGGAGCAGCGAGATCAGCGAGAACGCCACCCACTCGGCCACGTACTGCGCAGCGTTCGGGTTCGTCTCGGAGATGTCCTTCAGCGCCAGCGGAATGAAGGCGCCGGGATTGGCGAGCGTTGCGCCGGCGGCGATGATCGCGACCACCGGCGAGGCCGCCACCCTGCTCATCTGCGCGATCATGCTCTGCACCCGTTTGGGGTCGCGCGGGCGTCGCAGGAAGCGAACGACGAACACCAGTAGGAGCAGGCCGGCGATGACGTCGACGACCGCCACCCACGTCTTCGGGCTGGATGGGTGTGGCGAGGCGGCCGCGTTGCCGAGCACGAATGCCGCTACGGCGCCGACAAGGAGGGTCGCTCCAAGCGCGCCGACGTAGAACCAAAGCCCGGTGCGCATCGGGCGTTCACCGACCACCAGCGCCAGCACCGACAGGAACAGCGTCGTCGGTGACAACATGGCTGCCAACGCGGTGAGCGCAAGCTCGCTATCGGTCCAGCCCATCCCGGTACCTTCGATCGACTTGGAGCTGCCGGGACATGCAACCCGACCGTGTCGCTCCACGCTAAGGCGGCATGGAGCGGCTGGCGTCACCTCAAGCGGGTGATCGCGCTCCTCGGGCTCGATCCGGCTGGTCGCTTCCGGCGCACAGGCACCACAACGAGGCCGAGACGATCCACATCATCGAAGGCGATTCGAGATGGAGATGGAGATGGAGATGGAGACGGAGATCGACGATCAACGATCGCAGCTGTCCGCCGGCGAGACGATTCACGTCCCCCGCGGTGCGATCCATTCGAGTGCCAACATCGGCCGGCAACCGGGCGCCGTGTGGTGCTGTTCAGCCCCGCCGGGCTGGAGAGCTTCTTCCTGGAGGCTGGCGCGCCCACGGCCGCCAGCGAGACGGACCTCGCCGCCACGCTGGCGTCGGCCACGCGTCACCGCTGGGAGTGCATCCCCGGACCGTAACGCTCTGTCGAGGCGTCTGCGAGGTCGCCACTCGAACGCGAGGATGGACTTGCCGAGGATCGCAGGCAGCTCGACGAGCTGCAAGACCTCGGGGCCACCCGCCGCGGTCATTAAAATCGCACGCATCTACAGAGCGGACCTCCTCGAACGAGTCGACACCATACCTTCGACCTGCGCTGAAGATGCTCGCCGCTAGCCGACCATGAGCGCCGCTGCGCTGCGCTTCGTGTGCGACTTCCAGCCAGGGCTGCGGCGCGAGCGAGCCGCTGCGGGCTTCCTCTATCTCGACGAGCACGGCGAGCCGGTCGAGGACCCCATCGTGCTCGATCGCATCCGCGGGCTGGCGATACCGCCTGCCTGGACCTCAGTTTGGATCGCGCCCGGCGCCGACGCTCACCTGCAGGCCACGGGC
Organism: uncultured Solirubrobacteraceae bacterium; assembly: GCA_963703625.1. Taxonomy (GTDB): domain Bacteria; phylum Actinomycetota; class Thermoleophilia; order Solirubrobacterales; family Solirubrobacteraceae; genus Palsa-744. Next base: position 146,180 of record CAVPEY010000001.1, read on the forward strand.
TTCGACAGACGCGGCCGCAAGCAGTATCGGTACCACCGCGCGTGGCGACACGAGCGCGACGAGCTGAAGTTCCACGACATGGAGGCATTTGGCCGCGCACAACCGCGCCTGCGCAGTCGGATCGAGCTAGGGCTCGCCGACAAGCGTGAGCCGCTGAATCATCGCCGCGTGTTGGCGTTGTCGCTGCGTCTGCTCGACATCGGTCTGCTGAGGGTCGGCTCCGACCGCTATGCACGCGACAACCGGCACTACGGCCTGACGACGCTACTGCGGGAGCAGGTGACCGTCGGTCCCGAGCAAGCGGTGTTCGACTATGTCGGCAAGGCTGGAAAGCGACAGCGGCTCGCGGTCGCCGACGCGCCCACGCTCGAGGTGCTGGCGCCTCTGAAGCGCCGCCGACAGGGCCCGCGCGAGCTGCTGGTGTTCCGGGCCGATCACACCTGGGCGCGGATCCATCGTGAGGATGTCAATAACTTCCTGCGCGCCGAGTCCGGCGGTCCGTTCTCGGCAAAGGAGTACAGGACGTGGAACGCCACAGTGATCGCCGCGGCGACACTCGCCGCGCTGGAGCCTCGCCCCTCGCGCGCAGCGACGGTTGCGTCGGATGCCGTGGCCGCTGCGCTGGGCAACACGCCAACCGTCGCGCGTCAGTCTTACATCGACCCCAGAGTGTTCGAGCGGTTCAACGACGGACACGCGATCGCGCTCGACCGGCTGCCATCCGATCCCTGGCGAGCGCGGGCGCGCATCGAACGACGAGTGCTGGCGATGCTTTCCGCTTGAACAACAGCGCGGCGCGCCCAGACCGATTTTTCGTGGCGCCGGCTTCCAGGCGACCATCGTGTGCCTGGACCCTCGAGCACTCATGCCGGCCCGATCTTCGCCAGCCCGATCGCCTGCGCGACCGGCCCCTCCCACACATCATGAACGATGGTTCATATTGTGCTAGATGAGGAAGGATGCAAAGCTCAATCGCGAGCGCATAGCGGTGGTGGCACGACGGCTGATCGCGTTGCAGGGCGCGGGCGTCTCGATGGAGGCGATCGCCGATGGCGCGGGAGTGGCGGTGGGAACGCTCTATCGCCACTACCCTACGAAGGCCGACCTCGTCGAGGCCGTCATCGAGGACTCGGTCGCCGACCTCGCAAGGTTGGCGCTCGCGACCGACGCCGCGATCGAGGCCGGCGGCGATCCAGAAGCTGAGCTCGCGTCGCTGCTTCGAAGCATCGCAGGCCGCGGCTCGGAGAACCGCGCGCTGCGGGCCGCCGCGCTGTCGCTCGGAGTCGCCAACCCGTTGCGCCCGACCGAGAACCCGCCGGCGCCCGGGTCGCAGATGAGCACCGCGCTCGACGCGCTCGACCGCGTGATCGACGCCGCGCGCGCGGCCGGCGTCGTCCGCGACGACGTCACACGCCTGGACATAGCGGTCCTGCTCCGCGGGGTGCTCGACATCCAGCTCAACGACCGCAGTCGCGACCGCTACGTCGAGATCATCCTCGCGGGCCTGCGACCGTCGCCGCGCTGATGGCCAGCTACCAGCACGCCGGCTCTGCCCGGAGCGCCGCCAGGAACAGCCGATCGACGAGGCCGCGCGCGTGGACAGGTCGCGCGGGCGGTCGCGCGGGCTTGCGGATACGAAGCGCAGCATCCGCCGCATACGGCTGGCTGCGAGCGGACGGACAGGCGGTCTACATGGAGCTTGCGCCATCGGCCCGCGGCACCGCAGGCGGTGGCTCGGATCTGCGCCGCGGGCTGCTGGCATGGGCCTCGATGATCCGCCGCAGGCGCGCCTTGGTTGTGGTTCGACGCCACCTGATCGCGGGACTGGCGGTCACGATCCTCGCAACGGCTGTCTCGATCCTGCTCGGTGGCGAACGCCGTGCATGGTGGCTCGCCGTGCCGCTCGCGCTCGCGCTCGCTGATGCGACGGTGGCGGCGAGCAGCAGGGTCAGCGCCGAGCGCGTCGCGCATTTGCTAGACCGGCGCCTCGGCCTGCACGATCGACTCGTCACGGCACTGGGGATCCTCCGCGGGCAGGGATCTCCGCTCGGCCTTCGCGCGCTCGTCGTGGCCGAGGCGCAGACGTCGGTGGACGCGAGCTTCGCGCGTGTGCGCCTCAGAACCCGCCAGCCCGGGCGCGAGTGGGCGTCGCTGTGGGGGTGCGTGGCCGTGCTCGCCGCGCTCGCCGCCGTGCCGGGCATGGGCAGCACGAGCTCCAACGGCGGGGCCGCGGCGCGTGCCTCGCGAACGCCGTCAGGGGCCTCGGCGCGTGCCCGTGCCAGGTCCAACGGCCGCTCGACCGCGGCTCGACGCGAGCTCGCCGCCGGGACACAGGGCACACAGATCAACCGGCCACCGTTGGCAGTCACCAGCAACGGCGCGCCGACGCCGAAGGGCTCGGGCTTCAGCCCCTACGGCCACGGAGGCGTGTCCTACTCCGCCAAGCAGCTCGCGAGCCAGGGCCTCGCGAACCCGTCCCTCGGCACGAAGGCCCTCGGCGCACTCGCGGTCAACGAAGCGGGCGGCACGGGCTCGGGAGCCGCGTCGAGCACGGCGGGCGCGGACGCAAGCGCCGGTGCGGGCAAAGCGGGCGCCGGCGGGGCATCGAGCGCCACGCCGACGTCGCGCGCGGGCGGCTCCACCTCGGCAGCGGGCCCACTCACGCCACTGTCCGGCCGCCGCAGCGCGAACGCTCTCGCCGGGTCCGGCACGGGCAAGGGGAACGCCGGCTCTGGCGCCGGCGGCACCGGCAACGCCCCACCTGGCGGCAACGGTGCCGGCTCCGCCCCCGGCAGCACCGCGCTGAAAGCCGGTCTCGTTCCCGTCCTGGGCGCAGGCTCCTCTGGCCTGCCGCTGCAGGCTGGATACGCGCCCAGCAGCAGGCGGCAGTCAGCTGGCGGCGAGGGGGTCTCGCAGACGCCCAACGGCGGCGGCAGCGGCGGTCGCTCGGCGCAGGCCGGCGGCGGCGGGCAGACGTCCGTCAGCTCGAGTCTCGGGCTGATCCCGCCGACGTTCAACTCGACTTCCGCGCTCGATCAGGGGGTGCTGTCGAGCTACTTCGGATCGGCCAACCAGCTGACACCTGGCAACTGGTGAGTGCTCGATGACGTTCGCCGCCGGTTGGGCGCTCGCAGGGTTGGTGTTGCTGGCGCCGCTCGTGCTGCTCCACCTGCGCCGGCGCGGCCAGGTCGTTCGCGAGGTTCCGAGCCTGCTGTTGTGGGAACAGATCGAGCTCGTCGACGCGAAGGGCTCGCGCGGACTGCGACCTCCGCCGCTGCCGCTGCTGCTCCTGCTGCAGGCACTGGCGCTGGCGCTGCTGGTGTTCGCGCTTGCGGAGCCGAGCAGCCGGGCGGCGGCGAAGCCCGCGCAGGTGCTCGTGCTCGACGATTCGTGGCAGATGCAGGCCCCGGGGCGCGTGGCGGAAGCCAGGCGCGAGGCCGAGCGGATCCTCGCCGCCGCCCCGCCCGCAACGCCGGTCCGGATCGTGCTCGCCAACGGCAGCGCGAGCGTGCTCTACCGCGGTGGGCGCTCGGGGGTGCTTGCGACGCTCGCGCGCGTTACGGCGAGCGCCGCGCCGGCCGACCTCGCCTCAGCGCTGACGGTCGCCGCCGGGCTGCTCGGCGGGGCTCACGATTCGCTCGCGCTGATCCGCGCGCCGGAGGATCCGTTGCCGCCGGTGAGCGCGGCCCCCGGGGAGCTGCAGATCTTCACGCTCTCCCCGCCGATCGGCGACCAGGGCATCTTCGACGCGGGCGCCCGCTGCGGGCTCGGCGCGAGCGCCACCTGTGAGGTGTATGCGACGGTGCGCAACACGGCCGCTCATGCGGTCAACGAGCGCGTGGCCGCTGACGCCGCGGGCCATCTGCCGGTGTCGCTGCAGGTCCAGGTCGCGGCCCACGCGAGCGCGCCGTTGTTCCTCGTGTCCGAGCCCGGGGAGCAGGTGAGCTTGAGGTTGCAGGGCGGCGATCCGCTACCAGCCGACGACGAGGCATGGGTGACGGTGCCGGCGGCCGGCGATCTGCCGACGCACTCGGTGGTCACACTCGTCGGCACGCCCGTGACCGCGCTCGCGACCGCGCGGGCATTCGCGGCGGTGCCCGGCGTCTCGTTGCGGCTGCGGACACCGGCAATGTTCTCGCGCGATGACGTGGAGCAGAGCGACCTGGTGGTGCTCGATCACTGGATCCCGCCCGGCGGGCTGCCGCCGAGCGCGGCGGTGCTGCTCGTCGACCCGCCGCGCCTGCCCGAAGGCCGGGTCGGCGGGGTGCTGGGCGAAACCGTCGTCAGCGGCACCGACGCCGGCAGCGAACTGCTCGAAGGCGTCGAGCTGTCCTCGCTGGCGATCGCCGCAAACGCGGTCAGGAGGCTCACGCCGCCGCCCTGGCTGGCGCCCATCGTGTGGAGCCCCGGCGGCGTGCTGCTGGCCGCCGGCGGCAACGGCCGCCAGCGCGTCGCGGCGCTTGCGTTCGAGCCGGGGCAGTCGAACCTGACCCAGCTGCCCGCGCTCCCGATTCTCGCCGCCAACCTCGTGCGCTGGGCCTCGGGCTGGGCTCCGGCCGCCGCGACGGCCGGGGTGCCGTTCACCGTCGAAGCGGCATCTGGCATCCGCACGGTCACGCTCGAAGAGGCCGGCGCGGCGACCGTGCGCGCGCGTGTGACGCGAGCGCCCGTCGTGCTCGATCCGGGTAGGCCCGGCCTCTACAGCGTCCACGAGATCGGCCCGGCGACGGCGCGAAGCGAGCTCGTGGCGGTCAACACCGCCGAAGCATCGCCGACCCCCTTGACGCCGGTCGACCTCCTCAGCGCGAGGGTCGGCGGCGGCAGCCGAGCCCTCGTCGACCGCGCGTTCTGGTTTCTCGCCGCCGCGCTGCTGGTGCTTGGGCTCGAGTGGGCCTACTGGGTCACGCGCAGGCGACGAGCAGGGCTGTGAGCACGCTCAGCTTCAGCCACCCGTTCGTGCTGTTGCTGCTGCTTGCCGTGCTGGGCGGTGCGGTGTTGGCCGGCCGCCGTCTGTCGCGCGCCTCGCCCAGGCGCGAGTGGCTGTGGCTCGCGCTGCAGGCGCTGGCTCCCGCGCTGCTCGTGCTCGCGCTGGCCGGCCCGCAGCTTCGCAGCGGCTCGAGCCGCCCGACGGTGCTCGCGGTTGACCAATCGGCAAGTGTCGATGCGTCGATGCGCGCACTCGAGCGACGCTGGACGGCGCAGGTGCAGAAGGACGACTGTGTGTCGCCGTGCCGGGTGGTTCGCTTTGCGAGCACGCCGGCCGCGGCGCCACCTTCGCTGACGTTCGCACCCGGGCTGGAAGCGGGCGCGACGGACCTCAAGAGTGCGATCGGCGCTGCTATTGGCCTGGCGCCCAGCGGCGGGCGTGTGGCGGTGCTCGGCGACGGCGGCCAGACGCACGGCGATCTGCTCGCGACAGCGCCGCTGGCGCGCCGGCGGGGCGTGGAGGTCGACTGGGTCAATCTGGGCGAATCCACGCGATCCGACGCGGCGATCACAGCGATCGCGGTACCTCCGGTGGTGCATCTCGGTGACACGGTGCCGTTGACCCTCACGATCCACAGCACCGTGCCCGCGCGCGCGGTGCTGTGCATACGTACCGGCAGCGGCGGTCATGCCGCCAGCCAGCAGGTCGCCCTGCGCGACGGGGACAACCCGCTGCTGCTGCTCTACACGGCCGCAGCAAGGGGCTGGCAGTCCTTCCAGGCCACGATCTCGCTGCCGGGCGACGCCGTCAGCGCGAACAACTCGCTCGCCGCCGTCACCGACGTCGTGGCGTCCCCCCGGGTCCTGAGCGTCGGCGGCGGGCACTCGCCGGTACCGGAGCTGCTCGCGCACGAGGGCATGAGCGTCACCCACGTCGAACCCGCGTCGCTGCCGGTGAGCGCGGCACGGTATTCCGGCCAGGACGCCGTCGTGCTCGACGACGTTCCTGCCGCGGCGCTGAGCGCGACGCAGGTCGCGGCGCTGAACGAAGCTGTGCGCGGCGAGGGCCTTGGCCTCGTGGTGCTCGGTGGGCAGCACAGCTTCTCGCTCGGCGGCTACGCGCGCTCGCCGCTGCAGCAGGTACTGCCGGTCTCGAGTCTCGTACCGGGAAACCTGCAACGACGGAACCTCGCGATCTCGCTCGTGCTCGATCACTCCGGGAGCATGAGCGAACTCGCCGGCGGCGTGGAAAAGATCGCGATGGCGCGCGCTGCCGCAACCCAGAGCGCAGCCTTCCTACGCGCCCACCAGGATGGGCTCGGCATCGTCGACTTCGATATCAAGCCGTACACGCTGGTGCCGCTGCAGCTGCTCACAAGCGCCGCGGACGAACGCCGCGTCGATCGCACCGTGGCCGGTCTGCAGGCCGATGGCGGCACGAACATCTATCTCGGCCTCAAAGCCGGGCTGGAACAGCTGCTCGCCAGCAAGGCCGAGCAGCGCCACATCATCCTCATGACAGACGGCATCAGCCAGCCCGCGAACTACGCGCCGCTGCTCGCGCAGCTTCGCCGCGCGCACATCACTGTCGCGACGGTTGCGCTCGGTGCCGACGCCGACCGTACCCTGCTCACCGAAATCGCCGCCGGCACCGGCGGCAGGGCCTACGTCACCGACAACGCGAAGGAACTGCCGCGGATCTTCGTCAAAGAGACGCAGTTGAGCGCCAAGCCGGTGCGCGTCACAGGTCACCTTTCCGTTCAGCTCGCCAGCGACAGCGCGGTCGTGCGCTCGTTGATCGGCAAGCGCCTTCCTGCCCTGGGCGGAAACGTTGTCACCCAGCTCAAGAGCGGCGCCCAGGCCGATCTGCTCGCGAGCAACACGGGCTCACAGCTCGACCCGGCGCTCGCGGAGTGGCAGATCGGAACAGGTCGCGTGGTGGCGTGGACGCCCGGCCTGGACAGCGCCTGGGCGGGCGAATGGCTCGGGCAGACGGAGCTCTGGAACGACGCCGTGCGTTGGAGCGAGCGCGGTGTCGCGCCGGCGCCACTGACGCCCGAGCCGCTCGGCGCATCCGGCTCACTGCAGATCGATCTCGCCGGCGCCGGTGGGCAGGCGCTCGGCGTGCGGGCGATCGGAGGGACGCTCACCAACGGCGCTGGCCTTGTGCGCCCGATTAGCTTCCTGTCGGTCGGGCCGAGCCTGTACGACGCCGACGTCGCGTCGTGGCCCGCCGGGGTCTACCGCTTTGCGCTGCACAGCGTCGGCCCCGTCAGCCACTCGGCCACCGGCGAGCTCGCGATCGGCTATCCGGCCGAGTACTCCCCGGTGAGCGTGCACGTCTCGCCGATGGCCCAGCTCGTCGCGCAGTCCGGTGGACGGATCGTCGGCGCAGACGATCTGGGCGCGCTCGGGAGCAGCGAGCATTCGGAGTGGCGGCTGCTGGCGCTGCTCGCGCTGGTGGTCTTCCTGGTCGGCGTCGCGGGCCGGATGCTGTCCCGCTCCGGCGCCGCTCGGACCTCGACGCGCGCGGCCTGAGCGCCGGCGAGCGTCAGCCGGCCAGCGCCGTTTGCACGAGGCTCTGTTCGCGCGCACGGGCGATCAGGAACTCGAGTGGGTCGACGGACGTGTCGGCTTTCACGTAACGCACACCGTTCGCTCGGCACTGCCGCGCGATCTCCTCGCTCAGGCGCGCATAGCTTTCCGCGTAGCGCTGCCACACCTCGGGCGTGATCGTGGCGTCGATGCGCTGCCCTGTCTCGCTGTCGAGCAGCAGCGTGCTGCCTGCCCAGTCGGCCACCATCCCGACTGGATCGGTCACCTGCACGACCGTCGCCGAGCGCGCGCTGCGGGCCAGCTCCAGCGCGGCCGCCGCGAGCTCCTCGCGCGGCACGAGCCCGTCGCTGATCAGCACCGCGATCTCGGGCTGCCATCCGCTCGTGGCCGCGCGCCGGATGCTCTCTCGCAGGTCCGTCGTGCGCCCTGCCGGGAGCCGTTCCAGCTCGTCGACCATCGCGCCGAGCACGTCGCTGCCGGAGTCGAAGCTGCCGCCGTCGGCACTGGCGCCGTCGGCCAGCGTGTGCACCTCGACAGCATCCTCACGCAACAGCGCGACGGCGCCCAACAGGGCAGCCAGGCGTCTGCCGTAGAACAGCTTGTTGGGCTCACCGGAGTCCATCGAGCGGCTCGCGTCGAGCAGCACCGACAGGTACAGGCTGGCCTGCTGCGGCGAGATTCTGACGTGGAGCTCGTGCAGGCGCGCGTAGACGTTCCAGTCGATCCTGCGCACGTCGTCGCCGTGGATATAGGGCCGGTAGTCGGCGAACTCGAAGCCCACAGTGCGCCCCGAAGCCTCGCGTTCGCCGATGAGTCCCGCGAGGATCGCGTCCAGCGATTCGAGGCTCAGCTGTTCGAGCGCGGCGATGTCCCCGCGGCCGAGCAGTCCGTTGCGCTCGCCGCCGCCGCTCACACGCTCGGCCTCAGCCGGCATCGAGCGACCGCTCACGGACGCGCCCGAGCCCATCGGCGACGATCGCCTCAGCCGTCACGGACTCGCGCTCGGCATCGAAGTTGAGCACGAGCCGGTGTCGCAGGGCGGGCATCGCGATCGCTTGGACGTCCTCGACCGAGAGGTTGTGACGGCCGTCGAGCAGCGCGTTGATGCGTCCTGCGAGGCTTAGCGCCTGGGCTGCGCGGGGGCTCGGGCCGAGGCGCACGTAGTCGCGCACCAGCGCCGCTGCGTCGGATCCCGGCTGCAGCGCCAGGACGAGATCGCTGATGTAGCCGAGAACCAGCGTCGCGGCTGGAACCTCGCGAGCGAGCGCGCCCATCGCCAGCAGCTGCTCGGCGCTCGCGACGACGTCGATCTTCGCCTCGACGCCGTCGTTGGTCTGCGCGATGATCTGCTCGAGCTCGGCGCCGCTCGGATAGCCGAAGCGGAGCTTCAGCATGAAGCGATCGAGTTGCGCCTCGGGCAGTGGATAGGTGCCGTGCAGCTCGACCGGGTTCTGTGTCGCGAGCACGCAGAACGGCCGCGGCAGCGGATAGGTGGTGCCAGCCGCCGTCACCGTCCCCTCCTGCATCGCCTCCAGCAGCGCGCTCTGGGTTCGCGGCGAGGCGCGATTGATCTCGTCCGCGAGCAGCAGGTTGCAGAACACCGGTCCCGCCTGAAATTCCGAGTGCAGCCCCACGGCTGGGTCCTGACTGAACACCGTGGTTCCCGTGATGTCGGCGGGCAGCAGGTCGGGCGTGAACTGGACGCGGTTGTGCGAGAGCGCGACCGCGGCGGCGAACGCGCGTGCCATCGAGGTCTTGCCGAGGCCGGGGATGCCCTCCAGTAGCGCGTGTCCGCCGGCGATCAGGCACATCAGCACCCCTCGAACAGCCTCGTGCTGACCCACTATCGCGCGGCCGATCTGGCGTTCGATCGCGAGTGCGGTCTCGCGAAAAGCCTCGGGATCTGAGGCCTCGGCAACCCCGCCTGCTGCGCTCGCGACTATCGGCCGCAGCGTGCGCCCGCCGCCGGCGTCAGGGTCCGCTGCCGAGTGCGGCGCCACGAGGTCAGGAGGGAGAGGGCGAATGCATAAGATGAACTAAGCTTCAACTTGAACGATAGCGAACAACCGCGTGGCGATTGTTCATAGCCGACCGGGAGGCAAGACATGAAAAGCGCGAACGTGCGGCGGGTAACGGTCATCGGCCTAATCGCTGCGATCAGCCTGATCGTCGCTGCCTGCGGCAGCAGCAGCAAAAGCACCGCGAGCACCGTGAAAGCGGTTGTCCTACCGACGAGCTGGGAACTGCCGGGAGCAAATGCGCAGAACACGCGTGACGTCGGCGGTCCGATCAACTCCTCGACCGTCTCGACGCTCGGCGTCGCTTGGACTGTGCCGATCCAGGCGAGCGGCACCTTCGGCGCCTACGCGACGACGCCCGTGGTGTCCAACGGCGTCCTCTACACCCAGGATCTGGCGTCCAACGTGTACGCCATCAACCTTTCCACCGGCAAGCTGCTGTGGATAAAGAAATACAACTCGCCCAACGAGGGTCCGGACGGCGTGACAGTGGCCAACGGGACCGTCTACGGCGCGACCTCGACGGCGGCCTTCGCGCTGCAGGCGGCGACCGGCGAGCAGCTGTGGAGCAAGACGCTCACCCGCAACGGCAACGAGGGCATCGACATGGCCCCCGGCTACTACAACGGCACCGTCTACGTCTCGACCGTCCCCGGTAACGCCAAGGCCTTCTACGCGGGCAACGGCCAGGGAATCCTGTGGGCGCTCAACGCCGAAACGGGTGCGGCCAAGTGGAAGTTCGAAACGGTGCCGAAGAACCTGTGGTCCAACGAACACACGAACATCAACTCTGGCGGCGGCCTGTGGGATCCGCCCACCTTCGACGGCAAAGGCAACCTCTACATCGGGGTCTCCAACCCCGCCCCGTTCCTGGGGACAGACAAGTACCCGTTCGGCTCTAGCCGCCCGGGGTCGAACCTGTACACCGACTCGATCGTCAAGCTCAACGAACAGACGGGCAAGCTGATCTGGTACTACCAGCTGACGCCGCACGACATCTCCGACTGGGACATGGAGAACTCTCCGATCCTCGCGGTCGCGAACGGCACGCCGATCGTGATCGACGCGGGCAAGGCGGGGATCGTGGTCGCGGTCAACGCCGAAACGGGCAAACTCCTCTGGAAGACCCCTGTCGGCGTTCACAACGGCAAAACCAATTGGGGCATCGAAGTCGAAAAGGAACCCTCGAAGTTCAAACTGCCGATCACGGTCGAGCCGGGTGACCTCGGCGGCGTCGAGTCGCAGCTGGCGACGAACGGCAAAACGGTATTCGTCGCGATCAACAACCTGGCTGTGAAGTACAAGGGCCAGAGCGATACCGAAGCTGAATTCGTCGGCGGGTTCGCAGCCGGCAAAGGTGAACTCGCGGCACTCAACGTGGCCACTGGCGCAATCGAATGGAAGAAAGCACTTCCGACCTCGGCCTACGGTGCGGCGACAATTGCGAACGACGTCGTGTTCACGACCGACTTCGCGGGCGATCTGTATGCGTTTGAAACCACAACCGGTAAGGAACTCTGGAAAACGAGACTATCGGCCGGGACGAACGCTCCAGTGGCGGTCGTCGGAAACACCCTGATCACCGCGGGCAGCTTCCCGCAGGCGGCAGGGCAGAAGGCGTTGATCATCGCCTACCGGGTCGGCGCGACGGGCACGTTGCCGACGTCCGCACCGCCGGCGACGACGACAACGGCCAAAGCGAGCGCACCTGCGGCGCCTGCCACGGCGAACGTGATCAAGATCGAAGCTAATCCGACGGGCCTACTCAAATACACGGAAAGCTCGATCCATGCCAAGCCGGGGAGCGAGACGATCTCGTTCACCAACAACTCGCCGATCGAACACGACGTTGTTGTGATCAACTCGGCCAACAAGATCCTCGGTCAAACGCCGATCTTCGTCAAAGGGACGCACACCTTCAAAGTGACGCTCCCGGCCGGGACCTACACCTACTACTGCTCCGTCCCGGGTCACCGTGAGGCCGGGATGGAAGGCAAACTGACAATCACCGAAAGCGCGGGGTGACGCACGCCACGCACGACGATGTGAACTGACGTGTAAGACGGCGGTTGGCGGGCGCGTATCAGCGCGCCCGCGATGCCGTCACCGAGCTCGTGGTCCGCTAGCGTTGAGGGACTCGTGACCAGCCCCTCGAGCATCACGCACAAACCTCGCCACGCTGCCAAGCCAGAGCGGCGCGAGCCTGCCGGATCCGAACCCGAAGCGTGGGGTGAGGCGCCTCGCTGGCGGGGCGCGGCCGACGGGCTGTGGGTCCTCGCTCCGCTGATCCTCGTGGGAGCCCTGCTGTTGATCCTTACCGGTGCGTTCAGCGCCTCCGGCCCGGCGTCGCGCGCGCCGGGAGCAATGCTCGGGATGGACATGTCGCCGGCGGGCGGCGGCGGGCAGGTGCCCGGCGAAGGGCAGTGCACGGCGTCGATCTGCCCGATTCTGCATCCCGGCCCGAATGAGCTGTCGGTCGCCGGAGAGCTCGGCTCCGCCCTGGCCGCAGTCTGGATGACGCCCGCCGGCGGTGGGCTGCACGGCCGCCTCGAGCTGCTCGACCCCAACATGGCGCCGATCGCCGACCCCGTCACGATCGTCGGCAGCTCCTCGCGCAGCGCGTGCGGACCGGGCTGCTGGACGTTCGCTCTCGCTGGTGCGCCCGCCACGCTGGCCCTCTCGGCGCAAGAGCACGGCCATCGCTATTCGCTGCAGCTGCCGATCCGCTGGCAGCAGGGAAAGAGCGTGATCGCGCGCGGTCTGCTGGACCGCGCGATCACGCACATGCAGGCGCTCCCCGGCGTTAGCGTCGAGGAGACGCTAACGAGCGGGCCGCCGGGCGAGATCGAGAAGATCGACTACCGGCTGGGCGCGCCGGACCGCATGGCGTACTCGGTCAACACCGGCGCCCGCGTGATCATCGTCAAGGGCAAGGAATGGTCCTCGACCCCGGGGCACGGCTGGCAGAGCAGCGTCTACGGCGGCGGTGGCGGCAGCACGTTCAACACCAGCAACTGGTACGACTGGGGCCAGTACGACCAGTCGATCCAGCTGCTCGACGAGCGCGACACCGGCGGCCGTGTAACGGCCGATCTCGCGCTGATGAGCCCGGCGCTGCCCGTGTGGTTCCGACTGCACCTCGACGTCGGTAGCGGCCGCGTGAGCCGGGTCGGGATGGTCGCCGGCGGGCACTTCATGAGCGACAGCTACTCGCAGTACGGCATGGCGCAGCGCATCGTGCCGCCGGGGCGCTGACACGGCAGCGGACGCGCGCCCGAGGGCGTGAGATTGCTCGCATGCATTCTCTTGACAGGCAGCCAATCGGCTGCCTATGATAGGCAGCCGTATGGATACCTATCCCCACGAGATCGACGGTGTCTTCCGGGCGCTGGCCGACCCCAGCCGCCGGCGGCTGCTCGACAGCCTCAACGTGCGCAGTGGCCAGACGCTGCGTGAGCTGTGCACCGACATGAACATGGCTCGCCAGTCCGTGTCCAAGCACCTCGGGGTGCTTGAAGCCGCCCAGCTCGTGAGCACCGTGCGCCGTGGACGCGAGAAGCTCCACTACGTGAATCCGGGGCCGATCAACGAGATCTCGGACAGGTGGATAGGCCAGTACGACCGCGACAGGGTCCGTGCCCTGTCGAACCTCAAGCGAGCCCTGGAGGATCACGCAATGAACAAGCCGTCATTCGTCTACACCACCTACATCCGCACCACGCCGGAGCGCCTGTGGCAGGCACTGATCGATCCCGCCTTCACCGAGCGCTACTGGGGCATCACGCTCGACTCGGACTGGAAAGCCGGCTCGCTGATCAGCCTGCGCCAGTGGGGACTGACCATCGCCAGTCCTGAGCAGGTGGTGCTCGAGTCCGAGCCGTATCGACGGCTCGCCTACACCTGGCACACGTTCACGCCCGAATGGCGGGATGCGGCTCGCGACCGCGTCGGCTTCAGCGAACAGTTCCTGGAGCACATCGCAGCCGAGCCACGGTCGAAGGTGCTGTTCGAGATCTCAGAGCTCGACGACGAGCTGGTCAAGCTAACCGTCATCCACGACGGCTTCGAGGCGGGAAGCGAGGTGCTCGAGACGATCAGCCAGGGTTGGCCGCATATCCTCTCCAACCTCAAGACACTGCTCGAGACCGGCCAGACGCTCGTGGCGACCGAGAGCGCAGCAGCTTAACGGCGGGGCGTTCCTAAGCCGATCGTCACATGACCGGTTGCCCAGAAGCGTGCAGCGCGTCCCAGTTTCCGCCAAACGCTTTCACGCCCACGTAGCCCGTTGAGCCCGGCGTGTCCAGCACGTAGGTGTAGAGCGCGTGTCCGGCGTACGTGACCTGCTTGGCGCCGCCTGGGAGCTCGATCGTGGAAAGCATTGAGCGTTTGACGCCGAAACCCGCGGTCGGGGTTCCATTCGTCTCCAGCGCAGGCCAGAATTTCGGACACGAGGAGATCTGCAGGCAGCTGTTTTCGGTGCCCTGATCGTGGGTGAACATGTACAGCGTGAGACCCGATGACGTCGTGAGGATGAAGCCGAGTCGTGTGAGACGCAGCTTGACCATGGCGGCTGCGCCGGCGTGCGCCCTCGCCGTGGAGCTCTGAGCACTTGCGATAGCCGAGCTGCTTATGGCGGTGACGAGCGCGCAGGCCAGCAGAATGGACAGTCGTTTCATGGGTAGCCCCCCTTTGGAGATGGGTTTGGGTTGTCGTTCGGCCCTGTCGAGTAGACCCCGCGCGCGCCTCAACCTTCCCGCGGAAGGTTTCCGACGCCAGTGGAGTCCTTAGCCAAAGGACCAGTACCGGGGGTGGCGCTGCTGGCTGCTCGCTGACCATCCACAGAACCAACAGGAGACCAACTCACCGTGCGCAAAACCTCAATTCCTGCCCTCGCGGGCGTAGCGATCACAATCCTCGCCCTCAGCGGCTGCGGCGGCTCCAGCTCGAGCTCGACGGCCGCCGCCACGACGCCGGCGAAGCCGACGGCCTTCATCGTGCCGCTGAAAGCCGTCTCGACCGTCGGTTCGACGGTCCCGGCCAACGGAGACGTGAACCCCTACGGCATCGCGTTCGTGCCAAGCAGCATCGGCAAGCTCAAGGCAGGACAGATGCTGATAAGCAACTTCAACGCCAAGGAAAGCGCCAAGGAGAACGGTCAGGGGACTGGCACGACGATCGTGCAGGTCTCGACTGCCGGCAAGGCGACACTGTTCGCGAGCATCAACCCGACGACCCTGCCCGGGCCCTGCCCAGGCGGCGTCGGGCTGACGACGGCCCTCAACATCCTCCCCGGCGGCTACGTGGTGGTGGGCAGCCTGCCGACCACCAACGGCAAGTCGGCAACCGCGAAGTACGGCTGCCTGATCGTGCTCGACAGCGAAGGCAAGGTGGTCAAGACGATTGCAAGCAAGAACATTCAGGGCCCGTGGGATTCGACCGCCAAGAGCGAAGGCTCGAAGACCAGCCTGTTCATCAGCAACGCGTTGAACGGCGGCGCGGTGAAGGGCGAAAAACCGATCAACAACTCGACGGTGCTGCGAATCGACCTCGAATCGGGCGAAGGACAGCCGCCGAAGGTCCTCAGCGAACAGGTCATCGCCGAAGGAATCCCGTGGGTGGATTCGCCAGAAGCGCTCGTGCTCGGCCCCACCGGGCTGGCGCTGGCCGCCAACGGCACGCTGTACGTGGCCTCCACGCAAGACAACAAGATCCTCGCGATCTCCGAAGCGGCGACCCGCACTACGCCCGTGTCCCACGGCGGAACAGTGGTCACCGGAGGCGGTCATCTGAAGGAACCGCTCGGCCTGGTGCTGGCGCCAAACGGCAACCTCATCACCACCAACGGCGGCGACGGGAACATGGTCGAAATCACGCCCCAAGGCCAGCAGACAGCCGTCCAGACTGCGGACACGAAGACGGGCGCAGGCTCACTGTTCGGCCTTGCGATCAGCCCGAGCGCAAACAGCATCTACTACGTCGACGACGGCGAAAACACGCTGAACGTACTGCACTGAAACGAAGCCGACGAACTCACCGGAGCCCGCGCCTGACGCGGAGCTCCAGTCCGAGCGTGAGCCGCGCGCGGTTTGGGTAGCGCCACCGGCCCGGTGCGGTAAATGGCGCGCTCGCGGCGCGCGCTCGGAATACTCGTGCCGATGCCGCGAGCACCCGATTTGGCCGGTCGCGCCCTGAACGACCGCTACGAGCTGCACGCCCTCATCGGCGAGGGCGCGTTCGGACGCGTGTACAGGGGCGTCGACCGGCGCCTCGCGCGGGCGGTGGCGGTCAAGGTGATCAAGCCGTGGTGGGCCCAGGACAGCACGTGGGTCGAGCGCTTCGAGCACGAGGCGCGGCTGCTGGCCAGGATCACCGACCCGCGGATCGTGCAGATCTTCGACATCGGCGATGCCGATGAGGGCCCGTACTACGTTGCGGAGCTCGTCGAGGGCGAGAGCCTCGCGGAGCGCCTGCTTCGCGGACCGCTGGCGACGGCGGAGGCGAACTCTGTCGCTGAGCAGCTCTGTGAGGCCCTCGGTGGAGCACATGCGCAGGGAGTCGTGCACTGCGACGTTAAGCCCGCCAACGTCCTGCTCGCGGCCGACGGGATGGTGAAGGTGGGCGACTTCGGTGTAGCGCGGCTGGCCGAGTCGACCTCACAGGCTCCGGCGGCGACCGTGGCGGGCACCCCCAGATACATGTCACCCGAGCAGGCGCGGGGACGCCCTCCGACGCCCGCGACCGATGTCTACAGCGCGGGAATCGTCCTGTACGAGATGCTGACGGGCGCGCCACCGTTCGCGCACGGGTCAGCGGTTGAGCTGGGCCTGCGCCATGTGCAGGAGCAGCCGCGCGCGCTTCCGGTCGAGGTTCCGCCCGCGCTGCGTACGGTCGTGAGCACAGCGCTCGCGAAGGATCCGGCCGACCGCTACCGCGACGGCACCGAGATGGCGGCGGCGCTGCGCGCCGTGGACGTCGCAGCCGTCGACGCCGCGGCGACCGCGCTTCGGGGCCGCTCGAACGAGCGCGCGCTCGCGACGCCGCACGCCGCCGTCTCGGCAGACGCGCCACGGACGATCGATCTCAGAGGGCCCGGGACCCGCGAGACGCCCGCGGCGGTGACGCGGCTGCTGCCACGCCGCGGTCCGGCGCCGCCTGCTGGTGCGCCCCCTGCGAGGCGTACCGGCGGAACGCACCGGCGACCGCGTGCCGCTGTGATCATGGCGACGGCGGCTGCGCTCGCGGGTGCCCTGTTCGTGGCGCTCGTGCTCAGCCGCGACGCGGCGCGGACGACGGTGCGCGTGCCCGGACTCGTCGGCCAGTCCTCGGCGTCCGCCGAGCGCGAGCTGGCGCGCTCGGGGCTGCGCTACGGCGTGAGGCACGTGGCGGTTCCGGGTGCGGAGCCGGCCGTCGTCACGCAGCAGATCCCCGGGGCGGCGGCGACGGTCGCGCGCGGCTCGACCGTCGCGCTCAGCATCGCCGAGCCGCCGCGCTGGCGCGTGTTGACCAGCTTCTCCGGCGTCAACAGCGGCCGTTCGGTCCCGTTTCGTATCCTCGGCAGCCGCTGGAGGGTGAGCTACAGCATGGATTACGAAGGCACGTGCACGCTGCTGGTGGTGTGCTTCGGGCCGAGCGCACAGGTGGAAGATCTTGAAACCGGCGCGAGCTTCGGGTCCTTTGAACTGGGCGAAGGACCGTCCGAAACGCACATCTACGGCGGCGGACCGGGCCTGTACCGGCTGGACATCTCGGGAGGCCACGACACCGCGCGATGGTCGATGACGGTGGCGGACTACTACTGAGTCCGATCCGCTCGCGTGGCGCCAGTCCTCTGACAGGTGCTCACCGCAAGCAGGCAAGGCTCTACGCCCAGCAGCAGATCGGCGTGGACCTGACGAACGTCGCCGCCGGCAAGACCTACTCCCAGGTCAGCGATGAATGGATCGCCGGCGGCATGAAGAGCGCGAAGCTCGCCGGCGAGCGCACCAGGAGGATTCCTCGACCGGCGCTTGGCCTATCTGAGCGCAAGTGAGACGTCGGATTTTGATGATGCGCTCCATGCCCAGTCGGGTGTGCGGGCGCCCATCTTGGGTTCCCATGAAGCAAACCTCGACGTAGATGCCGGGCTTGGCTGTGATCGTCTCCTGCTGGAACGCTTCGTGCGAAAGCGGCCCGGCGAAGCCCGCCGGTGGTCCGGCGATCAGCTTCCGGAGCGCCTTTTCCTTACCTGTCTGCAAGTCCTTGACGGCTTCCTTGGCCGCCTTCAGGCTCTTGACCGGCGCCGCCAAGTCCATGTGCACCAGGAACCCTTCGTTTTCAAAGCGCACCAGCTCTCCGTCGTGCAGCGTGCTCGGTCCACGGAATCCGAACTCGATCGAGCGAATCCTCGCTTCAGGAGCCGGCAACGCCACACGGTGGAGTCGGCGCTGCTGCACTGCGAGCGTCTGGACGGTATCAAAGGCTCGCTCCAGATCAGCGACGCGCTGCGCTGGCGGGAAACGCGCACAGGGTTCGTCGGTGAAGGCCGCGCGGCCGCACATCAAGATGTAAGCGGCATCCCGCCGGGCCGTCCTGTCTCACCGCAGTCGCCTCTATTCATGGGCTTCAAGTCCGGCCTGCGCAAGAACCAGGCCACCGAGACCTACGTCACGATCTCGCAGGGGCCGTTCGCGGAGGGCAGGACCATGCAGGTCAGCTGTATGCGCCTGCGGCTCGACATCTGGTACCAGAAGCTCTCGTAGAACGAACGGGTAGCGCGCATGTACTCGCCTGAGACGACGCCCGAAGAAGTCACGCACTTCACGAGCGATGCCGAAAGCGAGCCGAACCTGATCGCCGAGGCAATCCAGCGCTACGCCGTCGTCGGCCACTCACAGACTTCGGCCCTTGCACGCCGCAACGGCAAGCCACTGATCATCCGCCGCGACTTCAGCACGGTCGACGGTGGTCACGCGGGGCTTTCACTTTGTCTCCGTGCAGCGTTCGATCGATGACTTCGTCATCACCCGCAACTCAATGAACGCGTCCGGCGCCCGGCTCCAGAACCCGGTGATCACCGACACCACGAACAACGGCATCAACGCGTTCATCGCCGTGCTTCGGCGTGCCAACTACATCCTGCCGTCGCGCGCGGACCGCTCGTTCCCTTTGCTGCGAGGCCGCGAGGCGGGACTCAGACCCTCGACAATGTCAGGGCGTAGCTCGGCATAGCGGGCGGGCTCGCCGAGCCTACCCAGCACACGGCCTGCCGTCTCAGGATCTCGATGGGAGCGGAATAGGCACTCGTAAAGACGCCGACCTGTTCCGACGGGAACGGCCCCCCGGTTCACCGGCGAGCTCTTCGGAAGTCGAGAATTCGGTCTCAAGACCCGGGAAGGTCACGATGTTACCTTCGGTCGCCGCGTTCTGGCATGTCTGACCGACGACTCACACCCCGTGAAGCTTGTCCGTCGGTCGTGCGTACTGAGGGCGCCCGGTGGGCCGGTAGATTTTGAGCGTTGTGCCCCTCGGGAAGGCTCGCGAATCGAGCAGATCAAGCGCTATGTCCGGGCCGTTGTCGGGAAAAAGCCGCGTGCCCTGGCCGACGACCACGGGGACGATGAGCAGGTTCATCTCGTCGACCAGGTCGTTCTCGAGCAGCCACCGGATCAGGGTGCCGCTGCCGTGCACCTGCAGCTCACCTCCCGGCTTAGCTTTCAGCTCGCCGATGGCCGCCGCGACGTCACCGGAGAGGACTGTGGTGTCCGCCCATTGCAGGTCGGTGAGCGTGGTCGATGCCACGTACTTTGGCCGCGCGTTCAAGGCATCTGCGATCGTGTGGCTGCCCGTTTCCATGACGCCCCAGTAACCGGCAAAGAGCTCGAAGGTCCACCGGCCGAACAGGAAGGCGTCGGCGCGCTGGTAGACCTGCTCGACGAACGTCATCACCTCGTTGTCGAAGTGCCCCATGGCCCATCCGCCGCGCTCAAATCCGCTGCGGCGGTCCTCGTCCCACCCACCGGGTGCCTGCATCACTCCATCGACGGAGACTTGCGTCGTGGTCGTCAGTTTCATGGGTTCGTCCTTTCTCTCGTGTGGTCTTCCATCGGGCGAGCGTGACGTGCAAGCATTCTGCAAAGGTTTCGAGCGTTCGCTAGAAACGCCCCGCACCGTACGGCAGTCGAAACCCCGAGACACCGGCGAGACGACTCACGCGATCCCCGTGTTTTCGAGGTCTCTTGCCCATGTTCGCTGGGTTTCGCGGGACATGAACCTGTCGGGGAGCAGGGTTCAGGTTGGCTTTGCTGAGCCATATCTCGCACTTCTGCGGCCATTTTGCGGTCACTCAGACCAGCCCCATGCCGAGCGCCTCATTTCGCGCAGCAAGGCCAGGCGCGGCACCTAGTGTAGTGTCTCTGAAATAACTTGACGTGATGGTTGGGGTGCGGTAGCGTCTCGGGCATGGCGTTGGGTGCTGTCGCTGAGGAGGTTTCTGAGGAGCAGCGGGTGCTGCTCGAACGGTGGGTGAATGCGCATGGCACCCCGCAGAGCGTGGCGGCGAGGGCATGGATCGTGCTGATGGGCAGCGACGGAGTGTCGAACAGTGCGATCGCTAGGGAACTCGGGGTCTCTCGCCCGACGGTAATCATGTGGCGTGAGCGTTTCCGTGTGGATGGTCCGCAGGCGCTATGGGAGGTCAAGCCCGGCCGTGGGCGCAAGCGAACGATCTCCGCGGAGAAGGTCAAGGAGATCGTGCGGGCGACGACCCAGACCACGCCGCCGGGTGAGACTCATTGGAGCTGCCGGTCGATGGCCAAGGCCCAAGGCGTGAGCCCAGCCACGGTGCAGCGCATCTGGGACGCGCACGGCCTCAAACCACATCTCATCCGAACGTTCAAGCTGTCGAACGACCCGCTGTTCACCGAGAAGCTGACCGATGTCGTGGGGCTGTATTTGAACCCGCCGGAGAAGGCGCTGGTGCTGTGTGTGGACGAGAAGAGCCAGATCCAGGCGCTCGATCGCACACAGGCGAGCCTGCCGATGAAGAAGGGTCGCGCCGGCACGATGACCCATGACTACAAGCGCAACGGCACGACCACTCTGTTCGCTGCGCTGAACACCCTCGATGGCAGCGTGATCGGGGAGTGCCTGCCTCGTCACCGCCACCAAGAGTTCCTGAAGTTCCTGCGCACCATCGACCGCGAATTCCCAGGCACGACCGAGCTGCACTTGATCGTCGATAACTACCGCACCCACAAGCACGACACCGTCAATAAATGGCTCGAGAAGCACCCACGCTTTCACCTGCACTTCACGCCAACGTCCAGCTCCTGGCTAAACCTCGCCGAGCGCTGGTTCGCAGACCTCACCGAAAAGGCAATCCGCCGCGGCGTCTTCTACAGCGTCCCAGACCTCATCACCGCGATCGAGGAATACCTCGACGCACACAACGATGATCCCCAACCATTCGTCTGGACTGCCTCAGCCGAGAAAATCATCGAGAAGGTCGCCCGCTGTCAAGCCGTTTACGAGACACTACACTAGCTGCGTCCGGGCGGATGCCGTACGCTCTGCCTATGGCTTCCAGCCCGACAAAGAGCCACAGGATCAAGATCGGGATCACCGAGGAGGAACGCGACCTCGAGCAGGCTGCCGCAGCCTTGAACGGCGAGACCTGAGCGAGTTCGTGCGACAAGCTGCCCGCTGCGAGGCCAAGCGCACCCTCGCCGAGCGCACTCGCTACGTTCCTCGAGGACCAAGCAGCACAGCGATTCCTCTCCGCGCTGGACCAGCCCTCCCCCGACTCCGAACGAGGGCTGCGCCGAGCGTCCTGCCATTAGGCGTGACGCCGCAACTCAGCGCGACCGCCTGCTTCGACCGCAAAGCACACCGCGTTGATCGGTTCAGCTGCGGCTTACGAGAGAACCTTGATGGGGCAACCGAGGCCTGGGGCGCCCGCGAGCCGCCCATCGCCGGTAAGCAGCTCGCACCCGAGCACCTCAGCCAGGGCTACGTACGTGGCGTCGTAGGCGGTCAGATTGGCTCGCAGCTCGAAGGCGCGACGCATCAGCGGCAAAACGGGGTAACGATCCAGGTCAAGATCTTCGAGGTCGCCAACCGCCGCAGCAAATCGCTCCTCGGTGAGCGTACCCGCGAGCCAGCGCTTGCGCAGCGCCGACACCGTCTCGACATCAACGAGATCTGGTGCCGCGAGATCCTTTGCTACACGCAGCACCTCCCGCGCAACGCGCCCGTCGGTCCCGTCATCAGCGATGGCGTTCGCGAGCACGCTCGCATCAACCACAATCAACGCTGCCCGCGCTCCTCCGCCAGATCCTTCGCAGCGCGCACAAGCCCAACTTCGCCTCCAGACCTCCGATCGATGCGATCCAATACCTCAGCCAAGCTGGGCCGCTTAGCAATCCTCGTCAATTCGCTCGCTAGGTACTGCTGCAGCGATTGCCCATGCGACTTCGCCCTCCGCTGCAGAGCACGATGAACATCATCGGGCAAGTCACGTACAAGCAAGTTCGTCATTGCTTGCAGAACGATAGCATCGCGAGCGTTGTGCGCCCTGGATCGCTTCATTGGCCGACCGAGCGTAGCCCCGGTCCAAGACGGCTCCGAGCCCTGGCTGGCAGTTCGGGAGCAGGTTGCTCCCGAACTGCTCCCGAAAGCTCCGAGACAAGGCGATTCAGACCGGGTACAGCATGCACCCCGCTGCACCCAGAATGAGCATAATTTGCGGGCTATTTTGCGTGCTCCTGCACACCCCTGCATCGTACGTTTTTGAGTCGGGGAGAAGGGTTCAGATCCGCTTTGCTAAGCCGTTTTCGGCGCTTCTGCGGCCTTTTTGCGGTCACACAGACCGTCCAGACCCAGAGCTGCCGCGCGCAATCACTCGGCGCTCAGGCTTTCCGCGCGGACGAACAGCGAACCTGGTTCGACGCCGAGCGCACGGGCCAGACGGACGATCTCAGCGTAGTTGAGCCTGGGGCGCTCGCCAGATTCGATCGGGCGCATGGGCAAGGTCATCCACCAGGAGCTTGGCGAGATCGTCTTCCCGGCACCAAAGGGTGGATACATGCGCCGCAGCCAATGGTCCTCGCTATGGAACGCCATCCGCGTCGCCGCAGGAATGCCCGGCCTGGACTTCTACGAACTCAAGCACCGTGCGATTCAGTGGATGGTCGATCCCATCGAGGACGGCGGGCTCGGCCTCGACTCAGCCACCGCCGCCGCGATGGTCGGCCACGACGACGACGGCTACCTCATCGCCACCGTCTACACCAAGCTCGGCCAGCGCCGCGCCATCGCCCGCGCGCAGCGTGCGATGGACGCCTACCAGCAACGCCGCGACGCGGCCAGCATCGAGCCTGCTCGCCTACATCTCGTTGACGCCTCCTGAGCATGAGCGCCGACGAGTGGCGCCTCATCGGCTGCCAGGTGCTCGAAACCCGTGTAGACCGTGCGAGATCGAGTTCCGTAAGTTGAGACCCGGGGGATCGGCGAGCAGGTTCAACAGATATGCGTGCCAGCCGTCATCGGGAAGACGGGGCCATCTCGCGCAGGAGGGTGCCGAGCATGACCACGCCGCCGATCTCCCGTCCGGGCTCGACGGCGCGCACGACAGGGATGCCGAGCGCCTGGCCATCTCGCGCACGATCCGCTCGATGCGCGGCAGCAGCACGTGGGCGCTCTCGTCGTAGTGCTCCTCCCAGAACAGCTCGATCGCGCGCGCCACTCGCTCAGCCGTCTCCTCGTCGACGATCGTCAACGTCTCCGGGCACCGGCTCTCGACCGCCGAGGTCGAGTCGGCGATCGTCACCCACCCGGACGTCGCCGAGGCGGCCGTGATCGGCAGCACGACGAGGACACGGGACAGCCGATCGTCGCATTCGTGACGCTGCAAGGCGGTCTCTCAGGCGACGAGCGGACCGTCGAGAGGATCAGCGAGACAGTCGCCACGCGGATCGGCAAGTTCGCCCGCCCGAAGCGCATCATCTGGGGCCGATGACTGCCCAAGACGCGCTTCGGCAAGATCATGCGCCGCCTGCTGCGCGACATCGCCGAGGGCCGTGTGCTGGGGGACGTGACGACGCTGCGCGACCCCGCCGTGATGGAGCAGCTGGAGACCAAGGTCAAAGAGCTGCAGGCCGCGGAGGACTGATCTAGCGTCGAGAGATCGTCACGCGCGCGTGGGCGCGCCGTTGGCGGCGGCCGCGTCAGCGACACGGCCGCCGGCGACATCGCTGTCCGGCTCGGCTGTCTCGCTGGCCACTCCATCCCCGAGCGCGGTCGCCGCGCCGTTGTCCAGCTTGCGCTGCCACTCCCCAACCTCGCGCGGGAACCGCTCGCTGCTGTAGGTAGGCCATTCGGCGGCAGGGATCACCGTTGCCGGGTGCTCGACCTCGACAAGCGTCTCGCCGTCGTCGAGCACGAAGACCGGCTGCACCACGACCTTCAGCAGTCTGACCTTCACAAGATGATCCCGATCGCTTTGATCGCTTCGATGATTTCTTTGATGGCTTTGGTGTTCGCTTTTGTTTCTTCGGCGGGGACCGCGATCGTGGCGTGGCGTTTCACGGGGGCAGCCCCGTAGAACGCGAGTTCCTGATTGGCTGCGGTGGCCGACATGACGCCGGAGATCAGCGAGACCGTCGTGTTGTTGGCGATGACGAGTTTGTTGCTGACGGCACCGGACGCGTCAGCATGATTCCCGATGAAGATGTTGCTGGAGCCAGTATTGGTTTCGCCGGCGGAGTAGCCGAGCGCGACGTTGCGTTCTCCGGTTGTGTTGGCCAGGAGCGCTTCCTGACCGATGGCGGTGTTCTTCGATGCGGTCTGCGAGGAGGCCCCCGCGGCTGCGCCGAAGTAGCTGTTTTCGTTCCCCGAGGTGAGGCTCTGCCCGGCGATGATCCCGACCAGCGTGTTTTCGCCGCCCGAGGTAAAAGATTTGCCGGCGTTGGTGCCGACAACGGTGTTGCTGTTCCCCGAGCCTTTCTTCAGGGCTTCAAAGCCGATGCCGACGTTTTTGCTGCCGGTGTTTTCTTGCAGCGCCTTGTGGCCGATGGCAACGAGTTCGGCGCCGGCAGTTCCTTGTTCCAGGGCCTGGTTGCCAAGGACGGTGATGCCAGTGCCGGTTTTGTTGGCGCCGGCCGCGCGGAATCCGACCGCGACGTTGTTGCTCGTCGTCTGCTGGGCGGCGAGGGCTTCGCAGCCGACAACCGTGTTTTCTTCTCCGCTGGTGAGGTTCACCCCCGCGTTCTCCCCGACCGCTGTGTTGCCGCCACCCGTCGCCAGGAAGGCGAGCGCCTGGCTGCCGATCGCCGTGTTGTCTTCGGTGCTCGTCAAGCTGGTGCCGCTGAGGCTGTGCAGCGCATGCCAGCCATAGGCGGTGTTGCCGCGGTGTTTTTCGTGTTCGGCTTTGCTCTCGCCGACGAAGCTCGCGAACGCTCCTTCGCCGATCGCGGTGTTTTCGCCGGCCAACTCCATGATCTCGGACGCCGGGGCCGCTTCGACGTCGGCTGCACCGAGCACCACCGCGCCGGTTTTGCCGTTGACGCTCGTGACGCCTTCAGCGTGCGCCGCGGACGGGTGGATCGCCGCGTCCGTTAGCAGCGCGCCGGTCGCGGCCGCCGTGAGTCCGAGGATCGCGCGCCGTCGTGTGGTCGGCACCTGCCCATCCGCCGCGGCGCCATCGGCGCCCATCCCGTCGACTCGAGGACCTGTTCCGATGCTCATTGCCGCCTCCGTTCTCCGCCGGTTGACAACTGCTCGAACTGCTCAGCTGAGACGACGGTCGACTCTAGCGACGCGCTCGGTCCTCAGCGCCTTGCGCGCCTACGCATCCCCCGACCGTGCAAAACCGCTGCAAGCAAGCGCATCCGCGGCAGCGCGCGATCACCTAGTTGTTTCCATCTCGACCCGATGGGGGCCGTCTCTCGCTGTAGACCGAGCGTCCAATCGTCCTGCACGCGAAAGCCGCGCCGATGAAATACGGACAGGTGCTAGAGGGGGCGGTCCTCGCAGAGGGCGAGGAGGCACTGCGTCCCGGAGGCTGGGGCGCTCGCCGGCCTCGATCGCACGCACGCCAGCGAGCGATACGCCAGGCACGGCGTCGGCGACCTCGCGCTCGCTGAGGCCGCTTCGTTCGCGTGCCTCGCGGTAGGCACGTCCGAGGTTCGCCAGTTCCTGCTTGTGCGCGCGGCACTTCTCGTCGTCGTCCATCGTGGGCTCCTTGCTCTGGGGGCGGGCGATCAGAGCAGAGCCGGGAAGCGATCTCAAGAGGCGATGTAGAGCACGCGGCAGCGGGTTGGCCGTCGAGCACGCCGGGCTGTCGAGCGCAAGTCCCTTCACGACCAACGAAGGTCGTTGGGATGGCGCTGCGGTACGTGACTAATGGACGCGACTGCGCTCCCGCAGCACGCCCGCCGCGAGCCAGCGCCGCCAGGAGTGCCGCTCAAGCAGCGCCCGCACCGCGCGGGCGTGCTGGCGCCTCTTGCGAGTCATCGAGCGAGAGGCCGGCGAGGAACAGCGCTGCTTGCACTAGCAGCGAGGCGTCAACTGGCCCGACCCGGCCGTGCAGGCCGTGGGAGATCGAGTTGCGCAGGTTGAGGCCCAAGGTATCGGGGAGACAGGGTCAGGTTGGCTTTCCTATGCGGTTTTCCGCCCTTCTGCGGTCTTTCCTGCGGTCCTCAGACCATCGCAGCGCCAAGCCGCCTGCGAGCGAAGCCAAGCGGATGCCATCGTGATCATCTGTTGCCCGAGCATATTCGGGCGCAACGAGGATGCCGCAGACGTGCGTCTGTTCCGTCTGACGCCAGAATACTGTCGACTTCGCGCCGGTACGATGCTAGACTTCCGCAGATGAGCCTTGCGTACGCTGAAGAGGCGATCCACGTCCATGACACCGGCCACCTTTCCGACCGCGACATCGCACGCGCGACGGGCGCAGCGCCGAGCACGGTGCGGGAATGGCTCGCGCGCCGCAGCTCACCAAGCGGAGTCCGCGCCGAGCGCCTCGCCGAGCTCTCATCGCTGGTCGAACGACTCGCACGCGTCATCCGCCCCACCTACATCCCCGTGTGGCTCAGCAAGCCCATCCCCGCGCTCGACGACGACAAGCCGATCGACCGTATCGCCAAGGGCGACTACCGAGCAGTCGCCCGCCTGATCTCCGGCCTCGAGGACCCAGGCGCAAGCTGACGTGCCGCCAGAAGTCGCAGCGATCGCCGTACGCGGACGCTGGGTCAAGCACACCTACCCCGGATCACCACCACTACCCGAACGCGACCCGCCACCAGACAACCGCTGGCAACGCGGCGAGACCGTGGACGCGCTCTACCTCGCCGACAGCGAGGACACCATGTGGGCAGAGTGGTACCGACACCTCGCCGAGCGGGCAATCCCGCCCCTCGCGCAGATGCCTCGAACACTCTGGACGTGGGAAGTCGACGTGGAAGTCGCCGATCTCTCCTCAACAGATCGCCTGTCCACGGTGGGCCTCCCCTCCCCCACCCCTGGCCACTTGAGCTGGCCGGCGTTCCAGGATGTTGGCGAGCAGCTAGCACACGCAGGGTGGGCTGGGCTACTCGCTCCAAGCGCAGCTCGACCCGCCGGACACGTCCTGTGCCTCTTCCGCGACGTGAACGGGGTGCGCGGAGCGACACCACTCTCTCCACCGCGCCTTATTGCCGAGCCACCACCGCCACCGACAGGACTACGCACTTAGGATAGAACTGTGATCGTGGCCGCGTCGCGCAGCAGCCAAAGCTTGTGCGAAACCATCGCATCGATCATCGCATGCTGGCATCGAAGGCAGCGGCAAGCGCATTCGACGACCGTGGCGCTCTGCGAAGTACTCAACGTCGGGGGGACACCGGCTGACGCAGGGGCCGAAGGAGCACTTGCACACTTTTTGCAATTGGGAGCCGATCCAATGGGCCATCGAACTCCTGGATTACGTTCAGCAACTCGCGATCATGACGCCGTGTCAGCTTGGGCGACAAAATCAGGAGCAATTCTTCCCACTTGACTTGGACTGTCGGATAGCGCAACTTGCTGCTGATCTCGGGATTTCTTATTGACCGGAGAGCCAGCCCTGCACTGGGTGAGTCGAGCCGTTCGAGCAGACGCCGATAAATCGGATCCGCGCCATGAGCTACGCCATGACCGTTGCTCAGAAAGACCTCGACGAGCACGGCCGCATAACGCGGGGCCACAGTGTCTGGAACGTCACCGCGTTCGCCAACAAACGCCTCCAAAGCCCGAGCCGGGCTAGGCTCGTTATAAAAATTGTTAAGACCATGATGAGCTTCGAGTAGCGCATCCAAAATGTTCGACAGGTTGGCTACCCGGATTGGCTCCGGCAGGTACGCCTGGCCTTCGACCACATCCAGCAACTCGCGGGCGGCTTTGGCCTGTGCCTTCTCGGCGTTAGCAGTAAACCTAGGGCTCGCGACTAAATTAGGGCAGGAGTTGTGGTGGGCGTGTTGAATAGGGTGGTGTGATTGATGAGGCGGCGATCGCTGAGCGTTACCGGCTGTTGAGCAGCAGCGAGGTGCTCAACGAGCGCTCGCGGCGGTTGTGGGCGGCCGCGGAGGCTGCTTCGTATGGGTGGGGTGGAATTCGAGCCGTCGCGCGGGCGACCGGGCTTCACGAAGAGACGATTCGTCGTGGTGTGCGTGAGCTTGAGTCCGGTGAGACGCTGGACGAGGGCCGGGTGCGCCGTCGAGGAGCGGGGAAGAAGCCGGTCGTGGAGACTCACCCGGGGATCGAGGAGGAGCTCGAGCGTTTGGTTGCGCCGGAGACCCGGGGCGATCCGTGCTCTCCACTTCGGTGGACGTCCAAGAGTGCCGCGAAGCTCGCCCGGGCGCTTGGTGAACGTGGGTTTGAGGTGAGCGACCGCACGGTGCTGCGGCTGTTGAAGCGCTTGGGGTACAGCCTCCAGGCCAACCAGAAGACCAGGGAGGGCGCAGACCACCCCGATCGTGACGCGCAGTTTCAGCACATCAACGACACGGTCGCCAAGGCGATCTCACGGTGTCAGCCGGTGATCAGCGTGGATACCAAGAAGCGAGAGCTGATCGGGGATTTCAAGGCCGTCGGCCGTGAGCTTGAGCCGAAGGGCAAACCGACGCTGGTGCGCACGCACGACTTCAAGGACAAGGACCTCGGGCACGCGATCCCCTATGGTGTGCTTGACCTGACCCGTGATGAGGGGTGGGTCAATGTCGGTGTGGATCACGACACCGCGCAGTTCGCTGCCGCGAGTATCCGCGGCTGGTGGGAAACCCTCGGAAGGGAGCGCTACCCGGACGCCCGGGAACTGACGATCACGGCGGACTCGGGAGGATCGAACAGCTATCGCACCCGGCTGTGGAAGGTCGAGCTGCAAAAGCTCGCCGACGCCACCGGCCTAGCGATCACCGTATGTCACTTCCCGCCCGGCACGAGCAAGTGGAACAAGATCGAGCACCGCCTGTTCAGCTTCATGAGCCTCAACTGGCGCGGCAAGCCTTTGATCAGCCACGAGATCATCATCAACCTGATCACCGCTACCACGACCAGCACCGGGCTGAAGGTCTACGCCCAACTCGACGACCGCCCCTACCCCAAGGAAGTCCAAGTCACAGACCAAGAACTCGCCGCCGTAAACATCACACGACACCCATTCCACGGCGAGTGGAACTACAGCGTCGCTCCCTCACCTATCAAGTCGTGAGCCTCTAGCGTACTTCGTCCCCACTTCGTGTCGCGACTCCTCCGAAACACTGGGCCACAAGCCTGGCCAAAGCAAGCGCACGTTATCCTTAACCTGCGGTGTGTTTTCAGCGTCGGTGTAAAGACCGAATAGACCTGCCGCAAGTGCATCGGCGCGATCCCCGGGCAATTCATCAAAGAATGCCGCGATTCCTTCGACGTCAGAGCTCGTTAGCTTGTGAGACTTAATGTTTCTCAGCAGCTTGCCTGTCTCGGCGGTAATTGTGTCGAGAGGCAAGGTTATTACCTCTCGGATGCAAGTCTCTAGCCACTGGGCAAGTTGCAAGCCGGTCAGCTCGACCTGGTTCGGATGCGCAGCCGAAGCGTAGTTGCGCATATAACGAATATGGTCGAGTTGGGCATGTCCTACAGCGCTGACCAGTCCGATCTCGCGACAGGCTCTAAGGCGTCACTTCTTTTCAAGTGATGGGGTGATGGTGTAGTTCCACTCTGGATGGAAGTGGTCGCCTTCGAGTTGCACGGCGGCGAGTTGTTGGTCGGTGACTTTGAGTTTGGTGGGGTAGTTGTTCTCATCGAGGCGGGCGTATACCTTCAGGCCGGTGCTTGTTGTCGTGGCGGCGATCAGGTCGATCACGACCTGGCGGCTGACCAGTGGCTTTGCGCGCCAGTTGATCGAGATGTAGCTAAACAGGCGGTGCTCGATCTTGTTCCACTTGCTCGTGCCGGGCGGGTAGTGCATCACGTGCAGGCGCAGGCCCGTTTGGTCGGCCAGATGCTGAAGCTCGGTCTTCCACAGACGGGTGCGGTAGCTGTTGGAGCCGCCCGCGTCGGCGGTGATCGTCAGTGCCCTGGCGTTCGGGTAGCGCTTTTTGCCGAGGTGCTTCCACCACGCCCGGATGCTCGCCGCCGAGAACTGCGCCGTGTCGCCGGAGACACCGACGCTCACGTAGCCCTCGTCGCGGGCGATGTCATAGACACCGTAGGGGACGGCCTTACCCTGCTCTTGGTCTGGGAAGTCGTGCGTGTTGACGAGAATCGGGCGGCCACTTGAACGCAACTCCTTGCCGGCGTTCTTGTAGTTGCCGATCAGCTCCTTCTTCTTGGTGTCCACGCTGATCACCGGTTCGCTCGCCGCAAGCGCCGCGCCCGTGACCGCTGCGATGTGTCGAAACTGTGCGTCGCGGTCGGGGTGATCAGCTCCCTCCTGGCTCTTGCGGTTGGCCTGCAGCGTGAATCCCATCGCCTTGAGCATCCTGCGCACAGTGCTCGCATGGACCGTGAACCCCTGGCCGCACAACTTCTCGGCGAGATGCTCGGGCGTCAGCGTCGTCCACAACAGCGGAGACATCGGATCGCCAGCGGTGACCCCGTCAAGCAGCGACAGAAGGGCTTGCTCGAGTCCCGGTTCGCGCTCTGTAATCCGCTTGCGTCCGCCGCCCGGCCGGCGAACCCTGCCCGCGGGAGGCTGATCACCCGACTCGACCTCGGCAAGCCCCCGCCGCACCGTCGCTTCCGAAAGCCCCGTCGCTCGCACAACGGCCGCGATGCCACCACGACCGTGGGTACTCGCCTCAGCCGCCGCCCACAGACGCCGCCCGCGCTCATCCAGCACGCCCTCGACAACCAACCACCGCTTGCGGATCGCTGACTCATCGACCACCACTCCCAGCATGGTCCACAACTACGCCACGACCCGCCCCAAACCTCCAACCTCCCGACAATTATTTAGAAGCTACGCCTAAGAAGGTCAACGTCGTCGACCCGAGCAAGATCCTCAACAGTTGAAAGCTGCTTTCGGCGCTCGGGTGAATTGACCGCGAGGTCAAAGAAGTAGGCAATGTCGTAGCCAGACACTCGACGTCGAAGCTCTGCGACTGTCTCGTCCCACAGATAGTTGAGTGCTGCGTCGAATAGGCCACCGGCCACTGCCACAACCATCTTGCTGACATAGAAAGAGCGACGACGGTCCTCGTGCGCTAGCTGCTCGAGCGCGCCCTCGACGTTTGACAGCATCCGTCCTCGCTCTGAGACGTTTACGAGCACGCCTTCGGTTGGAAGTCCTGCGTGGCTCAACTGGTTCAAGAGCAACTCCTCAAACCTCTGCAGATCAGCTGTTACAGGTGGGCTTTGCTCAATCTCGTTCATAGGCCAACTTTACGGCAGCGTTCGATCTGAGCGCACGCCGGGACTTGGCCGAGCACAGGCTTTAGAATCAACACGGCCTCGCTACCCCTGAGCCTTGAGTTTCAGGGATTGGCGCAGTTCACTGTACAGCTCCGAGATCAGCGATTTTCGGCCGGGGTCGATTAGCTCACCACCCTCATCGGTGATGAGGAGCGCGCGCTCAGCGATCCGAGTCTTACTGAGCTTCGCGATCCCGCGCTGCTTGCACCAATCGTCGACATACGTGGGACGTGAGGTGGTCGGGATCTCTGCTGGATCAAGGCGATCTGCAGTGTTGCGTGTGTCTATAAGCGTCTGATTGACCGCTCCGGCATACGTCGTCGGTGCGAGCAAGTCCTCTGTGCAAAGTCCCGCCTCTTGCCCTGCCCCAAGAAACAGAATCCTTTGCTCGTTGCGGGCGCGCTCGGGAAGCTTGGCTGCGTGAGCGTGCCCGCCCTCATCATCGTCGAACAGATACGCGATGTTGCCAGCCTCGCTCTCTAGCTCGGAGGCTAGGTCCGGGTGCACCTGAGCCGTCCCGGACGCGACCTGGAACCCCAGGGGCCCATCGCTCAATGCTGCAACGGCGGCGCGGAACATGCTCGGGAATAGGATCGCCTCAGTGGGACCCTCGCCGAGGACCGCGTAGCGAGCCGGCGAAAAGGCAAATGCTGACGAGCCCATCGCAAGCATCAGCGGCGTCATGCCAACGCCGCCGCTCCAGAACTCGTTGCGTATCTCGCTCTCCTCCCCTTGTATCGGGGCGACTACTCTGATCGACCGACCGAGGTCCTCTGGCAAACAGCCGATCGAATGTGTGCTGTATATGACCGCTTGGGCAAAGTCCTGCTTGGCGAATACGTCCATAAGATCGGCTTGCGCGCCGTAGTGAAGATGGGTCTCGGCCTCGTCGAACAACAAGATCGGTGGTATGCCCTTCGCGTAGCGAGCACAGAAGCAGAGCAAAGCCGCAAACATCCGGAGCCCGGCGCTTCGCTCCTCTATCGGCACATCCCTTTCAGTATCCTCATCGGTGACGTGAACCGCCAGCGACTCTGTGTCAGCGCGCAGCGTGATCGTCAGCTTGTTCTGACTCCACGCCTCGAGTCGGGACTTTAGTTGCCCGTTGATCCTTCGCTCTAGTGGTGCATTCGTGAAGTTCGTGGATTGTTGAAGGGGTGTTGTGGTCGTTGCCGAAGTTGTCGCTGTCCTGTTCAGCGATGATGGGGGTTCGGTATGCCTGCGTTGGCGAAGCGGATCGAGATCGGAGCGGAGGATCGAGCGGAGCTCGAACGGATCGTGCGCTCAAGCACCGCGGAGGTGCGGATGGTCGAGCGCGCCCAGATCGTGTTGGAGGCTGGCGAGGGCCGCTCGGCCGCGGAGATCGGCCGGCTGTTGGGATGTTCGACGAACACGGCGCAGAAGTGGCGGGCGCGCTATGAGCAGGACGGGATCGCTGCCCTTGTCGACTTGCCGCGCTCGGGCAAACCGCTGATCCATTCCCAGGAGGTTCGGGCGAGGCTGATCGCCAAGGCGTGCACGCGGCCACCCGAAACACTGGAGGGCGCACAGCAGGAACGCTGGACCTATGAGCAGCTCGGCGCGACGGTCGGGATGTCGGCCTCCCACGCGCACGCGATCCTCTCTCGTGCCGACATCAAGCCTCACCGGACTGACTACTGGATCATGAGCGACTTCTCCCGGCCCGAGTTCGAGGAGCGCCTGAAAGAGGTCTGCGGTCTCTACGTGAATCCGCCCGAGAACGTGCTGGTGCTCTCGATCGACGAAAAGACCGGCATCCAGGCCAAGGCGCCGACCAAACCCGACACGCTCCCGGCTCCTGGGCGCCCGACACGGCGCGAGCACGAATATGTCCGCAACGGCACCCAATGCCTGTTCGCCTGCCTGAAAGTCACGGAAGGCGACGTGCTCGCGATGCCGTCAAAGACACGCAACCGCCACGACCTGATCCGCTTCCTCGACCAGCTCGACACCGAGATCCCCATCATCGAGGGACAGAAGATCATCGCGGTCAGCGACAACCTCTCCACCCGTGGCACCCAAGAGGTCACAGAATGGCTGGCGAATCATCCACGCTGGAGTTTCCAGTTCACCCCAACCCATGCTTCGTGGCTGAACCAAATCGAGATCTTCTTCTCGATCCTCTACCGCCGACTACTCAAGCACGGCAGCTTCTTCAGCGAAGAAGACCTCGCCGAACAAATGCTCGCCTTCATCGAGACCTACAACCAAACCGCCAAACCATTCAAGTGGACCTACACCGGCAAGGTCCTCGAGGCATAACCAACGAACTTCACGAATGAACCACTAGGGTGCTCAGCTCGTCGCGACGGTCTCGGTCGGCCGCGAGCGCTCGATACTCGTGATAGGGGATGCCAGCAAGATCGAGGAGGTTTTCGAGCGCCTCAGGCACATCGCCGATATCGGCCCAGATGTAGTCGGATCGTAGAGCACGCTGAGCCTCGTCGAACACGAGCATCTGAGGCAGGCGCGGTGCAAGAACTTCATAGATCTGTGTCGCTGGATTCTCGACATGTTCAAGAGCAATGAGCTCGTTTGTTCGCCCGAGCAGGGCTTGTGCAATGCCAGAATCCGCGCACTGGTGCGCACGGCCCTCAAGGAGAGACCCAAAGCCCGCAAGCTGCTCGGCCTCCTGCTCGTCCAGGTTCTCGCCCGCTTGCGAAAGCATCGACGCAATTGCCTCGGCCTGCGCTGAGAGCGAGCTGTCGATAGGCGGCTCCTCCTCGTCCTCCACTGGCTCCATAGTGATCTGAAGCGCCCCAGCCTCGATCGCAGTGGCGATAGCCTTCGAGAGAGCTTCCCGAGGCGCCACATCCCTGCGAACGGGGGGATCGAGCCGCCACCGGGCCCCGCTAGTGCTGTAAAGAGTCCTGTGAAAGATGTAGCGCTCGGCTGGCGCCAGAAGAGTCTCAAGCCCGACACGGTCTTCATTCTCAATGAGGTATCGAGCGGAGACGATGGCACGGTCGCTGGCTGGCTGCTGGCGGCCCGTGAACTCACGGCGCGCAAAGCTCGCGTCGATGGGAAGATGCCCGAGCGCAGTCAAAAGACTCGTCTTGCCTGCCTCGTTTGGACCGACGATCGCGACCACGCGCGGACCGAGGCGCAGGGTCTGCTCAGTTGCGAAGCGCTTGTAGCCGACGATCTGTACGGATTGCAAGCGCACGCGCCGCGATTCTACGGCAAACCTACTTGATGGTGCTATTCCGTCCCTCACGATTTTGGAAGCCGACTTTTCCGCGCCGTGTGTCGACGCCGTGGATAGCGACCGCGGTCCCCCCATAGATGTTTGCGTGAGCCGGACCAGATCACCTCCGTCAATACCGGGCTAGTGGTTCATTCGTGAAGTTCGTTGGTTATGCCTCGAGGACCTTGCCGGTGTAGGTCCACTTGAATGGTTTGGCGGTTTGGTTGTAGGTCTCGATGAAGGCGAGCATTTGTTCGGCGAGGTCTTCTTCGCTGAAGAAGCTGCCGTGCTTGAGTAGTCGGCGGTAGAGGATCGAGAAGAAGATCTCGATTTGGTTCAGCCACGAAGCATGGGTTGGGGTGAACTGGAAACTCCAGCGTGGATGATTCGCCAGCCATTCTGTGACCTCTTGGGTGCCACGGGTGGAGAGGTTGTCGCTGACCGCGATGATCTTCTGTCCCTCGATGATGGGGATCTCGGTGTCGAGCTGGTCGAGGAAGCGGATCAGGTCGTGGCGGTTGCGTGTCTTTGACGGCATCGCGAGCACGTCGCCTTCCGTGACTTTCAGGCAGGCGAACAGGCATTGGGTGCCGTTGCGGACATATTCGTGCTCGCGCCGTGTCGGGCGCCCAGGAGCCGGGAGCGTGTCGGGTTTGGTCGGCGCCTTGGCCTGGATGCCGGTCTTTTCGTCGATCGAGAGCACCAGCACGTTCTCGGGCGGATTCACGTAGAGACCGCAGACCTCTTTCAGGCGCTCCTCGAACTCGGGCCGGGAGAAGTCGCTCATGATCCAGTAGTCAGTCCGGTGAGGCTTGATGTCGGCACGAGAGAGGATCGCGTGCGCGTGGGAGGCCGACATCCCGACCGTCGCGCCGAGCTGCTCATAGGTCCAGCGTTCCTGCTGTGCGCCCTCCAGTGTTTCGGGTGGCCGCGTGCACGCCTTGGCGATCAGCCTCGCCCGAACCTCCTGGGAATGGATCAGCGGTTTGCCCGAGCGCGGCAAGTCGACAAGGGCAGCGATCCCGTCCTGCTCATAGCGCGCCCGCCACTTCTGCGCCGTGTTCGTCGAACATCCCAACAGCCGGCCGATCTCCGCGGCCGAGCGGCCCTCGCCAGCCTCCAACACGATCTGGGCGCGCTCGACCATCCGCACCTCCGCGGTGCTTGAGCGCACGATCCGTTCGAGCTCCGCTCGATCCTCCGCTCCGATCTCGATCCGCTTCGCCAACGCAGGCATACCGAACCCCCATCATCGCTGAACAGGACAGCGACAACTTCGGCAACGACCACAACACCCCTTCAACAATCCACGAACTTCACGAATGCACCACTAGCCCGTTGCCGCGGGCCGCGCTCGCTGCAAGCTCGTACTTGACCCATCGGCGTGAGGCGGTGCGGGCGCCGATACAGGCGACGGTTACGCTCGTGTTTTTCAGGGCCGTGTCGATCGCCCGGCGGATCACGGCGTCGTCTTTCTGCTTGAGCTTCTCCCATTGGGATGCGTCGCTGAAACCGGCGACTGCGACGTCGACGAACTGACCCGATCGCCGGATCTGGTTCACGGCGAACACATCGAGATAGTCGAAGGCAAAGTAGACACGTCTGGCCATGAAGAGCCTCCTATCGGCCGGCGGCCTTGGCCGCAGTCTCGATCCAGCTGTCGATATTGTTGTAGCCGTCGTCGGCGACCCAGTCATAGATGGGATAGACGCCGGCGAGTGTGCCACTTCCGTCTGTGAGCTTTACGTGCGCGAACGGGTCGCTTCCGTAGGTTGAGGTGAGTTTGGCGCTGTCCTTGATCTGGTGTATGCGGATCCCGAGCAAGCCCTTGCTGGAGTTGTGACTCTCGGATAGCTCGTAGAGACACCACGGCCGGCTGTATGTCTCCGCGCCGATCAGCGCCACGGTCACCGAGGAGGCCTCGGCGCACCGGATCGTCGACCTCTGGCCAGAGGACGTGATGTTCCTCGTCGCGGAGGTCCAGAACAAGCCCTCGGAGCGCGACGACCCAGACGCACCCGCGAAGCTCCGAGTGTCCTACGCATGGTCGCGTGGAGCGTGGCCGTTCATTCGGCGATTCAAGTCGATCGACCCGGGAGACCCGCTTGAGCGTGCGCAGCGGGGGGATCCCGTCGATGAGCTTACAAAGGTGAGCGGGGTGACGGCGCACGAGGTTGATGGCGTACAGATTTCTGCGCGGTACGCACCGTATTTCGATGCAGGCGGCAAACTGCATGCGCGGGTCTTGGCCCTCTATCGTCGGCCCCCGACCGGTTATTGACGTGCCACGAGCGGCCGATCGAAAGGGCCCGGGGAATCCGATCGGCGAGCGAGTGAGCCTGTTCCGGAGGGAACGCGGGCTGA
Source organism: uncultured Solirubrobacteraceae bacterium (assembly GCA_963703625.1). Lineage (GTDB taxonomy): Bacteria > Actinomycetota > Thermoleophilia > Solirubrobacterales > Solirubrobacteraceae > Palsa-744. The sequence continues at coordinate 183,137 of CAVPEY010000001.1, forward strand.
ACCTCAGCCAGCTCGCCGAGGCTGCCAAACTCTCGAAGAGCTATGTATCCTCGATCGAGGCCGGTGAAACCCCGCGCCCCTCTGGCGAGACGCTGTACGCGATCGCCGAGGCGCTCGGCGTCACGATGTCGGATCTTCTCGGACGAAGGCTGCTGACCGACCCACCCGCCGATCCGCCTGCGTCGCTCCTCGAGTTCGCGGAAGCGAATCGTCTACCGGAGGCTGACATTCAGATGCTGGCGTCGATTCGGTTCCGCGGCGACCAGCCGAAAAGCAAGGAGCGCTGGGCGCATATCTACTCGGCGATACGACAGACGGAGTGGATGGACCAATCGCGAGGGAAGTAGCAGGAATGGCACCTCCACGGAAAACGTCGCCATCGCCTCACGCAACTCTGAACGCTCGATAAGCACTCTTCTTGCGGTCCCTTCCGCCCGTTGCTGCGGTCCCTTTGCGGCCCCGCGTGCCGGGAACAGCCGGGAACACGCGAGAACAGCTGTCCAAGAGCCCTAGCGTTTGCGCGGGTTTTCCCGCCTGTTCACGGCTGTTCGCGCTTCCAACGAAAATCGGGGAGACAGGATTTGAACCTGCGACCGCCCGGCCCCCAGCCCGCGCGCTCCAGTGTAGCTGAGTGATTGGAGCCCATTCTTGCTGGGTTTCTAGGCGCTCAGTTGCTCTCGCTTTCGCTCAATTTGTTCCCCGTATTGTTCCCCGTCGCGTCCGTCGTGGTGCCTGGAGCCTGCGCCTCGGGGTCTCCCCCGGCGCTGGCTTCGACGCGCGGATCAGATGCGGGAGGATCGCGTTCGGCCTTGCCGGCCGGCTTGGGGGCGAAGGCGTCGTTGACGACCTGGACCTCGTGCTCTGAGGGGGCGTAGTGCGAGTAGATCTGTGTCGTCTCGCTGTCGGCGTGCCCCATGAACTCCTGGATCAGCCGCAGCGGCTGCCCGGAGGCGGCGAGCCGAGTTGCGAAGGTGTGGCGCAGATCGTGGAACTTGATGACCTGCACGCCAGCGTCCCCGCAGGCCGTCTGGAAGCGTCTTGTGACCTTGGATCGGTCGATCGGATTGCCGGTCTGTGGGTGGGCGAACACGAGATGGCGCTCGGCGCGATAGGCGGTGCGCTTTGACCAGCGATCGAGCTCGCCGGCGAGTCGGTCGGCCATCGGCACGGATCGCTTGGTGGAGAGGTCGGACTTGCCATCGCCGGAGTGCTCGCCGCGAACATAGGTGTTGCGCACGCGGATTCGCTGGGCGATCCAGTCGACGTCTCGCCAGCGCAGGCCGAGTAGCTCGGATTGGCGCAGGCCGGTCATCGCCGCGGCGAGAACCACGACTCGCAGGACTGGCCCGAGGACATCGGGCGGCGGCGGCGGCGCCGGCCCGCGGCGTCCGCGCCGAGTGGGTTTCGGCTGTCGGATGACGGTCTCGTCGGGGATCGCCCGCAGCACGGCGTCGAGCTCTGCGACCGTGAGGAACTGTAGGTCAGGGTCGGCGTCGCCGGTGCGCTTACGGCCTGGGCGGGTCGCCTCGCTCACCGGGTTGTCGCTGATGAACTTCCCTTTTTTCGCGTGCTCGAAGATCGAGTGCAGGAACGAGAGCACGTTGCGAACGGTCTTCGGGGCGCTGCCGTCGTTGAGCATTTCGCTCGCAAGCCGGTCGATGTGGGCTGTCTCGATCTCGGTGACGGGAAGGGCGCCGATGCGCGGGGAGATGTGGATGCGCTGCATCGACTCGCAGCCCTGGCGGTAGGAGAGCCGAGCGCCCGCGATCGTTTGGCGCTGGCGCAGCGAGTCGGCGATCGCGTCGACGGTTGGGATCTCAGATCCCGGTGCGGGACGCGGCGCGTTGTCCTCCTCCTCGCGTCTGCGCGCCATCTCGCGCTCGGCCTGAACGCGCGTGAGGCCGCCGCTGCGCTGACCGACCGGGCGCACCTTGCCGAGCTTGCGGTTGACCAGTCGCCCGTCAAGCGTCCGCCAGCGCCCGTAGTAGGAGCCCCACTTGATGTAGACGTGGCCGGTGCCGTAGTCGCGCTTGCCCATGTTCAAGGGTTATACGCCCCAGGTACGTCGTTACGCTCGCATGGCGGGCCGCCTGGCGGATGCGGCCCTTCGAGCGCCGAGAGACACCATCGGGGCGAGCGTCCTTCCCGTCTCGATCTCCCCCATCCACTGTTCGATCGCAGAGCGCCGGTAGCGCACGTAGCGCCCGAGTCGCAGATGCGGGATACGTTTCGCGCGGGTCTCGGCGTAGACCCAGCCTGAAGTCATGCGCAGTAGCGCCGCGACCTCGGCCGCAGTGAGCAGATCCTCGCCTGAGTCAGCTGTGGGAGCAATCATGGCCAACTTCCTTTCGATGCGAACAAAATTGGTGGTGGGACGTGGGTTTGCCGTTCATGTGGGGTACTGACCCCCAGGCACGTCAAGCGGCCAACGAGTTCGCCGGCGTCCTACAGTCCAGGGTCCGATGTCTGGTCAACCGTGTTCAGTCCACCCGTGTCGCGGGCAGGGCGTTGCGTGAGCGGGCAGGGCACTCTCAGATCGGGGGCGGCGGGCCTCTACTTCAGCGACCCGGCGTGTCTTGAGCATGATCCGCGGGTGCTCATGCCCGAGCACCCGGACACGCCTGAGCGCCTTGAGGCAATCGAGCGGATGCTGGCCGAGCATGACTGGCTGGGCTGGGAGTGCCGTGCTGCACCGCCTGCGAAGGAGATCGAGCTCGAGCTCATCCACAGCGCGAGGCACGTGCAGAGGATCAAGGAGATGTCGCTGGCCGGTGGCGGCGCGATCGACCCGGACACATTCGTCGGAGAGCCCTCCTACCGGGCGGCGCTGCACGCCGCCGGGGGCGCTTGCGAGATGACGAGGGCGCTGATGACGGGCGAGGCGAGGCTCGGATTCTGTGGCGTGCGTCCCTCGGGCCACCATGCCGAGCCGGATCGCGCGATGGGCTTCTGCTTGTTCAACAACGTGGCGATCGCCGCGGAGCTGGCGATCCGCGAGCTGGGCGTCCGGCGAGTGTTGATCCTCGATTGGGATGTGCACCACGGCAACGGGACCGCGGAGGCGTTCCGGCGCCACTCGGATGTCTTGTTCGTCAGCATCCACCAGGCGGGGATCTATCCGGGCACGGGCTCGATCAGCGACGTTGGCTCGGGTCCGGGCGAGGGCTACACGATCAACTTGCCTGTTCCGGCGGGCTCTGAGGAGGATCTGTGGCTGTCGCTCTTGGAGCACATCGTGGTCCCGGTCGCTGAGAGCTTCGCGCCGGAGCTCGTGCTGATCTCCGCCGGTTTTGATGCGCACCGTGAGGACCCGCTGGCTGGGTGTCGCCTGGAGACGGGCTCGTTCGCGGAGATGGCCCGCCATGTGCGCGGGCTCGCCGTATCGCTCGGTGTGCCTCTCGGCGCTGTGCTGGAGGGTGGCTATCAGCCGGCGGTGCTGGCGGAGTGTGTGCGGGATACGCTTGCCGCGCTCGCCTCTGAGGAGCCGGCGCAATCTGCCGCGCCGGAGCCGCTTTTGACCTCGCGCGCCGCCGCTCACGTGGGCCACTACTGGCCCTTGTAGATGCGTGCCCGGCACGGGCACTGAGCGTCTTCCGGCGCCACGAGGGAGCAACTGAAGGGTGGGTAGTTTCCACGTCGCGGGTGGGTATTGATGACCGATGCTCCGCTTCTGCCTGGATGATCTGATCTGCGTGGCCAATGTCCCACGATCGAGATATCTCCGCGGCTTGTGCCGGCGACTGGCTTGAGGTCAGGGGTATCGCCGAGCGCCCGTCGAGGCGTGGGGAAATCAAGGAGGTGCTCGGTACTCCTGAGCATCCCCACTTCCGCGTCCGATGGGATGAAGGACACGAGTCGATCGTCTACCCCGCCGATCACGAAGCAATCGTGCACCACCCAGCCCGACAGGCCGACCCGGCATGAGCACAGCGCACGCATCGAGGTCGGTCGGTTTTCGCCGCCCGCGTAGTTTCTCCCCGCCACCGCCAGGGACGGCAACGGATGCACCGGGCGGCGCCGGGCGCGAGACTGCGAACACCATGACGATTCCTTCACTGTCACAGGCACCCAGCGCTGTCGCAGATGTAGACGAGCCCGAGCTTGTCCGGCTGCGCGATGGGTCGCTGGTCACGCTGCGTCCCACCACGGCTGCTGATGAGCCCGCGCTGCGCTCGTTCCTGGCGGGACTGTGCCTGGAGGCGCGGCGTCTGCGGTTCTTCAGCGGTGCCGTGGACATAGACTGTGCTGCTCATTTGGCGGCGGACACCAGGACGGGTCGCTTCGGGCTGGTTGCCCATGACGAGATGGGGGCGATGGTCGCTCACGCCCTGTATATCCAGCTGGATGGCACGCGGGCGGAAGTCGCGGTCGAGGTCGCCGATCATCTCCACGGCCGCGGCCTCGGGACGATCCTCATCGAACAGCTGGCGATCGTCGCCGAGCAGCGTGGGATCACGCATTTCGTAGCCGAGGTTCTCTGTGAAAACCGGGCGATGCTGGATGTCTTTCGAGAGGGCTTCGATGGGCGTGTGGTACGCCACGATGGGCCGGAGCAGAGAGTCGAGTTCCTCACCGCGGGCTGGCGGCTGGCTCACAAACGCTTCGCATCGGATGCTCGGGCGTAGTGCCGAGCCCGAGCAGCGCGGCTTGCTCGCGTAGCTGCTCGCGGGCGTCGGGATGCGCGGCGTGCTCGATGATGAGGCGGGCCTGGGCGCGCTGGCTGCGTCCGAAGATGTGCGCGGCGCCGTGCTCGGTGATGACTGCGGAGTGCTGGAAGGAGGTGACGGGTCCATCCAGGCGGGGCACGATCGTTGAGGTGTCGCTGCGTTCGTGCCAGGAGCGCAGCCCGATCACGGCCTGCCCGCCGGGCGAGTGTAGGGCGCCCTCTACGAAGTCGGGCTGGCCACCGAAACCGGAGTACACGCGCTCGCCGATGTGGCTGGCGCCGGCCTGGTCGTGAAGGTCGACCTTCAGCGCCGTGTTGACCGAGATCATCTGCGCTCTGGCCGCGATCCTGGAGGGATCGTTGGTCGTCTCGGTGCGCGTCATGCGCAGCCTGGGGTTGTGGTGAACCCACTCGTATAGCTCCCTGGAGCCGAACATGAAGGAGCACACGATCTGCCGATGGTGGTCAAGCGCCCCGGCGTGCTCAAGGCGCATTACTCCATCGGAGATCATCTCCGAGTAGATCGCCAGGTCGCGTCGGCTGGCGAGTGCGCGCAGCGTGGCGTCGGGGACCTGACCGATCCCGAGCTGCAGGGTGGCGGCGTCTCCCACCAGGCCGGCGACGTGCTCGGCGATGGTCTCTGCGTGGTCGTGGCTGGCGCTGATGGCGGTGGTCGGGAGGTCTTGCTGGGCTTCGATTGCGAGGTCGATGAGGTCTTCGCCCAGCTCGCCGTCGCCGAGCGTGTAGGGCATCTCGGGGTTCAGCTGGGCGATGACGAGCCCGCCGCGGGCGCGCACATGCTCGACGGCCGCCGGCAGGATGTTCACCTCGATCCCAAGCGAGACCTTCCCGTTGCAGGGTGTGGAGGTGTGCAGCAGCACGACCTCGGGCGGGCGCAGCGTGCTGAACAGCCTTGGCACGAGCGAGAGGCGCATCGGTAGGTAGTCCAGCCGCTCACCTGCATCACGCATTCCGGGACCGACGAACGGCGTCTCGAAGATGACGCCCTCGCGGGCGGGCAGCGGGGACTGCGCGGCGAGCATGAACAGCCGGTAGCGCTCCACCTCGCTCTCCAGGGCATCAAGCAGGAGGCGCGGGGTGCCGAGGTTCCCGCTGGCGACGACCCGCGGCTCGCCGACGCTCAGCGCGGCGAGCGCCGTGTGCAACTCGCGCTCACTGATGACCTTCATCTGGCGCTCAACACTACGCGCCGGGCGCGAGCACGGTCATGGGTGGTAACTACCGAGCCCGTTCCGCAAGGAGTGCGGTGGGCGCCCGCACTGGTAGCGAGTTGACTTGATAGCGGTCATAGCGACCGTGATCGAGCATCCGCGACACAGGGAGTCGGTAGATACATGAGCGTCTCGCCCGTAGCATCTGTCGTGTCCGGCCTAGAGGCGGTGCGGTCGTTCGCGCAGCTCGGCCGCGAGGATGTCCAGTTCGCCGGCGGCAAGGGCGCGAACCTGGGCGAGCTGACCCGTGCTGGGCTGCCTGTACCAGACGGCTTTGTGGTCGGCGCCCCGGCCTACGCGGCGTTCTGCGCGGAGAGCGGGCTACGCGAGCGCCTGGCGGAGCTGCTTGACGGAGTGGATGTCGAGGACACCAAGGCTTTGCAGGCGGCGAGCGTTGCCGCGCGGGAGATGCTCGACGCCGCCCCGATGCCGCCGGCGCTGGCGCAGGAGATCCGCTTGCGCTATGAGCAGCTCGTCGGCGAGGACACGGAGGCGCCTGTGGCGGTGCGCTCCTCAGCGACGGCGGAGGACACCGCCGAGACCTCGTTTGCGGGAATGAACGAGACCTTCCTGAACGTCCGTGGCGCCGAGGCGGTGATCGACGCGGTGCGCCGGTGCTGGCGATCGCTGTTTGGGACGCGCACGATCTACTACCGCGGCGTGAACGGATTTGGGCAGGCCGAAATGGATATCGCGGTCGTCGTGCAGCGCCAGGTGGCTTCGACGCGCGCCGGTGTGATGTTCACCGTCAACCCAGCGACGGGCGAGCGCGACCAGCTCGTAGTTGAGGCTTCGTTCGGGCTCGGTGAGGCCGTCGTCTCAGGCTCCGTGTCACCCGATCGTTATCTGATCGAGAAGGACCCGCTCTGGTTGCGCGAGCGCGACGTTCACTGCAAGGAGCTGGTGATCGAGTATGACCCGCAGGGCGGCACCTGCCAGCGGTCCCTTTCGCGCGAGGAGGGTTTCCGGCCGACGCTCGATGAGCGTGAGGTCATGGCCGTGGCCGCGCTCGGCCTGCGGATCGAGCAGCACTATGGCTCCCCGCAGGACACCGAGTGGGCATTTGACCCCGATGGGGTGCTGTGGATGCTGCAGAGTCGTCCGATCACCACGCTTCACGACGAGCACCCGGATGACACCAGCGAGTCTGTGGCCAGCGCCCCGGAGGCTAGCTCTGCGCAGCCGCAGACTGTGCTGTTGCGTGGGCTGGGTGGAGCACCGGGCAGCGCGAGCGGCGCCGCCCGAGTGCTCACCTCGCTCGCGGACGCCGCTGCGCTCGGCGATGGGGATGTGCTCGTCACCCACATGACCTCCCCCGACTGGCTGCCGTTGCTGCGACGGGCGGCCGGCGTCGTCACCGACTCGGGCGGCATGACCTGCCATGCCGCGATTGTCTCGCGCGAGCTTGGCATCCCGTGCGTTGTCGGGACGCGCGAGGCGACCAAGCGGCTGCGCGACGGCGAGGTCGTGACCGTCGATGCGACCCGAGGGCTCGTATTGGAGGGCGCCTGCGCACCCGAGCCCGCGCGGGCGCCCTCTGCTGGCAGGCAGGCCGCAGGCGTGAGCCCGGCCGCACCCTCGGCGGTGACGGTGACGGCGACGCAGATCCTGGTGAACCTGTCTGAGCCCTCGCAGGTACAGCGTGTCAAGGACCTGCCGGTCGACGGTGTTGGCTTGCTGCGCGCGGAGATGATGGTGCTGGAGGCGCTGGCCGGCGATCATCCACGCACGCTGCTGGAGGAGGGCCGTGGCGAGGAGCTCGTCGCCCGTATGGCGGAGGGGCTGAGCACGTTCGCAACCGGGTTCGCGCCGCGGCCGGTGACTTACCGCACGATCGACTTTCGCACCAACGAGTTCGCGGGTCTGCGCGGCGGAGAGCGCTTTGAGCCAGTGGAGGCCAATCCGATGATCGGCTACCGCGGCGCGCTGCGCTACACCCGCGAGCCAGATGTCTTCGCTCTGGAGCTTGAGGCGGTGCGCAGGGTGTGGGATCAAGGTCAGCGCAACCTGCACGTGATGCTGCCGTTCGTGCGTACCGCCCGCGAGCTGCGCCGCTGCCGTGAGCTGATCGCAGAGTCGGGACTGCTTGACCGTCCCGGTTTCGAGCTGTGGGTAATGGCGGAGGTTCCCTCGGTGCTGTTCAACCTCTCCGAGTACGCCGCGCTCGGCGTGGCCGGCATCTCGATCGGCTCGAACGACCTCACCCAGCTGCTGCTTGGCGCCGACCGTGACAACGAGGTGCTGGCGGAAACCTTCGACGAGCGCGACCCTGCCGTCACGACCTACCTGCGGGAGCTGATCCCGCGCGCCCGCGCGCTGGGTTTGCGTACCTCGATCTGCGGGCAGGCGCCGTCGGTGCACCCGGAGTACGCCGAGCTTTTGGTGCGCGCGGGGATCGACGCGATCTCTGTCAACGTCGATGTGATCGACCGGACGCGGGCGCTGGTGGCTGCGGCGGAGCAGCGTGTGATGCTCGACTTCGCACGCGCGCACGACAGCGCTGCCGAGCGGGCTGTCGGCACTGGCGCCGCTTGAGGGCCTGTGATGTTGCAGGTGCGTATCCACGGGCGCGGCGGGCAGGGTGTCGTGACCGCCGCGGAGTTGCTGGCGCTCGCGGCGTTTGATGAGGGCCGCTACGCGCAGGCGTTTCCGAGCTTTGGCTCGGAGCGTATGGGCGCCCCGGTGGTGTCGTTCTGCCGGATCGACGAGCGCGAGATCCGTGTGCGAGAGCCCGTGATGGAGCCCGATGTCCTGATCGTGATCGACCCGACGCTGCTTCACCAGGTGGACGTGTTCGGTGGCCTGCGCCCCGAGGGGTTCATCCTTATCAACACCACCAGGACCTTCGATGAGCTCGGCCTCGGCGAGTTCGCCGCGGGGTTCCGTCACGAGCGGCTGCTGACGGTGCCTGCCGGCGAGCTGGCGCGCGAACATGCTGGGCGGCCGGTTGCCAATGCCGCGTTGCTCGGCGGTTTCGCGGCGCTCAGCGGGTTGGTTTCGTTGGACGCCGTTGTGAAGGCGATCCGTGAGCGCTTCACCGGGAAGGTCGGCGAGGGCAATGTGGCGGCGGCGATGGCGGCCTACGCCTGGGTCGCGGACGAGCGCAGGGAGCTGAGCGGTGCTGCGCCAGGTTGAGGGCTCGCGTGCGGTAGCGGAGGCGGTGGCGTTGTGCCGGCCGGAGGTGATCTGTGCGTACCCGATCTCGCCGCAGACGCACATTGTGGAGAACCTTTCCCAGCTGGTGAAGACGGGCGAGCTTTCGCCGTGCGAGTTCGTGAACGTGGAGTCGGAGTTCGCCGCGATGTCGGTGGCGATCGGCGCCTCGGCGACCGGCGCGCGTGCGTACACGGCGACGGCCAGCCAGGGGCTCTTGTATATGACAGAGGCGCTCTACAACGCTTCGGGGCTGGGTCTGCCGATCGTGATGACGGTCGCCAACCGCGCGATCGGCGCCCCGATCAACATCTGGAACGACCACTCGGATTCGATGTCCCAGCGCGACTCGGGCTGGATACAGCTCTACGCCGAGACCAACCAGGAGGCGCTTGACCTACACATCCAGGCGTTCCGGCTTGCCGAGGAGCTCTCGGCGCCGGTGATGGTCTGCATGGACGGGTTCATCCTCACGCACGCGGTCGAGCGTCTGGAGATCCCCACACAGGAGCAGGTCGATGGGTTCCTGCCGGCGTTCTCACCGCGGCAGGTACTCGACCCGGACGAGCCGGTGACGATCGGCGCGATGGTCGGCCCGGAGGCGTTCATGGAGGTGAAGTACCTCGCACACGCCAAGCAGATGCGAGCGCTTGAGCTGATCCCCGAGATCGCCGCGGACTTCCAGCAGGCATTTGGGCGCGAGTCCGGCGGTCTGATCCGCTCCTATCGCGTCGAGGATGCGCAGACGATCGTGGTGGCGCTGGGGTCGGTGCTCGGCACGATCAAGGACACGATCGACGAGCTGCGTGAGCAGGGCGTGAAGATCGGGGCGGTCGGGATCTGCTCGTTCAGGCCGTTCCCGCTGGATGCGCTGCGGGCGGCTGTGGGTCCTGCCGAGCGTGTGGTGGTGTTGGAGAAGGCGCTCGCGGTTGGGATCGGCGGGATCGTCTCGGCGAACGTGCGCATGGCGCTCGCCGGGATTTACCTGCACGGCTACACGGTGATCGCGGGCCTCGGCGGACGGCCGATCACCAAGGCGTCACTTCACAGTCTGTTCACTGAAGCGGCAGCCGATCGGCTGGAGGCGTTGACGTTCCTGGACATGGACTGGGATGTAGTGAACCGGGAGCTTGAGCGGATGGGCGCCTCGCGGGCCTCGGGTCCGCACGCCGAGAACATTCTGCGGGACCTCGGCACGGTCGCCGCGGGGCCGGTGTGAGGAGCTGGCCAGCATGACCGCGCCCGCGATTCGCTTCTACCAGACCGGCAGTTTCGCCGTGGGCAACCGGCTGCTCGATCCTGAGCAGCGCTCGGTGCAGGCCGGTGAGCAGCGCACCAACTCGATCACGTGTGGGCACCGTGCTTGCCAGGGCTGCGGGGAGGCGCTTGGCGCACGGTATGCACTCGACGCCGCGATGCGGGCCACGGGCGGACGGATGATCGCCGCGAACGCGACCGGCTGCTTGGAGGTGTTCTCTACGCCCTACCCGGAGAGCTCGTGGCGGATACCGTGGATTCACTCGCTGTTCGCCAACGCGCCCGCCGTCTCGACAGGCATCGCCGCCGCACTGCGCGCCAAGGGCCGTGAGGACATACGAGTCGTTGGCCAGGGCGGTGACGGCGGCACCGTCGATATCGGGATGGCGTGTCTGTCGGGGATGTTCGAGCGAAACGATGACGTGCTCTACATCTGTTACGACAACGAGGCGTACATGAACACGGGCGTGCAGCGCTCGGGCGCCACCCCGCCCGCGGCGCGCACGGCGACCACGCAGGCCGTCGGCCCGGAGCCTGGCAATGTGTTCGGGCAGGGCAAGAGCGCGCCGCTGATAGCGATGGCGCACGAGATCCCCTACGTGGCGACTGCGACCGTCGCCGAGCTGCGCGACCTAGAGGCGAAGGTCAGGACCGCGATGGAGCTACGCGGCGCCCGCTACCTGCACGTGTTCGTCCCCTGCCCGCTGGGCTGGGGCAGCGCCTCGGCGGACACGATCAGGATTGCCCGTTTGGCGAAGGAGTCCGGCATCTTCCCGGTGTTCGAGGCCCGCGACGGCGAGCTGTGCGGTGTCTCTGAGATTCGCCGGCAGGTGCCCGTCGAGGAGTACCTGCGCCCACAGAAGCGCTTCGCGCACCTATTCGAGCCCGAGCTGCACAGCGAGGTGATCGCGCGCATCCAGGCTGGCGCGGATCGCAACATCCGCCGCTTCGGCCTGCTCGGCGAGCGGCCCAGCCTGGGTGAGCGCCGCGGCGAGCAAGGGGCGGTGAGCAACGATGGATAAGCCGTTTGCGATCACACTCGATGTCGGTTCGAGCCTTGCCAACAAGACGGGCTCCTGGCGGCAGGAGCGGCCCGTGTATGTGCACAGGCTGCCGCCGTGCAATCACGGCTGCCCGGCCGGCGAGAACATCCAGCAGTGGCTCTACCACGCCGAGTCCGGCGACTATGAGACCGCGTGGCACGAGCTGGTCAAGGACAACCCGCTGCCCGCTGTGATGGGCCGCGTCTGCTACCACCCATGCGAGACCGCCTGCAACCGCGCGCAGCTGGACGACCCCGTAGGCATCCACGGCGTCGAGCGCTTCCTCGGCGACGAGGCGATCCGCCAGGGCTGGCGACTGACCGTGGACGCCGAGCCGACCGGCAAGCGTGTGCTCGTCGTCGGCGCCGGTCCCTCCGGTCTGTCCGCGGCCTACCAGCTCGCGCGGCGCGGGCACACGGTCACGATCCGCGACGCGGGGCCGATCGCCGGCGGCATGATGCGCTTCGGCATCCCCCGGTATCGCCTGCCGCGCGATGTACTGGACGCCGAGATCGCGCGCATCCTCGACCTCGGGGTCACGCTCGAACTGGACAGCAAGGTCACGAGCATCCTCGACGCCATGCGAGACGGCAGCTTCGACGCGGCGTTCCTGGCGGTCGGCGCGCACATCGGCAAGCGCGCATACATTCCCGCCGGGGAGGCCGCGCACATCCTCGACGCGGTGACGCTGCTAGCAAGCATGGAGGGCCAGGAGCGCCCGCTGCTCGGTCGGCGCGTCGTCGTCTACGGCGGCGGGAACACCGCGATGGACGCGGCCCGTACCGCCAAGCGCCTCGGGGCGAGCGACGCGATCGTCGTCTACCGCCGCACACGCGAGCGGATGCCTGCGCACGACTTCGAGGTGCAGGAGGCGCTCGAGGAGGGCGTGATGATGCGGTGGCTCTCCACGATCAAGCACGCTGATGCAGGCAAGCTGCTGTTGGAGCGGATGGAGTTGGACGAGACGGGCTTTCCCCAGCCGACCGGCGAGACTGAGGAGCTGCAGGCTGACTCGCTGGTGCTCGCCCTCGGCCAGGAAGCCGACCTCTCGCTGCTCGACGGCGTGCCGGGCCTACAGGTCGAGGATGGTGTCGTTCAGGTCGACGCGGGCATGATGACCGGCTACCCCGGCATCTTCGCCGGCGGGGACATGGTGCCTGCGGAGCGCACTGTGACCGTCGGTGTCGGCCACGGTAAGCAGGCTGCACGGAACATCGACGCCTGGCTGCGCGGCGGCGAGTTCACGCACCCTGCGGTCGGAGAGCTCGCAGACTTCCCGACGCTGAACACCTGGTACTACAGCGATGCGCCGCCGACCGTCGCGCCGCAGTTGGACATCATCCGCCGGCAGTCCAGCTTCGATGAGGTCACGCAGGGCCTGGATGAGACCAACGCGCTGTTTGAGGCGCGTCGCTGCCTGTCCTGCGGCAACTGCTTCGGCTGTGACAACTGCTATGGCGTGTGCCCCGACAATGCAGTCCTCAAGGTCGATGAGGGCGATGGCTATGCGTTCGACCTGGACTACTGCAAGGGCTGCGGGATCTGCGTCACCGAGTGCCCCTGCGGCGCGATCGAAATGATCCCCGAGGAGATATGAACATGCGACGAGACAGACTGTGAGAGACCTGTCGGGCAGTAGAGTGGAACGATGGAAAGGCAGGCAGGCGTTGTGCTTTACGTGCTCGCGCTGGTAGCCGTCGTGGTCGCCGTGGACGTCTTGTTCTTCAGGCATTGGTTCTGGGAGCGCCTGATGGTGAACGTCGGGATTGTCCTGGTGTTCGCGGCGTTCTATTTGAGGTTCGTGAAGCGAGCGTGAGCGGGAGGCCCCCGATGCACGCAGCCGACGACAACGCCGCCCGGACGGGTCTTCGTGGGTGGTGGGCATCCCCTCCGCGATCCGGCTTGCAACGCCTGATCAATCCGTGGGAGTATCGCCACCTCCGCGCTTTTGGGGTCACGCGCATTGCCGGTAGCTTCGTTGCGGCCACCGCGGGCGTCGTGTGCCTCTCCTACGCCGCCTACGGATGGGGAGCCTTCTTCCTGGTTGTTGGCGTGCTGAACCTCGCGGGTGGCTACTGGTACATCACTATCGCTCGCTCCTCACCTCCGCGAGCCTGAGCCCGTTGGGGAATGCCTCAACCGGCGGTTGCGTGCGCGCGTCCACGATCGTTGGAGCCGGTGAGCTTGTAGGCGCGTAGTGAGCGCTGTACGTCGGTGATCGAGACCAGTCCGACGGGTCGGCCGTCGGCGTCGATGACCACAGCACGCCCGAACCTGGAGAACGCGGGCCGCTCAAGCAGTCGTGCCACGTCCTCCTCGGTATGCACGATCAATGCGGGGTCGCAGTCGGCTACCGCGCGGATCTCTGCCGGGGAGCGCCGCCCGCGCAAGCACGCCTCGACCTGGGCGATGCTGACCAGCCCGATCGCGTGGCCCTGCTCGTCGGTGACGGGAAATGCGTTGTAACGGTAGGGGCGAAAGTATGCCTCGGCGGCGTGAGCGAGAGAGGCGTGCTCGGGGATGCTCACGGCCGGCGTGGACATCAGCTCACCCGCTGTCACGCCAGAGAGGGCCGCCTGGACCTGTGCGCCGACGGCCTGCGCACCGGCGGCCATCACGATGAAGAAGCCGATCAGCGCCAGCCACAGCCCCTCGGGTGCGCCTCCCAGGAACTCGAGGCCGCCGAGCACAATCATCAGGTAGCCGAACGCGCGACCGACGCTCGCGGCGGTGTCTGTGGACTTTCCGATATCGCCGCTGCGGCGCCACAGCAGCGAGCGCAGCACCCGCCCACCGTCGAGCGGGAACGCGGGCAGCAGGTTGAAGACGAGAATCAGCCCGTTGACGAACACCTGGTATTCAACGAGCGCACGAATGGCCGCCGGCGTGGAGGACGGCAACAGCAGCGCCACCACGCCGAAGCAGGCGGCGATCACCGCTGTGACGGCGGGACCCGCCAGGGCGTAGCGCAGCTCATCGCGCGGGTCATGTGCCTCCCCGCGCATACGCGAGACGCCGCCGAGCAGCCACAGGTCGATCTCCTCGACTTCGATGCCGTGCCGCCGCGCGACGATGGCGTGGCCGAACTCGTGCGCGAGGATGCTCGCAAACAAGAGCAGCGCGCTTGAGAGGCCCAGCGCGTAGGACGCGGCCGGGCTAATGCCGTGTATCACTTCGGGGAAGTAGGAGGCGCCCAGCGACCAGGTGATCAACGCGACGATCACCAGCCACCAGGGGCTGACCCCGACGGGGATTCCGGCGATGCGCGCTATGCGGAGGCTGCGACCAGGCATTGCTCACACCGTAGATGCCCATAGCGGCGCCCGTCATCAGTGCTGGCCCCGGTAATCCTCCGTAGTGAGCACTGAGTGCTCCAGGTGGGAGCAGCGGATACGGCGGTGTGACGGGCGGGGCGAAGATGGCCCTCGGATCAACACACAAGCCGGGAGGATCGAAACAGTGCCAGCAACAAGCGCCATCCCATCCGTATCGCCCGAGCCGGCGGTGAGTGCCGTTGGACTGCTGAGCGGTCGGCGTATCACTGCCGGTG
>CAVPEY010000002.1:0-1246632 GCA_963703625.1 uncultured Solirubrobacteraceae bacterium
CCAAGGTGGTGGAGGCACCGTGATTGCCGGAAACCAAAACATCCCTTTCGTCCAGCAGGCGAATCCGGTTAGGCCCGATCTGGACACTGACTGAACTGCATACAGCGAATCCACGGTAATGACGACCTGCCCGACGTCCCTGCACCTTGATGAATACACCCTTACACCCGATGAAAGGTCCCATGATCTGTGAATCTGCTGTCTGACACGGAAGTAGCCACATGGCTCACGATATTCACTACCTTGCACAATGCTCAATGGCTCGAGTTTCATGGCAGGAAAGTGATCCAGCAGTTTTACCATTCCGTACCACAGCCAACGCCATTTGTCGAGAAAGCCGTCGATATCTGGCTCTCCATGAACGAATATATAGCCCGGGAAGAGCGCAGAGGTAACTGGCATACGTGGTCTGAGTAACGGCGGAATTCAGTAAGGTCGTGTGATAACTGGAAGTCTTTCTGGCGCAGAATATTCTCGGTTATGTATTTCGCCCCAGCGTGAATCCTAACGGCAAAACAGGCCAGGGGTGTCGGTTCCGCTTGCAGATCAGTTGGGGTCAGGTGAAAGAGCCTCCTGAAGTCGGTAGACGTTAGCGTGGTTTAGTTTGCAAAACTAAGACCTGGAAACATGGCTCTCCAGATCCAGGGAAATCGCTCCATCAGATGGCGGTACCCCTGCGATCCCTGCAGAATTCGGAGTTAAACGCGGGTATGTCGCGGCGCGCAAGCCATAACCGTTGACGCACTGGTGCCGCGTGGCTGCAGCAGATCTATAGGATCTGGCTAATACGGGCTCGGCACCGGCAATTGCCATGGCGAAGAGGGAGACAGCCGTGGCGAAGAGGGAACTGTTGAGGTTGCTGCGGCTCGGACTCTGCGCCGAAGACAGGGACAAAGAGCGTCACCAAAAAGATGAGAAAGAGCAGCAGAACCGGGTACCACCGTGCCGATCAGCATGTAACCGGAGCCCGTTGCAGCGCAGGCTGCCCCAACCCGCACCGAAGTAAGTACGTCTGTCGCGCCGATTGCATGGCCGCTGCATTCGCTGCAGTTCGGTCCCGGTAGGAAGAACTGTTCTTCTTCTCGAGGAGCACGGATTTGATCTCCTTGTGCACTATTACGGAGGCGAACGTGCTGGCGAACACGACCGTGCCCACGATTGCAATATAATGAAACCAAGGAATATCGTTCTGGGAATCCTCTCATAGTGAAGGAGATAGCTCCCGTAAAGAATTCCGGCAATACCTAGGATGAAGATCAAGGAGAGATAACCGGTAGTGGATTGTGTAAGGAGCAGCGAGACAACCAGGATTGACAGCGACAGAGAGGAGCGCCAGCGAAACGGCCCGGTCAGCACCCACCATCCTTGCAAGGCAATACCTACATGCTCAGATAAAAAGCCATCGACGAGGCCTCTGTGACAGTCTAGTTCAGGCGCCACATGCCATTGATCTGTATGGTGGATAAATCATGTATACCGGGTTCGAGTACAGTACCGAGGATGGGTAGGGCACGTGAAGCACCGTGTTCTGCGAGTCGGTATAACGCAAAGAAAGAGATTACCAAACAGCCCCGTACATACCAGGTGACCGCGGTGGATTATAGTCTGCGGTACTGAAAACCGCGAGAAGGTACACGGTAACCACGGCTATTAGGTAAATAATCTGCAATAAAATTGCTATGATGATAATGGCTGGGTCCGCCGTGTGGACTCAGAACGGTGATTCCGTGGGAAAATAACGGATGGACCATGCTGGTTGAGATTGCGTACAAAATGAAGATGCAGCAACAGGCGCACGGCAGTCACGTTGCAGCCCGCAATAAAGCGCGGTTGAGGGAAACCACCGAGAACCGTGAAAACAATACCTACGGCCAGCGCAGGTTGATGGCGTGACAACCCAACCTGCAATATCTTATTGCCGAAGCAGCACCAAAAATTGAAACAAACAGAATGATCGAGAGCAGTTCACCTCTGGTCAAGCGCCAGGTACTACATGAGCAAGACAATCACGGGAACAGCGTGAGTGGCTGGCAAATCCAGCCCTCCTATATGCTGGCCGTTGTGGCCATAGTTCTTTGTCCGTTCTGCCAAATTCAGTGAACCAAAACGGCCCGGCGTGAGATGCTTAGGCAGAGTATTTGCTGGAGCCGGACCTCATCGCCGTGACGTCCCAGAGTTTGAAACCCGGGCGCTCGTGACCATCATTCCTTACTGGCTTCTTATGTGCTTTACTGCCGCTCGGCCCGTGGAAGGGCGCTGATGCACCCTGCGGACGCTGGGTAACGCGGGCAGGTCGGGCTTGGCTGCATTAGTGCCGTTGATAACCAATCCAGGACATTCGCCTTCACCCTACGAAGAGCTGCAAAGACGGCAGCTACAGAGCGCGATCCGCATGCCCGGCATGTCCGACGACACTATCGGAACACAGGCCAACTGAATTGGTTCGGCAAGAAGAGCATTGGTGGCGCATCGACGATGATAAGGTCATACTCCTTGATCGCTTCGGCTAACAACTCCTGTGACCTTGACGGCAACCTGCTCATATATATGCTGCGAAGACGAACCAGCCACGACAACGTCGAGGTTCTTATTCCAGCCCACACTCTGGCGAACATCTCTGAGTGTGAGTCCTTCAGAGATTGCAGCCGACAAGCCATCAATAGATTCAATGTTGAAGAGCTGGTGTTGAATCAACGGCGCGTGCGCCGGGATCGGCCTGGTGCAGGCGCTGATGTGCGACATCCGCTTCGCCGCCGAGGGCGCGAAGCTGACGACCGCGTTCGCCCGCCGCGGGCTCGTCGCCGAGCACGGCATCTCGTGGATCCTGCCGCGGCTGATCGGACCGGCGCGCGCGCTCGACCTGCTGCTCTCCGGGCGCGTCGTGTTCGCCGAAGAGGCCGCCACGCTCGGCCTCGTGAGCCGCGTGCTCGCCCCCGACAGGCTGCTCGAAGCGACGCTCGACTACGCGCACGAGCTCGTCGTCAACTGCTCGCCGGCGAGCATGGCGACGATCAAGCAGCAGGTCTACGCCGACCTGCAGCGCGATCTCCCGGGCGCGCTGGCCGAGGCCGACAAGGCGATGCTGGCGTCGTTCACGGCGCCGGACTTCGTCGAGGGAGTCACCAGCTTCGTCGAGCGGCGCGACCCGCGCTTCGCGGCGCTCGGCTCGGCCTAGACGGACAGGCGCATCTTGCTTGCGAAAGTTTGTTATATTTTCGCAATATGGGTCGTCTCGGTAATCGTCCTCTGCTTGGCACGGTCGACCGCGATCTCTTTCTAGCTCCGCGCATCACGCCCGCACTCGAGGCGGCCGTCGACCGCAAGCTCAACGCGCACGTTCTCGGGCCACCCGGATCGGGCAAGACGACGCTTCTTCGAGCGCTCCAGGCTGACCACAACGATGATGCGAGGCCAGCCGTCTATATCGATCTCGGGCCGGCACAGGACGCTGGACAGGCGTTGATGGTCATCACCGACGCCCTCGGCCAACGCTGGGGGGCATTCGGCGACACACTGCGTTCAAGCGTGGTCCCCGAGACGACACCGTCCGGCGCACTTCTCCGTCTCGCACGACGCCTCGGGGACGCGCCGGCCTCATTGATCCTCGTCGATTCACCTCCGGGAGAAGGACATGCCCACACGCTCTTCGGGCGCCTGCGAGACGAGCTATGGCAACAGGATCACCAGTGGGTGGTCGCAGCCAACGATGTGCTTCGCGACGAGCTGACCCGCCCGCCGGCCGGGGCCTTCTTCGATGTGCAGCTCGAGCTCGCTCCACTCTCTGAAGCCGAGCAACGAGAGTTCCTGACCCGACGCCTGGCTGGTGAGCCCGGGATCGACATTGACGCCATCGTGAACGAGACCGACGGTCTGCCACGGTCGCTGCTTCAGCTGGCGCGTACAGCGGTTCTCTCACCAGAGTCCGTCGCTGAACTCTTGGCAAAACGCGAGCAGCAACGTCAACGTCTGGCAAACCTACCGCGATCCGCGTCAACGATCGCGCGCTATCTCGCCGACCACGGGCCGACATCCGGGTCGGACCCTCAGTTGCTTGCCGCCCTTGGGGTTTCAGGTCAACGTGCTCGACAGGTACTGCGGGAGCTCGAGGAGGGAGGGCTTGTGCGATCGTTCCCCGAACAGCAAGAACGCACCGGACGTCCGCGTAAGCTCTACGAGCTCTTCGAGGGCGATCACTGATGCGTGACACGCTGCAAGCGCTTGACGCCGAGTTCGCCTTTCAGACTTCAGGCCGCTTTGACCTGCTTGCGGGGGAACACGTTGCCTATTCAATGCTCGGAGCACCCGATGTAGACGGCGCGCTGCGCCGCAGTGTCGAGCGCGGAGAGGGTGTCACCACTGTGGTGGGGCGCATGGGCTCGGGAAAGTCGAGTCTGATTGCAGCAGTCGCAAACAGTCTTGACGAGGGCTTTCTACCGCTTCGAGTGAGTGTCATCGGTGTAGAGGCTGGAGATCCGGCCGCTTTCGCGCGCCACGCGATCACTGAGATCCGTGATGTTCCCGCCGCGCAGCTCACCCGCCATGAGGCGCAGGCGCTGGATCGTGCTTCAGTCGAGCACAGGTCGCAGACCAGCACACGCGAGCTCAGAGCCGGTTTCGAGATCGCCGGAGGCGCGATACTCACCGGCAAGGTGGTGGGCGACATCAAACGGGCGGCGGGCGAGGAGCTCGCCGGAGGTCGCCGACGCGTTCTTTGATCAGACGTCGCGCGCGTTCGCGACTTTGGACGCTGTCATGGTCGTCGCTACGCAGAGCGATTACACCCGCCTCGAGGGCTACCAGCGGGTGCGAGACAGGCTCACTGCGGAGGTGTCAATTCCCCAGCTGCCCGACGTTGAGCGCGGACTGGCCATCGTGCTCGAGCGACGGATGCGTTCAGCGGGGGTGAGCGCCGCGCTGCAGGAGGTTCTGGAGCATCAGGGGCTGCAATTGCTGTCGCAGAGTCACTTGGAATCCGTGCCGAACGGCGAGGCGGGTGATCTGCGTCGCACACTGGCCGTTATGCGAGCAGCGCTCGACATCGCCCTCTCGGAGGCCACCGCGCAGCTCGTGAGTAGTGGCCACGTCCAGGAGGCAATAGCTAGAACGCCTGTTACGCCGTCCAGCGCACTCTCTTGAGCCCAGACTCGTCTGGAGAGGGCACCGTCACCCGCGCTTCGCAGCGCTCGGCTAACGACCGCCGTCGCGGGTCTCGCCAACCATCGGGCTAGGACGCACAGGCTCAGGGCGCGGGGGAGCCACGACCCGTCGCAGCCACACCCCGCCCAGTTCGATCGCCTCGGCGCCGCCGGGCAGCTCATGGGGGAGCTCGAGCACGATCTCCACGAGCCCTTCCGCCCGCTCGTCCGCAGCCGCCTCGAAGCGGACCTCGCCGCCGTCCACACGCAGCACGGACGCTCCCGCCACCGGCAGCCCGCCACCAACGCTCACCCCGAGCACCTCGCCCCAGCGCGCCGCCACCGCCTCCGGATCCGCGACCGCGATCGTGATGCCGGCCAGACGCCCCGGCGCGCCGGCTCCGGTGGCGCCCGTCCACGCCGGACCGCCCCAGCGCCACGTGCCATACGGCTGCGAGCGGTCGAGCGAGACGATCGCGCCGCGCATGTCCGCAGGATGCAGGTGCGTGCCCGAGATGTCGGGCAAGTCGATCTGCCACACGGTGCGCACGTCCAGCTCCAGCGCGCGCGAGCGCGCTCCCTCGAGATCCTCCAAGTCGAAGATCACCATGTAGCCGCCGTCGCCGCCGCGGCGCGCGAGGTAGCGCCCCGCCGCCGTCTGCGCACGTGTCGGCGAGACCAGCTCCAGGAAGCAGTCACCCAGCGCAAACACCGCGTTCTCGAGGCCGAACTCAGCGACGCCCGGGTCGCGGAAGGGCTCCTGCAGGCCGAGCGCAGCGCGCAGCGCGACCGCCACGGGCTCGAGCTCCTGCACCGCCAGCACCGCCTGGCGCAGCCGCAGCGCCGGTTTGTCTGCGCCGTTCACAGTCTGCACAGGCTACTCGCCGTCCGTCGCCGCCGCCGGGGCCCAGCGCGGGAGGACATTTGCGTTTCGTGTGCCCAAATCGTGCGTGTCAGCGGCAGCACGCTTGTGATTTGCGAACTTCTAACATGCATCTAACAGCTCTGCAAACAGCGGCGCAACAAGTGTCCGCTTAGCTTCCGTCGGTATACGTGTTGTCCACGGACCACGGAGGGGACATGGGGAGAGTCACGCAGAGCGCAGCACGCGAAAACCGGGGGCAGTGGTCATGGCAGCTGCGCTAGAGCGTGCCACTGAGCGACCCTCGACGGAGGCCGACGGCTGCATTCGCGACGCCGCCCCGCCCTCCGAGTTGAGACCCGCGCTGCACACCGGCATGATCACGCCGCACGGGCGCGGCAGCCGCGAGAGCCTCGCCACACCCGGGCTCGTCGCGCAGGCGGTCAAACGCGCGCAGGCCGGGGATCGACAGGCACTCGGCTTCCTCTACGCGCGCTACGCCGACAACGTCTACGGCTACGTGCGCAGCATCGTGCACGACCAGCACGAGGCCGAAGACATCACCCAGCACGTGTTCGCCAAGCTGATCCACGTGATCGGCAAGTACGAGGAACGCGACGTGCCGTTCTTCGCCTGGATCCTGCGCGTCGCGCGCAACGTCGCCGTCGACCACATCCGCCGTCATCGCACGATCCCCGTCGAGGAGGTTCGGGCCGTCGACGATTGCGCCCGCGGGCCCGAGGACGGCGAGCGCATGAACGACCTTCGGGAGGCGCTCGCGGTGCTGCCGCACGATCAGTGCGAGGTGCTCGTGCTGCGTCACTTCGCCGGCCTGTCGCCGGGCGAGATCGCGCAGCGCACAGGCCGCACCGAAGGCTCGGTCCACGGGCTGCACCATCGCGGGCGCCGAGCGCTCACCGCCGAGCTGAGCAGGCGCGGCGCGGCGCCCGCAACCGCGCGCTCGTGCGCCGCTCACGACGAGGCGTCCGCCGATTCGGAGTCTGGCGAGGGGGCCTCCGGCGAGGCGTCGTCTGGAGCCGAGGCGTCCGGATAGGGGCTGCGGGAGATCTGGCGGGCGATGCGCCCGCTGTCCGCGTCCGCGAGGTAGTACATCATCGCGAACGCCACCAGCTCCTCCACCGTGCACCCCTGGCGAGCGCTCTCCTGCTCGATCGCCTCCCACACAAAGCCGCTCACCCGCAGGTTCACGATGTGATCGACCCGAACAGGTTGGCGGCCGCCGAACGGGCTGCCGCTCATCCTCGGCCTCGGTCTGATGACGGCACACTCCCACTCAACGGCGGAAGGCGATGATCGCTCACGCGCCGGCACCCGCCACAGGGACCAAAAAAGGCTGGTCCTCGCGCCCACACAGGACGCTCAACCTGGCCCTCCCCCTGGGACACACACCACATGTGACGTCAGATCCCCCGCAATCACCGAATGTAAGCGCGATCTTAGAACCCGCGGTTAAAGATTCCGTCAACTGGAAGTTCGCAGCCGGCCGCTGCGCCCATCAGCCAGGGCATTGACATGGTTCCATCTTACGAGACTGGGTAGGCGGCTATCAGCCGCGGTGCGGAGAGTTACAGCGGCTTGCGCGCGAGATCCGCCAGCGTGAAGTCGGGATCGTGCCCGAAGGTGCTCCGCAGTCGGGATCGCAGCGCCGCGTAGCGGCGCACGGCGTCGCTACGGCGACCGCGCGCGATGTCCAGTTCCATCAGCTGACGGTGAACGTCCTCGTCCCACGGCTGCAGCGTCGCCAGGCGCTCGAGCGCACGGACAGCGCCGTCCGGCGCGCCCAGCTCCAAGCGGATCTCAGCCAGACGCCGCAGCCCGACGCACGCTAGATCGTGAAGGCGATGCCGTTCGGGCACTGCCCATTCGGCGTATGGCAGCTCGGCGAGGAAGTCGCCGGCATAGATCGCGAGCCCGCGCTCGAGCTGCTCAGCCCCCGCCTGCAGGCCCGTCTCGGGCGCCGCCAGCCCTGCACGTACATGAGCTTCGAAATCGTCGGCGTCAAGGTCCACGTGAGCGAGCTGCAGCCTGTAGGTGCCGCCGCCCGAGACGATGAACGCGGACGGCTCGCGCGACCCGCGCCGTGGCTCGAGCCTGCGGCGCAGCGTGTGAACGTAGTAGCGGACGCTCGCGCCGACGGCGTAGTCGGAGCCTGGCCAGATGCTCTCGCCGATCTCGTCCACCGCGACCGCCCGCCGGCGCTCAGCGACCAGGAACTTCAGCAGCTGTCCCGCGCGCTGGTCCAGCCAGGCGCCGCCGATCGGGCCCTCGAGCGACTCCACGGCGGTGGCGCCGAGCGTGCGGACACGCAATCGCGGGCCGGATGTCCGGTGTGGGCGCGTCCAACGGTGCGGGTCGGCAGTGACGCAGGGCTGCAACTGCAACAGCAGCCGCTCGTTCGCGCCGCCGATCGCTACCGCTGTGACCCGGATCGCGTTGCCTGAGCGCGAGCCGATTTCGACGCGCATCTCCGCGAGCGGCGCGTCGCCATCGAGCGCGAGGTCGGTCATGCACGCGGCCTCGAGCACCGTGCCCGGCTTGCCGCAGCCGAGCAGCGTGCAGCAGGTGAGCTCCGCCTCTTCCAGACCGAGCAGATCCACCAGCCGAGTCGCCTCGCGGTTGCTGCACACGACACGCCCGCTGCGATCGAGCACCAGCAAGCCGTAGGGGAGCGCATCGAAGGCCTCGACTTGCGGCGACACGCGCCGCCGCGGCCCTATGGCCGCGGCGCTGTGCCTCTGCCTCCCTGCGACTGCCGCCATAAATTCGCTCTTACACTAATTGTCTCGGCCCGGTGAGGACCCGGCCTTCTGTCAACAATAAACCTGGCACTAACCTATTCACATATATTCACGCCCGTGAAGGGTACTAAAATAGTCGGGCAACTGTACTAGACGGCCCTGAAATCCGAGCAATCTCACATTTTGGCTTGCGTGCCGGGGCTGGATGCGCTAGCGTCGGCAGGATGGGGACAAGCGTCGAAACACGGGAGCTGCCGTTGACTGCAATCGCAGGCGGCGCGGCCGTGCTCGCGGGCGTCACACTGTGGCAACTGGGGATCGAGTTCGAACGCGCGTGGATACGCAGCTATGACAGCCCGATGCTGGGCGAGACCGCCGTCGGCGCTCTCCAGGGCTCACTGCAACACGCGCCGACCGGCCAAGCGAACCCAACCGGCAATGAACGCCGCCGGTGGGTGGCCAACCACGACGCCCGCCGTATCGCGCACACGCCGCGCCGGGCACGCTCGCACGGTTAACCTCGACGCCGAACGATTCCTGCGACGTGGTCCGATAGACGGCGCGCA
Organism: uncultured Solirubrobacteraceae bacterium; assembly: GCA_963703625.1. GTDB lineage: Bacteria > Actinomycetota > Thermoleophilia > Solirubrobacterales > Solirubrobacteraceae > Palsa-744. The sequence goes on from CAVPEY010000002.1 coordinate 9,323, forward strand.
AATGCGGCGACCGAGAAGCGCTCGGCGTTCTCGACAGCAACCCGGGGCTCGAACTCCAGCGTGTCGATGCGTTCGATCGCTCGCGCAAACGCGTCAACATCGCCTTGGCGCACCAGGCAGCCCGTCCGGCCCTGCAGCACCGTCTCCAGTGCGCCGCCGGCTGCCGCGGCGATCACGGGCCGTCCCGCCGCCTGAGCCTCCACGGCGGTGATCCCGAACTCCTCGACGCCCGGCACGATCAGCGCGCGGGCGCTCGCGTAGAGCTCGACGAGATCCTCGTCGCTGACGCGGCCGAGGAAGTCGGCCTCGGGGTAGGCGTCCTTGAGCGCGCCAAGGTGGGGGCCGGCTCCGACGATCTGGATCGGCGCACGCGCTCGCCGCGCGGCCTCGAGCGCCAGCTGCAGGCGCTTGTGACGGACCAGCTCTGAGACGACCAGCAGCGAGTCGCCGGGCTTACCCGGCGCAAAGCGATGCGTCTCGACGGGTGGGTGGATGATCGTGGCGTCACGGCCGTAGTAACGCCTGACGCGCTCGCGCGTGAGCCGGGAGTTGGCGATGTAGTGGTCCACTCGGCGGCTCGCCGAGCGATCCCAAGCACGTATTCGTCGCAGCTGCCCGCGCAACAACGGTCGCAGCGGACGCCAGATCTCGTCGAGCGCTGAGCTTTCTGCGTGCCATGCGTAGCGAAATGGCGCGTGACAGTAGGACACGTGCACCGCGCCCTCAGGGATGCGCACACCATGTGCGAACGCGCTGCTGCTGCTCAGCACGACGTCTGACTGTGGCAGTCGCAGCTGCTCGACGGCAAGCGGATACAGCGGCAGCAGCCGCCTGAACGTCGACTGGCCAACGCCGAAGCGCTGCAGCGGCGAGGTCGTGATCGAGCGACCCGTGAAGCGCCCGTTCGTGCCCTCGCCGTCGTGCAGCAGCGCGAAGATCGGCGCCTGTGGATACAGGTCTGCGATCGCCCCGAACGTGCGCTCGGCTCCACGCATCACGAGCAGGTAGTCATGCGCCAGGCTCACGCGTCCAGCCGGTTGCGGGACACTCGGCGGCAGGCTCGGCCGCTCGCCGTGCGCGTCCATGTACTCAGCGACGCGGCTCCCAAACGGGTGAGCGCCGAGGCCGGTGGACGCGACACGTGGTGGAAGTGTGCTCGAAAGGCGATCCATCGCAGCTCCTACGGCTCGGACGTGCTCGGCGGTGGGGCGCGAGCAGGCTATGCGCCTACCGCCGAGTAGATGTGAAGCGCTGGAGAAGAACCATCTCCGAGTCGAGCCTTTTTTAGTCCCTCCCGCAGCCTATCGGGTGCGAGCTACGGCACCTCCCTCGCGTTGAAAGGAGTATGCAGCCTGCTGATCGCACGGAGGCCTGAGGCGCGTGAGTGTCGAGACGGGCAGCTCGACCGAGAAGACCGTCCCGCCGCTGGTTGCCCCGCGCCGGCTCCTCGGGCGGGCGGCCGGGCGGGACGGCACGCCGTCGGCGATCTCCGAGGTGCGCGGCCCGGCAGCGTGCATGCGCCGCGACGCGCTGTTTCGCCGCATGCTGCTCGTCGCCGACGTGGTCGCGCTGGTAGGAGCCTTCGCGCTCACCGTGGCGCTGTCGCGCCGCTCCCTGCAGCTGACGTGGGCCGCTGTCGCCGCCCTGCCGATCCTCGTGTTGTGCGCGAAGTTCACCGGCCTCTATGACCGCGACGAGACGCTGCTGCGCAAGACGACGCTCGATGAGGCGCCACGCCTGCTGCAACTGGCGACGGCGTGCGCGCTCGTGGCGTGGCTCGCCGGCGGCCTGCTCGTCCATGGCCAACTCGATCGCCACGAGGCGTTGTTCCTGTGGCTGACGCTTGCAGCGCTGCTGATCCTCGCCCGCACCGCGGCGCGCGCGATCGCGCTGCGCGTCGCCGCGCCCGAGCGCTGCCTGTTCATCGGGGATGAGCTGTCCGCGGAGACGATTCGCTCGAAGCTTGCCTGCGGCGGTATCAGGGCCGAGGTCGTCGCACATCTCGACCTCGACGAGGCAGCGTCGTGGTCCACGGACAGCTACACCGAGGCGCGCCTCGGTGAGATCCGAGATCTCGCGCAGACGCTCGACGTACACAGGGCGATCGTCGCGCCCCGCAGCGTGGATGCCGGGGAGATGCTCAACCTCGTCAGAACGCTGAAGGCCGTGGGCGTGCGCGTGAGTGTGCTGCCGCGACTGCTCGAGGTCGTCGGCTCCTCGGTCGAGTTCGACGACCTGCACGGGATCACGGTGATGGGCGTCAGGCGCTTCGAGCTGACGCGCTCCTCGGCTGCGGTCAAGCGCGCCTTCGACCTCGCCTGGGCGTGCGTCGGCCTCGTGGCTGTAGCACCCGCGATCCTGCTCGGCGCGCTCGCGATCAAGCTCGACAGCCGTGGTCCCGTGTTCTTCCGCCAGCTACGCGTTGGCCGCGACGGGAAGCACTTCCACATCTTCAAGTTCCGCACGATGGTCGCGGAGGCGGAGGCGATGAAGGATTCCCTGCGCGACCGCAACGAAGCGCAGGAGGGCCTGTTCAAGATCGTCGGTGACCCGCGCGTCACCAGAGTCGGCCGCCTCCTACGCAAGACCGCGCTCGACGAGGTCCCGCAGCTGTTGAACATCCTCAAAGGCGAGATGAGCCTCGTCGGACCGCGGCCGCTGATCGTCGAGGAGGACACCCGCATCCAGGGGTGGCATCGCCGCCGCCTCGAGCTGACGCCCGGAATGACCGGCCCGTGGCAGATCCTCGGCCCCGCGCGCGTGCCCCTCAAAGAGATGGTCGCGATCGACTACCTGTACGTGGCCAACTGGTCGCTGTGGAACGACATGAAGATCCTGCTGCGGACGGTCGCCTACGTGGTCAGCTTTCGTGGTTTGTGAGCAGCGACGCCTGCGCTGCGTGCGCCAAACCCTGAGAGACCGCCCCCGGTCCGTCTTGCCGAGGTCCGCGCTGCTTGGACAGGAGTCTAGAAGCGGGCGCCAAATTTCCCACAACCTCTCATGGCAGTGGCGCTGGAAACGGATACCGTCTCGCATCAGAGAAACGGGGCACATAGCGAGGAGGAGGGGCTGTCTATAAACCCGCAGATGGGAGCGTCACGCATGACCACAGCCAGCCCAATGTCAACGCATCAGAGCAGCTACGGCTCGCGCCAATCGCTGCGGCGGGCCCGTCGGCGTGAGCGCATGCGACTCAGCGGCGACTGAGCATACGTACGACCTCGACGGGCGGCGCGGGTTTGCGTGTGCCCGGAGGACAAGGATGAACTCGACTGGAGGTGGTGCGGGATGGCGCTTGTCGCTGGCGGTATGGAGATAGAGATGCCGGGACTGGGAGCATCCGCGGCGGACGAGCAGCTGACAACACGGCTCGTCTCGCAAGCCATCAGACGGGCTCAGGAAGGCGATCGCGGGGCATTTGGCTTCCTGTACTCACGCTATGCCGACAACGTTTACGGCTACGTGCGGAGCATCGTCCACGACTCGCACGAGGCCGAAGATGTGACGCAGCAGGTGTTCGCCAAGCTGATCCATGTGATCGGCAAATACGAGGAACGCGACGTCCCGTTCTTCGCTTGGATACTGCGGGTGGCGCGGAACCTGGCCGTCGATCACCTTCGCCGGCAACGGGCGATTGCGAAGTGCTGGTGCTGCGGCACTTCGCCGGACTCTCTCCAGCCGAGATCGCGACGCTGACCGGTCGCTCGGAGGGATCGCGGTCCACGGCCTGCACCATCGCGGGCGCAGGGCGCTCAAGGCCGACCTGACGCGGCGCGGAGCCGCGCCGAAAACTCGCAGGAGGAGCTGAGGGCGGACTCCCAGGGTCACCGTGCGCGCGCCAGCCCCGGTCAAGCTCGTCGTTATCGCCGGTCAGGATTCCGGCATCGAGCACCATCGCCGCGCCTGTTCGTTTGGCGTGGCCGGCTCCAGCTCGGAAAGGGGTCGACGATCAGCTCTCGAACCTCTAAATGCTTGGCAGTTCCCGTCGCAGTGATGCTTCCATCACATCTGATATGATGCACCTATCACTACAGAAGTGATGCTTGCATTACACAATCATGCGAACCCGAGATGTAATCCGTATCGCCCGCGATCGGGCAGGCCTCACCCAGCAGCAGCTTGCCGAACGCAGCGGACGACCCCGCGAGACAATCGTCCGCTGGGAGTCCGGGAGCCAGGTTCCGTCGCTCGAAGCGGTCTCCGCTCTCGTTGACCAGTGTGAGCTCGATCTGGTTCTGAGACTCGCCAAGCGCGACTCCACACTCAACGATCGCGTCAGCGAGCAGCTTGCATTGTCGCCGGCGACACGACTGAAGCGGCTGCTGTCAGCAAAGGAGGCGAACGACGCGAAGCGCGCGCTTCGCTGGCTCGCGAGCACTCGCACTCCAGCAGTCGTCATCGGCCAGGTTGGAGCGGCCCTCCTCGGAGCGCCACAGCGCCCAGAGGGCTCACCGGTCGAGTTCGTCGCCGCGGACACGGTGGCAATGGATCATGCGCTCAAAGCCGCCCACCTCGTTCCGATCGACATCGAGGACCGCTGGCGAGAGTCAGACGCCCGTCAGCCCTGGACACTGCCTGGAGGAGGCATGCTGGTGATGGCACGAAACCTTCCAGGCACCGACGACTACCGCGACCTCCGTCGAAGCGCCTCTCCGACCGACGTGAATGCGAAGACCAGAGTGCTGGTCGCCCACCCCAGGGACCTGCTGCGGATCGCCGACGCGTCTCCCCGCGAATCAGAACGCGCACGCGTTCCCGGGTTGCAGGCGCTGCTCGAGGCTACATACTCGTGACGCTCGCCGACGATCGTCTTTGCCACAGCCGATCGGGCCTTGCAGACCAAGCCGCTCGCTGCTCTCCGCGGCACCGACGACGCCGCTCTCGGTGCCTCTGCGCTGCTCATCGTCGAAGGGAACGTGATACGCGGGCATGTCGACGTGCAGCGGGCTGCCGTCGAAGGCGTGCTTGTCGAGCAGCTGGTTGAGGGTTGTGTTGCTCATGTGGGTGTCTTGATCGTGAAGCGGCCGTGCGGGGCGGCCGGGTCGTCCTTCCTTGGCCGGCTCGACGGCTTGCAGCAGGCTGGCGGAAGACAGTTGGTGCATCAGCTGGCTGGCGCGCTGGCGGCTCGCGCCGATCTGGCGCAGCATGCTCTCATCGGAGGCGGATGTCGCCGCATGTTCTGAGAGGTATTCGACGAGGCGTCCGGCGAGTGGTCCGGCTAGGCTCGTCGCCTTCTCCAGCAGCTCGTGGGTAGCGGCTTCGTTGGGTGGGATGCCGGCTTGACTGTCGGCGGCGGTGCGCAGCAGCCGGCGCGGGTAGCCGTCTCCCACCGCGAGCACCTTCTCCACGTCCGGCTCTTCAAGGTTGGGGATGTGGGCGTGCAGCAGCTTACGCGCTTCTGCGTCTGAGAACGGCGCGAGCACGGCGGTGTGCGCGAAGAACGCGTCTGCCGGCGGCTCGCGGTAGAGCGGTCCCGCAGCGCTCTCGCCCGCGACGATCCAGCTTGCTCCCGGCAGCGCCCACAGCTCGTTGCGCAGCGTGCCGAACACGCCATGCGCGACGGCCGGCAGGACCTCGTCGATCATCAGGCACACCGGGCGCTCGAGTTCTGCCAGGCGCTCACCGAGCAGGTCGATCAGCTCCATCAGAAGCGCCGGCTGAACGACCGCGCCGAACGGGCCGTCGGGCATCGAGAGCGCCTGCAGGTCCTCCAGCCAGCGCGTGCGCGAGCCGCCCGGCTGCGCCACCAGACGCCCGACACGGGCGACGAGCACTCCCAGGAGCTGCGCCGTCGCTTCGCGCGTTGACCTCGGTCCGGCGGTATCGCGCTTAATCGTCGCCCGTGAGCGCGAGCACGAGCTGGGAGACCTCGTACCGGTCACCTGGATTACAGCGGGCAACGCGCTGCTCGGTGTCGTCGAGCGCGGTGAGGAACGCGTAGCGCGCGCGGACGTTGCTGAGCCATACCTCGGGTTCGACGGGTCGCGTCAGGAGTCCGATGTCCTCCGGCGGCAGCGACTTTGCGTCCACGTCCGCGATGATCTCCGAGGGATCGAACGGGCGCTGGCCGAGGCCGTCGTCGACGACGTCGTGCCAGATCTTCAGGACGAGCAGCCTGCGGATCTGTGTCTCCTCCAGGGCACCGCGTCCGCAGAGGTCGAGGTCGTAGAGGTCCCTCAGCTTGCGCCGCCGGCGCCATGCGGCGAGCTTCTCGGCGAGCGACTCCTCCAGCGCCGGCGCGGGGATCGCCGGCGGGGTGAACTCGTAGCCCACGTGCACGGGGAGAGCGATCGGCGTGGAGGGTTTGGTGGGTAGCCACAGCTTCCGGGGTGAGATCTCGACGCGGGCGGGGATGGCCGGGCGGCCGAGCGGTGTGTCGACGATCAGCTTCGCGCGCGTGGGCTCGCGATCCTCGAGACTGAACCGGACGTCGAACAGCTCGGCGCCGGCGAGCGTGTCGAGGAGGAACTCCGCGGTTTCCATGTCCGGGGCGGCGAAGTCCAGGTCGGTGGAGAAGCGGCCCGCGTTGCCGGCGCGCAGCTTGCGCAGCGAGGTGCCGCCCTTGAGAACGATGCCGAGCTCGAATGCGCCCTGGTCGTGGAGGTACTTGAGCGCGTAGTCTTGGGCGACGTCGAGCAGAGCGGGATCGCGCATGCCGCTGCGACCCTGGAAGTGGCGGGCGAGATATCCCTGAGTGATCATCGCCGTGGGAGCAGCGAGTCATAGACGTGCCAGCGCGTGCTCCACTGGGCGCGGCGATCGCGGGGCCCCAGGAACGTAACGGGGAGCTCCGAGGGCAGTTGCGTCTCGATCTCCTCGGCGATGTCGTTGCGGCCTGCCCACTCGGCGAGATATCCGAGCCGTGCCAGGGTGGAGACGCGCCGCCCGCTTGCCTCCCGCAGCAGGTCCTCGGCGGTGGCGGCACGGAACGTGTCCGGGAGCCAGTCGTCAGCGTTGCCCCAATTGCCCTGCGCTGCAGGACGCTCGGCGGCAGCGACGAGGATCGTTGCCTCTGTCCAAACGGGCAATCCCCGCACGGTCTTCGCAGGCACGCGCCAGTCGAAGGTCACCGCGCGGACGCCTAGCGACGGCGGTGGGCGCCAGCCCCGCCTATGCGCGAGCACCGGGCGGTCCGGTTGGTGGGATGCGTGGCCGAGCTCCCAGATCGCGGACTCGAATGCGACCGCAACGGGAACCTCGGGGTCGTGCGCGAGCAGCGCGCGGAGCTCGATCCACGGGTCACCGGCCCTGTAGCGGCCGGCTCGGGCGGCCGGCGCGAACTCCCAGGCGCCCCGGGTGCGCAGGGGCAGAAGCCAGCCGAGGCGGACCAAACGCTCAGCTGCCGCCTCGGGCGGGAGAGGCACCTGCGTCCGTGTCAGGATCTCAGTCAGAAGCGATCGGGTGACCACCGCGGGCTGGTGCAGCTCCAGCTCCTCGACGACGGGTGCGAGGCGTGCCGGCACCGGCCGCGATGTTTGCAGCTGTGCGCACATAGCGACACAATGCTACGCCATTGACGTCTAGCTGCAAAACATGCACGGACAGTTGCGCCGGCTACGTTCAGGGCAACTGGCGAAGCTCCACGAACCGATATGTAAGGCTGGCCGGGCGCGCGATCCTCGGACCCATCGCGCCCGCGGCGATCGGGGATATCCGCCTGCGTTCCGCCCCCGCTATGACAGTTGTCTGACCTTTGTCCAGAGCCAGCCTTTCTAGCGGCGTGATCGGCAAGCGGTTCGACCTCTGGAGCGTCTTGTTCGGCTATGGTCGGGCATAGCCGTTCTCGTCGATGCTCAAACGAAACCGCGAGCTTGATGAGTGCCGCCTCGTATGCCCAAGTCTTCTCCTGCTCCGAGAGAGTGGAGGTATCGATGGCGCCCGCATAGCTCGCGAGGCTGTCTGCAGTCTCAATGAAGCGCTTCGCTGCGAGCTTGGTGCTCGTCTTCTTCGGCACGGGCCAGGCTACACGCCACATCATCTCCATCCCGTATCCCTGGCGTAAGGCGCTCCTGCGCCCGCTCGCGAGTCAGCCTCATTAGGGGTGCCTGGCTCCGGGATCTTGGCAGCGCGACGAGCAAGACGACGCCGACCACGCCGACCACGCCGACCACGCCGACGATCAGCAGCAGCAGCAGCAGCAGCGACATCACGACCACCACCAGCGGCATCATGACCACCACCACCAGTAGCAGCAGCAGCGTCGGCGTCGCGATCAGCAGCGCGATCGCCGAGACCGCGGCGGTGACCAGCTCAGGCGGTGCGTGCGGAGCAACTGCGGTTTTGGTCACGAGACGGGTGGAGAGACGTCGGGGAGGAAAACATACCCACCAACCGCCCTACTGGGTATGATTTCCTCCCATGGAGCCGGCCACGACGGACGCTCTGCGAAGACGACTCGGCGACACCTTCACGTACGCCGACGCCATGGAGGTCAATAACGCCTGTACCGGCTGCGTGACGCCGGGGACATCATCGCCCTTGGCGGTGGCGTCTACCGCTGGGCGGACGCAGCCCCCGCGGACACCGACCTGATCGAGATCGCCGAGCGCGTTCCGCTCGCCACGCTCTGCCTGGAGACGGCGCTCGCCCGCCATGGCCTCATCGACGCCATTCCGGCGGCGATCGACATCGCAATCCCGCGCGGCAGCCGCCGACCGACGCTGCAATCGCCAGCTCGCCTGCACCAGTTCGCCGCCGGCACCTTCGAGCTCGGCCGTGAAACGTTCGATGTCGGCGCGAGACGCCCCATCGGTATCTACTCTCCCGAGCGCTCGCTGATCGACATTGTTCGGCTGCGACACTTGGAAGGCAGCGATGTCGCGTGGGAGGCCCTGCGCCGATGGCTGCGTACGCAAGGCCGGAGCCCTGCCCAGCTCATTGCTCTCGCCGCAAACTTCCCTCGCGCCGAACCCGCGCTGCGTAACGCGCTCGAGGTCCTGCTGTGAGCACGCCGTCGCGGGCGACGCAGGACGGCCGCGCATATCTCGACCTGCGCAAGAAGGCGCGCGAGGACAGGCGGCCTGTAGATGAGCTGCTTCAGCTCTACGTCCTGGAGAGTTACCTCACGCGTCTGGTCGCATCGCCGCGAGCTGACCAATTCGTGCTCAAGGGCGGTATCCTGCTGGCCGCCTTCGGCGAGCGCCGGCCAACGCGTGACGTGGATCTCCAGGCGCAGGATCTCGACAACGACGCCGACGAGGTTCGCAGCGCCGTCTGCGAGATCGCCAGCATCGAGCTCGACGACGGGATCATCTTCGACGTCGACGCCGCGAGCGCCGAGGTCATCCGCGACGAGGACGCCTACGCGGGCATGCGGGTGAGCATGAGCGCCCAGCTCGCAACCGCCCGCCCGCATTTTCACGTCGATGTCAGCGTCGGCGATCCAATCTCGCCACCGCCGGGTGAGCACCCGGTGGCGCGACTTTGCCGACATCTATCTACTCTCCCGCCACCATCCGATCGACGGCGACGAGCTCACTGCGTCGGTGAGCGATGTCGCTGACCATCGCCATGTCGAACTGGCGTCGCTCGCGCAAGTCCTCGATGGCTACGGCGACATCGGCCAGCAGCGATGGGCTGCGTGGCGGCGTAAGCAGCGTCTTGACGACCGGCTACCGTCGAGCTTCGACGACGTCGTACGCGCCGTCATCGCGTTTGCCGATCCTGCCATCGCTGGAGCCGCAGTAAGCGGCTCGTGGAACCCCGCGCATGGCGCGTGGGAGTAGTCGCCTCAGATACGCGCCGTCCGACGCAAGGCGCTCAAGCCATGGGGTCTTAAGGTCGCCCGCGCGACCGCCGTCGTAGATGTGCTTGGCAGTTCCCGTCGCAGTGATGCTTCCATCACATCGCGTCAGCGAGCAGCTTGCATTGTCGCCGGCGACACGACTGAAGCGGCTGCTGTCAGCAAAGGAGGCGAACGACGCGAAGCGCGCGCTTCGCTGGCTCGCGAGCACTCGCACTCCAGCAGTCGTCATCGGCCAGGTTGGAGCGGCCCTCCTCGGAGCGCCACAGCGCCCAGAGGGCTCACCGGTCGAGTTCGTCGCCGCGGACACGGTGGCAATGGATCATGCGCTCAAAGCCGCCCACCTCGTTCCGATCGACATCGAGGACCGCTGGCGAGAGTCAGACGCCCGTCAGCCCTGGACACTGCCTGGAGGAGGCATGCTGGTGATGGCACGAAACCTTCCAGGCACCGACGACTACCGCGACCTCCGTCGAAGCGCCTCTCCGACCGACGTGAATGCGAAGACCAGAGTGCTGGTCGCCCACCCTAGGGACCTGCTGCGGATCGCCGACGCGTCTCCCCGCGAATCAGAACGCGCACGCGTTCCCGGGTTGCAGGCGCTGCTCGAGGCTACATACTCGTGACGCTCGCCGACGATCAAGCGCACCTGCTCCGGGCGCTCGTCAGAAACGGAGTCGAGTTCGTGATCGTCGGCGGCGTCGCAGCGCAGCTTCGGGGTTGGGCCGGCACTACCGCGGACTTGGACATCGCCGTTGCCACGGACGGCGACAACGCGACGCGCCTCACCCGCGCGCTGTCGGAGGTGGGCTTGATGAAAACCGATTACGGCGGCCTCGGGACGAGCTTCGAAACACGATATGGACGGCTGGAGATCGTTCGGCGTGCTGACGGTGTGGGGCTGTATGACGATTGGCTCAGCAAGGCAAGCAACATGGAGTTCGAGCACCTCACGGTCTCTGTCGCGGCCGCGGATGACATCGTCAGGTCGAAGGAGGCTTCCGGGCGCGAGAAGGACCGCGCAGCCCTGCCGTCCATGCGCCGGGACTTCGGACTTGACGACTGAGACTCAGGAAGCAGACGCTGACGCCCGCGGTGACGACCCGTCGTTGCTCTCGTTCTAGCCTGACATCGCCTTTGCCAGCGTCATTGGCTCGCCAGCTACTCGTGCGAACCGGTTCGCGTTAACTTCGTGTTGGCTCCATTCGGCCGAGCACGGCGATCCGCTCGGCCAAGGGCGCGGCAAGAACTAGCCTTTTTTAGTCCCCATAGAGCACTGCCCAGGCGTGAGCCCTGTCGCCTCTTTGACGTTTATGACCAGTGAGTGCGAATCCCAATGGGTCCAGCGCTGCAAGCGTGCACGAGCTCAGCGACTCGCGAACCGGTCATCCGATCGACACGGGCCAACTTCTTGCCAGCCCGCTTGGCGATTCCTCCGCGCAGCCCACCCCACACCGGGAGACATCGTCCTCGATGGTCCCCACGCTACCCATCCTGGGGGTACCGATCAGCAGATTGACGGGCGATCAGGCCCTTCGACTCCTCGGAGACTGGGCGCAGGACGGTACGTGCCAGACCGTGGCGTACGTCAACGCTCACACGCTAAACCTCTCTGCACGCAGCGACGCCCTGCACGAATCACTCGTACGCAGTCGACTCGTGATGAACGACGGCATTGGTCTCAGCCTGGCGGCACGAATGCGCGGGGAGCGTTTTCCCGAGAATCTCAACGGCAGCGACTTCACGGTTCGCCTGCTGCAGCTCGCTGCCTCACGTGATTGGGGAGTGTTCTTCCTCGGGGGGGAGCCGGGCGTCGCCGAAGTCGCAGCGGCAAGGCTCGAAGAGCGGATCAGTGGATTGCGCGTAGCTGGCACATCCCATGGCTTTACCGACATGAGCGACCAACTGCTTGCGCGGCGAGTCCGAAATAGCGGCGCGTCGTTGCTCGTCGTTGCCCTCGGTAGCCCACGCCAGGAGATCTGGCTGGACCAGAACCTCGAGGCGACTGGCGCGCTCGTGGGCATCGGCGTGGGAGCCTTTCTCGACTTCACCGCCGGGCGCGTGCGGCGCGCACCGAGCTGGATGAACGCGCTCGGCATCGAGTGGTGCTTCCGGCTGCTGCAGGAGCCGAGACGGCTGTGGCGCAGGTATCTCCTGGGTAATCCGCTGTTCTTGGTGCGGGCTTGGCGCGACGCGTTCGAGTAGCGTCAGGTCGGTCGCGGTTTCTGCAGCTACCGGTCAGAAGCCGACCGGCCCGCCGCGAGCGCTCGCCCGTCTCACGCCGCTACAGACGGCGCGGCCGAGACCGGAAAGCGGACAAACGTCCAAAGCGCGGGGCGATGCGCCATGCCTCCGGGGCGCCGTCCGATAACTGCATTGCAGTACCCCAGGTAGCTACCTCACGGGCCCACCGCAGCTAGGATCCGCGGTGGGCTCCCAACGACAAGGACGCCGTGCTCATGTTGAATGCTCACCGCCTGTCGGCGGTTAGGATCTGCCCGCTGATCGTCGGCTTCGCGCTGCTGAGCGCGACATCCGCGCTCGCCACGAGCACTCATCGGCCTCCCACCGTCTCAGCTTCGCGTCTGCACGATACGTCCCACGCTGGGCTTGCCTCCGAGGCGCCCCCGCAGGGTAGGAAGTCGTCGTCATCGCGGCGAGCCAGGTGCGTCGTCATCGTGACTCGTGCCGGCAAGCGCCGCAAGGTGGTCAGGCCGTGTGCGGTCAAGAAGCCGAAGGCGACCGGCGCCAAGCCGAGTGTACAGACGAGCGCGAATGGGTCAGCCCCGGATTCCGCCGCATCTGTCGGTGCTCAGATAGCCGTTATGGGCGGTGCTCTCCCCACTGAAGCGCTCGACCTGCCCGGGTCGGAACCTGGTTCACCAGCCGAGGCGGCAGCCGAAGCTTCTGTGACCGAAAAGCAATCAACTACGACAACCCTTTCGTCTTCTCTGGATCCATCGACGGTTGGCCAGGCGGTGACTTACACGGCGACAGTCAACGCAACAGCGGCCACGGGTAGCGTCACGTTCGAGGACGCCGGGACGGCCATCTCGGGCTGCGCGGACCAGATCGTGAGCTCGGGCGCCGCTACGTGCACCGTCTCAGGCTACGCCTCGGCGAGTAGCCACTCGATTACCGCGACTTATAACGGCGACGGCAACTACATCGGCTCGACATCGTCTGTCTTGAGCCAAGTAATCAGCCGCGCGGGCACGAGCACGACGTTGAGATCTTCGATGAACCCCTCAATGGTCGGACAACCCGTGATCTACACAGCGACGGTGAGCCCTGCGGCGGCGACGGGAACAGTTTCGTTCGCCGAAGCCGGTACGCCGATCGCGGGTTGCACTGCGCAGTCAGTCAGCTCCGGTACCGCGACATGCACCACCTCCGGTTACACCGCCGCGGGTGAACACGCCATCACCGCGACTTACAGTGGGGATGGCAAGTACCGCGCCTCGACATCCTCCCCCTCAAAGCAGGTGGTCGACAAAACGGGCACGACCAAGGCAACGATGACGCTAGCGTCTTCGTTGGACCCTTCGACGGCCGGTGAAACTGTTACATATACGGCTACGGTGAATCCCACGGCGGCGACCGGGACAGTTGAGTTCAAGCAGGCCGGGCTGGCGATCAGCGGGTGCTCCGCGCAGGCCGTAAGCTCGCGCACCGCGACGTGCACTGTGCCCAATCTCGCCGCTGGCGGGCATTGGATCGCAGCCGTTTATTCCGGCGATAGCCGCTATACTACTTCGTCGTCTCCTGGTTTGACTCAGACGGTCAACAAGAAAACCACCACTACGACGGCGTCGTCATCGTTGGATCCTTCGACCGTCGGGGAAGCTGTTACGTATACGGCTACGGTGAGCCCGCCTGTGGCGACCGGGACAATTGAATTCAAGCAGGCCGGCGTACCAATCAGCGGGTGTTCTGCGCAGGCCGTACGCTCGGGCACCACGACGTGTACTGTGGCCGATCTCGCCGCTGGCGGGCACGGGATCGCTGCGGTTTACACCGGTGGTAGTAACTATACTGCTTCGTCGTCTCCTGGTTTGACTCAGACAGTCAACAAGAAAACCACCACTACGACGGCGTCGTCTTCGTTGGATCCTTCGACGGTCGGTGACGCTGTTACATATACGGCTACGGTGAGTCCCGCGGCGGTGACCGGGACAGTTGAGTTCAAGCAGGCCGGGGTGGCGATCAGCGGGTGTTCTGCGCAGGCCGTAAGCTCGCGCACCGCAACGTGCACCGTGACCAATCTCGCTGCCGGCTGGCAGGGCATCACGGCGGTTTACTCCGGCGACAGCAGTTATTCTGCTTCGTGGTCTCCTGGGTTGACTCAGACAGTCAACAAGAAAACCACCACTACGACGGTATCATCCTCCTCAAACCCTTCAACCGTCGGACAAGCCGTAACCTATACAGCGAGGGTGAGCCCCGCGACCGCGACGGGAACGGTTGAATTCGAAGAAGAAGGCACCCCGATCGCGGGATGCTCAGCTGGGATCATCAGCTCCGGCGCGGCTAAATGCACCGTTACGGACTACCCCAAATGGTCCTCGTATAGGATCACCGCTACCTATAGTGGAGACAGCAGCGATCTCGCCTCGGCTTTGTCCATGTTTACGCAGACGGTCGAACCGCCGGCTGGATCTGCCGCTCCGTTTCGCTTCTTCTCGCCCACGAGCTTCTGGAACGAGGAAGTGCCGGTGAACGCCCCGCTAGACCCGAGTTCCACCGCAGTCGTGGGCGCCTTCGACACGGAGATCGCCCAGGAAGTGGCGGTCGAAAAACGCCCTACGATCAATACGACAGCGTTTTCGGTCCCGGTGTACACGGTGCCCGCCGAACAGCCGACGGTGAAGGTGACGCTGGAAAGCGCGTCCGAAAACCCGACGCTGCAGGCGGCGTGGGACGCGGTGCCGCTGCCGCCCAATGCGCAGCCTGCGGTTGGGGGCGATAAACATCTCGTGCTCTGGCAGCCGAGTACGAACAAGCTGTGGGAGTTCTGGCACCTGGAAAAAAGTGAAGAAGGCTGGCACGCTGTATGGGGCGGCGCGATTCAGAACGTGTCGTCGAACTCGGCCGCCTACAGTCCTGAAGCCTGGCCTGGCGCCACCACCTCGTGGGGAGCCTCTGCGTCCTCACTGTCGATCGCCGGTGGGCTGATCACTTTGGAAGACCTCGAAAAGGGTCAGATCAACCACGCGCTGGCGATGGCGCTGCCGGACACCCGCGCCGGCGTCTACGCCTCGCCGGCCGAGCGGACCGATGGGGGTGACACCGAACCACTGTCGCTCCCCGAGGGCGCCCATCTGAGGCTGGATCCGAATCTGAATCTCGCGGCGTTGCACCTTCCCAAGTTGACGCTGATGATGGCCGAAGCGGCGCAGCGCTATGGGATCGTCGTCAGGGACACGGGCGCGAACGTGGCAATTTACGCTCAGGTCCCGATCCCCACCGGCGTCAACCCGTACACCGGAGCCCACGGCTACTACGAAGGCAAATCCCCGCAGCAGATCCTCGAAGCATTCCCCTGGAGCCATTTGGAGCTTCTGAAGATGGAACTGCACAGCACCTCATGAGCGCGCGTGCGGCGTCCGCAGCCGGGCTCCATCGACTACCATGCCGCGCTGAGCTCAGATGTCCAGTTCCGAAGCCGAACGGCAGCTCATCCTGCTCAGTGCTGGCACCGCCGACCGTCGGCTGGCGATGCATGAGCAGGCCGAGCGGCTGATACTGGAGCTGGACTGGTCACGACTCGCCGATACGCTGCGTTCGCGCAAGCTCCTGCCCGTTCTGGGTCCGCGCATCCTGGAGCTGGCGGGGAAGCGCGCGAGCAACGACTTCGTCGCGGCGGTGGAGCGCACGATAGAGGCAGGGCGCCGGCAGGGTACGTTCCTGCAGCTCATCTCGCTGCGTGTGATGGCCATGCTCGCCGACTCCGGGATTCGCTGCGCCCCGCTCAAGGGTCCGCTGCTGGGCGAGGCCATCTATGGCGATCCCGGCCGGCGCCTCTCCAGCGACGTTGATCTGCTCGTCTCCCCGATGCAGCTGCAGGCGGCGGTAGAGGTGGTGCGCGGCTTGGGCTACGAGGCTCCCGTCGACCACGTCGATGACAGCGGGCTGCCACTGCTGCACTTCGTGCTCGTTCACGGCCGCGGAGAACTGCCGCCGGTGGAGCTCCACTGGCGTGTCCACTGGTACGAGCGTAGCTTTGCATACGAGCGGCTCCTGCCGGCTGCGACGGATCCGCCTCGCGATTGGCGCCCAGCTCCGGCGGATGAGCTTGCCGCCATGCTGCTCTTCTATGCCCGAGATGGTTTTGTCGGCCTGCGCTTGGCTACCGACCTAGGTGCCTGGTGGGATGTCTATGGCAGCGACTTGCCGTCCGGCGCGCTCAGCGAGCTGCTAGGTGCCTATCCGGCGCTCTCGCGCGCTATCCAGGCGGCCGCCGTTGCGGCCGAAAGAACGGTGGGTCTACCGGCGGCGCGGATCATCGGAGATGCGCAGAAGCTGGGTCTGCGTGATCGCATGGCTGTGCGGCTGGCGAACCCTAACCCGCACACCAGTCAGTCCCAGCTCTATGCCGATATCGGATTGCTCGACGGGCTGCTGATGCCGAAGGGAGGCTTCGGCGCGTTCGTGCGACGCCAGGTGCTTCCGCCACGGGAGGTGTTGGAGCAGCAGGCGCGACACGCGGCGAGGCAGCGAGCCAGATCGCCCCTGGGTCGCGCCGTGGGTGTACTGGGCAGGTATGGACTGACGATGACGCGTCTGTTGCAGCCCACCGGAAAACTGCGCTGAGTTATCGTCTCTCAGACAGCGTCGCGGGTCCGCCGCAAGTCGTGGGGCATCCCGCACCGGGGATTGGTCACATAGGCTATGTTCAATGGGTACCCTATTCCTAGGCTCCCAGCTGGGAGCTCGACTACCGACTACCCTATGCTCTACGCCTTGACTCCTTGTAAAGTGCGGAACGCCGTAACTCGATCAGCGCTTCTAATAGTGCTCATCGCCGTATGCAATACTGCGACAAGCTGCGGTGGGGATGTCCAGCGAAGGCCGCTGATAGCAGTCGCCAACGCAAGGGTGGCGCGGTTCAGCCTTAGGCAGAGAGAAACGGCTCCATTTCGGTTTTTCTCAGCCACGAGTTTTTGGAATAAATCGTTGCCTGCGGATGCACCGTTGGATCCGCGCTCGGCCGCGATGGTGAGTGCCTTCGATGAGGAAACCGCGGCGGAGGAGTCTGTCAAAAGCGGACCATGGATCAATGCTACCTATTATAGTGTCCCGATCTACACGGTGCCAGCCCGTCAGCCCGTGGTCAAGGTGACGCTTGAAGATGCCTCCAAGTCTCCTGCACTTCAGTCCGCGTGGGACTCGGTTCCCTTGCCACCGGATGCGGAGCCTGCAGCCGGGGGCGATAAACATCTCGTGGTATCGCAGCCAAGCACCGATCGGCTATGGGAATTCTGGCACCTAGAGATGACTGCGGCGGGATGGAAGGCTGACTGGGGTGGAGCAATGAGGCATGTCTCGTCTAGTCCGGGTGTCTACACTCGCAGGGCCTGGCCAGGGGCAAGATCATTTTGGGGAGCGAGCGGGACCTCGCTGTCGATCGTCGGCGGGTTGATCACGTTGGAAGATTTCGAAAAGGGCCAAATTAATCATGCCCTCGCGATGGCGGTTCCCAACGTGCGCAAAGGGGTGTATGCATCACCTGCCGAGCGGAGTGACGGCGAATCCACTGAACCGCTGTCGCTGCCCGAGGGCGCTCACCTGCGCCTCGACCCCAGTCTCGACCTCGCAGCGTTGCATCTTCCACGGCTGACATTGATGATCGCCGAAGCCGCGCAGCGTTACGGGATTTTCATTAGAGACAAAGGCGCGGAGGTGGCATTCTATGCACAGGACCCAATCCCCACCGGGACCGAACCCTATGCTGGGACTCACGGCTACTTTGAAGGACAGTACCCAGAGCAGATCCTCGCCTCCTTCCCCTGGAGCCACCTACAGGTCCTCAAGATGGGGCTGCATCGCCGGGCATCATAAGGGGTGAGAATGGCGACGCCAGATCAGCGCGCAGCTGCGCGTCACACGGTCTGCCGAATCGAGGCTCGGATGATCCCAACGTCAGATGTGCCCAAGACCGCAAAGACGATCAGCACGACGGCATAACAGGTCGGGCTGTTGAGAAGCGTATTTTCAGCGAGCGAGTTGACGAGACATCCGATGACGATGACGAGCGCGAGCGTCGCTGGGTTGAGAGTGCCTACGTCCACCCCGCCTGAGATTCGCCGCTTGCGGACGAGGCGATGGATCAGCATGGTGAGAGCCCAAAGCAGAATTGCGAGGCCGACGATACCTGTCTCGACGAGATACCGCACATATTCGTTGTGCGGTGCTTCGCCAGCAAACTGATTACCGGCTATGCGGGGGCCGGTGACCGTCGTGCCGAGGCCGCGGCCGACTATGGGGGAGCGTTCCCATTCCGGTACGAGCATTTTCCACTTGTCAAGACGCCAAGCAAGCGAGCTGTTCGCTTTCCCGCTTTCGGCCGTCCTAAGTCTCGTTGACGACTCGTTGGCGATACGCCGGTTGCCGATGGGCGTGACAAAAAACGCCAGGGCGACAAGTATCGCGACCGCACAGGGGATAAGCTTGCCGCGCACCGAACCGGGGCGCAGCGCTCCATACGCGATCATCATGGCGATCAGAGTCGCCAGCCCGTCAAGACTGAGCGTCGTGAGCAGAGCTGCCGCGAAGATGGCGGTGAGAAGCGCGTCAAATCGCCGTCGCCCATAGTCGAGGTATCGCCACAGAGAAGCGGCCGCCGCGATTGCGAAGAACATAGCAGCGCTGTCAGGGTGGGCAAACGTGCCATATGAGCGGAATTCGCCCGCGACGTCTCGGCCAGTGTGGGTCGCGAGTTGGTCAATGGCAAGCAGTGCCGGGACAATGCCGACCAGTTGCACCAAGCGTGTCGCGATGGAAGCTTCCACCCCCCCACGCGAGTTGTAGACGATGATGGCCAGCGCAATGACCGAGGCCTCGCGTACGCCCTCACGGAGCGTCTCGGTCGATGCACCGCTGGTGTCAACGGCGATGGCTGTCCATAGACACAACCACAGCACCGCTAGAACCGTCGCCCGCACCCCGCGGCGCCCTCGAAGCAGCAGGCGTGCGCCGACAAGGATGAGCAGTACGGCTATCGCTCCCGACAGGTTGAGGCTGCCTGAGTTTTGAGTGTCCGGCCCGGACAGGTCGTCGGTCAGCACTCGCAAGAGCAGCAACCCGCCAAGAAACGAGACCAAGAGGAGATGGAGGTCGCTCGCCTTACCGAGCCTCCGGCACCATGAGGGTAAACTACTCCGCTGTGATCGCCAAGCGCTCATCAAAGTACGTCTATACACGAGGCCGGATAGTCTACAAGGGGGCACCCTTAAGCTTACGTGATACCATCCCATCGCTCACGACTGTGTGAAGGATGTAGCACGACCGTCTGAAAGGATACTCGAGCCACGTGCAGCAACATTCAGAAGGACTCAGTCTTGAGCGGGCCTTGGGGATCCTCCGCCGACGTGCGCCATTGATTGCGCTCTGTGTTGTGATCGTCGCTGCTGCCGCCTACGGCTTCTCTAAGCGCGAGACCAAGGAGTACACGGCAACCGCATCGCTCGTCTTCAACACCAGCCCGCTCAGCCAGCAGATCGCCGGGCTTCCTAGCGCCGGCGTCAGCAGCAGCGACTTGCTCGCCCAAGAGGCCAGCAACGTTGAACTTGTGAGGAGCGGCGATGTGGCCGCTAAGACCGCAAGCCTGCTTGGGCACGGCCTGACTGAGGAAAAGGTCGCCGACAGCTTGAGCGTAACCGGACAGGGGGAATCTGGCATTGTCGTCGTCTCGGCCACTTCGACCTCTCCCGTGCTTGCGGCCGCGATTGTGAACACCTATGCCCCGCAGTTCGTCAAGGAACAGCAAAGCTCCCAGCTTCACTACTACCGATCTGCGCTTGCGATCGTGCACAAGCAGCTCGCGGCGCTTTCTCGGCACGAAAGAGCCGGCGGTGTCGGAGTGGAGCTACAGAATCGGGCGCAGACGCTGAGCCTCCTGTCGGAACTCAGGGAAGGAAATGTCAAGGCCGCAGTGGAAGCGGCAGTTCCGACCACCCCCTCTTCGCCAAAGACGTCGAGGAACGTGGCCTTCGGCATTGTCCTGGGTCTGTTGATAGGTCTCGGCCTAGCCTTCGTGCTCGAACGCCTCGATCGTCGGATCAGGGGGCCGGAGGACTTGGAGACGATCTATCGTCTGCCCCTGCTTGGCGCCATCCCACCAAGCGCCGCGCTTGCGCGCTCTGCACGTGACAAGAAGAGGAGTGGTGCAGTCCTGTCGCCCGCCGAGGCCGAGGCGTTCAGCCTGATTCGCGCCCACCTGCGCTTTTTCAACATCGATCGCGATGTGCGAACGGTCGTAATTGCGTCGCCCTCGTCGGGGGACGGCAAGACCACGGTTGCTCGCCATCTGGCTGAGGCGACGGCGAAGTTGGGTTCGCGGGTGCTGCTCCTAGAGGTGGATATGCGGCATCCGACGCTTGCCCAGCAGTTCGACATCCAGTCCGGGCAAGGCCTCGCTGACGTGCTGATCGGTGCCCTACCGATGGGCGAGGCCGCTCGGGCGATCCCCTTGGATGGATCGCCCGATAATGGGGCTAAGGGGCGGACATTCGACGTGCTGTCCGCCGGTCCCGTGCTGCCCCCCAATCCGGCCGAGCTGCTCGAGAGTCACGCGATGGATACCTTGCTCCGGTGGGCAAAGTCCACGTACGACTTCGTCGTGATCGACACGCCGCCGCTCACCGCCGTCTCGGACGCATTCCCGCTGCTAACTAAGGTCGACGGCGTTGTGGTCGTCGGCTGGGTCGGACGCAGCCGCCGTGACGCCGCGGAACAACTCCATCAGGTCCTCGCAGGGAGCGGCGCGCCGCTCCTGGGCGTCATCGCCAACGGCTCGCGCGGTCCTGGCGGTTACGCCAACGCCAGGGACGCCAAGTCGTCTCCCGCCGTCGCATCAGTCGACGGCGCCTCCTCATCGGCGGAGCTCGTCCCGGCCGCTAAGGCTTGAAGCTGCCAGCCGTAGCAACTCGGTGCGTGGCAGAGATCGATCAAGGATGGCTACTTCGCTGACGGGCTGGAGTTCAGGCCGGAGAGGCCTATGAGCTGGGTTGGGGAGCATTGGAGTGGATGTCCTGCACGCGATGACCTATAACACGAGCCGGATTGCCGCCCACAATGGTGAAGGGAGCTACATCGCGCGTAACCACGGCGCCTGCTCCGACGACTGCGCCCCGTCCGATCCTCCGGCCCTGAAGCACCAGCACTCGCTCGCCCACCCAGGCCCAATCTTCCACCACAGGAAGATTGATCGGCGTCGTTCCGTGATCCCCCACAGGTTTATTGAGATCGTTGGCGCCGCGGTTCTCCTTAAAGAACACGCAATGCGGACCGATGACGACGCCATACCCGAGTCGGGCTCCGTATATTCGGCATCCTGGGCCAATACTCGACCGATCAGCCATGTATAGATGGCGACCATCGGCCAGAAATGCGCCCGATCGGACATGAATACCCTTGCCGGCACTCGCTATGAACTGCCTACACAGGAACCCGCGCAAACGGGTGGAGAACTCACCTCCCGGAAAGCTTGAGTCTGGAAGATGCTTCGCAAACCCGTAATACGCCATGAGGCACAGTGTCCGCTTCATACCCGTATCTTATTGGAAATGCACCCAGCGGCGAGGCTACGCTATGACCTTCTTCTTGGCATCCACCAAAGCAGGAGAGAGCGTTCTGGGGTGGCATCCCTCGGGCACAGCGGCAGACAAGTTCCAAACAGCGGGTAGACGCGCCTCGGGGAAACGTCGGGGCATATCGGATACCATCCACCGATGGGTACGAATGTCTCGACGCGGGTGCGTACGCTTCTCAACCCCTATGGGAGGAGCTACATGGGAGGGAAGGCCCGGGCAAGGCGCGGTGAGTGGCTCCTTCGGACCTTCCCAGACCTCGCCTCGATGCGCGTGGTGGATCTCGGCGGCGTTGCCGCGATGTGGGAGGCCATGCCGACGATTCCAGCCGAGGTTGTGCTCCTCAACTCAGAGGTGTACCCCGTTCCTGATGATGCGCGATTCAGCTCGCTCGCGGGGGACGCATGCGAGCCGTCCGACCAGCTCCTTGGAGAAGACTTCGATCTTGTGTTTTCCAATAGTGTGATCGAGCACGTCGGAGGCCACTACCGTAGGGTCCGTTTTGCGGAGACTATCGAAGCGCTCGCCCCACGTCATTGGATACAGACGCCAAACAGGTACTTCCCCATGGAGCCACACTGGCTGTTCCCCGGCTTCCAATTTCTGCCAACGACTGTAAAGGCGCGTCTCTTTCGCGTATGGCACGGCCAGTTCTCCAATCGGCCCACGAGTCGCCGGATGGGCGTGGAATGGGTACTTGACGTTGAGCTTCTGACCAAAGCCGAGATGGCCTTCTACTTTCCATCTTCAAAGATTCTTACGGAGCGACTGGTCGGCCTGCCTAAGTCACTGGTCGCCGTCAAAACCTGAGTGACGCTGAGAGCTGTTCGGGCGTTCATTATGTCGCTGGATCGAGTTCTTGCCGCAAATGGTCGGCCAGGCGCAGCGCAAAGACCACGATCATGAAGGTGGAGTTTGCCTGGCCGGAAGTCACAAATGTCGAGCTGCTCGCTATATGGAGGTCGTCGAAGCCATGTACCGCCAGATCGCGATCAACGACCCCGTCCTGCGGATGGGCGGACATGCGGGTCGTACCAGCCTGATGGTAGCCCCCAAAGAGCTGCTCGCGAATCGCCGCCTCGCTGTCCTCGTAGAGATACTCGAGGTGGCCGAGTCCATGCTCGCGCAGGTACGCGTCCAGGCATCGGTGGGCACGGATGACACCGCCGATGTCTTCCTCCCCGAACCACAAGTGCGTACGCAGGCGCGGCATTCCGAGGGCATCGTGATCTGATGTCGGCTCGGCAAAGCTCTCGCGGTGTGGTAGATGCTCACCGTGGTAGAGCAGCGGATAGACGTTGGCTGCGCTTGGCACGAAGAACCCCGGGACCTTGCGTCCGCGCCTGAGGAAGCGCCGGTAGCCGAACTCGAGGGCAAAGCGAACGGCCGAGGGAAGGTGGCGCAGGACGTTCGCGAGATGTCGGCGCTTGGAGACCGGCTGCGCGGTCTTGATGTGCGCCTGGCGAATCCCCTCGGCGACGAAGAACCGGCCGAGTGGGGATACGAGCATCAGGTAGACAAACGACAGGATGCCGCTGCCGTGCTCGGGGTCTCCGACATCGGGGTTGACCAGCCACACGGCGATGTTCGGCAGTCGTTCCTTGTCCTGGCAGTCCGCTGAGAAGGTCAGTCGCCGACGCACATACACGCCCGCGGGGTCGCGCTCATGGCCGTAGATCGTCTCTGCTGGCGGTGTCGTGAAGTGAACACGGGCAATGCGGGTCTCGACGTGGGCCATGTACCAGCGCCCCAAATGTCCCGAATGGTTACCTAGCCCGCCGGGATGACTGCGATCGGACGCGAAGAGCAGCCGTGTGACCTCGAGCCCGCCGCAGGCCAGTACATAGTGAGAGGCCGAGATCTTCACCGAGCGGCCGTCGAGGCTCCGCGCACGGAGATGCTCTACGCGAGGCCGCTCGGCATCGCATACGACCTCGGTACAGGTCAGATTCGTGACGAGCGTCAACCCCTGCGTGTTCTCCAGGGCGGAGCGATATTGACGGCCGAAGTTGGTCGGCAGCGACCAGCGCTCCAGCGCCGACGCCCGGACTATGCCATCTGGAAACCCGGGTACGAGCGAGCGCTCGGAAAGGCCTCGCACATCCTGGGCCTCGAAAACGGCTTCGCCGCAGACGCACCAGTCGCAGGCACGCTGGAAGTAAGGCCGAAGGTCCTCGTAGGAGACCGGCCAGGTCGGTTCGCCCACAATCGTCCGGGGCTCGAAGTCGATCGGATCGAACGGCACACAGCGCCCACCCCAGAGGTTCGAGGCACCGCCGATCTGACGGCTGGTGGCAAGCGACATCGAGACGTGCGCGGGGTCTTCCCCCACGAGTTCGCCCAGCTCTTGGGTGGCAGGCTGACGAGAGTCGCCTCCGCTATCGATCAGCAGCACACGGCGCCCCGCCCTGGCCAGCTCCAGCGCCACGACGATGCCTGCCGGTCCGGCGCCGACCACCGCGACGTCCGCCTCCAGACAAGAGTCCGAAGAGATCTCTGCCGCATCCATGAGCATCGTCTTCGCCCCGATCAGCCGATCGACACCAGCTCATCGCTCACGCGACGGGTGAACGCAGCTAGGGTTGGGTTATCCCTGTTGTGCACGGCGGATGCGATTGCGTCAAGTCCGTGCAGGCGTTCGGGTCGAGTGGTGCTGTAAAGCACCACCCCCCGTGGGTTGGCAGCCAGCGCGTCACCCAGCAAGAGAGAGACGAGGCCCTGCGACGAGGCGCAGTCGACACCCAGCTCATCGGACCACCGTGAGCAGCGCTCAGAGGAGCGCTGCATGTATCTCGAGATCCGATCGAGAGCTTCACCCAGAACGCCGAAGGTGACGAGCGGCTCCAGATCTCCCGAGAAAGGTTGGGTCCGAGAGAGCACATCGTCGCGCACCTGCAGAATCGCCGCTGCGGGCAACGACCGCTTGATCTGAATGCAGGGATTCCGCTCGCCCGCTATACCCCATGCGCGCACATGGCCGGCCTGGCGCGCCTCTTCCAGGAAGGCGCAGATGTCCGGTAGATCCACGCGGTCTGTCGGCGACGGGTCGTGCACGAGCAGCATGTCCACGTAGTCGGTCTGTAGCTCGCGCAGGCTGGTATGCAGGCTCGCGCGTGCCGTGGCGGCATCGTAGGTGCGGGGCTGGTGGAAGGTGTCTGAACGCCGCTTCACATATCCCCGCAATGCCGGATAGCGTGCGAGCAGCCAGCGGGCAGGACCTTGCAGGTGGGCGAGCCGGCCTGACGCCGATGCGGGCTCGATCCCGAACTTCGTGGCGATCACCACCCTGTCGCGGCGGTCTCGTGCGAAGCGTCCGAACTCCCCCTCGGCGGCTCCCAATCCATACATGCGCGCCACATCGAAGTGCGTGATGCCCTGATCGAAGGCCGCGGCGAGCAGACCCTGGCGCTTGCGTGCAGATGGCTCGCGCATCAGACCTGCACAGCCGAAGCCGATCCTCGTGCTCGTGATGCCCGGGGCCAGCGCGGTGCTTTCCATGCGAGCAGGCAGTCTACCCGGGGCGATTGCGATCGCGCCAGGCCCGGCTAATCGGCCAGCCGCACGGAGGACGTGATCGCCCGTCAGCTTGCACACACACCGTCCCCCAGAATCGGCAGCCTCGGTATAGTGCGGGCGGCGCGCCTGGGTCGGTACCTCTATCGGATTTTTGAAAGCTCAAGGAAGGCTGCGGTCAGTGGAGCAGACAGGATGACAAGGGTCGTCCACATCGGTCCTCACCCATTGACGGTAGGGGGCACTCAGTCGGTCATCCGGACGATCGCCGATTTTAGCATCGGCGCGGATCAGATCTCAATCAAACCGACGTGGAACGAGTCACGACTGCTGGCGAACTCACAGTTGGTGCGGCATGCGGCTGGAACGATCCTGCGAGCCGAGTCCGACACGATCATCCACGTGCACATGTCAAACGGCGGCGCCTATGTGCGCGACGGCCCATTGATCGCACTCGCTCGGCGCCGGGGTCTCCGAGTCGCCGTCTCGATTCACGGCTTTGACTTCACGGAGTTCTCCTACGCCCACCCGAGACTCGTCAGGGCGATCCTCTCGCACGCACACGGCATCATCTGCCTATCCGAGGAGGCGAGGCACGCTCTCCAGCGGCTCCATATCGACGCAAAGATCAGGCGGATGAATAATCCGGTCGCGATCGACGATGCCTCTCCGGCGGTGCTGGACACCCAGCCTGTCGCACTCTTTGCTGGCACGATTGGCAAGCGCAAGGGCGCCGATGTGCTCGTCGAGGCCTGGCGCATACTGCTCGAACGCGGTACGGAGGGCCGATGTCGCCTGGTCGGCCCGATCGACGACTACCAACCACCCCCACTCGACAGACTGTCGATCGAAGCCCCCGTAGACCCTCGCAGCATCAGGGAGCTGATTCGCTCCGCACGAGTTGTCGTGCTTCCCTCCAGGGCCGAGGGAATGCCAATGATCCTCACCGAGGCGCTGGCGGCGGGCAGACCATTCGTCGCGACACCTGTCGGGGGCACCGCGGATCTGGCTCCCTGTGGTGAGGAGATGCTCGTACCGGTGGATGACGCCGAGGCGCTCGCAGACGCGGTCGAGCGCTTCTTGACCAACCATGACCATGCACAACTCGTGGGAATCAGGTGTCAGCAGTTCTGCAGGGATACAAGGGGGCCTGAGATCATCGATCTACAGTTGAGAGAGTTCTACCGGATCCTATGACCGTGGCCTTCTTTCAGCGCACCGGCAGGACTCCGGAAGCTCTGGTGGGTGGGATCGGCCTGCTGATCCACCGGGCCGCTGGCGGCCTGCGTCATCTCGTGGCCAGGACCGCCGAACCCGACGCGATGAACATCGCGGTGCTGTGCGATGCCTTCCTACGCTACGGGTCTGCCCAGGCCATCGGCCTCAGTCAGGCCGGCCTTTCCGTGACGCTGTACTACATCGACCGTATCGACGAGTTTGGAAATCGTGAGGAGGACCGTGCAATCTTCCTCGATCGCGCTCGGGCAGCCGGCGTCGAGCTCGTTCCTCTTCCACGACGTCGTTTGCGATCGCTTCGCAAACACGCCCTGTGGTTGCATCGAGACCTGCGGCACCGAAAGGTCGCGGCCGCAGTCGTACAGTCGCACATCGACCCGCGTTACGCCACGCTCGGGCTGGCACTTCCCGTGGTACTGATACTCCACGATCCACAGACGCACTCAGGAGACACGCTGTCGACGTTCCCAGCGCCTGTCCGGCTGATCTCGCGGATCGCCGAGCTCACGTCGTTCTGCCTGATCATTCATTCTGGTCAGTTGTTTGAGCAGATTCGTCCGCTTCTTCGGCGAGTGCCTATAGGAGTCGTTCCCCACGGTACTGACATGGCTTCCGCACCGGTCCATATCCCCCGCGAACGCAGGCTTCTGGTCTTTGGAAGACTATTTGCGTACAAGGGTGTTGACACAGCACTCGAGGCGTTCCGACTCTTGCCCGCGCATCTGTCAGACGCAAAGCTTGTTATCGCGGGGCGAGGGCCTCTTGTCGCTCTTGCACGTAGTCAGCAAAACGTCGAGGTTTATGATGAATACATCACCGATCCAGATGTCGATACGCTACTTAACGAAGCTCGACTCGTCCTGCTTCCTTATAAGGACGCCACGCAAAGCGGCGTAGGCTTGCAAGCAGTAGCTCGTGGAGTACCTTGCGTCGTCTCCTCCGCTGGCGCGCTTCCAGAGCTCGTGCCAGACTCGTTGCCTGGTCTCGTCGTGCCGCCAGACGATCCCGCACGACTCGCGGAAGCGATCGTCGCGCACATTGATCACGATGACGGCCTGCGCAGGGGAATCTATGATCATGCAGCTGCTGACTTCACGTGGTTGGCCGTTGCGCGGCGCTTGCGCTCTGAGCTGCAACGCCTCGGGCTCGAGGTAGCAGGGGCCCGCAGTGTCGCTTGCACAGACAAGGTCGGAGCGCGGTCATGATCAAGGGCTCCACTCAAACTGAGTCCACCGCGACGCGACACGGCTCGCTCGCTGCGGTCGATCCGAACAGGGCGGCAGAGGTGACGGTCGTGGTTGTAACCTACAACAGCTCGCGACACCTTGAGGCCTTGGGGTGCGCGCTCGCGTCTTGCCCTCTCGCCCCGACACGGATGCTCGCCGTCGATAATGCTTCGACTGACGACAGCGTCGCCCGCGCGGAGTTGGCTGGCTTCGAGGTGCTGGAGACAGGCTCCAATGATGGATTCGGAGCCGCATGCAACGTCGGCCTACGTGCATCCTCCACCGAGTTCGTGCTGTTCTGCAATCCGGACGTACGTCCCTCGCCCGATGCGCTCGGACGTCTTGTGGCTGCACTCATCGATAATCCCACAGCCGCGATCGCAGGAGTCACATTCGACCAGCAGCATCTAGCGCGACGCTTTTCGCGAATCACCGGAGGTATCTGGATTTTTCTTCCGGCGTGGCTAAAGCACCCGCTCAGGCGCTTCGGCATTGAAATGCCTATCGACCCGACGAATGAGCAAGTCGTCGTCGACTACGTGGTGGGGGCCTTCATGCTATGCAGGGTGGCGGCTCTGCGACTGGTTGATGGCTTCGATGAGCGCTTTTTCTTGTACTGCGAGGAGGAGGACCTGTGCCGTCGGCTAGGCGAGATCGGATGGGAGACACTGTTGCTGCCCGCGGCGGGAGCAACACATCAAAGGAGCACATCTAGCGAGGGCACGGACGGAAAGGCTATGGCACCTTTCCTATTGCATAGCCTTTACTGGTACTATCGCAAATACCATACCCGCATCTATGCAGAGTTTGGTCGCTGTGTTCTTTCGGTTTGTGTGGTGATAGATAAGGGGTGTCGCATAGTCACTCGGAAGGAGCAGGCATACGGACCTCGAACGGCGAGAGCCCCTTTTCGTAGCCTTAATTCGTTGCGTGGTGAAAGCAATCGGCGTGCCGCTAAGCACGCGGTGCGCGACATCGCCTCCCGCTAACCGCCTTGAGCGTCAAATGGTGTCACGACTTTGGCAGCTCGCCGCTTCCTGCTGTTCGATCATCTGCAGGGGGCGACCGGAGCGATGTTGGCCGACGGAGCCCGGAGCCCAGCAGCCTCCTGTTCTATGAATCTCTGATCGATAGTGTTGATGCGTGCCTGGGCGTACTTCTGCAGAGTTCCAAGTCCGAGCCGGCCGAGCAGGTCGATCGTGACAAGCCTCGGACCGTACCGGTTGGCCTTGGTGCGGAGTTGACGAACTCGGCCAGCATTTAGGAGGAGGTGGTGCTTGAGCGGGCCGATCGTTGTGGACGGATAGCCGCTGCGAGCATAGCCCCGACTCTCCATTCTGTCGGCTGTCCGACGCTCTACCATCGCGATGTCTCGAGGCGAGAGCTTCGTCTTCCACTGAGAGGCGAGGCTGTGATTCGGCGGTGGATACTGTGGCGCATCCACCTGGTAATCGAGCATCGACGGCGCGAACTCGACGCCGATGAACTTGCAGATCCTGGAGAGCTCCACCTCCGTCTGGGCTACCAGATCCTCATAGTGTAGCTCGATAGCTTGATCGGCGACCAGGTGGGTGGCGAGTGACTCCCAGCAGTCCTCAGCTTGAATCCAAATCCCCGACGCTTGGTAGAGGTTCCCGGCCCAGCCCTTCTGAAGCACCGAGCGCGCGACATCCCGCGGATCGCGCACCAGATGTACATATCGAGCATGAGGCCAGAGGAATCGTAGGCGATCGAAATGAGCATGCACGGTAGCCCCGACGCACTTCTTTCCCCCGGACATGGCTTGCTTTTGCCGGAGAAATTCGTTCACCTGCTCGCGATAGTCTAGCGACGCGTTGACCGCGTAGTCCACTCCGCGAACGTACTTGATCCACTCAAGATACGATTGCATAGAAGGTAGCTGGCCAGTGCTTGAGACAAGAGCGACAGCAAAATCGAACTCCTTGTCAAAGGCGATTTCCGGATGATGATCAAGCATAAGCCGGAGAAGAGTGGACCCCGAGCGCATCGAGCCGACAAGAAACACGGGGGACTGCAGCAACTCGCCAGTCAATGCTTGGCTATGTGTGTCGCTACTGCGCAAGGTTAGTATCCCGTGTTCTGCCAAGGGAGAGCGGATTGTGGAGCAACTGCGAATTTCGCGAGGTCGCGGTAGAGCGCGACGGCCTCGCTATCCCCAACCCGGTCTTGCCAATTCTCAGTCCGCGATCTTACGATTCGTTCTTCAAAGAAGCGTGTGGTGCCGCTGCTGTCAGTGTAGCCGAGGCGATGTGCGCACTGCATTACTTGATCCGCAAAATCTCGATGATCGAAAAACGCTATCGGGTAATTGTGAGTCTGCGCCAAGCGCAGCACTACCTGGTTGTAAACCTTCCACAAGTCAACGCATTGTCGTCGCGTCACTGGCTCGCCTCGGCGCACGAGCGACTCCGCAACATCCACCGGATTCCGTACTACCGCCATAGGACGAATCAGGACGCCATCCCAGAACTCGGGCATAAGGAGCATCCTCGGGTCCTTTAGCACGCACTGTCTTCCGGCGCAGAGTCTTAGAATATCGTTTCGATCGGCAACGTGCCTCTTCGTGTATTTGAGGTCGGTCGTTGGCGGTTGGTACCAAGAGCATGCGTTCATTCTGAGTATGCGTATCGAGAGCCAAGTCAGCTCGACCGGCTCACGTGTACCGCGACTGTTGTCGCCGTGTCCATCAGGAGGCATCCTCCCAGGGACCGTGAAGCCTAGATCCTCGAGAACGCCAACAGCCGAGGATGTGCCGCTTCGATGCATGCCGAAAACCACAACAACGGGCTCGTGCGGTGGAGCGTCAAAGCTCGGCGGTCGGTAACGCCGCCGCCATGTCGTTCGCTGTATGGCATACCCACAGAGCCGCAGGCGCTCGTTGAGCGTTATCGACGGGGTGGTACGCGACGACGAATCTCGAATTCGATGCGACTGGTGACGCGAAGCCGCCAGTTTTTTCATGAGAGCGAATCCCGTCCAGCTACTCCGACCGTTACTTTCGAGGCGGAGCGGTAGTAGAAATTGCTTCTCTCTAGCTGCGCGATGGAATCGAAGGCGTCCAGATTGCCGTCCAGGATGACCATAACCCGATCGCACATGTCGAGCGTCGACATGCGATGCGCAATGATGAACAACGTAACCTTGTGCTTGAGTTCGGTCAACGATTCCTGTATGAGGACCTCCGAGCGCGGGTCAAGCGCACTGGTGGGCTCGTCCAAGATGAGGATTTCAGGCCGGGCGGCTAGTGCTCGCGCGAGACAGATCCTCTGCTGTTGCCCGCCTGAGACTGCGTCTGCGCGAGGTCCGATGATTGTCTCATAGCCGTTTGGCCAGCTTTCGATGTCCTCGTGGATGCGAGCAAGTTGTGCGCCTCTCATCACGGCCTCGTCGTCCAGCTCACGAAAGTACCGTATGTTCTCTGCTGCGGACGCATGGACGAGACGAGGTTCTTGCGGCACATATGCTACTCGTGCGTACCAGTCCTCCTGTAGAAACTGTTGCACGGGCACCCCGTTTATAAGGTATCGGCCCTGGTCTGGTGTTCGAAGGTTCAGCAATATCTGAACCAGCGTGGACTTGCCTGCGCCGGACGGGCCGATGACCCCCACGGCCTCGCTCCCGTGGGCCTCAAAGTTGATATGCGAGAGCACCGGCCGGGCCGGCTGATAGGCAAACGACACGTTCTCGAATGTCAGCGTGCGTACCTTGGACATCGACGTCTGGCCGTCTACCGGACTGCTCGCGGCGTAGCGTTGCTCAACCTCCTCGAGGCGTTCGACAAAGGGGGTGGCCTGGCGAACAAAGGTGTATGACGCCTGGATCTGCTGACCGTAGAGGCCGGCACGCACAAGTAGCAAGACCACCGCTCCCAGAGATGCCACATGGGAGCTGCCGGTGGCATACATCACTGCGAGACCGCCCACGAGGACGAGATAGACCAGGCTCTGATAAACGTTTGGAACTAGGCGAGCGACGAACTGTGTACGAAAGAACAGATCTTCGGCGATAGCGATAAAAGTATTGATGCGGTTGATCTGAGCCGTGGCCACTCCAAACACTCGAGTCTCTTCGGCCACCCGATTTGCCTCGCCAATTCCGCCGGCATGGGCCATTTGCGCCTGCGAGAACAAGCGTGCGGACCGAGCTCCGATTGAGTTTATCGGGCGCATAAGAGTGAACAGGAGGAACGCCGCGGCCAAGACGATTAGAGCGACCACAAAGTTCAGGACGAGCGCTGAGGCGACTAGAACCGCGAAACTGGACATCGCGGAGATCATCGCTGTCGCCTGGACCGCAGCCTGGCTGGTCTGCATAATCTGACTGGTCATGATCTCCTGCAAGTGACCCTCGCGGTCACGCGACTGCATCTCCCACGAGGCATAGGTAAACGCCTCGAACATACGCCTACGCAAGCGCCCTTGCACGTCAGCCCCGTTCCGCGCTGGGAAATACGAGACGACTAGTTGAAGGCCGATACGAACGATCGCTAGAACCAAGGCAATGGCGAGCAGACCGCCAACCGTTGCCTCTACGTGCAGCGGCCCGAGTCCGATCTGTACCCGCGTGACCCTGTTGACGAGCGTAGTCGCTACTTGAGCCACTATTGCGAGGATGCCGGCTTCGGCGACCCCAGAAAGTACCGAGCCGATCCCCAGTGCCACAAGCGGCCCACGCCGGTCACCGAGCAGCGGGCGCAACTGCGACCACATCGATGACCGTCGTGGGGATTGCTCTCGTCTAGATGTCGCCCGTCCATTGCTGGCGACGGTACTGTCGGTCGGGGGAGATGTATTCGGTCTTCCGAGACTATTGTCAATCACGATAGACGCCTTGTGTCACGCTTGTGGGTGTTGCATCTGTTTGGACCTAGACCGTAGCCTCTTCGAGTGCGGTCCAGTTTAGGCAAAGAACGAGCACCGAGCCAACTGTCAGTAGCCCTGCGAGTGATGCGACGGTACCGAGAGTGATCGAGGCGATCAACGCAGCACCAAGATACATTGCGCCTCCATACTGGATCCAACTATACCGGCGTCTGAGCAGATATATGAGCGCGGCGACCGGTGGTATATAAGCAAGAATAAGGCCGATGAGACCCATCGTCATCACTATGTTCAGCGAACCAACGTCAGAGTTGCGAATGGATCCGTGGTGAAGACTCAGCACATAGTGATAAGCCGGATTCAGAAATCCGAGTCCGGTAACCCAGCGGTCACCAAGTACTTCCAGGTCACGATCCGCCTCGTGTTCACGGACGGCGAGGGTGCCTGTCTTGTTTTGGGCATTGCTGAGCCCGAGTTCGGCACGCGCTATTACCGCTTGGACCGGGGAGGATGAGTTCCCACTCGTAGTGGAGCTTCCTCCAGCGAAGGCGATGGCGAACATCGTGGCAACGACGGCAAAGGCGAACATGCGCCGCACGCGGCGCGGCCGCCATCCGGCTCCCCTAGCCCATATAAGCGAAATCAGGAGAAGGGCGAGGAGCTCACTGGCATAGACGGCGCGAGTAAACGTCAAGGCGTTGGCGAGACCTGTGAGCACGGCGAGTGGCAACGCTCGACGACGCCATGGCTTTGGGCCGAGCAGCGTTGCGGCAAGTGCCATGGGAAACACGGCTGCCAGCAGCTCGTTCATGTCGGAATATATCCGTGTAAGCCCTTCAAATTCGTTCGTCTTGATGATGTGGATGAGCCCTGGAAGCTCGACATGTGCGACCTGCACGAGGATCTGCCCGGCCGAGAAGATTGCGCCACCGATCGCGAGCGTTATGGCGAATCCAACGAGGTCCTGTCGTCTGCGCAGAGCCAGAAGTGCGAGCGGGAGGAACAACGAGAAACCAAAGTATTCGCGGCCGAACGAAAAGGCAGAGAGAACCGGGATACCTGGGCTGGCTGCGACAACCTTGTAGAGCCACCATGCAAAGTAGCACGAGGCCCAGGTAGAGGCGAGTATCGCGATACGGTTCTGTGCTCTGTTGCCGGTGCCGTCGAACGCACAAAGAGCAAGAAGGACGACGAGTGCTACGAAAACAACGTCACTGGGTGCGTTAGCACCCGCGATCGTAGACGAACCCCCTCCAGGGTTGATGAATGGTACGCCTTCCAGTAGAAGCAGCACGAATATGCCGGTGAGGACGCCGCGGTTCCACCACACGACCGCTGCGACTACAGCTAGGCCGATGAACAGTACCTTGGCGTCTCCTGCGACGATCGCCCAACCACACCCAACAAGCAGGCCGGCCAGGCCGACCGTCAGGAGTGCGAATGGGACGAAGTGCCCGGCCGCGGCGCTTCGCTTACCGGGGAGGACTGTGTTTACCCGCTTCCCCCAATATCTCCGCGCGACCCACGACCAGCCTCGATAATCCGCTGTATAGGGGTTTATTGACGACGTAGCAAGATTGTGATTGAGACGCACGGGTCACGGCCCGCATCACTCGGCACGCTTCCGCAGCGCCGCGGCGAGTCGTTCAAGATCGGTCGCGGTCTGGTGTGCTTCCCGCGATGCTCTGTACAGGATCTCACTGGCGCCGTGATCGTCGAGCGTCTCGCCGGCGGCTTCGCTGAAGACTCGTTTGATCGTGCTTAGGCGCGCGGGGACGCCTGCCCAGGTGCGCCGGTCGGTCTTGCCCAGGCCGGCTCTCGGCGCGTCGACCATCTCGCTTGTCTGGTCCTCCTTCGGCTCTTTGGGCTGAGACCGTGACGCAAGCGCCCGCAGCGCCGAGCGCATCGTGGTGTCGTCGCCCAAATCGGCAACCGCTGCCGATTTGGCGATCTCCATGTAGTTGCGGGCGGTGCGCTCGCTCGCCTCGAAGTGCTCCTGCACCCAGGCCAGCCAGTTGCCGTGCCCGACGCGCTGCTTCATCTCCAGGAGCAACTCACCGCAGCGGATAGCGTGCTGGATCGTGTTGTGCTTGTAGGTTTCGACGTGGCCGTGCTCCGCATTGATCTCACGCGCGAGATCGTCGTCGCTGCGGACAGGGTCGCTGCTCGGGACGATGTCTAGCGGCGGCAACGCCCGCGCCGCGCGAGCACGTGCGGGACGGTGCACGTCAACCTGTCCACGCGGGTCGCGCGGAGATCGCCGGTGGTCTTGCAAAGCCCCCTGGGCCGGAGGCTCGCTCGTCTGGATGCTGCTCCCTGACATGCCCCATCAACGGCGGGAACACACTCGGACTTACGCGGGTCGTTGCTGTTGCAGGCGCGTCGGTTCCGTCCGCGATATATACGAACATATGTTCGTATGATCTCCTCGAAGCCTCCAGGTCGTTCCCGGTTACTCAGCGCTCGGTCCTGGGCTCCCTGCCGCCGGGACGAGCCCGACGCTCGCTCGTCCACTCTCGCTCGTAAGCGGGGGCGGAGGTCGCGCTGATGGCGACTGGCGATGTTGTTGTGGTCCCCGTGCGCGAGACCGCGATCATGTATCGGATCGTCCGGGGAGCTGATCGCAGTGCTCCGGCGGTTCTGGACTCCTTGAGCTCCCACTATGCGCGGGGAGCCCCGCCTCGCGGCTACGAGCGGCGCTTGGCGGTCATCCATATGGGCCTATCTGTCTTCTCAACACCGGCGGCAGCGGGGGCGATGGCCGTGAAGTGGCCGGCGATCGGGACATTCGTCGCCGAGTTGAACCTGGAGCCCGAGCATGGTTTTTGCCTCGCTGACACTGGGCAGCAGGGGCATTGGACTCTGTGGGGTCGTCCCCTGCAGCTGCTCGACTCAATTGCCGATATCGTTCATGTGGAGGCGTGAACCATGCACTACGCGATCTTTGACAGCACCGGCAACCTGATCGAGTCGTTTGAGGACGAGCAGTCGGGGCACGAGGCTCTCGATCGCATCGTTGACGCCGAGCCCGAGGCGGCGGAGCATGTCGCTTTGTTCGTCTACGGCGATGATGGAATGCCGGTCGGTGATCCGGTCTTTGCTCCTGCCGCATCGGGCGTTCGCTGACGCACGCTTTCTCGAGTGCCCCTCAGGCGTGTGGGGACGCTCGCCACGTGCGCCGCAGGGCTTTGCCGAGTCGAGCTCTGGGCGCTTCGAGCACCTCCACGCCGGCTGCTGCACGTCGTCGCGGCCCGTTCGGCGGCGCTGGCCAGCTTCCAGGGCATGGGCAAGGAGCTGGAAGTGGACGCCCACACCGTCCGTGCGCATGTGAAGATTCTCGAAGACTCTTTCTGGTCCGTCGCCTCGAGCCCTGGCACACGAACCTGGGCAGCCGTAAGGTCAAGACCGCCAAGCTCTACATCCTCGACAACGGCCTGCTCGCCTTTCTGATCGGCGCCGGCGAGCAGCGGATCGTCGACGACGGCGCGGTCGCCGGTGTGAGTTTCTGGGGACCAAGTGGGTACCAAATTGGTCTTGCGACGGGCTCCCGATGTCTGAAACCAGGCTGGCGACTCCGTAGAGCGACGACCGCCACTCGCCACGGAGCCTATGCGCGCCATCGCACGC
This sequence comes from uncultured Solirubrobacteraceae bacterium, assembly GCA_963703625.1. Classification (GTDB taxonomy): domain Bacteria; phylum Actinomycetota; class Thermoleophilia; order Solirubrobacterales; family Solirubrobacteraceae; genus Palsa-744. Next base: position 45,318 of record CAVPEY010000002.1, read on the forward strand.
GCGGGATCTCGCACGACGGCGTAGGGACGGTTTGCGCCGAGGCTCGCAGTCAAGCCCCGCTCCAGATACCCGTACGTTGTCTCTCATAAAGAGAGATTTCAGCCAACAGCTCTGCGCGAGCATGTACGAGCCGGTCAGCGCCCTTGACGCATATATGGAAGCGACCCTGTGGCCGATTGGCGTGCGCGGCGTCCTCGCCGACGAGACCGCGCTCGAGCTTCACGAGCTCAGCGACGTCAACCCGACGAAGATCCACATCACAGTGCCGCGAAGCCACCGCACGCGTCGCCTCGTGCCGGCACAGTACGTGCTGCACCACCATGATCTCGACCCTGCCGAGATCACGACCCACGAGGGGATTCCAGTCGTGACTCCGGCCCGGGCGATCCGCGACGCCCACGCCAGCAACCTCGGCCCCGCACTGGTTCGGCAGGCGATCGACGACGGGCAGCGCTCGGGCAAGCTCACCCAGACGCTGGCGGTCGAGTTACGTGTGGAGCTTCTGTCCTCATGAACGCCTATTGGCCTCCCAAGCGCACTCCCTCTCAGATCGGGCACCTCGAGCGGCTGCTGGAGAGCTATGGTCGGGGCTGTCGAGCCGGTTCCCGCCACCGCGCGTGCCGGCCAGACATGGCGACGCGCCGATGGCGTCCGCGTCGAAATCGAAGACGCCGACGCCACCCGACTGGCTCATGCAGCGCGCACGCATCCCGGACGGCGACAGCCGTCCCCCTCAACACTCCAAACCCGCGGCGCCCCTGACGCTGGTGCTTCGGTTCGTGCCGGGCGGTTCGTTGGATCGCCAGCGCGGGTCCGCTGCAAGCAGCCCCGCACCAATCTCGATGACTCGGTTGGTCACCTGCTCTCGCTGGGTCTCCCCCAGCCCTCGATCCAGGTGCGCTCTCGACAAGCCTCACAGCGAGCGCTCTTGGGTTCGCCGCGCTCGCAACCGCACTCGTCAGCACGATCCTCACGGTGCAACGCGCCATTGCGCCCCACTGGCACTGGACGCTGCTTCCGTCGATCGCGGCCACCGTCACCGGCTTGCTCGCCACGGCTGCCTCCGGCGCTGAGCATGTGGGCAAAGAGGAGGTATATGCCGCGTACGAGATGGCCGCCAGCAATCCCCAAGACGTGGGCGTGACGGTGCTCGCCAGCGTCCAACGCGCTTTCCTGGAGAACGATCAGGCTCTGCAGGGCAAGCGTCGTCTCATCGCCGCGACATTCGGCTGCCTGTTGCTCAGCGCACTACTGATCGGTCTGCTGAACGTCGGCGACCAGGCTACACTGGGGTTGCTGTGAGCAAGAGCACGACACACGCCGAGGCCACGGTCCACGGCACTGTCGGGCCGAACGAGAACAAGACGCTCGAGCCGGAGAGCTTCGACAAGCAGGCGATCGTGCCCGGGGGGCTGCCGATTCTGCCGAAGTGGCTCTTGAAGCGGCTTCATCTGGCTGTGTAGGTTGAGACTTGCCTGAGCCAGCCGGCCCAGCTCTGCCACACCTCATCGAGCCGAAGCGGGCGTTGGCTCCACCGGCTCCCATCCCCCCGGCCCAGGATGCCCATCCCCAGCCCGCGGTCCGGGCTTGCCGAACGCCGACGAGAGGTGGTTCTCCCAGCCGTCCCGAATACCGGCTTGAGTACGTGCGCGCGAATCGCGTTCGCTCCGCTCACTCGTCGCTGTACGTCGTGACCGTGGTCCAATCGTCCTCCACCGTCGCCGCGGTGAGAGCTTGAAAATGTACGTCCGTACTGCCATAGTGAGCACATGGCGATGCTCAAGGAAGGACGGCTGCAGATCCGCGTCGATCCCGCGGACAAGGTGCTGCTCGAGCGGGCTGCCGCCGCAGCGCACCTGAACGTCTCAGCATTCGTGGTTCAAGCTGCCGCGTCCAGGGCCGAGGAAGTCCTGGCCGAACGATCGGGTATTCGCCTTTCCCCGAAGGCCGCAGCGGCGTTCAGCCGGGCGCTCGAGCAGCCAGCGGAGGTCAACGACCGGCTCGCGCGTGCGCTGCGTCGCGAGCGCAGGTTCAGTTGGCTTGACTGAGTTGCATCGCCCCGCGCCGCTGGACCCTCGTCGGCATGATCGCGAGCAGTTCGACAGCGGCGAGCCGGTGCTTGACGAGTGGCTGCGCCGCTACGCGGGGCAGAACAGACGCCGTGACACGTCTGCCACCTGGGTGATCGCGGATGTCGACGATGTGGTCGTGGCGTACGCGAGCGTCGCAATGACCGGGATCGATCGCTCGGCCGCGCCCGATGCGCTCGCCGAGAGGGCACCCAATCCCGTCCCTGCGCTGCTGTGTCAAGGATCATGAGAATTCCCCAGGTGTGATTACGGGTTTTCCCCACCTTGTGGGAGGCCGGTGAGGGCTGGTCGGAGCGCGGCGATGGTGTCGCGGTGGCGGCGCATGCGGTAGCTGTCGCCGGTGATGGAGAGCACGGTGGCGTGGTGTAGGAGCCGGTCGAGGACGGCTGTCGCGACGGTGGTGTCCTCGAAGATGTGGCCCCAGTCGGCGATCCCGCGGTTGGTGGTCAGGATGATGCTGCCGTGTTCGTAGCGGCGGCTGATGACCTGGAATAGGTGCGAGGCGGCTTCGCCGGGCATCGGCAGGTAGCCAAGCTCGTCAACGATGAGAATCTGCGGTCCGGCCCAGAACCGCATGGTGTTCGCCCACCGTCCGTCCATCGCTGCGCGTGATGTGCGGGCAACGAGGTCGGCGGCGGTGGTGTAGTAGACGCGGTAGCCGGCGTGCACGGCACGGTGCCCGAGTGCGATCGCGAGGTGTGTCTTGCCGACTCCGGGCGGACCGATCAGCAAGCAGTTAGATTTCTCCTTAACGAACCGCAAGGTCGCGAGGTCCTCGACGAGCCGGCGGTCGAGGGTGGGTTGCGCGTCGAAGTCGAACTGCTCGAGTGTCTTGTGGGCCGGGAGCCGAGAGAACCGCATTCGCCCGTCGAGTCGGCGTTGCTCGGAGGCTTCGACCTCGACGGCCAACAGGTCGTGCAGGAACCGGGTGTAGCCTGGCTTGTCCCGCTCAGCGGCCTCCAACGCCGGTGCCAGCGCGTCGGCCGTGGCCCCGAGCTTGAGGTAGGCGAGATGCGAGCGGAGCTGCTGGTAGCTCGTGTCGGCGCTCATCAGCACGCCACCTCCGCCAGCTTGGCGTAGTCGGCGAGCGACACGACCGGCGCGACCGTCTCGGCGCGGCCGTGGAGCTTGGCGAGCTCGGCGAGCGCCGTCTCGCCGGCCGGCCGGTTGGTCTTGCGCCGACAGGCGGTCTGGGTCGTGAACGCGTCCAGAACGGCCCGCTCGAGCTGGACCTGGTGCTCGGTGCTGCGGATCGTCTGCTCGGCGCCGGCTGGGGCGCGCCGGTGTGTCGCGACCTTGATCCCTTGCGCGGTCACGATCCGCAGGTGCGGCTCACCGACGCGCGCACGGACCGCGAGCCGCTGCCCGGCGTAGCCCGGCGGGACGCTGTAGTGGTTGGCCTCGAACGCGACCAGCGCGGTGCGCGACGCGACACGCTCAACCATGATCTCGGCCGGGAACGCGAGCGCTGGCAGCGGCTGTAGCGGCTCGCTTGAGCCGAGCTCGCCGACGGTGCTCCCGCGCCGGCCACGCTCATCGGACACCGCCAGGGTGAAGGTGTCAAGTGACTGCTGCGCCTCATGCATCGATCCGACCTTCGCGGTCCGCCACCAGCGTCCGGCGATGAACTTGATCGCCGCCTCGACAACACCCTTGCGCTGCGGGCGGTGCGCCGGGCAGACAGCCACGTCGACGCCGTAGTGCTTGGCCATCTGCGCGAACTGCGGGTTCAGCCGGTCGGTGCCAGGAATCACCGCGGTCGCCATCCGGTCGACCCGCCACACGAGGCTGCTGCCGCCGAGACCAACCAGGATCTCGTGCGCCGCGCCGGCCAGGTACCCAAACGTCATCTGCTCGCAAAACATCGCGCGGAACCGTCCGGAGTGCGACAGCACACCGACCAGCACGTAGGCCGGCTGCCCCCACGGCGTGCCCGGGAGCTCCAGCCAGTCCCACTGGATCTCCTCGCCCGCTGGGTGGTCGATCTCCGTCGTCGGCGCGTTCCCGCGCCGCTGCTCACAGACCAGGCACACCGGCCGCAGCCCGGTGCGGCGCAGCTCCCTGACCAACGTCGGATACGAGCGGTCGAACCCGGCCGCGGTCAGCTCCTCGAGCAACGTTACCGCTGGCAGGTGCGGATCATCGACGAACCTCGCAGCGATATAGCCACGGAACGGCTCCAAGCAACTCGCCGCTCGCTCCCGAGACGACACCCCGCCAGCAGCGATGTACTTCCGGACTGTCTTGCGGTCCCGGCCCGTGTGACGGCTGATCACCGACTGATTCCAGCCGCGCGCAGCCAAAGCATGTATCTCCACGTCGTTCTCCTCTGTGAGCATCCCCACCGGGCCCTCTCGCTCGTCATGGCTTCAAGAACCGATGACGGTGAGGGGGACCCCAGACAGACCGCGCCCGCGCGTGGGGTTCGACTCCGGCTCGTTCCTACAGAACTCGCCTACGTCGAACCCCACGCGCGCAGTGACTACGCCCTAGCCAACATGAGGACTTCTTGTGATCGAATCTGAGGAGAATCCCGTGATCCAGCGCAGCTGCTCGGCCGGCTGGCGGTGGACCGCCGCTATGCCGGACTCGGGGTTGGGAGTGCCCTCGCAGCGCATGTCCTCGCGACCGCCGTCGAGTTGAACGAGAAGGCAGCATGCCGCGCGGTCATCGTCACCGCATTGAACGCCCGCGCCCGGACATGGTGGGAGCGGCTCGGCTTCCGCCCGTTCGATCCCAACGAGCCAGACCACCTCGACCTCTACCTGCTCACCTCTCACATCAAGGCGACACTGCGGCAATTGCAGTAGAGCATGACCCAACCGGCGAGCGTTGGGGTTCTTGCGTGCGTCAGGGAGTTGCGCTTGGGCCTGTCTGGGATGGCGCGACGGTGACGCCTGCGGACCGCCTCGCGTTGATCGGCGCAGCCCAAGCTTGCCGAACGCCAAGGAGACGTGGCTCCTGACCTGCACTTCGACAAGCAGGCGATCGTGCCCGAGGGGCTGCCGATCCTGCCGAGGTGGCTCTTGAAGCGGCTTCATCTCGCCTGAGCCAGCCGGCCCAGGTCTGCCACACCTCATCGAGCCGAAGCGGGCGTTGGCTCCATCTGCCCCCCGCCCAGGATGCCCATCCCCAGCCCGCGCTCCGGGCTTGCCGAACGCCGACGAGAGGTGGTTCTCCAGCCGTCTCGAATACCGGCTTGAGTACGTGCGCGCGAATCGGTCCTCGCTCCCCTGCACTTGCTTGATGCGCAGCCGCGGAGCGAACCGAGGCGGCTGAGTGCGAAGCCCGGCTACGAGCTCATCGCGTGCTCCCAGGAAGGCATGCCGCTGCTCACTACCCAGCTTGCGCATGTCGCGGACGAAGCGCGCAGAGCGCTCATAGGTCGGCGACATCCAGGCGTCTAACGAGGCCGGTGGTCACCCTCGTAGGGAGTGGCCAGCATCGCTTCGTCGAACTCCTGGTCGGTCGCGAAGAACACGCTGCTGCCGCGAGGATTGTAGTTCGGCTCGCGGCAACCGACGGCGCATGCATCCCGGACGGCGGCAGCCGTTCCCCCTCAACACTTCAAACCCCGCGACGCCCTGACACTGGTGCCGCGACCGTCACCCACAGGGACTTCGCTGGACTGAGCGGCTCGCGGGCACGAGGGCTCAGCCAGCCAGCCCAGCTCTGCCACAGCTCATCATGCCGAAGCGGGCGTTGGCTCCACCGGCTCCCCACCCAGCCCCAGGATGCCCATCCCCAACCCACGCTCCGGGTCGAGAATCAGGCTCACCGCCTCGTTGCGCGAGCGCACCCCGAGCTTGCCGAACGCCGAGGACAGGTGGCTCTTGACCGTGCTCTCGGCGAGGAACAGCTGTCGGGCGATCTGGCTGTTCATGTAGCCCATGACGACCAGCCCGAGGATCTGCTTCTCGCGTGTGGAGAGGGCGGGTGGATCGATCTGCCGCCCGTACTCACGGGGCACGCACGTCTGACCTGTCAGCACCGCTTCCACGCACGGTCCCAGCACCGACTCGAGGTCCTCCGACGTGACGATTCCGGCGGCTCCAGCTGCCAGCGCCGATCGCACGCCCCAACGCTCGATGCTCGGGCACGCAACGACCAGCGACGGGCCCGGAATGGAGCGTCTCACCGCCTCGATATGAGCGGCCAGCCCGGAGGCGGCATCCTCGACCCACAGAACGATCAGCGCGAAACCGGACCCCTCAGACAGTCCGATCAGACTGTCGATGCTCTCGAACGCTTCGAGCGACCAGCCGTCCCCCCGCAAGATCTCGTCGATCGCTGTCGTGCGAGCCGGGTCGCCGACAACCGCGACCCGCTCGGTCTGCGCCAGGCGGGTAAGCACGCGTGAGTCCGCCTTGGTGGACGCCACCTTCTCGCCAATCTTGGGCACAGTCAACAACGTCCAGCCCATCAGCAAACTTATGATCCTGCGTCTGCTCGGCGGCCCGGGTGTCGCGCCCGAGTGGACTCGAACTCCCACCGGGTTGCCCCGACACGGCCCGGCTGGCCTCGTGAGTCGCACTACTGGATACGGAGAAATCGTGTCGTCTGGGCGAGGAAGCTCTCACCGGCCGAGATCCAGGCCAACGTGGCTCGCGACGAGACGGCTCGCATGGCATTCTTCGGCGCCGAGGAAGCGGCGACGGCGCCTGCGCCCGATGTAGAGCGAGATGGACGCGTGCGAAGGCTGTTCCGAAAGCTCTTCGCGCGAATCGGGCGATAGGCCGCGATCGGATTCGAGCCCGGCGCCCGAGCGACTGCGAGGCGGGAGCCGAAGCCACGCCGAGGACGGCTCGCGCGCTGCTGCGAGTGCGACGTCGGTTCAGACAAACCCCTGAGCCTGAGGGTCGAGGTCTGGGCGGGCGGCGCGGCCGGTCTGATCACGACCAAGGCGACGCACCTCGGCGGGCGCCGTGGGCGCGTAGTCGCGGCCATCGCAGTGAGCAACCCGCTGGAGGGGAGAGCGGCGACGCTTTGTCAAGCCGGTTCCGGCCAGCTACGACCGTTGGCCAGCCATTGCTCGAGCAGCGGGTCGACCACCCGCCATCCGGTGCTCGTCGTCTCGTCCGCGACCAGGTACCCCTCTCGCTCGAGGCCGGTGATGGTGTGCTGGTTTCCTCCCGTCTTGCTTACCCCGAACTCCTCCTGCGCGACCCGCCCCTGAAGGGGAATGGCCCGTCTCGCGATCACGGCCATCAGGCGGCGCTCGGTGTTGTTCCAAGAGTCCCAGGCTGCTTGGACCTCCGAGGTGGCATCAAGCTTTGCGGCCGCGTAAGCGGCGACCCACTCGTCGGTCGAAGCGGAGCTACCTCGCTCGGTCTGCTCGTAGAGGTGGTGCGCGAGCAGCATCGCCCGCTGCGGATGTCCGCCTGCGGTCCTGAGCAGCAGCTCGAGCGCGTCGCCCGGGTCTCGTTTACCGCTCCGAAATCTCGATGCGATGTATTCGGCCAAATCCTCAGCTCCAAGGCGCGGCAGCGGGATTGGCTTGGCCTGCGCGAAGAACGCGTTGCGGCGATCTGAGAACAGATCGCGCATCAGCCCGGGATGAGAGCCGGAGAAGATGTACCCGGCTGCATTCCGGTGCTGCTCCAGCTCTGAGCGCATCGATCCCGCAACCGCGTCGCTCACCCTGACAACGTCCTGAAACTCGTCGAAGGCGATCGTGCACTGTCGGCCGTGACGCTCCTGTAGGCGTCGTGGGAAGCTCAGTCTGTCCAACAGCGCCGGTGTTTGCAACTCGGGCGAGAACTCGACTCCGACGCCACCCGGTGCCGCTCTCAGGTGTGGGCGCAGCGTCGAGACGACCCCTGCGAACCACTGTCTCAACGGCCCGTCGAGTTGCTCACGGTAGGCCCTCTCGACACGCTCGGTGATGTCCGCCACGGTCAGCACGCCCAGGAAGTTGACGTAGATGGGGACAAAGCCATCCTTCTCAGCAGCGGCCAGCGCCGCCTTCAGCAGCGACGTCTTGCCGTAGCGCCGCGGACCCTCGAGCCGGCTGTTGCGCGTCTCGGCGGCACGGTCTTTCAGGAGCGCGAGCTCCTCGGTGCGGTCGGCGAGCAGATCGGGCGGTTCGACAGGCTCCTCGTAGATGAAGGGACTACCCACGGTGCAAATATATAGCAGCATTTGGTGCGTTATTCAGCACCTTTCGGTGCGCAAGTACCTCGCCTTTGCACCACGCCCGCTGCATGCAGGATGCCGACCCTCCGGGGAGACCGGGATGACGTGCGAACCCTCTTCCCAACCTAGACGAGCTCCTGGAGACACTGATGGAGCCGGTCAGACGGGACGCGCGGCGGCACGCAGCGGAGGCGATCCGGGGGACCGAGTAAGACAACCTCGCGCCTCCCGGTCGCACCGAGCTTGTCGGCGCGCAAACGGTGGGTTCGCCGACGCCCATACGGACGCACAGGCTCCACCGAGCCCCCCGACGCCGCCGCAGCCCAAGCTCTCCGCCAGGAGCTCCAGCGCGCACGCATCCCCGGACGACGGCAGCCGTCCCCCTCAACACTTCAACCCCGCGACGCGACGGTTCGGCCTCGCGGCCGGCCGATGCAGCCCACGCGAACCGCTCCGCTCGCGGGTCCACTCACTGGTCATGCCGGGCATACACGCACTACAGCCGCCCATTAGGCGGCCGTAGACGCTACTCGAGTATGTCTAGCTCGGAGAGAACCTACGAACTACGGCTTCGACGTGCATTCTGCCGCCGGGTTGCTCGGGCCAACGTTATAGCCCCCTGCTTTACCCGAAGGGTCAAAGGCGTCTCCACCACTGCCACCCAGACAAGCGGCAGTCAGCTCCTGAAGGTCGCCATAATCGACAACCTGAGGCGCTTCATACGCCTGGACGGTCATTTGGTCATCCATGGGAGCGGTTCCTTATCGATTGACTCCCGCCCCGCTTTGACGGAACGGCCAAACCACTACGGGTAGCTTAGGGAACCTGCCCCCTCGGTCAAGGCGGAAAAACGTACTAGGCGAATTCCGTCGCTCTGGCGTGGGCGGGTCTGAGGGAGACGCGAGCGGGGCCTGCGTCGATTCGCGCGCGCAGCGTCTCGCCTCCCGCGCCGCCCTGAGCGCGCAGCCAGCACTCCGCGGTCGTCAGACGCCATAGCTGCCACATCCATCGGAACGGCTGCTCGCGGCGCTCGCGCGAGCGGACGGACAGCGCGTGCTCCAGGCGAGGTTGATCGACATACGCCCGCAGCTCCGCCCGCGGATCGCTCAGCAGCCGGAATGCCGTCGCACCGTCGGCGCCGTCGAGGCAGTCGAGGAGCACGGAGTCGAACAGGGCCTTCTGCGGGCGCAGGCGCACCGCGTCGGGCAGCACGCCGGCCATGGCGTTGCGCAGGAGCGGTCGGCTTCTGTAGCGGTCGAACGTCGCCAGCGGCGGCAGACGCAGGCTCAGCTCCACCAGATCGAGGTCGAACAACGGGTGGCGAGCCTCCAACCCGGCTGAGGCCGCGCGCCGCCGCTGGTGCTGGAACACGCCGACCTCCTCGACTCCGCGCGTGAGGCCGTGCGCGACCTCCGCCCACCAGCGCGGACCGGCGAAGCGCTTCCACGCAAGCGGGTCCGCGGAGGCGAGCAGGTCGTGCGCAACCTCAGGACGCAGCCATGAGGGGACGTCGCGACGCGCGCGCGGCGCCCGGAGCGTGCGATGCAACCTGTAGGGCAGAGCTCCGAGGACGGCGACCTCGGCGACCATCCTCGCCACGTCGCGCCGCGCCGGACGGTCGCCGGCGCCGGGGAGCTCACGGGCGAGCGCCACCGCCTGCAGCGGGTGACCGGCGCGCAAGCTGTCGGCGAGCAGGTGCGCACGGGCGCCGAACAGCTCATCGCCGCCGTCGCCGCCGAGGGTCACGCGCACCCCGGCGGCTGCCGCTGCACGCAGCAGCGGCAGCGCCCAGAAGTCGCCCCAGCTGCGCAGCGGCAGCTGCCACTGCTCGATCGATTCGACCGCGCTCGCCAGCAGTCCGCCGGCTCGGACCTCGGCGGTGATGCCGGCGAGGTCCAGCGCGCTGCGCAGCTCCGCGATCAGCGCCGACTCGTCGACCGCCGGGTGCTCCGGGAACACGGCCGAATACGCGGACACCGACCCCGGTGCCTGCTTGGAGGCGACCGCCGCGACCGACGCGGAGTCCAGGCCGCCGCTCATCAGCACGCCGGTCCCGCCGTCCACCGCGATCCGCCGCGCAACGGCACCGTCGAGCGCCGCGCCCAGCCGCGCCGTGAGCTGCGGCGCCGGCTCCTCGAGCGGTGGCTGGAAGCGGGGCTGCCAGTAGCTCGCTTCGCGTACGCCGCCGCGGTCGAACAGCAGCATCGCGCCCGGGCTCAGCCGGCGCACCCCCTCATACAGCGTCGCCGAGCCCGGCCGCTGACCCATGGTTATCCAGTGCGCGAGGCTCACTCGGTCCGGAGCGGGGCGACGCGGCAACAGCGCGAGCAGGTCGCGGATCTCGCTCGCGAAGCGAAGCGCGCCGTCGCCGTCGTGCAGGAACACCGAGCGCACGCCCAGCTGGTCGCGCGCGAGCATCCCCTCCCCCTGTTCCTCATCCCACACGAGCAGCGCGAAATCTCCGCGCATGCGCGCCGGCAGCTCACGACCCCAGCGCCGCCAGCCCGCGGCGAGCAGCCGCTCCGGCGGTGGGTCCCCCAGCAGCCCGAGCGCCGCGCTGAGCTCCGCGGCATTGTCGAGGAAGCCGTCGAGCAGGCACAGCGGCCGGCGGACGACGCTCGCGTCGCCGCTGTAGGCGACGCACAGCGGCCCCAGCGCGAGCGCCGTCGAGGCCTGCGCGGCGAGCGCGCTCGCCATGGACGACGGATCGGCGCGCTCGCTGGCGTCGAAGCTGCCGGCGAGCCAGCGAGTCATGGTCAGGCGCCCAGGCGCAGCTCGACAGCTGCGCCGAGCTCGGCGAGGGCGGTGTCCGGGCCGCAGGCGATTCGCTCCACGCGTGCGCGCGCGGCCAGCGCGCACACCTCGAGCAGGCTCTGCAGCCGCGCCGGCGTGGCGAGGACGAAGTTGAACGTCGCGCTCAGAAGCGCCTGAGCGTCCGCTACCGGCTCGAAGCACGGGGACGGAAGGCCATCGGCGCGGCGATCGAGGAAGAACATCGCCGCGAGCGGGACCGGTTCGGCGGCTCCGATGACTCGCACGAGACGCTCTCGCGCGTTGACGGCCACCACCTGCCCGCCCATGTCCTCCCCCATTTCGATCTCGCTATCTCCATCGACCCGCTCGACGCCCGCAAGCGGGCTGCCCGGATGAGCGAGCAGCCGGCCGTCGCGGCACTCCACCGCGAGCACGTCGTCGGCCAGGAAGCTCGCCCCGCGGCGACACAGCTCGAGCGCGAGCGAGGTCTTGCCGGCACGCGAGCGCCCGAGGAAGGCCACCGCCTGCCCGTCGCGGACGACGGCGCTGGCGTGGAAGACCTCGAGCCCCTGCAGCAGCGCCGCGAAGGGCAGGACCTGCGCGACCAGCAACCGCTGCCAGCTCGCGTCAGGGAGCCCCTCCGGATCGCACTGCAGCAGCTGACCGTCGCGTGAGAGCAGGTGCTTGCCGTACTCGGGCCCCGAGATCAGGTAGCCCGCCTGCGGATCGGTCTCGATCTTGTAAACGAGGCTGCCGTCGGGCTGAAAGTCGTCGCACAGGCGCTGCGAGGACGCCGGCCAGCGCAGCCTCGCTCCCTCGCTCACCGAGACGCCGAGCGCGCGGCCTGTGCGTCGTGCGCTCGCTCCAGCAAGCAGCGCGAGCGGCGTCTGCGACTCGATGTCCAGCCCGAAGGCGGTCGCGGTCACGGCCATCTCACAGCTCGACGAGCCGCCCGAACGATCCGTCGCCGGCGGAGAGCACGGGGTCGCCGCCGTACTCGACCCACGCGTGCGCGAGGAAGTCCGGCGCCGCGCGCGCGCCGATCACGAGCTTGGCCGGGATGCCGCGCCTGGCGAGCAGCCTGGTCAGCACGAGCGAACGGGCCAGGCAGCGCGTGTCGCCGGGAACGTGCACGAGCAGTCGCGTGACCGCGTGGCCGAGCCGGCGGGCCTCGACCAGCGCAGCCCCACCGGCAGGCCCGCGCGGGGCGGGCTGCGTGGCGCGCAGGCTGGCGACGGCCTCGGCGATCGGAGCGCGGCGCAGCTCGCGGCGCGCCTGCGCATAGGCGGCGAGGATCTCGACGGCGAGGCGCGCGCGCTGCGTCTGGCTCAGGCGCTCAGGGCTCGGGGCTGGCATCCGCTTCGATCAGCCCCCGCTCGAGCAGCGCCTGGCAGAGCGCGCACAGATCCTGCTCGACGACGTCCTGATCCTGCTCGTAGCTCGCCGCCAGCGCCACGGCCGCATCCCGCACGCATACAGCCCGCTCGAGCTCCGCCAGCATCCGCCCGGCGGTCGCGTTGAGACCGTGGTACTTGCCGGTGTGCAGGTTCAGCACGACCGTCTCCGAGGGAAAGCTCCTGTAGACGACGTGCTGGGGAAGCGTCACCTTCGACGCCAGGAGCGCGACGGTATCGGCCACTGTATCGGGGATCATACTGATTCCATTCTTTCGTCAGTACTCGATTATCGTTCCGCGCCGCTGACCGAATCCAATCGCTCGCGCCAGGATCAGAATCGATCCCGGCATCAGCACGACCGCGAATGCCACGAGCTTGAGCAGCGAGGTTTGCGGAGACTCACCGATTGAGCTGTTCACAAGCAGATGCCGCAGAAGATCGGTCGCTGAGGTGAACGGCTGAAGCTTCGACGTGGTCTGCACCCAACCCGGCAGGAGCGACACGGGAAAGTAGAGGCCACCGACGATCGACAACAGCGCAATCACCCAGGTGGTCCCCACGTTGCCCTGCTTGACGACAACCGTCAGCGACGCAAACAGGATGCCGAACGGCAGGAACGCCAGTAGGACGAGGAACATCACGGGAATCGCGAGCGGGACCGTCGACCAGTGCAGTTGCAAGCCGAAGATGACGCAGCCGAGCGTGAGCGTGAGCGTCGCCAGCACGAAGGAATAGGCCATCGGAAACAGCGACATTGCGATCACGCTGCGGATCCCACCGAACGGCGATAGCAGCAGGCGGTCAAACGTGCCGGCGATCAGCTCCTGGCGAACGAGTTCGGGGATCGCGAAGGACGAGTACAGGACGCTGATCAGTGAGATGCCAACGACGACGAAGCCGAAGTAAGCATCGTGGGAATGGAAGCCGTCGACGTGGACGAGTCGGGAGACGTAGTAGAACAGCGTGAGGCTGAACAGCGCGGTCAGCACCTGGCTCACCAGACGCGTGCGATAGGACAGGTAGACGTGCAGATCGCGGCGTATCACCGCCGCGAACGCGTACCAGGCGGTGATGGTTTTGCTCACGCGGCCACCAGCCTTCCGCGCTCGAGTATCCAGCGCGCGTCGAACTTCAGATCGAGGTGCTCGCCGCTGGGCGAGCACCAGAGCACGGCGCCGTCGCGCGCGAGCACCTCGGCGACGGCGGTCGCGATCAAGACGGTTCCCTCGGAGTCGAGGCTCGTCAACGGCTCGTCGAGGAGCACCACCTCCGGGTTCGGCAGGAAAGTCATGGCGATACGCAGTCGCTGGCGCTGGCCCATCGACATCCGGTCGACGCGGCGCTCGGCGAGCTCCTCGAGGTCGAACGTCGCGATCGCGTGCTCGACCGTCTCACGAAAGCGATCGCGTGGGACCAGCGCGATCCGCGCCCAGAACTCGAGCTGGCGCCTGACGGTGAGGCGCGCGTAGAGGCCGCGGTCACCGGCGGGCAGAAACGACACGAGCTGCTGGTAGCGCACCCGGTTCTCGCTCGGCGAGACACCCCAGACCTCGGCCCGCCCGCTGTCGGACTCAATCAGTCCGGCGGCCACGCGCAGCATCGTCGTCTTGCCGACGCCGTTGCGCCCTCCGACCCAGGTGATCGTCCCGGGAGCGAGCGTGAGGTCAAGCTCGTCGAGCACGAGCGGCAGGTCCTCGCGCCAGCGCTTGCTCAGTGCCCGCAGGCGCAGCGGCGCCGCCTCGGGCTCGGATGCGGACGTCGCTGCCGACGCGTCGGGCCTCGCGGCGACGCCCTTCTGTTCAGCGACTTCGAGCGCGCCTGGCGTCATCGAAGCCCTCCTGTGGTCAGCTCGGGCTCGCGCGCGAGCGATCGCACGAGCAGGTCGGCGAGCTGCCGCGGTCGATGCTCGGCGCCACCGGTCAGCCGGACGAGCGACGCGGACGCCATCAGGTCGGCGTAGAGCTCGAAGCGCTCTCGCCGCCGGACGGGATCGCTCGAGAGGCCGAGCATGTAGGGGGCGAGCGGCAAAGGGCTCGACTCCAAGGCCTCGATCTCGAGCGGGAGATCCGAACCCCGCTCGAGCAGGCAGAGCATGCGCACCGGGCGCTCGCGGGTCGTGGTGCTCGTGACCGCCAGCCAGCGCTCGCCGCCCACCACGCCGAGCGTCTCGCCGAGCGTTTGCGCGTCGCCCTCGGCTCGTTCTCGAGCGAGGTTCATGTGCGGCGTGCCGGGATGGGCGCTGACCCGCCCTTCACAGCGATCGAGGGTCAGCACGTCGTCGGCGAACAGCGGCCAGCCCTGGCGCAACAGCTCGAGCGCGAGCGTTGACTTGCCCGTTCCGCTCGGCGCCATGATCGCGACGACGCCCTCGGGGGAGTCGAGCGCAGCCGCGTGCAGAGCCTCGTGGCCGAGCATCACGCTGATGCTGGGGATCACCTTGCCGATCAGCACGCGCAGCCAGTCCAGCCCTGTGCCGCTGGGGAAGCATTCGAGCCGACGCATCTGCGGGTCGAGCCGGAAGCGCGCCAACTCGCCGTAGCTGAAAAGCACGTCGCCGCCCGTTCCGTGCTCGATCGTAAGCTCGCGGCCGTCGCCCTGGCGCCCACGCCATTCAGGCGGTCCACAGGGTCCGCTCCAGACACGCTCGCACTGCGCTGGGTCCAGGAGAGCCAGCTCCAGTGCCCGCAAGCCATCGCTCGCAGGCGACGCCGTGCTCATTCCCGGCAGCGGAAACGACGAGAACAGGCGCAGGCCGTACGCGGCGTAGATCACCTCCATCGTCAAATAAACTCCACCCCGGGTCGGGTTCTTCCGCGCAGCCGCCGGCGCGGCGCGCGCTTCAGCGACCCTTGGTGGGCTTGCCGCGTAGTGGACGCGGCGCGCACGTGTGGTAGGTGCGCTGGTCCTTGAGACGGTGACCGAGCACGGTCGTCGCGCTGATCTTCACGGTGAACGCGCCGCGCGGAAAGCCCCGGAGGTTGATCGTCGCGACGATGTAATGTCCGCGACGCGATGTCTTGATGTGGCGCCCTTTGATCGTCACCGCGACTGACTCGAGCGGGTCGTACTTGGGGTCGGCCAAGTGGATCTTGAAGAGACGGGCGCTCACACACTGCTTGGCACTGCGCAGCGACAGGTGCTCGGCCGCGGCGAGCGGGGGCGGGGCCGTCAACGCGGAGTTGATACAGCCGTAGGTGACGCTGGCCGTCAAGCCGTTCGCGGCGATCGTGGGTTGGGCGGTGCCCGGCTTGCTGAAGCACACCTGCAAGCTCTTTGAGCCGTCCGCCGCTTCCTTGACCCGCCACGCGGTGGGTCCCGGCGTCGGGTTCTTGGCGCAGCTGCCTTCGAAGAGCCACTGGTGCTGTCCCCAGTAGGACCCGTCCGGCTGCAGGCGCATGTCGGTCCAGATTTCTTCGCCGGCCGGATGCACGCATTCTGCGAACCTCGTCTGGTCGACGACCGTCCCGACGAATGTCCCGCTGGGCAGCGCCGTGATCGCGATCTCGCCGCTTTCGAACGCCCAGACGCCTTCGATGCTCACCGTCGCGCCGGCGGATGCGACGCCTATGAGCAGCACCAGCGCCGCCGTGATCGCGAACAGCGACGAGATCCTGCGGCGTCGCCTGCAACGCGGTCTATGGGTGCGAAAATGCGGCAAGGTCTTATCAACGGCGAGGCCGTCTGATTCTTCCGTTCGCGTCATCGCCGCTTCGCCGTGCCGCGCTCTTTCAGCTTGGCAGGCTTGCGCCGTATCGGTTTCGCCGCACACGTGTGATAGGTCCGACTTCCCGACAGATGCAACCCGAGGACCGTGGTAGCGGCGATCTTGAGCGTGAAGCCACCTGGCGGCAGTCCCCTGAGGCTGATCATGGCGACGACGTAGCTCCCCGCGCGCCTCGTCTTGAGCCGGTGGCCTTTGAGCGATACGCGGACGCGCTTGAACGGGTCGTACCGCGGCTCGGCGAGGTGAATCGTGAAATGACGAGCGCTCACGCATTTCCTGGCGACGGAGAAGGAGGCCGCGCCAACGCGCGGCAGCGGAGCGGTGAGCGCGGAGTCGACGCAGCCGTAGTTGACGGCGACTTCGGGCCCAGCAGCCGGGATCATCGGCTGAGAGCTGCCCGGGTCGCTGAAGCAGACGCGCAGATACGTCGAGCCGTCGGCCCCTTGCAAGACACGCCAGGCCGTAGGGCCAGGTGTCGGGTTCGGTGCGCACGTTCCTTCGAAGTACCACTGGTGAAAGCCCCAATAGGAGCCGTCGGACTGCGGGCGCATTTCTTTCCAGATTTCCTCTTCCACCCTGTGCGGGCATTCGGCGAACGTGGTCGCAACGACGACGGTGCCGACGAGCGTCCCGTTCGGTCCGGGGTGGACGGCGATCTGGCCACCGCCAAACGACCAGATCCCTTCAATGCTCGAAGCGGCGCTCGCGGCGCCGACACCAGCTGACAACAGCATCGTCGCGACAATCGCGAGCAGCAGACACAGCCTGACCCTGGACGACAAGCGCACGATCAGCCGATCAAGATCGCGCGGCTGTGATTTGACAACTGCGCCCCGCTTGCCACCTGAACGTAAGCGCGGTACAAGCCCGCGCGGCGAACGCGCACGACGCGGCTGAAGCGCGAGAAGCTCCCAGCAGCACCGGTGATGACCGTGCTGCCGACTGTCGCCGGCCGATGGCCAGGCGCCAGCAGTTGGAAGTCGACCAACGCAACCGGCTCCGCCGGCGTGACCGTCCCGAACAAACGCGCATACCCGTGACGGCCGACAGGGCGCAGATGAAGCGTGACCCGCACGGCGACGCGCTCGACCACTATCGGGCTGCTGACCTGCGGTGTTTCGGGGGTGGCGACGCGCAGCTGGGTGTTCTGCGTAAGGCCCGGAACGCTGAACGAGAAGCTCCCGCCGGCGCTGGTCAGCTCAGGGTTGCCTAGGACCTTGAAGCCCGCGAGATACGGAAACGGGTTGGCCTGGAGCACGACCGCGTGGTCTGCGCTCCCGGTACCCGACAGCGTGCCGTCGACGGTGAAAGGACTGTCGAAAAGACCTCGACTGGGGTTCGCGGCGACCGTGAGCTTGAGTGGGATCTTCTTGGTCGTGAACGTGCGATCTGCACCCTCGGAAGTGCCTGTGGCATTGACGGCGACAAGACGATAATGGTAGGTGGTGCCGACGGACAATCCCGTGACGGGCACCGCCACGTGGATCGTCTGCGTGCCCGTACCGGGCGTGATTGCCGTCTGTGCCACGTAGGCGCTGGTCGACCCGTACTGGAAGTAGTAGCTGGTCGGCTGGTTGCCCTGATAGACAGAGCCCTTGAGCGTGGCCGACGAGATCGTCAGTTCGGCCGCTTCGCCCGTCGATGCTATCGGCGCAGACGCCGCATCAGCCGCTTGCGCGAGGCTCAACGTCAGCACCGCGCATACCAGCAACGATCCCGGCACCACCGCTCGCGCAATCGCATTCCATCTGCACGTCAGAGCGCTCATATCAGTGGGGGCCGTGCCCTGTCGATGCCCATGAACATACCCGACCAACGCCAGAGCTTTGCGTGGACTTCCACGTACGCGGTGCCGCGCTTCGTTGTCATGGGTACGGCTCAGAATCGAGCCGCTCTTCGAGGAAGAATCGCGTCCTTGGCGGGGGCAGGTACCGTGGCGAGGCCTCCGCAGCCCAAGCTCTCCGTGAGAACCTCCGGCGCGCGCTATGCCGCAGAGGCCGTCCGCGAGCGAGAGCTCCCGCTCGTCGCCTCTGCGTGAGGCTCCTGGTCGACAACGCGCTCTCACGGGGTCATTGCCGAGCGCCCGAAGTGATGCCGCAGGCCCGAGCTTGTCGATCGCAGCCTCGGTTACGAGCAGTTCGACGATTGCGTCGTGTATGCCACAGGTCTACTCCAGCGCCGCGTCCAGCTTGCGACGAAACGCCAGCGGGTCGAGGGCCGGGTATCGATACAGGTCGGGCTCGATCGCTTCGAACAGCTCGACCAGACGCACAGGCTCCACCGAGCCCCGCGCGATCATCGTGCGAACGTCGCCCAGATCCTGCTCGAACCCCCGCTCGATCTTCGACAGCGCCTGCGAGTACAGGTCGAAGTGACGCAACTCGACGCCGCCCTCGCGGAGCACCAGCGGGCTGCGCTCCCGCCAGCCCGGTAGCTCAGGGATGAAGTCCGGCGGTGACGCCAGCTCGATATTGATTCCGAGACGGTCCTTCAAGGCGGGAAGCGCCCGCATCAACTCATCAGACTCAGGCTCGAAGCGTAGATCCACGTCGATCGTCGAAGCGCGCCATCCCTCCAGCACCGCCGTGGATCCCCCGGTCAGGTAGATCCGCACGGGACCGCGCGCTACACGCGCAAGCTCGCGCGCGAGCTCACGAATGCGGTGCTCGTCAACCGGAGGCCGCGTCACGCTCGGCCGCCCGCGCGAAGCTGACAATCCGAGCGACAAGCGCGTTATATCGACTGTGCGCGCCGCCTTCGCGCTCGGCGATCAGCTCGTAGAGGCGGTGGGAAGGACGCTCCTGCCTGCTCGCCGGCACCGCAAAGCCCAGCGCCCGCAGTCGCGGCGCCGCCATCGACACCAGCAGCGACGCCTCGCTCTCGCACCCCTCGGCAAGATCCACGAGCCCCGCGCTCACGAGCTCGTGGCCGGGAAACTCAGCAGGCACATCCTTCATCCCCCAATAGTAGGCGCTGCGTAACGCATTCGCGCCAGCCGACGGGGTCGCGCCGACGCTGTTGCGCGCGGTGGGCTTGGCCGTGAAGAACGCTTCCGCGGCCCTGCGCCCCGAGTCGTACAGGAAATTCCTTTTCCTGCGTGCTGAGTTCGAAGTTGAGCGTCGAGACACTGCCCGTTGGGATCCCGATCGTCCGTGACGCGTAGGCCGTTATTTCGAGCTTGTCGAGCGCGTTGATCGAGCTCTCGAGCACGCCTTTGAGCATGTCGATCGGCCACGCCGGTCCATGGATCGGCTGATAGAGCACCGCTTCCGATGGCACGCCGGCGACCGTGTGCCTCGGTAGCCACGCAACTGCGTCGCCTCATCCCGGCTCTCGCCCCGCGTGGCGGGCATCGGCCCCCTGGTTACAGCCCATGACATCGCCCACGAGCAGCTCACCGACCGCTTCGTCTATCTGCAGGAGCCAAGCGGGCCGTGATCTCGAGGTGCCCGGCGATACACAACTGGCGGACCGCCACCTCGACACACCACGCTCAGCGCTCAGCGTCTGCCGATCGATCACCGCCTCCAAGCAGCTCTTCGAGGAAGAATCGCGTCTTGGGCGGGGGCTCTTGCAGCGGGTAGATGCTCCTGAGGAGCTCGAGCGCCTCCTCCGCGCTTTGCACGCCACACTGCCGCAGCAGGATCTCGATGTCCTCGTCGTCCTCGCCGAAGCGCATCGCCATCAGCTTCATCGCCAGGAGGTACCGTGGCGAGGCGGTCGTCACCTCGATCCCGCGTATGTCGGGCACCGCGCGGGGATGCTCATCGGGGTCGCCGGGCAGGAACCCCTTGACCGCGTCGTTCAGCCAACCCTCGGGAAGTCCCAGATCCTCGGCGACGTTCGCGGCGGCCGCATAGATCGCGCTCTTCGGCTCGAACACCGCGTCGATGTCCTTGGTCACACGCCGCGTCGAGTATGCGAGCGCCATCGCCGCCCCGCCGACGATGAAGATCTGCCCGCGCACGCCCTCGCGGGCGAGCTCGTCGCCGAGCGCCTCCAACGCACTGAGGATCCTCGCTCGGGTGAACGCTCGCTCAGGCACGATCGAAGACCTCGCGTGCCATGAACACACCGTGACGGGCGAGCACCGCCGGCGTGTTGGCGAGCGTGTACGCATGGAAAGCCGGCCGGCTTGCGACGAACCACCACGGCTCGACGAAGCGCTCAGCACCGTTGACCCACGCGGGCGCGGGGACTGCCCCCTCGGCCGCGAACAGCTCCGCGACGCCGGCCAGCGCCGCGTCGAAGCGCGCGTCGCCCGTGGCAAGCGGCTCGTCGTGCAGCAGCGCGATCCTGCCCGGACGCGAGGAGCCCCGGAAGTCGTCGGCGAACCCGAACAGCAGCCGCAGCGCGTCGCGTTCGCTTCCCTGTTCGAGATCCTCTTTGATCGTCTGCGCGAGCTCGGCAAGCGATGCCGCACCACGGCGCATCCGCGGGCTGGCGCTCAGCTCGATGTCGTACTCGCACGCAGCCAGCAGCCGCTCCAGCGTCGCAAGGTTGGGAGTCCGGGAACCAGACTCGTATGCCGCCACAGCCGGCTGCGCTGTGCCGGCACGGCCGGCAAGCTCGAGCTGCGTTATGCCAGCAGCGTGGCGGGCATCGCGGATGAGCGCCATGATCTCCACAGAATGAACTATACACGTTTAGATATATCATATCGCCTTACGGCTGCTACCGCGCTGCTCGCGTCTTCTCAATCTTTATTTACACCTATAAATAAAGGGCCATAGGACGGCTCACGCCTCCTGGCCGTGGTTCGCTCGCAGGTATTGGGCGAAGCGCGGGACCGTGAAGTCGATGAAGGCCCGCCGCGGACTCCAGATCAGCTCCTTCTCGATCAGCTCTTCGCGCACGACGGACGCTCCGCCGATGTTTGCGTAGCCGGCGGCGCGAGCAGCATCGGCGGTCCTGTAAGGGCCGTCGCCGAGGCTCGAGATGGCGATCAGATAGCGCTGCTCGGCGTCGGTGGCGAGCTCCACTCCCTGCAGCCCCGCCGGTCCCACGAGCGCAAGCCTGGCCTCGGCGACCGACAGCTGCCCGAGCGTGTGGTAGGAGAACAGGCAGGGAGCGTAGGGCTTGGCGGCGCGCAGCATCGCCGGCAGCGTCGGCAGCCCGGCCGCTGCGAGCGCCACCGGCAGATCGCGCTGGCTGACGCGATGCAACGCCATGCAGATCGCCCCGAGCGAGGCCCTGTCGAGATTCTGCATCTCATCGATCAAGAACAGAGCCCCCGTCCCGCCCGCGCGCGCCACCTCGCCGATCTCCACCAGCAGGTCGGCCAGATCCTGCTCGATGTCGCCCGTATCGGCGCTCCCCGCCGCGGCGTCGACGTCGAGTTGCAGCCTGATGCCCGCGGGCCCGGCGAGTGAGAAGGACTTGACGACCGACAGCGCGGCCTTGGCGCGATCCTTCATCCGCTGGCGCAGGCTCATGCTGCGCAGCAGACGCAGCGCGAGACGCGCCATGCTCGTACGAAAGTCGGCGCTGCTTCCCACCTCCTGCACGCCCGTTGAGAACCACTGCGCTTCCCCGGCGAGAATCTCGAATTCGAGCAGCAGCACCGTCTTGCCGATGCCCCTCAGGCCGGCGAAGATCATGCTCCGCTCGTGGCGCCCGTCGCTCAGCCGCTCGAGCAGCAGCTCGAAGTTCTCGAGATCGGCATCGCGGCCGGCGAGCTTCGCGGGCTCGATAGTTTGCGTTCAATCGCTCGCGCGAGAGAACCATCCCAGGCCGTGCGTAGGGTGGCGCGCGCCCCAGAGCCCGAGTAGCGACGACCCCTCGCTGTGGCTTGCCGGCAACATCGCATGCCCGCGCAGAGTTGCCAACCTCCAACAGATTTGCTAGACTCATGGCACCCAGACAAGGGCATTCGTAAGGCCATCACAGACGCCCAACGCGCGGGCTGGACAGCTACGCAAGCCAAGGGAGCGGGCCACCGCTGGGGCACACTCTCGTGCGGCCAAGGCTGCGAAGTCGCGATCTGGAGTACACCTCGTCGGCCGCGCGACATCGCAAAGCGCATCCGCGAGGCCGTCAAGAAATGCGATCACAGTCTGGGCGCACCAAATCCCGCAAAGACAGCAACCAAGCCAATGAGCACCACAGCCAAACCAGCCGTCTACAGCTTCACCCTGTTCTTCAGCGGGACCGACGTACTGGACGACGCACGGCTGAACGCGTTGTTCGAGGGCGGCTGCGACGACGCCCTGTTCGGAGCGCGTGACGGTGCGCAGTACGGAGCATTCGATCGTGCGGCTGGCAGCTTCAGCGAGGCGCTCGCCAGCGCCATCCGCGACGTCACTTCCGCCGTGACGGGCCTGCAGGTCGTGCGCGTCGAGCCTGACGAGCTTGTCACTCTGGCAGCCATCGCCGAGCGAAGCGGACTCTCGCGCGAGTACATCCGGCTGCTGTCCGCCAACAAGCGCGGTCCCGGAGGATTCCCCGCCCCCGTCACATATGCAGACCACAAGACCCGCCTATGGCACTGGCCGGATGTCGCCCACTGGCTCGCTGAGCACGAGAAGGCCAAGGTGCAGGTGGACACCCAGGCCGCAGACCTGATCGCCGCGCTGAACGCAGCGTTCGATCTACGCGAGCACGCCAGTCACCTTCACGACTCGCAAGACCTCGCTCTGGTGGCCCAAGCCCTGGGAGGAGACACTCTCACCCGTCGCTGACCCCGTTAACCGGCTCAGCACGGGCCGGGGTCCCGGCGCCGTGTG
This sequence comes from uncultured Solirubrobacteraceae bacterium, assembly GCA_963703625.1. Lineage (GTDB taxonomy): Bacteria > Actinomycetota > Thermoleophilia > Solirubrobacterales > Solirubrobacteraceae > Palsa-744. The sequence continues at coordinate 68,143 of CAVPEY010000002.1, forward strand.
GCCCTATTTCGGCAGCGCGCCAGCCGGCGGGGTCGCGCCGAAGATGTTGCGCGCGGTGGGCTTGGCCGCGAAGAACGCCTCCGCGGCCTTGCGCCCCGAGTCGTACAGGAACTCCTTTTCCTGCGTGCTGAGTTCGAAGTTGAGCGTGGAGACGCTGCCGGTGGGGATCCCGATGGTCCGTGACGCGTAGGCCGTCATTTCGAGCTTGTCGAGCGCGTTGATCGAGGTCTCGAGCACGCCTTTGAGCATGTCGATCGGCCACGCCGGTCCACGGATCGGCTGGTATGGCGCCGCTTCCGGCGGCACGCCGCCGAACAGCCGGAAGCCCCAAGTCGGATGTTTGGGCTGCTCCTTGTCGAACAGGAACACCGGATACGCGCTGACGACGCCGCCGTCGACGAGCGTGCCGTCCTTACCGGTGGCCGCGTCCTTCAGCGTCACCGGCGGGAAGAAATACGGGTATCCGGCGCTGATGCGCACCGCGTCGGCGATCGGGAACGCGTCGGGCGTGTACGGGCGGCCGTCGTCATCCGCGTACAGGACGACGTCCTCGGGGAACACGACCATGCGCTCGTGCGCGAGGTCGGTCCCGATCACGCGCAGCCGATTTTCCCCTTCGAGGTCGCCGAACGTCTTCGCGGGCTTCGGCGCCTGTGCGAGCAGCTCGACGATCCATTCATGCAGCCCCTTGCCGTGCGTCAGCCCGCGGCGCAGCAGCAGGTTCTCCGCCTCGCCGATGCCCAGCGGCGCGCCGTAGTCGGCGATCTTCTTGAAGTCGTAGTCCTCGAGGCGTTCCCTCAGCTGCTTCGCGCTGTAGCCGACTGCGAGCGCCATCGCCGTGATCGCACCCGCCGACGTGCCCGCGAGCTGGACCCAGTCGGTGTAGCCCTTCTCTTCGGCCACCTCGAGCGCGCCGGCGAACGCCAGCCCCTTGATCCCGCCACCCGAGAACACGCCGTCCGACTGCACGCCACAACGCTCCCACACATCAGCTCCACAGTCAAGATAGTTCTGGCAGACGAACTCAAGCCGCCGGGCAGTATGCTGCTACCGGCTCGGTTCGCTCTCCTTGGCGAAGACGGCCGCCGCTTTTTTAGGATTTCCCGCTCTTCGCCAACGACTGGCCACTGACCCCCAGATCCCTCGCGATCTCGTTGACCGACCGGCCACTCGAACGGACCAGCTCAACCACCTCACGACGGAACTCCACACGGTACGGGGGACGAGTACGCGGCAAGGACACCACATCCTTCCCGCCGGGCCCGACGGACCCAAGTGCTCAGGTGTCCACGCAAGCGGGCACTCCAGTCCTCGGCGAACCCGAACAGCAGCCTCAGCGCGTCGCGTTCTCTTCCAGGCCAGGGGGTTGCTCCGAAACTCGGGACTACGATCGTCAGGCGTTTGCCGGTGTGAGCTCGAGCCATTCTTCGTAGGCGGCGATGGTGACGTGGAATTGGTCGAAGAAACCCGTGAGTCCGAGGAGCCCAAAGGCTGAGGTCCATGGTTCGCAGAACCAGACCGGTGCGCTCCACTGGTGCGTGTTTGTAGCGCTCGTGACCTGGAGGCTCACGATTGCCATTCGAGCTGTGACGAGTGCGCCTCCGACGGCGAGCTTAGTCTCGAGGGAGTTGGCGGTGTCGATTCCGCAGAGCTCGGCGACGTGGGCGCCGAGGCGGATGGCGGTTGCGCCGGTGTCAAGGAGGCAGGCTTGGGGGGCGATGTCGAGGCCTTCGATGACGAGGTCGACGATTGGTCGCGCGCGGACGGTTGTTCGTCCAGCGTCCGGTATCTCTCGGAAGCTGAATCTCACAGGGGGGCGAGGCCGCTTGCGGCGAGGTCGTCCTCGGGCACGCGCAAGACGCTGTCGGCTTTCTGGCCGTGGCTGCCCAGCCAGCGCACGAGTGCTTGGGGCGTACTGGACGCGTGCAGGATCTCGTCGTCCTTGATCGCGATCCACTCGCCGGTGAATGCTCGCATTCGCTCTGCGAGGCTCTCGTCCGGTGCTTCGGTTCTCGCGAGCCTTGATCGTGACTGGGAGCCGCGGCGTCCGGCTGTGAATCCTAGGCGCAAGAGTGTTCGTCTTGCCTGGTGGGTAGTGAAGTCTGCGCGGTCCAAGCCGGTGATCTCGCCGATCACCTGCTTGGGCGGGAATCGGCGCGAGCCAACTACGACGAAGTGGCTGGAGATCGGTTCGGGGTCTACGTTCCGCAACGCTTTAAGGACGTCGCTGCGCCGCAGCGTAAAGGGCCTTCCGGCGATTGTGACGTGACGAGCAGCTTGGTTCTCTGCCATGGTTTCTCTACCCTGGTTTCTCTGCCGTGTACTTGCAGCGTACCAGATGCGCAAGGATGCGCCGCGTTGACCACCACGGCTCGACGAGGTGCTCAGCACCGTTGACCCACGCGGGCGCGGGGACCGCACCCGCGGCCGCCCCGCGCCCGGCGATACGCTCGAAAGCGTGAGCAAGGCTCCTGTACGACACGGCCGGGCTGCCGGCCGATTACCCGGCGTTCCTCACTACGTGCGTCGCTTCGCTGACGCATGGCCGTGTGAGCGAGGCAGTGACGCGCTCACCAGCTTCGAGCACGCTCTTCCTGCGCCGGACTCCGAGCTGGTGCGCGACGCGCCGAGCGTCGAACGGTCGACGGTGTTGCGCGCTCGCTGGCGAGCACACTCCGCAGCCAGTAGACCAGAAACGGTCTGCCGAAGCTCATCGCCAACCTTGGCGGCTGGCGCTCTCGAGCTGTGCACCGCGGGGAGTGAGCTCCCATGCGTTCGCCATGCCCCGACGTTGACCATGGCCGAAGTTCTCAACTAGACCGTACTGCGAGAGCCGACTCAGGAGCTTTGAGATCTGGCCCTGGTCGACGATGCCCGCACCTTCAGAGATCTCGCGGTTGCTCGCGCCCGGCTGCTCGGCGATCACCCCGAGGACGCGAATCGTGCGGTAGGTGAGTCGCATGCTCAACCCGTTGAGGGGATCCGCGCTATCGACGGCGGGCCCGGTGTCACGCTTGCGTTCAACGGGCTGCACGCGCTTGGCGAGCTCGCTCCTCGCGGCCCGCGGGCCGCGATACGGCAGCACGATCATGCTCATCAGCGGCCCCAACAGCTCGCTGAGGCTCTGATCGCCCTCCTGCAAGAGGCGCGCCTGCAGCACGGCCACGACCCCACCGACGACGCCGACGCCCGTGAGCGGCGGCGGGGGCCTCGAGTCGACGCGGACGTTGCCGCCGCGGTCGATGAGCTCCGCGAGCTGCGCAAGGACCGCGGCGCGACGTTCGCGGACGCGCACGCCGGCCGCGAGGGCCTCGAGCATGCACAACCTCGCGAGCGCGGGCTCTTCATCCATCGCAGCCAGCAGGCGGCCCAGCGCGGCGCGTGTCCCCCGGCGCCAGTCGCGCTGACCCGCATATGCCTCGCCGGCAAGAGCACTCGCTTGAGCGACCGCGTCGTCAAATGCGGCCAGGAAGCAGTCTTCGCGGTCCACGAAGATCTCATAGAAGGTCTTGCGGGAAACCCGCGCACGGATGAGCACCTGAGCGACGGTCATCCGCTGGTAGCCGAGCTCGTGGACCGTGTCGACGGCCGCGGCGATCAGGCGTCCGCGCTGAAACTCGTTCACGCGAGTTCGCGGGAGCCCGTTCGGACCGGACCGCAAAGCCGCGCGCACCGGTCGTGAGTTGGCGTGCGCGCTCACGTTGACCCCTCACATTCAGACGGCGGGCAGCCGGGTGTGGCGAACGGGCGCCGGCACGAGCTGAACGGCCACGCTGCCAGCCCTCTGCCACGCAGGCCAAGCGGGAATCGTCGGGGGATGCCACAGCACGGGATCCCCGATGCCGATGGTTGCGGCTCCTGAAGCCAGTCGACGGGGTCGTACAGGAGCGCCCATTCGGCTTCCAGCTGGCGCTGGCGAAGCATTGCGGGATGGAGGCCGCCGTCAGTCGGCATTGGTGATCCTGTACTTGCGGGTGATCGCGTCACGTTCCACCAGTCCGAGGGCGAGCAGCGGCTGCGCGCGCGCGAGGACGGCGCGGACGTCGGATAGGCCCTCGAGTGCCAGGGAGAAACTGCCTGCTCCCGAGACGTCACGAAGAATGTGCTCGAGCTGTGCTTGCGAGAGCTCGATCGAGGTGGCCCCAGCCCGCGCGCGGACCCTCGGATATGCACGCAGCTCGGCCATCAGCGCCCCGTGCCGGCGACCTTGCGCCTGGTCATCGACTCGAGCTGCTTGCCCGTGTCGGTGAGCAGCCACGCGTTCGCTTCGCCGGCGGCGCTTCCGGCGCCCGTGTTCTCGATCAGCTTCAGGCGCAGGAGACGAGCGAGCAGCTTTGAGATCTGCCCGGGGTCGACGATGTTCGCGTGGGCCGCGATCGCGGCGTTGCTGGATTCGGGCAGGAGTCTGATCGCCTCGAGCACTCTCGCCGTTCGGTAAGTGACGCGCATGTCGAGTCGCTGGAGCTGCTCGGTGACGGCCCGGGATGGCGGCTCGAGGCGCTCCGGGGCCGCTCGGGTCAGTTCTCTCGCGGCCGCTCCAGGCCCGAGGTAGGGAAGGACGATCATGCACATCAGCGGGTTCAAGAGATCGGCCAGCTCGGGCGGGCGCCGGTCCTGCATGTGCGCGTACACGGCCGCGAGGACGCCCCCCACGATGAACTCGCCGGTCAGGGGCGAAACGCTGTCGCGCGCCCCGGCATGCTCGCGGCCTTGATCGACCAGCGCACGCAGACGCCGCAGGACCTCCGCTCGCAGCTCGAGACGATTGGGGCCGTACCCGAGGAGATACGCGAGCACGAGCGCCCCCGTCTCCTCGCGCTCCAGAAACATCAGGAGGCCGGCGAGGCCGGCTCGTAGCCGAGCGGACCATCCCTGCTGCTGCTCGTATGCTTCCCCCGCGAGGATGGCGGCGTCGGCGAGGGCTCGCTCGATCACCGCCAGCAAACAATCCTCGCGACTCTCGAACACTTCGTAGAAGGTCTTGCGCGACACCCTGGCGCGGGCCACGACAGACGTCGCGGACACCCCTTCGTAGCCCTGCTCGCCTACGACGGCTGCGGCTGCGCTGAGCATGCGCAGGCGCTGAAACGCGGCGAGCTGCCCGCGAGCGTCTTGTCTGCTCGCCGCGACATCGGCCGGCCATTGCGAAGAGCGGCCGCCAGCCTGGGCGAGCTCACTCGACGATGCTGCTGCGGACATTGCGTGCACCTCAATCGCTCGGCCTCGCAGGGCCACGAAGCCCCGCGCGGCCGAGAGGAAGTAGCCGATGAGAAACGATGGCACGCACGCTAGCGCATGGACGATCTGCCTGTCAAACCGCGCCTTTGCCCCGCTCCATAAACGTTAGCGATGCGGTTTGCTGGGCGAAGCCGGGCATCGATCCCGAGCAACCTCGCGTCGAGTCGAATAAACGCCGCTGTTGCAGATTAGCCCGTCGGCCGGATGATCGTTAGATAGGGCGCTCTCGGCAGCAGACAGCGCGCTCAATAAACGCTCGCGCCAGTGCTGGACACGGTCGGCGAGCGCGGCGCGAGCGCTGCCACCCGATTGTCACCGCGGGCTGGAGGGTCGCCGGCTACGGGACAGCGGCGCGCGAGGCGTCCAGGTAGGTGTCCAGCAGGGAGGCGGCCTCGGCTTCGGCCCCTGGCATCAGGTGGCCGTAGCGGTCGAGCGTTATCGAGATGTTGGCGTGCCCCATAAACGTTGACAGCGCCTTTGCGTTGACGCCAGCGGCGATCATCAGGCTCGCGAAGGTGTGACGGCAGTCGTGCAGGCAGATCGGGTCGAGCTGCGAGCGCCTCCAGGCACGACCGGCTCGTTCATACAGCGATGACGCGCTGAAAGGACGCCCGCTGCCGAAGACCAGGCCATCGGCGTCGGCCGGCGCGGCCAGGCTCAGCGGCGCGAGAAAGCCCCGCAGGACGTTCGCGATTGGGACCCGACGCGCGCCCGCCGCCGACTTCGGGGCGACCATGAGGTGCTCCTTCGGATCCCAGGCCTGGCGCACCTCGATCACGCCGTTCGGCAGATCGACATCGCGCCAACGCAGGCCCATCAACTCGCCCCTACGAAGGCCCCCATACATGGCGGTCGCCCACAGCGGGCGGTCGCGGGCGGGCAGCGCGGCAAGGAGCAGCTCCGCCTCGGCGGGCGAGGCGATGCGAGCGCGGGTGAGGCGCACAGCCGGCAGGTTCAGACCGACTGACGGGTTGACCGGCACCTCCGCCCTGCGCCAGCGACAGATGACCCGCAAGGGCATCATGCGGTTACGGATCGTCGACGGTGCCGCACCGGCGGCCAGGAGACGGTCGGCGAAGGCCTGCACGTCCTCGAGGGCCAGCGCCGACAGTCGCGTGCGCCCGAATTCGCGCATCAGTCCCCCCTCCCCCATCTCCCCACCGCGGAGAGCAAGCTCGTAGGAGCGGATCGTGCTCGGCTTATATGGGTCACCGGAGCGAGTGCGGATCGTCCCGGTGCGTGCCCCCGCGAGCCACAGAGCCGCCGCCTGCCCGAACGTCATCGCCGACGGCGCCCGCATCTCACGGCGGCGAAGCTTCGTGTAGCTGTCGGCGCGCCACGAGCGAGCCTCCGAAAGAGACTCGAAATGCTTGCGAATCCGCTTGGCGTCCCGGGCGCTCCACACCGCGGCCTGGTAGACGCGGCGACAGTACAGGCCTCGCCGCGCTCGGACGCGCACCCGGCGCGGTGCTTCACGACGATCCCCACGTGGCGTGGCCTTGTCGCTGCCCCGCTCACACTCCTACCCCTCCCACACATCCGGCGGTTGACACTCAGACACGCTGGAGTTTACGCCTCGCGAGCTCAACACGGCGGCTCCTTGGCACCGGCAAGCCGCATAAACACTGGAAAAAACGTCGCCATAGGCATTCCGGGCCGAGGTCGCCCAGCTACCTGTCCAAGGGTCGTCGGGCCCCGGGGGAACCGGGCGAGAACGGCTCAAGCGAAGCGGACGGGACGGCCTTCCTTTCGCCATGGGGTCGCCCAACGACTGGCGGTCAGCGGTGCCCGACACCGCCCAAGCGCCACCCGACTGTCACCCGATGTCGAGATTCCGCATCACAAGTGGGCTCGTCGGACCCGGCGCGGTTTAGAACACCGCTGCGTGTCGAGTCGTCGCCGGCGGCCCTCGCTCGTCTGCGCGGCCGTTCTTTCTTGCGTGCTGCTGTTTGCGAATCGCCACAGGGCGCGGCTGCGGGTCTCGGCCGTGACGCCCGCGCCTTGCGCCTCGTTTTCGCGGCGCCCGGGGCCACGGTCGCGCCGGGCGGCGTGGCGCTGGCGCCCGTACCTGTCTTGTTCCGCATGCGCGCCGTCGAGCTCGTGTGTGCCGCTCGTCTGATGATCCCGTCCTGCGTCCGTGGCGCCGAGAGCGCCTCGGCGCGTCCACCAAGGAGATAACGAATCGATGCTCTCTCGCCTGCGCGCTCACATGTCTTACGCCAACGTCGTCGCGACCGTGGCGCTGTTCTTCGCCGTCTCTGGCGGCGCGGCGTACGCGGCGTCGCATTATCTGATCACCAGCACGAAGCAGATCAAGCCGTCGGTTCTCTCGTCCTTGAAGGGTAAGGCCGGCCCGGCCGGCCCGGCGGGTGCGGCGGGTGCGGCGGGTGCTGGTACGGTGGGCCCGGCGGGCCCGGCTGGGCCTGCCGGTGCGGGTGCGGCGGGCCCGCAGGGTCCGCAAGGGCCGCAGGGTGTACAAGGCGAACGGGGTGAAAAGGGCGAAGAAGCGAAGGGTGGCGGCTTCCCCGCGACGCTTCCCTCCGAAGCGACGGAGACCGGCTCGTGGGCGTTCACGGTGACACCGGAAGACAAAAACAAGTACATACGAGTGGCTTCGCTGTCGTTTCCGATCCCGCTCGCTGCCAACGAATCAGTGACCGACGAACCGGTTATCCCAGCAGAAGACGTTCATATCTTCGCGAGGGGTGAAACGGCGACCGCGGGCGAAGGCTGCGGTACCGGCTCGGCGGCGAAGCCGGAGGCCGAACCGGGCAACCTCTGCGTCTACGTCGCCGCCTCAGAAGTCAAGGGGTTTGAAATCAGTGAACTGACGTCTCGCGATCCGGCGCTGGGAGGGTCCCAAGCAGGTGCGGGCGCCACTGGTGCATCGCTGGTCTTCGGCGTGCCCGCTGGGTTCGCCGAAAGTGGTTATGCCTATGGCACCTGGGCCGTCTCCGCGTCCTAGCCAGGGAAACGCTCCTGACCTCCCGGGGCGAGTTCGCTTCCGGGGGGTTGGGTCCGCCCGACTCCTCCACACCAACCCACGACTTGCACCACCACGTGAAAGGCACTGAAATGACCAAGCCGCATCGCACCATCGTTTCGCTTTGCGTCTTGATCGTCGCTCTCGCGTGCGCCGCGGCGCCTGCCCTCGCCGCGGAACCCGAAGCGCCGTGTCCGAACGAACAGCTGCGGGCCGAACAGCCCGATGCGTCGGCGCTGGCGGATTGTCGCGCGTATGAGATGGTCACGCCGCTGGCGAAGGACGACAATGGCGTGATCGCGAGTCGAGGTCGGGCGGCGCAGTCCGGCGAAGCGATCGTGTATTTCTCTCCTGGGTCGTTCGCGGAACCCAAGTCCACCTGGTTGGACGCGCCTTATCTCTCGCGACGCGAATCGGGTGGCTGGGCCACGCAAAACCTCTCGCCGCCGCTCACCGACTACGTCGGCATCACCGCGGCCGAACGCTCTGAGGATGAAGAATTGCTGTTCGCGCCGGACCTCTCGCGCGCCATCGTGGAAACCCCGTTTCAGTCGTTGGCGCCCGGCCAGCCGGTCGGGTATGGCAATCTCTATGTCGCCGATACCGAGACGGGCTCGTATGAAACCGTGACGACCGTCCAGCCCGAAGCGGAATATAAGCCCTTCAAAGAGGAAAACCAAGGCCGCGGGCTCCCTGAAGCTGAGGGCGCGTCGAGTGATTTGAGCCATGTCGTATTTCAGCAGGCCGCGAGCCTGTGCTGTGAAGCGTCATCGGGGGAGAAACAGCACGTTTACGAGGAGGCCGGCGGGGTTCTGCGCCAGGTCGACGTCCCACCACCAGGCAAGGCGCTCGAAGGCAACGACAATGTCGGCGCCGCCGTGGAAAGCGAGCCGATGCAACACGGGGATACGTGGCGTGCGGTGTCTGGCGATGGGTCGCGGGTCGTGTTCACTGGCGGGGAAGAGGTGGAAGGTAGATCGTCGCTCAGCGATGGGCAGGTCTATGTGAGGGAGAACCCGATGAGCGTCGAAGATTGCTCGGTCGCGGCGGATGCGTGCACGGTGGAGGTGTCGGCGTCGCAGAAGACGAATGGCAGCGGTCCCGGGGGCACCGATCCGAACGCGGGAAAGGGACGGACAGGAGTGACGGCGTCCTACCGTGGCGCGAGCGTGGATGGGTCGCGGGTGCTCTTCACCAGCAGGGTGGAGCTGACCAACAACGCGGATACGGGCCCGGAAGACAATAACGCGAACCTCTACGACTACAACCTCGAAACAGGAACGCTGACCGACCTCACCCCGAAAAATGCCGAAGGCGGCCGCGTCTTGGGTCTCGTGACAGCCAGCGAAAACGCGGGCGAGGAAGATTCATACGTCTACTTCGTCGCCAATGGGATGCTCGCAAGCAACGAAAACGCCAACAACGAAACGGCGAAACCCGGAAACTGTGATTCGGAAGAGGAGGAACTTCCGCCAGGCGAATACATGTGCAGCCTGTATGCGGACCATTACGAACATGGCGAATGGACAACGACGTTCGTCGCCACGCTCGCCGGCGGCGCCGAAAAACAGCAAGCCGATGAACCCGACTGGATAGGACGGGAAAGCGGCTTTTCGGGGGAAGACTTTGGTCCCTTGGCTCATACCGTTCGGGTGACGCCGGATGGGACGACCCTGGCGTTTGAATCCGACCGAAATCTCGTGCCAGACTACAATAATCACGAGACCGCTACTGGGGAGTGTGGTGGCGCCGGGCGCTGTCGTGAGGTCTACCTGTTCGACGCGGCGACGGGGAAGCTGATCTGCGCCTCCTGTGACCCAGACGGGTCACGACCCGTCGGCCCCGCCCGTCTCAGCGAACGTATTGTGGGGGAGTCCTATATTCAGCGTAACCTGTCTCAGGACGGTGGGCGGTTGTTTTTTGAAACGCCGGATGCGCTTGTGTCGCATGACAGTAATGGTCTCGTGGACGTGTATGAGTGGGAGCGGGTGGGTGAAGGGAGCTGCATTGCCGCTTCGGTTTCCTACGCGGCGGGTCATGAAGGGTGCACGTTCCCGATCAGTGATGTGGCGGGGTCTTCTGAATCGCAGTTCATGGACGCGAGCGCGAATGGTGATGACGTGTTCATCGTGACCGCGGATCAGCTCGTGGCTTCTGATACTGATGACCAGGGTGATGTGTATGACGTGAAGGTCGGTGGCGGCTTGCCCGTGACGGTTGCGGCGTCGGTGTGCACGAACGCGGACTTCTGCAAACCGCCGCTCTCGCCGCAGCCGGGCGTGTTCGGTGTTCCCGCGAGCGCGACGTTCTCCGGCGCCGGGAACCCTGCTCCGCCCCCCCTGCCGCCTGCTGTGAAAGCGAAGACGGCCGCCGAGCTCCGGGCCGAAAAGCTGGCGAAGGCCCTCAAGACCTGCCATAGGAAACCGCACGGCAACAAGAGAGCGCGATGCGAAAAGGCAGCCAGGAGGGCGTATGCGAGTAGGACTTCTAAGACCGCGAAGAGGAAGAGGTAACGAAATCGTGTCTACCAGACCCTGCACGGGGGCCCGCCCAGCCCGTAGTCGTAGTGTGAGCCACGAGCGGCGGGCGGGTAGCCTGGTGAGGCGTTGTGTGATGGTGTTGATGCGGGCCGTTGGTGTGTTGTCCGTTTCGCTCGTTTTCACGGCTTCCGCTGGCGCTGCTGGCCCGTATGCGGGTTTTGGGGTGAAGAGCTTCGGTTTCTCGGTTACCGTGCAGCCGACGCCTGAAGAGGAGGCGGATGGTGAATCGGGTGCGCCGGATGTGCAGGCGGGGTCGCATCCGTTTGCGGTGACGAACAGTTTTGTGATGAACGAACCGGAAGACCGTGCGGGTACGTTGGTGTCTCCGGAGGGATTCAAGACGGTCAGCACGGCGTTGCCGCCCGGGTTCGTCGGTAACCCAAACGCCGTACCACGCTGCCCATACCAGGACTTCACTACCGTCGATTCTGCAGGGGACCCACGATGTCCTGATGACACGCAGCTGGGCTGGGGGAGGGTCGAGATTTACCAACGGAACGAAGGCTATCTGAGTAAGAAAACACACCGGTTGACCGATAATTCGTTCATCGTGACGACTCCGTTGTATAATATTGTGCCGCCGGCGGGTGTCGCTGCGTTGTTCGGGTTCAAGGCCGTCAAAATTCAGCCGGTGTTTATCGATGCGTCGGTGCGTACCGGCTCTGACTACGGTTTCACTGAGACGTCGCCGAACAACATCGAGGCGAATGTGATCATGGCCGCGACGATAAACGTGTGGGGTGTGCCGGCGAGTCCGAGCCATGACCGGTTCCGCGGGGACTGTCTCGGCGAGGCCGGCATATACAAACACGAAGCCGAAGAATACGAAGAAGCGACGGGTAGGCCCCCGAATCCGGAAGTGTCGAAGCTGGAAGAAGAAGAACACGAGCCCGGCCAGTCAGACACGGCGCCTGTGAGTTGTCCGGTGGATGTTCCGGTGGTGCCGTTTGTGACGAATCCGACGTCGTGTGGGGAACCGCGTGAAGTGAAGTTCAGTATCGATGGTTGGAATGAACCGTCTGTGTTTGACTCGAAGAAGGTGATGTTGCCGGAACTGTCGGGTTGTGGGAAGCTGGCTTTTGGTCCGACGCTCGCGGTGCAGCCTGATGGTGGTGCGGGGAGCACTCCGACTGGGTTGAATGTGGGTGTGCGTGTGAGCCAGGAATCGACGTCGAACCCTGTGGGGTTGGGTGAGGCTGATGTGAAGGACACGACGGTCGCGCTGCCGGCGGGGGTGCAGGTCAGCCCGTCCGCGGCGGATGGGCTGCAGGCGTGTTCGGGTGATCCTGCTGATGCGCCGGGGACTGCGGGTAACGAGATCGGGTTCACCGGTTTCAGCGAACTGGACCCGGTCACCGAACCTGGGGTGCAGACGCCGCAGTTCACGTCGAGGCTGCCGGGTACGCTCGCCGCGACGCAGGCTGGTGAACCGGAGCCGCTTGAGCCGGGCGTGAACTTCTGTCCGGACGCGTCGAAGATCGCGAACGTCCACATCAAGACGCCGTTGCTGGAAGGCGAACTGGTGGGCGCGGTGTATCTCGCGGCGCCGCAGAACTTCTTGTTCATGGGTGCCGCGGAAGAAAACCCGTTCAAATCGTTGATCGCGATGTACCTCGTCGCCGAAGAACCGAACACGGGCGTGCTGCTGAAGCTCCCGGCTGAAGTGCGGCTCTGCGAAGCCGCGGGGGAACTCGTTGACGGTGTGTCTTGCCAGGCGCCGGGGCAGGTCATCACGACGTTCAAGCACACGCCGCAGGCGCCGTTCAGTGATCTGCAGCTCGAATTCTACGGGACCGACCGCGCGCCGTTGGCGACCCCAGCGCTGTGCGGCACCTACAACACGTCCTCGTCGTTCACGCCGTGGTCGGCGCCGGACCCGGCGAACCCCGAAGAAATCGCGCATCCACCGGCGAGCTTCCAGATCACTTCGGGTCCGAACGGCGCGCCATGCTCTGACCCGCTGGCGTTCTCCCCGTCGCTCTCCTCGGGCGTGACGAACATCAACGCGGGCGGCTTCACGCCGCTGACGACGACGATCTCCCGCGAAGACGGCCAGCAGCAGGTCCAGCAGGTCACGCTGCACTACCCGCCCGGCGTGACCGGCGTCCTCACCGGCATCCCGTTGTGCCCGGAAGCGCAGGCGAACGCCGGCACCTGCCCGGAAAGCAGCCTGATCGGTGAAACGATCGTGTCGGTCGGCCTCGGCAGCGACCCCTTCAGCGTCACCGGCGGCAAGGTCTACCTCACCGAAAAATACGCCGGGGCGCCGTTCGGCTTGTCGATCGTGAACCCCGCGAAAGCCGGCCCGTTCGACCTCCAAGAAGGCCGCCCCGTCATCGTCAGAGCGAAGATCGAAGTCAACCCAGCCACAGCGGCCCTGACGGTCACGACCAACAGCGCAGCCCAGGGCGACGCGATCCCCTCGATCATCGACGGGATCCCGCTGCAGATCAAGCACGTCAACGTCCTCGTAAACCGACCCGGCTTCACGGTCAACCCGACGAACTGCAACCCGATGAGCATCACCGGCACGATCGCCAGCAACGAACAAGCAAGCTCCCCCGTAGCCGACCCGTTCCAGGTCACCAACTGCGCGACCCTGAAATACGAACCCAAGGTCGCGGTCTCGACCGCGGGCCATGCATCTAAAGCAAACGGTGCGAGCCTGTCCTTCAAGATCAGCTACCCAAAAAACGCGATGGGCTCTCAGAGCTGGTTCAAGGAAGCGAAATTCACGCTCCCCGTCCAGCTCCCGGCGCGGCTCAGCACGATCCAGAAAGCCTGCCTCGCAGCGACCTTCGAAGCGAACCCGCAAGCCTGCCCATCCCCCTCGAAAATCGGCTACGCCGTGGTCCACACCGAGATCCTCCCCGTCCCCCTGGAAGGCCCCGTGTACTTCGTCAGCTACGGCAGCTCGAAGTTCCCCGAAGCCGTCCTCGTGCTCAAAGGCTACGGCATCACAGTCGACCTGCACGGCGAAACATTCATCAACGGCAAGACAGGCATCACGTCAGCAACGTTCCGCAACACGCCAGACGTCCCATTCGAATCGATCGAAGTCAACGTCCCCGAAGGCCCCTTCTCAGAGTTCGGGACCAACCTCCCCCACGAAGGCCACGACCTCTGCGGCCAAAAACTCGTCATACCAACATCCTTCAAAGCCCAGAACGGCCTCGAAATAAACAAGAACACACCCATCAGCATCACCGGCTGCCCGAGATCCCTGACCAACAAGCAGAAGCTCGCCGCCGCACTAAAAGCCTGCCACAAAAAACACGGCTCCAAACGCGCCGCCTGCGAAAAAGCCGCACGCCGCGCATCCCACGCGAGAACAAGCCGCCACCAACAATAAACACCCCACACCAACACCCCACACACCACTGGCGGGTTGCGGTTAGTGTAACAGCTACTCCGGTTGAAGTGAAAGGGTGACAGTCAGTTTGTAGTGTCAGGGACGCGGTCGCCGAAGTGGATCTTGAACGCCCCCGGACCCGCCCGCGGTCGGGTCCGCGACGTAGGTGACACCGGTCCCGTCGGTAGCTGCTTGAAAGGGCCGCTGTGTGATTGTCCCTTCACGGCCGGCACCTTCCTTGCCCCCGGCTTCTACCTGTGGTATGTAGACGTCTGCGTCTTGGTTGTTTGGTGGTGTGACGAGTTCGTATTTGCGGTTGTCGGGGAGCCCGGTGGTGGGTGTGGCGCTGGGGGTGTGGAGGGCTTGTTCGGGTCCCCGGTTGCGTGAGGCGACGGCCGAAGAATACTGTCCAGAGGGATGACACGGACATGCGTTAGCTCACTCGCTTTCAGAGGCTGTAGAGACGGGACAAAGGGGCAGCCAAGACTCACGTGCTCGCAGGCAAGCCCGACACGGCCGATCGAGACGCACAGCGAAACCCCGGCCGAGCCCAAGCCCTGACAAGGAGCAACCGACGCCCAAAGACACCAGCCGACGCGGTAACTGAAACCGCGGGGGGCCTCGGAATCTCACTGTTTATGGGGCCCCTCGGGGTCCGGTGACATTTCGGTGACTGAAGCTCCTGCCTCGCCCACGCCTCCCGCGGACCGACTCGATGCTCACGGCGTCAAGAATCGGCTAAAGGCACCCAGCAGCCTGTCGTCGGGGCCGATAGGCGAGAATCTTTATTGCTATCATTGTTCTGCCTATGGCTCTGAACATCAAGGATCGGGATGCCGATGAGCTGGTTCGGACGCTCGCGCAGACGACCGGCGAGACAATCACGCAGGCCGTCACCGTCGCCGTGAGGGAGCGTCTCGAGCGTCTGCAGGCAGGCCGGCGCCCTCGCGGACTCGCTGAGGAGCTCGACGAAATCGCCCTGCGATGCGCCGCGCTGCCGGTGCTCGACGAGCGCCAAGAGGATGAGATCCTCGGCTACGACGCCGACGGGCTTCCCGCGAGTGGTTCTCGATAGCTCGGCCATCGTCGCGATCCTGTTCGACGAGCCCGAGCGACGCCTGTTCACGGTCTCGATCGCGCGCGATCCGCGGCGGCTGATCTCAGCGGGGAATCTGCTGGAGAGCGCGCTCGTCGCGGAGGCCCGGCGTGGTGAGCCGGCGGGCCGCGAGCTCGATCTGCTGCTGCACCGCGCGGAGGTCCAGACCGTCCCGGTCGACGGGGAGCAGGTCCAGATCGCGCGGTCGGCGTGGCGACGTTACGGCAAGGGCCGCCACCCTGCCGGCCTGAACTTCGGCGACTGCTTCGCCTACGCCCTGGCGGCAGCCAGCGGGGAGCCGCTCCTGTTCACCGGCCACGCCTTCCGCCAAACAGACATTCCGGCCGCGACCACAGCGCCTAGCGCGCGTCATCCGGCAGCAGCGTGAAAGCGTCGCCGGAGGCCTGCCTGACCGTGCGGAAGTGCCGTTCGTCGAGCGTCGCGACTTGGCTGCTTTCGAGGTGTGCCGCGAGGGCGAGCAGCGAGGCATCCGTGAGCCCCAGCTGCATCGACTCGTGTGCTTCGGCGAGCGCGATCGTCTCGTGCATGGCGGCTGGCCACCACTCGACCTGGTAGGCGCCGTTGACGAGGTCCTCGCGGAGCGCCCGCGTCGCCTTTGCGCCCCCATAGCGCTGTACGAGGTGATCGAGCTCTGCCAGGACCAGCGGCGTGGTCACCAGCTCGTCCACGTTTTCGCCGATCCAGTCGCGCACCGTCTCGTGACTGGCGTCCCTGCGGTCCATGAACGCCAGAACGACCGACGTGTCGAGGACGATCAACTCTCCCCGAAGCCAGTTCTGGCCAGATGACCGTCGACGTCGTGGGAGAGGTCGCCCGGGCCATCGAACACCCCAGACGCGCGAGGCTTCGCCAGCGGGCCTGCCGCACCAGCCTGAGCGAGGGCGTCGCGGATGATCGCCGCCTTGGTCGTACCCTGCGCGGCGGCCCTGCGCGCAAGCCCGCGATCCACCTCCGGGTCGATGTAGATACTGGTCTTCTTCACGCCATGCAGTATACCACCTGCCACCCGCTTGCCCGCGCTGGTGCGACTGACGTTTTGGGCGTGTGTGGGTGCTGTTCGCCAACGCACCGACGCTGCGCCATTACTGCGCCGGGCGCAGGCAAGTCACGCCGGCTGGTCCATTGTGCTGTGAGCCCGCGACCGCGGGGTTGCGACAGACGATGAGGCGCTCACCGTCGGATTTCTCTGAGGAGATCTCCGCGAGGTTTGATTCATCAAACAGCGATAGCTGAATGTCCCCCGCGTTGATGAGCGTACGGATCTGCGCGCTCTTCAGCGCGCTGATGAAACCGACACCGTTCTGCTTGAGCGTCTGGGCGTGCGCCTGGGTGATCATCCCGCGGTCGCCGACGAGCACCACGTTCTTGACCCCGAAACGCTCGGTGACCGCCTGAGCCGCGTCGGGAAGCGTCTTTGAATCGGTAGTCGACCCGTCGAACGCGTGGACGGCGACAGGCCGGCCCTCCGGAGAGCAGACCAGGCCGTAGTTGACTTGCTGGGTACCTTTGCGCCCGTCACGCGAGTAGCCGAGCTTCGCCAGCGGACAACAGCGTCCCTCCACATAGCTCGATGACAGGTCATAGAGCACGAAGCCATCCGGGGAGAGGTGCCGGTGAGCGAGGGTCTTCTCGATCCGCTCCTGACGCTCCAAGAGCCAGTCCATTGCGGAGAGGAGCTCGGCCTCCTTGACCTCGCCGAGGTCCAGCTCCTGCGCGAGCGTGCTCACACCAAAGCGCCGTGTCGCCGAGAGCTTTGAGCCCGGGCCGATCACCCGCTGGACAATCATCGCGACCACCAGGTCACGCTCACGGCAACGCTCACGGCCGATCAGCCGCTCCACGTCGAGCGCCCGCAGCACACCGAGCACCGCCACGACGTGACCATGGGGCAGCGAACGCTCGATCTCAAGCTCCTGATCGAGATCCACAAGCGCCTCGCCGGCGAGCATCGCACGGATCCCGTCGATCACGTGGGGCGCCAGGTGCGAGAGGTTGCCGACCGTTTCGTTGCGGACCTTGCCGTCCTTGCGGTAGGAGCGGCGCAGCAGCGTGCTCTCATAGACCTTGCCCTTGTAGTGGCGACGAGTCGTCGCCACATGCACATGCTATACCCGCCGGACGGAAACAACCACAGTTAGTGTCTACGTCAAACCACCAAAAGAAGGCCCGATCCCCGCAACCACGGCGATCGAGCCTCGAACCCTCAAAAACTTCCGACTAACCACGTGGATGTCGTTTATCGCGGCCGAGACCCCGCTTGCTTTACGGGACTTGTCCCCTCCCAGCGCAGGCCTCGCTGGGTGCTTCTGCGCGGTGGTAGTCTGGCTGCGCCCCAGTGTTTTTGGCCCAAGGAGATCCAAGATGCCGACGCAAATAGTGCTGCCCGTCCGGGCGGCGCGCGCCGCGGCGGGCAGATCGCCGACCCGTGCCTCCTTGGCGGTGCTCCTCGCCTCCTTGCTCCTTGGCGTGGCGCTCCTCCCTACCAGCGCGCTCGCCGCTCCGGGGGACGGCGCCTCGACAAAGGCGTACATCCAGGCGAACTATCGCCTCGTGCAGGCGGCCGTTTCCCGGATCCACCCGATCGAAGCAGCCCTCCACAGCGTCCTGAGCGATGTTCGCCGCGAATGCCCGATGGCGGCGGCTGGCTCGCCGCAGGACGCCGACTCCGAACAGCTGAGCAACGAGGTGATCGGGGCGCTGGTGACCGCCGCCGTCGCCCTTGATCGCAGTGCCGGCCGAGAGTTCGCGAGCGCCGCGCGCGGCCTCACCTGGAGTAATCGTGCGCTCACCCGCACCATCCACGCCTACGTCGGCAAGGTCACGACGCTGATAGCACTCGCGCCGCCTACCCTATGCAGCGACGTGAAGAGCTGGGCGGGGAGCGCTTTCCTCGTGCTGCCTGCGAGCACCATGAGCTTCGCTCCCCGCTTCATGTCCGCCTGGGTCGCGCCCGGAGAGCTGCCCGCCGCTCTCGCACCATACGAGACCCCCGAAGACCGCCAACTCGCTCGTCGCACCAGCCGTCTCGAAGAACGCTTCTCCGAACTCGAAGCACGCGAAGTCGAAACCTGGGGGCAGATCATGGACACGCTCGCCCTGTGGCCCTAGACCACGGAGCTGTCCGGCTGAGAGACCTCGATGCCAAGAGCCTGCGCGGCGCCCGTAAGGCGAGCGTCGTAGCAATACAGACGCTCGAGCTCTTCACCCAGGCTCACAACGGTTGCCAGGTGCAGGGCGTCGAGTGAACGCAGCTCCGCTGGGTCCAATGCGGCGGCGGCGTCGAGGATCGGCTGATCCAGCGGGACCAGCGTGATCGCGGTCAGCGCAGCATCGGCGCGCCCAGTTGCCAGATCGCCATAGCGCCTGGCGGCGCGACGGCCCTCAACAGTAAGCAGGGCGCTGCTGAGGAGCTCTCTGCCGGCCAGCTCGCGGCGCAGGGCAGAGCTCTCGGGCTCGGAGCGCACGAGCTTGATGAAGGCCGACGTGTCGAGGTAGTCGGGCAAGCGCTCTACAGGCGCTCCGAGCGCAGCTCGTCCAGCACCTGCCCGGAGGGAGGGCCGGGAATCGGCTTGGGCAGCTCCTCCAGAACGTCGAGCAGGTTGCCCTGCCCGCGCCTGGCTCCTCGTTCGGCGACGAGCCGGTCGATGGCCGAAGCGCGTCCGGGCGCAGGCGTGAGCTGTGCGACCTCCTGGCCGCGATCGGTGATCAGAAACGACTCCCCGCGTCGAACCCGTTGGGCGTAGCGGCTGAGGTTCTGGCGCATCTCACGAATACCCACGCTCTCCATTGGTAGTCAGGGGCGCGGTGCCGGGATGGCCCGTTTCCCCATTCCCCTTTCAATCCGTGCGTGCGGTTTTCCCGCACACGGCTTACCGATGATCTTCATGATGGTCATGACGCTGTTGCCGGGTAGCGGATGGTGCCACGCAAACGGTAGAGGCCGTGAGCCTCGAACCACTCGCGCGTCCAGACGGCCAGTTGGCCGGGACGCAGGTTGCGACCGTAACGCTTGCGCATCAGGCCACGGAGGCGCCTCTCGGCATATCCGTCGATCTGGTTGAACTGGATGGCGGCGTTACCGGTACGAAAGTAGTTGCCCCAACCGCGCAGGATCGGATTGATCCGCGAGATCACCTCGCGAATATCCATCCCCGCACGACCTCGACCGGTCAGCGCCTTGATCCGCTGGCGGGCCCTCTTCATCGCCGCTTGCGAGGGCCAACGCTGAAGGTAGTAGCGGCGAACGCCGCGCTCCAGCAACCGACCCGACACGCGGGCATGGAAGTGGCAACCAAGGAAATCAAGACCCTCCCGGCCTTCTCGGAGATCAACAACTCTCGTCTTCTCCCGGTGCAGTTCCAACCCGAGATCGGCCAGCACCTGCCTGGCCAGCTCTCCGGCCGCCTGGGCCTGCGCCTCGCTACGACACATCACGACGAAGTCGTCCGCGTAGCGGACCAACCGGCCATGAGCGCCGTCAGCGAACGCGAGGTCCAGCGCGTGCAGATAGATGTTCGACAACAGCGGCGAGATCACGCCGCCCTGTGGGGTCCCGGCAACCGACTGCCGCAACACCCCTTCGTCCATCACACCCGCCCGCAGCCACTGCCGTACGAGCTTGAGCACACGCCGATCCGAGACCCGCTCTGAAACCTTCCCGAGCAACTGCTCGTGGTCGATCGAGGAGAAGTAGTCGCGGATGTCGGCCTCGAACACGAAGCGGTACCCGTCGATGAACGAGCGACGCAGCACCTCCTTGGCGTCCGTGGCCGACCGGCGCGGGCGGAACCCAAACGAGACATCCAGAAAGTCAGCCTCGAAGATGGGCTCAAGCACGATACGCGCGGCCTGCTGGACGATCCGATCCTTGACGGTCGGAATGCCGAGCGGCCGCACACCACCCTTGGGCTTGGGGATCAACACCCGCCGGACCGGCCGCGGGCGATAGTTCCCCTCGCGCAGGTCACGCTGCAGCTCGGCCAACAGCCGCTCCGCACCGTACTCCCGCACCTCTGCCAGGGTCTGGGAATCGACCCCGGCAGCACCCTTGTTCTTCTGCACGCGCTTCCATGCCTCCTTCAGGACGTCACTCCTGAAGACCCGGTCAAACAGGGCATGGAAACGCCTACCCGGCGACCGCTTAGCGGCCACCCATAGCTTGCGCTGAAGTTCTCGCACATCCCCACCAGTGGCCTCCAACAGCACCATTTCGCTGGCAGGATCGCCGGGCTTATGCCCGGCGGGGCCGGTGGATCGAGCAGTCTCGACCATGCCCTAACGCTTACCCTCGGCGCTTACGCGATCAAAGCAGGGGTCCTTCGCTCCCGGCGCGTTGTTCTGCACGCCGATCATCACTACTACGACCCCCTCGGACTCCCGCTGGCCTCCGCTCGATTTCACCATCGACTTATACGAACGGTCTTCGCTGACGAGGCTGGCCAGACGGGCCTCCCTTGTTCCGTGATCAGACTTTGCGCGCGTGCAAGTCTCCGTACCCCGCAGGGACCCGCCGTGCCCAATCCGGAACCAGGACTGGCGGACATGGCCTTCGCCGTGACATGAGCGGCTCGGCTCCCCGACTGTAAATGTGACGAGGCTGCAATCCCAGCCCACGCGCTTGCTCCCTCCAAAGAGGCTCTCGACGCCCCGCTCAGCCCGCCGCCTCTCAGCAACGAACCGGGGCCTGCTACCGGGCACTCCGGCGTCTACCCGGACCGGACTCCCACCGGCCAGCCTGATCCAGCTTTCAAGGCGCAACATGTGCGTCATTGTAGCGCTTTGCGAGCGAGAGTGCTACACCAGAGTGCTACCATCCTCGGATGGCCTCTCGTCATCCCCGCCTCGGCGTCACGCGCGACCCGGAGGTGCAGCGCGCGCTGGCGTTTACCGAGCCGCTGCTGGGCGCCGCCGAGACGCGTTCGGCGGCGGCGCAGATCCGGGCGCTCACACTGCGCGGCGCGCAGGCCGTGCTCGCCGACGCGGACGCGAGCTCCCAGCTGCAGGCACGGCTGGCCGAGCGCTATGGGGCAAGGCCGGGACGGGAGAGCCTGCTGGACCTCGACGCTCCATCGGCGGAGCCCGATCCCGCGAGCGCGACGCCGGCATCTGACGCGCTGCGGTGGGTCCGCGGCGAGTGAACGCTGCCTACGTCGACGCCTCCGCGCTCGTAAAGCTGCTCAAGGCCGAGCCCGAGACGGCGGCGTTCCGCGCTGCGCTTGGTGACTGGCCCGTTCAACTCGCCAGCGAGCTGATTCGCGTCGAGGCGATATGCACGGCCAGACGACTCGGCGACGCCGACCTGCTGAAGCGCGCGCGCACGGCGCTCGGGCGGATCACCCTTGTCCCGCTGTCCCCCGAGATCATCGAGCTCGCGACTGACAGCTACACTCCGCCGCTGCGGGCGATGGACGCTATCCATCTCGCCACCGCTCTCACCGTCCGTGTGGATCTCGGAGCAGTCTTCGTGTATGACAGCGACCTGCATGCCGCGGCGGCGGCGCGCGGTCTCAATGCCCTCGCGCCGGCGTGATCGGAGCGCTGGTCAGTCCTCCAGCGCGGCCTGTGGGAGGGCGGGTGCCTGCGGCGTGTTTGAGTCGGGCGAGCACGTCGGTTGTGGGTGCGACCTTGGCGTTCTCGTAGTCGGACAGCCGTGACGCTGAGGTGCCGGCGGCGCGGGCGAGCTGGCGCAGTGTCATTCCGGATTGAGTGCGCCAGCGGCGGATCTGCGCGGCGTACTCTGCTCGTCCTCGCCGGGTGATGTCTTGGCGTGCGTGGCGGATCACGTTACTCATCAGCGCGTCGGCGCCGTAGTGCTCGCCCCAGGCGGTGATCGTCTCGGTCGTGCGCGCGGCTGGCCCCCAGGGGTTGCGCGTGATCGCGTCGGCGAGCTGGCGCCAGTCTGAGAGCGAGCCGCGGTCGATGATCGTCTCGATCGCCTCGGCCGGCCACTGGTCCAGTGGCCGGGTGCTGTCGAAGTCGAGGTTGCGAAACCGCGCGCTCATCGCAGCATCTTCTGCGTGAGCTCGGCGAGCACCGCCTGCACGATCGACCAGTCGTGCCAGCGGGGGTCGAGCGCCTTGTAGCTCGAGAGCTGAGTGGTGACCTCGGCGTCTCGCGGTCGGGGGTCCGCGAGCTGCCTGACGAGCTGGGTGGCGACGGCCTCTGGCTGGGTGTTGATGTCGGCGTAGTAGTCGTCGATGCCGCTCAGCACGTTGGCAGCCTCGTCGAGTCCGATCAGGTCCGCGAGAGCGGCGATGTCGAGATAGTCGCGGGTCTGGTTGCGGCTGAGAGCAAGCCAGGCCTTGATCCGCAGGATCTCCGCGGCGGTGGGCACCACCAGCCGCCTGCCACGCACGTCGATCTCGACGGTCTCCAGCGGCCGGCTGCGCAGCAGCTGGCGCACCCCCGTCTCGATGCCACCGAGCTCGCCGAGGATGATCTTCCCGGGCTGTGCCCGTGTCATCGACCAGTCCCCGAGCGCCTCGAGGTGCTCGAGGATCGTCTCGAAGCGCTCCACCAGATCCGCGACGACGTGATCGTGGTCAAACGACTGTCGATGGTGGGCGTATAGCGCCGCCGCGGAGCCCCCGACCAGCACGGCGCCGGGAACCAGTTCCTGCAGCTGCGCGGCCTTCTCCAAGATGTCTTCCAGCGACGGCTCCACGGAGAAAATGTTATCAGATCCGATAACACGCAGAAGGGGTTGGGGCGGCGGCGGCCGGCTCTACGCGAACGGGTCGCGTGCGTCGACCGTCTCGTAGCGGCGCAGGTCTCTGTCGCGGGTGTAGATGGTGCCGACGCCGTGTTGGCGCATCAGCGCGGCGAGGTGCGCGTCGGGGACGTGGTTGCCGCGGGTTTGGTTCTCGGCGGTGGCGCGGTAGATGTCCCAGAACCCCTCCTGCTCAGCGGGCGCGCGAACGTTGGGCCGCTGCAGGAGCCCGGTGATCGCGCCGGCGGCCTGCTCGGGGCTGTGGGGGTCGTTGAAGATCGCGGGGTGCGTGCTGGTCCGCAGGAACCCCATGATCGTCGGCCAGAACAGGTAGAGCAGGTCAGGTCCGCCAGCGAGACGCTCGAGCAGATCGCGGGCCACCTCGTGCGACTCGTCGTCGACGTTGGCGGCGTAAAGCAGGATGTTGGTGTCGACGGTCGCGCTCATGATATGTGCTCACGGTGGCGGGCTCTCCAGGCTTCGGCGTGCTCGACGGGCCGAATCGGCTGTGCCGCGGTTCTCAGGACTCGCCTTCCAGGGCCTTGCGGACGGCTTCCTTGTCGCCGAGGTCGATTTTTGGCTTGCCCATCCGCTTCGTCGGCCACTTCGCGGGCGCGGGCTGGGTTGTCTGCTCGCCGAGCGCGACGGCGAGTCGCTCTGAGGCGAGTTGCCCCATGCTCTTGTGCTCGATCGCGGCGCGTCGTCGCAGCTGCTCGAGCACCGAGGCGTCGAGATCGATCGTCGTGCGCGCCATGCTGCGTGATGATATCGTATATAGCATCTGATGCTTTGAATGCTCTGCAGGTGGCCAGAGTGGGACGCTAAGATTTGGCGATGGGCAGTCATGCGCGTACCCCGTTGCTGTCGGTCGGGCATGAGCATGAGTGGGCCGAGATCAACCGCGAAGAGGCCGAACAGGAACGAGCCATCGATATGGCGCTGACCCCGGCCCAGCGAATCGAACAGGGCCAGAAACTCTCCCAACAAGCGGTTTCCTTGCTGGCCGCTTCCATACGCGCCGGCCATGCCCCCAGACGAGCCTACTGGTCCTGACCTGAGCGGCGTCGTCGCCGACGCCAATGCGGTCGGACTGAAGTACGTCGTGATCGGCGGCTTCAGCGTGATCTACCACGGCTACGTGCGCGCAACCAGAGACAGCGACCTGCTCGTGCCCGACGGGCCCGAGGCCGACGCCGCGGTGCTGCGCTTCCTCGAGCGCGTGCGCGCCACGCGCCTGCGCGACGGCAAGATCCTGACGCTCGAGGACATCGCCGGCGTCCACCACCTGCGCATCCACAGCCGCCACGGCATCATCGACGTCATGCGCGGAGGGTTCCCCCCGCTCGATTACGACACCGTCGCCCAAGCCGCTGTGCACCTCGAAGTCGACGGTCAACGGGCACCCATATCCGCTCTCAGAAGCCTCGTTGGCTTCAAGCGTCTCGCGGGCCGGTTGCAGGATCAATTGGATCTCAGCAAGCTCGAAGCGATCCACGGGCCGCTGCCAACAGACCAGATCCCCGGGCTCGATACGTAAACCACGGCTCCTGCTGGGCATAGCCAAGTGGCCGGAGGTTTTGCGCCCCCGGCCACTCGCTTGTTCATGTGGCACTAGCGTCCATGTGCTTGACCCAGATCGCGATGCTGATCCTGGCTTGGCCGGGCTACAGCAGCGCGGCTATCCGCGCGTACTGCTCGGAGTCCTCGCCGAGGATCTCCCGTATCCAGCCGAGCACCTCAGCCGCGTCGATCGCCGTACCCCACGCGATCATCTCTTCGACGTCCAGCCAGTCCTTGGGCCGGTCGAACACGACCTTGCACACGATCAGATGCTCAGGGCTGAGGATCGGTATCCGCACCGGGCCGAAGCTGACCCGGCGCGAGCGCTCGGCCATCTCCCGGTGAAGCTCGAACGTAGCGAAGAAGAGATCGAGATATGACCCGTCCCAGTCCAGCCGCGCCTGACCATCTCGCTTGATCAGAGCTCGATCGGCGGGGGAAACGGTCACGCCGAGATGGGCGAGGGCGCCCAGCACCGGGTTGGCATCTTCGGGCGGGACGGTGACGTTGAGGTCGACATCGGTCGTTGCGCGCGGGCTGCGATACCAGGCGAGGGCCACGGCGCCGCCGAACTGATGCGCCACGCCCATCGACTCGAGCATCTCGTGTGCCGCAACGATCCTCCCGGCGAGACCGCCCAGGCTCCCGGTGGCGCTCATCCTCAGACGGGGCGTGGGCAGGCGCGGCGGCTCTCGACGAGCCGCGACAGCACCGGAAACTCCAGCGGTGCACGCGGCCGGGGAGGCAGGCTGCGAGTGACGGCGTCCGCGAAGCCCAGCAGGTCGATCAACGCCGCCCCCGGATCGACGGGCCTGACGGCCGGCGGGCGCTGCAAGGCTCGCGCCATCCGACGCGAGGCCTGCACGAAGCGACCGCGTGACTCGTCGGCCTCGCCTCGGGCGTCGACCGTCGCTGGAGCCCCCGCTCGGCGCCCCGATGCAAGTACCGCCGCTACGTCGAAGGGGCGCCGTGCCCGGCGGGCGGCCTTGGCGAGAACCGCGTCGGTCAGAACATCGAACCCGGCGAGACTGTGCGCCCGCGAACCGCCCGGGGTGTGCAGCGACTCCCGAATCTCAAAGCGTCCTTTGGGACGCGTAACAACATAAGCCACACCCACTAGTGTACCACTAGCGCATACCCACTAGTCAGGCACGCTCCGTGCCCGACAAGCTGATCGGCTCCGCCGACCGCCGATCCTGAAGCTCGTGGGGCGCCGGCTCAATCCTCGAGCGCCACCGCCGGCGGAACACCCGCCGCGAGATAGCCAGGTATCGCGATGATCACCACGGCGGCGGTCGTGACGATCGCGAGACTCAAAATCGCTGGAAGCACGGCGACTGAGTGCACCACCGGGAAGTTGACGACGTTCGCGAGCGCCCGGTCCAGGAGCTGCTGGCCGTAGAGGCCCAACGCGGCGCCGGTCAGGCAGCCGACGCCGAGCAGGATCACGCTCTCGAGCACGATCGTCCGCCACAGTTCTGAGCGAGGGAAGCCCTCGAGCTTGAGCTTTGCCAGCCGCGGACGGCGCTGCCAGACCATGTTGCCGATCGCCGCGGCCATCGCGAGCACCGCCACGACGAGGATCAGCGTCGCGATCTCGCTCAGACGCTGAAGCCCCTGGCGGCTGAGCGCGTTCTGTTCGGCCGCGTGCGCGCCCGCGCTCTGCACCGCCAGACCCGACGTCGGGCCGAGCGTCAGCCGGATCGCGGCGGCGACAGTCGTGGGGCTCGCGCCCGGGGCCAGGAGGATGTTGTAGGCACTCGCGTCACTGCTACCCCATGCGCGGGCGTACTCATCTGCGGTCATCGTCACCGCGCCGGGTGCCCAGCCGATGTTCGTCGACAGCGCCGCGACCCTGACCCGCGTCGGGGTTGGCGTCGGCAGCGTCACCGCGTCACCGACGTGCAGGTGGTGTTCCTGGGCGAGAGCCTGGGAGAGGACGGCCCAGCCGCCGGTTCGCAGATGCGCCTGCGCCTGTGTCCGCGAGCCTTCCAGGATCTGCGACGGGGGCAGCAGTGGGCTCGCTTCGCTCGGTGGGGCGATCACCCACACGCGGCGCTGGCCCCAGTCCAGCAGTCCACCTCGGTACACGCGCACGGCGCGAACGCCGGGCACCTTCGCGAGCTGTGTCTGCTCGGTGGCGGTGAACGGCGTGGTGCGCAGCAGGTTGTACGCGCCCGGCGGGGAGACCCAGAGGTCGGTGTAAGCGTTCTCGTCGTGCGCGGCGTTTTCAAGTCCCTTGAGCAGGTCTGCGTGGGCGCCTTGGATCGCGACCGCACCGAACACCGCGATCGCGCCGGTCGCTGCGACGCCGATGCCGCGAGCGCGCGCGGCGCTCAGCTCCATCCCGGCGACGTGTGCCATCGCCCCGGTCACCTGCCGCGCGACCCTCGCGAGCAGCGCCAGTGCAAGTGCGAGCGCGGCGGGCAGCAGCGCCAGCAGTGCCGCGACGAGCAGCACCATCCCGACGATTGCCTGTCTCGGTGCCGCCAGCAGGATCGCCGTCGCCGCGGCGAGACACACAAGCCCGACGAGCGCCGTCCTCACGACCGAGGTCGTGGCGGCCGAGCTCTCCTTTGGCGTGACGGCGGCGAGCGGGTCGCGGGCGAGGATGTCGCGCAGCGGGCTGAGCACCGCGAGGATCGCCGCGAGCATTCCGCCGCCGAGGGCGATCGCGACGCTCTGCCAGCCGACGACGCGTTGTGTGCCGACCGCGAATGCCGAGCCGAGATAGCCGGGGTTCGCGCGGAACAGGTGGATCGACAGCTCGTCCCCCAGGACCAGGCCGAGCGCGCAGGCGACGAGCCCGAGGAGAATCGCGTCGAACAGCAGCACGCCGATCACGGTCGCCGGCGGGTAACCGTCGCGGCGCAGGTCGGCGATGAGACGGCGTCGCTGCGGAGCGCTCAGCAGCATCGCGTTGAACGCGAACAGGAAACCCACCAGTGCGCTGATGACCGCGAACAGCGCCGTCGACTGGTTGCTTGCGGACGCCGCCTTCGCGAACAGCTCTTCGTCGTAGCTGGTGTCCTGCACGTTCAGGCGCCCCGCCGCCAGGTGCACGAGCGCCGCGCGGACCTGGGTTTGCGCGCCGGGGGCGGGCTGGACGAGGATGCGGGAGACACGGTCACCCAGTCCGGTCATTTCCTGGGCGAAGAACAGCGGCGCCACGACGATCGGGCTCGCCGCGAGGCCGCCGATCTGCCTTTCGTGCAGCTGCTCGTAGAGCGGCGCGCGGGCGCTGCGACCGTACATCCTCAGCGTGACTTCCCTGCCGAACCTCGTCACGCCGATGCTGTGCGCGAGCGGCGCTGGAAGCAGGACGGCGCCGATGCCCGCGAACGGTTCCAGTTCCGTGCGCTTGACGAGCGCGCCGTCGAGTGCTTTCAGGCTCGAGTCCGCGCCGACGAGCTCCACCGACCGCGTGCCGTTCGGCCCTGTCGCGTCGGCGCTGGCTTCCAGCAGCGGCGCCGCGACCCGCACGCCGGGAATGCGCCGGACCTGCCCGACGAGCTGTTCGGGCATTCCCTGCGGGTCACGCGCGAGCAGCTGCAGGCTGGCGTTGCCGACGATCCCGTGCGAGAGCTGGGCGACCGAGCTCGACAGGCTCTGGCTCGCCACCTGGGAGGCGAACAGCAGCGCCACCCCTGCGGCGATCCCGACCACCGCGAAGCACTCCTGCACCAGACGCGCACGAACCCGTACGCGATACAGGTGCAGCAGGTTTCCCGCTCTCACGCTCGACCTCGCCGACCGGCTAGCCGACGGCGGTCTGCGCCGCGGGCTGATCCGGCGCGTAGTCCGACAGCTTGCCGTCACGCAGCGCGAACACACGGTCGGCGTAGCCGGCCGCCAGCGGGTCGTGGCTGACGAGCACGATCGCGACATTACGCTCGCGGCAGAGCTCGCGCAACAGCTCCAGCACTTCGCGACTGCGTTGACTGTCCAGACGAGCCGGTGGGCTCGTCGGCGAGCAGCAGGCTCGGCTCGGTTGAGAGCGCGCGGGCGATCATCACCCGCTGGCGCTCGCCCATCGACAGTGTCTCGGCCCGGTGCGACAGCCGCTCGCCGAGACCGAGACGCTCGAGCAGCGGCGTGATCTGCCCGTGCGCCTCACGCCAGCGCACCGTCTTGAGCAGCTTCAGGACCGCGTTGTCGATCGCGCTGACCCCCGGCAGCAGGTCGAAGTTCTGGCGGATGAACCCCAGTTCGGAGAGCCGGAAGTGCGAAGCCTCGCGCTCAGACAGCGAGGACACGTCGCGCCCGGCGATCGAAACCGTGCCGCTGGTCGGCTCGAGCAGCGTCGCGAGCATCAGCAGCAGCGTCGTCTTACCCGACCCGCTGGGACCGTACAGCGCGACCATCTCCCCCGCGGCGACCGACAGCGACACCCCGTCGACGGCGCGGACCGACTCGCCGCCGACGGCCGGGTAGTGCTTGACGAGGTCGGTCAGCTCCAGCACGGGCCTGGCGTGAGCTACGTGTAGGTCCCGTGTGTCGCGCCGTCGAACAGGCGCCGTGCGCGGAACATCACGATCGCGACGCGCAACGGCAGCCCGAGCGTTCGGGTGAGGGCGCCGGTGACGGCCTGCGCCTCGACGGTGTCGCACTCGGGCGCCGAGAGGTAGTAGCTGCACATCGCGGTCAGGATCGCCCGGTGCGTTCGCGCATTGGGCAGCCGGCCGATGGAGTCGCCGGCGCGCTCGGCGAGGGCGGACAGCCGGGTTCCAGTGTCTCCGGGAGAGCGATAGTGCTCCAGCAGGCTGCGTTGGGCCTGTAGGCGGTCCTCGCGGCGGTCGACGAGGCTGTCCAGCAGCGAGTGAAGCGCCCCCGCCCAGGGGTGGTAGGCGCGGTCGATCTCGCATGCGTCGTGCGGGTTCAGCTCGCCGTCGGCGGCGGCAGCGATCAGCGCGTTCACCGACAGCGAAGAGCCCGCGGCGGCCGCGGTCTCCCACCACGCCAAGCCGTCGCTGGAGACGGTCGCCTCGCTCGCCCACTGCCTCAGCGCGTGCTGGCCGCCCTGGTACTCGTTGAGGTTCAACGCCTGGAATCGCACGATCCGCGACGCCGCACAGCGTGCGGTCGGGGCGAGCGCCCGAAACGATGGGAGGCTGTCGACGGCGCTCGCGCACGCGTCGACGATTGACTGGAGATAGCCGCCGTCGCGCCGGTCGGGGTTGAGCGCGTAGTAGTCGAGGTGGGCGGCGCCAGGTTGCAGGGCGCTCAGCAGCGCCTGGTGCAGCTGCTCGCCGTTTGCGACCGGCTGATCGCTCGGCAGCTCAGACAGCGCGTCGAGGTAGTTGTAGGCGCTCTGGAACGCGACGAGCGCCCGCACGGTCGCGCGGCGATGCGCGGCGGGCGCGAGCGTCGCGAACAGGGCGGCGCCCTCGATGTTCCCGCGCTTGGCCAGCGCCAGCTCGGCGCTGTGGCGCAACCGGGCGTTCGGGATCCGCTCGGCACGGCGACGCCAGTGCGCGAGCTCGTTGCGAACCTGCGGCAGCACCACTGCCAGGTGGCGGGCGATGATGACGACGAACGCGCCGGTGAGCGCGAGCTGCTCTGCGGAGCTCGGGTGTGTCGCGGCCCGCGTCTCGGTTGTCGTGTGCGACCGGTACTGGAGGACGCGGCCGTTGCTCGTGTGGGTCGCGGTGCTCAACGGTGGCTTGTCGGGCAGGGGACGGTCGTCTGGGCGGTCGTTTGAGTGCCGTCCTCGAACGTGAACTGGCCGTCGAACGGGAAGCCGCCGCGGGGGCAGTGTTCGGGGACAGACACGCCGCGGGGGTGAAAGGCGACGCGACGGCCGTGAACGCGCTTGTAGTAGGTCAGGTGGCTCGGGCCGATCGTCGACGTGACGGATACCACGGACACGTCGGGTCCGCCAGGGACGCTCGTCACCAGCGGAACGGTCGTCGCGAGCTGCGAACCGAAGCTGCCGGTGTCGGGCAGCACTTCCCCGGTGAAGGCCAGCTGCGCGTCGACCGGGTACAGGCCATTGGCGTAGAACAGCACGACCAGGTTGCCGTTCGGAGACGGTCCGGCCAGCGCCTGGACTTCGGGGATCTCGTGTCCGGAGCCGGTCCCGAATGGCACTTCGACAACGGCGGTCCCGTAGCCGAGTCGCGAGTTCGGCGGGCAGCCGGCCAAGCCGTTCGCGATCAGGAGCGCGGGCTCGCAGATCGCCAGGCCGAGCGTCGTCCTCGTGTAGTTGATGCCGGCGGGCATACGCAGGTCTATCCCCGTCAGCGGTGGCGGCGCGGTGCCTTCGGCGGTCGCGAGGTGGAAGCCGAATGTAATCGTCGTCGGAGCGCCCAGCCGGTCGGGGCTGAAGGAGGCGTTCAGCGTGGCGGCCTCAGTCACGGCCAACGCGCGCGGGGCCGCCGCCGAGCAGAGCAGCGCGGCAGATAGGCCTGTCAATGCCGCGAGCCGTCTCATGCGACCTCAGCGACGCGAACGGATCACGTTGACATCCGGCCGTTGACGCGCACGATCACCGCGTCGTTTGAGCGCTGAACGGTGCCGGTGAACGACAGCCCCGAGCCGTTTGCGCCGGCGTAGTGCCCAGTGCCGCGCAGGACGCTCATCGTGCCGGAGAAGGTGGCGAGCGCGCCAGAGGGGCGGTAGCTCGCGGTCGCGTGGCCCGTGATCGAGCCGCCGCTCGGGTAGATGCTCACTTCGGCGGTCACGCGATTGGTTGAGACGACGGTGAGGTGGATGTAGATCGTGCCCGAGATCGTCCCGGACGCCGACCCCTGCTCGTTGAGCGTAAACCCGTGATGGCTGGTCAGATGGAGGCGGCCTGTGTCGCTGAGTGTGAGGCTGCGAGCGAGCGCGATGCTGGCTGGGAGGCACGCGAACAGCACGGCGATCGCGGCGGCGAGCCTCGATGCGCGGTGTGCGTGCGCGAAACGTATGTGCGAGTGCTG
The DNA here is from genome assembly GCA_963703625.1 of uncultured Solirubrobacteraceae bacterium. Lineage (GTDB taxonomy): Bacteria > Actinomycetota > Thermoleophilia > Solirubrobacterales > Solirubrobacteraceae > Palsa-744. The sequence goes on from CAVPEY010000002.1 coordinate 99,564, forward strand.
ACCCGTGGCGGCGACGTGATCTCCCACTGCTCCTCCTTCTCGTTTGACTGCCGCGCCACGACTCGGCACGGCACGGCAGCCCGATAAACGTTCGCGCTAAGTTTAGCGATCAGCCGGCGGATGAGCAACCGCCAACGTTCACGTGGGGTGGGTGTGGGGTGTTGGTGTGGGGTGTTGGTGTGGGGTGTTTATTGTTGGTGGCGGCTTGTTCTCGCGTGGGATGCGCGGCGTGCGGCTTTTTCGCAGGCGGCGCGTTTGGAGCCGTGTTTTTTGTGGCAGGCTTTTAGTGCGGCGGCGAGCTTCTGCTTGTTGGTCAGGGATCTCGGGCAGCCGGTGATGCTGATGGGTGTGTTCTTGTTTATTTCGAGGCCGTTCTGGGCTTTGAAGGATGTTGGTATGACGAGTTTTTGGCCGCAGAGGTCGTGGCCTTCGTGGGGGAGGTTGGTCCCGAACTCTGAGAAGGGGCCTTCGGGGACGTTGACTTCGATCGATTCGAATGGGACGTCTGGCGTGTTGCGGAACGTTGCTGACGTGATGCCTGTCTTGCCGTTGATGAATGTTTCGCCGTGCAGGTCGACTGTGATGCCGTAGCCTTTGAGCACGAGGACGGCTTCGGGGAACTTCGAGCTGCCGTAGCTGACGAAGTACACGGGGCCTTCCAGGGGGACGGGGAGGATCTCGGTGTGGACCACGGCGTAGCCGATTTTCGAGGGGGATGGGCAGGCTTGCGGGTTCGCTTCGAAGGTCGCTGCGAGGCAGGCTTTCTGGATCGTGCTGAGCCGCGCCGGGAGCTGGACGGGGAGCGTGAATTTCGCTTCCTTGAACCAGCTCTGAGAGCCCATCGCGTTTTTTGGGTAGCTGATCTTGAAGGACAGGCTCGCACCGTTTGCTTTAGATGCATGGCCCGCGGTCGAGACCGCGACCTTGGGTTCGTATTTCAGGGTCGCGCAGTTGGTGACCTGGAACGGGTCGGCTACGGGGGAGCTTGCTTGTTCGTTGCTGGCGATCGTGCCGGTGATGCTCATCGGGTTGCAGTTCGTCGGGTTGACCGTGAAGCCGGGTCGGTTTACGAGGACGTTGACGTGCTTGATCTGCAGCGGGATCCCGTCGATGATCGAGGGGATCGCGTCGCCCTGGGCTGCGCTGTTGGTCGTGACCGTCAGGGCCGCTGTGGCTGGGTTGACTTCGATCTTCGCTCTGACGATGACGGGGCGGCCTTCTTGGAGGTCGAACGGGCCGGCTTTCGCGGGGTTCACGATCGACAAGCCGAACGGCGCCCCGGCGTATTTTTCGGTGAGGTAGACCTTGCCGCCGGTGACGCTGAAGGGGTCGCTGCCGAGGCCGACCGACACGATCGTTTCACCGATCAGGCTGCTTTCCGGGCAGGTGCCGGCGTTCGCCTGCGCTTCCGGGCACAACGGGATGCCGGTGAGGACGCCGGTCACGCCGGGCGGGTAGTGCAGCGTGACCTGCTGGACCTGCTGCTGGCCGTCTTCGCGGGAGATCGTCGTCGTCAGCGGCGTGAAGCCGCCCGCGTTGATGTTCGTCACGCCCGAGGAGAGCGACGGGGAGAACGCCAGCGGGTCAGAGCATGGCGCGCCGTTCGGACCCGAAGTGATCTGGAAGCTCGCCGGTGGATGCGCGATTTCTTCGGGGTTCGCCGGGTCCGGCGCCGACCACGGCGTGAACGACGAGGACGTGTTGTAGGTGCCGCACAGCGCTGGGGTCGCCAACGGCGCGCGGTCGGTCCCGTAGAATTCGAGCTGCAGATCACTGAACGGCGCCTGCGGCGTGTGCTTGAACGTCGTGATGACCTGCCCCGGCGCCTGGCAAGACACACCGTCAACGAGTTCCCCCGCGGCTTCGCAGAGCCGCACTTCAGCCGGGAGCTTCAGCAGCACGCCCGTGTTCGGTTCTTCGGCGACGAGGTACATCGCGATCAACGATTTGAACGGGTTTTCTTCCGCGGCACCCATGAACAAGAAGTTCTGCGGCGCCGCGAGATACACCGCGCCCACCAGTTCGCCTTCCAGCAACGGCGTCTTGATGTGGACGTTCGCGATCTTCGACGCGTCCGGACAGAAGTTCACGCCCGGCTCAAGCGGCTCCGGTTCACCAGCCTGCGTCGCGGCGAGCGTACCCGGCAGCCTCGACGTGAACTGCGGCGTCTGCACCCCAGGTTCGGTGACCGGGTCCAGTTCGCTGAAACCGGTGAACCCGATCTCGTTACCCGCAGTCCCCGGCGCATCAGCAGGATCACCCGAACACGCCTGCAGCCCATCCGCCGCGGACGGGCTGACCTGCACCCCCGCCGGCAGCGCGACCGTCGTGTCCTTCACATCAGCCTCACCCAACCCCACAGGGTTCGACGTCGATTCCTGGCTCACACGCACACCCACATTCAACCCAGTCGGAGTGCTCCCCGCACCACCATCAGGCTGCACCGCGAGCGTCGGACCAAAAGCCAGCTTCCCACAACCCGACAGTTCCGGCAACATCACCTTCTTCGAGTCAAACACAGACGGTTCATTCCAACCATCGATACTGAACTTCACTTCACGCGGTTCCCCACACGACGTCGGATTCGTCACAAACGGCACCACCGGAACATCCACCGGACAACTCACAGGCGCCGTGTCTGACTGGCCGGGCTCGTGTTCTTCTTCTTCCAGCTTCGACACTTCCGGATTCGGGGGCCTACCCGTCGCTTCTTCGTATTCTTCGGCTTCGTGTTTGTATATGCCGGCCTCGCCGAGACAGTCCCCGCGGAACCGGTCATGGCTCGGACTCGCCGGCACACCCCACACGTTTATCGTCGCGGCCATGATCACATTCGCCTCGATGTTGTTCGGCGACGTCTCAGTGAAACCGTAGTCAGAGCCGGTACGCACCGACGCATCGATAAACACCGGCTGAATTTTGACGGCCTTGAACCCGAACAACGCAGCGACACCCGCCGGCGGCACAATATTATACAACGGAGTCGTCACGATGAACGAATTATCGGTCAACCGGTGTGTTTTCTTACTCAGATAGCCTTCGTTCCGTTGGTAAATCTCGACCCTCCCCCAGCCCAGCTGCGTGTCATCAGGACATCGTGGGTCCCCTGCAGAATCGACGGTAGTGAAGTCCTGGTATGGGCAGCGTGGTACGGCGTTTGGGTTACCGACGAACCCGGGCGGCAACGCCGTGCTGACCGTCTTGAATCCCTCCGGAGACACCAACGTACCCGCACGGTCTTCCGGTTCGTTCATCACAAAACTGTTCGTCACCGCAAACGGATGCGACCCCGCCTGCACATCCGGCGCACCCGATTCACCATCCGCCTCCTCTTCAGGCGTCGGCTGCACGGTAACCGAGAAACCGAAGCTCTTCACCCCAAAACCCGCATACGGGCCAGCAGCGCCAGCGGAAGCCGTGAAAACGAGCGAAACGGACAACACACCAACGGCCCGCATCAACACCGCCACGTAGCGCGTGGCCAGGTTACCCGCCCGCCGCGGCTGGCTCGCACTACGGGCCGACGCATCCCAAGCGCCCAGCCGGTCCACGCCACGCCCGGCGTCCGGATCTGTGGACGCTCCAGTGCGCCACCCCGAAGGGCGCAGGCGAACAGTTACATCCGCGAGCATCCGGCTTGCAGAGCCTCTAATCCGCCGCATCATCGATGTGCCCTCCTGCTCGCGTTTGCAGCGTAGGCCTTCCGCGCCGCCTTTTCGCACTTCCTACGCTTGGGCTTGCTCCGGTTTCTACGGCAGGTCTTGAGGGCCTTCGCGAGCTTTTCGGCCCGGAGCTGGGCGGCCGTCTTCGCTTTCACAGCAGGCGGCGGGGGGGGCGGCGGTGGGTTCCCGGCGCCGGAGAACGTCACGCTCGCGGGAACACCGAACACGCCGGGCTGCGGCGAGAGCGGCGGTTTGCAGGAGTCCGCGTTCGTGCACACCGGCGCCGCAGCCGTCACGGGCAAGCCGCCACCGACCTTCACGTCATACACATCACCCCGGTCATCAGTATCAGAAGCCACGAGCTGATCCGCGGTCTCGATGAACACGTCATCGCCATTCGCGCTCGCGTCCATGAACTGCGATTCAGAGGACCCCGCCACATCACTGATCGGGAACGTGCACCCTTCATGACTCGCCGTATACGACGGCGAGGAGGCAGTGCACGTCCCTTCACCCGCCCGCTCCCACTCATACACGTCCACGAGACCATTACTGTCATGCGGCACAAGCGCATCCGGGGTTTCAAAAAACAAACGCCCGCCGTCCTGAGACAGGTTACGCGGAATATAGGACTCCTGCCGATAATCTACGTCGAAGCGAGAGGGGCCGACGGGCCGTGACCCGTCCGCGTCACAGGAGGCGCAGATCAGCTTCCCCGTCGCCGCGTCGAACAGGTAGACCTCACGACAGCGCCCGGTGCTACCACACTCGCCCGGCGCGGCCTGCTGATTATCGTAGCTGCCCTCCAGATCCCGTTCGGATTCAAACACCAGGGTTGCCCCGTCCGCCGTCACCCGAACCGTATGAGCCAAGGGACCAAAGTCCAGCGCCGAAGAGGCAGCTTCCACACCGATCCAGTCGGATTCATCGGCTTCTTTGGGAAGCCCGGCAAGACCGCCGGCGAGCGTCGCGACGAACTCCGTTCTCCATTCACCGTGTTCGTAATGGTCCACATACAGGCTGCACGTGTATTCGCCTGGCGGAAGTTCTTGTTCTTCCGCGTTATTACAGTCGCCGGGCTGTGCCGTTTCCTTGTTGGCGTTTTCGTTGCTCGCAAGCACTCCGTTGGCGACGAAGTAGACGTATGAGTTTTCTTCACCCGCGTTTTCGCCGGCTGTCACCAGACCCAAAACCCTGCCGCCTTCAGCATTTTCAGGGGTGATGTCGGTCAGCGTTCCCGTTTCGAGGTTGTAGTCGTAGAGGTTCGCGTAATTGTCTTCCGGGCCCGTATCCGCGTTGTTGGTCAGCTCCACTCTGCTGGTGAAGAGCACCCGCGACCCATCCACACTCGCGCCGCGATAGAACGCCGTCCCGTCTGTCGGCCCCTTTCCCGCGTTCGGATCGGTGCCTCCCGTGCCGCTCCCATTCGTCTTCTGTGACGCCGAGACCTCCACCGTGCACGCATCCGCCGCAGCCGAGCAATCTTCGACGCTCATCGGATTCTGCCTCACATAGACCTGCCCTTCGCTGAGCGACGATCTACCTTGCAGTTTTTCCCCGCCGGTGAACACGACCCGCGACCCATCGCCAGACACCGCACGCCACGTATCCCCGTGTACCATCGGCTCGTTTTCCACGGCGGCGCCGACATTGTCGTTGCCTTCGAGCGCCTTGCCTGGTGGTGGGACGTCGACCTGGCGCAGAACCCCGCCGGCCTCCTCGTAAACGTGCTGTTTCTCCCCCGATGACGCTTCACAGCACAGGCTCGCGGCCTGCTGAAATACGACATGGCTCAAGTCACTCGACGCACCCACGGCTTCAGGGACCCCCTTGCTTTCGTCTCCCTCTTTGAAAGGCTTATATTCCGCTTCGGGCTGGACGGTCGTCACGGTTTCATACGAGCCCGTCTCGGTATCGGCGACATAGAGATTGCCATACCCGACCGGCTGGCCGGGCGCCAACGACTGAAACGGGGTTTCCACGATGGCGCGCGAGAGGTCCGGCGCGAACAGCAATTCTTCATCCTCAGAGCGTTCGGCCGCGGTGATGCCGACGTAGTCGGTGAGCGGCGGCGAGAGGTTTTGCGTGGCCCAGCCACCCGATTCGCGTCGCGAGAGATAAGGCGCGTCCAACCAGGTGGACTTGGGTTCCGCGAACGACCCAGGAGAGAAATACACGATCGCTTCGCCGGACTGCGCCGCCCGACCTCGACTCGCGATCACGCCATTGTCGTCCTTCGCCAGCGGCGTGACCATCTCATACGCGCGACAATCCGCCAGCGCCGACGCATCGGGCTGTTCGGCCCGCAGCTGTTCGTTCGGACACGGCGCTTCGGGTTCCGCGGCGAGGGCAGGCGCCGCGGCGCACGCGAGAGCGACGATCAAGACGCAAAGCGAAACGATGGTGCGATGCGGCTTGGTCATTTCAGTGCCTTTCACGTGGTGGTGCAAGTCGTGGGTTGGTGTGGAGGAGTCGGGCGGACCCAACCCCCCGGAAGCGAACTCGCCCCGGGAGGTCAGGAGCGTTTCCCTGGCTAGGACGCGGAGACGGCCCAGGTGCCATAGGCATAACCACTTTCGGCGAACCCAGCGGGCACGCCGAAGACCAGCGATGCACCAGTGGCGCCCGCACCTGCTTGGGACCCTCCCAGCGCCGGATCGCGAGACGTCAGTTCACTGATTTCAAACCCCTTGACTTCTGAGGCGGCGACGTAGACGCAGAGGTTGCCCGGTTCGGCCTCCGGCTTCGCCGCCGAGCCGGTACCGCAGCCTTCGCCCGCGGTCGCCGTTTCACCCCTCGCGAAGATATGAACGTCTTCTGCTGGGATAACCGGTTCGTCGGTCACTGATTCGTTGGCAGCGAGCGGGATCGGAAACGACAGCGAAGCCACTCGTATGTTTTTTCCCTCGTCTTCCGGTGTCACCGTGAACGCCCACGAGCCGGTCTCCGTCGCTTCGGAGGGAAGCGTCGCGGGGAAGCCGCCACCCTTCGCTTCTTCGCCCTTTTCACCCCGTTCGCCTTGTACACCCTGCGGCCCTTGCGGACCCTGCGGGCCCGCCGCACCCGCACCGGCAGGCCCAGCCGGGCCCGCCGGGCCCACCGTACCAGCACCCGCCGCACCCGCCGCACCCGCCGCACCCGCCGGGCCGGCCGGGCCGGCCTTACCCTTCAAGGACGAGAGAACCGACGGCTTGATCTGCTTCGTGCTGGTGATCAGATAATGCGACGCCGCGTACGCCGCGCCGCCAGAGACGGCGAAGAACAGCGCCACGGTCGCGACGACGTTGGCGTAAGACATGTGAGCGCGCAGGCGAGAGAGCATCGATTCGTTATCTCCTTGGTGGACGCGCCGAGGCGCTCTCGGCGCCACGGACGCAGGACGGGATCATCAGACGAGCGGCACACACGAGCTCGACGGCGCGCATGCGGAACAAGACAGGTACGGGCGCCAGCGCCACGCCGCCCGGCGCGACCGTGGCCCCGGGCGCCGCGAAAACGAGGCGCAAGGCGCGGGCGTCACGGCCGAGACCCGCAGCCGCGCCCTGTGGCGATTCGCAAACAGCAGCACGCAAGAAAGAACGGCCGCGCAGACGAGCGAGGGCCGCCGGCGACGGCTCGACACGCAGCGGTGTTCTAAACCGCGCCGGGGTCCGGAGGAGCAGCGGGTCCACCGGGCGATGGACTCCCACGCCTCGTGCGGCCGTGGCGGTCGCGTGCCAATCCGTGCTTGGTGCTGCTGGCTTCATCCTCACTCCCACTCCTCCGGTGCTACCTGCAAGAGGACCCTTCGCGCCTCCCCAACTACCGATGACGCTCGACTCCTCATGCCTGAATAAACGTTGTCAAGCACGCTATACGATCCGCAGGTCGTTTGTCAAACGAGAACCGTTCGGACGCCTCCCGGCGCAGGACGACGGTGCTCAGACTCGGCGGGAATCTCGTTATAGGAGCGAAGTTTGAGGAGCTCTGGCGCTGCGGCCGATTCGTTGCGCGCGCGAGCGCCGAGAGATCTATGACTGAGCTGGTAAACAGTTGTCGGGCATTCGCACCGATGCTGCGAGCGTGACGTCGCGAAGCGCGCGGCTCGCTAGCGGGACGACGCCGGTGGGCGTCCATCAGAAACCTCCCCATGTGAGCATGATTGCTGAGAACAGAGCCGGCTGGTAAGTCATGGGGTAGAAGTTTGCTACGAGGCGTCATGCGAACGGAGATGAATGGATTTCGAGATCTCGTCCGTTCCGGCTGGGATGCCGGGCCTGGGCTGATGCAGCGGCCTGGAGAAGCTGGGGGCGGCCAAGGCGTGGAAGCGTGCGCCCGTGGTGGAGGAGGCCCCGAGAACGTGACGGCCGGGCTGCAACTGCCAGACGCCCGCGTGCGTGCCAGCGAGACCGAAACGCGAAGCGAAAGCGAACTCGTGGCGGAAGCTCCTCGATCTTGACCACGGCCATAAACCTGGCGGACCCGGGGCCGGCGCAGCGACGAACCGGCCCTCTCTGCCAAGCTCGTGTGAGACAGCTTCCTTTGTTGGATTACTGAGCCTGAGGGCGAGAACGGACGTGATGTCGTGTCGCAGCTCTCATCAAGGATGGATACCGAGTCGGACTTGGATGCTGCTGGTCGAGGGACGCAGGGAGCCGTAGGCGAGCTGGGTTTCTCGACCAGTGAGCGCGCCTTGGCGTAGGGGGTCCCGGACCCTGAGCTCGTCGAGCGCGCGCAGCGTCGACGGTTCAGCGCGAAGTACAAGCTGTCGATCGTGCGAGAGGCTGACGCGTGCACTCGGCCGGGTGAGATCGGCGCCCTGTTGCGCCGCGAGGGGCTGTATAGCTCGCATCTGGGGAAGTGGCGTCAGCTGCGCGAGGAGGGCGCGCTCGGGGCGCTTGAGCCGAAGCCGCGCGGTCCGCGTGCGCAGAGCGCGGAGGCACTGGAGAACGCGGGGCTTCGTCGTGACCTTGGTCGCTCTCGGGCTGATCTGGAGACGGCTCGCCGGGTGATCGAGGTGCAGGGAAACGTCTCCGCGCTCTTGGAGGAGCTGCTGGCCAAGGGCGCGACCCGAACGACGACGCACCGGCGCAGCGATGATCGACATGGCGATCGCTGAGATCGAGCCGCTGACGGGCACGCTGTCGGCGTGCCGGGCGCTGGGCGCCTCGCGCGCGGGCGTGTACCGCCGTCGGCGGCCACCAAGGCCGCTGCAGCCACGCCGCCGGGCGACCTCGGCCCGGGCGCTGTCAGAGTCTGAGCGCGCCGGTGTGCTCGAGCAGCTGCAGAGCCCTCGGTTCGTTGACAGCTCGCCGGCGGAGGTGTGGGCGACGCTGCTGGACGAGGGCACCTACCCGGCCTCAGAGCGCACGATGTACCGGCTGCTCGCGGCTGATGGCCCGGCCAGGGACCGTCGCGATCAGCTCACCCACCCGCCGTATGCCCGGCCGGAGCTGCTGGCCGAACGCCCCAACGAGCTCTGGAGCTGGACTTTGAGCGCCACGAGGCGCTTTGGACCGTGCGGTGATGAAAGGACACCGCCTGTGGCTCGTCGCAGCGGGCCGCGTGAAGCTGGGGGCAGCCTGATCCCGTGGACACGGGTGAGGGTGGACAGCAGCCCTGACAACGACGAGACGGGCCGGTACTGCCAGACGGCCTGGGTCCGGCAAGCGAGATGGGAGGGATGTACGTGAGAAACCAGCGTCTGAAAGCTCCTCAAGAGCAAACCACCAGCTCTAATCTGCAGGTCGAGCGCGGGCTCTGCGATCACACGGTGATCGATGCGTATGAGCCCGCCGCGCGGCTGTTCTTGGCGGGCTGGGAAGACCCGGACGGGCTGGGGCTTGAGCGGTTGTGCGCGGGAGACGTGAGCGTGTTCCTCGCGCGCGAGTGCCCGAAACGCAGCGTGTCGGGAGCGAGAGACCTGGTGTGCGCGCTGCGGTCGTTCTTGCGCTACCTGCACCTGGCGGGCTTGATCGAAGCGCCGCTGGTGTGGGCGGTCCCCTCGCTCGCGGACCTGCGGGATCGAACGCTGCCGCGCGGTCTGGAGCCCGCTGCGGTCAGGCGTCTGTTGGCGAGCTGCGATCGGCGAAGGCTCCTCGGCCGACGTGATCACGCGATCCTGCTGCTGCTCGTGCGGCTCGGGTTGCGCGCTGGTGAGGTCGCTTCGATCCAGCTCGAGGACATCGACTGGCGGGCCGGGCTGCTGCTCGTCCGCCGGAAGGGCAGCCGGCATGACGAGCTGCCGCTGCCTGTCGATGTCGGCGAGGCGATCGTGTCCTATCTTCGCCGTCGCCCGTGGTGCGAGTGTCGCGCGCTGTTCCTCCGCGTGACGGCGCCGCGTCAGGGGTTGAACAGGAGCACGGTCGGGTGGGTCGTCCGCGCGGCGTGTGACCGGGCGGGCCTACCGCGGGTCGGAGCGCATCGTTTGCGGCACACGGCCGCGACCGAGATGCTCAGGGCAGGCGCTTCGCTTGCGGAAATCGGCCAGGTGCTGCGCCACCGCGAGCAGAAGACGACCGCGATCTACGCCAAGGTCGACCGCAAGGCGCTCCGCCCGCTCGCCCGCTCGTGGCCGTCGCAAGGAGGTGTGGCATGAGCACGCTTTGCGAAGCTTGCGGGGACTATCTGCGGGTTCGTCGGCGGCTCGGCTTTGAGATGCCCCAGGACGGCCGGCTGCTGGAAGGGTTTATCGAGTTCCTCGAGCAGGCTGGCGCTCACAGGATCACGACTGAGCTGGCGCTTGAGTGGGCAAGGCTGCCGGTGCATGCCCACCCGCACACCTGGCGGCAGCGGCTCTCGGTCGCGCGCGGGTTCGCCCGCTATCTGGCGACGATCGACCCCGCGAGCGAGGTTCCCTCGAAGGACCTCCTGCCCGGGCATCGCCCGCGGATCGCACCCCACATTTACACCGACGAAGAGATCACGGCACTGATGACGGCCGCAGGAGAGCTCAGGCCACCACTACGGGCCGTGCGTCATCAGACGCTGATCGGACTGCTGGCAGTGACCGGGATGCGCCCCGGCGAGGCGGTCTCACTCGACCGCCAAGACGTCGATCTTCGCCACGGCTTGCTGCACGTCCGCGCGGGCAAGCAAAAGAAGCAGCGCGAGATCCCGCTGCACAAGAGCGCGATCAGCGCGCTTGGCGTCTACGCCCGTCAGCGCGACGAGCGCTTCCCCGCCCCGTCGACGCCAGCGTTCTTCGTCTCCGCCAGAGGACGACGGATGAGGCGGGAGGAGCTCAACCGCACATTCACGGAGCCGATCGGCGAGGTCGGCTTGGAGGGTCGCGGCGCTCGTGGGCGCCCGAGACCGCACGATCTCAGGCACACGCTGGCGGTGCGCACACTGTTGGACTGGCTGCAAGCCGGCGAGAACATCGACCGGCGGATGCCGCTGCTCTCCACCTTCCTCGGCCATGTCGATCCCGCTTCAACGTACTGGTATCTCGAGGCGGTTCCCGGGCTGCTTGCGCTGATCAGCCGACGCCTGGAGCGGTTGCCGGAGGTTCTCTCATGACCCCGCTCGCACCTGCGCTGCAGACATTTTTCACCGGGCGTCTGATCACCCAGCGCAACTCAAGCCCGCAGACGATCGCCGCCTACCGCGACACGTTCAGGCTGCTCCTCCGCTTCGCTCACCAGCAGACCGGCAAGCAGCCGTTCCAGCTGGACATCGACGATCTCCACGCGCCGCTGATCGGCGCGTTCCTAAACCATCTCGAAGACGATCGGGGCAACAGCCCCCGCACCCGCAACGCCAGGCTCGGGACGATCCACTCGTTCTACCACTACGCCGCGCTCGAGCACCCCGAGCACGTCGCAACGATTGCCAGGGTGATGGCAATCCCGAGCAAGCGCCACGAGCGCAATACCGTCTCCTACCTCGATCTCGACGAGATCAAGGGGCGCTGCTCGCCGCGCCAGACCGCAGCACCTGGCTCGGCCGCCGCGACCACGCGCTGCTCGTGCTCATGATCCAGACCGGCGTGCGCGTCTCAGAGCTCGTCGGACTGCGCATCTGCGACGTGCACCTCGGCACCGGCGCCCACATCCGGGTCACAGGCAAGGGCCGCAAGAAACGCTCAACGACCCTGACGCGAGAGACAGTCCAGGTCCTGCACTGCCCGTCGCTGAAGACCAAGCGGGTCACTCCGCACACCCTCCGGCACACCAACGCGATGCTCCTCAGAGCCAAGGAAGTCGACATCGCCACGATCGCGCTATGGCCCGGCCAGATACCGACCCTCAGACACGCTCCTCGCATTCCTCGACAAGCTATGACTATGTTGAGCGACACGGATGCCAATTTCACTCCGAGCAGGTGAAACACGCATCGGTGCATGCCCCACTCAACATTATCGTTCACGGGACATACAACCGGTTATGTGGATCTCTACATACTACTTCGGCCTAGTAAATAGCCGTCAGGCGGCTTTGGCGTAGCTGACGTGTTTCTCCTCGAAGTAGTTGGCGACGATTCGTGGTGTTCGCTGTCGGGAGCGTAGGTAGCTGCGGGTCTCGCCGATCAGCTCGTCCTGGGTGTGGGGCCGGCGGCGGCCGAGGGCGTTGGTCTTGACGTCTTGGTTGAGTAGCTCGGTCGGGTTGAGCTCTGGGGCGTAGCCGGGCAGGAATTGCAGCTCGATCTGCTCAGCGTGTGATTCGACCCACTGTTTCACCTTCTTTGCGCGGTGTACGGGGTGCCCGTCGAGGATCAGGATGATCTTCTGCCCTTTGCTCTGGCGGATGAGGCGGTTTAGGAAGTCGATGAACACCTCGGCGACGAATTTCTCCTTGAACACCCCGAAGGACAGGTGTCCCTTGTTGGAGATCGCGGAGATCACGTTCGTGCCGAACCGCTGGCCGGTGCCCTCGATCACAGGGGTCTGCCCAACCGGGCTCCACGACCGCCCGGCGGTGTGATCAGAGCGCAACCCCATCTCATCCGCCCACAGGATCAGGGACTTTTCGCGGTGAGCACGCTCTTTGATCGCGGGGTAGCGCTCATCCAGCCAACGGGCGACCATCTCCGGGTTCTGCTCGAACGCGCGTCTGGCGGGCTTCTGCGGGCCGAACCCCCACGCCCGTAGATAGCGCCCCGCCGTCTTCTCCGCGACACGGATCCCATACCGCCGGTCGATTAGCTCGCACACCAACGCCCTCGTCCACAGAAACCCCGGAAGCTTCAGCTGGTCAGGGTTCTTCTCCCGGATCGCCTTCGCGATCTGTGCCTGCTGAAAGGCCGTCAGCGCCGTCTTCTCACCCGGCCGCCGTCCGCGCTTACCCGCCGCGAGCGCGTCGTCCCCACCGAGACGCTGAGCGCGCACCCACTCACTCACAGACTGACGCGAAACGTCAAGCAGCCCCGCGACCTCCGTCTGCGAGCGCCCCTCCCCGACCAGCGCCACCGCGCGCCGTCGGATCTCCTCCTGAGCCACCTGCCCCAACCGCCTCGCGTCCCGAGTCCTCACACACAAAAACCTACCAGCCCCGTCGGACGTTTACTGGGCCGGAATAGTAACCGGTTCGGAGGGCGGGCCGAGGAAACGAACCGGGCGAAACCCCGACACCGCGCCTCGGCCCGACCCCTACTCCAAGATCTCGGCCTCGATCAGCTCTCTCACAACGGCAGTGACCGCCTCGCGAACGAAATCGCCGTGCTCGCCCGCGATCACCTTCGCAAACGACATCGGCAGCGATCAGCTCTGCTCCACGGCCATCGTGGTGCCTCCTTCAAATTGATTCCTGGAAGAGCCCGACGAGTCTGGACGCCGCGGTGCCCGACCTCCCCCGTCCAACCGCGCCCGTCACACCACCCCTACCCGACACGAGCTGGGGGCCCGAGATGTCTCGGGCCCCCAGCTCAGCTCACAGGTCAGATGTTGGATCAGTGTTTTTGAAAGACACCCCAGTTTTCGCCGCTTGCCAGCTGGAGCTTGATCGACCCTGCCAAAGAGAGTTCTCCCTCTGCGCCACTCAGCCCTGGATATGGGTCTTCTTTTCCTTCGCCTTTTTCAATGAACTCGAACTTTTTAAACCGGTACGGCATCGTCAGTTCCACCGTCTTGGCTTCGGGTGTTTCTTCGCCGACCTTGTCGTTCCCGGAGTCGATCGTGACCGCCAAGTCACCTTCGATCAGTTCTTCACTTGAACATTCTTTCGGTTTCAGGTTGAAGAATGTTACCCCTGACGCCGGCTTGAGCCAAGCCGCGAGTGCGCCACTTTTTTCGGCCAAATGCGAGCCTTCGGTGGCGCCAAGAGTCAGCTTGAGCGGCTTCGACTTAACCGATCCGATAACCGCACATTTCCCGCTCCCTTCACAGTTCTTGAATTCGAGCTCGAGTTCACCGGTGCTGGACGATTCGACGGCCGAGCCAAAGATCTTCGCCCCCGGCGCAACAGCCGTCGAACAGTGCGAACCCCCGAGCCAATAGCCGACTTCAACTCTGCCGGCTTCCGAGGTGATTTCCTTGCTCTGGCCTTCCCCCAGCCTCGCGCCCGCCACCTTGAAATGAACCCCTTCGATGGCCTGGGCGGCACTCGCCACCACCGCACCCAACGCCAAAACCGCCAGCAGCGCCGGAATCAGCCTCATCAACCCTGATCTCATGAAAACACACTCCCTACTCGATGACATGTCGAACGGCAGACGTCCGCCGTACCCGCGAAGACCACGTGGCGACGGACGCGCCGCGCTCGCCGCGCGACCGTCAGACGGACGCGCCAGCGAGCGGAGGAGAGTTGAGCAGGGGGGGTCGTGCCGTGCTGAACAGCCACGGTGCCCCAGAGCGGCGATGGGCGGCTCATTTCGGCGTCCTCCCTCGTTCGCGTGCAGCTTTACACGCCACGCTCGGTGCGTCCTTACCCTCCCGGGGCACACCCCCTTCGGGGCGCAGGCAGGTGATCTGGTTGCTCCTGACCACCGGCCCTGAAGGGCGCAGCCTGCGGCGGGACGGCACTGGGCTTCGGGACGGGCGGGCGCGCGGCGCTCGCAGGGGCGCGGCAGGAGATCGCACGAGCGCAGCGGGCGGGGACCGCTCAGCCCTGCTGGGGTGGTTAGCACCGAGGCCGTGGGGTCGGGATGCCATGAGCGGCAACCCGGGCAGATAACTGTCGAGGTCCGTTCCCCAAACGGGGGACGCCCCGAGACATGAACAGCGTGTGCAGACGACGTGCGGCGAGCGGCGTCACAAACGGACGTTTGGTGGATCAGAGGCACCGCAGGAGAGGTGCATTGCCCAGTCCCATGCACGCTTGATCCCCGAGCGCGAACGCGACAGGGACACGGTCCTCACCGGCAAGGACGACCGACGAGGGCGGCCAGCCCACCTTGTAGCTCAAAGCGCTCGAGCACGCACGGAAGCAAACATGCCCGGCCCCATCCCCCACCCCCGCGCCCCCACATGCACACCAGTGCACGGGCGAGCGCCGCTCAAAGAGACAGCGATCACCACGCCTACCAGCCGACCGAGACGGCGATGCTGCCGCGGGAAGTACCAGATTACAGGCCAAGGGCGGACCGAAACTCCTTTCCCGTTGACGCCGCTCACGCCGCTGACGCGGTTGACGCCGTTGGGTGGATGATCGCCTCTCAGCTTCGAGGCATGGGTCGCGGGCGAGCGCCGGCGGCGCGTGAGCACATCGATCTCCAGCGTCTGCGACGGTGATCGAACGATGATGCGCTGGCTAACGGGCGCCCCATGACTGCACACCACAGCGCCACCCCAGGGCGGCTGGAATCAGAGTGAAGCGCCCGGCGAGGGGAGGCAGGTGGTGTGGGGCGGTCGGTTCGAGACGAGGCTCAGGGGAGGACATCTCGAATGGTGCTGAGGAGCCCCAGGAGCACGGCCGGCGGCTCGGACTCGAGGGTCGCGGCGGCGCGCCTGTAGGCGTGGTCGGACTTCGCGCGCCGTCCCTGTCGTCCTCACGGGCCCGCTGAACGGCTCGCTCGTATCCGTCCCATGCGTCAGCCTCGCTCTCGATGGCGTCCGAGAACACCGTGTAGCTCGAGGTGATCTGGGTGTCGGGAAGTGGGGCCGGCGGCGCGCCGATGGTCGTTAGGACCATCGCATTTTCGGCCTCGTTCTGCTCCACGGCGCGGCGAATAGTGTTTGGTCCTTTCCGGCTTCGGTCATGCGCTGCTCGGTGGCGCCGTCGCCGTCGAAGACGATGTAGGTGGGGATGCCGAGCTCCTGCAGGATGGCCGACGGGATCAGCAGCTGGCGCTTGCCGTGCGTCGGGACGACGGCGACCCCATCGGCATCCGGGCCGCCGTCGCGGTCGGCCAGGCATGCACGCGGACCTCGGCGAACGGGACGAAGGAGCGCCCGTTGCCAGTCAGCATTAGGCCCTGCTCCTCAGACCACGTTGTGGTGGTCGCCGTCGAGGGCGGGATTCACAGTGAAGCGCCCAGCGATTGAAGCCTTGGGGGCAGCGACACGAGGATCAGGCGCCCCCCTCAGCGCGCGGACACCTCGCCCGCGCGCTTCACGATGAAGGCGCGGAGCTCGTCGGCGTGCACCGCACCTACATGGGCGGGCTCGAGCGCGGCGAGCGGAACCTCACGCTCAGGACCGTCGAGCGGATCGCGCAGCGGATCGAGGTGGAGGCGCTGACGCTGCTCGAGGTGGACACGCCCATAGGCGCGGTCAAGAACGGACGCGAGGGCACACACGGCCAGCGGCGCAAGCGCGCGCGGCGTAGCGAGCCGGGCACTTCGGGCACCCGGCGAGCCGCATCCCCGCCTGCGAGGCGCGGGCTCACGGCGACCCAAGAGACCGCCCCACACCGCCCCACCTGCGCGAGAAAGTGGCGCAAGACGTCGATCGAGCGGTGATCAGTGGCGCTGGGGTCGCGCCCCGGCGCCTTGGCGGTGAGCCCGCCTGCGCGGAAGACGGATCGGACCCGAGTCGCTTGGGCACCGGCGAGCAGGCGCGGGAGTGCCTGCTCGCCATCCAGTTCGGCGAGCGGGCCCGGCATCGCAGGCGACACGTGCTCGTCCTCAGGCGAGCGCCTCGGACCCGCCGCGCTCGGAGTACACGGCGGCGAGCACGAACTCGCCGGCCTCATCCGGTCCGAGGAACGGCGCCAGCGCGACGTAGACCGCGAGCGGCTGCACACGGCGGGCGTCAAAGCGCGGGCCGCATCGGATCGCGTGGAAGGCAACCTCGAAGATCGTCGCCGCGACCAGGGGCGAGAAGGAGCGCGGCATCGATTCTGCCGCGCCGCGCTGGCGGTAGCCGTCCTCCAGGAACAGCGTGAACGCGAGCTGCGTGTCGTGCACCCGAAGCGTGAACTCCGGACCGATCGCATAGCACTCGACCAGCCCCAGATAGATCAGCAGTGGTTCGCGCGCGATCGTTCCTGTGAAGGCGAGAGCGGCGTGCCAGACTCGCTCGCGCCAGTCTCGCTGTGCGAAGAACGCTGGCGCTGTCGCGCTGAGCACACGCTCGAACCCCCGCTCGTACGCCGCGATGTACGCGTCGGCCTTGCTCGGGAACTCCATGTAGAAGCGCCGGCGCGAAACTCCGGCACCCGCCGCGATATCGCTGACGGTTGTGTCGTGGTAGCCCTTTGCGCGGATCGCGAGCGCCGTGGCAAGGATGATGCGTTCGCGCGCGGATCCCTGCGGGCGCGAGCCCTTTGGCAGCGCCCGCGAGGAGTGCTCGGGGAACACCGGTGTGAGCCGCTCGCTCCAGAGCGAGCGCTGGGGAGCTACCGGGAAGGCGCGCGCCCAGTCGCGCAGCTCTGCGACGACGCCCTCGAGCGGCTCGGCGGCGGACAGTCGCATAACCAGGAATCGAAACGCTCCGCCGAGGAGCATCTCGCCCGGAAGGTCGACCGCTCTCGTCCGCTCCCCGGTACCCCGGATCGCGCGCACGAGGGCTGCGATCAGCTCATCGCGCTCGATCAGGCCGGTGAGGCCGGCGGCGAGACCCTCGCGCATCAGCAGCCGCGCCGCAGCCGGGCGCGCGATGGCGAAGGCGGCAACGGCTTCCAGGGCGGCGACCTCAGGATCCGGGCGCGAACGAACCGCAGCTGTGACAGCGCGCGCGAGCTGCTCGGCGTGGCGGCGGTAGGCGTCCCAGAAGCAGTCCCTGACGTTGGCGAAGTAGCTGTAGAACGTCGCTCGGCTCACGTCGGCGAACCCGAGGACCCGCTCGACCGTCAGGTGCGCGAAGCCATACCGGTCGGCGGCGTGGGTGACGCCGTCGAGCAGACGGTCGTGCGCGCCGGCTCTGCTCGACGCCGCTGCGGAGGTATTGGGAGCGGAGGGCGGCGGGGAGCTCATGGCCTGGTGGGCGACCGGGCCGCCGTTCGTGTCCCGATCTCGGTGTGGTGCGGGTAGCGGCGCGAACGATGGACCAGGCGGAGAGAGCAGACAAGTCAAGGGCTAGAACGGCGCGGTGACCCGCGCACCCGCCAGCGGCGCCGACAATAAACAAACGCATACCTGTCGACGAGCAGCGAGGTCCTACCAGAGCGCCCTCCATCCCCGCTCCAGATAGATCCGCGCGTTCCCAGGGCGCCGAGGCCGGCCGACCAAAGCCCTCGACCGAGGTGTCAAGATAAACGAAGACGCTGCATTTAGTTATCCGTACCAATGTCAACAGATTGCTGTAGGGTGGAGACATGGGAGCAGGGGTCGTGGGGACGGCGCAAACATCACCGATGCACTCGTCGGTCAACTGGGCGCTGCTCGGGCTGATCATCGAACGGCCGAGCTATGCCTACGAGCTCGCGAGAAGGTTCGAGCGGACCTACGACGGGGCGCTCGCGCTGTCAAGCGTCTCGCACGTGTACACCGCCCTGGCGAACCTGCGCGAGCGCGGTTTCGTCGAAGAGGTTCGAGGCGGCGGACCCGAGCCGCGATCCAAGCGCCGCTACCGCGCAAGCCAGATGGGCGAGGGCGAACACGCGCGGTGGCTGGTCGCACAAATCGCCGAGGAGCGCAAACGCCAACGCATCCTCAGCGTCCAGCTCGGTGCGCTCGCGCAGGATCCCGCCAGGGCGATGGCCGTACTCGACGGGTACGAGCAGGCATGCCTCGCGGAGATCGCGGCGGCGCCGGCGGGCGGCGCCGAGGAGCAGGGACCCGGTGTGACGCGCCTGGTCGCCCGTCTCACCGGTGAGGAGACGCGGCTCAGCATCGCCGCGAAGCTCCAATGGGCACAGTATGCGCGGACACAGCTCGAGGGGCTTGTAGCTCTGCCCTCGACCGCAACCCCGTAGGCACAACGAGCCCCGAGACCGGCAGTGATGGACTGTCGCCCTGATGGCAATCAGGTGCGCTACTCTGGCGACATGGGAGCGGGGAGTCCCCGTGAGCAGGCAGGCGCGGCGCCGATGCATTCGTCCGTCAATTGGGCGCTGCTTGGCCTGGTGATCGAACGGCCAAGCTACGCGTACGAGCTCGCGCGCCGCTTCGAGCGAACCTACGACGGAGCGCTGTCGCTGTCGAGCGTCTCGCACATCTACACGGCGCTCGCGACGCTCCGCGAGCGGGGCTTGGTCGAGGAGCTCCCCGGCACGCCCGACTCGGTGCGCTCCCGCAGGCGCTACCAGGCGACCGGTGAGGGTCTTCGCGAACACGCCCAGTGGGTCGTCGCGCAGCTCGGCGAGGAGCGCCGTCGCCAACGCGTGTTGATCGTGCAGCTCGGCGCCCTGGCGAGAACCCCCAAGCGAGCGCTCGACGCCCTCGACGCCTACGAGCACGCCTGCATCGCCGAGATGACCGCCGCCCCGCGGGCCGGCAGCGATGAGGGGCCCGGGACCACGCGCCTCGTGGCACGGCTGACCGGCGAGGACACGCGCCTCACGGTCGCCGCCAGGCTCCGCTGGGTGCAGTACGCACGAGGGCAGCTGCAGACGCTCGCGCCCGCGCGCTCCGAGAGCAGCCAGCACCCATGAGCCTGGTCGAGCTGGAGCACGTGAGCAAGCGCTACCGGCAAGGCCAGCGCGAGCGGATCGTGCTCAACGACGTGACGCTCGAGGTGCGAGACGGAGAACTCGTCGTGATCTATGGCGAGCGACGCTCCGGGCGCACAACGCTGCTTCGCCTGGCCGCCGGCATCGAGACTCCCGACGCGGGCAGCGTGCGCTTCAAGGGCAGCGAGCTCGCCGAGCGCCGCGAGCGCGTGCTCGGTCAGGGCATCGGGTACGTCGCAAAGACGTTGCGCGGCAGCGAAGAGCAGGGCGTCCTCGAGCAGGTCGCAGCACCGCTCCTCGCCCACGGCATGCCAGTCAGCGACGCCAGAGACACAGCGCGCGAGGCGCTGGTGCGCGCCGGCGCACAAGACTGCATGGCCGCTGTCGTCGGCGAGCTGAGCGCCGGGGAGAGCATCCGCATATGCCTGGCACGCGCCCTCGCCCTCTCCCCCGCCCTCGTCGTCATCGACGAGCCCGCGGACGCCGTCTCGCTCTCAGAGCGCGACGGCATCCTGGCACAGCTGCGAACACTCGCCCGCCAGGGCACGGCAGTGCTCGCGAGCACCGGCGAGCCGAGCGAGCTCGCGGGCGCCCACCGCGCGCTCAGCCTCAGCGGCGGACGGCTCCACGGCCCCACGACGGCCGAGCTCGCGCCCGTGGTTGCATTGCGGCCAGGCGTGTAGAAGCATCCGAGCATGCTCGAGCTCGAGCGGGTGCACAAGCGCTACCGCAGCGGCGAAGAGACCGTGCGGGCGCTCGACGATGTCAGCCTCACGCTCGCGGACGGAGAAATGCTCGCGCTGCAGGGACCCAGCGGGTCGGGCAAGACGACGCTGCTACTGCTCGCAGCGGCTGCGCTCCAGGCCGACGCGGGCCTCGTAAGCTACGACGGGATCGACCTCGCAGGCCTCAGCGAGCAGGAGCGGGCGCAGTACCGGCTCGCAGAGATCGGGCTCGTCGCGCAGAACCCACGCCTGATGGCGCGCGTATCCGCGGTCGAGAACGCCGCCACGAAGCTGCTGCTCGGCGGCGTCGCGCTCGGCGAGGCGCGCGAGCGTGCGATGCTGTGGCTCGGAAGGGTCGGAATGCGCGAGCGCGCCCAGCGCACCCCCGAGGAGCTCTCAGGCGGCGAGCGCCAACGTGTAGCGATCGCACAGGCGCTCGCAGGCGAGCCGCGGCTGGTGCTCGCCGACGAGCCCACGGCGAACCTCGACAGCGAGCGCTCACGCGAGATCGTGGCGCTGCTGTCAGAGCTCGGTCACGAGCACGGAAAGGCGGTGCTGCTCGTCACGCACGACCCGGAGGCAGCTGCTTGCGCTGACCGCGTGCTGCACCTGCGCGACGGGCGCGTGCACGAGGAGCTCGGCGAGCCCGCACCCAGCCCATGAGCGATCAGGCAAGCCGATCGCTACGCACGCGGCGGCTGCTGGGCGTGCCGGCGCTCGTCTACTTCTACCGACGGCGACTGCGTGCCCACGGCACCCAGGAGCTGCTCGCCGGTGTAGGGATCGCCGCCGCCGTCGCGCTGGTGCTGGCCGCCGGCATCTCGCAAGGAAGTGTGGCCGGCTCGACGCGCAGGGTCCTGCGAGCTGTGATCGGGCCCGCGAACCTGCAGTTGCGCGCGCGCTCGCCGGATGGGTTCAGCGAAGCGCTGCTCGCAAAGGTCGAAGCAATACCGGGCGTAAAGCGCGCCGCGCCGCTGCTTGAACGCGATGTTCGGATCATCGCCGGCCACGGACGCTCGGCGAGTATCTACCTCGCCGGCACGGATGTGAGCCTCGGCGTGCTGAACGGCTTTGGGCGGACGCTGCCGCTGAAGGCACTGACCCCAAGGACGCTGGCGCTCAGCCGGGCGAGCGCGCAGACGCTCGACGTCTCTGACCATAACGCCGTGCCTACTCGGCTGACGGTGCTGGTTGGAGGAACCAGGCACACCGTGACATTGAGCACGGTGCTCGGCAGCGAAGCCGTCGGGGCGCTCGCCGGCGCGCATGTGGGGGTGATGCCGCTCGCAAGCATGCAGTCGCTGCTCGGACAGCCCGGCATGGTGACGCGCATACTCGTTCAGAGCTCGCCCGGCAAGCAGGCGAGCGTGACACGGGGCCTACAGCGCCTGGCCGGCGGACGGCTGACGGTCGCCGGGGCAGAACAGGACATCTCCGAGCTGCAGCAGGCATTGCGGCCGAGCGGACAGGCCAGCTCCCTGTTCGCGATCATCGGCGCGCTGCTCGGATTCCTGCTCGCGTTCAACGCGATCCTGCTGACCGTGCCCGAGCGCAGGCAGGCGATCGCAGACCTGCGTCTGGCTGGCACACGCCGAAGCGCGATCATCCAGCTCAGCGCCTTCCAGGCTCTCTGCCTGGGTGTCGTGGCCAGCGCTGCGGGGCTCGCTGTCGGCTACGCGCTCTCGCGCTGGGTCTTTCACCAGTCCACGGGTTACCTTGCGGAGGCGTTCGCGCTGAGCGGCGGCACGGTCGTGTCCGCCGGGACAGTGTTGATTGCAGCCGTCGGCGGCGTGCTTGCTACCTGTGTCGCCTCGACCGTGCCGCTGCTCGATCTCAGACGCGAGCGCCCGGCTGACGCTGTGTATCTACACGGAGGACAGCCAGGCAACCTGCTCGGTGGACGCGTGCGCCGGCGGCTGGCAGCCGCAGCGCTCGCGCTGCTCGCCCTGGCGAGCGGCCTCTACGCTCTAGCGCCGTCGATGGCCCTCGCGGCCAGCGTCGCGCTCGCTCTGGCAACCGTGTTGGCTGTTCCGGTGGCGTTCGCCGCGGTGCTCGCCGTGGCGCGGTGGGTCGGTGAGCGCGCCCCACGCTTGCCCACGCTGGCGATCGCGCTGGGCGGGGTACGCGGCACCAGCCTCCGCTCGATCGCGCTGGCCGCCACCGGCGCGGTGGCGTTGTTCGGCAGCGTCGCGCTTGGCGGCGCGCGCAGCGACCTGCTCAGCGGCCTCCACGGGTTCACGCGCAGCTACGCGGCCGACGCGCCGATCTGGATCTCAGAACCAGACGACAACCAGGCGACCGGGCAGCTCGCGGGCGACCCCGCCGCGACGATCGAACGCGTGCCGGGCGTCGCGCGCGTGGAACGCTTCCAGGGGAGCTTCATGACGCTCGGCCCGCGACGCGTCTGGGTGATCGCACGACCACCAGGCGGCGCCAACAGCGTGCTTGCCGGGCAAACGCTCGGTGGCGCCGGCGCAGCCCACGAAGCCGAGCGTAGGCTCGCGCAAACCGGCTGGATCGCGCTCTCGCAGCAGATCGCCTCCGAACTTCACGTCCGCGTCGGCACGGCGATCACGCTGCCGACGCCGAGCGGGCCGCGCAGATATCGGGTCGCGGCGCTGACGACGAACCTCGCCTGGAGCCCCGGCGTGTTGTTCATCGGCAGCTCAGACTACGCCCGGGCCTGGGGCAGCGCCACCCCCAGCGCGCTGGCGGTGCACGCCACCCCAGGGACGTCGGTCGCGGTGCTGCGCGGGCGGGTCGTGCGCGCCCTCGGGCCCGGCAGCGGCCTTGAAGTGGCTACGGCGGCGACCCGCGAAGCACGGATCGACCGGCTCACCAGCGAAGGGCTCAGCCAGCTGGGGATCATCTCGACGCTCCTGGTGTGCGCCGCCGTGCTCGCGCTCGCGGCGGCACTTGCGTCGAGCATCAACCAGCGCCGAGGCGCTCTGGCGGGACTGCGCCTCGCCGGCGCCCCCTCATGGCGGCTGCGGCGGATCCTGATGCTGGAAGCGAGCCTGGTGCTCAGCGCCGGGTGCATCACCGGCGCGCTGGCCGGCGTGTACGGGCAGTTCGTGATCGACGCCTACCTACGGCACGTCACCGGGTTTCCCGTCGCCGGCGTTGGGGCGAGCGCAAGGCCAATCGAGACCTTCGCAATCGTCCTCGCAGCAGCGCTCGCCGCAGTGGCACTGCCCGCTTGGCTCGCCTCGAGGGTCTCGCCCACGCTCGCGCTCGCGGAGGACTAGCGGGTGATCGCCATCAACACAGAGCGCCCCTCGCGACCACGGCGAGCAGGCGCGACGCTGGGCGCGCTCGCGATCGCCAACGCCCGCTTCTGGCCGACCGTCGCGCCAGACGTGCAGCGAGCTCTCAGACGCTGGGAAGAGCCGGCCCGGGAGATCCCCGACTCCGGGCTACGACAACTCGCGACATCGAAGCTCGCCGACGAGCGCTTCAACGCCGAGGTAGCAGCCACGCTCGCCACGCTCGCTCCGGGAGGTCAGCGAGCACGGACAGTACAGGCGATCGTCGCGCTCGAGCTGCTGTTCGACTATCTCGACGGGCGAACCGAGCAACCCTACGCATACGGAATCGCAGAGCGTAGGAGCCTGTTCGCTCCGTTTGTCGAGGCGTTCAGCCCGCAGCCGAGCACGGGTCGGCGGCCGGCAAGCAGCGACGGGCCCGCGCCTCCGGCGGACTGGTGCTACCTCACCGCGCTCTCCGCAGGCACTCGGGACGCCATGCTCGGCCTCCCCGGCGCCCGGGCCGTCGCTGCCCGCGCCCAGGCGAGCGCCGAGCGCTGCGCGCACGCGCAGACACGCCTGCACACAGTGCCCGAGCTCGGCACGCAGCAGCTGCGGGAGTGGGCCGAGCAGCATGCAGCCGACAGTGGCCTGCAGTGGCGCGAGTACGTCGCGGGCTGCGCCTCCTCGGTGCTCGCCGCCCACGCCCTGATCGCCGCGGCAGCAGACCCCGCCACCAGCGCACAGGACGCCGCACGCATCGACGCCGCCTACCTGGCGATCTGCGGGGTGATCACGATCCTTGACAGCGTCGTCGACCACGCGCAGGACACCACCCGCGGCGACCGCGGCTTCATCGAGCTCTACGAGCCGGGCGAGCTGCCCGACCGGATGCGCGCGCTGAGCCGGGAGGCGCTGCAGCGCGCGCACGAAGCACCACACGGCGATCACCACGCGATGACGCTGGCCGGCGTCGTCGCGTACTACACCTCCCACGCCGGCGCCGGCGAACAGCACGCAAGGGAGATAGTGGCGATCGCGCGCAACGAGCTGGCCCCCACTGTGTGGCCGGCGCTCGCTGTAATCCGCGCCTGGCGCGCAGCGAAGGCGGTGCGCACGCTGGCGCTCAACACACAGGGTCGACGAGGTGGCGGGGATGCCGCTCGGTGAACCTCAGCAGGGCTAGAATACGACTGTGGAGAGTGTTTATGAAACCGAGCCGCCCGGGATCGCGTGAGCAGATCGGGGCCGACGGCCGCGGGCGAAACGCGGCGGGTCGCCCAACGGGTGAGGGCGCCGTTGATCGTCGCAGCAGTCGCACTCGCGCTCGCCCCGCCGGCGTCCGCAAGCTCGGTAGCGCGGGCGCACTCGGCGCGGACGGCCAGCGTCAAGGACGAAGGGCGCTTGCACCTCGTCAAGAGCTCGGGCTCGCTGCTGATCGACGAAGGCATCGCGAGCGGGTCGATCCCGGGGAAAGCGGTGGTGCGGTTCACCTACAACGGCAGCCCGTCAGTGACCGCGCAGATCACGATCCAGAGTCACTCAGGGAGCATCCAGGCGCGCGGCATGGGACAGCTCTCCAGCCCGACAAGCCCCAGCCCGAGCTTCAGAGGGGCGCTGACGATCACCGGCGGCAGTGGCCGCTATGCGCGCGCGCGCGGAAGCGGACACCTCTACGGCGTCTTCTATCGGCGAAGCTACGCAATGGTCGTTCAGACCGAAGGCACGCTGCACTACTGAGTCGGGCCGCCGCGTTCGCGTTCGCGTTCGTGTGTGCATCGGCCGCCAGCGCCCTGTGGGAGAACGCCGCGTATGCGCGGGGCGCGGCCGGCGCGCTCAGCGGCCCACCGGCGACGCTGAGGGCGTCGTTCGCCCCCAAGCGGCTCGGCTCGCCGACGACGCTCAGCTTCGCCGTCAGCATCGACCCTCCCGCGGCAAGCGGACCGCTCCCACTCTCGGCGGTGACGGTCACGTATCCGAGCGATCTCGGCCTGGCGACAAGCGGGCTCGGCCTCGCGACGTGCGACCCGCTCCAGCTCGAAGCTCAAGAAGCAGCAGCATGTCCCCCGGACTCCAAGATGGGGAGCGGCAACGCGCTCGTCGAGGTGCCGTTCGGCCCGACGATCGTACGGGAGACGGTGAGCCTTCAGATCTACGCCGCTCCCTCGAACGACGGCTACATCCACCTCGTCATCCTGGCGCACGGCGCATATCCGGTGATCGCGAGCGTCCTGCTTTCCGGCGTGCTGCGTCCCGGTCGCCTGCTGCTCGACGTGCCACCGATTCCAAGCCTCCCAGACGCCCCGTTCGTCTCGCTGGTCAACATGCATGCGGTGCTTGGCGGCGCGCTGACCTACTACGAACGGGTGGGCGAAAGAACCGTCGCCTACCGCCCCCGCGGCATCGGGCTGCCCGACAGCTGCCCGCATGCGGGATGGAGGTTCGGCGCCAGCTTCACGTTCACAAACGGGCAGAGCAGCCACGCGAGCACGACCGTTGCATGTCCGCGGAGCGCGGGAGCGTGACAGTCACGCCTTAGAAAGTTCGCGCGGACGCAGACGACGAACTGCGCCATCATCGGCGAGTACATGGAGAACGCGCTTCGTGAGACCGCCACCGTCGAGTGTCAGACGACGCCGATCAACGGTGTGGCACAGGCCAAGCATGTGGCGATCGTCAGCGACGGCAACGCGCGCTGGGCTCGCGCCCACGGGCTGTCGATCGGCGACGGCCACGAAGCAGCGGCTGACACCGTGATCGCACGGATCGGCGATGCGATCGAGCTGGGCGTCCGCCAACTCACGCTCTACGCATTCTCCACGGAGAACTGGGCGCGGCCCGCACTCGAGGTAACGACGCTGGTCGCGATGCTCGCGCGGCGGATCACGGCTGACACCCAGGCACTTCACGACCAAGGCGTGCGCGTGCAGTTCATCGGCCGCCGCGATCGCGCAGGGCGGGCACTCGCAGACGCCATGGACTACGCCGAGCAGCTCACCGCACGCAACACCACGATCGAGGTGTACGTCGCATTCGATTATGGGGGACGCGATGAGATCGTTCGCGCAGCCGAGCGCTACCAGGGGGGCGGCGAGGCCGAGTTCGCGCGGCTCCTCCAGGCGCCCGGGCTGCGCGACCCTGATCTGCTGATCCGTACCAGCGGCGAGCAGCGTCTTTCGAATTTCCTGTTGTGGCAGGCCGCGTACGCAGAGCTGGTGTTCCGCGAGGAGCTGTGGCCAGACTTCGACCGCCTGACGTTCGTCGAATGTCTCGACGAGTACGCTGAACGCTCGCGGCGATTCGGGGCTCGTATCGCACAGCAGTAGCTGCCGCCAAGCCCGCATAAACAGTGGCGGCGCACGTGCGGCAGCGCAAAAATGACGCACAAGCGCTAGCCTGAAGCTAATGCTGGCGCCGCCAGCGCAAACATCTGCGATGTGATTCAGCGTCTCAGGGGAACATCACTTGGGGAAGCGAAAAGCCCGGACGGGATCGTGAGCGGCTCCGCGACGACAACGGCTCGCGCGAGCGTTTATCGCCTGAGGCGAGGATGAGCGCGCGCCCGGCGCCGCCCCCGGCGGTCGTTCGACCGCGACAAGAGGACCGCCGTAGCACCCAGCGTGAGCGACTGCTGGCGGGGATGGTCTCGACGGCAAATCGAGGCGGTTATGCGGGAGTGAGCGTGTCGAAAGTCATCGCCGAGGCCGGGGTCTCGCGGCCGACGTTCTACGAGTACTTCGAGGACCGCGACAGCTGCTTCCGGGAGGCACTCCAGAACATCCAACAAAAGCTGCTTCGGGCGATCCGCGACGCGCTCGCCCTACACCCGCCGCAGCAGGCGATCCAGGCGAGCATCGCGGCGATCATCAAGTTCGCGAGCGCAGAGCCCGCCCAGGCGCTGTTCCTGACGAGCCAGGCGATGGCCGCCGGCCCGCGAGCGCTCGACGCTCGCGACGAAGGAATCGCCGCGATCGAGCTGGCGATCGAGGAGGCACAGGGCCAGCTCGACGACACTGAGATGAGCCCGGACCTGAGCTCGCGCGTGCTCGTCGGAGGGCTCTTTCGTCTGCTTGCATCACGCCTCCGGCGCGGCGAGCCCGGAATCAGCAAGGCGATCGACGAGTTGTCCGACTGGGCCGCGAGCTACGCGCGTCCCGTTGGCATGCACGGCTGGCGCTCGCTGACACCGAGGAAGGTGCGACCTGAGCCCGCGGATCTCACGCTGGGCCCGCTGCCGGCCGCTGGCCCACTTCCCCCGGGACGCCCGGCGCTCTCCAAGGAGGAGGTCGCCGCCAACCACCGAGAACGGATTCTGCACGCAGCGGCCGAGCTGGCGGAGCAGAAGGGCTTCAACGCCACCACGATCGCGGATATCACACGCCAAGCCGGTGTTGACGGGCGAGCGTTCTATGCGGCGTTCGCCGACAAGCAGGACGCTTTCATGGCTGTACACGAGGTCGGCGTGCAGCATGTGATGACCGCGACCGCGGGCGCGTTCTTCACGGGCGCCTCATGGCCCGAGCGAATCTGGGAAGGCGGGCGAGGTTTCGCCGGCTTCCTCGAGCGCAACCCGATGATCGCCCACGTCGGCTTCGTGGAGGCATACGCCGTCGGCCCCGCGGCGGTACAGCGAGTGGAGGACAGCCACACCACCTTCACGATCTTCCTGCAGGAGGGCTTTCAGCAGAGCCCGCGGCCGACAGCGCCCTCGCGGCTTGCACTCCAGGCAATCATCACAAGCATATTTGAGATCGTCTACCGCGAGGCGCGGCGCAGCGAGGAGCCGCGGCCTACGGAGATGCTGGGGCACATTGCATTCCTGGCGCTGGCACCATTCCTCGGGCCGGAGAACGCGAACGACTTCATCAACGGGCGGCTCGAGGGATCAGACCAGCTGAGCCCCGCCGCGCGAGATCGCCTGGCGGCCATCGCCTGGACCTCGGCGAGATGACCAGCGTACCGAAATCCGACCACCGCAGCGCACCAGATAAACGGCAGGCCGTGCTTTCATGCGATCCGCGTGTGGGAGCTGGAGCTGCGGCGAAGTCCGCCACAATAAACACTCACGTTGTGATTAGGGGTTGTTCAAGCACTCGGCAGCCAGCCTGCTGCCAGAGCCCGACACGCACGCCCAGCCGCCGCCGCGGAGGCTGAATCGCCGGTATTTGCGCGCGATCTGCTGACTCGGACGGTAGGGTCTAGCACTCAATGCCGCGCCGCGCAGCCGCCGATGAGCCAATAAACACACCGGTGCAGAACCGGCGTAAGGCCACGCAACTGAAGCGGCTGCACACGGGGATGATCGCTGCCGCGAACCGCGAGGGGTACGCTGGCGCGAGCGTCTCGGCCGTTATCCAGGAGGCTGGCGTCTCGCGCCCGACCTTCTACGAATATTTCAAGGATCGGGACGACTGCTTCGCCAAGACCGTGGTCGACGTCCACGAACGCCTGGCCGCGGACGTGCGCGACGCCGTCAGCGACAACCCGCCGGAGCGAGCGCTGCCGGCCGCGGTGGGAGCTACGGTCGCGTTTGCGAGCGCGCGGCCAGCCGAGGCACAGTTCTTGATGAAGGAGGCCCTCGCCGGCGGACCGCAAGCCTTGAACGCACGCGACAAGGGCCTGGAAGACGCGGCGAAGATAATCGAACTCGCCAACAAGGACACGCCGAAAGACACCGCCGCTGCGGATCTCCCCGTTGCGGCGGTGCTCGGTGGAACCCACCGCGTGCTCGCTTCAAGACTACGTCGCAGCGAACGCGCGTTCGGGGACGTGCAGCGCGATCTGCTCGTCTGGGTCGAAAGCTACGAGCAACCGCGAGGACAGCACCGCTGGGACAAGCTGCAAGCGGTGCGAGTACCTGGGCGCTCGCCACATCTGCCAGCCACCGCGCTACGCCCGCCGCGTCCTCTGGGCCCCGGCCGCCCTCGGCTCTCCGAAGAGGAAATCATCGAAAACCAGCGACAACGAATCATGTTCGCGACCGCTCAGGTGGTGCAGGAACGCGGATACACCCAGGCCACCGTCTCGGACATCACGCGACGCGCAGGCATCGACGGCCGCACGTTCTATCGCCTTTTCGGCGACAAGCAGGAAGCGTTCAGCGCGATTCACGAGCTCGGGTTCCAGTACCTGATGGCCGTCACCGCCCGGGCGTTCTTTGCGGGCAAAGACTGGCCGGAGCGGATCTGGGAGGCATTCCGCGCCGCCACCCAGGGCATCGACGACAGCCCGACATTTGCACACGTCGCTTTCGTCGAGGCCTACGCGATCGGGCCGCGTGGGATCCAGCGCGTCGAGGACAGCCGGATCGCGTTCACGATCTTTCTGCAGGAGGGCTACCGATACCAGCACCGGGGCGCGACGCCTTCGCAGCTCTCGCTCGAGGCGATCACGACCACGATCTTCGAGATCATCTACCTGCGGACACGAGCGAGCGCGACGCCCAAGACTGCCGGCGTGCTCGCGCATCTCGTGCACCTTTGCCTTGTGCCGTTCCTGGGGAGCGAGGCGACGAACGAGTTCATCGACGCCCAACTCGTCGCGCCTTAAAAAGCGGGCTAGTTGGGCCGATCGAGCGAAATGTGCTGCTGCAGGAACGCGTTCGCCCCGTCCCCTCCGAGAAAAGGCGCCAGCGCGGCGAAGCCGACGTGTCCAAGCAGGCCGCTCAGACGTTCCTGCTCGCCCTTACGGATCAGCTGGTAGCAGAGCTCGAGCACGACCATCGGAATGGCCTGCAGGCTGATCTCCGGCGGGCGCTCACGCGCGGGCCCGTAACGGAAGCCTTCCTCGAGAAAGATGCTGAACCTTTCCGCAAAGGAACCCAGACCCGTCGGCGAGCACGCTCCCGCTGCGTGGCTTCCAACGATCGCCGCCCCGGCGAGCACGGGGTTGTCTTCCAGGCATTGCAGCAGGGCGCGCGCCCCTTCCAGCACGTGTTCCGGCCAACGGTCTCCGGCCACGAACGCCCCAGCGCTGACAGCCATCAGTTGACCGAACAGCAACTCGCCGCCCGCCCGGAGCACCTCGCGCTTGCCGGCGAACAAGCGGTAAAAGGTGGGGCTGTCGACCCCCGCCAAACGTGCGATTTCGGCCACGGTCACTGCGTCGTACCCACGCCGACTGACGAGCTGAGCCGTAGCGAACATCATCCGCAGCCGCTGCTCCTCGACGAAGTGGGGTCCCGAGGCACGCTGCGCGCCCTCCCCCTCAGCAGGACAGCGCAGCGGCGCTGTGCGCAGGAACTGCGAGCGAGGTAGTGGCGCATGGGGAGCGAACTTCCTCCAGCGGTGGTCGGCCAGCGGAACCCGATAGCTCGCGAGCCACACGCTGAGCTCCGTGGCGAGCTCGAGCCCGACAGGCTCGCGACGGCTCAGATGGCACGCGAGCACGCGGCTCACCCCACCGACGAGCACGCCGCTTGGGAGGTCGGGCGCCAGGGTCCTGGCAGGCGCGCCCTCGTAGCCTCTCTCGATGATCAGTGCCAAGCTCGCGATTGTCTTGTCGCGGGCGTCCAGTGCGCGCGCTCCCGCAGCTAACGGTTCGCTCAGCGCGAGACGGGCAATCACGGGTTGCGAGTCGGCGAAGTCAAGCAGCGCTGCAACCAGGCTCAGGGCGCGCCGCTCTGCAGGCACGCACTCAACGGCCATCGACACAGCACGCTCCAGGCACTCGCCTGCGGATGCCAGGGCCACGACCAGACAATCTTCCTTATCTGAGAACTGCTCATAGAACGTCGCCCTCGAGACCCCTGCGAGCGCGATGACTTTCGCAACGGTCACGCTCGGATAGCCATCATCAGACACGAGTTGGGTCAGCGCGTCGACAATCCGTTCGCGCTGGCTGCTGCTCCGTCGTCGCCGGCCGCTCAGCGCCATCGCCGGTGCGCCGGCGCCAGGAACTTCAGCACTCGACGCTCTGCCTCGCGCGGGGCTCGTCGATCGGGGCCGCCGCGGATCGGATGCCCTCACCACTGAGGAGCCCGATACGCGATTTTGGCAGGCCACATGGTCGAGCATGCGCTCTCCGAGGCCCCGTCGTCAACTCAAGGCTTAGAAAGTTTCCAAGCCGGCCAGAAACGCGTTCCGTCGCAATTCGGCCCAATTGCTTGCGGCAGTTCGTCGAGTTCACCACCGGTCAGTCGGCAGGCGTACTCGGCCTAGGTCGTGCTTGCGCAGGCGCCACACTGAGGCCTCTGGGCTCTGGCCTGCCTCTACTGGACGCTCCATGTCTGCGCTCCATCCTCCCGGCGGTATCTGGGTCCACCCAAGGCGCCCGGAGCGGGATGCGACCGACCGTCCTCCCTTCGCGCTCGGCAATAAACGCCTGCGAGCAGCGTATCTGAACAAGCGAATGCCTGCAACGTAGCCCAGGCTGCAGTACGCTAAGGGCTCACGACTTTTTTGGTGAGGGGTTGATGGTGTAGTTCCAGTCGCCATGGAATGGGTGTCGGGTGATGTTTACGCCGGCGAGCTGTTCATCGGTGACTGTGATGTGGGTGGGGTAGGAGCGCTGATCGAGTTGGGCGTAGACCTTCAGGCCGGTGCTTGTCCTGGTGGAGGCGATCAGGTTGATGATCACCTCGTGGGTTTCGAGTGGGCGTCCGCGCCAGTTGAGGCTCATGAAGGAGAACAGGCAGTGCTCGATCTTGTTCCACTTCGAGGTGCCGGGAGGGAAGTGGCAGACCACGATCTGGAGCCCGGTCGTGTCGGCTAGGCGCTGGCACTCGACCTTCCAGAGCTTGGTGCGGTTGGAGTTCGCGCCGCCGCAGTCGGCGGTGATCGTCAAGCGCTTGGCGTCTGGGTAGCGCTCGCAGCCGAGCTGCTGCCACCAGCCGATGATCGAGTTGACCGCGAACTCGGCCGTGTTGCCGTCGATCCCGACGTTCACCCAGCCCTCATCGTTGCGCAGGTCATAGATCCCGAACGGGATCGCGTGCCCGAGATCCTTGTCCTTGAAGTCGTGGGTACGGACCTCGACTGGTCGACCGGAGGGCTCGAACTCTCGGCCGACTGCCTTGAAATCGCCGACCAGCTCGCGCTTCTTGGAATCGATCGAGATCGCGGGCTCGCCCGCCCCGAGCGCCGCAGCGACTGTCTGGTTGATGTGCTGAAACTGAGCGTCGCGGTCCGGATGCTGAGTGCCCTCCCGGGTCTTGCGGTTCGCCTGCAGGCTGTAGCCCTTGGCCTTCAACAACCGCAGCACCGTGCGATCGACCACCTCATGCCCCATCTCCCGCAGCGCCTCAGCCAGCTTGACCGCGCTCTTGGACGTCCACCGCAATGGCGACTCAGGATCGCCACGCGTGACCGGATCGATCAACGCGTCCAACGCCTCAGAAAGACCAGGCTCACGCTCCGAGATCCCCGGCCGCCCAGCGCCCGCCCTGCGCACCCGATCAGGCGCCAGCTCCTCGCCATCCCCGTCCAGCTCCGCGAGCCCCCGCCTGACCGTCCCCTCCGAGACCCCCATCGCACGCGCCACCGCCGCGATCCCACCACGCCCATGCGAACGCGCCTCCGCGGCCGCCCACCGCCGCCGCGACCGCTCATTCAACAAGCCCTTCATCAACCCATACCGCTCACGGATAGCGCCCTCATCAATCACGCACCCATAGTTCTACGCCACACCCCCAAACCCTCTAACAATTTAGTCGTGAACCCTAAGGCGGTGAGCACGCAGGCTACGGTCGGTAAGTTCCACGCCACCAGCGCTTGGCGGACAAGCACGATAAACGGCTGTTTGGGAAATACTGCAGCCCACCTGATCGCCAGGCGGCGCTCATCCTTGAAGCTCAAGGATCCCGGGCGGGTCCCGGCGCCGCCGATGTGCGCTTGAGGCCGTTGCACCCGATCGCGCGGCTCAGGCCACTAACCGTCACGAAGAAAGAAAAAGGAGATCGTGTTCGATGTCAGTTTCGCCTTCAATTGTTTCGTCTGTTTCTGGTGTGTCGGCGGCTGCGGCTGCTGAGGCGGCGGTCGAGGCGATTTCCGGTGCGGCCGGGCAGGAAGTCGTGTTCTCGCTCGAGCTGACGCAGGACCAAAAGGACATTCGTGATTGGGTGCATGGTTTTGCTGTTGATGTTGTGCGTCCGACTGCGCACGAATGGGATGAGAGGGAGCAGACGCCGTGGCCGGTCATTGAGGAGGCGGCGAAGATCGGGTTGTATGGTTTTGAGGGGTTGGCGCAGTTTTTTGCCGATCCGACGGGTTTGACGTTGCCGTTGGTGAATGAGGAGCTGTTTTGGGGGGATGCGGGGATCGGGATGTCGATCATGGGGACGGCGCTCGCGGTCGCGGCGATCTTCGGTCAGGGGTCGGGTGAGCAGATCGGTGAGTGGATCCCGCGTTGTTTCGGGACGTTGGGTGAGGTCAAGGTCGCGGCCTTCTGTGCGTCCGAGCCCAACGCCGGCTCGGATGTCTCGGCGTTGCGCACCAGCGCGAAGTTCGACGAGGCCGCGGGGGAGTGGGTGCTCAACGGCCAGAAGGCGTGGGCGACCAACGGCGGCATCGCTGACGTGCACGTCGTGATCGCGTCGGTCGATCGTGAGCTCGGCGCCCGCGGTCACGCGGCGTTCGTCGTCCCGATGAGCGAGGCGAAGGGCATCTCGCAGGGCAGCAAGGTGTCAAAGCACGGGCTGCGCGCGTCGCACACAGCGGACGTGTTCCTCGATGACTGTCGTGTGCCTGCCGGCTATGTCCTCGGCGGCAAGGACAAGCTCGACGAGCGCCTCGCGCGTGTACGCGAGGGTAAGAAGGGCAACTCACAGGCCGCGATGCAGACGTTCGAGTCCTCGCGACCGACCGTCGGTGCGCAGGCGCTCGGGATCGCGCGCGCGGCGTATGAGTATGCGCTGGAGTACGCCAAGGAGCGTGAGCAGTTTGGCCGCAAGATCATCGAGAACCAGTCGATCGCGTTCACGCTCGCACGCATGAAGCTCGAGATCGACGCAGCGCGGCTGCTCGTCTGGCGCGCGTCGTGGATGGGCCGCACTGGTGTGAAATTCGAGAACGCGGAGGGGTCGATGAGCAAGCTCAAGGCGGGCGAGGTCGCGGTCTGGGTGACCGAGCGCGCGATCCAGATCCTCGGCGGCAACGGCTACACGCGCGAGTTCCCTGTCGAGCGCTGGCACCGCGACGCCAAGATCTACGACATCTTCGAGGGCACCGCGGAGATCCAGCAGCTCGTGATCGCCCGCGCAATCAGCGGCATGCACATCAAGTAGCTCTGGGACTGGGTTTTCGGGTAGTGCTGGTCGTGCTGGGTGGTCGCTGAGGCCCAGAGCAGCGGCGCTCGAAAAGGCTGCTCGCGCCAGTTCTCGCGCCAGTCATGCAAGATCTGGGTCGTGTCCGGCGTCGCGTAGCGCGTCGAGCAGTTCGCCGGTCGTGAAGACCTTGATGAGGGCAGAGAGGACGACGTTCGCGTCAGTTACGACTGCGGGAGGCAGCGAAATCGCCGAGAACCTCTTGCTCGTCCACGTCCTTGGCCTTCAGCGTCGCCTACAAGCCGGCGACGATCAGGGCGTACGAGATCGGGTTGCGGCTGCGCGTGCTGCCCGAGATCGGTTCGATGCGGCTCTCGGAGGTCACACGGACCGATCTGCAGGACCTCGTCGATGGGCTGCTCGCCTCGGGCCTGAGCGAGAGCGCGATCGGCGTTACGCTGCTCCCGCTCCGAGCGATCTACAAGCGGGCGCTGGCACGGCCGGAGACGGGGATCGCGGTGAACCCGACGAGCGACCTGGAGATGCCGGCGGTGACCGGCGGCCGTGATCGGATCGCCTCGCCTGATGAGTGCGCCGATCTGCTCGCGGCACTCCGACCGGCGGACCGGGCGCTGTGGGCAACCGCTATGTACGCAGGGCTGCGCCGTGGTGAGCTGATGGCGCTGCGCCGTGAGGACGTGGACCTGGCAGCCGGCGTGATCCACGTGCGGCGCGGCTGGGATGCGGTCGAGGGCGAGATCGCCACGAAGTCCGGCAAAGACCGGCGCGTCCCGATCCCCGCGATCCTCCGGGGCTACCTGGACGATCAGCTACAGGCCCTCGCTTGGACGGACGGGCTCGTGTTCGGTGTCGCAGCCGACAGACCATTCAACGACACCACGATGCGGGAACACACCCGCAAAGCGTGGGGCTGGCAACTGGACGACCAGGGCGAGTTGGTCCCGTCGGGGTCGTGCGAACCGCCGCTTGAGCCGATCACGCTGCACGAGTGCCGGCACACCTTCGCGTCACTGATGATCGCCGCCGGGGTCAACGCGAAGGCCCTCTCGACATACATGGGCCACGCGGGCATCCAGATCACGCTCGACCTCTACGGCCACCTGATGCCCGGCAACGAGAGCGAGGCGGCCGCCCAGCTCGACACCTACCTGGACCGCGCGGGCAGTCGGGCGCCGACTGCCCAGTTCACGCGATGAGCGTGTACCAGGCGTCCATCTCAGGACGAGGCGGCGTAACTCAGTGGCTTACCAAAATCCGGGGGGTAAACGGCATATGTCCTCACCAAAATAGGGGGGGTGGCAGCCATTGCATAGAGGGTCGTTCCTCGGTGCTGGGCCGCAGAAGGCGCGGAGAGTCAATGCGTTGCCGAGCGCTACGGATTCACGGGTTCTGCGCCGATAATGTCGAAGCGAGCGTCGGTCGGCCGATTGACGGGGAAGATCACGAGGTTCGTGCTGGGGCTGCGTGCGGACGGCAGCAGCAGCCCGTCGCGCTCGAGCCAGTGGACGGCGCCGCCGAGCTGACGACACGCGATCATGTCGTCGGCTGTGAGCTCTGCTGGGCCGATGCCGAGCTCGAGTAGACGCTCGGCGTCGGTGAGGTCGAGGACGCTGGTCAGCGAGGACTCAAGCGTGTAGATGGTGCGGCGGGCGCGAGGTGGGATCGGCTGCACAGCGATCTGGTGCTCGGCCTCGGCGAGTGCGCCGTCCCTGGTGAGGCTTGTGTAGATGGCGGCGACGCCCTGTGGGTTCCAGCGCGCGCCGCGGGTGTTCTCGGCGTCGGGCGGATAGTCGCCGAACATGTGCCGAAACGCTTGGCCACTCCACGGGGTCGGTGTGATCGCCTGCAGGCGGTCGAGCAGCTCTGGGGGGTAGACCACGTTCGCGGGTACCGGCGGTGGCTATCAGACGTAGGCGCCATCGCGCAACTGGGCGATCAGGGCGAGCACGTCGTCGAGCTTGCCCTGCTGGATGCGGTCTGCGGGACGTTCGCCGCCGAGCAGGCGGTGCGGAGCGAACAGCCACAGATGCGCCTCGTCGGGCTCGTAGAACTCGGCGAGCTCTGCGAGCAACCACTCGAGTGAGAGCAGGCGCTGCAGGCGGTCGGGCTGTGGTTCGACCTTGCCGGTGCGCCAACGCGAAACGGTCTGCGGGGTGGTGTCGAGCAACTGGGCGACCTCGCGGGACTTGATTCCGCCGCTGTCGCGGATCGAGTCAAGACGGCTGGCTACGGCACTGGCCACAAGTTGCTCCTCGCGTAGGCAGATACATGAACATTCACATGAACACTAGCATGAACCTCGCCGCTTGGACGTCCATAAAGTGCGCGCCAGTCTCGCGCCAGTCGTGTTCCGATTGGGCCGGATTCCACCGGATTCCACCGGAGCGGTTTTGGCTCAACCAAGCCAAAACCGCGTCAGCGCGTGGCCGAAACGTGATCTACGACATCTTCGAGGGGCACCGCCGAGATCCAACAACTCGTAATCGCACGCGCAATCTCAGGCATCCACATCAGATAGCTCCCGTCCAGACAACGCGGCCCTAGCCTGATCTGAGCCCCGTTGGCAGCAAAAGACGCTCTCCCGCCACGCGGAGAAACGCGGCGGGAGAGCCGAGGCGTCGTGCGGAGGGATCAGGCCACGACGCCACAACCGACCGAGGGAAGAGGCCGGGACTCGCGGGCAAACACGCGACCCGCTTGATAAACGATACCGAGCGGCGTTCGCTCGCGCAACCACTACGGCTAAACCACGCACGCGCAGCCTTTAATAAACGGTATCTATGGCATGGTCGCCGATCCATCCCTACAGCGACAGCGAACGCCAGCCGCTTGAGTCCGCCGTCGAGCGGCGCAGTGTCGGTCCAGCTTTCGATGACCGATACGCTGTTCTCGTGCCACGAACAGCAGAGCCTGCCCACGCTGGCGAGCAGCCGCCCCCGGGTACCGTTCGCGATCCGCGCGCAGACGTCGCGATGGTGATTGCCGCACGCCGACGCCCGATGTCCGAGCGCCTCGAGCTTGCGTTGAGCTGGAACGCCGTAGCTGCCGAGTTGCGCGCCGGCCTCGCCGCGATCAACGGGCGCACGACTTCCCTGCAGTGACCGTCGCCGACGCCTTCGATGCGCGTGAGCTGTTCGCAGCGCTCGCGCGCCACGATGTCGAGTACGTGACCATCGGCGGTATCGCGATCCAGGCGCACGGAGGCCAGCGCCTGACCCAGGACCTGGACATCGTGATCGCCGCGTCCACCGAGAACGTCGCGCGTGTGTCTCGAGCACTGAACGACCTCGACGCCCGCATCCTCGGGCCAGACGGCCGACGCTCACGCTCGGCACCGAGCCCGCAGCTGCTCGCCTCGAGCGATCAATGGCATCTCATCACCGCCCACGGAGCACTCGACGTGCTCACGCTGCCGGCCCACCTCGGGTCGTTTGCCGAGATGCGGGCTCGCGCTCACGAGGTCCCACTGGGCGAGCTGTCAGTCCCGATCGCTCACCGCGACGACCTCTTGAGCATGAAGCGAGCCGCTGGCCGGCCGCAGGATCTCGCCGACGTGCAGCTGCTCGAATCGCTCGACGA
Organism: uncultured Solirubrobacteraceae bacterium; assembly: GCA_963703625.1. Taxonomy (GTDB): domain Bacteria; phylum Actinomycetota; class Thermoleophilia; order Solirubrobacterales; family Solirubrobacteraceae; genus Palsa-744. The sequence continues at coordinate 137,904 of CAVPEY010000002.1, forward strand.
CATGCCCTGACACCGCAACTTTCGTGTCCCGCCCGACATAAAGACCACATGAACACACTTCGTCGAGCCATCCCCCGCCGTGCCGCGCATCGCGCCCTGCTGGCACTCACCGCGAGCATTGGCGCGCTCGCGTGCTTCGCCTCCGGCGCCAGCGCCGCGACGGCCCCCGCGGCGATCACCGGGCGCAGCGCCAGCGTCACGTTCTCCTCGGCGATCGTGTTCGCCACGATCAACCCACACGGCCAGGACACCAACTACGTCTTCCAGTACGGCACCACCAAGAAATACGGCTCACAGACGCCGCTCGCGCCTGCGGGCGCCGGAACCAGCTCGCTGCAGGCCAGCCAGACGCTCACCGGCCTCGCGCCGCTGACCACCTACCACTACCGGATCCTCGCGAGTAGTCCCGCCGGCGCAACAACCGGCGCTGACCGGGAGTTCAAGACCGGGCCCGTACCGCTGTCGCTCGCGATCGACGGCACGCCCAACCCCGTCGTCTTCGGGAGCTCGTTCCTCGTCGAGGGCACGCTCTCCGGTACCGGCGCCGCCGGCCACCCCGTGGCCCTGCAGGCCAATCCGTTCCCCTACCTCGGCGGCTTTCAGACCGTCGGCAACCCCGAGCTGACGAGCGCCAACGGCGGCTTCTCCTTCCCCTTCCTCGGGCTGCTCGAGAACGCGCAGATACGCGTCGTGACGGTCGGCAAGCCCGAAGTCTCGAGCCCGGTGCTGGTCGAGAACGTGGCCGTGCACGTGAGCTTCCACGTGCACGCCACCCGCCGCCGGGGCTACGCCCGCCTGTACGGAACCGTCGCCCCGGCCGAGGTCGGCGCGCTGGTCGGCTTCCAGCTGCTGAAGCCCGGCCGCTCCGTCAACAAGGGCGGCACCGTGGTCAACGCCGGCACCTCGACGGTGTCGAAGTTCAGCCGCGTCGTGCGGGTGCAGCGCGGCCTGTACCGCGCGCTTGTCAAGGTCTCAGACGGCGCGCACGTCTCGGCGTACAGCCCGCCCGTGCTCATCCGCTGAGCGCTGACGCCGCGCAGCTGATCCCCCGGCTCCGCTCAGCGGCAGCCGGCCTGCACGCGCGGGCTTGTCCACCGTAGTCCAAAACGTCCAACGCCAATTATGGATTTTGGACGCGGACACATCGTGACGTGCGCAACTAACGATGGCGTCCCTGGGTTTTTACCTCTGAAAACAGGCCACCTTCGGACCGCGGGGGCATCTTGCCAGCGACCAACTCCTCCCACCAGCTTTATCTACGCATTATACAACTCGGCCAACTCTCGCCAAAGGGGGCCGCGTGATGGAACCCAACGACCTGCCTCCCGACCCGATGCTCGCCGCCACGCTCGTGATGCAGGTGATCGACGACATCGACGAACGCGACCGCAGGGAACGAGACGCCCTGCTCACCGACCTGATGTGCGCAGCGTGGCCCACCCAGCTCGCGCAGGACTCGTGACGCTCGCCAGATAGGGACGCCGTCTCGCCAGGGGCGGCGTCTCGCGCCGGATGTCACTAGCCTCCTCTCGCAGCCGATGAGGCGCGCCCGCCAGACATCCCAGCGGTGGCCTCGACACACGGCTCGCGCGGCCGTCGCGCTGCCGGCGATGCTGCTCGCCGGACTCGCGGTGCTCGCGCTCGCGGGCTGCTCGACGTCGGAAGAGCGCGCCGAGACGGCGCCGAGCAGCTGCAACGGCGCCGCCGACCTGTGTGAGCGCCGTCTCAACGAAGTCGTCTTCCCCGGCACACACAACTCGATGGCCGCGAGCGACGAGCCCGGCTGGCACTTCGCCAACCAGCGCTACGGCATCTCGCGCCAGCTCGACGACGGCATTCGAGCGCTGCTGATCGACGTTCACTTCGGCGTGTATGACGCCGCGACGGGCCGCGTGCGGACCGACCTGAGCGCGGAGGGCTCCGATCGCAACAAGGTCGCCAAGCAGGTGCCGCCGCTCGCGTTGCGCGTCGCCGACCGGGTCGCCGGCCGCGTCGGCGTGGGGACGCTCAGCGGCAAGCCCGAGCTGTACCTGTGCCACACCCTGTGCGAGCTCGGAGCCGAGCCGCTGGATCGAGAGCTCGAGGCGATCAGGGAGTTCCTGGATCGCCACCGCGACCAGGTTCTGATCGTGATCGTCGAGGACTACGTGCCGCCGGCGAGCATCGAGCAGTCGTTCCAGCAGGCGGGGCTGATGCACTATGTCGCGACGCTCGAGCGCGGACAGCCGCCCCCGACGCTCGGGGCGCTGATCGCACGCGGTCAGCGTCTGGTGGTGTTCGCCGAGGAGCAGGGCGGGACGCCGGCGTGGTACATGCCCGCGTTCTCGTTCATCCAGGACACGCCGCTCGGCGCGACACGGCCCGACCAGCTCAGCTGCAAGCGCTACCGCGGCGAACAACACAGCCCGCTGCTGCTGATCAACCACTGGATCCCGCCGTTCCCGCCGAGCCCGTCGCTGAACGCAGCCATCGGCCGCGAAGCCTTTCTGCGCGCACGCATCAAGCGCTGCCAGGCGCACGACGGTGCCAAGGGCGCGATCGTGGCCGTCGACTTCTACCAGCGCACATCGGTGGTCAAGGTCGCGCGTGAGCTGGACGGCGAGGGCGGCTGATCCGGCGCTCGCCGGCCTCGCCGACGCTCGCACCGGCGTACAGTTTGACGCGTGTCGCTCGGTCGATTCCGTCAACAGGCCGCCCGCGACGCGGGCCTCGCGTGGTAGCACGTGACCGGCTCGGCTTACGCGACGCTCGAGTCCGGGGAGTCCGCCGAGCGCGGTCGGGCGGCCCGGCAGCGCGCACCCCGCTCGGCGCACGGCGACTGGACGCCCGCGACAGACCGGGCCGACCCCGTCGCGCTGCTCGCCGCCCAGGCGGCCACCCGCGTGCAGGAGCTCGTGCCGATCCGCTACGGGCGGATGCTCGTCTCGCCCTTCACCTTCTACCGCGGCGCAGCGGCGATCATGGCGGCCGACCTCGCGCACACGCCGACTTCTGGCCTCGTCGTCCAGGCCTGTGGCGACGCGCACATCTCGAACTTCGGCGCGTTCGCAGCGCCGGATCGCAGGCTCCTCTTCAGCCCCAACGATTTCGACGAGACGCTGCCCGGCCCGTGGGAGTGGGACGTCAAGCGCATGGCCGCGAGCGTCGAGATCGCCGGACGCGACGTCGGGCTGCCCGCCAGCAGCCGGCGCTGGATCGTGATGGCCTGCGTGCGCGAGTACCGCGAGGCGATGAGCAGCTTTGCTGAGCGCAGCCACCTCGACGTCTGGTATGAGCGGCTGAACGCGAGCGAGCTGGTCGATCGCTTCGGTGGGCGGCTCAACGGCACGGGTCGGATCGTGTTCGCGCAGCCCTTCGCCCGTGCGCGCAGGAAGACGAGCCTGCGGGCGGTCAAAAAACTGACAGAGCGGGTCGACGGCAAGCTGCGCTTCCGCAGCGTGCCGCCGCTGCTGGTCCCGATGCGCGAGCTCTTCAACCCCGCTGACCTTGGGGAGGAGAGCGCTTACGTTCGCGGGCTGATGGACGACTACGCCACCAGCCTCTCCGTCAACTATCGCCACCTGTTCGAGACCTACCGTTTCGTCGACATGGCGCGCAAGGTCGTCGGCGTCGGCAGCGTCGGCACGCGCGCCTGGGTGATCCTGCTGGTCGGCCGCGAAGGCAGGGACCCGCTCGTGCTGCAGGCGAAGGAGGCGCAGCCGTCGGTGCTCGAGCCGCACGTCGGCGCGAGCGAGTTCGAATGCGCGGGCGAGCGCGTCGTCCGGGGCCAACGGATCTCACAGGCGGCGAGCGACATCTTTCTCGGCTGGCTGCGCAGCGACGGCCTCGACGGCAGGCAGTACGACTTTTACGTCCGCCAGCTGTGGGATTGGAAGGCCTCCGCGGATCTCTCGACCATGGACGAGGCCGGTCTGCACGCGTACACGCGGGCGTGCGGGTGGTCGCTGGCGCGCGCACACGCACGCTCCGGGGACCGGCTCGCGATCGCCGCCTACCTCGGCCGCGGTCGCCGCTTCGACCGGGCGATTGCCAGCTTCTCGAGCGCCTACGCCGACCAGAACGAGCTTGACCACCGGCGGCTCGCGGAGGCTGTCGCGGCCGGCGAGGTCGCCGCCGAGCACGGCGTCTGAGCTGACCACGAACGTGCGATCGGAGCGCTCGCCCAGGCTGCGGCGGCGCTGGAGGATCGCATGGGCCGCTAGTTCGATGGTGGGATGTTCTGGTTCAGATGGAACAGGTTGGTCGGGTCGTAGCGGTCCTTGAGAGCGCGAAGCCGGGCGAACTTCTCGGGTCCGTAGGCTGCCTGCACGCGGTCCTCGCCCTCGGAGGAGAGGAAGTTGATGTAGGCGCTGCCGGTCAGCGACGGCTCGATCTCGGCATACAACCGCCGTGCCCAGTCGATGTGGGTCTCCAGACCCCCGTGCGGCTCGTGCGTGGTGGCGATCGCGTTGAGCACGAAGGGCGCCTGGCGCTCGCCGTGGGCGGTCTCGTCCTCGCCGACACGGGCGATCGCGCCGCCGACATGCTGGATGTGGATCTCCGAGGACGGGGAGGTCGCGTTTTGATGGAAGCGGGCCATCGTCTTGATCGCGTGGTCGTCGAGCTCCCGGAAGTAGCCCGCCTTCATGTAGGCCTGGGTGCCCTTCGGCCAGAGCGCGTCGAGCAGGCTCTGCATCTGCACGTAGGGCATCGGGCCGGCCAGGTCGGCGACGGGGTCTCCCAGGTCGCGGATCGGCTGGATCGTCTGCATCCCCTCCTCGGGGTCGCCGGAGTAGCAGCCGACGAGGGCGATGAGCTTCTTGCCGTGCCAATCCTCGGGCAGGAAGGGGGCGGGGGGCGCGGTGATCAGATTGACCAGAGTGCTCAGCTCATCCGGCACCTCGCGCGCGAAATCGCGGTAGAAGCGCATGATCTCCTCGGCGCGCTCGCCTGGATAGAAGACCGGGCCGGCGGCCACGGTCGGGCCGACCGGGTGCAGATCGAACTCGAAGGAGGTGACGATGCCGAAGTTGCCTCCTCCCCCGCGCAGGCCCCAGAAGAGGTCGGGGCTCTCGGTCGCACTCGCGGTGAGGATCTGGCCGTCGGCCGTGACTACCTCGGCCGAGCGCAGGTTGTCGCAGGCCAGGCCGTGCTTGCGCATCAGCCAGCCGATCCCGCCACCCAGCGTGAAGCCGGCGACGCCGGTGGTCGAGATCAGGCCCCCGGTGGTGGCAAGGCCATGCTCTTGGGTGGCGGCGTCGAGCTCCCCCCACGTGACGCCGCCCTCGGCGCTGGCGGTGCGACCGCTCACGTCCACCGTGATGCCCTTCATCGGAGTGAGGTCGATGACGATGCCGTCGTCGCAGGTGGAGAAGCCGGGAATGCTGTGGCTGCCGCCGCGCACGGCGATGTCGAGCCCCTCGCTGCGCGCAAAACCGATTGCGTGGCGCACGTCGGAGGAGTCGGCGCAGCGGGCGATCACCGCCGGCCGGCCGTCATGGGCGCCGTTCCAGATCGTACGAGCTTCGTCGTAGGCGCCGTCGCCGGGCCGGATCAGCTCTCCGTGCAGCCCGTCCTCAAACTCCTTCAGCGTTGCCGCTCCAAGCACCCCTTGCGCAGCCATGCCGGCCCCCTTCTCGGTTCGGTTGTCCGACGTCTCGTTTGACGATGCTCAGCGAGCCTACGATCCGCCTCTTAGCGACGACTTTGCAGCGTCTTAGGCTCCTCGAAGTCCCGTTACTCGACTATCGCGCTCCCCGCGGCGACTCCTGGCCCGCGCTCGAGCTCACGGCAGTAGGCCATGCCGGCGTCGCCGCCGAGCAGCTCGAAATGCCGGATCGCCCGGTCGAGCCAGCGGCGCGCCGTCGCCTGTTCGGCGTCCTCGGCGGACATCGCGGCCAGCACGGCCAGCACCCATCCCTCCTGGGGGGTGGGCTCGATATCTCCGAACACCGCCGCCGCGGCCTCCAGATGCGCGCGAGCCCCGGTCCGATCCTCGGCGGACAGTGCCACGTTCGCCAGGCTGAGCTCGGCAGCACTGAGGCCAATCATGTCGTCGTTCTCGGCAAACCAGTCGCGGCTCTGTCCGGCGGCGGTCCGGGCGCCTGCCAGGTCACCAGAGCGAGCGAGTAGCACTGCCACGCACCCGAGCGTGATCCCGGTGCCGCGCCGGTCGCCGACCTCTTGGCGGATTGCGAGGCTGCGGCCGAGCAGCTCGCGGCCGCGGTCGAAGTCGCCGCTGGAGCGGGCGAGGTTGCCGAGCGCGCCCAGCGCGAAGGCTTCCCCCTGGGGGTCGGCGAGCCGCTGGAAGCGCGCGAGGCTCTCTTCGATCAGCTCACCCGCCCGATCGAAGTCACCTTCGACGCGATCGACGGCGGCGAGATTGCCAAGGATGTAGGCAACCGCCGCTTCGCCACCCACCCGACGACAGACAATCGCCGTGTCCTCCTGTAGAAGCAACGGGTAGCCGGCCTCCGGTGCGACGGTGATCAGCGCGTAGCTCATCGGCCAGAGTGCCGGGCGCTCCTCGGCGACCAGCTCTCCGGCCCGCTTCAGCGCGAGCTCGAACTGTTGGCGCGCCCGCGGATATTCACGCCGGAACCAGGCCGCGATGGCGCGCGTGTGCGCCGCCCACGTCGGCGGCCGGGCAGCGGGGAGCCCCTCCACGAGGAGCGTCTCGTGTTCGCCGAGCAGCGCCTCGATGTCCGCTGGGCCGCTGACGATCGCGCGATAGGCCGTCGATACCTCGACCGCGTCGAACATCCCCGCGTGGTCGCCGAGCTCGCTGAAGATCGCGACGCTTTCTGAGATGAACTCGTGCAGGCGCCCATGGACGCCGCGCCGCAGGCCCACGAGGCAGGCGGCGAGCAGGGCACGGGCGCGATCTGCGGTGTGCTCCGGCGCCGCCGCCAGGGACGCGTCGAGCCAGCGGTAGCCCTCGGCGAGGTAGCCGCGCATCAGCCAGAAACGCCAGAGCGCGACGGTCAGGCGCAGGGCGACCTGAGGATCGTCCGCGAGGGCCGAGGCGAGAGCGGCGCGGAGATTGTCGCGCTCCAGATCGAGCCGCTGGAGCCGGTCCCTCGCAGGGAGATCTCCGGCCGGCGTCGGGTCGCTCTCGGCGAGCTCGATGTACCAATCGCGATGGCGGCGCCCGAAGGCCTCTCGCTCGCCGGCCTCCCGGAGCCGCTCTCCTGTGTACTGCCGCACGGTCTCCAGCAGGCGGTAGCGGCGATCGCCGGGGCCCTCCTCGACGTGAACGAGCGACTTGTCGATCAAGCGGCCGAGGACAGCGACGGCCTCCTGGCGCTGCAGCGGATCCTCCGCGCAGATGTCCTCGGCCGCCTCCAAGCCAAAACTCCCGGCGAACACCGCGAGGCGCCGCAGCAGGATCTGCTCGTCGGGCTCGAGCAGATCGAAGCTCCAGGCGAGCGTCGCCCGCAGCGTCTGCTGCCGGGTCATCGCCGTGCGGCTTCCACCCGAGAGCAGGTCGAGCGAGTCATCGAGACGCTCGACAATCTGTGCGGGGGTGAGGGCGCCGACCCGGGCCGCCGCGAGCTCGATTGCCAGCGGCATCCCGTCGAGCCGGTGGCAGAGGGTCGAGATCGCGATCGCGTTCTCGTCGTCCAGCTCGAAGCCGGGGACGCCCTGGCCCGCCCTGACCATGAACAGCCGCACCGACTCCGCCTCCAGCGATCCCTCCGAGAGGGAGCAATCGACCAGCCGCGGGAGGGAGAGCGACGGGACCCGCCAGGTCACCTCGCCAGGAACGCGAAGCGGCTCGCGACTGGTCGCCAGCACTGTGAGGCGCGGGCAGTGTCTCAGCAGCGCCTCGACGAGATGCGCGACCGGCTCCACCAGGTGCTCACAGTTGTCGAGCAGAAGCAGCTGCTGGCGATCGCCGATGTGTCCGGCGATCGCGACCTCCGGGGCGCGGTCAGAGGCAAGCCGCGTATCCAAGGCCTGGGCGATCGCCGGGCCGATCAACTCGGGCTCCCCGAGCGCGGCCAGCTCCACCGGCCAGACACCGGCGGAGAAATCGCCGGACCGCTGCCCCGCCAGCTCCAGAGCGAGCCTCGTCTTGCCGCAGCCACCCGCCCCCGTCAGCGTCAACAGCCGCGACTTACCCAGCAGCGCGGCGGTCTCGGCCAGCTCACGCTCGCGGCCGATGAAGCTGGTCAGCTGCCGCGGAAGGTTGTTCGGACTCTCGGCCAGCCATCGCTCGGCGACCGCCGCGGGTGGGCGCGCCGACTCCCCCCCACCTGCGCCGCGCGTGAGTATCTCCCGGTAGAGACGGCGGGTCTCCTCGTCGGGCTCGTCCTCGAACTCGCGCCGCAGGCCGAGCTTCAGCTCCTGGAACTGGGCCAGCGCCTCCTGGCGCCGCCCGGCCCCGACGTAGAGATTCATCAGCGCCCGATGCGCGGGCTCGTGCAGCGGCGCGTCGACCAACACCGATCGCAGACGGTCGATCGCCGCAGCGGGATCGCCCTGCGCCTCGAGCTCCGCCAGCTCGACCCCCAGAACGAGGCGAAGCTCGCGGACGGCCTCGCGCCGCGATGCCGTCCACTCCTCGTAGCGGTCCTCAGGCAACAGCTCGCTGTCGTACGAATCAAGGGCATCCCGGTAGGCAACGGGATCGCGGCCCTCTCGCGCCGTCGCGGCGGCCTCCTCGAAAGCGAGCACGTCGATCCGCACCGGACCGTCAGGACAAAGGGAGATCACGTCCTCGCGCAACTCCAGACACTCGCGGCCCTCGAGCCCGGCCGAGTCGAGCGCCCGCCGCGCCGCAAAAATCGCCTGGTGCAAATTATTCCGGCCGGAGCGATCGTTGCGCCCCGCCCAAAGCAGCTCGGTCACCCAGTCCGCGTGCAAGCGACGTTCGGGCGCGAGCGCGAGCAGCTTGATCAGGGTCTTCGCCTTGCGCAACCGCCAAGCGTCCTCCGGGAGGACACAGCCGCCCACAGTGATCGAGAAAGCCCCGAGGACGTTGATGCCCAACACGTCATCACCCATCCATGTGCCTTTCGTCCCGGAGCCTCCCACAGAACAAAATACTCCGCAGAGCAGCAGGCCACACCCGGAGGCCGACCGGCTCGCCGCTCCGGGATACTTCGCCGCACGATGCCCGAGAAGCCCACGACCCCAGCCTGGTGGACGACTCGCGCAGGAACGGGGGTAGGCGATGTCGCAGGAGAACGTGAGATTGGTTGAGCGCGCGATCGCGGCGATCAACGCGAGGGACATCGAGGGCTATCTCGCCTGCTGCACCGAGAACGTCAAGTTGGAGACGCCAATGGCCGCCGTTGGAGGGGTGTACGAAGGAATCGACGGCATCAGGCGTTTCTTTACGGACATCGAGGACGCCGCACCCGATTTCCTGATCGAGCTTGACGGCCTGGAAGCGGTCGATAGCAAGCGGGTGCTCGCGTTCATGCGCAGCAGCTCCACGGGCCGAGCCAGCGGCATTCGCTTGGCAGCGCCTTCCACCAACGTGTACGACCTGATCGACGGCAAGATCAGCCACATTCGCATCTTCTTCGACCGTCAGGAGGCCCTCAAAGCCGTGGGGCTGGAGGAGTAACGGTCAGGAGCAGGTGCCCCGTCGGCGAACGCCCGACACGAGTGCCTCACGTCATGGATGCGAGCGCGGCGGTGAGGACCGCCGAGACTGCTGAGATGGACGAACAGCAGGCGTCCGCCGCCAGTGTCGCGCCCGCTCCAGGGGCGAGAGCGCCGAGATTCGAGTCGAGACGAAGGTCAAGGCACGACGGTGGATCGCGCGGGGGCGCGTTGTCGCCGAGTCGACCAGCACGTCGAATACGCGACGCCACTTCGCACAGCCAACCACCACACCTCCACACCTACGGGATGTTGCATCCTGTTTCCGCGATGGTCTGCTGTCCTTCTTGCGCCTTGACAAGCCGTTCCGCCACACAGAGGGTGTCTACGATCTCGTATTCGCCTGGCTGGACGACGAAGTCGTAAGGCTGGCCCGCGTCGAGCCTCTGGCTTTCTAGCGGCTGTCCGCCTGTTGTCTCTAGAGCAACTGTGGCAGGAGCCGATACGTCACCCGGACAAGACGAGCCTCCTGGCGCTCCACCGCTGATCCATGCGTACCCGGCGATCGTGGTCTGACCCGCGACGGGCGTCGGAAGAGGGGCGTTTTTCGGGCAGACCGACGTCGGTGTGAGCTCGGGCATCGGGGTAGTGCTGGGCGGGGTCGGCGTCGGATGCGCCGCTGGCGCCGTTGGTGTGGGGGCTTTGCTGCCGATGGAGTGTCGTCTGCGCGTGCTGTGCGAACAGCCGTTGTGGTGCGTGCCTTTGTGCTTCGCGTCGCGCTTGCAGCGCGCGGCCGGCTTGCGCATATGCGAGTGGTGTGTCGTGTCGGCGCCGTTGGCCACTGACGGGACCCCGAAGACGGTCAAGCAAGCCAGCGTGAAAGTCGTCTTGAGGCGCATCAAATCTCTCCTATCTAACTGACGGACGCTAGACACGGGCGGGCGCGGACAACACGCCCACCCGCACCGTATCATTGCCGCAGCCCACTTATTGGGATCCTTCCTGCGTGTGCACCGGGCCGAGTTCGGCCAGATTGGGGTCGCTGCCGTTGAGGCTGATCGCGTCCATGGTGCCGGTGTGCGCGTCGAGCACGACGCTCAGGACGTGCCCTTCAGGGGCATGGTCGCCGGCTGGACGAGGAGCTGTCGCCAGGGCGAAGTTGCCGTCCATCGTGATCACATCCGTGCTGCTCTGCTCCCATTCGCTGATGCCGGGCGACTGCTGTTCCGGCTGCGCGACACCCAGGACCGCGACCGCGAGCGCTGACTTCAACGGCACGCCTTCGACTGTCTGTACGCGTTCCGGCGACGCGTCACCACCGTAGCTCGCCGCGATTTCGCTGGCCAACGAGCGCAACTTATCACGGATCACCCGCTTCGTCTATGTACCACAAGGTCCCGCCGGTCCACTGGGTCACTTTGCCGGACGAGTTGGTGGCGTATCCGACCACCTGGCCTTGGTTTGTGGCATAGGAGCCTTCATCGCGTTCGGGGTCGTTGTTCGCCGTGTACTCCAGCCCGTCTTCAACTTGTTTGGCGTAGCGGTACAGGCCGGGGAAACAGAAAGCATGCGCGCCCTGGAACGTCGCGCACCAACTACCAAGGCTCTCGCTGTACGTGGTCGCATCCCACCAACCGCTGCCGGGCGATTCCGGATAGTTCACCTCGTTGAAGTTGGGGTAATTGTATTTTGGGTAGTACCATGACTCGTCGGCCTCGAAATAGACCGGCACGCTTGTGAAGACCCCTTTCGCGATGTAGCCGGTGGTGTCCCCCACCTCGATCCAGGAACCAATGTTTTTGTTTTCCGGATCGCTTGGGAAACTGCTCCACTGCTCGTCTTGCTCGCGCGGCGGCTCGTAGCCTTCTTTGTAGTTGCGATCGCCGGCGGTTTCGGGCACACTAGCTTCGCTCGTGTGGGCGTCTATCAGCGTTTCCTTGATCGAAAGCCCTGGCCCCCATATGGAAACCGCGTCACAGTGGGTCCCTTCCACGTCGTCAAAACAGGCAGACGCCGGAGTAGCTGCTAGCAGGCTCGCACCCAGCCCTACAAACAGCAGCGAGGGCCGCAAACCTGGCGTGGCGGGTGATCTTCGGATGCCAGGCTGCCCGGGCGCCTCGTATATTCGCGCGCATATTCCCCCTTGCAGTTGGGCTCCACCTACACGAAGCAGCCATGGAGTCGGATTCCGTAAAACAGGACTAGCCCATCTAGTGATAAGGAGGATTGATACTGGGTGAACGTAGGCGCCCCAAGGCGTGTTTTCTGACTATTGTCTGCGCTTGGCGTCCTACCCCTCGTCGCCGACGACCCGTCAGCGTCGCGCGAAGATCAGGCGTAGTCCCTCGGGGTCAAGCGACGCTCGTCTGCTGCGCCCGATTGCGGCTATTGCAGGCTGGGCGTAGAGGCAGACGGCCCGTTGCAATACGACTTTGGCGTCGGCAAGGAGGTCCTCACGAGCCCGTCGCGAGCTCAGTTGCCTGCCGACGGCGGTCCCAGATGCCGGCGAGCACCGCCGACACGATCACGACCCCGGCGAACGCGAACAGCCACGTGACGAGCCCGAAGGCGATCCCGATCAACCCGTAACGTTCGGCGTTGCGGGTGAAGATCGCGGGCAGGAACAGGCCGGTGCCGATCGAGTAAACGCTCACCGCGACGGCCGTCAGCAAGCCCGTAGGGAGCATCCGACGCCACCGGATCCTGCGGCCGAGCAGGACGTACGGCGTCCAGACCCAGAACGCCGCGCCGAGCACGATCACGGTCGCACCGTACACAACGCCTGAGCTGCGCCCGTGCTCGAGGTCGTGCAGCGGCGACAGCGCGGCCGTGTAGATGACAAAGCCGACGATCCACGCGAGCTGGCGCGCAAGCGCGTCGAACGGCTGCGGGTGCAGCCGCCACACGTTGAGGTACACGCGCTGCAGCGCCCGGGTGAAGCTGAGCGCGGAGTAGAGCACGATCACGATCCCGATCACGCTGACGGCGCCGCGAACTTCGCTCCCGGTCGCGAACAGCGTCCGCGTCGCGCCGGCGCCCAAGCCCGTCAGCCCGAGCCGCACGACGAGGTCCTGCCCAAAGCTTCCCGAGCCGGGCACGATCGCCTTGAGGATGATGCTCAGCGGAATCACCGCGACGAACAGCTTCGACGCGAGCGCAAGCGCGCGATCGATCACCTCGATGCGCACCATCTCGTCCAAGATCTCGCCGCCGAGCGACTGCTCGAAACGCGATCGCGCGCCGGCGAGGTCGATCATCGAAACATCATCCCGCTGCCCTGCGCACGCGAGTTCCACGACCTCGATGCGACGCTTGTCTCACAGGCCTCCCGGGGGTCCCGGCAGGCCGAGCAGCTGCACGACGGCGAACACCAGGATCAGGGCGCCGACGCCGATCAGACCGTAGCGCGCCTGTCGTACGGGGAAGTGGCTGCTGATCCCGACGAGGAACAGGACCGTGGCCAGGAACACCGTGTCGCGCACGTACTTGTCCGAGGTCGCGCCCGCTTCCGAGCCCTTTGCGAACTCGACGTCCGCCTTGTGGTCCTCGGTGGTCGCGACGGTTTCCTGCGGGATCACGTACTGGGGCATGTAGGACGGCCCCGGAGGCGCGTTCGGGTTGTGCTCCGGGTCGGTGGCCAGCCACGCATAGAACGCCGGACGGTAGCCCGGGCGAAGCCGCCTTTCGGCGAGGCGCTCCGCGTTGGCGTTGCCGGCGGTGAACGCCGTGAACCACGCGTTGAAGGAGACCGAGTCGAGCGTGCGAATCTGCAGCCCCTCGAGATCGGCGCGGTTGGCCTTGGTGCGCGCCGCGGACGCGCTCGCCAGCGAGACCGACGAGTCGGTGCTCCACTTGGCGGCGGCGAAGCCCGAGTACGCGGCCAGCACTGCGACCAGCGACAGCAGCAGCGCCTCGGTGATCGACAGCAGGCGATCGCGTCGCTCCTCGGCGTCGGCGTGAGCATGGGCACGGTGCGCTCCGTGCTCGCCTATCTCCTTGCCCACCTCCGCTGCTGAGAGACCCTCGGCCACTGTCCTTCGCTCCCCCGTGGAAATGTGTCTCGAACGCGCCTGACGGGCGATCCCGCCGCCGAGCATCAGACTACCTACAGGCACCTCGCGCTGATCCGCTCAGCCGCGACGGATAATCGGTCGATCGCAGAGCAGGGCGCCCCCAGCCAGCCGCAACAGCAGCGACGCTCGTGGGCGGTGCGCGCAGCCGAGCGCCTCGTGCCCGCCGAGAACCCGGCACGGGTGATCTACGGGATCATCGCGATCGCCGCGCTGCTCGCCGCCGAGAGCGGCTTGCACGAGACCTACCTCGACACCGTCGCTTCGGCGGCGATCGCCGCCGCGCTGTTCTGGTTCGCGCACGCCTACGCCGAGCTGCTCGCGCGCCGCCTGGAGCTGGAGGAGCACCTCAGCGTCGGCGCGATCTGGCGGGCGCTGGCCCACGAATCGGCGATCCTCCGCGGCGCGATGGTGCCGCTCGCGGTGCTCGTCGGCGGCTGGATCGTCGGCGCGCAGCAGCAGACCGCGGTCACGGCGGCGCTGTGGAGCGCGGTCGCCAGCCTGATCCTGTTCGAGCTCGTGGCCGGGCTGCGCGTGCGTGCCAGTGCCCGCGAGCTCGTGCTCGAGGGCTGCGCCGGGGCAGCCATGGGTGTCGCGATCATCGCCCTGAAAATCGTCCTGCACTGATCGTCCCGAAGGCTCGACCTCTGGCGCGGCGAGGGTGTGCGCGGTTAGCTGTAGACAAAAGGTTCCTGACATGAAATGATCCCAACTAGTTGGCATTGACATTAGTCCGCATTTTTGAAGATCGTTTGAAGGAGAGGGACGCATGGGATCCGGACGCAGACCGTCATTGACGGCGGGGAAAGAGCGTGCGATGGCCAAGAAGGCCGGCAGAGGAAAGAGCGCGACGCGGGTCGCGCCGCTCTACAAGCGCCTGCCGCACGGGCCGCACCGTCTGCAGCGCGACGAGGTCGTGCTCAACCAGCGCGCGCGGATTCACGGAGCGCTGATCGAGGCAGTCGCACACGACGGCTACGAAGGCACGAGCGTCAAGCAGGTGATCGCGCTGGCGGGCGTCTCGCGGCGCTCCTTCTACGAACAGTTCGCCAACAAGGAGGAGTGCTTTCTCGTCACCTTCGATCTGATCGTAATGCGCCATCTCCAGCAGGTCCGCAGGGCATACCTCGCCGCCGAGGGGCCGCTCGCGCAGCGTGTCCGGGCCGCGTTCGAGTGTTTCGCGAAGGCGACCGAGGAGGACCGCAACGCGACCATCCTCGTCGTGCTCGAGGCACAGCGGGCGGGCCCAGCCGGCCTGCTGCGTCTGCGCAGGGCCGCCCGAACGTGCGAGCAGATGCTCGCACGTTCCCTCGCCGAGTCGTCGAGCGCGACACCCCTGCCCGTGCCGATCGTCAGGGCGATCGCCGGCGGCCTGCACGGCATCGCCGCGACGTTTCTGCGCCACCCGCGGACCAGCCGAGACCTCGACCTCGCCGAGGAGATGCTGCGCTGGACGCTGCTGTTTCGGACACCCGCCGCAGAGGGCCTGGCCGAGCGCATGGCAGCGGGGATGACCTCGCGCATGCGCGAGGTCTCATCCACCTACGGTCGCGGTCCGCACGGCGCCGAAGCGCCCAGTCGAGACGAGCGCACGCGCCTGCTCCAGGGCATGCTGCGCCTTGTCACACGCGAGGACTACTGCATGCTGACCGCGCCGCAGATCGCCGACGAGGCGAACGTCTCGATCGACGCCTTCTGCGCGCTGTTCGACGACAAGCAGGAGTGCTTCCTCGCCGCGATCGACATGATCGGCGACGAGCTGCTCGCGATCGCCGCCGACCCCGACCTCGTCTCCGAGGACTGGGCGCGCGCGGTCCGGCGCGTGCTCGCCGAGCTGATGCGCTATCTCGCCAACCATCCGCTGCAGACGCGCGTGCTCGCACAGGAGGCGCTGTTCGCCGGCGGCGACGCGTTCCAGCGGATCGTCGATCTCGTGCTCGCGATCGCGACGCTGCTCACCGAGGGGGCACCAACCCGCGCGCACAGCGCGCTCGTCACAGAGGCCGTCGCGGGCGCGATCTCGCACACGATCCGCTGCCAGGTCGCCGGCGGGCGCGTCGAGCTGCTCGCCGCCGTCTCAGATCACCTCAGCTGCGTGGTGCTCGCTCCGTTCATCGGTGTCGAGGCCGCAATCGAGATCGTCACCGAGGAGCGCCCGGCCGGCGTGACTAGCGTCGACGGTTGCGTTTCACCCGTTCCCCAAAGTACGTGAACACGCACCCCACCAGCAGCGAGATCACGATCACGACGATCAGCGGCGCGTTGCCGGAGCCGAACGCCCAGTGAACCTCGACCTCGTCCAGGTTGAGCACCGCGAACACGATCGCGAGCGCCGCCAGGACGAACAACGCGCTCGCGCGCACCAGCTCGCGGCGGTCGCCGTTGCGCCCACGCGCGAGTCGGCGCTCGGAGCGACCCTGCGGCGGTTTCTCGGCTGAGGGCGCGGACACACGTCTGATGTTAGTCCTCGCCTGCGCCGCGAGGGGAGGCCGCGCCGACGGCGAATACCATGGCTGTGATGAGGCGTCAGCTGATCGCGGCCGTCACCCTGTTCGCACTCGCTGCCTGTGCAGCTGTGCTCGGCGGTTGCGGCTCCTCCCAGACCAAGACGGTGTCCGTCGCAGGCGCGCCGACGATCACCAGCGACAGCACGCCGACGAGCACCCCCAGCCAGAGCACCACCACGACCACAACCGCACCCACGACCGCCACCACCACGACCACCCCCACCGGTACCGCCGGCGGCACCGCGGCGCCCGGCCCCACGCGGACCGCGCCCGAGCCGGAGTTCACCCAGCAGGAAAGCCACGCCGAAGGCGTCAGCGAAGCCGCATCCGTGCTGAAATCGAGGGGCTACGCGCCGGTCGAAACGTCCCAGTACCACCCCAACCAAACGCTGCGGGTGCTCGTCGGCACGAAGGCCGGCTCAAGCGACGGCTATGACCAGCAGGCGTTCTTCTTCGTCGGCGGCCGCTACATCGGCACAGACACCAAGGAACCGAGCGCCAGCGTCAGGGTGCTCTCCCAGAGCGACACCGAAGTCACGCTCGGCTATCCGCTGTATCGCTCCGGCGACCCGCTCGCGAGCCCAAGCGGCGGCGTGGCGACGGTCCACTTCCAGCTGAACAACGGCAAGCTCACCGCGCTGAACGCGATTCCGCCCGCCAGCTCCACCGCCGGCGGGGCGCGCCGCTAGAACGCTCAAGCGCGCAGACGCCCCGCCGAACGCTCAAGCGCCGGGCGTTTTGCGCCGATCGCGTGTGCATGGACTCTGAGGCACGGCCCGCAGAGGCGTCCGAGGACGCCGATCGCCACATCGGCTGCTCGATGACGTGCGTGCTGTTGAAGCTCGTGCGCGCGCACGGCGGCGAGGACGCCGTCGCCGGCGTCCTGCGGCAGGCGGGTGCCCAGCACGACGTCGCCTACCTCGAAAACCTCGACAACTGGATCTCGCAGGACGAAGCCAATGCACTGCAGGCCGCCGGCGTGCAGGTCACAGACGACGCCGCCTTCGCCCGGCGCGTCGGCGAAGAAATGGTCGGCCAGCACGCCGGCAAGCAGGTCGCCACGCTGCTGCGCTCGCTCGGCTCGGTCGAGGGAGTGCTCACCGCGGTCGCGCAGACGACCGCGAAGCTCAGCGCCGCGACCGAGCTCGAGGCGATCGAGGTCGGCCCCGGACGCGCGCTCGTCAAGGCGGCCGCACGCCCCGGCTTCACGCGCAATGCGCTGAACTGCGACTGGACGACCGGGCTGCTCGCGAGCTGCCCGATCCTGTTCGGGCTCCCGCCCGCGCGCATCGAGGAGCACGAGTGCCAAGCGCGCGGGGACGCCCAGTGCCTGTACACCGTCACCTGGGACGCGCAACAGGCCGCCACGGCCGCCGACCCCCAGCAGCGCGTCACCGCCCTGGAGGCGCAACTGCTGGCGACCTCCGAGCGGCTGCAGGGCGTCTACGCGATCGCCAGCGACCTCGTCTCGACCGAGGACGTCGAGACCGTGCTGCGCCGCATCGTCGATCGCGCCTCCGACGCGGTGCGCGCGCCGAGCCACGTCCTCGCCGTGCGCCCCGATCCCGACGCAGAGCTGCAGGTCTACGGCCACGGAATCGGCGACCGCGAGGCGCAGGCGCTCGCGCGCGCGACGCTCACGCTGACGCGCGAGCAGTCCCCCGACGCTGCCGCGCCGGCCAGCTCGAATCTGGTGGTCGACGTCGTCTCCAGTCGGCGCGCCTACGGGCAGCTGATCGCGAGCTACCCACACGTGGTGGACTTCCTGCCGCAGGAACGCGAGATGCTGAGCCTGTACGCCAAGCACGCCGCGGCGGTGCTCGACATGGCGCTCGCCCTGCGCGAGTCCGCGCAGCGCCACGAACAGGTCAGTGCGCTGCTGGCGCTCTCCCACGCCCTCGCCAAAGCCGGCACGAGCCTCGAGGTCGCCGAGCGCCTCGCGGCCGCCGTTCCCGACGTCGTCGACTGCGACCGCATGGCGGTATGGATCTGGAACGGACACGAGCGGTGCCTGCGAACGCTCGCGAGCTGGACGCGCGTGCCGGAGCGGACGAGCCCGCTGGACGACATGAGCATCGCTCCGGAGAACACCCCGCATCTGCAGAGCATGCTCGCCGAGCCACGTCCGCACTTCTTCGACGCGGCGAGCGACGATCCGTTCATCCTGCGATTGATGGCGAAGCTCGAGGTGGTCGCGATGACGGTCGTGCCGATCGTCGTACGCGACGTGTTCCTGGGGGTGCTCGCGGTGTCGGTCACCGAGGGAGCGGAGCGGCTGCGAGCAGACAGCGACCTGCTGCAGCGCCTCACCGGCGTCGCCGCGCTCGCCGCGCCCGCGATCCAGAACGGGCAGCTCGTTGACCAACTGCGCCACAAGGCCAGCCACGACGGCCTCACGGGACTGCTCAACCGCGTCGGCTTCAGGCAGCGAATCGACACCGCGCTCGCGCGCGTCGGCCCCGACGAGGGACGGATCGGCCTGCTGTTCGTGGACCTCAACGAGTTCAAGCGGATCAACGATCTCCACGGCCACGAGGCCGGCGACGAGCTGATCCGCCAGGCCGGCGGGCGATTGAGCTCGTTGTGTCGCGAAGACGACGACGTCGCCCGGCTCGGCGGGGACGAGTTCGCGATCATCCTCTCCGACGTGCACCTCGATGAGCAGGTGCGAGCCGCCGAGCGGCGCGTCAGGGACGCGTTCACCGCGCCGTTCGACGTCGGCGCCCTGACCGTCTCGGTCGGCGCGAGCGTCGGCGGCGGCATCTGGCCCGACGACGGGCAGACGGTTTCCGAGCTCGTCCGCCACGCCGACGCCGCGATGTACGAGGACAAGGCGCACAGCCGGCGCAGCTCCAGACCCGCACACCTCGCTCCGGCTCGCTGACCCCGCATAGGCCGGGCGCTGACGGCCACTACCGTTCTTGGGACCAATCATCCACCGAGAAGGGACTGCACCGATGAGCGTAAAGATCGAAGGCCGGGCCGAGGAGCTGCTCCAGGCCAAGAACTTCTGCAACGTCGCCACGCTGCGCGCCGACGGCTCCGTGCACGGCGTGCCCGTGTGGGTGGACGTCGAGGACGGGCGCCCGGTGCTCAACACCGCGGAGGGGCGCGCGTGGCTGCGGAACCTCGAACGCGACCCGCGCGTGACGCTGACGATTCCGAACCTCGAGAACCCCTACGAGTACCTCGAGGTGCGTGGACGCATCGCCGAACGCACGCACGAGGGCGCCGACGAGCACATCGACGCGCTCGCCAAGAAGTACCTCGGCGCCGAGGAGTACCCCTACCGCCAGCCCGGCGAACAGCGCGTGATCGTGCGCGTCGAGCCCGAGCGCGCACGCGTGCACGGCAACTGAACGCCGCGGCCGCTCAAGCGCGGCGCAGCAGCCGCGACCACAGCGACGGCCGGCGTGGCTGCGTGCGCAGCCAGTCCTCGCGCAGGGGCAACTGACCGCGAGCGCGCGCCGCGAGCACGCAGCTCGCGTGCGCGTGGCGGCGCCTGCGGGTGTCGCCTTCGGGCGCGATCAGCATATGCTCGCTCAGAGCAGGTAGCGAATGACCACAAATCGGACAGCGATACGTCGCCGGCTTGCGATTCGCAGCTGGACGCACCGTCCACCATGGGGCGTGCGGAAGGCTGGGCACGGCTCCATTGTTGCGCCGCTCAGCGCCGGCATCGCGGCG
Organism: uncultured Solirubrobacteraceae bacterium; assembly: GCA_963703625.1. Lineage (GTDB taxonomy): Bacteria > Actinomycetota > Thermoleophilia > Solirubrobacterales > Solirubrobacteraceae > Palsa-744. Next base: position 157,702 of record CAVPEY010000002.1, read on the forward strand.
ACCGTCGCCGTGAGTGTCGGCGTCGTCATGGCGCGCTCGGAGCGCGAGCGCCGCCGCACACGCCAGATCCGGCGCGAGCGCCGGCTCGGGCGCGCGCGCGGCGAGCCGCTGGCCCCTGCGCTGCAGCGGATGGCGCTCGCCCAGATCGACCTCGCGCTCGAGGCGCTCGCCGGCGGTGACGGATCGGGGCCCAGCGAGAACGGCCTGCACGCGGCGCGCAAGGCGCTCAAGCGGCTGCGGGCGCTGCTGCGGCTGCTGCGCCACGAGCTCGGCGAGCGCGCCTTCGCACGCGAGAACGCCACGCTGCGCGAGATCGCGGGCCAGCTCTCCGAGGCGCGCGACGCCGCCGTCATGCTCGCCACGCTCGACGCGCTCATCGCCCGACACCCGCGCCGACTCGGACGCCGCAGCGGCGTGCGTGAGCTGCGCCTGCGCCTCGCCGCCGAGCACGAGCGCCAGCGCCGGCAGGCGCTCGCCGACGACGCCGCTCGCGCCGAGCTGCTGGGCGAGCTGCACGCGTTTCGCTGGCGCGTCGCCTCCTGGTCGCTGCCCGACAGCCGCGGGCTGGAGCTCGTCAGCGACGACCTCGCGCGCCTCTACCGGCAGGGACGCAAGCGCTACCGGCGCGCCGCACGCGATCGCGGCGAGCGCACGATCACCATGCACCAGTGGCGAAAACGCGTCAAGGACCTCCGCTACGCGATCGAAATGCTCGACCGCCCCGGCTCCCAGCAGCGCCTGCGCAAGCTCAGCCGCCGCGCCGACGAGCTCGGCGAACTGCTGGGCGAGGACCACGACCTCGCCATCTTCGCCCAGCGCCTGCACGCCGGCAAGAAACGCCACCGTCACGATCAGACCTGGCGGTCCGGCCGGCGCACGCGCAAGCGGCTCACGCAGGCGATCGCCGCGCGCCGGCGGGTGCTGCGAAAGCGCGCGCTGCGCCAAGGACGGCGGCTGTTCCGGCCCAGGCCAAAGCAGCTCGTGCGACGCGTACGCGCCGCGCACGCCAGGGGTGCCAGCGGGCATTAAGCCAGACGGAGATGTACGCGGCGCGGCGTCAGTCCGTCGGAGCGACGGCGCATCCACGCTGCGCCGCGGCACGCCTGAGATCCTCATCCCAGGTGACAAGCGTGATATCGGAACCGAGCGCGAGCGCGCTTGCGAGGTGGACGGCATCATATCCGCGCAATTTGTGCTCCTCGGCAAGCTCGCCCGCCCCTCGCGCGAGCCGGCCGTCGATCCCCACCAGGGCCAGCTCGCTCTGCAACGACTCGAACTCCTCGCGCGCCCGACCGTACCCCGTGGTGCTCAGCCGACGGCCACGATGTGCGGCAGCGAGCGCTGCCCGACCCTCGGGATAGCACAGGATGCTGGAGGCCGCCCGAAGCCGCGCGCCCCACAGCTCCGCCACCAGTTCAGAGCCGGGCTCGACAATCACGAGCTTGATAAGCGCAGAGGTGTCGAAATACAGGATCAGCGGCGCTGCTCGGCGACGAGGTCGGAAACCGAGCCACGCGCGTTCACGCGTGCCCGGCGCGAGCTGCGCGCACGTGCCGGCAGCGTGACGAGACCTCGCCGGAGGAGATCCTCAAGCGGATCCGCACCATCGACTGCAGAGAGCCGAGCGATCGGCTGGCCGCGACGGGTGACCACGACCTCGGCGCCCCGCTCGACGCGGTCAAGATGTTCGCTCAACCGGTCGTGAAGCTCACGCACCCCAACCTCATATCCCTGCGCAGGTAGCGTCATGCTCGTGAGCGTAGCAGCTACATTGCCTTCCGCTGCGCTCGCAGCCCGCCTCAGCTGACGCTCAGGACCGTCAGCGTCCGCCTGCCCCTCGGCAGCGCCACCGCCGTCTCATCGCCCGGTGCGCGACCCAGCAGCGCCACCGCCACCGGCGATTCCGCCGACAGCCGCCCCTCCCGCGGCGAGGCGTCGTGGGAGCTCACGATCCGCCAGGTCTGCTCGACACCGTCCTGGTCGCGCACGACGACCGTCGAGCCGAAGCCGACGACCCCACCCGCGCCCTGCGACGCCTCCTCCACGACCACCGCGTCGGAGATCTTCTCGCGCAGACGCGCGATCTTGGTCTCCAGGTGCGCCTGGTCGTTCTTGGCGTCGTGGTACTCACTGTTCTCCTTCAGATCGCCCCATTCGCGCGCCGTCTTGATGCGCTCCGCGATCTCTCTGCGCCCGTCGCCCTCGAGCACCGCCAGTTCCGCTTCGAGCTCGAGCAGGCCCGCGGCCGTCGTCAGGTTGGATCCGTCGCTCACTGCCCAGAGCCTACTCCAACCGGCCCGCCGGCCCGCCCCCCGGCGCGCCAGCGCCGGCCCTCATTTTTATTTTTAGAAATACGTGGTTGCGGGGCTCGACAGCAGCGCGTAGATCTGCACGATCGCCGCCTGCACCAGCAGCTGCGCCGACGGCGGCGAGCCGAACACGAACATGTTGTTGCTCAACCGCAGGTGCTGCCACGCGTAGTTGACGTAGCTCTGCGCGATCGACGGGCCCGGCGGATCGTGCGTGACCGAGTCCAGGTACAGCAGGTTGCGGAAGTACACCGACACGAAGAACGGGATTTCCGAGCCGAGCCGTTCGTTCGTGAAGTACGCCAGCGACGCCTGCGCGGTCTGGCGCGCCTGGTACAGGTATGCGGGGTTGCCGGTGAACTGGTACAGCAGCGTCCCAGCACCGATCATCGAGCCCTGGTTGTAGCTCCACAGCGCCGGTTCGACAACGCCACGGCGGCCGATGTGATCGGCATACAGGTTCGCCGGCTGCTGCAGGCAGGCGCGCACCCACGCGTACGCTTTTTCGGCGAACTGCAGGTAGGCGACGTTGTGGCTGTAGCGATACAGCAGCGCGCCCAGCTGCGCCGCCGGCGCCGTCGTCACCGTGTTGCGTTCGCCGTTTGACGCGTCGTTCGAGAACGGGATCCCGCCCTCGCACGCGAGCCCCGGCCGTTCCTGCCAACCGGCCATCTCAAACGCCATGATCCCCTCGGCGCTGCCCAGCAGCGCCGCGTTGTGGGTCAGCTGGTACAGCCGCACCATCTCGATCCCGATCCAGTCGTTGTCGTCGTAGTACTTCGTCCCGCCCGGGCCCACCGGCGGCACCACCGTCCCGTCGAACGCCGCCAGCGTGCTCGTATACGTGCCTTCTGCGGCGCCCGAGTTGTCGGTGTCCAGATACGAGCTCAGCCCCGTCAGGCGCGACTCCAGTTCGCGCGCCAGCGACACGCCCAGGTGCGGCACGAACGCCATGCTCACCGTCGCCGCAAACGCCTGCGAGAACGGCCACAGATACGAGAACGGTTCGCCCACGTACAGGCCAGAGCCGCCGACGTAGTACTCCTTCTGCATCGCTTCAAACGCCACCAGCGCCCGCGCCGGGTTGCCGTGGAGCACCGGCTTCTTGGGCTTCGCCTGCTTCCTGGGCGTTGCGGGCGTCGACTTCGACGCCGGCGCGACGCCGCCACCCGGCGCCTGCGAGCCGCCGGCGGCGCTCGCAACGTGAGCCGGGCGCGTCGCGCCTGCCGGATACGCGGACACGCCCGCCGCGGCCGCCTGCGCCGCGGCCGCCCGCGCCACCCCCACGAGCAGCATCGCGAGCATTCCCAGCACGGTGAGCAGGCGCATCAGGCGCACCGAGGCGCCGCGGTGAACGAGGCTCATCAAGATCATCGACTCCAACCAAGCACAACAGGCGAGAAGCACGTTCGATTTGGTATACGCAGTGCACCTCGCGGACGGATCAGCGCTCCCCCGCCTGCCGCTCACGTCTCGCCATCTTCCCACAGGCTCCGCAGAGAGGGTGAACAACCGCTTGCATTTCGACTACACCACGGTGGGCCATGTCACGATCGACGTGCTCGAGGACGGCTCGCGCCGCGCCGGCGGCACCGCGTTCTACAGCGCCCTGCAGGCGGCCCGGCTCGGGCAGCGGGCGCTGATCATCACCCAGGGGGTGCCCGACGAGATCGACGCGCTGCTCGCGCCCTACCGCGGCGAGCTCGAGCTCACCGTGCTGCCCGCCGCCGCCACCACCACGCTGCGCACAGCCGGCCGCGGCGACGAGCGCAGCCAACGGCTGCTCGCGTGGGCCGGGCCGATCACGCAGCAGCTGGAGCTCGACACCTCGATCCTGCATCTCGCGCCCGTCGTGCGCGAGGGGCCCAGCAGCTGGCTCGGGCACGCCGCGTTCGTCGGCCTGACCGCGCAGGGACTCGCGCGTCGGTGGGATCACAGCACCGGCCAGATCACCGACGCAGCACCCGACACGGCCGCGGGCGCGGGCGCGCTCGCCGAGCGCTGCCACGCGCTCGTCGTCAACGCGGCCGAGCGCGCGTGCTGTGCCGAGCTGATCGCCGCCGCCGGCGCGCTCGTAGCGGTGACAGCCGGCGACGCGCCGGTCACGGTCCTCGCGCCCGCCGGTCCCGCGCACGAGGTGCCGGTGCCGGCGCTGTCCGCGCACGTGGACGACCTCGGCGCCGGGGACGTCTTCGCCGCGGCGTTCTTCATCGCCCTCAGCGAAGCGCAGTCGCCGCCGGAGGCCGCGCGTTTCGCCAGCGCCGCCGCAGCGGTGCGCATGTCCGGCGCCGGCGCCGGCGCGATCGGCGACCGCGGCGCGATCGACGCGCGGCTGGTGGCCACCGCGCCAGTGCAGCCGTCGCGTTGACGAGGCCCTGAGGCGCGGAGCCCGCGCACGCGCCACCACCGCGCACGCCGCTCCTCTCCTCTAATTGTCGTTTTTCGTTTGCTGTATGACTATTGCTATACGGAGGTCGCGCGCAGAGCCTCTTCGAGCAGGCGTCTCAGCTCCAGCGGCGCGACCTCCTCGCTCCTGCCGCACGCGCGTGCGGCGAGCAGCAGGCTGCCGCCGACGGGGGCCATCTCAACGGCCCCGACGCGCGCGCCCGGAGCGCGCTCGTGGATCGCGCGCGTCAGCGGATCGACGAACACCGGCCCAGCCTTGTACGCGCTGCCGATCAGGCCCACCGGGAACTCGCGCGCACGGCCGCTCGCGTCCGGGTCGCCGAGCCCCGTCCGCTCGATCACCGCCGCGACCTGCTCGCCGAGCTCGCGCGCGCCGCGCTCGTACAGGTCGCACGCAACCACGTCGCCCTGCTCCGCGAGCCTCGCCGTTTCGATCGCGAACGCCGCGATTTCGCCCTTCGTCAGTGGCTTCGAATACACCGCCGCGGCCACCGCGTCGATGCTCGCGACGCCGAAGAACGCCGGCGCGACGTCCGTGATCGCCGTCGGCGGGCCCGAAGCCTCACGGTCGCGCAGCGCAGCCTTGATCGACTGCACGCCAAGCCAGTAGCCCGACCCCTCGTCGCCGAGCACGTGACCCCAGCCGCCGGCCCGCCACGCGCGCGTCTCGCCGCCATCGAGGTTGACGCCGAACACATTCGAGCCGGTACCCGCAATCGCCGCAACGCCCGGACCGACACCCGTGGCGGTGGCCCACGCCGCGACGACGTCGTTGACGACGATCCACGCCTCCGAGCGCGCCGCCAGCACGTTGCGCTCGACGTCCTCGGTGTCGGTACCGGCGATCCCCAGCACCGCCGCGCCCAGCTCCGACGCCTCGATGCCGGCCCGTTCGAGCGCCTCGTCCGCCGCTCCCAGCAGCGCCCCGACGGCCGCCTGCGCGCCGACCGCATCCTCGTTGCTGGGGCCGCCGTGCCCGAGGTGCACCGGCCTCTCGCCCGTGTCCTCGAGGGCGCGCAGGTCGAGCACCGCCGCGAGCGTCTTGGTCGCGCCGCCGTCGACGCCCATCACGTAGCGCGCGTCGGTGCGCGGCTGCTCCGAGCTCAGCACCGCCGGCAGGTGGACGAGGGAGTCGCGCCGCATCGCGCCATCCTCCCAGGATTTGTGCCGCGGAGCCGTCCTGCACACGCCGACAAGCCTCGCCCTGTGCCCACAGAGACTGGGCCGGCGAGGGGGAGCCGGCCCAGTCCTGTGGAGGGGCTGTCGAGCGGCGCCAAGCCACCCTCATCACAGTGTCCAGGCACCGTTTCCGCGCTCATGCCGATAGGCCGTATGGCCGATCTCGCCCACACATGGACACGCTCGCCACACAGCATGCACAGAGCCTCACGACCCGCGACGCGCAGGGCGTCGCGATCGGGGCCGAAGCGCTGCTGCGCGAGCATCCCGACGCGCTCGTGTGCGGGCTTGCCGGCAACGGCCTGATCGTCCCGGTGCCGCAATCGGTTGGCCTGTGGGGACAGGGGCTGATCGAGGGCAGAGCGCTGATCGACAACGTCGTCGCGGCCGATCGCAGCACCGTCGTCAAGCTGTGGCTGCGCGCGCAGGAGGTCGGCGCCGCCGCCGACAAAGTTCGGCTCCTGCGCAAACCGTCCGCGTGGACGACGCTGCACTTCCTCGATCTGCGCGAAATGCACGGCGTGCTGCTCGGCGTGGTGATTCCCAGCGACGAACAGGCGGACGGGCGTGAGGACATCGAGGAGCAGGCGCCGGCAGCGCCGCGCTTCTGCTCGCTGATGGAGGACGAGGGCGCCAAAGTCCTCGGCTGCGACGAGGCCTTCTCCGAGATGTTCGGGTACTCGGAGGAGGAGCTGCTGGGCAACTCGGTGCTCGACCAGATCCACCCCGAGGACCAGGGACGCGCCGTCGAGGGCTGGCTCGCGGTGCTCTCCACGCGTCGCGATCAGCAGACCCGCCTGCGCCGCCGGCGCAAGGACGGCACCTACATGTGGGTCGACACGACGCTTCGCAACCTGCTCAACCACCCCGACCGCAACTACGTGCTCGTCGAGATCATCGACATCTCCGCCGAGATGCAAGCCCAGGAAGCGCTGCAAGAAAGCGAGGAGCTGCTGCGCCGCCTCACCGCCGCGATGCCCGTCGGACTGCTGCACATCGACACCGATCGCAACGTCGTCTACAACAACGCCCGCCTGCTCGAGATCCTCTTCGGCAGCGACGCGCCCGACGGCCAGAGCGAGCCGCAGGCCTTCCCCCCGGAGCCCGGAACGACGCTCGCATCGGTCACCACGCTCCTGCACACCCTCACCGACGACAGCATCGCCCAGCTCGACTCGACGCTCGACGAGGTCCTGAGCGACGGCGTCGACCACGACGTCGAGGTCGACATCACGCTGCCGTCCGGCCCCTGGCGTCGCGCGCTGATGAGCCTGCGCGCGCTGTCGCGGCCCAACGGCGAGGTCAGCGGCGCGATCACGTGCGTGCTCGACATCACCGACAGCGCCCGTGCGCGCCAGGAGCTCGAGCGGCGCGCGACGTTCGACCCGCTCACCCACTGCCACAACCGCGCTTCCGTGCTCGGCACGCTCGAGCACGAGCTCGAGCGCGATGACTCCGAGCAGCACCGGGGTCGTGTACGTGGACCTCGACAAGTTCAAGCCCGTCAACGACAAACTCGGACACGCCGCCGGCGATGAGCTGCTGGTGCTGGTCGCGGAGCGCTTGAAGCTCGCCAGTCGCGACAGCGACCTCGTCGGGCGCCTCGGCGGCGACGAGTTCCTCGTGGTGCTGCGCGACATCCCCGGGCCGGAGATGGCGATGCGCGCCGCCGACCGCATCTGCGAAGCCCTGTGCGGAAGCTTCGAGCTCTCCTGCGGCATCGCCGAGCTGAGCGCAAGCGTCGGCGTCGCCTGCTCGGACGGCGAGCCGATCAGCTCCGAGGAGCTCGTCAAGCGCGCCGACGCCGCGATGTACCAGTCAAAGCAGCACGGGCAGAGCCTGCCCGTGCTCGCACCCGCCGCCTAGGACCCGTCAGACCGCTTCTTCTTTTTCAACTTCGGCTTTTGTCTTGAAGCCAAGGTTGCCGTTCTTGATTTTGATTTCTTCGATTTCGATGTCGAAGTAGCCCTGGGCGTAGACGACGTAGCCGAAGGCAGGCGTTCCTTCTTCTGTGTCAAACGAGCCTTCTTCGCCCTTCGTGTAGAGGCAGTGTTCGCCCGGCTTGATCCACGTTTCGACTTTTGAGAATTCCGTTTCGACGTCGAGCAATTCATAGAAGCCGCGGGGGAACCTTTCGAGCTTTTTCTTGCCTTCCACGGTTTCCGTTTCAGTCAGGTAGAACGCCGATTCGTATTCTCTTTCGGGTTTGGTCGCCGATTTCGTCGGGATCGTCTGCGCGGGGATCGTGACCTCACACGGAGACTTCCTGCTCGGCACAGGAATCACGACCGTGCTGTTTTCCTTGATCTTCACTTCGCCCGTTTCGGTTTCGCCGGCCGCCGCGGATTGGTTCGAGTGGAATTCAATTGCGACTTTGAACGTGGGCAGCTTAGTTTCGGAGATGATTTCTTTGTTTTTGCCCGTGAACGACTGGGCGTAGCAGTTCTTGAACGTAACGTTCTGCAGGAAGGTGTCCGACCTTTCCGAGACGACTTTCCCGGTCCCGGAAAGTGCCTTGGTGCATTTCGAGATCGTCAACGCCCCACCGGCGAGTTCGATCCCGGGGCCCTTGGGCCCTTCGAGCACTTCGCCGTGGCCGCTATCGGTCGCCGGGGTGGCTTCGGAGATCGTGGTCCCGGGGAGGCTCGCGATGAACTTGCCAAATTGCACTTTCGGCGCTTCTTTTTTGGCCAACGCCGGGGCGGCCATCGCGGCGAACGCGAACACCGATACGGCACACCCGATTAGAACCCTGACGCGTCTCATTCTCCTGAGTCCTCGCTTTCGCCCTGAGGGCTTCATTGAGCTGGTGGCCATCTCTCGGTGGCCGGTTAGCTGCACGTGGGCTGCGTGGGATCCCCCTCCGCCACCTCGCCGTGATAGAGGGCGGGAGGTTATCACGAAGCCTGGAGGCTCGACGACGCCGAGCGACCGGCCCGCGGCCGGCAAAGCGCTGGACCTCGGCGCCGCTTTAGATGCGCGGCGCGGGCCTCCCTGAACGCTCACTGACAGGACGTAAACACCGGCTGGCTGTCGAGCCAGTCTAACGAAGTCACAGCGGCGGCGCCTCGCGATGCGCCCCCGCCGCCGTCGAGGTGACGCGCTTGTGAACGAAACGTGATGATCGCGATGGCGCTCGCCGCAGTCGACGAGACGCGCCTGTGAACGAAATGCGATGATCGCGATGGCGCTCGCCGCAGTCGCCGCCGGCTCGGCGTCCTGCAGGCCACGCGTGCTCGTGCTGGCAGCAGCGTATCTCGGGGCCCCGCCGCGCGGCCTCCCTGGAGGCTCGGCGCACTGGCTCGCCACGCTCCGCGTCCGGCTGACCGCCGAGGTCTGCGCTCGCCCCGCCTCTCGCCCCGGCCAAGCACCGACGCCGCATGCCGAGCTGACCGCGAGCAGGCCAATACAGGCACGCACCGCAGCCCGTAAAACGCCTGCAGAGCCAAACAAACGTGCAACCGCAGGTGCATCGATAAAGCGTCTTTAAGTGCGGGCCGATGCGTCCGGCAAGGACACCAAGGAGGTGTCCACGATCCCGAAAAGGGGGCCCTAAGTGTTTATGCGTAAAGGCAAGCGAACCTTCGCTAGCCGCAAGCGGAAGATAGCCGGCCTGTGCGCGTTTGCGCTCGCAGGCGTAGTGGCTGTGGGCGCGTACGCGTTCACAGCAAGCAACACGCAGGCGGAAAAATCCGGCGCAGGTGCGAACGTCGCAGTTGTGTCCGGCTACAAAACGTCGAACCTGAAATTCACGCTCACGGGCGGGACCGCCACGAAGGCGGAATTCACGGCAGAAGCAATAGCGGGTGAGGCAGACGCCAAAGAAGCCGAAGTCAACGTAATGCCATCGGGCGGAACGCCGCTTTGGACGCATTGCGTACTGACCACTCCGGGCACGTCGGCCCTGTTCACGTGCACATTTGGAACCCCGTTCACGAACACAGAAATCGAAGAAGACGTCGTACAGGAAACCATCGTCACATCGTAGGTGCGGTGTAACGACCGAGTGGCAAACGTGGAGGGCCGGCCCTGCCGGCCCTCCACTGCCACACTCACAAACGACTAGCCGGCATGCGACCTCGACGCATCAGAACAGTCCTCTCCACCGCCCTGGCGCTCGTCATCCTGGGGACCGCGTGGCTCTACCTCGCCCCGACCCAGCTCGGCGGCTCGGCGACCTACGTCGTCACCCACGGCATCAGCATGGAGCCGCGGTTCCACACCGGCGACCTCGCGATCGTGCGCAGCCAGAGCAGCTACCACGTCGGCGAAATCGTCGCCTACCACAGCCAACAGCTCCACACGATCGTGCTGCACCGGATCATCGGGCACGAAGGCGACAGGTACATCTTCAAGGGCGATAACAACGACTTCGTCGACCCCGAACACCCACTCGCCGGCCAGCTGATGGGGGCTCTATGGATACACATCCCCGGTGCGGGAGTGCGCCTGCAGTCGATCCGCTCCCCGGCGGTGATGGGCGGCCTGATCTTCGTGGGGATGCTGCTCCTCACCGGTGGGGCGTTCACGCAACACCGCCGGCGCCGGCACAGGCAGCAGCGCGCCGGCGGGAGCATCATCGGCTCATCCCCGCAGTTGCCGCAGCGCCCGGGGCACCCTGTCGTCGGCGTGCTGACGATCGGCCTGCTCGCGCTGCTCCCGTTCCTCGCGCTGGCGCTGCTCGCCTTCGCCCGCCCTCTCGGCAAGCGCCGTGAGGTCAACATCCCCTACAAGCAACGCGGGAAGCTCTCCTACTCAGCCGACCAGGCGCCGGCGCCCGCCTACCCCGCCGGCCGTGCCAGCACCGGCGAACCACTCTTCACCAATGTCCTGCACGCGGTCGGGGTCCGGTTCGACTATCACCTTGAAAGCGCAACCCCGCACGCGGTCACCGGGAAGGCCTCGCTGTCAGCGAGGATCACCTCGACGAGTGGCTGGCACACGACACTCGCGCTCGGTGCACCAACGCACTTCCGAGGTGATCACGCGCTCGTCACGGGAACGCTCGACCTGGGATCTGTCGTCGCGCTGATACACAGCGTGGAAACGACGACGAAGGTGCGCGGCAGCGATGCGCTCACGATCACCCCGCACGTGCACGCGGACGGCACGCTGGGTGACGCGCCGCTGAAAGCCACGTTCGCGCCGGAAATCAAGTTCACGATCGTGGAAGGTGAGATCAAGCCGGAAGGGACGGGTGAATCGTCCGGCGCCATAGCCTCAGCCGGTACGGGGTCGTCGTCGAGCTCGGGATCATCCGCGCCAAACCAGTTCGCTCCATCCAGCTCCGGCTCGGTGACGGGCAGTCAGAAAGAACCAACTTCCCTGTCGCTCGGGATCGTGTCACCGTCGGTCGCAACGGTGCGAGCGGTGGCGCTCGGCGCGATCGCCATCATCCTCGGTGTCCTGCTGGCGACGCTTGCGCTGCTGCGAGCAAAGGTCACGCGCTTTGCACCACGACAGCGAGACGCAGGGGCGAGCATCCTGTCGCGATACAGACATCTGATCGTCCCTGTCGCGCGCGTCTGGCCACTGCCCGGTGTGCCCGTGATCGACGTCGCCGACATGGACGCGCTTGCGCGGATCGCCGAGCACTACGACCGCTCGATCCTGTACGAGGTGACCGAGGATGGACATGCCTTCTGGGTCGCCGACGAGAGCGGACAGTTCCGCTTCGTGCTCGACGCGCCCGCGCCGGCCCCCGAGCACGAGCTCGACGTGCCCGTGCGGGAGCAGGACGCGTACGCGACACCGGCCCCCGGGTGGACCGAGGGCGACACCGCAGAACTGCCGATCGTGGCGGCGGTGGCACCCAGCTGGGATGCAGTGTCACCGCCACGCACGCAGAACGGCGCGGCCCGGCGCGCGAGCGACCCGGTCAACAGGGCGGTCTGGACGGAACTCGGCGCTGCGGAGCAGGCGAGTGAGCTGACCTCGGCGCAGAACGGCGCGGATCCCGCACAGGTCTGGCCTGGCGCGGGCGAGGCCTTCGACTCGAGCGCGGCCGACGCGCTCGCGAACGAAGTGTACGCGGACGAGCTCGAGCTCGGCGGGGTGTTCACCGCGTCTGGCCCGCAGCCGGCGCCCGCGGAGAAGGTGCCGGCCGAGCAGGCCGAGCCCGAGCGCTGGCAGGCTCCGGCAGAGGCACCGACGTTCGTAGGGGAAGCGGGACCCGCCCGCGCGCCGAGCGAGTCCGGCGGCGTCAGCCGCACCCGCGCGGGCGCGGTGTTCGTTCACCTCACCGGCTTCTAGCGTCCTAGCCGCGCCGCCCGGCTATTCGATATGCACGAGGGTGCCAATCGGCGTGTATGGCCACACGCGACCGGCGGTGGCGGGCAGCATCTCCACGCACCCGAGGCTCTGCGGGAAGCCGTACTGCGCACGTTCGAAGCCGTGCAGCGCGTCGCCGCCGTTGAAGTAGCTGATCCACGGAACGCCGGGGTCTTCGTAGTGACTGCCGTCAGGGTTGTTGCCGCTCATCGTGCCGGAGGCGATGTGCTCGTAGACCGCGAACGTGCCGAGCTCGGTCGGCGCGGAGGCGATGCCCGTGTTGACCGGGGTGGTGAGCGGTATCGAGCCGTCGTTCCACAGCCTGAGCGTCTCCGAGCCCTCGCTGACCATCACGAAGGTGTAGCCGGCGGTGGTCTTCTGACCGGCGATCGCCGCGTGCAGCAGCGCGCGCCACACGACCGGGCCGAGGAGCCCGTCGACGGTTAGTTCGTGGGCGTTCTCGAAGGCCATGACCGCTCCGCGCATCATCTCGTCGGTGGTGCCCGGACTCCAGAGCGCGCTCAGCTGCGCGGGCACGTTGCCGTAGCGCCACGAGAAGTCCCCAGCGGGAGGGTCGACCGCCGCGCGCTCCTGCGCCGCTGGGGTCAGCGCAACATCGTGGGACGGGGTGAACCTCAGCGGCAGGTATCCGAGCTGCGCGAGGATCTGCTGGGCGCGAACGGTCGAGCCCGGCGGCACGGTCCATGTGGCGACACTCGTGTCGCCGCCGCCCGACCCGTCGAGCAGACGCACGCCCTGTGGCAGCACGAGCCTGACGGGAGTGTCCAGCCCGAACCCGTATCCGCTCGGAGTGAACGCGATCGTGTGGCTGTCGATCGTGCGCCAGTGGCCTGACACCGCTGGTTCCAGCCGCGGGTGCCTACCGCCCAGTGCCGTGGAGAGCGGCTGCGAGAAGGTCACATCGATGGGGCTCGCGGGTGCGATGCTCGATCCCGGCGTCGGGCTGAGCACGGCGCTCGGCCCGGCTCCCGCCGGGAACCACGTCACCAACGAGGGCGCCGGCAGCCGCTCCCACCTGCGCGGCGCAGCCGCGACTTCGATCGAGCCGGCTTCGCTGCGGCGCGCGAGCTCGATCTGGCTGCTGGGGCGCGTGAGCGAGCGGTGATGGAGATGTTCAGGCGCTCCGTAGGAGACTCTGCTGACGGGCGTGGTGAACGCCAACTGCAGGGGCGAGCCCGCCGCGAGCGTCACGTAGCGTTGGCGCACGAGCGCGCTGGGCGCACGCAGCTGCAGCCGCTCGCTCGCGTGCCGACCGGCGAGCCACGCGATCCAGCCGGGGCGACGCACCGCGACTTCGACCGTGACCGGCTCGCCCGGCTCGAGCTGGACCTGCGGCCACAGCCGCCCGTCGCTGACGCTCACCGGAATCGTTCCCCCGTGCGGTCCGAGCACCCTGACGCTTTCGATCGAGCCGTGCGTGACCGGCAGATCGACGCGCGCCAACGCGGCCGCATCGGCGACCACCGTCGGGCGCGAGAACACAAACGCGAGCGCGGCGAACGCGAGCACCACGAGCAACAGCAACAGCCCGAGGACGACCAGAACGGGCCGCCAGCCGCGCTCGCGCGTGAGCACCAGAGTCGGTGGATTGACGGCCTGGGCGCCGCTATCCCGGCTGGATTCGAATCTGCTGAGTCTCACGCGAGGTCCTTCAGACGAGGTGACGCTCCAAGAAGGTTAGTCAACAATCCGCTGATCACCGGACGGGATAGAGCGTGACGAGCGCGGCGCTGCCTGCCGCGATGCTCAGCTCGAGCGCGCCGGGCCCTCCCGAAACGCGCGGCAGAGCCGCGCCGGCGTGCCAGCTGCCGTCGGGCGCGACCGCACGTCCACCGAGCGTCACACCCGTCTTCGAGCGCAGCCCCGGGGCGCTCAGCCGCAGGATTGGCCCGCCGCGGAACGGACGTGGCAGACGCAGCCTGAGGACTCGCGGACCGGCGCCGGCCGGCCGGAAGTCGACGAGCACGATGTGCACGTTTCCACTCGAGCCGGCGAACGCGGCCGCCGTCAGCGTGTCATCGCCCCCGGCGACGCTCGTACGGACGGGCTGATCGCCGAGCAGCGCGCGGGCGAGCAGCAGCGCATACCACTCTGGGTTGGCGTGCAACGCGCCGGTGGCGAGCTGTTCGGGGACCGCGGCCACGAGCGGGCTGTAGCTTTCGGGTTCGCCGATCAGGTCGTGGAAGTTGATCCCGACGACGCCGCTGCTCATCGCGCGAGCGAGATAGTCCGTCGCCCACAGCGCCGAGGCGAACACGTTGCTGACACCTGGCTGGCCCCGGCACGAGACGCTGTTGGTCTCGGCCATCCGCAGCGGGATGCCGCTCGCGTGCGCGGCCGCCGCCATCTGCGCGAGAAACGCGCTCTCGTGGGCACGCGTCAACGGGCTCAGCAGATCGCCGAGCGTGGGGGCATAGGCCTGGCAGCGCGTGAGCGGGTAGTAGTGCTCGGTGAGCAGCGTCGGGTGCTCGCCGGTCGCCGCTTCGGCGACCCAGCTGACGCTGAGCCCACCACTCGATGCGTCGGGGCCGACGATCGGGACGCCCGGAGCGGCCGCGGCGATCGCCGCGCGATAGGCCGCGACTTCGGTCAGGTAGTCGGCGAACGACCACGGCGTGCTGCGCAGGCCGTCGGCGACGTAGCGGTCGGGCTCGTTGCCGATTGCGATCCCCGCGAGGCTCGCGCCGAGCAACGACTGGGCAGCCTGCGCCTCCTGGGCGGCGGCGGCAGGTTCGTAGTGGCCGAGGTTCACCGTCAGCAGCACGCGCCAGCCCGTCGCGCGGGCCAGGCTGGCGATGCCGGCGAGCTGTTCGGGGCCGATCGTCGTGTGCGCCCACGTCGGCGGCGCTCCTTCGGTCAGCCAGGCCGTTTCGGTGTCCGCGCTGATGCCGCCGAGGCGGATCACGCCGGTTCCGAGCGAGCGCAAGAGGCCGACCAGGTCGCCGCGGCTCGAGTAGCTCGCGAGCTCGGGCACGCTGCTGAGCTCGAACGACAGCCCGAGGAAGTCTTCCGGCACCGCTGCGCCGAACGCATCCTGAGGCTGGACCGCGACGCTCACAGGCGGCCTCCCGTGCGCCCCGTGTGAGTGCCTCGAGCCCGGCAAGACGGTGTTCGCGGCGGGCACCGCGGGTGCGCCGAGCGCGACGGACGGCACGGGCGTCGCGAGCGCCGAGCACACGCTCGTCGTGAGGATCGCGGCGCCCACGGCCAGCCGTCGTCGGAGAGCTGTCGATGATCGATACATGGTTCGCGGCCAGGGCTTTCCAGCTTGAGCGCAGGCGCTCAAGCCTCCGGGGGGAGGATCACGACCTTGCCGAGCATCGCGCCGGACCCCGCAGACGCTACAGCGTCACACTGGCCAGTAGCGCGCGAACTGCGCCGCGGCGCGTGCCGTCAGCGGCGCGTCGGGCGCGGTCGAGCTCGGCTGCTGTCCGTCCGCCAGCGCAGCCAGCGTCTCGCGCACGGACTCGCCCAGCGCGACCGGTTCGTAGCCGCCCTCGAGGACCACTCCGAGCGGGACTTCGAGCTGCTCGGCGAAAGCGCGCACGTGCCGCGCGATCTCCGCGAATGAGCTGCTCTCCAGGCGACAGCCCGCGAGCGGATCCGCACGATGCGCGTCGAAGCCCGCGGACACGAGCACGAGCTGCGGCTCGAACGCGCGCGCGGCGGGCAGCACGATGTGCTCGATCAGCGACAGCCACAGATCCTCCTCAGAGCCGGCGGGAACGGGCAGGTTGAGCGTGTAGCCCTCGCCGGGGCCTGAGCCGACGTCGGCGAGCGGCCCGCTGCCGGGGTAGATGCCGGACTGATGAATGCTCGCGAACAGGACATCTGCGCGCCGGCGGAACGCCTCGGCGGTGCCGTTGCCGTGGTGGACGTCCCAGTCGAGGATGAACACGCGGCTGAGGTCGAGCTCGCGAATCGCCAGCTCCGCTGCCACGGCGACGTTGTTGAACAGGCAGAAGCCCATCGCGCGGTCCGGCTCGGCGTGGTGACCCGACGGGCGCACCGCGCAGAAGCCCGCGCGCGCGTCGCCCGCGAGCAGCGCCCTGGTCATCTCGCACGCGCCGCCGGCGGCGTGCAGCGCCGCGCGGTACGACGGCTCGCCGACGGACGTGTCGGGATCGATCGCGCCGCCGCCGGCGAGCGACAGCTCCTCGATCATGCGCACGAGGCGTGCGCTGTGGATCAGCTCGAGCTGATCCACAGCCGCCGCCGGCGCCCGCCGGCGCTCCCAGCCGAGCCATCCGGCATCGTCGAGCGCCCGCTCGATCGCGAGCAGCCGCTCCGGGGTGTCTGGATGGCGCGGAATGTGCGCGCGCGGATCATGCTCCAGGCATGCTGGGTGGCTGTAGTAGAGCGGCGCGGCGTGAGCAGGCTCAGACATACCGGATGCCGGCCCACGTTACCGGCAGCGATCCACTCCTCGCGGTCCTCGAGGCATACCATGGAGCCGACAATGTCGGGCTCGAAGAAGAAGTTCAAGGAACGCTCGCGTGCGGAGCGGCTGGGGATCGTGGCGCTGACTTTCGGGGCGGCGTCGCTGGTGGCGAGCGCGGAGCGCGACCTGCAGCGCAGGCCGGCCGAGCAGGTGCGCGGCAGCAAGACGCTGTGGCGCCTGCTGTGCCTGAACGCGATCGGCGCGGCGGTCTACTTTTGCTGGGGCCGGCGCGCAGGCGTATCTAGCTAACCCTAGCTAAGCATGCTACGCTGAGAGCCATGGCGCGCGTCGGAATGCACGAAGCGAAGACGCAGCTCTCCAAGCTCGTCGAGCGTGCCGAAGCTGGCGAGGACATCGTCATCCAACGCAACGGCAAGGTCGTCGCGCGTCTGGTTGCAGTCGTTGCGGAACCGCGATCGCTCGCGTCGGTGCGCGGCGCATGGCACGGCCGTGTGCGCATGGCCGCCGACTTCGACGAGCTTCCCGAGGACATCGCGGCGGCCTTCGGCGCCCGGTGAAGCTACTGATCGATACCCATGCGGCGTTGTGGCTGCTGGACGAAGACACACGGTTGAGTCCAAGCGCCGATCAGATGCTCACGGATCCCGGCAACGAGGTGCTACTCAGCGCGGCTGTCGTTTGGGAGGTTGCGATCAAGCAATCGCTTGGCAAGCTCGACGCCCCCGATGGGTTTTCGTCGGTGTTGATCGATGGTGGAGCAACGCCCCTGCCCGTCAGCATCGAACACGCACGTGCGGTGGCCTCGCTGCCATGGCACCACCGCGACCCATTCGACCGTCTGTTGGTCGCCCAGGCGAGCTTCGAGGACGCAGTCGTCGTCTCGAGCGACGAGAGGCTTCGCGCCTACGACGTGCGGGTTGCGTGGTAGGCGCAGCTCCGCATCGGCCGATTGCGGAAGTAGCTGCCCGTTCAACGGAGGGTCGTCGTGGAAGTAGAGGCAGTACGGCATGACGCTCGAGCAGGCACGGACGGCCGAACAGCAGTTGACCGATGTGGCGGCCGACGAGGGCCTCGACTGAGAGCCGCGGGCTGCAGGACGCCACGAAGGAGCGCCTGCTGCGCGCCTACTTCACCGACGGTGAGCTGCTGTCCGACCACGACACGCTCGTGCGCCTGGCGACGGAGGTGGGCCTCGAGGCAGAGGACGTCTGTTGAGGCTGGGCCCGCGCGGCAGCTTCATCACGGTCTACGCGGGTCGAACCGAGCGCGACACCGACCGCGGGCAGCGTTGCTTTGAGTCGCGAAGGGGGACGCTGCAACCAGGCCAAGAACCTGACGCGTTTCCGCTACATGCTCGCGCTCGAAGGCTTCCTCGACGATCCCTACGAATACACGCCACATCCAGCTGTCGCTGTCCTGAGCGGGATGCTGCCGCCGGGCGCGAGCGATCCGGTGCTGCTCGCTGCGCGACGCATGCTCGGGGTATCGAGCCGGCCGCCGAGCAGCACCAGCCCGTCGAATTCGACCAGCAGCCGATCAGCAGCGGCGAAGACCCGCTCCTGCATTAGCCCGAGCTGCTGCACCAGCCTGAAATCGAGTGGCGCACGCTTCCGGGCAGGACGATCGTCACCGGCGTCGCCCGACCGGACGTCGTCTCGGTGACGCTCAGCAAGCACCTGCTCGCGCAGGTGCGCAAGCGCGAGCGCACATCCCATGGCCTGCGAGGGCGCGCCCCGGCGGAGCCATACGAAGCGCGCCTCCGCGAGCTGGAACGACGTGGACTACGAACGCGTGCACCCCGGCTTGCTGCCTGCTGAATGAGTGGTCACAAACGGACTCGCTCGATCGTTATGGAGGACGTGGCGCGAGGACCGGACGCATCGACAGACGGAGAGCTGCTGGAACGCACCCGCGCCGGGAATCGAGAGGCGTTCGGCGTGCTCTACGAACGACGCAACGAGCTGGTGCTGGCGTTTCTGCTCAAGCGCACCCGCAACCCGGAGGTGGCGATGGACCTGATGGCCGAGACCTTCGCGGCAGCGCTCGTGGCGCTGCTCGACAGGCCGCCCGCGATCGTCGGCTCGGCGGCGCCGTGGCTGTTGACGATCGCGCGCAACACGATGATCGACAGCTACCGCCGCGGCCGGGTTGAAAGCACGGCGCGCCGGCGGCTGGCGCTCGAACCGATGCAGATCAACGACAGCGACATCGAGCGGGTGCTGCGAATAGCCGCCGAGACCGACCTGCTGATCGCTCTCTCAGAGGAGCTGCCCGCCGACCAGTTCGACGCGCTCCGTGCACGGGTCCTCGACGAACGTGGCTATGAGGAGATCGCCCGCGAGCTCGCGTGCTCGGCGGCGGTGGTGCGCAAGCGCGTCAGCCGCGCGATCGCGACTCTGCGTGAGGCCAGCCAGGCAAGCACATGAGCGACTTTCACAACGACTACAAGCGTCAGCTCGTGACCGCCGCCGGGTCGCTGTTCGACGCGCCGCGCGCACCTCGCGAACTCGAGATCCGCCGTCCGCGCCGCATGCCGCTGCTGGCGATCATCGCGCTCGGGGCGCTGCTGCTCGCCGCCGCTGCGTTCGGCGCAACCCAGATCATCGGCTTCGGCGCACCCGTGACACCCGCTCACGCGCCCGGACGCGAACACCCGTCGCGGACCACCGGCGTAGGTCTCCCGGTGGCGAGCGGCGAGGGCAACCCCGCCTCTGCGCAGCCGCTCGCGATCTCCGTGCCCGACCCGAGCGGCGGGCTGCCGTGGGGAATGAGGATCGTGCGCACCACCAGGGGTTTGCTGTGTCCGCAGATCGGGCGACTGCTCGACGGGCGCCTGGGGGTGCTCGGTCAGGACGGCGAGTTCAAAGACGACGGGCTCTTCCACGAACTGCCGGCGAGCGCGCTCGAACCAAACACGTGCATCGCACCGAGTGCCTGGAGCATGCTGAGCGACGCCGGCGTGCCTGCCGCGGGAGCGCTTCATGACCCGACCACGGCCTGTCTGGCGCCATGGCTGCGCGCCCGTCCGTCCAGCGTGCCGCGCTGCCCGGCGGGCGATGAGCGGCTGCTCGGATTCGGGGTGCTCGGCCCCCACGCCGTCAGCGTCTCCTACATGGCTCACGGACGGCTGCACACGGTCGCGACGGCCGGCAGGCTCGGCGCATACCTGGTCGTTCTGCCGGTACCACCGAAGCTCGCGCACAACGTCCCTGTGCTCGGCGGCAAAGGCGGTCTGCTCGGCGGCTTCCCGATCGGAGCCGGACGGGGGGAAGTCGTCTCGCAGCTGATGTTCCGCTTCCACGGCCGTCTCTGCCAGACCGGGTTCGATCGCCAGCCCGACGGTCCTCCCCAATGCACGACTCAGCACGCCGCTCAACGGACACTCCTTCGAAGGATCCGGCGCGACCTGCACACGCCGGTCGCACTACGGGCGCGCAGAGTACCCGGAGGGTATGAGCTGGAGCTCACGTTCACCGCGCCGGCCGCCGTCAGGAACGCAAGCACCGCCTACGGCGTCCAGGTCACCAGGCCGAGCTCGCCCGCGTGCGGGCGCGGCGGCATCTGGGGACAGTCGATCGAACGCGACATCGCCCGCGGTCAGCGTCTTCACGTCAGCGAATTCGTCCCGCAACCGCCGGGCTGCCACGGCGTCGTGAAGGGTCAGGTCCTCCTCACGGCGCAGCGCGGGGCACTGCCCCTGTTTGACAGCGACGACGAGGCGATCGGACGCTTCACCTTCGACATGCGCTAGCCGTAAGCGCCAGACAGGCCCTCGACGCGTGCCGCAGCCATTTCGTCCGTTTTGGGCGATGGCGATGGCATGCCCACGTGAGAAAGTCAGCGGCGTGCATGGCTCCGGTTACGCCGCTTCAGCGCCCTGGCAGAGAGAGGACTCGTGAGGCTCGGCAGGCTCCTCGCCGTGCCCTTGGTCCTGGTGGCCCCGCTGGGGCTCGCCGCGTGTGGCGAATCCTCCCAGGAGAAGGCGCGCAAGCAGGTGTGCGCCGCCAGCAGCGAAATCTCCAAGCAGCTCACCAAGCTGGAGGGGTTGCCGATCAACACCAGCTTCCCCACCGAAGCGGTGACGAGCTTGGAAGCGATCGCAAAGAGCCTCAAAGAAGTGAAGAGCGCTGCGCCGAACCTCGAACCGGCGCGCAAGGAAGAAGTCGAAGCCGGCACGAAGGCGTTCCTGACGCAGATCGGCACGATCACGGCGACCCTCGCCGCCACAGCGATCAAATCCGGCGACACCGAAGCAGCGCTGAAGGCGGCCGAACCCAAGATCAAGGCAGCCGAGAGTCAGCTCACGGCGGACTACAAACAGGCGTTCGCCGCGCTCAAATGCTCGTAGCTGGCGCGCTCGCCTAGCGCCGCTCGCCGCAGCGGCTGCACTCACACCAGCGCGAGCACGAGTTCCGTCGCCACTGCCAGCGGTGTCCGAGTAGCAGGCACATCGTCATGGACTCAGCGTTACACGACGCCCGGACCTCCTGAATACCGCAGATGCGGGGTTTGAGCTCTTCGCCGGCAGACCGTCCGCAGGGCGCGGTCTCAGCTCGTCGCATGCGCGGCTCGGGCGTCGAGCCTCTGCTCGTCCTCATGCGCGGCGTCCTGCTGCCGGCATCGGCTGCCGGCGGCGGACTTTGCTTGGTAGAGGCGCGTGTCCGCTCGTGCAAGCGGAGCGTCCAAGCTCTCGCCCGGGAGCCACTCGCTGATGCCGACCGACCAGCCGACTCCGTCCTCGCCGTCGCCCAGGCGCCTGAGCGCGACATCTGCTCCGGCGGCCTCGGTGTCGGGCAGCAGCAGCACGAACTCGTCACCGCCGTGGCGGGCGAGGATGTCGCCGGGCCGCAGGCGCTTGAGCCACTCTCTACCGAGCGCCGCCAACAGCTCGTCGCCGGCGGCGTGGCCTGCGCGATCGTTGACCTGCTTGAAGTCGTCGAGGTCGATGACCGCAACGGTCAGCGGCGCTCCCGTGCGGTTCGCGCGCTCGCGCTCGCGCCGCGCCGCCGCCAGCAGCCCGCTGCGGTTGGGCAGGCCCGTGAGGTGATCGGTTCCAGCCTGGCGGCGCAGGCTCTCGCTGAGATTGCCGAGCAGGATGCAGATCGACCAGATCGTGACGGTCACGACCACCCAGTAGATCGCGACGTGCGGCAGGCCGCCGAGAAGCAGTCCCGCGGCCAAGCCGATCGAGATCAGCAGGCCTTGAGCGTGCACCGCGCGGCGCGGGAAGAAGTGCGCCGCGTAGATCGCGATCCAGGGGTAGGCGAAGGCCGCGAGCATCATCCCTCCGTGGGTGCTCGCGTGCGCGATCAGGACGCTCGTCAGCAGCGATCCGCACGCCGCGAGCAGCTCGCAGCCAAGAAGAGAGATGCGATTCGCAAAGAGCCACACCGCGCATCCGGCCACAATCGCAATGGCACCCGCACAGCCGACGAGCGTGGTCGGCTCGGCGCGGCTGATCGGGAAGGCCACCGCCGCAAGGCAGATGAGCCCCTTGAAGGCGAAGAGCATCGCCAGCGACCACGCCATCGGCGGGCGGCCAGCGCTCATGCGTCGTGCGATCGAGCGACCCGTGGCCGGCCGTCTCGGCCCGTGCGCGGTCAGCCCCGCCGTGATGACGGGCGCCCGCCATTGCAACTCAGGTGATCCATTGTGCATCGCTTACCCATCTCGTCGGATCAGTAGGCCCCGGGCTTGAGCACAGATTGCGCGGCGCAGGAGCCTTCCGGCCACGGGCCCCCGCGGCGCAGGAGCCTTCCGGCCACGGGCCCCCGCGGCGCAGGAGCCTTCCGGCCAGGGGCCCCCGTCCACGGGTGCGACGCAGGCGCCCCGTCTGCCGCTAACGATGGGTGACCAAAGCGTAATTCGAGCCTGCTCTAAGCTGCGACCATCACGGGACGGGGTACGCCTCATCAGGCGTACACGAGTCGACATCGAGCAGGGGGTCCTGTCGTGAGGTCACGAGCGCCGCAAGAGTCAAGAAGCCGCCACGTTCTTCGGAGTCGTCCTCTTCACGCCGTCGCGTTGATCGCGACGATGGCCGAAAGCGGTGCTGTGAACGCCGAAATGGCTGGCTTTGAAAGCCTCGTGCACTGCGCTGCCTCCCATGGCGAAGGTGAGATCACGGGGCCGCGCTCGACCGTTTCCGAATATCGGCTCACGGGATGCGTCACGGAACGCGGCTCCCACGAATCATGCAAATCCGCAGGCGCGAACGCAGAAGAAATCACGACGGGTCCAATCGACGCGGAGCTCGTCTACATCGACCAGGCAAGGCATGAAGTCGGCATGCTCCTCAATCCGGGCGGCGGCACCTACATCGCCTTCGAATGCGGGGGCGTATCGGCCGAAGGACGGGGCTCGTTCCTCGCTCCCGTAGGCCCGATTGATCAAGCATCCATGTCGTTCACAGCGACGCTCAATCAGCTCGACAGCGTGCAGACGCCCGACGAATACGAAAACGAAAACGGCGAACCACTCCACGCGATCCCGACGGGCAGAAAAGGCACTGGCAAATTTGTACCGACGGGGGTGGAAGCTGCATTCACCGTCCGCCCGAGCGTGCCGGTGGAGATCAACGCCGTCACGGCGCAAGAAATCGAAGCAAAACAGCACGAAGAAGAAGCCGCAGCGAAGAAAAAGCGGGAAGAAGAAGAAAAGGCTAAATCAAAACCGCTCACGCGTGCCCAGCTGCTGGCACGCGCGCTGCGCGAGTGCCAGCAGCAGCCAAAAAAGCGACGGGCTCGGTGCGTGGCGAGCGCACACAAGAAGTACGGGCCCGGGGTGATATCCAAGGAGGACCGTGGTACGCAGTTTCACGCTTTGGCTCAGACCGACGGGATGGCCGCTGCTGCCTGACGCGGCGCGCCGCCGGACGCGGCTGCTGGCGTGGACTGCGATCCTCGCACAGGGCGTGTTCGTCGGCGGGTGGGTGATCGCCGGCGCTCTCGAACCTCACTACTCGCCGGTTCGCCAGTACATCAGCGAGCTCGGGCGGCGCGGTGCGGCGAACCCCTGGATCTTCACGATTTTCGTCGGGGTCTGGGGACTGGGCTTCATCGCGCTCGCGGTCGCGCTCATACCGTCGCTGCGTACGCGCCCATGGCCACTGGCGATGCCGTTGTTCTTCGCGCTCGCCGGCCTATGCGCGATCGCGGTCGGACAACTGCAAATGGACTGCTCGCCGACGCTGAGCGCCGTGTGCAGATCACGCGAAGCCGCGGACGCGCTCAGCTGGCATCACTACGCACACGAGTGGGTGAGCCTGGGCATCAAGATCTCGCTCCTGCTGACAGGCTTCGTCTTTGCCCGCTCGGCGTGGCCGAGCCGGCTCGCACGGCTGGTGTTGTGCGGCGCTGTCGTGCTTCTGGCCGCGGGGATCGTGACGTTCGTGCTGCACGACTCGTTCGCCGGCTACCAGGGACTCGAAGAGCGCCTGTGGGCGTTCGTCGCCCACGCCTGGGCGCTGCTGTGTGCGACAGTGCTGATCCTCGAGGCGACGCTCGAGCCGGGAGCTCTGTCGGCGCACGAAGCCTCGATGCAGCGTCACGTGCTTGGCGGGCACGCTGCCGTCGACATCGGTCGCTCGTAGTCCGCGCGGGCCCATCCCCACCTTTGGGATCAGCCGGCGAGTGGGCCGCGCGACGGATCCTCGGCATACGGGAATGACGCCGACCCTATACGCGCACGAGAGGGGCCGTACGAGCTTGCCTGGGTGCTCGAAGATGCCATATCCGACACGGTCGACTGGTACCCGGTTCCTAACGCTGACGGCAAGCCGCGCCCTCATGAGAGCGCCCCCGGTGGCCCATCGCCATCGATCGGCCCCTCTCCAGCGATACAGCGATGCCTTTTGGTACCCATAGCTGGTACCCATCCCGTACAAGCCCAATAGCGCCTAGCACCCGCAAAGCGAAAATCCCTGCAAATACGGGATTTTTCTGTCACGCGCCCGGAGAGATTCGAACTCCCGACCTTCGGTTCCGTAGACCGACGCTCTATCCAGCTGAGCTACGGGCGCAGAGCGTCGTAGTCTACCGCCGCTCTGCGGTCTCCCCCCAGAGCGTCGCCAGCAGCGACCGCCGGCCACCGCGGTCGCGGTGCTCGCACACGTAAATGCCCTGCCACGTGCCGAGCGCCAGCCTGCCGGCGCTGATCGGCAGCGTCAGCGTCGGCCCGAGCAGCGACGCCTTGATGTGCGCCGGCATGTCGTCACTGCCCTCCGACGTGTGCGTCCACAATGGGCTGCGCTCGGGTACCGCGTCGTTGAACCACGCCTCGAAGTCGCGGCGTACATCGGGGCTGGCGTTCTCGTTGAGCGTCAGCGACGCCGAGGTGTGTTGGATCAGCAGGTGCAGCAGGCCGACCTCCATCTCGGCCAGCTCCGGCAGCGCGTCCACGACCTCGCGCGTCATCAGATGGAATCCTCGGGGGAGCGGGTCGAGCGTCAGCTCACGCTGGAGCCACATCCTCAGCCGCCGCCAGACGCGATGTGCTCGATGAGAGTGCGCACGCGACCACGATAGGAGCTCGCTCGTCAGGGGAGCCGGCGCTCGATCGCGACGCGCGCGCGGCCGAAGGCGCCGCCGTCCGCCAGCAGCCGCGAGCACGCGTTCGCGCCGAGGCCGAGTGAGTAGATCTCAAAGGCAAGCGCCGCGGGCTCGTCCACCCCGGCAAAGCTCGCCTGGCGCGCAAGCTCGCCCATCCACGCGAGCACTCCCGCGCTGATCACCTCGCGCACGGGCCCGGGGCGGTCGTCGAACTCCGCCGCCGCCGACGCCCAGAAGCAGCCGCCCGGGAAGACACCGCGTTCGAGGTAGTCGATGTAAGCGGCGCAGTACGCGCGCAGACGTGCGGCGCCCTCTGGCTCACTCTGGGCGGGAGCGACGACCTCCGCGTAGAAGCGCGCAGCAGCCGCCTCCGCCGTCGCGACCTGCAGTTCCTCCTTCGACCCGAAGTGCGCGAACAGACCGCTCTTGCTCATGTTCAACTCGCTGGCCAGCCTGCCGATCGTCAGGCCCTCCAGACCCTCCATCGACGCCACATCCACCGCGCGCTCGAGGATCGCGGATCTGGTGCTCGCGGCCTTCGTGCTCACGCCGAGCAGTCTATCGCACGAACGTTCGTGCTATTAATGCCGTCGACCCCGTCGGTCGTTCGGCCGACGAGCGAGGTTTCCGGCGAGCAACAGGAGGCGACATGCCCGACTTCACGATCACCGCCATCGACGACATGGAGTCTGTCGTCTTCGGATCCTTCAAACGAGCCCGCGCCGTGCTCGGCGTCGAGGCGTTCGGCATGCAGGTCATCGATCTGCCGCCCAACGCCAGTCAGTACCCCGAGCACGATCACGCCGACAGCGGCCAGGAGGAGGTGTTCGTGGTGCTGCGCGGCTCGGGCGAGATCGAAATCGACGGCGAGCGCTGCGCGATCGACCCCGACACGATGATTCGCGTGGGACCTGCGCCCAAGCGCAAGATCTGGCCGGGCGTGCACGGGATGCGTGTGCTCGCGCTCGGCGGCTGCCCTGGCCGGCCGTACGACGCGCCAGAGGTGACCAAGCTCGGTGCACCCGACCCTGGGCTGGGATAGGGCCGACACGCACCGACGCCTGCTCTGGTCGAGGCGCCTGGCGCGCAACTCGCCCGCGGCCGGCGTGTTCGTGTGAGTAGGAGTGACCGCGGACCCATGCGGGCAGCTCGAAACACACGCGTACCGACCGGTCGCTCGAAAGAGGAGAATCAGATGCGAAGAGCATTCAGCTGTATTGCGGCACTCGCCGTAGCGCTGATGGCCGTGCCGGCCGTCGCCTCGGCGCTGCCAGCAGTGACGTTCAAGGCCAAAGCAGTGCCGATCTCAGGCTTCCCGAACACGGGCAACAAACTCGGCGCGGGTGCCGCCGACCAGGCCCAATTCACGATCTCCGGGACCGAATACCTCGGCTCCCCGCCGCCGGTCATCGGCGTCAACGTCTTCCTGCCGAAGGGCACCAAACTGCACACGACCGGGTTCCCGACGTGCTCGAAAGCGACACTCGAACAGTTCGGCCCGATCAAGTGCCCCAAGGGCTCGGCGGCGGGACCGATCGGCACCGTGCTCGGCTACGTGACCTTCGGCGGCGAACGCGTCGAAGAGAACGCCGAACTGTCCTCGTTCTATTCACCCGGCGGCGGCCTTGAATTCTTCACCGATGGCCACTCGCCGGTTTCACTGGAAATCCTGTCGACCGGCAAATACGTCAACCTCGGCGGCGGCGGTGGCTACGGCCCGGAGCTCAAGACCAAGGTGCCGCTCGTCGCGAGCGTTCCCGGCGCTCCGTACGCGTCGGTCAAGAACATCACCGTCAAGGTCGGCTCTGCGTACAAGTCCCACGGCAAGCCCATCTACTACGGCAGGGTCCCGACGTCGTGCCCGAAAGGCGGCTTCCCGATCAAGACCGAAGTGATCTTCGCTGAAAACGGCGAAGAATCGAAACCCGTGACGGTCACGCAGACCTACAAGTCCCCCTGCCCGCCGTCGACCAAGAAGAAGAAGTAAGGGCACCATCGGACACCGGCTGAGCCGGGGCGACGCGCCAAGCGTCGCCCCGGGTTGCCGGCCCCGCTCTCTCTCGCCTCACTCCGCAAACGGCGCCATACGCACGGCCAGCGGAAGCCCGCAGCGGACCAGCAGACCGAAGCGTCCGGCGGGCACCGCAGCCGCCTCGGCGCGCATCAGCTCGACCAGCTGACGCTTGAAATCGATGCGCGGATAGCGACGCACGACCTCGCTGACGTTCACCGGCGCGATGTCCCACATCCGCAGCCCGGCGCCGTCCACCATCGCGCCCCACTGCAGGTAGCAGCCCAGCGCTCCGTCGTGCTCGATCGAGACGCCTGGTGTGGTGTGTACGCAGATCGCATCCGCAAGCAGCTCCGCGCGCCCACTCTCGACGCCGGCGCCGGCTGCGCACGCGAGCACGCGCTCGGCGCTCGCGAGCGTGAAGTCGCGATCGCGCTTCGGCTGTGCGATGCCGAAGTCGTGCACCAGGGCGGCGGTGTAGAACAGCTCGTCGTCGAGCTCGCTGCGATCCAACGTCGCCAGCGCCCGCCCGAACAGCCACGTTCGGTAGGAATGGCCGACGATCGCCTGCGGCTGCTCGCAGCACGCCTGCTCGGCTTCGCGCGCGAGCGGCGAATCGGGCGGCTCGAACGTCTTCACGTCCATCGCAGCCGCTGCCGCCGGGACACGGCCCAACGCGAGCCGCGCCCTTCCAAGAAGGTTCTCCCATTGACCAAGCGCGACCGCCGCCAACAGGCGCCGGCGCTCGGCCCTGTTCAGCCGACCGCCCGTGCGACGCGTCCACGCGAGCCCACCGAGCCGCCCGGGATCCGGGACCCCCTGACCGCCGGCATCGGAGTGCGCTGCATCCGCGATCGCCCGATCATAGACACCGGCTGGACACCGTCGCGAACCGGGCTGGGCGTCGGCCCTCGCGCGCTTGTGGGACGATCCGCGCGATGCCCGGCAGACCAAGACCAGCGCTCGGTCTCGTCGTCGGCTTCGCGCTGCTGATGCTCGCCGGCTGCGGCGCCAGCTCCGCGCCGCAGGACACATCCACTGGCACATCGGCCTCCGATGCGAGCGCCGCCAAAGCGAGCTTCGTCGCACACGCCCAGGAGGTGTGCCGCACGCTGAACGCACAGGAGCAGCCGCTCAAGCTCCGCCAGGAATCGCTGAAGCGACTTCCCAGCACCGTCGCCGACAAGGAATTCATCGCGCTGGTGCACCAGCTGGTCGCGCTG
The DNA here is from genome assembly GCA_963703625.1 of uncultured Solirubrobacteraceae bacterium. Lineage (GTDB taxonomy): Bacteria > Actinomycetota > Thermoleophilia > Solirubrobacterales > Solirubrobacteraceae > Palsa-744. Next base: position 186,072 of record CAVPEY010000002.1, read on the forward strand.
TCGCGCGCCGCAGAGGACAAGCTCCGGGCGCTCCCCCCGCCACCCGGCGACGCCCACGACATCGAAGGAGTCCTGACGGGCTTCTCGCAGCAGCTCGCTGACGTGACGGAGGTGGCGAGCGCCGCGGCCAAAGAAGAAAGCGACGTCGGCGAGGCCGCGGTCCTGGCGCTGAGGAGATCGATTGCGCACAACATCGCGCTCGCGCAGCGCTACGGGATGAAGGCCTGTCTCAACGGAGAATGACTCGCACGCCAGCCGGCTGAGCCTGCGTCTAAGGACGCGCCTCTAGCACGATGTTGAACGGAGTCTCAGCCGCACGGCGCACGTGGCCGAAGCCGCCCTCGTTCAACACCTCGGTCAGCCGCTGCTCGCCTGCCTGTGCGCCGAGCGCGAGACCAACGTCCTGGCTCAGCGAGGCGGGGGTGCAGAGCATCGTCGAGGCGCCGTAGAAGATCCGCCCGATCGGGTTGAGGTTCTCCTCGAGCGCGTCGCCGGCAAGCGGCTCCACAACCATCCAGGTCCCATCATCGGCAAGTTGCTCGCGCACGTGGCGCGCAGCGCCGACCGGATCGCCCATGTCGTGCAGCGCGTCGAACACGCACACCAGATCGAAGGGTCCACCGCCAAAGTCCTTCGCGGAGGCGACGTCGAAGCTCACCCGATCACTGACCCCAGACCGCTGGGCTGCAGCGCGCGCCGCCTCGATCGACTGCCCGTGATAATCCGAGCCCACGAATACCGAGGCGGGGAACGCCTGCGCCATCAGGATCGTCGAGGCGCCGTGTCCACAACCGATGTCAGCGACGCGAGCACCGGCAGACAGCTTGTCCGCGACACCGTCGAGAGCCGGCAGCCAGGACTCCACGAGGCTGGCCAGATAGCCGGGTCGGAAGAATCGTTCAGTCCCTTCAAACAGATCATCGTGATGCTCATGCCATCCAAACCCCTCGCCCGAGCGAAAGCGCTCGGTGATCTGAGGCTCGTCCTTGACCACGGCCGCGAGCAGCTGGAAGGCGCCGGGGATGAATGCCGGGCTGTCTTCGTCGGTCAGTGCCATCGCCTGCTCGGGCGGTAGCCGGAAGGTGGCCGTCGCCGGGTCGTACTCGATGTAGCCGCTGGCAGCCTGCTGAGACAGCCACTCCCGGATGTAGCGCTCGCGGCAGTCCGTCCTCTCGGCGAGCTGCTCGGGGGTGACAGGCTGGCCATCGGCCATCGCCTTGTACAGGCCCAGCTTGTCCCCGATCATGACCAGGGGTGCGGTCATCGCCGCACCCAGATCTCCAACGAACTGGCCCATGAAGGCCTGCAGCTTTGCTTCATCGATCGCCACACCAGGAGTGCTCATCTGCTTCCACCTCCGCATCGTGGTTGCGAGCCGGTCGCGTGATCCGCACGCCAGTCCCTCGGAGGCAATCGTCACGCTGCCCCTGCCCCCGCGTGAAGGTGTCGTTCTCGATCGACGCGACGCCCACGAACACTGTAACGGGGATCGAGGGACGATGTTCGGAACTCCGAGCCGGTGTGGCAGCGTATCCGCGAGCTGCACGCCGAGCGCGTTGGCAAGGCAGCGTAGGCAGGCGCCCGCGATCAAGTTGCCCTACGTGATGCCCTATAATAAAGCCGTGCGGAAGACGAGTGTCTATCTGGGCGAGGCGCAAGCCGAGCGCTTGGCGCGGCTGGCCCGCGAGGAGGGCAGACCTCAGGCGGAGATCCTGCGCGAGGCCGTCGCCAGCTACCAGCCGAGGACACCGCAGGACCGGAACTTCGCTCTAGCTGGATCTGGGCGCGGCGACGGCTCCTCGATCGCCGACGTGCCCGACGAGGGGTTGCTCGAGGGCTTCGGCGAGTGACCGTCATCATCGACGCCGCACCGCTCGTGGCGCTCGGCGACGCCAACGACCGCTACTTCACTCGAATCGAGCAACTGCTGAAGACCATCGACGGCCCACTGGTGATCCCCGCGCCGGTCACGACGGAGGTCGATTATCTCCTTGGACAGCGGTTGGGACACGGACCGCAGCGCAGCTTCATCGCCGACCTCGCCGCGGGACGCTTCACGGTCGCGTGCCTGGAGCGCGAGGACTACGCCGCCATTCAAGACCTCGACTCGCGCTACGCCGACCTCGAACTTGGGCTCGCCGACTGTGCGCTTGTGATCCTGGCGCGCCGCTACGACACCATCCGCATCCTCAGCTTCGATGAACGACACTTCCGCACCGTCACACCGCTCCAGGGCGGAGCCTTCACGATCCTCCCCGCCGACGCCGACTGAGCGCAACGGGAAGTCTACCCCAACGTCGATCACTTCGACATCTACGACGGCCCCGAACATGAGGCGATCGTCAAGATTGCCCGACCTGCCGTAACACACAGGGCATGCACCTACAGACGCGGACGGCGCTGACGGGACGACTCTCGAAACACGACCCCACCTGGGGAGCGAATACGGAACTGCATGCGACGCGTCGTCTCCTAATAACGGCATCGGCCCGGCGGCGTAGCATGCTCCTATGTCGCCGAAGGCCAAGCCGCAGCTCCCACGAGGATTACACGGAGGCCGTCACGTGGCTGTTTGCGGCCCTTGAGGCCGCTATCGCCGCGCTCGCTGATCATCTTGCCGAGGGAGGCACGTCATGAATGGAAGCCCGGGGAAGCGTCGGGATGACGCGTCGTGGCTGACGCGGCCAACCCACGTTGAGCAGCACGCGAGAGACTTGGTCCCAGAGGGACTACGCATGCTCCACGATGCCGTCACGGTGCGTGCCCGAGAGTCGGGGGCGCAAGCTCTGCTTCTGACTGGGTCGACAGCGCGGGGAACCCGTACCGCTATCAGCGATCTGGACTATCACCTCGTGGGAGAGCCCATCGCAACCGCCGATCTGTCCGATGAGCTTGACCTTCATGTTGTCTCGGCCACTCTTCTGAACAGTCGCCTGCGGGAAGGCGACGACTTCACGCAGTGGTCCTTGCGATTCGGCTGCGTAGTATTTGATGAGGGCATCGTCCGGGAGAGCGTGCGGCTAATCGGAGAGCAGGGGCTGTGGCCTGATCCAGTTCGCAAGGAGCAGCAGGCCCGCAAATCCATCGGTATCGCTCGTGCCATGGTGGCAAGCGGCGATCATGACGCCGCGGTGGAGCAGGTCCGGACAGCGCTGACCCTCACCGCGCGCTGGCGTCTCTTGGTAGACCAGCGATTTCCGCTCGCAAGGGCCGAGCTACCGGCTCAGCTCGAAGCACTGGGGTACATGACGTTGGCCGCCCGTCTGGCCGCAACGATTCACGGTGCTCCTTCGCTACGCCAACTGGCCCTTTCCGTCGAGGCTGCCTACGGGCTTCTCGACACGGCGCCAGCCAAGGCGCAGCGGACCGCCCGATCCCACGCGGCATGACCGAATCAAGCCAGCCTGAAATCTAGCTCTAGCCAGAGGAACAGATCAGACACGGGGCTGACGGGACGACTCTCGAAACATGCCCCCAACTGGCAACGCATCCGTGACCTGCACGCTCACCGTTTCGGCCAAGCGCGACAAGATGGCGAACCGCAGAGCTGAGGGCCGAAGCGCTCGTTCGGCGATTACGACTCCGGGAGAGTCGCCGCTGACTCGGGCTCGCGCGGCTGAGGGCCTGCTTCCTCGCGCCAGACAACAGTCACAATCACGCTAGTGGTCGACGTGCTGACTGGATTGATAGCGCTCGCGTAGCCTGCCTGCGTCGTGTAGTGCTCGGTGAAGATGGGCGTAATCGTGACGCTGATCACATCGTGTTCGGCAGACAGGAGGACGACAGCGTCGTCGATCCCCTTGCCGAGCTCCGTTGCCCAGTTCCCCTGTGGCGAGGGCTTAACGATGACTGTCCGGCTTTGGCTACGAGTCATTGGCGCAGATCGTACGGATGACATCGGCCGGCTCGTAGGCTCACGTCGCGCTAGTGACTCGCCGCCCGCTGGCTGTGCTAAATCTGTAGAGCCGAATCTGGAGCGCTTCCATGAGCAACGAACAACGATCAGTGGATGACGACCTAGAGCTGCGCGAGAGTGACGGACAGTTGCGCGTAATCGAGAGTCAGCCGATGTCGCCGCGAGGTGCCACCCACACGCTGGGGAACGACAGCGCAGTGTGCTCCACGATGGTGTCGTAGTCGTGGTCGTAGTGCAGCACGCCAAGATCTTCGGTGGCAGCGATTGAGGCGATCAGCAGATCGACTGGCTTCACGCGATGTGAGATCCCTGGCGTCGCGGCAAGCTCAGCTTGGGCCGTGATAGCCGTCCCGGCGGCCTCAGCAGTCAGAGGCGCGTGAGGGAGCGCATCGAGCCGCCTGGCGGTGATCGCGAACCCGTCGCTGTCACGAGCGCTATAGCGCATCTCCAGCAGAGTGGGCGGACACGTCCACAGTTCGTTCGCGACGAGCGCGGCCTCGAAGGTCTCACGCGCAGACCCGTTGAGACGCCCATCGAGCAGCCGAGCCCACACTGAGTTATCGAAGAGCAGCGGCCTGCCGTAGCCGGTCAATGCATCCAGCCATGCTCGCTGACCTCGTAGGCCGCGTCCACGTCGAGGCCGTCGCCGGTACGCAACTGCTCGATCAACTCACGACGGAGCTCGGCCTTCTCAGCCTCGTCTCCTCGTCCGATCTCGAGCTCTCTCAGTCGATCACGAGCACCACGGATCACCAAGTCGTCAAGCCTCACACGCTCTCCTCGACGACGGAGGGAATCGAGAGCCTCACGCACAGGAGGAGTCTCGGTGATCGAATGACGCGGATGACGCGTAGGCACTCAACCAGTGTAGCACCCGGTACAGCACCGCTCAGGGGAGGCTCCACATGCGCATTGCCATAGCTGCGGTTTCGAACAACGATCTCAAACCCAGCGAAAACGGGGCTAACGGGACGACTCTCGAAACACGCCCCCACCTGGGAGCGCATCCGAGAGCTACACGCCAAGCGCTTCGGAGCGTGAGCGGCCAAAGATGCCGAGCGCCTAGACTGAGACGGTCACTGGTGCCTCAGCGGAGGCTAACGTCGGAAACGTCCTCGGTATCTTTGCGACGCGCGCGATTCCACTCCAGCGAGGCGAATCAGCCAACTTTATTGGGCGTCCACGCGGGAGTCGCCAGCAAACGTCGTCGTGTCGTCTACTTGGCTACACTTCCGATCAACCGGTCAAGAAGCTCGGCGTTCGGCCGAAGATTTGAGCGAGAGCATGCGAGACGGCAGCCATCAGGTCACCATCCAGATCAAGCTGGGCCTCAACCCTTCGGGGCAGGCTTCGCTGGCCGTTGGATACGCTCATCCTGACCGGTTTGAGAGCGACGGCGATGAAAAGATCGCGTTGACTCAAGTAATGCCGCTCATGTCGAGCGCCATTACGCCAGGGTATGCACGTCCTGCCTCCGTCTAGGACGTAAACCGCCATCCTCCCCCGCGGAACGCGACCTCAGCGCCGGCTAGCGGCGCCTGGGCTTTCATCGCGTCATTTACAGCCTGCTGCGCCTGGGCGATGAGCCCCTGCTGGGCTTCTTGGAGCATCTGCTGAAGAAGTTGCTGGAGCTGTTCCGGCAGCATCTGAGGATTGAGTCCCGGCGGTAGGTTCACTGGGATGTTCACATTGATTTGGAGATTCGCGGGCATCTGGCGCTGTCCGCGCACCATGAAGTCGCCGCTGAACTCGTGAACGCCCCAACTACTCTCGATCGCGCCGAGAACTCCAGGCTCGCGCCATTCGTCTGTCGTGCGCACAGCCTCCGCAGGATCGACCGGATCGCGGGTCGCCATTAGCGTCTCGTACTCCTCGAATAGCTCCCACATTGCAGCGTCCAGCTCGGCGGAGGCATCCACCACCGGCAGGCCGAGTGCGCCCGCCTCTTTGCGACCAATCGCGTGTCCGTGCGCGTAGACCTTCTCAGCCAACGTCTCGATGATGCTTTTCATGGTGCTGTCCTCGGCTGGCTCGCTGCGGGAGGCCAACATCCGACGTGCCACCTCGCGTATATGCGAGTGGGTGCGATAGGCGTTGCCGAGCGTGATCGCATCGAGGCGGTCCGTCAGCTTTCCGAGGCTGTCGCCGAGCGCCCGTGGATCGGCAAGCTCAAGACGCTCCTTGACGAACCGCACATAGCTCATCACGTCCTCAACGTTGACGGCTTCCTCGACCATGCCCTGTCCGCTCGGATCGGCGGGGCGCCGGATGTTCATGATTGGGTCGATTGGTCCTAGCTCAGCCTGCGGTCCCATCACGATCTCGTCGGCACCGAGCGCGAGCAACGTGGCTGCGCTATTCGCGCGCCACGGGATCAGAACATTCCACGTCGGCGCAGCCGCCCGAAGACCGCTTGCAATGCGCCAAGGTACGTCGATGTCTCCTCCCCGACTGTAAATAAAGACATCGAGAGACTCGGGAGAGTCAAGATTGCGAATGTGGTCATATAGCGGACGCAGCGCATCATTTCCGATTTGCGCGCCCCAAGGGGCTCTATCCCCAGTGACGTAGACGATCACACGACTAGAGCGCATCTTCTCGATGCGCTCAATAAGGGCCTTCCGCTCAACGCGAGGCATAGGTGCTCCTTTTCACGGGGGATACGCCGGGTGGGTAGCCCGACACACAGCGAACAGTCAGGAGTCTGAAGATCCGATCGGACGAACTGTGCAGGCGGGGCCCTCGATCCCCACCGAGGGCCCCGCCTGCCTGCTTCTCAGTGATGTTTCGAGTGTTCGCTAGGTAGCCGGAAAGGAACCCTTGCGCTGGTGACTATCCCTCTTCGACCGGACGGCTTGGCCCCCGTCGTCGTGGAGGCTGCCTTTTCTATGTCCTACAGCCCGATTTCGTGCGCTCGGAGCGCGTCGCACAAGTGCCGTTCTGCGTCGGCAGTCGGTGAGCGTAACCTGCCTAGTCTTTCGGCACCAACGCCGACAGACGAACGTCCAGGCCACGGGCAAGTGCAATCAGCACGTCATACGTGGGGTCGAACCGTCCGGCTTCTAGCTCGCGGATGCGCTGTATCTCGACACCGCTACTGGCGGCCAGCTCCTGGGCGCTGAGCCGTTGGTGTTCGCGCACGTGCCGAAAAGTCTCCCCGAAACGGACCAGCTCAGCGTGCGTGTCCATGACTTCCTCCTGTCGTCGTAAGTGATGGCTGGGGCGCGAGGCAGTAGCCAACGCCCCAGGCCGAGCGGACCCAACCGTCTGCCCCAGCGCGAGCCAGTGCCCGCCGCAGCCGGCAGGCATGCGAATGGACCGTTCGAGTGGTGCCGGCTGAGCGGTAGCCCCAGACCTCTTGCAGCAGTTCGTCCTTGGTGTAGACGCGGTGCGGCTCGCGCGCCAGATGCGCCAGCAGCATGAACTCCAAGCGGCGCAGGGTGAGCGGCTTGCCGGTGTACGTTGCCGTGCGTTGTGCCGTGTCGATTTCTAGTGCCCCGTGGCGGATCACTGCGGGAGTTGGCGGGCCACGGCGCAGCAGCACCCGCGCACGGGCCAACAGCTCGGCGTAGACGAGTGGAGCACGGATCACGTCGTCGGCTCCGGCCTCGAATGCCCGCAACGTGTCCCTGGCGGTGTCGGTTCCGCTCATCCACAGGACGCTGGCACCGGAGCCCGCAAGCTCGCCCTGGCGCAGGGCACGGAGCGCGCCAAGCCCTGCGCCTGTCTCCAACGTGTGAGCAAAGACGATCAGATCGACCTCGCCAAATAGCGCAGGGTCGTTGACCAGCCTCACGTCGAAGCCGTCAAGCACCAGCTCATGGGCCAGTGCTTCGTTATCGCCCTCTCGACCGTAGAGGGCGACGATCGGGGGCGCAGCTCGCGGGGTATCCTCCGGCTGCATGGGAAGGTCCGTCCTTTCCGTGCCACGCCCTCGGGACAGTTCGCGCTGTCGCCGGGGGCATTATGTTTTCGCCGGCCAGTCGATCACCGACCGACGCCTGCGCGCCCCACTATACACATGGCGTCATATGCTGCGAGATGCGCAAGTCGCACTAGTCGGCGCAGGCTTCGGCCTGCCTGACCAGCTCGGCCGGGCTGACTCCCAGGCCCTCCGCGAGGCGCACGACGTTGTTCCAGCTGGGGTTTCGGGCTCCCCGCTCGACGTGGCTGATCCAGCTCTGCATGAAGCCAGTAGCCTCGGCAAGCTGCACCTGGCTGATGCCGTGCTCGTCGCGGATCAGGCGGACCGCTCGCCCAAGGGCGGCGGCATCAGGTGTCGGGCTCATCGTTCCGGGCCTTGCCGAGTGCGTCCACCGCGGCATCCAAGCGATCGAAGCCGGCCCGCATCTCACGGTGCAGACGGTGTAGCTCGCTGAGCACCTGAGCCTCAAAGGATGCGCCTCCGACATCACGGCCGGCGAGCTTGAACAGTTCGGCCACGTCGATGTCGAGGATGTCGGCCAGCTTGGTAATGACCTCATCGGCGGGCGGGCCATTGGTAGTCAGGGGCGCGGTGCCGGGATGGCCCGTTTCCCCATTCCCCTTTCAATCCGTGCGTGCGGTTTTCCCGCACACGGCTTACCGATGATCTTCATGATGGTCATGACGCTGTTGCCGGGTAGCGGATGGTGCCACGCAAACGGTAGAGGCCGTGAGCCTCGAACCACTCGCGCGTCCAGACGGCCAGTTGGCCGGGACGCAGGTTGCGACCGTAACGCTTGCGCATCAGGCCACGGAGGCGCCTCTCGGCATATCCGTCGATCTGGTTGAACTGGATGGCGGCGTTACCGGTACGAAAGTAGTTGCCCCAACCGCGCAGGATCGGATTGATCCGCGAGATCACCTCGCGAATATCCATCCCCGCACGACCTCGACCGGTCAGCGCCTTGATCCGCTGGCGGGCCCTCTTCATCGCCGCTTGCGAGGGCCAACGCTGAAGGTAGTAGCGGCGAACGCCGCGCTCCAGCAACCGACCCGACACGCGGGCATGGAAGTGGCAGCCAAGGAAATCAAGACCCTCCCGGCCTTCTCGGAGATCAACAACTCTCGTCTTCTCCCGGTGCAGTTCCAACCCGAGATCGGCCAGCACCTGCCTGGCCAGCTCTCCGGCCGCCTGGGCCTGCGCCTCGCTACGACACATCACGACGAAGTCGTCCGCGTAGCGGACCAACCGGCCATGAGCGCCGTCAGCGAACGCGAGGTCCAGCGCGTGCAGATAGATGTTCGACAACAGCGGCGAGATCACGCCGCCCTGTGGGGTCCCGGCAACCGACTGCCGCAACACCCCTTCGTCCATCACACCCGCCCGCAGCCACTGCCGTACGAGCTTGAGCACACGCCGATCCGAGACCCGCTCTGAAACCTTCCCGAGCAACTGCTCGTGGTCGATCGAGGAGAAGTAGTCGCGGATGTCGGCCTCGAACACGAAGCGGTACCCGTCGATGAACGAGCGACGCAGCACCTCCTTGGCGTCCGTGGCCGACCGGCGCGGGCGGAACCCAAACGAGACATCCAGAAAGTCAGCCTCGAAGATGGGCTCAAGCACGATACGCGCGGCCTGCTGGACGATCCGATCCTTGACGGTCGGAATGCCGAGCGGCCGCACACCACCCTTGGGCTTGGGGATCAACACCCGCCGGACCGGCCGCGGGCGATAGTTCCCCTCGCGCAGGTCACGCTGCAGCTCGGCCAACAGCCGCTCCGCACCGTACTCCCGCACCTCTGCCAGGGTCTGGGAATCGACCCCGGCAGCACCCTTGTTCTTCTGCACGCGCTTCCATGCCTCCTTCAGGACGTCACTCCTGAAGACCCGGTCAAACAGGGCATGGAAACGCCTACCCGGCGACCGCTTAGCGGCCACCCATAGCTTGCGCTGAAGTTCTCGCACATCCCCACCAGTGGCCTCCAACAGCACCATTTCGCTGGCAGGATCGCCGGGCTTATGCCCGGCGGGGCCGGTGGATCGAGCAGTCTCGACCATGCCCTAACGCTTACCCTCGGCGCTTACGCGATCAAAGCAGGGGTCCTTCGCTCCCGGCGCGTTGTTCTGCACGCCGATCATCACTACTACGACCCCCTCGGACTCCCGCTGGCCTCCGCTCGATTTCACCATCGGCTTATACGAACGGTCTTCGCTGACGAGGCTGGCCAGACGGGCCTCCCTTGTTCCGTGATCAGACTTTGCGCGCGTGCAAGTCTCCGTACCCCGCAGGGACCCGCCGTGCCCAATCCGGAACCAGGACTGGCGGACATGGCCTTCGCCGTGACATGAGCGGCTCGGCTCCCCGACTGTAAATGTGACGAGGCTGCAATCCCAGCCCACGCGCTTGCTCCCTCCAAAGAGGCTCTCGACGCCCCGCTCAGCCCGCCGCCTCTCAGCAACGAACCGGGGCCTGCTACCGGGCACTCCGGCGTCTACCCGGACCGGACTCCCACCGGCCAGCCTGATCCAGCTTTCAAGGCGCAACATGCTCGCCATTCTCCAGACGGGACAGGTTGCCGGGGCTCATGGGGATGCCCTCGGCTACTTGCCGCTGGGTCAGCTTCTTGGCTCGACGGAGGGAGCGGACACGGGCGCCAAAGGCATGGGCGCGCTCGGCTTGGGACTGCTGGCGACGAATGGGCATACGCCTGGGTCTACACCCGCCCGGCCAGCGATCCCTTGCGCGTGTTGCACAACTTGCGCCATGCTCGCTAATGTACACGGCGCGTCAGCACCCCGAAGTCGACGCGGGCGGTATCAGCGCGCCGGTATCGCCCGTGCGGCACCACAACAAGGAGACCGTTCGGCCCATGCCACCACGACGCCTATTCTTCGGCAGACCCATCCCCCTTATCGCCCTGGTGGCCCTGATCCTGGGGATGGCCATCGAGTCACCGCCAGCTCGTGCTGCCGCTGCGCCGAGCGTCTACCTCAACGTCCCAATGGCGCACCCGGAACGTCCGGCCACCATCCCTAACTACGAACTGAACGAGCCGGACACGCACGATCCGGCCAAGTTCTTGAGCGTGCAGTCCCATGCGAACGGCGTTAGCTGGTCGAGCTGGGGCGGCAGCATAGCCACGGGGAGCGGCAAGGTCGTGGTCAGCTCCAGCGATACCCGGCCGGGGCATGCCCAGCCGTATGCCTCGCAGTCTGCGGCGGTGTCGATCGTCGCCAGTGGCCTGGTGTCGTGCGGTAGTCAGCAGCTCTACACCGCCTACACGCTGAGCCTCACCGGAGCGGAACCCGAACCGAGAGACTTTGCTTACGTCAAGGACCGCTCCCTGCCATGCCGGATGCAGGCGCTCACCTACTACGCCGGTATTGAGAAGGTCGCAAACACCACGGGCGACTGCCTGTTTCGGGGCGTCACCGAACAGTTCCCGTCCGGCTTTGGCTATCTGAGCTATTGCCGCATGCAGTGGCAGGGCTGGGGAACTAGCAGCACAATCGGCACTGGCATAGCTCGCGCCGAGACGTTGCCGACCACTTGCGACGGCCATGAAGAGTGTGATTACGGCATCCGGGTTCAGCTCGATCAGCCAGAGTGGTGTCCGACCTACGGCATGAGCTACACGCGGGAGAAGCTAGCAGTCTTTGGTCGTGGTGTGCCGCTCAACAGTGAGCCGCAGACCAAGACGGGCGCTATCGCGCCCAGCGTGGCACAGAGGCTGAGAGCGGGCATAGGGCACGGCAGGGCGCGGGTGTTTTATGAGCGGGTGCGAGGGTCGCAGGGGTGTGAGGCGACGCAATGATCGTTTAGTCATGCCCCACTTTAGTGTGCACCCAGCAGCCACAAAAAAATGTGTCCGGGTACATATATAACCAAAAAGCCAGCGGCAAATAGGCCAGCACATAGAGCTGCCCAGCCCAGGAGACCAGAGCCAATCGCCCACAGAGCAGACCCAATCACTGACGCCACTTTGCCAATAACTGACAGTACCGGATGAGCTTTGTGCGGTAGGGGTTCAGGCGGATTTGCCGTAGTTGGCGGCGGAGGTTGCATACCTTCCTGAAACCACTGAGGCCGTGGCGGTGGCGTTCTTGGGGGCTGTGATCCTCCCGTGGTTGAAGACCTCGCTCCCGTATATCCCGCTGTTGATCTAGCGGAACCCGTCCGCGAGGCGCCCGCCTGATTTCTTATGTGATCTCCATAGGCTTTGGCTTGGTCAGCGTTTGGGGCACGGGCTTTACGCGCTTTTTGTGTTCGATCCGCCTCTTCCTGATTTTGCTTCTGCTTTAGAGCTGTCTGCTTGACGATACGTTCGTAAGCGTCGTTGGTTTCCTTGAACTTCGCTTCATTAGGGTCAGTACCCTGAGGATTCTGTTCCCTAATCAGTCTGTAGTAGCACTCCTTGACTTCATCGAGAGTGGCCGTTCGTGGCAGCTTTAGAACATCGTAGGGATTCCGTTTGTCTGCCAAAGCTATCCGCCCCAGATTGCCCAAGATACGTGGTAAGGCGTAGCTTCTAAATAATTGTCGGGAGGTTGGAGGTTTGGGGCGGGTCGTGGCGTAGTTGTGGACCATGCTGGGAGTGGTGGTCGATGAGTCAGCGATCCGCAAGCGGTGGTTGGTTGTCGAGGGCGTGCTGGATGAGCGCGGGCGGCGTCTGTGGGCGGCGGCTGAGGCGAGTACCCACGGTCGTGGTGGCATCGCGGCCGTTGTGCGAGCGACGGGGCTTTCGGAAGCGACGGTGCGGCGGGGGCTTGCCGAGGTCGAGTCGGGTGATCAGCCTCCCGCGGGCAGGGTTCGCCGGCCGGGCGGCGGACGCAAGCGGATTACAGAGCGCGAACCGGGACTCGAGCAAGCCCTTCTGTCGCTGCTTGACGGGGTCACCGCTGGCGATCCGATGTCTCCGCTGTTGTGGACGACGCTGACGCCCGAGCATCTCGCCGAGAAGTTGTGCGGCCAGGGGTTCACGGTCCATGCGAGCACTGTGCGCAGGATGCTCAAGGCGATGGGATTCACGCTGCAGGCCAACCGCAAGAGCCAGGAGGGAGCTGATCACCCCGACCGCGACGCACAGTTTCGACACATCGCAGCGGTCACGGGCGCGGCGCTTGCGGCGAGCGAACCGGTGATCAGCGTGGACACCAAGAAGAAGGAGCTGATCGGCAACTACAAGAACGCCGGCAAGGAGTTGCGTTCAAGTGGCCGCCCGATTCTCGTCAACACGCACGACTTCCCAGACCAAGAGCAGGGTAAGGCCGTCCCCTACGGTGTCTATGACATCGCCCGCGACGAGGGCTACGTGAGCGTCGGTGTCTCCGGCGACACGGCGCAGTTCTCGGCGGCGAGCATCCGGGCGTGGTGGAAGCACCTCGGCAAAAAGCGCTACCCGAACGCCAGGGCACTGACGATCACCGCCGACGCGGGCGGCTCCAACAGCTACCGCACCCGTCTGTGGAAGACCGAGCTTCAGCATCTGGCCGACCAAACGGGCCTGCGCCTGCACGTGATGCACTACCCGCCCGGCACGAGCAAGTGGAACAAGATCGAGCACCGCCTGTTTAGCTACATCTCGATCAACTGGCGCGCAAAGCCACTGGTCAGCCGCCAGGTCGTGATCGACCTGATCGCCGCCACGACAACAAGCACCGGCCTGAAGGTATACGCCCGCCTCGATGAGAACAACTACCCCACCAAACTCAAAGTCACCGACCAACAACTCGCCGCCGTGCAACTCGAAGGCGACCACTTCCATCCAGAGTGGAACTACACCATCACCCCATCACTTGAAAAGAAGTGACGCCTAAGTGTAAAATAGCGGTGTAACTAAATAGGAACGGTTACGATGCCTGACACGGAAGCAAGACCCAATCAAGAACCGACCCACGAACCTAACTTTGAGTTGCCGCGTCATGGGGTTATCCGCGAAGATAACTGGGCTGAGTACCAAGCACGGGGTTTCGAGGCTGTCGATCATGCGGCTGAGCCTACGTCTACGATCGAACTCCGTTTTTCTCAGACGATCTACGGCGTGGAACACGTTTATACGGGTGATGCCTGGGACGAAGCGGAGGGCCGACCTTTGCGTCTTAAACCAGGAGTGGGCATTTACGCCGATCCTGAAGGGCTGGCGATTGGCGAAGAGCGCAGCCGAGAGCGGGATGAATGGATGCGTCAGCATGGCTATGGGCCAGAGGATGACCCCGCTACCAACTGAGCAAATCCAGCTTCGCTTGACGCCGCAAGCTCCAGCTTTGTGACGATCTCATTAAACTTTTCCCGTAGCTCCTCCACGTCCGTGCCGGCTGTAAATATCCACCGTTCGGGAATCCCCATTGAGCGGAAGATTTGACCAAAGCTGACGCCAGGACGCTCACCAATTCCCATGCCAGCAACGATGTGATTCGTAGCAAACTCCAGCATGTCAGTCACGACCGCGCGAACATCGCTCGCAGTGATAGTGCCCGAATTGTTGTCGACGCCGTCAGTAATGATGAGTGTGAATGTTCTAACGCTCGCGCCGCGGTCTTCTTCCTCCTGAGCCTTTGCAACAACGGTCCCGAGGGTCAGCAGGCTTTGCAAATAGAGCGGTGTCCAATCTGACAAGTGGCTACCGCTGAAATTGGAACGGTCAAGCTCCAGGGCCTGCGTAATGGCCCGATAGGGCGACAGGACCCCCCGATTGAAAGCGCGAGTAAGGACACGTATCTCGGCAGTCGTGTCAACGGTGCGTAGCGCCTCAAGCATGTTGTTATGACCGAGCCGAACCTCGACTACGTTCGGAGCGATAGATGGCGAGTCGTCAACCAGCAATGTCGCCAGAAGCAGCTCGCCAGCCGATGAAGGCTCGCCTAGCCCTCGACTGATCTCAAGCGCCGTTCTGTGGGTGCCGTGGAGCGCGTCCGCCGATTGCTGAGAGAGCGCACCAGACCCGTACAGACGTTCAATAGCTCCCACTGCTCGCTCGATCTCGTTGCCCATCGTGCTCTCCTACTCGAACACTCTCAATGTTAGCTCCCTCGCCAAGACGCCCAGACCGCACCCGCCGCTGCGCTCACAGCCCGTCATCCTCGGCTGGCCGCTGCCCCTCCACCCGGACCAGTACGTCAAGCCCGAGCTGGTAGGCATCAGGAAAGCACAACGCTCCGTCTGCATCGACCATCTTGAAATACGCGATGCTCGTGCAGTCGTAGCCTGGCGCCTTGAGCTGGGCCGTGATCTCGACCGTCTCCCCCGGCTCGGCATCTGGGATCGGCACCAAGCGCTCGGATGTGATGAGTCCTGGCCCGGTCAGTGGCCCTTGCCGTTCCAGCTTGCGCCCCTCCCAGATCACGGTGCCGCTGTTACGCACGCGCCAGACCTTCTCGAAGACCTGCCCTGGCTCCATAAGACTGCCGTGCGGAATGGTGTCGCCCAGGAAGGTTGAGGCATCGCCTGGGATGGCTCGTCTGAGCTTTGGCCGGCGTCCACCAGCTCGCCGACGTTCCTGCTCAGGAGCGTGCTCAGCAACCTCGAACAGGCTGAGCAGCAAGCCCTCGGCCTCGAAGGTGTCCTCGTAGAACTGCACCAGCTCCCGGCTGGGCTTGCTGCCTTGCTCCACGCGGGAGATATGGCTTGGACTACAGCCGAAGGCTTCGGCTACTCGCTTACCGTCCACCCATTGACCATCCGTAACTTCTGCATGGTCAGACCCAGCCGAGTCTTCGGCTGTCGAGGAACCAGGTGGGGCGGCAGGTTTGGGCGGGGCATGGCCTCTCAAAGATTGCAGGTTGCTCAATAACTCGGCGGTCGCGCACCCTTCGACCAAGCCCGCGAAATCAAGGTGGGAGTCCAGTCGAAAGGAGCTGTCCATGCCCGAACACAGCAAACTCATCGAGCGCGTCATCGTCGGCCTGGTGGCCTGCGCCATCAGCGTCAATGTCCTATCGACTGAGCTACCCCGCGTCATGCCCTATCTCGTAATCCTGGCGGTCATCTTCGTGGTGGTGCGCTTGGTGCTTTTCCACACCCGTAAGTGGTGAGGTAAATAGTGAATATCACAATTGACTATCTCATTCAAAAATGTCACGATAGACGGTTACGTAAGTGCGAGTGTATGACATTTCGAGTGTGGACGTGACCGAACAAAACGGCACTAAGCGAGAGGAGGTCATGCCCATGCCAAGAAAGAAAAGGACAACCCGAAAACGCCTGGAGCGCGTTTCAATTCGAGCCGAGCGACGCGAGGAACCGGATTGGGATCGTTTTGCTTGGGCTTTGCTCCAGCACGCCCGGATTCTCTCCGAGAGCAAGCAGGACAAGAAAGATAAGCCGCGTCCATGAGACGGGACGATCTGACCTGGTTTCGACTGCGATTCCCGCGCGACCTGAGCCAAGAGACTGTCCTAGCTGCCTTGGCTTCGTTCTCCGGGCTACCGCATCCCACCCGTTTGGTCTTTGACTTGATGGCCGGACGGGATGGCATTACGCACCACCTGGCGATCAGCTCAAAGGCTGCCGAGACGGTGCTCGGTAGTCTGCGCGCTGCGATCCCGAGTCTCCGCTTGGATCGCGTAGAGTCGCCACCGCACCGGCACGGCCTACGGGCGCTTTGGCAAGTGGCACCGGCCACGGCGGTTATCCGCACGGACGGGCTGCCGGCGATCGCCGGTGGTCTGCTCGCCAGCTTGTTCCCACTTGGCGCAGATGAGGCAGTACGCCTCACCTGGACGCTGCGTCCACACTTGCGACCACCGTTGCCGCTGACTCCTGAGATTCAGCGCGACGGTCGCCAGCGGGTGCTTATGACCAAGCTGACCATGCCTGGGCTGAACGGCTACGGCCTGTTGCAGGTCCACGCCAACAACTCGGCCCGTAGCTCCCAGCTCATGCGGCGCACGGCTGCCAGCCTGTGGAGTCTCAGCACTCCCTACGGTCGCTTGACGGCTGATCCGTACTGGCTTGGTCAGCTTCTGCGCTGGTGCGGTCAGCGTGGTCGCTATCTCAGCGTGGAAGAAGTCGCCGCTGTCATCGGCTGGCCGATGGATGCCCCCGATCTCCCCGGCCTGGAGCTGGGCGCAGCCAAGCGACTGGTTCCCAGCTCGGAACTTCCGCGAGCTGGACGGATACTCGGCACCAGCAACTTTGCTGGTGTCACCCGGCCCGTCGGGATCTCGCCCGGCGTTTCAACTCGCGGACTGTACGTGCTTGGCCCTACCGGCACGGGCAAGACCAGTCTCATCAAGAACTTGGTACGCGACGATCTGACAGCCGGACGCGGCCTGGCCGTAGTGGAGACAAACGGCGACTTGGTGCAAGACGTGCTCGATCTGATTCCGGCCCATCGCATCAAAGACGTGGTGCTGCTCGATCCGACTGACCCGGACTACGCCGTCGGCTTCAACCCCTTTACTGGCTCAGCCGATGCGTCGCTCGTTGCTGACCAGCTCGGCGAGTTGTTTCAACGTCTATGGAAAGCCTACTGGGGTCCACGGACCGGCCAGCTCGCCCACATGGGCCTGCTCACCCTTGCACGTCGTCAGGGCTCGACGCTGCTCGATCTACCTCGACTGTTCCTCGATGAGCGGTTCCGCGCTGAAGTCGTAGCTGCCTTGGACGATCCGGTGGGCCTGGAGCCGGACTGGCGCTGGTACGCACACCTGCCCGAACGAGAGAAAGCCACGGTCATCGCACCCTTGCTCAACAAGGTGCGCGCCTTCACCGCTCGCCCCTCCATCCGGGCCATCATGGGGCAGGCCGCGCCGCAGACCTCTATGCGAGCGATCATGGCCGAAGGGAAGATTCTGCTCGTCTACTTGCCCAAGGGGCTCATTGGAGCGGAGACGGCCACGCTACTCGGCTGCCTGATCCTGACCTCGCTGTGGCAGGCCGCCACAGAACGGGCCGGGCTACCGATCGCTGAACGTCACGCCTTCGGCCTGTACGTCGATGAGGTACAGGACTTCGCTTCGGCTCCCATCCCGTGGGATGAAATGTTTGCGCAAGGCCGCAAGTACGGATTGGCGCTCACAGTCGCACATCAGAACCTCGACCAGCTCGATAGAGAGCTGCGCGAGGTAGTGCTCGCCAACGCCCGCAGCAAGGCAACATTCGCCCTCAGTGCCACCGATGCCAAGGTCATGGAGCGACTATTTGCGCCGTCGCTGAGCGCTGCTGATCTGCAAGCGCTCGATGCTCACTCTGTCGCCGCTCTGGTGGCCCTTGATGACGGCGGCACTGCTCGGCCGGTGACACTGAGCACGCCGCCACCACCAGCATCACAGGACAGTGCCAAGCGAGTACGTCGGGCATCAAGGGAGCGCTACGCCCGTAGTCGCACCGAAGTCGAGTCCAGCTTGCGTGCCCAGGTGGAACGCCCGCGTCCGCCAAGGGCTCCAGTTGGCCGCAGACGGAGAGACCACCAATGAGTGCGCCGGTCGCCCGTCCAGTCGCGTTGAGTAGCAGGAGCGTAATCGCCTGTATTTATCGGACAGTCTGCCCACATCTGCCACTGACTAATAGTGCTTTTTGGAGTGACAAATGACCCGCCCTTACGTGAGTGCGGCAACCCACCGCGAGCAGGTGGCGCAGCTTGTCGAGCGTGATCTGACCCTTGTAAAGTGGGTATCCGATCTGCGCTTTGTCACCGGCTCGCAACTGACCCGACTGTGCTTCGCGGAGACTGAGGACACCGACGCCAACGGCCGCGCATCTCGACGGGCACTGCTCCGGCTCGTCCGACTCGGCCTGCTGGAACGGCTGCCGCGTCAGGTCGGCGGCGTGCGCTCCGGCTCGGCTGGCTTCGTCTACCACCTGGGCCTCAGCGGACAACGGCTGGCCCATGAGCGTGGCTGGCAACCCGAGCGACGCAGGCGGCGGTCGCTGACTCCGGGGACGCTGTTTGTGCGCCACGCACTGCAAGTCTCCGAGCTGCACACGCTGCTCACAGAGTCCGACCGCTCCCATAGCGTCGAGCTGCTTGAGCTGGCCGGCGAACCCACTTGTTGGCGCAGCTTTAGGGCTCTTGACTTGATTAGTGCAGGAGCTGGGTGGTGGGTGTTGAATAGGGTGGTGTGATTGATGAGGCGGCGATCGCGGAGCGCTATCGGTTGTTGAGCGGCAAAGAGGTGCTCAATGAGCGTGGCCGGCGGTTGTGGGCGGCGGCGGAGGCTCGCTCGCATGGTTTTGGGGGTATCTCGGCGGTCGCGCGGGCGACCGGGCTGCATGAAAACACGATTCGTCGTGGTGTGCGCGAGCTTGAATCGAGCGAGACGTTGCAGGAGGGCCGTGTGCGTCGGCCTGGCGCGGGGAACAAGCCGATCTCCGAGACCCATCCGAAGATCGAAGAGGAGCTCGAGCGGCTGGTTGCCCCGGAGACGCGTGGTGATCCGGAGTCGCCGTTGCGGTGGACCTCCAAGAGCGCAGCCAAGCTCGCTCGTGCGTTGGCCGGCCGGGGCTATGCAGTCTCAGACCGCACGGTCTTGCGTCTTTTGAAGCGCATGGGTTACAGCCTGCAGGCCAACCGTAAGACCAGGGAGGGAGCCGATCATCCCGACCGCGACGCCCAGTTCCAGCACATCAACGACACGGTCCAGCGAGCGATCAAGCGTGGTCAGCCGGTGATCAGTGTGGATACCAAGAAGCGTGAGCTGGTCGGGGATTTCAAG
Organism: uncultured Solirubrobacteraceae bacterium; assembly: GCA_963703625.1. GTDB lineage: Bacteria > Actinomycetota > Thermoleophilia > Solirubrobacterales > Solirubrobacteraceae > Palsa-744. Next base: position 205,568 of record CAVPEY010000002.1, read on the forward strand.
GCGGTCGGCCGTGAGCTTGAGCCCAAGGGCAAGCCCGTTGAGGTGCGTACGCACGACTTCAAGGACAAGGATCTCGGACACGCGATCCCCTATGGGATCTATGACCTGCTCAACGACGAGGGCTGGGTCAACGTCGGTATCGACCGTGACACAGCGCAGTTCGCCGCGGCGAGCATCCGCGGCTGGTGGGAAACCCTCGGCAAACAGCGCTTCCCCGACGCCAAAGAGCTCACGATCACGGCCGACGCGGGCGGCTCCAACAGCTACCGCACCCGGCTGTGGAAGGTCGAGCTGCAGAAGCTCGCCGACGCCACCGGGCTCAAGGTCACCGTCTGCCATTTCCCGCCAGGCACGAGCAAGTGGAACAAAATCGAGCACCGCTTGTTCAGCGTCATCTCGACCAACTGGCGCGGCAAGCCGCTGATCAGCCACGAGGTCATCATCAACCTGATCGCCGCCACAACGACCAGCACCGGGCTGAAAGTCTACGCCCAGCTCGACGACCGACCCTACCCAAAGGAAATCGAAGTCACCGACCAAGAACTCGCCGCCGTCAACATCACACGCCACCCCTTCCACGGCGAATGGAACTACACCATCACTCCTTCAACTACCGAGTCGTGAACCCTTAGTGGAGTAAGCGGCCATGCCCAAACGCTCAAGCCGGACAGCTTCGTCCGCCTCGGCCTTGGGCCGTATGAGGACAGCTACTTCATCGAGGTAGACCGAGGCACCGAGGGCACGCAGACGCTTGTCCGACAGTTGGCTATCTACGTCGCCTACTACATGAGCGGAGCCGAGCAGGCCCAGCGGGGCGTGTTCCCGAGAGTCCTGTGGCTAGCGCCGAACAGCAAGCGCGTAAAGGCGATCGAGGACAGCGTGGCTAGGCTGCCGCGAGCTGACCGGGAGCTGTTCCAGGTCGTCCGTTTCAGTCAAGGACTAACCGTGATGGGCCACACGTTGATATGACGAATATGATATATTGTTAACTTAACAACGCACTGCTGACGACAGCAGAGAAAGGAGGTAATACCTTGCCATCAGCACCCACCACATTTAGAAACGAAACTGACGCTGCGGTCACGCCTACCACCGCGCGGGCCTATGCCTACCTGCGAGTATCTTCTGAGGGTCAGGTCAGAACTGACTACAGCGACGATGGCTTGAGCATTGACGCGCAGCGCGAGGGTGCCGAAGAAAAGGCCGCAAGCCTTGAAGCTGACATTGTGCGTGAGTTCAGCGATCCCGGCCGCTCGGCCTTCGTTGATCTGCATAAGCGCACCGGCTTCTTGGAAATGCTCGATGAGCTAAAGCAGCGCAATGAACACGACTCGACGCGCGTCGAGTACGTGATCGTCTGGAGCTTGAGTCGATGGGCGCGCAATCAGCGCGATCACTGGCAGACGCGCGAGCTGGTGCGACAGGCCGGAGCCAAGCTCATCTCCATCACAGAGCCGATGATCGGCGACGACAGCGCCGCCGCGTTCCTCTACGAGAGCATGATCGCCACCCAAAACCAGTTCCAGTCGATGCAGACCAGCGAGAGCGTCAAGCGCGGCCTCAAGCAGAAGGCCAGCGTCGGCGGCACCTACGGTCCAGCGCCCCTCGGCTACCTCAACAGCGTTGACGAACTGCCGGACGGGCGACGGGTTGCCATCGTGACCATTGACCCTGATCGGGGACGGCTCATCACGCACGCGTTCCAGTTGTACGCGACGGGCGAATACTCCATCGCACAGCTTGCCGCTGAGCTGGAACGTCTCGGTCTGCGCTCCCGGCCAACCGCCAAACGGGTGCCCAAGACACTCGGCACGACCGTTGTGCAGCGCTTGCTCCGCAATCGCTACTACATCGGCAAGGTCATCTACCGGCGCGGCACCAAGGACGAGCAGACCTTCGACGGACGCCATGAGCCGCTGATCGACCCCGAGACGTTCGAGCGGGTGCAGACGATGCTCGATGAGAAGCGGGTCGCTGGCGAGCGCCCGAGGGTCCGCCAACACTACCTGCGCGGCAGTGTCTATTGCGGCGAGTGCGGCAACCGCCTGACGTTCGGTATCTCAACGGGGCGCAACGGCCGCAAGTACCCCTACTTCTTCTGTAGTGGCCGGATCAACGGCACGGCCTGCACACGGCGAGCCAACATTCGGCCTGAGCTGCTTGAGCAACTGATCGAGCGCCATTACGCCACGGTGCAGATGCCGCCCGCTCGCGTGGCACGCGGTAAGGCGGCGATCCGTGCGCTTGTAGCGGTCAGCCAGGACGCCATGCGCCAGGTCCGACGGGCCAAGACCTCCCTAATAGGCAAGCTCGAAGCCCGCCAAGACGAGCTGATCGAGATGCGCTTCACCGAGAAGTCCATCACGCCGAGCCTGTTCAAGCGCAAGCAGGCGCAGTTGCAGACCGAACTAGACGCCGCGCATGAATCGCTGGCAGAGACGGAGCTGCGCTTGAGCATCGACCGGGCGCACCTAGAGCTGGCCTTGGAGCTGGTCGAGGACGTGCAGGCGGTCTACAAGGCTGCGAGCGAGCAGACCCGGCGCGGCTACAACCAAGCCTTCTTCAAGAAGCTCTACGTGATGACCGAATGGGACGACGGCGAAACGACGGCTTGGATCAGCAACGTCGAGCTGACCGAGCCATACGCGTTGCTGCTCACGGAGGGCCTATTCGAGCAAGCCGAGGCGGAGGCCCTAGCCATCGCCGCCGGTGCGCCCACGCAAAACAGGGCCGGGAACGCTGCCGACGAGCGCTCCGCTAGCCCTGTTTCGATCTACGAACAAATGGCGGAGAGGGGGGGATTCGAACCCCCGAACGAGGTTTCCCCCGTTACGCGATTTCCAGTCGCGCCCGTTCAACCGCTCCGGCACCTCTCCAGCACGATGTCTCGCCGAAGCGTCTCGGCGGCGGCGCCCCTTAGGCTACGACACCGGCGCCCGCTGCGTTGCTAGGCTCCCCGCATGCTGCTCGCAACCAACGAAGCCTTCGAGAAGACCTTCGGTCTCGCCGTGACGTTCGGCGGCATCGGGCTCGTCGTCAACATCATCCTCATCTACATCGCCATCCAGGTTCGCGGCGAGCACCGCCAGAACCGGGAATACCTCGAAGACACGCCGGCCTCCCGGCACCTGAGCGCAGACGCGCGAGCCGCAGCGCGAACGCATGCGGCCTCAGCTCGAGCTCGAGGCGGCTTCTTCCTCGTGGGTTTCTTCGCGCGCGCGGCGGTACTCGTTGACGACGATGTCGGTGAGCTCCTCGACCGAGGTCTCGGACGTGGGCTTGTCCAGTGCGATCACCCCGTCCTGGATCATGCTCACGCGGTCGCACGCCTCCAGAACGTGGACGTAGTTGTGCAGGATCATGATGATCGAGACACGACCCTCGGCCTTCAGGCGCGCCACGAGGTCGAGGATCTGGGCGCCCTCTTTAGCGCCCATCGCCGCCAGCGGCTCGTCGAGCAGGATGATGTCGGCATCGCCGTTGACGGTGCGCGCCACCGCGATCGCCTGCCGCTGTCCGCCCGATAGGCGCGCCACCGACACGTCGATCCGCGGGATGTTGATGCCGATCTCATCGAGCGCCTTGCGCGCTTCGCGCTTCATGCGCCTGTTGTCGAGCAGCGGCAGCGGGCTCATCACGCGCTCGCGGCGCAGGAACAGGTTGTGGTACACCGACAGTTCGTCGATCAACGCGAGGTCCTGGTAGACGGTATCGATTCCTTGTGCGCGGGCGTCGTCGACGCTTTTCGGTTCGTAGGGCTGGCCGCGCAGCCACATCCTGCCCGTGTCCGGCTTCTGAAAGCCGGAGATGATCTTGATCAGCGTCGACTTGCCCGCGCCGTTGTCGCCGAGCAGCCCCAGCACCTCGCCCTTTTTGAGGTGCAGGTTCACGTCGCGCAGCGCCGTCACCGGGCCGAAGCGCTTGGCGATGTGCTCGACGCGCAGCACATCGTCCGGCGCCGAGCTCGGGCCGACGACGTCGTGCTCTATGAGCCGGTCAACCACTGCCGGTGTGCCCCCTGCGCACGCGCCCGACGTAGACGTTCGCCGTCATCGCGACTACGATCGCGAGTCCCGTGTAGAAGAGCAGGTAGTTGGCGTTGACTCCCTGCAGGATCAGCCCGTCCTTGAGGATGCCCAGGAACAACGCACCGATGAAAGCGCCGACGACGGTGCCCGAACCGCCGGTCAGCAGGGTGCCGCCGATGACCGCCGCCGCGATCGCGAGCAGCAGCAGTTCGTTCGGTCCCGAGGGGTCGGGCTGGATCGTCTGCGAGCGGATCGCCTCGAGCAGGCCGACCAGCCCCGCCAATCCCGCGCACAGCACGAAGTTGCGGATCGTCACCAGCTTCACCGCGACGCCCGCCTCGGCCGCGCCCAGCTTGTTGGATCCGATCGCCACCGTGTACAGGCCCCAACGCGTGAACGTCAGCACGACCTGCAGCACCACCACGATCACCACAGCCCAGATCAGCTCGGAGTAGACCCCCGCGCCGAAGATTTTCGCGAAAGTGCCGACGTGGTTGACTTTTTCCACGAGCACGATGCTGTGCCCGTTGATCACGTGGTGGACTTTGACTTCCGTCTGCGTCACCTGAGCTCCGGGCGTCGCCACGGGCGTGCCGTGCGACAACAGCAGGCTGAGCCCCTCGAAGGTGAACAGCATGCCGAGCGTCGCCACGAACGAGCTCACGCCGAGGAACGCCACGAACGAGCCGTTGACGACGCCGACGACCATGCAGATCAGCAGCGCGATGATCGCCGACACCACCAGGCCCAGCCCCGCGGTGTCGAGCTTGTAGAAGACGATCGGGGCGAACATGTACATGCCCCCGATCGAGAGATCGATCTCGCCGAGGATCATCACGAACACCTCGCCCGCGCCCAGGAGCGCGAGCGGCGCGAAGTACGGGAGCAGCGTCTTGAAGTTCGAGCCGGTGAAGAACGTGCTCGTGTTCACGGAGAAGTAGACCGCCACGACGATCGTGACGACGATGATGCTGCCCTCGCGCAGCGAAAGCGCGCGCTCGAGCACGCGGCGGGACACCGTGGGGGCGGCGGGGACTGCCTGCGCCGAGCCACCCCCCGGCATCGTCGGTTTCTCTGGTGAGCCCGGCTCTCCGGCCACCTGCGCCATTGCTTACGCTGTCGTACCGGCCGGGATCGGGACCACCTTCGCTTCCGAGGACGTGCCCTCGAAGCGGCTCTTCGAATTGACGTACGGGGCGACCGTTTCTTTGTTCAGGAACTTGAGGCCCGTGTCGACTTCGGCGGGGCCCGTCAGAGTCCCGGACACCTGGCACAGGAACAACTCCAGAACCGGCATAAACCCCTGCAGATAAGGCTGCTGGTCGATCGTGAATTCGATGTTGCCTTCTTTCAGCAGCTTCTGCGTCTGTTCGGTGAGGTCGAAGCCGCCGGCGTGGACGCCCTTGCTCACGAGGCCCAGCTTCTGCATGACTTTGGCCAGCGATTCGGTGCTGCCGCCGTCGACCGCGTACATGCCCTTCGCGCTGCTGTGGCTCTGGTACCACGCTTCGATCGCCGGCTGCTCCTGTGCGACGGCAGCACCCGTCGCGACCGAGTGCGCCGTGATCGCCGCACCCGAGTCCTTGATCGCCTTTTCAGCGCCTTCGATGCGCGGTTGCAGGTTCGCCGAGCCAGGCGTCGCAATGAACAGGCCGACTTCGCCCGAGCCCACTGCGGCGACAATGCGCTTGCCCATTTCTTCGCCAGCCAGTTTCAGGTCCTGGCCGATGTAGGCGAGGCGCGCGTTTCCCGGCGCGTCGGCGTTGTAGGCGACTACCGGGATGCCCGCCTTCAGCGCCGCTTCGACCGGCGCGTTGAACGCGTGCAGGTCGATCAGCGCGACCGCGATGCCGTCCGCGCCGCTCGTCACTGCCGTGTTGACCGCCGTCACCATCTGGGCCACGTTGCTGTTTTCCGAGCCCGTCCACTGGTATTCGCAACCGAGCAGCTTGGACGCGTCCGCGGCGCCGTACTGCGTCGGCGTGAAGAACGGGTTGGTCGTGACGTGGTTGACGAACACGAACTTGTATTTGGGGTGCGAGCCGAACACGGCGTCGGATCCGCCGCTGCTGCTCGAAGCGCTCGAGCCGCACGCGCTCAGCAGGCTGCCCACGGAGCCGGCCGCGATCCCGGTCAGAGCGGTGCGGCGCAGGAACGCGCGGCGGTCAAAGCCCGGGCGATCGACGTCTGGTCGGTCTAGATAGTCGAGCGGCTCGACCGCCTGCTCGACCTGGTCGGTGTCTGGCATTTGCTCCTCCTCTACTCGCTGGACCGCAGTGCCTGCGCTGCTTCGGCTTCTACCTTCCCGCTAAACCACACCTCCGTCAACCCCAGATTGGGCACGTCTCCCAGTTTAGTCCCGGAGGCTCTCCGTCCCGTAGGCCGATCGGCTCATCCGCCAACGCCAAGACCCCCGTTCCGTATACCCTCGAGGTATGGCTGGCAAGCCCGCCGAGCCGCCCCACCCGGGCCACCCACCGGTCGGCGCGGAGCCGCTCGCGACGGCGTGAGCGAGGGCCGCCACGGGCGGGCGGACGAGCGCGAGCACACGGGCCCCGTCGCGATCGCGCGCTACGTCAAAGACGACGGTCGCGCGCTGATTCTCTACGTCGACGAGCGGCGCACCGCCGACCCGCCGCCTCGGACGTGAGCGAGCTTCGCTTCGAGGAGCTGCGCGGCGAGCAGGTCGTCTACGCGATCCACCGCCAGGAGCGAACGTTCCTGCCCGATCGCGACCACTGCCCGCTGGACCCCACGCCCCCGGGCGAGGGGCGGGCGGGCTACCAAACGGAGATCCCCTTCCCCAGCTTCGAGATCGCCGTCTTCGACAACCGCTTCCCCGCGTTCGAGGCGCCGCTCGGCGCAGCCGAGGTCGTGGTCTACACCGACGATCACTACTCGTCCTTCGGCGCGCTGGCGCCGGAGCGCACCGAGGCGCTGATGTGGGTCTGGCGCCACCGCTACATCGAGCTCGGCGCACGCGAGGACGTCGACTACGTGCTCATCTTCGAAAACCGCGGTGTCGAGGTCGGCGTCACCCTGCACCACCCGCACGGACAGATCTACGGCTATCCGTTCCTGCCACCCGTGCCCAAGCTCGAGCTCGCCGCCGATCGGCGCCTCGGCGCCTGCGCGCCGTGCACGCTGCTCGAGCGCGAGCTCACGGACGGGCTGCGCGTCGCGCACCACAACGACAGCGTCGTCGTGTACGTCCCCTACGCCGCGCGCTGGGCCTACGAAGCGCACGTCGTCATGCGCGGGCACCGTCCCAGCCTGCGCGATTGCGAGCCGCACGAGCTGCGTGACCTCGCCGCCGCGCTGCAAGCCCTCGTGCGCGGGTACGACGCGCTGTTCGAGCGCCCTTTCCCCTACGTGATGGCGCTCCACCAGGCACCGACCATGACCGCGCTGCGAGCAGCCGCTGCGGGCGTCCCCGCCGGGCACGGGCACCTGCACGTCGAGTTCTACCCGCCGCTGCGCACCGCCGAGAAGCTCAAGTACCTCGCCGGCTCCGAGCAGGGCGCCGGCACCTTCATCTCCGACACGCTGCCCGAGGAGTCAGCCGCAAAGCTGCGCGAGGCGATCGCACGTGGCGGCTGAGCGCAGACGCGCGTTCGCCCCCGGTCGCGTCAACCTGATCGGCGAGCACACCGACTACAACGAAGGGCTCGCGCTGCCGTTCGCGATCGCACAGGGCGTCACCGTCAGCGCCGAGGCCACGGCTCCCGGCTCGCCCGGCGCCGGGCGCATCAGCGTCTACGCGCGCGATCTGGGCCAGCGCGACGAGTTCGACGCCTCCAGCCCCGAGCGCGTACGCGGCTGGCGCGCCTTCGTCCGCGGCGTCGTCGCCGAACTGTCGCGCTCAGGGCGGCCGCTGGACGGGGCAGACGTCGAGATCAGCGGCGGCGTGCCGCGCGGCGCCGGCCTGTCCTCCTCGGCCGCGCTCGAGGTCGCGCTCTGCCTCGCGCTCGCCGGCATCAGCAGCAGCGACGCACCGATGCCGCTGCTCGAGATCGCGCGCCTGTGCTCGCGCGTGGAGAACGACTGGGCGGGCGCGCACACCGGCCTGCTGGACCAGCTCGCCTCGCTGTATGGCGCACCGGACACCGCCGCCTGTATCGACTTCCGCACGCTGAGCGTCGAGGCCGTGCCGCTGTCGCTCGGCGATTGGCGGCTCGTCGTGCTCGACTCCGGCGAGGCCCACGTGCACGCGAGCTCCGGCTACAACCAGCGACGCGCTGAGTGCGCCCGCGCGTGCGAGCTGCTCGGGGTGCCCTCGCTGCGCGACGCCGACCTCGACGCCGCCGAGCAGCTGCCCGAGCCGCTGAGCCGGCGTGTGCGGCACGTCGTCAGCGAGAACCAGCGCGTGCGCGACACCGTCGCCGCGCTGCGCGCGCAAGACCTCGCCGCCCTCGGCGAGCTGCTCAACGCGTCACACGCAAGCCTGCGCGATGACTACGAGATCTCCACCCCCGCCGTCGAGGTCACCGTGCAGCGCCTGCGCGACGCGGGCGCCAGCGGTGCGCGTCTCGTCGGCGGCGGCTTCGGCGGCAGCGTGCTCGGCCTGTTCGCGCCCGGCGTCGTGCACCCGCCCGATGCGCGCCAGGTGCGTCCCGGGCCGGGGGCGCACCTGCTGCGGGAGCCGTAGGCTTCGTGGCCGATTAGGGTGCAGCGAGAGAGGCTGCGTCTTGTATGTCCTCTTTTGAATGCTGTATAACTATGGTTATACGGTGCTTACGATTGGTCAGTCGGTCTGTGGCGGACACAAAGCCGTCACAGCCGGGCGATAACGAGCGCGCACGCCGTCAGCACGATCGCCAGCGACATCGCCGCGAGCGCGCCGTCGAGCGGACGCAGCAGGCCGCTGAGCGACAGCTGTTCGGAGCTGCCGTCGCTTAGCGTGCGCGTGCCGTTCACCGCCAGCGTGCGCCTGCGCAGCTCGCGCGCCGCCGAGCTCAAGCGCCGCTGCGCCACGCTCATGCCCATGCAGCCCGCCGCGATCAGCAGGCCGGCCGGAGCCAGCTGCTCCGCGTTGATGAAGTAGCCCGTCAGCGCCGGGAACGCGCCCCAGCCGAGCGCAAACCACACGTCGCCGTGGAAGCGCCCGCCCCACCACTCAAGGTTGTAGGCCGGCAGGAACACAGCGCCCGCGAGCACGAACGGCGCCAGCCACACCGTCACCGTCAGCACACCCGCAACCCCAATCGCCAACGCGCCCAGCAGCCCGAGCACGCCACACACCACGAGCGCGCGGGCACTGATGCGCGTGCCGAGCGGCCGGTCGTGCAGCTCGTCGAGCGCGTGCGCAGCCACGCCCACCGCCAGCGCGAACGCCGCCACACCCCACAGCAGCCGGTCCACGTGCAGGCGCGGCGCCGCCGCCGCGCCCAGCGCGAAGTAGCTCAGGTGCCACGCCGTGTACGGCGGGTGCAACAGCGTCAGCGCATCGCCCACACGCCCGCCGCCCAGCGCGTAGAAAGCAGGGCGCTCGCGTGTGATCGCCATCGTCGCCCTCAGCCCGCGCGCCTGCTCGCACACATCACCACGCCGCCGCCGAAGCTCATGCGCCGCACGCGCACATCCTCGAGCCCCGCCTGCTGCCAGTAGCCGACGAGCCGCTCCAGCGGATGGCGCTCGTAGAAGCCGCGGATGCTCGGCCCAGGAAGCGCCCCACCTGCGCCCACTCGCGCGACTCCACGCGTCCCAGCGTCGGTAGGCCAACCGTCGTGTACAGACGCCACGCAGCACGCGCCGGCGCCCACGGCGGCACGCCGAACTCCAGCGACGCCACGCGCCCGCCCGGGCGCACCACGCGCGCCAGCTCGCGCATCGTCGCCGCCGGATCGTCCACGTAGCGCAGCAGGTACGTGAACGTCAGCGCGTCAAAGCTCGCCTCCGCGAACGGCAGCGACTCCGCCTGCCCCTCCATCAGCTCCACGCGCGCGGACACGCGCGCGCTCGAACCGCCGTCGGCCGCGAACCGCGCGCGGGCCGCCGCGAGCATCTGCGGGCTCTGGTCGATGCCCACCACCGAGCACTCCGCCCGCGCCAGCAGCTCCGCCGCCACCATGCCCGTGCCCGTCGCCACGTCCAGCACGCGTTGTCCCGCCCGCGGCGCAACCGCGCTCACCAGCGCTCTTCGCCAGCGCGGGTCCTGCCAGAAGCTCAGCGCCGCCGACAGCTCGTCATAGCGGCGCGGCAGGCCGCTGAACAGCTCGAGCGCCTCGCGCTTGCGGGGCGAGCGTTGTTCTGTGGAAGCGACGCCTGGGGCGTTGCTGGACGCGGGCAAGCTCATCGTGTTCGCCGATCTGACAGGCTAACCACGTGAACACCGTCATGCTCGTCACCGGCGCCTCAAGCGGCATCGGGGAAGCGACCGCGCGACGGCTCGCGCGCGAGCCGCGCAGCTCACTCGTGCTGGTGGCCCGACGTGAGGAGCGGCTACGTGCGCTCACCGACGAGCTCGGCGGCAGCTTCGTGGCGCTCGACCTGGTCGACGACGACGCCCCCGAGCGCATCCGCGATCACGTGCTCGAGACCCACGGACGGCTCGACCTGCTCGTCAACAACGCCGGCGCCTCCTGGCGCGCGCGCTTCGCCGAGGGCGGCTACGAGAACGTCCAACGCACCATGGCGATCAACTTCGACGCACAGGTGCGGCTCACCGACGCGCTGCTGCCGCTGCTGCGCGCCAGTGCGCCCAGCGCGATCGTAAACGTCGCCTCCACCGCCGCGCGCGTCGCGCGCGCCGGCACCGGCGCCTACAGCGCCTCCAAGTTCGCGCTCGCCGGCTGGTCCGACGCGCTGTGGGCCGAGGAGCTCGCGCTGGGCGTGCACGTCGGTCTCGTGCTCCCCGGATTCATCTCCACCGAGGGCTTCCCCCAGTCCGAGCTCACGGACAAGCCGTGGACACGCTGGATCGTCTCGACGCCCGAGCGCGCCGCCGAGGCCATCTACGAAGCCGGTATCGGCCGACGGGCCGAGCGCTACGTGCCGCGCGCCTACGCGCTCGTCGCAGCCATGCGCATACTCGCGCCCGGGCTCGTGCGCCGCGTCCTCGGCGGCAGCGCCGGCGCCGTCATGACGACCACCACCGGGCCCGACCTCGCCGAGCGGCGCAACGGGGACTCCACGCACACGCAGAGCTGACGCCGGGAGAGCGCGGCCACCGGCGGATAACCTCAGCACATCGCTACGCGCGCGCTCGTAACCGGTGCGACCGGGTTCATCGGAGGTCGTCTCGCCGGCTCGCTGCTGACCGCCGGCGCAGACGTGCGGTGCCTGGTTCGCGATCCCGCACGCGCGGCGCACCTCGAGCGCAGCGGCTGCGAGGTCCGCCAGGGCGACGTCACCGACGCGAACAGCCTGCGCGGGCTCGGTGCGGGCATCGACATCGCGTACTTCCTCGTCCACGCGATGGCCGGCGGGGCCGGCTTCGAGCAGCGCGAGCGCCACGGCGCGGCCAACTTCGCCGCGATGGCCAAGCGCGACGGCGTGCGCAGGATCGTGTACCTGGGAGGTCTCGGCGACGAGGGCGTCTCCAAGCACCTGAGCAGCCGCCACCAGACCGCGCTCACGCTCGCCGCCGAGGGACCGCCGCTCACGTACTTCCGCGCCGCGATGGTCGTGGGCGCCGCCAGCGAGTCCTACCGCACATTGCGTTACCTCGTCAAAAGGCTGCCCATCATGATCGCCCCCAGCTGGTTGCGGACCGCCACCCAACCGATCGCGATCGACGACGTCATCGAGTACCTGCTGCGCGCGCCCGACGTGCCCGAGTCGCTCGGACGCGAGGTGCAGATCGGCGGGCCCGACATCCTTGCCTACGGAGACATGCTCGACCGGATGGCCGAGGTGATGGGCGTGCGCGCCCGGCCGAAGCTCCCAGTGCCGCTGATCACGCCATGGCTGTCCGCCCTGTGGCTGGGACTGGTCACGCCTGTTGACACCAACATCGCGCGCCCGCTCGTCGAGGGATTGACGACCGCCACGATCGTCACCGATACCTCCGGCGCCGAGCCGTTCGGGATCGCGCCGCTGTCGTTCGACGAGGCGCTACGGCGCGCGCTCGAGGAAGACCGCGCGCGGGGCTAGCCGCTAGTCGGCGAGCTGCCCCGCGTACAGTGCGAACACCGCGCCCTGCGGGTCGGCGACGACTGCGATTTTCGCGATCTCGATGTCGATCGGCCCGGCGATCGTCGAGCCGCCGAGCTCGTTCAGCCTCGCGAGCGCCTGCTCGACGTCATCGACGCCGAAGTACACGAGCCAGTTCGGCGGCGACGGCGGCGTCAGCTCACGGATGCCGCCGTTGTAGGAGTCGCCGATCTTGATCATCAGATAGCGCTGCTGCATCCCGTCGGACTCCTCCAGCTCCCAGCCGAAGAGGTCGCCGTAGAACGCCGCCGAGGCGTCGAGGTCGGGGGACTGCAGCTCGTTCCACACCAGCGTTCCCGGCTGGTTCACGAGCGCCGCACCGAAGTGATCGCGCGGCTCCCACGGCATGAAGAACGCGCCCTGCGGGTCCTGGATCACGGCCATGCGCCCGACGCTCATCACATCGAACGGCGGCGCATGCACGGTCGCGCCCAACTCGCCCGCGCGCTCGGCAACAGCGTCGGCGCTGTCCACAGAGACGTAGGAGTTCCACAGCGGCGGCACGCCCGCCTCACGCTGCTGCTCGGGCTGCGCCGCGATCGCCGCGACCGGCCTGCCGTCGATCAGCTGCATCGAGTAATACGAGCCCGCGTCGCCGACCGGACTGTCTTTGGCCTGCCAGCCAAACAGCGTGGCGTAGAACGCCTTGGCCGCCTCCTGATCGCCGGTCGTCAGTTCGGCCCAACAAAACGTCCCCGGTGCGTAGCCGCTGCGCTCACCCATCAACGTCGAGAGTAGCGCAGCCGGCCCGCAGGTTGTTACCAGCTAGATTCCGCAACCGGTGGCCCCAGATTCATCGCAACCGGTGGCACGCGACATCGCCGTCCGCGGCGAGGGCATCAGGCTCGGGCAGCTGCTCAAGCTCGCCGGCGTCGTCGACAGCGGCAGCGACGTCAAGGCGCTGCTCGCCGCCGAGCCCGTGCGGGTCAACGGCGAGCGCGAGACCCGGCGCGGTCGCCAGCTGCGCAGCGGCGACACGGTGCGCGTGGGCGAGCACGCGCTGCGCGTGCTCGCCGCGCCTGCATCGCCGCCGGCCTGACACGGGCGTCAAATCAAGCCTGAAACCGGCGGTCGATTGTCCCCAATCGCAAGTGCTGTATAACAATCGCTATACAGACTTGGGTTATGAGGACATACCCGGCTTCTGCCTCCTACATAACCGGGATCGTCTCGTACACCTCCACGCTGCCGCCCGCGGCCAGCACCGGGCAGTCCTTAGCGAGGCCGCTCGCCGCCGCGAGGCTGTCCGCGCTCAGCACCGAGTAGCCCGTGATCGCCGATGCGGCCCCGTCGCTGACGCTGCCGCCGTTCGTCACCGTCACCGCGGGACCGAACGGGTTGCCGGGGTCGACGACCGCCTCGCCCAGCCCGCCGAACCAGCCGACCCACGCCGCCGTCGCCGCCTGGCGCTCCTCCTCGGTCGCGGCCATGCTCCCACCCTTGTATGCCAGCAGGTAATTCGCCATCTGTCTCTCCTTGTCGTTGATGAGGTTGTGTCCTCGAGGTCCTCGCTACGTGCTCACGACAGCTGCGACGCCTCGGCGAAGACGCGCCCGGCGAACAGCTCAAGGCAAGCGCCCCAGCCCTGTTCGTGGCGGTCGCGCGACTCCGGGGACTCGAGGCCCGAGTGCTCGAGCACCACGATCGTGCGCTCGTCGCGCTCCATGAACTCGACGGTCACCGTGCTCTCGTGCCCGGTCTGTCCATCGTCCTGCTCCCAGCTCCAGCTGTAGACCAGGCGCTCGGGACGGCGCACCTCGCGGTACTCGCCCCGGACCGTGTAGAAGGTGCCGGCGTCGGGGTCTTCCATCGACAGCCGGTAGCGGCCGCCGACGCGCAGATCGACCTCGGCGACGGGCGTGCGCCAGGTCGGGCTCGCCCCCCACCAGCGCCGGAGCACCTCAGGGTTGGTCCATGCATCGAACACGTCCTCCGCCGGCGCATCGAAGCTGCGCTCGAGGCGCAACGTCGTGGAATCGGTGGCGCTCATGTCTGCTCCTTTCGGGGTTTGCTTTGTCGGGGTGCGCTCTCGCGTTGCTCACGCAGGTACTGCTCGACCACGTCCAGCTTGCGCTCCCACAGCTCGCGCTGGCGCGTCAGCCACTCGTCGGCGTCGCGCAGCGCCCGCTCGCGAATGCGCAGCCTGTGCGTACGGCCGTCGATCACGCGCACGATCACGCCCGCCTCCTCGAGCACCTTCAGGTGCCTGCTGATCGCCGGCTTGGACACGCCGAAGTCGCGTGTCGCATCCCCGACGCTCAGCTCACCAGTCGTCAGGCGTTCGACGATGCCGCGGCGGATCGGATGCGAGCACGCTGCGAACGTGCGGTCGAGAGCACCACTGTTAGCCATCTGGTTAACCGTATCAAGGCCGACTCGACCGTGCGAGCCGCCGCGGCGTGCGAGCGGGTGCTAGCTGACGCGCGCGACGATCAGCGCCGGCAGCGTCGGCACGCGGCTGCCGCCGAGGGGCTCGGAGGTGACCATCACTTCCCGCACGCCGCTGACGCCGCCGGGCACGCCGACGCTCGCCGCGCCGGCGGCGCTGACGGTGAACAGCGCGTCGGTCGGCAGCGGTCGCCCAGATGCGGAACGTTTGATCCACAGCTCGTACACGCGACCCCGGGCAGCCTGCGGCATGTCGGCGATGTTCAGCTGCGCGTGCCCGGCGCCGACGCTCAAAGACGCGCTCGCGCGCGACGGCAGCACCTGCGCGCGGATCACACGAGTCCCCGCGGAGCCGACGCCTCCGCCGGAGCCGGAGCTGAGCGCCACGACCGCGAGCGCGACGACCGCCACAGCCAGCGCCGCGACAGCGACGTTCGGCCGCCAGCGCAGCCGCGCGGGCGGCCGGGCGCGCGATCGGGCCGCCGCCGCGGGCGACGCGCGAGCGTCGGCCAGCTCGCGCCTGTGCGCGTCCTCGCGGACGCTCGCCATCAGCCGCCGCTTGAGCTCAGGCGGCGCGCTCAGCTGGGGCGCCGCGGCGGGCAGCGCCGCGGCGACCACCTGTAGCGCAGCGACCTCCTCGCGGCACACCGAGCACGACTCCAGGTGCACGCGGAACGCCTCGTGCTCCTCGTCGGTGAGCGCGCCGAGCACGTACGGCGCGGCGCTCGCGCGGCAGCCCTCGGGCTCCTCGATGTGCGGCTCGTCGATGCTCACTGCACCACCTCCGTGGGGTCGCCCAACGCCATCCGCATCTTCGCCAGCCCCAGGCGCATGCGTCCCTTGACCGTTCCAACCGGCATTTTCAGCATCGACGCGATCTCCACGTGCGTCAGGCCACCGAAGTACGCCAGCTCGATGACCCTGCTCTGCTCGCCCGGCAGCTGCTCGAGCGCCTCGCGGATCTCGCGCGCCTCGTCACGGCGCGCGAACTCCACATCGGTGCGCTCGGGTGCCACCAGGCGCTCCTCGATGCCCTCGTCCTCGACGCGTCCGCGCTCACGCACCGTGCGGCGGCGCAGCGCGTCGATCGCACGATTGCGGACGATGCCGAGCGCCCACGTACGCACGCTGCCGCGCCCGCGGTCATAGCGCGCGCCGCTGCGCCACAGCGACAGGAACGCATCCTGCACGACGTCCTCGGCGAGCGACCGCTGGCCGCACATGCGGTAGGCCAGCGAGAACGCCGCGTCGGCGTGACGGTCGTAGATCACCTCGAACGCGGCCGCCTGGCCGCGGTAGACCAGATGCATGAGCTCCTCGTCGGCGAGCACGCTCAGCCCGCTGGCGGAGCTCTCCCCGCCGGAGCGCAGCGGCCTGAACCTCGGCTTCATGCGGACACCAGCGCCATTGTCACACGCGCTCCGCGCGCCGCGACTCACGGTGGTCGATGACCCTGGCGAGCAGGATGCTCAGCTCGAACAGCAGGTACAGCGGCACCGTCTCCAGCAGCAACGTGATCGCGTCGCCCGGCAGGAACGCCGCGACCGCACCGCACGCGAGAATCGCATAGCGGCGGTTGTGGCGCAGCTGCCCGGTCGTGACGATGCCCGCACGCGTCGCCGCGAGGATCCCGACGGGCACCTGAAACACCAGCCCCATTGCCAGCAGGATCACCGCCGCAAAGTGGTAGTACTGGCTCGCCTGCACGAGCACGTTGAACTCGCCGCTGTTGAAGTTCTGGAAGAAGCGCACCGCCGCTCCCAGCACCACGAAATAGCCGAACAGCACGCCCGCGATGAACAGGAACGGGATCGCCAGCATCAGCGGCTTCGCCACGCGCCGCTGCTCAGGGCTGAACGCCGGCAGCAAGAAGCCGTACGCCTCATACAGCAGAATCGGCAGCGACAGGATCAGCGCGAAGATCAACGAGACGCCGAGGGTCGTCGTGAACGGCTCGCCGACCGCCAACGTCACCGGCTTGTTGCCCTGCGGCGGCGATGACAGGTGACCAATGGCGCCCTGCAACGCCGGCTCGACGTGCGCGAGCGAGCTCCTGGTGGCCGCCGAGGCGCCGCTGTGAGGGCGCTCGAGCGCCTGCACGACGACCGCGAGCTCCGTGGCCACCGTGCGCGCGCCCTGCTGCACCGTGTACGTCGCGCCGAGCGGGCCGTTGCCGGCTCTCACCTGTTTCTGGGTCTCGTGCGCGAGCGGCCTGTTGACGATCTCAAGCAGCGCGTTGTTCTGCCAGAAGCAGAGCCCGAACGCCACCGCCACCACCGCCAGCGAGACGATCAACCGCGAGCGAAGCTCCTCGAGGTGATCGACTACGCTCAGCCGGTCTTCGTGGCCGATGCTGCCGACGGCGGTTGCCATGATCAGGCGGGGATCTTCTCGGCGGCGTGGACCGGGGCGCTGCGGATCTCGCCGGGCACCGTGACCGGCTCCCGCTGCTGGGCGACGAGCGTCGGCTGTGCGACCTCGTGCGCTGCCGGCCGGGCGACTACATGCGAGCCCTCGCCGCTGATCGCGTCCTTGAAGCCACGCATGCCGTCACCGAGCGAGCGACCCATCTCAGGCAGACGCTTGGCGCCGAACACCAGCAGCAGCAGGATCAAAAGAAATGCGATGTGGATTGGATTGTCGAGTCCCATGTTGTCGTTTCCTCCTGTGTTTGGTCTGGGAGGCCCGCCGGCGGCGAGCGCTTGTGAGCTACTACGCCGCGGAGCCGATCGCGGATCAGCGAGCGAGCTCTGTGCAGCGGCCGCACGGGTCGTGGCCGCGATCGCCGCTACACGCCTGTGCGCAGATAGCGCAACACGTCCTCGGCATCGGCGCGCAGCGCCCGCTCGTCATCGCGCGCGAGCGCAGCGAAGGGTCTCAGCACGACCTCGCCCGCTGCGATCGTCCACGTCGCCACCGCGCGGCCCCGGACGAGCGCGAACGGCCTGAAGATGCCGTTGACGGTGACGATCCGCCGATGATTCACATCCAGCAGCGCCTCGCGCGAGCGCCAGCCAAGCAACAGCGGGTCAAACGCTCCAAGCAAGCGCGGCGGTGGCAGCTGCGCGGACGCCGACGCCGGCGGGCGACCCGGAGTCGAGCCGGGCGCAGGGCGCCTGCTCAGCTCGAGCAGCCCGTCCGTGCGCTGGCGCAGCTCAGATGCGATCGCGGACAGGCCCGCGCGCGCGTCGCGCAGCGGCAGGCCCGACCACCTCGCCAGGTCGCGATCCTCCGCCGGCGCATGACCCGCGAGGTACCTGCGAGCGAGCTCAGCCAGCGCGCGCCCGCGGTCCACCGCGGCGGGCGCGGGCACCTGCAGCCAGTCGCGCACGAGCACGTACGCCTGCCGGCGGCCACGCATCGGCCCGCGCACGATCGCCCCGCGCAGCGAAGCGAGCAGCAGCAGGTGCACCAGCGCCTGGCCCTCCACCGGCACTCCCGCCGCGGCGATCCGCTCGCGCAGCTGAGCGCGATCCAACGGCCCCTCATCGGCGAGCGCGCGCTCAATCGCCGCGACCCCGCGCTCCGCCGCCGCCGGTGTGACGCCCTCCTGGGACAGCCGCCGAGCACTCGCCGTGGACAGCGTCGGGGCGGTCAGGGCGTGCAGCCACGCATAGTCCTCGCTGGCCAGCAGATGCAGCGTGCCGCGGTTCAGCCACGTGATCAGCAGCGAGCGCTCCTCCGTCAGCGCGCGGTCCACATCGGCCGCCGTCAGGCCGGTGCTGCGCGCCCGGACCGCCAGGCGCGCCCCGCGCGGGTCCTGTCCCTGGATCGCGAGCAGCCTGCTGGCGACCGCTACCGGATCCCGGGCGGGAACGCCCGTCAGCAGCTGCGCGGCGAGCCGTCCGGCGAGCACGCCGGCTGAGCGCCCCGCGCGCGTCGCCGCTACGGGCGCGGGGCGCGCCACATCTTCCACATCGTCGGACCGCGCAGCAGCTGGATCTCGCCGAGCACACGGAAGCCGTGACGCGCGTAAAAGTCGATGTTGCGTTCCTTCGAGGACTCGAGGTAGGCGCCGACGCCGTCGCTGTCGCACTGCCGCAGCACCGGCGCCAGCACCGCCGAGCCGAGCCCGTGCCCCTGCGCGTCGGGGTCGGTGCCGAGCAGCGCGAGGTACATGTGCGGCGGCCTGCGCGGATGCGCGCGCTCGAGTTTTTCCCAGCCGAGCGCGACCATCGGCATGCGCATGAACAGGCGCGGGTGCAGGAACGACGGAACCAGCTCGGCCGTTTCGCGCAGCGTCGAGTGCCAGCGTCCCGGCGGCGCCCACAGCGCCGCGCTCGTCAGCCCGTCGCTCGTCCACACCTCCTCGCCCGCGAGCAGCTGACGCAGGCGCACGCCGTGAAAGCGCTCCAGCGCGCCGAGCCGCAGGCGATCCGGCCGCCACGCCCAGCTCGCGACCGGGTCATCGAGAAACGCCCGCGCGAGCATCGCCGCCAGCGCCGGCACGTCGGCCGACGTAGCGCGGCGGACATTCACGGGCGAATTGTTCACAGCCACAACGCACGCATCTATAAATCGTCGTCCTCGCCCAGGTGGAACGCATCCGCGAGCAGCTCATACGAGCGCCGGCGCGCCTCATGATCGTAGGTGATGCACACGGCGATCGCCTCCTGCGCGCCATACTCGCCGACCACCTGCTCGAGCTGCTCGCGCACCGTCTGCGGCGAGCCCACCAGCGTGCGACGCCGCGCACCTGGCTCGCCGGCGCGCTGCTCGGCCTCGAGGGATCGCAGCGCCTTCTCGGGCGACGGCACCGCGATCAGCTGGCCGCGGCGCAGCAGCGTGAACGCCATCCGCCCGCTCGCCGCCACGCGCCGGGCCTCCTCGTCGCTGTCCGCGCAGATCACCCACACCGCGACCGCGGTGCGCGGCTCAGCCTCTCGGTGCGCCTGCTCGTGCGCGGCGAAGCGTTCGCGGTACAGGATCGAGAACCGACAGGCGGAACGGCGCACAGATGCTGGCCACGTGCCACGCAGGGTATGACGACGCGCTAGGGTTTGACGGGAACTTCGGGGAGGAGACTGATGTATCAACCGACGCTCTTTCGAGACCGCCCACGACCCGCGCAGGTCGTGCTCGGAGGCGTCGTCCCTGCGATCGCCGGCGCGGTCGCCGGCGTGCTCGTCGGGGTCTCCAGCGGCGCCTACTGGGGCTACGCGGTGCTCGTCGCGATCGGCAGCGTGATCGCCGGCTTCGAGCACCAGGACGGCTGGGGCGGAGCCGACCGCGGCCTCGTCGCCGGCTTCATCTACGGCGTCGCGCTGCTGCTCGCGCACGCGATCATCGGCACCCACGCGAAGGTCTCGCTCGGCAGCTTCCCGCCGTTCCTCGCCGTCATCACCGCGATCGCCGGCATGCTGCTCAGCGCGCTCGGCGGCCGCATCGCCCGCGGCCAGCGCGAGCGCGCGCTCGCGCAGCCGACGATCCCTGTGGACTGAGCCGCCCGCGCCGCCGATCCCGCTCGCGATCGTGGTGAGCAGTAGGCTTTCTCAAGCGATGAGCGCCACGAGCGACGACGCCGCACCCCCCTACCACCTGTTCCTCGACGTCGACGAGGTGCCCGTGGCCGCCAGCGCGCTGCGGCTGCTCGTCTCCGACGAGGCGCACGAGCCCGACATTCGCCGCCTCGCGCGCGAAGTGCTCGCCGAGCTCGAGCAGCTGCCCGACGACAGCGGCGTGCTGACCGTGGCGCTGACGCCTCAGCAGATGAAGATCACCTACAGCGCCGTCAAACTGCTGCTCAACGACCTCCAGCGCGAGCAGCACGACGAGATCGACATCCTGCGCAAGATCCTCGACAAGCTGCCCGACGAACACGTCATGCGGGCGATCATTCTGGAGTAGCGCCCACCGCCGGTGCCGCCGCCGCGGGCCGATGCGCCAGGATGGCACCGGCGGCGAGACTTTCTTTGTTTGCTTTCACGAACTCTGTATAACCATCGTTATACAGCCTGAGAAAAGCGAGTTGACCGAGTTGGCAGTCCTGGACGCCGCCGCGTGGCGGCGGTGGCTCGCCGGCCACCACGCCGAGGCGACCGGCGTGTGGCTCGTGCTCGCCAAGAAGGGAACGACCGAGCCGACCAGCCTCACGTACGAGCAGGCACTCGACGAGGCGCTCTGCCACGGCTGGATCGACGGTCAAATCAGGCGTCGCGACGAACGCACCTTCCGTCAGCGCTTCACGCCGCGACGTGCGCGCAGCACCTGGTCCAAGCGCAACGTCGGACATGTCGAGCGGCTGCAGCGCGAAGGCCGCATGCATGCTGCCGGCGTCGCGCAGGTGGAGCGCGCCAAGGCAGATGGGCGCTGGGAGGCCGCGTACTCCGGTCAGGCGAGCATCGAGGTGCCGGACGACCTTGCGAGCGCGCTCGCCGCCGAGCCGCGCGCGCAGGCCATGTTCGAGATCCTCACCAGCCAGAATCGCTACGCCGTGCTCTACCGGATCGACGCCGCCAAGCGCGCCGCCACGCGCGCGCGCCGGATCGAGCAGTACGTCGCGATGCTCACCCGCGGTGAGACGATCCACCCGCAGCAGCGCAAGCTCACCGACTGACGGCACCGGCCTGCGACAATGGCCGCGTCGATGCGCCGGACGGCCGCCATTCCCACGCTTGCCGTGAGCGCCGTCCTCCTCGCAGGCTGCGGGGGCGCGGGGCACACCACCGCTACGACCAGCGCTCGCTCGCCGGCCGCGAAGGCGACGCACGGCGACCCCGATCCCAACGGTCAGCTCGGCGCCCCGGGGCCCGCTGCCAGCCGCGAAGAAGCGAAGGCGCGGGCCTTCGCCGTCGCGGTCAACCTCAAAGCGAGCGACCTGCCGGGATTTCACCCCGCCTCCGCACACGAACACAAGAGCGCGGCTGAAAAGCGCCTCGAACCCGAGCTGGCCAAGTGCGTGGGGGACGCGGGCGCGAAACGGGAAGCGACGGAAATGAGCTCGAACAGCTACGAACGGGGGAGGTCGATCATCACCCAGAGCGTCAGCTCGCAGGTGAGCGTCGCGCGCACCACCGCACTCGCCGCGAGGGAATTGGCGTCGATCCGCGGCGGCCACCTGCAGAGCTGCCTGGCGCACTACCTCAACCAGCTGCTCGCGAGCACGAACCTGCACGGCGCGAAGGTCGGTCCGGTGTCGACCAAGCAGGGATCGCCGCCCGCGTCCGGTGCCGACGGCAGCTTCGGCCTGCGCTTCATCGAGACGGTGACGCTGCACGGCGTGCGGATTCCCTTCTACGTGGACATCCTCGGCTTCGTCAAGGGCCGCGCGGAGGTGTCGCTGTTCACGTTCGGCGTCCTGCGCGAGTTCCCGGCGGCTCTCGAGGAACAGCTGTTCTCGCTGCTGCTCGAACGCGCCAAGGCCCACAGCGTCTAGAAACAGGCGCCTGGGCGCGCGCAGGACGTGCGCCTGTGCCCCGTGAACGGCTCGAGTGATCCGTGTGGCGCGTTCGCGCGCAACAGCCTCCAGTGCACACATCCATCCGGTGCACGTGACCTACACAGAAGGGGGCAGCACAATGAACGATCAGCGCAACGTGTCGGAGCTCGTACACGCACACTCGCCGGCGCCGGAGGATCAGTGGACGGCGCCGACCACACGCAAGGGGTTCTTGAAGGGTGCGGCTGTCGTCGGCGCGGGCGCGGCCGGCGTGGGAGCGCTCGCGCCCGCGGCAGCGCTCGCCAATCGCCGCAAGGGTGCGATCACCCACGGCGACCTGGAAATACTGAAAGCGGCGCAGATCGCCGAGGCGCTGGCGGTTACGACCTACACGAACATCATCAATACCGCGCCGTTCTTCAAGAACATCCCCGCCGACGATCAGGGCTATCTGAAGGGAGCGCTGCAGGAGGAGATGTCGCACTATCTGCTCGAGGAAGGCGTGACCAAGAAGCCCACGCCGTTCACGGCGTTCTACTACCCGCCGAACATGTTCACCGACTCGCAGACGACGCTCGACATCCTCGTGACGCTCGAGGATGCGTTCATCGCCGCGTATCTCGTCGGCGTGCGCCACTTCAGCACGGCGGACCTGCGGGTGACGGCAGCGAGGATCATGGGCATCGAGTCCGACCATCGCACGCTCGCACGCGTCGTCGGCGGCGATGTGACACCCGAAAACGGTGGCCCGATCACAAGCATCACGGGCATCCAGAAGGTCGCGGAGTCGATCGCGCCGCCCAACAACAACGGCTACGAGCGCACACTGATGCTCGAGAACATCGGCCAGGCCGTGGAAGCGCTGCTCCCGTTCGCTGAAAAGGCAGCCGCCGAAAAAGCCGGCTTCGACACCACCAAGCCGTACACGTTCACACCGTTCACGCCGCAGCTGCCGAGCCCGCTCGGCGAATTCCACTCGTTCAAGGGCTGACCGAGCGAACGGCTCGGGGCTCAAGCGTCCCCGAGCCGTTCGAGTACCTCGTTGCGATCGGTGCCGTGCTCCTGCAGCACGCGATCGAAGTCCTCTCCGTAGACGTGCATCACGGCCAACAGGATGTCGGTGGTGGTCAGCGCCCGCTGATCGCGTTCCTCGGCGATCCGCACGGCGTGCTCGGTGACACGCGCGACCGCGTCGCCGTGGTCGGTTGCGGTCGCGCTCGCAGCGCCGTGCTCAGAGCCCTCATCGGCGCCCGCGAGCGGCACTTCGCTGACACCGATCGCCTGCAGCGCGATGCCGACCTGTCCGTGCAGGCGCAGCACCCGCAGCCAGCGCTCGACCTCGTCGTCGGGCGTGCGCGCGAACGGCATCGCGGTGGAGGCGATGCCCAGGGCGATCGCAGCGTCCGGCGCCAGCAGCGGCCGCGCGCTCACAGCGCCACCCCGACGTTGCCCCGGCGCGCGTGGATATAAGCGAGGTTCTCACGGCGCAGGCCCACTTCCGGCGCACCGTCGCCGCGACGCACCTCGAGCACAATCGTGCCCGCGCGCCCCGCCGCGATCGCGGCCGTGCGCAGCGCCTCGGCGACCTCCCTGCGCGTGAGTCCGCACGCGAGCAGAAAGCGCTCGGTGCGCGCGCTCGCGGCATCGTCGCGATCGAGCTCGAGCTCCTCGACGAGGACCGTGGGGGCCTGCTCGGGCCCCTCGATGTGCAGCAGACACGCAGCCATGTCGTCGGGACGCTCATCGGCGCACTCGGCCACGTGCTCGAGCAGCGCAGGCGCCGTTGCGCTCGGCCCCAACTCGGCGAGAATGTCGATGAGGCGCTCGGTGCCGAACAGGTCGGAGCCGACGCGCGCCTCGGTGACGCCGTCGGTGTGGAAGCAGATCTGCGCGCCGCCCGGAACCGAGACGACCGTCTGACGAGTGCCTGTCCGCATACCCACTCCGATCGGCGGGGCCGCGCAGATCGTAACCGGCGGGATCGATCCTGCATCCTCTTGCAGCGGCAGGATCACCGGCGGCGGATGTCCCGCGGAGGAGTACACCAGCAGCCGCTCGCGCGGGTTGTACGTGGCGGCGATCACGGTCGCGAAGGCGCCGCCGAGCTGACGCTCCAGCACCGCCCCGGCGGTCTGCACGGCGTCCCGCGGCGAGAGTCCGGCCTCGAGATATGCGCGCAGCGTGAAGCGCACCAGCGCCGTGTGCGGCAGCGCCTGGCGTCCGTGCCCGGAGACGTCGCCGACGATGATCGCCAGCTGACCGTCGTCGAGCGCGAACACGTCATAGAAGTCCCCGCCCGCTCCAGGCCCCGCCGCGGGCTGGTAGGCCGCGGATGTGCCGACCGGGCCGAGCCGCGCCGGCGGGACCGGCAGCAGCGCAGCCTGCAGCAGGCCAACATCCTCGAGCAGCTCCACCCGCTGACGCTCGAGGCGACGCGCGCGAACGGCGGCCACGCGCGAGCGCACAGCGAGCGCGAGCGCGAGCGCCAGCAGCGCCGCGATCAGCGCCCGCACCGCGGTCGGCACGACATCGACGATCGTGGTGATGGTCTTCACCAGCTGCGATGACGGACCCGTGGAGCTCGATTTAGTGGCGCCCTTGCGGGCGCCTCGCGGCGTGCGCGGCGCCGACGCCGTGGCGGCCGTCGCGGCAGCGGGCGCCAACCCCGCTGCCGCGAGCTTGATCGGGTGGGCCGGCGCTCGCGCGCCGGAGCGAGCGTGCCGTGAGCGAAACGCGCGGCTCGACACCTCGCCGCTCGCGGCCGACGTCGAGGCGCGTTCTGCGGACGTGCCTGTCTGCACGGTTCCCACAGGCGCTGGCACCGCGGCAGCGGCGAGCGCCTGCGGCGTGAGCACCGACGCGGCAAGCGCCGTCGTCGCGGGCGCACCAGCGCCGGCCGATTCACCCGCGCCGGTTGATTCCGGTTCGCCGGTGCCTTTTGAGTGCCGTTTGCCGCCTTCGTGCGTGCGTTTGCCTTCGGAGGGCTTTTCTTTCTTTTCTTTCTTTTCTTTCTTTTCTTTTTCTTTGCCCGTGCCTTTCTTGGCCTGCGTGGACGTCTGTGCGTCCGTCAGCGTCGGCTGCGCCCCCGCTCCCTGTGCTTCGGGGCTCTGTTGCAGTCGTTCCTGCTTGCGAGCCGAGCCGCGTCCGTCGCCGTCGCGCCGCTCACCATGGTGGTGAGGGCCCGCGGTGCTCGGTTCCGCCGCCGCGCCCGCGCCGGCGGCCGATGTCGAGCCGGAGCTCGTGCCCGTGCCCGTGCCCGTGCCTGCGCTCGTGGGCGCGCTGGTTTCGCCGGAGGCGCGGTGATGGTCGTGATGCGCGGCCGGTGAGCGCACCGCGGCCGGCGGCGTTTCCGTCTGCGCCGGCGCTGCCGACGGTTGCGCCGGCGATGACGGCTCGCCGTCCGTGAGGTCGGGGTTTGCGCTCGACGGAGACGGCGTCGTCGCCGGCGCCGCGGGGGCTGCCGCGCCGGGCTGGTCTCGTCTGGCGGTGGCGGCGGGAATGAACGCGAGCGCGAGCGCGAGCGTGCAGCACGCGGCGGCAATCGCCGTTGCCAGACGCGAGCGCCGGCGCCGGCGCGCGGTTGTCGCTGTCGGATCCCTACCCGTGACGCTCACCATCGAGCAGCGCACTCCCCTTTCAGCCGGTTTCGGCGGTTCGCCCGCGGGTCTGCTCGAGCGCATCGTCGAGCGAGGGGTAGATGGCGAATACGCCGTCCATCCCCGAGAGCTCGAAGATCTTCAGCAGCTTGTCGTTGGCGCACACGATCGCCAGCGTGCCCTCCGCATCGAGGCTGCGGCTCACGCCGACGAGCACGCCGAGTGCCGTCGAATCCATGAACGTCGAGTCTTTGAGGTCGAGCACGAGGTGGCTGTGCCCTTCCTCGAGCGCATCCAGCAGCATCCACTTCAGCTGCGGCGCCGTCGCGAGATCGAGGTCGCCCTGGACGGCGACCACGCTCGTGCGCGCGTCGAGCTCGCGCCGGCTGATGCCGAAGGGCACCGCGTCGGCTGAGGGGTGATCCGTCTTGTCGGTTCGGCTGCGCATCCATCTCCCTCCTTCATGTGTGCACGCCGAAGCGTGCGAACTCGAGTGCATTCCGGGCGCACGTACGACCGGACGTCCAGCAGCAGCCTCGGCGCGCCCGCCGGCCGCGATCACCCGATCGCTGATTAATCGAACAAACGTCCAGAAGGGGGTTTGGATCTTTCAGGAGGAGAGCTGCTGCTGCTGCTGCTGCTGCTGGTGCTGGTGCTCAAGCCGCGTGGCTGACGAGCGCCACGGCCGCGTCCGCCGTCGCGACCTGGAAGCTGAAGCTCTCCTGCAGATACAGGCGCACGACCTGCTCGTCGTGGGAGTCGTAGCCGATCGACAGATCCTGCCCGCAGTCGAGCAGGAAGTCGCCGCCGCGCTGGCTGACGAGCACAGCCCCGCGGACGCCCGGTGCCCACACGATCGGACCGTCGAGGATCTTCCGCAGGTGCTCGAGCATCGGATAGCCGCCGTGCTCGGCCGTCTCGATCACCAGCCGGTGCTGCTCGGCTCCGAGCGCGAGCGCGTACGGGCCGGCGATGCCGCTGCCGAGCAGTCGCTCGATCGCTGCGGCCACCGCGCTCGGGTACTCCTGCGGCGATGCGCCGAGCGGGACGGGCGCGTGCGGCGAGGCCTCGGTGATGCCCGTGATCGCACCACTCCAGCCGTGGAACACGGCGACGTTCTCGGCGACCGCGATGCGGTGCGCCGCAAGATCGAGCGCGTCCAGGTCGGCGTCGGCGGCGCCGCGGTCGGCGTCGCGCAGCTCGTCGAAGGAGATCTCGAAGTCCGCGCGAGCCTCCACCAGCGGCAGCACACGCCGCCGCAGGGCCGTGACCCCGTCGCCCGCCACCGACGCCAGCGGCTCGGTGCGCCCGAGGTTGGTCGCCGAGTGCGACCAGCCGCGCGGCCCGGCGAAGTCCGCCAGCCTGCGCGCCGCGAGCGCCGGCCGCAGCCGCTGCGTCGCCTCACCGTCGATCAGCTCCCAGCCGGCCGCCGTGATCGGCGCGTGCGCGCGGAGCAGGTGATCCATGCTGCGAAATGGTGGCACAAGCCCCGCGCCGGCGTCTGGCCGGCCGGCAGCCAGCGAGGCTCTAAGCCGGGGCCGCCGCGCTCGCGACGGGGCGCGGGCTTCGGCGCTGCCACACGACGGTCGCGTCGCGGGACGGGATCAGCGTGCGGTGCGACCAGCGCATCCGCTCGCCGCGGCGTCCCCGCCGGCCATCGGGCACGCGCGGCTCGAGCTCCGCGAGCATCGTGCGCAGGATCAGCTTCGCCTCCAGCAGCGCCAGCGACGAGCCGATGCAGCGCCGGATGCCGCCACCGAACGGCACCCAAGAGTACGTCTCCGGGCCGTTCTCCAGGAAGCGCTCCGGCCTGAACGCCGCCGGGTCCTCATACACACGGCGGTTGCGGTTGGTGGCGTACACGGAGATCGCGGTCGTCGTGCCGGCCGGCAGCACGAACCCTCCCACCTGCAGCTCGCGCTCGAGCGTGCGCACGACGATGCCCTGCGGCGGCCTCACCCGCAGGGTCTCGTTGATCACCGCCGTCAGGTACTCATCGCCGCCGCCGTCGCGCTGCGCGTCGACCTCCTCGACGAGCCGCGCCAGCGTCTTGGGATGGCGCACCAGCCGCTCGATCGCCCATGACACCGCCGTCGCCGTCGTCTCGTGACCCGCCAGCAGCAGCGTCACCAACTCGTCGCGCACTTCTTCGTCGGTCATCGGCGCGCCGTCCTCGTCGCGGGCCACCAGCAGCATCGACATGATGTCCGAACGGCCCTCCAGATCGCGCTGCCGGCGTCGGCTCTCGATCTCCGCGTAGATCTGCGCGTCGAGGCGGTCCAGCCCCCGTCCGATCGTGCTGTTCGGGCGCTGCTGGGTCGGGCGCACCAGCATTCGCAGCCCGGCGATCACGTGCTTCGGGCCCATCAACGCGACGATCGTCTTCTGCATTTCGTTCATGCGCTCGGCCTCGACGCCGAACACCGAGCCCATGATCACCTCCAGCGTGATCAGCCGTGTGCGAGGCTGCATGCGCATCGGGCGACCCAGCGGCCAGTCGGCCATCACGCGCCGCGTGGCACCCACGATCAAGTCCTCGTGCTTGCGCAGGTGCTCCCCGTGGAAGGGAGGCAGCAGCAGCTTGCGCTGGCGCATGTGCTCGGGCCCGGTGAGCACGCTCAGCGAGTTGGGGCCCAGGACCCACACCGGCGCTCCGGCGCCGCCCGTGGGCTTCGGTGCGACGTCCTCGGAGGCCGTCAGCAGCGTCTTTACGTCCTGCGGGTCGCTGAGATGAACGAGCGGCGCTCCGCCCGGCGGAAAGCGCAGTGTGAAGGTGTCGCCCCAGCGCCGTGTGCAGTGGTCCATCAGCCAGGTCGGCGCCAGCCCCCACGCGAGCGACTGCACGACCGGCGGCATCGTCGGTCCCGGCGGCAGCGACTGCTGCCCCCCCGCCGGAGGCGCCTCCGCTCCGGCCTGCGCCCCTGACGACGCGGTCTGCGCTGCCGCTGCCATCGCGTAACGGTACCAGCCGCCCGACGGCATCGTAAAGCCGTTTCTGCGAGGCCAACCCGGCTGTCAAACGATCTGCGAGACTCCGCTGTGTGCAGGCCCGGCTTGACTCTGCCGCTTGCGGCCCGGAGGCGGATGTCAGGCCAAAGGTGCTGTATGTGATGGGCGCGGGGCGCAGCGGGACCACGATTCTCGGCGTCGCGCTCGGCAACTGCACGGGCTGCTTCTTCGCGGGAGAGCTCAACAGGTGGCTGCCGAGATCGGGGGTTCCGTCGTATGACGGCGTCGGGCGTGCGAGCTTCTGGGCATCCGTACGCCGGAGCATCGACGTCGATCAGCAGCTGCTCGGGGGCGGGACCAGCTGCCTAGAGCGTTCGTCGGCGCTGTTCGACGTTCGCAAATGGCCGCAGCGCCGGCGCCTGCGCCGACGCTACCGCAAGGTATCGGAGGATCTCTACCGCACGGTCGCGCGCCTCGCAGGCGCGACGCACGTGATCGACACCTCGCACTACCCGCTGCGCGCGCGTGAGCTTCAGCGTCTGGAGGGAGTCGACTTCTATCTGCTCTACGTGGCACGCAGTCCGCAGGGTGTGCTGTCATCGATGAGGCGCGAGGACGTCCCCGAGCGCAGCTTCAACACCGGCGCCACCAACGCCTATCTGTGGCTGACACACCTGATCTCGGTGTTTGTCTTCCTGCGGCACCCGCGCGCGCGTCGCCTGTTCGTGACCCACGAGGAGTTTCTCGCCGACCCCGAACGCACAATCGGTGCAATTCTCACGTGGAGTGGCTCCGCGGCCACGCTCCCCGACTTCTCGGCGTTGCAAACGGGCCTGCCCCTACACGGAAACCGCATGGTCGCGGCGGATGTGATCTCGCTCGAGCGCAACAGCACCGCTCCAAAGCGAATCTCCCTGCTCACGAGCGTGATCCAATTTCCCTGGCGCGTGATTCACTCGCGCCTGCGCCCGGCGGCGCGGTAGCGTCACACGGTCCGCAGCGCGTCGGCCGGGAGAGCCGCGCGGCGCGGATCGCCGGCAGCAGGCCGGCGAGCGCGCCGATCACGATCGCCGCGCCGAGCCCGCCGGCCCACGCGGTCGCAGGCACCACCACTTCCCAGCCCTTCGTCGAGGCGTAGACCGCCGTGGCGAGGGCGCCGATGCCCACACCCGCGGCGCCGCCGCCGAGCGCCAGCAGGATCGCCTCGGAGAGGAACTGCGTGCGGATCTGCCCTTTGGTCGCGCCGAGCGCGCGACGCAGGCCGATCTCCGACCGGCGTTCGAGCACCGAGATGACCATGATGTTCGCCACGCCGACCGCGCCCACGAGCAGCGCCACCGCGCCCAGCCCGAGGAACAGGCCGTTCAGCGCGCTCTTCGCGTCGGCGCGCGCGACCAGCGCCGCCGACGGCTGGCTCACGTCGACTTCGTTCGGCGCCTGCGGGTTGGCGGTCTGGGCGAGCACCGACTGCACGGCTCCCACCTGGTCGTCCTCGGCGCGCACGTACACCGCGTTGGCGTGGCCGTTGGACGCGAGGTACTTCTCAGCGGCGGGGAAGCCGACCAGCACGGAGCTTTCGATTTCGGGCGTCAGTTCGGCGGCGCCGAGGATTCCGGCGAGGTAGAACCACTGATCCGCCAGCCAGATCCGCTCGCCGGCGTACAGGCGGTCGATGCCAAGGCGCTGCGCCGCCGCCGCGCCCAGCACCGCGACCGGCTCCGTCGCCGTGGCCGCGTTCAGGTACTCGCCCTGCGCGAGCTTCACGCCGAGCGCTGCCCGCAGGTTCAGGCTCGCCGCCTGCCTGCGTCCCGGTGCCGCCGCCGCTCGACACGGCCGCCGTCGCGGCGAACGAGCCGGCCGCGGCGCCGGCGGTGAACGGCGGCGAGGTGGCCACGCCGGAGGCGTCGCTCGTCGCGCTCGCCTGCGCGCCCGCGCCACCGGCGAAGCTCGCGCTCGCGCTCGCGCTCCCCGCGCATGCGCCCACGGTGGTGGCAGCGGCAGCGGTATCGGCGGCCAACGCGAACGTGACCGTCGCCCCCGCCACCGGGTTGCCGGCGCCGTCGAGCACCCTCACCTGCAGCGGCTGCGCGTAGCCGCGCGTCACCGTCGCCGCGCGGCTCGTCGGCCCCACCGCTGTGACCCGCGCCGGCACGCCGGCGGCGGTGTTCGTCAGCGCGAACGACACCGAGCCGTACGTAGAGCTGGCCGTGACCGTGTAGCTGCCCGCTGTGTCGTCGGCGGTGAACGCCGGCGCGGACGCCGCGCCCGTGGCGTCGCCGCCGACCGTCACCGCGCTCGACCCGCTGCCCGAGAACAGTCCGCTCGCGCCGCTCGACGGCGCGCTGAACGTCACCGGCACGCCCGCCGCGCCCGTCACCGGACAGCCGTCGCTGTTCGCCAGCGCGACCTGCAGGCCCGTCGCGAACGCCGCGTCGAGCTCGGCCGTCTGCGGTGTGCCCGCCGCCAGCGTCAGCGTGTTCGGGGGGTTCGGCGACGGACACGACGCGCCGCTCGAGCCGCCCGGTGTCGCGGATTCTGCTGCGGCGGCCGCTAGGGGCGCGACCACCAAGGCATCCGGCATCGCGGATTCAGAAGCCGCGGACGGTTGTGGCGCCCCCGCGAGCGCACCCAGCACCGCAACGGCGCCGACGGTCACAAGCAGCCCGACACGAGACCACCGGGCGCGGCCGCGCAAGCACGCGATCCCGCTAAACATCAGCAGTCTCCGCCTCGGTGTCGGCCACGATCTCGCCGTCGAGCATCTGCACCTGACGAGGCAGGCGCTCGGCGAGCTCGCGATCGTGCGTGATCACCACGATCGTCGCGCCCTGCGCGTGCAGCTCTTCCAGCAGCGCCACGATCGCCGCGCCCGCGGCGCTGTCGAGGTTGCCCGTCGGCTCGTCCGCGAGCACGATCGCCGGGCCGCCCACCAGCGCCCGCGCGATCGCCACGCGCTGGCGCTCGCCGCCCGACAGCCTGCTCGGACGGAACTGCGCGCGCTCCGCCAGCCCCACCCGCGCGAGCGCCTGCGCCGCGCGCTCGCGCCGCTCGCCCACGTCCGCGCCCCCATACAGCAGCCCGTCCGCGACGTTCTCCAGCGCCGTCGAGTGCTCCGCCAGGAAGAACCGCTGGAAGACGAAGCCGATGCTGCGCGCTCGCAGATGCGCCAGCTCGCGATCGGAGCGTTCCGCGACGTCCACGCCCGTGACCGCGACGACCCCCTCGCTCGGGCTGCTCGAGCGTGCCGATCACGTGCAGCAGCGTCGTCTTGCCCGAGCCCGACGGCCCCACGATCGCGACGAGCTCGCCCGCGTCCACCGCGAAGCTCACCTCGCGCAGCGCATACACCGGCGGATCCGTGCCGTACGTCTTGCTCACCTCGCGCAGCTCCAGCACCGGCGCGCTCACGTCGCCGGCACCACCACGCGCTGGCCCGCCGACAGGCCCCGCCCGCTGACCTGCACGAGCCCTGCAGCGTCGTCGAACAGGCCCAGCGAAACGGCCAGCAGGCGGTGCCTGCGGCCTTCCACGACCTCGAGCGCGTAGCCGGCCGAGCCCGCCGCGCTCCCGCTGCCGGCCGCCAGCGCCAGCAGCGCGTCCACCGGCACCACCAGCGCCTCGTGCACGCTCGCCGTCGTGATCGACACCGTCACCGGCGCCTCGTCCAGGTGGCCAATCGCGCGCGGCTCGCTCGGCGCGACGTCCACTTCGATCGTCGGAGCGCCTTCTTCGCCGCCGCCGCCACCGCCGCCGCCACCGCCGCCGTTTCCGCCGCCGGCGCCTTCGCCGCCTTTGCTCGACGGCGCCTTCGCCACCGTGCCAACCGAGCGCACGAAGCCCGGCGTCGTCCGGTCGTCCGGCAGCGTGATCGTCACCGCGTCGCCGACCTTCACGCTCGACTGCTGCGCCGCGCTCAGTTCGATCGACACCTGCGGAGCCGTCGACGTGACGCCGAGAACCGGGCCCGGCGTGACGCTCGCGCCGAGCGCCGGCGTCACGCTCGTCACGCGCACCGGCCCCGGCTCGAACACCACCGAGCCCAGCGGCAGCGCGCGTGTCGCCGGCGAGCCGTACAGCAGCAGCACCGGCCGGCCGCCGATCGCGTACAGGGGCTCGCCGCGAGAGACCACCTGGCCGACAGCCGGGAGCATCGTGAACGTCGAGCTCTGGCCGTAGGACACCTCCGTCGCCCGCGCCGCCGACGCCGCCGCCCGCGCGCGCGCCAGCGACGCTTCGGCCGCGCTGAGCGACGCCCGGTCGCCGTCGAGCTTCGCCGCCGCGCCGCCGAGGGCCTGCGTGTCGCTCGACACCACCTGCACGTCGCCCGTGCACAGACCCGAGCCGCTCGCACCCGGCGAGGCGGCGTCCGCCGGGCTCCCGCCGCCGCTCGTGCCCGGCGACGAGCCTGCCGATGCGGCTTCCGCCGCGCCCTCGCCGGCGCAGTCCACCGACTGCTTCTCGCGCGCCGCCGACAGCGTCGCCCGCTGCCCTGCCAGCGTCTCGCCGTCAGCCGCCAGCGACGCCCTCGCCGTCTGCAGCATTCCCTCGCTCGCCGTCACCGACTGCTCGGCCTGCGCCACCGCCGACGGCGGCGTGCCCGCCGGCACGCGAATGCTCGACGCGTTCGCGTAGCCGAGCGTCCCGCTCACCGGCGTCTGCGAGGACAGCGCCCGCCGCGTCACCGTCGCCAGCGACGTCGCCGCCGCGTTGTCGGCGATGCCGCCGGGCTTGGTCGAGCCGGCGAACGGGTCGGCCACGACGAGCACCAGCACGACGATCGCGACGAGCACCAGGGCCAGGCCCGCGAGCGCGACCCGGCGCGAACGCGAGCGCACGCTGCTAGCCACCGGCGTGCGGGCGCAGGCTGCTCGGGATCAGCGACTGGCACGCCTGCTCAGCCGACTTGAACGTCGCGGAGTGCGTGTCCACACTGGGCGGCAGGTGCACGCCGCCGCCCGCGAACGACGGGTCCGGCAGGTTCGGCTCGCCGTGCTCGCGGATGCACGCCGCGAGCTTCAGCACCTGCGCCTGTTCCTGGGCGTTCAGCTGCGGGCCCGAGCCGGACCGGCGAGATTCCCCCGGGGCGAACGCCCTGCATGCCTGTTCCGCCTTCTTGAAGGCGGGCGAGCCCGGGTCGATGCCGCTCGACGGTGTCACGCGGAGCCTGACGCTCGTCCCGCCGCCGCTGCTCGAGATTTCCGGGTCGGGGAAGTTCGGCTCGCCGTGCGAGCGCATGCACGCGGAGAACTTCAGCGCCTGTGCCCCCGGCGCGCCGGAGCCCGGAGCGGCGGAGGCGCCCGAGCCGCTCGCGGTGCTCGTCGCTGTGGTCGTCGAGCCCAGATGCGCCACGCTGCGTGGTCCCATGCGAGTGCTCTTGGTCGAGGATCATGTCGAGCTGGCGGAAACCGTCGCCACGGGCCTGCGCCGCGAGGGCATGGCCGTCGACGTCGCGCTCGACGGCAACGACGCGCTCGCGCGCCTGGCGCTCACGGACTACGACGTGCTCGTGCTCGACCGCGACCTGCCCGGCGTGCACGGCGATCAGATCTGCCGCTCGATGGTGGCCGAGCGCCGCGACGGGCGCATCCTGATGCTCACCGCCTCCGGCTCGATCGAAGACCGCGTCGACGGGCTCGGCCTCGGAGCCGACGACTACCTGCCCAAGCCGTTCGCCTTCGCCGAGCTCGTCGCCCGGGTGCGGGCGCTCGGGCGCCGCGCCGGCACCGCGTCGCCACCGGCGCTAGTGCACGGCGACCTGCGCGTCGATCCCGCACATCGCCTCGCCATCCGTGGCGGGCAACGGCTGGCGCTCAGCCCCAAGGAGCTCGCCGTGCTCGAGTACCTGCTCGGCGCCGCCGGACGCATCGTCTCCGCCGAGGAGCTGCTCGAACGAGTGTGGGACGAGAACGCCGACCCTTTCACCAGCACCGTCAAGGTGACCATCCGCAGACTTCGCGCCAAGCTGGGCGAGCCGCCGCTGATCGAGACGGTGACCCGCGGCGGCTACCGGATCTGAGCTCCTGCTGCGCCTTCCCCGCTACACGATCCGCCTGCGTCTCGCCGTCCTCTACAGCGGCGTCTTCCTGATCCTGGGGATCCTGCTGCTCGCGATCCTGATCCTGTCGGTGCGCCAGTCCACGCACGGCGTTGTCGTCTCCGCCGAAGGAGCCGCGGCGAAGCTGGTGGAACCGCACGTCCACGTCCACGTGACGACGGGGGATCGACGGTCACGGCCACGCCCGAAGCCCTCGGTCTGGAACACGCTCGCGCCCAGGCCCATCAGCTCGGAGCTGTGGCGGTCAACGTCAACAACAGCGACCTGCACCACCTGTTGATCTGGTCGGTCTTCGCCCTCGCGATCATGGCGGTCGCCTCGATTGGAGTCGGATGGCTGCTCGCCGGTCGCGTGCTGCGCCCTCTGCAGGTGATCACAGCCACCGCACGCGAGCTGTCAGCCTCCAACCTGCACGAGCGCCTCGCGCTCGACGGCCCCAACGACGAGCTGCGCGAGCTCGGCGACACGTTCGACGAGCTGCTCGCGCGGCTGGAGGCCTCGTTCGAGTCGCAGCGCCAGTTCGTCGCCAACGCCTCGCACGAGCTGCGCACGCCGCTGACGTTGGAGCGCGCGATCCTCGAGGTCACGCTGGCCGACCCCGCAGCCGGCTCAGCGTCGCTGCGCGCGGCCTGCGAGCGCGTGCTCGCGATCGGCGAGCAGCAGGAGCACATGATCGACGCGCTGCCGACGCTCGCGCGCAGCGA
This sequence comes from uncultured Solirubrobacteraceae bacterium, assembly GCA_963703625.1. GTDB lineage: Bacteria > Actinomycetota > Thermoleophilia > Solirubrobacterales > Solirubrobacteraceae > Palsa-744. Next base: position 240,820 of record CAVPEY010000002.1, read on the forward strand.
ACGCGGAGTGGCGCGGCGGGAGCCGGTGCTGCTGCAGGCGGTTGTACGCGCGGTGCTGCTCGACCGCAGCGAGGAGCTCGCACGGCGCGGCCTGCGACTGGACACCCACCTCGACGACGCGCCCACCACCGGGGACCCACGCCTGATCGAGCGCCTGGTGTCGAACCTGATCGACAACGCCGTCCGTCACAACACAGCCGGCGGCTGGGTCGAGGTGGCGACCAGCGTCGAATCCGGACAGACGGTGCTGCGCGTCGCCAACAGCGGCGCGGTGATCTCCGCCGAGGAGCTCGAGCGGCTCGCGCAGCCGTTCCATCGACTGGGCGGCCAGCGCACCGGCCACGGCGAGGGGCACGGCCTCGGCCTGTCGATCATCAGCGCGATCGCCACCGCCCACGACGCAACGCTCACGTTCCACGCGCCGGCTGACGGCGGCCTGCGCACGGAGGTGAGGTTCCCCGAGCCGAGCGCCGCTGCCCGCTAGCGCGGCGGCGCACACCCGCCGGGGGGAGGCGTAGCGTGGTTGCCATGCTCACGAACTCAAGCGCTGGATCAGACTCGACAGACGGCTCACAGCCGATCGTCCAGGCCCAGGACCTGCGCCGCCGCTACGGCGAGGGCGAGGCCGCGGTCGACGCGCTGGCGGGGGTCACCGTTGACTTCCCCACGGGGCGCTACGCGGCGATCATGGGCCCGTCGGGCTCTGGCAAGTCGACGCTGATGCACCTGCTCGCGGGCCTCGATCGGCCGACGTCGGGCACCGTGCGCGTCGGCGGCGTGGAGCTGACGGAGCTCGACGACCGTGCGCTCACGCAACTGCGCCGCGACCGCATCGGCTTCATCTTCCAGACGTTCAACCTGCTGCCGGTGCTGAACGCCGAAGAGAACATCCTGCTGCCGCTGTCGATCGCCGGGCGCGACGTCGACCGCGAGTGGTTCGAGCGCCTCGTCGACACGGTCGGCATCCGCGATCGGCTCAGCCATCGCCCGGCGGAGCTGTCGGGCGGCCAGCAGCAGCGAGTGGCGGTGGCGAGAGCGCTGATCTCGCGTCCGGCCGTGGTGTTCGCCGACGAGCCGTCCGGCAACCTCGACTCGAAAGCCTCGGGCGACGTGCTCGAGCTCCTGCGCCACGCGGTCGACGACTTCGGCCAGACGGTGGTGATGGTCACGCACGACGCCCACGCTGCGTCGTTCGCCGACCGGCTGCTGGTGCTCGCCGACGGCACGATCGTGCACGACGGACCCGCCGCGAGCACCGAGGAGGCGCTGGACCTGATGAAGGCCGTCGGCTGATGCTCGCGCTGGTGCTGCGCGGGTTCATGCAGCGCAAGCTGCGGGTGCTGCTGACGGGCATCGCGATCGCGCTCGGCGTCGCGCTGATGGCCGGCACGTACATCCTCACGGACACGATCAACCACGCCTTCGCCGAAGTGTTCGGCAACGCCTATGCGAAGAAGGCGGTCGTCGTCACCGAAAGGGAAACGCTCGGTCGTGGCACGGGCTCGGAAGCCTCCGTGCTGAACGACGCGACCCTCGCCCAGGTGCGCGCGGTGCCCGGCGTGGCGGCCGCGTCGGGCAGCGTCACGACCCAGGCGGCGCTGCTCACGACGGCCGGCAAGCGGCTCACCAGCGGCGGCGCGCCTGCAATCGTCGACGCCGTGCAGCCACCGCGCTTCGAGGCGTTCACCGCGGTGAAGGGTCACCTGCCGCGCGCGCCAGACGAGGCCTCGATCGACGAGGGCACCGCCAACCGCAAGCATCTGCGCCTGGGTCAGCAGGTCGTGATCGCGGGCCGCTCGCCGGCGCGGCGCTACACGATCTCCGGCATCGCCAAGTTCGCCGGCAGCGAATCGCTCGGCGGCGCGAGCGTCGCGCTGCTCGTCCCGCAGCAGGCCCAGTACGTCGCCGGCGAACCCGGCGCCTGGCAGGGCATCAACGTCGCGGCAAGCCCTGGCGTCTCGCCGCAGCAGCTCGCCGCGCGCGTGCGCGCGGCGCTGCCGGCGACGTTGACGGTGCGCACCGGCGCGCAGGAAGCCGCCAACCAGACCTCAGAACTCGAAGAAAAAGTTGGCTTCCTGCGCACCTTCCTGCTGGTCTTCGCCTACATCGCGCTCGTCGTCGGCGCGTTCATCATCTTCAACACGATCTCGATCACGGTCGCGCAGCGCACGCGCGAGTTCGGCCTGCTGCGCACGCTCGGCGCATCGCGCGGGCAGATCATGCGCGCGGTCGTCGAGGAAGGCCTGCTGCTGGGGATCGTCGGTGCCGTGATCGGCCTGTTCGCGGGGATCGGCCTGGCGCCGGCGCTGGACGGGCTGTTCAAGGCGTTCGGCGCCGACCTCCCGGACAACGGCACCGTCCTCGAGGCGCGCACGGTGATCGTCTCGCTCGGCGTCGGCATCGTCGTGACCGTCGCGGCGGGCTTGCTGCCGGCGCTGCGCGCGACGCGCATTCCGCCGATCGCGGCGATGCGCGAGGGCGTGCAGGTCCCACCGCGGGCGCCTCTGTCCAAGCGCGCGCTGACCATCCGCTTCGTCGTCGGGCTGGCGGTCGTGCTCGCGGTCTCGACGCTGTCCAAAGGGATCGGCGTGGTGCTGTTCGTCGGGCTCGTGATCCGCGGGGCGAGGCTGCGCTATCGCCTACGCCACCATGGCCAGCCGCGCAACTACCGAGTCGTGCCGGCGCTCGCGGGCGCCGTCGGCTGGCTCGTCAGCTGGCGCGGGATCACGGCGCGCCTGGCGCGCGAGAACTCGGTGCGCCAGCCCGGACGCACGCTCACCACCGCGCTCGCGCTGACCGTCGGGCTCGGGCTCGTGGCGTTCATCTCGGTGTTCGCCGCGGGCACCAAGGCGACGATCGACCAGGCCGTCAGCCGCTCGTTCGCCGGCAGCCTGATCGTCCAGAACTCGGAAAGCGGCCAGGGCCTGCCGGCGGCTGTGGCGCCGGCCGTCCGCACGGTCCACGGCGTCGGCGCGGTCACCGCGGTCGCCTTCACGAAGGGCAGGGTCCGGAACCTCGCCGCGGCGGGCGCACCCGTGATCGCCGAAAAGAGCACCGTCACGGCAATCGAACCCGAGTCGTTCGTGAAGATGTACAAGACCGAATGGGAGCACGGCTCCCCAGCGACGCTCACCGCGCTCGGACCGGACGACACCGTGATCACGAAGAAGTTCGCGAGCGCGCACGACCTGCACGTCGGTCAGCGCCTGTCCGTGCTGAGCGCCTCCGGGCACGAGGTCACGCTGACGGTGACGGGCATCGTCAAGGAAGAAGTGCTCGGGCTGCTGGCCAACCTCACCGTGCTGCGCTCGCTCGCGAGCTCGGCGTTCGGGCAGCGCGAAGACGGAGTGGACTTCGTCTCCTACGCAGCGGGCGCCAACGGCGCCGACGTGCGCCACGGCATCAACTCGCTGCTGCGCGCCGACTTCCCGCAGACCCACTCGCAGACCGCGGCGGAATACACGCACGAAGTCAGCAGCAAACTCAACACGTTCCTGCTGCTCGTGTACGTGCTGCTGGCGCTGTCGGTGATCGTGTCGCTGTTCGGCATCGTCAACACGCTGATCCTGTCGATCTACGAGCGCACCCGCGAGCTCGGGATGATGCGCGCGATCGGCACCTCGCGCAGCCAGATCCGGCAGATGATCCGCTACGAGTCGCTGATCACCGCGATGATCGGTGGCATCCTCGGCCTGGTGATCGGCGTGGTGGGAGCGGTGCTCGTGACGATCTTCGCGCTGTCAGGCTCGGGCTACGTCGTCTCGATACCTGTCGGCACGCTGTTCGTGCTGCTCATCGCCGCCGCGCTGGCGGGCCTGATCGCCGCGCTGGCGCCCGCGCGGCGGGCGGCACGGCTGGACGTGCTGCAGGCGCTGGCCAGCGAGTAGGCAGAGTGCTCATCCGAGCCCGGTCTCGATCAGCCAGGCGCGCAGCGCGCGGTGCATCGCCTCGTCACCGACGATCGGCTCGGCCGGCTGGCTCCAGGAGGCGGGAACCACGGCGACGGGCCGCATCTGTGGCCCGCCGAGGCCTCCGTGCGAGCCCATGAACTCCTCAAACGGACCCACCTCGTCGGTGTCGGGATCATAGGTGCTGTTGACGAGCAGGTCCGGGCAGTGCGGGAAGCTGTCGTGGCGGCGCAGGTGCTCGGCCGCGCTGGGGCCGAACGCGGCGAGCGGGTCCTCGCCCTCGACGTGAGCGTCGGCCAGGCGCCGGATGCCGCCGGCGCCGATCACGAGGGCTCCTTCGCTCTCTGCGCGCACCATCACGAAGCCGATGCCCGGGTGGCTCGCCAGCTCCGAAACCAGCCGCGGGTGCGCCGTGGCGATCTGCTCGCGGGTCAGCCGCTCCTGGCTCGACGTGAGGTATATGAGCCCCAGCGGACCCGAGACCATCACGACGGCGTCGCTCGCGCTCGCCTCGGTGGCGTCGCTGAGGGCTTCGCGGTTCGGGCCGAGCGCGACGGTTCCCTCCATCGCCCGGCCGCGCGTCGCGCGGTGCAGCATGCGGCCGGGCGTGCTGTCGTCCTCCCGCGCGTCGGCGAGCACCGCACCGAGGTCGCCCCAGGACTCATCGACGGCGATCGGCGCGCGCACCTCGCCGCGCTCGAGCGCGGACTTGACCACCTCTTCGAGCGTGTGGCCGTAACGCTGGCGGAAGGGCCGTCCCTGCGTCTGACCGTGGTCGGACAGCGCGACGAGGTGATACGGGCGCGGCGCCTGCGCGACCGCCCGCTGCAGCCTGGCGAGCTGACGGTCGTGGCGCCGCAGCACTTTGAGCGCGTCGCGCTCGCGGATCCCCGAGTGGTGCGCGACCTCGTCGTATCCGACGAAGGTCGCGTAGGTCACCGGGATCCCCTCGACGATGTCGGCCATCAGCGTCGCCACGGTCAGGTCGCGCATGACGACCGCGATCGCCGCGCGCACCAGCGGGTAGAAACCTCCACGCTTGACGTGCTCGGCGCCGCTGCGCCTCTGGCGACGCGCCGCGACACGCTCTTCGGCGATGTCCGCCAGCGACAGCGCGATCGTGCGGATGAAGCCGTAGGGATCGGCAAAGTAGGCGAAGAAGTCACCCGAGCGCGAGCGCTTGCGGTCGCGGATCACGCTCATCGTGGCCGAGCAGCGCGGCGCGTCGCCAGAGAACATGTTGCCGCGACTGGTGCCGTCGGCGGCCAGCAGCCCGCTGCCGTTCGAGCGGCGCCGCTCGATCTCCGCGGCGTCGGGCGGATGGTTGGAAACGAGCGTGCGACCGGTCTCCTTCTCATACCAGCGAAATGCCGGCATGTCCCAGTTGCTGCCGAGCAGCAGCCCCGCCTGACTCGCACCGGTCTGCGAGGAAAGATCACATTCCCACCCTTGGATGCGATGGGACCCCTGCTCCAGCCAACTCGCGATCGTCGGTGCATAGCCGTCCCGCGCCGCCTCGCGTAGCACCGCCTCGCCGAGACCGTCGAGCTCGAACAGAACCACGCCGGGCACATCTGTGCGGTTGCGCGCCCGCCCACGGCGCACGCGCCGGCGCACGACGCGCAGGTGATAGGCGTCGCCGTCGAAATCGAGCAGCGGCGAGATCAGCATCGACGCGACCGCGAGCACGGCCGCCACCAGCAGCGCCGCCCAGAAGTTCAGCGAGCGGTCGTGGAGCAGGTCGAAGGCGAGCTCGATCACCAGCGCGTTCAACACCAACGATCCGAGCCCGAGCGTGAGCAGCGTGAACGGCAGCGCCAGACGCGTCAGCACAGGCCACAGGACGGCGTTCAACAACGCGATCACCGCCGCCGTCAGGACGGCCTCGCCGAACGACGGCGCATAGTTGCCGATCCCGGTCTGCGCGAGACCCCACAGCAGCAGTCCGTCGATGACCAGCATGATCGCCGCGCGCACAGCGAATCCGACCGCTCGGCGCACGGCGCCCGTGTCCTGCCCGGATCGTCCTGACATCAGCGGTCGGCGAGAGCGACCGGCGGAAGGTCCCTGACCTCGTCGCGTGTCAGATCGAGGTGTACGCCTTCGCCGTCGACGGCCTTGACCGACTGCATCGGGATCGAGACCTGCTTCTTGCCCCACAGGTGCCCCTCCTGCAGGAGCACATGCGTCACGCGGTGGTTGCTCGGGTCGATGACGAGCCCCTGCACGCGACCGATGTCGCCGTCGCTAGCGTGCACCTGTTCGCCTCGCCGCACCTCGACCTCGCCGGCCGGCACGCGACTGGTGAAGTATGTCTGCGGGCCTTCCGGCATACCGCCGCCGATCGCGCCACCGAGGCCGTAGTAGGGCCACACGGCCACCTCTCCGCTGCCGTAGCCAAGATCCCCGCCGCTCTCGGAAAGGAAGTGGATCTCCACGGCGTATTCAAGCTTGTCGAACTCGCTGATGCTGCAGAGCAGACATAGCTCCGGCGCATCCGCGTCGATCAGCTCGACGGGCACCAGGCGTTCCTGACCCTGGCGGTGCTTGGGCTCGACGACGATGTGGGTGATCGCGCGAGCCACCGGGTTCAGAACCACGCGCACGAGCTGCCCGCAGATCCCGTCGCGGCAAGTGACGGCTGCGCCGATCTCATACTCGACGGCTTCGCTCATGTCCGATCGCCACTGAGCTCGCGCAAGTGGCCAACGGTAGCGGACAGCATCGCCCACCCGGAGTATGACCGTGTGCTTTCGTGTGGGCTGTTCAACTCAACAGCCAAGGGGGACCGATGGACATTTTCGAGATCAAGCAGGAGGAGACCGTCAGCCGCGAGGAGGTCGCCAGACGCCTGCGGCTGCTCGCGGACATGCTCGCTCGGGAGAACGACCTCGAGTTCGACCGCGGCGGCATGCATTTCAAGATCGACGTCCCCGACCAGGTGCGGCTCAAGGTCGAGCTCGAGGTCGAGACCGAGGAGCGCGAGCTGGAGATCGAGCTGAAATGGTGACGCCGACGCGGATCATGATCGTGCCTGCCCAGCAAGGAGAGAGCGGCGTCGCCACGCAGGCGCCGCCACCAGGCCGGAGCCGATCCCGATGGCAAGACCGGCAGCGACGTCGCTCGGATAGTGAACGCCCGTATGCACGCGTGAGTACGCGACAGCGCCCGCAATCGGGACAACCGCGGGAGCGAGGATCGGCATCTCAATGCTTGCAGCGGTGGCGAAAGCGAACGCTGCCGCGGTATGTCCGGAAGGAAACGACGTCGAGCGGGGCATGTTGATGAGCGCAGGCTGTGACTGCGAGAACGGCCGACGTCTGCGCGCGATCAGCTTTGCGGGGCCGTTGGCGACCGCGGCAGCGGTCGCGATCGCGATGAGACCGCGACCGGCGGCACGCTGACCCCGGCGTCCCCCAAGCGCAGCGAGCGCGCCCGCGATCACGAGCCACAGGCGCGAGTAGTTCGCCGCCCGCGTGATCCTGACGAGGGTGCGATCGCGCACAGGTGAGCGCGCCGCGAAGGAGCGCTGCATCAGCCGACCGTCCAGACGCTGCACGCGACGCCACCTCGTCATCGGAGCCTCACCGGCCGGCTGCCACCCGCAGCAGGCTGCCGAGGTTCTCCGCGGTGAGCGCCACCGCGCGCGCCGCCGGCGACAGGCCGGTGCCGCGAGGCAGCCGCACGCGCAGCGCGCCCGGCAGTGACGCAAAGCGCAGCGGCGGCTCGAGCACGAGCGCCTCGCCGTCGAGGCCAACCTCAACGGGGCCAGCGGAGCGGACTTCAAACGCGGGCGCCGACCACGACAGCAGCCCGGGGTAGCGCCCCGCCTGGCCGACCAGCTCGAGCGCGACGAGCTTGGAGACCTCCGCGCCCCGCACCCGCGCGGCGACGACGCCAAGCATGCCCGCGTCGATCCGCTCGCGCGTGCCGGCGCCGGACAGGTGCGTGAGCTCGTACCGGTTGTTCGAGACCAGCACGAGCGGAGCATCGTCGCAGTCGACGCCGTCGGGGCCAGTGAACTCGAGATCGATCGGCTCGGCGCCGGAGCCGAGCAACTCCGGCAGCATGCGCGTCCAGGTCTCCAGCTTGGCGTCCCGGTAGGCCTCAGACTGGACGACCTTCGCATAAACACCAAGCGAAGCGTTGTTCACGAACACGTGGTCGTTCACGCGGGCCAGGTCGATGCGGCGCTCGACGCCGTCGGTGAACGCGTCCAACGCCCCCACCACGTCGTCACGATCCAAGCCGAGGTCGAGCGCGAAGTGGTTTCGCGTGCCGGCGGGGACGCACACGTGCGCGACGTCCCGCTCGGCGGCGACCGTCGCGACGAGCGCCTGCGACCCGTCGCCGCCGGCCATGCCGACAACGTCGGCGCCGCGTGCGATGGCGCCCTCGGCGAGCTCGCGGAGATCGTCTCCCGGTTGCAGGACGATCGGCTCGATGCCTCGCCGTCGCGCCTCCCCCGCGAGGTCAAACTGCTCGGCCTTGCCGCCGCCAGACTTGAGGTTGATGATCAGCGCCGCCGTGCCGGCGGCGCCCGCCGGCACGACCGCGGCAGCGGCCTGCTCCAGCGCCGCCTGCCCCGCTCGCCCCAGCGCGTAACGCGCGGCCAGCCCGAACAGGGGGAGCGCCAACAACAGAACGACGAGCACCACCAGCCCCTGCCAGTGAGTTGCCAACACAGCGACCAGGCCGGCAATCGCGAGGACCGCGGTCACCGCAGCGCACGCTCGCCACGCGCCACGCTCGGTCAGGGCGAGCCACACGGCCGCGTTCGCCACCAACACCAGCACGACCGCCAGCACGGCGATCGGGACGTCGCCGGCCAGCGCGACGGCTGCCAGCACGACCATCGCGACCGGCACCGCGAGCGCCACGATCGCGGCGAGGCGCCGCAACCAGCGATGTTCTGCGTCCAGCTGTCTGTCGGGTATCGCCGGGTTGGCGGGCACGACGGCTTAGACCGGGATCGGTTCGGAGCCGGGTTGTCGCGTCGGGACTCCCCCGACGAAGAACAGCGCGACGGCGGCAATCAGGATCAGAACGGTCAGACCGGCGCGCAGCCCGTCGAGTCGAGCTCGAGCGTTGGCGTCGAGCGCCGCCTTCGTCACCTCGGTGCTTGCGCCCGCCTGCTTGGTCGCGGCTTCGAGCTGCTTGTCTGACATGAACGGGATGCCAGCGGAGAGCTCGGTGCTGGCTCTGCTCTTGACGCTCTGCGGCACCGCGGGGTTGGCCTCGATGTGCGTCAGGAACGACGCCGTCAGCACCGCGATCAGGATCGACCCGGCGAGTGCTGTGCCCAGCGAGGCGCCGAGGTTGGTCACCGTGTTCTGCAGCCCGCCAACCTCCGAGCTCTGCTCGTCGGGCACGGCCGAGACGGTCACGGCGCCGAGCTGCGATGCGAGCGATCCGAGGCCGAGCCCGATGAGCAGCAACGGCACTGTCACGATCTCCGCGCCTGCCTCGATATCGATGGCGGCCAGGAGCACCAGCAGCCCGAGCAGCACCAGGACGATCCCGATGCGTACAACCAGCCGCGGCGAGACCTTCGGGAACAGCCGCGGCACTCCCAGCGCCGCCGCCAGCAGGGTCAGGGACATCGGCAGGATGCGAACCCCGGTGTCGATCGCCGACAGCCCGAGCGCGACCGACAGATAGAGCGGGAGCAGGAAGAAAACGCCCATCATCACGAGGTATTGAAAGAAGAACATGGTCAGCCCGCCCGCGAGCTGCGCGTTGCGCAGCAGTGCCGGATCGACAAGTGGCTCCTCGCCTCGCGCGACCATGCGCGCCTCCCAATGGAGAAACGACCAGACCAGCGCGAGCCCGGCGACCATCAGCCACGGCACGGGCGAGATTCCAAACCACTGCGGCGCGCCTGACTTCGGCGCGACCCAGCCCCAGGAGCCGGACTTGAGCACGCCAAACACGAACACGCCAAGGCCCGCGGCACACAGGACGGCGCCGATCAGGTCGATTTTCGGCCGGCGGTCGGGCGGAGCGTCCTCGGCGCGACGCGCGAGCACGAGGATGACACCCACGAGCATCACCTCACCGGCAAAGACCCAACGCCAGGACGCATAGGTCGTCGCGAGGCCGCCGATCAAAGGACCGACAGCGATCGCGATCGCACCAGCGGCGGCCACGAGCCCGTAGGCCGCCGGGCGGCGTGCCGCGGGGAAGTTACCGGCGACCAGCGCCACGATCGACGGCAGGATCAGCGCCGCCCCGACCCCCTCGAGGAAGGACCAACCGAACAGCAGCACCGGCAGACTCCCGGAGAGCGCCGTCGTCAACGAGCCGCAGCCGTAGATCACGCAACCGATCATGAAGGCACGCTTGCGACCGATCAGCGCGCCCACCTTCGCCCCGGGAATCATCAGCATCGCCATCACCAGCGTGTAGGCCGTGATCGCCCCCTGGATCCCGGTGACGGTCGTACCGACGTCTTCGGCGACCGTCGCGATCGAGACGTTCATCACGGAGCTGTCGAGCGCCATCAGGAACTGGCCGGCGGCCAGCGTCACGAGGATCACCTGCGCGCCAGTGGCGGCGGTCTTGGTGGCGGCTGCATCACTCATGGCAGACAGCCTTGCGTATCAGCACGTCGAGCCGCTGCCGGGACGGGCGCCGGCAGCGGCTCGACGTGTAGTTGAGAGCGTCGGCAGGCAGGCGCGGTCTATGCGTTGGCCGGCTGTTTCGGGTTCAGCGCCTCTTGGAGCTTGGCAGTGTCCTCATCGGAGAGCGAGGTCTTGATGACGGTGCCCTTGTACTGCTCCAGGGCTGCGATCGCCTTGTCCGGCGTCGCCTTCTCGATGATCAAGAACAGCGCCGATGTGCCGGGCTGGACGTAGTCGCGCACCTGCTGCTGGAACTGATCGTCGATCATGTCCTTGCCGAGGTGCCCGAACAGCGCACCGATGCCGGCGCCGATCGCCCAGCCGGCGAACGGGATGAAGAACAGCAGCCCGAACAGCAGGCCCCAGAAGCCACCCCACACCGCGCCGCCGGCGGTGGATGAGCCGCCATGGGTGGTCGTGACGTGGTACTTGCCCTTGGCGTCACGCCTGATCGCCGCGACCTGATCGGCCTGAATGACCAAGTCGCCTTCCAACCCTTCAACCGTCCCGCGCGCCTGATCGGCGGTGGCTTCATCCGGATAGCCAATCGCAACGAGCGTTGCCATAGCGACCTACCTTTCGTGTTGGCGTCGCTGCGAGCTTCGCGCGAGGCGCGCGGCGACACATCGCCCTGATCGGGTGAACGCCTACTCGAGCGCGAGCCGGGCCCGTCGGCTCTCGGGCCGGCGAGCACGCGTCGATCATCTCCAAGTGGCTCACCGAGGACTAACGTAGGAGCGCGTGGCGCCCGATCCCCGACGACCTCGCGACCCACCGGAGCCAGCCATGAGCGCCCGACTTCCGAATCCGAGCTTGAGCATGGTCTATCGCCTCGAGGCGACGCTCGCAGCACCATTGGACCTCGGCGTCCTCGCGCAGGGCAGGCGGCGGATCGTGACTCTGACGGGCGGACGGTTCACCGGCCCCGAACTGAGCGGTGAGCTGCTCGCGGGGTCGAGCGCCGACTGGCAGATCATCCTCGCAGACGGGACCGCGCTCGGCGACATCCGCTATACGCTTCAGACCGAAGCCGGCGATCTGCTCTACGTTCGCTCGCACAGCGTGCGGCACGGCACCGCCGAGGTGCTCGCGCGCCTCGCGCGCGGCGAGCACGTTCAAGCCAGCGAGTACACCTTCCGTACCTCCACCCGGATCGAAACCGCCGCACCGGAGCTCGACTGGCTGAACAAGGGGATCTTCATCAGCGTCGGTGGCCGCCAGGCCGCGGGCGTGATCTATGAGACCTACCTTGTCGGGTGAGTGCGCCCCTCCTCGCGCGCCGACCTGACGGCGACGCAGCTGCACCTGGGCTGCTTCCCGTCGGCGCTGCTGTTCATCTCGATCATCCTGATCCCCGCCGTCGGCTGGTGGGCGCTTCGGTCTGAACCCGATCTCGGCCACGAAGGTAGACGTGCAGGGCGCGGCGCGGCGCTCAGAGCATCCGCACCTTTACATCGAACCGCATCCGGAGCTCGCACCCGAGGTCGACTGACGCCGGAGACGATCGTCAATATGGGGGCATGAAGGACAAGGCGGACCGCCTGGCCTCGCGATGGCTCGCCCAGATTGAGCTCAACGTCCGGCGCGTCGGGACGCATCCTTTCGTGGTGGACCTCGCGACCGTGGCGGGGGTGGCGGTGCTCAGCGTCTTCGGGCTCGCAACCCAGGATCGGCTCGGCGTCACAACGGCGGTCGTCTGCCTGTTGCTGTGCGCGCCGCTGCTGCTGCATCGGCGCGACCCGCGCCTTTGCTTCGCGCTGGTGGCGCTCGTCGCCTTTGCGCAGTGGCTGATCTCCGCACCACAGCTCGCGGACGCCGCCGTGCTGATCTCTCTGTACTGGGTGGCACTCGAAAGCGACCTCGCCGCGGTGGCCGTGGCGGCGACGGTCGTGCAGGCGGGGGCGATCATGGCCGCGGCTCGCTGGTCGCCGTCCGAGCCGCTGAAGATCTGGGTCGGACTGACGGGCCTGGCCGCCGCCGCAGGGGTGTCCGGGATCACGATTCGTCAGCGACGCGCGCTGCTGATCTCGCTGCACGAAAGGGCCAGCCGCCTGGAAGTCGAGCGCGATCAGGAAGGCCGCCTCGCCGCTGCCGCCGAGCGGGCGCGCATCGCGCGCGAGATGCACGACATCGTCGCGCACAACCTCAGCGTGATGATCTCACTCGCCGACGGCGCCGGCTACGCGAGGGCATCCTCGCCGCAGCGCGCGGATGAAGCAATCGCAAGGATCTCGGCGACGGGCCGCCAGGCGCTCGTGGAAATGCGCAGGCTGCTCGGCGTGCTGCGCGAGGACACCGCCGAGCAGCCACTTGCGCCGCAGCCGCGCCTGGACCGTCTCGACGAGCTGCTGGCGCAGGTGCACGCCGCCGGTATCCCCGTGACGATGGACCTCGACGGCGATCCGCACGAGCTGCCCGAAGGTATCCAGCTGACCATCTTCCGCGTCGCGCAGGAGGCGTTGACGAACACGCTGAAGCACGCTGCGCGACCCACGAGCGCGCACATCGCGCTGAGCTGCGCGCCTCGCAGCGTCGAGCTCGAGGTGACCGACACCGGCCGGAGCGCCGGGCTCGCCGGCGCGCCCATCTCGCTCGCTGGAAGTGGCCGTGGATTGAGCGGCATGCGCGAGCGTGCGGCTGCATACGGAGGCAAGCTCGACGCCGGCCCAGGCCTCGACGGAGGCTGGCGCGTACATCTGCGCCTGCGGCCGGACGCCGAAGCCGTCGCACCATGAGCACACGTCTGCTGTTGGCCGACGACCAGGAGCTGCTGCGAATGGGCTTTCGCATGGTCATCGACACCCAGGAGGACCTCACGATCGTGGGTGAGGCGTCAAACGGTGTGCAAGCCGTCGAGGCGACGCGCAGGCTCGATCCCGACGTCGTGCTGATGGACGTGCGGATGCCCGAGATGGACGGCGTGCAGGCGACAGAGCGGATCGTCGAATCCAACAGCCCCGCGCGCGTCATCATCCTGACAACGTTCGACCTCGACGAGTACGTATACGCCGCGCTCCGCGCCGGCGCCAGCGGCTTCCTGTTGAAGGATGCGCCCCCGGGCGACCTGCTCTCCGCGATCCGCGCCGTCGCCAGCGGTGACGCGGTCGTCGCGCCGAGTGTCACGCGCCGGCTGCTCGCCAACTACGCCCACCGCCTTCCCGCCGCAGATCGATCAGAGCAGGAGGACGACGAGCGTCTCCAGTTGCTGACAACGCGGGAGCGCGAGGTGCTGCTGCAGGTCGCGGGCAGCTTCTCCAACGCCGAGATCGCTGAGCGACTCGTGCTCTCCGAGGCCACTGTGAAGTCGCACGTGGGACGCATCCTCGCCAAGCTCGGGCTGCGTGACCGGGTGCAGATAGTCGTGTTCGCCTACGAGACGGGACTCATAACGCCCGCGCAGGGTTGATGCCACCAAGGCGCTGACCATGCGTGCAGCGGGCTTGGCGACGGCGTTCTGCTACCTCGGTAGCCGGCCTGTTGCGACCTCAGTCGCAGCGGGCGGGCAAACAAGATCGTCCTGCAGGGCGATGTGGCCGAACACCGGGCGCCGTACGGTGATGGAGTGATCGTCCTTCGACACCCGGCGCTGTTCACTACGCCGCACGCGCCGTGAGTACCGACACGATCGGAGCGCCCGGGCGCGGGCACGTCGACTGGCGGCGCGCCGAGTTCACACTCACGCTGCTGGCGTTGCTCGGCTTCCTGACGCTGCCCATTCGCGTCACGACAATCTACAGCGGCCTGCCCGCGCATCCGCTGTTCGTGCATGTACCGGTGATCTTGATCCCGACGACGGTGCTCGCGGCCGCCGTGTTCGTCTTCAACCGCAAGTGGCTCGCACGCTACGGAATTGCGCTGGCCGTCGTCTCGATCGTGGCGATGAGCTCGATCTTCCTCACCATGCAGGCGGGCGCAGCGCTGCGGGGCGAGCTGAACCTCCAGGGCCAAGTCGCGAAACTGATCTCCGAACACTCACAGGCCGCACACATTCTCGCGATCATCTACGTCGTTTTCACGGCGACCCTGATCGTGACGTTCGCCGCGCAACGAATCTCCGCAGGCATGCCCACGGGCCTCGCCGTCCTGGACGAGCTGCTGTCGCTGCCCTGGGTCCTCGGCGGGCTCCGCGTCGTGCTCGTGCTGTTGTCGATCGGCGCCGGCTACATGTGCTTCAGGACCGGCGATCTCGGCGCGAAGGCAGTCTGGCAGGGGCGGGTCCAGGCCGCTCAGCGGCTGACGAGTGCCCCCGGCGCCAGCAGCGGGAAGTACTGAAACGCGATGGTCCTCAAGAAAGCAATTATCTGAGCCGCTGAGGGAGGCGATGATCGCCGGCGTACGGTAGCCGGAGCGGTCGAATTTGAAGCCCATCTCCCCCGCGGGTGCGCTCGGGTCGGGCGGTGGACGGGCCCTGGAGGAACGTGGTCGTAGGTGCCGCCGGGCTCGTCCCAGCCGATGAAGAACGTCGTGTTATACGCATTGGAGCCCTCCGGAGAAGCAGCCGACCTGATCGCCTCGTAGATGCGGGCCAGGAACGCCTCGCCGCCCAGGATCGACGACGGGGGGTCCAGCGGGACCTCGACGTCGCCGGGGAGCGCGCGGCCTGCCGCTGGGTGATAGTCGCTGTGCCCGAGGAGCAGGTGCGGCTCGACCATGCTGAAGTGCGGGAGCGTCCCGTTCGCCGCGTCCTTCTCAAACTCCGAGAACGGCAGGATGTTCGTCGCCAGCCGGTCCTTCATCTGCGGCATGTGGACAAGGGCCGTGCCCGAGATCGGGCTCGGTTCCTGCACGTATATCTTCCAGGTTCGCCCGTGCGCCTCAAGCCGCTGGTCCTCGCCCGAGTCGGGGTTCGGGGCATCCATGTCCGTCGTGACCGTGTAGGGGACCGTCTTGCGCTCGGCGCCGTGCTCGGCCCACTCCGGGATCGGGTTGCTCAGATCCTTGCCGATCACGCCCTCGAAGGTCTTGCCGTCCTCAGGCCCGTACAGGTGGCCCAGAAGGTTGTCGATGGACCTGTTCTCGAACAGCACGAGAACGACGTGGTCCAACGCGTGCGAACGATCGTGGCTCATCGGGAGCGTCGACGGATTTGGCCGGCAGGGAACGTCCCGTGAAGAAAGGCGCCGCGGTCGCGGCGACACCCACCGCGCCGCCGCCGCTCACGATCCTCACGTCCTCGCCGTTCGTCGGAGGAGGCGGTGACTTCATCATCTCCCCGTACGGCGACCAGAGCAGGGTCCAGACCTACCAAGGCCAGCCGGTCCTGACCTACTGGCAGGGAACCGGCCTCGGCGGGCTGGCCAGCGGCAACGGCCTCAGTGCAGACGGACACGAGTTCCTGATCACCCCTCAGAACACGGCGCTGATCCTCTCCTACACAACCGCAACGGCAAACCTCACCTCGATCGGTGGACCGGCTGACCAGACGGTCATCAACGGGGTCGTACAGGAGATCAACATCGCCACCGGCCAGGTGCTGTTCCAGTGGAACAGCACCTGGCCGCACGACCCTGAGGCTCTCGGCAACAACACCTACACGTTCTTCGACAGCGACTCCACGGGGACGCCGTCGTTGCCCTACAGTCGCGCGGTGACGGTGAAGCTGAACCCGTGGACGAGAGTCGCAACGCTCGTGGCCTCCAAGCCACGGGTTCAGCGGGCCGTTCGGTCTCTAGGCAACCCGAGGTTCTGATGAACGGTGCGGCACGGTCCGAGAGTGCGCAACGGCGCACGACCGGGCCGGCCGCGCCGTGTCATCACGGCGGACCGCCGCCGACCCGAGAGCCACCCGCGAGATACGCGTCGAGCTCGCCGATCACCTCGCGCGCGTCGTCTTCGATGCCGCACAGGAACGTGGACCTGCGCCGCCGCAGCACGGGCAGGCCCAGCGCGTAGAGACCGGCGCTGTCGACGCCGCCGCCGTCGTGTCGGAGCTGGCCCCTCGCGTCGAGCACCGGCACCTCGAGCCAGCGGTAGTCGGGTCGGAAGCCGGTTGCCCAGAGGATCGTCCGGATCTCACCGCTGCGCAGGTCGAGCTGCCAGCGGGGCGACCGGGGTGCCTCGGTCGGGGCGAAGCGCTCGGGAGCCTCGACCTCTGCACCCCACGCGGAGCCGTCGGCCCATTCGTCGAAGCCGCCGAGCAGCCGGTTCATCTTCAGGTCCGCGAGCGAGCAGACGTTGCGCAGGCCGCCGGAGAACAACGCGATGCCGTCGCGGACAGACGCCCAGCGACCGACCAGCTCGACGCCCAGCGCCACGAGCGCGTTGAGGTCGAGCGTCGCGCGCTCGGGCGTTCCAACGAGCTGGGGCGACGGTAGGCGCCGCGCTCGCGAGAGGTCCTCGACCTCGTCGTGGCGCTGGTCCCACACGCCCGACGCATCCATCCACCAGAGGACGTCGCGGCCTCGGTAGGTCCGTGGCAGCCGCACGTGCTCTCCGACCGACATCGTGACCGCCCGGCCCGAGCGCCTGATCTCGGCCGCGAGCTGCACGCCGGTCGCCGACGCCCCCACGACCAGCACGCCACCGTCCGCGAGCTGGTCAGGGTTTCGGTAGCGCAACGGCGTGATCTGCTCGAGCTCCGCAGGCACGGCGTCGGCGAAGGCCGGCATCGCGGGCAGATTGCAGGCGCCGCTGGCGATCACCACCGTGCGGGCATGGATCTCGCCATGCTCCGTCGTGACCCGGTAGCCGTCCTCGCCCACGCGCCGCACCGAGGTCACGTCCGTTCGCGTGCGAACCGGAGCGCCGGAGCTCTGCGCGAAGCGCTCGATGAGCTCGGCGACCTCGGTCGCCGTCATGTAGCCGTCGGGGTCGCCGCCGTCGTAGGCGAGCCCCGGCAGCCGGCTCTGCCAGTTGGGCGTCAGCAGTCGTAGCGAATCCCAGCGCTGCCGCCGCCACGAGCTCGCCAACTCGCCACGCTCGAGCACGACGTGGTCGATCGAGCGCTCGCCGAGGAAATGGCTTGCCGCGAGGCCGGCGTGGCCTGCGCCGACGACGACGCTGGTGAAGCGCTCGCTCGTGCTGCTGTCAGACGACCGCGACCGTGACCTCCGTCGGGTTAGTGAGCGCGTCGAACACCGCCGAGCGCTTCTGGGACTGTGCGACCAGCGCCTCGATCTCGTCCTGGGAGGCGTCGGCGTCGATGTCGAAGGTCACCTTGACGTCGTTGAAGCCGTTGCGAACATCGGCGTCGCCGAGGATCCCGCGAACGTCGTGGTTACCCTCGACGGTCGCCTCGACCGAGCGCAGCTGGATCCCGCGGTTCTGCGCGACCGACGCCACGCCCGCGGTCAGGCAGCTCGCAAGCCCCACGAGGAGGTACTCGATCGGCGTGATCGCGTTGTCCTCGGCGGCGAAGATCTCAGGGTGATCGGCGTCGAGGACCGTCTCGGTCTTGTGGCTCTGCTCCTCGCCGAGGCCGAAGTAGTTCTGGATCGTCGTCGTGCTGTGCACGCCGGTCTGCCACTTCGACGACGCGCGCCAGGTGAACTGGGCTCCCTCCGGCGCGCCCGCGAGTGCCTCGCGCGCGTCAAGCAGCGCCTGCACGTTGACTCCATTGTCGATGGCGGTGGACATCGCTCCACGCCCCTTCCTATGTCGTAGGCTAGTTTCTCGACTGGGAAGCAAGAGAATATACGCTAGTGACTGCCGAGATGGAGAAACAATGGTGACCGCGGCAGCTACCGCCGGCTCGGCCGGAGCTGTCGCAACGCGCTACCTCGACCTCCCGCATCCGGTGACACTCGACTGCGGACGCACGCTGCATCCGGTCCGCGTCGCCTACGAGACCTACGGAGCCCTCGCGCCCAGCGCCAACAACGCGATCCTCGTCTGCCATGCGCTCAGCGGCGACGCCCATGCCGCCGGCGTCTCGAAGGAGGCCGGGGCCCAGAGCACCCGCGACGGTTTCGGCGCTGAGGACCGCGACGGCGAGGCGGGCAAGGGTCTCGGCTGGTGGGACGGGATGATCGGACCGGGCAAGGCCTTCGACACCGACCGCTACTTCGTCATCTCCACGAACCTGCTCGGCGGCTGCCGCGGGACCACGGGGCCATCGTCGCCGGATCCCGCGACGGGACGCTCCTACGGCGCAGACTTCCCGGTGATCACCGTCGCCGACATGGTCAGGACCGAGCGCGCGTTCCTGGATGCGCTCGGGATCGAGCGGCTCGCCGCGGTGGCGGGCGGGTCGCTCGGTGGGATGCAGGCGTTCGAGTGGGCGGTCATGTTTCCCGACCAGATCGACGCCGTCGTCGCGATCGCCAGCACGCATGCCCTGCACCCGCAGGGCATCGCGTGGAACGCGATCGCCCGCGAGGCGATCATGCGCGACCCCGCGTGGCAGGAGGGCCGCTACGACGGCACGGGCGACGCGCCGGACGCCGGCATGAGCGTGGCGCGTATGATCGGCCACATCACCTACCTCTCGGCCGCCGCGCTTGGCGAGAAGTTCGGCCGGCGGCTGCAGAGCGCCTCCGATCTGCGCTACACGATCACCGAGCCCGAGTTCGAGATCGAGAGCTATCTGCGACACCAGGGGGACTCGTTCGTGCAGCGCTTCGACGCGAACACCTATCTCTACACGTCGCGGGCGCTGAGCTACTTCGATCTCGCAAGAGAGCACGGCCGTGGCTCGCTCTCGCGCGCGCTCGAGGGCGTCAAGGCACGCACCCTGCTGATCGCGTTCAGCTCCGACTGGCTGTACCCGCCGTCCGGATCACGCGACATCGAGGAGACGCTTCGCGGGCTCGGCAAGCCGGTCGAGCTCCAGGTGATCGACGCGCCGTACGGCCACGACTGCTTCCTGCTGGAGGAGGCGCAGCAGACGCCGATCATCCGCCGCTTCCTGCAGGAGCTTCGATGACCGACGCGCGGAGCCGAGCGGAGGAGACACACGCGTTCGGCTTCGAGACGCGCCAGCTCCACGCCGGCCAGCGGCCGGACCCCTACACGGGCGCCCGCGCCGTGCCGATCTTCCAGACGACCAGCTACGTGTTCGAGGACCCGGAGTCGGCGGCGGCGTACTTCAATCTGCAGGAGTACGGCAACACCTACTCGCGGATCATGAACCCCACGGTTGCCGCCTTCGAGGAGCGAGTTGCGAGCCTCGAGGGCGGTGCCGGAGCCGTGGCGTTCGCCAGCGGCATCGCCGCGCAGGCGGCGGCGCTGTTCACGCTGCTGGAGCCCGGCGACCACGTCGTCTCGTCGTCCGCGCTGTACGGCGGGACGGTGAACCAGCTCAAGCATCTGCTGCGCAAGATGAACGTCGAGCTGACGTGGGTCGACCCCGATGATCCGTCCGCGTGGCGCGGCGCTGTGCAAGCGAACACCAAGGCGTTCTTCGGCGAGACGATCGGCAACCCGGCCGGCAACGTCCTGGACATCGAAGCTGTCGCGGCCGTCGCCCACGACCACGAGCTGCCGCTGATCGTGGACAACACGTTCGCGACGCCGTACCTGTGTCGCCCGATCGAATGGGGCGCCGACATCGTCATCCACTCGGCGACCAAGTTCATCGGCGGCCACGGCACGAGCATCGGCGGCGTCGTCGTCGAGTCCGGCGAGTTCGACTGGTCCAACGGGCGCTTCCCCGTGGTCGCGGACCCGTCGCCGGCCTACCACGGGCTGCAGTTCCACGAGACGTTCGGGACCTACGGCTACCTGATGAAGCTGCGGGCTGAGACGCTGCGCGACCTCGGTGCGACGCTCTCGCCGTTCAACGCGTTCCTGTTCCTGCAGGGCCTCGAGACGCTGTCGCTGCGGATGGAGCGCCACGTCGAGAACGCGCGCGCGGTCGCGGCGTTCCTCGAGTCCCACGAGCTCGCCTCGAACGTCACGTACCCCGGCCTTGCGAGCAGTCGATACGAGTCGCTCGTGGCGAAGTACCTGCCGCGCGGCGCGGGTGCGGTGTTCTCGTTCGACTGTGCCGGCGGGCGAACCGGTGGCCAGGACCTGATCCGCTCCGTGACGCTGTGGTCGCACCTCGCCAACGTCGGCGACGCGAAGAGCCTGATCATCCACCCCGCCAGCACGACACACCGCCAGCTGAGCGACGCCGAGCTGGAGGCGGCGGGCGTGCGGCCGGGAACGATCAGGCTGTCGGTGGGGACCGAGTCCGTGGATGATCTGATCTGGGACCTCGACCGGGGCCTCGCCAGCGTGCGATGACCGACCTCGATCTCGACCGATACCAGGACCCGCTGACGATCCAGCGCGTGCTCCACAGCGCGCGCACGATCGCGATCGTCGGCCTGTCCACTAACCCGCTGCGCCCAAGCAACTTCGTCGGCTTCTACCTCAAGCGCCACGGCTATCGCGTGATCCCCGTCAATCCGCGCGAGACCGAGATCCTCGGAGAGGTGAGCTACCCCAGCCTCTCAGATGTGCCTGAGCATGTGGACGTCGTCAACGTCTTCCGCGCTCCCGATGCGCTGCCGGCGATCGCGCTGGAGGCCGTCGCCGTCAAAGCCGGCGCTCTCTGGTGCCAATTCGGCGTGATCAACGAGGAGGGGTCACAGCTCGCCGAGGAGGGCGGCTTGGACGTCATCGTCGACCGCTGCCTGAAGATCGAGCACGCGCGATATGTGGGCCGGATGCACTGGCTCGGGTTCAACACGCAGCGGATCACCTCCGTGCGCGGCGCGCTCGAGCGATAGCGGGCTTCAGCGATGCAGCTGCTGGATGATCTCGCTGGCCAGCGGCGAGCCGAGCCCTGATGCCATGCCTGGGCTTGGGGCTGCGGTGGTGGATGACTCGACTCGCGGCGGTGCGACCCCCGGCGGGCCGGGGCGCGTGACGGTCGTGTTCGAGCGCAGCGACGCGGGTACCGCGGCTCTGCGCGAGGGCGCCGAACTGGCCAACGCGGGGCGCGAGTTGTCGGTCGTGACGCTCGCGCCGCAGGCGCGGTCACCGCTCTGGGGTCGCGCCGGCGGAACAGGCCCTTACAACGTCGCGATGAAGGAGGAAGCGCAGCTCGAACTGCAAGAGGCCCGGGATATCCTCGGCTCCGTTGCCAGCCGCGCAACTTTCAACGTGCTGGCCGGATGCCCTCAGCCTCCGCTCGCATCGTGGGTCGCCGAACACGGGGTTGGGCTTGTGCTGCTACCCCACCACCGGCTGACCCCGGGCGGCAATCCTTTTGCGAGGAGCCTGCGAAAGGAGACGTCGGCGGAGGTGCGGCTCGTCAGGTCTGCTTAGGGCCACGCGCTCCATCCTCGCTCCGGACTCCGCGCGGCTGGTTGGTGCCCTGGTGCGCAGCCATCCACCCCACCGAAGTGGTGGTCGCGAATTGTGCCCTCCCGGTCGCTAGCGCAGCGTTCTGAAGGCTGCGCGCATCTCGTGGGAGAACAGCTGCGGCTGTTCCCACGCAGCAAAGTGCCCGCCTCCGTCGAGCTCGTTGAAATAGATCAGGTTGTCAGGGTACGCCCGTTCCGCCCAACTCCGAGGCGCTTGATACAGCTCGTCGGGAAAAATGCTCATCGCGTACGGGATCGAGATGTTCTT
Source organism: uncultured Solirubrobacteraceae bacterium (assembly GCA_963703625.1). GTDB lineage: Bacteria > Actinomycetota > Thermoleophilia > Solirubrobacterales > Solirubrobacteraceae > Palsa-744. Next base: position 262,853 of record CAVPEY010000002.1, read on the forward strand.
GGCTTCAAAGAAGCCGGCCTTGTTCTCCCAATACAAACGACCTGAGGACACGCCCGTGTTCGTCAACCAGTAGAGCGTGATGTTGTCGAGGAGCTCGTCGATCGTCACGGCGCCGGGTGGGTTGCCCTGAATGACCTGTTCCACGAGCCCCGGCTGCCCTTTACCGTCACCATGGTCGAGAATGAATGCCGCCAGGTCGACGGGCGAATCCGCAAGGCCGTACAGCGTTTGCGGGCGCGTCGTCATGATCAGTGCGTAGGCGACGTGCTTGGCATAGAAGTCGCTCAACTGCTGGTACGCGCGGCCTTCCTCGGATGAGAGCCCAGGCGGCGGCTTCTCGCCGGTCAGGAACCCCGCAAGCTCAGGCGGAGCTGTGCCGGGCATGTTGGAGTGAATCCCGAGCAGCTCCGGGGCTGCCTGTTCACCCATCGCCTGCGTGACAGCCGCGCCCCAGTCGCCGCCCTGTGCCACAAAACGCGTGTATCCCAAGCGCTTCATCAGCTCGACCCAGGCGCGTGCGGTGCGCGGTGGACCCCAGCCCGTGGAGGTCGGCTTGCCAGAGAACCCATAGCCCGGAAGCGAGGGAATCACCACATGGAAGGCGTCGGATGCGCTGCCTCCGTGTGCCGTGGGGTTGGTGAGCGGCTCGATGATCTTCAGCTGCTCGATGATCGAGCCGGGCCAGCCGTGCGTGACGACCAGCGGCAACGCGTCCTCGTGCTTCGAGCGAACGTGAATGAAATGAATGTCCAGCCCATCGATCTCGGTGATGAACTGCGGGACGGAGCTCAGCCGCTCCTGGCACTTTGACCAGTCGTAATCGGTCTGCCAGTAGCGCGCGAGTGCCTGAATTGTCGCAAGCGGCACGCCCTGCGAATCATCCGCGACGGTCTCCCGCTCGGGCCACCGCGTTGCGGCTATGCGCCTGCGCAACTCGGTGAGCTCCTCCGCGGGAAAACTCCGCTCGAACGGTCGGATAGCGTTGCTATCGCTGGCCGCGTCTCGTGCAACATCGGTAGCGGACATCTGCTCCTCCTGAGGTCGTGGTCGGAGACCCCGGTTCGATCCGCGGGCCCGTTGTTCGTGATTGAGCACGATCCTGCGCCCGACGGACTATCGCACCCGGAGGATGCTCTGGTTGGCTCCCCGGTCTGAGGCGTTAGGCCGCTAACCGTCGCAGTCCACAGCGACGCCGAGGGCCGCGCAGACCTTACGCATGCGATCGTCGCTGAGCCGCCCGAGACGCTCGACGAGAACGCCAACCGAGACGCTCTCGATCGAGTCGAGGTTGATGGCGGACCGAAGAGGAACTGGATCCCCGCCCTGCTCCAAGAGGACCTCGCTTGGCAAGCCACGGATCGTTGTCGTACAGGGTGCCACCAGCGTGCGCTTGAGGCGCGGGATGGCGGCGTCGCGCGAGAGCACGACGACCGGCCGTCGGCCGACATCCGGCAGCTCGCACCACCACATCTCTCCCCGGGCCGGCAGCGCGCTCACGCTCAAGATCTTGCGGCCGCCTCGCGGAACGACGCCAGATCGCCCCAGGCGTCCGTCTCCTCGGGCGGATGCGCGTCGTACGCTGCGTAGGCAGCATCGATCTCGGCTCCGCGATGCCGGTCGAGAAGGGACGCAAGCGCCTCATCCAGGAGCACGGCGTCCGTCGACGGGGCGAGTGTCGTCCGCGCCGTGGCCAGTAGCTTCTCATCCACCGTCGTGCTCACCCTGACTCTTGCCATGCCCCCATTATGCCACGTTTGTGCCATAACGGGTCGCGGCGTGCCCCGGCGCTCCCTGGCGCGGCGTGGGGCCGCAGTTTCGGTGAGCCATGGCGCCGCGTCCTCGATGTGGCCGAGGTGCTGGTATTCGCGGTATTGCACGGCCACCCCGCGTTCGCAGCGCACGAACAACCGTATTCGCTGAGATCTCGGCGAGAGGCGACTCGAATGCGAGCAGTAGTCCAGGACGCCTGCTCTCGTCGCGGAAATAGCAGACGAGTCTGGGTGCGTCCGCCGTCCCCTCGACGGCGAGGCGCTCGAACACCGCACGTCGAGTGCTCGCAAGCCCCGATCCAATTGTCCACGGGTCGAGGGTAACGCCCGCTTCGTCCCGAGCGACGGTCTGGACTTTCCGGCCGCCCAAGCGCGCCAGACTCTCTCGGATCAGGGTTTGGGGACCTATGACGCAGCGTTCGCGCCGACGGTACACCTTGCGCAGGTAGAACTCGGCCAGCGTCGCGCGGACTGGAGGCTCCCTATAGGCTCATGTGCGAGCGGGCAACCGGCCCGGCAGGCGTCGTGGAACCAAACGACCGCCCGGCGGGCGGTCGCTGATATCCGCATAGCGGGAGAGGGATTCGACCTCAGCGGTAACCGCTCGGCGTCGGTCGAGCGGATCCGAGCAGCAGATCCGGCGCTGGGATGCCAACGACTACAACGGCGTCAACCTGACCGCCTACAGAGCGTTGCTGACGCACTCGAAGTGCAGCCAGCCCGCTGGCCTCGCCGGCCCGCGACGCCAGCGGGCTGGCATCAAAAGTTGTCGGACCGTCGTTGGGTCGCGTGGCGAGGGCGGTCTAACCCTTCGGTCTAACAGCTCAAGTCGCCAGCGACCAGAGGTCGACGTGTTCGTCTGCGAGCTGCTCAGGAGCCGGTCGAGCTCGTTGCGCTACGAGCCGTGCGCACGCTGCCATCTCGGAGTGGAGGTCCAGCTCGGGGTCGCCGCCACGGTCGAGGCCGACGGCGGCCTGCAACAGGCCGCCTTGCAGGTAGAAGCCGACGAGCCTGCGCTCCTGCAAGCTGCCGCGCACGACGAAGTCGTCCCACGTCGCGGCGTGACCGACGTACTCGAGCTTGTGCTCGTACTGGTCGGACCAGAAGCTGTGGATGTAGGCGTATGGTGCGCTGGAGCCGAGCATCGACCTGGCCGCCGCTCGCCCCTGCTTCTCGGCGTTGTTGTAGTGCTCGACGCGGACGCGCCCGAAGACGGGGTGCAGCTGGTTCGCGACATCGCCCGCTGCGTAGATGTCTGGCGCGCTGGCGCGGCACAGCTCGTCGACGAGCACTCCATTTGAGAGCGCGAGCGCCGGCCCCGCAAACGTCGGCAGCTCGGGCTCGATCCCGATACCGGCGACCGCAAAGTCGCATGCGATGCGCTTGCCGTCGGCGGTCAGCGCCGCGTGCACCCGGTCGGTTCCCTCAAACGCGACGATCCGATCCTGGGCGTGCAGTTCGACGCCGTTTGCTCGATGGATGGCCGCGATCGCCGCGCCGACGTCGGCGCCCAGGATTCTTTCCAGCGGCGCCGTCTCGGGAAACACCGCGGTGACCCGAACGCCAAGCTGGGTCAGCGAGGCGGCGACCTCGCAGCCGATGAAGCTCATGCCCGCGATCACCGCGCGCCGATCAGCGAGCGCCTCCCGCTTGATCGCGTCGGACTCGGCGACCGTCCGCAGCTGGTGGATCCCGGCCAGTGCAGCGCCGGGAACATCGAGCCGCCGGTTGCGTCCGCCGGTCGCGATCAGCAGCTTCCGGTAGTCGAGCCGCTCTCCAGAATCGAGCGTCACCATACGGCCGGCTGTGTCCACGACGGTGACGCTCGCCTCGCCAGGCCGCTCCACGGCGTGCTCCTGATACCAGCGCGCCGGCTTGACATACCATCCGGAGAGGTCTTCCTCCGAGCGCAGGTACGTCTTTGACAGCGGCGGACGCCCGAAGGGGATCCCGGGCTCGCGGCCGATCAGCACCACGCGGCCGCGGAAGCCCTCTTCGCGCAGCGTCACCGCGGCGTTTGCCCCGGCGAGGCCGCCGCCGACGATCACGATCGGCGGACCCTCGTCTGTCACGGACATCGCTGGCACCACCGATCGCTCCGCGCGCATCTATGCATTTGAGAACAGGGGGATGTTCGCGCCGCTGGCGGGAGCCATGCGCCCGTCGAGCACAGCGACGATCAGCTCTGCGACCTCACCAGGCGTGAGGCCGGGGCGAAGGTCGGGATTGGCGCGACGGAGCATCTCGGTGTCAACAGCGCCCGGACTGATGCAGATCGCGCTGATGCCGTGCGCCTTGCCCTCGACCGCGATCGCCTCGGTCAGACCGACGACGCCGTACTTGGACACGTTGTATGCGGCGAGCCCCGGGAACTTCTCGGTCGCGTACACGCCCGACAGCGACGCGATGTTGACGATCCGGCCTTCGCCCGCGGCTCGCATCGCGACGTACGCTGCGCGGCAGCACAGGAATGAGCCGGTCAGGTTGACCGCGAGCGTCTGCTCCCAGATCTCCGGTGTCGTCTCGACAAACGACGCCGGTGTCAGCACGCCGGCCGCGCAGACGAGCGCCACAGGCGGACCGGCCGCCTCGGCGGCGGCAAACAGCCGCTCGACGTCCTCGGGATTGCTGACGTCGCTCGCAACGGCCGTTGCCTCACCGCCCGCGTCTCGCACGCTTCGCGCGACCGCGTCGAGTGCCTCCCGGTCGCGGGCTGCCAGGACGACGTGCGCGCCGACAGCCGCGAGCGCTTCGGCGGTGGCGGCTCCAATCCCGCGGCTGGCGCCGGTCACGACCGCGAGCCTCCCCGCCAGCCAATCCGACCGCTCAGCCACCGACCGCCACCCCGCTCCCGGCGCTCGCGACTTGCGTGTAGAGCTGTTCGTGCGCGTCGAGGCTCAGCTCGAGATCGAGGCTGCTTTGGGCGTGCTCGCGGCATTTCGAGCGCGATAGCGCGGCTGCTCGCGTGACGGCGTCGGCTGCCGCATCGATGTCGTCTGGCGGGACCAGCCAGCCTGTCTCGCCCTCGAGGATGACCTCGCTCAGCGCGCCGCGCCTGAATGCCACCACGGGGGTGCCGCACGCCTGCGCCTCGGCGGCGACCATCCCGAACGGCTCGTCCCATCTGGCCGGGCAGAGCACGACGGCCGCGCCGGCCATCGCCTCCCAGAGAGTCCTTCGCGGCACCCCCGGGCAAACGGAGACGCCGCGATCGTCCCGTCGCGGATCGATCTGCTCGCGCGTGTAATCCGCGTCGTAGCCATCGCCGTAGACATCGATGCGGATGCCCGCCGCGTGTGCGATGTGGATGGCCTCGGCGGCTCCCTTCTCGGGGCTCAACCTGCCGGCGAAGATCGCGGCCTGCCCCGCTGCCGGCGACCAGCCGATCGAGCGCGTCGGTATGTACGGTGGCAGGATCGCGTCGACGCGAACGACACGGCGCCAGGCGTCTGCGTGGAACGCTGACACGCCTGCGACCATCGGGCGCGGGCCGCGTCGAGCCGCCTGACGAAGCGCGCCGGCCAGCGCCGCGTCGGGCGGCAGGTGAAGCGTGTGCACCACCGGCGCGCGCAGTTCAGTCGCGAGCGTGACCGCAGGTGCGTCGAAGGCGTGGTTGTGCACGACGTCGTAGGATTCGCGGCGCACGGCGCGGTAGACGCTGGCGAAGGCCCGCTCCGCCGCGCCTGACTCGCCAGCGGCGGGGGCGCGAGAGGCACGATACAGGGTCGCCTCGAGGGCCTGGGGGTCGACCCCGGTGTCGATCACGTCGACGCCGAGCACCTCTGAGCCCGAAGCGGCGTACAGGTGAACATCGTGGCCTCTGCCGAGAAGGCCTCGTGCAAGATCGGATACGAACGCCTGCGATCCGCCCCGTTGTGGCTCGCGGATGGCGCTGACGAGCGGGGCGACGATCGCGACCTTCATCGCGCGATCACCTTGAAGGCGAGGTCGCGCGGGGGGTTGATCCCGAGGACGTCGTAGGAAACCCGTCGCGTCCCGTCGCGACGGACCTCCGCGGCGGCGGCTGGGTAGAAGATCTCGATGAGCTCGACAGCCTCCTCGTGGCTGGCGAACTCGAGGAACATCTCTCCGTCAAACCGCACGTACTCGTAGCCATGCTCTGCGAGCCAGCGGACGTTGTTTGGCCAGACGATCACGACGCGGCCGCCGGGCCTGCAGGCCCGCTCCATCTCGGCCAGGCCGGCCTCACCGCCGTGCCCCGGCGCCGGCGTCAGCGCCGAGCAGGCGACCACCATGTCGGCACAATCGTCGGTCACCGGGAGCCGATCGAAGAAACCATGGCTGACGCGGGCCATGTCAGTGGCGCCGGGCAGACCGAGCTTGCGCCTGAGAATCTCACGCAAGGGCGCGGCCGGCTCGATCGCCACCAGCTCGCGTGCGCGACCGATCAGATCCAGCGTCAAGCGGCCCGTGCCCGCAGCCACCTCGACGATCCGCTCTGCTGTTTCTGGCAGCCAGCGAATCACGCCCGGATGCAGCCGCTCCGCGCTGATCAGCCGGTCATACAGACCCGGCTCGAGCCGGTACAACAGCTCCCAGGCCAGCGTGATGTCGGTCTCCGGGTCGCCGGCCCCGTCGGAAAGGAACCGTCCCGCCTCCTCCGGCGTGAGCACATCGAGGTCCGCGGCGGTGTAGCGCGCTCGCAACTCGCGGCCACGGCGCCGGCGCGTCTCAGACGTGATCACGGACTTCCGCCCAGTTCTTGTCGGTCTCCCACAGCCGAATCGACCGCAGCGAGCCCTCCGGGAGCTCTGGACGGACCCTCTCCCAGAACGCGGCGGCCAGATTCTCCGCAGTCGGAATGACCCCCGCCAGCCACTCGACGTCCGTATTGAGGTTGCGGTGATCCACATCGCCGATGATCACCCGACAGATGATGTCCGACAGGAGCTTCAGATCCAGCACGTAGCCCGTGGCCCGATCAATCTCGCCGCCGACCACGACCTCGAGGACATAGTTGTGGCCGTGCAGATTCGCGCACTTGCCAAACAGGCGCTGATTCTCCTCGTCGGATAGGAGCGGGTCACACAGCTGGTGGGCCGCATTGAACGACTCACGACGGCTGACGAGAACGACCGTCGAGCCCGTGCCCGCACCCACGGCGGCGGCGGCGGCGACCGCAACTGGCTCACTTCGATCGTCATCGGCCACTTTGACCCTCCTGACTCCTCGCGACGCTGAAACCGGACACCGACGATACCGCCCGGTCACTCAGCCACGGAGCCGAGATCATCGGCTGACCGAGAGCTTGCGTTTAGCTTGCGCTTGCGAAATGCTTGCGCTAGGATTTGTTCCTATGATCCCTAGAAGTCTCGTCGAGGCAGTCCTTTCCGAGCGCGAACCCGAGCGGGTTGCCGACGCGGCCGAAGAGATCGCGCGAACAGCGCTGAGCGAGATTGAGTCGAGCGTGCCCGAGGCCCTCGGAGGCGAGCGTGCCCAGGTCCGGGCCTACGTCGACGCCTACCGACAGCTGGCAAGCCAAATGCTCGATGCGGTCGAGAAGGCGCGTCCTGACCTGATCGTCTTCGACGAGGCGCACAAAGCCATCGTGCTCGTCGAGGTGAAGGCAAGCGGCACCAAGGGCGATGGATCTGTGCGCTGGCTCAAAGCCGCGTTGGACCAGGAGGCTATGAGCGCGCCATTCAGCGAGTGGGTGGGAACACTCGGCGTCGGCCGAGGCACGGCGGTGGTGTTTGTCGCACAACTTCGCTCGATGCTCCGAGACACCAAGCCACTGACGATTCCGCGTGAGCGGCATCTGCCAGCCTGGGCGCTGAGCGACGATGAGGCCATGCGCTTCTATCGCGCGGTCGGTGATGAGCTGGCGCGCGTCAGGAGCCCCCTCGACCGCATCGCGTCGGTGCTCGGCGTCAGTCGCACTGAACTCGCGCATCTGTTCGGCGTACGTCGCCAGGCGATCGAACAGTGGGAAGCACGCGGTGTTCCCGGAGAGCGTCAGGAGAAGCTCGCGACGCTCGACGCGATCGTCGACCTGCTCACTGCGAAGATCAAGACGGACCGCATCCCAGCTATCGTGCGGCGCCCTGCGGCAGCCTACGGAGACCGGTCGATCCTCGAGGCGATCACGGCCGGCAACGAGGCGCTGGTCCTCAGTGAGCTCCGCAACGCGTTCGACTGGGCTGCAGCGGCGTAGTGCGCCACATTCGACGCGGCGGCCCCTACCTGCGCGTAGCGGACCCTTCCTGGCGTGATCCGTTGTCCGGCGAGCACTCACGCGTGCGTGGCGGTCGCTGGAACGCACCAGGAGCGTTTGGGGTCGTTTACCTCAACGCGTCGCTGGAGTTGGCGAGAGCGCTGGTTCGCGCCCGCCTCGAGGATCGCGGCATCCGCCCAGAGGACATTCTGCCCGAGGCCGGGCCCGTGCTGGTCGCCACGACAGCTCCCGATGAGACCTACGTCAATACCGTGACCGACGCTGGGCTGCGGAGCGTGAGCCTCCCCACGAGTTACCCCCTCGACAGCCGAGGCCAGATCATCACCCACCGCGTATGCCAACCGATCGGACAGCTCGCCCGGGATGCAGGCGAGCAAGGGATAGCCTGCCGCCCGGCGACGCGAGGCGCTCCTAACGGGGAGGAGCTCGCCTACTTCGGCCGCGAGAGACTCCGGGCAGAGACCACAGAGCAGTTCGCCACTTGGTTCTCGTGAGTCAGTCAAGCGATCACGCGGAGGCCGCCCCTCAGAGCGATGGGGACCGTCGTAGACCGGGCTACAGTCGAGCGCGCTATGCGTACATCGGCACCCGCCGCGCTGGATGGAACCGCAGCCAAGGAGCGGCGTGGATGAACGCGATCGCCACAGAGGAGATGATCGAACGTGCAGGCCGTGCGCTGATCGACGCGGCGTCGGCGCCTGCCAAAGTGATCCTGTTTGGCTCGGTCGACGACCACATCATCGGCTTCCACGCACAACAAGCCGTCGAAAAGGCGCTGAAGGTAGCGCTCGTGCTCGCCGACTCCGAACTGCCGCCGAGAGCGCAAGCAGTTGGGTGGCATCGCTGCTCGCAGACGCGAAGCCCCACAAAACAGATCCCGATCCTGGGAGGAAATCTCGCGAGGAAGCTTCACCAGCGCCCCAGCCCTGATGGAACCACGAAAGCCCTGGGTTTCCGGATTTCCAGGGGTTTCGTTTCATAGCGGGGCGGGATTGAAACGGGATCCTGCGACCTCGCTTCGGGCCTGGGCAATTTGGGATCCCATGCATACCCAGCGACTTGAGCTTCGTTGACCGATGACGAGAGGCAACTCGACAGTGTCGCGGCAACAGCCGGGCGAGACGCTGAGCGACTTCTTTCGCCGGGCGGCAGGCGCACGTGCTCAAGAGGTCCTCGCCGATCAGCAGCGGATCGCGCTCAGCGAGGCCGAGGCCGCGCGCTTCCTGGACGCACTGGACGCCGTTGATCAAGACATGGTCGCGCGCCTGCGCGAACTGCGCGAGCGCGCGTGACCGCCGGCTTCGCCGGCACCGAACCTCAGCACCACGCCACGAACGCCGACGGCCACGGTTTCTGCGCTTCGTGACGCTGGATACGCATAAAAGCTCAGGCCCGAGGAACTTGCGTCGATCGTGACCCACGTATCCGCCGGTGGCTCTCCAAACGCGGCTCGGTAGCGTCGCCGCGGTCCTCCCGCGGGCGTAGCCCGTCGCTCAAACGGCGTCATCACAGCGCGCCGCCGGGCAATCTGGCGCGGCCAGGGGGCGCCGCGGCGTGCGGAACGGCCACGACGCAAGACCTCTCATTCGCAGCCCGACGGGCGAGCGTCGCGGCGAGCCGCAGTACGAGGGTCTGGTCACGGATGCCGCCCGGAGGCCGAGCTCCGCCTCCCAATCCTCCTCTGGCTTCCCCGCCGGTTCAGACTCGAACGTTCTCATCGCCCCATCCGCGAATTCCCGCCGACCGCGAACTGGCGTCTGATCGCAGACTCGACTTCGCTGCCCCTGGGCGTGAGGTGCCATGCGTTCGCGGCGCCCTTGGCCTGTCCCGCCCCGGTGTTCTCGATCAGCCCAAGGCGAGCCAGGCGGGCGAGCAGCTTCGATATCTGGCCCTGGTCTGTGACCTCCACCCGCGCGGCGATCTCGGCGTTGCTGCGTCCGGGCTCCCCCGCGATGGCCGCCAGAGCCCTGCCGGTGCGGTAGGTGAGTCGCATGTCAAGGCCCCGCAGTGGATCGCTCGCGGGAGCGGCCGGCGTCGCGGCGCGCTTGGGCACCGTCCGCGTCAACTCCCTGCGCGCAGCCGCGGGACCGAGGTAGGGCAGCACGATCATCCACATCAAGGGGTTCACCAGCGCCCGCAGACACTGCGCACTGCTCTGCAGCCGCGTGTGGACGGCAGCGAGCACACCCCCCACGACGAGCTCGGCAGTGAGGGGCGACGGCTCGTGGCCCGGTTTCGCCTGAGAGCTCCCCTCTGCGACGACGCGCTGTAGAAGCCCGAGCTCGCGTGCCCGCAGCTCCGGGTTTCTCGGCCCGTAGCCGACGAGGTAGGAAAGCGCCAGTGCTCCCATGTCGCGCTCGCCTTCCAGAAACTCCAGCAGCGCGAGGAGAGCCGCCCTGAGCCGCACGGACCAGCTGCCCTCCTGTTCATACGCCGGGCGCGCGACAGCGGCCATCTCGGCGAAGGACTCCTCGACCACCGCCAGGAAGCAGTCGTCGCGGCTCGCAAACAGCTCATAGAAGGTCTTGCGCGAGACGCCGGCACGAGCCACTACGGCCGTCGCAGACATCCGCTCATAGCCGCGCTCGGACGCCTCCGCCACGGCCGCCTTCACGATGCGGGCGCGCTGGAGCGCAGCGATGCTGCCAGCCTGCGCGCGTGCACGCTGCGGGACACCCGGCGAGTCTCGGCGGCGTCCATTGTGGGGTTCACCTATGCGGGAGGACATGACTCAACGCTTTCTCCGGCGGACTTGCGCGCGCCTCGATGATGGGTGCAGGGTCACACATGGGCATCACCCAGCAAAGCAAACATTCACGTACTAAGGCGTGCGGCAGGCCCGCAGCCGGGCCAAAGATTACCCCGCCCTGCAGCGAGGCTGTTTGGCGCCACGGCAGCGGCCGCTCGCTCATGGTGCCCGACCACCGGCCGTAACGGCAGGGTAGTTGCGACACTCAGCCACGACATATCCGGGCGCACGTACTGGCGTGGCTCGACGCCTACGTGAGGACCGGTCCTCACGGTCACTCGCAAAGCTTCCAGACACTTGGAGAGCAAGGCGGGCTGCCGCGCATCCGGCTCACGCCGGCGACGCCGCCCCCGCCCGTGCGTCTGGGCAGCCACGGAACGCGCGCCAGCGACCGCTCTCGCAACCGGCGCGAGCGGCGCGAGCGGATCCTCTTCGCCTGCGCGCAATGCTGCTACGAGCAAGGCTACGTGCAGATGGGAATCGCGGACATCGTCAGCGCCGCCTCAGTCTCACGGAGCGTGTTCTACGAGCACTTCCACGACAAGCAGCAGGCCGCGCTCGCCGTGCTGGAGCAGGCGTTCCTGGCCGGAGCGGGTCTGGGCGGCGGCCCGAGCGATGTGCGAGGGCTACGCGACCTACCCCGCACAATTCAGTTGCTGCTTCGTCGAGTTTGCATCCATGGGGCCACCGGGGGTGCAGCTCGAGCACGACCGGCTGATGGCCTTTACGCTGATGCTCGAAGACGGTTACAGACAGCGAGCAGAGGCCGAGCATCTGCCACGCGTCGTCTCAGAGCTCATCGTCAGCCTGCTGATGGAGTACCCCTACCGCGAGATCCGCCGCGGCAAGCCGCCCGATCGCTTCTATGACGTGCTACCGATCCAAGTCTACGCGGGCATCGCGCCGTTCATCGGACCCCACCCAGGCAAACAGCTTCGTACAGACCAAGGTCGCGGAGTTGAAAGAAGGAGCATCAGAGGGAATTTGACCCTAGGGGTCGCGGTGCGCAGGGTCCGCGGCTCGTCAGGCCGTGAGGTCGGCGAGCAGCCCGTCGAGCACGAGCTCCTCCTCGATTCGCCGGCCGGCACGGCGCATCGTCTCGCTGAGGCGCGGATCCCAGCTCGCGTGCACCGGAGCGCCGACAAGCGACTGACGCGCTGCTACAGCGTCCGCCGCGCGCATGTATGCCTCAGTGTCGAACTGCCATGGCTCGACCGCCAGCCGTCGGTGCAGCACGTTGCCGATGCGTATCCCGCCCCAGTCGAAGTCGCTGTGGTGGACCAGCCGAGCGCCAGACGTCGCGAGCGCCCGCAGCAGCAGCATCGTGGCGACACCCGGCTGACCGTTGGTGCAGACGAGCGGCGCGCACTCGGACCCGAGGCGGTCGGCGGCAACAGCGACGACGGCTGGGTTCTCACAGATGTACACCGTCTGCCCCGACAGTCCCTCGCGCGAAGTGCTCGCCCAGCTCGGCATGTCGCGCACGAGCTGGCGCAGTGTCAACCAGAGCGGCTGCCCGCTTGCTCGCGCGATCCTCAGGATCCGACCCGACGCGGTCTGCTGCTCGCCGGGCAGGCCCAACGCGAGCACCACGCTTGACAGCTCGTCGCACAGCACGCCGACGCTGGCCCACGCTTCGCGACGTGCCTCAGTGTGCGACTCGTCGGGACCGGGACCTGCGAGCTTCGCGAGCGCCCTCACCGCGCCGAGCGCGAGCGCAGCCAGCGGCCGGCCCTCGTCGAGCGCGTGTGCGTCTCCGGCGACGCGCGCGGCGAAGCCAGCCAAGGGTTGACCTTCGGCCGGGAGCGCTTCGAGCACCGCCGCGAGATGCTCGAGCAGGGCTTGCGCGGCCTGCGGGTTGGGCTCTGCGCGCTTGACCGCGCCCGAGCCGCGCAGTCGCTCGAGCCAGATTGCGAGCTCCTCGCCTCCTGGCGCACCGGCCTGTACCAGCCTGCTCACAAGATCGGCGAGCGGCGCAAACGCCTGCTCCCAGGCAAGTCGCTCAGCCGCGAGCGCCTCCGTACGCACGTAAACAGGGCCCGTGAGCGCCACCACCGCCGCCTCGAGGCCGTCCGCACAGGCGCCCGAGCCACGCAGCACTTCGTCCACGGCCTGCAACGACACGCTGAGCGCACGCCCCGCGTGTGGCCGACGACCGAGCAGGCGTTGGGCCGCACGGCGCTGAGCGCTCGACGCGTCCGCGAGCGTGACCACGCCCTGAAGCGGCTGCCCCAATTCGATCCGGCGCCGCACCCGCGCGAGCAGCCATTCAAGCGCAGGGTCGCCGAGCAGCCGCCCAAGCCGCTCGTCGTTCACGGACGAGCCGTTCAAGTGCCCGAGCTCGGCGTCCCCCATGGGGCCTCCCCATTTGGCTGGAGATCCTCTGTCTCCCCCGGCCCGTCCGCCATCACAGTCGCCACGGGCCGCTCGACCTGCGTGCGCGTCGCGCCGTCCCACTCCCAGTGGCTGACGAGCACCGCCGGAATCCCGTCCATGCGCGCGAGCTGTGCGATCGCGAGACCGGGCACCTCGCGGTAGCAGCCCCACTCGCGCTCGCTGGTCATCACCACGTCCAAGTCGAACGCGGTGAGCAGCCCGAAGCACTTGGCGCGCGAGTCGTCGTCGACACCGGCGAACGCCTCGTCGAGCATCACCAGGCGCGGCGCGCTGGGGCTGCCCGCCGAGTTGTAGTAGGACGACGCCGCCGCAAACAGGGGCACGCTCGCGGTCAAGACGCGCTCCCCGCCGGAGGCGGGGCCGGTGGCGCTGCGCCAGGCGCCGCCCTGATGGCGCTCGATCGCGAAGCGATGCCAGGTGCGGTAGTCGAGCGCTTCGGTGAGCTGCTCGATCCATGTTCCGGCGATGTCGCGCGAGCGCACCTCCTGAATCTGTGCCTGCAGGAAGGCTCCGACCGCCGCGCGATCCTCTTCCGACCATGCGTCGGCGGACTGGCGCAGCAGGCGCTCGCGGGCCTCGGCGAGGCCCTGCGGGCCGTCCTCGGCGACGCGCCAGCGCAAGCGCAGGCGCATGCCCGTGCTCGTCGGGCGGTCGGCCAGCTCGCCGTTGACTTCGCCGACACGCTGCTCGGCGTCGGAGATCAGTTCCTGCAGGGTGCCCGCGACCTCGCCCACGAGATGGTTCTCGAGGATCTCCCGCTCGCGCGCGTCGAGCAGGCGTTCGCGGTCGCCGACCTCCTCGGCCAGGGCGCTCGCCAGCTCGGGCACCGTGGTCGTGCGCCCGCGGAATACGACCTCGACGACGATCCCTTCCTCCGGCATCGTCGCCGACGCGTTGTTGCCGTGGCGGCGCAACGCGTCGCCGAGCGTGTTCAGCTCGTCGGTCACGCGGCTGGAAGCGCGCCGCAGGGCGGGCTCGTCATCGGGCGCGTCGGCCAGCTCCTGCTCGATCAGGCGGGCCACGCGCAACCCGGCCCTGACGCTCCACTCCTCGCCGTCCTCGGGAAGCTCGACGTCGCCAAGCGCAACCGCGATCAAGCCGGTGCTCGCAAAGCGCCGCAGCGCGTCCACGTCCGCCAGGCGCTGCTCGGTCGCCTGCTCCAGCTGCACCGCCAGCTGCTGGCGCCGGCCGTCCTCCCGGCCCTCATCGCTCGCGGCACGCAAGCGCCGCTCCTCCGCCTCGCCCTGGGCGCGCTCGTTCGCGCGCAACTCGCCTGCGACGCCGGCGAGCCGGCGCTGCAGCTCCGCCACCGCCGCTCCAACCGTTTGGGCGAGCGTGTCATGTCGCTCCCTGCACTCGGTCGCTTCGCGCTCGGCCGCCACGCGACGCTCGTCGTGCTCCAGCAGCTCTCGCGCTGCGCTCTCGACGTCCCTGCCGGCGTCGACGGCTGCCCCGCGGGCACGATCCAGTGCAGCGATTGCCGGCCACAATCCGGCAAGGGCAACCCCCAGCGACTGCAACCCAGTGCGCACGCCTTCGAGCCCCTCACGCTCCTCTGGCAGGCCCAGCTCGGCGGCGCTCTCGCGCACGGCACTCTCCGCCTGGGCGATCCCCACCTCGGCCGCTTCCAATCGCTTGGCCGCCTCTGCGAGGTGCTCGCTCAGCCGCGCCTGCTCGGCGTCGAGGCCCGAAAGCCTGCTGTGAACGTCGCGCAGGGCCTCCTCGCCCGGCATCGCCCGCAGCTGTTCGTCCAAGTCCGCGCCGCGCGCGTGCAAGCGCTCGCGATCCGCGGCCAGCGCGTCCAGCTGCCGCTGCACCTCGGCGCGGCGCTGCTCGAGCTCGGCCAGCCTGGCTCTGCGCGCCGCATCGCGAGCGCCGCGACCGATGAACGTCGCCGCCTGCTTGCTCCAGAAGCCACGCAGCACGCCGTTGCGGAACTCGCCCTCCGGGGTCACCCATACCGGACCCGCCTCCTGCGCGAGCGCGAGCGCGTCAAGCACGCGGCGCACCGCATCCTCGCCCACAGCAAGCGCTTGAGGATCCTCCGGATCGAGCGCCGGTTCGAGCACCTCACTCAAGCGCGCGGCGGCGGCGGGCGCTGTCGGACCTTCCCGGGCATCCGATGCGGCTGACCCCCCGTCCGTGCCCGGCGCGAGCAGCACATCCGCTGTGCCCGGCGCGAGCAGCCCGCCGTCGGGGCTCACCCACGCGTCGAGTATCCCCGACGCCTCCAACGCCGCCTCGATCCCGGCTCGCCGCTGCTCTGACACGCCCGAGCGGAAGTCGACGAGCAGCCACAGCGGGGCACCGGCACGTCCCTCGCGAACAGTCGGATCGCGTGTGTGCGGGACCGGCGGGGCGTCGTGCTCGCCGGCCCGCAGCCGCTCGATCGAGGCGTCGAGCTCGCTCGCAAGCTGGGCCGCTTCGCGCTCGCTCGCTTCGATCTCGGCCTGCTCTCGCGCGAGTGCCGCGCTCGCATGACGGCCCGCCGCGCCAACGCCGCCGGCGAGCGGATTGGGGCCGCTGAGCGTCTCCACCCACAGCTCCAGGGCGGCGAGCAGCTCCGGCGGGTCAGCGACGACAAAGGCTGTCGCCGCCTCTATATATACGCGTGCCGCCCTGACCAGGTCGCGACCGGCCTCAGCCACGAGCCTGCCCGCCTGCTCGCGCCGCTCGGCCAGCGCCGCGGCTTCGCCTGCACGCTCCTGCTGGCGTTCGCGCGCGGCGAGCAGCTCACGCCGGCGATCAACGGCCGCCGCCAGCAGTGTCCCGAGATGCTCGACAGCCCGCTGCTGACGCGCGACGAGCTGCTCGGCGCGGCGGCGCAGCTCGGACACCTCCGTGGCGGCGGGCTGCTCGATCGCGCTGTCCACCGACTCGGCGTAGACCGTGGCGATGCCGGCCGCGTGCGCTCGCTCGGTGGCGATCGCCCGGACACCTGTCAACTCCTGCACCGCCTGCCTCGCGCCAGAGTCGGCCTCGGCCTGCCGCTGCTTGTTGTGCTCGACTCGACCGAGTGCCTGCTCGTGGGCGGATTTGGCCCCCGCGGCGCGCTCGGCGGCACGACGGGCGTCCTCGGCGGCACCCTCCAGATCGCGTGCGCTGCGCGCCTCCGGGCTCTCGCGCAGTGCGCGTTCGCGTGCGCGCAGACGCTCCTGCTCGGCGCGCAGGCCGGCGAGCGCGTCCGTTGCCTCGGCCAGCTCGGCACGCGCCCTGCCATGAGCCTCCTGCGCCTCGGCCAGCTCGCGACTGACGCGGTCGAATGCAGTTTGGGAGCGGCGGGGCGGGGTGGCGCGCCGCCGGCAGGCAATCCGCGCGTAATGGCGATATGTCTGCAGGTAGGCGCTGGCGGCGTCGCGTGCCTGCACCATCGCGGCCAGCGCGTCGCGATCCTCCTCCAGCCCGCGGAAGGCCTCGGCGACGTCGGCAATCAGGGCCTGGTCGAGCGGCGGCAGGGCTCCGGTGAGCGCGGCGGAGAGGTGGCGCTCGTCCGGGCGCTTTGAGAGCTGGGGCGCACGGATCTTGATGAGCAGGTCGATCAGCGCGCCATAGCGCTGCTCGCCGAGGGCGAACAGCGCCTCATCGACCGCCCGCCGATAGGTGCGCGCGGTTCGATGCACGGCGCCGTGCGTGCCGATCGCGTCCTCCAAGCGATCTCGAGTCATGGCGATCTGGGCGCTGTCGACCAGCGTCAGGTCCTCGCCGACGCGCTGGTCTGTGAGGAAGAACCAGTGGTCGGAGATGCCGCGGCCGGTGACCGCCTTCAAGCCGCAGCCGAGTGTGCAGAAGTGGGCGCTCCCGCCGGCATCGCGTCTGCCGAACTCGAGCCACGTGTAGCCGAGCCGCTCAGGATTGGGGTGCTCGCCGCCGAGCAGCAGGTTCCAGTCCATGCGCTTCTTCGGGTCCGCGTCGGGCTCCACACGGTGGGACGAGAGCTCGCCGTCGAGCAGAAACGGGAGCGTGAGCGCGAGCACCTTGGACTTGCCGGTGCCGTTGTTGCCGCGCAGCAGCAGCCGGCCGTCGCGAAAGTGGAACTCCTCCTGGTCGTAGTAGAAGACATCCACCAGGCCGGCGCGCAGGGGCTGCCAGCGCTCGCGCTCGGGTTGCGGGAGACCGCGGAAGCTCACGCCAGCTCCAGCTGCGCCGGGCCCTCGGCGATCGTCGGGGCCGCGAGCGCGTAGCGCGCAAGTGCGGGCAACGGCGCCACGCCGTCGGGTCCACGCCGCACGAGCCGAAGCGCGGTGAGCCGCTCGAGCGCCGTCTCCACCAGCAGCACCTCGGCCCCCGGCTCCCGGGTGGCTCGACGCCAGTACGCCTTGTGCTCCTCGGCCAGGCCTCGTACGAGCCGGCACAGCTCGTCCTCGGGGACGGGCGACGGCTCCTCCGGGCTGCCCCCAACCCCTCCCTCGGCCACCGCGCCGTCCCCCAGCCGCCGCGCCAAGTGTTCGGCCAACAGCAGCGTCACGTGCCCGTCGGTGCCCACATCGGGCATGCGCACGTCGGTCAGGTCGTCGTCCGGGTCGACCATCGCGATCCCCTCCGCCCGAATCTCCGCGACGAGCCCCGTCAGCTCCGAGACGCGTCGCGTCAGGGCAGCGCGCTGGCCCGTGAGGTATGCCAGCTGCTCCGCGTCCAGCTCGTCGTAGTAGAGCACCGGATCGTCGAGCAGGCGTCGCGTGAGGTTGTGGCGCATGGTGCGGCTACGCAACTCCTCCGCTTCGGGCAGCGGATCGGCCGCGAGCTGGGAGAGCCTCTGCGCGAACTCGGTTGCGGCGATCGTGGAGGGCCCACGCGAGGGCGCGAGCACGCCCGCCAGCACCCGTCGCTGCACGTCATACAGCGCATCGCCCTTGTCGCGCAGGTACGCCTCCTCGTCGCCCGCCACCCTGGCCAGCACGCCCAGCTCCAGCAGCAGGCGCACCACCGCGACGAGGTCGCCCCGCTCCTCGCGGCCGCTCAAGCCAAACGCCAGGCCGGCGCTCGCCAACTGCTCGTCGGCGGCCGCGTGAATCGTCCTTTCGGCCAGGCGGCCCAAGGTGATCTGGGCGTCTGAGCGCTCAAGCACCGACAGGGCCAGGCATGTGAGCACGTAGCGCCGGCGGGTGAACGGCGCACGCGAGCGTGGATCGCGCGCCGGGTGAGTGGGGTCGTCGGTCGTGGGGGTCAGCTTGACCAGCCTTGCAACCTCGCTGTCGACGATCAAGCGCCAACCCGTGTTTGCGTCGAACCAAGAGCGAAGCTCAGCGGCGTAGCGGCGCACCGCGCGGAAGTCCTCGGCCTGGGCGCCACCGGCTTGCAGCAGAGGGCGGCGCAACAGCGCACGCACGGCCCGCCGCAGACTCGCCTCCCTGGCGCTCTCCAGAGCGCTGTCGAGGGCGTGGCTCATGTCAGCACCACGGTGGTCTACTCGCCCGCGCCGTGCGACCGCGGGTGGGACACGACCGCGCCTGTGCCGTTCAAACGCGAGTGCGACTTGTCCGCACTCGACCCGTTCGTGGGAAGGCCGAGGTCGGCTATCTCGATCACGTGGTCGGGGCCCCGGAAGATGCCGGCCGGAGTTTGAATCTCCACCGCCGGGGCATCCGCGAGCGCGACCAAGCGCACGCCGAGAGTGCCGTCGACGGTTGTGGTGGCAACCTCGCGGCGGTCGGGGCGGCGCGCCGCGAGGGCGTCGCCCAACAGCGAGAGGAACAGGCCGAAGGCGTCGGGGTCAAGCTCACGCAACTCGCCCAGCTTGGTCGGCCGGCCGGTCGCAAGGCGCGCTCGCGCGGCCGCCGTCTGCTCGCTCTGCCTGGCGGCGAGCTGCGCCAGCAGGCGACGGCCCTGCTCGCGGTCGGCGATCCGGTTGGGGCGGCCGCGACGCTCATAGCTGCCCGTACGCCGCAGGCGCGGGCTGATGTGCAGAGGCGGAGCGTCGCGCCACGACGTGAACGGTTGCACGGGGCTTTCCTCGCGGGCGGTGTGCGTGTCGCCGTCGAGCACCAGATGGCGCGAGCCGTACAGTCCGAACGCGCTGCGCCACAGCCGGTGCAGAGCGGCGTCGTCGGGCGCCTCGGCGAACCACAGCGCCAGAGCGCGGAAGTCGGCCGAGCGATCGGAGCGTCCGGAGCGACGCTCGTTGAGGCTGGCGACAACGGCGAGAAGATCGGGGATCGCCTGGCGGGCGCGGCTGCGCAGCAGCTTCGCCTGGCTTGGGTGGCCGGGCTCGGAGACGAACCACTGGCGCAGGCCCTGCCAGCGCTCGCGCCATGCTGCCACGCCGGCGCGATAGGCGAGCTCACGAGGATCGCGCTCGTCCGTGGCTCTGTCTTCACGCCGGCCGTCACCGCCGCCCGGGGCGGCGTCCTCCGCGTCGCGGCGGGCCACGATGCTGAGCAGACTCACCACCTCGCCATCCTCAAAATCGTCCAGCAGTCCCGAGATCTCCGCGCCGACGGTGACCAGATCCTTGATGAAGCGCTCCAGGTAGTCGACGAGCCGATCCTTGTAGGCGAGGAAAGCGTCCACTTCGGCGTCGTGAAGCTCGATCGTGCGCCGCAACGAACCCATGAACGCCTGGGCGTTGTCGGCGAGATCTTCGAAACGATCGACCAGGCCGCGCAACAGCAGGCCCAAGCGCGCGGCATCGGGATCGGCCTCGCCAGCCAGCTCGCGCAGGGCGCGCAGCTGTGTGACGATGTCCGCGAGGGCAACCGCCTGCAGGGCGCCCCGCTTGCCAAGCTGCTCCTCATACACGCCGAGCGCCCGCTCGGCGGCCTCACCCGCGTGGGTCAGCTGATACAGAAAGCGGGCGCGATGGAAGTCCTCGACCGTCGTGACCCGGCTCGTGTCGGGGTCGGCGCGAAGGTTGCCCCACTCCACGAGCTGCCCGAGCGCTTCGGCGAGCGCGTCCGCTGGTACGTGCCCATTCGGCTCAGCCCGGGCGAGCGCCTCTTGGAGATCCTCGCTGCGCAGGTGCACGACGAAGCGCCGCTTCGCGGCGACGAACTCGCCCATCACCCGCCGATACAACGCGACGTTGGGTGTCGCGAGGTGGGCGAACGGCCTGAACGCTGACGGCTGCACGTCCGAGCACGTTAGCCTTCGGCGGGGTCGCCGAGCGCTGTCCGTTCCGCGGCGTGCGCAAGTTTTGCGCACGTGTCCACGAGCAGCTCTGTCAGGTTGCGACCTTCAACGTCGACCGGAGCGGGCCCAAGCTGGCGCAGCAACGCGTCAGGCGCCTCGCCGGCGAGTGGATTCACATGGAGTGCCTCCAGCTCGGAGCCGCACGACCAGAACGAGTCGAGCACGGTGGACAACGGAACGCCCGACGCGGACACGTCAGGGGCCTTCGCCGAGCGCGCGGTCACCTTGACGCGACGAGCGGCGGGCGCGCGCCGCGTGCGCAAGCGCTCCAAGAGCTCATCCCGATCGCGACCTCTCCAGGTGAAGATCAAGAAAGGATCTTCGTCGAAACGCTCGGCGAGGATGTAGTAGGTCGCAGCGATGTGCTTGCACGGGTTCGCTCCGTCGGGGCAGGTGCAGGTCGCCCTCAGTTCGCCCGCCGAGCGCGGGAACAGAGCCAGCTTGCACGAGGCGAGCAGCTCCTCGATGTCGTACGGCATCTCGCCCGCGAGCAGCTGCGCCAGCGGCAGGGCCTGCGAGGCCATCGCCTTCTCGGCTCGGCGCCACTGGCTGTCGGAGAGCGCCTTGAAACGGATGCGCACGCGGTACGGCGAATAGCGCGACCCCTGCACCTTCGCCAACACCACTCCGTGCTCGACCTCGAGCTCGACGACCTGGCCGGAACGGGCGTAGCTGCGTCCGCGCTTCAGCCGCGAGCCGACACCGAAGGACTCGAGCAGCTCGATGAACCGCCTCGACCACCACGTCTCGCCGATCGCCCCGCGCCGGCTGCGCGCCTCGATGCCGCCCTCCGCCGGCAACGGCCGCGAGGGCTCAAACAGCGAGTAGTGATCGAACGAGGCCATCGTCAGTCGGCCACCGCATCGGCGGAAAGCGTCACCAGCTCGCGCAGCTGCGCGGTGTCGAGCTCGGTTATCCAGGCCTCGCCGGTCCCCACAATGCGATCGGCAAGGTCCTTCTTGCGATTGATCAGCGTGTCGATTCGCTCCTCGAGCGTGCCCACACACGTGAGCTTTCGCACCTGCACGTTCTTGCGCTGCCCGATCCGGAAAGCCCGGTCGGTCGCCTGATCCTCGACCGCGGGATTCCACCAGCGGTCGAAGTGGACCACATGGTTGGCCGCGGTCAGGTTGAGCCCGGTGCCGCCGGCCTTCAACGACAGCACGAACACCGACGGCCCACCGTCGGCCTGGAACCGCTGCACCATCTCGTCGCGCGCGCTCCTCGAGGTCCCGCCGTGCAGGAACATCACCTCGCGGCCGAGGCGCTCCTGCAGATGCGCGCTCAGCATGTGTCCGAACTCGCTGAACTGGGTGAAGCAGAGCGCGCGATCGCCCTCGGCGAGCGCTTCGGCGAGGATCTCCTCCAGGCGCACGAGCTTGCCCGAGCGACCATCCAGCCGCGAGCGATCCTTGAGCAGGTGCGCGGGATGGTTGCAGACCTGCTTGAGCTTCACCAGCGCCGCCAGGATCACACCCGAGCGCTCGATCCCCTCGACCTCCGACGCCTTTTTCAGCATCTCCTCGACGACCGCCTCGTAGAGGCTCGCCTGCTCCTTCGTCAGATGGCAGTCGACGCGCATCTCGATCTTCTCGGGCAGGTCGCCGATGATCTGCTTGTCGGTCTTCAAGCGGCGCAGGATGAACGGGCCCGTCGCCTGGCGCAGAAGCGCCGTGGCGTGCTCGTCGCGGTAGCGCTCGATCGGCCGTGCGTAACAGCGCTTGAACGTGGCCGCCGGGCCCAGCAGGCCCGGGTTGAGGAAGTCCATGATCGAATGCAGCTCCGTCAGGCGGTTCTCAACCGGCGTGCCGGTCAGCGCGACGCGGTGACGAGCACGCAGCGAACGGATCGCGCGCGTCTGCTTGGTGTCGATCGTCTTGATGTTCTGTGCCTCGTCGAGCGCGATCCGCCCCCACTCGACGGCGCCGAGCGTCTCGCGGTCACGGGTTGCGAGCGCGTAGGTCGTGATCACGAGATCGCTCGCGCGCGCCGCGCGGGCGAACTTCTTCTCCGCGAGCCGCTCGGGACCGTGATGCACGTGCACACCCAGGCCCGGCGCGAAGCGCTCGGCCTCGCGCTCCCAGTTACCGACGACCGACATCGGGCAGACAAGCAGCGTCGGCGCGAGTCGCTTGCGGCGCTCTGCGTGCTCGCGCTCGGCGAGCAACAGCGCGAGCAGCTGCACCGTCTTGCCGAGGCCCATGTCGTCCGCAAGGCACGCGCCGAGACCGAGGCTCGACAGGAACGACAGCCAGGCGAGCCCGCGCTGCTGGTAGGGACGAAGCTCCCCGTCGAGCGTGGCCGGCGTGGGGATCTCCCGCAGCTTGCGATCGCCATTCGTGCTCAGCAGCTCCTTCAGCCACCCATCAGCCTCGATCTCGACAGGCGGCGCCTCGGCGTTGGACGCAGCCTCGGCGCCCAGCTCGAGGCTCTCGCGGATCAGCTCGCCCGCCGGCGCCTGACCCCGCTCGGCGCGACCCTCGAAGAACGCCAGTGCCGCCTCGACGTCCTCAGGGCGCAGCACGATCCAGCGCCCGCGCGCCATCACCAGCGGCAGCTTCAGCGCCGCCAGCTCACGCAGCTCGGCGAGCGAGAGTATCGCGTCGCCGACCGCGATTCTCCACTCGTACGCACACAGGCCGCCCAATCCAAACAGCCCGCTGCCCTCCTCGATCTCGTCGAACGGCTCCAGCTTGAGATTGAGCCGCAGCCGCTTGTGAAACCAACGCGGCACGAGCACGCCGAACCCGGCCTGCTCGAGCGCCGGAGCGGCGTCGCGCACGAACCCGATCGCCGCCTCAGGGGCGAGATCGACGCCGCTCGGGGCGGCCGCGCGCAGTGCCGGCTGCAGGTCGGGCCACAGTCGCAGCGCGTGACCGAGCCCGCCGAGCAAGCGCTCCTGCGGGTCCGCCAAGCGGTGGCCAAGCACCTTCAGCCCGTCTCCGTTGGAGCGCCACACCTCATCGGCCGGCACGAGCACGCTCGGATCGTCCTTGGCCTGGAGCAGGAACTCGACACGCCAACGCTCGGCATCCACACCAGCGTCATCCGGGCCCAAACCAGCAGGCTCCAGCCGCTCCGGCTCGCACAGCCGAAAGCAGGTCCGGAACATGCGGTGCTCGGAGTAGCGCTCGCCCGCCTGACGCCACTCGTCGAGCTCCTCAGCGAGCACCGCCAGCTCTCGCTCGTCTCCATCGACGACCGGGTCGGGGTCGCTCAACGCCGCGATCCACGCATCGACGACCGGCGGTCGTCGCTTGGGACGCCGGCGTGCGCGCCGCCCGCTGGGACCGTCGCACAGGAAACCGCGCGCGCACGCGTCGACGACCGTCCCCAGCAGGTCGCCGACGACCGCCTCGGCGGCGTTGCCGTCCTCGGAGCCAGATATCTCCGCGCGCAGCAGCGGCGGCATCGCCCCAGCCAGCATCCGTACTCGCTCCACGTCGTGGGGATCGCCGGGCATCGCGCGCCACCACGCGACCCACTCGTCCTCGCGTCTGACCAACGCGGGGACCAGCCGACCGCGCGCGACCAACTCGAGGGCGAGCTTGGCCGCCTCGGCCAGGAACCGCAACGAGTCGCCGAGCGCGACGCCCGCGGCCGGTCTGGTGTCACGTGCAGAGCGGGTGTCAGGCAGTGCGAGGAGCCGCTCGAGCGCCGACATCGGCCCCAGCGCGATTGCCGGGACCACCCAGGGATCGAGCAGCTCCGGATTGCCGGCGCGCCGCTCCCGCACTCCGCGCAACAGCTGTCGCGAGCACTGCGGGCCCTCATCGAAGGAAGGCAACAGCAAATGCAGCTCACGCTCGATCAGGACATCGGATCCGAGCGAGGCCCCCAATGCGTCGAATGCTCCAGTCAACTCCGCCGCCGCGCACGCAAACGGATGCTTGCGCGCCCGCGGCTTCGCGGGCCTACGCCCGCGACGTCTCGGCGCGCGGTCGGGCAGCTCCGAGCTCTCGCCCCACACGCACAGTCTCGAGTCCCGCGACCAGATGGCGTGCAGTGCGATCACGGCCGCATTGTGTCGTGGCGAACGGACATCTCGGCGGCGGTCTAGAGAAGTCTGAAGACATCGCTCGGGCCGGTCACGTGTCCACCTGAGAGGAGCGCAGATCGGGATCGATGGCAGCCGCCAGCGCGGCTCGCTCTCCGCCATCCACGCGACGAGCGCTTCGCCCTCGGCGGCATCCTCCAAAAGCTCAACAAGCGCAAATGGGTCGCGTCTGGAATGCGGCGAGCTGCTGATACTCGTCGAGGACTTCGAGAAAAGCATCAGCACGCCGCGAGACGCAGGGTCGGCATCGCGACTTGGTCCCGTACCTCACAGAGAGAGGCTCGCTTGAGACCCCCGTTTTGTGGACTGGGTCCGAGTCACACCCCGAGCTACTAGCAATCCTCGGCGCACCAAGCGGAAGGCATAGCGGGGGAACGATTCGGCCTCAGCGGTAACCGCTCAGTGTCGATCGGGCGAGTCTTCCCCTCGCCCGGGATCCGAGCGAGAGTTGCGTCCAAACACAACGATAGCGTTGTGTTATGATTTCGAAGTTCGACGGGAACGGGAGGCTGCCTCCCGGCATCCATCACGCGACCTGGACCGAGATCGTGACTCGCCACGCGACGAGCACACATCGCCGAGATCTGCTCAACGGACTTCTCGACGCACTGCGCTCCCTCAAGACGGCCGGCTGCCGCGTCGCCAAGGGCATCATTGCCATCCACCTGACAGGACTCACGTGATCATCCAAAACCAGCGTCAATACCGCAGCACCAAGACCGGCCTCGCCCGCTTCGAAGAGAGCCTGATCGCCCACGACGTGCGAGACCCGCGCGATCTCCCCCCGAATATCGACCCCGGCATGCCCCAGCTGACGCACAACGCGACCGCTAGCTGGATCGAAACGCTGCGCGAGCAGATAGAGCACTACGAGAAGCTGCGCGACGGGCAGATCACCAGCCGCGAGATCACCTCGCTACGCGAGCTGCCCACCGCGCTGATCGAAGCCCGAATCGCAGCTCGGCTCACCCAACGTCAACTCGCCAAGCGGATCGGCGTCGCCGAACAGCAGATCCAGCGGTGGGAGGCCAACGACTACAGCGGCGTCAACCTCGACCGCCTCCAGAGCATCGTCGACGCGCTCGGCGCTCGGATCCACGAGACCATCACGTACGACAGCGCAGCATAGGCGCACCTGTGTGGCCTCGATCAAGGTGATGGCTTCACGAATCCGAACTCGTCTCCGCGCGTCTCAACGAGTTGGGTGGGATCGTCTCGAAGCCGAGTGTCAGGGGAGAACCTGCCCGCCACGTCTCCCGCGGCAACATGCGGTGACCAAGCGTGGTGCACACGATTTCCATGCAACGCCTTGACCCCAGCTTGACCCGAGGGGAGATGACGGCCAATTCGAGACCCATCTGCATACGAAAAACCCCGCCGGAGCGCCGGAGCGGGGCTTCTTCCCAATAGCGGGGGCCCGCTTCGTCTCCTGCGCGACCTCACGCACGACTACGCGCTGGCGGCGTAAGAAGTCAGGCTCCGACGGCGCGCCGCTTGTACGCCGATTCCGACGTCTTGATCCGCTTGGCCCTCATCGAAAGGCATTGCCGGGCCGCGGGCGGAACTTCGACCAGTGCTGCGTCGATCGCGTTGCGGAACTTCTTGCCTTTGAGGACCGTTGCCGCCTGAACGTCGGCGAGACTCTTGCCCGGTGCGAGCGCCGGTTCGAGCATAGTTGGCGAGAGGGTCGCTAGCTCGGCAATCTCAGCCGGCGTGCAGACCGACGCGGGCATTTCCTCGACGGGCGCGTTGTCACGGTCCCCATACCGGTCGAAGTGCTCGTCGATCTTGATCGAGGCACTGGATCGGTCGACATCAATGAGCTGCGCGTCAAAGATCCGGACCGGGTTCATCATGAGAAAGTCGAAGGTGAGCGGATGCAGGTTCGCTGGCGCCGGTTTGGTCTTCTTCAGGTAGTTGTTCTCGTAGTAGTCCCTCGCGAACTCGCCTAGGTGGGCGTGGCTCTCATCCTTCGGCCAGACCTCCCACGCACGCACACGGATGTCGTTGTTGTCGTGTGTCCTGTCGGAGAGGATGAAGACGATGCGCGGATCGTCCATGAGCTGTTGAAGCTCTGCCTCGCTTCGGACCGACAACAGCCAATGGGAGTCGGTCTTTCTCTCGACATCGGAGGAGCCGCAGTTCCCGCACGCCGTGCGCCAAGCGGCAACAGGCGCACCACACTTCTTGCACTTGCCAAGTTGGTCAGCGCGACTGCAGCTCTTGACCTCGCTACCGTCGATCAGATCGTTGCCGCGGGCCGCGGTTCCCTCTCCGGGGACGCCTGTCAGGACGCTCGCGAGGTGCTGGCCCAAGTAGGCGGTCTTCGCTTGAGCGGTCTGGTTCGTGATTTCCGCCCACTTCCGCACGGCTGCGCGCGGCGAGACGAACAGGTCTCGCAGAATCTCCTCAGCGGAGCACGACGCGATCGCTCCGTCGATGAACCTTGGGTCAGGGCGCCGCACAAGACAGACCCTACACACAGGTTCGCCGTTTGCAGTCTCGAACATACGTTCGAGCGGTCCGTTTGACCCACGTGGTTGACTTATGGACAATGGCGGCTGCCACGGCAACGATCAACGGCGCCAATGGCTCCCTGCACGACCGCCGGCAACGGCTCTTTGAGCTGCATTCGTTT
Organism: uncultured Solirubrobacteraceae bacterium; assembly: GCA_963703625.1. Classification (GTDB taxonomy): domain Bacteria; phylum Actinomycetota; class Thermoleophilia; order Solirubrobacterales; family Solirubrobacteraceae; genus Palsa-744. The sequence goes on from CAVPEY010000002.1 coordinate 289,784, forward strand.
CTGCGCTCCGTCGACAACCTTCGACCCGACGAGGCGTTGGACGAGATCGCCAAGCTCTTCGACCTGTGGGGCAGGCTCCGATCGTTCGAGGGCGTGCTGCAGCATCCGAGTCTGACTCTGTCTAGCTCGGCCGCCGAGGGCGCGATCGAGCGGCTCTCGCCGCTCCTCGCGGACGTCGAGCCAGGCCACGGCGCCGAGCTATTCCAGGAGCTGGCCGATGTAGGCGTGCGCGCAGGAATGGGCCAGTACTTCACGCCGTCTCCCGTAGCCGACGCAATGGCCGCGTTCCTCGAGCCGAAGAGCGGGGAGACCTGGCTCGACCCGTTTTGTGGAAGCGGGCTTCTTCTTGGGCGCCTCACGACCGACCTTGCGGGCGACCTCAGACTGTTCGGGATCGACCGCGACCCTCGCGTGCTCAACCTCGCTCGCGTCGAGGCTCTCCTCCACCACCCGTCCTCAGAGCCAAGCCTGCTGCTCGCCAACGCCCTCGAGCATCCGGAGCAATTGCTGGCGAGGCTCGACGCACCGTCCGAGGGAGTCGATGGCATCGTCACGAATCCGCCCTTCGGCTCCGAGCTACACGCGGCCGATCAATCAGCGTATGCATCGTACGAGCTAGGCGGCGGCCCGCGGGTCCCGCTAGAGGTGCTCGGCCTAGAGCAGAGCCTCCGGCTCTTGCGCCCGGGAGGACGTCTCGGCATCGTCCTACCTCAGAGCGTGCTGTCGAACCGCTCGCTTAGGCACGTTCGCGAGTTCGTGTTGACCCGCGCGGTCGTCAGCGGAGTTCTTAGCCTACCGCCGGAGACGTTCCTTCCCTTCAAGGGCGTCGGAAAGGCGTCCGTGCTGTTTCTGACTCGCCGCAAGCCAAACCGTTCGAGCCGGATACGGCTCGGCATTTCGCGCGCTATCGGTTGGGACGCTTCGGGCAAGCCGACCGGCCAGCACGATGTCGCTTCGACTGCCTTCGAAATGAAGAGCGGCGTCACCGACCCGCTCCACCTAACGTCCGTTGAGCAAGAGCCGTCCATCGCACGCAACCTCACGGCCGAGTGGCTCTTGCGACCCCACGTCGAGGGGCGGTCGCTGGGCGAGATGTGTTCGGTGCTCTTCACAGGGACGAGCCCAGGTCGAGCCGCTTACGAAGTCGAGACCGCCGACGAGAACACCTATCGCGTGCTCAAGGTCGGTGACCTGACCGGTCACGGAATCGACTGGGCCCTCGGCGAGCGCAGCCTCGTGAGACTCCCCAAGAGACCGACGGCGGGAAGACTGCTGCAGATGGGGGACCTTGCGACGACCGCTGCGGCACACCACCCGCGCTACATCGCCGCGAAGGTCGACTACGTCGACTGTTTGCCGGTCGAGTTCAGCGGCTGCCTGCCGGTGGCCGAGGTTCTCGTCCTGCGCCCCAAGCCAGACGAGATTGATCCGCTCGTCCTCCTCCTATGGTTGAGAACCGCTGAGGGACGGGAAGCTGTCCAGTCATGTGTCACGGGACAGACCGCACACCTGAGGGCCGCGGACGTGGCAGAAGTCGCGGTACCGCATCGGATTCTGTCCAAGTCAGCAGGGGACTCCGTGGCGGCATTGCGCGAGAGCCTTGCGCTCCGACGCCGATCCGAGGCGGCCGCGCGTCGGGCTGTCCAGTGCTTCGTTGACGCACACGCCGACTAGGAAAGCGTTGAGTCCCGCCAGCCCACCGGCCGACCGAAGTCTTCATAATCAGCCTCGATGCTGATCCTGACGCGTCGTCCCGGAGAGCGCGTCGTCATCGGCGACGAGATCATGGTGACCGTCATCGGGGTCAGCGGCCACACCGTGCGGCTGGGGATCGCGGCACCTAGCGGCGTACCGATCTACCGCGAGGAGATCTGGCTGGCGGTCAAGGAGGAGAACCGCGCCGCGGCCGCGGCCTCTGCCGATTCGCTGCCGGAGATCGCGCCGCAGGCGCGAGCCGCGAGCAAGGCACCATCGCGGCCTTCTGAGTCGTCTTGAGGGAGTAACCACAGGACGGCTCCTCCGGGGGTGCCCTCTTGGCTTAGCGGAGCGCGTGAAGTCGCATGGTGCCGCGCCACGCTCGCCGGGAGCCCCGTGAATACCGGCCGAGGCACCAACTGCGCGAGCTCCAGCCGAGAGCCTTGACGCGTGTCGTACGCCGGCCGCGGCCGGGAGGCAAGCACGGCGCTCGCGAAGACCGTGGCGCTGAGGGCTGACAACGCCGCGGCCAGGTCAGAGCTTCAGGGTCGTGGTGGAACTCGACATCACCGCTCGGCCGCTCAGCGCCACCTTGATCTTGATCTTCCTGTGACGCGTGCGCGCCGAGAGCCCGGTCTTCGACAGCGCGACCTCGATCTGGTGCGAGCCCCCGCCCAGGGTCTTGTGGTAGCGCTTAAGGCCATTGGCGGTCACGGTCACGGCGCCCTTCTCCGACAAGACGAAGCTCAGCGCCACGTTCCTGCCGGAGAGCTTGCGATTGCTGATCGTGACCGCCCGACAACCGCTCACCGCGATCTTCGTGCGCTGCGTGATCTGCGCGCCGTTCTGACCGACGATGGTCGTCGGCAACAGCAGGTTGAGCGCGCACAGGTTCGTGCGCCCAGGGCTTTCCGTCGATAGGACCGAGTGCGGACCCTCGGGGAGGTTCGTTTCGAATGAGCTGATCGGCGCGTCGGGGACCGTTTCGAAGTGGCTATAGGTGATTCCCTGCTTGATCTGCGTCTTGCCGTCCAGGATGATCTCCACGTCGCCCCCGCGTTCGTCGGCCTGCAACACGAACTCGACATCCGGGAACGCCGCCCCGCCGTGGGATACCAGGTAGGCCGGCCCCGTCAGCGGCGCCTGCAGCACGGGCGTGTGCGCGATGGCCGTGCCGATCACCGATCCCGATGGGCAGCCGGCCGGATCGGCGTTGAACTGCGCTTCCGTGCAAGCTTTCTGCAGCGTCGACAGGCGCGAGGGCAGCGCCTTCGGCAACTCCAGATCGACCCTGTGGATATTCGCTTCACCGGGCTTCTGCGTGACCTTCACCACCAGCGAGGCGCCGTCGGCTTTACTCGTCTTGGCTTGCGTTGCAACGGAGAAACCGGGTTTGAAGGGGAGCGTGGCGCAGTTCCCGACCTCGAAGGGCACCGACAGCGGCGCGCTCGCGCCCTGTTCACCCGTGAGCGTGCCCGTGACCTGCAGATGTGAGCAGTCGGTGGGGTTCAGCATGAATTCCGGCCGGTTGATCTCCACGTGCACGGTGCGCAGCCGCAGCGGTATCCCGTCGATGATCGTGGGGAGCGGGTTGCTGTCCGCGGTGACCTGCGCGGTGTGCGGGTCGATGTCGATCGTCTGGCGCACAACGACCGTGCCGAGGTCGAACGGGCCGGCCAGCACCGGCACGATCTCGACCAGCCCGAACGGCGCGCCCCTGTACGGGCCGGTCAGATAGACCTTCCCGCCCACATAGAACGGTTTTTCGCCAGGCCCGGCGCCCGTCTGCACGGTGCCGAGCTGGCTGCCCGCGGGACAGGACGGGTTGGCTTGCTCGGAGACGCCCGAGCTCTGTTCGGCGGCTTCGATCTGCACGTTCGAGCACTCCTGCACGCCGGCGAGCTTGCCGACCAGCCCCGGCGGCAGCGTCACGCTCACACCGCTAAGGTCCTGTTCGCCGTCCTTGCGTGAGAACGTCAGGCTGAACGGCGAGAAGCCGCCCGCGGTCGGGTTGGTCGTGCCGGCGCTGAAGCTCGGCGCGAAGGCGCCCGCGCAGCCCGACTCGATCTCGAATTCCGAGAGCGGCGAGGGCGTGGCGAGGGCATGTCCCAGTTCCTTTTCCGCGCCTTCCTGCGACCACGGTTCCAGCGCGCTTGTCGTGGTGCCGGTGCCGCACTGCTGCGGGGAGGCCAGCGCCGCTTCCGAGCCGCCGTAGAAGGTGAGCTTCAGTTCGCTGAACGGCAGCTGCGGGTTTTCCGTGAACCTCGAGACGACCTGCCCCGTCCCTTCGTTGGCTTCCACGCTGCCTTCGAGCTTGACCAACACGCCCTGGCCTTCGATCACGAGGAAGATGTGGAAGACGTTCCCCGAGTGCTGCGAGCTGAGGTAGATCTGCCCGCTCAATGGTTCGGGCAGCAGCGGTGTCACCAGTTCGAGCTTGCCGATCTGCGCGGCGTTCGGACATTCCGGCGCCGCTTCTGAATGCAGCTTGATCTGTGCGGGGGAGCACCCCTGCAGCCCGTTTGCCGCGGACGGGTCGATCGAGACGCCCTGCGGCAGGCTCACCGTTGCGTCCTTCAGCGACGGGGTCGCGAGGTTGTTCGGCTCTCCGTTCTGCGGCACCTTCACGGCAACGGTCATGCCCATCGGTGAGTCCGCCATCGCCGTGTCCGGCTTGACTTCGATCTGCGGTTCGAAGGTCAGCTTGCCGCAGCCGGTGATCCCGCGTGGGTACATCTGCGTGTGCGCGGTCGCCCAGTTTTCGCTTCCGGGCACGGGCCGGCCGTCTTCGGCGAGCCTGCCGGGGTGAAGCCACGAATCGCCCATGATCGTCGCTTCTTCCACCGCCCCGCACCTGGTCGGGTTGGTCAGGAACGGCACTTCAGGCGTACCCGCGGGCAGTGGCTGCCCTGCGTCCCCCGGGACGCTGCCTTCGCTTTGCGGCAGGAACCGTTCGCGGTCGTGCGCCGGGCTGGCCGGCACCCCCCACAGCGTCATCTCCGCACCAGAGATCTCCAGCTGCTCGGAGACGTTGTGGACCTCCGCGGTGATCCCGTAGTCGCCGTCGCTGCGCAGCTGCACCGTCACCGGAACCGGGAAACTACTTATTACGGAGAACGCGAGCTCTGCCGGCGTTCCCGGCGGCGGCACCATGTTGTACACCGGCGCCAGGCTCTTCTCTTCCAGGCGCCCAGTGCCCGGGGCCGGCTGGAAGTATCTGATGACGCCGACCTGCGAGGCCGTGGGACAGAACGGCTGCCCCTGCGAGTAGAAGTTCGACTCCATTTCGCTGATCTTGCAGCGCGGAATCTTCGCGACGCTGCCGGCAAACCCGGCGGGGAGATCGACGTAGTAGTCCTTCGGCTGCATCCCGAGCGGCAGGTTGCCGTCCGATTCGCTGTTCACGAGAAACCGCGTCGTGACGGCGAACGGGTGCGAGCCTGCCTGCGAATCAGGCGCCTGCGGGTTGGCGACCTGCCAACCATTTTCCTCGATGCTCGGTTCTTCGGCATGTGGATCGCTGACGTCGATCTCAAGCGCGTCCGCGCCACCGAGCTGAAAGCCGAACACATCGGCCGACGCGGACATCGCGATGTCGTTGCCGTGTGTCGCGCCGACGCTGTTGCGCGCCACCACGCGGTAGTGATAGAGGTTGTACGGCGTCAGGCCGCTCAGTCCGGCGCTCACCGGCACCGGCGCTTCGCCCGAGCCGATCTCCGCCGGTGTCTGGGCGCACGGCACGCTGTGTTCGAAGCTCCCGCCAGGTTCGCCTTCGCCCCATTCGAATTCGCAGCCTTCGACCGGGAGCCCCTCCGGGTCGACCGTGCCCTTCAAGGTGACAGCTCCGAGCACAGGGGTCGCCGCCGGCTCGGTCGTGGGCTTCGCGAAGCGTCCGTAGACAAGCAGGTGCTGGTCGAAGGCCCCATCATTGGCCGCATACAGTCGGTTCCCGTCCGGGCTAACAGCAATAGCGTCGACTTCTCCCAGAGAGCCTGTTTGCGTGAACAGCGTGAACTCGGTCACGGTCGCGCCCGCCGCATCGAACTCGACGACGGTGTGTTCGCCCGAGAGAGCGAACACGTCACCGGCGCTGTCCACCGTCACCGCCTGGGACGCGCTCAGGACACCTTCGCCGAACGCCCGCACGAACGCGCCGGAGGAGCTGAACTCATCGACGACACCGTCGCCGATGTTGGACACATAGACGTCGCCGGCAGAGTCGACGGCCAAGCCGGCGCCTTTTTCCGAGCTCGCCGAGCCGAGAGACAGGCCTTCGGCAACCGTGATCGTCTTGCTGGCGCTGCCGGAGGGATCGCACTCGGTCCCTGAGCCCGGCGTCTTGCCGGTGATCTGACATTCGTATTCGCCGGTGGTGCTGAAGCGGTCGATCAAATCGTGGCCCTTGTCCTCGACGTAAACCTGGCCGGCCGCGTCCACGGCTATTCCAATCGGGAAGGAGAGGCCTTCCGGCGCCGGTTTTGCGGCCGCAACTCCATCTATTTCGGTGCCGTTGAACTGGTGCAGGTACCCACCGTCGGCTTCGAAGTACTCGGCGCGATTGTTCGAGCTGTCGGTGACGTAGACATCGCGGTCGGCGGGGTCTACGGCCACGCCGGTCGCCTCTTCGCCCGTTGATTCGTTGATGGCCAACTCGCCGGCGCCGCCGCCGCTGGCGCCTTCTCGGCAGCTGGCAGCGTGCGTGCAGATTTCAAACGCGTTGGTGCCGCCTTCGTTGACGTTCCATCCCCATGCCGCCAGAAAGCTGGGCGTCACCTGCGGCCCGAACTCCTGAACCCTGCTGTTGCCTCCATCGACCACATACACGTCTCCGCTCGATGGCTCGACGGCGACCCCGTTGGGACTGCCCTGCCAGAATTCGCCGCCCTGGTGGCCGCGTTCGGAGCCAACGTATCCACCCAGCGTGTAGACCGGCCCGGCGACCGCCGGGGCCGCTGCCGCCAGCCAGAGCGCCGCCGCGACACACGCTAGGAGACCGACCTGGGCTGCGGGTCTCATGCGTTCCGCGCTCATCGCTTGCCGCGGCCGCGATGGATATCGCGGCGTGCCTTCGTCCCATACTTCGCTCGCGCCCTGCGTTGGCAGGCCGCCCGCTCGTGCTTGTTCTTCACGCGCCTGCACGCCTTCAGAGAGCGCGCGAGTTTCTGCTTGCGCGTCAGCGTTGCCTTCGGCGTAGGCTTGGCGGTCGCGGGTTCGAGATTGCCCGCACCTGTCAAGGCCACGCTCGCCGGCGGGCCGAACACCGGTGGTCCTTCGCCCTCCGGCCGGCAGAAACCCGGTTCGCAGCCGTTGCCGGCGGCCGCCGTGGACGGAAAGCCGCCGTCCTGACGCACATCATAGACGTGCGCGACGTTGTCGAGACCCGGCGTTCCCGTCATCGGCTGGTCCGTCTCTATGTAGATGTCCGTGAGCCCTTCGCTCGCGCCAAGGAGATGGCTGCCGCCCTCCTTGCGTTCGGGGTCGCCGCCCTCCTCCAGTTCGCGGCCCGCGCCGGAGCTCAGCAGATACAGGCAGCCGTGATCCGCCTGGCTGTAGAGCTGACTTTCGGTCAGGCTCGCCACCTTAAGGCTGGCGCGGCTGCAGCCTTCGGTTTCTTCCTGCTCCCACTCATACACATCCCACGTCCCATTGGTGTCATACGGCACGAGCCCTTCCGTGGTCTGGAAGACCACGCGCATCACGGCTTCCCTGCCTGCTTGAGCTGGCCTGTCGTCGATCAGGGGCGGAGCCGGAGGCACCCAGTCCGCGCTTGCCCCAGGACCCGAGAGTTCTGGATTGAAGCTCGCATTGCCCTGTGGCGCTGCATCGCCTGGCGCGCAAGAGACACACGTCACCTGGTCCGTGCCGGCATCGTAGAGGTACACCTCGACGTGGCACTTTTCGGCTTCGACGCAGTTGTTGTATGGGGTCAGCTGGTTGGGGCTGAGAAACATCAGCTTGCTGCCATCGGGCGTCGCCACCGGCAGGTTTTCGGTCGCGAGTGAGCGGCCGGTGGGTTCATTACTCCTGATGAAGCTGCCGTAAATTGCGGATGCGACGAAGAGCCCGCCTCCGTATCCGCCCTGCTGCGTACCCGGGACGAGCTTCGGCGCCGTCGATCCTTCTTCGTACAGATAGACGCCGTGTTCGGGGCCAAGGTAGTACACGCGCGCAGCATCGACCGAATACGCCATCAGTCCTATGGCTTCCGAGGCGATTTCGACCGTTTGCCTGGTGGCGACGTGGTACTCAAAGATCTTGCCTCCGCTGCCTCCGGGACTCGCTTCCACCGTGAAGATCTTTTCTTCTTCACCGGGGCGGCTTCCCGCCCGCCCGGCGTAGCGTTCCCCTCGCAGCTTCACCGTGGTGGCGTTCACCACGTCGCGCAGGAAGACACCCGTTTCCCGTTCGGTGCATTCGACGCCTTCCGGGTTTTCTCCCGGTGTGTGGAACACGACATTCGAACCGTCCGGCGCGATCGCCCGATAGGCGTACTGCTGCTGGCCGCTGCCGGCAGCGGTACTCACATCGCTTTGGCCTACTTCCGCACCGCACACGGGCACTTCGCCGTCCGGCAGCACGCCCACCAGATATGTGTGTCCTGCCGTGCGCTCATACGCCTCGGCGCTGGCCTGGTGGGTGTCTTTCGGCGTGCCCGGCGCGGTCGCCAGCCTCGCGCTCGTCGAGAAGAAGATCCGGCTTCCGTCTTCCGAGGCGCCGGCGAGGAAACCACCCCACTCGTTACTGAGGCCTCGCTGACTTTCCCTGTAGACCGTGGGAAATTCGATCATGGCCTGCGTCAGCTTCCCGGAGTCCGGCAGCGACACGGTCGAGATCGCGCCGTCGCCGAGCGAGAGTTCGTAGACCATGGTGCCCGTCGTTTCATCGAGCCGAGGCGTTTCCAACGCGTTCTGAAACGGCTGGGTCAGCAGCGCGACGGCGAAATCGCCGGTGAACATCACCCCTCCGGGGTTGGGTATGGCACCGGCCGCTTCGCCACCTGGAGCTTCACCCTGGGGAACCGACAGCGGCGCCTGGCGCCATCCCTGCGCGGTACGAGTCGCCACGAACTGCTCTACCAGGCCCGCGCCAGTCCCTTCGTCCCGCGTCGGCAGCTCGCTCGCGTACAGGAAATGGTCGGGAAACCCGTACGTTTCCTGGATGTTCAACAGGTCACCGCTGTCGGCCTGCGTCACCAGCTCGTAGGCACGACAGTCCGGCAGGTATGGGCGAAAACCCGACGAGGATTCCGTGGAGGCCGGGCAGGAGGACTGGTTCGCATCCCCGGCGGCCAGCGCCGACGGGGATGCCAGGAGCGCCGCCAACAGTGCCGCGACCGTCCACCCGACGGTCGATGCGCCTCTTCGCGCGATCGTCTTGCTGCGCCTCATGCCACCTCCCCTCTCCCTCTCGACTTTCTCACGTCCCTCATCCTCTGTGCTTGTCTCGCTGAGTCCGGCCAAACGGGCCAGCGCCGCGTGGGGCCAGCGCGCCTGGCGCCGGCCCCACTTGGCCCTTGCTACCTATTCAACGCCCCGCTCGCGGATCCACTTCTACGGAGTCTGTTCGACTTCCCCGCCTGTCAATGTCACCACTTCAGTCGTGTTCTGGGCGTCATGTTCTTTCAATTTGAAGAACCCCGACGTTGCTTCCGCTTCGAGGAACTTTTCTTTTTGTATTGTTCCCAGGAATTCGCCTTCCGTGAATTCCTGTTTGCCTGCGCTTACCTGTTTGCATCCGATTTCGGTTTTTGTGCCCAGGGCAGGTTTCAGGTCCTGGCAGATGACCGAGCCTAGGACCTTAATTTTAGCGCCGCCACATTCGAATTCTGCCAACGGCGCGGTCGTGCCCGCTGTCGGTTTGAACCAGAGAACAGTTTTGCTGCTCTGCGTGCCGGGCGTAACCGTGAGTTCTTTCACTTTGATCGGTTCGGTACATTTCCCTTTGGCTAGCGATCCGATGAGTTCGCATTTGCCTTCGTACTTGATTTCGATGACCCTGGCTTCGGTTTTGCTCTTGTATTCGCCTTTGCTGGTGCTTTTTTCGCATTCGACCTTCTCGCCGCCCGTCGATTCGAAGAAGGCTTTACCGCCTTTGCCTTCCGTTTTGATTCCTTCGGGGTTGGGGGCTTTGGCGTTACCTTTGGAGTTGAATTCGCTGAAGCCAAACGCCGCAGTAGCCGCGACTGCGCTCAACGCGAACGCGGCCACGAGGGCGAGTCCAATGATCCTTGTGCGTTTCATACTGTGCTGCTCCTTTCGATCGTTGTGGCCGGTGCCCGGGCGCCCATCCCTGTAGACGCTTACGTTCACGGCCTATGGGGCTGCGCAGCGCTTGGATGGCACCGCACGATCGCTAGGGTGCCCCACCTGGCGGGAGAGGTCAACATTTTGCGCAAGATGTTTTCTATTTGGCCAGCCAGCCTAAAAGTACCTATCAGTCAGAAACATCGGGCTGAGGTCGTGTACGATACGTGGACTCCTACCGGCCGTTTGGGTCGGTTTGAGATCGTTGTGGCCGGTGCCGGGGCGCCCATCCTTGAAGCACGTAGACGCCCCGGCCCCGGTTTGCTCTGCCGCACGCGCGAGTTGCGCACTGGTGCCTTCGGCGCTTTGTCGTGTGCGCGCAGCTTCGTGCGAGCAGATGACCCGGACAGGGACCGGGTGTCTGCCGCGCTACCCATGATCGCGATGATCGAAACACGCCGAGCCTTTGAGATGCGCCGCGCTGGACCAATGTCCGACGGTCCTCGTCCGGGCAGGGCGCCCGCGCCGGCGCTACGCGACGGCGGTCGTGGCGTCCATCCGCGCCTGCTCGGCTGTGATCGCCTCGAGCGCCTTTTGCCCGCCGAGCACGGGCGCCAGCGCGAGGAACGAAAGCGTCGGCGCGACCTGCGGCAGCCTGTGCGCGTGACCCGTGGCGACGTGATGGTGGACGACGCCCCAGATCGCGCCCACGGATGCTTCAGCAGCGAGCTCGCTCGGGCGCTGTGCGGGCGGCGCGCTTTCGCGCAGGCGCGCCGCCATGCCGGTGATGATCCGTGTGCGACAGCGCACCCCATCCGGCCCGGGCGCGAAGACCTCGACGAACGCGAGCCGCGCGAACAACGGATTGGCCGCGAGGTACTCACAGAGCGCTGAGAGCGCACGGTGCAGTCCACCAGGCGAATCACGGCCAGCCGCGCCCTCGCGCGCGGCGTACTCAAGCGCCCTGTCGCTCAGCAGCTCGACCGCGGCGAAGAAGCAGTCGTGCACGTCCTCGAAGTGCGCGTCGAAGCGCCTGCGCGAGACCCCGGCGGCGGCGCGGATGCGCGGCACCGTAAGCTGCCGGTAGCCCTCATCGGCAGCGAGCCGTGCCACCGCATCCAGGATGCGCGCGCGATCGTTGCCGGGCTCGCATCGGCCCGTGCTCACGGCGACGGGCGCCACCACCGGCCCGCTGACGCTCCCGAGGTCCTCCAGCATTCCGGCGGCGGGCGAGCGGTAGGACAGAACCCACTCAAGCAGCTCGCCGGTCAGCGCCGGGAGCTCCGCCGTGGCACCGTCGAGCAGCCGCACACGAGCCACACGCGCGACGCCGGCCACGACCCCCTTGACCACCAACGACGGTGGCGCCTCGCCAGCCGTCTGGCGGAAGTTCAGATCCACCATCCCCTCGAACAGCTTATGCGTGTGCTCGACACGCTCGAGCGCCGCCGGACCCGCGGCGAACACCTCCACCAGCACGAGCCGCGCGGCCTGCGGCTCATCGCAGACTACTCGTGCGAACTCCTCCAACGCACAAGCGAGCCGTCGCCGTCGGTCGCGCTCGGAGATGTAGGCGATGGCGACACGCCGCGCCATACGGCGCATCGCCACGTCATAGGCAGAGAAGAAGCACTCCTCCTTCCCGTCCGCGAACAGCTCATATAGCGTGCGCGTGGAGACTCCCGCCAGCGCGCTGAGTTGACGCACCGTGGTCGCCCCATATCCATGAGCGGCGACCGCCCGCACCATCGCTTTATACAGCCGCGCACGTTGGTGGGAGGCGATCTCATCGTCGCTCGGGCCATCCCGACCGCGACGACCCACACGCAGCTTCCGGTAGGACGCCCGCGACGAGCGCTCGCTGCGCCGCGACGACCCGGACGCCTGGCCGCCGCTCACAGCACTCTGCTGGTGTGGGGCTCCCTCGATCTCCGCCACTGCCCAAAGTCATACACCAAACCATCCGCGAGGCGTCGCGGTTGGATTCAGCTCCCCGGACTTTTCGCATCAGACCGGGAGGAATCCCCCGTATGGGCCATACAGTCCAACCAGTGAGCTTGGTCGAGCACCCGGGCTCAGCGCGCACGGAGGGCCGATCTACGTTTCTGTCGTGGACAGACGTATGAGCGCAGGCGAGCGATCGGTACCCAGAAGCGTGCCGGTGAGCTGTTTCGCTCCCACACTCCTTGCCGTCTCCGAGGTCGCCCTGGGGCGTTCGAAGGGCGCTGGCGCACGCTGCGCCGGTCCGAGAGCATCTGGCCGAGCTTCTGTCCGGTCACGCATCGCTAACAAGCTCCAGGCGCGCGAGTGGGTCGCCGTAGAAGCAGTACGCCGCGTAGGTGTCTGCGTCCGGCTGCGCATACGCCCGCGCGCGGATGCGACGGAGGATCTCTGCGACCGGAGGAGCATCAGCGGCGAGCGCCTCTTCGTAAAGCTCACTCGCAACCTCCTTCGCAAGCTGATCGTCGACGGGCCACAGCGGTGCGAGGATCGCCCGCGCTCCGATCATCGCAAACGCGAACGGAAAGCCGGCGCCCCCGCCGAGCGCCGGGACGATCTGCCCTGCTTCGCAGGCATTGAGGAAGACGAATGGCGCCTTCGACCTGCACAGGGCGCGGAATCCCTTGTCGGCACGGACTTCTGCAGCGAGCAGCAGTTGTCCGTCTTCGAGCAGGATCGCGTCGTCACCGTTTGCCCTCGCGGTGCCGTGACAGGCGAAGTGGACAAGCGAGGCATGATTGCTCGCGAAGTAGTAACTGAGGAAGTCGAGGATGCTGGGATGCACGCGTGTGCCGTTGAAGCGCTCTTCGAGCAGCTCACGCTCGCGGGCGGTGTCGAGAGGTTGCCCCTGATAATCGGGCGCGACGATGAAGGCATCGCGCACGGGTATCTGCTGCGGCGGGGACTCGGAATCCCCACGCGTCCAGCGACCGATGGCGAACTCGACGCCGAGGGGACCGAGCTCGTCGGGGCGCTCGTCTCCTGTTGGTGGGCGGTTCGGGATCATGAGCTCCCAAGGCAGGTTCGGCTCAGCGGAAGCGATGTAGATGCTCTTCAGTGGCTCGTCGCTGTCGTACAGCTCCCAGAAGGCGTCGCGCACAAGCTTCGGCGCGGCGTCCCAGAGCTCGAAGCCAATCCTCCTGAGGGCCCGTCGCCGTTGCCCGGCGGTGGAGCGCGGGTCGGTCAGGGACTCGAGCTTCCGGCGCACGTAGTCGTATGAGTTAACCGGCAGGCCGAAGTCGGTCACCTGGGCGCGTTCGTACTTTGGAATGTGGGGCGTCTCGACGGCGCACTTGAAGTTCATTCCGTCGTTGACCGGCGCCGTGATGAACACGGAGAAGTCTGGGCTGCGGGCCTCCACATGTACCGGCACGCTCGCGGGCGCCGCACCGGACGGCTCGACGAGGCACGCGCTGGGCTGGCCCTTCTCCCAGATCCACTCGCGGCCGACCTGGCCGCAGCTGCGGCCGTGGTAGAGCAAGAGAGCTTGGATCGCTGCGTTTCCCTCCGGCGCTTCCTGCGATACCTCTACGGTGAACCTCACCGGGGTCGAGTCGCTCGCGTCGCGCTCGATGGTCAGCACCTGGTATTCGTCGCCGTGGACCGAGAAGTGTCCGGTGACCAGGAGCACAACACCGACGTCGATCGCCTTCACATGAGCGGGGGCGTCGATGACGACGTCGGTGCCCTCCTCTCCCGGACGCAGCGACGCGCTGTTGGTGTACACACTGACCTCGAACGTCGATCTGGGAGAGGTGGAGATCTGCTCAGGGGAGTCGAGATGGGGCGTGCGACGGATCGCGGCATCGCCCCCGGCACCCGGTGCAGGCGGAGCAGCGCCGCGGGAGCCAAGCCGGCCGACTCCTGCCGCCGCGCCGCCACCGCCCGGGGCTGCTGCGCCGCCGCCCTGGCCGAGCGTCCTCCTCAGCCGACGCGTCAGACCACGGAATCGCTGCTGCGCGGCGGAAAGGCCATGCTCGGCACCGGATGGAGCCCCCACAGCGGGCGCAGCAGGCAGCGGACCCTGAGGTGCAACCGTCGGCAGCGTGGCGGGCGGCTCAGCCGCGGCGGGCGGCTCAGCCGCGGTAGGTAGCTCCGCAGGTGTGACCTCATCCCCGGGCGCCGCTTCCGGTTCCGGCTCGAGCTCCGGTTCCTCGTACTGCGCCTGCTCTTGCGCCTCTGCGAGATCCGGCGGAGCATCACCGGGCTCCGCTTCGCCATCCTCGCCGCCGTCACCCACGGCCCCGCCTCCGCTCACCACCCGCTGGTCACGCCCGATCCCGTACGAGAACGAGATATCCGGGTCCACCGCGGACCACTGGCCGGTCGCCTGGACCCGCACCCAGACCCCCTCGAGCCCGTCCGGCCCCATCACTATCGCTTCGCTCTCCGGCTGCTCGTCGGGCCCGACCAGCGGCACACCGCTATGGCGGGCAGCCAAAGCATCCACAGGATCGTCACCCCGACGAACGCGCACAAGGGCCTCAGACAGGTCGTCGGCAGTGAACAGGTAGCCCCGCCTGCCCGATGGCGACTCTTCCAGCACGATCGTTGCGAGCATCCCGGGCGCGGGTTCGAATTCGCTCCGCCGCAGACGCGTCAGGAAGCTCTCTATCCCCCCGCCGACAACCTCGACGCGCTGTCTCGGGACGAAATCGATGCTCATGGCCCCCCCTTCGTGATGTCACTGACCCGACGGTGCACATTGCCGTCTTCGTCGACGTACTCGACGTGCATTTGAGGACCGCTGAGCTCGAGCACGGCGAATCCGAACGTGTCCCATGGCTCCCATCCGCTGCCGTACTGCTTGAGGTACTCGTAGACCCAGGGCGCCGGGCACTTCTCCCCTTCTTTCATGACCAGGTACTCGGGGATGCCGCCGTGGCCCACGCAGCTTGCGAACCCGACCCTGCCTCCGCGGCAGTCGCTTTCCTCGTACTGGATGCAGCGGTGCTCGTGCCCCCAGAACCAGCCATCCACCCGTCCGGTGTCGAGCACAGGACGAATCTTCTCACCCAAGACCTTCGCGCCTTCCTCGTGCGCGCTGAACAGCTGATGGTGGCTGAGCAGCACGTTGCGCATCGCGCCCGGCGAGGAATCGATCAGCTCCCTCGCCCACTCGGCCTGACGACCGTACAGACCGCCGTCCTCGTAGCTCGAGTCGAGCGCGAGGAACTGCCAGTGGTCGTTACGCAGCGCGAAAAAGCTGCAGCCCCTTTGCCGTGCGAATCGCGGATCCAGCAGGCAAGTATCGAAGTAGCCGTGACCCCCACTGTACATGTCGTGATTTCCGTTGAGTGTGAAGGATCCAACGTCCGAGCGCGACGCAACGGGCCAGTGGTTCAGGAACCGGCGCTCGTACTCGCTCGGGAATCCTGAGTAATAGGTGTCGCCGAGGTGGATGACGTGCTGTTCGCGCCGGTCGTCCTCGGCGAGCCTCCGTTTGATCTGCTCGGCGACCTTCTGCGCCCGCGGCAACCCTGAGCCCCAGTCGCCGACGAGGAAGATCCGCACGTCGTCCGCCATCGAGACGACCGGGGGATCATCGACGAAACGGGCGCGGCCGGTCAGTTCGCGCCATCCCATCGCGAGCACCGTGAGCGCCCAGCGCGGATCGCTGAGGATCGTTGGACGTGCCACCTCGAACGGACCCCAGAGCCGGCGTTTGTCGACCGAGCGACGGAGGGGCACGTCCTTCAGCTGACGGTCGGTGATGGCGGGGGCCTCGCCGCCTCGCCGGTCGTCCAGTAGGGGTCTGTCTTCGATCGCCTCTGGCTGGCGGGTCTCGATGTACTCGTCGAGCGCGGATTGGACGAGGCTCAGGACTTGATCGCGTGGGAAAAAGGCGAAGTCGTCCTTGGGCCGCGCTGCCTGCTCGCGCTCGTCGGGCAACCCGCGCCGGCTCGGAGCCTCTTCCCAGGGCCCCTCGTCGGAAAGCTCCTCGGGCTGCTCCTCGACCGCGTCCAGACCTGCCAGCAGACCCTCCAGATCAGCGTCGGGAATTGCGTCCAACTCGTCGGGGATGCCGCCGCGGCGCGTGCCCGTTGTGCGGCGGTCTTTGAGCTCCCGATCAAGATCGGCACGCGCTGCCTTCGCCATTTGCAGGACAAAATCTCGATTCAACAACTGGGCGATCATCGACAGTCGGCACCCCCCATCTCAACGTGATGCGCGAGGGCAGCCTACCAGAGCAAAGCAGCCGAGTTCCAGGAGAACGATCTATTCTCATTTTCGCACGGATCACCGGTGTGGCGAGTTCCTCGCTAGATCGAGTGCGGAGAGTCCGACGTCCGGCTATCCACTCTGAGCCGCTACGTCGAAGCCTCGGGGCATAAGCCCGCCCTGGGTCTCGCAAAGAGCGTGATTGAGGTTCCCTACCCTCGTGTGATGGACGTGGCAACGGACGGGAAGCGCCGTGCCAGAGCAGCTTCGCTGGCATCGCCGCCGCGCGAGAGTCATCGTGACCCCGGTCGTGCCCCCGTGGCATCTCCAGCCTCGTGAACGGTCCGGTCTTGGTGGCGAGGCACCATCGCCGATGGAGCACTAGTCACCGGACGTTTTGCCGACAACTGTCATAGCGGGGGCAGGATTGATACCCAATCCTGCGACCGTTGATGGCCCGCAAACAGGGGCATCGCCCACAGGGTCGAGGAGTCGTGCCTACTCGGATAGCCGGTGTCGTCCGAGAAAGGCGCGCAAGCCGGTGCTTACGGGACACCGGCCTTCCGCAGATTGGCCTTGCGGTCAGCGCCAGACACTGGTCGAGAGTGGCGAGACGTTCGCCGTGACGCCCGCTTCGCGGCTTCCTGCGTGCCAGATGCGGCAGGATCGGCTACTTCACGGTCGTCCTGAGTTGCATGACTCGCGGCGACTCTCGCGCGGGTTGACGCGTCCAGGCAGCATTCGACGCGGCTCTCGTGGACGCAAGGACGCCGCGTGGCGCTGCTACCGGAAGCTCACGACCGCCGGCGCCCAGCCGTCGTGCATAGGCGTTTAGTTACGCTTCAGCGCGTGGAGCTGCAGCGGCGCATTGCCGAGGGGACGGGTGAGTTCTTGCTGTTCGCGCTGACCCCACCGCGCCTGACGACCGAACCGGAGCAAGCCAGTCAGATCGCCGCGAAAACGCTCGAGCGCCTGCGCCCTGTGGGCCTCGACGGCCTCGTGCTCTACGACATTGATGACGAGAGCGACCGCAATCCCGAGGAACGCCCATTTCCGTTCCTACCCACGATGGACCCAGCCGACTACCTCGCTCGCGATCTCGTCGGCTTGGAAGTGCCGGCCATCGTGTACCGCGCTGTCAGCAAGTATCCAGAGCAAGGTCTTCGCTCGTGGCTCAGCGAACAAGCCCCAACCCACGCGCTGTCGGTGTTCGTCGGTGCGTCCTCTCGTGAGAAGGCGGTAGCAACCTCTCTGTTGCGAGCCTACGAACTCAGGACCGAGGTGCGCCCGGATCTCCTTCTCGGAGGTGTCGCGATCCCAGAGCGGCACACGCGCGGGCGCGGGGAGCACGTCCGTCTGCTGGCGAAGCAGGCGGCAGGTTGCTCGTTCTTTGTCACCCAGATCATCTATGACGTCAATGCCGCGAAGAACATGATCTCCGATTATCACTACGAGTGTGCCGCTCATGACGTCAAGCCAGCGCCGATCGTCTTCACGTTCTCGGTCTGCGGCTCGCTGAGGACACTGGAGTTCGTTCAGTGGCTCGGTGTCGATGTGCCGCATTGGATCGAGAACGAGCTGCGCCACGCGGACAACACCCTCGACGCGTCCTACGATCAAGCCGTCGCCACGGCCGTCGAGCTCATCGCATTCTGCCGACGCGTCGGAGTTCCATTCGGGCTCAGCGTCGAGAGCGTCTCGATCCGCCAAGTCGAGATCGAGGCCTCCGTCCGCCTCGCCACCCGGCTACAAGCAGAGCTACGTCGCTAGTAGGTGTTCGTAGATCTCCCACAGAGGCACCGCACGCGGCCTTCCCGCCGGCCGGTGGCGGACGGCCCTCTTCACAGTCGCCGGGGCCACTCTTATCCCACGGCTGTGAAGCGATGGCGGAGCGGTAAATCCTGCCGAAGAGCGGGATCGTGCCAACTACCGGTCAGCGCGCCGGCGGCAAATCGGCCGTTGCGTCGGCTGAGTGTCTGGGCCGGAGGTTCCGACTCGGCGGCCGCGGCGACCTGTAGATTGCGCGTAATGCCGCGACGTGTTGTCCTGTCGGGCGAGCTCGGCACTGACAGCATCGACGCGTTGTGCCGCGACCTCTCGCCCTTTCACGAGCTCACCTCTCCCGAGTCGATCGCCATCGACCTCGGGGAACTGCGGGGGATCAGCCCGTCGGCTCTTGCACTACTGATCTGCATCCTGCGCGGCTCACTCGCCGCCGGGCGGTGCGATCCACTGACAAACCTGACCGCTCCGCGCGCCGAGCCCCTGAAGAGCTGGTTGAACGCGGAGGGCCTCCGGGCGCTATTGCACGAGGATCCGTCTGATGCGCGCGCTCGGGCCACGCGTTATCCCGGCAGCTGCGCATGCGAGGCCTTCGCCGAAGCCGCTCAGGCCGAGCAGGCCATCCGGGCGTTGCAGGCGTGGGCGACAGCACGCTGCGAGATGTCGCCGCTGATGCTCTGGTCAATGCACGTGATCCTGCTCGATTTGGCGCAGAATGTGTTGCGCCACGCGGACGCCACCGAGGGCATCATGGCGCTGACAGTCGACCCAGCGAGCAACTTGATGGAGTTCGCCGTCATGGACGTCGGGATCGGTGTCCGTGCAAGTCTCGCGAAGAACCGCGAGTTCAGCAGCATCGGCGACGACCTAGTGCAGTGTTCCTGAAGTGGCTTGTTGTTTGGTTGCTTTGGTGAGGATGTGCTCGGCGGTCTTGGTCCAGACGAAGGGTTGGGCGCGATCGTTGTAGTGCTCGATGAAGTAGTCGATCGCTGCGATGAGTTCGGGGACGTCGTGGTAGACGCCGCGGCGGACTTGTTGGTTGGTGAGGATCGAGAACCAGATCTCGATCGTGTTCATCCACGACGCGCCGGTCGGGGTGAAGTGGAAGTGCACGCGCTTGTGGCGCTCGAGCCAGCGCTGGACCTCGGGGGTGCTGTGCGTGGAGGAGTTATCCAGCACGACGTGCAGGGGGCGGCGGGGGTAGGCGCGCACGAGGGTGTTCAAGAACGCCAGGAACTCTTGGTGGCGGTGTTTGGGGTAGCACGCCCCGGTGACCTCGCCAGTCGCGACCTCCAGCGCGGCGTAGAGGCTGGTCGTGCCGTTGCGCTTGTAGTCATGGGTCATCCGGGCGGCCTTGCCCGGCTTGATCGGCAGCGTCGGCTGCGTACGATCGAGCGCCTGGATCTGGGTCTTCTCGTCGATGCACAGCACCAGAGCGCCTTTCGGGGGGTCCATGTAGAGCCCGACGACGTCGATGATCTTCTCGGCCAGCTGCGGGTCTTTGGAGAACTTGAACGAGCGGACTTGGTGCGGTTTGAGCTTGTGCTCACGCCAGATCCGGTGCACCGTCGACGGCGAAACACCGGTCGCAGCAGCCAGCCGGCGCACACTCCAATGCGTGCTGCCATCCGGCGGGCTCTCCAGCGTCTTTGCCAGGACCCGCTGGACCTCATCGTCGTCGATCTGGCGTGGACGACCGGAACGCGGCGCGTCCGCGAGCCCCTCCAGCCGGCGATCACAGAAATTTGCGTCGCCACAACCCGACCGTCGGCAGCGAAACATGCGTCTCAGCCGCGATCTGCGTGTTACTCGCACCCTCAGCGGCACGCAAAACGATCCGTGCTCGAATCGCCTGCTGCTGCGGTATCGACGGCCGACGCAACCACCCGCGGAGCTCCTGCTCCTCACTCTCCGAGAGCTCAATCACACCGGCAGCACGCGCCACAACCCCAAACGTACCAGAAATAACCCACAAATGCAAGCTACTTCCGGAACACTGCACTAGGCAGCCGGGACCTCCGAGCGTCGTCAGCGCGGTCAGGTCGATCCGCGCCGCGGGCACGACAGTGCCCTGCGGTGAGTTACGGGTCTCCGAGATGGGCCGCCAGAAGTCCCGAATTGCACCCTCTGGTCGGAGCGAATAATCCGCCTTCTCGGGGCATCCTGGGTTCAGTGCCAACTTCGTCGTCCCTACGAACATCCGCAAAATCGCGTAGTCCGTACGCTCTCCGACGGTTTAGTGTATGAACATCCGCAAAAAGCGGTACTATGTACCTGTATGCCAGGCCGGGTCTTCACTGAGATCCTCGCGCTTGCCGCCGAGCAAAACGGCTTCGTGCGCACCCGCGAGGTACGCGAGCTTGGCATCGACCCGCGCCGCCTGAACGACTACGCCCAGCGTGGCTTGGCCGAGCGCATCAGCCGGGGCTTGTACCGCATTGAGCTGGTCCCGCACGGAGACTTCGACGAGTTCGCCCGGGCCACCCAATGGCCGGATGGGCGCGGCACGCTGAGCGGCGAGACGGCGCTCGATCTCCACGAGCTCTGCGACGTAAGCCCGGCTCACATCGACATCACCGTCCCGCGCGACTACCGTACCCACCGACAGGTACCTGCGCGTTACCGGCTGCATCGACGCGACCTCGCCAACGACGAGGTGACCCGGCTGCGTGACGTCCCGATCGTCACCCCTGCGCGCGCGATCGCCGACGGCATCGAGCTCGGGCTGCGACCGACACTCATCGGTCAAGCCATCGACACCGCCGCCAGCCAGGCGCTCATCACCGCCGAGCAGGAGGCCCATCTGCGCGCCACGCGGGCTCAGGGCGCGGCATGAGTGAGCGTCGCTACGACACGCGCCCAAGAACAAGGCCTCGCTGGAGCAGCGCCTGCGCAACCTCATCGGCGACGACGCGCTGCAGCTGCGCGCCCGCCGCCAGATCGGCTACATCGCCGTGATCGCCGCGCTCGGCACCCACGCCCGCGACGAGAACGGCGAGCCGATCTTTGCCGTCAAGGGTGGCGTCGCCGTCGAGCTTCTGATCGGCCAGGAGGCCCGGGCAACCAAGGACCTCGACTCGGCCGTCCGCGCCCAGGCCGAGCAGATCGAGTCCCTGCTGCGAGCCGCCCTGGCTCGTGGCTGGGACGGCTTCAGCTTCCGGCTGGTCTCATGGGAGCCGATCCACGACACCGCCGCCTGGCGCGGCAACATCAAGCTGCAGTTCAAGGGCCAGCCGTTCTCCACGGTGCAGTTCGAGGCAGCGCCGGCCGAAGGCGACGCAGGCCGCGGCACGCAGCTGGTCGACAACACGTTCGTAGACGTCGCCGCGCTCGGCCTCTCCCCGGTCGGCGAGCTGCCACTTGTCACGCTCGCCTACATGCTCGCGCAGAAGCTCCACGCCTGCACCGACAACTCCCTCCCCAATCGCGAGAACGACCGCGCCCGCGACCTGATCGACATCCTCCTCGTCCGCCGCCTGCTCGCTGACGACGAGTTGCCCAGCGTGCGCCGGGCGTGCGTGGAGATCTTCCGCCTGCGCGACAAGCACCCGTGGCCGCCATCGGTCACGGTCCTGCCAGAGTGGCCCACAATCTACGTGGGCGAGCTGGCAAAGACGCCCGACTTCACGCCGGCCGAAGTCGAGCAGGCCGCAGTCGATGTGGACCGGCTGATCGCCGAGATCGACGGGGCATCGTGACCGCTCACGCCTCAACGCCGCCGGCTGTCGGCCAGCGCAACAGCTTCGGCAATCCCGCCTACCACAGTCATCGCGCGGGGCGCGCGGGCGCGTGAGCCTGCCCCACGCCGGGCCACGCAGCCGCAGCGGCGATTCAGCCCCGAGGCGCTTGCCGCGCTCGCGCGCGACGACCGGCGCAAGCTCGTGCGGGTGCTACTGACCGAGTCGAGCAACCGCGTCGTGGAGGTGCATCGGCCTGCCGCCTACGACGAGCTGATCCTTGAGACGCGTCCGCTGTGGCGGCCACGGCGCGTGCGTGTGCGCGTCGCGGCCCGCCCCTCGACCCAAGACGACGTCGATCGCCTGGCCGAGGCCGTCGAGGCCGCCGGCAAAGCGGAGGGCGTGCTGCTGGCCGCGCTGGGCAGCGTCGGCGAGTTGCTCCCGCCGACGACGATAATGGTCATCGACGCGGACCAGCTGATCGCCTGGCTGGAGCGCTGCACGTCGATCGCCTGGCACGGTCGCCAGCCCGTGCCGCTACGAGCGCGTTGCCGTGCAGCGCGACTTGGAGCGCGACGCGTTCCTGCTTGACCCGGCCGGACTGCGCTGGCTGCCCACCCTCGCGCTCAACGAGCTTCCCGCCGAGCTGACGGGCCGTAATCTCGTCCCCGACGCGCTGCTAAAGCGCATGGCCCGAACACGAGGATCGCGGGCTGGACACCCCCGACGCTCGCCCGCATCGCGCTCGGAGGAGCGTGTGGGACGACGCCGAGATCGTCGTCAACATCGAGTACACCAAGCCCGGCACGGCTCTCGACGACCACCTCCGCAAGGAGCAGACCCGAGCGCTACTCGATCTACTGGCCGACTACGTGCAGAAGCTCGACAAGAGCGGCGATGCTGGGCCGTAGCCCTCCGACTGAGACTACCCCCAGCTAGCGCCGAGCACCCCGGTCCGGCCTCAGACAACTGTCATAGCGGAGGCGGGATTCGAACCCGCGACCTTCGGGTTATGAGATCGCCGAAGGGGGGTCGGGTTGGGTGAGGTTGCCCGTGTTTGCGGGGGTTGTGAATAGCTCGCTCGGACCGGTTTCGCTCAAATTGGAACGACGAATGGAACAATGAGCACTCCTGTCGCCTCGCCCGAAAGATCGCAACACGAAATGCTCCAACAGCGTGTTGGGGCGTTGATGCCCGAATGCAGTCCCAGCGAAATGCTGCAGTACTGCACTGCAGCATTCCTTGTCCTATCCCTACTCGGACAGAAGGCGTCCCGACCATTCACGGACGACCGACATTTGCTGCCTGACCGCGCTGCGATCGAGCACTTCTTCGAACTTGTCCTCATACCGTGCGGCAACCGCCCAGGGGGTCAGCTCCTCGATCTGCTCGCGGCCGGCCGGAAGATTGATGCCGTGGTGTTGAAGCAGCGAGGTGAGATATCCGATGCTGTGCGTTCGGTCGTACTCGATCTCGTGGAAGGCGAGCACCGCCTTCAAGCGCTTCTCGATCGCCTGCTGGGCGTGAAAACCCAGCACGTCATCGGGTACGTCGGGATCGTCGAGCAGCCTGTCGAGGATCGACTCATCCCCTTCAGCCTTGCTCACCAGCAGCAGTGCCAGCTCGCGTGCTTCAAGACTCGGCGACGACACGGCCCTGACTCATAGCCTCGTGAATCATCGTGCCCTTGACCGACTCCCACTTCCGCACATGCTGCTCGCTGGCTACCACGACATCGGCCGGGATCAAGAGCCGCCCGAGAATCCTTCCCAGGCGGACCATCTCCCCAAAGCGATCGTCGACCTCCCGCTCGATCACTAGGAAGTCGAAGTCGCTTCGCTCGTCCCCATCACCACGAGCCCGCGACCCGAACAAGATCACCTTGGCCGGGGGCGCCGTCGCCTCGATCAGCGCTCGTCCGGCGCGCTCAATCGTCACCCCGTCTGCTGTGGCGCTCATCGTGCTTGCTCCTGCGTTGGGCTCTCATCCGGAACCGACGGCCGAGGCGTGCTGAACGCACGCTCGACCAGCTGCGCTCCGTTGGTTGGGTCGGGGGCGTAGTGGCGGTAGATCTCGGTCGTCTTGGCGTCGGCGTGGCCCATCCACTCCTGGATCGCGCGCAGCGGCGCGCCGGCGGCGGCCATCTGCGTGCCGAACGTGTGGCGCAGCTCGTGGAACGTGATCTCGCGCACACCCGCCCGGGCGATTGCCTCGCGGAAGCGCTTTCGCATCTTCGACGGGTCGAGCACGTTGCCGGTGTGGGGATGGCAGAAGACGAGATCGTCGTCTGTGCGGTAGGCCGAGCGCTGGGAGTGAAGCTCCAGTTCTCGTGCCAGACGGTCGGCCATCGGCACCGAGCGTCCCTCGTGAGACTTCGGGCTGTCGAACTTCCCGCGGGTGAAGTTGTCGGCCACCCGCACCCGGCTCGCCAGCCAATCGACGTCCATCCACTTCAGCGCGGGCAGCTCGCCCTGACGCAGCCCGGTCAAGGCGGCGGCCAGGTAGAGCGGTCGCTCGACAGCGCCCAGCGAGTCGTCGGGGACCGCGTCTATGAGCTCGTCGAGCTCGCGGGGTTGCAGGTAACGAATGCGCCGGTGTGGCGAGCGAGCCTTCTTCGGGCGATCGACATGCGCGACCGGATTCGTGAGCACCCAGCCGCGCTTGAGCGAGAAGGCGAAGACGCCGTGCAGGAAGTTCAGGTGGTTCTGGACCGTCTTGCTCGACAGGCCGTCCGCGCGCTTGCGCTTGAGGTAGGAGGCGACCCTGGCCGGGTCGATCCTGTCGATCGGCGTATCGCCGAAGAATCCTTCGAGGTGTCCACGCAGGTATCCGCGGTAGTCCTGGATCGTCGAGCGCTTGCGATGCATCACGTGCTCCAGATGGTCGATGTAGAGCGCGCCGGCGTCGGCGAGGATCTTACGCTCGGCGGTGGCGAGCACGAGGTCGTGGTCGATCCGCTTGCGAAGCTCGCGCTCGGCCTGAACCCGCGTCAGGCCGCTCGTGCTGCCCTGTGAGCGCTTGGGACCGATCTTGCGCTGGACTCGCCTCGTGCCAGCTCGCCAGGAGCCGTACCAGCTCTCCTTACCAGTCTTGTCCTTGTAGACGAAGAGACGACCGCTGCCGTAGGAGCGCTTAGCCATGACCCGCCCGATTGTAGGCGGCAGAGCGGCCGGCGGGCATCGGTGTCGAGGCCGGGCGAGATCGGGGAGCCGCGTCGGGCGCATGGGCAGGTCAAGCGTGGATGTTGTCGGCCAGCCACTCCTCCAGCATTCGTTGGGTGAAGCGGATGTGACGACCGACCCGTACACATGGAAGGCGACGGGCCCGCACGGCTTCGTAGATCCAGCTCGTCTTCACGGAGAGCAGCCGGGCTGCCTCCTCCGGGCGCAGCAGTGGATCTTGCAGCCGTGCATTCGATGGAGCGGGGACGGACGACTCGTTTGTCGACTTCGTGACGGGTGTCATGCTGTTCCCTTCGGAAGCTCTTGGTTTGTTTGTGCTGTCTCGGTTAAATGACCACCACACGCGCAAAACGGCCATCGAGTTGATCAACGGCCACCGCGAGCCGCGTTCCGCTCGGGTGCGCGATCGAGATTCCGCGCGGTACGGGTGAGCCAGCGCGCGAGGCTTGGCGGGCGCATCCGCCCGAGATCGAATCCCGACCCACAGCCTGGGTCGGGCAACTCGGGGTGCGGGAGCGAGGGTGTCTGGGCGCGGCTCTGACGCATCCTGTGGGCGAGTTGCTTGACACGTCGCTCGTCTTGGCCCTCAGCGCCGAGCTCGTCGCGGGCGAGGAACCACTCGGTGGCCTGGCGAGCACGGCTGGCCTCGACGTAGGCGGTCTCCTTGCTGGTTTGCCAGCCTCCGGTGAGCACGACGGAGCGCTCGACGGTGGCGCCTTGCTGGCGGTAGACATGCTGGGCGTAGCCGAGGCATAGGGACTCCAGATCTTTGCCGGCGAGCCCTACCTGGCGGTCGGAGCCATCGAGCGCGAGGGTCCGGCCGCCTTGATCGTCGATGTATATGACCTGGCCGCGAGCGCCGTTCTCAACGCGGGCCTGTCCTGATGGCCTGTGTTTCGCTGTGAATGCGATCAGGTCGCCTTCGCGAAGCCCGTAGTGCTGGTGGGGGAGTGGGATCTCGTGCGCGCCGAGTTCGCCGCGCTGGGCGCGGAGGTGTTGGACGCAGGCGTTGAGTCTGTCGATCTCTGGTTGGAGGCGTCGGCGATCAGGGCGACTTGGCGGATGTCGTGGTGTTCGGTGAGAGAGGCCCAGCGTTGTACGGCTGCCTCGCCGGCCTCGTCGCGTGTGTCCATGAAGTAGAGCTGCCCGCGAGCTTGGTAGTGCGCCATCGCACGCTCGGGTTGCCCGGCGCGCAACGCCGCCCAAGCTTTGCGCTCGTGCGGGTCGCGGGTGCGGTGGATGTCGGCGAGCTCGGCGACGGGCGCGTGGTCGGCGATGCGGTCGAACATGCCGCCGGGGCCGATCGATGGAAGCTGCTTGCCGTCACCGACGGCGATCAGCTTCGATCCTGAGCGCTCCACGAGCTCGGTGAGTGCGTCGAGGCGCTTGTGATCGACCATCCCAGCCTCGTCGAAGAACACCGTCGTGTCCCGGCCGACGCGCACGGTGCCTGTGTTCGCGCGAGCGACCAGTGCGTCCAGGGTGAGCGTGCGTTCGGCAAGCGCCGGGCTGTCTGTGCCGAGTCGCTCTGCGGTGGAGCCCGATACGGCAACTCCGATCGTGTCGCGGCCGGCAAGCTGCTCGGCTCGGGCGGCGGCGTCGATCACGACGCCCTTACCGGTCCCGGCGGGGCCAACGAGAACCGCAACCTGCTCAGGCCCCGTCAGCGTACGCAGCGCCTGGTCCTGCTCCGGGCTCAGGTGTCCGGCGAGCCGCTCGGCGACCTCCCGTGTGGCCTGGGTTCTGGCGGCGTCGCCCACATCCCGCCCGGCGGGCTGGGCAAGTACGGTGATTCGTCGCTCGATCGCCTGCTCCTCGGCGCGAACGGCGAGAGTAGTCATCCGTCCGCCTTCCAAGCTGAGTACCCGCCGGTCACGCACCATTCCCCGCGCGATCCCGAGCGCCTCATCAGGTGACATCTCTCCGGCTGTCTGCTCCAGGACGACGCTGCGCAGGTCGCGCTCTTGAAAGACGGCGTGGTGTTCGGTCAGTCGTGCCTCCACGCGGTCCTCGACTGACCGCTCAGGCTGGCCGCGTTCGGGAGCGGCGAGCAGCCGCAGCGCCTCATCGGGGCCGAACCCGTAGCGGCCGCCGGTCTCCGTCCAGACATGCTGCAGGTCGCTGCGGGTGGTGAGGGTCTTGGCGCGGCGGTTCTCGAGCGCCAGCTCGCGCAACTCCCCGCGCTCAGGCGCACGGCCGTGTCGGGCGCGGAATCGCTCCGCTGCCTTGGCGACCTCACGGCTGCGGCCGGAGAACGCCTCGGACAGCTCCCTCGGGACCGTTCGCGCGCGCGATCGACGCGACGGGTCTGACGTGGTACCGCAATCCGTCGCGCAGCGGCTACAACATTCCGCTCATCAGCGTGGGGCCGACACGGAACTTCTATCCCGACTTCTTGGTCTGGAAAGGCAAAGACGTGTTTGCGATCGACACCACGGGCGGACATCTTCTTCAAGAGAAGACGGGTCGCAAGCTGTTGTCGATCGCGCCTGCGAAAGCGACCGCTGGTCGGCTGCGAGTGCGCCTAGTAGTGCTTTGTTAGGTGTTGTTCGTCTTGTCTGGTGGGGTGTAATGGGATCTGGTTGAGGTCGATTTGTTGCTGGCAGGTGGTGCAGCGGCCGGTCCAGCACTTGAGGATCGGCTGCATCAGCAGCACGGCCTTGGGGAGTGTCAGGCCGGCCGCTGGGCTTTTGGGTGCAGGCGCTCCAGGGTGAGGAAGCCGTGCGCGGCGGTGACCAGGGCGGTGTGGTGATACCAGCCGAGGTATGAGCGTCCCTCGTAGTGGTCGAGGCCGAGCTCGCCCTTGAGCTGCTTGTAGTCCAGCTCGATCTTCCAGCGCAGCCGGGCGAGCCTGGCGAGATCCCCGGGTTTGGTGGAAGCGGGGAGGTTGGCCAGCCAGTAGTCGGTCGGCTGCTCGGCGTCCTTTGGCCATTCGGCGATCAGCCATTCCTCGCGGGGCGGGATCTCGTGAGCGTTGGCCCACCTGCCGAGACTCGCACGCCAGTGGTGCGCGGCACGGACACGCACGAAGACGAACCGGGACTTGACCGGCTTGCCGTGTGGCCCATCACGGAAGCTGACGGTCTTCAGACACCTCTCTCGGAAGCCGGCAACGAGCGCGCCGATCGACTCCGCCTCGCGGTCCGGCCGCGGACGCAGGTAACGCCCGCCCGCCTTGCCCGCGTTGGAGGGCACTTCGAAGGCGGTCTCGGGCGCGAACACAGTCGTCTCGGGCGAGACCGACAGCACGTACTGGAGTCCCGCGGCGTGCAGCTTGTCGCGCAGCTCGGTGTTATTGCCATAGGCGCAGTCACCCAGCACGGGCGCTTGCTTAACCTTCCAGCCCGCCGCTTGCTCAACCAACTCGACGCCCAGCTCGGGCTTGGTCTTGAACTGAACCTCCTGGGGGATCTTCGCCTTCGCTCGGCGCTCTGGATCCTCACACCACTCCGCAGGCAGATACAGAGCCCACCCCAACGGCACCGTCCCCTGCCCCCCGACGGCATGCAGCGACACGCCGATCTGGCAGTTGCCGGTCTTCCCCAGCGTCCCTGAATACTGGCGCTTGACCCCGGGCGAGTCCTTGCCATCCTTCGGGAACCCGGTGTCATCGATCACCCAAGCCTGCACATCAACCTGCGGCGCCACCCGCTCCGCGACCGCCTTGACCACCAGCACCGGATCCCACGGGCTGTCCGCCAAGAACTGTTGCATCGAGTGATAGTCAGCCTCCTCGCCCAAACGCTCGACAAGCGGCTCAAGCGACTTACGCGGACCCTGCTCGATCAACCCCCGCAGGTACAACCCACCGTTGACCACCTGCACCGGCCGATTCGTCGCCTCCGCCAACACCTCACCCGCGAACGCCTCCAAACGCTCACGCACAACCGAGGGAACATCCACATCCACATCCACACTCGCCACAACCGTCATCATGCCTCCTCGCCTCGGGAACGACAGACGCGAGAAGAATTCCCCGCTCAACCAGCAAACCCTACCCCAGACCTAACAAAGCACTACTAGATGAGTAGTGCCACGGTTTTAGGCGGTGTAGTTGGCGGGGCTGTGGGGTGGGGGGCCGGGGCGGTGGTTGAGTGCGATGGCGGCTGTGAGTGCGGCGAAGCGGGTGAGCAGCCGCACGCGGAGGTTTTCCAGGGTGCGGGCGCCGTGACGCTCGAGCGTGAGGATGTCCTTGCAGGTCCAGAAGATCGACTCGATGCGTTGGCGTATCGGCGCGAGGTGCGGGCCGCGGCCGCGCTCGTCTTTGCGGCGGGGGCGCATGATCGCGGCGTCGAGGTTGGCGAGTTCGGCTTCGAAGTCCTTGCCGCGGAAGTTCTTATCGCCGATCAGGATCAGCATCTGGCCGGGCTGTCGCTCACAGCGCTCGACGAGTTGCAGGCACACGAGCTTCTCGTCGATCTTTGGCGAGGTCAGCGCCAGCGCTCTGGGAGTGCCGTCCAAAGCACACCGGGCGTGAAGGCGAAACCCCCAGAAGTAGCGGCTGTGACTGGCGCAATAGCCGTAGTCGGCGGCGTTGGCGAGCGCGTCACCGAGGCTGGAGATCCCGCCCCGCTTGACGGTCTCACGGCTGCGGGCGCACTCCACCGGCGTGGAATCGACCAGCAGCAGATCGTCATAGAAACCGGGGCTGTGCCTGGCGAGCTCCCGGATCAGCGACTCGATCGTCCCGGACAAGCGCAGTCTGCGCTTATGGAACGCGGTCCGCTCGGGCAAACGGGGGAACAGGTGGCCAAGCTGACGACGAGCAGCCCGCAAGAACCGTGCGTCGGATGGCATCCCCATCATCGCCTGAGCGATACACAGCGTGATCAGTTCCGCATCGGAGATCCTTCGCCTAGCGTTTTCTGTCCGCTCGGGCAGGAAATCATCCACCGTGCAGTAAACAGCGATAAGCAGCAGATCGAGGTCGGCGTCCATCGAGGCCCCTCCCGGGTCGGCGGTGACATTGAGTACCGCCGACTTCGATCTGCCTGCCTACAACCCCTCCCGCGACCCACGACCACCCCCACCGCCGTGACACTACTCATCTAGGGTCGGAGGGAAAATGGAACGCCAAAGTCGAACAAGAGGACTCCGAAGGCTTCACGGTGTGGGGGCGTAAACAGGACGACACGTTGCGCGCAAGCTATGTCGACTCGGTCGAGGCGGCTGTTGAGCGAGCAGTAAGGGTTCACGACTAAATTGTTAGAGGGTTTGGGGGTGTGGCGTAGAACTATGGGTGCGTGATTGATGAGGGCGCTATCCGTGAGCGGTATGGGTTGATGAAGGGCTTGTTGAATGAGCGGTCGCGGCGGCGGTGGGCGGCCGCGGAGGCGCGTTCGCATGGGCGTGGTGGGATCGCGGCGGTGGCGCGTGCGATGGGGGTCTCGGAGGGGACGGTCAGGCGGGGGCTCGCGGAGCTGGACGGGGATGGCGAGGAGCTGGCGCCTGATCGGGTGCGCAGGGCGGGCGCTGGGCGGCCGGGGATCTCGGAGCGTGAGCCTGGTCTTTCTGAGGCGTTGGACGCGTTGATCGATCCGGTCACGCGTGGCGATCCTGAGTCGCCATTGCGGTGGACGTCCAAGAGCGCGGTCAAGCTGGCTGAGGCGCTGCGGGAGATGGGGCATGAGGTGGTCGATCGCACGGTGCTGCGGTTGTTGAAGGCCAAGGGCTACAGCCTGCAGGCGAACCGCAAGACCCGGGAGGGCACTCAGCATCCGGACCGCGACGCTCAGTTTCAGCACATCAACCAGACAGTCGCTGCGGCGCTCGGGGCGGGCGAGCCCGCGATCTCGATCGATTCCAAGAAGCGCGAGCTGGTCGGCGATTTCAAGGCAGTCGGCCGAGAGTTCGAGCCCTCCGGTCGACCAGTCGAGGTCCGTACCCACGACTTCAAGGACAAGGATCTCGGGCACGCGATCCCGTTCGGGATCTATGACCTGCGCAACGATGAGGGCTGGGTGAACGTCGGGATCGACGGCAACACGGCCGAGTTCGCGGTCAACTCGATCATCGGCTGGTGGCAGCAGCTCGGCTGCGAACGCTACCCAGACGCCAAGCGCTTGACGATCACCGCCGACTGCGGCGGCGCGAACTCCAACCGCACCAAGCTCTGGAAGGTCGAGTGCCAGCGCCTAGCCGACACGACCGGGCTCCAGATCGTGGTCTGCCACTTCCCTCCCGGCACCTCGAAGTGGAACAAGATCGAGCACTGCCTGTTCTCCTTCATGAGCCTCAACTGGCGCGGACGCCCACTCGAAACCCACGAGGTGATCATCAACCTGATCGCCTCCACCAGGACAAGCACCGGCCTGAAGGTCTACGCCCAACTCGATCAGCGCTCCTACCCCACCCACATCACAGTCACCGATGAACAGCTCGCCGGCGTAAACATCACCCGACACCCATTCCATGGCGACTGGAACTACACCATCAACCCCTCACCAAAAAAGTCGTGAGCCCTAACTCCAGATTCAGCGTAACGCACGCGAGCCCGTCAACGAGGCAAGGTGTTATGGCTCGATGCTGTAATCGAGCTCGCGCCAAGATCGAATGCGATAGGGCGTGCCGTCGGTTGAGCAAAACCGCGAACCGCCCTGGAAGGTCAAGGTGCTATGAGCATCACCGTTGGCGAACTGGAGCGGCCTGGTGAAAACCACCTTCTGACCCTGACGTGGACGTGGCCTTGCCAGACGGGCGCGACAGCGTTGCCGCCACCTACGGGCGTGCTGATTGCTCGGCTCGGTGAGTTGATCGAGGATGCGTGCGGGGCAGCAATCCTCGGCGGGACCCATGTCCTCGCTGATCGGCTTTGTATAGAGCATGCCGTCACGACACTCTGCCAACAGCACGAGACCGAACACCTCCTGACCGTCATTTGAGCGCACCGCTGCATAGATGACGTGACCGTAGCGAGCAGTGTCGATCACGCGCGCAGCTAACTCGGCACCGAGATCGAACTCGATAGCGGCGCGTGCGGTGAATGGTCTCTGAAGATGTCCGGCGGTCCAGCCCATGATGTTCCTTCCTGCGTTGTCGACACCCGTCCCGACGGCGGGCCCTGTATGACTCCGGTGCCGGTCCGTAGAGACGTGTCGCCGTCAAAGGTGCCCTGGGCAGTGCCGAGGGTCTCGGCGCGAGCTGTCAGACAATGACGGGCGAGTAGACCGAAGTCCGAAGAGTTGGATGCTTCTTCTTTCTTCTTTGAGCGTAACTTCGGCTTGGGATGGCTCGCTCGATTGCGGGACTCGCCCTGACGAACCACTGCGCAAACCCCGGTTTTCGCGGTAGTGATCTGTGAGACCTCGGCCACCGACCAACGTCCGTGGTAAGGGACATTCGCATCACAGGAGCATCCGAAGGAGATGCAGACCCCCGGCGTCCCGCGAAAGCGGCTCCATAGTGAGCGGCCCGCCGGCTACGATCGTCCGCGTGCTCCCCGGGCTCGACGTCGCCGCCGTCCGTCACTACTGCGAGCAGCACGTTCCGCCCCATGCCCTGCAACAGGTTCGCGCCGAGCTCGTGCTCACCAGTGGCGCGGTGACGATCGTCGAACGGAGCGCACCCTGGCGCGAGGACTACGGTCCCGAGTGGACAAGCCGAGATGTCGCACGTCTTCGTTACACGGCCAAGAGCGGCGTCTGGACGCTTTACTGGAGCGACCGCAACGGCCGCTGGCATCGTTATGACCTGATCGAGCCGCCACCAGACATACGCGTGCCCCTCGACGAGACGGACCAAGACCCGACCTGCATCTTTTGGGGCTGACAGCCACTCCTCCATGCCCCCAGCAGATTGTCCAATTATGGTTGCCTATTGCAGGGCGCCAGACGCCCAGCAAGAGCCTGCCATAGCGCCGCTGCGTTGCACCTATGATACGATGGGATCACCCACAAGGATAGGAACATTGATGAGCCGGACCGGCTTTCACGAGCGTCGCAGGACCGAGCGGATGCGCGATCCGGAGTTTCGCGCCGAGTACGAGCGCGCGCGCAGCGAGATCGAGCAGATCGACTCCGTCGTTCGCTCTCTCGATCAGCTACGCGAGAGCACAGGGACGAGCAAGACCGACCTGGCACGGCGCATCGGGCGCAACCCGTCGAGCATCCGCCGCCTGTTCACTGCTCGCTCCAACCCCGAGCTGAGGCTCGTGGTTCAGATTGCCAACGACCTCGACGCGGACATCATCGTCGTCCCCCGCCGCAAGAAGCGCGACCGCCGGCTTCAGAGCGACGAGCGCGCTAGCGCCACCGCTGCCTGACCGAACCGCCGAAACCGAGGCTAACCTCACTCGGTGGCCTGGCGAATCGAGTACTACGAGCAGCACGACGGCAGCGTGCCCGCCGCGAAGTTCCTCGATGGGTGCCCCGCGAAGATCGACGCCCAGTTCAACGCCGTGCTCGACGCCGTCGCCGCCGCGCCTCCGCCGCAGTTCAGCGGAGGCGGCAAGTGGGAGGCCATGCACGGCAGCATGGGCGGCTACTACGAGATCCGCCTCACCGGGCCCGGCCGTGAGCAGTTCCGCCTGTTCTGCCTGCTCGAGAACGCCGCGCCGGCCGAGCTGCGCCGCCGAGGACTGAAAGCACCCGAGCATCGTCGTCATCAACGGCATGCGCAAGCCCCATCGCACGACCTTCACCGACCGGGACTACCGCAAGCACGTCAGAGCCCTCGGTGAGGATCACCTGGCCAACTTTCCCCGACGGCTCGCCCGGTAGACGGGTTCCGCGTGTTCGTGCCGGCCTACATCCCGCTTTCGCTTCGATGGCGCCCGAAGAGGGGTCACTGACGCTTCCTGATGGGCGCCGCGAGATCGAAGTTCCAAAACAAATTGGAACGATATCGGAACAATGGCGATGCGCTCCAGCTTGGCTCGCCCACAAAAAAGCCCCGCTGTCGCGGGGCTTTTTCCTCCATAGCGGGGGCGGGATTCGAACCCGCGACCTTCGGGTTATGAGCTAGCTCAAGCTGGTCAAGGTAGGCTGCGTATGCCGTGTATTCAAGCCGTTTTGGTGCAGTAGATCGAGTTCGGCAAGGCTGTTTGGGGAGGAATCTCGGGAGGAAATTGCCGTCCGCACGACGCGCTACGGTTCTTGGGTCTGCACCGCTCGCCCGCAGCCTCAGCCACCCCCACGGAAGGAGCCCGCCATGCCACCCGCAACCCTCGATCCGCACGCTTCGATCAGCGGCCACGTGTGGCTGTACGAGGGCAAGCGACGCAACACCTGGTGCGCCAAGTGGCGCGACCAGCACGGACAGCACGAGAAGCGCCTCGGCTCGGCGTGGGCCGGCAAGGGGACGCCTCCGTCGGGCTTCCTGCGCCAGCGCGACGCGCAGGCGCTACTCGATGCGCTGCTGGTCGATGCGCGCCGCGGGCAACTGCGCCAGGAGCGCACCGGCGTCACGTTCGCCGATGTCGCCGAGGAGTGGTTCGAGCGCGGGCGCTTCGAGCGCGACTGGTCGGCCAGCACGCAGGTGGACTATCGCTCGGTGCTCGACGCACATCTGCTGCCTGAGTTCGCCACCAAGCGCATCGAGACGATCACTACCGAGCAGATCGAGCGCTGGCGCAACCGTCTCGCCGAGGACGGTACGCGGGTCCGGCACACGGTCAACAAGATTGTCACCCAGCTTCACGCGATCTTCCAGCACGCCGTCGATCACCACGGCCTGATCTTCAATCCCGTCGCCAAGGTCAAGCGGCTACGCGAGTCCTACGACGCGGCCCGCTTTGACTTCTACTCCCCCGAGGAGATCGAGAAGCTCGTCGCCACCGCCGCCACGGGCGCCCACCGCGACCCGAGCCGTCCGGCCGTCAGCGACACCGAGCGTGCCGTGCGAGCCGCTGAGGATCGCCAGGACGCCGCGATCTACCGACAGCCGCGCTCAGCGGCCTACCACGCGGCGAGCTACTCGCGCTGCGCTGGGAAGACGTCGACTTCGAGCAGTCCTCGATCCGCGTGTTCGAGGGCTACAGCGCCAACCGCGCCGGCAAGCCGAAGTCACGCAAGTCGCGCACGCTCCCGATGGTCGATAAGGTCGCCGACGCTCTCAGCGACTTGAAGGAGCGCAGCGGTCACACCGGCAAGGGCGACCTCGTGTTCGTCAGCCGCGAGGGCACCCATGTCGACGGCTCCGCCCTGCGCCGGCGCTATCACGCCACGCTCGACGCCGCCAAGCTGCGACGGCTGCGCTTTCACGACCTACGCCACACCTTTGGATCGCTGAGCATCAACGTCGCCAGCATCGTCCAGGTGCAGGCTTGGATGGGTCATGCCGACATCCAGACGACGATGCGCTACCTACACCACAAGAGCCGCGCCGACGACGCCCAGCTCCTATCCGCGGCCTTCCGACCCAAGAAGCCCAAGCCGCCCACCAGGCGCTCGACAGCCGCGAAGAAGCCGAGCGCTCGCAAGCGTGCTGCGGCATAAGCGACCTCCGAACGCGATATGACAGGTAACGTAGCCCGGAGCACGACCCGTCACGTCTTTGCCGTGAACTTCAGCGTCCCGGAGCAGCGCCCAAACCTGCGGCTCCTGGTCGGAAGATCAACGCTCAAACGTCCTTCAAGAGTCCCCCAGCCAGTGAAGAGAACGTACATGCTGATGTGGCCGACCTTGTATGCGTCTTCGGCTGGTGTCTCGAATGTCGCCCGCGCGACGTGATTCGTAATGGCGATGTGCTTGACGTAGGATTCTTCGAGCGAAGGCAGGTAGTAGCCGTGCTGGCACGAGATTGGCATCTTGAGCCTGACGCCTACGATGCGGTCGCCGTCCCCTGATACGTGGATCACGACTTGACGTACTTTCGATGGTGGTGTCGCGTAATAGCCGGGGTCGTTTGGTGGCGTGGGCTTAAGGGTCTCGATCCACTCGTCAACCCACGAAGCAATAAGGTCGGCCCGTGTGAACACCGACGGACTACGAGGCGAACATTCCGCCCCTTCGCCGCGAGAGATCACGCCGACCTCAATCTCCTCTGTTCGGGAGGGCGACTCCGCTAGCAACGGCCCACCGCTATCGCCGTCGCACACTGTCGCGCTGTCGCTAGTGGTTCATTCGTGAAGTTCGTTGGTTATGCCTCGAGGACCTTGCCGGTGTAGGTCCACTTGAATGGTTTGGCGGTTTGGTTGTAGGTCTCGATGAAGGCGAGCATTTGTTCGGCGAGGTCTTCTTCGCTGAAGAAGCTGCCGTGCTTGAGTAGTCGGCGGTAGAGGATCGAGAAGAAGATCTCGATTTGGTTCAGCCACGAAGCATGGGTTGGGGTGAACTGGAAACTCCAGCGTGGATGATTCGCCAGCCATTCTGTGACCTCTTGGGTGCCACGGGTGGAGAGGTTGTCGCTGACCGCGATGATCTTCTGTCCCTCGATGATGGGGATCTCGGTGTCGAGCTGGTCGAGGAAGCGGATCAGGTCGTGGCGGTTGCGTGTCTTTGACGGCATCGCGAGCACGTCGCCTTCCGTGACTTTCAGGCAGGCGAACAGGCATTGGGTGCCGTTGCGGACATATTCGTGCTCGCGCCGTGTCGGGCGCCCAGGAGCCGGGAGCGTGTCGGGTTTGGTCGGCGCCTTGGCCTGGATGCCGGTCTTTTCGTCGATCGAGAGCACCAGCACGTTCTCGGGCGGATTCACGTAGAGACCGCAGACCTCTTTCAGGCGCTCCTCGAACTCGGGCCGGGAGAAGTCGCTCATGATCCAGTAGTCAGTCCGGTGAGGCTTGATGTCGGCACGAGAGAGGATCGCGTGCGCGTGGGAGGCCGACATCCCGACCGTCGCGCCGAGCTGCTCATAGGTCCAGCGTTCCTGCTGTGCGCCCTCCAGTGTTTCGGGTGGCCGCGTGCACGCCTTGGCGATCAGCCTCGCCCGAACCTCCTGGGAATGGATCAGCGGTTTGCCCGAGCGCGGCAAGTCGACAAGGGCAGCGATCCCGTCCTGCTCATAGCGCGCCCGCCACTTCTGCGCCGTGTTCGTCGAACATCCCAACAGCCGGCCGATCTCCGCGGCCGAGCGGCCCTCGCCAGCCTCCAACACGATCTGGGCGCGCTCGACCATCCGCACCTCCGCGGTGCTTGAGCGCACGATCCGTTCGAGCTCCGCTCGATCCTCCGCTCCGATCTCGATCCGCTTCGCCAACGCAGGCATACCGAACCCCCATCATCGCTGAACAGGACAGCGACAACTTCGGCAACGACCACAACACCCCTTCAACAATCCACGAACTTCACGAATGCACCACTAGGTGCGTCGATCGCGCAGAGTTGATCTTGTGCATCAAACGGGGAGGCGTTGAGTCCACACCATTCGGTGCTTTGCACAACGGCGCTAGCCCACCGCAGCCGCTTGGCATTTGAAGGATTCGTATAGGACGTTCGCCCCCACCCCGCGATTGTTGCTTCAGTGCCAGCCTCCAATATGTCTGAGTCTGAGGGGCTGGTGGCGAGCGAGACTACAGGCGCCGTGGTGGGTTTGGAAAGCACGAGCAGCGCCACGTCACCTGTGCCGGTGCTCCGAGTGAAGCCCGGATACACGATCACCCTGGATACTGTTGACGCCTGCGTCTTACGCGAGAAGGGTTCGACGGTCCCGGTCACGACTACGTAACCCGAACTTTTGTAGAAGGTTCCGGTTTCCGGGTTCTCGACGCAGTGAGCGGCAGTCAACACTAGGTTCGTCGCGACCACCGTCCCAGAGCATGTACCGCCTTCTTCTCCGCTACCGAGTTCTACGTTATCGGTGAAGTACGCGAGCCACGGGAACGTTCCTTCCTTCGCTTCGCTGCCGTCGATGATCGCCGCTCGGGCCACGGGCTTCTCGTGGAGACGGTGCGGCCTTCGGCGCTGGCGAATGTCGGCGCCGGGATGTACCCGAAGCGATGTTGCTGCTTGGCCTCCAGCTTGAGCCGATGCCGCCGCGACGAGCGTGAGCGCTGTCGTGGCGAGTGCACGCATGGGACCAATACGGTACCGGACGACCTGTTAGAACTGCCCCGTGATATGAGCCTCACCGGCGCCCTAGAGGAACGCGGCAGTCTGTTGCGTGTCTTCTTTGAGAGGCGGTTTCCATTCGACCTCGTGATCAAGCGCCAGGTGCGCGAGCAGGCGCGGGCGAATGGCCTGCCGACGATTGAAACCGCGGGAGTCGACCGGGGCACGATCGGTACTGCCATCGACTACAGGTGCAAACTCTGCTTCGTCGGACAGCGACGATTGAATTCGCGCTGGACCTTTGAAGGCGAGAACAATGGCGGCTGGGGCGAGTACGACGAAGACGGTCGCCTCGAACGAGGGTTCCCGGCGGGAATGGGCGGCTCCATTCTCCGACAGCGGGGGCTGATCGCGCCGGGTGAGCTGCGTGAGTTCTTCTTGAGCGTCGGCAAGGCGGCTGACGTTCTCTGTCGCCGCACGCGAAAGCTCTCGCTCGAAGCCGAGGAGGATCTCTGTCGTCGGTGCTTTGTACTGGCCTTGTTCGAGAAGGTGGCGCTGGGCGTCGTGCCGCCGGGAGACTGTTGGCTCGGCTCCCGCGACGCGCGTCGGTCGATGAGCTGCTCGCCTTGGCTGACGATGCGAGTGTGGGCGATCTCGTGCAGATGACGTGGCGGTTCTACGAGACTCAGAAGCTGCTGCTCGCTGGCGATGGACGTGTTGGGATGGAGGTCGGCGGTGGGGACCCGGATTTGATCGTGGACCGATGCCTGATCGAGATCAAGACGGCCAAGGACCCAGGTGAAATCTCAAAACGCTCGTGGGCATGGCGGCTACTCGCCTACCCGCTGCTCGACTATGGCAATGCTTACGAGCTGGAGTCGGTCGCGCTCTATCTCGCGCGCCAGGGACTTCTCATCCGATGGCCGCTGGACGAGTACGCCTGCTTCATGGCTGGCGAGCATGTCTCGCTGACCGAGGTCCGGCGCGACTTGCAACAGGCGCTGACGTAGAGATCGCCTGCCCGGTCTTCGCCGTAGACGGCGTCTGAGTCGCCCTCCGTTGGTGCCCGTCCGAGAGGTGGGATGCCCTTCCGAGACGCGGGATATCTCGAGGCAGGATGGACAGCACGCCCAAGCCGAGCAGCTCAGCTCGCCGTCCACCTAGCGCTTGCCGAGGTTCGCGCCCCATCTTCGACCCAGGCTCGCCACGGTCGCTTGCCACCGAGCACACCAGGCAGCCCACAAGCGGTTAGCAGGGCTCCCGCCTAGCTGTTGCCATAGTCGTTGAGCAGCGCGAAAAGCCGAACAGACCAGATGCACGGGGGTGCGATCGCTGTGCGAGCGCTGTGCAACTCGTTGGCCGGTTCGGCGCGCTGAGGGTCATCACCCATGTGATGACCGCATCGAGCATCCCTGCGTCCGGAGGCGGCGGGTACGCCCGCTACCTGGAGAGCAAGACCGTAACGCCCGAGCGCGGGGATTACTACCTGACCCCGGATGGCGAGATGGCGCAGGCTCCCGGCCGCTGGCTTGCCGACGATGAGACGCTGGCGGCGCTGGGGGTGCAGGCGGGCGAGCCGGTCCATGGCGCGGACTTCATCGCGCTGATGGACGGCCGGCACCCGGGCACCGGGCGCTGGCTGCGACCCGAGGGTGCAGGCGGCGGTAGGGGCGGCGGGATCGACGTGACGTTGAGCGCTCCGAAGTCCGTCTCGGCGGTGTGGGCGCTGGGGGACCCGTGGCAGCGTGAGCAGATCGAGGCCGCGCACGCCAGCGCGGTCGAGCAGACGATCCTCTACCTACGTGAGCAGGTCCCCGTCGTGCGGCGGCGCTACGGCGGACAGGTGGTCGAGGAGCACGCCAGGGACGTGATCGCCGCGGAGTACCGCCACACCACCGCCCGCGGCGTCGCCGGCGCCCGGGCACCGGACCCGCAGCTGCACAGCCACGTCGTCATCACCGCCGCTGTCCGTGAGGACGAGCGCATCGTCGCGGTCGCTTCCCGGCCGATCTTTCGTAGCGCACGGGAGCTGGGCGCGTTCTACCGCTCCCAGCTCGCGCACGAGCTGACAAGCGACGGCTACCAGATCAGCTACGGGACGGGGAAGGATGGCCGCTACTTCGAGCTGGCCGGGGTACCGCAAACGCTGCTGGAGGAGTTCTCCGGGCGCAGCCGCGAGGTCGCCAGGGCCGCCGAGCGTTTCCGTGCGCGCTACGGCCGCGCACCGGAGCGTGGGGAGCTGCGGGGCCTGGCGCTCGAGAACCGACGCGCCAAGCAGTCCACAACCCGGGCAGACCTCCAGCAGACATGGGCCGAGGCCGGGCGCCGCCACGGGTTCGGCCCCGACGAGACGCTGCGACTGCTGGAAGGATCCGAGCGCGTCGGTCGCAGCGGGTCAGCAGAGAACCGCATCGAGGCGCACCTGACCGAGCGTCACGCGATCTTCGACGCGCGTGAGCTGCGAGCGGTCACGCTTGAGCAGACCGCCGGGGAGATGCCGCCGGACGTGGCGCTCGGGATCGCCCGGGAAATGGTCCGAGACCGACGCATCCTCACCCTGGAGGGCGGACGGATGACGACGCTCGCTATTCGCGCACAGGAGCAGGCGATCGAGCGGCGCGTAGCCGAGCTCGCCCAACCCGCAGGCAGGGACGCCGGCGAGCGCGCGCGTCAGGGCGCTGTGCGTGAGGTCGCCGAGCGGATCGCCGCACCCCTCAGCCCCGAGCAGCACCATGCGCTGGAGGCGGTCACCGGCCCCGAGCGGCTCGCCGTGCTCATCGGCCCCGCCGGCACCGGGAAGGGAGTCGTGATCGACGCTGCCGCCCGGGCGGAGCGACATGCCGGCAGGACGGTCCTCGGGATCGCGGTATCCGGCAGCACCGCGGAGCGTCTCGGTGCCGACAGCCCGGCGCTCGCCAGGCGAACACTCACCCTCGACTCACTCGTGGCGCGCTCTCGCATCGGGAGCATCCACGTCGACCGCGCCACGACGATCTTCCTCGACGAGGCGGGAATGACCGACCACCACCGCTTCGACGCGCTCACCGAGCTGGTGGAGCACTCCGGGGCGAAGCTCATCGCTGTCGGCGACAGCAAGCAGCTCCCCTCGATCGGCCCCGGCGGCATGTTCGACCGGCTCAGCGAACACGCCCCAACCGCCGAGCTGCAAGACGTCTACAGAACTCGGGACCCAGCGGAGCAGCGCGCCTGGCAAGCGCTACGCGCCGGTGAACCAGAGCGGGCGATGGCGCACTACGTCCTTCGCAACCAGCTGCACTTCCAGGACACCCGCGACGAGGCCGGCGAGGCCGCCGTGCAACGCTGGCACACCCTCACCCAGCAGCACGGCGTCCGCGAGGTCGCGTTGATCGCTGACGCGTCAAACCAGGAGATCGACCGGCTCAACGCCCGCGCGCAACACCTCCGCGCCCAACACGGCGAACTCGGACACCACGAGGTCCAACACCCCGACGTCCACTACCCGATCCGCGAAGGCGACCTGATCGCGTTCACCAGCCAGCACCGGCTACTGGGCCAGCCCAGGGTCGAGAACGGCACCCGCGGCGAGATCACCGCCATCCACCCCCGCGGCGTCCGGATCGCACTCGACGGCTCGAACCGCCACGTCAACCTCCCCGCAGAGGACCTCGGCTCGATCCGGCTCGGCTACGCCCAACACGTCTATCGCCAGCAGGGCGCAACCGTGCAGCGCTCGGTCGTGCTCACCGGCGGCTGGCAGACCAGCAAGGAGAGCGCCTACGTGCAGGCCACACGCGCACGCCACGGCACCGACTGGTTCCTCGCACGTGACCAGCTCGGCCTCGAAGGACAAGACCCCGACCGCGTCCGGCGCCTCGCCGAACACATCCGCCACAGCCGCTCACAGATCCCGTCGCTGGCGCACCGAGTGCGCCCCGAGGCTGACTGGAGCCCCAGCCGCGATCCGCTACGCATTAACCGAATCCTCTCGCCGACCCGCTGGCTCACGCAGGCGCTCCGGCGCGACACCCCCGAGCGCGGCGCCAGCCGTGGCCGCTGAGATCCACCGGGCCAGACGCGGCTGTGTCCCTGATCTCCTGCGGAAATCGCTACCCCTCGCGCTCAACCGCAGTGCCATTCGGCCTCTCCGCCAAGCTCGCCAACAGTGCCGCCTGGGTGCTGCGCCTGAACGGGCTCGCGTTCGCGCGGGGCGTGGCGGCCGCTGCCGCGTACGCACGCCCAGCCGCAGGCGGGCGCGCCAGCTGCACAACCAGCCAGTCTTCGAGCATCACCCGCGTGAAGCGCAGATGACGCCCCACACGCAGGCACGGCAAATGCCCAAGCCGTGCCGCGTCACGCACCCAAGAGACCCGCACGTTCAGCAGCGCAGCCGCCGCAGCGCAGTCGAGCAGCGGCTCGTCCAACGACACCACCTCACCGCCGCCAGCCTGGGTCTGTCCAGAAGTCTTGTTGAGCCTCGCCATGTTCCTTCCCTCCTGTTCACTCGCCGGAAAGCGGGACTCCGCGCCCTATGCGAATCGGCGCAGTCGTGTCCCATCTACGTGTACTGACCACAACCGCCCCCAACCGGCCAACGAACTTGGGTCCAGCCCCCAGGCGACGCGGGCGCTCCAGCCCGCAAAGCCGTCAACGACGAGCACCGAGGGGCGAAGGATCGTCAAGCGGCATACCGGGACTCGCGGCAACCCGAGCTGTGGCCGCGACCCTCACACAACGCTACGGGTTGCGGCGCGGTGGCCGCCGCTACCTGCACCGGAGGCGTCGGGCTGCGCCCTCCTTGTTACGGCTACGAGCAGGCGTGGAGGACGAGGCCGAACGCTTGCGGCCGCTAAGACTCCTCCTACACGTGCGCCAGGTCGCGCTTCTCGCGCGGGACTACCCCGACGCGGGCACCCAGCGGCGCCAGTAGCGCCGCAAGAGTGCTGGCGGTCGGGTTCGTCTGGCCGCGCTCGATCCGCGAAATCTCGGCCTGGTTGATGCCGGATGCGGCGGCGAGCTGCTTCTGCGTGAGATTGCGCTCCTTGCGCAGCTCGCGCACCTCACGAGCCATCGCGTAGTGAGCGTTGAAGGCATCCCAGCGCGCGATGGCCTCCGGGCCGCCAGCCTTCGCCCTCTCCTCAACCTCGCTGACGTAGTCGTCGAACTTAGTGGCCATCACAGAACTCCAGTAGTCGAGGCGTTCAACAGTATTTATGCAGCATACCGCATATTTTGTCAAGACCTCCGCTTGCCGCGAGACTGGTCCCGGCCGCCCGCCTGCTTGGCGCTGACCCTCCGCTGAGCCTTCCAGCGCGTCAGGCGCTGTCTGGCTCGCTTGATCTCCGCGTTCTGGCGCTTGGCACTCGGCTCCTTGCCCTTGTCATAGCCAGCCAGCAGCAGGACCACCTTCTTGCCGTGGGCATGGCAGAACACGCGCAACAGGACGTCGGCGCTGCTCTCCTTCAGATGCTCGGGGACCAGCAAGCCGCGCTCGCGCAGGATCGTCGCCGCGTCATGGCGCACCCGAAACTCGAAGATGCCCGGAGCACCAGGCACCCACTTGCCCCACGAGGAGCCGCAGACCCCAATGCCCTCATAGGCGAGAACGTTGCGCAGCGCAGCCGCCAACGCCTGCTCCTTCAGCTCATCAAGGCCGCGCAGGAAGTCAAGCACCGGCTCCCGGCCGTCCTCCTCGTAGAACTCAAGCGTCCACGCCGCGCCGCTCATGAGGACCTGGCGCTCACCGACACAGCCACTCTCGGCCTCGGCGTCGCTGCCGATCGCGCGGACATCGCGCGCATGATGCCAGGACAGGCGGCTACGCAGAACAGGCCGCTACGCTCGATCTCATCTCGGGAGGAAATCTCGGGAGGAAGCTCCGCCAGCGCCCGAGCCTTAGAACCACGAAAGCCCTGGATATCCAGGGCTTTCGCTTTATAGCGGGGGCGGGATTCGAACCCGCGACCTTCGGGTTATGAGCCCGACGAGCTACCAGACTGCTCCACCCCGCGTCGCTTCTTAGGTTGTAGCAAACAAACGCGCCGCCGTGGCTGGCGGCCTCCGTTCTGCCCGCGCCTTTAGCATCCGCGCGATGCGTGTCGCCGTCGTCGACATCGGCAGCAACTCCACTCGCCTGCTCGTCGCCGACGTCGAGCCGAGCAGCGGCGCGATCACGGAGCTCCACCGGCGCTCCACGGTGACCCGGCTCGGGCATGGCGTGGACGCAACAGGCGCCCTCGACGGTGACGCCATCGAGCGCGTGCTCGGCGTGCTGCGCGAGTACCGCGCCGCCATCGACCAGAACCACGCCGGCGTCAACCTCGCCGTGCTCACCTCCGCCGTGCGCGACGCCGCCAACGGCGCGCAGTTCGCCGAGCGTGTGCGCGAGGAATTCCAACTCGACGCGCGCGTGCTCAGCGGCGATGAAGAGGCGCAGCTGACGTTCCTCGGCGCCATGTCCGGACGGCCCGAAGGGGACCCCCACCACGACCACACCACCGTCGTCATCGACATCGGCGGCGGCTCCACCGAGTTCGTCGTCGG
The DNA here is from genome assembly GCA_963703625.1 of uncultured Solirubrobacteraceae bacterium. Taxonomy (GTDB): domain Bacteria; phylum Actinomycetota; class Thermoleophilia; order Solirubrobacterales; family Solirubrobacteraceae; genus Palsa-744. The sequence goes on from CAVPEY010000002.1 coordinate 333,973, forward strand.
CGTCGAGCGCAGCGCACGCTTCCACGTCTCACTGCACGCCGGCGTCGTGCGCATGAGCGAGCGCCACATCCACTCCGATCCGCCCCGTCCCGAGGAGCTGCAGGCGCTCGCACAGGACGTCAGCGCCACGCTCGCTGCAGGGCTTCCCGCCGAGCAGCGCACCGCGGTCGACCACGGCATCGCCGTCGCCGGCACCGCCACGTCCGCCGCCGCCATCGACCAGGAGCTCGACCCCTACGACCCCGCCCGCGTGCACGGCTACGTGCTCGAGCTCAGCACCGTCGAACTGCTGCTCGCGCGCCTCGCCGACATGGACGAACCGCAGCGACGACAGATCGTCGGGCTCAACCCCGACCGCGCGCCCACGATCGTCGCCGGCATGATCCTGCTCGAGGAGGCCATGCGCGCCTTCGGGCTCGAGCAGATCGAGGTGTCCGAGCACGACATCCTCTACGGAGGCGCGCTACAGCTGGCCGGCGCCGCCTGACCGGCCGGGCGCGGCGTCAAGTCCCACCACGCACGCCGCACGCACGCCCTCAGGCGTGCCCTTAAATATTCAAGCCAGGTTGGACTTGCGCGGGTACACCACGGTCGGGTCCGTCAGCACGTTCACCAGCGCCGGCTTGCCCGAGGAGAACGCGCGCTCCAGCGCCGGCCTCAGCTCCTGGGGCGAGCGCACCAGCTGGCCGTATCCGCCCAGCGCCTCGACCACCTCGTCGTAGCGCGTTTCCGGTCGCAGATCCGCCGCCACCGAGTAGCCGTACAAGAACTCCATCGGGTGCTTCTCAAGCGCCCAGATGCCGTTGTTGCCCATCACGCCCACCACGTTCACGCCGTGGCGTGCAAGCGTGTCGAACTCCATGCCAGAGAAGCCGAACGCACCGTCGCCCAGCATCAGCACCACCTGGCGATCCGGGCGCGCGAGCTTCGCCGCCAGCGCATACCCCGAGCCCGTCCCCAGGCAGCCAAACGGCCCCGGGTCAAGCCAGCAACCAGGCTCGTAGCTGTCCACCACGCGGCCCGCATACGACACGAAGTCGCCGCCGTCGCCGATCACGATCGCGTCGCGGTCGAGCACGCTCGCCAGCTCCGCATACAGCCGCATCGGGTGCAGCGGCGCGCGCGCGTCCTCGAGCTCCGCCCGCTCAGCCTCCCGGCGCTCTGACTCCGCCGCCCGCAGCTCCTCGATCCACGCCTCGCTCGGCAGCGCCTGCCGGCCGATCGTCGATCGGTCCGCCGCCGCGCGCAGGTCCGCCAGCGTCTGCGCGATCGCCCCGTAGCACTCCACCGCCGGCACCCGCGGGTGCTCGCGCTCCGGCTCAGTCGCGTCGATCACCACGATCTCCGTGTCCTCGCCAAACGACCCTCCGAAACCCAGCCTGAAGTCCATCGGAACGCCCACCACCAGCGCCACGTCCGCGCCCCTCAGCGCCTGCGAGCGCGCCCGCGAGAAGAACAGCTCGTCGTCCGCCGCCACGCATCCGCGCGCCAAGCCGTTCAAGAACACCGGTATCCGCAGCGTGTGCGCCAGCTCCATCAGCGCCTGCTCGCCGTGCCCCCAGTACAGGTCCGTGCCCGCCATCACCACCGGGCGCTCCGCGCCCGCCAGCAGCGCCGCCGCCGCTTCCACCGACGCACCCGACGCGCCGCCCGCTCCCGCGCCGCCGCCGCTCGTCGTGCCCGTCAGCGGCGCCTCGTCCTCGCCGCTGCGCTCCTGCGCCTCCATGAACACATAGTCCAACGGGAAGTCCACAAACGCCGGACCGCCGTGCGGCGCGCACGCAGCCGCAAAAGCATCGTCCACGAGGCCCTGGATCTCCTCCGTGCTCGCCGGCGTCGCCGCCAGTCGCGCCAGCGGACGCACAAACGGCACGTGATCGATCTCCTGCAGCGAGCCCTGTCCCCAGCGCAACGCCGGCGCGCGACCGCCCAGCACCACCATCGGCGAGTGATTCGCCTGCGCCGAGGCCATCGCGCTCATCCCATTCGTCACGCCAGGCCCCGCCGTCAACGCGCACACGCCCGGTTCACGCGTCACCTTCGCCCAGCCCTCCGCCGCAAACGCCGCCGTCGACTCGTGGCGCACATCCACGATCTCGATGCCCTCCTCGCGGCAGCCGTCGTAGATCGAGAACAGGTGCCCACCAGACAGCGTGAACAGCTTGCTCACCCCATGCGCCTTCAACCGCCGTGCCACCAGCCGCCCGCCGTGGAACCTCTGCGTCTCCGCCGCGTCCAGCTCGCGCATGCCCTCGAGCGTCGGGTACTGCTCTCCCTCAGGCACCATTGCCGCGACTTTATCGTCTCGCCGCCAACCCAGATGCCCGGGGTGGGACTCGAACCCACACGCCCCCTCAGGGGGGCCATCGATTTTAAGTCGACTACGTATACCCATTTCGCCACCCGGGCCGCGCCAGTGTATGGAAGGGCCTGCGCGGGCGATCGAACGCTCCACGCGCGCTGCCTCAGATCCCCCGCCCACGGGTTTGAGCTACCTGCGGCCTGGGAAATTCTGCCTGCGATCTCTTTATGTTGCGCAGCAACATCCCTTTATCTTGCGCAACTTTTACGTTGGTACCGTGTCGTTCGTAGCGACAGCCGCTACAGCACTGTCATGGAGGTCTCCACTCTCTCACACCCCAGCAGCATCCCCGGCCTGCGCGGGCCGTCCGCTCTGCTGCGCCTGCAGTCAGACGAGCGCCTCATCACGCTCACCCGTCGCGGGCAGCACGCAGCCTTCGAGGTTCTCTGCGCGCGCTACCAAACGCGCCTGCTTTCGTTCTGCCGGCACATGCTCGCCTCGCGCGAGGACGCCGAGGACGTCCTGCAGGAGGTGTTCGCCGCCGCCTTCAACGCCGTCCTCGCCGACGAGCGCGACATCAACGTGCGCCCGTGGCTGTATCGGATCGCGCGTAACCGCTCGCTCAACCATCTGCGCCGCGCCTCCGCCATCGGCGTCGACTCGATGGACATCCACTTCGCCGAGGGCGGCATCTCCACCGGCGACAAGGTCATGCGGCGCGAGAGCTTCCGCGAGCTCATCGGGGACGTCCACCAGCTGCCCGAGACCCAGCGCACAGCGTTGCTCCTGCGAGAGATCGACGCGCTCTCCTACGAGCAGATCGCGCTCGCCATGGACACCACCGTGCCCTCCGTCAAGTCGCTGCTCGTGCGCGCCCGCATCTCGCTCGCCGAGGCAGCCGAGGCGCGCAAGCTCTCATGCGACGAGGTGCGCCTCGAGCTCGGCACCGTCGCCGAGGGACTCGCCAAGCTGAGCACACCCGCACGCCGTCACGTACGCGGTTGCGAGCGCTGCTCGTGCTTCCGCAAGCAGCTCAAAGACAACAACCGTGCGCTCGCGCTGATCCTGCCCATCGGTCCGCTGCTGCTCGTCAAGAAGCTGCTGCTCGCCAAGGTCGGCTCCACCGCCTCCGCCGGAGGCGCGCACGTCGCCGGCGGCGCCGGCGCCACCGCCGCGGCAACGGCAACGGCCGGAGCTGGGGCCGCTGCCGGCGGCAGCGTCGCCGGCAGCATCGTCACCGCCGGCGCCGGCGCCATCGCCACCAAGGCAGTCGCCGGGCTCGCCGCCGCCGCCCTGCTCACCGCCGGTGTCGCCGCCGCCGATCATTCCGCCGTGCACCATCACCACGCGCGAGCCTCGGTCTCGGCGGCCACCAGCGCCGCCGTCAGCGAGCCGGTCGTCGTCCACCAGGTGCTGCAGCCGATCACCGCGAGCGTGCCCGCGCCCAGCACACCGCCTCCCACGCGACACCATCACGTCCGCGTCAACGCGGCCAAGCCCGCTGTCTCCGCAGCCGGCCCTGCCGCGACCGTCGGCGACACCACGCTCGCCGCCGCCCACACGATCGCGGCGCCCGTACCGCCAGCCAAACCCGTCGATCCGCAGCCGGTCACCGAGGTCACCACCCAGACCACTGAACTTCCAGCCTCCGCCACGACCGTCCCCGCCGGCGCCACCACCACCACGACCACCACGCCGCCCGCGATACCGCCGACGCCAACTGTGCCCGGCACGCCGACCGGCACCGCGCCCACCGAAGCGGCGACACCGCCGCCGACCACCACGCCGACGACGCCCGCGCCCGAAGGCTCCACCGCCCCTGACGACGACGCAGACGCTCTCCCCGAAAACCCCAGCTCCGGTGGCACCGCGGCGCCGTCCCAGGAAGCGACCGGGCCGGTGGGCGCCTTCAGCCGCATCCGCCGCGCCATCGCCGACGGCGACCGCCACGGCCACACCGCCGACGCGCGCTAGCCGAACGTAAACGTCTTCATCGGTTTCAGCAGCACGCCCGTCTCGCCCACTTCAAGCGGCGACTGCACCTGCGCGCTGGCCGTCGGCGCGGTCAGCATCGTCACCACCACGCCATCGCGCGCGCCGGCGCGCGGCTGGAGCAGCAGCACGTCTCGCCCGTACATCGGCCGGCCTTCGACATCCGCCGTATACACCACCTCGTAGCCCGTCAGCGTGTTGTTGATCCGCGTCTTGCCCTCGGCGCGCAGCTCAAAGTCGTCGTAGCTGCCGCTAAGCATGCGGACGAAGCCCACCGCATACAGCGGCAGCTCCGCCGACACTTCGCCCGTGTAATGCGGCACGCGCAGCGGGCCAACGGCGTATGAGTACTCCAGCGCGCCGCCGTGCCAGCGGCTCTGGATCTTCACGAACCCGCCCGGATCCGGCGCCGTTCGATACAGGTCGCGGTAGCTGAAGCTGAACGGCACGCCGCCGCCGTGCGAGTAGCTCGAGCTCTCGAGCGTCAGGAACGCGCCCAGCAGCACCGCCACCAGCGCCACGCCCGCCGCCAGCACCGCCGCACGTCTCGGCCGCGACGCCGCACGCCAGCGCGGCGCCAGCAGTCGCCCGAGCGTCGGCCCGTACTCCGGCTTCATCCTCAGCGCCGCCATCTCCGCTGCGGCGATCATTCCCCGATCGAGAACAGAGATTCGAGGTCGTGGCGCGAGAACGCCGCGAACGCCACCATCGTCTGGGTGCGAAGCACCCCCGACAGACCGCCGATCTGGCCCGTCACCACATCCGCCAGCTGCTCGTGGTCGGGGACACGCACGATCGCCACGAAGTCCCACTCGCCCGTCACCGAGTAGGCCTCCGCCACCCCGTCGATGTCCGCCAGCTCCCCGCCCAGGGTCGACAGGGCGTCGCGCTCGGCCTCGATCAGCACCACCGCGTTCGTCATCGACATCGCACGCCCATCATAAGCTCACCCCGCGGCGCGCGCCTACGCCTCAGCGCGACGCATGCGGTGCATGCCAAAGCCCACCAGCAACCCCAACAAAGCGCCCGTCACACCCGCCAGCCAGCTCGCTTCCGGCCGCGCGAACGGGATCGCCAGCAGCAGCGCCGCCAGCGCGCCCGTGCCCAACAAATCGCCGTCGCGGTAACCGCCCTCACGCGCCGACTCCAAGTCGGGGACAGCCCACGCCGCCAGCAGTGCCAGCGCCGCCGCGTTCGCGCCGCTGACCACCGGGAACGGATACACCGCGCCGGCCACCAGCGCACCCGCAGCTGTCGCCCCGAAGAACAGCGCCAGCACCACCGCCGGCCCGTGCCGAAGCTCCACCAGCCAGCCGAAGATCGCCACCGTCAGTATCGCCACGAACGCATACACCCCATCCGTGTACGCGAACGCGTTCGTGAACAACTTCCACCAGTCACCGCGCAGCGGGCCCAAAATCGCCGTACGCGTGTACAGCGTCGGTTCCGCATGCACCAGCACCCACATCACGGCGCTCGCCGCGACCAGCGCAATCGTCGCGTGCGGGCGCTCAGCCGCCCAGCGACTGGGCCCTCGACGCACGCGCGTGCGCGCCGCACCGCCCGCCGACACCGGCCGCGAGCCCGACAGCAGCGCCCGCGCGCGAGCGCGCAGCGTTGTGCGAGCCGGCGCGTTCGCGGGTGGCAGCTTCGGCGCGCGCCTGCGCAACCGGTGTCCGCAGTACGGGCACTCCGTGATGTACGGGCTCACCTCCGAGCCGCACTGCTTGCACACCACGAACAGATCAGCACCGGAGGTCATCGTCGCCTCATTCTAAGGACCTCTCGACCTCGCCCCGCACGCCTTTGGAATACTCACTCCCATGACCCCTGGATCCGACCTCAAGCTCTACATCCTCGCGTTCGACCACCGCGGCTCCTTCCAGAAGAAGTTCTTCGGGATCGACGGAGAGCCCGACTCCGAGCAGACCGCCATCATCGCCGACGCCAAGCACCTGATCTTCGAGGGCATGCTGCAGGCCATCGGCGCCCGCACCGACCCGTCTGTCGCCGGCGTGCTCGTCGACGAGCAGTTCGGCTCCAACATCCCGGCCGAGGCGAAGGAGCGGGGCCTGAAACTCGCGATGCCCGCCGAGCGCTCCGGGCAGAACATGTTCGACTTCCAGTACGGCGACGACTTCGCCGAGCACATCGAACGCTTCGACCCCGACTACACCAAGGTCCTCGTCCGCTACAACCCCGACGGCGAGCCCGGCGACAACCGCGAGCAGCTCGCCAAGCTGCGCCGGCTCAGCGACTGGCTCGCGCAGCACAAGCCAAAGTTCCTGTTCGAGCTGCTCGTGCCGGCCGAGGATGCGCAGCTGGACCACGTCGACGGCGACACCGACCGCTACGACGCGGAGCTGCGCCCCGAGCTCATGCGCCGCGCCATCGCCGAGATCCAGGACGCAGGCATCGAGGTCGACATCTGGAAGATCGAGGGCGTCGAACAGCGCTCGGACTGCGAAATGCTCGTCGCACAGGCGCGCAGCGGCGGACGAGCCAACGTCCACTGCGTCGTGCTCGGCCGCGGAGCCGATGACGCCAAGGTCGACCACTGGCTCACCCAAGCAGCCCCCGTCGACGGCTTCATCGGCTTCGCCATCGGCCGCTCCATCTGGTGGGATCCGCTCAAAGCCTACGTCGACGGCAAGATCGAGCGTTCAACCGGCGCGCGCAACATCGCCGAGAACTACCTGCGCTTCATCGCCGTATACGAGCGCGCCAGGGCGCTCACGGCGTCCGCGTAGGGGACGACCAGACGTGAAAATGCGACAGAGCATCGCCGACTGGGAGCGTGCGTTCGTCAAGGAGGCCACGCTCGATCGTCGCCGACGCGACTCCCTGCGCCGCACCACCGAGCAGCGCGCGTTCAAGCGCGAAGTTCAACGCCGGCACAAGCGCGGCTCCGTGCGCTTCGTGCTGCTCGTGCTCGCGCTCATCCTCACCGCGGCCGTCGTCACCGTGGTGATGTTCCGCACGCTGTACCTGCTGCTCGGCTAGGAGCCCTCGCCCAGCTCGCGCAGCGACTCCTCGACGTCATCCGCGTGCTTCGCCGCCTGCTGGCCGTCCTTGGGCGGCGTCGCGCCGCCTGCTTCGCGGTGAATCTCGAGATAGATCTCCTTGCGGAAGACCGGCACCCGCTGCGGAGCCTGGATACCGATGCGCACCTTCTCGCCCATGACCGACAGCACCGAAACCTCAATCTCATCGCCGATCATGATGCTCTGGTTGGACTTGCGTGTCAGAACCAGCATTTGGGTGCACCTTCCTCTTTGCCGATTGGCGACCCGGCGCAACCCCAAACCGCCGGAGCGCCAAGCATAGTCCCAGGACCGGGGGAACGCGATACCGATCTTTCAAACGCCACCGTCGTCAGCCCGCAACGTCGCCGCGAAGCATGCCCGCCGCGCCACGATGTCGCTTGCGCTAGTCTCCCGGACCGTCCATGCCCCGAAAATCTCTGCGCCCGCACCTCAACCAGATTCGCGCCTGGGTGCGCCAAGGCCGAACCGACGCCTGGGTCGCGCACCAGCTCGAGGTCACCGTGCGTGACATCGAGCAGTTCAAGCGCCAAAACGAGCTCGTCAGCGACGACGAGGCACCCGAGGGCACCGGCGCCGCCGGCGACTACCCCGAGGAGATCGACCTCCGCGCTGAGGACGACGCCCTGATCGCCGCCGAGCTCGAAGCAGCCGAAGCCGAAGCGGAGCGCGCCCGCGCCGAGGCGGACCTCGCTCGCGCTGAATCCGACGACGCCGGCGATGAGCCCGACGAGGACGGCGAAACCGGTACGCGCACTCGTCGCCGCAGCCGCCGCGGTGGGCGCGGACGGCGCTCCGGTGCGCGCCAGAGCGGCCCGCTCGAGGGTACCTTCGACCACGGCGAGGAGGGTTACGGCCTGTGGCTCGACCCCGCCATCCAGGAGAATCCCGTTTACGCCGAGCACTGGGCCGGCCACCGGCCCGTTGAGGTGGAAATCGAGGAGGACCGCATAGTCATCCGCCGCACCGGCGCGGACGACTAGCGGGCACAGACTGCGCTGGGCTCCTACGCCTCGGACAGGGTTCTGCGGCCGCCCGCATAGTCGGCGGCCTCGCGCAGATAGCGCGCGAACGCGGCGTCCACCACAACGCCCGCCTCCCACGCCCACGAGTCCTCCGGCGCCAGTCGCATCGCCAGCTGCACGCACCACGCCGTACCCGCTTCGTACAACGCCACCAGCTCGTCTGCCGAGAACCTGCCACCGAGGCGCCGGCGCAGCTCCGCCACGAGCGTATCCGTCACACGGTCCAGCAGCGCGCGGCGCGATGGCGGCGCCGCCTGCAGCCGGCGCTCGCCCTGCTGCCACTGGTAGAACGCCGTCTCGAACGACACCCGTCGAGGCTAGCAGCGGCCGACCACACCCAGCGACGCCCACGCAGGCGCCCGCCGCGAGGGCATGCACAGTGCGATCGGGGGTAGCCGAGCGGTCAGTTGTTCGGCAGGCCAGTGACCACATACGGCTGCTCGCCCGGCTTCATCATCCCCAGCTGGCGAGCCTCTGTTTCCAGCGTCCCGGGCGCCGTCAGCGCCGCACGCTGGCCCACCAACGACCGATGTTCGCGCTCCATCGTCGCCACCGCGGCGCTCTCACGACGCGCCTGCTGCCACGTCGAGAGCATGTGCACTCCAGCGCTCACGTACAGGTACACGAGCGCCACCAGCACGCATAGCATCGCCACGCGACCGAGCCGATCCCAGCGCACCCGCCCGAGGCCGAACGCTGGCCCCACTGCATCTGCATGAGGTGTCGAGGGGGAGGTCGCGGGCATGACTCCTCCGATTCGCGCTAGCTGCCCAACATCCTCCCCGGTCGGAGCCCGTGAAACAGCGCCTTCTGTCTCGCCCGCCGCACCCTATGTGTCCAAAAGCGAACGCTGTATAACGATGGCTATACAGTCGTGGCCTGGAGGCACGCCGCGGCCGGGGAGGCGCCGCGATCTACCATGGCGCAGCGCTCAGCGCGCGGCTGAAGGCGCTGCGTCCGGGGAAGCGCGCGCCGGCGCCCAGCTGCTCCTCGATACGCAGCAGCTGGTTGTACTTCGCGACGCGGTCCGAGCGCGAGGGCGCACCCGCCTTGATCTGTCCGCAGCCGGTCGCCACCGCCAGGTCAGCGATCGTGACGTCCTCGGTCTCACCCGAGCGATGGCTCATCACCGCCGTGTAACCGGCGTCGCGCGCCGTCGCGACCGCCTGCAGCGTCTCGGTGAGAGTGCCGATCTGGTTGACCTTGATCAGGATCGAGTTCGCCACGCCGCTCTCGATCCCACGTCGCAGACGCTCGCTGTTGGTCACGAACAGGTCATCGCCCACCAGCTGAACGCGTGCGCCCAAGCGCTCCGTCAGCGTTCGCCAGCCGTCCCAGTCCTCCTCGTCCATGCCATCCTCGATCGACACGATCGGATAGCGCACCGCGAGGTCAGCCCAGTAGTCGCTCAGCTCGCTCGCGCTCAGCGTGCGCCCCTCGTGCTCGAGCACGTACGCGCCGTCGCGATAGATCTCGCTGGCGGCGGGGTCAAGCGCGATCGCGACGTCCTCGCCTGGGCGATAGCCGGCCGCTTCGATGCCCAGCACGAGCATCCTCAACGCCTCCTCGTTCGAGCCCAGATCGGGTGCAAACCCACCCTCGTCGCCGACCGCCGTCGCCAGCCCGCGCTCGTGCAGCGTGCGCTTCAGCGCGTGGAACACTTCGGCGCCCATGCGCAGGCACTCCGAAAACGAGCTGGCGCCACACGGGACGACCATGAACTCCTGGAAGTCGACCTTGTTGTCTGCGTGAGCGCCGCCGTTGAGCACGTTCATCATCGGCACCGGTAGCACGCTTGCCTGCGGGCCGCCGAGGTAGCGCCACAGCGCAAGCCCCTGCTCGGCTGCCTGCGCCTGCGCGACCGCCAGCGATACACCCAGGATCGCGTTGGCACCCAGGCGCGACTTGTTGGGCGTGCCGTCGAGCTCGATCAGCGCACGGTCGAGCGCCTCCTGGTCGGCGGCGTCCATGCCGGTGAGCGCCTGCGCGATCTCGCCGTCGACGTTCGCGACCGCGCGCGACACGCCCTTGCCGTCCCAGCGCTCGCCGCCGTCACGCAGCTCTGTCGCCTCGAACGCGCCCGTGGAGGCTCCTGAAGGCACCGCCGCACGCCCGTGCGCGCCTGCGCGCAGCTGCACATCGACCTCAACCGTCGGATTGCCGCGGCTGTCGAGGATCTGCCGGGCGTGGATTCGGTCGATCTCGCTCATGCGAGCGCGCGTACTATTCGACCGATTTGGCGGTGCCGCCGGTCTTCGGCGCTTTGTACGTCTTGCAGTCTTGGACCACGTAGCCCGAGCGACATTCCGTTTTGCTCGTCCACTTCTTTTTGAATTCTTTCACGAACTTGCTCAGCGCTGCCTGCTGGCCCGTGGAGATCAGCTGCTGCTTGATCGTCGCCTGGACCTTGGACAGCGCTTCCTGCGTGCCTGGCGTGATCGTCACGACTTGATAGATGTAGTAGCCGAACGGGGTCTTCACAGGCCCGCCAATCGGGCCCTTGCTCGCCGAGAAGATCGCCGTGTCCAGCGCCTTCTCCTCCTCGCCTTTGACGACTTCCTTCAGCAGGCCGCCGTCGGCCTTGCTGGTCGGGTCGATCGAGTCTTTGGCCGCCACACTCGCGAAGCTCTTGCCCGATTCGACTTCCTTCTTTGCGGCGTTCGCCTGCGCTTCGGTCTTGGTCAGGATGATCCTCACGTTGCGCTTTTCGGGCGTGCCGTACTTCGACTTGTTTTCGTTGTAGTACTTCGTGATCTGAGCTTGGGTGACGTTGCTCTTGTTCTTGATGATCTGCTTCTGGATTTTCTGTGACAGCAGGTTCAGCTTCACGCGCAGCAACAGGTCCGACACAGTCTGACCCGAGCTGGCAAGGAATTTTTCGAATTCAGCTGCCTTGGGGAACTGCGTGGCCTTGATTTTCGCGAATTCCTTCTTGACTTCCGCGTCGCTGAGCTTCACACCGAGCGAGCTCGCTTCCGAGAGCACCCACTGCGAAGAGATCAGGAACCCGAGCACCTCCTGCTGCAGCGCTTTGTACTGTGTTGCGCACTGAGACTTGAGCTTCTGGGTGGTCGGAGCCGGCTGCCCTTTGGCCGTCTTCGCCGCGGTGGCGCGCAGGTGCGCGATGCACGCCGTGTATTCGGGCGGCACCGGAATCGCGGGCTTTTCCGTGGAGCCCGCTTCTTTGTTCGAAGTCGACGCGACCGACATCCAATGTTCGAACGCCGTCTTGGAGATCGGAGAGCCGCCCACCTGCACGACGGCGTTGCCGGGGACGCCGCCGCAGGCGGCGATCCCGACGAGGGCAAACAAAACGGCGCCTAGCGCCGAGGTGGACCTGAGTACCTTTGACACGACGCGGGCACTCTAGCGGAAACCACCTTCGTTGTCCTTAACGAACCGATAACGAGTTCCTAAGCAGCCTCGCGTACCACCGACAGCAGCGCGTCAGCCGCCCTGACGACGCTGGGGAATCGCTCGGTCCCGTCCTTCGGCACACGCACCGACACCTGCGAGCGACCGGATTCGTACAGGGCCTCCGGCAGCTCTTCGCGCAGACGCCGCGCGCGGCGGGAGTCCAGCTCGATCGGCACCACCGCCAGGCGGTCGCCGCGGAAGCTCACCGTTTGCGCGCCCGCCTGGCCGAACTTGATGCGCGCGCGCTGCAGCGCGAGCAGGTTCTCCACCGGCTCGGGCACCGGGCCAAAGCGATCCTCGAGCTCCTCGCGCAGCCGCTCCACGTCCGCGACCTCCAGCGCGCCCGCGACCCTGCGGTGGACCTCGATCTTGGCCTGCTCATACGGAATGTAGTCGGCCGGCACGTACGCGTCGACGTTGACATCCAGGCGCACCGGCTCGGGCAGCGCCTCGCCCTCATCTCCATCCCCACCCGCCCCAGCCGCAGCAACCGCTTCGTCGAGCATCTGCATGTACAGCTCGAAGCCGAGCGCGGCCACGTGCCCGGACTGCTCGTCGCCGAGCAGGTTGCCGGCGCCGCGGATCTCCAGGTCGCGCATCGCGATCTTGAAGCCCGCGCCGAGCTCCGTGTAGTCCGACAGCGCCGACAGCCGCTGCGCCGCCTCCGGCGTCAGCGCCGCGGCGGAGTCGTACAGCAGGTACGCGTACGCGCGCTCGCGGCTGCGTCCCACGCGCCCGCGGATCTGGTACAGCTGGGCCAGGCCGAACGTGTCGGCGTGCTCGACGATCAGCGTGTTCGCCTGCGGGATGTCGATGCCGGACTCGATGATCGACGTGCACACCAGCACGTCGGCGCCGCCGCGCAGGTAGTCCATCATCACCGCCTCCAACTCGCCCTCGCCCATCTGGCCGTGCGCCACCGCGAAGCGCACGCCCCGACACAGCGCGCGCAGCCGCTCCGCCGTCTCCTCGATCGACTCGATGCGGTTGTGCAAGAAGAACGCCTGGCCGCCGCGCTCGTGCTCGCGCACGATCGCCCGCTTGACCAGCTCCTCCTCGTACTCGCCTACGTACGTGCGAACCGGCCGCCGGCCCTCCGGGGGCGTCTCGATCACGGAGATGTCCCGCAGGCCCGCCAGCGACATCTGCAGCGTGCGCGGAATCGGCGTCGCCGACATCGAGATCACGTCGACCTTCAGCTTCAGCTGGCGCAGCAGCTCCTTCTGCTTGACGCCGAAGCGCTGCTCCTCGTCGACGATCAGCAGGCCCAGATCCTTCGCGCGCACGTCGCGCGAGAGCACCCGGTGGGTGCCGATCAGGATGTCCACGCGGCCCTCCGCGAAGCCCTTGATCGCGGCTTTCTGCTCGACCGGCGTGCGGAAGCGCGAGACGTGCTCGAGCGTGAACGGGTAGTCGGCGAGGCGCTCCGCGAAGGTGCCGTAGTGCTGCTGCGCGAGGATCGTCGTCGGCACCAGCATCAGCACCTGCTTGCCCTCCGCCGCCGCCTTGAACGCCGCGCGCAGCGCCACCTCAGTCTTGCCGTAGCCGACGTCACCGCAGATCAGCCTGTCCATCGGCCGCGGCGCTTCCATGTCGGCCTTCACCAGCTCGATCGCGTCGCGCTGGTCGGGTGTCTCCGTGAACGGGAAGCGCTCCTCGAACTCGCGCTGCCAGTCCGAGTCGATCCCGAACGCGTGCCCGCTGCGGCGGCGGCGCTCCGCGTACAGGCTCAGCAGCTCGCCCGCCAGCTCCTGCGCCGCGCGCCGCGCGCGCGCCTTCATCGTCTCCCAGCGCGTGCCGCCGAGCTTCGACAGCGGCGGATGCGCGTCGGCGCCCGCCCCGACGTAGCGCGAGATCTTCGCCAGCTGGTCGGTGGGCACATACACGCGGTCGTCGCCCTGGTATTCGAGGTACAGGTAGTCGCGCGTCACGTCCGCCACCGTGCGCGTCTCGAACCCAGCGAAGCGCGCCACTCCGTGGTCCTCGTGCACGACGATGTCGCCGGTGCGCAGTTCCGTGAACGAGCGCAGCGCGCCGCGTCGCGAGCCACCCGCACCGCCGCGACCGGAGCGATCGGCGGAGTGGGCGGGGCTCAATCCGGCGCGGCGCCGGCGCAGCAGCCGATGCTCGGGGAACACAGCCAGCTTCAGCTGCGGCGCGACGAACCCCTCGCGCAGCGACGCCGCCGCGAAGCGCAGCGACGGCTGAGCACCGCGCCCGAAGGGCGTGGTCGGCTGCGCATGAGTGCTGGCCGCGTCGCCGTTCTCGCTCAGCCAGCTGGCTTTCAGGCGTCCCAGGTTGTACGCCGCGCGCTCTCCCTCGCCGCGGCGAGGGAATGCCACCACGGTCCTGTAGCCCGAGCGCACCAACTTCTCGAGCTCCGGCTCTGCCTCGCCGAGCGAGCGCGCCGCCGTGTCCGCCGATTGCGCGCGCAGCTCGATCTCCTGCCCGCTGGACAGCCCCGACAGCCAGATGCGCGTGCGCTCGGCGAGCGTCCCGCGGACGCTGTCGGGACTTACGTACAGGTGGTGCGCGTCCTCGTCGCCGAACGCCGCGCACACGTCCGCCCAGTGGTCCGCGAGCACCGGCTCGAGATCCTCCTCCGCCGCGACCACCAGCTCGGTCTCCGAGCCGACCAGGTCCAGCAGCGCACCGAAGCGCTCCACCGGCAGCAGCTCTGCGATGTCGGGGCGCTCGGAGTCCTCGGCGTCGCTCGCGCCCGCGGCGCCGGCGAGCGTGCGCGTGGGCATCTGCTCCGCCGCGATCTCCGCCAGCTCGCGGTGCTCGAGCGCGAGCTCCGCCGCCGGCGCGATCTCGACTTCGTCGGTCGCTCCCAGCGAGCGCTGCGTGAACGTCGAGAACCAGCGCAGCGACTCGATCTCCACGTCGAACATGTCCATCCGAACCGCCCGCTCCTCCGTAGCCGGAAACACGTCCAGCAGGCCGCCCCGCAGCGCGAACTGCCCGCGCTCCTCGACCTGATCGACACGCTCGTAGCCCGCGCTCACGAGCTCCGCCGCGCACTCGTCGAGGTCGAGCAGCTCCCCCACGCGCAGCTTGAACGAGCGCGGGCGCAGCTCCGGGTCGGGCACCTTCTCCGACAGCGCAACCGCGCTCACAACCACCACCGGCGGCTCGTCCGCGGGAGCCTGCGCGCCGCTCGCGCCGAGCAGCGCGTCAAGCGCGGCCACGCGCAGCCCGACCAGATGCGCGGGCGGTGCCAGGTGGGACTCGTACGCGACGCCCCTCGACGGGTAGTAGCGAACGCGCCTCGGCGCGAGCCACGCGCCGAGGTCAGCCGCCAGGTCGCGCGCCGCGCGGTCGTCGCCGACCACCACCAGCGTCGGCCGTGACTGCGCGTCGGCGTCGATCTCAGCCAGCGCCGCGACCACGTACGCGCGCAGCGACGACGACACGAACGCGTGGCCGCCCTCGCGGGCCAGCCGCAGAGTCGACTCGTCTTCCTGCGCGAGCCCGAGCAGCGAGCGCAGGGCTCCCGTGCCGCTCGCCATCACGGCTCCTCGCCGAGCACGACCCGCTCCGCATGCTCGCTCGCCCGCTCGACGAGCTCAGCGACCTCCGCGGCCGGCTCGCGGAAGCGGCCCAGCACGTACGCCGAGACGATCTCCGGGTCGGTCGAGTCGGGGCGCCCGACACCCGCCCGCACGCGCATGAAGTCCGCGCCGCCCAGCTCACGCTTGATCGACTTGAGCCCGTTGTGGCCCGCCAAGCCGCCGCCCAGGCGCGTGCGCACCTCGCCGAACGGCAGGTCGATCTCGTCGTGCACCACCAGCACTCGCTCCAACGGCAGCTTCAATGCGCCGCGCGCGGGACCGACGGAGCGCCCCGCGTCGTTCATGAACGTCTGCGGGCACAGCACAGCCACGCGCGGCCCGCGGGCGCCCGTCTCCGGGCCCGCGCCCGCGCCCGTGGCTGCGCCGGGCCCCACGGCAGCCGCCTCCGGCGCCGGTACGCGACCTTCGGCGAGCCGACCGCGGAAGCGGTCCTTGGCGCGGCCCAAGTCCCAGCGCTCGATCAGCGCCTGCGCGACCATGAAACCGATGTTGTGGCGACTGCCTTCGTACGCGCGACCGGGATTGCCCAGTCCGACGATCAACCAGTCGATCTTAGCCCCGAACATCATTTGATTGTGCGACAGCCAGACCACTGAGGCGGCCGCTGGGCAAGCGAGGCAAGGACGCAGCGAGCGTGGCGTGCTTTGCACGCGAGCGAGCGAGGACGCAGCATCGCGCCGCTCAGCGGGCGCCTCCGTCGCAGCGTTGCTTACTCCTCGCCGGAGGAGCCCTCGGAGTCGCCGCCGTCGGCGCCCGCATCCTGCGTGCCGTCCTCGCCCACGAGCTCCGTCTCGGCTTCGATTTCATCGGCGGCTTCAGTCTGTAGGCGCGGCGGCGACAGCGTCGCGATCACGGTTTCCTCAGGATCGTCGAGCAGCGTCACGCCCTCCGGCGTGCTGAGCGCGCTCAGCAGGATCGTCTCGCCGATCTGCATCTCGCCGACCTGGTGGACGATCGACTCGGGGATCGCGGTCGGCAGCGCTTCGACGTTGAGCTCGCGCGCGATCTGCTCCAGCACGCCGCCTTCCTTGACTCCAGGTGCGTCATCGACGCCCTCGAGCTCGACCGGCACGACCGCGTGGATCGCCTCGTCGAGGTTGACGCGCAACAGATCCACGTGGATCGTCTCGCCGCGCACCGGGTGGCGCTGAGCTTCCTTGAGCACCACCGGCGTCGGTTTGCCGCCGTCCACGCTCAGGTCGAGCACCGCGCCCGAGCCCGCCAGCGCCAGGCGCAGCTCGCGCGCGTCCGCGTCGAAGCCGACCGGCTCTCCGCCGCCGCCGTAGAGGACGCCCGGCACGCGCCCGCCGCGACGCAGGCGCCGCACCGCGCGCGAGCCCTCCGCGGCGCGGCTGTTGACGTCGAGTTTGGTCGTAGTGGTCGCCATGAGCGAGCCAAGACTCTAGCAATCGCCGTTCATCGTTCTACCGCCGTCGCTTCTTCTTCTTCGATTTCGTTGCGCGTGAGCTTGTGGCAAACACCTTCGTTGTCGATCGGAGCGCTGAGGCCCAGCAGCTGGACGTGGATGCCCGTCAGGAAGTTGCCCGTGCGGCGCACATCGACGCATTGCACCACCGGCAGCGTGCCGATCACCGTCCAAGCCAAGCGTGTCTTGCCCGTGGCGCCGAACGGCGAATACGCCGTGCTCGCTTCCAGCTGCAGGATCTTCACGGCGCCCGACCTGCGCAGTCGCGGGTTGCTCGCGTTGGCCTTCACGCCTGCAACACACGCGGGGCTCTCGCGGCAGCCGCTCAGCTCGTCGAGCATCGCCGCCGTGCTGCCGTTCGCCTCCGCCTGGATCAGCGCCGCCTCGTCGGAGCGTTCGGCGTTCTCGACGCTCAGGAAACGCGCGAGCCCAGCGCTCACCACCAGCACCACGATCACGCTCACCGCGAACAGGATGCGTAGCACCCGGCGTCGACGTGGCGTGAGGCTGCGCCACCACACACGCGGCCCGCGCTCGGCCGCGGCCGCGGGCATCGGGCTCGCCGTGGACGGCACCTGCTGCTAGTCCTCCCGACCTGGCGCCGGCCGTTCGGGGAGGTCCGGCGCGGGCCACAACACACACGCTCGCGCCGCCGCCGAGAGGATCACCTCCGCGTCGAGCGCCGCCGTCGTCAGGGCGATCTCCTGCGCGGGCCACTCGCACGCGAACAGCAACTCGCCCGGTGGCGGCAGCGGCCACGCCCACAGCCGCTGGTCCCATCGTCGTTCCCCACCGGAGCCGCCACGCGCGACCAGCACTGCGCCGTCCGGGCGCCCCTCGCCTCGACTCCACGCAGCCGGCCCGCCGACGTTCGTCGCCTTGCGGCCGTCGGCGAAGCGCAGCCCGAAGCGCAGCTGCTCGGGTGCGATCTCATCCTCGTGCGCGCCGCGGCGAGGGCGACGGAACGGGCGCATCCCGATCGGATCTTCGACGTCCGTCTCCTCCCTGAAGAGCACCGTCAGCGTCATCTCGAAGCCCGTCGGGTACACCCGCGCCCCCGTCACAAATACCGCGAGCTCGCCGGTGTTGACGAGCACCAGATCGAGCGCCGCGACACCCGGCGCGACGTTCTCGGGCGGCCCAACCCACTCCGGCTGGCGGTAGCGCCTCGGCTCCGGAGGCTCGGGTCGCCTGGGTGGTGGCTCGAAGAAGTCCACGCGCCAAGCTTGCCACAGGGGCAACCAGCCGACACCAGCCGTCGTAGTCGGCAGCCTCGGGCCGGCATCGGAGACAGGCGCTCTCAGAACAACTGGTTCTCGCCGCCGAAGACCTCGCTGACGGAGTCATCGACGAAGATGCGGCGGATCGAGTCGGCGAGCAGCTCTGCGCATGGCAGCACGCGGACGTTGTCCGGACGTCCCGCGGTGGCGATCGGGACCGTGTCGGTCACCACGATCTGCTCGAGGCCGGAATCTTCGAGGTTCTTGAAGGCGTCGCCCGAGAAGACAGCGTGGGTGGCTGCCGCGTACACGCGCGCGGCGCCTTCCTCCATCACGGTTTTCGCCGCCGCCTTGAGCGTGCCGGCGGTGTCGATCATGTCGTCCACAATCACCGCCGTGCGGCCCTTCACGTCGCCGATCACGTAGCCGATCTCAGCCACCTGTTGCGCTGGGCGCTCCTTGTCGAGGATCGCCAGCTCGGCGCCGATCTTCGACGCGAAGTTCTTGTTCAGCTTCACCCTGCCGGCGTCCGGCGCCACGACCACCAGGTCCTCCAGACCGAGATCGGAGAAGTACTGGGTCAGCATGAACAGCGCCGTCATGTGGTCCACGGGCTTCTGGAAGAAGCCCTGGATCTGGCCGGCGTGCAGGTCCATCGTCAGCACGCGATCGGCGCCCGCCGCCTCGAGCATGCGCGCCACGAGCCGCGCCGAGATCGGCTCGCGCGGCGCGGACTTCTTGTCCTGGCGCGAGTACCCGAACCACGGCGTCACCGCGATCACCCGGTGCGCCGAAGCGCCCACAGCGGCGTCGATCATGAACAGCAGCTCCATCAGCGAGTCGTTCGCCGTGACGCCGGTTTCGGGGTTGCTGCACGTGGACTGCACGATGAACACGTCCGCGCCGCGGATCGAGTCCTCGTAGCGGCAGTACACCTCTCCCCCGGAGAACGTCTTCAGCTCCACCGGCCCGAGGTCGACGTCGAGCTTGTCCGCGATGTCGATCGCGAGCTGCGGGTTCGCGCGCCCGCTGAACAGCATCAGCCGCTTGTTGTAATCGATCGGCAGGCTGGCCCGCGAGTACTCGGTGCGGGTGTCGATCGCATTCATCTCCTCACGGAGTCTAGACATCGCACCCGGATCGCTCATGTCGATCGAGAGTCTCTTGCCTCGTCCGCGCGCCGCTCGGCGTAGCCCTCAATGTTCTCCTGGCGCGCTCGCGCGATTCCGAGCCCGCCAGGCGGCACGTCGTCGGTGATCACCGAGCCCGCACCCGTATACGCCTCGTCGCCGACGCTCACCGGCGCCACGAGCGTCGTGTCCACCCCCGTGCGTACTCCGCTGCCAACCGTCGTGCGGTGCTTGGCGTGTCCGTCGTAGTTCGCCGTGATCGTCGCCGCCCCCAGGTTCGTGCCCACGCCGACATCCGCGTCGCCGATGTAGGACAGGTGGGGGATGCGCGCATCGGGACCGACGTCGGAGTTCTTGACCTCGACGAACGTCCCCACCCTCGTGCCCGTGCGCAGCACCGTCCCGGGTCGCAGGTAGCCGAACGGCCCGACGCCGACGCCATCCTCGAGCACGCAGTCGACCAGGTAGGAATGGCGAATCGTGCAGTCGCGTCCGATGCGCGTCGTGCCACGAATCGTGGTGAAGGGCTCGATCACGGTGTCCTGCCCGATCTCGACATCCACGTCGATCACGGTCGCCGCGGGATCGACGATGCCGACGCCCGCGAGCATGTGACGCTCGTGGATCGCGTGTTGCGCCAGCGCACGCACACGCGCGAGCGTCGCGCGGTCGTTGACGCCCAGCACCAGCGCCTCGTCGTCCACCACGTGCGCAGCAACCGTCGCCCCGTCCGTTCTCAGCAGATCCAGCACCTGCGGCAGGTACAGCTCCGCTTGCGCATTGTCCGTGCTCAGACGCGGCAACGCACTCCCCAGCGCCTGCGCCGCGAACACGAAGATGCCCGTGTTCACCTCGCGAATCTCCCGCTCGGCCTGCGTCGCATCGCCCGGCGCCTTTGTCTCGACGACCCGCGCCACCGCGCCGTCGGCCTCGCGCACGACCCGTCCGTAGCCCGTCGGGTCATCGAGGATCGTCGTCGCCATCGTCGCCGCCGCGTCGCTCGCTCGGTGGGCTTCGATCAACGCCACGATCGCCTCAGCGCTGACCAGAGGAACATCCCCGCTCAACACCAGCACCGGCGCCGACGCGTCCGTCGACGCTCCGTCGCCGGCGTCGAGCACCGCCATCCCAGCGGCGACCGCTCCGCCCGTGCCGTCCGGGCGCTCCTGCACCGCCAGCTCGACGCCGTCCGGCAGCAGCTCCGCCAGGGCACGCGCCGGCGAGTCGACGACCACCACCCTGCCCGCGCCGGCCGCGAGCGCCGCGCGCACCGGCCACAACACCATCGGGATGCCGCAGAGGTCGTGCAGCACCTTCGGCTTCTGCGAGCGCATGCGCGTGCCCTGGCCCGCTGCGAGGATCAGGACAGAGGTGGCGCTCACGGGTCAGATGCTATTCCGCCGAGGACGAAACGCGCGAGCTGGGGAGCCTGGGCTCGAACCAGGACTTGAAGAGCCAAAGTCTTCCGGGCTGCCTATTACCCCACTCCCCAATTGCTCGACATCGTCGCAGGTAGCGCGCTCAGAGCCCTCGGTTGGGCGTCGCCTGCAGGCATTTTGACGGTGCTCGCGAACCACCTTAACAATGCAGCAACGCGTGCATCTGGCGGTCCTGCAAGTATTCCGCCACTTGCCGGCGGTCACGACCAGACGCGGGAGCAGGATCGGTGTCGCACTGGCCGCGGCGCTGGTCACGTGCGCATGCGCCCTTGCGGCGGCGATGCTGACGTGCGTGGCGGCGCTCGCCGCGCACACGGGGCGTCGCCCGGAGGAGGCTCACAGCGCCGCCACTGGCTCGCCCTGCTCGGGTGAAAGCATGCTGCCGACCATGACCAACGTCCGCACCGTCGACGCGGCGACGCTGTGCCTGATCAACCGTCTGCGCGGTGCCCGCGGCCTGGGATCGCTGCGCGCTAACCGCGAACTGCGCCACGTGGCCTCGAGCCAGGTCGACACGATGGTACGCCGCGACTACTTCGCAGACGACCGGCCGACTGGGCAGACGCCGCTCTCGCTAGTCGCGATCACTCGCTATCCGGTGCACACGGACGGGTTCGCCGTCGGGCAGAACATCGCGTGGGGCACCGGCAGCGACACCACCCCGGCGCACATCGTCGAGGAATGGATGGCCTCGCCACCGCACCGCGAGATCATGCTCAGCAGCGAATATCGCGACGTCGGCGTCGCCGTGACGCCCGCCGTGCCGACCGTGCTCGACCGCAACGGCCACGGCGCGACGTACGCGATCGAGTTCGGCGTACGCCGGTTCTGAAGACGGCCTGCCGCGCTACGGGCGCCGGCTCGAGCGGCGGGGTACACGGCCGGCTTCCGCGCCGGCCTCTGACGCGGGACCGCCGGCGCTGGCGATCCCGAGCACGCGCATCGACTTCAGCCCCAGGCTCAGCTTCTCGCGGCCGTCGCTCGAGCCGACGTCCAGGCCCGACAGCTCGCGCACCCGCTCCAAGCGGTAGTAGATCGTGTGGCGGTGCGTGAACAACCGCTGCGCCGTCCCGGCGACGTTGCCGTCGGCCTCGAGGAAGGTCTCCAGCGTGCGCACCAGCTCCGTCTCGTACTGCTCGTCGTAGGCCATCAGCGGCTCGACCGTCTCCGCGTAGAAGCGCTGCAGCTCGGTCGGGTTCTCGCTCATCGCCGACAGCAACAGCCGGTAGGCGCCGGTCTGATCGAAGGCCAGCGCGGCGCCATCCGGGGAGCCCTGCGCGACGTTAGCCGCGAGCAGTGCCTCGCTCGCCGCACGCGGCAGCTGCGATGGATCCTCGGTGATGCGACTGCGGCCCAACGCGAACGTATAGCCCGCGAGGCTCGCTTCCATCTCGTTGAGAACCGCGTCCGCCGCCCGCGCCGCCGTCTGCTCGTCGCCGCCGGGGATCAGCACGAGCACCTCCGCGCCGGGCACCCCCTCGCGCTCGGACAGCGCCGCGATCGAGCGACTCGTCACGGCGCGCGCGCCGCGCTCGGCGACCGCGCGCACGCGTCCGCGCCAGCCCTCGTCCGTCGGCGACTGCGGCACCGCACGGGCCACCAGCATGCTCGCGCCGTCCTCGATCACCAGCGAAAGGGCCCTGGCGCGCTCGAGCAGCTCGCCGCGCTCGCTGAGCTCGCGGCTCGTGATCGCGCGCAGAAAATCCGCGGCGGCCGTTTCCGAGACGCGCTCCGGCGCCCTAACGCGCTCCACCTCTGAGGCGATGATCGTCAGCAGCAGCCGGCGCATCGACGCCGTCGGCTCGCTCTTGACGCGCATGTGCAGTGTCCCCACGATCGTGTCGGCCACGCGCAGCGGAGCGCTGCTGATGCCCTCGCCCTGGGACAGCAGCGAGCGCTCCTCCGCCGGCGATCGTGCCGCGACCGCCAGCGTGGCTCCCCACGCGTCGGTCACCGCCAGACTCGCGTCGAGGGCCCTGGCCGCGGCACGCACGACCTCTGGAAGGCCCGCACCCGACTCGACCGCCTCGGTGATCGCGTCGAGCGCAGCGAGGTCTGACACGCGTCAGCCCCAGAGGTAGACGGCCGCGAGCGCGCCGACCACCCCGACGCCCACCAGCACCGCCAGTACGTACAGCGAAAGCACGGTCGCGGCCAGCCGCTCCCAGATGCGTGAGTACGACGACCACGCCGGCACGAGGATCAGGCCGGCGAATAGGCCCAAGCTGATGAGGCCGGCGGCCGCCGCCACCAGCTCGTTGATCTGCGACCTGCTCATTGGAGGTCGCCGGATTGTGACGTACCGGGCCGTCGTTCGCGCGTCGCGAGCGTCACCGGCAGAGCAAACGCGCTGTCCACGGGCGTCGCGCAGATCGGCGTCGGGACGCGGTTCGCGAGACTTGCAGCGGCCGCCTCGGCCAGTGCGAGGCCGCTCCCAGGCGATCGCCCGACGGTCGGGAACAGCCCCAGCACCGTCGGGCCCGAGCCGCTGACGAGCGAAAGCTGGGCGCCGGCATCGCGCGCCTGCGCCAGCGAGTCGATGATCTGCGGGCACAGCGACACCGCCGCGCGCTGGAGATCGTTGTGCAGCAGCTCCATCGCCGCGGGCAGCGCCGCGCCGTGCTCGAGCGCGGCGCTCAGCTCGAGCCGGCGCTCCTCGAGCGTCGCGTGCGAGCACAGCTGTCCCAGCCGGTCAGCCTCCGCGTACACGGCCGCCGTCGACAGCGCCGCCTCCAGCGCCAGCACGAGCACGCCGAACGGGGATCGCGGCGGCGCCAGCTGCTGCAGCCGCTCGCCGGCGCCGCTCGCAAGCCAGCGACCCGGCGACACCTGTGCGGGAACGTCCGCGCCGAGCTCCGCGGCGATTGCGCGCAGCAGCTGCTCGTCGCCGAGGCCCGAAGCGTGGCTCGCGAGGCGCAGCGCCGCGGCCGCGTCGGCAGAGCCGCCGCCGAGGCCGGCTGCGACGGGGATCCGCTTGACGATGCGCAGCCGCAGCGGCTGCGCCTGCCATCCGGTGCTCGCGCGAAACGCGCGCAGCGCCGCCCCCGCCAGGTTCTGCTCGGCTGGCACAGGCACGCCCGGGCACACGATCTCGTCGCGCTCGCTTCCCGCGGGCGCCGGCTCCAGCGTGAGCTCATCCGCCAACGAGATCGACTGCATGACGCTGACCAGCTCGTGCCTGCCGTCGCCCGCGCGGACCGGCCCGACGAACAAGCCGAGGTTGACCTTCGCCGGGGCGAGCGCGCGGTGCGCGCCCGGCGCGAGCGCGTCGGGCGCGCTCATAGCTCCAGCAGGCGCTCGAGCGCGCGGAAGTCCTCCGGCGACAGGCGCTCCGCGCGAGCGTCCGGCGGATGGCCGAGAGCCACCAGGGCCTCGCGCAGCTGCTCGCGCGAGCGCTGTGGCAGAGGACGGTGACGCGGCTGGGAGCTCCATTCGCCGCCAGCCAGCGCAAGTGAGCCGGCGAGTGTCTTGCGGCGATGCGCGAACGCGCCCGCCACCAGTGCTCGCAGCGCCGGCGAGACATCGTCGCCCGCGCCCTCCCGCCTGCGCATGCCGATGAGCACCGAGTCGACGTTCGGCACCGGATAGAACACCGCGCGCGGGATCGCGCGCAGCACCTGTACGTCACACGCCAGCTGCGCGAGCACGGAGGGCACTCCGTAAGCGCTTTTCTTGGGTCCCGCCCGCCCGCCTTGATGAAGTCCCGCCCGCCCGCCTTGATGAAGTCCCGCCCGCCCGCCCCCTACCGGCCGGGCGGCGAGCCGCTCGCCGACCTCGCGCTGGACCATCGCCACCCACGAGTGCACACTCGGCAGCTCCTCGATGCTGCGCAGCAGCACGCTCGCCGCCACGCCGTATGGGAGGTTCGCCACGACCTTGTCCGGCACCGGGCGCAAGCCGTCCAGATCGAGCGTCATCGCGTCGGCCCAGTGCAGCGTCACGTTCTCGTGCGGGTCGGTCGCGTCGCGCAGCGCCTCGCGCAGGCGCTCGTCGATCTCGACCACGTGTGCGTGCGCAACGCGCTCGGCGATGTATTCAGAGAGCACGCCCAGGCCGCCACCGACCTCCAGCACGACGTCCTGCGGCGCGAGCGCCGCCGCTCGGTCGATCACGCCGAGGATGTTCGAGTCGATCAGGAAGTTCTGGCCAAGCTCGCGGTCAGGACGCACGTCAAAGCGTCGCATCCGCCGCAGGCTCGGCTGCACGGGACCGTCCGCCACGACGCTCACCTGCCTGCCCCGCCGTAGAGGTGGTGCCCAGTCATGGGCATGCCCAACCGAACACGCGCGCCGCGTTGCGCGTCACCGCCGCATCGAGCTGCTCGACGCTCACGCCCCGCAGCCGGGCCACGAACGCCGCCGTGTGCACCACGAACGCAGGGCGGTTGCGTTCCTTGCGTACGGCCTGCGGCGTCAGGTACGGAGCGTCGGTCTCCACCAGCAGCAGCTCCTCCGGCACGCGGCTAGCTGCGTCGGCAAGATCCGCCGCGCTCTTGTATGTGACATTGCCCGCGAACGAGATCGCGTAGCGACGCCGCACGCACTCCTGTAGCTGCTCGGGCATCGAGAAGCAATGCATCACAACGCTCACGCCGTCGGCTTCGGCCGCGAGCTGCTCGAGCGTCTGCGCCTCGGCGGCTCGCGAGTGGATCACCAGCGGCTTGCCCGTCTCGCGAGCGAGCTCGATCTGCGCCGCAAACGCGCGCTCCTGGTCGATCTGCGGTGCCGTGTCGCGATAGAAATCGAGGCCGCTCTCGCCGATCGCCGCGCAGCGCTCGTGCGTCGCCAGCGCGCGCAGCTCGGCCAGGTCGGCGTCGTCGAAGCCGGTCGCAGCGTTCGGGTGGCGCCCGATCGCCGCGTACACCTGCGGGAACTCCTCCGCGGCCGCCAGCGCCGCGCGGCACGAGGCTCCGTCGATCCCGACCGTGAGCATGCGCGTCACGCCCACAGCCTGGGCCTCGGCGACGAGATCCGCCGTGGGCGCCTCGCACAGGTGCAGATGGGTATGCGAGTCGATCACGCTCGGAGACTGCGGGAGGCGATCATCACGAGGACTTCGGGAACAGCGACTCGAGCCGGCCGATCGGCGCGCCCAGCGACTGCGTCGAGTCCCAGCGCGCGCCCGCCAGCGAGCGGTCGTCGCTGCCCAGCGCGAGCAGCAGCCTGTCGGTGCTCGCGGGCATGTACGGGTGCAGCAGCACCGCGACCACGCGCAGACCGACGATCAGCGTGGACAGCACCCGATCGAGCTCACCCGCGCGCGTGTCGTCCTTGGCCAGCTGCCACGGCGCACGCTCCTCGACGTAGCGGTTGAGCCTGCGCACGCGCTGCCAGATCGCCTCGAGCGCGCCGGTCAGCTCGGCGCGGTCGATCATCGACCCGACCTCCTCGGCGAGGCCCGCGAACTCGCTTTCCAGCTCGGCGTCGAGCGCCACCAGCGGCGAGACGCCGTCGCGGTAGCGATGCACCATCGCGATCGTGCGGCTCGCGAGATTGCCCAGCTCGTTGGCCAGCTCGCTCTCGTAGCGCAGCTCGAACGCCGCCGTCGACACCGACCCGTCCTGGCCGAAGGGAACGTCGCGCAGCAGGTAGAAGCGCAGCGCGTCCGGGCCGTAGCGCTCGATCACCGCGAACGGGTCGAGCACGTTGCCCAGCGACTTGCTCATCTTCTCGCCGTCCATCAACAGGAAGCCGTGCACGAACACGTGCTCCGGCAGCTCGATCTCCGCCGCCATCAGCAGCGCCGGCCAGTACACCGCGTGAAAGCGCAGGATGTCCTTGCCGATCAGGTGGTAGTCGACGGGCCAGAAGCGCTCGCTCAGCCCGCCCTCGCCCACCTGCACGCCGAGCGGAGCGGGCGCGTAGGACAGCGCCGAGTAGTAGTTCAGCAGCGCGTCGAACCACACGTAGAACACATGCTCGGGGTCCCACGGAACCTGCACGCCCCACGTCAGCTTGTGGCGCGTCAACGGCACGTCGCGCAGTCCCGAGCGGATGAACGACAGCGCCTCGTTGTAGCGAGTGCGCGGCGCGACGAAGTCCTCCCGCTCTGCGTACAGCGTCTCCAGGCGCTCTTGAAACGCAGACAGCGCGAAGAAGTAGTTGTCCTCCTGCTCGCGCGTCAGCTCGATGTGATGGATCGGGCAGCGCCGGTCCTCGTCGATTTCGTTCTCCGCCTTGAAATCCGCGCAGCGCGGGCAGTACCAGCCCTCGTAGGTGCCTTCGTACACGTAACCGTTGTCGCGCACCCGCGAGAGCACCTCCTTGACCACCGCTTCGTGCTGCCGATCGGTGGTGCGGATGAAGAAGTCGTTGCTCGCGTGCAACTGCGGCGCGAGCGCCTTGAAGCGCTCGGCGTTGCCGTCGGCGAGCTCCTGCGGCTCGATCCCCAACGCGCGCGCAGCGTCCGCGACCGGCTCGCCGTGCTCGTCTGTGCCCGTCAGGAAGAACACGTCCTCACCGCGCTGGCGGTGGTGACGCGCCATCACGTCCGCGGCGATCGTCGTGTACGCGTGGCCCAGGTGCGGCGCCGCGTTGACATAGTAGATAGGGGTGGTG
This sequence comes from uncultured Solirubrobacteraceae bacterium, assembly GCA_963703625.1. Classification (GTDB taxonomy): domain Bacteria; phylum Actinomycetota; class Thermoleophilia; order Solirubrobacterales; family Solirubrobacteraceae; genus Palsa-744. The sequence goes on from CAVPEY010000002.1 coordinate 361,100, forward strand.
ACGTAGAAGGACAGAGCGTTCACGCTACCGGGGGTCGATAGGTTGCGTCACGGACGTCGATGAGCGAGCGTCCTCGATCGTCAGGACGCGTACGAGGTCCTGTTTCTCGTCATGCACGTACACGAGTACGAGCCAACGCCAGGGACCGAGGATGAATCGCAGCGGGCCCCACGACTCATCCAACCGACGCCCCACCGACGGAAACCGCTCAAGCATGCGCAGCGAGCGCTGGACGCGTTCCCGAGTGTCTCTGGGCAGGCTGTGGGTCACGATCATGCGATCGAGGTCTTCGACCGCCGCGAGGCTCAGCTCGACGCGCGCCACACTGCTTGTTTCGACTAGAGCTCGTCGAGTGGGACGGTCTTTCCTTCTTCGCCCTGCTTCAAGCCCAGCTGGGCGCGCTCGTATGCACCCGGGATCCCGTCGAGCAGCGCCGTGATCGTTCGCGGGTCGGGGTCCGCCTCATCGAGCGCGCTCGACAGCAGCGAGCGGGCCAGCGTCCCCTCCTGCAGGTGCGTACGCTCAGCCAGCATCGAGAGCTTAGCCGCGTGCTCGGAATCCAACGTCACGTTCAACCGGGTGCTCGTCTGGTCCACTGGATCCATACTACACGATTCGGCACCTAACGTGTGGCACCGTGCTCGTTGCGTGTGACCCCCCGATACAGCTCGTTGGCGCGCAGCCCCGTCAGCTTCGCCACCGCCGCGGCCGCCGGTCGCGGCTTCGCGCCAGCGTCGATCAGATCGCGCAGCGCCGCGAGCGCGTCCTGCAGCGATCCCGTTGCGGCGTCGGCCGCGCCGATCACGAGCACGATCTCTCCGCGCGCGGGAGTCGCGCGGTAGTGCTCCGCGAGCTCGGCCGCCGACCCGCGGCGCACCTCTTCGTGGAGCTTCGTCAGCTCGCGGCAAACCACCACGGCCCGCTGCGGGTCAGCGGCGGCGAGCAGCGCGAGCGTCGCCGCCAGCCGCCGCGGCGACTCGAACGCGACCAGCGTCTGCGCCGCGCCGCTCAACAGCTCCAGCAGCTCACCGCGGGCGCGCGGCAGGAAACCCACGAACAGCCAGCGCTCGACGGGGAGCCCCGAGGCGACCAGCGCCGTCAGCGAAGCGCTCGGTCCCGGCAGCACCTCCAGTGCCAGGTCCGCCGCGAGGCACTCTCGCACGAGCGCAAAGCCGGGATCTGACACGAGCGGCATGCCCGCATCGGAGACGAGCGCCACCGTCGCTCCCCCGCGAACCTGCTCGATCAGCTCACGCGCCCGCGCGCGTTCGTTGTGCTCGTGCAGGCTCACCAGCCGCGCCGAGATGCCGTGGCGGCTCAGCAACACGGCCGTGTGGCGCGTGTCCTCGCACGCCACCACGTCGGCGCGCCCGAGCTCAGCCAGCACACGCAGCGTGACATCCTCGAGGTTGCCGATCGGGGTCGGGCACACGACAAGCCGCCCGACCGGCGCCTCCGTAGGGGTCATCTCGCAAATATAGGGTCCTCTCGATGGCCAACGACCGCGAAGACCGTCCGCACTACACGCGCTACCGCGCGCGTCCGCGCCTGCTGCGGGGTGAGGACGACGGCGCCGCGGGCGCCGCACGCGTGGGGACGCCGCCCCCGCCCGGGCAGCGGCCGCGTGCGCATCTCGGTGCGCGCGCCCCTCGCGACGGCGGTGCTGGCGGCGAGCGCCGGCGCAACTGGCGGCGCTGGACGCGGCCGAAGCGGATTCTGCTCAGCCTGCTCGCGCTCGCCGTCGGCTGGGTCGTGCTGTCGCTGATCCTGTTCCTCGTGAGCTCGCACTTCGAGCGCACGTCGCTGCCGGCCAACGTCTCGAGTGTGCTCGACCCGTCCGGGTATCCGCTGACGTCGGCCAACAACATCCTCGTGCTGGGCTCCGACCGGCGCCAGAAGAACAGCAAGGAACCTGGCGCTGAAACAACCGGCTTCGGTCGCTCGGACACGATCATGCTGATCCGCACCGGCGGCGGGCACGCTGCGCGCCTGTCGATCCCGCGCGACACCGTCGTCGAAATCCCCGGCCACGGGCTGCAGAAGATCAACGCCGCGCACGAGCTCGGTGGACCCGCGGAGTCGGTGTCGGTGATCGAGCAATGGCTGGGGATTCCCATCAACCACGTCGTCGAAGTCAACTTCGAAAACTTCCCGCAGCTGATCGAAGCGATGGGCGGCGTCACCTACACGGGCGGCTGCATCATCTCCAATCTCGACGGAGGCTCCGCCAACGGCGGCTTCACGCTGCGCCTGCGCTCCGGCACGCATCACCTCGACGGCAAGCAGGCGCTCGCGCTGTCGCGGACGCGCGAGAACCTCTGCGCGCCCAACGAGACGGACATCCAGCGCGAGGAACATCAGCAGGCGCTGTTCAACGACATGAAGAACCAACTGCAAGTCACCGACGAGCTTCTTCCGCCTGCCGTGGATCGCGTGGGACGCGCCGCCGGCGATCATCTCCGACATGAGCGGCGCTGAACTGCTCGGCATGTTCGCCGCGCTCGCCGTCACAGGAACGCCGCCGACACACGTGCTGCTGCCCACCGGGCAGACCACGCTGCCGGGCGGCGGAGAAGGTCTGACCATCTCAGAAGAGGCGCGCAAGGCGGACGTCGCGCAGTTCATTCGCGGCTGAGTCCCGCGCCCCGATCACGCGCTCGCCGGTCGTCGGTGACGCCGCGCACGCATCTCCTAATTAAAACCCTGTATCACCATCGTTATACAGAGTTGCGCGGAGAACGGTGCGCGCGGCGCGCCCCCCGAGGAGCGCGCCGAGTCAGCCCTTGGCAGCCACGGGCTTGGAGTCGCCTGACTTCGACGAGCCCTTCGCGCCCTTGCCCTCGGATGTGGACGGTGAAGCGGACTGCTCGCCGGAGGTGGACTTCTCAGCTGACGGCTTCTCGCCGGAGGAGGACTTCTCCCCCGATGAGGACTTCTTCTCGCCGGAGGACTTCTCGGCCGCCGCAGCGGTCTCGCGCTGACGGTTACGCGTGCCGTAGTCGGTGTTGTAGAAGCCTTTGCCCTTGAAGTGAACCGCCGGCGCATGCAGGACACGCTCGACCGGCACCCCGGTGTCCGGGTCCACGCTCAGCGGGTCGTCACTGAAGGACTGCTGAATGTCGAACGTGGTGCCGTCCGGACGCCTGTACTCGTAGATCGGCATAGCGATGGCGATTATAGGAGCGCACGTGCCGTCGCCGTCCGCGCAACGGACGGCCGCACGGGGGCGTTTAGTCGGTCAGCAGCGCCCGGGCGCAGTCGATGCCGGCGTGGATCGTCTGCTTGAAGTCCCGCTCGGGCTCGCTCAGCATGCGCAGCGCGAGGCCGTCGCCGAGTGAGAACAGAACCTCGGCGACCGCCTCCGGCTCGGCGTGCAGCCTCAGTACACCCTCGCGTTGGGCGGCCGCGAGCATGCCCGCGACGTGCTCGCGCGTGCTGCGCATCAGGCCGGCGTACTCGACCGCGATGTCGGCGTTACGGCGCGACAGGGTGAACAGCTCGAAGACCAGCGTCACGAAGTCCGGTTCGTCGGCGATGGTCTCGTGCAGGTTCTGCGCCATCAGAGCGATGAAGTCGTCGGCGGTCTTGGCGGTCGCGAGCTGTCCCTCGAGCCGCTCCAACCGCAACTCGCAGTCGCGTCTGACCGCCTCCGCGAGCAGCTGCTCCTTGGTGCCGAAGTAGTAGTGCAGCAGGCCGCGTGACACACCCGCCTCGCGCGAGACGTGATCGAAGGTCGACGCGGCTGTGCCGCGTTGCGCGACGCTGCGTCGCATCGCGTCGATGATCCTCTGCGCCTTCTCGCCGGCGAGAGAGCGCGCACGGGTGTCGCTGGGGAGACCCTCGGCGACACCCGGCCCCTGCACCACCGCGGCGTCCGTGCTCATCTTCTCAGCGAACGCTGCTGCTCAACTGCCCGCCACGCCCGCCGGCGCAGGGGTCTCGGGGGCGGTCGTGGTGCTGTAGTCGAATTCCTCCTCCGCTCCGAACAGCATGTCGAGCACCTTCGTGCGCAGGCCCTCGCTGAGCGCGAGTGCGAGCACGGCGCCGATCCCGAGCAGCGCCAGCGAGCGTCCGATGCCGCCGCGCCGCCGCGCCGGCTTGACCGGTTCACGCAGCGTGTTGGTCGCCTGACGCAGCGCATTGGCCGCCTCGGTCAGCTCGCGCTGGAGCTTGCGATCCTGGAACAGCGCCTGGGTGGCCGGCTTGCCGTTGCTCATGCGCCCGTAGGCGCTGCGAGCCGCGGCGTACGCCGAGAGCAGGTTGGAGCGAAGCTCCTCGTCCTCGACCAGACGTTGGATGTATCGGCTCGACTGCGCCGCGCGCGCGGCTTCGCCGGCCTTGCTGAGACTGTCCTTCGCTGCCATGTGGCCACCGCCTCTGCCGAAAGCTTGCAGGTCTGCCACCAATATACCCCTCTGGGCGCGGCCGCATGTGCGGCGAGAAGCCTTGCTAGGCGTGCAGCGCAGCCTGCTCCTGCGCGGAGGGAAATGCCCAGGCTGCGCGCGTGCGGCGCTCCTGGCGAAACACGAAGCGCAGCTGCTGCGGCGGTTTGAGCTGCGCGTCATTCGGCCTGAAGGTTGCGCACGGCTCGGTCAGCTCGAGCGCGCACAGGAGATTGACACGGAAGTAGCACTCCTCACAGCTCACCTTGTGCGACGCCCGCTTGGGCGCTCGCTTGGTCTGCGCTCCCTGCACCAACATACCCTCCAGGCGACGGGTCGGATTGAACGGACGGGGCGGGATCAAAGCACCATCGGGCAGGCCGCTCAAGGGGCGGCTGCGGCCCAGCCCGCAAATCGCAAGGAAAACTCTTGCTACCCGGAAACAGCCCGCAGCCAGTCACGTTCCTGTGACAATCATGCCGTTGACGCCGCACTTTCCGGACGTTCGAGGTGCAACCGGTCATCATCTGGGCAGATGCGCATCCTCGTCACCGGCGCAAGCGGATTCGCCGGCTCGTTGCTGGTGCCCAGACTGCGCGCCGACGGACACACGGTACGGGCACTCGGCCGCGACCCGCAGCGCGTGCGCGCTGCGCTCGCTCGCGCCGACAGCCGCGCCGAGGGGGCAGGCGCTGCATACGGTGTCGAGCTCGTGCGCGGCGATGCGGTGTCCGCAGACGGGCTGGCGCCAGCGCTCGCGGGCGTCGACGTGGCGTATTATCTGATCCACTCGATGGAGCGACCATCGGCGCCGGGGATGCCGTTTCCAGAGCGCGAGCGTCTGGCAGCGGAGAACTTCGCGGCGGCCGCCAGGCGCGCCGGCGTGCGCCGGATCGTGTACCTCGGCGGACTGACGCCGAGCGCCGGCGCCGTGGAGCGTGCGGGCAGTGACATCGACGTGGAGATCTCGCGGCACCTGGCAAGTCGCGCACAGGTGGAACGTGTGCTGCTCGAAGCAGTGCCCGATTCACTGGCGCTGCGCGCGTCGATCGTGATCGGTGCGCGCTCGCGCTCGTTTCGCCTGCTGGTGCGCCTGCTGGAGCGAATGCCCGTGCTGGCACTGCCCGCATGGCATGCGCTGCGCACCCAGCCGATCGACGCACGCGACGTCACGGAGATGCTTGCCGCGTGCGCCACCACCACGATTTCCGGTCGCTCGATGGACATCGGCGGTCCCGACGTGCTCACCTACGGCCAGATGCTGAGTAGCATCGCCGACCTGATGCTCGTCAGCCGTCCCACCGTGACCCTGAAAGTGAACCTCACGGGCCTCACCGCGCGTGTAGCCGCGGCGATCGCCGGAGAGGACCCGGAGCTGGTGCTGCCGCTGATGGAGGGACTGCGAGGTGACCTGCTGCCCGCCGACGATCACGCGGCCGAGCTGCTCGGCGTGCGACTGCATGCGTTCGACGCGGCCGTCGAACACGCGCTCGCCGACTGGGAGCGCTTCGAACGCCTGGCGGCGCGATGAGCCTCGTCACGACGTGCATCCACATCGACGCGTCGCCCGCCGAGGTTTGGAACACGGTCATGGATCCGACCTGCCTGGGCGAGTGGGTCACCATTCATCGCAAGCTCCTACGCGCCGACGACGGTCCGCCGCGCGTCGGGTACACGATGGATCAGCAGATCCAGCTGCGCGGGGTGAGCCTCGAGGTTCACTGGACACTCGTCGACTGCCGTGTCGATGAGCGCGCCGTGTGGGAGGGGCGCGGCCCGGCGCGCTCGCGCGCGCACAGCGAGTACCTGCTCAGCGCCGACGGCGGCGGAACCTGTTTTGACTATCGCAACGCATTCCGTCCTCCGCTCGGACCGGTGGGGGCGCTCGTCAGCCGCGCACTCGTCGGCGGCATACCCGAGCGGGAGGCCACGCGCACACTTGAACGTCTGCGTGCACACCTGGAGACAGACGGCGAGCACAACTAGTGTAAGGTGAACCGGACCAACGATGTGAGTTTGAGACCGCATCGCCACTAGTGAAGAGGATTCAACGTGACCGACTTCCTTGACGAGAAGCGCCAAGAGATCACCAACAGATTGAAAGAGCTGAAGCCGCTCGTGGACGAGTACAACCGCCTCGAGGCCGCCGCAGCGGCTCTGGCAGGCGTCGGTGGATCGACGTCCTCCAGCTCGCCGACAGTCACGACCCGCCGCCGCGGACCCGGACGTCCGAAAGGGTCGGGTACAAGCAAAAAAGCCGCCACAGCGACAGCTACGGCCGCAGCGCCGAAAGCGGCTCGCAAACCAGGTCGCCCCGCCAAACGGCGCGCCGGCCGGCGTAAAGGCAGCGGCACCCGCGCCGCCGAGGCGAGCTCGTTCGTGCAGGGCCAGCCGGGCATCACGATCCCCGAGCTCGCCGCCAAGATGGGCATCAAGCAGAACTACCTCTACCGCGTGCTGCCCGGACTCGAGCAGGAAAACCGGGTAGAGAAGAAAGGCCGCGGCTGGTACCCCAAGGGCTAGTCTCGTCGTCCCTGACTGCGTCCTCGGTCGCTCGCGTGCTGGCCGGTTCGGGGATGCGAGCGCGAAGCGCGAGTGTCTCCCGGTTCGGTACGCCACGCTCCCTGCGTCCTTGTCAGGAACGACGATCCGTCGCCCTTGATCGCTGAACTCGGTCGGTCAGGTTTACGTAAGGAGCGCGGTCTCGGTGACCGCGCTCCTTACGTTTCTTATATGGGACGGGTCGCGCTTTGTCGCTGCTCGGGCAACGACCCCTGGACGTGCGGCGCTGGCCGCGAGACGGATGTGTGACGCCGGCTGCGTGTTTGACGATCGCGCTCGGCGTGCCACAAGCAGCTCGGTGGGCTGCTTGTGGCGGTGGGTGCGGCTTAGATCAGGCCTTGGCTTGCGACGGTGTCGCGCTCGCTGACCAGCTCGGCGACCGACGCGTCGATCTTGGCGCGCGAGAAGTCGTCGATCTCGAGGCCCTGGACGATTTCGTAGTTGCCGTCGGTACAGACGCACGGGAAGCCGCAGATGAGGCCCTCGGGGATGCCGTAGGAGCCATCGGACGCAACCCCCATCGAGACCCAGTCGACGCTGCCTGCGGTGACCCAGTCGCTGACGTGGTCGATTGCTGCGCTGGCGGCGGAGGCGGCCGATGAGGAGCCGCGGGCCTCGATGATGGCTGCGCCGCGGGTGCCGACGTTCGGGAGAAACTCATTCTCGACCCATGCCATGTCGTCGACGACATCGACGGCCAGCTCGTTGCGCACCTGCGCGTGGAACAGGTCGGCATACATGGTCGGCGAGTGGTTGCCCCACACGCCCATCTGTGTGATGTCGCTGACAGCCACCGCGACCTTGTTGGCGAGCATCGCAATCGCGCGGTTGTGGTCGAGCCGCATCATCGACGTGAAGCGCTCGCGCGGGATGTCCGGCGCGTTGTTCATCGCGATCAGGCAGTTCGTGTTGGCGGGGTTGCCGACGACCAGCACCCTGACGTCGTCCGCGGCGTTGTCGTTGAGCGCCTTGCCCTGCACGGTGAAGATCTTGCCGTTCTCGCTCAACAGCTCAGCGCGCTCCATGCCCTTGGTGCGCGGGCGCGAGCCCACGAGCAGCGCGATGTTGGCGCCGTCGAACGCCTCCTCGGCGCTGTCGTGCAGGTCGAGGCCGGTCAGGAGCGGGAACGCGCAGTCGACGAGCTCCATCGCCACGCCGTCCAGCGCGCCCATCGCCTGCGGGATCTCGAGCAGGCGCAGGTCGACGGACTGCTCGGGCCCCAGCAGCTGCCCACTGGCGATGCGAAACAAGAGGCTGTAGCCGATCTGACCGGCCGCGCCGGTGACCGTCACACGTACGGGATTGCTCACAGATTCATCTCCTTTTTGAGGTTCTCGTCGATCGAAGCCAGGAACTCCTCCGTCGTCTGCCAAGGCTCATCGGGGCCGATCAGCAACGCGAGATCCTTGGTCATCTTTCCGCTTTCAACTGTTTCGACGCACACGCGCTCGAGCGTCTCCGCGAAGCGCGTGACCTCGGGCGTGTCGTCCATGCGCCCACGCGCTGACAGGCCGCGCGTCCACGCGAAGATCGACGCGATCGGGTTGGTCGAGGTGGGCTTGCCCTGCTGGTGCAGCCGGTAGTGACGCGTGACGGTGCCGTGCGCCGCCTCCGCCTCGACGGTCTTGCCGTCGGCCGTCATCAGCACGCTCGTCATCAGACCCAGCGAGCCGAAGCCCTGCGCGACCGTGTCGGATTGCACGTCGCCGTCGTAGTTCTTGCACGCCCACACGTAGCCGCCTTCCCACTTCAGCGCCGATGCAACCATGTCGTCGATCAGCCGGTGTTCATATGTGATGCCGGCCGCCTCGAAGTCGCTCTCGAACTCGCTCTCATAGACCTCTTCGAAGATGTCTTTGAAACGCCCGTCGTAGCGTTTGAGGATCGTGTTCTTGGTCGACATGTACACCGGGTAGCCGCGCTCCAGGCCGTAGCGCAGCGAAGCGCGCGCGAAGTCGCGGATCGAGTCGTCGAGGTTGTACATCGCCAGCGCCACGCCACCACCGGGAAAGTCGTACACGTCGAGCTCGATCGGCTCGCCACCGTCGGCCGGCGTGAACGTCAGCGTCAATGAGCCCACGCCCGGCACAACCATGTCGCTGGCGCGGTACTGGTCACCGAAGGCGTGGCGGCCGATCACGATCGGCTTCCTCCAGCCGGGCACCAGTCGCGGCACGTTCGAGATCACGATCGGCTCGCGGAAGATCACGCCACCGAGGATGTTGCGGATCGTGCCGTTGGGCGAGCGGTACATGTCCTTCAGGCCGAACTCCCGCACGCGCGCCTCGTCCGGTGTGATCGTCGCGCACTTGACACCCACGCCGTAGCGTTTGATCGCCTCGGCGGCTTCGACGGTGACGCGGTCGGCGGTCGCGTCGCGGTGCTCGATGCCGAGGTCGTAGTACTCGAGCTGGACATCCAGGTACGGAAGGATCAGCTGCTCCTTGATGAACGACCAGATGATCCGCGTCATCTCGTCGCCGTCGAGGTCGACGACGGGGCTCTTCACCTTGATCTTTGCCATGGGCGGTCCTTGTTGTCTGGAAGGCTGGAAGCTGCGAACGCCTTGGGCCTCGGCCGCTGCTCCGCGGGATGGAGGGGATGCGGCGGCCGATGCTATCGCGGGCGGGTGGGCGTCAATTCAGGCGGTCAATCGTTCCAGCTGGCCTGCGCGCCGTGCGCGACCAGCACGGTGGGGCTGCCGCCACCCCACGGCTGGGTCACGATGCGCCCGCGCGAGGGCGCCTGCTCGAAGGAGTCGGTGTCGAGCAGCAGCGTGCTGCCGTCGCTGGAGATGCCCCCGGCCTGGACCTCCTGCCTGCCAACACGCACGCCGCGCGCCCGGCCCGTAGCCACATCGACGGCGAACGCTTCGCTCGTGTCCTCGCCCTCGAACTCGGCGAGCAGCCTGCCGCCGCCGGCAGAGAACGCGAGCGGCACGAGGCCCTGCAGGAGCGAGCCGACGCGGACGTGGGTGAGCTTGCGCACGCGCGGGTCGGTCGGCGTGCCCAGCCAGATCTGGTATTCGGGCGAAAGGCGGCGCGCGCGCTCACGGTCGTAGGCGATGTACGTCGGCCCCCACACGGGCAACAGGCTGCGCCCGTCGCCGGTGATCGGGTGCACGCCGGCGCCGGCGGCTTCGGCGACGTACAGGTTGGTCTTGGCTGACGGCGACAGCGAGTGCGCCAGCGCGTACACGAGCCTGTCGCTGCCGTCGGGCGCGAAGCTGGCGCCGTAGATCGCGCCGTGGGCGATCGTCGCCACCGTTCCGGTCTGCGTGTCGATTACGTCCAAGCTCGACGCAGCTGCGATCCCGACGGTCTCGTTGGACTGCGCGTAGACCGCCAGATAGCGCGAGTCCGGCGACCACGCAAGCGGTGTCGCGGTCGACGCTTCGAGACTCAGGTAGTCGGCGACCGCCGCGCCCGAGGTCGGGTAGATGCCGATCGCCGGCCCGTGTTCCTGCGGACCGCTCACGGTGCCGAGCAGCGCCACCGCAACGGACTGTCCGTTCGGTGCCAGCAGCGGCTGCTGACCGGGCCCGAGCAGCTTCGCGTCGCTGCCGCTGGCGGCGGCTATCCACACCTTCGGTGTCCCGCTCGCCGCCTCTGTCAGATAGGCGAGCCGCGGCGGTTCGGGGGTCCGGGCCGGCAGCGATTGGGGCTTCGGGCCCGGAGCCGGCTGGCTGAGGTCGGGGGCGGCTTCCCGCGCGAGCGAGACGGCCGGCGGCGGCGCAACGAGCACGAGCGCGCCGGCGCCTGCCGCGAGCGACGCTCGCCGCAGGAGTGCCCGCCGCCGAGAGATCGCTGACAGCAACCCGGACATCGCGGCGCAGCCTACTCTCTGCTTGACTGTCATGTGATGGCCAGCACTATCTCGGGAGCGGCCTCCGGCGAGGCCCCATGGCAGACGCACACGGTGTTCAACCAGGCGCCGCCGCTGGAGAACGTGGACGTGTTCTCCACGAACACGCCGCTGGTCGAGGCGGTCGAGCGCGAGGGCGCCGGCTGGGTCGCCGAGCGGGCCTCGGCGCTGGGGCGCTTCGTCGGTGAGACCGGCGGGGTGGGCGGGTCTCCAATCGAGTGGGGCCGCCTGGCCAACGAGAACAAGCCCGTGCTGCGGACGTTCGACCGTTACGGGCACCGCATCGACGAGGTCGAGTTCCACCCCGCCTGGCACCAGCTGATGAGCATGGGCGTCGAGCACGAGCTGCACTCGCTGCCGTGGACCAGCGACGAGCCGTTCGCGCACACGGCGCGCGCGGCGCTGTACATGACCGCGATGCAGGCCGAGGCCGGCTTCTGCTGTCCGATAACGATGACCTTCGCCGTCGTGCCGGCGCTGCGGGCCCAGCCGGAGCTGGCCGCCGAGTGGGAGCCGTTGGTGACGGCCACCACGTATGACCAGCGCCTGGCTCCCGCCGCCGAGAAGGGCTCGGCGATCGCCGGCATGGCGATGACAGAGAAGCAGGGCGGCTCCGACGTGCGCGCCAACACCACCGTCGCGCATGCGCTGAACGGCGGCGGCGCCGGCAGGGAGTACGAGATCGTCGGGCACAAGTGGTTCTGCTCGGCGCCGATGTCCGACATCTTCCTCGTGCTCGCCCAGACCGACGACGGCCTGTCGTGCTTCCTGCTGCCGCGCATCCTGCCGGACGGGACGCGCAACGCGTTCCACATCCAGCGTCTCAAGGACAAGCTCGGCAACCACTCCAACGCCTCATCCGAGGTCGAGCTCCACGGCGCCTGGGCGCGCATGCTCGGCGAGCCCGGACGCGGCGTGCCGACGATCATCGAGATGGTCGGACACACGCGCCTGGACTGTGTGATCGGCGCCGCCGCCGGGATGCGCTCCGGCGTCGTCAGCGCCACGCACCACACAGCCCACCGCAGCGCCTTCGGCAAGACGCTGATCGACCAGCCGCTGATGCGCAACGTGCTCGCCGACCTGTGCCTCGAGTCCGAGGCCACGACCGCGCTGGCGATGCGCCTGGCGCGCGCCTACGACGAAGCGCACGCCGACGTTGATTACGGTGTCCACCCGGGTGGGACTCAAAACGACAGCGACGCGCAGCTGTTCAAGCGTCTCGCCACCGCGGTCGGCAAGTTCTGGAGCTGCAAGCGCGCCCCCAACCACGCGTTCGAGTCGCTCGAGTGCCTCGGCGGCGCGGGCTACGTCGAGGAGTCGGGCATGCCGCGGCTGTACCGCGAGGCGCCGCTCGCCTCGATCTGGGAGGGCTCGGGCAACGTCATGAGCCTCGACGTGCTGCGCGCGCTGACACGCTCGCCGCGGTCGCTGGAGGTGTTCTTGGACGAGGTCGAGCAGGCGGCCGGCGCCAACGCGCAGCTGGACGCCGGCGTCGCCCGACTGAAGCGCCAGTTCACCGACCCCGCCACGCTGGAGCAGCGCGCGCGGCGCGTGGTCGAAGGCATGGCGCTGTGCCTGCAGGGCTCGCTGCTCGTGCGCAACGCGCCCGCCGCGGTCGCCGACGCCTTCTGCGCCTCGCGCCTCGGCGGCGACGGCGGCCTCGAGTACGGCACGCTGCCCGCGGGCAGCGACTTCGACGCGATCATCTCGCGCTCGCAGAGTGCCCGTCTGAGCGCGCCCGGCGATCCGCGCGCGACGCGGTCGCGTGCCTACCATTGACATATGCCCACGCGCAGGAACACGCAGCTCGTACGGATCTTCGGCATCCGCGTCGGCGTCAGCGCGAGCTGGTTCGTCGTCCTGTTCGTCCTGATCTACTGGCTCTCCAACAGCTACTTCCCCGAAATCATGAGCGGCTCACAGACGACCGCGTACGCGATCGCCGTCGCCGGTGCGCTCGGCTACTTCGCGTCGCTCGTCCTGCACGAGCTCGGGCACGCGCTGATGGCGCGTAGGCTGGGAATCGAGGTCGTCGGCATCGACCTGTGGGCCTTCGGCGGGCTCTCGCGCATGCGACGCGAGCCCGCCAGCGCCGGCGAGGAGTTCAAGATCGCCGCGGCGGGGCCCGCTGGTCACGCTCGTGCTGTTCGCGCTGTGCCTCGGGGCGATCACCCTGCTGGCCAGGAGCGGGACCGTCTCCGATGTGGCGCTCTCCAACGGGAGCCTCAAGACGACGCCCGCGCTGGCGCTGCTCGGGTGGCTCGGCTTCATCAACGCCGCGCTGTTCGTGTTCAACGTCGTGCCCGCGTTCCCGCTCGACGGCGGACGGATCGCGCGCGCGCTGATCTGGTGGCGCACCGGCGACCGCAACCGCGCGACACAGGCCACCGGCCGCACCGGCCAGGCGTTCGCGTTGATCGTCGGCCTGTTCGGGCTGTGGGTGTTCGCCACCGGCGAAAGCGTGCTGCGGGCTGATCACGATGGTGCTCGCGTTCTTCCTCTATCAGGCCGCCGGCGCCGCGGTCGTGCAGGGCACGCTCGGGCGGCGCATCCAGGACATCACCGTCGCCGACATCATGGATCGCGAGCCCGTCACGATGCCCGCCGCAGTTACGCTGCTCGACGCCCAGGAGCAGTTCTTCGGGCGCTACCGCTGGCCGTGGTTCGCGGTCGTCGATCCGGTCGGGCACTTCCTCGGCGTCGTGCGCCAGCAGCGCGTCGAGGGCGAAATCGCCGCCGGACGGCCCGCGCTGGCCGGTGGTGGACGTGCTCGAGGAGGACATGCCGGTACGCATCGGCGAAGCCGCGCCGCTCGAATCGCTGCTCGGCTCCGAAGGGCTCGGCAGGCTCGGGGCAATGGTCGCCGTCGACGAGGACGGCGTGCTGCGGGGGGTCGTCACGCTCGCGCAGGTGCAGGGCGCGCTACGACCGCCCCGGCCCACCCGCCCGGCGACGTGACGCCCCGGAAGCTCGGCCTCGCGTTATAGAGTCCTGCGCGCAGTTCGCGTCTCTCACCTCCTCAAAGCAACATAGGGAGCCATGCCAGCACACGACGTCTTGATCATCGGGGCCGGTCTCGCCGGGCAGCGCGCGGCACTCGCCGCGGCGGAAAACGGGGCCAGCGTGGCGATCATGAGCAAGGTCCACCCGGTGCGCTCGCACTCGGTAGCCGCCGCCGGCGGCATCAACGCAGCGATCAGCGTCGACGACGACTGGCACTCGCACGCCTACGACACCGTCAAGGGCTCGGACTTCCTCGGCGACCAGGACGCGATCGAAGTGATGTGCTCGGAAGCGCCGGCCGAGGTCATGCACCTCGAGCACATCGGCGTGACCTTCCACCGCAACGACAAGGGCGAGATGGACCTGCGCGCGTTCGGCGGCGCCTCGATGAAGCGCACCGCCTACGTCGCCGACATCACCGGCCAGGCGATGCTGCACGTGCTCTACGAGCAGCTGCTCAAGCACCACGAGACGGTCGCCCGCTACGAGGAGTGGTTCACGACGTCGCTGCTGCGCGACGACGCCGGCCGCTGCTGCGGGGCGATCGCGCGCGACGTGCGCAGCGGGCGCATGGAGGCGTTCACCGCCAAGAACGTGATCCTCGCGTGCGGCGGCGCCGGACAGGCGTACAAGCCCACCACCAACGGCCTGATCGTCACCGGCGACGGCATCGCGATGGCCTACCGCGCGGGCGCGCCGCTGATGGACATGGAGATGGTCCAGTACCACCCCACGTGCCTGGTCGAGACCGGCATCCTGATCACCGAGGGCGCGCGCGGCGAGGGCGCGCACCTGCTGAACTCGGACGGCGAACGCTTCATGGAGAAATCCGCGCCGAACAAGATGGAGCTCGCCTCGCGCGACGTCGTCTCGCGTGCGGAGCAGATCGAGATCGACGAGGGCCGCGGCGTCGGACCCGAACGGCGCCGGCATCTTCCTCGACGTGACCGTCGTACCGCGCAAGCGCACGCTCGAGGCGCTGCGCGAGATCGTCAACCTCGGCAAGGACTTCGCCGGCGTCGACATCACGCGCGAACCGATCATGATCCGGCCCGGCCAGCACTACATCATGGGCGGCGTCAAGACCGACGTCGACGGGCGCACGCCGATCGAAGGCCTGTACGCCGCCGGCGAGGTCGCGTGCGTGTCGGTGCACGGCGGCAACCGGCTCGGCGCCAACTCGCTGCTCGACACGCTGATCTTCGGCCGGCGCTCAGGCGAACACGCCGCCGCACGCGCCGCCAACATGGGCATGCCGCGCGTCGAGGACGCCAACGCCCAGCTGCTCGCCGACGCAGCGCAGATCGACGCGATCATCGCCCGGCCGCGCGATGGTCGCCGCGTGTCTGAGATCAAGAGCGAGCTCGGCGAGACGATGAACCGCCACGCCGCCGTGTTCCGCGACGAGGCGGGCCTGCAGAGCGCGCTGGAGACGATCGCTCGCCTGCGCGAGCAGGCACGAGCTCGCGTGGATCGACGACCGCGGCACGGTCTTCAACCAGGATGTGCTCGGCGCGATCGAGCTCGGCTACATGATCGACTGCGCCGAGACGACCGTCGTGGCGGCGCTCGAGCGCAAGGAGTCGCGCGGCGCGCAGTTCCGCACCGACTATCCCGAGCGCAACGACGAGGAGTGGCTCAAGCACATCGACATCACGCTCGACGGTGCCACGGGCGAGCCGCAGATCAGCTACTCGCCGGTCACGATCACCCAGTGGCAGCCCGAGGAGAGGAAATACTGATGCCGGAATCGCACGACCGCCCGCCGGAGCAGTTCAAGCTGAGGCTGCGTCGCTACGACCCCGAGTCAGGCGACGCGCCCTACTGGGACGAGCACACGGTCGAGCTCGAGCCGCACCGCTCGGTGCTGGAGGCCGTGCTGCAGGCCAAAGACCGCTTCGACGGCTCGATCGGCATCCGCTGCTCGTGCCGCCAGGCGATCTGCGGCTCGTGCGGCGTGCGCGTCAACGGCGAGCCGGCGCTGGCCTGCCACACGCACCTGGACGCCGCCAAGCGCGGCGCCCGCGACGGCGTCATCGAGATCGAGCCGATGGGCAACATGCCGGTGCTCAAGGACCTGATCGTCGACATGGACGAGGTCCATTGGAAGAAGATCCGGCGCGTCACGCCGTGGCTGATCGCCAAGCAGCCGGTGCCCGAGCGCGAGTACATCGTCTCCAAAGAGTCGATGGTCGACGTCACCCAGACGATGGCCTGCATCCAGTGCGGCGCGTGCGTGTCGGACTGTCTGGCGATGGAGGTCGACCCCGGCTTCGTCGGCCCCGCCGCGCTCGCCAAGACCTACCGCTTCGTCGGCGACCCGCGCGACGACCAGCACCGCGAGCGCCTCAACGACCTCGCGCAGGACCCGCACGGGATCTTCGACTGCACCCACTGCTTCAAGTGCGTCGACGCGTGCCCCAAGGGCGTCAACCCGATGGGCCAGATCATGCGCCTGCGACGGATCGCGATCGACGACCACCACATCAAGGATCAGAACAACGGCGAGCGCCACGAGGCCGCGTTCACGACGCTGATCAAAGACAACGGGCTGCTGTGGGAGGCCGAGCTGCTGCCGCGCTCCTACGGCGGCAACTCGTGGTTCGGCAAATTCGCGCCGTCCGCAGGCAAAGAGCTGCTGAGCTCGCTGCCGGCGATCGTCAGGGCGCTGCTGCGCGGCAAGGTGACGCCGATGGGTGCGCTCAAACCGCACAAGCTCGCCAAGCAGGACCTCGCGGCCGTGCAGTCGATCTACGACAAGGTCGAGAGCCGCCCCCAGCGCTATGAGCTGAACCTGTACATCGCCGGCGAGGACGTGGAGCCGACTGCGGAGTCGTTCGACGACCCCGTCGCAGCCGGCGTCACCCACGAGGTCGGCGGCTCGGAAGCGTCCCCGTCGGGGGCGGAGCCGACAGACTCCGCGACCGGCGCCAACGGACCACAGGAGGGATGAGCCAATGAAGGTCGCCTACTGGCCCGGCTGCGTCAGCCGCGGCTTCACCCCCGAGCTGCACGGCTCGATGGCCAAGGTCGCGCCGCTGCTGGACATCGAGCTGGTCGAGCTCGACCGTGCGTGCTGCACCGGCGCGGGAGTGATCGCCGAGCACAACCAGGAGCTCGCGGACACGCTCAACGCGCGCACGTTCGCGCTCGCGCAGCAGGTCGACGGCGCCGAGCTGATGATGAACATCTGCTCGACCTGCCAGGGCGCGCAGAGCGAGTGCCAGGAACGCCTCGACGCCAGCGCCGAGTACCGCGAGCACGTGAACTCGACGCTCGCCGGCGAGGGACTCAGCTACGAGAGCGGCCTGACCAACAAGAACTTCCTGTGGCTGCTCGTCGAGGAGATCGGGCTGGAGCGTCTCACCGGGCTCGTCAAGCGCCCGCTCACCAACCTCAGGGTCGGCCCCTTCTACGGCTGCTACATCGTGCGCCCGCGCGAGCGCCTCGGGATCGACGCCGAGCGCCCGCGCGACCAGTACCTCGACATGGTCATCGACGCGCTCGGCGGCACCGTCATCGAGTACGCCGGCATGCGCAAGTGCTGCGGCTTCCCGATCATCACCATGAACAAGGAGGCCTCGCTCAAGCAGGCCGGGCGCCACCTCGGCGACGCGATCGACGCCGACGCCGACTGCCTCGTCACCCCGTGCCCGCTGTGCCACCTCAACCTCGACCTGCAGCAGCCGCTCGCCGCCGGTGTCGTCGGGCGCGACCTGGACATGCCCGTGCTGCACCTGCCGCAGCTCGTCGGCCTCGCGCTCGGGCTCGACCCCAAGGAGCTGGGACTCCAGCGCCACGTCGTGCGCCCGACCTCGGTGATCGACTGGTCGAGCGCCGTCGTCGCAGCAGCCGCCTGACGAGCGTCGATCCCCGCGGCCGAGCCCAAGCTACGCTGCGGCCGTGAAGATCCTCACCGTTGTGGGCAACCGCCCGCAGTTCATCAAGGCCGCTGCAGTATCGGGTCCGCTGCGCGAGCGCCACGAGGAGGTTCTCGTGCACACCGGCCAGCATCACGACGACTCGCTGTCACGGATCTTCTTCGCCGAGCTCGGCATCGCTCAGCCCGATCGCGAGCTCGGCATCGCCGGTGCCACCAACACGTCACAGGCCGCGCGGATGCTGAGCGCGCTGGAGCCGCTGCTGGCGGAGGTGCAGCCTGACGCGACGCTCGTCTATGGCGACACCAACTCGACGCTCGCCGGGCGCGCTCGCCGCGGCACAGGCGGAGATCCCAGTCGTCCATGTCGAGGCCGGCATGCGCTCGTTCGACCGAGCGATGCCCGAGGAGCGCAACCGCGTGCTCACCGACCACCTCAGCGAGCTGCTGCTGTGCTCCTCCGAGGCCGCCGTCGAGAACCTCCGCGCCGAGTCGCTGGCAGCGCGCGCGGTGGTGGTCGGCGACGTGATGGTCGACGTCGCGCTGCGCTGGCAGCCGGCCGCGCGGGCCAACGTCGACGCACCGGCGGCCTACGGCCTGCAGGGCGGCGACTACCTGCTGCTGACCGCGCACCGCGCCGGCAACGTCGATGATCCCGGGCGGCTGCGCGCACTCGTCGAGCTGATCGAGGCGCTGCCCGCGCCCGTCGTCTTTCCAGTGCATCCGCGTACGCGCGCGCGCCTGCACGACGCCGGCCTGCTGGCCGACCTGCAGGCGACGGACGGACTGACGCTGACCGAGCCGCTCGGCTACGTCGAGTTCAGCGCGCTGCTCTGCCAGGCGCGCGCGGTGCTCACCGACTCAGGCGGCGTGCAGAAGGAGGCGTACCTCGCGGGCGTGCCGTGCGTGACGCTGCGAGCCAACACCGAGTGGGTGGAGACCGTCGACGTCCGGCTGGAACACGCTCGTCGACCTCGACGCCGCCGCCGCGCTCGCCGCGCTCGATCGCCCGCCACCGCGCGAGCGAGCCCAGCTCTACGGCGACGGGCACGCGGCGGAGCGCTGTGTCGAGGCGATCGAGGGGCTGTGAGCGGCCCTAGCTCCGCAGCTCCACCACCATCGGCGAGCTGGCGAGAGCCACCGGCAAGGCCCTCGCCGCCGCTCCGAACGCGACACTATGAGCCGATGAGCCCGTTCTCAGCAGCGATCGCATGAGCGACCAGGAGCGGCCCGTAAGGGTGGGCGTCGTCGGGCTCGGCTACTGGGGCCCGAACCTCGCGCGCAACTTCGCCGCGATCTCCGGCTGCGAGCTCACGTGGCTGTGCGACGCCTCGCCGGACGCGCGCGCGCGGCTCGAGCGCTCGTTCCCAGCCGCGCGCTCGACCGGCGCGCTCGACGAGCTGCTCGCCGACGAGCAGCTCGACGCGATCGTGCTGGCCACGCCCGTGCCGACCCACGCGGAGCTCGCCGTCGCCGTCGCCCAGGCGGGAAAGCACTGCTTCGTCGAGAAGCCCCTCGCCACCACCGCCGCCGACGCCGAACGTGCCGTGGACGCCGCCGCGCGCGCCGGCAAGATCCTGATGGTCGGGCACCTGCTCGAGTACCACCCCGCGGTCGCGCGGCTGAAGCAGCTGATCGACAGCGACGAGCTCGGTCGCCTGTTTTACATCTACGGCAACCGCCTCAACCTCGGCAAGCTCCGGGCAGACGAGAATGCGCTGTGGAGCCTCGGCGCGCACGACGTGTCCGTCGCGCTGCACCTGATCGACGAAGAGCCCGACGAGTGCTTCGCCCAGGGCGCCAGCTACGTGCGCGAGGGCGTCCAGGACGTCGTCTTCTGCTACCTGCGCTTCCCCTCCGGCGTCGTCGCGCACCTGCACCTCTCGTGGCTCGACCCGCACAAGGAGCGGCGCATCACCGTCGTCGGCGCGCGCCGCATGGCCACCTTCGACGACATGCTGATCGAGGGCAAGCTCACGATCTACGACAAGGGCTTCGACGAGGACACCCGCTCGTGGGGCGAGTACATCGCCCGCTCAGGCGACATCTTCTCGCCGCGCATCCCCAACGTCGAGCCGCTGCGCGTCGAGTGCGAGCACTTCGTGCACTGCGCGCGCACCGGCGAGACCCCACGCTCGGACGGTCGCAGCGGACTGCGCGTCGTGCGCGTGCTCGAGGCGCTGCAGCACTCGCTCGACCGCGGCTGAAGCGACGGACGCGGCTCGTGCCGGCGTGCGTCGGGCGACGCCGGCGTGTGCCTCACGCCACGCTTGTGTGACGACGACGCTCGACGCCGTCGAAGCTCTGCGCGTGGCGCCGGTCCTCGCGCAGCACCGGGCCCGTCCGGCGCCCCACGCCCCGCAGCACGTACGCGTCACGCACAGCGCTGTAGCGGAACAGCGGCCGTGCCAGCAGCAGCCAGTGCCGGGCGACGTAGTGACGTGGTCGTTTGACTGTGCGCATCGCGGTCACGCTCGCGACCCAAGCTACCGCCGCGAGCGGCAACGATTCTTGCAGATAGCCGCTTGCGCCGCGCCTTCAGGCGGCGCAAGCCGAGTACGCCGCGCCTCTAGAACGGCTCCTCGACCGCGACCGTGCCCTCTCCCGAGAGCTCAAACGCGCTGTGCAGCGCCTGCACTGCCTGCTCGACGTGGTCGCGATCGATCACGCACGAGATCTTGATCGGCGAGGTCGAGATCATCTCGATGTTCACGCCCTCGCTCGCGAGCACGCCGAAAACCTTCGCCGCGACACCCGGGTGCGAGCGCATGCCCGCCCCCACGATCGAGACCTTGCCCGTGTCGTCGTGCGCGGTCATCTCGGCGAACGCCTCGCCTGTCAGCGGCTCGAGTGCCGCCGCCGCCACTCGCAGATCCTCGCGCGGCACCGTGAACGAGATCTCCGCCTGTCCGCCCGCCGCCACCGGCTCGTTCTGGACGATCATGTCGACGTTGATGTTCGCGTTCGCCAGCGCCTCGAAGATGCGCGCCGCCGCGCCCGGCGCGTCCGGCACGCCCGTCAGCGTCACCCGCGCTTCCGAGGTCGAGTGCGTCACCGCTGTGATCAGTGGCTGCTCCATCGTTTCTCCTTCCGCCACCACAAAGGTACCGGGCTGCTCCTCGAAGGACGAGCGGCAGTGGATGCGCACGCCGTGGTTGCGCGCGTACTCCACCGAGCGCAGCTGCAGCACGCCCGCTCCCGAGGCCGCCATCTCGAGCATCTCCTCGAACGACACCGTCTCCAGCTTGCGCGCGTTCGGCACGATCCGCGGGTCCGCCGAGTACACGCCCGCGACGTCCGTGTAGATCTCGCAGACGTCGGCGCCAAGCGCCGCCGCCACCGCCACCGCGCTCGTGTCGGAGCCCCCGCGCCCCAGCGTCGTCACGTTCCTCGCGTTCTCCGACACCCCCTGGAAGCCCGCCACCAGGACGATGTGATCCTCTTCCAGCGCCGTGCGGATGCGATCCGCACGCACGTCCAGGATCAGCGCCTTCGTGTGCGAGTCGTCCGTCACGATGCCCGCCTGCGAGCCCGTCAGCGAGATCGCCCGGTGGCCCAGGTCGTTGATCGCCATCGCGCACAGCGCGCACGAGATCCGCTCGCCCGTCGACAGCAGCATGTCCATCTCGCGCGGGTCCGGCGCCGGCGAGATCTCCTCCGCCATCGCGATCAGCTCATCCGTCGTCTTGCCACGAGCCGACAGCACCGCCACGACCTGGTGACCCTGTTCGCGCTTCTCCACGATCCGCCGCGCCGCGCGCTTCACGCGCTGCGCGTCCGCCACCGAGGTGCCGCCGAACTTCATCACGATCACAGAGGGCATCGCACGCAGGATATTGGCCTCGGCGCCGTGTCAGCTCGGGCGCCAGGGGCCGTTACCTAAACGGGCTCTCGACCCGCACGCCCGCGTAGTCCTGACCGTCGCTCAGATCCTCCGACAGCACGACCTCGCATGCAAGCGCGCGGGCGGACAGACTGGCGGGCCCTCAAACAGCGCGGCGGCCCGCGAACGCCTTGCCGAGCGTCACCTCGTCGGCGTACTCCAGGTCCGAGCCCACCGGCAGCCCACTCGCCAGGCGCGTCACCTTGATCTCCGCAGCACGCACGCGCAGCTCCTCCGCCACGTGCAGCGCCGTCGCCTCCCCCGTCGTCGTCGGGTTCGTCGCCAGCACCACTTCGCGCACCACAGCGTCCGGCGCCGTCGCGCGCACGAACAGCTCCGCGATCTTCAGGTCCTCCGGATCGACGCCGTCGATCGGCGACAGCGCGCCGCCGAGCACGTGGTACACGCCGTGATACTCGTGCGTGCGCTCCATCGGGATCACGTCGCTCGGCTCCTCCACCACGCAGATCAGCCCATGGTCGCGACGCGGGTCCTCGCAGATACGACAGCGCGTCTCGTCGGTCAGGTTGAAGCACACCTCGCACAGCCCGATCTTCTCCTTCACTTCCACGATCGCCTGTGCCAGCGCGCTCGCATCCTCACCCGAGGTGCGCAGGATGTGAAACGCCAGGCGCTGCGCCGTGCGGCTGCCGATCCCAGGCAGCTTCGACAGCTCCGTCACCAGCCGCTGCACGGGCGGCGCGTACGAGGTCGGGCTCACGCTCACCTGCTTGATCACAGCCCCGGGAGGCCCAGGCCGCCAAGATTGCCCAGGTCCAGCCCCGCCGTCGCACCGCCGAGCTTGCTCTCCGCCAGCTCCTGCGCCTTGCGCAGCGCCTCGTTCACCGCCGCCGACACCATGTCCGCCAGGATCTCCACGTCCTCCGGGTCGACCGCCGCAGGATCGATCTTGATCTCGCGTACCTCGAGGTCGCTCCGCTGACCGTCACCGTCACCATGCCGCCGCCCGCCGACGCTTCGACCACTTCGTCCTTCAGCTGCTCCTGCACCAGCTCCATGTCCTTCTGCATCTTCTGCACCTGCGCCATCATCTGCTGCATGTTCGGCATCCGCGGCTGCTTGGGCATCACGCGCCTTTCTCGTTGCTGGTCGCGGCCTGCGCGCCGCGCTCATCCTGCGCGTCCGTCAGCTCCTCCGCATCGAACTCCTCCATGAAGCGCGCCACCCATTCCTCCTCCGAGCGTGCCGGCGAGCCGGGCTCGCCCTGCGATGCCGGCGTGTCGCGCAGCTCGTAGCGCAGCTTCCAGCGTCCGCCCGCAAGCGCCCCCAGCGCCTCGCCCACCGCCGCGCGGTGCGCCGGGTCCTCGGCCTTCTTCTTGTAGAACTCCGCCGTGAACGGGTACGCCAGCGTCAGCTCCTCGCCGTCCACCGCCACCGGCCGCGCTTCGCCGATCACCGCCCCCAGCAGCGCGTGCTCGCTGCGCACCAGGTCGACCACCGCCGGCCACAGCGCATACACCGACTCGATGTCCCGCGGCAACGGCTCGTGCACCGCCTCCGGCGCAGGCTCGCGCACCGCCTCCGGCCCGGGCTCGCGCACCGCCTCGGGCCTGGGCTCGCGCGCCGGCTCCGGCTCCGGCTCCGGCTCAATCGCAGCAGCCGCCGCCGGTGTCGGCGCGTCGTCCTGTCGCGCGCGATCCACCGCCGCCGCCGCAGGCGGTCCCTTGAAATCGTTCTCCTTCTCGTGCTCAGCGCCGTCGCGGAGGGCACCACGCTCGAGCCGCTCGATGCGCGCCAGCAGCGCCCGCGTCGAGCCGTCCGTCTCGGGCCGCGCCGCCTTCACCAGCGCCAGCTCCAGGCGCGTACGTGCGTCCGCGCCCGCGCGCACGCCCTCCATCGCCTCGCCGAGCAGCTCCAGCAGGCGCACCACCGTCGCGTGGTCCACGCGCTCGGCCTGCGCACTCAGCGCCGCGTCCGCCTCCGGCGTCAGCGACAGCTCCGGCGGGAGCTCGTCGAGGACCTGCACCACCAGCAGCTCGCGCGCGCGCACCTCCAGGTCAGACGCGAACGAGGCCGCGTCGCGGCCCTGCTCGACGCAGTTCTCCAGCGCCCGCAGCGCGCGCGCCGCGTCGCCTGTTGCGACCGCGTCCACCGTCTCCTCCAGCAGCCGCGCGTCGGCCACGCCCAGCACCGCCAGCACGTCCTCCAGCGCGATCTCTGAGCCGCTGTACGTCACGATCTGCTCCAGCGTGCCCAGCGCGTCGCGGAAGCTGCCCGTCGCCGAGCGCGCCAGCGCCGCCACCGCCGCTGGCGGGATCTCGATCGACTCCGCCTGCGCCGCCCGGCGCACCACGCTCGCGATCTGCTCGACCGTCGGGCGGTGAAAGTCAAAGCGGTGACAGCGGTCAACGACCGTCGCCGGCACCTTGTTCGCCTCCGTCGTCGCCAGCACGAACACCGTGTTCGGCGGCGGCTCCTCCAGCGTCTTCAGAGAACGCGTTCCACGCCGCCGTCGACAGCATGTGCGCCTCGTCGAGGATGTACACCTTGCGTCGACCGCTCACCGGCGCGTACGCAACGCTCTCGCGCAGCTCGCGGATGTCGTCCACCGAGTTGTTCGACGCCGCGTCCATCTCGATCACGTCCAGCGACGTCGCCGCCGCGATCGACACGCACGAGTCGCACGTCCCGCACGGCTCGATCGTCGGGTGGCCGGGGGTCGGGTCGGTGGATTTCGCTCGCAGTTCAGGCACGCCGCCAGGATCTTCGCCATCGACGTCTTGCCGGTCCCGCGCGAGCCCACGAACAGGTACGCGTGGTGGACCGAGTCGCGCTCCACAGCGTTGCGCAGCGTCCGCACCACCGGCTCCTGGCCGACCACCTCCGCGAACGTCCGCGGCCGGTGCCTGCGATACAGCGACCGCTGCTGGCCCTGTGAGCGCTGATCGTCCTGTGGCTGCTCCTCTACCGACACCGTTCGCCTGAGTCTACTCACGCGGGTGGGTGGGCTCGAAACGCGCTCCGCCGGCGGCGCCGGCAGGCTGCTCAGGCGGCGCCAGCGGGCTCTGCCGGGCGCGCCAGCGGGTAGCGTCCCGCCCCATGACAGCCTCGATCGAGCGCCTGCGCACGCGCCTCGCCGCGCCCCTCGCGATCGCCTGCGGAGCGCTGGCGCTGCGGATCATCGCCGGCGTCGGCTTCGCCAACTACGACACGCTCTACGCGCTCGCCTGGGGCGGACAGCTCTCGCGCGGCAGCACCCCCGCCTACGGCCTGCCGATCGCGCCCACCCCGCACCCGCTGCTCGAGCTGCTCGGCCTCGTGCTCGCGCCGCTCGGCCCGCGCGCCGCCGCGGACATCACCGTCGCGCTCGGCTTCCTCGCCCTGTCCGCCTGCGGCTGGGTCATCTACCGGCTCGGCGCCGAATGGTTCGGCCGCGCCGCCGGCGCGCTCGCCGCGCTGATCTTCCTCACCCGCGTGCCCGTGCTCTCCTACGGCGTGCGCGCCTACGTCGACCTCCCGTACCTCATGTTCGTGCTGTGCGCGCTCGTCGTCGAGTCGCGCCACAGGCGTGCAAGCGGGGGCCCCGCCGGAGCACCGGTGCTCGTGCTGCTCGCGTTCGCCGGGCTGCTGCGCCCCGAGGCGTGGGCGTTCTCCGGGCTGTACTGGCTGTATCTCATGGGCCTCGTGCCCAGCTGGGCGCGAGGCCCCTCGTGGCGCCATCGTCCCCGCGCCGAGATCCTGCGGCTGACGCTGCTCGCCGCCGCCGCGCCGCTCGTCTGGGTGCTCAGCGACCTCGCCGTCACCGGCGACCCGCTGTGGTCGCTCACCAACACCCGGCACACTGCCGAAACGCTCGGGCGCGAGACCGGCATCGCCAAGGTGCCCGAGTACATCCCGCGGCGCATCGGCGAAATCCTGCGACCGCCCGTGCTCGCCGCCGCCGCCGTCGGCGGCGTGCTCTCGCTGCTGTGGCTGCGCCGCCGCGCGCTGCTCGGCGCGTTCGCCGGCGTCCTCGCCGTCGTCGTGTTCGCCGCCTTCGCGTCCGTCGGACTGCCGATCAACTCCCGCTACGCGTTCCTTGCCTCCGCCATCCTGTCGATCTTCGCCGGTGCCGGCGTGTTCGGTTGGACGCGGCTGGCTCCAGGCGAACCGCGGCGGCGCTGGTGGATGGCCGCCGGCGCGCTGCTGCTCGTCGCGCTGATCGCCTACATCCCCTCGCAGTATCACTCCGCGCATCGCGAACTCGGCAAACTCGCGCGCACGCACGAAATCGAAGGCGAACTGCTGGCGCTCGTCGAGGACCACGCCATCAACCTTCGCTGCGGCCCGATCGGCGTCTCCAACCACGCTCCCGTGCCGCTGCTCGCGCTCTACCTCAAGACCAGCCCCCGCAACATCGTCAGCCCCGAGGCCGGGCACATCGACGCGGGGATCTACGTCGACCCTGCCGACAGAGAAGTCGAACAAGACTACGTACTCGACAAGCGCGACCCAGTCGAGCAGCACGCCAGCGTGCCGCCCGGCTTCAGCGAGTCGGCGAGCGACCACTCCTGGCTGATCTTCCAGGGGTGCCGGTAGAGCGGCGCGTCGTGCCGTGCCGTGCCTGATCGTGCCGTGCACCGGTCGTCGCGTCCACCATGTTTGACTTTGCAAACTCTGTATAACCATGGCTATACGGCACGGCCGGGGTCGAGGTGGACCGTGCACCCCTCGTCGAGAGTCAGCGAACACCCGGCGCCGATCCTCGCCCACGGCTCCGGTTCGGGAGCTCCCGCTGCGCCTGCCGGTGATCGCTTAAGGCTGCTTCCTTCCGGACCTGACCTGGTTCGCAAGCCGACACCGCGCGGGACCCGAACCATCGACGCCCCGAGCGACGGAGCAACCGGGGTCGGAACCCCTCGGAGGGGAGTTCAGCCCCGCTAGAGCGGATTGCGGATACAGGGCACCGCTACCTCCCCGCCTAGCACGGTCCGCGATGGATCCTAACGCACGCCCGCGCGCTACCGCCCACGTCCCAGCCAAGTTCCGGTAGGCTGCCCGGCCGTGAACTACTTCAAGCCCCTCCCCTCCACCATTCGCTCCCGCGCCGGTGTCGGCGCCGCTGCGCTCTGCGCGACGGTCATGATCGCCGGTTGCGGCTCGAGCGGATCATCGAGCACCGTCACCGTCGGCAACGAGAACAGCGCCGACAACTCGCTGGTCACCGCCGGTGAAAGCAAGACGACCGCTGCCGCCACGACTCCCACCAGCGGCCCGCTGTCCAAAGAACCGACGGTCACGCCGCCCTCAGGGCCGCCGCCGGCAAAACTCGAAACCAAGGAATTGATCGTCGGTACCGGTCCCGAAGCCAAGGCCGGCGACTCGGTCACCGTGAACTACGTCGGCGTCCTCTACAAGGACGGCAAGAAGTTCAACGCCTCGTGGGAAACCGGCAAACCGTTCACGTTCACGCTCGGCAAGGGCGAAGTGATCAAGGGCTGGGACCAGGGCATCGTGGGCATGAAAGTCGGCGGCCGTCGTGAGCTGATCATCCCGGCCTCGCTCGCCTACGGCCCCGCGGGCAGACCGCCGACGATCCCGAAGAACGAAGCGCTCGTATTCGTCGTCGATCTGCTGGGCGTCTAGGCGAACCGACGAGGTTCGCTCGCTCCGCCGCGCTGACGCTGATCGTCGGCGCGGCGCTCGCGATCGCCGGCTGCGGGTCAGACCGGCACGCCACCGCTCCCGAGTCGCGCCTCGAGCGCGAAGACCTCGTCGTCGTCGCGCACGCGCTCACTGCACAGGAGTCCGCCGTGCAGCGCGAGGTCCAGGCGACCAAGGCGGCCTGGCCGCTGATCATCGACGGCCTGCCCGCCGACATCCACAAGTTGCCCGGGGCGCCGCTGCGCATTGCCACCGAACGCGCGAGCGCGCTGCGCCTACCGAGCCCGTTTGAAGAACACCACGCCGCGTCGCTCACCGGCCCGGCGACCGCCCTCGCAGGCACCTTCCGCAGCTACTACCTGCTCACCGGGCGCGGGTGGCGGCTGATCCGCGCGGCGGTCGAACAGAGCGAACACGGCCCGCGCGCCGCCGCGAGCTTCGCGCGCGCAAACGTCGCCCTGTACATCGAGAGCGTCTACGACGCCCATTTCGCGCTCGAGCAGATCGGCAAGCAGATGCCGATCGACTACCAAAGGCTCGGCGGCGCCGGCGCCTTCGGCTCCGCGCTCACGCCGAGCGAAGTGAACGCGCTTGCTCAGAGCTACTCCGAAGCGAACGATCTGCTGAAGCCCCGCGCACGAGTTCGACTGGGCTCGTGATCGACGAGTCGCCCGTCGGGCCCCAGGCCCGCTCGGGCCGACCCTCGCCCTTGCGCTTGGACTCATACATCGCCGAAAATGAACAATGGTTGTGAATAATGGACGCATTGTTTCGTCCGGGCTCCACGGAGCCTGTCGTGCAGTCTCGAACGTCCACGCTCCGGGCGCGGGCGAAGCCGTCGAGGAAGCCCGCCGCCCAATAGACTCAGTCGCCCAGGGCGCGTAGCTCAGTGGGAGAGCGCTCGCTTCACACGCGAGAGGTCGCAGGTTCGAAACCCGCCGCGCCCATAAAAATCCCAGGCCCCTCACCGTGGACGAAGCCCGCTCTGTGTATCTCGTAGGGCACTCAAAAGCCCGGTGACGAGCAGGGTGCTACGGAGACGTGACGGTCCAGAACTAACGAGAACTAACAAAACTAACGAGAACTAAAACGACACGGCTATGCTCTCGGTGTGGCAGCTCGTAGCCCGTTCACGCCGACGTTCGGAGCCTCGCCGCCGATCCTGGCCGGGCGCGAGGAGCTGATCGAGGAGTTCGCCGAGGCGCTCGAGGATGGGCCGGGCGCGCCGGGGCGCGCGACCATCTACTCAGGGGCGCGCGGTACCGGCAAGACGGTCTTGCTCAACGCCGTCGAGGTCGAGGCCCGTTCCCATGGCTGGCTTGTCGTCAGCGAGACCGCGACCCCCGGCTTCATAGCGCGCCTCTCCGACGACCACCTGCCGAGGGTGCTCGCCGACCACGACCCCAAGGCTGTGCGTCGCCATCTGACGGGCTTCGGGCTTCCGGCGAACCTCGGCCGGCTCGACTGGGCGAGAGTCGAGCGACACGCGAGGACGCTCTCGTTCCGCTCCAAGGTCGAGCTGCTGACCGACCTGTTGAAGGAAACGGAGAGCGGGCTTCTCATCACGCTCGACGAGCTCCATCATCAGCCCGTCGCCGAGCTGCGCGAGTTCGGCACGGTCGCCCAGCACATGATCCGCGAGCAGCGCGAGTTCGCGTTTGCCGCGGCTTCGTTGCCCGCCGCAATCGACGAGGTCCTCGCCGACGAGCTGATGACGTTCCTGCGCCGCGCGGACCGCCACCACCTCGGCTCAGTCGATCCGGCGGCCGTACGCCAGGCGCTCGAGCAGCCGATCGTAAACGCCGGACGCACGATCACAGACAACGCGCTCGAGGCGATGGTCGCTGCCACGAGCGGGTACCCGTTCATGATCCAGCTGGTCGGCGACCGCGTATGGCGCGCCGCCGGCGATTCGCCGACGATCACGCTCGAGCACGCAGATGCGGGCATCGACGCGGCGAAACGACGCCTCGGCCAGTTGGTGCATGCGCCCGCGCTTGCCGACGCGTCCGATGTCGCCAAGTCGTTCCTCCTCGCGATGGCACAAGACGACGGACCATCGACTCTCGCCGATATCGGGCGACGGCTCGGCGCCAACTCGAACTACACGAGCCAGTATCGGCTCAGACTGCTCGCACTCGAGCTGATCAAACCCGCGGGGCACGGTCGTGTCGAGTTCGCACTCCCCTATCTGCGCGACTACCTACGCGAACACGCGGCCACGCTCGGGCTCCCGAGCAAGCCATAGACAAGACGCGGTCGTCGGCGGCCTTCAAATAGCCATCTTCGGCACGTTCCTCGTTGAAGTCAGCGACTGAACGCTCAAGGCGTCTACGCCTGCTCCAGGGCAAGAGCGAGAGCGTTGACGTGGACGTCGCCGACGATCGCGTTTCGTCCCGTGGAGCATCGAAACGGCGCGAGGGCGCGGGCGCGGGCGGCGAGGGCTCGCGCGCCGAGCCGCCAGGTCGATGCGCCGCGGGCACTCGCATTTAGGCCCGCAGCATGTGCTCGCGAGGATCCTCGAGCTGCCGGCGCCGGACCCCGCGGTCGAGCTGCCGGCCGCGCTCGGCCTCGAGCGTGGCGCTGCCAGAGCGCACCTGGCGGATCGCGGTCGTGCTGAGGATGCGGACGCGTGAACTACTCTGCCAGCGTGAACGATTGCTGCCTGCGGGCGAAGCGACGTGCGTGTGGCTGTCGTGGAGCAAGGCGATCCGCGCGTGAGCTGGCGCCCGACGAAGCGATGAGCGCGTGACGGCAATCGTTCGCGCAGAGTCGCTGTCGAAGCGCTTTGGCAGGCTGACAGCAGTCGAGGACCTGTCGTTCGAGCTCGCCGCGGGCACGATCACGGGCTTTCTGGGCCCCAACGGCGCAGGCAAGACGACGACGCTGCGGATGCTGCTCGGCTTGGCGGTGCCGACGAGTGGCCGCGCGCTCGTGTTCGACCAGCTCTATGCGCAGCTGCAACAGCCGGCGCTGCGGATCGGCGCGGTGCTCGAGGCCACTGACTTCCACCCTGGCCGCTCGGGCCGCGACCATCTGCGCACACTCGGCCTTGCTGCCGGCCTGCCCAACTCGCGCACCGACGAAGTGCTGGCTCTGGTGGAACTGAAAGACGCTGCCAAACGCCGCGTGAAGGGCTACTCGTTGGGCATGCGCCAACGGCTGGGGCTCGCAGCGGCGTTGCTTGGCGATCCCGAGCTGCTGGTGCTGGACGAGCCTGCCAACGGCCTGGACCCCGAGGGCGTGCGCTGGCTGCGTGACTTCCTGCGCGCGTTTGCCTCTGGGGGGCGTACGGTGCTGATCTCGAGCCATGTGCTGGCAGAGGTCGCACAGACGGTCGACCAGGTGCTGATCATCAACCGCGGGCGGCTCGTTGTGGAGTCCTCGCTGGAGCAGCTGACAGCGCAGGTCGGCGGCGCGGTGCGCGTGCGCACGCCGGGCGTCGAGCAGCTGCGCCAAGCGCTCGAGCGCGAGCAGCTGCAGACGACGGCAAGCAACGAGCATGTGCTGCTCGTGCACGGCACCACCAGCGAGCACGTCGGCGACGTCGCGCTCGCCGCAGGGGTACCGGTGCATGAGCTCGTCACCGAAGGCTCCTCGCTGGAGCAGATCTTCCTCGAGCTGACCGGTGGAGACGGCAGCGCTGTCAGCAGTGCGACCCCGACCGCGGTCCCCCCCGAGGCGAAGCCGTGATCGCACAGGTCAAAGCAGAGCTCTTGAAGGTGCGCTCGACGCGCACCACGCTTGGCTTGGTGCTGGGGATGATCGCGCTGATCCTGCTGTTTGCGCTGCTGACGGGGCTGCTGAGCAAAATCAGCGGCCTGTCCACGACCGAAGACCAGCGCACGACGCTCAGCTTGGGCAGCCTTGCTGGGATCTTCTCGGCGCTCGCGGGCGTGCTGCTGGTGACCAGCGAGTTTCGCTTTGGCACGATCCGCCCGACGTTCCTGTTCACGCCTGTGCGCTCGCGTGTGCTCGGCGCAAAGCTGATCGCGGGCCTGCTTGCAGGTCTCGTGTTCGGCGTTGTCGGTGAGGGCGTGGGCTTTGCGATCGGCTATCTGATCATCGACGCGCGCGGCATCACGTTTGTGTTGAGCGGCGGCGAAGTCGCGCTGCTGCTGCTCGGGACGCTCGCTGCAACCGCCCTGTGGGCCGCGCTTGGCGTGGGCTTCGGCGCGATCGTGCGCAACCAGGTCGGCGCGGTGATCGGCCTGCTCGCTTGGGGCTTCATCGTTGACAGCCTGCTGTTCGGCCTGGTCCCGTCGGTCGGTCGCTTCATGCCGCCGCGCGCACAGGACGCGCTGATCGGGCTGAAGACCGAACACTTGCTTTCGCCTGCCGCCGGCGGGCTTGTGCTGGTTGCATGGGTGGTCTTGCTTGCGCTGACAGGCCTGCCGCTGGTCGCGCGCCGGGACGTCAGCTGAACGAGGCGGCGCGCCTTAGCTCAGGCCGGTCGAGCTCTTTAGCCGCGACGGTCGCCTCGACGAGCACGCGGCGCGCTTGGCGTGGGGTCGCGCACCACCAGCAGCGCGAAGGTGGGGCACGCGCGCGCTGCGCGGATGGCGTGCTCGACCTGCCAGTCCTGCAGCGGCGTCCCGTCGACTATCGGGTACCCCCACTCGTCAAGCGTGATCCGCTCGGGGAGCAGCTCCGCGCACATGCCATGCGCCTCGCAGGCGATCGGGTTCACTCGTGCGCGATGGCTCATCGGTGCGCCGGCATCCCGCGTGAGGCTTCCTGGCTGACGGGATGTGCCGGCATCGGCAGCTCCGGTGGGCGTGCGCAGTGGTCGCATGGCCCGTGTCGGGCGTGCTCGGCGAACTGTGCGTCGAAGCTCCCCAGTGCGCTGAGGATCAGGTTGACGGCGCCGTCGGGATGCGCGCAGGCGCCGCGCCGCGCCGTCAGCGACGCAAGGCGCTCGATGCGCTGCCTCGCTTGGGCTCCAGGCATGCCGCCGGCGACCTCCTCGATCGCCCGAGCGAGCGCGTCAAGGCCGTGGATGCATGGCCCGCACTGGCGAGTGCTCTGGTCGGCGAGCCAACGGGCGACGCGGGCGGTTTCAGCGACTGGGCAGGCGTGCTCGGAGAGCAGCAGCACGACCCCGGCGCCGAGCGAGGCACCATGAGCGGCCAGGTGTTCATTCGATAGGGCGACGCCGTTCAACAGCTCACCGGCGACCCACGAGCCGCCGTAGCCACCGAGCAGCGCGCCATGCACATGCGCGGTGCGCCCGCCGGCCGCTCGGATCAGTGAGGACAGCGAGGCGCCGTGCTCGATCTCATACACACCTGGGTGGGCGAGCGGGCCGGACAATGTCACCAGTGCCGATCCTGGTTGGCTGGGGGTTCCGAGTTGGCGAAACCACGGCGCCCCGTGCCGCGCGATCAGTGCCAGGTGCGCAAACGTCTCGGCGTTGTTCACGAGGGTCGGACGACGCCGGACGCCACGCTCGAAGGGCAGCGGCGGGGTGAACGTCGGCTTGGCTGGTCCGCCATTCAGGTAGTTGATCAGGGCCGACTCCTGGCCCGCGACGTAATGGCCCGGCACCGTGGTGAGACGCACGCTGGGCGAGCGTTCGGCGGCCGCGGCGCGTTCTTCGATCGCTCGCGCGATGCCGTTGATTCCCGCATCGGCAGACTCGCATACGCACACGATCACCTCGTCTGCGCCCACGGCTTCAGCCGCGAGAATGCCGCCGTCGAGCACAAGGTGAGGAAGTGTCTCCAGCAGCGTGCGGTCCTTGCGGCTCGCGGGCTCGCCCTCAGCCGCATTGACAACGACGATCGCGCGTCGACGATCGCTGGCGACCGCCCGCATCTTGGCCGCTGTCGGGAAAGCCGCGCCGCCGTGGCCGAGCAACCCGGAGCGCTCGATCTCATCGACCAGCAGCGCGGCCCGCTCGCGGGCGCGGCGCCGGCCGCGCCCGCTGGTTGCAGGCAGGGGGCCGTGGATCGCGACGTGCTCCGGCAGCGACAGCGCGCCACTCGGCGGGACACCGGCAAGCAGCCGGGGCAACGCCGCTGGCGGTCGCTGACCGGTACGGGGCAGTGACTCGGTGAGCGTCGAGCTCACGCTCACTCACCGCTCCCGCTGGATTTGGCGGTCGTGTGGTGGTGGGGCAGCAGCGCGGCGGGTGTGCCCGACCGGCGCGCCCATTCCGAGCCCAGCGGGCCGCTCGGCAGCCACAGCACGATGAACAGCGAGAAGACGCCGGCGCTGGCGAGCGCCGCGCTGCGCATTGCGACGTTCTCGCGCCAGCCGGCGATCACGCGCGTGAGCACCGCGGCGAGCACCGCCACCATGCAGATGACGCTCAACACCAAGAGCCAGGTGCTGCTGGCGTCGCTGCCGGTGCCGAGACCGTGCAGCAGCGCGATCGGCCAGCTCGCGTAGGTGAGCCAATGCACCGCGCGCCAGGTCGTGAAGCCCAAGCGTGCGCGTAGAAGACTCGTGATGATGACCGCGAGGATCAGGTCGAAGGCGACCGCTCCGAGCCCCAGCCAGAACGGCCTGTAGGAGCCGACGAACGGGACGAACGCGTCGACGAGCGTGATCGACGCGAAGCCGTCGAGCACCGATGTGAGGATATGCAGCACCAGAAAGATCAGCGCCAGCAGCGAGACGTTGCGGTGCAGCGAGTCAATGACGAAGCGGGGCAAGCGTGGGCTG
Source organism: uncultured Solirubrobacteraceae bacterium (assembly GCA_963703625.1). GTDB lineage: Bacteria > Actinomycetota > Thermoleophilia > Solirubrobacterales > Solirubrobacteraceae > Palsa-744. The sequence continues at coordinate 394,950 of CAVPEY010000002.1, forward strand.
CTCCAGCGTTCTACGTCGATCACGCCGAGGACGATCGCGACTGTGAGCAGCAGCAGCGCAACTGCCCCGGTCGAGCGGGTCAGATACCAGTAGGCGCTTGGCCCGGCGGCGGCGAGTTGCGTGCTCATATCGCGAGCGCCACCCCAGCTTCCGAGACCGTGGGCTCGTCGATGGCGAGCGCAGCCGGCCAGCGCCCGATGGCCGTGACGTTGCCCTCCCAGCTCACGAGCCGAGCTGGCAGGCTCTGTCTTGCAAGCCATTCGGCGCCCGCCTTCGCTCTGACGATCGCCGCCGTCGCGGCGACGTTGGCGTCGGTGCAGTTGACGGCTGCCACGCTGACCGTGCGCCAGGTGTCACGAACGGGCGCCCCGGTGCGCGGGTCGATGATGTGGTGCATGGTGTGGCCGGCATGACTCCAACGCCTGACCGCCGTGCTCGACGTGGCGAGGCCGCCACCGATGATTGAGACGGTCTGTCCGGGAGCCGAACAGTCGCTGCGGTGATCGTCGGTCACCCTCACACGCCAGCCACCATCGGGAGCCGGCCCCGAGGTCGCGATGTCGCCTCCAAGGCCGACCAGCGCGCCGCAGCCGCCCACCCGGTGTGCCGCTGCGGCAGCACGATCTGCGACCCACGCCTTGGCGCTGGCGCCAAGGTCGAGCCTCACACCCGCCGGCATCCGCAGCGAGCAGCTCGCCCGGTCGAGCACGACCGTCTGCCAGCCACGGCGAGCCCGCAAAGTGATCGCGGGCGCTGCTTCGGGCTGCCCGACGGGAGGATCGAGCAGGCCCCAGTCGCGGTCATAGCCCGCGAGCTCGAGCGCCAGGCCAACGGTCGGATCGACGTCGCCGTCAGTCACCTCGGCGGCGCGCAACGCGATCTGCAGCGCTTCGATCAGCAGCGGGCTGACCCGCGTCCAGCGTCCCGCGCGTGCGTTGACCCTCGACAGCTCGGAGTCTGCCCGGAAGCGGCTGCACGCCCGGTCGATGGCCACGAGCTCCTGCTCGACCGCGGCGCGCGCGGCGTCGAGCGCTCCGGGGTCGCTCACGCGCAGCACGGCGGTCGTGCCGAGAGCCGTCCACTCGCACGAGCCGAGCGCGGCGGGTGTGACGCTGGCGGCCACCTCAGGAGCCACCGGACACGACTGGAGCCGATTCTTCGACCGGCGTGGATTCATGCGCCGGCGCCGATTCCCTCACGTGCGCGGGTTCTTCCGCTTGAGCAGATTCCTGTGCCGGCTCGGCTTCTTGCGCCGGCGCAGGTTCAGGAGCCGGATCCTGTGAGGTCGTCGGCGATTCCTGCGAAGGCACCGTCGATTGCGTTGAAGGTGAGGATTCGGTCGCAGCCTGGGGCGCATGAGCGGGCGGCTGCAGTGAATGCGTCGTGGTTCTGGACGGGCTGCTGACGCGCGCGGCGGATCGCTTCGCCTTGCCCGCCGAGACGGTTTTGGCCGTCCTGCCTGGGAAAGCGTGTGCGGCTGCCTCGACGAACGCGCCCGTCAGGACGACGCTGCCGGCGATCAGCCAGCGATTGATTCGGTGAAGTTGACGCAGCGCCGCATCGCGCGTGTGAGTTGTGTGAATCGGTATCACGACCCTCAATGGTGGTGGTTAAAAAGACCGGTGCCGTGTAGCCACGGACCGAACTCCGGGATTACAAGAACCGCCAACACCACGCCCGCCACCAGAGCTCCGCTGAGTCCCAGCATCCGCCCCGCGCGCCCGCTGACGTCGCCGCCGAGGTCCTCATAGTCGTAGGCCGCATAGCGGCTGTAGTCGGCGCGCAGTAGCCGCGGTACCGAGGGTAGGTGTCCAAGAACGTGGACGGCCATGAACGCGACCCACACGAAGAAGCTGTCCTTGTGAATCGGGAGCCACGTTGCGCGCGCCGAGGGTCCGACGAACAAGAGCACCCCGCCGCTGACGAACACGACCAGGGTGGAGAGCACGACCATCGGCGCGATTATCCGCAGCGGCCACTCCGGCGGTCCCTTCTCCCGGTAGCGGGGGTTTCCTGTGTAGTAGCGCACGAACCGATAGCCGGTGCTCGAGAACTTCAGCAACACGGGCGGGATCAGCAGCATCCCCACGAACAGGTGCACAGAAAGGAGCTGGCCGATCCGCACGAGCGTCACGCCGATCACCGCCAGCAGCACGAGCAAGGCAGCGCCGGCGGCCGCCGTGAGGCGCTCGTTGCCGTCCGTTGCCCCGCCCGTCAGATGCTCCGCACGGGCACGCTCAGAGTACCCCTGGGCCCTTGTAGCAGGCGCCCGCTTGCGGGTGGTTGCCATGCAAGCACTGTGTTGAGCTTCATTAACGAGCGGATAACCAGCAGATGAGAAAACTCTCTGAATACGCTCCGCAGCGAAAGCCGGCTGTGTGACGACCCTATCCTTGAGCGATGGGAATGATCGAGCAGGCCTCGCGAGCGGGGCGCACCGGGGCGCAAGCACCTGTCGAAGCGCGAGTGCTGGTCGTCGAGGACGAGACGGGCATCGTCGATTTCGTGCGCCGTGGCCTGGAAACGACCGGCTTCGCGGTGGAGGTCGCCTTCGATGGGCTCGAGGGGGAGCGGCTTGCGCTGAGCGAGAGCTTCGACGCGATCGTGCTTGACGTGATGCTCCCAGGCCGCAGCGGGCTGGACATCCTTGCCGCTCTGCGGGCCGCGAAATCGAGCGTGCCCGTGATCGTGTTGACCGCTCGCGGCGAGCTCGAGGATCGCATCGCGGGGCTCGACGCCGGCGCGGTCGACTACCTGGTCAAGCCCTTCTCGATGGCCGAGCTCCTCGCGCGCGTGCGAGCGCAGTTGCGTGCCTACGCCCAGACCACCACGACAATGCTGAGCGGGGAGGGGATTGAGGCGAACCTGCTCACCCGCAGGGTCCACCGAAACGGAAGGGCCGTCAACCTGTCGAGCACTGAGTTCGAGCTGCTGGCGCTGCTGCTTCGCCATCACGGAAGCGTGCTCTCGCGCGAGCAGATTCTCAGCTCGGTGTGGGGCTACCAGCACGACCCTCAGACCAACGTCGTCGATGTCTACATCGGCTACCTGCGCCGCAAGCTGGGGCGGCCCGATGACCCCGCTCCGATCTTCACCGTGCGCAGAGTCGGGTATCGCCTCGGCCGCACGAGCTGACGATGCGCTCGCCACGCGATCGGCTCGCCGATGTCGGCCTCCGCTGGCGCCTCGCAGGCTGGGTCGCAGTCGTCGTGCTCGCCTGCCTCGGGATCGCGTTCGTGGCCGTCTACCGCGGCACCGGGACACAGGTTCGCCACGAGATCGACACGGAGATCGCCGGTGACGCCAGTGGCTTTGCGCGCAGCCTGTCGCTCGCTGACCCCCGCTCCCCCAAAGAAGCCGCACGAGACGCGACACGCTACGTTCGCGGCCAGCCGTTCAGCTCCAGCGCCACCGTGTTCTTCGCGCTGATCCCGGGCACGCGCACGAGCACCAATGTCCCAGAGCTGTTTGAACATGGGCCGCCCGACCAGGACGAGACGCTCGCCGAACAAGACCATGAGAATCGCCTCGCGGCACGCCTACTCACCGTGGGCGACGGTTACTCCACGCTGCCTCTACCGGACGTGGGCAGTCTGCTCCTGCTCAAGCGCTCAGTGCGACTCACGGCCTCACCGTCTCGCCGCGTAGTCATCGGCGTTGGAGAGCCGCTGGCCTTGGTCGCCCACGCTCAGCGCGGCGTCGCGCGCGCGTTCATCCTGGCGGGCATCCTGGCGCTCGTCGGCGCGCTGCTCGGCGCGTATCTCATCGGCAGCCGTGTGTCGCGTCCGCTGCGCCGGATCGCCGCCGTGGCTGCTCGCGTTGACGCCGGGGACCTGGACCCACGGATCCCCGTTGCCGACGCGCGAGGTAGCGAGATACGTGTGCTGGCCGACGCCTTCAATCACATGCTCGAGCGCTTGACCGAGGCGTTCGCGGGCCAACGCGCGTTCGCAGCCGACGCCTCGCACGAGCTACGCACCCCGCTGACCGTGATTCGCGGACAGCTCGAAGTGCTCACAGCGCAGCAGAACCCCCCGCCGCAGGAGCTACGCCGAGTCGAGCGACTCGTGCAGGCCGAGATCGCGCGCATCACGCGGCTGGTCGACGACCTGCTCCTGCTCACGAAGGCCGAGCAGACCGAGTTCCTGCGCATCGAGCCGATCGACCTGTCGGAGCTCGTGGACGAGATCTGGCACGCGAACACCCTGCTCGCGAGCCGCCGCTTTCGACTCGAGCCCGTTCCGCCCGGAACGCTGCTCGCCGACCCAGACAGGCTCGCCCAAGCCCTGCGTAACCTGCTCGCCAACGCGATCGAGCACACCACCCCGGATCGCGGGCTTGTGCTCATGCGAGTCGAGCGCGCGGGAGACGACCGCGTCCGCTTTGTCGTCGAGGACGACGGGCCGGGTATCCCCGCCGACGAGCGTCAGCGCGTCTTCGATCGTTTCCACCGCACCGACGAAGCGCGCGACCGCGCCTCCGGCGGCACGGGCCTCGGGCTGGCGATCGTCGACGCGATCGCCAAAGCCCACGGCGGCACTGTGAAGGCGAGCCAGTCACAAGCGGGGGGCGCACGTATTGAGCTCGACCTTCCCCGCTTTACGGCCGCGCGCGCCGATAGCGCCCACGCGCAAACGTCGGCATCCCCCGCGAGCGCCCACAACGATGACGAACGAGCCAAGATCCCCCACTAGTGCACGCGTCGCCCGGGGTTCTCCTCGCGCCGAGCGCCGATCAGCCGAGCGCCGCCAAGCGCTGAGGAGGCGACGCGCCGCGGTCGCCGGCGTCCTGATCGTCGGTTACGTACTCATCGCCTGGCTCACCGCCACTCGCCTGGGAGAACATCACAGCTCGACGCACGTGGGCAGCGGGCGCGTATCGCGCCCTCGATCCGCGAGCTCGCCCGAGCGGTTCCTGGTCAGGCGCCTGCCACTCACGTTGCCGGTCGCACTACAAGACACGGCCGGCGTGCCGCTTGGGTCCGGGCGCGCCGCGCTGCTGGGTGGCCTGAACGCCGCCGACACCTCGACCGCGACCGTCAGCGTGCTCGATCGACGTGGCGTCACAGCCGGCGCGAGCCTGCCCGAACCACAGCACGATGCTCAAGGCGCAATGCTCGACGGGCGGGCATACATCTTCGGAGGCGGGCAGTTCAGCTCCTACGACCACATCCTCTCCTACAACCCGGAAACCGACACGGTGGCCCAGGTCGGCAGCCTGCCGACGCCTACATCCGACGCCGCGGTCGCCGTGCTCGCAGGCACCGCCTACATCGTCGGTGGCTACGACGGCCAGCAGGCGCTCGACACGATCATCGCCTGGCGCCCTGGAGGACAGCCCAAGCTCGTCGCGCGCCTGCCCTACGGTCTGCGCTACGCAGCCGTCGCCGCCAGCGACGGCGAGCTCCTGATCGTGGGAGGCTCACACGCCGAGGCCGCGACCACAACAATCCTGAGGTACGACCCAGCAACACACGAGCTGCGCCACATCGGCGATCTGCCCGAGCCGGTCACGCACGCCGCGGCGGTCACGCTCGGGTCCTATGCCTACATCCTCGGAGGGCGAGGCTCCGCATCAGGCACACAAAGCGCCGCAATCTTTGCGGTCGATGCCGCCACGGGCCGATCTGCTCTCGACGGACGACTGCCACAACCACTGTCAGACGCCGCCGCGATCCCCCTCGGCGACCGGGTGTGGCTGGCGGGCGGGCTGAGCACGAACGGTCCCGTCGACTCCGTGCTCGAACTCACGCCCACGCCCCGCTAGCGACGTTCAAGGCACGCGCAGCGTGGCGGCGAACCGCTCGTCCAACGAGTGGGGCGGCGCGAGGTCGACACCATCGGGGTTGCTCAGGAAGCCTTCGCCTGCGCCCGGCACGCGAGTGTGACCGTACTGCCACACGATCTTGTTGGTGTGCGGATCGACCACGATCACACGATCGTTCTTGTCATCGTTGGCGAGAATGTCACCATTGGGCAAAGGCAGCGCCAACGACGGCTGATTGAGCGCTGCCTGGCCAGTGGGTTCATAGCGCCAGCGCAGTTCGCCAGTGTTCGTGAATGTCTCGATCGCTCCAGGTTCCGTGTAGTCGACCGAGAGGAACAACCCCGCGCGCACCTCGTTGGTATCCGACGGGTAGGTGAACCCCGGCGGGTGAGTGGCGAGCACCGGGGTGCCGTCAGGAGCGATCACATCCAGCCAGTCGCCGTTGATCTCCGTGATAGCGGTGTCGCCATTGGACATCGGGAAAGCGCCGTTGGGGCTGCCATAGGAGACGCCCAGTTGGTGTTCGCATACGCCCGTCTCGCCGAGCTGGCGCCACGGCCGGTGAGCCGGCGGGCGGATCGCGAGCACCCGACAGTTCTTGATGTCAGCGGAGAGGAGTTCTCCAGAGGGCATCAGCATCGCGTCGTCGGGATTGTGGACGTAGCCGGGCTCTGAGCCAGGCACGCCGGGATGCCCGTAGCGATAGACGATCCGGTCGCTTGCGAGGGCGATCACGCTGATCGCAAAGTCATCCTCCTGAGTCACCACTATCTGACGGCCATCGGGCGAGAAGAACGCATCGTCCGGCAGGAGGAATGTCTGACCCCGAGCAAGATCGCCAGGTGCCGGAAAGCGCCACAGCACCCGTCCATCGGGGCTGACCTCCAACAGGCGGTTGTTGTCACGATCGGCGATCAGGACCGGGCCGGGCAGAACGCTCGGGTCAGAGCCCGGTCGCAGATTCGCGGTCGCACCAGCGTCGCTCGCCCGAGAGCGCGGGTCCTGCGCGCGTCGGACGCGCGTAGCCGATAGCCCAGCTCGCACGCGAGAACCTGTGGCCGCGTGGCTTCTCCCACCGTCTTGGCCATCGACGATCGCGCCGACCACTACCAACACGACAGGCACAGCCAGCGCCACCGCTCGGCGGCGCCTGATCGTCTGCCGACGCGCAGCGCTTGGCCGAGAGGACATCGTGCCCAGCATCCATGGAGCTTCTAAAGGCTCTCTGAGCGGTCCGTGAGAAGATCCTCACGGACAACCGATTGGCAGCTCTCTGCGCGAGCGGATCGAGCACATACGCTACCGCGGTGCGCCCCGCCGGCCCGGAGCCTTCGCTTACTGAGATTGCGGGGGAGTGGGGCCGGATCGGCTGCATCGGGTTCGGTGGTCCGCCCGCCCATATCGCGCTGTTCCGTGCACTATGCGTGACGCGGCGCGGATGGCTGACCGAGGAACAGTTCGAGCGGGCGGTCGCGGCGACGACCCTGCTGCCGGGACCGGCCTCGACGCAGCTTGCGATCTACTGCGCTTGGCGACTGCGCGGCCCGACGGGTGCGCTCGTCGGCGGCCTGGGTTTCATCCTGCCCGGCCTGGCGATGATCCTCGCGCTGTCCGTGCCGTTCTTGGCGGGATCACCGCCCACATGGATACGGGGCGCAGGCATGGGTGCCGGACCGCGCTCAAGGTCGGCGCGCTTGCGTTCGGCGGCGGGTTCGTGATCATCCCGTTGATGCAGACCGACGCGGTGAGCACCTATCACTGGATGACCAAAGGGCAGTTCCTCAACGCGGTTGCGCTCGGCCAGGTCACGCCGGGGCCGGTCGTCCACACGGTCGCGGCAGTCGGCTATGCCGAGGGTGGGATTCCCTCGGCGCTGCTCGCGGCGCTGTTCGCCTTTGCCCCGTCGTTCTCGTTCATCCTGTTCGGCGCTACGCGCTTCGAGCGTCTGCTCGTGAACGAGCGAGTAGTCGCGTTCCTCGCCGGAGCTGCCCCAGCCGCAGCCGGGGCGATCATCGGCTCGGCGATCCCGCTCGCAGCAGCCCTCAGCGAGGCATGGCAGTTTGGCCTGCTCGTCGCTGCGGCGGTTGCCCTGCTCGTGCTGCGTCGTAGCGTTGTGTTGACCTTGCTCGCCGCCGGCACCGTCGGCGCCGTCGCCGGCGTGCTCGGTGCCCCAATTCCCGTGTAGCCTGAATCCACCGATTGGGGAGTGTCCGATGTGGATCGCGTCCTTGAGATCGAGACAGTCTCGCCGTTCAACGCCGAAAAACGTACGGTTTTCAGCTTGACGCGAACAGGCGAGCTGCGCGGCGCGCCATCAGTGGCGTGCCTTGGACAGCCGCACCGTTGTGCTTTCGGATGACACGCACAGCTGGACTGCGTCCATCAGGCGAGCCATCAGCGGGAAGCCGCGGCCGCCCTCGCCGTTCGCCGAGGCAGCAGCGGATGCCGTGAACGTTCCGCAGTCGCGGATCGCGAGCGTCAGGCTGTCGCCATCGGCGAGCGCGCTCAGGCAGATGCATCCGTGCGCGTCGGGGCGACCGTGCCGGATCGCGTTGGTCACGGCCTCGTTGACCGCGAATGCCACCTCGTAGCAGCGATCGGCGTCGAAGCCGAACGCCGCCGCAGCCTCGTGCGCGTATTCGCGCGCCGCAGCGAGCTTCGCCGGTCGTGCCGGCAGCTGCAGCTCGCTCGCGTCCTGCTTTGCTCGAGCGCGCACCGTCAAGACACCGTGGCGAGTTCCGCGATTGCGTCCTCGCGTGAGCCGTGCATCGCGATCACGCTGTCCACCCCGGCGATCTCGAAGATACGGACGACCCGCCGATTCTCCTCGGGGCACACCACGGCCAGCGTTCCGCCGCCGAGCTCGCGCAGCCTCGTGGCGGCTGAAACGAGCGCGCCGATGGCGGTCGAGTCGATGAACGTCACCGTCGACAGGTCAAGCACCACGCGCGTGATGCCGCCGTCGATGCGTTCGCTGAGGCGTTCGCTCAGCTGGGGGCTCGCCGAGTAGTCGATCTCGCCGCCGGCGACCAACACGACAACATCGTTGCCGTGTTGCGCGCCGCCGACGGTACCGTCGTCGCTGATGTAGAAAAAGCCCATAGCTCACCCTGAGACGCGTTACCCCTCGCTCCAGGGAATTATTGGAAATTGCGCGTTTGATGCTGAAGGATCCACCTCTCGCCTGGACGTTTGTTCTAGTGCCGACCGGGTCCGAGCGCTCGAGCGGCGTCCCGCCGGCGCAGATCGCGCTCGCGTGGCTGCTGCACAAGCCCGCAGTGACCGCGCCGATCATCGGCGCCACAAAGCCCGACGACGAGGCGCTACTCGTCGGCGGCGCGCTCCAGCACGACCACCGGAATCTGGCGTGTCGTTTTCTGCGCGTAGTCGGCGAACTGCGGCATCAGCTCCGACTGCTGGTTGAACAGCCGCTCGCACGGAACTCGTCGATGACGCCTTTGTTGAAGTCGTCCATATCCGACACGTCGCTCCTACGGCGTCAGGCGGACGGGCAGTGACTTGAGCTGGTTGAGGAACAGCGACTGCACGTATTGAGGCCCGCCCGCCCCGCCGTCGAGCGCGATCTCGGGATAGCGCGCGAGCGTCTCCTCGAGCATCACCTTCAGCTCGAGGCGCGCGAGCGCGGTGCCCAGGCAGAAGTGCCGGCCGCCCGCGCCGAACGCCTGGTGCTCGCATTCGCGACGCAGATCAAAACGATCCGCGTCCTCGAAACGGTTTTCGTCACGGTTGGAGGAGACGTACCACATGACCACCTTCTCGCCCTCGCGGATCTTCTGTCCGTGCAGCTCGGTGTCGCACGTCGCCGTGCGGCGGAAGTGTGCAAACGCCGGAAACATCCGCAGCGACTCCTCGACGGCGGCGGGGATCAGCGAGGGGTCCTCGATCAGCAGCTGCAGCTGCTCGCCGTCTTCCATCAACGCGCGCATGCCGCTGCAGTAGGTCGCCTTGGTGCTGTCGTTGCCGGCGGCCATCAGCAGGTAGAAGCCCATCACGATCTCGTGTTCCTCGAGCTTCTGTCCGTCAACCTCGGAGTGCACGAGCACGCTCGTGAGATCCTCGGTCGGGTTCTCCAGGCGCGCGGCGATCAGCCGGCGGCAGTGCTCGAAGATCTCGGGCACGTCTTTCTCGATCGCGCCCTCAAAGCCGTCGGGGTTCACGTCCGGGTCGGCCGCGCCGAGGGTCTTGTTCATCAGCCTCGCCCACAGCGCGTCGTCCTCCTCGGGGATGCCCATGAAGCTGCCGATCACGCGCGAGACGATCGGCTGCGCAACATCGCTGACGAGGTCGCACGTCTCGCGCCGATCGAGCCGATCGAGCACGTTGACGGCGATCGCCCTGATCGCATCCTCGTGCGCGGCGATCCGCCTGGGGGTGAAGCCCGCCTGGAACAGCGCCTTCAGGCGGTCGTGCTTCGGCGGATCCATGCCGATGAACATCGCCTGCGCGAGCTCGAGCGGGAAGCCGCCCGCCGCAGCCAGCACGCCACCCGTTTCCGAGGAGTAGGTGCGCCAGTCGCGGCTGACGGTGTGGATGTCCTCGGCCGTGGTCACCGACCAGAAGCCGGCCTCCTCGGGGAACTCTTCGAAGCTCTCGGTCCAGTGGATCGGACACTCGCTGCGCATCTGCTTGAACAGCTCGTAAGGAGGCCCGTCGCTCCAGAGCTCGCGCCCAGTGACTTCGACCGACTCGATATCGCGCCCAACGGTCGCCATTTCCAACCTCCAAGCTCGCCCACCGGATGGTGTCCACGATCATACTGGCTAGCTGGCCAGTTCTGTGAGCCCGCGCGCGGACCAAAACTCGCGCCCGCAGGGTAACACCGGGTTCGCAGTGCCAACTGAGCTCACCGTCAGACTGCTACCGGCGTGACACGCCCGACCCCTCAACCCAACGTGCCGGACCGCGGCATCGTGGCCTCCTACGGAGTGCGGTTCTGGGTGCTGGTGGTCGCGGTGGGGGTCGGTGCGGGGCTCGGCGGCGCCGCGCTGATCGAGCTTCTGCGAGCGGTTCAGCACCTGGCGTGGTCGTATGACTCGGGCAGCTTCCTCGGCGCGGTGGAGCGGACGTCCGATGCCCAACGGGTGCTCGTGCTGGCGACCGGCGGCGTGGTCGCCGGCGTGGGCGCGGTGCTGCTGGCCCATCACAACCCCGGCGAGGTCTCCGAGGCGCTCTGGCTGCGCCGCGCGCAGATCCCGTTCTGGGCGAGCGTCGCGCGCGGCGTGCACTCGATCGTGATCGTCGGGCTCGGCGCGTCGCTCGGTCGCGAGGCGGCGCCACAGCAGTTCGGAGCGGCGGTCGCCAGCGGTCTGAGCGATTGGGCGCGGCTGCCGGAGTGGCAGCGACGGCTGCTGGTGGCCTGCGGTGCGGGCGCGGGAATGGCGGCGGTCTACAACGTGCCGCTGGGTGGCGCGCTGTTCGCGCTCGAGGTGCTGCTCGGCACGCTGACGCTGCCGCTGGTGCTTCCCGCGCTGGCGACGTCGCTGATCGCGACCGCGGTCGCGTGGATCGCGCTGCCGACGGCGCCCACGTACAAGATCACCACATATTCGGTGAGCGCCTCGCAGATCGTGTGGGCGGTGATCGTCGGGCCGATCGCGGGCCTCGCGGCGATCGCCTGGATACGGCTGATCGCACGCGCGCACTCGATGCGCCCGTCCGGATGGATGCGCGTGGCGGCACCGATCGGCGTGTTCACGGCGCTGGGCGTCCTCGCGATCGAGTATCCGGAGCTGCTCGGCAACGGCAAACCGGTCGTCCAGCTCGAGCTCGTCGGAAGTGTCAGCGTGGGACTGCTCGCGGCGCTGCTCGTGCTGAAGCCGCTCGTGACCGCCGCATGCCTCGGCAGCGGCGCGCCGGGCGGGCTGTTCACGCCGACGCTCACCTACGGTGTGCTGCTCGGCGGCCTGCTGGGTCAGGGCTGGGTGCAGATCTGGCCCGGCACCCCGGTCGGCAGCTACGCGATAATCGGCGGCGCGGCGGTGCTTGCCGCCTCGATGCAAGGTCCGCTGGCGGCGGTCGTGCTGCTGCTCGAGCTCACCCACCACGCCGATGCGCTGATGGTGCCGATCCTGCTGGCGGTCGTCGAGGCGACCGTCCTCGCGCGCCTCTTCGGAGCACCGTCGATCTACTCCGCGCGGCTGTCGGCGAGCGCCGAGGAGATCGAGGCGGCGCGCACGCGCGACGACGGCCAAGGTGCGGCGGCGGCCGGGTCAGGGGAGATGTACGCACCGAGCGACCTGCTGCCCGCCTCGCTGCAGCAAGACGAGGATTGAGCTTTCCGCCAGCGGCTTTGCAGCGGTGTTTAGGCGCGTCCAGAGCTGGTACTACTCCTGTATGCCTCGCGCGATCTGGACGGGCACAATCAGCTTTGGCCTGGTCACGGTGCCGGTGAAGCTGTACAGCGCCGTGGATCGCAAGAGCGTGCGCTTCCACCAGCTGTCGGGCAAGAGCGGCGTGCGAGTCGCGCAGAAGCGCGTCGATCCCTCGAGCGGCGAGGAGGTCGCCTACGCCGACATCGTCAAGGGCTACGAGCTCGCTCCCGACCGCTACGTCGTGGTCGAGCCCGGCGAGCTGGACGCACTCGAGCCTAAGAAAACCAAGACGATCGAGATCGAGGAGTTCGTCGCGCTCTCCGAAATCGACCCCGTGTACTACGACCACCCGTATTACCTGGCCCCGGGGCCAGGTGGCGCGAAGCCCTACCGGCTGTTGCTCGACGCGATGCGCGAGGCCGGCAAAGTCGCGATCGCGCGCGTTGTCATCCGCTCGAAGGAGCAGCTCGTCGCGGTGCGCCCGATCGGCGACGCGCTCGGCATGGCGACGATGCTGTTCGCCGACGAAGTCCTGCCGCCGGAGCGCCTCGACGAGATCGCCGAGGTCAAGGAGATCACGACGACCGCGCGTGAGCTCGACGTCGCGACGCAGCTGATCGACTCGCTGGCCGGCGAGTTCGAACCCGACCGCTTCCGCGACACCTACCGCGAGCAGGTGCTCGAGCTGATCGAGCGCAAGGCCGCGGGCAAGGCGATCGCCGTGCAGCCCGAGCCAGAAGAGGTCGCTGCCCCGGCGCCGGATCTGATGAGCGCATTGAAGGCCAGCCTCGACGCGGTGCGCGCGCGCGAGGACGGCGCCGCCGACGGCGCGGGCGCGAAACCGCGCAAAGCCGCGAAAAAAGCGCCGGCCAAGAAAGCGGCCGCCGAAAAAGCCGCGGCCAAAAAAGCTGCGGCGGCGCAAACCGACGCCGCGAAAAAACCCACCGCCAAGCGGTAGGCGGGGCGCTCTCGGCGGGGAGGCGCTCTCGGGAGCGAGGACCGTGCCACACACGAGCTCCCACCCGACGTCTGCTCTCGCGGCGAGGACTGTATAGCGATGGCTATACAGCGAACAAAAAAGGACAATGCCCGCCCTCGGGCCGACAAGCGGACAGAGACGAAGCAGGACGACGGCCCACCGCCGCTCGCCCGCCTGAAGCCCTACCGCGCCAAACGTGACTTCGCCGCGACACCCGAGCCCGCGGCCGGCACGGGAAGGCCCGTGACGGGCACCGCGGCCAGCGCGACAGGCGGGGCCGCGGGCGAGCAACCGCGCTTCGTGATCCACGAGCACCACGCTACGCGCCTGCACTGGGATCTGCGCCTGGAGCGCGGCGGGGCGCTGGCGTCGTGGGCGATCCCGAAGGGGCTGCCGCAGGCGCCCGGCGAGAACCGCCTGGCGGTTTCGGTCGAGGATCATCCGTTGGAGTACCTGGACTTCGAGGCGGAGATCCCCAAAGGCGAGTATGGAGCGGGGCTGGTGAAGATCTGGGATCAGGGAACGTATGACTGTCTGAAGTGGGAACCGCGCAAGGTCGAGGTGGCGCTGCACGGCGAGCGGATCGACGCTCGCTACGCGCTGTTCCCGATCGAGGGCGGCGAGCACCCCAAGAACTGGCTGATCCATCGCATGGACCCCGCGGAGGATCCGAACCGGGAGCCGCTGCCGAGCAAGCTCGTGCCGATGTTCGCGCGCGCGGGCTCGCTGCCGGCGCACGACAGCGACTGGGGGTTTGAGATCAAGTGGGACGGCGTGCGTGCGATCGCGTACTCCGAGCCCGGTGAGCTGCGCCTCGAGAGCCGCAACCTCAACGACATCACCGACTCCTACCCGGAGATCTTCGGCGTCAACGCGGCGCTCGGCTCGCACAGTGCCGTGCTGGACGGCGAGCTCGTCGCGTTCGACGCCTCTGCCCGCCCCAGCTTCGAGGCGCTGCAGCGGCGCATGCACACGGCGTCGCGCGCGCAGGCGCGGCGCCTTGCAAAGGGCACGCCGGTGACGTACATGATCTTCGACCTGCTGTGGCTGGACGGCCATTCGCTGATGCGCAAGCCCTACAGCGAGCGGCGCGCGCAGCTGGCGGCGCTGGCGTTGAAGGGCGAGAGCTGGCAGACGCCCGATCACGTCGTCGGTCAGGGCGCGCAGCTGCTGGCGGCGAGCGCCGAGCAGCAGCTCGAGGGCGTGGTCGCGAAGCGCCTGAGCTCGATCTACCAGCCGGGCATGCGCTCGCGGGAGTGGGTCAAGGTGAAGACGCTCGCGCGCCAGGAGCTCGTGGTGGGCGGCTGGATGGCGGGGAAGGGCAAGCGCAAGCACAGCATCGGCGCGCTGCTGGTCGGCGTGTATGAGGCGGGTGGCGTGCTGCGCTACGCCGGACGCGTTGGCAGCGGCTTCGACGAGGAGGACCTGCAGCGCCTGTCGCAGCTGCTCGCGCCGTTGGAGCGCCCGACCTCGCCGTTCGGCGCCGGCGAGAAACCCCCACGCGGGGCGAGCTTCTGCGAGCCGCGGCTGGTTGTGGAGGTCGAGTTCACCAGCTGGACGAGCGCCGGCAGCCTGCGCCACCCGGTGTACAAGGGCCTGCGCAAGGACAAGCCCGCAGCACAGGTCGTCCGCGAGGACATGGCCGAGGCCGTCGCCAACGCACACGTCCTCGATCGGGATCCGACTGCTCCCACGGACGCAGAGGGAGAGACGCTCGGGACGCTGTCAATCCGCAGGCGCGGCGCGAGCGCGGCGGAGACGACCGTCGAAGCTCGCGAGCTGAAGCTGTCCAACCTCGACAAGGTGCTGTACCCGGCGACGGGTTTCACGAAGGGCGAGGTGATCGCCTACTACGCGACGCTCGCGCCGGTGCTGCTCGGCCACCTCGCACAGCGGCCGCTGACGGTGAAGCGCTGGCCCGACGGCGTCGAGGGCAAGTCCTTCTTCCAGAAGCAGGCGCCCGCGCACCGTCCAGAATGGGTGCGCACTGCGACGGTGCAGGCCGAGCGCAAGCCGATCGACTATGTGCTCGCTGACGATCCGGCGACGCTCGTGTGGCTGGCGAACCTGGCGGCGATCGAGCTGCACGTGCCGCTCGCGCGGGCGCCCGCGATCGAGCGCCCGACGGCGGTCGTGTTCGACCTCGACCCAGGTGCGCCGGCGAGCATCGTCGAGTGCTGCCACGTGGCGGTGCAGCTGCATGGCATGTTCGCGCACCTGGGCCTGGAGAGCTACGCCAAGACTTCCGGCTCGAAGGGCCTGCAGCTGTACATACCGCTGAACGCGCCCGACGTCGGCTACGAGCACACGAAGCCGTTCGCGAAGGCGGTTGCCGAGCTGCTCGAGGGCTCACAACCGGAGCTGGTGGTCTCGCGCATGACCAAGACACGACGCACGGGCAAGGTGCTGATCGACTGGAGCCAGAACGATGCGAAGAAGACGACCGTTTGCGCGTACTCGCTGCGCGCGACCGAGCACCAGACGGTGTCCACGCCGCTCGACTGGGAGGAGGTGCGCGCGACACGCGACTCCGAAGATCCCGTAAGCCTCGCGTTCGAAGCAGCGCAGGTGCTCGAGCGTGTAGCCGAGCGCGGCGACCTGTTCGCACCGGTGCTGTCGCTCGTGCAGGAGCTTCCGCGCTAGCATCGTGCGGCGTGAGCAGCGCAATCGATCGTGACGCCGATATCCGGGCTCGGATCCACCAACACTGGGAGGCGTCCGAGCGCGGTGACCTCGACGCTGAGCACGCGATCTACGCCGCAGACGCGATTCTGGACTATCCACAGTCCGGCGAGCGCTTCAGAGGCCGGACACGGATCCAAGCGCAACGTGGCGGGCACCCGGCCCAACGCCACTTCACCGTCCGCCGAATCCTGGGCAGCGGCGAGCTTTGGGTGAGCGAGTGTGTGATCACCTACGACGGCGTGCCCACCTGTTCGGTCAGCGTCATGGAGATCAGCGACGGTCTCGTAACGCACGAGACCCAGTACTTCGCCGACCCCTTCCCCGCGGCTCCCGGGCGCGCAGCACTCGCTGAGCCGATTCCGGCATAGAGCAGTGGTGCCACTCCAGCCACACCACAAGCAGAGTGCACGCTCGGCGGCGCGCCCGCTACTCGAACTCCGGCGCGCTCCAGCCGGGCATGACGTCGGGGAGGCCATCGCTGACGCGGTCGGGGAAGCTCGCGGGACGCTTGTCGAGGAACGCCGTGATGCCCTCGACGGCGTCGGCTGACTGGCCGCGCGCGACCATGCCGCGCGAGTCGGCGCGGTGCGCGAGCATCGGGTGCTCCGCGCCGAGCATCCGCCACATCAGCCGGCGGGCCAGCGCAACGGACACGGGCGCTGTGTTCTCGGCGATCTCGCGCCCGAGCGCGCGGGCGGCGTCGAGCAGCTCGTCCTTGGGGTGCAGGCTGCGTACCAGGCCGCCGTCGAGCGCCTCCTGCGCCGAGAACACGCGGCCCGTGGACACCCATTCCATCGCCCGGCTGATGCCGACGACGCGCGGCAGGAACCAGCTCGAGGCCGCCTCGGGGATGATGCCGCGGCGCGCGAACACGAAGCCGATGCGGGCGTCGTCCGCGGCCAGGCGCACGTCCATCGGCAGCGTCATCGTCGCGCCGATGCCGACCGCGGGTCCGTTGATCGCGGCGATCACCGGCTTCGTCGACTCGAAGATTCGCAGCGTCAGTTCGCCGCCGTTGTCGCGTCTGGCGCCCGCGACGCTCTCGCGCTTGCGCGCGTCGAACGTGTCGCCGCCGCCGCCCAGGTCGGCGCCCGCGCAGAAGCCCCTGCCCGCGCCCGTGACGATCACCGCGCGCACGTCGTCGTCTGCGTCCGCGAGATCGAACGCCGCGCGCAGCTCTGCGCCCATCCGCGCGGTCCATGCGTTCAGCCGCTCCGGCCGGTTCAGCGTGAGCGTCAGGACGCCGTCGGCGGCCTCCGTGGTGATCTGCTCGTAGTCCATGGCGGCTGGCGGATCATATGTCGACGTCGCTCATGGCGCGCGCAGGCCCCGTCGCCTGGCGCTACAGATCACGTGAGGTCAGCTGTCGTTCGTAGGGACCGCGTCCCGTCAGGCACACCGCGCCGCAGCGCGCGCCGAGCGCGAGCGCGTCGGAGAGTGCCATGCCCGCGCCGAGGCCGTACGTGAAGCCCGCTGCGAACGAGTCACCGCAACCGTAGGAGTCCATCGCCTCGCCGGGCGGGCGCACCGCGGCCCACCTGCCGGTCTCGCCGTCGCGGCGCCGGTAATGCCCGCCGCGCGTGCCTTCCGTCCACACCACCAGCTCCGCCTCCTCGAGCACCGGCTCGGCGGCGCGCAGCTCGACCTCGTCGTCGCCGCTCAGCACCAGCGCATCGAGCACCACGCCGGGGGCGAGCGCTTCGCTGGCGCGCGGGCTCGCGACCAGCGCGCGCGAGCGCGAGCGCGCCATTCGCAGCTCGGCCTCGTCGCCCGCGGTGAAGTACAGGCCGTCGATCTGCTCGAGGCCCTGCCAGCGCTCCTGCACGCGGTCGCCGCCCGGTTCCAGGCGGTGGCCGAACGTCGTGATCGTGCGCTCGCCCGCGTCGTCGACCAGCGTCACCGCGCTGCGTGTCGCGCTCTGCACGACCGACGCGCGCACGTCCACGCCGAGCTCGGCCAGCCGCGTGCGAGAGCGCGCGGCGATGTCATCCTCGCCGAGGCACGTCACCAGCGTCGCCGCGCCCGCGAGCCGCGCCAGCTGGACCGCCGCCACCGCTCCGCCTCCCGCCGGCTCCGCGAACGGGTCCTCCGCGTGCACCACCTCACCCGCGCGCGGCACGTGGGGCACCCGCGCAAACTGCACCCACTCGACGTGGCCCACCACCGCCACCGTTGGCCGGCTCGACTGCACGCGTGTCAGTCTCACAGATAGGATCGCCGACGATGAGCGACCTGTTCGACCTCTCCGGCAAGACCGCGCTCGTGACCGGCGGCTCGCGCGGCATCGGCCTGATGATCGCCCGCGGCTTCGTGCAGGCCGGCGCACGTGTGATCGTCTCCTCGCGCAAGAGCGCCGACGTCGAAGCCGCGGCCACCGAGCTCGGCTCGCTCGGTGACTGCCACGCGATACCCGCAGACATATCAACACAGGACGGCGCACAGGCGCTCGCCGCCGCGACGCGCGAGCGCTTCCCCGCGCTCGACATCCTCGTCAACAACGCCGGCGCCGCGTGGGGCGCGCCGCTCGAGCAGTTCCCCGCCGCCGGCTGGCAGAAGGTGCTCGCGACCAACGTCGAGGGCGTCTTTCACCTGACGGTCGCGCTGCTCGGAGAGCTTCGCGCCGCCGCCAGCGTCGAGGACCCCGCGCGCGTGATCAACATCGGCTCGATCAACGGATTGCAGCCACCCGAGGTGGAGAACTACAGCTACAGCGCCAGCAAGGCAGCCGTGCACATGCTCACACGCCACCTCGCCAAGCGCCTCGCGTCCGAGCACATCACCGTCAACGCGATCGCCCCCGGACCGTTCCAGAGCAAAATGATGGCCTACGCGCTCGACGACCCCGCAACGCGAGAAGCGGTCGAAAGCCGCGTGCCGCTCGGGCGCATCGGGCGCCCCGACGACGTCGCCGGGCTGACGCTGCTGCTCGCCTCGCGCGCCGGCGCCTTCATGACCGGCACCGTCATCCCGCTCGACGGCGGCATCACCGGCTGCGGCTAGGGCGCCTTCGCCAGATAGCTGTGGCCGGCCCTCACCCTGAATCGATGGTGGGTGACGAGGTTCGTCACCTCGACGCTGTCGGTCGCCACACGGATGAGTGTCCCGTTGCAGAGGTCCTCGGTGAGCCAACGGGTGCCGACCACCGCTCCCGCGGCGTAGTTGCCCTTGGTCGAGTAGCTGCCGTGACCTTCTGCCCACAGCTTGCGTACCACGTGCTTGGCCGGGGCGTGGCTGGAGCTGGCGCGAGCGAGATGGCTGCGCTCGCGCGCGGTCGGACATACGTGGAAGCGCCCGCCGCCCAGCGTCGCGATGACCTGGTCGTGGGGGCCCTGGAGCAGCTCGAACTCGCCCGCGTAGAAGGTCATCGACTGGAGCTCGCCGTGCGGGCCGACGGTTGTGACCGTGACCTTGCCGTGCGTCGCGTCGACGATCGTGCCGAAAGGAACTTGGCGAAGGCCGGTGAGCGTCACGAACGTGCCGGATCCCGGGAGCTCCACGAGCACGCTCCCCGTGACGGGCGCCACGTTGCCGGTAACGCCGGCCTGCGGGAGCGGCGCATCCGTCACCTCGCTCGCGAGAATGCCCGAGGCGGCGAGCGGATTACCTGCAAGACCGAGCGGCGCCGGCGCCGTCACGAACGTGTACGTCGGACCGCCGCTGGAGACGCCGTCGCCGTTGCTCGCGATGACTTCCTGGGCGCCGGCGCCGTACGCGGGCGTCACCGCCTTCAGTTCCGTTTCCGAGATCACTTCAACCGCGCCCGCGGCCGCACCGATCTCGAGCGTCGTGCCCGGGGTGAAACCGGTTCCCCTCACGACCACCTGCGTCCCACCTACGCTCGGCCCCGACGCCGGGTTGATGCTCGACACCGTCGGCGTCGGCGTCGGCGTCGGCGGCGTCACATACGTATAGGAGGGGCCGCCGGTGGACTTGCCGTCCGCCGTCATCACGATCACTTCCTGCGGGCCCGGCGCGTGGGCGGCGGTCACCACCTCGAGCTCGGTTTCCGAGACAGCGGCGACACGAAGATCTTTGGAGGAGCCCCCAAGCTGCTGCAAGAAATCGGCGCACGGCCGGCCGACGCGCGCCTGACGCTCGACCCCGACGGCAGCGTCCGACGCTTCGAACGGCAATACAACCAGCTCGAGAGCTTTCCGGTCGTCTCCGCAGAACTGATCAGCGGGCATCCGCTACCGGCCTCGACGTTCGGGAACGGCAGCCTTCCGATCGACTTCGCCGGCCCGCCCGAAAGCTTCCACACGATCTCCTACACGAAGGTGCTGCGGGACGAATTCCCGCGCGGCACGTTCCAGGGAAAGCTCGCGATCGTCGGAGCCTCCTCGCCGATCCTCCAGGATCTGCACACGACCCCGACGACCAACGGCACGATGCCAGGACCCGAAATCTGGGCCAATGCGACCGCGACGCTGCTCGAAGGCGTGCCGCTGCGAGACGTCCCCGGCTGGGTCAACGTCCTCGCCGTCCTGATTCTCGGGGCCGTCGTGCCGATCGGCAGCCTGCGTGTCCGTCAATGGCGCTCGCTGCTCAGCGCCGTCGCGCTCGCGCTCGCATTCACGATCGCCGTCCAGGTTGCGTTCGATAGCGGCTGGATCGCTGCGTTCGTCTATCCGCTGCTCGCACTCGCCCTCGGCACGCTCGCCGTGCTGTACGTGGGTGAGACGATCGAACGCGCGCGCGTGCACGACCTGTTCTCGCGCTTCGTCCCCGCCGACGTCGTCGAGCAGGTCGTCGCCAGCGCCGGTGACAACCTGCGCCTCGGGGCAGTCGAACGTGACTGCACGGTGCTGTTCTCCGATCTGCGCGGGTTCACGAGCTTCTCCGAGAAGCTACCCGCCACCACCGTGATCGAGGTCGTCAACACGTATCTCAACGAGATGACCGAGGCGATCCTCGGCGCCGGCGGCACGCTGATCGCCTACATGGGCGACGGCATCATGGCCGTGTTCGGCGCGCCGCTCGAGCAGCCAGACCACGCCGATCGCGCGCTCGCCGCCGCCACCGAGATGATCGACGCGCGCCTCGACGCGTTCAACGCGTGGATTTCAGAGCACGGCCACGACCACCGCTTCGTGATGGGCGTCGGCATCAACAGCGGCCCCGTGATGGCGGGCAACATCGGCTCCGAGCAGCGCGTCGAGTACACCGCGCTGGGCGACACCACCAACACCGCGTCGCGCCTGGAGGGCATGACCAAGGGCAGCGGTCACATGCTGTTCATCGCCGACAGCACGCGTGAACGACTGCACGAGCCGCCCGGCGACCTCGTGCCGGTCGGCGAGCTCGAGATCCGGGGCCGCGTCGCGCCGGTGCCCGTCTGGACGATCGCCAGGCCCGATCAGCGGCCCGCGCCCGGCCGATACGGCCCGGGCTTCGGGCGCACCTTGCCACCGGGCAACGCCAGCCGCAGGATCGTGCGGTGAACCGTGCCGAGCTGCTTGTGCAGCGGGCCCGTGTTGTACGGCAGCCCGTAGCGGCGGCAGATGTCGCGTACGCGCGGCGCGATCTCAGCGTAGCGGCTCGAGGGCATGTCCGGGTACAGGTGGTGCTCGACCTGAAAGCTCAGGTTGCCCGCCAGCAGGTGAAACAGCGGGCCGCCGTCGATGTTCGCCGCGCCGAGCAGCTGGCGCACGTACCAGCCGCCGCGCGTCTCGTTCGCAACCTCCTGCTCGCTGAACGTGTATGTCTGGTCGGGGAAGTGTCCGCAGAAGATGATCGAGTACGCCCACACGTTGCGAACGATGTTCGCCGTGAAGTTGGCGCTCGCCGTCGACTTGAACGTCCGCCGCGCCGAGCGTCGGCCCGCAAGTCCGGCGTTCAGCGCCGCCGCCAGCGCCGGGAACGCGATGTAGTCCTTGGCGATCTGGCTGCGAGCCTTTGCGCCGATCGCCTTCAGCTCCTCCAGCACCTGCTCCTTGGACTTCTCACCCGAGTGGATCGCCCCGCGGTTGAGATCGTGCACCGCCACCCCCCACTCGAAGAACCCCATCAGCAGCAGGTTGTAGATCGGCTGGAACAGGTAGATCGGATGCCAGCGCTGATGCGGGTCGATGCGCATGATCTCGTAGCCGAGGTCGCGGTCCTTGCCGCGGATGTTCGTGAACGTGTGGTGCTCGTAGTTGTGCGAGTGCCGCCACGCGTCCGCCGGCGAAGCCGTGTCCCAGTCCCAGTTCTGGGAGTTGATGTCCGGATCGTTCATCCAGTCCCACTGGCCGTGCATCACGTTGTGGCCGATCTCCATGTTCTCCAGGATCTTCGCCAGCGACAGCGACGCCGTGCCCGCCAGCCACAGCGGCCTGTAGCGCGATCCGAGCAGCAGCGCGCGCGCCGCCAGCACGAGGTGACGGTGCAGCTTGATCGTGCTGCGGATGTAGCGCGCGTCACGGTCGCCGAGATCGGCGTACACCTCGTCGTGGATCGCGTCGAACTCGCGGCCGAGCTGCTCGATCTGCTCCGCTCTCAGACGCGTCAGCGGGCTCTGCGGCTCTTCGCTCACCGCCGCCGGACGTCCGTTGCTGGCGCCATGAGCGTTCGGTGGGCTGTCGGTGTGGATGGCTGACACGCGGTTCCTTTGCTGTGGTGATTACAGGTTCGTGGTCGCTACGGATTCGTCGTCGCTACAGGTCGATCTCGACCGCGCCCTCGGGCGCGTTGATGCACGTTTGCACCGTCTCGCCCGGCTGGCCGTGCACGCGTCCGGTGCGCAGGTCGCGCACCTGGCCCGAGCGCAGACGTCCGACACAGCTGTGGCAGATGCCCATGCGGCAGCCGAACGGCAGCGTTGCGCCCGCGTGCTCGCCGGCCGCGAGGATCGGCTGCTCGCCGTCGCTGCACGCGTCGATGCCGCTGCGCCGGAAGCTGATCGTGCCACCGCCGCCGCGCTCGGCGTCGCCCACGCGCTCGCCTGGCTGGAAATGCTCGACGTGAAGCCGCGCCGAATCTCCCTCGCTGCGCCAGTGATCGCGCATCGTCCGCAGTAGCCCTGGCGGTCCGCACAGGAACGTCTCGCGCTCGCGCCAGTCGGCGCATAGGTCATCGATCTGCACCGCCGTCACACGTCCCTGCTCGCCGGTGATCTGCTCGTGCAGGCGGTAGCCAGGGTCAGCGCGTGCGAGCGCGCGCAGCTCTGCGCCGAAGATCACCGTGTCGCGTGTGCGCGCGCAGTGGATGTGGACGACGTCGGCGCGCCGGCGCTCGGCCGCGATGCTGCGGAGCATGCTCATGATCGGCGTGATACCGCTGCCGGCGCTGATGAACAGCAGCCGCTCGGGCAGCGCCTGCGGCAGCGTGAACGTGCCTTCGACGCCGCCGAGGCGCACGATCGTGCCGGGACGCACGCCGCCGATCAGGAACGGCGAGACCTTGCCCTCGGGCACCAGCTTCGGCGTGATCGCGATACAGCCGTCGCTGCGGCTCGGGTCGGAGGTGAGCGAGTACGCGCGCCAGTGGTGGATGCCGTCGACCGCGATACCCAGACGCACGTACTGGCCCGGGCGGTGGCCAGGCCATTCCCACCCCGGCTTGATCAGGACGGTCGCCGCCTCCGGCGTCTCGCGCTCGATTCGTTCGATGCGCCCGCGCAGCTCGCGCGTCGACCACAGCGGGTTGACCAGCTCCAAGTAGTCGTCGGGCAGCAGCGGCGAGGTGAACGAGCGGATCAGCCCCAGCGCTTTGCGCCGCGCCGGCGACACCTGCGGCACCGCGCCGCGTTCAGCCATGGTCAGATTGGTCGGAGTGGATCATCATGACGCGAGTTGATGTTACCTCAAACGAGGACACATAGATGGAGGTACCCTCATCCCGTGCGAGTGTTACCCTGAAATCGGCAATGGCAAGCACGCGTCCCAGCAAGCGCACCGCAGTCAACGGCAGCCGCAACGGCGACAGCGACGGCGGCCGCGATCTCGCGGCGAATGAGCAGACATACGACCTGACGGTCGAGCAGCTCGCCGCGGAGGTCGGCATGTCGGTGCGCAACATCCGCAACCACCACACGCGCGGGCTGCTTCCCGCGCCTGAGGTCAGGGCCCGGGTCGGCTACTACAGCGCCGAGCACGTCGCGCGACTGCGGCTGATCCTCGACCTGCAGGCCGACGGCTTCAACCTCGCGGCCATCGAGCGGCTGCTCAGCGGCTCTGACGGCCTCGCCGAGCGGCTGCTGGGCCTGCGCACCGCAGTCACCACCCCGTTCGAGCCCGAGTCGCCCGAACTGATCACCGCCGAGGAACTGTTCAAGCGCTTCGGCGATGTCGAGGGCAAGGACATCGAGCGCGTGCGGCGGTTGAAGCTGCTCGTGCCGCTCGGCGACGGACGCTATGAAGCACCCAGCCCCGCGCTGCTCGGCGCTGCCGAGCAGGTCGTCGCGCTCGGCATCCCCCTGCACGCAGCGCTCGTGCTCGTCGAGAAGGTCAGCCGCGACTGCGAATCGATCTCGCGCGCGTTCACACGGCTGTTCCTGCGCGAGCTGTGGGAGCCGTTCGACGAGGCAGGCCAGCCCGACGATGGCTGGGAGGAGCTGATCGCCGGCGTCAACGCGCTCAGGCCGCTCGCGTCCGAGGCGCTGCTCGCGCTGTTCAAGCAGCGCATGAGCTCCCAGCTCGAGGACGCCTTCGGCAAGGTGCTCGAGCACCAGGCCAAGCGCAAGTAGGCGCCCGGGCCCAGTTAGGCCGGTCGCCGTGCGCGGGCGCGCTCGCGCACGGCGGCGAACGGCCTGCGCACGCCGGCCTCCGCCAGCGCCACACGCGCGGCCGCGCGGCCCGGCACACCGTGAACGCCGCCGCCGGGAAACGTCGCCGCGCTGCCCAGATAGAGCCCGCGCAGCGGCGTGCGGTACGGGACCAGCGACGGCACCGGGCGGAATACCAGCTGGTCGAGGGCGTAGCTGCCGCCGCCGACATCGCCGCCCAGCAGGTTCGCGTTGCGGCGCTCGAGGTCCGCCGGGCCGAGCACGTGGCGCGCCAGGATCAGCTCGCGAAAACCCGGCGCGAAGCGCTCGACCTGGGCCTCCATACGATCCACATGGCGCTCGCGCTCGACGCTCCAGTCGACTCCCCGCTGCGGTGCATGCGCGTACGCCCACGCCGTGTGCTTGCCGGCCGGCGCACGCGAAGGGTCCGCCAGCGACTGCTGGCCCAGGATCATGAACGGGCGCTCGGGCAACCCGGCCGTCAAGCTCGTGCTCGCCCACACCTCCCGCGCCGAGCCACCCACGTGCACCGTGCCCGCCTCCCGGGCCTGCGGCGCTGTCCACGGGATCGGACCGTCGAGTGCCCAGTCGAGCTTCAGCGTCGCCGGGCCCGCGCGGTAGCGGAGCAGCGCGCGCGAGTAGCGCTCCGGCAGCGCCTCGCCCGCGACGCGCGCGAGCGCACCGGGCAGCACGTCCGCGACCACGACAGGCGAGCCCACCAGCTCGCCCCCATCGATCTCAACACCGACCACGCGGCCGCGCTCTGCCACGATCCTCGTCACCGCCGCGCGCGTGCGCAGCTCGCCACCCAGCTCGCGCAGATGCGCCAGCAGCGCGTCCGCGAGCCGTCCCGCGCCGCCCTCCGGGCTCGGCCAGCCGGCACCGTGCCCCAAGAGCGTCATGTACAGCGCCGCGATCGCGCTGCCGGCGCTTGCCAGCGGCGCGTCCGAATGCAGCGCCGAGCCGTACAGCCACGCGCGCGTGCCCTCGCCCTCGAACAGCTCCCGCGCCAGCGCCTGCGCCGGCATCAGCGCCACGCGCGTGAAGTCGAGCGTCGAGCGCGGGCCCAGCGCCGCCGCCAGGCGCAGCGCTCCAGCGACCGGCGGAAAGGCCGCCAGCAGCGTGTCGCGCAACGCGTCGAAATCGCGCACCAGCGGCGCCGCGAACTCGCCCCAGCGCTCGCCGTCGCCCGCGTGCACTTCCTCGAGGCCCGCCACCGTGCGCTCGAGCTCGCGGTAGAGCGCAACCGCCGTGCCGTCCGCCAGCGGGTGCGCCACGCACGCCCCGGGGTGCACCCAGCGCAGGCCGTGGCGCTCGAGTCCCATCCCGGCGAACGCCGGCGAGGCCGCCGCTGCGGGGTACACCGCCGAGAACGTGTCGTGGCGGAAGCCAGGCAGC
Organism: uncultured Solirubrobacteraceae bacterium; assembly: GCA_963703625.1. Lineage (GTDB taxonomy): Bacteria > Actinomycetota > Thermoleophilia > Solirubrobacterales > Solirubrobacteraceae > Palsa-744. The sequence goes on from CAVPEY010000002.1 coordinate 420,814, forward strand.
GTCAGCTCCTGCGTCGCCACCGCGCCTCCCGCGCGCTCTGCGGCCTCGAGCACGAGCACGCGCCAACCCGAACGCGCCAGCGTGATCGCCGCCGTCAGGCCGTTCGGGCCCGACCCTACGACCAGCGCGTCGTAGCTCATGCTGCCCAAGCATAGGCTGCGATCCAAGCCCGGTATGGACAGCAACAACCCCGGTCGAACATAATTGCCCGCAATGCCCCGCATGCACCACGAGCAGGCCGACCGGAGCTGACCGCATTGCGGGTCCGCTTCTACGGCGTGCGGGGCTCCACCCCAGCCCCCGGCGTCGAGTTCGTGCGCTACGGCGGGCACACGTCCTGTCTGACGATCACGCACGACGCCGCTGCGGCGCCGAGCCTGATCCTCGACGCCGGCAACGGACTGCAGTGCGTCTCGCCAGTCCTCGGCGGCGAGCCCTTCATCGGCACGATCCTGCTGACGCACCTGCACTGGGACCACGTGCTCGGGCTTCCGTTCTTCGCCGCCGCCGACCGGCGCGACGCGCGCCTGCACGTCGTGCTCCCCGAGCAGCAGAGCGGCAAGGACGCAGAGAGCGTGCTCGCCGGGATGATGTCGCCGCCGTACTTCCCCGTCGGCCCCACCGAGCTGCGCGGGCATTGGACGTTCGCGACGATCACGCCCGGGGAGCACCAGCTCGAGGGCTTCACGGTGCTCGCGCGCGAGGTTCCGCACAAGGGCGGGCGGACGTTCGGCTATCGCGTCAGCGACGGGCACTCCACGCTCACCTACATGCCCGATCACTGCCCCACGATGCTCGGTCCCGGCGAGCACGGCTTCGGGGAGTACCACGCCGCCGCAGTCGAGCTCGCGAGCGACGCCGACGTGCTCGTCCACGACGCGCAGCTGTTTCCGGAGGAGCTCGCCGCCGAAGCCGACTTCGGGCATGCCGTAGCCGACTACTCCCTCGAGCTCGCACGCCGCGCCGGCGCGCGCGCCGTCGCGCTCTTCCACCACCGCTACAACCGCACCGACGACGCCCTCGACGGCCTCGCACGCAGGCTCGCAAGCGACTCGCCCAGAGTCAGCGTCGCCACCGAGGACACCGAGCTGGTGCTGACGCCCAGCCTCTCGCCGCTGCAGCGGCACGATTGAAGCGACGCAGGGGGCGGCCGCCGGTTGCACACGCGCGCCTCCGGGTATCTTTCGCGAAATGGACGAGCCGCTCATCATCAACCTCGACGAAGCGCCAACCCAGCGACACCCACGCCGCGCGATCGTCATCGAGCTCGAGCCCCACGACGTTCGCTGGCCGGACACAGGTGTGAACCTTCAGGTCATGGAGCCCGGCCAGCCCAACTGCCGCTACCACTCCGAGCCGGTGCAGGAGGACTTCCTCGTGCTTCACGGAGAGTGCGTCGCGATCATCGACGGCGAGGAGCAGGAGCTTCGGCAGTGGGACTTCTTTCACTGCCCCGCCGGCGTCGAGCACGTGTTCGTCGGCGCCGGCGACGGCCCATGCGCCGTGCTGATGATCGGCTCCCGTCGGCTCGACGAGGCGTACTACCCGGTCAGTGAGCTGGCCGCGCAGTACGACGCGTCGGTCACCAGCGCGACCGACGAGCCCGCCGTGGCCTACTCCGACTGGAGCCAGGAGTCATGGGAGACGATCGCCAACCCGTGGCCGCTCGGCGGTCAGAGCTCGCGCTCATAGCAGTAGTTCAGCGGGCCATCCGGCCTGCCTTCGCGATTACTGAAGCCGAGGCTCTCGTACAGCGCCCGCGCGGCGACATCGTGCTCGCCGGTCCCAAGTTCCATGCGATCGGCGCCGCGGCTGCGTGCCAGCTCGATCGCCGAGTCCATCAGCGCCCGCCCCAGGCCCCGTCCTCGCAACGCGGGCGCCACGTACAGCTCTGCCAGGTAGCACTCGAGCGCCCGCGACCAGATCGACGCGCGAAAGCGCAGGACCGCTAGACCATCGGGGCCGGCGCCCACGAGCAGCACTGCCGTATCGCCTTGCTCGATCAGCTCCCCGATACGAGCACCGAGACGCTCGGCGCCGGGGGTGGGCTCGCCGAACTCGCGGTTGAACTCGTCCAGCAGCCGACCCACGCTCTCGGCATCCGCGGCGCCAGCGCTGCGCACCGCTGGACGACTATCCACGCTCGCTGTCGAGCGACGAGTCCGCGGCGCCGAAAAAGCCTGCAAGCAACTCGTTGACGCGCTCGGGAGCGTCGTGCTGGACCCAATGGCTCGCCTTCGGCAGGCGCTCGACGTGGACATCGGAAACCCATCTCGGTTCGGGCTCGGCGAGCTCCGCCATCACGCCAACCATAGACCTCGCGGCGCGATCGTGGCGACCAACGCTCCGGCGCGACATCGACCGGCATGCTCGGCGGCATGGACATACGGAGCTGCGCGCGGGATACTCGCTGCGTGTCCGCGCTCGGTCGCTCACGTCAGCGTCTTGCAGGCGCTGGCGCGTCCTCAACGCAGGTGACGATTCGCCAGGCCGAGCCGGAGGAGCGCCCCGGAGTGGTGGCGACGGTGGTGGCGGCGTTCGCCGAAGACCCGGCGTGGGCGTTCATCCTCGGCGAGGACTACGAGCACCTCGCCGCTCATTTCGCAGGGGCGCTGTTCGATCTCAGGGTCACCCGCCGGAACGTTTGGGTCAGCGACGACCTGGCGGCGGTCGCGATGTGGGATCCACCCGGCACGAGCGACGGCGACAGCGACTCGCGGAGCGTGTGGTCGCGCTATCGCGCAACGGCCGGCGAGGACAGCTTCAAGCGCCTGGCTCGATACAACGACGCCGTCGCCGCGGCCGACCCGAGCGAGTCCCACTGGTATCTCGGGGTACTGGCCACCGACCCCGGGCGGCGAGGGCAGGGCCTGGCAACCGCCGTCATGACGCCGATCCTCGCACGGGCCGACCGCCTCGGGATCGCTTGCTGTCTGGAGACCTCGACGGCGGAGAACCGGCGCTTCTATCGAGGTCGGGGCTTCGACGAGGCAACCGAGATCGTGCTGCCTGGCGGACCGACGACCTGGTGGCTGCGGCGCTCGGCAACTCCGGCGCGAGGCGGGTGAGCGCGAACCGCGCTGCCTACAGCTGCAGCACGAGCTTGCCGGTGTTCTCGCCGCTGAACAGGCGCAGCAGCACCTCGGGAAAGCTCTCCAGGCCCTCCGCGACGTCATCGCGCGAGACGAGCTGCCCGGACGCGAGCCAGCCGGCCATCTCGCCCACCGCCTCGGCGTAGCGGTCGAGGTAGTCGGACATCACGAAGCCTGTCATCGTCGCGTTGTTGACCAGCAGCGAGAGGTAGTTGGACGGCCCGCGCACCGGTTCGGTGTTGTTGTACTGGGAGATCGCCCCGCAGATCACCACGCGAGCGTGGCGCGCGAGATGCGCGAGCGCCGCATCGAGAATCTCGCCGCCGACGTTGTCGAAGTAGACATCGATGCCGTTCGGGCACGTCGCGCTGAGCGCCGCATCGAGATCCTCTGACTTGTAGTCGATCGTCGCATCGAAGCCGAGGTCATCGAGCAGGTGCCCGCACTTCTCCGGGCCGCCCGCGATGCCCACCGTGCGAGCCCCCTTCAATTTGGCGATCTGCCCGACGAGGCCGCCGACCGCGCCGGCTGCGCCCGACACGAGCACCGTCTCGCCCGGCTGCGGTCGACCGATGTCGAGCAGACCGAAGTACGCCGTCACGCCCGGCATGCCCAGCGCGCCGAGATAAACCGGCAGCGGCGCCAGGCTCGGGTCTACCTTGAACACGCCTTTGCCGCTGGCGACCGCATACTCCTGCACGCCCAGCAGGCCGCCGACGTGCTCTCCGGCCGCCACATCGGGGTCGTTGGAGGCGAGCACCTCGCCGACGGCGAACGCGCGCATCACCTCGCCGATGCCCACCGGCGGGATATACGAGCGTCCGTCGTTCATCCAGCCGCGCATCGCAGGGTCCAGCGACACGTACGCGAGCTTCACCAGCACCTCGCCGTCACCGGGCTGCGCCACCGGCTCCTGCGCGTAGGACCAGTCGGTCGGCTTGGGCAGACCGACCGGACGCGCTGCGAGTCGGAACTGGTGGTTTACGGCGTCCATTGGCGTTGCCTTTCGTCGTCCCCGCGGGGAATGGCACTGCGGCTGTCGGCGACACCATATCCTGGCGCCATCGATCGTCACGGACCCAAGGAGCCACGCATGCCCGATATCGAGTTCCCCACCAGCGACGGAAGCGCACCCGGCTATCTGGCCATCCCTGCCGGCGAGCAGGGGCCCGCCGTGATCGTGCTGCAGGAGTGGTGGGGCCTGGACGAGCACATCCGCTCGATATGTGATCGCTTTGCAGCGGCAGGCTTCTACGCCCTGGCGCCCGACCTGTATCGAGGCGAGACGACCGACCAGCCGAGCGAGGCCGAACAGAAGATGATGGCGATGTCGATGGACCAGGTCGAGAAGGACATGTGCGGCGCCGCCGACTACCTCGCCTCGCAGCCGGGCGTCGACGGCCCGGGGGGCGCGGTCGGCTTCTGCCTCGGCGGCGGGCTCGCGATCTGGGCCGCCGCAAGCTGCCCGAACATCGCTGCCGCGGTCAGCTACTACTACGTCATGCCTCACGGCAAGCCGGACTTCTCCAAGATCAAAGGCCCCGTGCTCGGCCACTTCGGTACCGCCGACGAGTTCGTCCCGCTCCAGGACGCCAGGAAGCTCGAATCCGAGCTGACGGACGCCGGGGTGCAGACCACCTTCGAGTACTACGACGGCGCCGGGCACGCGTTCTTCAACGACACGAACCGCCTCGGCACCTACGACATCGAGCACGCCGAGCCCTCCTGGCAACGCACCGCCGGCTTCCTGCGCTCGGCGCTCGCTTCTTGAATCTCGCGGCGCTGCTGGCCGCCGCGGCGGCGGGCGTGACGCCGTGGTCGGCTCCGGCGGTCCTCAGCCCGTGCCGGGCCAGCGGGGCGCCACAGGTGGTGTTTCCGAGCGACAGCCCCAGCGAGGCGACGGGCGCCGGCGCGGTCGTGTGGAGCGCCGCGGCGGGCTGCGTCGGCGGCGAAGGCGCGCGCGTGGCCGGCATCGGCCCCGGCGACGTGCCTGGCGTATCGGCCAGCGTACACGGCGCCGCCGGACGGCTGCTGCTCCCGCGCGGGCCGCTGCTGGCGTCAGGCGCTCCGCACGGGCAGATCGTGATCGCCGGATCGGCGCCCGGCGGCGGGACGGCGGGACTGCTCGTACAGGGCGCCGTCGGGGGGTCCTTCGCAGCGCTCGAGCCGGCGGGCACGTCGACGGCGCCGATCGCGCTCGCCAGGGGCTACCTAGGCGACGTCGCGCTCGCATCCGCGCCTGCGCGCCCGCGCGGCGGTCGCGCCAGGGCGCTCAGCGGGTTCGACGTGCACGTCGAGCGCTTCTACGCAAACCACTTCGGCCGCGAGGCCTCGGTGCGATCCGCGGGGCCCACCTCTGTGCGGGAGCTGACCCTGGCGATGGACTACCGCAGTGAAGTGCTCGCCGTGTGGGTTCAGGGCGGGCAGATCTACGCGCGCCTGCTACCCGGGGATGGCTCCGCGCGAGCGCTTCAACGCCTTGCTCGCATCGGCGAACATGTGCACGTCTCGGCGCTGCTCAGCGACGACGGCCGCGCGATCGTCGCCTGGAGCGAGCAGCACGGTGACCAGACGAGCGTGTACATCGACCGCTCCGGAAACGGCGTGCGCTTCCACGCCGCGCAGCTGCTCGAACGCTTCTCGGATCCCGACGGGCTGAGCGCACCAGCCGCGTCTCCCAGCCTCGTGCGCCTCAGCTCCGAGAGCGTGATGCTCGCGTGGGCCGGCGCGCGCACCGGGCACTGGGTCGTGCGCACGGCCTCCGTGTACATGAGCGGCGTGGGAGTCGCGGGCACGATCGCCGCGCCCGGAGCGGACGTGCTGCTCGACTGTCTCGCGGCGGGACCGGCCGCCGACGCGCTGGTCCTGTGGACGCAGCCGGCGCCGAGCACCGGCGCGCCGGCGGACCTCGACCACGAGTCGATCTTCGCCGCGACGGGCTCCGACGCCGCCGATCAGCGCACCGCGTTCGGCGCACCGGAGCTGGTGGCGGCGCCCGCCGCGGTGGGCGACCCCAGCGCCGCGTTCGACCCCGACAGCAACCGTGCGGTGGCGGTCTGGCAGGGCCAGGGCGGCAGGATCGAATACTCGATACGTGGGTTGGCGAGGACCCCGTGAGCGCGGTTCGCCGAGCAGGCGCAGAGCGCACCGATCCCGTTTAGGAAAAGATGCCCACGGATGGATAGAGACTACGAGCGGCAGACGCATCAGGCGGAGGAGCGCCACTGGTGGTATCGAGGGCGACGGACGGTGCTCGACGGAGTGATCGCCGGACTCGAGCTGCCGACCCGGGCGCGCGTGCTCGACGCCGGCTGTGGCAGCGGGCGCAACATGATCGAGCTCTCACATCTGGGCACCGTCACGGGGATCGAGCTGTCAGAGACGAGCGTCGCCCTCGCGCGCGAGCGCGACGCCGGCGAGATCGTCTCGGGCTCGGTGCTCGAGATGCCCTTCCCCGATGACAGCTTCGACCTGGCTGTCAGCCTCGACGTGATCGAGCACCTCGATGACGACCTCACCGCGCTACGAGAGCTGCGCCGCACGGTCGCCCCGGGCGGCGCGCTGCTCGTGACGGTGCCCGCGTACCAGTGGCTGTGGAGCGGCCACGACGAGATCAACCACCATCACCGTCGCTACACCCGGCGCTCGCTGCAGCGAGTCGCCGAGCGGGCCGGCTGGACCCAGGTGCGCACCACCTATTTCAACTCGTTGCTACTGCCCGTCGCGATCGTGCTGCGGGTGCTCGACCGCGTCAACAAGGCCAAGACGACCGAGTCGAGCCTCGACCTGTGGATACCTCCGGCGCCGGTCAACTGGCTGCTCGAGCGCCCGCTCGCGCTCGAGGCGGCGCTGATCGCCCGCGGCGGACACATACCCGCGGGCCTCTCGCTGCTCGCCGTGTTCCGTTAGCGTCGCTAGGTCTCACCGTCGGCGATCGCGACGGTCGGTTAGCGTCGCTAGGTCTCACCGTCGGCGATCGCGACGGTCGTATGCACGCGGAACGTCCACGCGCGGTTGACGAAGAATGTCGTGACGGTCACGAATGCGGTCGCGCACACCTGCGCGAGCAGCTTGTCGAGCTTCGCATCGTGGACGAGCACATACAGCATCAGCTCGTCGACGGCGAGCCCGGCGCCCTGGACGATCGCCCAGCGAACCGGCGTCAACGCGTCGCCGACGTGGTCGCGGAACGTCCAGCGGCGATTGAGCAGGAAGCCGTTGGTGGCGCCCGCGATGAAGCCGATCGCCGACGCCGCCAGATACCAGACGCCGAACACCTTCAACAGCACCGTGTACACGACGAGCGTCAGCAGCGTGTTCGACACACCCACGATCCCGAACTTGATGAACTGCACGAGCACCGGCGATCTCAAACGACCCGTCCGTCGCGCTACGCTGCGAGGTGGTTCGTGCATGTCAGCTGGCTCCGTGGGCATCCATACACAGGATGAACGATAATTTGAGCGCCGGCTTAGGCCGTTCGTCGAACATCAAAGCGATTACGCTCACGAGCTTCACACCGAGGGCAACGACATGTCTGAAACACCACTCCGCACTCCCGCCCTGCTCAGCGTAGTCGCACCTGTCTACGACGAGGAGGAGCTGGTCGAGGAGTTCGTCGCGCGCGCATGCGCCGCGGTCGCCGACTACGAGTTCGAGCTGGTGCTCGTCAACGACGGCAGCTCCGACTGCACACCCGAGCTGCTCGACCGGATCGCAGCGGCAGACCCGCGCGTGCGCGTCATCCACCTGTCGCGGAACTTCGGCCATCAGGCAGCGCTGACCGCGGGGCTCGAGCACGCCGTCGGCGACGTCGTCGCGATGATCGACGCCGACCTGCAGGATCCCCCGGAGCTGATCCCCGACATGATCGCCCAGTGGAGTCAGGGCTCCGACGTGGTCTACGCGGTGCGCAAGCAGCGCGAGGGCGAGACCGCCTTCAAGCTCGCCACCGCGTCGTGGTTCTACAAGCTGTTCGACAAGCTCGCCCAGGTCGACCTCGAGCCGAACTCGGGCGACTTTCGCCTGCTCGACCGCCGGGCGCTGAACGCGCTGCTGGCGATGACCGAGCGCTCGCGCTTCCTGCGCGGGATGACCGTCTGGGTCGGCTTCACGCAGACGCTCGGTCTCCTACCAGCGCGACGCTCGTCACGCCGGCGAGACCAAGTACACGCTGCGCAAGATGCTGCGCTTCTCGCTCGACGCGATCGCGTCGTTCTCGCACCTGCCGCTGCAGCTGGCCACATACGTGGGCATGCTCTCCGCGGGCGTCGCCTTCATCGCGATCCCCGTCGTCATCGGCCTGCACTTCGCCGGCTCCTACCTGCCCGGCTTCGGCTCGATCACGATCGCGATCCTGCTGCTCGGCGGCATCCAGCTGATCGCGCTCGGCGTGATCGGCGAGTACGTCGGGCGCATCTACGACGAGGTCAAGCACCGGCCGCTCTACATCGTCCGCGACGAGCGCAACCACCCGAGCGCCAGTGGGCGCGTCGTCGCGCTGCCGAGCACCCGCGCCGGCCTCCCTGCCCGCGCGCCCGAGCGCGTTCTGTAGCAAAGCTGTTACGCGGGCGACAGACACCACTCCGCCGCGGCGCCAACCGTGTTCTGACTCGGCGATGATGCCTGTCGCTGCCCGCAGCGCCACAGCCGTGCCGCGCCCGCCGCGGTACGCGTCGGTCGCGCTGACGGCGGTCGAGCTGACCCTCGCCCTGGTCGCGCTCGGAGCTGGCGCCCGCGGGGCCTCCGCCGCGCCGGCCGAATCCTGCGCGGGCTCGGGCGCCGCCCCATGCCCGTACGCGGCCGTACAGATCATCGGGCAGCGCGCCGAAGGGCTGCTGCGCTTTCCCGAGGCCGTGGCCGTCGATACCCGAGGCAACGTGTACGTGGCCGACCAGCTGAGCTACGTCGTGCAGAAGTTCAGCGCTGCCGGGGCATTCGAGGGCGCGTGGGGCTCCTACGGCGCAGGCCCGGGCCAGTTCGGTCCGATCGGCGGGCTCGCGACCGACGCGGCGGGCGACGTCTATGTCGTCGACTCCAGCCACGACCGGATCGAGAAGTTCAGCCCAGGGGGCGAATTCCTGACGGCCTGGGGCCGGCGCGGTAGCGCGCTGGGGGACTTCGCGTTCGGTTCCTCGCAGAACCCCTCGCAGCCACCGGGCGGCGGGATCGCTGTGTCGGGCGATCACGTGTACGTCGCGGACTCCGGCAACGACCGCGTCGAGCGCTTCAACCTCGAAGGCGGTGAACCGCTCGCGTGGGGAGCCTACGGAAGCGGCCCCGGCCAGTTCTCCTACCCGCGCGGGGTGGCAGCCAACGAAAGCGAGGTGATCGTCTCCGACGACGACAACCACCGCATCGAGAAATTCAGTCCCGAAGGGGCGTTCGAAGCGCAGGCGGGCTCAGCGGGCGACGGTCCTGGGCAGTTCGGCTTCCCCTACGGCGTCGCGCTCGACGGCGCAGGCGACGTGTACGTGGCCGACGACAGCAACCATCGCGTCGTCAAGCTCAGCGCGCAGCTGACGTTCGCGGGCGCCTGGGGCGGCCTCGGCGCCAAACCGGGCGAGCTGGACTTCCCGCGTGCGCTCGCGAGCGATCCGGCGGGAGACACCTACGTGGCTGACACCGCCAACGAGCGCGTCGAGGTGTTCAACCCGGTCGGCGACTACCTGCGCACGCTCGGCGCACCGGCCCGCGGACCGGGTGGGCTCACGGCGCCGCGCGGGCTCGCGGTCGATCCAACCGGCCGCCTGCTCGTCTCCGACACCGTCGATCAGCGCATCGAGGCGTTTGCGCCGGGCAGCGACAGCTACCTGACGCAGTGGACGCTCGCGGGCGGCCACGCAGCCGGCTTCGCGTCGCCGAGCGGCATCGGCATCGACCCGCGGGGGTCCGTGTACGTCGCCGACACCGGCAACGCGCGGCTCGTGCACCTATGGGGCGACGGCACGTACCTCGGTGAAGTCGGCGGCCCTGCCGATCTCGGCGGGGCGCAGCTCGCCGCCGCGGGCGCGGTCGCGGTGTCCCCTGCGACGGGCCTGCTCTATGTGGCCGACGCCGGCCACAACCGGGTGCTCGTGTACGGCCCAGAAGGCACGCTGCAGGCCAAGTTGGGCGCAGGCGTTGGCGACGGCGTCGCCGGCAGCGCTCCCGGCACGTTCAACCATCCCGGCGCCGTCGCCGTCGCGCCGTCGGGAGACGTATATGTGGCCGACACCGGGAACGATCGCGTCGTCGAGCTCTCACCCACCGATGGCGTGATCGGCGAATGGGGCTCCAGAGGGACCGCCGCCGGACGCTTTCGCTCGCCGACCGGCATCGCGGTCGACGCCGCCGGGCGCGTGTACGTGGTGGACAGCGGAAACAACCGTGTCCAGCTGTTCGAAGCCGACGGGCACCTGCTGGCGAGGTGGGGACTGCGCGGCGCGGCACCGGGTGAGCTCTCCCAGCCGACCGCCATCGCCGTCGGCTGCAGCGGCGAGGTGTTCGTCGCCGACACCAACAACAACCGCGTCCAGGGCTTCGACCTCGTCTCCCCAGCCGCCACCGGCTGTCTGGCGCCCGGCAGCTGGCCGCCACCGCTGAACGTCGCGCCGGTGCTGGAAGTCAGCCTGCCGCGCCCCGCCGGCGTGCTGGCCCGACGCGCGCTCGCGTTGCAGGTGAGCTGCAAGCGCGGCTGCAGGATCCTCGTCACGGCCTCGCTGTCAGCGCGCGACAAGCGCCACGCCGCTCCCCTGCTCGCGGTCGCCCGCGGTCTCCCGGCTGCAGTCGCCGGCCACGTACGCCTGCTGATCGCGCCGAAGGCGCTCCGGCGCCTGCGCAGCCAGCTCGGCGCACACCGACAGATGACGGCGCACGTCACGATCGTCGCCGCCGGACCCACCGGCCTACGAACGACTTTCACGCGCAGCTACACGGTGAGCCGCTGAGCCTCGATAATGAGCGCATGAGCATCGACGAGCGCGAGAGCGACCCTCCGGGGTTCGATCAGCGCACTGAGCGGATCAGGATCGAGACCGAGCGCCACCGCATCGAGGGCATGCTCACGCTTGCTCGCGACGGCTACCGCAGTCGCGTCTCCGATGTGCTGAACGCCTCCGAGCGGGACTTCATCACGCTCACCGATGTCACCGTCGCACCGCTGGACGGTGGTCCAATCGAGCTCCACCCCTACCTCAGCCTCGCGCGCCGACACATCGTCTTCGCGGTCACCGCCGGCGACGACGCGCAGTAGCGTCGCCCGGCTCGCGCTATGGCGTGAAGCTGCTCGCGCTGAACACGGTGCCGATCGGCGGCGAGGAGTTCGTGACGGCGACCGGCCCGGCATGGGCGCCGGCGGGCACGGTCACCTTGAGCTTCTTGCCCGAGCCGGAAACGGCGGTCGCCTGCACCCCGCCGAAGCTCACCGTCGAGTTGCCGTCGAAGCCGATGCCCTTGATCGTGACGCGAGTTCCGGCAGCGCCGCTTTGCGGCGTGACCGCTGTCACCGACAGCGTCGGTGTGAACTTGCCCTTGCTCCGCGAGCTGCCGGCGGGCGTCGTCAGGGATAGCTTGCCCGCCTTGGCGCCGGCGGGCACGACCGCTTCGATCTTGGATGCCGAAACGACTTTGAACTGCGCGGCGAGCCCGCCGAAGGAGACGGCGCTCACTCCGCCCAGCCCCCCACCGGTGATCGTCACCGTGCTGCCGGTGATGCCCGAGGCGGGCGTGAAGCCTTCGAGCTTCGGCACGTTCGCGGTGACCACGGCTGTCGGCACCGATTCTTCGGTCCCGGCGCCGTCGGCGTTCTCTGCCGTTTCCCGCACGAGAATCGTCGAGCCGACGTCGCTGCTGGTCAGCGTGTATTTCTGGCCTGTGGCTTGCGCGATCGCCGCGCAGCCTGTGCCGGAGGCATTGCACCGCTGCCACTGGGTGCTCGTCGTCGTCGGGCTGTTGGTCCAGGTGCCCGGCGTCTCGGTCAACGTCTGTCCGGTTTCGGCGATCCCCGCGATCACCGGCGCGGCGGTGCTCACCGGGCTGCCCGCCGACGCAAAGGCCCCGAGGCCGATCGGGCTGCCGACCCCGGTCGGACCGTCGTACCCCACAGCTCCCTGGCAGGCGACGCTCGCGCCGCAAGCTCCGTTGTCCCCCGACACCACGTCGTAGAGGTCTTCGCCGTCGCCGAGGTGCGAGTAGAGCGTGGCCGCCGGGAAGGCGACGCCGTGGGATCCGCCCGCGAGCGCGAACTCGGCGGTGATGATCGGGGAAGCGACCGACGTGCCTCCCCAAACACCCCAGCCCGTCGGCGCACCGGGGGATTCGGGGGTGCTGTCGTAGATCTCCACGCCCGTGCTCGGGTTGGCGATCGCCGCCACGTCGGCGACGGAACGTTCCGCGCCGCAGCCGGTGCTCGCGAATTCCGGAGTCGCGCTCTGCCACGAGGGGGCGGCGAAGATCTCGCTGCAGCCACTGCCTGCGCCCTGCCAAACGGTGCTGGCCCAGACTTCTTTTCGCTTGATGAGAGTCGTCCCTCCGATCGCAACCACGTCCGGGGAGGAGGCGGGGAAGTCGGCGGCGGCCAGCCTCCCGCTGCAGCCTTCGTTGAGATAGCCGCAATCGCCCGAGCTGGCCGTGATGACGACGCCGGCGTGCTCGTAGTAGCTGGTGTTGAGCTCGGAGAACAGGCTCGCGAGCACCGGTTCCTCCGGCCCACCGTAGGAGTTGCTGACCTCAGTGGCACCCGCCTTGACCGCGGCATTCACCGCCGCGCCCAGGTCGGAGAATTCTTCGCTGCTGGCCTCGACGAGCAGCACGTGGCAGTTCTGGCAGATCGCGTGGGCCATCTGCACGTCGATCGATATCTCGCTCGCCCATTCACCTTCGGCCGGCGGCAGCGGGCTTGTCTGCCCATGCTCGTTGAGCTTGCGGAAACAGCCATCTGCGCTCGTGCACGCCGGCAGGCCGAACGTTTCGTCGTACACGCCCAGGTCCGCTTCGGCGGTCGGATCGTCAAAGGCGTCTATCACCGCGACCGTCTGTGCCGAGGAGGCCTGTGTTTCGGTGGGCAGCGAATAGGCGGAGTGCAGGGCCTGCGGGGTCAGGTACTGAGCGCCGTCAGGGCTCGCAAACGGCGTGGCTGCGCGCGCGACCGACTCCAACCGCCGCGCGGTGCACGCAGCCGCGCCGGGGGGCGGCACGCCGCACGCACGGCTCGCGCTGTACGCGCTCGGCGCCGCTGTGGCCGCGCCTGCAGCGACTGCGCCGGGTACGAGCGTCGCCGCGAGCGCCAGCGTCGCGAGCAGCAGCCCGACGCGCCGCGCGAGCCGGCACGCCGGCTGCTGGCCCTCCCCAGAGCGCGGCCTCCCCATGGACAGATGCTACTCGCCGGCGGCCAACAAGTCGACACGTAGAGACACGACCCGTATTTAGACACAAACTCCCCGCGTAAAGGTTAGAGAGCTGTGTTCTGCGGGTTACAAAGCTGTGTTCTGCGGCTAAGGGGCGGCCGGGCCCTGTTCCGAAGGCGCGCCGCCTGGTGCGTCTGCCGGCGGCGCGTCGGCCGGGGGTGCGCCGGCCGGCGCGCCCTTCAGGCTGTCGAGCAGGCTGCCCGCCTTCGCGCCCGCCTGCTCGACCCGCTCGTGGTACTTGCCACCCGTGCGCTCGTTGGCCGTGCTCGCGACCTTCTCGACCGCCTCCTGGATCTTGTCGCTGTGCTCGACCGTCGCATCCACGGCCTTTGACTTGAGCTCGTTCAGTCGGTCTGCGATTCCCATTGTCGCCTTTCGAGAGAGCCGGGAGCCATCCGGCGATAGGGCGGGGAGTCGGGACGACGCGCGAACCGACTCCGAATCTGGAAAGGCTACTCGAGCTTCGGAGGCCGCGTCTAAACGGCTGCGGGATCGACGACTGCGAGACATCATGAGACGGCATGGATGGCCTCCGAAGACGCTACCCCGCGACGCTGGGTGGCGTGTGGATCGGTCAGGGCGTAGAAGATCTTGGGGTTCGGTGTGGAGAGCTTCCTCGCGGGGGTGAGATGCCGGCTTGGAATCGGCCACTGGTTTTAGTTCTTCTTCGCCTTCTTCGAGAGGTAGATGACGAGTCTGCGTTTGCCGCGCGTGCTTCTACATGCCACATGAGTGCCTCTCCGGGTGAAACGCCAAGGGCTCGGCAGAGCTTGACCAAGGTCTCAAGGCTCGGTTCGCGCAGTCCCCGCTCGATCAGGCTGATGTGGGTCCGGTGAAGGCCGGCTTCGTCGGCGAGCTTCTCCTGGGACAGGTGGCGGCGGCGGCGTACTGCCCGGACGGCCTCGCCGAAGGTGGGTGTCATCGGTGGCCGACGAGTTGCGGATGGGACTTCTGTCTGTCGATGGCTGTGGATTCATCTCGTTCGGTGGCCGTGCCTTCGGGAGCAAATCCGAGCGCGTGGCGTACGACGTCGCTGGGGGAGACCCCGCGCAGCCGCGCCAGAAGAGCGATGCCCTCGAGCTCGGCTGGCCGGAGGTTGCCCACGATCGCTCGCCAATGACCAGGCATCAGAGGTCGAGCAGGCCGATCTGGTCGATGCGTTCCACCGCCGAGGTGACGCGGTACCCGTCGGCATCGTGGCGGATCACGCCGACCTCGCCGAGGCTGATCAGGGCGGTGTCGATGTCCGCTGGGGTGCTGCCGACGCGCACGAGAGCGTAGAGCTGGGCGGCGGATATGGGGTGCGCCCGGTCGAGTAGCTGCACGACGACAGCGCGTTCGACGGCGGTAGGATCATCCGGCATGGGCAGAAGCAAGCCCTTCTGTCTTTGCGGCGGGCGGCCGGGGCCCTATACCGGTCGTCTCGCCAGGGTCCTTCGCAAGCGGCGCGAGCCTACCAGATTAGTCCTGCCAGTGGAATCCATATAGATGACCGTTCCCGATGACGACTACGTTGCGCTCGGCCGGGCGCTGGCGGCGCTGCGCCACCGGGCTGGCCTCACCCAAGCCGAAGCTGGCCAGCGGGCGGGCATCCGCAACACCCACGTTTCGTTGGTCGAGCGGGGCGAGCGCGGGATCAGCTACCGGACGCTGATGGCGCTGCTGCGAGCCTACGGAGCGACCCTCAGCGAGTTGGCGGCCGAGATCGAGCGCGGCGATGGTGAGGGCTAGTTCGTTTCTGGAGGAACGAGAGGCCAGACGCTTTCGAGCGCGCGAACTGGAGCGCCGCGCCCCCGATGAGAACGCGGCGCTTCCGGTAGGCGTTAGACGACGTAGCCGACGAGTTGGGTGTGGCGAACGGCGGCGCGGCTGGCGAAGATGAAGCCATCTGCGGTGCGGTGGATCAGGCCGGCGCGGTGCAGGGCCTCAACTGAGTCGCTGACACAGGGATCTTCCATCTCGAGGGCAAGCTCGTCGACCGTCCAGAGGGCGCTACGGGCCTCTGATTCGGTCAAGAGATCGAGGATGTCGCGCTGGCTCTTGCGGGTTTCCTCACGCGGGTTCAGGGTGTGCGGGTGGTCGGGCATGGGGGCACCGTCTCTCGTGTCCGGCCCCGGTACGGCCATTGCCAGCACCGGGACCACTTGGCTTATGGGGCCGGGCAGACTACGGCTGCGGCCCGTGAGCGGTCAAGGTGCGCGACGGCGCCTCAACGGTCCGCAATCAGGTGGGGAGTCCAGCAGCGTCTCCAAGGAGGTCATGAAGGCCGAGCAGGAGCGGATCGAGGCCGAACGGCCCAAGTCGAACACTGGCAGGCTGCCGCCGCCAACGAGATCGCCGAGGTCGACCAGGCACTATCCGACGCGCTCGTGCTCATCGACGCTGGCACCGCCCCTACCTGAACGGCAACGCCACCGAGCGGCGGCTGATCAACCTCGCCAAGCCCAGGAACCAGTCCCCAAGACGACCGTAGCCCCGTTTTCGGGGCTACGGTTCGCAGAACAAGCAAATGGCGGAGAGGGCGGGACGACCTGCGAACCCGGCTCCCAATCTGGACAGGCTACTCGAGCTTCTCATGGAGCCGGTCGGTCGGCAAGTGCGGCAACGGGCAGCCGAGGCAATCCGAGCGACCGTGAGGCGACACCTGGCGCCTCCAATACGCGCGGCGCTGACAGCGACGGCAGGAACTACGACTGGGTGATGCTGAACAGCCTGCGTGTACAGATGCTATTCGCCAGGTAGTGCTTTGCAAGCAGGGTCGGCCGCCCGCATCGGCAGCTAGGCTGTTCTCGTCATGAATACGCAGGAATCGATCGACCTGGCCGGTCAGCGGCTTGTCGCGGCTGTTGGGTCTTCGGCGCGTGTGATCCTATTTGGATCGGCTGCGCGCGGTGAGCTCACGCGCGACAGCGATCTGGACTTCTTGGTCATCGAGCGCGAGGTCGAGAACCGCATCGCCGAGGCAGTTCGCCTGCGGGATGCTGTCGGACGAATCGGCCGGCCTGTGGATGTGATCGTGATGGATGAGGAGCTGGCGAATCGGCGGGCGAAGGTGCGCGGGACGATGGTCCATCACGCTCTGCGCGAGGGCCGCGTCATTGCACGCCCCGACTCCTGAGCAGCGCGAATACGCCGAGTTGCTGCTCGCGCACGCGGCGAGTGATCTCGGCGCCTGCCGGGTGCTCATGGCCGAGGAGGACATGCGCGACGATGTCGTGGGGTTCCACGCCCAACAGGCAGTCGAGAAGGCGCTGAAGGTCGCGCTCGTGATGGCAGACATCGACTTCCCCCGCACCCACGATCTCCGTGAGCTGGTCGATATCGCCGTCGATGGCGGTGTCGCGGTGCCAGATTCGATCCATGAGGCGCGCTGGCTGACGCCGTGGGCGGCACAACTGCGCTACGAGATGCTGGAACCCCTCGACCGCGAAGCAGCCTTCTCAATCGCAGCCGGCGCCGTCGAGTGGGCAACGGGCTTGCTTTCCTGCTGATCGACACTGCGCCACGCCGCATCTCACTCGCGCAGCAAGACATCGAGGGTTCGCACACGACTCAAACACCCCTGTCCCTTCGATCGCTCGTTTTCGCCTTCGCGCAGCCAAGAACCACCAAAAATCGATGTCGACGGAGAGGGCGGGATTCGAACCCGCGATGGAGTTTGATCCCCATACTCGCTTAGCAGGCGAGTGCCTTCAGCCACTCGGCCACCTCTCCCTGAGGTCGGCATGGCAGTTTAGAGGCTGCGGGCGTGGAGGCGCGGACATGCGGCTACACTTCTCGGCCATCACGGTCGCCGGCATCCGCACTGCCGACGACTCGCTCGCCGACGCTGCTCGCATCGATGGCGAGCGAGACCGATCGATTGGGGGATCATGCACCGCAAGCGACTTGGACGAGATGGCGCCGAGCGTCTTGGACAGATCGACATCCTCCGCGACCTGCCGATCGGCGCGCGACGTCAGCTGGTTGACCTGGCGGACGAG
Organism: uncultured Solirubrobacteraceae bacterium; assembly: GCA_963703625.1. Classification (GTDB taxonomy): domain Bacteria; phylum Actinomycetota; class Thermoleophilia; order Solirubrobacterales; family Solirubrobacteraceae; genus Palsa-744. The sequence goes on from CAVPEY010000002.1 coordinate 438,274, forward strand.
CTCACAGCCGTGGCTGGAGAGGTGATCATGCGCGAGGGAGACCGCGGCTACGAGTTCGTGATGCTGGAGCAAGGTCACGCCGACGTCACTCGCGCCGGCGCGCGGATCAACACCCTTGGGCCCGGTGATTGCTTCGGCGAGCTCGCAATCCTCGCCGATGGGCGTCCACGCTCCGCATCGGTGGTGGCGACTTCGGATCTCTGCGGGATTGTGCTGACCGCGCACTTCATGCGGGAACTGCGTGAGCGCATGCCATCGGTCGGTGAGCGCATCGATCGCGTCGCGGCCGAGCTCCTGGCCAACGACGCGCTCCTTTCGGGCTGACACCGATCCACAGGCGGCGGCTCGCAGCCTCTGCGTCCACGACGGACGTCGTTAGGAATAGAGCCGTAGGGGCGTGCACTCAGCAAGCCTGTCGAAGTCGGCATCGGCATGCAAGATGGGTGCGCCGGAGCGCACGCACGGCGCGGCGATCAGACAGTCCAGAGTCTTGCGGATCGTCATACCTGCGCGCCGGGCGCAACGGTAAAGCTCCGCTGCCAGAGCGAAGTCCTCCAGACCGTCGAGACGCAACACCGGAAATGCCTTCAGGTGACCTTCGACGAGGCGCGCTTCTCTGTCAGAGCGAAAGCCCTGGAGGATCTCGGTGAACACAATGTCGGTGAGCGCGATCGGCTCTCCCCCCTCGATCAACTCGACGCAACGCAGCGCCTGCGGCGAGTCTCTGTCGTTCAGAACGTCGATCCAGACGCTCGTGTCGACGACGATCACGAGCGTCCGCGACGACTCTCGTCAAGGTTGCCCTCCCAGCGGACACGCCCCCGCAGATCAAGCACGCCGATGCGTCGATGGCGAGCGACCAGCTCTCGCAACGCCACGTCGACCGCCTCGCGCTTTGTCCGTGCTCCGATCAGCTCCTGGGCTTCGTGCAGCACACGGTCGTCGATCTCGATGTTCGTCCTCATACACCACAGCATACACATCCAAGGGTGTATACGTTGACGCAAGCCTGGGTGGGGTTCGAACAAGTGCCACAAACCCGGCAAACACGGAGGGGGAGGGATTCGAACCCTCGGATCAGGGGTTACCCGATCAACAGCTTTCAAGGCTGCCGCATTCAACCGCTCTGCCACCCCTCCTGGGCGACATCCTCAAGGCTAATAGATCAAGAGACGCGGCCGAGCTGCCTGACCGAGGACCGGCGCGGTGCGCGCGAATCTCAGACCAGACGGCTTTCGCGCGAGATCAGGCTGTTGGCGTCTGTGACTCTCCCAGCGCCGTCGTCTGTCCAGCCCACGGGAGTTCGAATCTCCCCCACTCCGTTCTCCGCTACAGCCCCGCCTCCGCAGCCGGCTCGGAGGTGCCCAGCACTTCCCCGGCGACGCCGAGCGCCTGTACGGCGACGTACGGACCGACGGTCCCGGCCGGCACCGGGATCGCTGTCTCGAAGCCACTGCGAGGCACCTGCGCGGCGGTGGTGAGGCTCGCGGCGCTCGCGCCCGCGAGCAGCCTCCAGGAGCTCACGAGCGTGGCGCCATTCCAGCTGGCGTACACGATCGTGCCGGTCGCGCCACCGTCCTCGATGGCGAACACCGGCGGGTGCGTCGGCGTGCCCGTCCACGCGAAGCGAAAGTCGCGATAGGACTCGTCGTGCACTGGGAAGTGCGCTTCGAAGAGCAGCTGGCCTTCGGGACCGAACTCCGAGAAGAACGGTTCCTGGCCCCAGCCGACGAACCAGTCGCCGTTGGCGAGCGCCTGCACGTCGCCCTGACTTTCGGCCAGCACCGGCGGGGTGTGTGTCAGGCGCGTGACGAGCGTCGCCGTCCCCGGCGGGTCGGTGAGGCTCACGACGATGGCGCGGGACTCGGTGTGCGCCTTTGGCGAGGAGCCGTTGTCGAACACGCTGATCGACCCGTTCGATAGTTCGCGCGGATCGTGCTGCCACGCGGTGCCCGTGCCGGCGCCCATCTTGAAGCTCGAGTGCTTTCCGCCGAGGCGCCAGACGATCTGGCCGGTGCGGCCGTCGAGCTTGTACACGGTCCACGTGTTGCGGCTCGAGATCATCAGGCTGCCGTCAGGATCCGGATTGACGGAGTTGAGATGGAAGAAGTCATACGGCGCGGCGGTGTTCGAGCGACTCGCCGGTTCGTAGGATTCGGCGAGCCCAACGTGATCGATGCTCGTCCATTCGTACATCACCAGCCCTGTCGCGACGTCGATCTCCTGGAACAGGCTGTCGGTGACCCCCGCGTAGCTCGGCCCGCCGACCGATGACAGATTGCACATGATCGGGTCGTACGCCGTGACCAGCGCGGTGCCCTGCGGGGTGAGCTGGAACTCATGCAGATCCACCTGATGGCCGTTGCCGGCGCGCACGTGCGCGATGTCCGTGTAGGTGTCGTCGGCGATCACGCCTTCGCCGAGCCCGAAGCCGTGGACGGTGACGTCTCCTTGCCACCACGTGAGCACTGGTTTTCCGTCGTACTGCTGAACCTGAAGATCTGTCGCCGAGGTGTTCGGCGGCAGCGGCTTGAACCACAGCAGCCCGCCGCTCGGTTCGAGGATCATCGGCCCGGCCTGTCCCGGCCCGGCATACGGGGCCACAAACAGATCCCCGGGCGCGACCGCCGGCGACTGTGCGGTCACGGTCACCACCGGCGGCTGCAGGTCTCCTCGCGAGTGAAAGCCCTGAATCTCCGCGGGCGTGCCCGGCTGCGTGCTCTTCGGCGTCGTCGTGATCGGGTCCTGGTGCGCGATCACGAACTGATCGAGCAGGCTCCGAGCCGCGCGGCCTGCCCCCAACCGCGCACGAACAGTCACGCGCTCGCCTTCGGCGAACGGTCGCGACGGCAGGAAGCTGGCGCCATCCGCTTGCGAGTACGGGGCCAGGCGGCCTCTGTGAACGCCCGTCTGCGAGCCGACGACGCTGATCGCGCTGAGATCCATGACCGGCACTCCGAGGAAGCTGATCTGTGTCTGCGCCGAGGCGTCGCGGCTGCCGGCCAGCGGCGATACGGTCACCGAGCCGGCCTGCAGCGCGGAGTTGTCGAGCGTCGCCGGAGCGCACGCAGGAGCGGTCTTCCCAGCGACAGCGGGCTGGGCCACGAGCCCCAACCCCACGACCATCGCAGGCCCTAGGATGAAAGCGCTTATGGACCGCATCGACGCAGCGCAGCATAGGAGAGTCGACCGACGCACGTTCTTGAAGGGCACCCTGATCGGCGGTGCGCTTGCAGGAGCGGGGCTGGCGATCGGTGCTGCCGCGGACCCCGACGGCGGCTCGCCAGCCCTCAGCACACGCCCCAGCCCCACCGTGGCGCCGACCCCGCCCTCGAGACCGGACAAACCGAACATCCTCGTGATCCTGGTCGATCAGCTGCGCTTTCCGCAGTGGTTCTCGCCGGACCCGTCCGGCATGGGCCTGCCCCCCAACCTCCGGAGCCTGCGCCAGGACGCCGTGTCCTTCGGCAGGCACTACACCGCATCGAATGACTGCTCCCCCGCGCGCTCCACGCTGCTCACCGGCCTCTACACGCATCAGACGGGCTGCATGATCACGGGCGGCAGCACCCTTGACCCCGGCTTTCCCACCTGGGGAACAATGCTGCGCGAGCACGGCTACAGCACCCGCTGGCTGGGCAAGTGGCACCTCACCCATGGCGATAATCACTGGACCGAGCTCACCGGGGAACAGGCGCTCGAGCGCTACGGCTTCGATGGCGGCGTCTTCCCTTCGCCCGACGGCGCCCCCGGCCAGGGCTGGAAGGTGGATCCGCACATCACGAGACGGTTCACCGACTGGTTCGCGAGCGAGGGCGGCGCCGAGCCGTGGTGCACGACCGTCTCGTTCGTGAACCCGCATGACATCGCCTGGTGGTACAAGTGGAGCGACCGCGTGCCCAGTGAGGCCGAGGCTACGCGCGTCGTACCGCGGCTGCCGCCCAACTTCGAGACGCCGGAACTGTTGCTCGAGCGCCACAAGCCACGGCTGCAGCGCTCGTTTCAGGAAACCGCGGCCGCGTCGTTCGGGGACGTGCCCTTCAGCGGCCCGGAAGCGAGCGAAACGTGGCTCGGCTTCCTCGACCTCTACGTCCAGCTCCAGCTCGAGGTGGATCGGCACATCGGCCACGTGCTGCGCACGCTCGAAAGCCGTCCGGAGGTCGCAGCGAACACCGTAATCCTGTTCACCTCCGACCACGGCGAGTACGGCGCCTCGCACGGGCTGCGCGGCAAGGGCGCGAGCGCCTATGAGGAGGGCCTACGCGTGCCGCTGCTCGTGAAGGATCTTCGCGGGCAGCTCACGAGCGCACCCGAAACGACGCGCACGCAGCTGACCTCGAGCGTCGACGTCGCGCCGCTGCTGCTGACGATCGCCACCGGCTCCGATCACTGGCGCCAAGATCCGCACTACTCGCACATCGCCGGTCGGCTCGACCTGGCGGGCATCCTCGCCAACCCCGAAGCGCCGGGCCGCCCGTTCGTCGTGCACGCCACCGATGAGACCGTCACCGAGTTCGCGATCGAGCCCTACGCCGCCGACGCGCCGCTGCACATCGTCGCGATGCGCACGCCGCAGGCCAAGTTCGCGACCTACTCCAACTGGCCCTACGAAGGGATCGCGCCGCTCTCGGAAGGGCAGGAAGTCGAGCTGTACGACTACACCACCCAGAGCGGGCGCATGGAGCTGCACAACAGCGCCGGCCAAAGCCCGCTCGAGGAAGCCCTCCGCGACGAATACGAGCTCGCGTTCAAGCAGGAGCTCCGCGGGCCGCTGCCGCCGCGCCTCGTCAGCGCGCACGCGCGTGGCTTCGCCGACTACTTCTCGACCGCCAGGCACTCCGCCGTCAGCGCCGCCCTACGCCGCAAACGACGCAGCGAACGCGAAGCCGGTGGCGTGATCCAGGAAGTGCCCGAACAGGGGCTGCCGCCGAGCTCGTCGGTCAGACCCAGGCTGTTCTGAGCGCACACGAGCGCGCGATCACGCCAGTGCGCGGCGCTAGTCCTTGACGGTGGCCGACGTGCCGATCACCGCGCCGGAGGCGTTGAGCGCCTGCACGGCCACGTACGGGCCCGCGCCGGGCACCGCGATTGTCGTCTGAAAGCCTGTCCTCGCACCGCTGCCGGCAGCCACTAGCGCGCTCGTCGATGCGCCCTCGAGCACGCGCCACGATGCGACTTCGCTCGCGCCGTTCCAGCTCATCGACGCGGCGATCGTGCCGCCCACGCCCGGCCGTGCCACGACCGCGGGCGCGCTCGTCGGCTGACCGCTCCACGGGGTCAGGTAGGTCCTGAAGTCCTGCACGCTCTTGCCGAGCGTGCCGTCGAGCAGCACGTGTCCGGAGGCGTCGTACTCGGTGAAGTTCGGCAGCCCGCCGTAGCCCATCAACCAGTCGCCGCCGGGCAGGCTCAGCAGGTTGCCCTGGCTGCTCGCCAGCAGCGTCCTGGACGGGTTGACGAACTGCTTGACGAGCGTGACCGTGCGCGCGCCCACGTTCGCGTCGAGCAGCAGGCCGCGCGACTGCTTCTCCTTCGGCGGGTCCGAGCCGTTGTCGAACACCGAGATCAACCCGCCCGGCTGCCATTCCGCGTCGTGCTGCCAGTACGTGTGGGTCCCGGGGCCGAGCTTGAAGCTCGAGTGATCACCGCCGATGCGCCAGCGCACTGCTCCGCTGGCGACGTCCACGTCGTACAGCGTCCACGTGTTGCGGGAGGACAGCAGCATGTCGCCCGCCGCCCCCGGGTCGACGGAGTTGATGTGCACGTAGTCCCATGGGTAATTGGCCTTCGGCGCCGGGTTGTGCGATTCGCTGATCGGGATGTGCCCGAGCGCGTGCCACTCCCACATGACCAGGCCCGTCTTGACGTCGACCTCCTCGACGATCGAGTCGTTGATGATGCCCGCGGTCTTGCCGCCGTAGCCGGCGAGGTTCATGTCGATCGGATCGAACGCGTCGATCCAAGCGGTGCCTTCGGGAGTCAGGCGAAATTCGTGCAGATCGGCGTCGTAGCCGTTGCCCGCCTTGACGCCTGCGAGCTTCTGGTAGGCCGAGTTGTAGATCACATCTTCGCCCTGGCCGAAGCCGACTTCGAGGATCCGTCCCTGCCACCAGGTCAGGACGTTCTTGCCCTCGTACTGCTGCACTTTGAGGCTGGTCGCCTGCTCGCCGGCCGTCAGCGGATGGAACCACACGAGGTTCCCGTTCTGTTCGGCGATCATCGGACCTGGCGTTCCGTCGCCCTGGTAGGGCGCGAGCAGCAGGTCCCCCGGCGCCCCTCTGGCCTGGGCAGGAGTCGTGATGTGCAGCGAGGCCGGCGTCAGCGTTGGCGCGGAGCTGTAGTGCTGGACTTCGCTGGCGTTGCCCGGGTTCAGCGGGAACTCTTTCTGACTCACGCTCGCCTGATGTGCGACCGTGAAGCCGGTGCTGACCGCATAGCTCGCCGAGCCCGCGCTCACCCGCGCGCTGACCTTCACACGCTCGCCGGCAGTGAATTGACGCGCCGGCAGGAAGCTTTCGCCGGTCCCGGTCGAGTAGGCGCGCAGCACGCCGGTGTGGACGCCGCTGTGCGAGCCGACGACGTGCACGTCGGCGACGTGCGTGCCCTGCGGGCCGAGGAAGCTGATCTGGGTGCTCGGGGACGCGTCGGGCGTGCCCGGCTCGGGGGACACGGCGACAGGGCTCGCCGCGGCGCGGTTCGCCGATGTGTCTTCGAACGCCGACGACGCGGCCGGCGACGCGGTCCCGCACGCGCACAGGCCGACGCCCATCGCCAGCGCCACCAGCGGCGCGGTCACGCGGATCATCATCGAGTCGAACCCGACAGCGCCCGCGAAGTTCCGATCACCTTGCCGGCGGCGTCCAACGCCTGGACCTCGAAGCTCGCGTAGCTCTGCGCCACCGCGATCGCCGTCTCAAAGCCGGCCCTGACGGCGGCGGCGACGACGACCATGCGACTCGCGCTCGCTCCGCCCAGCACGCGCCAGGAGACGACCTGCGTGGCGCCGTTCCAGCTCGCGTAGACCGTGGTCCCGCGACTGCCACGACGGGCCACGGCAGCCGGCGGTGAAAGCGGCAGGCCGACCCATTGCTCGAGCGTTGCCCGATAGCTGAGGTCGGGGCCAGGGAACTCGCCTTCCAACAGCAGCCGGCCGGAGCCGCTGTACTCGGAGAAGTACGGTTCCGATCCCCATCCCACGAACGCCTTGCCGCCGGGCAGCGGCTGCGTGTCGCCCATGTATTCCGATTCGAAGCCGCCCTTGGCGCCGTACTGGGCCACCATCGACGCGGTACGCGTACTCTGGTCGAGCTTCAGCACGAGCCCGCGTGAGGGTCCGGTCGCTTTGACGGAGGTGCCGCCGCCGGTGAGCTGGCAGCAGTGGTCGTCGAACATCGTGACGGTCGAGCTCGGTCCGAGCGCCACGTCGTGCTGCCACTGGAAAGCGGCGCCGGGGCCGAACTTGTAGCTCGAGTGCTTGCCGCCCAGCGTCCACTCGATCTTGCCGGTGTCGACGTTGACCGCGTAGGCGCCCCACGTATTGCGCATCGAGACGAGGAATGCGCCGTTGCCGATCAGTTCGAGCGCGTTGACGTGGTAGGCGTCCCACGGGAAGCCGTTGGTCGGAAGCGTCGCGTAGGAGTCGCCCAGCGGGATGTGTTCGAGCGCGTCCCAGGTGCGCAGCAGCCTGCCGGTCTTGATGTTGTACTCCTGCACCGCCGAGTCGATCAGGGCGCCGTTGTAAGCGCCGCCGTAGCGCGACAGGTCCAAGGGAATGTTCTTGTTCGCTGTCACCCACGCGTCGTCGCCGTCGATCGCAAGCGCGTGCAGGGTCAGGACCCAGCCGTCGGCGCCTTTCAGGCGTGCCACCGGCTGGTAGTGCTGGTTGACGACCACGTCTTCGCCGCTCTCCGTCGCGCCGGTGTTCGTGACGACTCCCTGCCACCACGCCAAAGCGGGCTTGCCTTCATAGGTCTGGAGGCTGAGGTTGGCGGCGGCGACGCGTTCGGGCACCGGCTCGAACCAGACGGGCTGCAGCTTGTTGTCGAGGATCAGCGGTCCGCTCTGGCCGATGATCGGCGGTTCGTTGAGGTCGAAGAAGTTGGCCGTGAGGATGTAGCCGGGGGCGAGACCGCCCGCGGGCGTCTGCTTTTCAACGCGGATCTTGGGCGGGTGCAGCGACGGCTCGGTCACGTAGCTGTAGGTGCCGCGGGTGCTGTACGCGCCGATCGCGGGCCCGTGAGACCCCGCCAGGGCGACTGTGACGACGACGAAGCCCGCGAGCACCGCTCCGATCGCCAGGCCGAAGCGTCGCGCCGCCGGCGCGAGCTCCCTCGCAGGCCTGGGCATCAGTGTGAACGTCATCAGGCACGCCGCCGCGGCCAGTCCTGCGCCGATCAGGAAGGCGAGCCGGAAGCCGTCTGTCAGGGCCTCGGGCACCTGCTGGCCGGTGCCGATCAGGTGGCTCGAGCGCTGCGTTGCGAGCGTCACGAGAACCGCCAGCCCGAGCCCACCGCCGATCTGTCGAGAGGTGTTGACGAGGCCGGACGCGAGCCCTGCCTGCCCCTCTTTGGCCCCCTGCGTGGCGGCGATCGTCGAGGGGACGATCGACATCGCGATCCCCGCCGCCGTCAGCAACCCTGGGATCAAGATGTACACGATCGGGCTGCCGCTGGAACCAATTTTCGCCAGCAGCAGCATCCCGGCCGTCAACATGATCAGGCCGCCACCGAGCACCGGGCGGACACCGAAGCGGCTCACGAGCTTGCCCGCGCGCGAGGCGACCGCCATGATCATCAACGTCATCGGCAGGAAGATCAGCCCCGTGTGCAGTGGCGAGAGGCCCAGCACCTGCTGCAGGTACAGAGAGCTCACGAACCACATCGGGAACAAGGACGCGCTGAACAGCAACACGATGTTGTTGGCGACGCGCAGCGGCTTGGTCAGCTCCTTGAAGGGGATCAGCGGGTTGGAGGCAAGACGCGCCTCGATCACGCCGAACACCGCGAGCAGCGCCACGCCGGCGATGATCGGCCCCAGCGCGGCAAGCGTGTCCCAGCCCTTCAGGCCAGCTTCCACCACCCCGAACACCAGCACCATCTGGCCGATCGTCATCGTCACAGCGCCCGCCAGGTCAAAGCTCGCACCGTCCTGGATCCGCCGGCGCTCGCTGACAACGGCATAAGCCACGAGCGCGGTCGCGATCGCGATTGGCGGATTGATCAACAGGACCCAGCGCCACGTGAGCTCCTGCGTGATGATCCCGCCGAACAGCACGCCGGCGGCGCCGCCGAGACCGTTCATCGCCGCCCACGTTCCGATCGCGCGGTGCAGCTTGGGGCCGGGGGCGAACGACGACGTGATGATCGCCAACGAGCAGGCCGCCATGAACGCGCCGCCGAGGCCCTGTATCGCGCGGGCGCCGATCAGCATCTCGCGGCTCTGTGCCACGCCGCCCGCGAGCGACGCAACCCCAAACAGGACCAGCGCCGCGACAAACGTGCGGCGCTGGCCGAAGTGGTCGGCGACGCGACCGCCCAGCATCAAAAAGCCCGCGAACGTGATCGCGTACGCGTCGACGATCCACTGCAGTTCGGGCGATGAGAAGCCGAGGCTCGACTGGATCGAGGGCAGCGCGACGTTGACGATGCTCAGGTCGAGGATGACCATGAACTGCGCCACGCAGCACACGACCAGCAGCCACCTCGACACCGCGCCGGCCTTGGACTGGTCCGCGACCGGAGGCGTGTTCGTGATGCCGGGAGTGGCAGTCGTCTCGACGCTCATGACGGCCGAAGCTCCCGCGATTGGGCCCGCCGACGCCTGGTAGGGTGAGCGCCCGAGCCCTTCAGCGACGATTGGAGCCCGGCCGATGAGAAAGTCTTCACTGACCGCCATGCTAACGAGCCTCGCACTCCTGACGAGCGGCATCGCGGTGGCCGGATGCGGCGGCAAAGGCACCAGCTCCACCGCCAAGCAGACGACGAGCAGCCCGACCACTGAAACGACGACGAGCGCGAAGAAGCACAAGAGCAAAGCGGGCTACTGACGGTCATTCGTGCGCCCCGGCGCTCGGTAGCGAGTGGGCGTAGCTCACGACCTGCACCGGGGACGAGCTCGCGAGCAGGTGGTGGCGCGAGTCGAGCGCCTGGACCTCCACGCGGGCGTACTTCGCGGGCAGCATCACCGAGCTCTCGAAGCCGCTCACCGGGATCGTGGCCCGCGCCGCGAGCGACCCGCTCTTCGCGCCCGCGAGCACGCGCCACGCGGCGACTTCGGTGGCGCCGTTCCAGCTGGCGTGCACGATCGTCTCTTCACCAGTGTTGTTGAGCGAGGCGAACGTCGCCGGCGCGCTCAGCGGGTGTCCATTCCACGGGAAGCGGAATGCGCGGTAGAAGGTCATGTCCAACGGCAGATCAGCATCGAACAGCAGCGAGCCGTTGGTGGCGTACTCACTGATCTCGGGAACTGCGCCGTAGCCCACGAGCGTGCTCCCGTCGGGAAGCGTCTGCGTGTTGCCCTGGCTGGCGGCAAGCAGCGGCGGGCTCTTGTGCGTATAGACGCCCGCGAGGCGCGCTTCGTGGGTCGCCAAGCTCAGCGCGATCCTGAGCGCGCGCGACTGTTTGTGAATCGGCGGGTTCGACCCGTCGTCGAACAGCGTGATTTCGCCGTCGGGAAGCATGCGCGCGTCGTGCTGCCACGCCGTTTCGGTGCCCGCCCCCATCTTGAACGAGCTCTTGAGGCCGCCCAGGCGCCATACGATCCTGCCGGTTGTGCGTTCCAGCTCGTAGGTGGCCCATGTGCTGCGGGCTGAGATCAGGAGGTTCCCGTCGGGCTCGCGGTCGATCGAGTTGAGGTGAAACCAATCCCACGGAGTGCCCGCTTCCGGTTCCACCTCCGACTCAGACGCGGCGACGTGGTCGAGGCTGTGCCATTCCCAGCGTACGAGGCCGGTTTTGATGTCGATCTCCTGGATCGCCGTGTCGGTGATGACGCCGTTCGCCGCTCCTCCTTTCACGTCCTTGAGATCGCAGCGGATCGGGTTGAACGCGGTGATGAAGGCCACATCGTGGGGGGCTATCTGGAAGTCGTGCAGGTCGGCTCGCAGGCCGTTGCCGCCGGCGACCCTCGCGACGGTCTGATAGTCGGCGTTCATGACGACGTCTTCGCCCTGGCCGAAGCCAAGCGAGAGCACGCGTCCCTTCCACCACGTCAGATCGCGCTGTCCGGCGTAGGTCTGCTCGTTCAGATCCTCCGCAGCTTCGCCGCCCGACAGCTTGTCGAACCACACGAGACGACCCTGGGGCGTGTAGATCAACGGTCCGTATTGACCGGGGCCGGGGCCGTTGGTGGTGAGGATGTCGCCCGCCCCGGGGTCGCGGTCGGGCGCGGTCAACGTCAGGACGGGAGCCTGCACGGCCGGCAGCGTGTAGAAGCTCTGGTAGTCGGCGGGCGCCGCCGACGGGTTCGGGAACGGCGGCACGTCTGCCGTCGGATAGGGGGTGTCGATGCGAAATCCGAACTCGACTCGCTTGCCTGCGCCGCCCGCGCCGATCACCGCGTTCACGTTCACACGCTCCCCGGGGTCGAATGGCTTGTCGGGCACGAAGCTGCCACCGCCGCCCTGCGAGTAGCCGGACAGGTGACCGCCGTGGCGCCCTGACTGCGAGCCGACGACCGTCACCTGACCGATATCTGCGGCGTTCGCACCGAGGAAGCTGATCTGCGTGTGCGGGTTGGCGGTGTCGCTTTCCGGCTCGGGCGAGACCGCGACACCGGCGGCGAGCATCGCGCTGTGTTCGAGCGTCGTTGGCAGGCAGTCCGGCGCGGCCTTCGCCGTCGCGAGCGAGCTCCCGTCCGACAGCCCGAGATCGAGCGAGCCGCTGACGACCGCCGCGAGCACCCATGCGAGGAGCGCGACCAGCAGGACGATGTACCCGTTGCGTCTCATGTGTGCTCTAGGCCCGACTTCCCGACACCGGCGACGATCGCGGCCGGCAGCACGAGGTCGAGCGATGCCCAGGCTGCTGCCGTAGGACCTCCCCCGGGCGCGCACGGAGAAGCCCTTTCGACGCCATGACAATACCGGGGAACCCCGCGGCAACCTGCGGGGATGCGCCGCTCGCACGCATCCTTATCAAGTTTTTCGTGGCGCCCGCGCCGCGCGCATGGCGTACGCTCTAGCCGATGAGGGTATGCGCGCCGCTCGCCATGCTGGTGGTCACAGGGAGCTTTGCGTTGAGCGCCACGCCTGCGCTCGCGAGCTCGAACGCCGCCACCACGCAGAGCTACGTCCGGGACAACTACACGCTGGTGCGGGTCGCGCGGACACACCTGGCGACCGCCGAAGCCGGACCGCTGCATGTCCTGGCGCAGGTGCGCGCGGAATGTCCTGGGGCCGGTGTCGGTTCGCCGCAGAACCCGGACTCGACGCAGATGAGCGACGAGGTGATCGCCGCGATGGTGCTGTCCGCGGCGAAGCCCGACCTGTCGGCGATCAAGACGTTCGTTCGCGCCGCAGGCGGCCTGAGCTGGGGCAACCACAGCCTCACGAGCGCTGTGCACGGCTACGTCGCCGATCTGAAGACGGTCCTCAGCCTGCCGACGCCCAATCTGTGCGGCGACGTCAAAGCGTGGGCCGCGAGCGGGTACACCACGCTGCCCGCGAGCACGGTCACGCTGGCCGCCAAGTTCATGCCCGCGTGGGTGGCGCTCGGTTATCTGCCGGCGCAGCTGGAGCCCTTTGAGAGCGCTGCAGCCCGGAGCCTCGCTCGGCGCTCGCTGCCGCTGGAACAAGCGCTCACCGAAGGCGAAGCGCGCGCGGTGGAACATTGGGGCGCGATCATGGATACGCTCGAATTGTGGCCCTGAGCGGCGCACTCGTGGCGGTTCAAGCGACCGCGCGCAGGTGCCGGTAGGGCGTTGACCGCAGCTCGCGCACGAGCGCCTCGAGCACGCCCCCCTCGTCCTCGTCCAGACCGTCGGTGACGGCGCCGATCAGCGCGCGCTTGCGCTCGAGCAGCGTGGAGATCGTCTCGTCGATCGTGTCCGCCGCAAGCAGGTAGTAGGCGTTGACGGCGTCCTGTTGGCCGATCCGGTGGCAGCGGTCCTCGGCCTGATCGTGCTTGGCGGGCGTCCAGCCGAGCTCGAGGAACGCCACATTGGAGGAGCGCGTCAGCGTCAGCCCGTGCCCGGCGACCTCGATCGAACAGACGATCAGCTGGTTGGCCTCGCTCGCCTGCGCCTCCTGAAAGGCACGCAGGGCGCCGTCTCGAGCCGCCGCGCTGTCCTCGCCGAGGATGTGCAGAGCTGCGGGAAAGCGATCGAGCACCGCCCGTTGGATCTCGCGATGACCCGCGAACACGACCAGCCGCTCGCCCGAGGAGCAGAAGTCGTGGATCCAGGCGAGCGCGGCATGAAGCTTGCCACGCGCCGCCAGCAGCTTCAGCGCGTTGCAGCGCACGAGGCGCTCGGCGCGCAACGCAGCAGCGACCTTGGCGTCGAGCTCGCGCAGGTCCAGCGGCTGACTGCGAAGCCACGCGACCAGGTCGCGCTCGGCGAGCCGGTACTCGGCTTCGTTGTCCAGCTCAACCGGCACGACCGCACGGGTCTTGGCCGGCAGCTGCGGGAGCACGTCGGCCTTCAGCCGGCGCACGAAGCAGCGCGCGCGCAGGTGCCAGTGCAGGCGCAGATGCGCATCGGCGCCGCGAAAGCGCGCGCCGAAGCGCGCACCCGAGCCGAAGTCCTCCAGGCGTCCAAGGATCCGCAGCTGGGAGATCAGCTCCGCCGGGCGGTTGGTGACCGGGGTCCCGCTCAGCGCGAGCACCAAGCCCTCGCGCGGGAGGACCGCAGACAGGCGCTGGACCGCCTGCGTGCGCTTGGCGGCGGCGTTCTTGCAGTAGTGCGACTCGTCGAGCACGAGCGCCTGCGGCTGCAGCGCGCACAGCTCCTGCAGGCGCGCCGCCACGATGTCGTAGTTGACCACCGTGATGTCTGCGGCGCCCGGCGCTTGGCCGGCACCGCCGTTGCCCGACAGAGCCACGGCGCTGCGCTGTGGCAGCCAGCGCTCGAGCTCGCGCAGCCAGTTGAGCTTGAGGCTCGCGGGGCACACCACCACAGCCGGGTACGCACCCGCCGCCTCGACCGCTGCGAGCGCCTCGATCGTCTTGCCCAGACCCTGCTCGTCGGCGAGGAACGCCCGCCGGCGCTCCAGCAGGTAGCTCACGCCCGCCCGCTGGAACGGCTTGAGCTCGCCGCCGAGGCCGGCGACATGCAGCGACGCGTCGGTCGCGCTCGACAGCGCCACCAAGCCCGCCGCCCGCGCGTGCTGCTCGCGGATCTCCTGCAGCAGCTCGAGCGCGTCCGGCTCGACCCACACCTCACCGTCCGCGAGGAACTCGTCGAGCTGCGGCACGCAGAACGGATCGGCGCGCAGCGACGCGAGCAGCGCGTGATCGCGTACGCCACCGCGGCGCGCGACCGGCGCCAGCACGCCTCGCAGCGCCGCGAACCGACGCACGCGCTCCGGATCGTGGCCCTCGGCTAGGACGAACGTCGGCTCCTCGTGCACGCCCGAGCGCTCGAGCACCGCCGCCGGCGCCGGCCGGCCGTCCTCGAGCGCCGCGATACAGCGCTTCGCCGCGGGGCTGAGCCACGCGTCGAGCGTCGAGATCTGCCGCCAGGACTGCAGCGTCAACGGCACCGTCGCGCCGCCGGGAGCGTCAGTCGCGACCTCGCGCAGCGCTCGCGGCAGCCGCCGCTCGTCACCGAGCAGTACGAACTCCGGCGAGCTGCCCGGGGCGGGCGGGGTGGGTGGGCCCTCAACACCGACGTTGCCGCGCCAGGTGGTGGCGCGCGTCAGCCACGCCGTCACCCGTGGGTCCACACTGACGTCCTCGACGTGCTCGAGCAGCTCCGCCAGGCGCTCGGCATCGTGCTCGATCGCCGCCAGGCCCAGCGTCCCGGCTGGACCGTCGAGCGCGCGCAGCCCTGAGCGCGCGGCGAGCACGCGCGCGAGACGGGCGCGCTCGGGTGCGATCAGGATCCAGTGCTCGCCGCGGCGGTCGCGGCGGAGCTCGACGTCGTAAGCCTGACGCGCGCCGCGCGCGCCCGGCGCGCCGCCACCGGCCGCGGAGCCCGGCGTGTGGCGCTCGCGGTGTGCACCGAGCGCGCGCCGCGCCTCCTCGCTCAGCCGCAAGGAGCCACTCCCCCCGCCGTCCTCTCCCAGCAGCGCCGCCGAACGGTCGTCCAGCGGCACCACGGCGCGTCCGATCGCCGGTAGCTCGCGTGCCTGCGGGTGCTCGAGCAGACTCTGCACCGAGTCGGCGGGGCCGTCGGTGGCGAAGCTCAGCCACCAGTCCTCGTCCGGGCGGGCGAGCTCGACCACGCACTCGTCGCGGCGACGCCTCGAGCGCCGACGGCTGATCGTGCGCTCCAGCTCATCGCTCACCTCCGGCGCATGCTCCAGGGTCGCGAACAGCTGCGCGAGCGCCTCAGCCTGGTCGGGGCCGAGCGGGACGCACCACGCGCGCTGCGCGGGGTCCCAGCGCCGGCCGGGGATCGCGCGTAGAAGCTGGCGCAGCCCCTCGTCGTAGGGGAAGCGCAGCACGGCCTCGTCGCGGGCGATCGTTGCGGAGAAGCAAGCCGAGGACATCGAGCACGCCACGATAGGCGGCGCGGGGGATGCTCGCCGCGGTGCGCTGACGCACCAGAGCCCGTCGGCTCAGGGCCAGCTCGCCCGGTCCGGGCGCTCGGCCTGCACCGCGCCGTCCGCGCGGGCGGCCATCCGACAGGCCGTCACGACAAGCGCCGCGACGGCCAGCCAGACGAGAGGGAGGATGATGATGAGCATCGAGGACAGCTTGCTCGCCGTTGCTGAAGCGCAGCTAGGCCGTTGCTCAGCGCCAGCTTAATTCCTACACAGCTCCTACACACGGATACACCCGGCCTTAGCTTTGGCGCGGATCATCACCTACGCTGGCCCTGCAAACTCCACCGGAGGCTCAAATGCACAACTCGAAGATGCTCAGAGCGGCAATCGTCACGGGCGCGCTGGCAGCGGGCGGCGCGGCAGTCGGGATCGCCGGCGCGTCGGCGGCGCCGACGAGCTCCACCCCCACGACCGCGACGCCGAGCACGACGAGTCCGGCGCCCTCAAAATCGGCGCCGACGCAGCCGCAGAAATCTGGCGCGCCGCCGAAGGGCAACTGCCCGAACATGGGCCAGGGTAAGGGCCCCGGCGCGAGCGGAGGCTCCTACAGCGGCCCCGAACCGGCGTCGGCCCCTGTCCCCAGCTGAGACCGCCGCTGACCGGCGGCATGCGAGCTGGGGTTGGCTGGCGTTGGTCGCGTCCGCCTCGTGCGTGGCGCTTGCCGGCTGCGTCGGCTCCGCCGCCAACAGCGGCCACGGGAGCGCGCTGGTGTCGATTGGCGCCGGCCTGAACGGGCCCGCCGGGCTGCGCGCAAGCGTCTACGCCAAGGGCCCGCCGACGACGGCGGCGTTCGCTTTCGACGCGCAGGGCCGGCTGTGGCTGACGGCTGCGGGCCTGGAAGCACACACGCACGACGGTGTCTACGTGATCGCCAAGCAGGGCGCGAAGCCGGTCGAGGTCGTCTCGGGCCTGGACGACCCGCTCGGCCTGGCGTGGTACGGCGGTCGCCTCTACGTCGCCTCGGTTGGGCGAGTGGACGCGTACGGCGGCTTTGACGGCCAGCACTTCACGCACCACAGCAGGATCCTCGACGGTCCGGTCGCGGGCGGCGAGAACAACCTGCTTGTGATGGGCCCCAACGGACGCTTCTTGATGGGCATCACCGCCACGTGCGACCACTGCACGCCGAGCTCGCGGTATTCGGGGTCGATCGTGTCGTTCCGCCCGAACGGCAGCGGGCTGCAGCTCTATGCGTCGCGCATCCGCGCGCCGTTCGGACTCGCCTACATGCCCGGCACGAGCGATCTGTTCGTCTCGATGAACCAGCAGGACGACCTCGGCAAGCGCACGCCCGGCGACTGGCTCACACTCGTTCGCGACGGCGAGGACTGGCGCTTCCCGGGTTGCTACGGACAGGGTGGTTCGAGCTGTGCCGGTGTGCCGAATCCGACGGCCGTGCTCGACCCGCACGCCGCGGTCGGCGGCGTGGCGATCGCGACAGGCCAGCTCGGCGCGCGCGTGGGCACTGCGGCGATCGTGCCGGAGTGGCAGCGCGGCACGGTCGAGCAGGTCGCGTTGCGCAAGTCCGCCTCCGGCTACGAAGCCTCGGTGACGCCGCTGCTGACAGGTATCAAGAACCCGCTGGCGGTGACGCTCGCGCCCGAGGGCTCGTTGCTCGTCGGTGACTGGGCGACCGGAACGATCTACCGGCTGACGGCGCAATCTCGCTAGCCCAGGTGCGGTGAAAGGATAGATCGATGAGATCGATCGAGATCCTCGTGCTGGAGCACGAGCGCGAGGTGCCGGCGGCGCTGTTCGGCGACTGGGCGCAGGCGCGGGGGCACACACTGCGAACGGTGGCGGTGGCGGAGCTGACACGCTTCCCCGACCCCCACACGCTCGACGTCGTGGTGAGCCTCGGCTCGGATCGCTCGATACCCGCCTCGCGCGAGTCGTGGATCGCACCCGAGATCGAGTTCCTGCGAAGCGCCCACGACTGCCATGTGCCGGTGCTCGGCATCTGCTTCGGCGCCCAGGCGCTGGCGAGCGCGCTCGGCGGCGAGGTGTCGCACGCGGCGCAGCTCGCCCTCGATTGGACGACGCTCGACACGCACGACGGCGCGCTGATCTCACCTGGCCCGTGGCTTCGCTGGCACGAAGACATCCTCACCGTGCCGCCCGGCGCGCAGGAGCTGGCGCGTGCGGGCAGCGTCCCGCTTGCGTTCGTGCACGGCAGCAGCGTCGGCGTTCAATTTCACCCGGAGGTCGACGCCGAGCTGGCGCACGCGTGGATCGAGGACTCCCGGCGCATGCTGAGCGAGCGCGCGGTCGACCTGGCGGCACTGCGCCGCCAGGTGGCGCTCGCCGCACCTGGTGCGCCCGCGCGGGCGCACGACCTGTTCGATCGGATCGCGCGTCTGTGGGCGAGCGGACCTATTCGTAGGTGAAGGTGTCTCCGGGGGATCGCCGAGCTCTTGAGCTTGCCCACCGAAGCGGTCACCGTAACCGTACCGGCGCCCCCGTGACCGACGGCGTGTAGCCGAACCTGTCGTGCTTGGAGGTGGCGCAGGTGCCGCCGGGCGCCGGGAACCCCGATGCCGCCGCTTCGAAGCTCGCGGGGTGACCTTCTTCGACGATCACGCTCGTCGGCTGCTGCGTGACTTTGGGAGATTTGCTGCCGGCGGCTGCCGGGCTGGCCGCGCCGGCGACGCGGGCTCCCGCCGGGGCTGCCAGGAAGGCTGCGAGGAGCCCCAAGCTCGCGAGCGTCCACGCGAGGGCGGCCGGAAACGGGCACGAGCCGATCTGTCATGCGGGGTCGAGCGCCCGCTCACGCTGGTACCGGCGCCATGTCCTGCGCGCGATGGCGAGCGCGGCGATCACGAGCGCGACCGGCACAAACGCCGCGGCGGCGATCAGGATCGCGATGAGGGCGACGGTCAGCACGCGCACGGCGTCGTGAAGCCCGCTGTACAGCGTGAGCCCTTCGCTCGCGTGGCTGGCGGCGGCGCTCGCGAGCACGGTCACTTCGACTTCGGCCGTGCTCGCGCGCTGGGACACCGACTGCACAGCGGCTTGCTCGCGGGTGATCGCGTTGCGCGCCTGCGTCAGGCGTTCGCGCAGACTGTCGATCTGGCCTTCGGTCGTCGCGGCAGCGAGCGCCCTGAGCAGCGCCCGACGTTCGGCGCGCGCGTCCGCCAGTCGCTGATGCGCCGCTTCGTAGGCGTTGGTGATGTCCTGCAGCGACTGACTCTCCGAGCTCACCGGCGCGAGCCGCCCGATCGCCGCCAGCGCCGCCGCGAGCCGCGCACTGGGCAGCTTCAAAGTCAGGTTCGCTTCGCTTGGGCCATGCTGCTGTACCTGCACGTGGGACTGCGCCACGTAGCCTTCATCGCGCGCCACCACGCGCGCGACGCCGTCGGAGACGTTCTGCACGTTGCCCGGGCTCGCGCTCAGGCCGACGGATGCCGCAAGCTGTTGGACACGCCCCGATGCGCCCGCGGGAGCACTCACCGCGGGAGCACTCACCGCGGGCGCGAGGCCCTGGGCGTTTGCTTTGACTTCGTTCGAGCTCGCCGCGTGGCTGGCCTGCGCTTCCGCGGCCTCGGTCGAGTGCACATGCGGCGTCGCTTGCGCCACGGCGGGCCCACCGCCGCCCTTGAATGCTTCGGAAGCGAGGGGCGCGTCAGAGTCGTGGTGCCGTGACCCGCCCGACCCGATCACGAGCGCAACCGCGGCGACAGCGACGGCGACGCTCGCCATCGTCGCGAGGGCACGCGGGCGCACGAGCGCTCGCGCCCGATCGATGCGGCCGCGACGGCTGGGTCGGGCATCCCGCTCGGCGAGTCGCTCTGTGAGGCGCTGCTCAAAGGCGGGCGTCATCGGCGGCGCGAGCGCGCGCACGTCCTCACGTAGCTCACGCCAGGAGTCGGCGGCGGGTCCTTCGGACTCGCCGCTCAACGCGGCCTCCAGCTCGAGCACCCACATGTTCTGGGGGTCGGCGGCGTCGCCTCCGGGGAAGCTGATGACCCTCATGCGACCTCCTGTCTGTCGAGATCGGCGCAGCACTCGCGCAGGCGCGTGAGTGCACGGTGCAGGCGCGTGCCGGCGTTGGACTCGCTGATGCCCAGCGCGCGCGCCAGCTCGCCGTTGGTGAGCTGCCCGTGGAACTTCAACAGCACCAGCTCGCGGTCGCGAATCGGCAGCGCCGCGAGCGCGTCGCGAACGGTCGCCCGCCGGACGAGGCGCTCGAGCTGGTCGCCGGCGCTGGGCTCGCCGGCCAGGCCCTCGTCGAGCTCGAGCAGCGGCCTGCGTCGACGACTGCGCAGCTCGTCGAGCGCGGCGTTGCGCGCGATCGAGAACAGCCACGCGCGCGGGGTCCCACGGCTGCGGTCCAGCCGCGCGCGCGAGCGGTACAGGCGCTCGAATGCAAGCGCCGTCACATCCTCCGCCGCGGAGCGCTCACCGAGCAGCGAGATCGCATACGCGTGCACGTCGGCGGCGCACTCGCGGAACAGAGCCTCGCACGAGCGCGCGTCCAGTGCCCGACGGCGGCGAGGCGAATCCGGCGGCTGGGGGAGCTCATCGGAGGCGGGCACGAATCTGCGCATCACCTTAACTACGCCCGCCCCTGGGATCCATCACAGAGTTGCGAGCCCGCAGGCGGCCTGCAACTACTCTTTCGAGCGATGTGGACTGCGCAGTTCGTCAGCAACATCGGCAGCTTGCTCGCGGTGCCCGCGGGAGCGCTCGGGGATCTCGTGGAGCGCGATGTCACCGAATCCTTTTGCGACGGCGGGCCTCTTATCGGGGCGTCGACACTCGAGTCGGCCGAAACGGGAGGCTCATTATGACCATAGCTATCTATCTCATCGCGGCCGCGGTCGTCATCTGTGGCTGCATCTTCTTCATGAGAGCTCGCTCTCGTGACTGATACACACACTCGATCCTGGCCCACCGAGCAGATCGTCAGCGCTGCCCAATCGGGCGATCCGCGCGCGATCACGACACTCGTCCAGATCGTGCGCAACGAGTGCATCCGCAGATCGCGGCTCGCATTCCACCGGCCCGCCTTCGCTGCGATGGCTGAGCCCTCTGCCGAAGACACCGCCTTCGCCCGCCTCGAGATGCAGCGGATCGTCGACTCGATCGCAGGGCTCCCCCCCGAGCAGCGCGCGGTCCTCGTGCTACGCGACATCCGGGGCCTATCGGGAGCAGCGACCGCCCAGGCGCTGGGCCTCAGCCGTGCCGCAATGAAGTCACGCCTGCACCGCGGGCGGGAAACACTCCACTCACGACTCAGCACACCAAGCAACACGACCAGCTACGGAGGTGGCGAGGATGCCTGACCCTGACCAAAGAGCTCTCGCCAGTACATCCGTCGCTGCACACCTCGCGCGGGGAGCGATCGGCTTCGGGCTGATCGGCTCGGCGGTCGCACTGACGCCGAGCCAAGGTCCGTTCGCACTCCTGTTCGCACCCCTCGGCATGGTCGCGTTGCGCGGCTGTCCCACGTGCTGGATAGCCGGGCTGATGGAGACCGTCTCCGCCGGCCGACTCCAGCGCACCTGCAGCGAGAGCGGTTGCACGCTGTACGCACCCATCGGACAACCAAGAGACTAGTCGGACCACCGAAGTTGTTCTCAGATCGACGACATCCACTCCGCTCCAAGGTGAACAACGGCCAGCGCGAACGCAAACGCAGTTTCCCTGGGCCTATTCCGCTATCCCCTCGACGACCATGTGCAGCCCGGCGTGCCGAACGCGGCCGGGGAGGATCCCGGCGTCGCGCATCAGGCCGTGCACCTCAGCCGGCGAGCGCTCACGCCCGCCCTCGCACTCGACGAGCATCAGGAGGTCTGCCATCGAGCTCAGCGGGCTCGGGCGATTGGGCTCGAGATGCTGGTCAATCACGACGACTCTCGATCCAGCGGGCATCGTCGCCCGCACGCGGCTAAGGATGCCACGGCAGGCGTCGTCGTTCCAGTCGTGCAGGATCCACTTGAGCACGTAGATGTCGGCGCGCGCGTCGAGCTCGCCGAACAGGTCCCCCGCTCGCTGCTCGACTCGGTCGACGACGCCGCGCGCACGCAGGAAGCCGTCGGCTTCGCGCAGCACCTCGGGAGCATCGAGCAAGACACCTCGCGCGCCTTCGCGGCGCTCGAGGATCGCAGCGAGGAGCGTGCCGATGCCGCCGCCGACATCGCAAATCACGCCGTCACGCGGCCAGGGGTACGCACGTGCCAGCGCTGCCAGATCGATCGCCGTCAGCTCCCGCATGGCGTCGCCGAAGCGCGCGCCCTCGCCCGGATGCTCGCCGAAGTACTCCCAGATCGAGTCCCCGAATGCACGACGATGACCCGAGGGCTCGGCTCCCTCCCGCAACTGGTTTTCGAGCTCTCCATGTGAGGCGGCCATCGCCGGCGCCGCCTGGTAGGCGACCCAGGACGCGATCGAGTGCCGATGATCGCTGCGCAGCGGCGCGCCGAGGCGCGTGAGGCGGGCTCGACCCTCGCGGTCGAGGTGCACCAGTCGCGAGGCCGTCGAGGCGCCCAAGACGCGCAGCGTCACCTCCTCGGAGAGGTGCAGCTCCCGAGCAAGCTCGCCCGCCTCGCGCGTGCGGTCGCCCAGCGCATCGGCGAGGCCCGAGGTGACGAGCAGGCCGGCGAGCTTGGTGCGCTGCATCCCAGCCACCAGATCCCACAGAGCTCCCTCGGCGGGCACGATCCGGTCAGCGAGTTCGAGAATGCCGCGACGAACAGCCAGTCCGGCGCGTATCGCGGCAAACGGGACAGGACATGCCGGCGGCCTCATCCGGGCGAAAGCCTACGCGAGCTCGGCGCGCAGCCGCTGCTCTCTGCGATCACAACCTCCTCGTCGAGTTCGTCAACGAGAACGCCCACTCGCTGGGAAATCTCCTCGCGGAGCAGGCGCACCGCCCCGATGGGCTCGTCCTTGGGGTCGGGAAGCTCCCAATCCAGATATCGCTTGCCGGGGAAGTAGGGACATTGGTCGCCGCAGCCCATCGTCACGACGACATCGGCGTCCTCGGCCAATTGCGGGGTCAAGCGCTGGGGCGAAGATCTCGCGAGGTCGATCCCGACCTCCTTCATGGCATCGACGACCTGCGGGTGAACGTGATCGGCGGGCTCGGTGCCCGCGCTCTCGGCTGTGTGGCGTGCCCCGGCTGCTCGCTCGAAGAGAGCCTGGCTCATCTGTGACCGGCCCGCGTTGTGGAGGCAGACGAAGAGAACGTGCGCCATCAGACCGGGACGCCACCGGGAGGTGTTTCGGGCGTGCGCACGAGCTGGTAGGCGAGCGCTCCGATGCTCGCTCCGAGTATCGGCCCGACCACGTAGATCCAGAATTGGTGCCATTGCCCCGAGGCGACGGCGGGTCCGAACGAGCGCGCTGGGTTCATCGAGGCACCAGTGATTGCTCCGCCCATGAGCGCGTCGAGTCCCACTGTGGCGCCGATGGCGAGCGCCGCGGCGGCTCCGACCGCACGCGTGTCGGTTGCTACGGCGATGATGACGAACATCAAGAACGCGGTAAGCAGCGTCTCGTAGAGAAGGGCAGCCGGGGCACTGACCGTCGGAACCGTGGCGCCGAGATCGGCTGGCTTGCTCGTCCATACGGCTGCGAGCGTGAATGCGGCGACAACGGCCCCGCCGAGCTGGGCAGTGATGTAGGCGAGCGCGTCTCTGGCCGGGAAGTGGCGAGTGAGGGTGAACGCAACGGTAACGGCCGGGTTGATGTGGGCGCCCGAGAGATGCCCTGTGGCGTAAATCATCGCCATGATGACCAAGCCAAAGGTCAGGCTGATGCCGACGGAGCCAAGATTCCCATGATGGGTCGCGTTCGTGACGACTGCTCCACAGCCCGCGAAAACGAGGGCAAACGCGGCTACGCCCTCGGCCGCGGCCCGACGCCATAGCCCTGGTCGCTGACTACTCACGCGTGGTTGGCAAGCAACAGGCGCCATCTGCCTTGGGTGCTCGGACGACCTCTGAGCCAGGGTGCTCGGCCCCGGTCTTGTGCGGTCTCTCGGGGTCACTCACGCGAGCCATCCCCGGATATCGTCAAGCCCGCCAGATTCCACGTAGTAGTAGGTCCAGAGTCCGCGATGCTCGCTGCCAATCAGGCCCGCTGACCTCAAGACCTTCAAGTGCTTGGATAGCGCTTGCTGGCTGATCTCGAAGAGCGGTGAGAACTCGCACTGGCAAATTGCCTGCGGCGCGGCCTTGCGCAGAGCGTCAACGATCCTTAGGCGCGTCGGATCTGAGATCGCCTTGAACTTCGCAGCAAGGTCAAGAGCATCGGCCCGCCCGAGATCGGGCTCGACCGCAGCCTCGCAGCAACCGCCCAAGCGCCGCTCGCGACGCGAGATCACGGGGATGGACGGAGCCGCCATCGCCGGAGTATAGACAATCAAATGGTTGTGGATACCTTCAGAGCTGGAGCGTCCAGCCGTCGCGCCAGTGCTAGGCACGCCCGGTCGCCGAGTGAGAGCCCTGCATCGCGGGTCAACGCTCGTAGGCGTCCCGCGTCGATGGCGTCAGCGGCCGTGAACGGCTCGACAGTGATCGCGCCATCGAGTAGTCCGCTTTGGGTGAGCTCAGCCGCGAGCTTCGCCGGGTCGCCTCCCCGATCGGCGACGCGGCTGAATACCTCGGCAAGATTGACGGTCGAGATCACCGCACCGCTGGCGATTGCCTCGGCAACAACGTCGGCGCCGGGCTCGTCTCGAAGATGCGCGAGAAGCGCCGAGGCGTCGAGTACCGGCGCCAACTACTCGGTGTCCTCACGGGCGGCTTCTGCACGCCGCTCGGCGAGCAGTTCGTCAACCATCGACCCTCCAGGGAGGCCACGGAGCAGTCCGCGACTCTGCTCGGCCACGGCGCGATATGAGCGTAGCCGCAACGAGCCGTCGCTCTCGGTGCTCAGCAGCATGTGAGTACCGGGTGTCAGGTCCAGCTCACGGCGTACAGTGGACGGCAAGACAAGTCGCCCACGGTCGCCGACAGTTATGCGCCTCTCAGCGTGGGCCATACCGTGAATGTACCACGATTGCTTAGCGACCCACACCGCCGCGGCTTCACGATCTCAACAGCCTCCGAGGTCAGGTGAAATGACCAGCTTCCGCTCGGAGTGTGACCACTAAGGTCCATGTACACCAGTCATGCGACGCGTAACGAATTGCCGCGCCGCGACTGGGTTACGTACCGAGGAACACGAGGACGGCCCGTACGCGGCGGTGGTCCTCGGCCGCCGGGGCAAGGTTGAGCTTCGCGAAGATACTCGTCACGTGCCTCTCGACGGCGCGCTCGGTGATCACGAGTATCTCGGCGATTGCCTTATTGCTGCGACCCTCTGCCATCAGGCCAAGCACTTCGCGCTCCCGCGCGGTCAGCACGTTCAGTGGATCGTCTGTGCGTTTGCGACCCAGCATCTCTGAGACGACCTCGGGATCGAGCGCGGAGCCTCCCTCGGCGACTCTTCTGATTGCGTCGGCGAAGCGCTCTAGGTCCGAGACGCGGTCCTTGAGCAAGTAGCCGACGCCGGCGGCGTCGTCTCCCAGTAGCTCCAGCGCGTAGGCCTCCTCGACGTACTGCGAGAGCACCAGCACACCAGTGTCCGGCATCTCTTCCCGGATCACGCGCGCCGCACGCAGCCCCTCGTCTGTGTGGGTGGGCGGCATACGAATGTCGATGATTGCGATGTCGGGTTTGTGCGCCCTGGCCTTTCGCAGAAGCTCCTCGGCATCCCCGGCCTGACCGACTACCTCGAACTTGGCCTCCTCGAGCAGCCGCACCATCCCTTCCCGCAGCAGCAAGGAATCCTCTGCGACGATCACGCGCACGGGATCGTCGCCCTAAGGATGGTGCCCAACCCCTGCGGACTCGTCAGCTCGAGGCGGCCGTCGAGCGCCGCGACCCGATCTCCAAGCCCTCGCAGCCCCGAGCCCTGATCAGCGTCGGCGCCCCCGACGCCGTCGTCGCTCACCTCGACGTCGACGTGGCCGTTGTCGCGGACGACCCCCACCGTTACCGTTTGCGCGCGCGAGTAGCGGGCCGCGTTCGTAAGGGCCTCGGCGACGACGAAGTAGACCGCCGACTCGACCGACGGCGGTAGCCTGTCGGCCGGCGTCTGGAGCAGTTTCACAGGAACCGGGGAGCGGCTGGCGAGGCCTTTGAGTGCTGCGTGCAGGCCGCGATTTGTGAGCACGGCCGGGTGGATCCCTCGTGCGAGCTCGCGCAGCTCGGCGGTCGCCTCGTTCAGCTCGTGGAGTGATTCGTCGAGGAGCTCCGCCGCTCCTTGTGGGTCGTGCTCGATCCGTTCTCTTACCATTCGTAGGTCGATGCCGAGGGCCATGAGTCGCTGCTGGGCGCCGTCGTGGAGGTCCCGCTCGAGTCGGCGCCTTTGCTCATAGCCGGCCTGCACGATGCGTGAGCGCGAGGCCTGAAGCTCGGCAACCTTCGCCCGTAGTTCGGCGTCCAATCGTTCGTTTCTGAGCGTCAGCCCGGCGGCGGCGCCTGCTGTCTGCACCAGTTCGCGCTCCTCCGCGAGGCCCGGACTGTGCACGATCGCAGCGATTCGTTCGCCCTCGTGCTCGATGATGGTGGAGACCTTGCCCGCCGGCGCGGGATCGACCCGAACCGGCTGACCGGCGGCGTCTACGTAGGCGTCCTGGCCCGGCACCCAATATGCGAGCTCCAAGGTCGGGTCTCCGAGCGCGTCCGCGAGCGCGTTGCGCAACGCTCCGCGGCCACCACCCTCACCGAGCTGGGCCAAGAGCTCGCTGATCGCGTCGGCTTCGCTGAACCGGGATCGCAGGAGGCCCACCAAGAAGGCAAACGGCAGGCAGGCGATGGACGTGAACAAAGCCAAGGTCTGCGCGTCAGAAATGTCGCGCGACAGGCCGGCCTGTTCGACGATGAGGGCGGCCATCAGCAGCAGAAACGTGAGCCCGCCGACGGCGACGATCGGGGCGAACACCCTCGCTCGCCCTGGGGTGCCGCTACGCCAGCGTCGATAGAGGACCGCGACCACGGCACCCAGCAACGCGATCGAGATGTCCAGTTGCGCCGCGCTGAGCACCGCTTCAGCCTGGGAGTGTTCGATCAGCAGCGGGTTACTGGGACAGCTGGCGCAGCCCGCCTTTGAGTCGGTGAACAGGAACACTCCAAGCTGCACCACCGTCGTGTTGACGTAGGCGATGGTGACCAGGAGACGGTCCAGCCGGGTTTCGAGCCTCCCCGAGGGAAACGACAGCAGCAGCTGGATGAGCACCGCGTAGATCAGCACCTCCCCGACCGAGGCGATCGCGAACACGACGCTGTCGTTGGAAAAGACCAACCCCTTCACAAAGGCGCTGAGGCCGACCGCGACCATCAGCGGACCCATGTTGCCGGCCGGCCGCTGCTTCCAAAGCCATAGCCCGACTCCCACGAACCCCCAGCCGGTGGCCAGGAACAAGCCGGCAAACGCGCCCCGGTGAACGTTGTGCTCGCCGTTGAGCATGACCACGAAAGCGGCGACGCCCATCAGGAACGCCAAGCCGGCGAGACCGATCAGGGTGCGTCGCGATGCGGTCAGCGGATGAGTAAAGAGATCGCCTCCGCGCTCAGCTCGCTCTTGGCGACGAACCCGCGCGCGCCACTGGCGCCCACCGCCTCGTCAAGGTCGGTGAAGTCATGGCTCGAGATAAGCACTATCTGCGGGCTAGCGCCGTTCCCATCGAGTAGTCGCCGCGTAACCTCGAAGCCGTCGATGTCGGGTAGGTGCACGTCGAGTAGCACAACCTCTGGGTTCAG
This sequence comes from uncultured Solirubrobacteraceae bacterium, assembly GCA_963703625.1. Classification (GTDB taxonomy): domain Bacteria; phylum Actinomycetota; class Thermoleophilia; order Solirubrobacterales; family Solirubrobacteraceae; genus Palsa-744. The sequence goes on from CAVPEY010000002.1 coordinate 465,730, forward strand.
CTTCTCCACGGCAGCCACCACGCCGTCACCGTTGTCGAGCTCCCCAACGACGTCGTAGCCGTTGGCTTCGAGCATGCGCCTAGCGCTGGCGCGGAAGCTGGGGTGATCATCCACGATCAGGACAGTCTCTCTCATGAGCTGATTGTCGCGCAGGGGCGCGATTGCTTCCATACGGCTGGCCGCCCCGAGCTGGCGGCAAACCGACGTATCCCGGGCCGCTACCCGACGTCACAGAGGCCTGCCAGGCCCCCTGGTTTCTCGGTCGCTGGACGGAGAGCCTGTCGTCATGTCCGAAGTCCAGCCCAAAGGAGGATGGAGCATGACCACCAAGACCGCTACCAACAGGAAAGAACGAACCATGCATCCCTCGACCAGACGCTTCAATCGCGGCCGGATCACCGGCCTGACCCTGATCGCCGTCCTCACGCTCGGGCTCGGCTACCTCCACTTCGCCGGCAGTTCTACGGCCGTCTCCGTGCCTGCCGGCGCGCATGCAGGCCAGCTGACGCTCAAAAACTGTACCTACAACACCGAAAAGGGCGCCTACGCCGCCGACTGCGGAACGCTCGTGGTGCCCGAGAACCGCGCCGACCCGCACTCGCGGCTGATCGCGCTGCCGGTCATCCGGATCCGTGCGCATTCGGCACACCCGGGCGCCCCGATCTTCCGCCTGGAAGGCGGCCCCGGCGTCACGAACATGAAGTTCGCAGACGCCAGTCGGTTCACCGCCAACCACGACGTCGTCCTCGTCGGCTACCGCGGCGTCGACGGCTCCGTCCAGCTCAACTGCCCGGAGGTCGAGTCGGCCCTCGAGCACTCCGCCGACTTCCTCGGCCAGAAGTCCCTCGATGCCTACTCGAACGCGCTCCGCTCGTGCGCGAAGCGGCTCCAGGCAAACGGCGTCGATCTCGCCGGCTACACACTCCCCGAACGGGTCAACGACCTCGAGGCGGCACGGAAAGCCCTCGGCTACCACCAGATCGACCTGTTGAGCGAAAGCGCGGGCACCCGCACCGCGATGATCTACTCCTGGCGCTACCCGACCGCCATCCACCGTTCGGTGATGATCGGCGTCAACCCACCCGGCAACTTCATCTGGCACCAGAAGACGACGGACGAACAGATCGCCCGCTACGCCAGCCTCTGTGCGCAAGACGCGACGTGCCACAAGCGCACCAGCGATCTCGCCGCGACGCTGAAGCGGACCGTCGCGCACATGCCGAACCACTGGTTGTTCTTTCCGATCAAGAAGGGCAACGCACAGATCGCCAGCTTCTTCGGACTCATGGAGACGACGGAAAATGCCTCGCCGCTCACCGCACCGATGACCCTGGACGCCTGGCTCTCGGCCGCCCACGGTGACTCGAGCGGGCTCTGGTTCGAGTCGTTCGTTGCCCAGCTCGTTTTCCCGGAAGTGTTTGTCTGGGGCGACGTCGCAGCTGTCGGAATGGCTGACAACCAAGCTGCCGAGCGTTACTACTCGTCAAGCGAGCACGACGCCCCCTCGATTATCGGCAACCCCGGAACGGAATTCCTCTTCGGCGGCGGAGGCCTCCTGCACGCATGGCCGGCCACCCCGGCCGACAACGAATACACCCACGTCCAGACATCGAACGTGCAGACGCTCCTGATCGGCGGCAATCTCGACTTCGCCACCCCGCCCCAGAACGCGACCAAGGAGCTCCTCCCCTACCTACCCAACGGCCACCAGGTCATCCTCACCAACTTCGGCCACACAACCTCCTTCTGGACCGAACAGACCAAGGCGAGCACGCACCTGATTAACATCTACTTCGACACAGGCAAGGTCGACGACTCGCTTTACAAATCTCAAAAGGTTAAACTCACGCCCGACTCCACACAAACCGGACCCGCCAAGGCCATCGCCGGCGCGATGATCGGCCTCGGACTCCTCACGATCCTGTCACTGCTACTGATGTGGCGCCGGAAGCACAAGCGCGGCGGCTTCGGGCGCAAGGCGAGCGCGATACTGCGCTCCGTCTACCTGCTGGTACTCGGCCTCGGCGGATGGTTCATCGGCCTGATCATCGTGCTGGTGGCTTTGCCGACAGTGCCCCTCGACAACGAGCTCATGGCTGTTCTCTTCATCGGCACACCGATCGGCCTCGGCACCTACTTGGCCTGGGTCAACCGCGACCGGCCGGCCAGGGCCACGAGGATCGGCTTCTGGGTCGCGCTGACGGGCGCCCTCGTCGGCGCGCTGCTGGGGTTCAACGCAACAGCCGGGCTCATGGCGGTCATCACCACGATCCTCGGAGCAGCTGCCGGTGCGAACCTCGGCCTGATCGCCCTCGACGGCGCACGAATCAGCGAGCGGCCCGAGACCATTCCGCCCATTCCCATTCCAGCGCCCATCGCCATTCCAGCGCCCATCGCCATTCCAGCGGTCGAACACTGACCTCCGGAGTCCTTCGCGCAGAGCGTGTGGCGGTGTGCTGCTTGCCGCCACACGCTCTGCTGACGTACGTGCGCTCAAGCGTCCGACTGCCTGCTTTGCCTCCGCGAGCGGTAGTCCGCGCCGCCACGGATCTCGTGCCTCTGCTTGGAACGAGTTGCGACACTCCGTCGAGCAGACCCACCCGCCAGCGCCTTGCGCGTAGAACATCACCGACGCCGGGGGGTCCGACCGACGAGCCTCGGACATCTCCAAGCCGACTCCGGGACTCGAACCCGGGACCCCCACTTTACGAGGATCTTGGCCCCCCGGGGCCATTTTCCCTGTAAATCGGGCCGGTTGAAGTGGCGGGGCGTCGATTTGTGGGGTGCCGTTTCCGCGGCATTACCGCACTTCCGGCGATGTCGACGGCGGGTTAGGGCGATCGACATCGACCCGAAAGGAAAGACGTGTCCGCAGCCCAATGGCCTGCGGCCAGACGCCCGTGGTGCTCACGTGGCTAGGCCGTGGCGCAAGAAATGGCCGTACGTCAGCAAGAAAGGCCGGCGCTCCTACGTGGTCGGCTTCTACGACCACGACCGGCGCGAGCGCTGCCGCTCGTTCCCCTCCGTGCGCCATGCCCGTGCGTGGACGGACGCCTACATCACCGCCGAGCGCCACGGGCGCGAGACCCTGCGCCGGTTCCTGTTGGACCTCGACGCGAAGGAGGCAAACGAACTGGAGGCCCGCACGATCGGGGAGGTGCTCGAGCTCTATCTGCAGGTCAACGCGCACCCCAAGAATCCCGGCGGCCTTGCGCCCTCGACCTTCGAGCGCTACGAGTCGACGGTGGGGTTGCACATGCTCGACAAACCACGCGCTCGCGGGTCGGGGCGCCTCGCACCGCCGCGGCCCTACGCGGTCGCGCTCTGCAGGGTCCCGGCGGTGCGCTTCAACCAGCCGCAGGCGCCGGCCGCCTGGCGCGAGCAGATGCTGCGCGAAGGCGTCCCCAAGGCATCGCGCCAGAAAGCCTGGCGGGTGCTCTCGGCCGCGCTCAGCTGGGCCGCCTCCTCGAACCTGGTGGGTGAGATCCACACCAACGGGTGCAGCTTCGCGCCCGAGCCGCGCGGCAACATCCGACGCTCGCTTCGCTCCGGCGGCACCGGCTATGAGCCCGGCCCGCGCCGCCAAGGGCCGCACGTGCCGGCCTGGGCGCTCTCCCCCCAGGCAGTCGAGGCGATCCGCGCGCAGATGCTCGCCCGCGAGCAGGGGCGCGAGCCGATCCTCGCGCGGCGCGACGCGATGGTCGTGAGCCTGCAATACGGGCTGTGCACGCGAAACCAGGAGGTGTGGGGGATGCGCTGGTCCTCGCTGAAAGACGGGTTCGCGTGGGTGCTCGAGGTGCTCTCAAACGGGCGCCTTGATGAATGGGGCAAGACTGAGCACAGCACCCAGCGGCGCACCGTCATCCCGTCGCTGCTCGAAGGAGACCTCGCCGAGTGGCGAGAGACGCTCGAGGACTCAGGGCACCCGGTCGGCGCCCTGGACTTCATCATCCCCGGCGATCTCGCAGGCCCCGAGCACGGCACCCGCGACCCTCGCACCGGCGCCTGCCACTTCAGCGAAAACCAGGCCCGCGCCTGGGGCGAGCGCTTCTTCACCCCCGCCGTCGAAAACGCGGCCGAGCAGCCGGAGTTCTTCGCGATCCTCGGCGCGACCCCCTACTCCTTGCGCCGCGGCGGCATCTCCCTGCGCCTGCGCGCCGAGGACCCACAAACCGTCGCCAGCGAGTGCGGCACCAGCCTACGCACGCTCAGCACCCACTACGCCTACGCGATCGAAGACCTCCGCCGCAACGGACCACGCCCAGCGGATACCGAGTGGCGCGCCGCACGCACAGAACAAGCCGACCGCCAAGCGCTGAGAAGCCCGCCCAGTGCGCTCGTCGTCAGCAACGGAGCGCACCCCCGCGGCAAGATCCGCAACTGGCTCGACACCCATAGACGACGGACACGGGGGGTGTAGCGCTCCTCGGACTCGGGACGAACGGTTCAGATCACGTCCACCTAGCAGTCGAGCCTTCTGTTCGCTGCGTGGAGCAGCAGCACAGCGACCGGCCGGTGTGCGGTCAGAGTCCGGCGAGGCGCCTGGGTTTCGTCCAACTCGGGCGTCTCGCTGGCTACGCGAGGGGCGCCTGCTTTCCGCGCGTTGCGTGTCTGAGTTCGCGGGGCGAAGTGCTCGTGACCACCACAGAGAGGGGCGCGTGCCTACGGCTCAGTACACCGACGCCTAACCGACATAACGTTTCCAAACCTTCAGAGCGGCCTTTGCAGCGGCGACGAAAGGGTCGTCATCATCGCCACGGATTTCTGCCTTGAGCTCGCTCACATACGGGCCACTGTCTCGCAGCGCTCGCACGAGCGCCTCAGACGGCCACACCTCATCGCGCGCCCGGGCAACTAGTAGCCGACGGAGGCGCATGGCTGGGTCGTCGGCAGGCGGAGCGATCCTCCCAAGCTTTTCCCAGAGCTCGGGCGGTAGCCGATCGCCAGTGATCGCGTGATGCAGCGGTCCGAAGACCACTTCGAGCGCGGCCCGCTGCCCGCTCGTTCCGGTGCTTGTGAGGGCCGACACGGCTGCACGCAGCCACGCGTCGTCGATCCGGTCGCGTCGCGCCTCGAGCGCTCGGAGCAACTCGGCTACCGCTCCCGTGTCAACGCCAGCAGCGGCCAACTCAATTCGTAGCTCCTCGCCGTTCTCGCCAGTGAGCACCTCGGCGGGTGTGCGGTGATCGAAGAGTCTGCGCAGCGCTCCGAGTTCTCCCGCGCGCGCAAGTCGAAGCGCAACCGAGGACAGCGGCACGACCGGCTTGAGCGCGGAAACGCGGCCGCCGAGGACGGCTGCGGCGATCCCACGGTCCGATAGCTCCCCAACCGCAGCAAGCGCCGAAGCCTGCTCGTCCGTGGTGTTCGACCAGACGTCCGACCGCTCAAGCAGCTCTGGCAGGGCGCGGGCGAGGTCTTCCCCGAGTGAGCGATCAGCGCCGAGAACCTCGAGCAGAAGCGAGGGAGTAGCTTCCTTGACGAGCGCCGCGAGTAGGATCGACCGAAGCCGCTTCGAGTTCGCCGGGCGCGCATCGATTAGCTCGATGGCATGTCCGGCAGCGACAAGGTTGCACACACGGTGGGTGAGTTCGAGGGCTTTCAGGTCGAAACTCTTCCCTCCCACGTCGAACACCGCGAGAACCACGTTGAGCTCGGTTGCGTTCCACCACTCTGTGTGAAGGGGGCCGAACAACGCGCGCTTGAGCGCCGCTGCGTCATTCGTCTTCGGGTGATCCACTGCAAACATGCGGGCGACGGGGCCCGGCTCGTCGCGGCGTACGAGGTCGTGTAGCTGCCCGAGCGAAACCAAGTGGACGAGCTGCGGCGGCTCCTCGGGGCCGAATGCGCGCAAAAAGGCCAGGAAGTGGTGGCTCCGGTGTTCCGGCCTGGAACCGGCTTCCGCGAGTTCGCGGACCCAGCGGCTCTCAGCGAACGTCGCTGCGCGCGATCCGGCAACGGGATCACGCGGGCGCCACATGCCAGTGACTCGCCTCGCCACGCATAGGTAGCCGAGTTGCGGCGATGCTGTAACGCGCTCGCGGGTACGGAAACTGAGGGTCGTGCGAAGGTCGGGCCAAGCACTGTCCCAGACTGCAAACAGCGCCGCCTCGCCCCCGGCGAGATCGCTGGCGGTCGCAATCGCTATTCCCTCTGGCTCGGTGGCGGCCGCGAGGAGCTGGGCGAGCAGCGCCGGCTCGGCGTGTCGCATAGGTGCCCGATCCTCGCTGAGCTCCAGCGGTCGCGTAAAGTCTACGAGGGCGTCGAGCGAGGGCCGTCGGAGCGCCGACGCTACCGTCTCGAGCCGGTCGAGGTCGCCAATCTGATCGAGCGGTACCAATAGCGCGTGGGCCCAGACGGCTCCAGCTCGGCCACGTTCTGGCGCGGGCCAGGTGCCAGATAGGGCATAGAGGCCGACGGAGGGTAGCGGCAGCGCGCTGATCAGCCGGTTTGTGTTCGGCCCGACGCGCGCATCCGTCGCACCAAGCAGCGCTGTCTCGGCGACGCTGTCGATCTCGGCGGAGCCGCCAAGTCGGCGGTGCCCGTCGCGGTAGCCAAAAATGAGCTGCTGCGCGATCACTCGTCGAATCCGAGCGCCCAGCGGAGCGGATCCCACAGCCCCGCCGAATTGCCAGCTGGGTCTGCGGCGAACACGCGCATACGCACCCCACCCTTCGCGAGAAGGGCGTCTTTGTCATTTGGCAGCTTCCCCCCTATGGCGGACACACCGTAGACCGCCGCGTGAACTTGGTTTGGGTTGGAGGTCAGGATGCCGGCGACACCCGGTAGTCGCTCCTCAAGCCAGTCGGACGGCGCGCGGTCGCGGTCGACGCGATCCCACGCGGAAATGATGACGGCGATCTGAATGGGCCAAGATCAGCCCGAAGGTCGACGACGTTCTCGAGCAGCTCGATCAGCTTCGCAGCGGTGCAGGCGTCCTCCACCGGAAACTCAAGCTCTTCCGTAACCTCGTCGTCTTCTGGCGCAACGTCCGTGCCGATGAGGTTCGCCGGTATGGGAAGCGCCAGCGTGTCGGGATGGATGAACAGCATCACGGCGTCGGCGCGTTGGACCGTCTCGGCAAGGCTCTTGCGCCAGACACGCTTCTCCACGAGCTCCCGGGTCGCCTCGCCCGAAAGGTCTGGGATGTCGAGACGCGCGCTGTGGTCGCCGGCAAATCCGACTTCGAGCTGAAAGCCCTCGGTGGTGTCCACCTCCGTCCGCTCGATCTCGACACCGGCGGAGACCTGGTCAGCGAGCATGTTGATGTGGCTACGGTCGCCCTGAAAGTCGACCTCCCAGATCTCGGGCACCTCCGTGTCTTGAACAAGACGCCAGAGAGCGCCGAGGTAGGTCGACTTGCCCGTCCGCGGAAGGCCGAGCATCGCGATCGTACGGGCTTGGCTCATGGGCGCTCTCTCAAGCGCGCAATCGCGCGCTCGCTTCGTGGAATCACCACCTGATCCCGCTCAGGGGCAGGATCGTCAGCACAGATCCACTCGAGCAGCTCCTGAAACCCGCGCGGCGAGTCCCCGCTCTTCGGGCGGGCGGCAACTCGGAGCAGCACGGCGTCGGGATCGAGATCCCTCGCCGCTGCGAGCAGTGCATCGAGCCGTGACCGTGCGGTCGCCAGCGCCTCGCTGTCAACCTCGTCGTCGCGCGCTAGCACTACGGCGATCCGTGTACCACGTCGCACGAGCGGGCCGGCCCGCAGGGCGTAAAGAAGGCGCGATGCCCGGTCAGTCTCGATCTCACGGGTGTCGCTCGCGCCGAGCGCGGCACCGTTCACCACCAGCATGATGCGATCCGCTCGTGGCGCCCACGGAAGCTCGATCTCGGCGGCCGCGCCCTCGCGTACGTGTTCGTAACGCTCGCCGGAGTAGTCGGCGAACAGAAGCTCGAGCACCTGGCCGTCCGGCCGCGCGACCCGGATGTGGAGGAGCCCCTCGTTCTCGTTGTAGTGGGTGCGGGCGGTCGACGGCCGTCCGACGCCGGCTGCCATGCGGGAGAGGTACGCACGTTCCTCGAGAGCGATCGCCGTGCGGCTTCCGGCGCAGCGGTAGCCGCCGATAGCCTCGACGCCCACGAGCTGCGTCCAGAGTTCGACCATCACGGTCGTCTTGCCGACGCCAATCTCGCCCATCGGGACGACGAGACGCGCCCCACGACGGCCGGTCAATGTGAGCGCTTCGTCGAAGCTCAGCTCGGCATCGCTCGTTATGAGCGGCAGGTCGACGAGGTGCTCGGCGTCAGACGGAGCCGCGGGGCTCTGACTGATCTCGTCGTCCGGCTTGTCTTCACGGTCATCGTTGCCCGCGAGGTCGAGCTCCTCGTTGTCATTCGGCGCGGTCTCCATCGGATTACCCCGTCGGGCGAGCGATGAGGAGCTCGCGGCTCACTTGCTCAGCAAGATCAAGGACGGTCGTTGCTTGCGTCGCATCGATCTCCCAGCGAGCACTGACTGACTCGATCCAAAGCGGTTTCTGACCGAGGTTGCGGTACTCCTCGAGCGAGGACAACACCGGAAGAAGGGGATGGCCGCCGGGGGGATGGTCTGTCCAGGTATCACCGATGGCTTTGACGGCGGCGGGCAACGCACGACGAAGGTCGGTTGCCTTATCTGCGCGCGACTGCAAGATGCGTGAGAGGATCGCGCGGGCAGCCTGGAGCGGCGCGCGCCGCGTCGTGTGCGTCGCGAGTTCGATCCCGGCGACGCAACCTGCCGCTTGCTCCGGCAGCGACTTCAACGGCTTGGCGGCAAGCTCGCTGAATTCCCCGAACGCCCACCACAGGACATCGAGCTCCTCCTCGAGTGCATCGAATCGGCGCGTGATTGCAGGGAGCGCCCGCGTCGTCACCCCAGCGGCCGCCTTCGCCGCTTTCTCGACCGCCTCGCGGGCTGAATTCAGGTTCTCTGTTTGTGCGGGCTGACCCTCATCCAGTTTCGGCCAATCCTTGAGAGCAGTATCTACGTCGGCGGCCACTACGGACAGCTTCGCGCGCCGTCGTTGCGCCTCGGATGCGCGCGCGAGACCGGCGCGTGCGAGCGCGTCGAGCTCCGGGACGGCGGGCTGCAGTCCAATGAAGTGCGCCGAGCAAACGGCTAGGCCGAAGGGGACGGCGATCTCGACGTCGGCCTCCATTGCGAACGCAGCCGCCGCGGCGGCGGTGATGCTGGCAAGCAGGTCGCCCTCGCGAACGGCGGAGCTCTCGTCGTGCTCGCGTAGTGCTGCTGCTACCGATAGGAGCGCCTCGCCGCTCGGGCGCCCATGAGCTAGCAGCACGAGGTCGAGGATCTCCGTGTCACCTTTGGACTTAGCGAGGTCTGTGGCAGCGCCGCGTATTGCGTCAATCCGGCTTGCGCCAGGCTCGAGGTCGACGTCGCGGACCCAGCTCGGCAGACGGTTTTCGGCATCACTCATCGTCGATCCTCTCTTTCAACTCCTGTAGTCGATGCTGCTCGCGCGCGCGAGCGAGCATCTGGCGATCGAGCGCAAGTCCCAACGGGTCCTCCTCGCGGGCGAGTCCTAGTGATCGCGCGGCGCGATGTCGTGCATCGGGCGGCGCGCGCATGATCTGGAAGACGAGTGTACGGGCGTCCGATTCGATCGGCTCGGGCTCGGGCGACGGAACGTCTTGCGGAGGCTTCGGGAGCGGCTCCTCTGCGGGCGCTCCGGCCGTCGGCCCGAGCATGATCGTCAGCGGGAAAGGGTCCTCGAAGCGGTCGTCGGGGCCGAACTCAGCGACGTCGCGCTGCCAGCAGCGTGCGAAGATTTTGAGGTCGAGCTTGGTGTCGCCCGTTAGCTCAAGGCGAAGGACGTTGTACGCCGGAACCCACCCGCGCTTGGTGCGCTCAGGGTTGACGGCGCCCGATGCGATCGTTACGCGGCGGCCGCTCGGATGGGGCTCGATGCCGGCGGCGTGCTCATGGCCCGTGAGGATGACTTGGGCGCGGTTCATCCACGGTTGCACCAGCTCCGTGTCCCGAACCCAGTTCGGGGGATGGTGGATCATCGCGAGCGAGACGGTGTCGGGCCGCGGGGCGATCTGGCAGCACTGGAAGTCCCCCACGACCAAGCGCCTGCTGTCGACTGTGTCGCTGTCCGTTGCGTCGCATATCCACGCCGAGGTGGCCCCCTGAACGAGGAGCTCGCGGCCGTCGAGATCGAACGCCTTTGGCGTCCAGACGATCTCCTCGCGGCCGATCGCGCAGCCATATTGCAGCGCGAAGCGGTTGTACGCCGCCAGCGGATCGAACAGCACCCGCGCACCGTGGTCCTCGCTGAGCAGCGCCCGCAGGGTGACCGACACCTCCTCGAGCGCGACCGCACGAAGCGCACGCCGGACGGCGCCGTGAACGGCGTCGTGCTCGCCCCGGTTAATGTCGTGGTTGCCGGGTACGCAAGCTAGATTCTCGCGAGCACAGCCGATCAACTTCGCCGCGCGGTCGAGGAAGTCTGAGGCGAGCCTGTACTCACCCTCCTGGCCCTTGTTGGCGACATCGCCCACCAGCAAGATCGCATCCATCGTCCCGAGCCGATTTGCCATCCGCTCGATGTCCTCAAGCATCAGATCGCGGACTCGCTCGTCCACGTGCTGACCCTCGGGACCGTCGAAGTCGGCGAAGTGGATGTCGGACAAATGGAGGAACGTGAGCATAGAGCGGCTAGACGCTATTCGAGAAACCGGACTCCCGGCGACGCGAGCGTGCGCAGTGTCGAAGTGTCGGCGATCTTGCGCACCCCCGCGCGGGCTGCCGGCAGCAACCCGCCAGCCATGTCAGGATCCCCCACCGCGACGAGCGCCTTCTGCCCGGCGGGCCCGACGCGTTCGCGGAACGACGCACCGATGACTCGCTAGTCGCTTCGAGCATCCGTGATCAAGTAGTGGAGTAGCCTTGGTGGCGGCGTCGAGCGGGCTGCCCGCAGGTGGCAGGCGAACCTCACCGCTCGGCCCGTTACTGCTCTGCGAACTAGCGCGAGCGCGCGGCTGGCTGCTGGCCGCACTCCTGCTTCGATTGCGGTTGGTGCGAAGCGGAAGCGTGCGAGGGTCGACTGGCTCCGCTTCATATACCTGCATTGGAACGAGCTCGACACTCGCCGCATCGGCGGACTGGCTGCTGCTCGGCTGGTCTGCTCGTGGTCAGCCCCAGAAGATGCTGGTGGGGTCCCGGTCGACCTCATCGAGCAAGACCAGGACGTCCGGCGTCGGATCGGCCAGGTCGTAGCGGTGCCAGCGAGTGTTGCGGTCGCTCCAGAAGAGGGTCCAGAGTCCGGTCGTCGCGATGTAGCGCAGGCGCGCGACGCAGCGGCTCGTCCACTCGGGGCCGAAGTCCTCACGCCAGGGCGCTCTGCATTCGGTGATCGTCGCTGCGCCTCGGGTCAGGACGAGCTCTGTACGGACCTGGTGCAGGGCATGCGGCGGTACGCGCTGCTCGCAGTAGTGACGGATCGCTGCGACGTCGAGCCCAGGTAGCACGCGGGCGATCGTAGCCACGCGCCGACGGTCATGTCTCGACGGCACCACCACCAGTCGATCGCTCCTCACCGCCGGTCGCGCCAGCATTCTGACCGGACCCGGAGGGAGGACACGGCGCAAAGCCCAGCAAGGCGAACATTCGCACATGCAGGCGCGGATACTCGTGGCCGCGCCTCATGCCAAAATCGACCGCTTGCTGCTGCAGAAGCGAATCTACGAGTGGTCGAAGGAGCTGCCGCCGTGGCAGCGCGACTTGCTGCGTAGGGTCGCCTCGGGCTCGTTCGACGACGCCGGGCGTCGCGAGGTGATGCAGATCCTCGCCGGCACGCCGGACGCCTCCGAGCCGATCCCTCTTGAGCTCAAGGATCTCCCCGCCGACGAGGGCGAGCACGGGCAGGTCGAGCTTCGAGCGATCCGAGACCTGGCGAACATCAACCGCCTGGCACCCGGGCAGGAGCTCAAGCTGGAGTGTGGTCTGAATGGTGTGTTCGGCGACAACGGCTCCGGCAAGAGTGGCTACGGTCGGCTCATTCGCCGCGTGACGCGTTCGGGCGAACCAGAGGAGATCCTGCGCGACGTATTCGATCCCGGTGCCGCGGACGGTGCGCAGACCGCGCAGTTCGATATCGCGGTCGATGGGGTGGAGCGGTCAGTCGCGGTGGACCTCGCTACGGACCCCGACCGGACACTCTCCGCGATGGCGGCGTTCGACGTCTCCCGCGCAAGGCTGTTCCTCACGAAGCCGAACGTCATTGAGCACGTTCCCCGATCACTACGCGTCCTTCGAGCACTGTCCCGAGCGCAAGATGACATTGCGGCCACGCTGCGCGAGCGAGCTCAGCAACGACGCGAAGCGATCCCCGCGCTGCCCGAGATCGACCCCAACACACCCGCTGGCAAAGAGCTCGAGCAGATAGACGCGGATTCTGATCTCGCCGCGCTGATCACGCTGATCGACCTTACCGACACTGAGCGCACCCGACTGGAGGAGCTCGAGCTCGCCGCCGCCGCGATCCGAACCGATCAAAGCCGTCAGCTCGAGTCCGCCGCGAAACGCTCGCGACCAACGCGCGCTCCGCCGCGCAGCGGCTCACCAACGCCGATGCACAGCTCTCCGCCGCGACGATCACCGAACTCGCCGAGTGGCGCAAACGCCTCGACGACGTCAACGCCGGAGAGCGCGAGCTCGCAGACCGCGCATTCGCAGATCAACGCTTTGAGGGCACAGGCCAAGGGCCCTGGCGCGAGCTGTGGTATGCCGCCGAGCGCTTCGCCGAGGCAGCCAACACGACCTTCCCGGACCCAGGCGAGGACGCTGCCTGCCCGCTGTGCCAACAGGACCTCGATACCCAAGCGCGGGAGCGCTTGGGTCGCTTTAAGGAGTTCGTCGGCACCACCCTGCGCCAGCAGGCGATCGACCTGACTGATCAGATCGAGATGAAGTTGAAAGCACTCCCCAACCTAAGGCGTAGCTTCTAAATAATTGTCGGGAGGTTGGAGGTTTGGGGCGGGTCGTGGCGTAGTTGTGGACCATGCTGGGAGTGGTGGTCGATGAGTCAGCGATCCGCAAGCGGTGGTTGGTTGTCGAGGGCGTGCTGGATGAGCGCGGGCGGCGTCTGTGGGCGGCGGCTGAGGCGAGTACCCACGGTCGTGGTGGCATCGCGGCCGTTGTGCGAGCGACGGGGCTTTCGGAAGCGACGGTGCGGCGGGGGCTTGCCGAGGTCGAGTCGGGTGATCAGCCTCCCGCGGGCAGGGTTCGCCGGCCGGGCGGCGGACGCAAGCGGATTACAGAGCGCGAACCGGGACTCGAGCAAGCCCTTCTGTCGCTGCTTGACGGGGTCACCGCTGGCGATCCGATGTCTCCGCTGTTGTGGACGACGCTGACGCCCGAGCATCTCGCCGAGAAGTTGTGCGGCCAGGGGTTCACGGTCCATGCGAGCACTGTGCGCAGGATGCTCAAGGCGATGGGATTCACGCTGCAGGCCAACCGCAAGAGCCAGGAGGGAGCTGATCACCCCGACCGCGACGCACAGTTTCGACACATCGCAGCGGTCACGGGCGCGGCGCTTGCGGCGAGCGAACCGGTGATCAGCGTGGACACCAAGAAGAAGGAGCTGATCGGCAACTACAAGAACGCCGGCAAGGAGTTGCGTTCAAGTGGCCGCCCGATTCTCGTCAACACGCACGACTTCCCAGACCAAGAGCAGGGTAAGGCCGTCCCCTACGGTGTCTATGACATCGCCCGCGACGAGGGCTACGTGAGCGTCGGTGTCTCCGGCGACACGGCGCAGTTCTCGGCGGCGAGCATCCGGGCGTGGTGGAAGCACCTCGGCAAAAAGCGCTACCCGAACGCCAGGGCACTGACGATCACCGCCGACGCGGGCGGCTCCAACAGCTACCGCACCCGTCTGTGGAAGACCGAGCTTCAGCATCTGGCCGACCAAACGGGCCTGCGCCTGCACGTGATGCACTACCCGCCCGGCACGAGCAAGTGGAACAAGATCGAGCACCGCCTGTTTAGCTACATCTCGATCAACTGGCGCGCAAAGCCACTGGTCAGCCGCCAGGTCGTGATCGACCTGATCGCCGCCACGACAACAAGCACCGGCCTGAAGGTATACGCCCGCCTCGATGAGAACAACTACCCCACCAAACTCAAAGTCACCGACCAACAACTCGCCGCCGTGCAACTCGAAGGCGACCACTTCCATCCAGAGTGGAACTACACCATCACCCCATCACTTGAAAAGAAGTGACGCCTAAGCCCGATTGCAGCTACGATTCGCGCCGAGTTGCGCGGGACGCCGGAGCAGCTCACGCGCGCTGCCGAGGATGCGCTCACGACGCTCGAGGCGCGTGCGGCGGCAGCGAAGGCGGCCGCCGCAGGAGAGCGGTTTCGCGTCGACCAGGCCGCGGTCGCGTCCAACGCGCTGCGCGCCTACGCTGACGCGCAAGAAGCAGCCGCTCAACGCCACGCGAGACTGCGTGACGAGGACGCTCAGCGCAAGGTGATGAGCGAGCTTGCGCAGTTGCAGGCGCGAGTCGCCTTCGTTGACGCACGCGAGCAGATCGAGAAGCGCCTCGCCGGTTTGAAGGCGATCGCGGTGATAGACGCCACGCTTACGAAGCTCAACACCCAGCGCGTAAACCTCAAGCTGCGTGAGCTGCAAGAGGCTGCGATCACCGAGCGGCTGCGCAAAGCCATCGAAGATGAGGTGCGCGAACTCGACCCCGTGGCAAGCCAAATCGAAATCACGGGAAAGGCAAGCAAGGGCGAGACCGTCATCCACTTGAAGTTCAAGGAGCCGTGCGGCGAGAAGATCAGCAACGTCCTTAGCGAAGGAGAGCAGCGCGCACTCTCCCTCGCTTTCTTCCTCGCCGAAGTCGCCGTCAGCGACGAGCGCAGCGCGGTCATCTTCGATGACCCGGTCTCCTCGCTGGACCACGCGCGGCGCGCCTATCTCGCAGAACGTCTCGTCGAGGAGTCAAAGCGCCGCCAGGTCGTCGTCTTCACGCACGACATGGCATTTGTGCACCTGCTGCAGGAGGCGGCCGATGTCGCTGGCGTGCCGCTGCACGGCCAGACCTTGGAACGCGCCTTCCATCAGGTCGGGATGGTCGCCGGCGAGCTGCCGACGAAGATGCTCGGCCCGGCGAAGCAGATCCGCGCGCTGCGCAATCGCCTGCGTTTCAAGCTGGCGCCCAAACACAAGCACCAGGACCCGACCTACGCGCAGGAGGCCGATCGCTGGGTCAACGATCTGCGCAAAGCCTACGACCAGCTGATCGAGGACACCGTGCTCAACGGAACGGTGCGGCGGTTCAGCTCACACGTGCGGGTGCGTCAGTTGCACGGCGTCAAATGGACGCCGGAGATCGCCAAGCGCATCGACGCCGCGATGCGCAAGGCCTCTCCCAAGGCTCATTACGAGCCCTTGGAGCTCCATCCCGGTCCGCACTCCCCCGAGCAGTTGACCGCCATGCTGGACGAGCTCTCGACCCTGCACGAGGAGATGAACGGCAAGCCGGAGGAAGCCACCGAATCCGAGCTGAGCGAGGACGCCGAGCCAACCGTCCGCGCGATGCCGGCGTAGGCGGTTCGTCTCGTCGGCATCGAGCCAAGAACCGAACGCTCTTGGCCCAGCGGCGGTAGTCCTGCTTTCGCCTGCGCTCGGGCCCCAGCGAAAGTCGGCGACGGTCGACTCCGTCCGCTTGACAGACCCGCATTGGAACGCGAGTAGTTGTCCGCGTCGACGCTTAACAGGCTTCTGGTTCAGGATGAGTCGGCCCCCGGAGCGACAGCTAGCAATGCAACTGCAAGACGAAACACTCAGAAGCAGGCCGACGTCGCTCTACTGGTCCGCAGACTCGCCCTGGTTCAATAGCTGCGCCTCGACCCGCTCGGCAGTCTCCGCGACATGGCTGGTGAGGCGGTCACGGGCCTCGAGAAGACCCGGCAACTCGCTGGCGAGATCGCGCGGTAGCTCGTCGGCGATGTCAACGTGAGGATCGGTTTGCCAGTCGGCGACGGCGATCGGCGCGCCACTGCGGTGCAGCGCGAACTTCGCGACGGTCCTGTTGTGGCTGGTGCAGAGAATCAGGCCAATGCTCTCGCCGTCGTCAGGGTGGCGTAGTTGGGTGTCCACGGCGTTGAGGTAGAGCCCCATCTTGCCGGCGAACTCGGCCTTGAACTCCCCGATCTTGAGGTCGACGAGGACGAAGCGCCGCAGCCTGTGGTGGTAGAAGAGCAGATCCACGAAGAACTCTCGGTCGCCGATCTCGAGCGGTTGCTGGCGGCCGTAGTAGGCGAAGCCGACGCCGAGCTCACGGAGGAAATGTGGGATCTCGCGCACGAGCGCGTCTTCGAGTTGGCGCTCCTTGGCGTTCTCCGCGAGGTCGATGAAGTCAAGGACATAGGGGTCCTTTGTCACCGCGAGCGCCGCGCGGCCCTCTATCTCGCCGAGTGTGGCTGCGTAGTTGGCCGTCGCTGCGCCGGCCCGGAGGTGCAGCTTGAGGTCGATCTGGCCGCGGAGCTGACGGACCGCCCAGCGGTTCTCGACGGCCTTGGCCGCGTACCATGCGTAGAGGTCCGGGGCGTCGCCGAACGCGTCGAGGAGCACCTGGTGGTGGCTCCAGCCGATTTGTGCAGACAGCGTCTGCACAATTTGCTCATCCCCCCACAGGGCGGCGAACTGGCGCATGTAGAAGAGGTTGCGGCGGGAGAAGCCGCGGCCGAGGTCGCCAAGCGCGCGAAGGTCCTGCGCGAGCAGGCCGACGACATCGTCGCCCCAAGAGTGGCGCTGCTGCTCGGTCAGGATCGCGCACCCGATCGACCAGTACAGCAAGACGAGCTCGGTGTTGACGGCGCGGGCGGCCCGCTCGCGTGCCGCCGCCGCACGCTCGACGATCGCGTCGCGCAGCGCGACGTAGTCAGCGGTCGCAGCGATCTGCTGTCCGCTGGGCGCCGCTACTGGAAAAGTATCGCTGTCGTCGACGTTCACGCGCGTTCGGGTGTGTCCGGCTGGATCCTGAGCACATCGAGTTCCCAGTCCTGCAATGCGCGCGCTTCGCTGTCCTGCCACTCGGTCGCCCGCCGCTCGAGCGTCACGATTAGGTCCGCGGACAGCCTGATGCTCTTGCCGCGCCGCTCGGCCTGACCGCTCTCGACGAGCGCATCCACGATCGGTTTCAGCTCCTCGATCTCGACCTCGAGGCCCCAGCAGTCGGCAAACGCCTTCCGGCACTCGAACAAGGAGCTGAGCTCGCCGCCTTCGATCGCGGCGACGGCGAGAACGAGGTCGTGCAACACGGCGCGCAAGTCCAGGCCGCCACGCTCGAACGGCCGGTACTGCGCGAGCCGGCGGACGTCACCGACGACGGTGAGCTTCGACGAAGCGGTGCTCATACTGCAACCTCCTGCCTACGACGATCGCGGATGGCGGCCACAGCACGGAGGGGTCAACCACCGACCGCCTCGGCACAGTCAAGCAAAGCCCGAGGACGTGAACTTGGGCCCTGCCAGACGGGGGTGACTAAGCCCCGCCTAGCAGGGCGAGCGACTCGTCGACAGCGACAAACACCTATCCAACGGTCCGGATAGCTCCCGTGGACTACGAGACTCCGGCGCCGCGGAGGTAGGATGAACGCCTTGCCGACGTAGCTCAGCTGGCAGAGCGCTGCTCTCGTAAAGCAGAGGTCCCGGGTTCGATTCCCGGCGTCGGCTCTCGATTTTTCGTACCGCTGCGGTACCCGACCGAGGGTGTATTCTTTGTCCGCCGCTGTCCGTGGCTGACATCCCATCGAAGGGGCAACATATTGAGCTAGCAAGCCAAAAACGGCTCTAGCTCGCGGTTTTCTCGCCCCTTCAACCGAGCGCTTACGAGTGAAGTGCTCTACCAGCTGAGCTACGTCGGCATGTATCGCTCGGGGCATGGTACCGACGTGTCCGCGCACAGCGATCGCGCGGATCAGCTGTGACGCCGTCGCGCTCGCAGCTCCTACCCGGCGTCGAGTCCCGCGAGCACCGCGAGCAGCGACTCGCCGTGCTTCTCGCAGAACGCGGGCCCGATTCCCCTGACCTCGAGCAGCGCGCCGACGCCGCGCGGTCGCTCGCGCAGCAGCGCGCGCAGCGTGGCGTCGCTCGCGACGGTGAACGCAGGCTTGCCCTCCGCCCGCTCCATCCGCCAGGCGCGCAGCTCCTCGAAGGCGCGCTCGTCGACCGGCTCGAGATCGCCCTCGGCCGACGCCTCGCGACGCCCGCCTCGGGCCGCACCGCTGGCGCCTGTGCGAGTCCGCTTGCGCGACCCGGTGGGTGCCGCGAGCATCGCCCGCTCGAGCGCGAGGTCGGGGTCGCACACGTCGCAGCAGCGCCCGCTGGGCGCCCCGGCGGCGGGGTCGCCGAAGTGCTCGAGGATCTGGCGCCTGCGGCACGTCTGTGCGTCTGAGCTGTAGCGCTCGATCGATCGGTATGCCTCCCAGCCGCGGTTGCGCGAGGCCTGGATGGCGGCGTGCGCAAGTCGCGGGCTGCCGCGGCCGGTGAGCGCCACGAGCAGCCCGTCGCGGCCGCCGGGCTGGAGCTCCACGGCACCGGCGCGCTCGGCGACGGACAGCAGCACCCGCTGGCGCTCTCCCAGCTCGCCGTGTCCGATCGTCAGCTGGTCGTGCCCGTCGGCGAGCGTTCGCAGGCCGGCTACGTAGCGCTTGACGTCCGCGACGCTCATGTCGCGCTCTTTGATGAACCTGATCAAGCGCCCGAGGTCCATGCGCGAGGCGAGCAGCAGCGCGCGTGCGAGGGCGCCGTCGCGCCCGCCCCTGCCGGCCTCCTGGTAGTAGGCCTCGAGGCTCGTCGGTAGCGCCCAGTGCGCGACCGTGCGCACGTCCGCCTTGTCGACGCCCATGCCGAAAGCGTTCGTCGCCACCACCACCTGGGCGCTGCCCTGCATGAACGCCGCCTGGCTGTCGCGGCGTGCCTGCGGGCCCATGCCGGCGTGGTAGGTGACCGTCTCGATCCCGGCCTGCGCGATGCTCGCGGCCACCTCGTCGGTGTCCTTGCGCGTACCGCAGTAGACGATCGCCGGCAGCGTTGCGTGTCCTGCCTCACCGCTCGCGCCGGCGGTGAGGGCGTGCATCAAAGCGGCGCGCTTGCGCGCGACGGCGCCCTTGCCCTCGACGCTGACGACGTCGAACGTGAGGTTCGGCCGGTCGAAGCCGGATCGAATCGAGAGCCAGTCGCGCAGGCCGAGCCGCGTGGCGATCTCCTGCGCGACCTGGGGGGTGGCGGTGGCGGTCGCCGCCATGACCGCCGGCCTGCCGCCGTCGGCGCCGCCCCGCAGCGAGGTGATGGCGTCGTGCAGGCGCAGGTAGTCGGGCCGGAAGTCGTGGCCCCACTCGGCGACGCAGTGCGCCTCGTCGACGACGAACAGCGCCACCCGACGGCGTGCGAGCGCGGCCCTGAAGGCGCCCGAGGCGAACCGCTCGGGCGCGGCGAGGACCAGCTGCGCGACGCCGCTCTCGATGTCGCGCAGCGCCTGCTCGTTGTGGCCGTCGGCCATGCCCGAGGCGAGCATCGCCGCGCGCACACCGGCGCTCTTGAGCCTGTGCCGCTGGTCGGACATCAGGGCGATCAGCGGACTGACGACGACGACCAGCGGCTGCGCGGGGTCGTGCTCGCCGGCTAGCGCGGGCAGCTGGTAGCAGAGCGACTTGCCGCCGCCGGTGGGCATCACGACGAGGCTGTCGCGCCCGTCGAGCGCGGCCTGCACGGCCTCGCGCTGGCCGGGCCGGAAGCGTTCGAGCCCGAAGCGGCGCAGCAGCTCCTCCGGTGTGGGGCGCGGTGTGTGCTCGCCGTCGGCGTGGGCGGGCAGGGGGCCGAGCGGCGGCGTGTCGGTCAGCGTGGCGTGCACCGCATGGACGCTACCCCTCGCGTCGGCCGGGACGCACCGGCGAGCTACTGCGCCGGGGCCGTGTGCGCCGAGCTGGCCGGCGGGCGGTGCAGCGGCTGCACGAGATGCACGCGGGTCTGGCCGCGGGAGGCGGCGCGGTGATCGGGGTCGAACACGTGGCCGACCGCGTGTTTGACGCTGTGGGCGGCGTGACTGACGGTGTGCCTGACGCCGGGTGAGACGGCATAGGCGAGCAGGATCGCGATGATTCCGACCGTCGCGATCGCGACGGCGAGGCGCGCGCGGCGCCGCTCGCCCTCGGGAGAGGCGGGCCGCGCGTTGAAGGGCGAGATCGCCATGGGTGCAGTCAACGCTACCGCCAGCTGCGCCCGTGCGCCGCCGGCAGCCGGCCGGCGCGGACGCGATAGCGGCTGTCCCCGCGCGGGCGCCCGCGCGCGTGATGCTCGAGCAGAGCCTGCGCGACGAGCTCGTGCGCGGCGTCGATTTCCTTCGGCGAGAGCATCTGCGGCAGCTTGCCGAGGTGCCCGAGCAGCATCCGCGCGGGGACGACGCGCACGCCCTTGCGCCGCGCCAGCGGCCGGTCGACCCAGGCGCGGCTGAAGACGATCAGCGGCTCGACCTCGACGCCGGTGACGCGCTCGATCGCGCTGCGCTGCGCCTGCGCCTGGCGCAGCGTCTGGCCGTGCACGCGCGCGACGGTCACCGGCCCGGGATGGCTCTTGGTCTCGATCGTGAAGATGCCCGGCGGTCCGATCAGGATGTGGTCGACGTTGCCGTGTCCGAGGCTGGCGTCGTGGAGCACGCGCCAGCCTCGCTCGGAGAGCACCTCGAGCAGGCCGCCGACCTGCTCCTCGCCGGTGGCGCCGCGATCGTGGCGCTCGACGAGCGGCAGCACGTAGCGGGAGATCACGAACATGCTGACGAGCAGCGCTATCTCGGACGCGAGGAACCAGATGTTGTGCAGTCCGAAGGTCCTGCCGAGCAGCGCAGTCGCGACGGCGAGCACGCCGAGCGTGGCCAGCGTGCGCATGCGCAGCCGGCTGACGGTCGCGCGCGCGTACTGTCCGGCGGTGCGGCGAGTGGGGTCGGTGTCGAGGAGGTACATCTCGCTTTCCGGTCGGCGTGGGAGGGTGGGCCTCCCATCTCTACATCGGCGCGAGCTCGTCGCGGCCTGAGCGGGCACGGAGAAGCGTGGAGTCAGGGCCATGAATCTAAAGCAGCGATATCGCCCGGCCGAAGCCAATTGTGAGCCGCAAGAGACTCTCAAGCCGGCCTCCGCGGTCGTCCCCGGAATCGCCTGGCGCCGAGCCACGGAGCACCATGACCGACCACTCCCTCACCTCCCACCCTCCCGACATCTGCCTGATTCTGCGGGCTCACGGCGAGCGCCTGTGGTTGACCTCCGAGGTGATCCCGATCGTGCGCCAGCTGGAACGGGGCGAGGTGCTCGACGAGGACGGCGTGGGCGCGGCGCTTGCGTACCTAGAGGTGATCTGGATCGACGCCCGCCAGCGCGCGGCGGAGACGGACGCGGCGCGCGCGGCGCTCGACTGTGCGGGTAGCGGTCGCGATGCGGTCCTGTGCGAGAAGGCGCGCCACTACCACGCTGCGGTGCGCCGGTTGCGCACGACTGTCGGCCGTCGCGTGGCGCCGCTGACGGGCGTGGGCGGCGACTTGCCGGCGCACGAGCACGCGAGCTCCTGAAGCGATCGCGTACGCTGCGCGCCGTGGCGCCGCGCTTTGACCTGCAGTCGCATTCGACGCACTCCGACGGAGCGCTGCCGGCGGCGGAGGTCGTGCAGCGCGCGGCCGACGCGGGCGTGGAGCTGCTGGCGCTGTCCGACCACGACACGATCAGTGGCGTCTTCGAGGCGATCGCCACGGGCGCAGAGGCGGGCGTGCGCGTCGTGCCGGCGGTCGAGATCTCGGCCGTGGACGCCGGCTCAGGGGAGGCGAGCGGGAGCGGAACCGCTCGCGAACTGCACATCCTGGGCTACGGAATCGACTACACGGGCCCGGTGATGACGGCTCGTCTGGCGGACTTCCTGGCGGATCGCGAGAAGCGAACGCTGCGCATGCGCGACGCGCTGCGCGAGGTCGGCTTCGAGCTCGACGAAGCGGAGATCGAGCAGCGCATCGCCGAGGGCAAACCGATCGGCCGCCCTCACCTCGCAGGCGCGGTGCTGCGCGCGCCGGCGAACGCGGCGCGCCTGCAGAGCGAGGGCATCGACGACGTCGGCTCGCTGATCCGCGGCTACCTGATCGAGGGCAAGCCGGCGTTCCGGCTGCGCGAGACGCCGACGGTGGCCGAGGCGATCGAGGCGATCCACGACGCGGGCGGCGTCGCGATCTGGGCGCACCCGTTCTGGGACATCTCCGACGACGGCGAAGTCCTCGACAGCCTCACGCGCTTCGCCGAGCTGGACATCGACGGAGTGGAGGCGTTCTACATCACCCACGACGAGCGCCAGACGCGCCTGCTGGCGACGCGCGCCGCCGAGCTCGGGATGCTGACCACCGGCTCGGCCGACTTCCACGGGCCGGAAAACCGGCAGTTCTCGAAGTTCATGGCGTTCGACACGTTCGGCATCGAGCCGAATCTCGGGCCGATCGCCTGACGACGGGTTGAACCTTAAGGGGCCGCCTGGCGGCGGCAGGCGGCGTGCGCGTGGCTCGCGCGAGCGGCCTCAGGAAACCCCGACGGGCGCAGACAGCGAGCCGGCGCCGTCGACGAGCGTGGCCTGCAGCCTGTAGGCGAGCGCCTCGAGCGCCAACTCCTCGGAGACGTTCAGCGACAGGCTGAGGCGCGCGTCGGTGACGAGCTCGACGCCGCGCCGCAGAGCGACGGCGTCGCGACCGTCGGCATCGTGCTCGAGCTGCGCGCCGCGGTCGACGGCGTAGATCAGCTCGGGCGCGCCTTCGCCCACGCACAGGACGTCGCGCAGCCACAGCTCCCCCAGGCGCAGACCGAGATCGAGCGTGCGGGTGCGCTCGCGCCGCTCGCCGCGGCGCCGTGATTCCGCGGCTTCGCGCTCGTAGCGTTTGCGCTCCTTGCCGGGCACGAGCTCGAGCTCGGACGCGGTGCGCGCCTGCGCGCGCTCGCCGGCGGCGACGCCCGCCTGCTTGGCGAGCTCCAGCAGCTCCAGCCACGGGCGCCGGCTGGTCTCGCCGGCGAGCGCCGAGCGCACGTAGTCCTCGGCGCGCGCCCGCAGCGCCTCGCCGGCGTCGCTCGCCAGGCGCGCCGCGAGACCCGCGTCGCCGAGCGCCAGGCGCGCGCATGCCTGCGCGCGCTCGCTGAGACGCCAGCTGTGGCCTCGCCGCCGTCCGCTGCCTCGGCGGCACCTCCGGGGTCGGCGAGACGCCATGCGATCAGCGCCGCGGGCAGCGGGTCGAAGCG
Organism: uncultured Solirubrobacteraceae bacterium; assembly: GCA_963703625.1. Classification (GTDB taxonomy): domain Bacteria; phylum Actinomycetota; class Thermoleophilia; order Solirubrobacterales; family Solirubrobacteraceae; genus Palsa-744. Next base: position 489,004 of record CAVPEY010000002.1, read on the forward strand.
CACGTGCTGGCAGCGCGAGGCGATCGTGGCGAGCACGTCCTCGCGACGATCGGCCAGCAGCAGCAGGTGGGTGAAGGCGGGCGGCTCCTCGAGCGTCTTCAGCATGCGGTTGGCCGCCTGGTCATTCATCGTGTCGGCGCCCTCGATCACGAACACGCGCCGGGCGGACTCGAACGGCGTGCGCGTCGCGGCCGCGACGACCGGCTGCTCGATGTCGGCGACGAGCATTTCCGCGGCGCCCGACGGCGTCACCCACGTGAGGTCCGGGTGGCTGTCGCGCATCACCCGTTCGGCGACGGTGTCGGGACTGCGCGCGCCCTGCTCGAGCAGCGCCGCGGCGAACGCGCGCGCGAGCGCCCGCTTGCCGGTCCCGGCGGGGCCGTGGAACAGGTACGCGTGCGACGGGCTGCCCCCGGGCGCGAGCGCCGGCGTCAGCACGGCGCGGGCGTGCGGCTGCGCGTCGATCCCCGGCAGCAGTCGAGTCGCGTCGGGCTCGGCGGATGGGGGCGGAGGAGCGGCCATCTGCTTGGGCATCCTAGAGGCGGCGGTGGGGGTCCGTCGCTTCGTTTGCTCTCGCGAACGCTGTATCACCATCGCTATACAGGACCGCTCATGCGTCGGTCCAGAAGTCGCCGGCGCTGTGACGTCGCGCCCGCCACAGCTCGCCCTTGGCGACGAAGCTGCTGACGCCACTGAACTGGTCGGCGTCGCCGACCTGCCAGGCGCCGTTCACCGCGCCGGACAGCCCCGCAGAGAGCACCTCGAAGCCCTGAGCGGTGTGCAGATCGGCCTCGATTCCCTTGTCGATCATGAACTTCAGCTGGCGCACGGCCTGCTGGTTCTTCGACAGCAGCACCTGCACGAGCGCGTCGACCTCTGCATCGAGTCGATCGTCGTCGACGACGCGGTTCCACAACCCGAGGCTGACAGCGCGGCTCGCTGGGTGCAGAGCACCGATCAGGTTGACCTCCTTCGCCATCCTCCGTCCGATCAGGCGCGCCATGCGCGTGGTGCCGCCCCATCCTGGCGTGATCCCGACGTCGACCTCCGGCATGCCCCATCTGGCGCGGCGCGTCGCCACCACGAAGTCGCACGCCATCGTGATCTCGAGGCCTCCGCCGACGGCAAAGCCATCGACCGCGCCGATGGTGACCTTGTCCAGGTCCGCGAGCGCGTCGGCCATCCGCTGGTAGCCGCGCACGCGGCGCATGATCTGGTTGGCGTCGCCCCACAGCGCCATCTCGGTGATGTCATCGCCTGCGCAAAACGTGGCGCCGGCACCCTGGATGACGAGCACCTTGGCCGTCTCTGAGCGCTGCACGAGCTCGAACGCGCGCACGAGCTCATCGGACAGCTGCATCGAGAGCGCGTTACGACGTTCGGGACGGTTCAACGTGATGCGGACAACAGGACCATGCTCCTCATACAGCAGCTGCTCGAACAGCGACAGACCGCCCGCAGATGCGCGACTGCCCGCGGGTGTCGCTGCGGCGATGGAGGGGCTGTCGATCACGTAGAGCCAGCCCCCGTCTGGCTGGCGTCGCGCGACCTCTGTGCTCGTGCCGTCGAGTCCCGTCCGCGCGTGGCCCTCGCTGCCCGGCGACATGCGCCAGCGATTGGACATCAGCGCGACCTCGCCGGCCACCACCGCGCAGCTGCTCGTCAGCGTGATCTCGGGCACCAGCGCGAGCAGCGCCTCCAAGCGCTCGCGAATGGCGTCGCCCCCGCACGCGCTCGCACCGTCGGGGCCGACGAGCGTGGCGCTCTCCTCGTAAAGCGCGAGCAGACCGTCCAGGTCTCCGGTGTTGACGCGCTCGGCGAACAGCCGGCCGAGCTCCTCTGGATCATTGACGCACATCGTCGTCCTCCCTGTGGCAAACCGAGCCGTGGTTGAGCACTACTTCCGGCTGATGGTACTGTTGGCGAACTAGTTCGGAAAATGATCCACCAGGAGCGTGCGAACTAGTTTCGCCCCATGAACCAGACGGACACACGACCCGAGCCGGACGCTGTCAAGCGCGCCCTCGACGTGCTCGGCGATCGCTGGACCTTCCTGGTGCTGCGCGAGGCGTTCTTCGGCGTGCGGCGATACGGCTACTTCCAGCGCAACCTCGGTATCGGGCGCAACGTGCTCGCGAGTCGGCTGTCGGCGCTGGTCGAGCACGGGCTGCTCGAGCGTGTCCGCTACCGCACCGATCCCGACTGGTACGAGTATCAGCTCACCGTCGCCGGCCTCGACCTGTTCCCGGCGATACTCACGATCAAGGCGTGGGCCGACCGGCATCTCCTGGAGCCGGAGACGCCCAAGCTCCGCATTCGTCACCGAACGTGCGGCGCGGAGCTGACTCCAGTCGTCGTGTGCGAGAGCTGCGGCGAGCCGATCTCCGCTGCCGACGTCGAATACCGAAGCGACTGACTGGCCAGTACGGTGCCCGCGTGAGCCGTGGCACGCTGATCACGATCGAGGGGCTCGACGGCGCCGGTAAGTCGACGCTGGCGCTGGCGCTGACGCGTGAGCTCGCAGCCGGCGGCGCACGCGTCGAGCTGCTGCGCGAGCCCGGCGGCGTGGAGGTCTCCGAGCGGATCCGCGCGCTCGTCAAGGACCCGGCCCTGAACGTGCTTGCCCGCACCGAGGCGCTCCTGTACGCGGCCGCGCGGGCGCAGCTCGTAGAGGAGCGGCTGCGCCCGCTGCTGCGCGAAGGCGCGGTCGTGCTGCTCGACCGCTTCGTGGACTCCTCGCTCGCATACCAGGGCGTGGGGCGCTCGCTGGGAGTCGAGGAGGTGCGCGCGATCAATTTGTTCGCCACGGGCGGGCTGGTCGCCGATCGCACCCTGCTGCTGAGCATCGCCCCCGCCGCGGGACGCGCGCGCCAGCACGAGCGCGCGCAGGAGCCGGACCGCCTCGAGCGCGAGGACGATCAGTTCTTCGCCGCGATCGCCTCCTCGTATGCGCAGCTCGCGCGCGCGGAGCCGGAGCGGATCCGCGTGATCGACGCCGAGCAGCCGCCCGAGGGCGTGCTGCGCGATGCGCTCGCGGCGCTCGCGGATCTGCGACTCGACGACGGCTCCCGCGACTAGCATTCACACCGATGCCCGCGGTCGTGATCGTCACTTCGCACGCACAGCACGTCGCGCACGCCGGCGGCCTCTCCAACGGCGCGCTCGCCGCCGTCGCCGTTGCCGCGCCGGTGGTGCTCATCTGCCTCGTGTGGGCGGTTGCGAGGATCTTCGCGTTCGAGCCACGCTGGACGCTGTCGCTGCGCCACTCGCTCGGCGAGGCGGCCTTCCGCGCATCGGCGACGTGGGATGAATTCAGCGACTGGGCGCGGCTCGGGCACTGACTCTCGGCGGTGCTCGAGGCGGCCCTCGAGCGGGCGTATCTATGGCTTCGAACCCGCTCTTAGGAGCGTCCGCGGACGGGTTCGTGGGCTCTCGTCGCTATCCTGTAGGGAGTGATTCACGTCTCTCGGAGGGCCCCAGAAAGGTCTGTCCGACCGGAGGCGGATCATCCTCTGTTACCCCCAAAAACCCTGTGTACGCGCCGCAAAATGGGGTTTCGAGCGGCTTGAGACGAGGAGATCGGTTAGATGGATGGCGCCCCGCAGAGCTCAGCAGCTGAAGTTGTCCAGGCCGGCACGGCGCTGTCGATCAAACGCATGTTCACGAGTCCGGGAACGCATCCGTTCGACACGGTCGAGTGGGAGCTGCGCGAGGCGCGCATCGGCCACGGAGACCGTGTCGCGTTCGAGCAGCAAGACGTCGAGTTCCCCAAGAGCTGGTCGCAGAACGCAACGAACATCGTCGCCCAGAAGTACTTCCGCGGGCAGCTCGACTCGCCCGAGCGCGAGAGCTCGGTCAAGGAGATGATCAGCCGTGTCGCAGGCACGATCACCGGCTGGGGTCGCGCCGGCGGCTACTTCGCCGACGAAGCGGACGCGAGCGCGTTCAACCACGAGCTCACGTACATCCTTCTGAACCAGCTGGCCGCGTTCAACTCGCCGGTGTGGTTCAACGTCGGCTTCGAGGAGTCGCCGCAATGCTCCGCGTGCTTCATCCTCAGCGTCGACGACACGATGGAGTCGATCCTCGGATGGAACACCAAGGAGGGGAACATCTTCCGCGGCGGCTCCGGCTCGGGCATCAACCTGTCGAAAATCCGCGGCTCGATGGAGCCGTTGGCGAAGGGCGGGACCGCGTCCGGCCCCGTGTCGTTCATGCGCGGCGCCGACTCGTGGGCCGGGACGATCAAGTCCGGTGGCAAGACACGCCGCGCGGCGAAGATGGTCGTGCTCGACATCGACCACCCGGACATCCGCGAGTTCATCTGGTGCAAGGCCAAGGAGGAGGACAAGGCGGAGGCACTGCGCGACGCGGGCTTCGACATGTCGATCGACGGCGACGGCTTCTTCTCGATCCAGTACCAGAACGCCAACAACTCGGTGCGCGTGACGGACGAGTTCATGCGCGCGGTCGAAGAGGACCGTGAGTGGCGGCTGACCGCACGCACCACCGGCGAGCCGGTCGGCGAGCCGATCCCGGCGCGCGAGCTGATGCGCGAGATCGCGGAGGCGGCGTGGCGCTGCGCGGACCCCGGCGTGCAGTACGACACGACGATCAACCAGTGGCACACCTCGCCCAACAGCGGGCGCATCAATGCGTCCAATCCGTGCTCGGAGTACATGCACGTCGATAACTCGGCGTGCAACCTGGCCTCGCTGAACCTGATGAAGTTCCGCCGCGCCGACGGTACGCTCGACGTCGCCTCCTTCCAGCACACGGTCGACATCATGCTGCTCGCCCAGGAGATCATCGTCGGGCCCTCCAGCTACCCGACCGAGGAGATCGGCGTCAACGCGCGCGCGTTCCGTCAGCTCGGGCTCGGCTACGCAAACCTCGGCGCATACCTGATGAGCAACGGCATGTCCTATGACTCCGACGACGGCCGCGGCGTGGCGGCGGCGATCACCGCGCTGATGACCGGCCGCGCCTACCGCCGCTCGGCGGAGGTCGCGGGCGCGCTCGAGCCATACGAGCACTACGCGGAGAACCGCGAGCCGCACAACAACGTGATGCGCATGCACCGCGAAGCGTCCTACGCGATCCCCGACGCCGCATGCCGCGACGAGGAGCTGCTCACGGCCGCCCGGCGCTCGTGGGATGACGCGGTCGAGCTGGGTGAGCGCTTCGGCTACCGCAACGCGCAAGCCACCGTGCTCGCGCCGACGGGGACGATCTCGTTCCTGATGGACTGCGACACGACGGGCGTGGAGCCGGACTTCTCGCTGGTCAAGTTCAAGGAGCTCGTCGGCGGCGGCCAGATGACGATCGTCAACAAAACGGTGCCGTTGGCGCTGCAGACGCTCGGGTACTCCGAGCCGCAGATCGAGCAAATCGAGGCGCACCTCGCTGAGCACGGCACGATCATCGGCGCGCCGGGCCTGGCCGAGGAGCACCTGCCGGTGTTCGACGTGGCCGTTGGCGAGCGCGCGATCACACACACAGGCCACATCAAGATGATGGGCGCCGTGCAGCCGTTCATCTCCGGCGCGATCTCCAAGACCGTGAACATGCCCCAGGAGTCGACGGTCGAGGACATCGCCGACGCCTACACGCAGGCGTGGCACCTCGGGGTCAAGGCGCTCGCGATCTACCGCGACGGCTCGAAGACGGCGCAGGCGCTGCGAACCGATGCTCAGCTCGGCGCCAAGGAGCCCGCCGACATCGACGCGATCGTCGCCCAGGCCGTCAGCAAGGCACTCGCCGAGGTGGGCCCGCGGCGTAAGCGGATGCCGGTCGAGCGCCAGTCGATCACGCACAAGTTCGCGATCGCAGGCCACGAGGGCTACATCACCGCGGGGATGTACGAGGACGGCTCGGTCGGCGAGATCTTCCTCACGGACATCGGCAAGGAGGGCTCGACGCTGCGCGGGATGATGAACTCGTTCGCGACAGCGATCTCGATCGCGCTGCAGTACGGCGTGCCGCTGGAAACACTCGTCCAGAAGTTCAGCTACATGCGCTTCGAGCCAGAGGGGATCACCGGCAATCAGGAGATCCCGTTCGCGAAGTCGATGCCCGACTACATCATGCGCTGGCTGGCCTCGCGCTTCCTCGACGTAGATGCCCAGCAGGAACTGGGCATCCTCACGCCGGCGGTCCGCGCACGCAAAATCGCGCAGGAGACAGCTCAGTCGATTCGCGCATCTGACACCGCAAGCCCCACTGCTTCGAATGCGGAGGCGGCTACCCCTGGCAACGGGAACGGTGGCAACGGCGGCGGCTCCTCGAGCGCCTCCTCTCCACAGGCATCAGCCGGCGGCGACGGGCACGGCACGCCCGCTGCGGCGTCCTTCACGGACGCCCCGCCAGTCGTCCCGGCGCGTTTGCAGGGACTCGACCTCGGGCCGGCGTGCAGCCAGTGTGGCGGCATGATGCAGCGGACTGGTAGTTGCTACACCTGTTCATCCTGCGGCAACAACACCGGCTGCGGCTGAGGCACTAGAGCCGGCGCGCTACGTCCTCGGTCGCTCGCGTGCACGGGAGTCCTATGCGTCCCACGGGCAGACGCAGGCGTCCGCCACCCTTTACGATCTAGGCGTTGACGGATCAACGGGGTCCGCGCTGAGGCCGGGGGGTTGGACTGATGAACACGAATGTTCTACGAGGTGCGGTGTGTGCCCTCGCTGTTGGCGCGCTATGCACGCCCGGGTCTGCCCTTGCGGCAGGAGCCAATCATGGCCTGGACCTCAGGGTCACGCACGGCACCAGCCAAAACTGGTCTGGGTACGACCTCATCGGCTCGGGACCGTATGAAAGCGTGTCCGCCAGCTGGACCCAGCCCGCCGTCAACTGCGCGAAGACGCGCAACGGCTACGCGGCGTTCTGGACCGGGATCGACGGAGCCGCAAGCGAAACCGTCGAGCAGACTGGTACCGAAGGGGACTGCGCAGCGGGGAAAGCGACGTACGGCGCCTGGTATGAGATGTATCCCAGAGGATCTGTCCGGATCGCCGAGCCGGTGGTCGCGGGAGACCAGCTGAGCGCGTCGGTTACGTACCTCGGCAAGGCACTGTTCGGGCTGATCTCGCAGTTCCGCCTTGTGCTGAGCGACAGCACCCAAGGCTGGACGCACACAATCGACGCGTGGATCCGCACACCGAAGCTCGCCTCCGCAGAGGCGATCGCCGAGGCTCCATCATCGGCGATCCTCGGTGAGCTGCCGCTGTCGGACTTCGGGACCAGCAGCTTCAGCAGCTTCAGCGCGAACGGCTCGACGGTCACCGCGCTGACGCCCGGGCTCGAACCGGTGACAATGATCACCCCGCTCGGCGTGGTCAAGGCCGAACCGTCCGCGCTGCACCTCGGCAGCTTCTCCGACACTTGGTTGCACGCCTAGGACGGGCTAGCTTCACCGTGTACGGCTATGGGGCGGTCGCTGCCCAGGTCCCTTCATTGACCTGGGGCGCTGCTGTACCGCTCGATTCATAGATCAGCACTCGCCGCTGGTCCGCACCGGTCCGACAGCGTTCAGGGGATCTTCGTGCTGTTCGGAGTAAACGCAGAGGTAGCCGGGGTCGGCTTGCGGTTTGGCCTCGCTGCCCGGCGGGACCTGCGGGTCCGGCGTTCCCTCGCAGCGCGTTGAGCACCTTCGGGCTGATCTGCTTGGTGGAGGTCAGCAGATAGTGCGGGCTGCGAGGGCTCCGCCGCTCATGGCGAAGACGAGGGCGACCGTGGCCGTGATGTTGGCGAAGGTCAGTCGTCCCCAGCACGGGTCGCCGGGCGCCGGCGAGATAAACGCGGCCTGACTACGCTGAGCCTCGCGAAGCGTCCGCGAGGCAGCTCCGCCTAGGTCGTCAGGTGCTCGCCGCGCGAGCCTGCGGCGGCGTATTCGCCGAGCGTCATACGCGAGTCGTCGCGACCGAGGATGCTGATGAAGACGGCTGCGAAGGCGATCCCGAACACGAGCGCCTCGATGAAGCACATGCTGGCGCCCGCCAGGTGCTGGTCGTTGATCGCCGAGATGCCGTAGCCGCGCGGCGCGCTGGCGTAGAGCGAGTACTGCGTGGCCGTGAGCCAAGTGAGCGGCAGGCAAACGCAGGCGCTGGCGAGACGCGTGAAGCCGAGCAGCGCGAGCCGCTGGCCGTTGGGACGCAGCCGTGCGCGGGGAAGCGGATCGATGATCAGCCACCACATCGCCAGGCCCGTGTAGAAGAGCGTCGTGTGCTCGAGCGCGTGCACCAGCTGGTGCTGGGCGGCGAAGTCGAACACGCTTGGGATCGCCCAGATCCACGTGGCGAGCACCCACAGCGGCACCGCCAGCCACGGCGACGTCAGGCGTGCGAGCACGCGACCGGATTTGCCGCCGTTGGGCGCGACCGCGCGCAGCGCCTCGCGCGAGAGGCCAAGTGGCAGGATCGGCGCGCGCAGGCCCAGAATCAGCAGCGCGGGCGCGATATCCGACAGCAGCACGTGCTGCAACATGTGCGCCGAGAGCAGATAGCGGTCACCGATCGGGTCAAGCGGCGAGAGCAGCGCGACCGCGAGCGTGAGCAGGCCCGCCGCGTAGGGCACCCAGTGCCCGGCGTTCGGCGCCGAGGTCGAGGAGCGCGCGCGGGCGCGGCGGTAGACACGCGCGTAGGCCACAGCCGCCGCCAGCAGCGCGACGATCACGATCGGCTGAAATGTCCACGACCCCCAGCCTGGGTAGGAGCTCATCCGCTCCTCCGGTGGGTGCTCGCGCGGGCGGTCCGCGGGTGGGCCTGTGATGCGCCGTGCATGCTTGGCGGCATCCTATCGATCCTCGCCGCGTCGGGCCGCTCAGCAGCTGGGCGGCCAAAGCTCGAGCCACCCTAGGATGGATAGCTCCGATGGCCGCGACACACGACACCGCAAGTCCGCCCTCGCCGCGCGCGCCGCTGCAAGGCGGGTGCCTGTGCGGCGCGGTGCGCTTTGAGATCACCGCTCCGTTCCTCCTCGCCGGCTACTGCCACTGCACCCACTGCCAGCGGCGTACCGGCACGGGCTCCTCCGCCAACGGACGCGTGCCGCGGGCCGGCTTCCGCCTGCTGCAGGGGAAGGAGCGCTTGCGCTCCTTCCAGCCCCAGGGCGGCGTGCCGAAGCTGTTCTGCGAAACGTGCGGCTCGGCGATGTTCAGCGGCGACCCGCTAGCCGATCCGCAGGTCGCGGTGCGACTGGGGACACTCGACCGCGATCCGGGCGTGCGCCCCCAGTTCCGTCAGTTCGTCGAGTCGGCCGCGTCGTGGGAGCCGCTTCCGGAGGATGCGCTCGAGCGTCATCCACGCTCGCGAGGCGCGTGAGCGACGCGCGCTCGCGCAACCACGTGAGCGACTGCGGCTGGCCGCAGCGCTCGCGCCAGCCGTCGAGCACGCGCTCGAGCAGCTCGTGCTCGGCGACGCTCGCCAGCACCTCCACGCGGCCACCGCCATCGGCAGCGGGCCCGAGCCGCACGAGGTACAGCTCGCCCGTGTCGCTGACCCACGCCGCACGATGCAGCGGTCCGTCCGCGGCCTCGCGCCACCACAGCCCGACGTCGTGCTCGCGTGAGCGTAGGCGTCGCCTGTCCGCGTTGTAGAAGCGCGCGAGCGACTCGTAGCGCGCGCCCACGCCGGCGTCGGTCGAGGAGTCAGCCTGTCTCATGCACCGTCACCAACTTTCGAGAGGGAGCAGGTCTCGAGCGAGCTTCCTCCCGGCGCCTAAACGACGGGTTACCGACTCGTAAGGATTGACGTGCAGCTGATGCGCGGCTAGCGGATCACGTCCACCGGTGTGCCCAGCGTCACCCTCGGCCCCAGCCAGGCCATGTCCGCAACGAGCATGCGGATGCAGCCGTGCGAGGGGTCGCCGGGAATCCTCTGCGGTTCGCCAAACGGACCGTGGATCCCAATGACGCCTTCTCCCGCCCAGTGGGGCAGCGTCGAGTAATCCGAGGTGCCGAGCGCATACGGCCAGTAGGGGCTGCTCGGACTCGACAGCTTGAAGCGCTCGTCGATCCAGAAGTGTCCGGCGGGCGTCGGCGTGCTCGGCTTGCCGACGCCGACGGGAAAGACGCGAAGCAACTGCCCGCCGAAATACACCCACATGCGATGCCAGCTGAGGTTCACGACGATCCGCCAACGCGTGCGGTGGAAGCTGCCGAGCCGCTCTCTGAGCATCCAGCCGACCCGCCCGTTCGGGCGGCCGGGGATCCGGACTCGGACCCATTCGCGGCCTTCGCCGTCGACGTAGCTGCTCAACACCACGTAGACCTCGGGAAAGCCGTCGGCGTTGAACCGGTGCACCATCGCCAGCCCTGGCGCCCCGATCACGGGGTGGACGTAGATCCCACCGACGCTTTCCGATTGCGCCCACGTGGTCAGCGTTCGTTCGTTGGAAAGCGAGATCGCCTCGCCGGAAAGTCCTTCGGCACTCGCGGCGGGCGGCAGCACGGCCAAGCATGCGAACGTGAGCACAAACGCGAGCAATGCCAACGGGGCACTGCGATCGTTCGCCGACCACGGCGCCATCGCGCTGATCACGTCTCTCTCCTCGCCCCGATTGGCAGCTTGACCGAATCGCACGTCGCAACCCCCTACGCGCGGTCCGTGCGCGCGAGCCGCGAAATATAGGGCAGGCACCTCGCCGTGTCGAGCATCGCAAGCAACGCACCAGCGAGATCGGCGACGCCGCGCCGCCACGGTCGACCCGCAGGGATCACCGGCCTCTAGCGGCCCATGACCCCTGCGACCCGCCTGGGCTCAGCCGTTGAGGCGCTTCTTCAACGCACTGGCTGCCGAGAACTTCGCTGCCTTGGAGGCACCGATGTTGATCGTCTCGCCGGTCGACGGGTTGCGCCCCTGGCGTGCCGCTCGGTGGCTGACGCTGAACTTGCCGAAGCCGGCAAGCGCGACCTCACCCCCGGCGGCCAGCTCGTCGGAGACCACCTCGATCGCCGCCTCTACCACCTGACGTGCCTGGCTGGCGGACAGCCCGGTGCGCTCCGCGACCTGCTCGCCCAGCTCGTTCTTGGTCATGCCACTCCCTTCTCGAGTGTCGTTGCTGCGAGCAGGCTAACCGCTGGTGAGGACGACGACACGGCGACAGCGCCCGTGAACAGGCCGAAGAGTGCCTAATTTCCGGGCAACTTAACCGCGTGCGGGCTTCTCAGCGACGCTTCCGCGGGGCGCTGCACGCCGCTTCGCCGCCTGAACGGCGCGAGCGCGCCGGCTGCGCACGCGGCCCACAGGAGCCCCAGCCAGCACCCGCAGGCGAGCGCGACATGCACCCACACGAGCTCGGTGGGCAGGTGCGTCTCGTACTGATCCAACCCCACCACCCCCTGCAGCGCGAGCAGCACGCACAGCGCCGTCAGTGGCCGCTGCACCGCCGCGCGCACCTCGCGCCGGCGCGCAAGCCACCAGACGAGGACCGCCGCAAGGCTGAACACCAGCGCGATCTCAGCATGACGATGGATCACGAAGTCCATCGTGCCGTGCCCGTCGAAGTCGAGGCGATTGATCTTCTGCCCCGGAGAGCCGCCCGCGTGCGGACCAGCGGCCGTGGCAGCCGTGCCGGCGAAGATCGTCAGCGCCGCGAGCGCCAACAGCCAGCGCAGCGCGCGCACGATCGTCGGATCGGTGTGGGCGAGGCGTGCTTGATCGGTCGCAGACGTTGCCTGCGTGGCAGGCTCCGAGCCCGACGCGACGGCCACCGGCTCGGGCTCATGCGACGCTCGCCACACCAGCACCACGGCGGCCACGAGGATCAGCATCGAAAGCGCGAAGTGACCCATCACCCAGCCATAGTCGAGTGCCCCTTTGACCGTGAAGCCACCGAGCACCGCCTGTGCGACCACGCCCAACGGCAGCAGCGCCCCCAGCCACACAAGGTCGCGCCTGTACGGGCGCCGCCGCAGCGCCGCCAACCACGCCAGGCCCGCGGCGATCGACACGGGGGCGGTGATCGCGCGGTTGGAGAACTCGATCAGCGCGTGCGTCTTCAGCGGCGGATACACGTTGCCGTAGCACTTCGGCCACGTCGGGCAGCCCAGCCCGGACCCGGTCAGGCGCACGGCCGCGCCGGTGAGCACGATCAGCGTCAGCGCGCCGAGCGCGACCCAGGCGAAGCGCACGTACTGCTCGGGGGTGACGGTATAGCCGTTGGTGCGCTCGCGCAGCTGCTGTAGAGGACCCGCCATCCGCCTAAGGATGCCATTCGAACGGCAGCTCGTCGGCGATCTCGCTCAGGCACGGGGCGGCGGCGTCGCGCTCGGAGACCGTCAGCTCCTCGAGCGCCAGCGGCCACTCGATGCCGATGTCCGGGTCGTTCCACGCGATGCCGCGCTCGACGGCGGGGTCATAGTAGGCGCTCTGCTTGTAGATCACGTCGGCGACGTCGCTGAGCACGCAGAAACCGTGCGCGAAGCCGACCGGCACATACAGCTCGCGCATGCTCTGCTCGTCGAGCTCCACCGCCTCCCACTGTCCGTACGTGGGTGAGCCGCGGCGCAGGTCGACGGCGACGTCGAAGATCCGCCCGCGCGCGCAGCGCACGAGCTTGGCGACGCCGTCGCCGATGTGGAAGTGCATGCCGCGCAGCACGCCGCGGGTGGAGCGCGAGTGGTTGTCCTGGATGAACAGCTCGCCCTCGGGGATCCCCGAGTCGGTGTGCCATTCCTGCCGGTAGGTCTCGCAGAAGAAGCCGCGCTCGTCGGCGTGCACGCTCGGTTCGAGTAGCACGAGGCCAGGCAGCTGTACGGACGCGGCGTGCATAGGGGCAAGAGAGTAGCCGGCTCCGGCCAAGGGGCGCGGCGGGAGCGTTAGATTGATGCCATGCCCGCACTGGCCGAAACGTCGCTTTCCGCGGCCGAGCGCACGCTGGTGGAGCGGTTCGTCGAGGAGCTGCGTGCACGCCTTCGGGGACAGGTGCACGCGGTGTGGCTGTTCGGCTCGCGAGCACGCGGCGAGCAACCGTCGGCGGAGTCCGACGTGGACGTGCTGGTGCTGGTGGACGACGCCTCGTGGGACGGCCGGATGCTCGTACGGAGGCTGCTGGACGACGCCGCCCGCGACCTCGGCCTCGACGCTTTGACGTGGTCGTTCTCGGTCCACGTCCATACCCAGGCGTGGCTGGCGCAGCGTCGTGAGATCAGATCCTTCTTCATCGCTGAGGTGGATCGCGACAAGGTCGTCCTGGACGATCAGCCGTGAGTCCGCGCTCGAGTGAGTTCCTCCAAGCAGCCCGGCGACGCCTTGCCGCGGCCGAGGTGGCCGTCAACGAGGATCCTTCGACAGCGCTGAGCGCCGCCTACTACGCGATGCTCTACGGAGCCAGAGCAGCGCTCAGTGAGCGTGATGCCTCCGCCAAGACTCACAAGGGGACGTGGCACGAGTTTCGCAGCGCGTTCGTCGATGGGGGCGCGATAGATGCCGAGCTGGCCGCCGAGGTGCAGAAGCTTCAGCCCGAGCGCGAGCAGGCCGACTACGACGCTTGGTCGGCGCCAGCGGAGGAGGCGCAGCGAGCCATCAGCCTGGCAGATCGCTTCCTGACGGCGATCGAAGCGCTCTTCGACTGAGCTGCTCGATCGATGCCCGTCAGCGCGCAACGAGCATGGACGCCTGGCCCGCTTCGTCCGCAGCTCGCCGACGGCGCCGTGCACGTGTGGCGAGCGGACCTGGCAGCCGTGTCCCAGGAGCTGGATGAGCTGCTGAGTCGCGAGGAGCGAGCGCGCGCCGCGCGTCTCGTCAATGCGCGCAGCGGCGAGCTGTGGCGGCGCTCACGGGGCCTGTTGCGGACGCTGATCGGGCGCTACCTGGGGCGCGACCCGAGCTCGCTGCGCTTCGCGCTCGGCGCGTACGGCAAGCCGGCGCTCGTCTGTGACGATCGGGATCCGCTGTCGTTCAACATGTCGCACTCCGGCGCGACAGCGCTGTACGCGTTCAGCGGCGCCGGCGAGATCGGTGTCGATGTCGAGACGGCGCGGCGCAGGGTCGACGAGGTCGCGGTCGCACATCGTACGCTCGGCCGCACGACCGCGGAGCGCCTCGAAGGCCTGGATCCCGACACGCGGCGCCGGGAGTTCCTCCGCGCGTGGGCTCGACACGAGGCCGCACTGAAGTGCCTGGGTGTGGGCATCGGCGGAGTGGGCGTCGGCGCGAGCCGAGTCGATGCCGGCGTGCCAGAGCTGTGGGTTTCCGAGCTCGAGCTGGGCGACCTCGATGCAGCGGCCGCCGTCGCCGCCGAGCGCCGGGCGCGCGTGCTGACCTGCTGGCAGTGGCGCGGCTAGAGGATCTTCACGACGATCGTCTGGCTGACGGTCGTTGAGCCGACCGCGGCGGTGAGCGTCGCAGCGATCCCGTGGCTCTTGCGGATCGCGCCCATCAGGCGGGACAGCAGGCGAATCGGCAGATGCGTGGTGGAGTTGCCGCGCAGGCTGAAGGGGATCTGCCTGCCGGTGCTCGCCGGCTTTCCGCCGAACGTCAGGGTCGCGGTGCCCTTGCATTCGGGCGTGAGCCTGCAGTAGATCGCCACCGACACGATCCGTTCGTGGTTGATCCCGTCGGTCTGCGCGCGGACGCCGATCGCCGGCAGGACCGGCGGCGCTTCCTTGCTGCCGCCGGGGCACACATAGCGGGCGTCGGACCCGGTGCCGAGCAGCATCTGCATCATCAGTTCCTCGCCGTAGTTCGACGCGAAGCCTTCCATCGCGGAGGTGTCCGAGGGCGAGAACAGCGCGCCGTCACCGGTGCCGTCGTTGCGGATGAAGCTGTTCGCCGTCGCCCCGCGGATCGCGCCGAGCACCTCGTAGGGGACGCCTGAGTGGTACACGCCGGGCACGTAGCCGCCCTCGTCGTTGAAGCCGACGTAGTCGCCCTGGTTCACGCACAGGTTGGTCGGTTCGTAGGTCGAGACCGTCGAGCCGCTCGCGCCACCCTGGCCGCACACGGGGATTTCATAGCCCTGCGAGGTCAGCTCGACGCGGGCACCGCCGCCCGGCTGCGGAGAGAGGGTCTGGAAGTGGATCTGCGTGAGCGGCGTCGCGTCGGCCGCCACGGCCTCGGCGCAGCCCTTCAGGCGGATCTGCAGGATCTGCCCTGCTGTGGGAACGGCGGCCCCGCTTTTCGTGCTCGCCGCCTGTACCGTCCCGCCCGCGGACGGCACGTTCCAGATCGCGGTGTCGGCGCCGAAGTGAGATGTGTGGAAGACGCCGTTGGGGGCTTCGGGGCTCACCGGCACCTGCGTGTTCGTGCCCTGGTAGCTCAGGTTTTCTGCCGTGTTCAGCGTCGCCGGCACCGACAGCGGACTGCCGATCAGCAGCGTTTCGGCACCGGCGGTGGCCGGCGCGAGCGTGGCCGGCGCCGACAGCGCGCAGGCGAGCGTCGCGACGGGCGCGAGCCGAAACACGAGCCGCAGCGCTCGGGGTGTGTAGCGTCGGGCCATCACCGCAAACATCGGTCGAGCTGCCGCGCAACTCAAGAGCACGACGGCGTTATGGACGGACGCGCGGCCGTGACGGCGCAGTCCGCGTGCGCGAGCGCGCCTTGCTCACGCGGGGGCGCGTTCTACCTCGATCCAGCGTGGCGGCTGCTTCGATCCGCACAGCCGGCTGAGCGCCGCCACGTCCGTGTAGCGCAGCGCGGGAACGCTGGAGCGCGCGGGCATCAAGACGAGCGGCCCGACAGTCCTGTTGAACGGGTCCACGCCGTCGCCGTTGCCCGCGTGCAGGCTGATCCCGCCCCGCACCAGTTCGATCCGGTGCACCCCCGCCGAGACGTGGATCGAGCCCACCTGGATCCACGCTGCCGGGTAGCTCACCTGGTAGGCCGCCGTCGCCACATGCTTGCCGTCGATCACCACGTCCACCGGCCTGCCATACGAGCCCTCCATGAACAGGTCGTAGCGGCCCGCGACCGGCACCGGCTGCTCCGCCGTCGCGCGCCCGGCGCCGGTCGCCTCGATCACCCCGCCGGAAGGCGCAAAGCCGCCGCTGAGCTTCATGTTGCTGTCGTCCAGCTGCAGGTAGCCGGCGGGTTGGGGCATATAGGCGATCCGAGCGCCGGGGCCGGCCTTGCGAGCTGCGGCGGCGAGATTCGCGCACACGGCGATGTTGTGTGCGCGCGGTGGGGCCGGCACCGGCACGAGTGTGGATATGCGCGCCGCCGGCTGATCGCGCTGCCACACCTCGTAGTAGCCGGACAGGTACACCAGCCGGTAGTTGCTCGGGGGACGGCTTGCAAGCGGGTCGCGGCGCATCACGATCGTGCGGAACGACTCGACGAAGCTCACGGGGTACTCGTCGAGGTCGTAGGACCAGATGTTGCCCGGTTCGGCTTCGCGGTTGACACCCGGCCTGAGTTCCACCCTCGGACCGTTGACCATGCTGTCCTGGTCGTCGTCGCGCAGGTAGTACTCCGCGTCCTCCTCGAAGTCAGGTGTGAGCGTGGGCCCCTGGCGAGCGAAGCGTGCTCCGATGTATTCCAGGTCGTGCAGACGCGCGTACGGGGCGAGGGTGGTGTCGTGGTAGAGGAGAGCAGTGCCCGCGAGCACGCCGCCGGCAACCGCGAGCGCGAGAATCGTCGCGACGGCTCTCGTTGGCCGGAACCCGATCAGCGCACCGACGCCCGCGAACGCCATCAGCAGCGAGATCGGCGCGGTGACGCAGTCGGCCTTGAACTGGATCCATGGCCCGTAGCGGTGGCCGACGTACTCGACGGCTACCAGGCCCGCGACGCCCAGCCAGGCGACGCTCCAGGCACGGCGGCGCAGCGCGTACACGATCCCGCACGCCGCGAGCCCCAGGACGGCGACGGCCAGGATCTCGCTGGGGAGGCGGTGGGCGTCCTGGGGGTAGCGGTAGTCGCCGCTGATCCACACGCCCGCCGCCGTGATCATCGGCACCGGCTGGGAGAGGTTGCCGAGTTCGAGCAGGCCAGGCCCGGTTGCCAGCGGCAGCAATTTAAACGAGACCGCGAGCGTCGGCAGCGAGAGCACCGCGGCAGCGGCGGCGATCTCCACGGTCGCCAGCAGCGCCATGACGCGCTCGCGCTGGAACATCACCACCATCAGCAGCGTGCCCGCGCTCAGCACGCCGATCCAGGGAAGCGTGGTCAGCCCCAGCGATGCAAACGTCGCGGCGATCGCAAACGGGACTGCGAGCACAGCGCGCCCTGGTCGCGCGCGCGTGAGGATCGGCGCCATGAGCGCGGCCAGCAGCAGCAGGAAGCAGCTCGTGCTGAGCTCCTTGATCCCGCCCGCGTATGTGTAGCCGAGCATGATGTTCGCCTGCGCCGCGACAAACGCGCCGAGCGCGCGCAGCCACCGCGGCGCGAGGAGCCGCCCGAGCAGCGAGTACAACGACAACGCGCTCATCGCCGACAGGAACGCGAGAAACGGCTGGTAGAGCCACGACAGGTCGACCGGCATCAGGTTCGACAGCGCCCCCAGCGTCGCCTGCCCGCCGCTCGGGTAGCCGGTGCCGAGGTACTTCATCAGCACCACCTGGTAGGCCGAGCTCGCCGCGGTGGGGATGCTGCGGCCGCTGCTGGCGAAATGGGCCGAGAGATCGAACTCGAAGGAGGTGTCGACGATGCGCGCGTAGCCGGTGAAGCCGGGCTTGCCGGAGAGCACCACCGGCGCCGCGACCACCGCCCACGCGCCGAACGCCGCTGCGACGGCCCACCAATCGGTCCCGCTCGCTTTGCGTGTGATCAGGCGCCGCAGCGACTTGCGCGCGAGCACCAGACCGATCACGGCCACGACCACGCACGCCGGACCGGCCAGCGGGGCCAGCGACGCGTAGTAGCAGAACGCTCCGCAGACGACCACGAGCACCGCCAGGCCCGCTGGCACGACGAGCAGGTTGGGCACCGCCGCGGATCCCGCCAGGCGGCGAACGACGAGGCCTGCGCCGACGCTCAGCACCAGCATCAGGGCCGGGAACACGACCCACGCGAGCAGGAAGACGCCGATCATCGAGATCCGCGCGGTGCTCGATCCGCCCCGTCGGACAGGCGCTCGCCGACGTGCTCGAGGCGCTCGCGCATCCGCTCGCCGGTGACCGCCGGCGAGAGCTCGCGCGCGATGTCGGCGCTCGCCTGCGCGCCCCGCTCGACCGCCTCACGCGGCTGCTCCCAGACGCGGCGCATCAGCTCGGCGGCGTGCTCCACGCTCGGCTCAGCCCATTCCCCCTCCGGCGGATAGATCTCGCAGTCCGCGCCGACACGGCCCAGCGCGTAGTCGACCAGGTAGCTGTTCTCGGAGCTCATGAAGTCGAGGTTGCCCGAGTAGCCGGTGGCGATCACCGGCTTGCCGATCGCCATCGCCTCGGCGATCGTCAGCCCAAACCCCTCCGAGCGGTGCAGCGACACGTAACAGTCGCACGCGGCCATCAGGCCTTGCAGTTCCGGGGCAGTGAGCGAGCGATCGATCACGTGCACGTCGCTGCGCCCGTAGGCAGCCCACAGCACCTCCTCCTCCGCCATCGGGCGCAGGGGCGCGTTGATCGTCTTGACGAGCAGGCGCGGCCCCTCCCCCGGGGCGAACGCGCGCTTGAACGCCTCGATCAGGCCCACGGGGTTCTTGCGCTGGATCGTGCTCAGGTAGTCGAACACGAACAGAAACATGAAGCCCTCCGGCACACCCAGACGCAGTGGTGACGCCAGCTCGGCGGGCGGACGCACCGGCGGCGGCAGCGGCACCACGGGCACGGGAGCGACGGCGCCGATGTTCTCAGCCATGAAACGCGAGTAGACCCACACCTCGTCGAGCAGCGGGAACACCCGCTGCCAGCGAGGCGGGATCGTGTTCGTCTCCCAGCCCCAGATGCCGATCCGCGGGCCTTCGAAGTAGTCCTCCCCCAGGCGCTCGACGAAGCTCGGAAGCTCGTCCGCGTTGACCGCGATCAGCTCGAACCCGTGGCGTCCGTCGTGCACCAGCTCCTCGAACTCGTGCCTGCCGTATTGCGCTCCGAGCTCATCCGGCAGCGTCAGGTGGTGCAACGGCACGCTCACCGTTCGCACCGGCACGCCGGCAGCGCCGAGCGCCTGCGCGTAGCCGCGTGCGGCCGCACCGAGGCCGAGCGTGTGCCCGAGGTACCCGGTCAGGCGAACCGCGGGGCCGCGATCCGGCGTGAAGCTCGCGCTCGTGACCGCAGGCTCCCGCGAAGCGTGTGCCGAGCCGCCGACGTCATCGGCGCCCGCATCGACGCCTCCCCTGCCCGCAGGCGGCGTGCTGAGCTGCGCGGGCTGCGCTCGCGCGGCGTTGTGGCCTGGCCGCGGCGGCATGAAGCGGTCGGGAATGCCGATCTCCTCGCGGCCGAAGCCCCAGCACCATTCGACGTAGCGCTCACCGCTGGGGCCGTCCAGATCCGGGTAGGCCTGCATCACGTCGGGGCGCTCGCGCGCCACTCGCTGGAAGACATAGCGATTGATCCCATGCGCGCCGCCTCTGGCCGCGGGCTCTTCCATCCAGGACACAAACGCACGCGCGCGGGCGCCGTCTGGCTCGGCGAACATCTCGCCGAAGTCCTCGCCGAGCGCGAGCGCGAGCGCGTACAGGCCGCGTAGCGCCTCGTCGTACACGAGGCCGTCAGCCAAGATGAGACCGACCTCCGCGCGCCGGTCGCGATCCTGCCAACCGACCTCGAGCAGCTCGGTTGCGTACTGCTCGCACAGCTCTCGCAGGACCGGGTAGCGGCTGATGCGCACCCTGCTCGCCATCGCGGCCAGGCGAAAAGGCCGGTCGGGGGCAAAGCCCTGGAGGTTCAAGAAGCGAAGCGGCCAGCGCCCATCGACGGTCGCGCGCCCGTCGATGGGCTGCAGCACACGGTCTTGCAGGTTCCACATGCTGAGGTTGCAGCCGGGATCATCGAGCACGGCGGTCGCGAACCGCGCCGGCGCGAGCTCGAGGTAGCGCGCGAGCCACGGCCGGTCCTCCGGTCGACGGCCGTTGTGACGCACATCGAGCGAGCCGAGCGCCTCCTCGACACGCTGTGCCCACCATGCCAGGAAGCCCTCAGCGGCGAGGCCGCCGTCGGCGGCGATCACCGTCTCGTCCATCCGGCCGGCGAGCTCCATCTGCGTGCGCGACGGTTCCAAGCCGTCCTCGGGCACGTCGGCGGTCATCCGCGGCGCGAGCATCGTGGCGCGGCGTGACAGAGCCTCCTCGATCGGCTCGAGCCCGCCGAGCACCCACGCCCAGCTCGGCAGATGCACCACCGGCGCGCCGGTCCGCTCGACATACCTGCGCAGCAGGGGCGCCACGAGCAGCCCGACGAGCTCGGCGTCGGGATGACAGGCGAGCAGCGCCTCGGCGTCGAGGCCCAGCTCCTGCGCAGCTGAGAGGACCTGTCCCCATCCTTCCTCCCGGGTTTGGCGTTGGGCGTCCGCGACAACGCTCTCACCGGCGAGGAGCAACACGTCCAGCTGCCACCGGGGCTGGTGGCGCACGAGCGAGCGCCCGAGGACGCGCGCCTGTGCCAGGCACGCCGGCGTCGCGACGGTGACGACCTGCATCAGCGCCCGTTCTCCGGCCGCTCGGGCGCCGTCGCGACCACAGCGTATGCGGGCGCCTGAGCGCGCGCGCGCTCGAAGCTCTCGAACGTCGGCGCGAACACGTACGCCGACTCGAAGCCCGCGATCGCGGCGAGCGCGAGCGCCGTCTCGGGAAAGATCGGGTGCTGATGGGTGAGGTCCACCCAGAAGGTCTTCAGCGATGCGATGCGGTGCGGGTTGACGGTCTCCGCGATGAACAGGCCGCCACCGGTCAGCTTGGCCTTCGCCAGCACGAGCAGCCGCTGCAGCTCCGCGTGCGGCAGATGCTCGATCAGTTGCGCCGAGAACACCGTCCCGACGCTGCCGTCGGGCAGACTCTGCAGGTGCTCGTTGGCGTCGGCGAGCGCGACGTCGAGCTCGAGCTTCGTGCAGCGCTCGACCATCCCGGCGTCGGCGTCGACGCCGGCCGCCGCGATCCCCTGCTCGCTGAGCAGCGCGAGAAACTCACCGCGCCCGCAGCCGAGGTCGAGCACCGGCTGGTGGTCGCGCACGAGCTCCAGGTAGGGGCGCTGAGATTCGGCCACCCGCTGCGCCGGGCCACGAAAGATCTCCTCGAAGTCAACGTAGCCGGACTCCGCGTGCGGCAGCGACGCCGCGCTGCGATAGCCGAGCACCTCGCCGACCGGCGCGTGCATTGTCTCGAACGGGCTGTCCGCAAGATACGGCAGGGCGTTGAGCTCAGACTGCATGAGCGCGAGTTGTTCCTGTGTGCCCTCCACCAGCGACGCGACGTCGCCGGCGCCGCGTCGCAGCGACTCGGCGGCGAGGATCAGCTCGCGAGCGAGGTCCTCGAGGAGCTCGATCTGCTCGCCGTGGCGCTCGCCGAGACGGTTCAGCTCGGCCTCCACGCCGGCGAGCCTGGTGAGCGCCTGCAGCCGGGCCGAGCGACGGCCGGCGTAGCCGGGCGCCGCCCGCCACAGCAGTCCGCGCACGAACGGGCGCACACGTGAGTAGAGCGATCGCGACGCCCCGGCGGGGCGGCTCGCCTGTTTTTTCTCGTCGTCGGAGGTCATCTGGCCAGGGCTGGCGGCCATTATGGCCCACTGTGCGGGAGGCCATGGACTGCTCTAGGCTGCCTGCTCCGCTGGTTGGAACCCCACGCACGTGACCGAGTTGCCCCAGACGCGCCAGACGCACACACGCGAGAGCGTCTGTGTAGTGATCGCCGCGAGTGGCGAGGACGAGCACGTGCGTGCGTGCGTCGACTCGGTGCGGGAGAGCTCCGCGGACGCCATTGCGGTGGCGATCGTCGAGCCGAGCGCGGCAGCCGTCAACCGCGCTCTCGAGCAATTCGCCCCGGGAGACGTGATCGTCGTGGACGAACCCTGCCGTGTCGAGTCCGGCTGGCTCGAGCGACTGCGCGAAGCTGCACGCGGGGAGTCGAACACCGCCACCGTGAGCGCGCTCGCGGACGTCGGCACCAAGCTCGCGCTGTACCAGGACGGCGCTGAAGAGGCCGACGCGGCGGAGCTCGAGCGACTGATCGCCGAGCTGCCCGAGCACACGCTGCGACTCAAGCCGCGGCTGACCCGCGCGGTGGGGCCGTGCGTGTTCGTGCGTCGCGAGGCGCTCGAGCTCGTGGGCTCGCTCGACGAGCAGCTGGATCTGCGCTCGAGCCTCGAGATCGACTTCGCGCAGCGCTGCGTGCTCTCAGGGCTCACCAACCTCGCTGCCGACGACGTCCTCGTCAGACGGATCGGGCGCAACAGCCACGCGCATACGCAGACGCTGCCGCAGCCGCTGCTCGAGCGCTACCCGTACCTGGCACACGGGCTCGCGGTCGGCGACTCGGACGTGCTGGCGCTCGCGCTGGAGGCGGCGCGCGGAGCGCTCGCGCGGCTGTCCGTGACGCTCGACGCCCGCGCCCTCGACGGAGCCGTGACCGGCACCCAGGTGCACGTGCTCGAGCTGATCGTCGCGCTCGCGCGCACCGGTCTGCTGCGGCTGCGCGTGCTCGTCCGCGCCGAGCGGATCGATCAAAAGACGCTGGAGCTCCTGCGAGGGCTTGCCGATACTGAGCTCCTCGACGCCGAGCAGGTCGACCCCGACACACCACGCAGCACCGTCTTTCATCGCCCGCAGCAGACGTTCTCGGCCGGCGATGTAGCGCTCGCGCTCGCGCTCGGGGAGCGCTTCGTGCTCAGCCAGCTCGACCTCATCGCGTACCGCAATCCCGGCTACTTCGCCGACGCCGACGCCTGGCAGGACTACCGCCGCGCCAGCCGCCACGGGCTCTCCGCAGCCGAGCGGGTGATCGTGTTCTCGCAGCACACCCGCCGCGAGCTGCTCGCCGACGCGCTCGCCGAGGACTCCCGCCTGAGGGTCGTGCCGCCGGGCCTCGACCACCGGATCGCGAGCGACCCGCGCAGACCCGCCACACTCGAGCGTGACGCCAGCGAACCGCTCGACGACGGCTACCTGCTGTGCCTCGGCACGGACTTCCGGCACAAGAACAGGGTCTTCGCGCTGCGCCTGCTGGCGGCTCTGCGCGAGCGCCACAGCTGGCAGGGCAGTCTGGTGCTCGCGGGAACGCACATCCCGTTCGGGTCCTCGCTCGAGCTCGAGCGTGACTTCCTCGAGAATCGGCCTGAGCTGCGCGATGCGGTCGTGACGCTTGGCCCGGTGGACGACGAGGAGAAGGCGTGGCTCCTGGCCCACGCGGCGGCAGTCGTCTATCCCTCTGCATATGAGGGCTTTGGGCTCGTTCCATTCGAGTCGGCGCTTAGCGGCGTGCCGTGCGTGTTCGCCGCGCAGTCCTCGCTGGCGGAGGAGGCACCGGCCGGAACCGCGTCGATCGTTGCCTGGGATGAGCGCGCGAGCGCCGCCGCGGCGTACGCGCTGCTCACCGACCCCGCTGCGCGCGCGGCGCAGGTGGACGCGCTGGCGCAGGCCGCGGGCGAGCTCACCTGGGCGGGGGCCGCGCGGGCGATCGTCGAGATCTACCGCGAGGCGGCGCTCGCACCCGTGCGCGACGCAGCGACGCTCAGCCGCGACCTGGTGCAACGCGAACGCAGGCTCAGCGTCGAGCACGAGCTCGAAGCCGCACAGCTGACACGCGAGCGCGAACACGCACAGCGGATGTACGAGGAGCTGAACGCAAGGGTCGGATCGGGGCTCAGCCTGATCGGTCCACAGGGCACACTTCCGGACGCTCTGCAGCGAGCGCTGCTCACCCTCAGCGCGCACCCGGCGATCGCGCGTCCGCTGTTCAGCGTGCTCTCGCGCGCCTTCCTCGCAGGACGCGCGCTCGCGCGCCTGCTCGGCGCACGCTCCGCCGACGCTGACTGAATGCTGCGCCGGCCGAAGTCCGTGGTTATACCCTCAGTGGCGATGTCTGTTCACGACAACATCCAACATGGGGGCCCCGCCCTCGCTGCCCAGGGCGTGTCCAAGCGCTTCAACATCCCGGAGGAGCGCAGCCACACCTTGAAGGAGCGGGCGCTGCACCCCATGCGGCGTACGCGACATCAGGAGCTGCAGGCGCTGAGGGACATCGAGTTCGCGGTCGCTCCGGGCGAATTCTTCGGGATCGTCGGGCGCAACGGCAGCGGCAAGAGCACCCTGCTGAAGTGCCTCGCCGGCATCTACGGCATCGACGCCGGACACATCTACTGCAACGGCCGCATGTCGACGTTCATCGAGCTCGGCGTCGGCTTCAACCCCGACCTCGCTGCCTACGAGAACGTCGCCTTGAACGGGATCATGCTCGGCCTCTCACCGCGCGAGGCGCGCTCGCGTTTCAAGCGCGTGATCGAGTTCGCCGAACTCGAGGAGTTCCAGGATCTCAAGCTGAAGAACTACTCCTCCGGCATGCACGTGCGACTGGCGTTCTCTGTCGCGATCCAGGTGGACGCCGAGATCCTGCTGATCGACGAGGTGCTCGCCGTGGGCGACGCCGCCTTCCAGCAGAAGTGCTTCGACGTCTTCAACCGGATGCGCGAGGAAGGCCGCACGATCATCTTCGTGACGCACGACATGAGCGCCGTCACCCGCTTCTGTCATCGCGCGATGCTGCTCGAGCGCGGCGCGACGGTGTGCACCGGCGACCCGCGAGATGTCGCCGACCGCTACCTCGAGATCGCGTTTGGCCGGGCCGCGGGATATGACGAGGACATCGGCAGCGCGCGCATGGGCGACGGCACAGCGCGCGTCACCGATGTGTGGCTCGGCGACGATCCATTCCGACGCCTCGCGGTCGCGCCGCAGTCCGAGCCGCTCACGCTGAAGGCGCTCGTCACGTTCAACACCGACGTCGTCGATCCGGCCGTGAGCATGAACCTGCTCAACGAGCAGCGCCAGTCGGTCGTCGTCGCCACGACCGCCAAGCAGCAGGAGCAGAGTGGCGGCTTCAGCGCCGGCGAGCGCGCGGTGTTCGCCTTCTCCTTCCACAACATGCTCGCCCCAGGTCGCTACTTCCCCGTGATCACGATCACGCACCGCGGCGAAGGCCTCGACGTGATCGACCGCTACGCGGGCGGTCTGTCGTTCGTGGTGTCCGGGTTGAGCGCGAGTGGCGGCATGGTCGAGATCCCGGTCGAGACGGGAGTCAT
The DNA here is from genome assembly GCA_963703625.1 of uncultured Solirubrobacteraceae bacterium. Taxonomy (GTDB): domain Bacteria; phylum Actinomycetota; class Thermoleophilia; order Solirubrobacterales; family Solirubrobacteraceae; genus Palsa-744. Next base: position 514,100 of record CAVPEY010000002.1, read on the forward strand.
GCGGTGGGAGCTCGCACCACCGAGTGAGATCCAGGCGGCCGAGGGTCAGCTGTGAGCGTTCCGGCCGTCCAGGAACCGCCCGGCCAGGAGCTGACTCCAGCGCAGGCACACGAGATCCGTGGCCCGCGCGCGCTGAGCGACAGCTGGTCGCGCTTCTGGCAGCTCGCCTACAACATCGCGCGCAGCGAATTCAAACTGAAGTTCTTCGGCTCGGCGCTCGGCTACCTGTGGCAGCTGATGCGGCCGTTGCTGCTGTTCGGCGTGCTGTACGTGTTCTTCGTTGAAATCTTCCACGTCGACCGTGCGCACGGCGCCGCCGGCCGTTTCTACGGCGTGCAGCTGCTCGGCTCGATCGTCCTGATCACATTCTTCAACGAAGCCACCGGCGGCGCCGTGCGAAGCGTCGTGGATCGCGAGAACCTCGTGCGCAAGATCCAGTTCCCGCGACTGGTGATTCCGATCTCGATGGTCCTTCTGGCGCTTTTCAACCTCGCGCTGAACATCGTCGTGGTGATGATCTTCGCCGTCGCCTCAGGCGTGGAGCCGATGTTGAGCTGGCTCGAGCTGCCGTTGATCCTGTTGACGATCACGGTGCTCGCCACCGGCGTGGCGATGCTGCTGTCAGCCCTGTTCGTGCGCTTCCGCGACATCCAGCCGATCTGGGAAGTGGTGCTGCAGATCCTCCTGTATGCCTCGCCCGTGATCATCCCGGCGGAAACCGTCCGCCGCGAACTCGCGCACAAACCGTTCCTCTACCACGTGTACACGCTCAACCCACTGGTAGCCGTGTTCCAGCAGTTTCGCCACGCGATGATCAACCCCGCGACGCTCAGCGCCGTTCAGATCATGGGCAGCTGGGCGGCGCTGCTCGAGCCGCTCGCGCTCGTGGCGGTGCTCTTCGTCCTTGGCTTCTGGTACTTCAACCGCGAGGCGCCACGCATCGCCGAGGATCTGTGACCGTAAACTCGCCGATGCCCGCGCCGGCGGTCGTCATCCGCTGACGAGAGGCGATGGAAACGCGCTGCATCTGATGTATAATCTGCATCATGAAGGAGCGTAGAACGACGGTAGTCGCTCGCGACGAGGACTTGGCGCTGCTCGCCCACGAGGCGCGGAGCCGAGGACTATCTCTCGGCAGGATGCTCGGGGCCGTCGTGGCTGAACGCGCGGATGAGCTCAGGCAGAGCCGACGTCCGCGCCTGGCGACCTTCGGCGCCGACACGAGCATCGCTGTCGCGGCCGAGCAAGAGCAGCCAGCGGCACGCGACTTCCGCTCTGCGTGACGCTGATCCTCGACACGGGGCCAATCGTCGCGGCCCTCAACGAACGGGACCCCGACCACCAACGCTGCGCTGCTCTGCTCGCAAGAGCGCAGGACCTGCTCGTACCAAGTCCGGTGCTGGTCGAGGTCGACTACTGGCTCGTCAAGCTCGCCGGAGCCGAGGTGTGGGGCGACTTCGTCGCCGACATCAACCGAGGCGCGTACCGAGTGGCACATCCAACGGATGCCGATCTGACACGCGCCGCCGAGTTGGAGAAGACCTATGAGGACCTCGATCTGGGACTGGTCGATGCTTGCACCATCGCCCTCTGCGAGCGCCTGGGCGAAACCACCGTCGCCACGCTCGACCAACGACTCTCAGTCGTGCGCCCGAGGCACTGCACGCACCTCACGCTCCTCCCCGACTGACGGGCTCGGCAACCCCGCGGCCGCCGCTCAGCGCCTGTCGAACGAGGAGATCGCTTCGAGTTGGTGTGCTTCCTCGAGCGTCGTCGTGCGCACGTCGCTGCGCGGCAGCGGCAGACGTGCCTGCAACCGATAAAGGGTGTGGTGGAGAACGTGCCGCCGCAGGTAAGGCTGCACGCGTGCATAGATCTCCTCGTCGCTCATCGAGCGGCCGAGCACACGCAGGTGCAGGCGCTCGGACTCTTCTTCGCATAGCTCCTGCTGCTGTCCGGTCTTCTGCTCGGCATGAACGCGGAAGGCGCCGAGGAAGCGCGGCAGGCGCACGATCCGCGCGCCGGCCTCGCGGAAGCGCAACAGAAGATCCCAGTCGACGGCGAACTTGAAGCTGACGTCGATCTGCCCGCCTGCACGCTCCCACAGATCGCGGCGCCAGAACAACGTCTCCTGCGGGACGTAGTCGGCGAGCGTCAGCATTTCGTCGTCGTGTGGGGGCATCACCCACACGCCGATCTGGCGATCGTGCTCATCGATCAGGATGCGGTGACCGTACACCGCGTCCACATCGGGATGAGCGGCGAAGTAGCGTGCGACATACGCCAACGAACCTGGCAGCAGCAGATCGTCTGAGTTCAGATAGGCCATGATCTCGCCGCTGGTGTGCGCGAAGCCGCGGTTGATTGCGTCTGCCTGGCCCTCGTCCGGCTCGGAGACCCAGCCACTCAGGGCCTCGTCGAAGCGCGCGAGCACGTCGCGCGTCTCGTCCTGGGAGCCGCCGTCCTGCACGAAGTACTCGAGTTTCGGATAGCGCTGGTTGACGACGCTGTAGACGGTGCGACCGAGATAGCGTCCCTGTTCGTATGAGGGCGTGACGATGGAGATCCGCGGAGGGTTCGACGGGGGGGTGGCGCGCAGGTAGCTGCTGGGAACCCGCAGCGGCTCGGGCAGATGGTGGCTCAGGACCCCCAATCTGGGAGAGCTCCACTGGCGCAGTGCCTTTAGCGGTGAGCGACGTTTGCGGCGATCGACATCTTGATTCAGAGCGGCCTCGACGTCGATCACGCGCTTGGCCACGACTTCCAACGCAGCGAACACGTCCTCCGGCGCGTCCTCGCCGGTGACGCCGTTCGAGCTAGCCGCCACTCCGCCGTCGCCTAGTTGCGCCAGCCCTTCTTTGATGCGTTGCGCGGACTCGCCAAGAATCCGCGCAAGGTGCTTTTGTTCGTGCGACCTCATGAGATCGACATAGTAGGAGGCAGCTCTGGGGTTTTGCGGCGACCTCAACCTGCCCGCCGTGCGCTCGTCCGAGGATGCACCAACCGTCCGGGTGAGCCACCTATACTGCCGGGCGTGGATCTCGCTGGCAGTCGCGTGCTTGTCACCGGAGGGGCCGGTTTCTTGGGAGCACCTGTCTGCCGACTGTTGCACGAGCGCGACGTCGCCGAGGTGATCGTTCCGCGTCGCGCTGACTACGACCTCACGGACGCGGCCGCCACCACGCAGCTGTTCGATCGCGCACGACCGGATGTCGTGCTTCATCTCGCGGCCGAGGTCGGCGGGATCGGCGCGAACCGCGACAACCCGGGGCGCTTCTTCTACGCCAACATGGCGATGGGCCTGAACGTCGTCGAGCAGGCGCGGCTGCACGCAGTCAAGAAGCTCGTGCAGGTCGGGACCGTCTGCTCCTACCCCAAGGTCACACCGGTGCCGTTTTCCGAGGACAGCCTGTGGGACGGATATCCGGAGGAGACCAACGCGCCGTATGGCATAGCCAAGAAGGCGCTACTCGTGATGCTGGGCGGCTACCGTGAACAGTACGGCTTCCCTGGGATCTTTCTGATGCCCACCAATCTGTATGGGCCGCGCGACAACTTCGACCCGCAGTCGAGCCACGTGATCCCGGCGTTGATCCGCAAGTGCGAGGAAGCCAGGCTGGCCGGTGAGTCCAGCGTCACCTGTTGGGGGACCGGGAGCGCCTCGCGTGAGTTCCTCTACGTGGACGATTGCGCGAGGGCGATCATCGCGGCAACCGAGCACTACGACAGCCCGGAGCCGGCCAACATCGGCGTCGGTAAGGAGATCACGATCCGTGAACTCGTCGAGCTGATCGCGCGCGTGACCGACTTTTCCGGCGAAATCCGCTGGGACACCTCCAAGCCTGACGGGCAGCCGCGTCGCGTGCTGGACACAACGCGAGCCGCACGGGAGTTCGGGTTCGAGGCCTCCACGTCATTCGAAGACGGGCTGCGAACGACCGTTGACTGGTTTCGCGAGCACCTGACGGCAGACGATCACGCGATGACCCGCTGACCCGCACGTACTGGCTCACGCCGGACGACACGAACGCCGTCGTACATGGACGCGACCAGGCGACGATGCTGGCGAACCCGCACAGGGAGGCCGGACGGCGACATGCTGCGCGCCTTTACGTCTGCTCTGGCGGCACTGACTCGCTCTCCACGCTCGAGTCGAGCACCGCAGCGAGAACGTCATGGGCGCCCGCCGGCGCATTGGTCATGGCGCGGCGTACGCTGGCTTCCGCCAAGTCGACGTAGCCATGAGCGCAGGCCAGACAGGCGTCGCGCAGCGCATCCTGCCAGTCGATTTCTGGCGCGAGACGACTGGCCTCCCCCCGCACGTAGTAGCCGTCGCACCACAGCAGCTGTCCGCCACCACCGACCAGGTGCACCCGCTGGTCGTTGTAGTCGATGTGTTCGGGTATCGCAGGGTTGCCTGTGCCGGCGAGACCGCAGTGGCTCAGTTCGCTGAGACGCCACAGAGCAAAGCCGCGCTCACGCAGGTGTCCGTCCACATCGGCGAAGAACGGTGCACCCTCGTACTGTGGGGTGAATGAGAGCTCGACCTTGATTGCCCGCACGCTGGGGAGCACGCGCTCGGCACCCTCTAGGATCGCCAGCTCGCCGCCCTGGGCATCGAGCTTCAGGTAGTCCAAGCGCGCCACCCCGCGCTGGTGCGCCCACTCATCGAGTGTCAGGACCGTGATCGTGGTACGCAGTCGCGTGTGCGTTTGCGCCAGCCGCGGCCGCTCTCGTGCCATCTCGTCGCTTGGGCGATAGACCGAGGAGCACATGGGGTCTTCGGTCACATAGAACGGCACCTCGCCAGCGGTCGACCACAGCGCAGACGGCACGTACTCGGCGATGGGATCAGCGGCCGCGTTCAGGCGCGCGCACTCCTCCGCGTCGGGCTCGAAGCCGAACACGCGCACATCTGGTGCGAAGTCCGACCAGGCGTCCGCGATGCCCGCGCGAGCCCCGACGTCCGCAAGCGTCAGGGGAGAGTCGAGCAGCGAGGCCAGTTGCCTCCAGGTACTTCGATCATTCCGCATCGCGGGAAGCTATATCAGCATCCCAGCCCGCGATGAGACGGCGCGTGGCCACGACTCCCCACGGAGCGAGCCTCTGCGGGCCGACGGTCCGCTGGCTAGAGGCCGGCGCCACGTCGGGCGTCCCTGACGAGCACGCGCCACGGGCCGCTTGGGCCGCTGCCTCGCGCCAGCTCGCGCCAGCCGTGCGCGCCCGGCGCCGACAGCAGGCTTGCGAGGCTCGGATCCGCGAGCATGCTCGCGTTCGCGTAGATGGCGGTGGCGTGTACCTTTTCGAGCACGAGCGCGACGCTCGTCTGCGGGGTGATCTGAGCCCGAAGAGCGGGCCATTCCTCGGCGGCGCAGAGCCGCCCGTGAGCGTAGGCGAGGTAGTTGCACAGCTCGTTCGCGTCTTCTTGGGCGACGAGCACGCTGCCGGGTTGCTGCAGCGTGGTCTGGATCGGGTGCAGGCGCTGAACGCCTTCGTAGATCGGACGGGGGCCGGGTTTGTAATGGGACGGAAGGACGATGATCAACGTGAGCACGGTGAGCAGCGCTGCGGGTGCCAGCAGGCGAGCTCGATCGATGGGCCGCAACAGGACGCCGGCGGCCGCCCCCACTGCGATCATCGCGCAGATCGTCAGGCCGTACATGTACTCCGCCCACGGTCGGGTCGTGAGCACCACAATGACTGTGGCCGTGGCAATGGAGGCGAACGTGACGAGCAGCCAACGTAGGCGCGTTGTCGCGCCACGCGGCGACAGCCTGCCTGCTTTCGCGGCGACGACCATCGCGCCGATCACAATCGTCGCGAGCAACAGAGAGAGCAGCAGTGCATAGGTGCTGTTCTCATCGACCGGGGTGAATCCGGGAACGTTTTCAAACGCCGAGGCTCCCAGCGTCGCGACCTGTAGACCGCCGGGGAGCAGTTGCAGGTTCCACGCCGCGAAGCCGGCAACAGCACGTGGGTTGGCAGTACTTGCCTGCAGAAGCGTGGGCATCGATCGCCCAAACGTCTGCTTCATCAGCGGCGAGCATTCCGTGAATGGACTGCCTGCGAACTGAGTCGGGTGACGCTGCTGGTAACCAAGCGTGTAATTGACGCAAAAGCTGTCTTGCTCCTTTTCCTGAAGCTGCTCCCACGCCATGTGGCCCTGTACGTAAGATCGGGCGTACGCGCCACCAATCAAGAGACAGGCAAGCGCGACGGGCAAGACATACGAACGCAGATACACGCGTGTAGACGCGCGGCGAGCGCCGCGCAACTCACGAGCCTCGTGTATCGCTGCCGCAGCCGCAAGGATCACCGCAGCAGCGATCAGCTCGGTGCGTATGAGCACGGCGCTTGCCAACAGGATCGCCACCGCGATGCCCACGCCCTCGCGACGGGGAGCGTGAGCGACCACGAGGAGTGCCAGCAGGATCGGAACGGCCCCGAGCAGGTGAACCTCATAAAGAACGCCGTAGTTCGCGGGTACGATCGCCCACCAAGCGGCGAGCAGCATGCCGAGCGCGGGACCTAGAAGCGATCGCATCAGCGCGAGGATCAGCAGCGTGACCACGAGCACAATCGCAACGCGTTGGACCATCATCGCCGCATAAACGCTGTGAACGATCGCCAGGATCGTGCCCCAGAACGCATCGTAGAGCGGGTAGTACACAACGCTCTCGTGAAGTCCGTGCGCCCACGACGCCGCGTCGACGAAGTAGTACGACGTGTCGCCACTAGTGAGGTCGGCGTATTTCCAGATGTTCCAGATCACGCGCAGTTGCAGCGCGGCAATCGCGACGTATGCCACGATCGGGTTCGCCACAGCCTTTTCGGCAGCAGTGGTCAAGCGCGTGCGCATCTCGGACGGAGACCTCGACAAGCTCTGGCTGCTCATTGCCTCATCCTGGCTCTCCATTTTCGCCGCCGCGTCCCAAGCGCTCTCGCCCCCGGCGGTTGACCGGCTTCCCGGCATTGGTGCCTTTGCCCGATCCCGCGGGCGCCTACTCCCGCGGGCGCCTGCTCCCGGCCACCCGCCAAGCGCCGGCTCGCGGCTACCTTCGCAGAACAGCTCATTGACGCGCGCGCCGTCGGGGCGACTCGACCCAGGAGAGGCTGCCAAATTGATGTAGCAACGCTGCTACGCTTGCCCTCGTGTCGGTCACCATTCCGCAGCGCGAGCTCCGTAACCAAATAGGCGATGTACTCAGACGCGCCGAAGGTGGGGAGCGCTTCACGATTACCGTGGGCGGGCGGCCCGTAGCCGAACTCGGACCTCTGACCAGCGCCGATCGCCCGGCAGCACCGGATCGGCTTGCGGCGATCCTTGCAGAGGCCCCCCCCGACACCGCGTGGGTCACGCAACTGCGCCAAATGCGCGAGGAAGACCTTACTGCTGCCCAGGACACCTGGGCCACTTGACGGCGCTGATCGACACAAGCGTTCTGATCGGTGGCAACAAGCCGGAGATCAGTGAGCCGTGGGTGGTGAGCGCGATCTCGATCGGCGAGCTTGAGGCGGGCGTGCTGCTGGCGCCTGACGATGCCACACGCGCTCTGCGGCTGCGTCTGCTGAGCGCCGTCCTCGCGGAGGCTCCCGTCGTCGATGTCGATCGGATGGCCTCCGTCCGCTACGGCGAGCTGCGTGCTGCCAGTGGAAGAGGACCGACGAACGACCTCTGGATCGCAGCGACCGCGCTAGCCCACAATTTCACGCTCATAACCGGCGACGAGCGCCAAGCGGCTCTGCCGCTAATCCGCGTGACACTCGTGCCGCACAGCGTATAGGCACGTAAGCACGGCCGCCGAGCGCCCTCTCCGCTTCGTTCGCGAAGGCGATCACGCCCAGGTGCCACGCATCGACGCATCCAACAGGGCTGCGTATCGCGTAGTGATACGCTGCGATACAGATGACCGCCATACCAATTAGCATCCGCCTTCCAGAGCAGACCATTGGCCGACTCGCCGACCGCGCCGACCGCTCGAACATGCCCTCGCGCACGCTGGCGCAACGCTATGTCGAGGAGGGTCTGCGTATGGATGAACACCCGTTGATCGGCTTCGCCGACGGCCCCTCCGGTCGTCGCGCGCGGTTGGTTGGCGGTCCGGACGTGTGGGAGGCGATCGCCGTCGCACACGATAACGACGGTGACCTCGCCGAGACTGCGGCGTACCTCGAGCTTTCGCTGGGTCTCGTGCAGGCCGCCGCCTCTTACTACGCGGCCTACCCGCAAGAGGTCGACGAGCGTATCGAGCGCAATCGCCGTGAGGCGCACGATGGCCACAGCGCTTTCCTCGCGGCCCGCGACGCTCTCGGCGATTGAGGCTGCTGCTCGACGAGATGCTGTCTCCTGCGATTGCGCGGGAGCTGCGCACACGCGGTCACGATGCCCAGGCAATCCAGGAGCATCCCGAGTGGTGCTCCTTCGATGACCGTCGTGTTGTTGATCTCGCTCGCGATGAGCGTCGCGTCATCGTCACCGACAACCTCGTCGATATGCGACCCCTGCACTACGCGGCGATCACACCAGGCGGCCCTGGCGACCACGGCATGATCTTCATACCCGGAGGTCGCCCTCGTACCCGCGCCGATCCGGGGAGGATCGTCGCGGCCCTGGAGCAGAAGCTTGCCGCGCATCCCGGGGACAATGACCTGGCCAACGGCGAGGACTGGCTGTAGGAGCCATCTCAGACGGCTAGCGCAGGGCCCGCCAGCTCGCCCGCCACCGCCATCCGCCGCGTGGCGGCCACCCGCTGGAAGAACTCCTCCAGCGCGTCGATGCGCAGCTCCCACGCGTAGTCGCGGGCGGTCTCGATCCCCGCCCGGCCGAGCTGCTCGCGCAGTTCGCGATCGCCAAGCAGACGTGCGAGCGCGTCGCTGACCGCGGCGCTCGTCGGCTCGGGCATCAGGCAGTTGACGCCGTCACGGCAGAAGTCGCGGTTGCCGTGCGCATCGGTGCACACGACCGCCGCGCCCGTGGCCATCGCCTCCAGCGGCGGCAGCGCGAAGCCCTCGTGCACGGAGGTCTGCACGAACACGGTCGCTTCGCAGAACAGCTCGTTGACGCGCTCGTCGTCGGGTGACTCCACGTAGCGCACGCCGTCGGCAGCCGCCATCCCCTCGCCCTGCGTCAGCTCAGGCTCGACGCCGAACAGGCACAGCTCCGGTCGCTCGCCGCCGCTCGCTGGGCGGAGCGCCTTCCACGCGGCGACGGTGAGCGGCAGGTTCTTCAGCGGGTTGGCGCGGCCGAGCGCCAGCACCATGTCCTCGCGGCGCGCGACGTCGGCGCGCGGGCGGAACGTCTGCAGGTCGATCCCCGGCGGGATCAGCTCGGCGTCGAGGCCGAGCTCGCGCAGCCGCTCGCGGTTCCACGAGGAGATCGTCATGTACCGGAACTCCGGGCGGTAGGAGTCGAGCACGGCATGACGCGCGTGCTCGTGGTCGGGGTAGTAGGAGGTCTCGATGTCCTGCACGAAGTACACCGGCAGGCCCCTGATCATGCTCGCGCGCCACACCGGGTCGGCGGTCATCCACCACGTCGCGACCTTGATCGCGTCGAGCTGCACGAGCGCCCCTGCGAGCTCGTCGTAGCCCTCGAAGCTGTGCACGCGCACGCGCAGCGGAAACCAGTCGGGCGGCCCGTCGAGGCTGTACAGCGACACGTCGTGGCCGCGCTCGGCAAGACGGTTGAGGTGCTCGAAGATGTCGCGGTGCCCGCCGCCGACGCCCGTGCCCTCGGTCACATAGGCGATCCGCAGGCGTCGGCTGCGCGCACGCGCGGGGTCGGAGACCAAGGGGTCTGCGCCGTCGTGGTCGCCGCCGACTGAGCGCTCCTCGAACAGTCTCGACCAGCGCTCCCAGAACTGGCGTTGGGAGTCGCGCTCGCGCTCGCCCACCGCGGTCCCTCGCGTCAGCGACTCGTGGTGCACGAGCCGCGCGGCGGGGAAGTACAGGACGCCGAAGCCCGCCTGCCAGGCCCGCAGGCACCAGTCGACGTCCTCGTAGGCCATCCCGTAGCGCTCGTCGAGCAGGCCGATCGTCTCGATCACCTCACGACGCACGTACATGCACGCGCCGGTCACCGCAAGCGACGCGCTGGCGCGTCCCGCCGGGCCCCAGTCGCTCGGCTTGAAGCGGTAGCGATGGTCGAACCACTCCGGCTGGTCGCGGTTTCGCACGATCCCGCCGAACTGGATGCGCCCGTCGGGATACTGCAGCTGCGCGCCGACGATGCCGGCGTAGGAGTAGCGGTGTGTCGCGTACTGCAGGCACTCGAGCCACCTCGGCAGCGCCTCGACGTCCGAGTTCAGCACGACGACGTCGCGTCCCGGATCGGTCGCGCGCAGGCCGCGATTGACGTTGGCGGCGAAGCCCGCGTTGTGCTCGCCCTCGATCACGACGTCGATGCCGTCGATCGCGCGCAGCGCCGCCAGGTGCTCGGGCCCGCTGGCGTCGTCGGCGACGATCACGCGCGCCATGCCCGGGCGCGCGGTCTTGCGGATGCTGCGCACAAGCTTGCGCACGCGCTCCGCGTCGCGGTAGCTCGGGACGACCACCTCGACGGGACGGCCGTGCTCGCGGTACCACTCGACCGCGTTGCGCAGTTCCTGGTCGCGCGCATGGGTGCGCAGCCGCATCCGTCGCTCCAGCGGCGTGAAGCGCAGCGGCAGCGTCGCCGCGCGGAACAGCAGCGTGCGCAGGCCGAAGTACTTGTAAGTCAGGTAGACCCGTCGGCGCAGCGCCGCGAACGGTCCCTGTGGTTGTCCCTCGATCGGGCTAGTGCTCATCGGGCAAGGTGGAATCGGCCGGCGGATAGTCGGGTGCTGCAGCGGGCTCGCCGCCCACCGCGAGCGGCGCGAAGCCAGCTCGGCCCTCGAGCGACAGACGGCCTCGGACGGCGCCCGGCAGCGCATCGGCATGGGAGCCGAGCAGCATGCCCGCCAAGCGCACGATATTGTGACGGGCGAGCGCGACGAGCGCTGTCCAGCGCTCGCTTCGCGGCAGCGGTCCGCGCGCGAGCTCGCGGTTGGCCTGTGCGAGCTCGCCCCGCAGACGCCGCGCCAGGCGCAGCGGCCCGGCCGGCTCGCGCCAGCCGTAGACCTCGAGCAGCCCGCGCCACTCGTCGAAGCAGCGCCGCAGCTCCTGCGCGGCGCTGTAGTCGTGCGAGTGGACGACGGCCGCAGCGGGGACGTAGACCTTGGCGAAGCCCGCCCGGAGCATGTCGAGTGCCAGCGCACGGTCCTCCGCGTAGGCGACGTCGCGGAAGCGCACGTGCATCCAGGCCGCGCGCGCGATGCAGGCGTTGGCGTCGGTGAAGAACCCGCGAGGCCCCACCAGGCTTGCAGCAGGCGCATTGCGTTCGCCGGCGGTCAAGCGGTCGACGCGCGGCTCCCCTGCCGGCGACAGCGAGGCGAACCAGCGCTCCAGTTCGAGTCGCACCGCAGGCGAAGCACTCGCGCGAGGCCGATAGGGACCGTAGACGAGGGCCGTGTCGGGCGCGAGCTCGAAGCCCTCCAGCAGCCGCTCCAGCCAATGTTCCGAGGCGGGCTCGGCGTCCTGGGTGAGCAGCGCGACGTGGCTCGTGCGGGCCGCACCCATCAGCAGGTTGCGAACGCGCCCGTGGGCGAACTCCGCGGCGGGCAGCTGCAGCGTGCGGGCGCCGTGCGCGCGGGCCAGCTCGAGCGAGCCGTCGCTCGAGCCCGAGTCGCACACGAGCAGCTCGTGCGACACGCTCTGGCGGCTCAGCGAGTCGAGCACGCCGGCGAGCAGCGCCCCGCCGTTGCGCACCGGGATCGCCACCGTGACCTCTCGCGTGGGACTCATGTGTAGAACCTCGTCAGGGTGAGCAGCTGCGAGGCGTAGCTGAGCGCCATCATCGCCGTCGTCACGGCCGTCCCCACGAACAACACGCGGCGGCGACCAAAGGCGTGCAGCGCACCGACGACGAGCAGCGCGAGCGGGCCGATCGCCGGGAAGGCGTAGCGGCCGAATTCAGCGAGCGCCGGTCGTATGCCGGGGGTGTAGTAGGCGGCCTCGAAGCCCGCGATCACCGCCACCGGCATCAGCACCACGGCCAGCGCTTCCATCCAGTGCCCGCGCAGCCAGATCCACTCGCGCCGCGCCGCCCATACCGCGAGCGGGAGAACAACGATCATCGCGATGCAGATCACCACATAGACCCAGTGGGGGAAGAGCACGTCATACCAGCCGAACGCGCCCCAGCCGCGTTCCACGAAGATCACGAAGTAGGGGTTGGCGACGGGGAAGTGCGGCGTCATGAACGACAGCCGCGGGAGCAGCGACTGCCACAGGTAGGAGAGATAGTCGGGGACGTGGTGGAACGCTTCGGAGACCGCGGTTGCGTTGCTCGAGATCGTCGAGGCGCCGCTGCTGGCGGAGGGCGGCTGCACCAGGCTCAACACGTGCGCCGAGAGCTCGCCCATCGCGAGCGCCCCCAGCGCCAGCGCCGCCCAGCCGGCCAGCGCGCGGCGGCTGTGATAGCGCCACAGCGCGCCCAGGAACACCAACGCCGCGACCGGATACAGGGACAGCCCGGTGCCCTTGACGATCGGCAGCGCGACCAGCACGACGCCCGTGAGCGCTCCCCACGGGATCGTGATCCCTCGCCGCAGCAGCCGGATCAGCAGCAGCTCGAGCGCAGCCGCGGCGGCGTTGACGCCGACGTCGTTGTTGACGGCCCCCGAGATGAAACCGTACATCGGCTGATAGGCGACCAGCAGCGCCGCGAGCGCGCACAGCCACGGGCGCCGCGGCGCCAGCTCGCGCGCGAGCAGGAACGTGAACAGCGCCACCAGCGCGCCGATCAGCGCCGAGGTGAAGCGGATCAGCGTCAGCTGCGAGAAGATCGAAGCATCGCTCGTCGCCAGGTAGGCGGGCGCGAGCGCGAGGTAGTAGATGGGACCGTGCTGCGCCGAGGTGCTGTAGCCGCCGCCGTTGCTCGTGAACGGCCTCAGCTTCGCGGCCTGCTGACGGTATTCGCGCTGCTGTAGCGCCAGCCACGGGGGACGGCTGTCGCCGACCTGATGATCGGTCACGAAATCCGTGTCTTCGAGCGCGAGTGCCTCCGCGCTCGACCAGCGCGGCAGCGTCGAGGTGAGCTCGTGACTGGGACCTTCGCCGCGTTCGACCAGTGATTGCACGTAGGCGAAGTGGTCGACCTCGTCGGGAGCCTGGAACGCGGGCGTGATCAGCGCCCAGCAGAGCGCGTTGACCGCGGCGATCGCGAACAGCCAGGCGCCGAGGCGCCGCACCCGCCCGGCGGAGGCAAGCGCGAGACAGCGCAGCGCCGCCAGCGCCGTCGCCGGCAGCACCAGGAGCAGCAGCAGCGGGTAGGTCCAGGCGCCCACGAGGCCGGGACGAAAGCGTGCGGCGCGGGCGAAGATCGCGCCCGCCTGCGCGAGGTAGCTGCGTTCCGCGCCGCGGCTGCGCAGGTACCAGATCGCGAGCCGCGCTGGAATCGGCGTCCCGCCCGAGCTCGGCGGGTTGCTGGGGAGCGCCGTCAGCGGCGTGCCTCCCCAGGTCACAGGCCCGGCCGCGGTCACGCACAGCGACGCCGGTCTACTTGCCGGTGAGGCGGGCGTGAGCGGTATGCGGAAGTCGGCGCCGCTGACTCGGTCGACCGGCACGCGCATCGGCGGCAGCTGTGAGGAGATCGTCCGCCCGCCCTCGCTCAGCGCCATCTGCAGCGATGGTCGCTGCCGCGTCGGCGAGAGGACGCTGAGGCGCACGTCTCCGGTGCCTGCAGGCAGCTGCAGGTCGGGCACGCACACCGGCACACCGGGCTGAACCGGCACGATGTAGCTCAGGTTCTCGACGCTGTCCGTGCCGGTGTAGTACGGCCGCGGGCGCAGGCAGTAGAAGCTGATCAGGAGCGCCAGCGGCACCAGGCAGGCCGCGGCCGTCAGCCATACGCGGCGATCACCGGCGAACACCATCGCCGGCACCCGTCGCAGAGATCTCACATTCAGCGCCGGCGCAGCCCGAGAATCGACAGCAGGAACGAGGAGAAGAAGATCTGCATGCCGACGATGATCACCGACGCCGCCACGACCGCGAGACGTTCGTCGGAGAGCGAGCCGAAACCGTGGGAGATCCAGGTCGCGAGGATGAAGCCGCCGAGAACGACGCCCACGAGCACGAAGGCGCCGCCGAGCAGCAGCCCGTGCTCGAGCCGGAAGCGCGCGCGCATGCGGTCGAACCACGGGTCGCGCTCGCCCATGAAGTAGGTGCCGTACGCGTGGGCGCAGAGCCCGAGCGCGAGGATCTGGGTGCCGACGATCATCAGCAGCGCGCCGCCGATCATCGCGTGCACTCCCCAGGCACGGCCGAACAGCTGCGAGCCCCGACTCCACCAGCACGAGGAACAGACCACCCAGCCCGGCGAGCACAGCGCCGGGCAGGATGAACAGGTGGTTGGGGCTGTGCACGAGCAGGAAGCGCAGGTGACGCCAGCCGTCGCGGAAGCTCGAGAGCTTGCTCTCACCTCCGCGCGGGTGGTATTCGATCGGGAACTCGGCGATCCGCAGCTTCTCCTTGGACGCTCTGATGACCATCTCGGAGGCGAACTCCATCCCGGTGGTGCGCAGGTCCAGGCGAGGCAGCACGTCGCGCCGCAGCGCGCGCATCCCGCAGTGCGCGTCGCTGATGCCGGTGCGGAAGAACAGGTTGAGCAGTCCCGTGAGGATCGGGTTGCCGATGTAGCGGTGCAGCCACGGCATCGCACCGGGCTGGATGTTGTCCATGCGATCGCCGATCACCATCTCGGCGCCGTCCTCGAGCGCCGCCACGAAGCGGGGGATCTCGTCGAAGTCGTAGGTGAGGTCGGCGTCGGCCATCACGATGTAACGGCCACGCGAGGCCTCGAACCCGGCGAGGTAGGCGCTGCCGTAGCCGCGCCGGTGCTCGACCACCACGCGCGCGCCCGCCTGCTCCGCCAGGCGCGCTGAGTCGTCCTCGGAGTTGTTGTCGGCGACCACCACCTCGCCGTGCACACCCATGCGCACGATCGCTTCGAGCGCGGCGGTCACGCAGGACTCGATGTTCTCCGCCTCGTTCAGGCACGGAATCACGACCGAAACCAGCAGCCCAGCATCCTGGGAGTCTGCCGCCTCGGGCGGGGCGCTTGTCGGGGCGAGTGTGCTCATCGGCTCAGGGTCGGCTGCGTCCGATTCGAAGCTTCGGGCGGCTGGCGTTGCGTTTATAACGCGTGGCGGGGCGGAAAGTGGCGCAAACAGATCGCCGCACCGGGACATGGAATGCTAGCGGGATGCGCGTATGCCTGGTATACGACTGCCTGTTCCCTCACACCGTCGGGGGGGCCGAGCGCTGGTATCGCGATCTCGCGGAGCGCCTGGCGGCGGAGGGACACGAGGTCACCTACCTGACCCTGCGCCAGTGGCAGCGCAGGGAGCACGCCCAGATCGACGAGCGCGTGCGTGTCGTGACCGCCGGCCCACGCATGGCGCTCTACACCGACGACGGGCGGCGGCGGATCCTGCCGCCGCTCGTGTTCGGGCTGGGCGTTCTCGCCCACCTGCTGCGCCACGGCCGCCGCTACGACGTCGTGCACACGTGCGCCTTCCCGTACTTCTCGCTGCTCGCGGCCGCGCTGGTGCGGCCGCTGATGGGCTTCGGACTGGTGGTCGACTGGTTCGAGGTGTGGAGTCGCGCCTACTGGCGCGAATATCTCGGCCCGGCCGGCGGGCGCGTCGGCGAGCTCGTGCAGCGCCTGTGCGCGCTCGTGCCGCAACGGGCGTTCTGCTTCTCCGAGCTCCACGCCGCAGCGCCTGCGGCGTGAGGGATTGCGCGGCTCGGTCACGGTGCTGCGTGGTCTCTACGCCGGCAGCACCGCCCCCACCACGCCACGCGCTGTCGAACCCGTGGTTCTATTCGCCGCGCGGCTGATCCCCGAGAAGCAGGTGACGCTGGCGGTCGCCGCGATGGCGCTCGCCGCGAAGCGGATCGAGGGCCTGCAGGGCGAGTTCCTCGGCGACGGCCCTGAGCGCGCCGCACTCGACGCCGCGATCTCCGCGCACGAGCTTCAGGGTGTCGTCACTGCGCGCGGCTTCACCGATGCAGAGACGGTCGACGCGGAGATGCGCCGCGCGATGTGCATGCTCGTGACCTCACGTCGCGAGGGCTACGGCCTGGTCGTCGTCGAGGCCGCCGCGCAGAGGAACGCCGAGCGTCGTCGTCGCCGGCGAGGACAACGCGGCGACCGAGCTGGTCGACGAGGGCGTCAACGGCTTCATCGCCGCGAGCTCGGACCCCGAGTCGATCGCCGAGGCGATCGCGCGCGTGCACGAGGCCGGGATCGAGCTGCGCGAGAGCACCGCGCGCTGGTTCGCGGAGAACGCCGAGCAGCTGTCGCTGGAGTCCTCGCTGCGCAGGGTGCTGGAGAGCTACTCATCCTCAGGCTGGAGCCAGGAGTCGCCAACCGGCGTTTGAGATCGCAGATCGCGACCTCAAACCGGCGAGCTCGGGCCGTCACCCTCGTGACTGGTCAGGGCGGCGATGTCCTGGAGATCCTTCTCGCGCCCCGCGGCCAGCTTCATCCGGATCAAATCATCGAGGTGGACGAGCGCAGAGACTGCTCGCCAACCTTGGCAGTGACGGCCCGCGCGCGCGACACCGGCCAGCTCACCTGCGAAGCGGATTCCTGTCGTCAGCCTTGCATCGCCTTCGCGTAGCTCTCGAGCGTCAGCCGCGCGGTGCGCTCCCATGTGAACTGCTGCGCCTGAGCTGGGCCTAGCGCCCGCAGGCGATCCCGCAGTTGCTCATCGTGGAGCAGCCGCCGCAGCGCCTCGGCGATCGCCGCCTCGTCGTGCGGGTCGAACAGCAGCGCCGCCTCGCCCGCGACCTCGGGCAGCGAGGATGCGTTCGAGCACGCGACGGGCACGCCGCGCGCCATCGCTTCGAGCACCGGCAGTCCGAAGCCCTCGTACAGGGACGGGAACACGAAGGCCCGCGCGAGCGCCCACAGGCCCTCGAGCTCCTCCTCCGAGACCCACGCCGGGAAGCGCACGTCCGCGGCGATCCCGAGCGAATCGGCTCGCGCTCGGAGCTCTGACTCGTGCGCCGTCGGGTAGCCGGGGATGACGAGCACCGGGCGCTGCTCGGGCTCGATCCGCGCGAGCGCGCCGATCAGCGCGAGCAGGTTCTTGTGCGGGCGCTTCGCCGACAGGCTCAAGACGACGCTGCGCTCGCCCAGCGCGAAGCGCGCGCGCACGTCTCGCTCCGGCGCGGGCGGGCGCGCGTCGTACGGCGCCCAGGCCGAGCGGCACGACGTCGACGCGCTCCGGGCTGACGCCGAGCAGCTCGATCAGGTCTTCGCGCGTGCTCCGCGAGTCGGCGATCACCCGCTGCGAGCGACGGACCGCGGCCGGCACGAGCACCCGCATGCCCTTGTCGCGCAGGCCCGCGTGCGCCTCCGGGAAGCGCGCGTAGATGAGGTCGTGCACCGTCACCACCCGGCGAAAGCGTCCCCACAGCGGCGCCGTGCTCGCCAGGCTGTGCACCAGCTCGACGCCCG
Organism: uncultured Solirubrobacteraceae bacterium; assembly: GCA_963703625.1. GTDB lineage: Bacteria > Actinomycetota > Thermoleophilia > Solirubrobacterales > Solirubrobacteraceae > Palsa-744. The sequence goes on from CAVPEY010000002.1 coordinate 531,648, forward strand.
CGCGGGCGGCCAGCGACCGGCAGCAGCGCCTGCTCGCCCACCACCCACTGGACGCGATCGCGCGCGCGCACCGGCACGGTCACAGCCGGCAGCAGCTCTCCCCACGGTCCGCCGCCCGCGGCGGCCGCCTCGCGGTTGACGAACGCGGTGAAGCGCATGCCGGGCGGCGCCTGCGCGAGCAGGGCCGGGATCAGCTCGCGCGCGGCGACCTCCATGCCGCCCGTCTCGCCCGGCACGAGGAAGATCAGGTTCAGGCCGACGTGGGTGGGCTTGCCGGAGTCCACGAGCGTGCAAGGTTATCCGCGAGCCGGAGGCCGACATCGGCCCTGCCGATAGCATGGCCCTCCCTGCCGCTCACAGTCGACATCGTGATCCCGACCTCGGGGCGGTATGGCCTGACGAGAGACTGCCTGTCGCAGCTTGCGCGACAGACCCACCCGCATACGGTGATCGTCTCCGACAACGGCGGCGACGGCGAGACGGCCGAGCGCGTCAGCCACGAATGGCCTGCAGTCAGGCTGATCCGATCGGCGGACCGGCTGAGCTTCGCGGCCGCGTGCAACCGCGCCGCAAACGCGGGGGACGGCGAGGTGGTGGTGCTGCTGAACAACGACGTGTACTGCCGCCCGGACTGGCTCGAGCGCCTGATCGCGCCGCTGGAGGCCGAGCCGCGGACCGGGTCTGTCGCGTGCCTGCTGGTGCAGCCCGGTGAGCACGTGATCGACAGCGTCGGGCTGTGCGCCGACAGCACGCTTGCCGGCTTTCCGCGCCTGGCTGGCCTGCCGGTCGCACGGGCCGGCGACGCGCGGCCCCGGCTCGCGGGGCCCGCGGGCGCCGCGGGCGCATACCGGCGCACCGCGTGGAGCGAGGTGGGCGGCCTCGACGAGGCGATCTTCGCGTACGCGGAGGATCTCGACCTGGCGCTGCGCCTGCGCGCCGCCGGCTGGGACGCAGCCGTGACGCCCGACGCGGTGGGGATGCACCTCGGCTCGGCGACACACGGACACCGCACGGCCTGGCAGCGACGCCACGCGGGCTTCGCGCGCGGCTACCTGCTCCACCGCTACGGAGTGCTGCGCGGCCGTCACGGGGCGCGGGCGCTCGCCACCGAGGCGGCGGTCGCCTTCGGCGACGCGATGCTGTCGCGTGACCTCGTGGCCGTGTCCGGACGAGTCGCCGGCTGGCACTCGGCGAGCGGCCTCGCGCGCCGCAGCGCACCCGCCGACGCGCTCGATCGCGAGATCGGGGTACGCGACTCGCTGGCGTTGCGCAGGAGCGTCTACGCGCCTCGCTGAGCCAGACGGCGGGCATCCGCGGCGTGTAGCCTCCCGACCCGTTCGGCTCAGCCGCTGTGGCATAGTGCCGCGGTTGATCGCATTCCGACGGAGGATCACGTGACCAATCGCAAACCCGCACCACGCACCAGCCTGATCACGCGCACGACCTGTCGCATCTGCGGCTGCGAGCACCTCGCACCCGTGCTGTCGCTCGGCGAGCAGCGAATCGCGGGCGCGTTCGCGGATCCCGGCGGCGACCAGCCGGTGCAGCGGGCGATCCCACTCGAGCTGGTGCGCTGCGACATGACCCGCGACCAGGAAGCGTGCGGCCTGATCCAGACGAAGCACACCGTTCCCGGCTCGATCCTGTACAGCTCCTACTGGTATCGCAGCGGCGTCAACCGCACGATGACCGAGAACCTCCACGCCATAGCTCGCGGAGTCGAAGCGATCGTCTCGCTGGAGTCCGGGGACCTGATCGTCGACATCGGCTGCAACGACGGCACGCTGCTGGACGGCTACCAGACCGAGGGGCTGCGCTACCTCGGCTTCGACCCCTCCGACGTCGCGCGCTACGCGATCGCGAAGGGGTACGACGTGGTCAACGACTTCTACTCGGCGCAGGCGCTGCAGCGGCGCCGCCCCGACCAGAAGGCCAGGGCGATCACGAGCATCGCCATGTTCTACGACCTCGAGCACCCGCGCACCTTCGTCGCCGACGTCGCCGACGTCCTCGCCGAGCGCGGCGTGTGGGTGATCGAGCTGCACTACCTGCCGATGATGCTCGAAGCCAACGCCTTCGACGCGATCGTCCACGAGCATCTCAAGTACTACTCGCTCGCCGTGATCGAGCGGCTGATCGGCGAGGAGGGCCTGGAGGTCATCTCAGCCGAGCTCAACGACATCAACGGCGGTTCGATCCGCCTGTTCATCGGGCACGCCGGCCAGCACACGCGCACGCCCGAGCAGCTCGAGGCGCTGACGGCGCTGCGCGTTGCGGAGTTCGAGCTGGCGCTCGACGCGCCGGAGCCCTACGAGGCGTTCCGGCTGGGCGCGGAGCGCGTCCGCGACGAGCTGGTCGCCATGTGCAGGCAGCTGCACGGCGAAGGCAAGAAGATCCACGTCTACGGCGCCTCGACCAAGGGCAACACGATTCTGCAGTACGCGGGCATCGACGGCAGCTTCATCGAGGCGGCCGCCGATCGCAACCCGGACAAGTGGGGCTCGGAGACGATCGGCACGAAGATCCCGATCATCAGCGAGGAGGACTCGCGGGCGATGAGCCCGGACTACTACCTCGCCCTGCCGTGGCACTTCCTCGACGAGTTCCTCGAGCGTGAGCAGGAGTTCCTCCAGGGCGGTGGCAGGTTCATCGTGCCGCTGCCAGAGGTACGGGTCGTCGGCGCGTGAGGATCGGGCTGGTCGCCCGTTTCCTGGGAGAACCGATCGGCCTCGGCACCTACGCGGTCAACCTGCTGCGCGCTCTCGACAGGCGCGACGACGAGCACGAGTACTCGATCTACACGCCGGCGTGGGCAGACGTGCCGCCGCTGGGGGCACGCTTCCGGATCCGTCGCTCGCCCGTCCCACGGCGCTCGCGGGCGGCGCTCACCGCCTGGGACCTGACGCTGCCGGCGATCGCGGCCGCGCGCGAGCCGCTCGACGTCGTCCACTACCTGCATACCGCCTTCCCGCCGTTCTCGCCCGGCTGCCCGGTGGTCGTCAACCTGCTGGATGCAATTCCGTGGGTGGTGCCGGGGTATCGATTGCCGCTGCCCTACGACTGGCTCGATCGACGTGCAGCACACCGCGCCGATCTCCTGCTGACGCTCTCCGAGAGCGCGCGCACGGACATCGAGGGCGTGCTCGGCATCTCGCGCGCGAAGATCCGTGTGATCCCGCTCGGCGGCCCGCCGCTCGACCCCGAGCCATCGCCCGCGGAGCCGTACTTCCTGTTCGTCGGCGGCACCGAGAAACGCAAGAACCTCGGCGCCGTGCTGGAGGCGTTCGCGTCACTCGACGGCTTTGAGCTGCGCGTAGTCGGCGCGCACGACGCTTCGCCCGTCCACGACGCGCGGCGCGAGCAGCGCGGCGTGCAGTGGCTCGGCCGTGTCGGCGAGGAGGAGCTCGTCGAGCTGTACCGCCGCGCGACCGCGCTCGTCTTCCCAAGCCGCTACGAGGGCTTCGGGCTGCCCGTGCTCGAGGCGATGGCGCGTCGCACGCCGGTGATCACCTCCACCAGCTCATCGCTTCCCGAGGTGGCGCGCGGCGCGGCGCTGATGGTCGACCCCGACGACGTCGACGGCTTGCGGGACGCGGTGCGCCGGCTCGCGGCCGAGCCGGGCCTGCGCGAGGAGCTGATCGACCGCGGCGCGGCGGTCGTGTCGGGCTTCAGCTGGGACAAGACGGCACGGGCGACGGTCGCTGCCTACGAGGAGCTCGCCACGTCGCGCTGATCGGCGCCGCGACGCGAAGGACCCTCTCACGGGCGCTTGTGCCGGAGGGCTTCATAAACGCCCCGCAGCCTGCGCCTGCTCGATTCAGGGAAGTAGCGTCCGCCCTGTGTCGCGATGCGCGTCACGAGCTGTTTGCGCCTGCGGTCCCATAGCTGCAGCTTCTTCGCCCGCTCGAACTTCCTGATCGCCTGCGGCGTGACCAGCTCGGCGTCGGACGCGTGCGCGTACCACTCGTTGACGCCCGTTCGCCTGAAGTGCACGTAACCGTGATCGGCCATGTGCCGCGCGACGCTCATATCGCCCTCAACGGAGTTGTCCTCGATGATCACGACTCGCGGTCGGTAGGTCTCCAGGTCAAATCCTTCGAGGACCGCGAGCTCGTGTCCCTCGACGTCGATCGTCACGAACTCGAGCTCGGTGAAGCCGGCGTCTTCGAGCAGGCTGTCGAGCGTCGCGGTGCGGACGGTGATCTCCCTGATCGTGCCGCCGACCCGCTGAACCCACTCGATCCGCTCGGGCGTGAGATCGAGACCCGACACAGCCTCGACGCCCTCGGCGACGAAGAACCTCGCCTCGCCCTCGCCGGAGCTCGCGGCGCAGTTGACGACCCTGCACGCGCGGTGCTTGCGGATCTCCTGCGCGAGCGCCGGGATCGGCTCGACCAGCAGGCATTGCCAGCCTCGCTGCTCGAACAGGTAGCTGGCACTGCCCGTGCGGCCGTCGTTGGCGCCGACCTCGACGCAGCGGCCCTCGGCACGATCCGCGAAGATCTCGGCGAGGACCCGATCCTCGCCGAACTGAGCGTGTGACTCCGGCTCGCTCGTGGTCGCGGCTGTGCTCATGCGAGGTGACGCCACCTGAAGAGCGCCTCGCGGATCTCGGCCGGGACGATCCCGAGCGCAACGACGCCCGCGAGGTAGAGCGCGGACCCGAGCATCGCCGCGAGAAGCGAAGGCAGGGCAAGCACGCTCGCCACGGCGCCGGCGAGCACGGCGACGGCGGCGGCCCGCACGACGAAGCCGAGGTTCAGGCGCAACTCGGGCCGCGCGCGGGAGAGCGCCCGCTCGTAGCTGAGGCCGAGCGTCAACTCAGCGGCCACCAGCGCGATCGCAGCGCCTCTCGCGCCGTAGGCGCTGATCAGTGGAACGCCGCATGCCACCACGACGATGAGCGCGATGCCGTTGCAGACGAGCATCGCACGGAGACGGTCGAGCGACAGCAGCGCGTAGCCGCGCGCGGAGATCACGAAGGTGCCGAGCAGCGCCACGGAGAGGATGCGCAGGACTTCAACGGAGTGCCCGTAACCGGGCCCGGCGACCACTTTGATGGCAAAGCCGGCACCGAGGAACAGCGCGAGCGCTACGCCGCAGCCGACGAGCATCATCGTTTCGACGAGCTTGCGGCTGGCGTAGCTGAAGCGCTCGGCGTCGTCGCGCGCCGCACGCGCGAGCAGCGGCAGCGCCGTGGAGACGATCAGCGGCGGCAGCAGGGTGATCGCGCTGAGCACGCGGAACGACACGCCGAAGTAGCCGGTCTGCACCGGGCTGGACAGCAGCGACACCATCACCTGGGCGATCTGGAAGTAGACGACCGAGAGCACGACCGCGGCGGAGTAGGGCAGGATCCGGCCGACCATGCGACGCCACTCGGCGGTGTCGAGCGACGGCATCAGGCGCGAATCGTGACCGCCGACCACCATCGTCGCGAACAGCACCGGGATCACGATCGGCAGTTGCAGCGCGAAGAACGGCAGCAGCCCTGCGCCGGCCACCGCGAGCAGCACCGCCTCGATCGCAACACCCACCTGGAGCGCAAGCTGCAGTCCCGCGACCCACCCGAACCGCAGCCCTACCTGGAGCGGGATCGCGCATCCGTCCTGCACCACCAGGAAGACCATCCCGAAGCCGGCGATGACGGTCCCGAGCACCATCACAACGGGATAGCCGACCAGTAGGCCGAAGACGACGGCGATCGCGAGGCCGCCGAGCGCGAGCACCAGCCGGATGCCAAGCAGGTTGCGCAGGAAGCGCCGCCCGTCCGATCTCGCTCCCGTTGAATATTCGCGCACGGCAAATCCGGTGAGACCGAGATCGCTGACGGTCGCAACGATCGCCAAAAGCGCGGTGACCGTCAGGAAATGCCCGGTGTCGATCACTCCGAGGTGGCGGATGACGACAGCGCTCGAGGCCAGCGTCGCCAGCGCGCCGAGCGCGTAGCCGCCGAAGCGCAGCACGCCGCCGCGAATTACGCTCGGGCCGGCATCCGCGGTATCGAGAATGTCCACGGTCGCGTCCTCCGCCGAGCCGACCAGCACCGGGTCGCCGCCGGGTGGGAGCGTCGATACCATCCTGGCACAGGATATTCGACCGTCGGCGTTCCGCCGCCGCGCGAGCGATCGCCTGGCGGGCCGCATCGACCCGCCAGCTCAACCGAATGCACATCGCGCTCGTCAACAATCACGTCGGCGGCAAGGCAGGCGGCGGCGGCGGCGTGCGGCTGATGCTCGAGCTCGGGGCCGGGCTCGTCGGGCGCGGCCATCGTGTCACCGTCGCGTGTCACGACTTCCTCGCCGGCAGCGAGTTCTCCTACGCGGCGGATCGGCTCAAGATCCGCTCGGTCAGGCGCGGCGTCTTCGAGCTGCCGGCCGGCAACCGGGCGCTCGCGCGGCGCTTCTGGCTCGACATGCCGAAGGTCGCTCGGCTCGTCCCCGCCGACGTGGACGTCGTCAACGCGCACGACTGGCTCGGGCTTCGACCGGCGCGCATCGCCGCCGGACGACTGTCGGCCCCACTGGTGTGGACCCGCAACAACGAATCGCTGTGGGAGCGCGCCGTCGTGCCGCAGCTGACGATCACCGGTGCGCGCTCGCCGCTGCGCCGAGCGGTCGTCGCAGCGACGACGTGGCCGGATCTGCTCGACGCCCGCCGCGCCAGCGCGATCGCGGTGCTCAGCGCGCAGCAGGTCGAGATGGTCCGTCGCAGCTATCACAAGGACGCCCTGATCGTGCCCATCGGACCGCCGGCGCACTTCTTCGATCCACCCGACCGCGCCGCGGCGCGTGCCCGACTCGGCGTCGCAGACGACGTCTTCCTGGTCGTCGGCATGGGCACGCTCGTCGAGCACCGGCGCTTCGAGGATCTCATCGAGGCGATGTCGCTGCTGGGCGACGATCCGTCGATCCACGCGCTGATCGCCGGCTCAGACCACGAAGACCCCGCCTACGCGGACCGACTCGCAGCGCGGATCACCGCGCGCGACCTCGCTGCGCGCGTGACGCTGCCGCGCCGCTCGCTGCCCGACGCGGAGCTGAAGGACACCTATGCCGCGGCGGACGTCTTCGTGATCCTGACCCAGCGCTACGCGTGGGGTCTCGCGCCGCTCGAGGCGATCGCCTCGGGAACGCCCGTGATCCTCACGCCCGGCGCGGGCGTCTACGACATTCTCGCTGGGCGCCCGGGCGTGCAGGTGGTCCCGGCGGAGGATCCGCGCGCGACAGCGGACGCGATCCGGCGCTGGCGTTCGGGCGAAGGCAGGAACGGTCTCGAGACGACGCGCGCGTGGCTGCGCAAGGACTTCGCGCTCGACTCATATGTCGCACGGATGGAGCAGATCTACGAGACCGTGCTCTAGAGCGGCTGCTCGTTGGCGCGCAGCCGAGATCGCCTGCCAGCGCCCGAGCGGTCTCGCGCGCACTCGTGAAGCCGGCGACTACTGCCGATCGTCTGGTGCTTCGATCACGACGCATCGTCGCCCAGCGCTCAGACGGCGACGGTGCCGCGCACGCCCCTCGACAGTCAGAAACGGCCGCGGCTGATTCGTCTCCTATATCTCAGACTGGCGATCGGTCATGCGCGACATGCTACGGCCGGCTGCTCGTCAGCCGGGCAGCGTCCAATAGCATCGCCGCGATGGACGTCGGGCCCAGTAAGTTCGCCCCCCTGCCGGGCCACAGTCGGTCGTCGATCAATCGCGCTGGCAGAGAGCTGCGACGCTGGTGGCTCACCCCGGAGGGCGGGGTCACGGACGACGTCGTCGAGGCGTTCGCCGCCATGATCGCGTTTCGCGAGTCTTTTCAGGTGCCGCTGAAGAAGGTCGTGATGGGACTGCGGTCGATGGTCTGTACAGAGATGGGGCTTGAGCGCCGAGGGCAGAATGTGCCGGTGGCGCAGCGGCTGAAGCGTCGCGAGCAAATCATTAACAAGCTCGCGCGGCTCGAGTCGATGCAGCTCTGGACGATGGGGGATATCGGCGGCTGCCGGGCGGTACTCGAGAGCCGCGAGCAGGTCAACGGGGTGCTCCGGCGAATCCGCAAGCAGAATTGGGAGGTCCACGGGCGCATCCGTGATCGCCGCGACGAGCCGGCGGACAGCGGTTACCGTGCCGTGCATCTGATCGTGATCCGCGACGGGAGGATGATCGAGATTCAACTGCGTGACCCCCGCGAGCATGAATGGGCGCTGGCGGTGGAGCGGACTGGCGCTCGTCTCGGGATCGGGCTCAAGGAGGGCGAAGGTCCCGCCGACCTGAGGGAGTACTTCAGACTCGCCAGCCTGGGTATCTACATGGAATCGCTCGGGGAGCACCCGGACCCTGGGTTTGTTGAGGCGTTTGACGCCGCCCGCACGACGGCGGTACCGTACTTCAGGAGGTCATGACGAGATGCCACTAGTCCATTTCCTACTCGCCTACGACCGAAATGCTCAGAAGCTGGTCTTCGAGCAGGCGTATACCGACTCGGCCGAGGCGCTCAAGGCTTACGAGGAGCTAGAGGAAACCCACCGGGACGATCGGCAGATGGAGATCGTGCTAGTCGGCGCCGACTCAATCGAGACGGTGATGCTGACCCACGGCAACTACTGGGCGAAGGACCCAAGCGCCGCCCCCGCATCATCGCCCTACCTAACGGGTGTCTAGTGGTTCATTCGTGAAGTTCGTTGGTTATGCCTCGAGGACCTTGCCGGTGTAGGTCCACTTGAATGGTTTGGCGGTTTGGTTGTAGGTCTCGATGAAGGCGAGCATTTGTTCGGCGAGGTCTTCTTCGCTGAAGAAGCTGCCGTGCTTGAGTAGTCGGCGGTAGAGGATCGAGAAGAAGATCTCGATTTGGTTCAGCCACGAAGCATGGGTTGGGGTGAACTGGAAACTCCAGCGTGGATGATTCGCCAGCCATTCTGTGACCTCTTGGGTGCCACGGGTGGAGAGGTTGTCGCTGACCGCGATGATCTTCTGTCCCTCGATGATGGGGATCTCGGTGTCGAGCTGGTCGAGGAAGCGGATCAGGTCGTGGCGGTTGCGTGTCTTTGACGGCATCGCGAGCACGTCGCCTTCCGTGACTTTCAGGCAGGCGAACAGGCATTGGGTGCCGTTGCGGACATATTCGTGCTCGCGCCGTGTCGGGCGCCCAGGAGCCGGGAGCGTGTCGGGTTTGGTCGGCGCCTTGGCCTGGATGCCGGTCTTTTCGTCGATCGAGAGCACCAGCACGTTCTCGGGCGGATTCACGTAGAGACCGCAGACCTCTTTCAGGCGCTCCTCGAACTCGGGCCGGGAGAAGTCGCTCATGATCCAGTAGTCAGTCCGGTGAGGCTTGATGTCGGCACGAGAGAGGATCGCGTGCGCGTGGGAGGCCGACATCCCGACCGTCGCGCCGAGCTGCTCATAGGTCCAGCGTTCCTGCTGTGCGCCCTCCAGTGTTTCGGGTGGCCGCGTGCACGCCTTGGCGATCAGCCTCGCCCGAACCTCCTGGGAATGGATCAGCGGTTTGCCCGAGCGCGGCAAGTCGACAAGGGCAGCGATCCCGTCCTGCTCATAGCGCGCCCGCCACTTCTGCGCCGTGTTCGTCGAACATCCCAACAGCCGGCCGATCTCCGCGGCCGAGCGGCCCTCGCCAGCCTCCAACACGATCTGGGCGCGCTCGACCATCCGCACCTCCGCGGTGCTTGAGCGCACGATCCGTTCGAGCTCCGCTCGATCCTCCGCTCCGATCTCGATCCGCTTCGCCAACGCAGGCATACCGAACCCCCATCATCGCTGAACAGGACAGCGACAACTTCGGCAACGACCACAACACCCCTTCAACAATCCACGAACTTCACGAATGCACCACTAGATGATTGATTCCGCGGTGGCGCTCGCGGAATGGGTGGGGTTATAGCCAGCAGGGTTGGAGTCGGCGACGTGCTGCTGCTCACCGCCGACGCGGAGGGTCGTAACGCTCTGCGTTGCCGAAGCGATCATGGACTCACAGAATCAAGATCGGACCATCTTTCATCTTGAAAGACCCCCTACTGAGCCACGGCTTCGACCCACGCGTAAGAGCGTCCGCAGAGCGAGCGCCAGTGACTGGCTGAGACCGACCGCAGCGGCTGGCGCGCAGCGGTGCCCGCGGGGGCGAGGTACAGGCCGTACAGGTACGCCGAGCCGCCCTCGCCCGGCGCGAGCGTGAAGCCGCCGCGCGACAGCGTCAAACGATGGCGCCCGGCGGACAGGGAAACGGGCACGGGCGTCATCGGGTTCAGCACTACAGAGTTGCCCCCGAGCTGGCCGCCGATCGACGCAAGCCGACGCCCGTCCACGCTTAGGCTCACGGTCGGCATGATCTGGCCCTCGAGCCACACGTCCCAGGTGCCTACGTGAGGCAGCTCGAAGCTCGCCGACAGCCGGCCTGGTGTGGTCAGCTGCAGGCCGTCGCGCACACGACCCCAGCTGTGCGGGTGCGACGTGCGCGGAAGGGCGATGCGAACGAGCTCGGGCGAGGCCGCCGCGACGAGGCTCCCGCCGTGCCGGCGGGCGCGGCCGGCGACGCGTTCGATACGGGCGCACTGCGCCGCGGGCGAACCCGAGAGGGCGACAACGGCGATCGACCTCGCGGCGTGCGGCTTGCGTCCCCACACCTGGTAGTAGGTGCCCTGCCAGAGGAGACGGTAGGCGGCCGGCGGCCGAGCGAGAGCGGGATCGCGCCGGGTGACGATCAATCGGTAAGAGCGCAAGCTCGCCGGCGCCGTCCGATCGAGTTCGACCGGACGGCGGTAGAGCGCTGCCGTGCCGCCGGTGAACGCGGGAGGCCCGTAGATGAAATTCGGGCCGCCGACGTCGAGATCACGCAGCACGTACATCGAATATTCGTCGAAGTCGGTGAAAAGCGTCGGGCCCCGACCGGCGAAGCGGTGATCGATCGATTCGAGCTCTTCATAGCGCGCGGTGGGCGCGACGTCAGAGGCGTGGTACTGCATCGCATCCGAGGCGATCACCCCACCGAGCAGCACGAGCGCGAGGACGGGCGCCGCCAGCCGCAGCGGCGAGGCGCGCAGGGTGGCCACCCCTGCCCACGCGACGAGTACGACGACGGGGGTCGTGAGCATCAGCGTCTTGGCGTCGACCCACGTGGTGCTGTATGCGGTGATTGCGCCCCACATGGCCACCGTCAGCGCGACCCAGCCCAGCAGCGAGTAGTCGCGCCTGCGGATCATGCGCGAGGCCCCCAGCACGATCGCGATCGCCGTGACAGCGATCAGCACCACGGTGATCGCCAGGTCGCTGCCGACCGGCGGATGCTTATAGCTTTCCCAAATCCACACACCGAACACCTGCGTTGCTTTCAGCGGCGTGGCGAGGTTGCCGGGCGCACCGGTGACGGCGATACTCTGTGCGACGTCCAGCGACTTGGACAAGTTCAGCCATGTCGGCAGCGCGGCGAGCAAGGTCACTGGCAAGCCGACCGCGAGCAGGCGGAGCAGGCGCCACCCACCCGAGAGATCCGCCGTGACGCCCATGCCAACGACAGCGGCGAGGACCAGCACAGCCGCGAGCACCCAAGCGGCGAACCCTGCCCCGAGCGCGGAGATCCCGGCAGCGGCGACGAGCGCGAACGGGATAACACCGCTGGGGCGTCCGCGCAGCCAGCGCGGGTGCATGACGACGAGCGTGCCGAGCGTGAGGATCAGCCCCAGCGAGGTGATCTCCTTGATCGAGCCGATCAGCTCGTAGCCGTACACGAGCGCCGGCAAGGTCGCCGTGAGCGCGCCGAGCGCAGCCCAGGGGCCATCGAGGCCGATCCGCCGCAGGAGCAGCCACGCTGGGCCGGCGGCGGTTGCCAGCATGAACGCGTTGAACGGCTGGAAAGCCCAGATCAGGGGGAGCCCGAGCAGGTAGGCACTACCGCCGAAGAGCGTGTCCGCGCCCGACGGATAGCCCGTTCCGTAGTATTCCTTGATGTACTCGCCGTAGGAGTTGCGCAGATCAAGGTGCGCGAAGTCCTGGCCGTGACGTATCAGGAAGTCGGCGCCCATCATGTGAAACGCCGAGTCCGACAGTGTCAGGTAGGAGGAGAAGGTGGGCCTGCCGGCGAGCAGCACCGGGGCGAGCGCCAACACGTACGCGAGCACGGGCGCCGCGGCCTGCCAGCGCCAGGCACGCCAGTTGCGGGCGATCATCAGCACTCGCGGCCACGAGAGTGCGAACCCGGCGAGCGCAGCCGCAGCCATCAGGTAGGGCGTCGCCCGAGCGAGAGGCGTCACATACGTCGTCAGCTGGGAGAGCGCGATCAACGCCGCCGCACCGACCGTCGCAAGGAGCAGCCCCGGCAGCCACCTGCCGCTGCAACGGTCGACCAGCAGACCCGTGCCGATGCACAGGAGCGCGAGCACCACCGGGTAGACCAATGCGGTCAGCGCGAACAAACGAGCGCGAGTCTATGCCGACGCGCTCGCGCCGGGTGTCAGTGCTCGAACACCGTCACGACGTGCGACGCGCCGGTCGCGTACGGGTAGTCCGCCTCCGCTTCGCACAGCGCCCGGAACTGATACTCGGCCGGGCCGGCGAACTTGAAGCGATAGCTCGCGTGAAAGCGGCCACGGGCATTGCTGCGGATCACGTTGAACTCGAGCCACGCGCCGCCCGGCGAGCGCGCCTCGAGCACGACCAGCTTGCCGCCCTTCGGGATCGGACCGCCGCGCAAGCGCCCGGAGAAGTGGATGCTGCTGCCGGCGTGCGCCGTTCGCGGCGCGATGCCCAGGCTCACGCCCGCACGGACACTGAGGGTGAGGGCCTTGGTGGCAGCCGGCGGCGAGCCGAACTGGGCGCTGTACTCGAAGCTGAGCGTCCGCGAGGGGGTGCCTGGCGGCAGGCGCAGCGTGAAGCCGCCGTTCGAGTCGGTGCGCACGCTGATCATCGCCGCCGTCCGTGCGCCTGCGTATTCCGCCCGCGACAGCACGTTCACCTGCGCCGCCACGATCGGTACCCCGTCCGTGCCTGTCAGCCGACCGACGATCGGCCAGGCGTGCCCGTAACCGCTCACCAGGCGCTCGCTCTTCGTCGCCGTCCACCTCACCGACAGCGCCGCCTCGGAGGACGCATTCGTGCCGTTCGGCCCACCCGGAGGCGGTGGGTTCTCGACCGACACGTTCCTGTCCAGCACCGTCGCAGCGTTGCCCGCCGCGTCGATCACGCTCACCACCACGTGATGCTGGCCATTGGACACCGCCGCAGTGTCGAACCCCACGTCCGCGCTGACCGATGCCGGACATGGCTGCACGTACAGGAACGCCGCAAGCCCATCGCTCGTCTGGCCGACGTTCTTACAGCGCCCGCCGTCTTCGTTCAGCACCGTGCTCTGCACGACCTTGCCGTCGACGCTGAACAGCGCCTCGTAGACCCCCGATCCGGGGTCGCTCGCGCTGAACGCGACATCGCTCGTTCCGCTCACCGTCGGCGCGCTCGCAAGTTCGCCGCTCACGTTCGACGCGGTCGGAGGTGCGCTCTGTTCGAGCGTCAGGTCTGCGGCGTAGAGGTACACGACGGCGGCGTAGCCGTTGGGGTCACTATCGCCTTCATTGCATTTGAAGCCCGAACCGCCTGAGCACGTGGCATCGAGATACAGCCGTCCACCCAAATTTGACGCCGGAACAACCAGACGATTTTCTGGCGCCAGCGGTTGGCTAGTGGTGCCCACCATCGCGGGACACGTGGAGCCACCGACACACTGTCCAAACGCACTCCCGGGTTCGTTCACGTTGTCCGGACCCGCAAACCAGAAGCCGTAAAACGCGCTGAGGGCGGCGCCTCCCTCCGCATCTCCCGCCCGCCACAGCGTCCCGCCGACGAGCCGCTCGCCGGCGGGAGGTGCAAATGCCCACGTTGCGGAGTCCGAATTGGCCGTACGCGCGATTCCCGCGCGTAGCCCCGCGATGAGCGCGCCGCCGGGCTGCGAGCATGTGTCCTGGTCGAGCGATTCGGGGCCGATGGCTGACCCGCTCCACCCATCGGCGGGCGCGCTTTCACCGGAAGGCGTCCTGCAGGAGTCCACGTGGTATGCGCCGGCGAATGCGCTGGGCGCTGGCGCTGCGGCGGTGACGACGAGCAGTGCGGCGCCGGTGGCGACGGTGACCGCGAAGCACCGTGCAACGCGCCGGCGCGGCTTCGACGTCCGTTCGAGTACAGCCACCATTCCAACCTCGCTTCGCTCGGGAGCACGCAGTGGACCCCCTCCCAAATTGTTCCAGTTTCTGGGCTTTGACGCTTGGTCAGAGCGTGAGGCGGAGAGGCAGCCGGGAAAGGCCGTAGATGCCGGTGATGGTGTCGAACGCGGGCTCGCCGTCGAGCTCCAGGTGGCGCACGCGCTGCGCGAGGAAGGACAGCGCCTCGCGCAGCTCCAGGCGGGCGAGGTTGGCGCCGACGCAGTAGTGCACGCCGGCGCCGAACGTGAGCGCCCGCGCGCTGCCGCGATCGGCGGCGATGTCGAAGCTGTCTACGCCTGCTGGCCCTCGCTCGGCCTGCTCGAGGTCGCGGTTGCCGCTGAAGGCGGACACGATCACGATCGTGTCCTGCGGGAAGCTGACGTCGCGGAAGACGACCTCCTCGGTGGTGATGCGCGCGGTGAACGGCGTGATCGGCTCGAACCGCAACGCCTCCTCGACGGCCGCCTCGGCGAGCTGCGGGCTCTGTACGAGCAGCTTCCACTGCTCGGGGTTTTCGGCGAGCAGCCGCACGGTGTGCGCGAGCTGGCTCTGCGTCGTGTCGACGCCGCCGGCGAGCACGTTGAAGACGAGGTTGATGCACTCGACGTCCGACAACCGCTCGCCCGCCTCTTCTGCCTCGATCAGCATCGAGAGCAGGTCGTCGCGCGGATCGGCGCGCCGCGCGACGAGCAGCGCTTCGGCATAGGCGTAGAACTCCTCGACGGCGCGCTCGATCTGATCACGCTCGCTGGTCATGCTGACGGCGTCGAACTGCCGCTGGATCCAGTTGGACCAGTGGTGCAGCCGCGGCGCGTCGGCGAGCGGCGCGCCCATTACGGTTGCGATCACCTGCGAGGGGAACGGCTTGGCGAACGCGTCGACGAACTCACAGACGACGCTCGTGGCGGGCTCGGCACCATCTGGCGCGGAGGCTGCGATCGTCTGCTCGAGCAGCTGCTCGAGGAACGCGCGCATGGCGGGCCTGTAGCGCTCGACGGCGCGCGGTGACAGCGCAGGGTTGACGAGGCTGCGCAGTCGCGAGTGGTCGGGCCCGTTGACGTGCAGGATGTTGCGCTGCATCTGCTCGTAGAGCGGGCCGTCGCTGACGCCGAAGATCTCGGCGATCTTCATCCCCGGGAAGGTCGCGGCGCGCGTGCGCAGGAAGAACTCCGCGGACTCGCGATCGAGCACCGTGTACCCGAACGGTCCGCGCGCGAGCCACCCGTGCTCGCGCAGCTCGCGCATCGCGTCGTGGAAGCGCGCGCCGCGCAGCGACGGGTCGGTGTAGTCGAGCGCCGGCAGCTCCAGCTCGCTGACGACGGTGGTCATCGTGCGGGCTCGAGGGAGACGGCGCTGGGCAGCGGCTCGGTTTTGGGCTCTATTTTTTTGGGTGGACTGCGTGCTTCAACGCGGCGCCCGGTGAGAACTTCGGCGCCTTGGACGCTTTGATTTTGACCCTGTCGCCGGTTCGCGGGTTGACGCCCTGACGGGCGGCTCTTTTGACGACGGAGAACTTGCCGAAGCCGGTGATCGCGACCTCCTCGCCTTTTTTCAGCGACTTGGTGACGGTGTCGAGCAGCGACTCCAGCACGCGCGAGGTGTCGGCCTTCGTCATGTCCGCGTCCTTTGCGATCGCGTCGATCAGTTGTGACTTGTTCATGTTGGTCCCTTTCAAGTAGGTGTGGCAGGAGATCTGCCGGCGACCGCGCAGGCTACCGCGCCAGCTTCTTTCCCGGGTTGAGCAGGCCCTTGGGGTCGAACGCGCGCTTGATCTTCTCGTGCGCTTCCACTGCTCGTGGGTCCCATTGAGACGCCAGGCGTCCGCGCTTCAGCGAGCCGACGCCGTGCTCTCCTGCGATCGATCCGCCGAGCTCGACGACCAGCGCAAACAGCTGCTCGCCGACGGCACCGGCGGCTTCCAGCTCGGAGTCGCTTGACGGGTCGACGAGCACGGTGGCGTGCACGTTGCCCTCACCGCCGTGTCCCCATGCGCACGAGTCGAGACCGTGCGCGGAGGCGATCTGCTCGAAGCGCTCGAGCCCCTCGGCGAGGCGCTCGAGCGGGAAGACGACGTCCTCGCTGACCTTCGCGCCGCGGGCGCCGGTCACGGCCGGATTGGCGCCGTCGCGCCAGCGCCACAGCGCGCGTGGGTCGAGCGGCTCGTGGACCGCGAGCGCGCCTTCGCGGAGCAGCTCCACGAGCGCGTCGCGCTGCGCGCGCGCCTCCGTCTCCGAGCCGTCCACCTCGCAGATCAGCGCGAAGCCAGACTGCGGCGGCACGTCGCCGGGGTAGGCGCCTGCGGTGATCGCGAGCGCGGCGCCGTCCATGAAGTCGAGGACCGACGGCCGCAGGCCGGCGGCGAACACCGCGCAGATGGCCGCACAGCCGGCCTCGCGTGTCGGCAGGAACACCATCAGGGGAATCGCCGCCGCGGGCGCGGGCAGCAGCCGCAGCTGCACAGCGGTGATCACGCCGAGCGTGCCCTCGGAGCCGACGAGCAGGCTCTTGAGGTCATAGCCGGCGACGTCCTTCGCGGCCCAGCCGCCGACGTGCACCAGCTCGCCGGGCGCGAGCACCACCTCCATGCCCGCGACCCAGGCGCCGGTGACGCCGTACTTGAGCGCGTGCGGGCCGCCGGCGTTGGTGGCGACGTTGCCGCCGATCTGAGACTGCTCCGCCGCACCGGGGTCGGGGCCGAAGAACAGCCCGTTCTCGCGCGCGAGGCGTTGCACGTCGTGCGTGCTGACGCCGGCCTCGGGGAAGATGCGCCACAGCGCGGGCTCGAGCTCGCGGATCCCGCGCAGCCGCTCGAGCGAGCACACCACTCCGCCCCGCGTCGCGACCGCGCCTCCCACGAGCCCGGTGCCGCCGCCGCGCGCCACGATCGGCACGTCGTGCTCGTAGCACCACGCGACCACCGCCGCGACCTCCTGCGCGCTGCCCGGCAGCGCCACCGCATCGGCGTGTCCCGCGAGGCCCCTGCGGTTGGAGCTGTCGCGGTTGTAGGGCGACTGCGCAGATGGCTCGAGCACGTGCCCAGCGCCCAACAGCCGGCTCAGCTCATCGCGTATCGAGGATCTCACCGACGTCAAAGCCAGTGACGCAGACTCGTCGGCGCCGTGTCCTGCCGCTCGTCCAAGAGCCTGCCGAGCTCGGTCATCATGCGTCCGATCGTTCCTCGTCTGCCTCGCGGATAGCTGCCGGGGGCGACGAGGACAAGGCCATGGTGCGCGTGGCCACGCTGGTCGTATCCGGAAGCGATGATGCTGAAGTCCGCGACGTTCTCGGTGAGGACTGCGCGCCGTTGCTGCCGGGCCAAGGCGAACATGTCGGTATCCGCGAGAGCGCGTAGCTCCGGGCGCTCGGTGACGGCTTGGACATCTTGACCGCGTTCGCGCAGCTGCTCAGCGATCGACGGTGGGTACATCTCGTCGATCAGCAGCTTCAAGCGAGCGCTTCCTGCGCTCTGACCGACGCCGCGCGCTGACGGTCGGCCTCCTCGCTGTTGTGGACGATCCGGGCGTCCACCTCATCGCGGAAATCCGCGTAGTAGCGCACGGCGACGCGCACCTGCGCATGCGTCAGAGCGCCCCATTCAGCCGTGGCGGCAACCGCTTGCTCGTCCGCCAGACCGGTGCCCTTGAGCGTCTCGATGACCTCCCACACGTCAGGGCCGCCGGCGAGCGCCGCGCGACGTCCCGCCGGCCCGTCTCTGAACACGATGCCGGGATGATCCTCCATGCGCTACGGAACTCCAGGCGGAGGCACAGCGACGACCTCGAGTCCGTCGATGCCGCTGAAGTCGGACGGATTGCACGTGTAGAGCGGCAGTGCGTTGGCGACGGCGGTGGCGGCGATCATCGCGTCGTAGGCGCGTGCGCTCGGCTTGCGAGCAGAGCGTCGTAGCGAGGCAGCGACACGTCCGAATGCCCGGGCCGCCTCTGCATCAAACGGAAGCGGATCGAAGTCGGCCTCGGCCTGCTGGAGATGGGCCTGGCGCGCGACGCGCTCGTCCTCGTCGTCGGTGACCAGCGGGCCCGCCGAGAGCTCGGCAAGCGTGACGGCCGTGATCAGCGGCTCACGCGGCAGCGCCGCTGCGTCGTCGAGGCGCTGCAGGACGATCACGGTCGACGTGTCAAGAACTCCGCGGCCGGCTGCTGGCGGCTGCTCGCGCGTGGCCGCCACGGCACTCATACGCCCGCGTCGAGCACGCGATCGATGTCGGCGCGCAGTGAGTATGGGTCAAGGGGCGGCAGTCGCCGCCAGCGAGTCAAGAGAGTGTCGGCCGAAAGTGCGGGACTCGAGACCGCCCGCAGCTCGGCGACCGCCTTCCCTGAGCGCGTGACCGTTATCTGCTCGCCGCGCGCGGCCCGGTCTACGACCTCGCCGCCATGGTTGCGCAGGTCTCGAATGCTGACGTTCGCCATGACCCCCCATTGTATCACGCGTGATACAGTCACTCATCGCCGTCCCCTGCGGATAGCATTGACAGCGCATGGCAGTAACCCCTCAGCCCCGCGAGGAGGCGGTCGACCCGCAGCCGGGAGCTGACCCCGCGACCACGGCCGGCTCCGCGGCCTTCCGCACACTCTCGGACGAGCCGGTCCGCGAGCTGTACACCGCGGAGGACCTCCAAGCCGGCGCCGGCGCGGGCGGTCCCGAGGACCCGATCGGCGTGCCGGGCTCCTACCCGTTCACGCGCGGCATCCATCCGACGATGTACCGCGGGCGGCTGTGGACGATGCGCCAGTTCGCGGGGTTTGGCACGAGCGAGGAGACGAACGAGCGCTTCCACTACCTGCTGGAGCACGGGCAGACGGGGCTGTCGACTGCGTTTGACATGCCGTCGCTGATGGGCCACGACTCCGACCACGCGCGCTCGCTGGGCGAGGTTGGCCGCGAGGGCGTGGCGGTGGACACGCTGGACGACATGCAGACGCTGTTCGGCGGCATCGACCTGGGCGAGGTGTCGGTGTCGATGACGATCAACGCGCCTGCAGCGATCATGCTGGCGTTCTACGTCGCTGCAGCTGAATCGGATCCTGTGCATCCGACGCCGCCGGAGCGCCTGTCGGGGACGATCCAGGCGGACATCCTGAAGGAGTACATCGCGCAGAAGGAGTGGTGCTTCCCGATCGACCCGGCGATGCGCCTGTGCGGCGACATGATCGAGTGGTGCACGCGCAGGATGCCGCGCTGGCACCCGATCTCGATCTCCGGCTACCACATCCGCGAGGCGGGCTCGACGGCGCAGCAGGAGCTGGCGTTCACGCTGAAGGACGGCCTGACGTACGTCGAGCAGGCGGTCGCGCGCGGCCTCGACGTGGACGAGTTCGCGCCGCGGCTGTCGTTCTTCTTCAACGCGCAGATCGACTTCTTCGAGGAGATCGCGAAGTACCGCGCGGCGCGGCGCATCTGGGCGCGAGAGCTGCGCGAGACGTTCGGCGCGAAGCAGCCGCGGTCGTGGCAGATGCGCTTCCACGCGCAGACGGCGGGCGTGTCGCTGACGGCGCAACAGCCGCTGAACAACATCGTGCGTACGGCTGTTGAGGCGCTGGCGGCGGTGCTCGGCGGCACGCAGTCGCTGCACACGAACTCCTACGACGAGGCGCTGGCGCTGCCGACGGAGGAGGCCGTGACGATCGCGCTGCGCACGCAGCAGCTGCTCGCGCACGAGACCGGCGTCACCAACACCGTGGACCCGCTCGGCGGCTCGTACTTCGTGGAGTCGCTCACCGACGAGATGGAGCGGCGAGCGTACGACTACTTCAAGAAGATCGACGAGCTGGGCGGGATGGTCGAAGCGGTGAAGCTCAACTATCCCCAGCGCGAGATCGCCGACGCGGCGTTCGCGCTGCAGCAGGAGATCGACGCGCGCGAACGGATCGTGGTCGGCGTCAACAGCTACTTGGCCACCGACGAGCAGCCGATCCCCACGCTGCGCGTCGACCCTGCTCTCGAAGGCAAGCAGATCGGCCGCCTGCAGGCGGCGCGCGCGAAGCGCGACGGCGCCGAGGTCGAGCGTGCGCTGGCGGCGCTGCGCGAGGACGCGGCGCACGCGGATCGCAACCTGATGGAGCCGCTGCTCACGTGCGCCCGTGCGCACGCCTCGGAGGGCGAGATCATCGAGTCGCTGCAGCAGGTGTTCGGCGACTACTCAGAGACGCCGGTCTTCTGACGCCGGGCGACTCACGGCGCGATCTTCGTGGCGATGTCGTAGTCGTACACGAGGAACGTGTAGTTGCCGTCGACGTGGAAGCTCGCGGCGGGCGGCCCGAGCGAGGCGGGCGCGGTTGACATGTAGGGCTGGGTGGTGTCGGTGATCAGGAAGCTGCGCTTGGAGCCGTTCGCGCGATACCAGCTGGAGTCGGTGCCGAGACCGAACCGGCAGATGCCGGCGGCGCAGAGCTCGGCGGGGTAGGCGAGCACGTGAAAGCGGCTGTTCCAGGTGATCGGCGAGGCATCCCAGTAGCCGGTGTAGCCGTGATCGACGTGCTCCTGACGCGCCAGGGCCACGAACTTGTCGACGGCCTGCGCCGGCACGGCGCTCGGCGGCGAGGCTTCGCCGCGCGCGATCGAGACGACACCGGCCGCGCAGTAGACGCTCGCGGCGGCGACGACGAGCGCCATTGTCTGGCGGCTGCGTGCCAGCAGCGGCACGAGCGCGGCGGCTGCCATCGGCACCCCGACGAGGTAGCGACTGGTGCCCAGGCCGACCGGCGTGCTGGACAGGATGAACGCTGCCGACACGAGCACCGCGGAGGAGCCCCACGCGACCACGAACGCGTCGCGCGCGGCGGCGACGCGCGACTCCGCACCGGTGGCTCGCAACTCGAGCGGCGTGTGCGCGCCGCCAGGCGTCTGCGCGCTGCCAGGCGTGTGCGCGCTGCCAGGCGTCTGCGCGCTGCCAGGCGTCTGCGCGCCGCCAGGCGTCTGCGCGCCGCCAGGCGTGTGCGCGCCGCGCAGCTCGAGCTGCGCCACGCGCGCGATCAGCAGCACCGCCGCGAGCGTCAGCCCGGCGGCGCATGCGTAGAGCAGCGGCACGAACGCGATCGTCCGGCTTGAGAAGTTGCCCCCGAGCTGCAGCAACGACTGCCACCAGAGGCCGAAGTTCCCCGACAGCGCGCCCGCGGCCGCGAACGTGATCTTGAACATGGGGTTCCCCGTGATCTGGCTGCGGTGCATGAAGTGGACCACGAGCAGCGCGCCAACGACGGCGACTGCGCTCGTTGTGAGCGCGTAGAGCACGGCCTCACGCGTGCAGGCGCTCGGCGAGCGTCTCCACGCGACGAGCGCGCCCGCGAGCACCGGCACGATGCCGCCGGCATACAGCAGCTGATCGGAGGCGAGGTTGAGCGCGACCAGCAGGCCGAGCGCGATCGCCGGCGCCAGCCAGCGCGAGCGACGCCGCGGCGAGCCGGGATACAGCATCCATACGAGTCCGGCGATCAGCAGGCTGTCGGACGTCCAGGTCGGCACGTGGTTGTCGAGCTGGCCGTACTGGACCAGCAGGGGCGCGCCGGCGCACACGAGCAACGACAGCGCGAGCACCGCCGCCCACCGTCCGGCCACGCGCCACACCGACCAGGCGATCGCGGCGAAGGCGATCGCAGTCGCGATGAAGGGCGCGAGGCCCCACAGTGGCCGGTAGAACGGCAGCCAGCGCGTCGCGCGCTCGAACAGCAGCGTCGAGTACCACGCCGAGTCACCGAGGACGATCGTGCCGCTGTGCGACGACATCAGCTTCGCCAGCTCGTGCGGAATGACGACGTCCGCGTCGCCGGCGATCGAGACGACGATCGCGCGCAGGTGCAACAGGAGCACCAGCAGATACGCGCAGGCAATGGCCAGCGGCAGATACGGCCAGTGCGCGGCCGCTTGGCGGGCGAGTCGACTGGCCCGCGCCGAGGCGCCGGTCGCGGTCTCGGCCGAGACCACTACGCCGTGACGCCGCCGTCGATCGCGAGCTCCTTGGCGGCGACTTTGCTCATGCCGCGCACCGCCCACTTGCTGGCGGCGTACGCCATCAGGAACGGCGAGCCCATCAGGCCGGCGACGGAGGACAGGTTGATCACCGAGCCGGCGCTCTGCTCGATCATCGCGGGCGTGGCCGCGCGCATGCCGAGGAACACGCCCGTGACGTTGATGTCGATGACGCGGCGGAAGTCCTCGACCAACGTGTCGGTCAGCGGCGCCGCCAGGAACACGCCGGCGTTGTTGAGCAGCACGTCGATGCGCCCGTGCGCGTCGAGCGCGTGCGCGACCACCTGCTGCCATCGCCGCTCGCTCGTGACGTCGTGGCCGAGCGCCTCCGCGCGCCCGTCACGCAGCTCCTGCGCGACGCGCTGCGCACCCTGCTCGTCGGCGTCCGTCAGCAACAGCCGCGCACCCTCCTGCGACATGCGCCGTGCGGCTGCCGCGCCGATGCCGCCCGCAGCGCCCGTGATCAGTGCGACCTTCCGCTCGAGCCGCGGCCTCCCCATGTCGCGACTATAACTTCACGCCGGGCACAGCCCTCCCGCGATCCGCTCCCCTCCATAACTCGTTTTTCAAACGCTGTATAACAATCGCTATACAGCGCTCGTCGTCGCGAGAGAGGATGAGCCCCGCGAGCCTCGAGGCACACAGCCGCTGACCGCGCCGCTCATGCGCCGCCCGATCTCCCCCGAGGATGCCGGCGCGAGCGTGTGCATCGTGGAGCCCCAGCGCACGGACGTGACGATCGCAGCGGCCAGCTCGGGGCGGCATCCCACGAATATGCCCGTGAGCGCCACGCGGGCGACCCGCACCCCCCGAACAGGGGGTTGAGCGAGCTTCACGAACTCTTAGGAGGCGCTTCGCAACTTGTTCGGCTACCGACGTATCCAGCCCATAGCATTGCGCCCTTCCCTGGTGCGGCAACCGACGTAGGAGCTTCGATGTACCGTCTGACAGCGATGAAGCGAGTGCGCAGCCTCCTGCTCGGTGGCGCGGCGCTGGTCGTGCTCGCAAGCGCGACGACGCTCGCGCTGGCCTCGAGGCGCATCTCCGCCGAGCAGGCCGCCTACAGCGCGCCCAGCGTTGGCCGCTGCACGCCGACGACGCTCAACGCCTCCGCGGTGCTCCCCGGAACGACACTCGCCGTCTCGCCGCTGCCGGGCTCCTATGACGCCTCGGCGCAGACGCAGATCAGCCTCCTGGGCGAGCCTGTGAGCGCGCTCGCGGACATCCGCGTCAGCGGCTCGGAGACCGGCTCGCACTCGGGCAAGCTGCGCGGCTACTCCCAGGGCGACGGCGCCAGCTGGGTGACGTCCAAGCCGTTTCTCGCCGGCGAGACGGTGACGGTACACGGGACCGTCAGGACCCACTCCAAGCCCGTGCCGTTCGCCTTCCACTTCGTGATCGCGCACGAGGATCCGGTGGACTACGCGGCGGCGAGCGCCGCGACGGTGGCGCCTGACTACAACGAGATGCAGCATTTCGCCTCGCGCCCCGAACTGCAGCCGCCGGCGCTCGTCGTGAGCCAGCGCTCGACGCTGACCGCCAGCGGGGACATGTTCGCCGCGCCGTACGCGGGCCCCGGAGCGAGCGGTCCGATGATCTTCGAAGAATCGGGCAACCTCGTGTGGTTTCACCCGCTCCCGAAAGGGATCGAATCGACGAACCTGCAGGTGCAGCAGCTCGGCGGCCAGCCGGTGTTGACCTGGTGGCAGGGGCGCATCCCGCCCCAGGGCTTTGGCCAGGGCGAAGAGGTCATCGCCAACAGCGCCTACCACGAAATCGACCACGTGCACGCCGGCAACGGCTACCTCGCCGATCTGCACGAATTCCACATCACCCCACAGGGAACCGCGGTGCTGACGGTGTTCAATCCGATCCAGTGCGACATCTCCGCGCTGGGCGGTCCCAGCGGCGGCGCGGTGACCGACAGCCTCTTCCAGGAAATCGACCTCGCGACCGGCCTCGTGCGTCGTGAATGGACGAGCCTCGACCACGTCGCGCTCGGAGAGTCCTACAGCTCGCCGACGAGCGCCAACACGATCTGGCCGTTCGACTTCTTCCACCTCAACTCGATCGACCAGCTCGCCAGCGGCCGGACACTGCTGTCCGCGCGAAACACCTCGGCGCTGTATGAAATCAACACCATCAGCGGCCAGGTGCTGACGAGCATCGGCGGCAAGCAGTCGAACTTCAAGCTCGCCGCCGGCGCCGCGACCGCCTACCAGCACGACGCAACGGTCCTTCCCAACGGCACGATCAGCGTGTTCGACAACGGCGGCGTGCCGAAGGTCCACGCGCAGTCGCGTGGCGTCCTGCTGGCGGTGAACGCGCAGGCGAAGACCGACACGCTGCTCGCCCAGTACGACCACCCGGGCATCCCGCTGTCAGCCGGCAGCCAGGGGAACATGCAGATCCTCGAAAACGGCGACGTGTTCATCGGCTGGGGCGCCGAGCCGTACTTCTCGGAGTTCAGCTCCAGCGGCCAGCTGCTCTACGACGCTCACATGCACGGCTCCTATCAGTCCTATCGCACCTATCGCTTCCCGTGGACGGGCGCGCCGAGCGAAGCGCCGGCGCTGGCGGCGTCGAGGAGCGGCCAGCTGACCGTGTACGCGAGCTGGAACGGCGACACGCGCACCGCCGGCTGGCGCGTGCTCGGCGGCCCGAGCGCCGGGCAGCTCACCCCGGTCGCCAGCGCGTCGCGCACCGGCTTCGAGACGCCTGTCGCGGTCCCCACCGCGCAGGCCTTCGTCGCCGTTCAGGCGCTGGGCGCGGCGGGCGAAGTGCTGGGAACCTCGCGCACGATCAGCGGTTGAGAAGCCGCCCAATGGTTCGCTGGGAGCCCATTTTCCGGCTCCCAGAGCGAGGCTGCGGTGCGTTGATCTTTCGAGACGCATTGGCCTACAAGACTCAATATCGCTGGCTGTCCAGTAGTCGTAGTTTGATAATGTTGACTTTAGAGAGACAAGCGAAGGACGGCTTTTGATGGCAGCTCGCAATGTCACAACAACGCCGCGCGGGTCGCGGCGCTCGGAGCAAGGGCGCAGCGGCGCGACGGAGGCACGCGATGCGCAGACAGCTCGCTACCGGCCGCTGCCGACCGGCAGCCACGGTCTCGATCCAGAGCTCGTAAAGCGCGACCAGCGCGGGCGCCTGGAGAACGCGATGATCGAGCTGATCGCTCAGAAGGGCTACCCGGCCGTACGCATCGTCGACCTGGCAAAGCTCGCGCACGTGTCGCAGCCGACCTTCTACAGGCTGTACACGGACAAGGAACACCTGTTCCTGAGCGCCTACGACGAAGTCGCCGAACGCTGCGCCAGGACGGTCGTGAGCGAGTACCACGCGGGGGCGCGCGACGACCGCCTGACCGTGGCGATGCGCGCGTGGGCCGAGCTGGCAGCGGCGGAGCCCGAGGCGACGTCGCTGCTGGTGCTCGGAGCGTTCGGCGCGGGCGCAAAGGTGCTCGAGCGCCGCAGGCAGACGCTCGAGAAGCTCGAGCGCAGCATCCAAGCCAGTCGCGACGACGAGCCGGCGAGCACAGAGCCGACCGATCTGACCGTCAAGGCGATCCTCGGCGGCATCCGCGAGGTGACCTCGACCCGCCTGCGTGAGGGCCGCGCGCACGAGCTGCCGCCGCTCGCCCGCGAACTGGCGGCTTGGGCCGGCAGCTACCCGCGCCGCCTGCCGACGGGGCTCGACGTCCCGCCCCCCAAGCGCAGGCGCTCAGCCGGCGCGACCAAGACGCCCAGCTCTGAGCGCGCGCGCCGCGCCGAGGGCCGGCTACCGAGCGGCCGCAGCGACCTGCCGCGCCAATTCATCGTCAAAAGCCAGCGCGAGCGCATCGTCGACGCCACCGCGGCGATCGTCGCGGAGAAGGGTCTCGCGGCGCTGACGATCCCCGAGATCGCGCGCCGCGCCAACATCTCGCTGCAGACGTTCTATGACATCTACAGCTCAAAGCACGACGCGTTCCTGGGCGCGCAGAAGGTGGGTATGCACCAGGCGCTGGGGATCGCCGTCGCGGCCTATGAAGCAGAGCAGCCAGACTGGCCACGCGCCCTGCGCGCCGGGCTGAGCGCGCTGATCGACTACCTCGCCTCCGAGCCCGCCCACGCGCACCTGAGCCTCGTTGACACGTTCGCCGCGTGTCCCGAGGCGCTCGAGATCCGCAACTCGATGATGCAGGCGTTCGCCACATACGTGACACCGGGGTACGAGCTCGCGGGCGGGAAAGCCGAGGTGCCGGCGATCGCTGCCGAGGCCGTGGTGGGTGGCGTCTGGCAGGTCTTCCACCACTACGTCGACAACGATCGCATCGCCGAGCTCCCGGCCGCCACGTCGCAGCTGACCTACTTCGCGCTGGCGCCGTTCCTGGGCCCCGCCAAGGCGGCGCTCTACGCCTTGCCGGACAGCGCGTAGGCCGCTCTGCCGTCGCGCTTCGCGCGAACGACCTTCCCCGCCGCCAGCAGGCGCCGCGCGCTCTCGCGGATGTCCGCACCGGACATCGCGGTGACGACCCCGAGCTCGCCGATCGTGTGCGAGCCGTGCTCGAGCGCTGCCACGATCGCCCGCTCGCCTGCGCCAAGCCGCGCCGGAGCGGGTTTGGCGGCCGCGCGAGGGTTCTCGGCCGCACGCGGTTTCGCCGACGGACGGGGGGTCGCGGCCGTGCGCGGTTTCCTCGCCGCACGCGGCTTCGTGGCCGCTCGCGCTGTGGTGGAGGCTCGCGGTTTGGCTGCAGCCGGCGACCCGGTCTGCGCGCCGTCGGCGCGGAGCATGTCGGTTGCGCCCAGCAGCCGCTCGTACTCGGCGACAGCAGGTCGCAGCTCTGCAAGCCGCGCGTCGAGTTCGGCGCGCACGCGTCCGAGCAGATCGGCGGGCATCAGGTGCGCTTCCCGGCCGCGGATGACTTTTGTGAGGGCACGCTCATTCGGAGGCAGCGTTCTATCACGTGCGGGCTCGGCTGGCAGCCGCCGCGGCGCTAGCGCGTGACCCGCAGGTACGCAAGCACCGCGAGCACGCGCCTGTGATCGTCGTCGCAGGCGGGCAGGTCGAGCTTGGCGAAGATGTTGGTGATGTGCTTCTCGACGGCGCCCGGCGTCACGACGAGGCTCTCGGCGATTGCCGTGTTCGAGCGTCCCTCGGCCATCAACGCGAGCACGTCGCGCTCGCGCGCGGTGAGTCCCAGCAGCGCCTCCCCAGCACCGTTGCGAGGAGCCAGCAGCTCCGCTACGACCTGCCGGTCCAGCACCGTGCCGCCCGCCGCGACCGTGTGCAGCGCGTCGAGGAATGCGCGTACGTCGCCGACGCGCTCCTTGAGCAGGTAGCCGATGCCGGCCGTGTCTTCACCGATCAGCTCGCTCGCATACGCGGTCTCGACATGCTGGGAGAGCACGAGCACGCCGAGCGCCGGTTGGCGCCGGCGCGCCTCGATCGCCGCCAGCAGGCCCTCGTCGCTGAACGTCGGCGGCAGGCGCACGTCGACGATCGCGAGGTCGGGCTGATGCCCGGCGATCGCGCGCAACAGCCCCGCTCCGTCCTGCACCTGCGCGACGACCTCGATCCGGTTCTCTCGCAGCAGCGCGACCAGCCCTTCGCGCAGCAGCGCGAGGTCCTCGGCGATCACTACCCGCAAGGAAGCTTCACCTCGAGCACCGTGCCGGCGCCGTCTGAGCTGTGGACGGCGAGGCTGCCGTCGAGCGCCTCGACTCTGGCGCGCAGCCCCGCGAGGCCCGAGCCGCGCGCGTCGGCGCCGCCGCGGCCGTCATCGCCGACGAGCACGGCCAACGATCGGTGCTCGTCGCGCAGGCGCACCCAGCTGTGGCTCGCGCCGGCGTGCTTGGCGGTGTTGGTGAGCGCCTCGGCGATCACGAAGTAGGCGGCGCGCTCGATCGACGGCGCCAGCTCGCGATCGGTGTCGATCTCGACCGAGGTGCCGAGACCGTAGCGGGCAGCGAGCGATTCGACCGCGGCGCCGAGACCGCGCTCGGCGAGCAGCGGCGGCACGATGCCGCGCGCGAGGTCGCGCAGCTCGGCGATCGCACGATGGGCCTCGTGCTGCGCGTCGCGGACGAGCACGCGCACGTCGGGCTGGTCCTGCAGGCGCAGCTCGGCGCGTCCGAGCTGCAGCGTCAGCGCAACCAGCCGCGCCTGCGCGCCGTCGTGCAGGTCGCGCTCGATGCGCCGCAGCTCGGCGGCCTGGGCATCGACCGCCTGGCGACGCGTGCGGGTGAGCAGGTCGATCCTGGCGCGCAGCGCGCGCCGGCCGCGGGCGACGAGCACGCGGTCGTGGAGCGCGACGAGCGAGTAGGCGCTGCCGGCCGTCCCGAGCCCCAGCAGCGCCCACGCCGGCCAGAAACTGTGCACGCCGGCCAGCAGCCACGTCAACAGCCACGTGAAGATCAGGATCACCGCCGCCGCGCCGACGAGCGCCCACACGCATGCCACGCGGCGCACCGCGCCGCGTGGCTGGCGCCAGGCCCAGCTGGCGCTGAAGTCGAGCAGCACAAGGTCGCCGAGCCCGAGCCACGCCCACGCGGGCCAGAAGTAGCCCTGGCCGTCGAGCGCCCAGATCGCCGCGAGCAGGACGGCGCTCAGCAGCGCGAGACGTCGCACGAGCGACCGGGCGTATTCGCCAATCGACAGGCCCGCGGCAAGCGTCGGCATCCACCGCCGACGGCGCGTTCCGCGGGCAACCGACAGGTCGATCGGGAGGTGCGCGCGCTCAGCCATCGTCGCTATCGTCGCACGCCGATGAGCAGTAGGCGCAGGCCAAACGAGCTGCGCGCTGGCTAGCGGCTCACGGCGACCGCTTCGTGCACCGGCGCGCCCTGCTCGAGGAACTCCGCGACCGCGGCGTGCGTCAAGCGCGGGCGCTCGATCTGCGGCACGTGACCGCAGTCGAGCTCGAGCTGAGCGGCATACGGCAGCGCCTCCGCGACGTGGCGCGCGAACGCGGCCGGCACGAGCCTGTCGCGTTTGCCCCACACGAACAGCGCGTCAGGCTCGAGCGTGCTCAGACGCGGCCAGAAGCCATCGTCTCCGTGCGGCGGCTCGAGGTAGATGTGGCGCGCCGCGGCATAGAACGCAGCCCTCCCGGAGGGCGTCAGGTACGCGCGCAGGAACTCGTCGACGCCCGCTGCGGTCCACCCGTCCTGCGCGTCGGGGATCAGCCGATGCACGAGCGCCTCGACGAGCGGCCTCGGCGCCGCCTGCACGAGACCGAGCTTCGGGCGCAGCATCCGCACGACCGGCGCCCACGTCCGCTGGCGCCGCCACGCGAGCGACGGGCACAAGAGCACCAGTCGCTCGACGCGCTCCGGGTGACTCAGCCCGACCTCGAGCGCGACGCGCCCGCCGAGGCTGTTACCGATCAGATGCGCGCGATCGAGCTCGAGCGCGTCCAGCAGCGCGACGACGGCACCCGCGAAGAAGCGGGCGTCGTAGCTCGCCCCGAGCGGCTTGTCGGAGTCACCGAACCCGGGGAGATCGATCGCGATCACGCGGAAGCGGGTGGCCAGCGCGGCGACGCTCGTCAGGAACGACACCTTCGTGGCACCCAACCCGTGGATCGCGATCAGCGGCGGGCCGCTGCCGGCTTCGAGCGTCGAGAGGCTTCCGCGACGCGTGGAGACCGTGGGAAAGCGAAGCCTGGCGTCTGCGCCGGAGGTGGCTGCCGTCGCTGCCAGAAAGCCGACGCCGAGGTGCAGGTTGCGCCGCACGCTCAGGCGGCCACGGAAGTAGGCGTCGAGGCCACCGCGCGCGTCGCGCGCAATCGCGCGCCAGGTGTCGCTGTCGGCGGCGAGCGTCGCGTCGGCGCCACCGCGAACAGGCACCAGTCGCGCGGTGCCGCCCTCCAGCAGCGCATCGCGCGGCTCGCTGCCGTGGACGATCAGCCGTACGCGGGCGCGCCCGCCGCTCGGCACGAACACCTCGCTGTCGAAGCGTTCGGTCAACGTCTGTAGCGGGCGCAGCGGCGATGTCACGACCGCTCCAGCTTACGCTGCGCGGCAGTCGCATATCTCGCGACACGGTGGCTGGCGGCGGGGCGCGCGGCGGGGAGCGCTCAGAGCGCCTTGGCCGCCTGCCTGCCCGCGCCGACGCGCTGCACGTCCCAGACCAGGCCGATCCGCTCGAGACCCGCGATCAGCAGCCCTGAGACGTCGGGCTCGCGGCGACCCATACCGTGGAACGCGGACGTGGGAAATGCGTGGTGGTTGTTGTGCCATGCCTCGCCCAGCGACAGCGGCGCCAGCCACAGCAGGTTGCGCGAGTGATCCTCGGTGGCGAAGCGTCTGCGACCGAAGAAATGGCACAGCGAGTTGATGCTGTAGGTCACGTGGTGCAGCACGAGGATGCGCACCGCGCCGCCCCACAGCAGCCCCTCGAGCCCCGCCGAGACGCTGCCGCCGATGAGCATGCCGAGCGCGAACGGGATCGCGAGGCCGAGCAGCGACCACGCCAGGAACGTGCTGTCCACGAACGACACGACCGGGTCGGCCAGCAGATCGGGAGCGAAGCGCTCGCGCGAGCCGCGCTGGGTGTGGTCGAACAGCCAGCCCACGTGCGCGTGCGCCAGCCCCCGCAGCGCGCCGCGCCAGCCGCCGCCGTGGTCGACGTGGGGGCTGTGCGGGTCGCCGAAGCGATCCGCGTAGGCGTGGTGCTTGCGGTGATCCGCGACCCACGAGATCACGGGGCCCTCGACGGACATCGTGCCGAGCACGGCCAGGAGCCCCCGTAGCGGCGGCGAGGTCTTGAAGCTGCGGTGGGTGAGCAGCCGGTGAAAGCCGACCGTCACCCCGAATCCGACCGGGACGTACATGACGAGGAAGATCACGAGGTCGCGCCAGTGCAGCTCGCGGTTCCACATCTGCCAGGCCGCGACGCCCAGCAGCAGCGGTGGCACGACCGTGATCACGCCCGTGATCGCGCGGTCGAGGCTCTCGAGCACCGGCTCCTGGATCTCCTGCGGCGAGGGACCGCGCTCGCGATCGTGCGTCGCCGTATCGTCCTCGAGGCGGCCTGGAGCTGCCTGCGGCTCAGCGAGCTCTGTCGGCGCGACGCTCATCGCACTTGATGTTGAGAGCAGCGGGCCCAGTTGTCGCTGCGGCGCGCCACCGGCGGGGCGGCGGCTGTCCCCCGGAGCGGTGGTGGGGCTAGCCCGAGGCTCGGGCCGGGCGCACGTCGAGCACGAGCTTGCCTGTCGCGCGCCGCTCGTCGAGCGTCTTCAGCGCGTCGGCGGCGCGCTCCATCGGGAAGCGCTCGCCGACGATCGGCGAAACGAAGCCGTCGTCGACCATGCCGTTGACCGCCGCGCCGATCTCGACGTTGAGCTCGGGCTTGCTCATCACGTAGGCGCCCCAGCCCGCTCCGACGACCTCGGTGTTGTTCAACAGCAGGCGGTTGACGCGGACCTCGGGGATCGAGCCGCCGGTGAAGCCGACGACGACGAGCCGGCCGCCCTCGCTCAGCGAGCGCAGGCTGTCGGTGAAGCGATCGCCGCCGACCGGGTCGAGCACGACATCGACGCCGCCGCCTGAGAGCTCGCGGACCTGGTCCTTCCAGTCCTCCGCCAGCAGCAGCGCGTGATCGGCGCCGGCGCGCTGCGCGACCTCCTGCTTGGCCTCGCTCGAGACCAGCGCGATCGTCTTCGCGCCGAGACCGCGTGCGACCTGCAGCGCCGCGGTGCCGACGCCGCCGGCGGCGCCGTGGACGAGCAGCGTCTCGCCCTGCTTCAGGCGGCCACGCAGCAGCAGCGCGAAGTACGCCGTGTGGTAGTTGAGGATCAACGCGGCGCCCTGCGCGAAGTCGAGCTCCGGCGAGAGCGCGAACGTGAAGAACTCGGGTGCGACGGCCGTCTCGGCGAAGCCACCCAGAGCGCAGAACGCGGCGACGCGGTCGCCGGGCTGAACGCGCGCGCCGGCGGGCGCGCTGCGCACGATCCCCGCGACCTCGCTGCCGGGCACGAACGGCAGCGGCGGTTTGAGCTGGTACTGCCCGCGAGTCTGCAGCAGCTCCGGAAAGGACACCCCCGCGGCGTGCACTTCGACCACGACGCCAGCTCCGGGAGTGAAGGGGTGCGAGGGCTCGGGCTCAGGCAGCTCGACGAGGGCGAGCGCGCTATCGGGGCCGGTCTCCTCGACGATCTGGACGGCTCTCATCGTGGCAGTATCTACGAAACACCGAGGAAAGGGGCAGGCGATGGCAACCGTGCTGTGCGTGTTGTATGACGATCCGGTCGATGGATACCCGCCCGCGTATGCGCGCGATCAGATCCCGACGATCGAGCGCTACTACGACGGGCAGAGCACGCCGACGCCCGCGGCGATCGACTTCCAGCCCGGCGAGCTGCTCGGGTGCGTCTCGGGGGAGCTGGGCCTGCGGGAGCTTCTGGAGTCACGCGGCCACCGGCTGATCGTGACCTCCGACAAGGATGGCCCCGACTCGGTGTTCGAGCGCGAGCTTCCCGAGGCGGAGATCGTAATCTCGCAACCTTTCTGGCCTGCGTACCTGACGGCCGAGCGGATCGCGATGGCGCCCAAGCTGAAGCTCGCGCTGACGGCCGGCATCGGCTCCGATCACATCGACCTGCAGGCGGCGATCGAGCACGGCGTGACCGTCGCCGAGGTGACCTACTCGAACAGCATCAGCGTTGCCGAGCACGTCGTGATGATGATCCTGGCGCTCGTGCGCAACTACATCCCCTCCTATCAGTGGGTGCTCGAGGGTGGCTGGAACATCGCCGACTGTGTCTCGCGCTCCTACGACCTTGAGGGCATGCAGGTCGGCACCGTCGCCGCCGGCCGCATCGGCTCGGCCGTGTTGCGGCGCCTGCAGCCGTTCGAGGTCGGCCTGCACTACACCGACCGCCACCGCCTGCCCGAAGACGCCGAGCTGGAGCTCGACCTCACCTTCCACGACAACGTCGAGTCGCTGGTGGAAGTGTGCGACGTGGTGACCATCAACGCGCCGCTTCACCCGGAGACCGAGAACCTGTTCGACGCGCAGCTGCTGTCGAAGATGAAACGCGGCGCATACCTGATCAACACCGCGCGCGGCAAGATCTGCGACCGCGACGCGGTCGTAGCGGCGTGCGAGAGCGGCCAGCTGGCGGGCTACGCCGGTGACGTGTGGTTTCCGCAGCCTCCGCCCAGGGATCACCCCTGGCGCTCGATGCCCCACCACGGCATGACCCCTCATATCTCCGGCTCGAGTCTGTCCGCGCAGGCGCGCTACGCAGCGGGCGCGCGCGAGGTCCTCGAGTGCTTCTTCGAGGGCCGTCCGATCCGCGAGGAGTACCTGATCGTCGACG
The DNA here is from genome assembly GCA_963703625.1 of uncultured Solirubrobacteraceae bacterium. Taxonomy (GTDB): domain Bacteria; phylum Actinomycetota; class Thermoleophilia; order Solirubrobacterales; family Solirubrobacteraceae; genus Palsa-744. Next base: position 565,120 of record CAVPEY010000002.1, read on the forward strand.
GCGGCAAGCTCGCGGGAGCCGGAGCGCACTCCTACAGCGAGGGCGACGCCACCGGCGGATCTGAGGAGGCCGCGCGGTTCAAGAGCGGCTGACGCCTGGGCGTGTACGCCCCCTACGCGCGCCGGCTGTATAACCACCGCTATACACCACCCGTCGCAATCGAACGGCCAGCCCCGATCCGCTGGCCGTCGCGGCGATCTCGTGGTTCGAGCTCGCCTGGATGGGGGCGCCGCGGGCTCGCCGCCCCGCGCGCCCGTCAGTCGGCGGGCTCCCTCGCAAGCTCCACCTCGACCGCGAACTCGCCATCCTCGATCAGCTCCAGCCGCTCGATCGCACCCGCCGTCAGCAGGTCGTCCTCGCCGAGTGCCAGCGCCGCCAGGCGCTCCGGCGTGTCGCGCACGGTCACGCGCTCGACCGGCGCGCGCATTGGCTGCCCGGCTTGCGACTTTGCCTTGCGAACCTCGCGCAGCACGTCAGCGGTGAGCGCGAGCGCCGTGGCCTCTTGGATGCACGCCGCTTGATCCTGGTTTCTCTCGATGCTCAATTCCGTGGAGTCAGGCCACGGCGCGCGGTGCACCGAGCCCTCCTGCCACCACGACCACACCTCCTCGCACACGAACGGTACGAACGGCGCGAACAGCCGCTGAAACACCGACAGCGACAGATGCAGCGCGAGGCTCACCGACGCGCTCACCTGGGGGTCGGGGTCGTAGCGGCGTCCCTTGACGAGCTCGAGATAGAAGTCGCAGAACCACCAGAAGAAGCTCTCCGCGCGCTCCAGCGCGCGCGCATAGTCGTAGGCCTCGAAGCTCTCCGTGGCATCCGCGACCACCGCCGCCAGGCGCGCGATCAGCGCGCGATCGAGGGGGTGCGTCAGGGCCTCGCCGGGGGCACCGACCCCGGAGGGGGGGGTCGGCAGGTCGGCGAGCGCGAACTTCGACGCGTTCAGCAGCTTCACCGCGAGGCGACGTCCGACCTTCATCTGCTGCGGGTCGAACGCCGTGTCCGTGCCCGGACGTCCGCTCGCCGCCCAGTAGCGCGCCGCGTCCGCGCCGTGCTCCTCGAGCAGGTGCATCGGCGTGACCACGTTGCCCTTCGACTTCGACATCTTCTTGCGATCGGGGTCGAGCACCCAGCCGGAGATCGCCGCGTTGGCCCACGGCAGCTCGTCGTAGTCCAGGTGTGAGCGCAGCACCGTCGTGAACAGCCACGTCCTGATGATGTCGTGCGCCTGCGGGCGCAGGTCCATCGGGAACACCGTCCCGAACAGCTCATCGTCCTCGCCGGCATGCCCGGCGATCTGAGGCGTCAGCGACGAGGTCGCCCAGGTGTCCATCACGTCGGGGTCGCCGACGAAGCCGCCGGGCTGCCCACGCTGAGCGGCGTCGTAGCCGTCGGGCGTGTCGGTCGAGGGATCGACGGGGAGCGCGTCCGCGAGCGCGGTGATCGGCTGGTCATATAGAACCACGCCGTCTGCGTCCAGCGGATACCACACGGGGAACGGCACGCCGAAGAAGCGCTGGCGGCTCACGCACCAGTCGCCCGTCAGCCCGTCGACCCAGTCCTCGAAGCGCGTGCGCATGTAAGGGGGGTGCCATTTGAGCCGGCGGCCGCGCTCGATCAGCTCGTCGCGGTGCTCGACCGTACGGATGAACCACTGGCGGCTGGTCACGATCTCGATCGGCCGCTCGCCCTTCTCGTAGAACTTGACCGCCCGGTTGACCGGAGTGGGCTCGCCGATCAGCTCGCCCGACTCCCGCAGCTGCTCGACGATCCGTTTGCGCGCCTGGTTGATCGTGCGCCCCTGGAGCTCGCCGTAGCTCGCGCGCGCCCGCTCGGGATCCTGTGACTCCCAGCCGGGGGCGCCCCACGGAACCTCCAGCAGGCGACCGTCGCCTCCGAGCGTCGAGCGCACCGGCAGCCCCAGCTCGCGCCACCACATCACGTCGGTCAGGTCGCCGAACGTGCACACCATCACCAGGCCGGTGCCCTTCTCGCGCTCGACCTGCGGGTGCGTCATCACCGGCACCCGCGTCCCGAACAGCGGTGTCAGCATTTCGCGACCGACGAGCCCGGTGTAACGGTCGTCGTCGGGGTGCGCGAGCAGCGCCACGCACGCCGGGATCAGCTCCGGACGCGTCGTCTCGATCAGCGCCAGCGGTTCAGATCCGGCGTCCTCGCCGGTCGGCTCGAAGCGCACCCGGTGCATCGCCCCCGGCCGCTCGCGGTCCTCGAGCTCGGCCTGCGCGACGGCCGTCTGGAAGTCGATGTCCCACAGCGTCGGCGCCTCGAGCTGGTAGGCGGCGCCCCGCTCCAGCAGCCCGAGAAACGAGCGCTGCGAGATGCGTTGCGCGAGCGGGCCGATCGTCGTGTACGTCATCGACCAGTCCACCGACAGCCCCAGCGTGCGCCACAGCTGCTCGAACGCCTGCTCGTCGCTGTCGGTCAGCCGCAGGCACAGATCGACGAAGTTCGGCCGCGACACCGCCACCGGCTCCTTGGGGTCGCGCGCGTCCGCGGCGGGGGGCTCGAAGTCTGGGTCGTAGGGCACCGACGGATCGCAGCGAACGCCGAAGTGGTTCTGCACCCGCCGCTCTGTCGGCAGGCCGTTGTCGTCCCAACCCATCGGGTAGAAGACCTCCATCCCTCGCATCCGCTGATAGCGCGCGATCGTGTCGGTGTGCGTGTAGGAGAAGACGTGGCCGACGTGCAGCGAGCCGCTGACGGTCGGCGGCGGCGTGTCGATCGAATACACGCGCTCGCGCGGCGCCGTGCGGTCGAAGCGGTAAACGCCGTCGCGCTCCCACACGGCGCTCCACTTCGACTCGAGCCCGTCCAGCGTGGGTCGCTCGGGCACACGCGCGCGCGCACCTGCCGTCGGTCCCCCGTCGACCGCGGCGGCGGGCCCATTATCGATGTTTGGATCTTGCGAGCGCGGCAAGTTATTGATCGTAGCCGTCACCCGCTCGACGGCGCTCGTGGGGACGACGTGCCCGAGAGAGCTGCCATGAGAAAAAACTCCACCAACAGGCTCCGGCGGTATAAGCTCGCATCGAGCACGGACGCGCTTGCGAGACAGGCAGGGAGGGCGAGCGGAGCCAAGGTGGAGAATTGACGTGAGCCTGTTGGCAAAGAAGGTTCTTGTCGTCAGTTTGGTAACGGCAGTGGTGGGCGCCTTGATCGGCCTGTACGTCGCCGCTTGGGCCACCAGCCAGCCGCCCACGATCGTGGCGACGAGCGCGCCGCCGTCCAGCGGCGGCGATCGGCTCACGCTGATGACCGTCCCTGCGATTGGTCCGAAGTACAGCCCGACGCACCCCGACTGGGTCTCCTACCTGGTCAGGAAGAACGGCAAGTGGGTCCACAGCACGATTTACACGGTGCCCGCCAACTCGGTCATCCGCGTCACCATCTACCAGTACGACTCGCCGACGGGTCTGCGAAACCCGTACCTGTCTCAGGTCCAGGGGACGATCGGCGGAACGATGACCGTCGACGGCAAGACGGTCAACTCCATCCCCCCCGAAGAAACCTCGCACACCTTCGCGATCCCCGAGCTCGGGGTGTTCATCCCGCTGCCGGGCGTCCCCGAAGAAGCCAAGAACCCATGCGAATTCGCGCCGTGCGAAGGCGCCACTGCCCGTACCGTCACCTTCAGCTTCTACTCAGGCAAAAAGGGCCGCTATCACTGGCAGTGCTTCGTTCCATGTGCGGCAGGCTTCATCAACGGCCTTGGCGGTCCGATGCAGACGGTCGGCTACATGGACGGGTTCCTCAATGTCGTCTAGCCAGGCCGCGGAGCCGCACGGAGGCGGCGGGGAACCGAACCACGCGGTTCGCTTCACGGTGCTGTGGGTGGTGGTGACAGTGATCGCGCTGCCGATCGTGATCTTCGTGATCGGCCCGCTTCTGGGACCGGGCAACGGCAGCGAACAGTCGAGCGCGCAGGGAACCGACTACACCGTCCTGGCCACGGTGGCGACGCCGGTTCTGACGCTGGTGATGCTGTACCTCCTATACGCGGTGATCTTCTTCCGCCAGCCGAAGGGCGCGGCGCTCGAAGGGCCAGCGGTGCGCGGCGACGCCCGCGTACAGACGACGTGGATCATCGTCACGTCGCTGCTGGTGCTGGGGCTGGCCGCGTTCGGGACCGTGCGCCTGGAGAGCAACTACGGCTCCGGCTCCGGCTCCGGGCCCAATCCCTTGACCGTGCCGAAGGGTCCGAAGCTGCCCGTACAGGTGATCGCACAGCAGTGGCTGTTCACGTACCGCTATCCGACATACGGCGGAGTCGAGACCAGGCAGCTGTACCTGCCCAGGGGCGAGATGGTCGAATTGCACGTGACCTCGCTCGACGTGATCCACTCCTTCTGGGCATTCAAGCTCGGCGTCAAGGCCGACGCGAACCCCGGCGTCGACAACATCGCCTTCGTCAGACCCACGAAGCTCATGAGCTTCGGCGTGCGCTGCGCGGAGCTGTGCGGCGTCTGGCACGGCTACATGTACAACAACGAAAACAGGGTCGTCACACCTGCGGCGTTCCTCGCTTGGATCCACGCGCAGCAGAAACGGCTCGCGCCGGCCACGAAGGTCCTGCCCCCGTACGCCAAGACGTACATCCCCGAACCATCGAGGCGTGGAGAATGAGCGCGATCAGCGAAGCCGCATCCGCCCCCCAGCCGATCAGACAGCCCGTATGGCGCCGCTTGCTCGGCTTCAACCTGCTGACCGCCGTGATCCTCGGCGTCGGCGGCTACTACCTCGGGTGGTGGATCGGCCATCTGATCAACGGGCCCTCGTTCGAATACGAGAGCGCGACCGACGAGAACGACGTCGCGCTGCTGCTCGGCTACATCTTCGGCGTGGTCGGCTTCCTGGTGGGTCTCGGCTTCGCCAACTACCCGATCTCGCGCCTGCTCGGACGGCCCGCGTCGCTGCGTGAGAAGGAGAGCGAGGGGATCGGGCGCTACTTCGGCCTGTGCACCGACCATAAGGTCGTCGGCATGCAGTACCTGGTTGGGATCGGCGTGTTCTTCTTCGTCGGCGGTCTCAACGCGATGCTGATCCGCGCCGAGCTGCTGCACCCGGTGCCCACGTTGGTCGGCCCCAACCAGTATCTGTCGCTGGTGGGGATGCACGGCTCGATGATGATGGGGATGATGACCTCGGGCGTGCTCGGCCCGTTTGCCAACTACTTCGTGCCGATCATGATCGGTGCCAGGCGCATGGCCTTCCCGCGGATCGAGTCGCTGACGTTCTGGCTGCTGATGGCCGCGGGCTTCATCCTCGTCTCGACGATCTTCTTCGGCGGCTTTCCCACCGGCTGGACGGGCTACGCGCCCCTCAACGAACAGGCGGTGATGGGCATGGATTCCTACATCGTGTTCTTCGCCCTGGTCGGGATCTCGATGTGCCTGCTGGGGCTGAACATGATGGCGACGATCATCACGATGCGCGCGCCCGGGATGACCTGGTCGCGCCTGCCGATCTTCGTGTGGTCGGTGTTCGCGACCGCGATCCTGATGGTGCTCGCGGCGCCGATGCTGATCGCGACGCTGGCGATGGCGGCGCTCGACCGCACGATCGACACCTCGTTCTTCGTCGTCGGCGGGGGCGGCAGCGCGTACCTGTTCCAGAACCTCTTCTGGTTCTTCGGACATCCCGAGGTGTATGTGCTGGCGCTGCCCGGCTTCGGCATCGTGCTCGAGCTGCTGCCGGTGTTCACGCGCAAGCCCCTGTGGGGCTACCGGCTCGCGGTCTCGGGCATGCTCGGCGTCACGCTGCTGAGCTTCTTCGTGTGGCAGCACCACCTGTTCGTCAGCGGCATCAACGCAGATCTACGCCCGTTTTACATGCTCTCGACCGAGATCATCTCGATTCCCACGGGCTTCATCTTCCTGTGCGTGATCGGCACGCTGTGGAAGGCGCGCATCTGGTTCAGCGTGCCGATGCTGTTCGTCCTCGCATGGGTGTTCAACTTCCTGATCGGGGGGTTGTCCGGAGTGGTGCTGTCGGACGTCCCGACCGACGTCGGCCTGCACGGGAGCTTCTTCGTGATGGCGCACTTCCACTACACGATCATGGGCGGGCTGATCTTCAGCTTCTTCGCCGCGATCTACTACTGGGTGCCGAAGATGACCGGCCTGCGCTTCAACGAGATGCTCTCCAAATGGCACTTCTGGCTGATGTTCATCTCCTTCAACTCGACCTTCCTGCCACTGTTCGTGCTCGGGCTCAAAGGCATGCCCCGACGCGTGAGCACATACGAACCGAGCCTGCAGGGCCTCAACGTGTGGGTGTCGATCTCCGCCTTCGTGCTCGGCTTCTCGATGCTGATCTTCCTGTTCAACGTCGTCTACTCGCTGATCTTCGTGCGCAAGCCGGCCGAGGCCAACCCGTGGCACTCGAAGTCGATCGAGTGGCAGCTGCCGACCCCGATCCCGGTCAACAACTTCGAGCAGATACCCGTGTTCGACTCCGACCCCTATGACTACGGGGCGCCGCTGCAACTGGACGGCGGCGGGGGCGCCCAGCCGGCGACGGCGGGGGCGTGAACGATGTCGTCTCCGAGTGAAAAGCTGCCACTGGGCCTGATGGTTCCGCCGGTGCCCGCAGGCGTCGAGATCCCGCCCGAGCCGCCCGACGTCGGCGGTCGTGCGCTGTCGGTCACGGCGCGGATGCTGTGCGGCGCGACGACGTTCTTCTTCCTAGCGTTCCTGTTCGCGTACTTCTACCTGCGCTCGATCGACGCTCACAACGTGTTCCACCCAGCCCACATCAAGCCCAATCAAGCGCTCGGCGCGGCCTTCGTCGCCTGCGTCGTGCTCAGCGCGGCAGCCGCGGTGCTCGCCGGGCGGCGCATGAAGGCCTCCTCTCCGAGCTGGCTGACACCTGGGATCGCGGGCGTCCTGCTCGGCCTGATCGCGATCGCGCTGCAGTGCATCGAGTACACCGCGCAGCATTTCGGCCCCACCAAGGGCGCCTACGCGAGCGTGTTCTGCGCATGGACGGGCTTCTACATGATCGCCGTGCTGTTCACGATGTACTGGCTCGAGACGCAGGTGGCGACCGAGATTCGCGCCCGCCGCTCGCCGGCGACCGGCCACGGTGACATCGCAGACCCCGACAAGCTGATCGCGCCCGCGCTCGACGCCGCGGTGTTCTACTGGAGCTTCCTCGCGGCGATCGGAATCGTGACGTACGCGACGCTGTATCTCCTGTAGTGCTCGCCACGACGCCAGCGGCGACGCCGGGCTTCTGGGACTGGGCCTTCGACCCGCCCCTGGCGCTGGTGATCGACCTGGCGATCCTCTACCTGCTCGGAGCCCGGCGCACGTTCACGCCCGCGCGCAAGCGCGTGGCGCAGCGCTGGCGTTGCGCGTGCTTCTGGGCGAGCCTCGCGATCCTCGCGATCGCGCTCGCCTCGCCGATCGAGCGGCTGAGCGCGGACCTCTTCTGGGTGCACATGATCCAGCACGTGCTGCTGATCGCCGTCGCAGCGCCGCTGTTCGTGGTCGCGCGCACCCTGGATCCGGCTGTGGCGCTGCCTGCCCCTCGACGCGCGTCGCTGGCTGGCGCGCGGGCTGAGCCACGGACAGCGCACGGCGCCGCTGCGCGCGCTCAGTCGCTGGCTGGGCAGGCCGGTGCCGAGCTTCGTGGCCTTCTCCGTCGTGCTGCTCGGCTGGCACGTGCCGGCGCTGTTCGACGCGACGCTCAAGTCGACGACGCTGCACGCGTTCGAGCACACGCTGTTCTTCTTCACGGCTGTCCTCTTCTGGAAGCAGGTGATCCCCTCGGCGCCGCTGCGCATTCGCCTGCTCGCGCCGGAGCGGGTCATCTACCTGATCGGCGGCATGATCGTCAGCTGGGCGCTCGCCGTGGTGCTCGCGCTCGCCTCGCATCCGCTGTACAGCTACTACACCGATCTGTCGAGCCGCCCCGGCGGCATCTCGGCGCTGGCCGATCAGCAGCTCGCTGCAGGCGTCATGTGGGTGCCCGGCTCGGTCACGTTCCTGATCGTCCTGTTCGTGTACGTCCACCGCTGGCTCGTCCCGCCGAGTCCGGGCGCCCCCCGGTCACCGCGGCTGGCGAGCGGGCATTAGCGGGAGAGAGCTCATGTCACACATCACCATCCCGATCGCCACGCACTTCCTCACCGGATCGATCCTCTCGCTGGTGCTGCCCTTGGGGGTCCTGATCTGCGTGGCCGTCTGGTACGTCGTGCTCTGGCGGCGCGGGTCAGGCGAACGCTAGAGCTTCGCGAGCCTCGGCACGTCGTGGGCGATCTCGCTCGGTTCGAACGTGGCGGGGTACACGGTCATCAGCTTGCCAGTCGCGCTGACGCCGTAGACGAGCGCCGAGTGGGATACGAGGTTCGGCTGATTGACCTCGCGTGTCGAGCCGACGCCCCATGCGTGCCAAGTGCGCGCCAGTTCGGCGCCCGAGCCGATCAGGTATTGCATCCTGCCGACCATGCCGTGCGCGCGCACGAAGCGCGCGACGTTCGCGGCGGTGTCGCCGCGCGGGTCAACCGACACGGCGATCACCTGCACCTGCGAGGCGCGGCGGCCGAGCAGGTTCAAGGCGACGCGCAGGTTGGAGGTGATCAGCGGACAGATGTCCGGGCAGTTGGCGTACAGGAAGGTCACGAGCACGGCCTTGCCGCGATAGGCGCTCAAGGAGACGGGCTGGCCGAGGTAGTTGCGCAGGTCGATCGGCGGAGCCGGGCGGGCGGGCAGCGCAAGCGTCCCGTTGAAGCCGTCGCCGGCGGCTGACTGCTGCGCTCCGCCTGGCAGCACCGGCTTGCCGGGGCCCTTGATCAGCACAAAGCTCGCAGCGGCCAGGACTCCGAGCAAGAGCGCCAGCGCCGGCAGCACCCTGAGCCAGATCTGCTGACGGGTCCTACCGCGGAGACTGCCACTCGGCTCGTTCATCGGGGTGCGTCCGACGCGAGCTTACCGCCCCCGTGACGAGCCCGCTCAGCTCATTTCCACATAGCCGGTGGCTTCGGACGGGCTGCGCACGTTGGCCGCGACCTTGTTTTCGTAGTTGCCCTCGATCGTCTGGATCTGCCCGCTGGGCAGCACGTCCCTGACGATTCCCACGTGTTCGTCGCCGAACACGATCAGATCACCCGGCTTTGGCACCACGCCGGGGCCGTTGGCGATCGCGCGCCCTGTGCTCTGCGCCCATGACCACACGTCCGCGACCGCACCGGCGCCCTGGCCCATTGCGCCGATCGGCTCACCCGCCTGGCGCGCGACCCACGAGGCGAAGTACGCGCACCACGGCGCTCCCGGCGCGGCGCCCGCCGTCGCGCTGCGGTACTGGGCGATCGCCGGCGATTCGTTTGACCCTGGCGGCTGCTCTGTCTGTCCGAGCTGGCTTTCCGCGATCGCGACGATGCGCGCGCCGGGCGAGCTCTGATAGGCGGCTTGGGCAGGTGAGAGCGCTGATGAGCCGGCGACGCCGTCGAGCCCCGGCAGCGAATAGGCAGAGTCGACGCCGGCCGGGCTCGCGAGGCTCGCCGGGTCGCCGAGCGACGACGGGGTGCTCAGCGGCGCCGTGCCGCTGATGTCGGCCGCGTCGGCGAGGCCAGGCACGGAGGAGGCTTCACTCGGGGCTTCGTAGCCGGCGCTCGCCTGCTCGAGCTTTGCCGCGAACGACGATTCGCCGCCGACGCTCGTCGACGGCGCTTGCGCGCCGCCGCTCAGCGGCGCGCTCGAGCCGAGCATCGTCGCGGGGTCGGCCAGCGCCTGCCTCAGCGCCGATACCCGCTCGAGCGTGGCTTCCAAGGTCATCGCCCGGGTAATCGGCAGGCGAGCGCCGGCGTTGACCGGCCTCGACGCCGCTCGCGAGCGCACAGGTGATCGCCCGGCATGCGTGAGAAGGAATTAAAGGAGACGGGCAGCCGTCGCCGCCCGTCTCGACCACCGTTCCCTCGATGAAGCGGCGGTGATGTGGCTTCTGTCGGCCTTTCCCGGACCGCCTGAAGCGTTATGACTCATCTGCCCACGGGCGGCCGATCGAAAACATCGGCCAGCGGTCAGACGAGCTTCACTGCAGCGGTGGCGTCCTCTAGGCGCCACCGCTGAGGAAGTTGTTGGCTTATTCGAGCAGCTTCAGCGTCGCGTCAGGCAGCTGGTTGGCCTGCGCAAGGATCGCAACGCCAGCCTGCTGGAGAACCTGGTCCTTCGTGAAGTTGGTCATTTCCGTGGCCATGTTCACGTCGACCAGGTCGCTCACAGCCGCCGTCAGGTTCTGGCTGTAAACTTCCAGGTTGGACTGGGTGTACTGGATGCGGTCCTGAACGGCGCCGAATTCACCGGCGAGGCCCGAAACCGTGGCGATTGCTTCGCTGATTTCTTTCAGACCCGTCGGTTCGTGCTTGGCGTATTCGGCCGCGATTTTCTTTTCGGCTTCGACGGTTTCGCGGCTGAGTTCGTTGATTTCCTTGACTTCTCCCGCAACCGCTTCTTCGACTTCGGTGCCAATTTCAGCTTCCGTCGCCCCGGCCGCGCCTTCTCTTGCCGTAACTTCGGCTTTTTTCAGCGTTTCGCGTTTGGTTTCGAGTTCTTTGTGCTGTGCCGTGACTGCGGTTTCTTCGGCTTCGATGGCGGTTTTTTCCGCCGGTTCGAGTTTGGCTGCACCGGTCGCGGTGAGGCGCGCGCCGAGCGTTTCAACCCTCACGAGGGTTTCGATCGATTTGTAGAGTTCGATCGTTTTCACGCCGACACCCTCGCCGTCGTTGGCGCCGACCTGGAAGCGAATTTCTTCGTTCGCGTTCAGCAGGTTCTTGCCGTTGAACTGAGTCGTTTCACCGACGCGCTTGATCTCGTCGACGAGCTGCCCGACCTCGGAGATGATCGCCTTCTGATCTTCCGGGGAGGTCGTGCCGTTCGAGTACTGCACGGCGAGCTCACGGATGCGCTGGAGCATCTGGTTGGTGTCGTTCAGGGCACCCTGCGCGGTCTGCGCGAGCGCGACAGCGTCTTGGATGTTTTCGCTGGCCTGGTTGAGGCCGTTGACCTGGCTCTGCAGGCTTTCGCTGATCGCGTACCCGGCGACGTCGTCGGAAGCCGAGTTGATCTTGAGGCCCGAGGACAGACGCTGCATCGACTGCGACAGCATGTTCTCGGTGTTGTTCAGGTTCCTGCTGGCGTTCATCGCCTCCAGGTTGCTGTTGATCGTTAGGCCCATGCGTTCATCTCCTTGATGACGTTGTTTGGTTAGGTCCCGAGTCGACTCCGTGTCAACCCACGCCGATTATCGTCCGCCCACAGAGAAACTTGAGGGGGCGCGCCCGCTTGCAAGCGGATTCGCCCTCGAGGGGCAGATTCCTGCGCGCGGAGCCCCGCGCTCAGGCGCGAACGTCGATGTGCGGGTGCTCCCCGTCGTCGGGGTCGCGCTCCGGCTCAGGCTCCAGCGGCGGCGGCTCGCGCCGTCTGCGCTGCTGCGCGTCCTTGGACGGACGGTCGCGGTCGCGCGCGATCCGCTCGAGCGGCTCCACCGGCAGCCGCGCAATCTGCGACATCGGCGATGGCCCCGGCGTGATCGGCTGTATCGGGTCCACCGCAGCGCCTCAGCCTAGGATGCAGCCCTCGAGCTTGACCGCTCCGCGGAGACTGCCGGCAACTCGCGCGGCGGGCGCGCCGCGTGAACGTCTGCCAGCAGCTTCTGCTCGCGGCCCTTGATCTCCAGCATCACCAGCCGGCGCCACAGGAACACCGCCCCCGCCCAGGTCGCCACGTAGCAGACGACCCCGGCGATCAGGGCGCGCAGGCCCGCGGCGGCGAGCGTGTTCGTGGGCAGCGCCATGTATCCCGCCAGCACGAAGCCGGCGAGCCCGCCCCAGCCCTTGGCCCGCGCGACAGCGCGCGCGGCGCGCGGGTGAGCCGCGATGCTGGGCGCGCCGCCGTCGGGCTGCTCACCCTCGCCGGCGTCGGCGTCCTTGCCCTTCTTGCCCTTCCTGCCCTTCTCGGCCTTGCCGGACTTGCCGCCCTTCTTGGCGTCCTTGGCCTGCGGCTCGCTCTTGGCGGCCTTCTTCGCGGCCGGCTTGGACGCGGGCGCAGCCTCGACCGGCGCGTCGAGCACCTCCTGGACCTCCGTCGCGGGCTCTGTGGCTGTCTCAGCTGCCATGGCCGCCGTCCGGTTCCAGGCCGCGCTGGCGTTCGGCGCGTTGACACTCGAAGATGAAGCGGATCAGCCGGCGCCGGTCGAGCTCGGTGATCGAGTCGAACTCGACCGCGCGTCGCCCGCGGTTGTCGACGCGCACGACCCTGCCGGTGCCGCTGATCAGCAGCACGCCGGGCGTGAGCGTCAGCTGGAACTCCACCTCGTCGCCGATCCTCAGCGTGTCCGGGCCTGCGAGCAGGAATCCGCCGCCGCTGACGTCGACGGTGTAGCTCTGCATCGGCAGCCTGTCGGGTCCGCCGTAGACGAGCGCTGGACGCGCCGACTTGATCCGCACGTATTCGCGCTCCTGGAGCACTTCGATCGAGCGCGGCCCGTCGATGCGCACGACGTCCGGCTCGGCGGGATCGGCGATGCTCACCGTCCCCGTCAGGCGCACTCGGCCTCGCGGGGCGACGAATTCCAGGACCAGGCCGTCGAGCTGGCGATAGCTGAGCGGCTCGACGGGCACCATGATCGCCACCAGCAGCGAGTCCGGCGCGCGCTCGAGCACGCGCGCAGGCAGCCCCTTGCCGCCTGCCGGAACCAGCGTCACGCTCTGCGAGCGCTCGGGCAGCTCCACCGGGCTCGACTTCTCCATGTGCCCGCGACCGAGCTTCATGGCAGAAGCCTTTCCGCGAGCGCGCTCGGAGCGATCTGTCGCAGCCGCCAGCCGCCGGCGCGGGCGCGCTCGAGCAGGTATTCGGGCGCGAGGGCGAACCTGCAAGCAGCCTCGACGGCGACCCCGAGCTGGTCGGTCTCATCGGCATGAGTCACCGCCATCGCGTTCGCTCCCAACGGTCGCAGCGCCTGCAGCAGCTGCGCAGCGGCGGCGGCGCCGAGCGTGGCCGGAAGCGCGATCACGACGCGCTCCGGCTGCAGCTCTGCGAGCAGCTTTGCGAGCTCCCGAATGCCCGCACGGTCCGACGGCGACACGCTGGGCGTGTCGAGCAGCGCGATGCCGTCGCCACGAACCCTGCGCAGCGCGCGCAGCGCCCGCGGAGCGCGGGCCGGGGAGGGCTTCATCAGGTATGGGCTGAGGACCATATGCAGCTCGCCCCGCTCGGGCTCGCGCGTGACCGTCGCGAAGCTCGCCGGCAACGTGCTGCTCTTGCGGTACGCGCCGAGCAGCGCCGCGCAGCAGGTCGTCTTACCGGCGCCGCCGGCCCCCACGACCACGATCGCGGCGCCCTTGGTCGGGAGCGAGGGCGCGACAGGGATCCGCTGCGCGAGCGTCGCGCGCACCGCCTGTGCGAGGCCGGCGCGCGGCGCGAGCGCGAGCGCGTGGGCGCTGGCGCCGTCGATCAGCTCGCGTGTCAACTCCCCGCCGATTCCGCAGCGCTCGAGGCTTCTCGCCACGCCCGCGCGTGCGCGGCTCTGAGAACCGGGGGCGACCTCGCGGCGCTCGCTCACCGCCCACCGCGGCGCCGGGCGCTCGAGTGGAGCCTGCTCGACCGGGGCCCGTTCTACTGGAGCCCGCCCACCCGCAGCCCGTTCTACCGCGACACGTTCTACCGGCGCGCGCACCGGAGCGGGGGCACGGGTAAACAGCTCGGGCGCATTGCGCGCGCGCAGCTCCTGGAACTCGGCGCGCCACGCCGCCGGGTCGGCCGTTGGCGCGGGCGCCGGACTCGGGGCCAGGGGTTTCGTGCGGTCGGCGCGCGCGAGCGCCGCCAGGTGCGCCGTCACGTAGGCACTGCCGCCTCCACCGCCGGGCGTTGTGGCGCCACGCGCGTAGAACGGCGTCGGCGGCGGCGCCACCGGCGGGCCGGGCGTGGGAGGCTCGGCGGGTTGCTCGGTCGCCGGGATGGAGGCCTGGCGCTCTGGGGGCGGGGCCGGAGCGTACGCGACGAATGGCTCGGGCGCCGGCGCGGGGGCGCGCGGGGGGCCGGGGCTGTAGGGCGCTCCGGCGAAGGGAGGCTCGAAGGCCGGCGCCTGCGCGGCCGCGGCGGGCGGCGCGACGGCGGGCGGCGGGGGCGCCGCCGAGGGACTGTCCTCTTCGTCGTACACGTCAACGCCGGGCGCCCCGGGCATCGCCTCGATCTCCACGTAGGCGCGCTGGAAGAAGCCGAGCACGCCGCCGGTCAGTCCCTCACGGCGGCGCACGATGATCGCGTCGGCGCCGAGCTCGCGCTGGATCTGCGGGACGAGCTCGTCGACCGAACGCCCGCGGAAGACGCGCATCGGCGTCGTCCCGCCCGCGCCGAACCGCGCGCGGGCTTCACGTCCGAGCGCTTCGAGCAACTCCCCCGGGGTGCTCATGCGTGGATCACGCCGATCGTTTCGACATCGATGCCCGGGCGCGATCTCGTTGTACGAGCAGACTGCGAGGTGCGGCTGCGCCTGGGCGATCAGCCGGCGCAGATGTCGGCGGATGCGCGCCGAGCACAGCAGCACCGGACGCGAGCCGCGTGCGGTGGCGTGCTCGACCTGCGTGCGCAGCGCGGTCACGATCGCCTGCGCGCGCGGCGGATCCATTGCGAGGTACTCGCCGTCCGTGGTTTGGGTGATCGAGGTGGAAACCTCCTGCTCGATCGCGGGATCCAGGGTTATCGCTTGCAGCGCAGACCGCTCGTCCAGGTGGGGAGCCGTGATCGCCCGGCCCAGCGCCTGGCGAGCGTACTCCGCTAGGAGGCTTGTGTCACGTGTTGTTCGCGCCTTGTCGCCGATCGCCTCCACGATCGTGCCGAGATCGCGGATCGGCACGCCCTCCGACAGCAGCGATTGCAGCACGCGCTGGATCTCGCCGAGCGACAGCGCCTCGGGCACGACCTCGTCGACGACCGCGGCGTTGGTCTCCTTGAGCTTGTCGAGCAGCGCCCGCACGTCCTGGCGCGTGAGCAGCTCGGCGGCGTGCGAGCGGATCGTCTCGGTCAGGTGCGTGACGATCACCGACTCGGCGTCGACGACCGTGTAGCCGAGCGCCTCGGCCTCGGCGCGGGCGGACTCCGCGAATCCAGACCGCCGGCAGGCCGAAGGCGGGCTCGCGGGTCGGGATCCCCTGCAGCGTGCCGCTGGCGTCGCCGGGGTCCATCGCGAGCAGGTGTCCCGGCCATGATCGCGCCCGCGCGTGACCTCCGAGCCGCGCACCTTGACGACGTACTCGTGCGATTCCATGCCGAGCTCGTCGTGGATGCGCACCGGCGGGATCACGATGCCGAGCTCGCCCGCGATCTGGCGGCGGATCATCGATGACGCGACGCAGCAGCGATGCCGCCGGGCGGCCGATCGACGAGCGGCACGAGGCCGAAGCCGATCGCCGAGCTCGAGCGCGTCGACGCCGAGCTCCTGAGAACGGCTCCTCGCCGGCGCGGCCGGCTGTCGGCCTGCGTCCGGCGGGCGCGCGGCGACGGCGGCCTCGGCGGCGACTCGTCGGGCATGCCGTTGCGGACCGACCAGCCGATCGCGCCGAAGATCGCCGCCGATGAGCAGGAACGGCAGCTTCGGCAGGCCCGGGATCAGCGCGAACAGCGCCGATCACGCAGCCGGCCGACGAGCGGCGCCTTGCGCTGGCCGAGGATCTGGTTGGCGATGTCGGAGCCGAGGTCCTCTCGGAGGCGGCGCGGGTGACGATGATGCCGGTCGCGACCGAGATCAGCAGCGCCGGGATCTGTGCGGCGAGGCCGTCGCCGACGGTCAGCAGCGAGTAGGTGTGGGTCGCCTTCGCGAAGCCGAGGTGGTGCTGGAGCATGCCGACGACGATCCCGCCGATCAGGTTGATCCCGGTGATGATCAGCGCCGCCATCGCGTCGCCCTTGACGAACTTCGAGGCGCCGTCCATCGCGCCGTAGAAGTCGGCCTCGCGGGCGATCTCCGAGCGGCGGTGCGCGCGCCTGCTCGTCGGTGATCAGGCCGGCGTTCAGGTCGGCGTCGATCGCCATCTGCTTGCCGGGCATCGCGTCGAGGGTGAAGCGCGCGCCGACCTCGGCGACGCGGCCGGCGCCGTTGGTGACGACCACGAACTGGATCACGACGAGGATCAGGAAGATCACGAGGCCGACGACGACGTTGCCGCCGACGACGAACTGACCGAACGCCTTGCACGACGCTGCCGGCGTCGCCCGTGGTGAGGATCAGGCGCGTGACCGACACGTTGATCGCCAGGCGGAACATCGTCGTCAGCAGCAGCAGGCTCGGGAACGCCGCGAAGTCGAGCGCCTTGCCGCAGGTACATCGTCGCGACCACGATCGTCAGCGCCGCGGAGATGTTGAGCGTGATCAGCAGGTCGAGCAGCACCGACGGCAGCGGGACGACGAGCATCGTCACGACCAGCACGACCGCGACCGCGGCGAGCAGGTCGGTGTGGCGCAGGAGCCTGCTGCGACTGCGATGCTCTCGGTTCATGCCGCGGCCTCTCCTACGCCCGGCCAGCCGGTAGACGAACGCGAGCACCTGCGCGACGGCGGCGTACAGCTCCTCCGGGATCATCTGGCCGATCTCGACCGAGCGCGTGCAGCGCGCGCGCGAGCGGCGGGTCGGGCACGATCGGCACGTCGTGTTCCTCGGCGATGCGCCGGATCTGCGCGGCGATCAGGTCCTGGCCCTTGGCCACCACCTCGGGCGCGGTGCGCGTGCCGTCGTAGCTGAGCGCGACGGCGAAGTGGGTCGGGTTGGTGACGACGACGTCGGCCTGCGGGAACGGCGGCCATCATGCGCGCGCGGGCGGCCTGCATCTGGCGGCGGCGCATGCGCGGCTCTGACCTCGGCGGAGACGCCGTACTGGCGGGTCTCGTCCTTGACCTCGCTGCTTGGTCATCTTCAGCTGCTTGCTCGTGGCGGTGGCGCTTCCAGGCGTAGTCGACGCAGCCCGATCAGCAGGTAGGCGAAGGCGGCGTGCTCGGCGACGCCGAAGGCTCTGAGCTGAACAGCACGCCGAGCGCCGAGCCGGGGGCGATGCCGACGTCGGCCGCGAGCTCGGTGAGCCCGGGCAGCAGCGCGAGCGCCGCGACGGCGCCGACGACGCGCGACCTTGGCGACCGCCTTGAGCGCTTCGAACACGGCGTTCGGACCCGAACAGGTTCTTGCAGCCCGGAGACCGGGTTGATCCGCTTGAAGTCGGGTTTGAGCGCGTGCGCGCTCGGCCTGAAGCCGACCTGCGCGACGCCTGCGACCACGCCCGCCGAGCAGGCACGCGCCGGCGATCGGCGCGATCGCGACGGCGACGGTCGAGAGCGCCGAGTGCATGATGTCGTCGAGCCCGGCGGCGGTCGTCGCCTGCGCCGGGGTTGGCGATCTGCTGCGAAGGTCGAGCGAAACATCGCCGCGCCGGCGCCGACGATCCGCGAGCCCATCATGCTCGAGCGCGAACAGTCCGGCGACGAGCGACGACAGCGCCGCTGAGGTCGGTGCTGCGCGCGACCTGACCCTTCTCGCGCGCGCGTTTGCGGTGCTTGGGTGTCGCCTTCTCTGTGCGGTCGTCGCGATCGGCCATGCGTTCAGGCCACGTGCAGCGTGCCGAGGGCGGTCGCCGACGCTCACGCGACATCTGGTTGGAGATCCAGCCGGCGAGTGAACGGCAGCGAGGCGCCGACCACCAGCAGCGACGACGCCGACCTTGGGCGGGAAGCCGACCGCGAACACGTTCAGCTGCGGCACGACGCGCGAGACGACGCCGAAGGCGACGTCGGTGATCAGCAGCGCGACGACCACCGGCGCGGCGACCTCGAGCGCGGCGGTGAAGATCGTGCTGAACGACCTGCTCGGCGCCGCCCACCAGCGAGGCCGAGCTGCGGTGCGCTCGGTCAGCGGCACCAGCGTGGAAGGTGCGCGCCAGCCCGCGCAGCGTCCAGGCGTCGCCGCCGATCACGAGGAAGATCAGCGTCCCCGACCAGCGAGTAGAAGCGCGTGATGACGGCCGCTCCTGGTTGCCGTTGATCGGGTCGATCAGGGCGCCGAAGGAGAAGCCGGAGAGCACGTCGATGACCGAGCCCGCCGATTCGACCGCGCCCATCAGCGACGCCGAGTCGCGAACGCGAAGCCGAGCCCGACGAGCATCCCCTCGACCACGAGCCCGGCGAGCGCGAGCGGGTCGCTCGGGATGTGCTGGCCGTGCAGCGCGATCGGCGGTCAGGCCGATCGAGATCGCCGACCGCGATGATGCCGCGCACGTGCGGCGGGAATCATCTTCGACGAGAACAGCGGCGCGAGCACGAACAGCGGCGTGACGCGCGCGAGCACGAGGAAGAAGCCGGTGAGCTCGTTGCCCGCCGAGCGTCGCGATCACGTGGCTGAGCGTCAGCGGCTCACCGATCAGCGACGGGATCGACGTGTACAGCGTTCGGTCGCGTAGGCGACGAGCTGGTCGAGCATCCACGGGCCGAGCACGCACGATCAGCACGCCGACGCCGACGATCTTGGGGATCAGCGACAGGCTCTGCTCCTGGATCTGCGTGACCGCCTGGAAGACGCTGACGAGCAGGCCGATGACCAGCCCGACCAGCAGCATCGGGCCGGCGATCTTCAGCGCCAGGCTCATCGCCTGCGTGGCGAGGTTGACGACGGTGTCCTGGTTCATGTCAGTGGAAGCTCTGGACGAGCGAGTTGATGACCAGGTCCCAGCCGTCGACGAGGACGAACAGCAGGATCTTGAACGGCAGCGATATGAACGTCGGCGGCAGCATGATCATGCCCATGCTCATCAGCGTCGAGGAGACGATCAGGTCGATCAGCAGGAACGGCAGGAAGATCAGGAAGCCGATCTGGAACGCGGTCTTCAGCTCGGAGACGATGAACGCGGGGATCAGCACCTCGGTCGGCACTTCGGCGCGCGTCTGCGGCTGTCTTGATCGTGCGCGAGGTTGACGAACAGCGACGATGTCCTGCGGTGCGCGTCTGCGGAACATGAACTCGCGCAGCGGCTCCTCGGCGCGTTCGATCGCGGCGGTGGTGCTGATCCTGTGGCCTGCCAGCGGGTTCGCACGGCGTCCTTCTTGATCGCGCCGATCGTCGGCGCCATCACGAAGATCGTCAGGAACAGCGCGATCCCGACCAGCACCTGGTTGGGCGGCGCGGTGTGTGGTGCCGACGGCGCTGCGGATGAAGCCGAGCACGATCAGGATGCGGCTGAAGCCGGTGACCGTGAACAGCATCGCCGGCACGAGCGTCAGGCCCGCCGATGAGCAGCAGGATCTGAACGGCGTTGCTGGAGTTGACGGCGGGCACCGCCGCGCCGAGCGCCGCGGCGTGCAGCACCGGGGCGACGTTCATCGCCGCACCGTCAGCTCACGCAGCCGCTCGAGCAGTCCCGAGGACGGGGACGGCATCCGCATCGGGTCCGAACGCGAGCTCACCTCTCCGGAGAGCGGCGGGCGCGGCGCGTAGGGAAGTTGACCGGGGATCCCGCCGTCGTCGTGATCGGTGCCGTCCGTGATCGCCCGCTGTGCGTGACGGGAGGCGTGGATGACGCCCGTGAGCAGCTGGCTCCTCAGCGTCGACAGGCGCGAGCGCTCGACGGGCTGCGCCACGACCAGCCCCGGCTCGGCGAGCAGCCCAGCGTCGAGCGCCTGCTCCTCGGTGTAGCGGTGGATCGGGGCGACGCCGTGCTCGGTGCTGCCGAGCAGCACGTAGTCGTTGCCGGCGCGCACCAGGTGCACCGAGCGCCCCGAGCCGAGCGTCAGCGCGGCGACGTTCGCGAGGCCCGCGCTCGAGGACTGCAAGTCGCGCCCGCCCTCACGTCCGGCCTTGACCTGGCGCATGATCCACGCCAGCCCCCAGATCACGGCGATCACGATCGCCAGGCCGACGATCGTGCGCACGATGCTCGCTCCGCCGGAGCTCGTCGAGTGCGACGTGCCGGTGGAGCCGCTGAGGTTCAGCGGCGCGTTTTCGCCACCCGTCTTGGCGGGCGGCGTGAACGCAGACGCGGGACTCGCGAATGCGAGCGCGCAGGCGCCGAGCGCCGCGATCGCGGGGGCGACCGCACGGGAAAGCGGGATCGACTTGATCATCGAGGGACGACTCCGAGGAAGAGTCGCCCTCGTTATCGGCCCTGAAGGCGCGGTCTTGAGCCGAATCCGTGCCGCCGCGGCCCCGCCGCGCGCGCTGACGCGGGCCCGCTGGGCGTCCGCCCTACTGGAGCAGCTCGGCCACCTGAACGCCCCACGCGCCGTCGGCGGTGACGACGAGGCTGCCGTTGGCGAAGCACAACCCGTTGGCGAACAGCTCGACGGGGGCATCGACTCGCTGGTCGAGCTCGACGACCACGCCCGAGGCGAGCTCGAGCGCCTGCCCGAGCGGAAGATGGGTCCGGCCGAGCTCCGCCCACACGCGCACGAAGATGCTGCTCAAGATCGCGCGGCTCTCCGGGTTCGTGCGCGCGGACTCCAGATGCGCGCGCGCCCGTTCGAGCTCTGAGCGACCGAGCGTCGCGTAGGTGTCGGCGCGGACGCTGGCTTCGCCGGTCGCGAACAGCTTGACTGCGCGTCTGGCGCCGCTGCGACCCGGTCGTCCGCGGCCGAGCGAGACCCCCTCGGCGAACAGCAGCACACCGTCCTCGGCGCTGTCTCGAGCGTCGAACAGCGCCCCGGGGGTCAGCTCGAGCATCCGCTCGATCGGCATCTGCACGGAGCCGATCTCGGCGCGCAGCAGCACCTGCGCGCCCGCCAGCACCGCGGCGCAGGGCGTCGGCGCCGCGGGGGTCGGCGCCATGCGGCTCGCTCGCCGCCGCCGCGGATCTGCTCCATCGATCGGCTCGATCGCGCGCCCACGGCATCAGCAGCGACATCGCCGAGGTCAGAGCCGTCGATCTTGCAGCTCGAAGCGTCGATCGACAGCGTCGGTTCGCCGATCGGTGTGAGCACGCCGGCGTCGCCCTCCATGTCGACCTCGCCGCGCGCCAGCTGGTGGACCGCCGAGCTCGCCCCACGCCACCGACAGCTCGATGCACGACGGCGTCGAGCAGGCCGCGTGTGAGCACCCAGTCGATTTCCGTCAGGTGGCGCTCGAGCGGGGCTTGCGACGCCTCGCCGCCGAGCAGGCATTCGAGCGCCTGCAGGACGAACGGCAGCTCGACGCTCATCAGCATGTGCCGCTCGATCCCCTCAGCCTCGACGGCCACGGCGATCGAGTCTGCTGGCAGCTGCGACTTCGCCGCCGCCCACGTGTGCTGGCTGATGTCGGTGAGGACGACCTCGACTTCGGCGTTCAGCTCGCCGGCCAGCGAGCCGCCGAGCGCCTCGCAAAAGGGGTCGAGCGCGCGGACGATCCGTCGCCGCAGCTCGGTCGTGAACTTGGTCGGCTGGGAGAAGTCGAGCGTGCGGATCTGCTCGTCGGCGCCTGTGTGCCTGGCGCCGACGGCGTGCTCGCGCGGCGCCTCCTGCGCCACCGCACCCTGCGTCTCCTCCTCGCTCGCGCCCATGCGCGGCTCAGGCCGTCTCGGAGGACGATCCGTCTGCGTCCGCCGACGCAGCGGCCGCCGGCGTGCGAGCCGCGGACGCCGTCTGCGCTGCCTGCTCCTCGGCGGCGGCGAGCTCGTCCGACGTCGATGGCTCGTCCGAGGTCGAGGGCTCGTGCTCGGATTGGGCGTCCAGGATCTCGGTGACGCGCAGGCCGTACTGCTCGTCGATGACGACGACCTCGCCGCGCGCGATCGCGCTGCCGTTGACGAGCAGGTCCGCGGTCTCGCCGGCGAGGCGCTCCAAGGTCACGACCGAGCCGACGCGCAGATCGAGCGTCTCACCGACCGTCATGTGGGTGCGCCCGATCTCGACGCTCAGCTCCATGGGGATGTCGCTGAGACGACTCAGATCGGCCTGGACAGCGGCGGCGTCGGGGGCGGGCGGGGTGGGCGGGCCTCCATCACCGTTCTGGTCGAACTGCTCGTACTCGATCGTCTCGGCCACGCTGTCTCCTATTGGACGGTGAGGTCTGGCATCAGGACCGATTCGACCTTCACGTCGGTCTGCTTGTCGATCGCCTTCAGGATCTGGTGCTTGACGGCGCGCCGGCCAGATTCGCTGACGAGGTTTTCGCCGTTCTGATTGGTCACGGCGTCGGTCACGATTTCGCGGACGACCGGTTCCTCGGGGAGCGTGCCGACGGCGTTTTCGCCGCTCGCGGCGGCGGCCGTCGCGGAGGCGCCGTCGCTCTGCCCGGGAGCGAGCTCGAGCGCGACGGTCAGCTTGGCGAAGCGGCCGTCTTGGAGGTTGAGCAGGAAGGGCGCCGGCATCACGTAGATCGTTCCCTTGATCTTGTCCTTGTTGACGGGGGCCGGCCTGGTCATCTTGTAGCCGACTCCCAGTATGAGAATCGGCAGGGCCACCGCGAGCATTAGCTTTTTGTTCTTGAGCATGGTCTGTCGTCCTTGACTTCTAGTGGTGTCGTCCTTGACTACGGTTCCTGTGCACCTTCATCTTCGGCAGCGCTGATCCGTCGCATTACTATCTCCACGCGTCGGTTGCGCGCGCGTCCCGCGGCGGTGGCGTTGCTGTCCACGGGCCGCTGTTCGGCGTTGCCCGAGGCGGTCAGCCTGCTGGCGCTGACGCCGTGCACGATCAGAAAGCGCACAACGGTGCTCGCGCGCGCCGTCGAGAGCTCCCAGTTGCTGGGGAACTCGCCGCTGTGGATCGGCACGTCGTCGGTGTTGCCTTCGACCGAGATCGGGTGCGTGTCATCGACGTTCAGGAGCTGCGCGATCTCGCTCAGCAGAGCGTCCGCGCGACCTTCCAGCGCCGCCTTGCCGGACGCGAACAGGAGATCGTCGGTGAGCACCCTGATGACCAGGCCGCGCGCTTCGATCGTCGTCTGCACGCTCTTGGCGAAGCCGTGCGAGGCAGCGTAGGCGTCGAGCTCCCGCTTGATGCGCGCGAACTCCGCCGCCTGGTTCTGGGCTGCGGCCTGCTTGAGCGCGGCCGCGGCGGCGCTCGCCGAGCTGCTGACCGAGCTGCCGGCCGAGCTGCTCGCTGAGCTGCTCGCGGTGGCGGTGCTCGCGCCGTGCAACGAGCTGTTCTGCAGGCTGGCGGAGCCTTCGGTCTTGACGGGCTCGATCGCCTGCAGTTCGACGCTGGCGGGAGTCTGCGCCGCGTTGTCGGTGGCGCCCTGCTGCGCGACCGCCTTGCCGCCCGGCAGGATGTTGCCCGAGAACGCTGCCTTCAACGACTTCTGCAGGGTCTGGTACTTGGAGATGTTGACCGAGGAGATCGAGAACAGGACCATGAACAGCGCCATCAGCAGCGTGATCATGTCGGCGTAGGTCAGCAGCCAGCGCTCGTTGCTGCCCTCCTCCGCGCCTCCGTGGCGACGGCGGCCGTGTCCACGAGGCATCTCAGGCTGCCTTGGCCTCGACGTCGATTCGCGCCACGTTCTGCTCCTCGCCGGCGCTCCGCTCGGCGGGCGGCAGGTAGGACATCAGCTTTTCGGACACCAGGCGTGGGTTGTCGCCCGCCTGGATCGAGAGGATCCCCTCGAGCGTCATCATCCGCAGCTCCATCTCTTCGGCCGAAATCGCCTTGAGGCGGCTGGCGATCGGCAGGAAGATCACGTTGGCCGAGCCGACGCCCATCAGCGTGGCGATGAACGCGGCGGAGATGGACGGGCCCAGCGAGGCCGGCGCGGCGAGGTTCTGCAGCACGTGCACGAGGCCGAGCACCGTGCCGATGATCCCCATCGTCGGCGCGAAGCCGCCGGCCTTCTCAAAGGGAGCGGCGGAGGCCTCGTGGCGCGCGGCCATCCCGTCGACCTCGGCCTCGAGGATCGCGTGCACCATCTCGGGGTCGGTGCCGTCGACGACCAGCTGCAGGGCGTTGCGCGTGAACGCGTCGTCGATCTCGCCGAGCATCGCGTCGAGCGCCAACAGGCCCTCGCGGCGTGCCTTGTCGGCGAGCGACACGAGCCGGTCGAGCTGGCCGCGCATGTCCGGGGGTTCGGCCGAGAAGACCAGCTTGTACAGGCCCGGCACGCGCTTCATCGAGGTCATCCCGACGCTCGCCAGCGTCACGCCCCCGGTGCCGCCGAGGATGATCAGCAGCGCGGGGATGTCGATGAAGGAGGCAGGGCTCGTCCCGCCCATCAGCGAGCTCAACATCAGGGAGCCGAAGGCAACCCCGATCCCGATGGCTGTTGCAGCCTTCATTGCCTGTCACATCGGCGCTTCGCAGAAATTCCTTCAGTCCTGCTCGAAGCGCGTGCACAAACGGTCGATTCGGCCGACGGACCGCTGCCCGTTTCGGGCAGCGACTCACGACGCTACGCCGGGTCGTCGTCGACCGCTGAGAGCCGCGGCGACTCGCGTCCGGCCTCGCGCAGGATGGGCGCGGACGGAGTCTGTCGCTGCGCGGCGCCGCGGCGCCGGAAGGCCTCTGCGAGGACATCGGCGCGGTAGGCGTGAACCTCCGCGGCGAGCTCCGCCGGCGTCTCCGCCACCACGACCTTCGCTCCGGTCGCGAGCGTGATGACAGTGTCGGGCGTCGATTCGACCGTCACGATCATGTCCGGGTTGAGTTGGAAGGGCTCGTCGCTGTGTCCGAGCCTGTTGAGCGTGATCACGGGCACGCACCCCCTTCGCCAGAAGCTTAGCCACAAGGTGGGACGGCTTCGTAGGCCGTCCCACCCCGGGCTCCTCGGAGTTGTCCCTGCTGGCCGATCTCTCGATCGGTCGCCGTCCTTTCGTCGGTGATCCGGTTCGTGGCAGGTCCGCATGCGGCAGCTCGGAAGTCGGCTACTGCATCGTCACGAGCGTGCCGAGCATTTCGTCCGCGGTGGAGATCACGCGCGAGTTCGCCTGGTAGCCGCGCTCGGCGGTGATCATGTTGGTCATCTCGGTCGCGAGATCGACGTTGGACTGCTCGAGCTCGCCGCCGACGGTCGAGCCGAATCCGGGGGTGTCGGGAGTGTTGACGATCGGTGCGCCCGAGTTGGCCGTGCGCGCCCACTGCGAGCCGCCGAGACGTTCGAGGCCGGTTTCGTTGGCGAACGTCGCGAGCGACAGGTAGCCCGCGGTCACGCGCTGGAGATAGTGTTCGCTTCCTTTTTCCTCGTCGGTGTAGCTGACCGACCCGTCCTGGCCGATCGAGACGTTGCTCGACCCGGGCGGGATCTGGATGTAGGTGTCTTCGGTGCCCGGTTCGTAGGTGTCGCCGGTTTCGGATTTGGTCGCTACCGCCGCGTCGCGGCCGATCACGTATTCGCCGCCCTGCGTGGTGAGGTAGCCGGCCGTGTTGGTCGTCAGATCTCCGGCGCGGGTGTACTGGAGGTTCGCCGGGATGTTTTCCGTCGGTTTCCCTTCGACCGGCGCACCCGGTCCCACGCGCAGGAAGCCCGGACCCTCGATCGCGACGTCGAGCGGGTTGTTGGTCGACTGGAACGCGCCCTCTGTCATTTCGTTGACGGTCGCCTGCACCTGCGCGCCGAGCCCGATCTGCTCCGGGTTGGTTCCACCGTTGGTGGGTGTCACGCCGGAGGCGCCGCGGAGCACCTGCGTGAGCGAGTTCGCGAACGTCACGCTCACCGCCTTGTAGCCGACCGTGTTGACGTTCGCGAGATCGTTCGCGGTCGCATTGAGCATCGTCTGGTTCGTATCGAGGCCGCTGATAGCGGCATACATTCCTGCCATCATCCTGACTGCCCTTCCTTTCGCGGCCTCCTCGATGAGGTCCGGCCGTAGTCGTTGCTGACCGCTCGCTTCATGCGATGACGGCGCTGTCGATGTTGGTGAACACGTTGTCCTTCATGTGTTCGGATCCGACGGCCGTGATGACCGTGCGATTGTTGACGGACACCACGAAGGCAGTGCCGTCGACAAGTACGAGGGAGTCGCGTGAGCCCTTGCTCGCGGCGCGTTTGACGCCCTGCGAAAGTCGTCCAAGCGTGCTCGCGTCGAGGTCGATCCCGCGGCGTTCGACGCGCGCGAGCGCGTGCTTTGAGAACTGCAGCTGCTGAGACTGACCCGCCTGCGTGAGCGCGGCGGCGAACGACGGGCCGCTCTGGCCGTCCTGGCGCGGAGCGCCCGCCGCTCCGCCCTTCCCGGCCCCGCCGGCCCCGGGCGCGGGCGCGGGCGCGGGCGCGGGCGGACTCGAGAGCCCTCCGGGTGGGACGAGCGCTGGGTTGGTGATCGGGCTCAATTGACTTCCGTGATGCTCGACAGGGTCACGCCCGGGACGCCTTCGACCGTCACCGACGTGCCGGACGCGGAGGACTGCACGCTTTCGACGGCTCCGGTCGCTGCAGCTCCGGACGCGTTGTTGTAGGTGACGGTGCGTCCGATCAGCTGGACCGCGCCCGAGAGCTCGCTCGCGTTCGCGAGGTTGGTGGTCTGCTCGACCTGCGTCAGCTGCGCGAGCTCGTTGACGAATTCGTTGCTGTTGCCCGGTTCCAACGGGTTCTGCGCCCGCAGCTGCGCGACCATCAGTTTCAGGAAGTCGTTCTGGCCGAGGATGCTGCTGGGGTTTTCGGGCGTCTTGGCAGCCGCCGCGCCGCCGGTGGCTGCGCCGGCGGTTGCAAGTGGGGTGGTGGTCATTGCGATCGGTCCTTTCGTGGTGTTCAGGCGAGCACGTCGACGAGTGTCCCGCCGGCGATCGACGCCGACCGTGCCGGGCCGTCCGGCTCTCCCGGCGCCTCGACGCCAGCGACTGCTTCAGAGCTCGACGCGGAGCCCGATTGGCCTGCGGCCTGTTCCTCGACGGCAGAGCGCTCGTCGCGATCGCCCGTTTCGGACTGGCCGAAGCCGATGTCGAGCCGCAACAGCGAAACGCCGAGCGTGCTCAGCGACTGATGCAGCTCTGCGCGCCCGTCCGCGAGCGCCTGCGCGGCGGCGGCGGTCTCAGCGCTGACGCGCGCCAGCAGCCCCTGGCTCGTCTGGCTGAGGCGCACGTTGATCTGGCCGAGCTCGTCGGGCTGCAACGCGATTCGCGCCTGCGTGGCTCCCTGGCGGACGGCGATCTCGATCGTCGCGCGAATCGACTCGATCATCTCGTGCATGCCCACACCCGACGCCGACACGGTGCTGGCAGCGCCCGCCGCGGAGGGTGAGCTCGCAGGCGCCTGCGTCGCTGCCACAGCGCCCGACAGCGGGCTCGCTTCGCCACCGGCGGCGGCCGCGCCGGTCTGAGCTGCCGCCGTCGCCGGTGCCGCAGCGCCTGCGGCACGAGCGGTGCCCGCCGGGTCGGCGTGCTGCGTCGCGGTGTCCCTGCCACCGGCGCTGCTGTCGCCGCCGGATCCGAGGTTGCCTTCGCCACCGCTCGCCGCGGCGTCCTGGCCGGAGGCGAGGCCCGTGCCGTTCGCCGGCGAGGAGAGCGGAGCCGCGACGCCCCCAGCCGGGCGCGCGGCGCTCGAGGATGTCGCCGCGGCCGGTGCCGACGGCGCGCTCGGCGGCGATCCCGCTGCTGCCGCGCTTTCGTCGCTCGTCTGCGTCGGAGCGGGCGCGGCGGCTTCGCTGGTCGCTTCGAGGCTCGACGGAGACGCAGCGGCTGCGCTGCTCGCTCGGCCGGCGCCGTGGTCGTTCGCAGCGGAGCTCGCAGGCGCCGTCGTCGTGCTCGGCGCCGAGCTTCTCGGAGCGATCGTGCCCGCCGGCGTGGATGTCGAGTGACCGACGCTCGCTTCGGCGGGGCTCGCTTCGGCGGGGCTCGCGCCTGCAGGCGACGGGCTCGGGCCTACCGACGGGCTCGCGCCCAGCGGTGCGGACGCTGCGCTCGCGGGTGAGATGGCGGCGGCTGCGGACCCGCCTTCGAGCGCGCTCTGGCCAGGTGCGCCTGCGACGCCGGCCGCGGTCGCTTCCAGTGCGGCGCCGGCGCTGGCACGTGCGCCTGCGGCCGTGGATGCGGCAGCAGCTTCGCCGCCGCCCCTTGGCGGCGCCGGGGCTTCGGTGCCTGAGCGGAGCTGCGCGGGTTCGCCCTGCGCCTTGGCGTCGACGGACGCTTCGCCCGGCGCACCGGTCGATGACGCGGCCGCGGCGCGTTCGCGAGCGCGGAGCTGTTGCGCCTCGCCGGCTTCGGAGCGTTTCGGTTGCTGGCCTTCCGCGTTTGCGGTCCGGGCCGAGTGTTCGTCGAGCGCGCTCTTGAAGAGCTCCGCGCCCGGCGGCGGCGCGCCCGGCGGCGCGCCGGACGTCGGTGGCGACGCGGACGGCGGCGCGGGCGCAAGCGTGGGCTCGACGGTCATACGAGGCTCCCCACGGTGCTCGTCGGGTGTGTCTGACGGAAGGCTTCGGCGTTGGCGAGCACTTTGGTGACGTAGCTCTGGGTTTCGGAGTACGGCGGCACGCCGCCGTACTGCTTGACTGCGCCCGGACCGGCGTTGTACGCGGCGAGCGCGTCTTCGGCGTTGCCGCCGAACTGACCCATCAGCTGGCCGAGGTAGCGTGCGCCGCCTTCAATCGATTCCGCGGGGTCGAGCGGATTGGCGACGCCCAGCGAGGACGCGGTGCCGGGCATCAGCTGCGTCAGCCCGGCGGCGCCCGCGCTGCTGGTGGCGCTCGGGTCAAAGCCGGACTCCTGCTCGATCAGCCCATGCAGGATCGCGGGGTCGACGCCGTTGCGACTGGCCGCCTCCTCGATCAGCGATTCGTATTCCGATTCGCCGCTCAGGCCGGCGCCTGCAGTGCCGGCGCCTGCGGTGCCGACGCCTGCGGTGCCGGCGGCGTTGGCGCTCGCGGCGTCGGAGCTGGTCGCCGCCTGCAGCGCCGAGGCGAAGTCGGTGGCGCCAGCGCCGGCGCTCTGGGCGCTCGCGGAGGAGCCGCCGGCAGTCGTGATCACACCGCCGCTGGAAACCTGACGGGCGGAATCGATCAGCGCCTGGAGCTGCTGCATGCGCTGCAGCGTCGCCAGCTCGCCGGCGGGCATCGTGGCTGCGGCCCCGACGATCGACTGGGCGCTCACGCGGTGCTCCTGCGAAAGCGGTTCGAGGCGATCTCGTCGAGCACGCCCTGCTCGCGGCGGTCGGCCTCGCGGTCGTGTTCGCCGCGATGACGGTCGCGCAGCCGATTCAGCATCTCGTGCTCGCTGGCAGCCGTCGCCAGCTCGGCGTCGCGCTCGGCGACCTCGAGCTCGCGCTGCTCGAGCTCGCGGGCGCGCAGCCTGCGCTGAGCCTCGACACGCTCGAGGAACGCCTGACGCGCGACCAGGTCCGTGGCGCTCACGGCCTCACGCTCGCCTGCAACCGTGCGCTGCTCCTCGAGCGCGTGCTCGAGGTGGGCGTCTGCCGAGCGCAGCTCGGCGACGCTGCTCGAGCGCCGCGTGAGCGCGTCGGCGAGCTCGCGCTGGGCCAGCTTCTCCTTGCGCTCACGCACAGCGCGCACGCGCTCGAGGCGGAAGCGAAATGTAGAGGCGCTCACGGCCCGGTTATCGGTTGCGCGGCTCGGTACTTGAGCGCCCGCGTACGACGGTCGTTTGGGTGTGCCGCGCGTCCGCTCACGCGCTCATCTCAGATGCTCAGTCCGAGCGCCGGGATCGCGGGTGCTCCCGCCTCGTATGCGCTTGCGTTCGCGGTCGCGTCGGGCCCCGCAACGACCTCTTCGGCATCCGCGATCTCGCCGCCGACGCGCTCCAGCTCGCTGGCGAGCGAGGCGCCGAGCTCCAGCAGGCGCGCGTCTGTCTGCAGCGGGTCGCTGCGCTCCTGCACGGGTTGGCGCAGGAAGCGCTCGATCCGCGGCCGGTGCGCGAGCGCGACGTCCAGGGCCGGGTCGCTGCCGGACTGGTAGGCGCCGATCGAGATCAGGTCTTCCTTGTCGTGCAGCACCGCGAGCGCCGCGCGCAGGCGCTGTCCCGCCTGCTCCGACCTCGCGGCGTGACGATCTCGCCGATCAGGCGCGAGACGCTCTGCAGGACGTCGATCGCCGGGTAGTGCCCGGCGTGCGCGAGCGAGCGCGTCAGCACGACATGCCCGTCGAGGATCGAGCGCACGGCGTCGGCGATCGGCTCGTTCATGTCGTCGCCGTCGACCAGCACCGTGTACAGGCCGGTGATCGAGCCCGTCGCGCTGGTGCCGGCGCGCTCCAGCAGGCGCGGCAGCAGCGCGAACACGCTCGGCGTGTAGCCGCGCGTGGCGGGCGGCTCGCCGATCGCGAGCCCGACCTCGCGCTGCGCCATCGCAAAGCGCGTCACCGAGTCCATCATCAGCATCACGTCGTGGCCCTGGTCGCGGAAGTGCTCGGCGATCGTCGTCGCGGTGAACGCCGCCTTGATGCGCACGAGCGCGGGCTGGTCGGAGGTCGCGACGACGACGACCGAGCGCTGCAGGGCGTCACCGAGGTCGCGCTCGACGAACTCGCGCACCTCGCGGCCGCGCTCGCCGACGAGCGCGATCACGTTGATCGAGGCGCTGGTCGAGCGGGCGATCATGCCCAGCAGCGAGGACTTGCCGACACCGGAGCCGGCGAAGATGCCGAGGCGCTGCCCGCGTCCGCACGGCACCAGCCCGTCCAACGCGCGCACTCCCAGACCGACGCGCTCGCTGATGCGTGGCCGCGAGAGCGCGCTCGGGGGCGCGGCGATCGTCGAGCGGCGCAGAATCGGAGCCCACCCGCCCGGGCCTCGCAGCCTGTCCGGCGCCGGATCCGCCAGCGGGCGTTCGTCCAGCGGCTCACCGAGCCCGTCCACGATCCGGCCCGAGCAGGTGCTCGCCGACGGCGACGCGAAACGGGGCGCCGCTCGCGAGCACGCGCGTGCCCGGGCCGATGCCGGCAGCTCGCCGAGCGGCATCAACAGGGTGCGGCCGTCGCGAAAGCCGACCACCTCGGCGGACACCGGCTCGCGGTTGCGCTCGGTGCCGACGAGGCACAGCTCGCCGACCTCAGCCTGCAATCCGGTGACCTCGATGATCAGCCCGATGAGGTTGGTGACGAAGCCTCGACGCCTGGCGAGGTCGGCGTCGCGGATCGCCTCGGTCGCTCGTTCGAGCAGCGGCGCCGGGCGTTTCTCGCCCACCACGACGTCGCTCACGCCGCCTGCCCGTCGGCCTCGAGCGCCGCGGCTGCCACCTCGCTGGCCCGCTCGAGCTGCGTGTACACACCGGCGTCGACCTCGCCCTCGCCGGTGCGGACGATCGCACTGCCCGGCTCGACGCGCCGTCGGCCTGCACGTCGCACACCTCGACACCGCTGCCCTGGCCTGTCAGCCGCCCGACCGCGCCCTTGACGACCTCGAGGTCGGCGGGGTTGACGAGCACGGTGATCGTGCGCCTGTCGCTGATGCGCCGCAGCGCGCCCTGAACGACCTCCACGACCAGCTCCGGACGCGCCTGCAGCGCGCCCACGAGGATCTTGTTCGGCGAGCGCGATCGCCAGCTCGATCGAGTCCCTTTCGACGGTCTGCACGGTCTCCACGCGCAGCGCCTGGACTGCCTGCACGGCCTCGCCGAGCGCTCCCGCCGCGTTCGCGATCTCCGCCATGCCGTGCTCGTGGCCCGCGGCGCGACCCTGCTCGTAACCCTCGGCGCGCGCGGACTCACGGATGCGTTCGCCGTCGGCCAGTGCCTGCGCGAGGATCCGCGCCATCGCGTCGCGCGGCGGCGGATCGGATGCTTCGAGCGGCTCGAAGTCGTAGCTGGTGGCCGCGTCAGACAACCGCTTCGCTTTCGTCCTCGCTGTCGCTCGCGATCACGATC
This sequence comes from uncultured Solirubrobacteraceae bacterium, assembly GCA_963703625.1. Lineage (GTDB taxonomy): Bacteria > Actinomycetota > Thermoleophilia > Solirubrobacterales > Solirubrobacteraceae > Palsa-744. The sequence continues at coordinate 596,819 of CAVPEY010000002.1, forward strand.
GCACCGGCCTCCTCGAGCTGGCGCACGACCGCCACGATGCGGCTCTGGGCGTCGTCGACGTCGCGCTTGCGCTGCGGCGGCTGGATCTCCATCTCTTCCTTGATCATCTCGGCGCCGCGCTCGGACATGTTCGTCAGCACGACCTCCTTGACGTTGTCCGGCGCGCCGCGCAGCGCGAGCACGAGGTCCTTCTGGTCGGCCTCGCGCAGGACCTGCTGCATCGCGCGCTCGTTCGAGCTTGACGATGTCCTCGAACACGAACAGCATGCCGCGCACCTCCTCGGCGAGGTCCTTGTCGGTCGTCGTCGAGCTTCTCGAGCACGCGCGCTCGGTCGTGCGGTCCGAGTGATTGAGGATCTCCGCCAGCGTCTTGGTGCCACCGGCCGCCGAGTACTCCGCTCGACGACCGCGGTCAGCTTGTGGCGGATCACGTCCTCGACCTGCTGGACGACCTGGGCGCTGGTCTCGCCCATGCGCGCGATCCGCAGCGCGATGTCCGGCTGCTGGCGCTCGGGCAGGCGCGCCAGCACCTGCGCGGCGCTGGAGGTCTGCAGGCTCGCGAGGATCAGCGCGATCGTCTGCGGCGACTCGCTGCGCAGCAGCGCGACGGTGCGCTCGGCGGGCACGCGCTGCAGGAACTCGAAGGGCGGCGTCTCGGTTCGCGCCGACATGCGCCCGAGCAGTTCGGCCGCGCGCTCGGGGCCGAGCGCACGTTCGATCACGTCGCGGGCGAACTCTATGCCCCCGGAGGCGCCCGCATCGCGGCTCGCGAGGGCCGCCAGCTCGGAGAAGATCGAGTCGGTCGTGTCGGGGTCGACGGCGCTCAGGCCGGCCATCTCCATCGACAGGCTCTCGATCTCTTCCTCGCCGAGCCGCTGCAGCACGTTGGCGGCGCGCTCGGATCCCAGCGCAGCCATCAGCACGGCCGCCTTGCGCGTCCCCGGAAGCTCGGCGATCGTCGCCGGCAGAAGATCGCTCCCCGACGCCAACGCCGGCAGCGCATCTGCAGAGGCTTCCGCCGGCATCGGGCTCAGCCCTCCTGCATCCAGCTGCGCAGCTGCTGCGCGACCCGGTCAGGGTTGCTGTCGACGAGCTGCTCGACCTGCCGGCGAATGCTGTCCTCGCCATCGCTGTCGTGGCCGTTGGCGCTGCCGGGCGCCCGCGGCGGGGTGACGCCGGCCATCACCGCGGCAGGCCGGGTGGCAGTTTCGCGTTCGAGCTCTGACAGTCGCATCGGAACGTCGAGCTCCCGCAGCCACACCGGCTCCTCGATCGGCTGCTTCTCGCGCTTGCGCAGCGAGCGGGTCGTGAAGAACAGGAAGACGATCGCGCCGAGGCCGAGCAGCACGTACTTGGCCATGCTCAGCGGGCTGCTGGCGGCAGCCGCGGTGGTCGTCTTCGCGAACGCCACCTGGCCGATCGAGATCGTGTCGCCGCGCTTGGTCTGGATGCCCGCCGCGTTGGTGACCGCTTCGCGGATCGCCGGCAGCGCCGAGGCCGGCACGGATTTGTCGAGCAGCACCGACACGTGCTGGCTTTCGACGACGCCGGGCGCGATCGTCGAGTGGGTGACGGTCTTGTCGACGCCGAGCGATGAGGTCGTCGTTTCGTGCTTGAAGTTCGACTTGCCGCCGGCGCCCGCCGCTGCGGTCGTGAGGTTGGCGGTGCCGGTCACCCCGCCGGCGCCGGTGCCGCTGCCGGTCAGCGTTTCGATGTCCTTGCTCTGCTGGGTCGGCGTGCCGGCCTTGCCGTATTCGAGGGATTCCTTGGTCGTCTTGTTGACGTTCATGTTGGCGTACACCAGCACCTGCGCCTTGCCGGCTCCGAGCGTCTGGCCGAGCATCGCGTCGAGGCTCGCCGCCATGCTCTGGTCGTAGTGCTGCTGCGCTTCCTGCACTTCGCTGCCCGATCCGCCGCCGCCCGATCCCTGCGGCCACAGCAGCTCGCCGGTGGCGTCGGTGATCGTGACCTTATCGAGCTGCAGGCCGGGGACGCTCGAGGAGACCAGCTGCGCGATCCCGCGCACCGAGCTCGCGTCGAGCGAGCTCGTGCCCGACAGCAGCACCGCCGCCGAGGAGACGTCCTGGGTTTCGCCGAAGATCTGGTTCTGGGAGCTCGGCAGCACGAGCTCGACCTGCGCTCCGGAAACCCCCTGGACGCTGTCGATCGTTTCGTCCAGCTGCCCCTGCAGCGCGCGCTGGTAGGTCACCTGCTGCTGGAAGTTGCTTTCACCGAGGTTCTGCTTGTCGAACAGCGAGAACCCGGGCTGGGTGTTGCCGAGCAGGTTCGCGCCAGCGAGCGCCACGCGCGCCTTGGCCGTCTCGTTGGACTGCACGGCGATCGCCGTGCCGTTGTTCTGCAGCTGGTAGCTGATCCCCTGCGCGCTGAGGGTGCTCGTCATCTTGCCCGTCTGCGACGGTTCGACGCCGCTCACCAGCGTCGAGTAGCTCGGCGCGGAGACCGTGTGCACGAACAGGTACACGAACAGGATCGCGGCAACGGCCACGCCGCCGGCGATGATCCATCCGCGCGGGGTGAGCCTCGAGGCCAGCTGGGAGACGGGCATCGATCAGACCTGGGTGTTGAAGATGCTCGTGGCCGCTTCGGTGGCCTTGTTGCGGACCTGCGAGGCGAGTTCCATCGCCAGCTGCGCGTCCTCGACCGTCACCACCGCGGCCTCCGGGTCGCTGACGCTGCCGGTGGCGAGCGCCTGCGACGCGGCGGAGGCGCTGTTCTGCGTCTGCTCCAGCGAGGAGATCGCTTCGGTGAGCTCGCCGCCGAAGCCGCCTGCTTGGCCGCCGGCAGCTGTGCCGGCGGCGTGGCCGCCCTGGGCCAGGCCTTCGGCCGGGCTCACCGGCAGCCCGGCGCCCAGTCCTCCGACGGGCGGGATGATCACTTGAGCAGTTGCAGCGTCGAGGTGAACATCGACTTGGCGGTCTGCATCGCCGTCACGTCGGACTGGTAGGACTGCGACTCCGAGATCAGGTCGGTCATTTCGGTGACCGTGCTGACGTTCGGCATCTTCACGTAGCCCCGGGCGTTGGCTTCGGGGTTGCCCGGGTCATAGACCTGCTGATCCGGCGTGTTGTCGGAGACGATCCCCGTGACCTGCACGCCGCCCCGCTGGCCGATCTCCGATCGGTCGCCGCCCTGCTGCATCGCGCTCGTCAGCGCGCCGCCGAAGTCGCTCGAGCCGACCTGAGCGAGCTCGACGTCCTGGCGCTGGTAGGGCTGGCCGTTTGCGGCTTTGGTCGTGTCGGCGTTGGCGAGGTTCTCGGCCGTCACGTCCATGCGGATGCGCTCCGCGGTAAGGCCGCTGCCGGCGATGCCGATCGCGTCGAAGAGTCCCATCAGGCGGCCGCCGGCGCGCCGATCGCGGAGTGCAGAATGCTGTCGCGCGCGCCCATGACCTGCGTCAGCGCCTGGTAGTCGAGCCCGTTTTCGGCCAGCTTCGCCGATTCCTCATCGATGCTGACGCCGGTGCCGTTCGGACCCGCTTCCTGCGGCCGCGTCACCGTCGCAAACTGCGTTTCGCTCGGTTCCGCACCGCCGTTCATCGCACCCTGGAGCTGGGACTCGAAGTTGACTTCCTGCGGCTCGTAGCCGGGGGTGTCGGCGTTGGCGATGTTGTTCGTCAGCGCCGTCTCACGCTGCCAGGAGCCGCGCATCGCAGCCTCCAGCAACTGCTGGGTCGAATCAACGAGAGCCATTTGACGGGTGTCCTTTTTTCCCGCCCTCCCTGGGCTGAAACCGACGCTCTCCCTGAGGTCGCTGAGATCCTGGCCATCGAGGGGCCGCTCTCTTGATCGGCCGATCGCGGTCGATCTTTAGGCCCGGCGCCGAGGTCCGGCAACAGTGCCAGGAGGGCGCGGGCACGCGCCCTTTGCGAGCACGAGATCCCCTGCCGAGACGTCCACGCGCCTCGTTCGCCGCTCACGAGCGCGGACGCGGCGGCCGACGCAGCAGGCGAGAGATCGCCACCGAGCAATCGGCCGCACCGTGGAAATGTCAAGCCCCCGTCTCCAACGCCACCGTCATCGTCGTCGCACGCGCGCCGCAGTGGCGTTCGCGTGCGCTGCCGCGCTCGCGCTCGCAGCGTCCCCGGTCGCCCGTGCGTCGCTTTCGCACTCGGCCTACCGCGCGCAGCGGGCGTGCGCCGCTCCCCCGCCCGGCTCCGCCGCCTGTCTGGGCGTGCGCCTCGTCACCGTGGGGCTGACCGAAGCCGACCTCAAAGCCGACGCCAGACGCCAGGCCGCGGAAGCTGCGGCCGGTTCCCCGGCGGTGGCCAACAAGAACCCGATCGCCGGCGGCCTGACCCCCGAACTGCTGCACGCCGCCTACGCGCTGCCGAACGCGACGTTCCCCTCCGCGCAGCAGACGATCGCCGTCGTCGACGCCTTCAACGACCCCACCGCCGAAGCCGATCTCGGCGTGTACGACAGGCAGTTCGGGCTCCCCGAATGCACGACCGCCAACGGCTGCTTTCGCAAGCTCAACCAGGAAGGACGCGCGAGCCCGCTTCCGCAGCGCGAAGGCGGATGGGCGACGGAGATCTCACTCGACGTGCAGATGGCCCACGCGATCTGCCAGAGCTGTCACGTGATGCTGGTCGAGGCCGACAACGAATCCTTCGCGAACCTCGGCGCTGCGGTCGATGCGGCGGTGAGCGCCGGCGCGACCGAGGTGAGCAACTCCTACGGCGGCGCCGAGCAATCCGGCTACGCGGCTGACGACGGCCCTTACAACCACCCCGGCGTCGTGATCACCGTGTCGGCTGGTGACTGCGGCTATTTCAACGAGGCGTGCGGTGGCGCCGAAGCGGCGAACTTCCCGGCGAGCTCCCCGGACGTGGTGGCCGTCGGCGGGACCACCCTGACCGAGTCCGGTGAAACGTGGACCAGCACCGTCTGGGAAGGCGGCGGCAGCGGCTGCAGCGTCGTGTTCGGCGCGCCTGCGTGGCAGCGCGAGGTCGCGGGCTTCTCCGCGACCGCCTGCGGCAGCGGACGCGCGGTCGCCGACGTGGCGGCGGTCGGCAACCCCTACACCGGCGTCGAGGTCTACGACAGCACGGCCAACCCCGGGGGGTACCCGACCGGCTGGGGCGTGTGGGGCGGCACATCCGTCGCCTCGCCCGTGATCGCCGCCGAGTTCGCACTGGGCGGCGGCGCCCACGGCGTCGCATACCCCGCGGCAACCCTCTACTCCCACATCGGCGAAGGCAGCGCCCTGTACGACGTCGTGTCGGGCAGCAACGGCTCCTGCACCGAAGCCAGCTCCTGCCGCGCCAGGCGCGGCTACGACGGCCCGACCGGGGTCGGCAGCCCGATCGGGCTGAGCGCGTTCGCAACCGCAGTCAGTCCCGCCGACGTCTCGCCGCCGAGCATCTCCGGCACGGCCGAGCAGGCACAGACACTGAGCCTGAGCCGCGGCGATTGGACGGGCGACCCGAGCGCCTACAGCGAGCGCTGGCTGCTGTGCAACGCCTCTGGTTCCGGCTGCTCGCCGATCACCGGCGCGAGCGGATCCACCTACGCCGTGCCGGCGAGCGCCGTCGGCTCGACGATCCGCGTGCAGGAGACCGCCAGCAACGCATCCGGGAGCGGGTCACCTGTGGTCTCGAGCGCGACCGCAGCGGTGATCTCCGACGCTCCCGCGATCACGTCGTTCACACCGGGCACCGGGCTCACCGGCAGCTCGGTCACGATCACGGGCACGGCCTTCACCGGGGCCACGACCGTGCGCATCGACGGAGTCAAGGCGACCTTCACCGTGCACTCCTCGACGCAGGTCGAAGCGACGGTCCCGGACGGGGCGCTCGCAGGAACGATCTCGCTGACCACGCCTGTCGCGACCGGGACGAGCGCCGGCGTGTTCACGCCAAGCCTGTCGCTGCACTCGTTCAGCCCCACGAAGGCGGCGCCCGGGACGAGCGTCACGATCACCGGCTTGGGCTTCGAGAAAGGCTCGACGGTGAGCTTCGGCGGAGTCAAAGCCGCCAGCGTCACGTACGTCAGCTCGCTCAAACTGAAGGTGCTGGTGCCGTCGGGAGCCGCGAGCGGGGCGATCGAGGTGACGAACCCGACGGCGCCGAGCGCCACCGTGTCGAGCGCGACCAGCTTCACGGTGAGCTGAGCGCGCAGGACCCCTACGCGCTGCGGTCGAGTCGCGGGCGACGACTCAGCTGCCCGGCGTAGCCATCGGCGGTGCGGCGCCCGCGAGCTGTCGCCGCGAGCTCGCCGAGCAGCGACTCGCGCAGACGGCGGAGCTCGATGCCCGTGCGCTCGTGCATCAGGCGGGCGCGCTGGAGCAGCTCGGCCGCGGCAGGCGGCGGCTGCGCGGGCAGGCCGGCGACCAGCTCCTCCCAGCGCGCGTCGAGCGCGATCAGGCTGTCGAGCTCGCCCCTGCCCGCGAGCTCGAGCTCGAGCTCTGCGTGGGCGTAGATGTCCTCGTAGCGGGCCAGCTCCGGCGCGCGTGCGCCGTCGCGCGCCGCGGCGCTCACGCGCGCTCCAGCTGCGACGCGGCGACGTCGGAGGTCGTGCCCTCGATCTCGTTGGCGACCTGGCTCCAGGCGTCGCGCAGCTCGCCCAGCAGCTCGCTGATCTCTTCGATCTTGGCGGGGTCCTGGTTGAGCCGCGCCGCGCGCAGGTGCCTGAGGTGGAACTGGTAGATCGCGTGCAGACGCTGTGACAGCTCGCCCTGGTCGAAATCGAGCGTGCCGTCGAGGTGACTGATGATCCGTTCTGCGTAGCGCAGGCAGTTGTGCGTGCGCTCGATGTCGCCGTCGCCCATCGCGACGACCGCCTGGCGCAGGAAGCGGCGCGCGCCGTCGTACAGCAGCACCACCAGTTGCCCCGGGGTCGCAGCCATCACCGTGCCACGGCGGTAGGCGGCGTGGGAGGCGGCGGTCGGGTTGCGCATCTCACGCCCATCATCGGCGCGCCGCGCGGAAAATTGAGCGCCGCGACCTACGCGCCGGACTTGGTGAGCGATTCCTCCTGGCTGGCGAGCCAGGCGCTCTGCGTGGTGTTGCGCGAGATCACGCCTTCGAGCGCCGCGTAAGTGGCCTGCAACGCCTTTTCGCGGTGTTCGAGCATCACGTTCATCGTGGAGATCTGGTTGCCCAGCTCCGTGACCTGCGCTTCATCTCCGCTGATTCTCGATTCCAGTGAGCCGCCGGGGCCGCTGACGGCGTTGACGAGGCCCTGGAGCTTCTGCGACCACTGTTCGAGCATCTGCTGGGAGCCCGCCGGGTTCGCCTTGATGGCTTCCGCGAGCTTCGCCGGTTCGAGCGTCAGGAGGCCTTCCAGCGATGACTGCGTGGAGCCACCCCCGCCCGTGCTCTGGCCGGTGCTGAGGCCGATGTCGAGCGGGCTCGACATTTCCGGATCGAGCCCTGCGATCGATTCGTACATCGTGTCGCGCATGTTGTTCAGCAGGCTCGTCAGTTCGATGTCACCGAACAGCGCGCCGACCCCGAGCTCGCCGCTCGTGGGCTTGACGGGCGGCTTCGTCGCCAGCTCGGCCTGGACCGCTTCGACGGTCGCGTTGTAGGCGTTGACGAACGTCTGCACGTGCGCTTCGATCGCGCTGACGCTGGGGCCCGGCGCTTCGACGTCGATCGTCACCGGTCCGACGGGGGTGAGGCCGCCGAACGTGAGCGTGATTCCGGGAATCGCGTTGGCCACCGTGTTCGAGGTGGAGCTGCCTTCGACGCCGTCGACGGTGTATTTGGCGTTCTTGCCTTCCCGCGCGGTGCCCGCTTGTTCGCTGAGCGCTTCACCCGTGACCTTGATGTATTCGCTCCCGGTGGTGCCGGTGGCGCGATTGGAGAGGACGATCGAGCCGTCTTCGAGCACCGCCGCGTAGACCGTGGCGCCGGCGTTGGCGTTGATCGCGCTCGCCAGTTCCTTGGCGCTCTCGCCCGCCTTGACCGTGAATTCGTGGCCTTCGATCGTCAGTTTCTGTTCGCTTGCGGGGCTTTTGAACGTGAACGTCCGCTGCGCCGAGTTCGCGAGCTGCGTGACCTCGACCTCGTAGCCGCCGACGCCCGCGCCGGACTTGGCGACGGCGCTGACGCGCGCCGGTTCGCTCGAGGTGACGTTCTGCACGCTTTCGAACAGCGAAGGCAGGGCGAATTCGGAGGCGGCGGTGGCCACCTGCTGAAGACTCGACCGGACCTGCTGCAGCTGCGACTGCTCGGCCTGGATCTTCTGCTGCTCACCGGTCAGGTGCGTGACGGGCTCGCGTTCGACGCCCATCAGCGCGCCGATTATCTTCGACGTTTCCAAGCCGGAGGCCAGGCCCGAGATCGTGATCGGGGCACCGGTGGTGGCGTTGACGCCGAGCGCTGACATCGCGGGCGACCTACTCCAGCGGCCTTCCGGCCGCCAGCTCGAGCGCCTCGGCAACCGACAGCGTGCGGTGCGCGTTGCCGTCGCGGTCCTGGAGCTCGATGCTCGTGCGACCGTCGTCGGCCGTCAAGAAGCGCACGTGCTCTCCATCCTCGCGCAGCGCTTCGTCGATTCTGCCGGCGGCGGCGATCTGCTCGAGCACGTACGGCGGCGGACCGCCCCTGCTCGCGACGACGTCTAGCGCCGTGTCGAGCGGCGTTACACCGGCGGCGAAGGAGCCGGTGTCCTCGGTGCTGGTGACTGCTTGAATGTCGGTGCTCGACGGGCTCAAATGGCCCTCAATCGGCAGAAGGGGCGAGCTCATATGGCGTTTTCTCCCTGAAAACGTGGTTACGCGGTCCAATCCATGGGCCGCCTCGCGCTTGCGTTCACCGTGTTCATCGACGGCCTCTGCTGAAACTTGAAGTATCTCCTGCAACTGCGACATGGTTTGCTCGAATCGCACCTTCGGCCTCGCTTCCTCAGGAGGCGCCGGCCTGCGAGAGCAGGCTCGCGGCGGCCTCGTTGTCGGGATCGCGCGACAGCGCAGCAGCGGCGAAATCGCTCGCCTCACGCGGCATGCCGCGTGCCGCGGCAATGCTTGCCAGCCCCACCAGCGCTTCCGTGTCCGGCCCGTGCTGGCACACCGCGATCCACTCCTCCGCCGCCGAAGCGACGAAGCCTCGGCGCATGTACATCTCGGCCAGCAGCACATGGCGCTCGCGCTCGGCGAGCGGGGTTCGCGCCAGCAGCCCGAGCAGCGCTTCGAAGCTCTTGAAGTCCTGGACCCGCAGCAGCGCCTCGAGCATCACCGTCAGCGGCGGAACCGCCTGCTCTGCCAGGTCGATCTCGGTGTGCCCGCTGCTCACGAGCTGGCGCCACGCTGTGAACACGTCCAGCTCCTCGGCATCCATTCCCGCGGCGCGGGCGCGGGCGAGCGCAGCCGCTGTGCCGGGCGCGTCGCCCCCCGCGATGCGGGCGAACAGCTCGGTCCGGCACGCGATCACCGCAAGCGGATCATCGCCGCCGAGCGCCTCCGCCTCCGCGGCCGCCTCGCCGTAGCGTCGCTGCGCCAGCAGCGCCTCTGCGAGCGCAACTCGCGCGCGGCTCGAGTGCGGCTGACGTGCGAGCACCGCCCGAAATTGAGTCTCGCCGACGCTCGTGGCGCCGGCCTCATACAGGGCGGTCGCGAGCAGGAAGCGGGCCGCCGGCGTGGGGTCGGGCATGTGCCGCTCGAGCTCGCCCACGACGGCCTCTGGCTCGATACCGCCGGCCAGCAGCGCGCTCGCGTACGGCAGCACCGAGCCGACGTAGTCGCGATGCTCGCGCAGGCAGTGCTCGAGTTGCTCGACCGCGCGCTCGAGGTCTCCTTCGGCGCGCCTGAGCTCAGCGAGGTGGAGCCGCGGCAGGTAGCTGCCGGCGCCGATGGTCGCCGTGTACGGGCGCGGGGCGTCGCCCATCTCGATGCAGCGTTCGCAGCGCTCGATCGCCCGCTCGCGCTCGCCGAGCGCGAGCAGCGCGCGCGCCTGCTCGAGCACGAGATCGGTGAAGCCGGGAAAGCGCTCGAGCCCGTCCTCGGCACGCTCGAGCGCCTCGCGCGGGCGTCCGCACGCGCGCAGAGCCTTCACGAAGCGGCTCACCAACGCCGGCGCGAACCTGTGCGTGTCGCGATCCGCAGCCGCGTCCAGCAGCTCCCACGCGCGTTCGAGCTCGGCGAGCGCGGCCGCGTGGTCCCCGGCCGCGGCATACTCGCAGCCGAGGTTGTAGTGCAGGAACGGCGTCGGCGGGCTCTCGGCCTGCTGCAGGCGCAGCAGCTCGATGTTGCGGCTCGACTTCTGGCGCTCGTCGCGTACGAGCCCCAGGTAGCCGTAGTGTTCGACGCGGATGCTCGTCGCCTCGATGCGCTCCGGGAGATAGCCCGGCAGGCGCTGGGCGATCTGCTCGTGGAGGCGGCCCTCGAAGCGATACTCGGGGCGGTTTCGGAAAACGCGCAGCGCATTGTGAGCGACCGCGGTGCCGTCTTGGAGATCACCGGTGTAGTTCGTCTCCGACACGTAGAACGCCTCGCGCCACGTGCGCCCGGTCAGCGAGCGCAGCAGGGCGGCGTCCTCGCCGACGAGCACCTCGTCGGCGTCGAGATACAGCAGCCAGTCGCCGCGGGCTGCGTCGAAGGACACGTTGCGCGCCTGCGCGAAGGACCCCGACCACTCGTGCTCGATGACGCGCGCGCCAAAGGACCGCGCGATCTCGATCGTGGCGTCGCTCGAGCCCGTGTCCACGAGGACGATCTCATCGACTGCGCCGGCAACCGCCTGCAGGCAGCGCGGGAGCATCTGCTCCTCGTCGCGGACGATCATGCACAGGCTCAGGCTCAGGCCCTCTGCGGGTTCGGCGGCGGCCGCGACCTCGAGCGCCCGGCTGGCGAGCTCGGGGAGCGCGGCGCGCAGCGGTGCCCGGCCCGCAAAACCAGGCTCGTGGCGCCGTCGAGCGGCCAGCTCGCGGAGGCTGCGCTCCACGTCCGCGAGCTGCGGGTCCAGGCGCCTGGCGGCCTCGAGCAGCGCCTCGGCGGCGTCGAGGCTCCACAGCTCGAGCAGTGCCACGCCGGCCAGCCTCAGCAGCCGCGGCTCGCTGGGTGTTCGCTCGAGCAGCTCGAGAGCGCCGCCGGCAAGCGTCACGAGCAGCGCCGGCGAACGTGCCGCAGTTGTGCTCGCCCGCGCCGCGAGGCCCGCTTCGACGAGGCCCACGCCCGCCCAGTAGCGCCGGTGCGGATCGCCGATCGCCGCGGCCCGATCGAACAGCTCGCGGTATCCACGCAGGTCGTCGCCGGCCAGCAGCCGGCGAGCGCGCGCCGGCAACTCGGTCGCAGTCACGGAGCATTCCTGATGAGTCGGGCCTGAGAAGCGGAGGACCATGTCCTGGTTTGGTCATCGACCGCCCCCGCCCATCTCTGAGCGCGATCTGCAGATGCGCGAGCGAGCGGGAACCGGCTTGCAGCTCACTGGGCCGACCGGCAGCTGCCTGGGCCGACCGGCTTGCGCGGGCGCGTCTCGCGCCCGCGTACGGACGCTCCCGCTCCGCGTGCGGCAGGGAATGTCGCAGCCACAGCGAATCCAACGCCCGAATGGAGATCATCGGAAAGCGCGCAACCAGGGTGCCCGCGGCGGAGGTGCTCGCGATCTGGCAGGAGTACCGCAGCAGCGAAGAGCGCGAGCTGCGAGACCGGCTGATCTTCATGTTCATGCCGATGGTCCGCTACATCGTCTACCGCAAGGTGCGCGGCGTGCCGGCACAGTGCGACGTCGAGGACTTCCTGTCGTGCGGACTGGAGGCGCTGATCCGCTCGATCGAGCGCTACGACCCCGAAAAGGGCGCGACGCTCGAGCAGTATGCGTGGACCCGAATCCACGGCGCGGTGCTCGACGAGCTGCGCCGCCACGACTGGGCGCCGCGCTCGCTGCGCCGCGACGAGCGCGAGATCAACAACGCCCGTGAGCGCTTCCTCTCGCTGCACGAACGCCAGCCCACCCGCGAGGAGCTCGCGGCCGCGGTCGGGATGACGCCCGGCGAGCTGACCCGGCGGCGCGATCAGGTCGCGCTGGCTGAGGTCGGCTCGCTCAACAGGATCGTGCGCTCCGACGAGAGCGCCACGATCGAGCGCATCGACACGCTCGAGAGCGCCGACGAGGAATGGGACCCGATCGTGCAGGCCGAGCGCCACGAAGCCAAGGCGCGCTTCCGCAAGGCGTTCGCGCGCCTGTCCGACCAGGAGCGCGAAGTGGCGGTCCTGCTGTACGTCGAGGACTGGACGCTGCGCGACATCGGCGAGCGCCTCGGCGTCTCCGAGAGCCGCATCTCCCAGATCCACACGCGACTGCGACTGCGCCTGTATGAACAGCTCTCCGGCGAGCTGCCGCTGTTCACCTCCGTGCGCTGAGCTCAAGAACCGTGGGCGGCGGTCGAACACCCGAGGCAGATGGATCTCGGTCTTGACATCGCCGCGTCGGGAATGGTCGCCGAGCAGATCCGCCAGGATCAGCTCTCCAACGACCTCGCCAACGCCGCCACGCCCGGCTTCAAGGCCGACGAAACACCGCAGCACAGCTTCGGCTCGATCCTGATCGCCAACACCGAGGGCGGCACCGCCGTCGGCTCGGTCGACCAGGGCGTCGCACTCGGCAAGGCCTACACCAACATGACGCCGGGCACGATGCAGGAAACGGGCGAACCGCTCGACTTCGCGATCGAGGGCAACGGCTTCTTCGCGGTCAAGACCGCGCAGGGCATCCGCTACACCCGCGACGGACAGTTCACAACCTCCGCCGCGGGCGTGCTGACCGACACCAACGGCGACCCGGTGCTGGGTGGGAAAGGCGCACAGATCAAGGTCGGCGCCGGCGGGACCGTGCCCCCGAGCGCGGTCGGCGTGTTCGAAGTCCCGGGCGCCGTCAAGCAGGGCGAAAACCTTTACACCGGCACCGCCGCCGGCAAGCCCACGGGCACCGTGCGCCAAGGCTCACTCGAGGGCTCCGGCGTGGACGCCGCCAAGGTGATGGTCGAAATGATCACCTCGCTGCGCAGCTTCCAGTCAGGGCAGCAGGCGATTCAGTCGATCGCCGGCACCCTCCAGGAGGCCGCCTCCCAGGTCGGCTCGCTGGGCTCCTAGACAGCGCGGCGGCGGGGCTCAAGTCCACGCAGTGGCGGCCGATCACCCGGGAAGAAGAGCTCCCGAGCCCGGCTGGACCGCCATGCGGAGGCCCGGGCTCGCCGACGACCACGAACAGGATGGGCCGATGCTCGAAGGTCTGTATTCCGCAGCAGCAGGCATGTCAGCGCAGCAGGAACAGCTCGACGCGATCAGCAACGATCTCGCGAACCTCTCGACCGACGGATACAAGTCCGAGCGGGTCTCCTTCAGCGACCTCCTGTACAGCCCGGTGAACGTCGCCGGCACGCTCAGCAGCGACGGCGCCGGCGCGAGCGCCAAGGTGATCGGCCGCAGCGAAGCACAGGGCGCGATCGCCGAAACGGGCGATCCGCTGGACCTGGCAATCGAAGGGCCGGGCTTCTTCGAGCTGACGCGCTCGAACGGCCAGAAGTCGCTGACACGCGACGGCAGCTTCGGCGTCGACGCGAAGGGCGCGATCGTCAACTCCGAAGGCAGCGCGCTGACGCCGCCGATCAAGCTGCCGGCGGGCGTCTCGCCGAGCCAGGTGAGCATCGGCCCCGACGGGACCGTGCGCGCCGGCACGCGCAAGCTCGGCCAGATCAAGCTGGTGACGGTGACCGCGCCCGAACACCTGCTGGCGGACGGCGCCAACGGGCTGACGCCGAGCGCCGCCAGCGGCGCGCCGCACCCGGCCACGGGGAAGATCCATCAGGGCGCACTGGAGGCCTCAAACGTGAACGTCGCCGGCGAAATGGCGCTGATGGTCAGCACCCAGCGCGCCTACCAGATGAACAGCACCGCGATTCAGACCGAGAGCCAGATGATGTCGATCGCCAACCAGCTGCGACCGCCCTCATGAGCCTTCCCCCGGTGACCGGCTCGACAGGCGCGCCCGCCGTCGATCAGGCGCTCGAGCCCGCGTGGGTACGCCACGGCTCGACCGCGACACAGAAGGCGTACGCGAGCGCCCTCGCTTTCGAAGAGACGCTCGTGGAACAGCTCTCACAGTCGCTGGCGAGCACGAGCGGGCTCGATGGCGAATCCTCCGAAGGCGGGTCGAGCTCCGAAGCGGGCGGCTCGGAAGGCGCCGGCGCGAGCAGCTCGCAGATCTCCTCGATGCTGCCACAGGCGCTGAGCGCCGGCGTCATGCACGCCGGCGGCCTCGGACTGGCGGCGCAGCTGACGCACGATCTCGAAGCCACAGACGGCGCGACCGAGGCGAGCGGAGGGACCGGCGCATGAGCCCGATGGCGCTCGTCGGACACCCGGCCGCCCAGCAGGACCGCGCACTCGCCGCCGACATCCTCGCCCACCTCGACGCGCAGATCGCCTCCGCGCGAAGCCTGCTCGAGGTCGTGCTGGAGCAGGGGGCGGCGATCCGTGCGCGCGACGTGAACACGGTCGTGCGCCTGGCGGGAATCCTGCGCGGGGAGATCGGACGACGCCAGCTGCTCGAGGAGGAGCGCTCGCGTCTGCTCGCGCGCAGCGGCGAGCGCTTCGGCGTTCCCGCCGAGGCGGTTACGCTGGCGCTGCTGAGCACGCTCATGGACGGCCCCGGCGCCGAGCGCGCGAGCGCGCGCAGCGCCGAGCTCAGAGGCCTGCTGCACGAGCTCCAGCGCGAACACTCGTGCAACCGCGCGCTGATGCAGATCGAGCTCGGCTTCCTCGACCACCTGATGGGGATGCTCTCACTCGACGGAGTCGACGGCTATGACACCCACGGCTCCTCCAAGTCCATCACGCGGGCGCGTCCCCATGGCGCCCTGCACGTCCTCGACCTGCGCGCCTAGACGATGCCGATTCCAAGCCTGGCCGGACTACAGACAGCGCTCAGCGGGCTGATCGCCGAGCAGACGGCGCTCGACACGACCGGCAACAACATCGCCAACGCAAACACCGAAGGCTACTCGCGCGAGACTGCGCTGCTCGAACCGAACGAGCCGCTGACGATCCCGGCGATCTCCTCGCAGACCGGCAGGGGCGCGCAGCTCGGCACCGGCGTCACCGTCGCCACGATCACGCGCATTCGCAACACCTATCTGGACGCCCAGTACCGCACCCAGAACAGCGCGCTGAGCTCGGCGAGCACGCAGTCGGAAGTGCTGGAACAGGCTCAGGCCGCTTTCAACGAACCCTCGACTTCGGGGATCGCGAGCCAGCTGTCGAACTTCTGGACTGCGTGGAACAACCTCGCCGTCTCGCCGGCCCCCAGCGAAGCGGCCAAAGACGCGGTCGTGGCGGCCGGCCACCAGCTCACGACCGTCTTCAAAGAGCTCAGCGCACAGCTTGCGACGATCTCCAGCCAGGCCGGCGAACAGTACAACGCGCTGGCCGGACCGTCCGGTGAAGTCGAAGTCTATGCCAACCAGATCGCGCAGCTGAACGGCCAGATCAAGCTCTCCGAAGAAGCTGGCCAGACACCCAACGAGATGCTCGACCGTCGCGACCAGCTGCTCGACAAGCTCTCCTCGCTCGCCAACATCACGGTCACCGAAGAACCCGACCACATGGACACCGTGAGCTTCGGCGAAGCGGCCAAACCGCTCGTCGAAGGCACCAAGGTCAACTGGCCCCAGGCCTTGACCGAATCGGCCGGAGGCCGGCTCGGCGCACTGCTCGCCCTGACCGGTCCAAGCGGCGCGCTGACCGGGCTGCAGAGCGGACTCGACACGGTCGCGGAAACGCTCGCGGAAACTGTCAACGAACACCTCGCCACGCCCTTCTTCTCAGGCACCACGGCGGCCACGCTCGCGGTCGCGGTGAAACCCTCCGAAGTCGAAGCCTCCGGCACCAAAGCCGCCGGTGGCAACGAAGTCGCACAGGCAATCGCCGCGCTGCGCGGCGGCACGGCCGAACAGGGCTACGCGGCGCTGGTGGAGAAGGTCGGCAGCGACGTGCGCGCCGCGGGCGACGAACAGAGCAACCTGCAGACCACCGTCACCGCGATCAGCGACCAGCGCCAGAGCGTCTCGGGCGTCTCGCTCGACGAAGAAATGACCAACCTGATCACCTACCAGCGCGGCTACCAGGCTTCGGCGCGAACGCTGACCGCGATGAGCGAAATGCTCGAAACGCTGATCGAGCACACGGGCGTGGTGGGGCTGTAGCCATGAGCGAGCGCATCACCCCAGCGATGGTCACGAGCGCAACGCTGAACGACCTCAACGCGTCGCTCGGATCGCTGACGCGCACCACCGACGAACTGTCCTCGGGCAAAACGATCCTCGAACCGTCGGACAACCCCTACGGCGCGAGCCAGGTCATCGACCTGCAGAGCCAGCTCGAAGGGCTCAGCTCCTACGAAAGCAACGCGCAGGACGGGATCTCGTGGGAGAACACCGCCAGCACCGCGATGTCGAGCATGGGCCAGGCGGCGCAGCGCGTGCGCGAACTGCTGGTTCAGGGCGCCAACGGCACCTACAACCAGAGCGACCTCGAAACGATGGCGCTCCAGGTCGAACAGCTGACCGAAGGCGTCAAGCAGGACGCCAACACCGAGTACGCCGGGCAGTACCTGTTCTCGGGGACCGCGACGACGACCGTGCCCTACGAACAGGGCGCCGAAGACGAATACCAGGGCAATGCCGAAACCGTCAGCCGTGCGGTCGGACCGGGGGCGACGGTCACGATCACCACGAACATCTCCACGCTGCTGGGCAACGGCGAAGCTGCCAAAGACGGCAAGCTGCTCGACACGCTGCGCACGATCGCCAAGAACATGCGCGCGGGCACCGCCGAAGGACGCGAAGCACTCGGCACGACAGACCTGCAGAACCTGGACGGCAACCTCGAAACGCTGACGCAGCTGCAGGCGGCGGCGGGGAGCGCGACCGATCAGCTGCAGACCGCGTTGAGCCGCAACGAAGACCTGCAGACCTCGATCTCGCAGGCGCTGTCGAACACCGACAGCACGAACGTCGCAGCGGCCTCGATCGCATACGCGAACGAGCAGGCCGCCTACGAGGCGGCGCTGCGCGCCGCCGCGAGCATCGTCCAGGAATCGCTGCTCAACTTCCTGCAGTAGACCAACGCCAAGGAGAACCGCATCATGTCCGTCACATTCGAGAGCATCCGCTTCGGCACCGTCGAGATCGACGAGCAGGACGTGATCGAGTTCCCGCTCGGGCTCATCGGCCTCGGAGGCCTCCGCTACACGCTGCTCGATCGCAACCCGGGCAGCGGCTTCCTGTGGCTGCACGCGGTCGACAATCCCGCGCTCGCGCTGCCGGTCGTCAGCCCCTTCCAGTTCTTCTCGACGTTCACGCTCGAGATCGCGCCCGAGGATCGCGAGCGCACGGGCATCGAGGACGCCGCGGGAGCGACCCTGTACGTGACCGTGCGCGCGACGCCCAACCCGGCCGACATCACCGCCAACCTGCGTGCGCCGCTGCTGATCCGCGACGGCCGCGGCTACCAGGTGCTGAACACACACGAGGACGCTCCGCTGCAGGCGCCGCTGTTCGCGCTGGCCGCAGAGACGCGAATTGCTTCATAATCAGCCTCGATGCTGATCCTGACGCGTCGTCCCGGAGAGCGCGTCGTCATCGGCGACGAGATCCTGGTGACCGTCATGGGGGTCAGCGGCCACACCGTGCGGCTCGGGATCGCGGCGCCTGGCGGTGTTCCGATCTACCGCGAGGAGATCTGGCTGGCGGTCAGGGAGGAGAACCGAGCTGCCGCCGAGGCACAGGCCGACGCACTGCCCGCAACGCCGGTCGAGCAGGTCGAGACGAGCGCAGCGCCGCCCGTGCGCGCGCCTGCTGACACCGCTGCGAGCGAGAAGCCCCCGACGGGCTCCTGAAGCACCTTCGCTGCACTTGATCGCGCTCCCGCGGAGGTATACGCTGAGCCGGTCCCATGGACCGCGTAGTGCCATCCCCACGACGGAGGAGGAGCTATGCCAACCTTGCGAGGTTCCCGCTGGAGCTCGTTGGCCCGTCCACGCGCCGCGCTCGTCGCGGCGGCACTCGCCGCGGCGGCGCTTTGCGCCAACGCGAGCACCGCGCTCGCGTGGAACGTCAACGTCAACATCGTCCGCCAGGCGAAGCCGCCGACCTGGAAGATCCCCCCCAACACGCACTACTTCACCACCATCCAGGCCGCCGTCAACGCCTCGAGCGCCGGCGACTACGTGCTGATCGAACCGGGCGTGTACGACGAAGCGGTCAAGGTCACGAGTGCCCAGTCCGGAATCTGGATCAGGGGCATGAACCGCAACACCGTGATCATCGACGGCCAGCACAAAGCCGGCAACGGCATCGAAGATCGACGAGGCGAACAACGTCTGGGTTGAAAACCTCACGGTTCGCAACTTCGACCAGAGTGAAAGCTGCGGAGACGAACAGTGCGGTAACGAGATCTGGTGGAACGGCGGCGCCGAGTCGGGGAAAATCGGCGCCCACGGGTGGTACGGGTCGCTATCTGACCGCCTATGACACCGGGCTGCTCGGCGGCTACGGCATCTTCACCGGCAACGAGACGGAAGGCTCCTGGGAAAACATCTACGCGTCGGGCTTCAACGACTCGGGCATCTACGTCGGCGCCTGCCAGGAATGCAAGGCGCGCATCGCCAAGGCGACGATGGAAAACAACGCGCTCGGCTACTCCGGCTCGAACGCCGGCGGCAGCCTCGTGATCGAAGACTCGCTGTTCCGGCACAACTCCTCCGGCATCGTGCCGAACTCGGAAAACCCCGGCGACCCGCCGCCGCCGCAGGACGGTGAATGCAACCGTCCGAACATCGAACATCCCGACCCCACGCCGATCATCACCACGACCGAGATTCCGCGCTGCACGATCATCCGCAACAACGTGATCGTCGAAAACAACAACCTCACGGTGCCGGCCATCGGCATCCGCCGCGGGCACCTGGGGCAGCGGGGTCGAGCTCCCGGGCGACTACGCCGACCTGGTCGAAGGCAACTTGATCGCCGGCAACGCCACCAACGGGGTGCTCGGCCTCGAGTACCCCAACCCGTTCCCGCCGGAAGCAGACACGATCTTCTTCGGGCTCGCCGGCAACCGCGTCAGCAACAACCTGTTCATCGACAACGGCCACGACCCCACCTACAGCGGCAACCGCTTCGCGGGCGACGTGACGCTCACCGGCGGCTATGGCGCGCTCGTCGGCGGACCGCCACCGCACTCGGAAAACAACTGTGCCAGCGGCAACGTGTTCACCGACGCGACCTTCCCGCGGAGGATCAAGGGAAGGTGGGGCTGCCAGAACAAGACGACCCCGGAGCCGGGGTTCGGCGGCATCGGCCCCAGCGGCTACCCCGAAGCGATCGAATACCTGCTGCAGGTCAAGGAAGAATCCGAAACGAGGCACCCCGTCGGGCAACCGGCGCCGCCGCCACAGCCGACGATGCCCAACCCGTGCGAAGGAGTGCCCAAGAACCCGCTGTGCCCGTGAGGCCACAGGCGGCCTCCGGTCACTCCGGCTGACGCGATCGATGTCCCGCCGCTTGCCGAGCAGGCGGCGGGACAGCGTGCGCCCGCGCGCTCAGCAGCGACGCGCCAGCTCGCTGAAGCGCTCGCCGCGCTCCTCGAAGTTGCGGTAGCGGTCGAAGCTCGGGGCCGCCGGCGAGAGCAGCACCGCGGCGCCCTCGGCAGCAAGGCCGCGTGCCAACTCAACCGCAGCAGCCAGGTCGGGGGCGTCGATCGCTCGCGAGGCCGCCACGCCGGCGCTACGCGCTGCGGCCACGAGCCGCGGGCCCGTCGTCGGCACCCCGATCACCGTGGCACCGGCCACGGCGAGGGCATCCGCGAGCCGGCTGTAGTCCTGCCCGCGGTCCTGACCACCGGCGATCAGGACCAGCTCGCGACCGGGGAAGCTCGCGAGCGCGGCGATCGCCGACTCGGGCGTCGTCGAGATGCTGTCGTTGACCCACTCGACGCGATCGCGTTCGGCGACCGTCTCGAGCCGGTGCGGCAACGCGCGAAAGCCGTCCAGCGCGCCGGGCAGCGGGGCCGGCTCCACGCCGAGCGCTTCGAGCGCGGTCAGCGCAGCGCACAGGTTGAGCACGTTGTGCGCGCCGCGCAACGGCAGCTCGTCGCTCGTCGCCTGCAGCTCGCCCCGCAGCGCGATCCCCGCGGCCGTCGCGTCCCAGCCGCTCGGCAAGCCGAAGCGCAGCGTCTCGAGCGCCGCAGCGCTCTCCGCCAGGCGCTCGTCGCGGGCGCTCAACACCGCGACACGCACGCCCGGAAGGCCGAGCAGGCGCAGCTTGTCCGCACGATAGGCCTGCTCGCTGCCGTGCCAGTCGGTGTGCTCGCGGTACAGGTTCGTCACGAGCACGACCTCCGGCCCGATCTCGAGGTCGGCGGTGTGGTAGCTCGACAGCTCGAGCACCGTGACCTCGGCGGCGTCGCGATCGAGCAGATCCAGCGCAGGCACGCCGATGTTGCCCGCCAGCTGCGCCGTCAGCCCGGCCGCGCGCGCCAGATGCAACGCGAGCGCCGCGGTCGTGCTCTTGCCCTTCGTGCCCGTCACGCCGAGCACGCCCGCCCCACCGTGCTCCGCCAGCCACAGCGACGTGGCTGTCGTCACCGGCGTCCCAGCCGCGCGCACCGCCCGCAGCTCCGGACGGTAGATCGACACGCCCGGCGAGCGCACGACCACGTCGCAGCCGCTCAGCGCCGTCGCGACCTCTGCGCGCGCGTGCGCACCGTCGCCGACGCCGACTGGCGCGCCGACGACGATCCGCGCAGCGGGCGCGCGCAGCGTCTCGCGCACGTCAGCGGCGGCAGGCGCGTCGAACACCGCCACCGCGATCCGCGCCGAGGGCAGGCGGCGGGCCAGCTGATCGGCGAACGACGCGATCTCGCGGCCGGCGCCCCACACGCCGACGCTCGCGCCGTCAAGCTCCGAGAACCGCACGGACCTCCGCCAGCAGCGACGCCGGCACCGAGTGTTCGTCGCTGAGCGCGAGCACCGCGTCGGGGTCACCCGCGTCGGCAGGGAACCGCGGCAGGACCTCGTCCACCAGCCGCCGCACCACGCCGTGGCGACTCCAGCGCTCGTCGCGCGCGAGCAGGCGGATCGCCGCGAGGCTCTCCTGCTCCTCGCCCACGCACTCGAACGGCTTGTGCCCGCCCGTCGCGGTCAGCAGCGCAAAGCCCTCGAACTGGCGCTCGTCGTCGAGCAGGTCGCGAGCCGAAGATCTCGCGCAGCTGCTGCGGGCGCGCGTGAACGGCGCGAGCGCCAGGAACACGAAACGGCACTTGGGGCAGTCGCAGCACCACGAAGCCGCGCGCAGCGCCGGGTCGATGCGGAAGATCGCGTTGCAGCTCGTGAACGCACCGTGGTAGCGCTCCATGCGCGCGAACGCGCGCGCGATCGCCAGCTCCGAGGCGGGGCGCAGGACCGAGAACAGCCCGCACGTCGGGAGCGGCTTCTGCAAGCGCCGCGCTCAGCAGCCGCTCGGCACGCAGCCCCTTGCTGAACTGGTGGTTGACCTCGACCCCGTCCCACATCACGTTGCCCGCCGACGCCGAGCGCTCGTTGGCCATCGCCACCGCGTCGAAGCCGTTCAGCGCCGCGCTCAGCAGCGCGACGCACGAGACGATCGCCGTGATCGGCACGTGGCCGTTGAGCGCACCCGCCGCGTTCAACGCGGGCAGGCCGGGGTCGAGCGCGCGCGTCGCCAGCAGGCGCGGCAGCCCCGCGGCGGCCACCGTGCGCGCTATCGGCGGTGCATCGCCGAGCGAGAACAGCGCCAGCTCGTGCCCCGAGCGCCTGACGATCTCGACCGCCACCGCCGAGTCCTTGCCTCCGCCGACCGGGACCAGGATGCGCTGCGCGGTGTCAGGCGGCTGGGCGGTGGTCCCCGCGGCCGTCACCGCACGCGGCGACGACGCCCCGCCGGCGAACGAGGGGCGCGGCAGCGCGGCCAGGTCGTTCGTGTAGGCGAGCTCAGCCAGGCCGTCCGAGTAGAGCGCCTCCAGCAGCGCAGCAACCGCAGGTGGCGGCGTGCCCGTCTCGCAGCTGACCTGCGGGGGAAGCGCGGTCTTGTAGTAGCTCACGCCGGCGACCCAGTGCAGCAGCGCCAGCAGGCCATCCACACGCTCGCGCTCGCCCTCGTCCAACCGCCGCGCCGGGTCGCCGAGGGGCAGCCGGAACGCCTCCGTGAACGCGATCTCCTCGTCCAGCGCGTAGCGCAGCGTCACGCGGCCGCGATCGTCCAGCTCGCGGGCGGTGAAGCGGAAGCTCTCGAACGCGCTCGGGTCGAACCTCGCGCGCGCCCGTCTGGTCTCGGTTGCCACGGGTACTCAGCGTAGAGGCGGCGATGGCGGCACGCGGCCCCGCGACGCACGCCGGCAAGCGTGCCCCTAAAAAATCAGTCGTTCGCGGTGACGGCCTCGAGCAGGTCGCGGAAGCGCTCACGCGCGTGCTCACGGCGCGTCGGCAGGTGCTCGCTCGGGACGCCGTCCGGCGGCGGCGCGTAGCCGCGCAGCAGGTGGCGGGCGACCGACTGGCGGTGGACCTCGTCGGGGCCGTCGTAGATACGCGCCGCGCGCGCGAAGCGGTACATCTGCTCGAGCGGCAGGTCGGTCGAGTAGCCCAGCGAGCCGTGCACCTGCACCGCGCGGTCGACCACGTCGTGGAGCACCTTCGCGCCATAGAACTTGATCAGCGCGACATCCGTGCGCGCCGCGCTCGCGCCCTGCGTGTCCATCACCCACGCCGCCTGCAGCGTCATCAGCCGCGCCGCCCGCATCTCCGCGGCGCTGTCGGCGATCCAGTTCTGCACCGTCTGCTTCTCCGCCAGCAGCGAGCCGTGCGCGTGGCGGTATGTGGCGCGCTCACACAGCATGTCGAACGCCCGTTTCGCCACCCCCAGCCAGCGCATGCAGTGGTGGATCCGCCCCGGCACGAGGCGGTGCTGCGCGAGCAGGAAGCCCTCGCCCTCGCCGCCGAGCAGCGCCTGCGCCGGAACGCGCGCGCCCTCATAGGCGATTTCCGCGTGTCCGCCGTAGCCGCCGAACTGCTCCCACGGATGCTCCATCGTCGGCACGTCGCGGACGATCTCAACCCCCGGCGTGTCCGTCGGGACGATGAACATCGACGCCCGCTGCGCCGGGCGCGCATCGGGGTCGGTGACCGCCATCACGATCAGGAAGTCCGCGATCGAGCCGTTCGAGGAGAACCACTTGAGCCCGTCGATCACCCAGTCGTCGCCGTCGCGGACGGCGCGCGTGCGCAGCTGCGTCGGATCCGAGCCAGGGGTGTCCGGCTCGGTCATGCTGAAAGCGCTGCGCAGATCGCCCGCCAGCAGCGGGTGCAGCCAGCGGTCCTTCTGCTCGTCCGTGCCCGCCAGCGCAAGGATCTCCGAGTTGCCCGAGTCGGGCGCCGCGTTGCCGAACGCCAGCGGCGCGATCGGCGAGCTGCCCTCGATCTCGTGCATCAGCCCGAGGCGCACCTGGCCCATGCCCTGGCCGCCCAGCTCCGGCGGCAGGTGCGTCGCCCACAGGCCGCGCTCCTTGACCTGCTCCTGCAGCGGCGCGATCGCGCGGCGCAGCCCGTCGAGTCCCAGCTCGTGCCAGATCGACTCGAGCGGCCAGATCTCCTCGCGGACGAAGTCCGTCATCCAGTCGAGCTGCTGTTGGAAGTCAGCGTCGGTGGAGAAGTCCCAGCTCATGCTCGTAGCCTACGCCTTGCCGATGGGTTGCCGTGCGCCGCGCGTTTGGTTTTGCCGTGGGCGCTGTGCTTCGCTTTGGCCTGGGGTCTGCGCCGTCGGCACCCGGACACGGCGATCCTGGTTGTCTGTTTGAGCACCGCGCCGTCCTGGCCGGTGATCGCGGTCGGCATCGCCAGGCTCTGGCCGCACATGCTCCCGTTCGCCTGCGCCGGGAGATTTGCCGCGAGCAGCGAGTGCGGACCGGCGTCCAGCAGCAGGTCGAGCTCCGAGAGCGGGACGTCAGGCAGCGAGCGGAACGTGCCCGACGCGATCCCGCCCTTGACGCTCGTCTGCCCCGCCAGCTCGACGGCCACGCCTTCGCCGCGCAGCACCAGCGCGATCTCGGGCAGCGCGGCACGGCCATGCGAGACTATGTACACCGGCCCGCTGAGCGGCTGACGCACGACCGGGGTGAGGACGGTCGCGCTGCCAACCACCGATGCAGCCGGACAGCTCGCGGCGCTCGCTGCGAACGCCGCCGCCGAGCATGCCTTCTGCAGAGTGCTCAGCCGCGGGACCATGCGCTTGGGCAGATCGAGCTTGACGGCGGCGATGTTCGCCTGCCCTGGGGTCGAGGCGATCCGCACGTGCAGGTGCACGCCGCCGGCTTTGTCGGCCGTGGCGTGGGTGAGCGCGCTCAGCTTCGGCTTGAACTCGAGCGCCGCGCAGTCCGCCGCCTGAAAGCGCGACGACACCGCCGCCGTGGCCCCCGCGCTGCTCCCGAGCGCGCCTTCGACCGCCAGCGGCTGACAGTCCGTCGGGTTGAACGTGAAGTCCGAGCGGTCGATTTCGAGGTTGACCGTCTTGATCTGCAGCGGTATCCCGTCGAGGCTCTGGGGCAGCGGATCGCTCACGATCGTCAGCGCCGCCGTCGTCGGGCTCACCTCGATCCTCGCCCCCACGACGACCGTTCCGAGGTTGAACGGCCCCGCCACCGCCGGCACCACGATCGACAGGCCGAACGGCGCGCCCTCGTAGGGGCCCGTCAGGTACACGTGCCCACCGTTGAGGAACAGTGGATCCGCACCTGGTCCCGCACCGACCGTCGCGCTGCCGATCTCGCTCTGCGGCGCGCATGCGCCGGCGCGCGCCTGTGCTTCCGGGCAGAGCTGCACCTTCGAGAGCATCCCGAGCAGCCCCGGCGGCAGATGAACGCTGACGTCTTCGATGTCCTCGTCCTGGTCCGCACGCGAGAGCGTCACCGTCAGCGGGCTGAACGCGCCGGCTCGGTTGTCCGTCGTTCCGGCGACGAACGATGGGTGGAACTGGGGCGTCGGACAGCCGCTCAGCGCGAACGCTTCGCTCGTCGGCTGAGCGGCCGATTCGCTGCTGTAGGGCGTCAGCCACGAGCTCGCCGCCAGCGGCACGCCGCAGGCGGAGCTGTTCGCCAGCGGCGCGCGCGGCCCGCCGTTGAGACTCAGCTGGATCTGTTCAAACGGCAGCTGCGGCAGCTCTGTGAAGCGCGCCGTCAGCTGACCGGTGCGCTGATCGATCGACGTCGTCCCTTCGAGCTTGACCGTCACGCCCGAGCCCTGCGCCTGCACCAGCAGCCGCAGGAGCCTGCCGTCTTCAGCATCGCCAGGCGTGCAAGGAGCGCATTCGGGCTGGCCCACGAACACCGCGCCTTCCAGCGGGCTCGACAGCAGCGGCGTCGCGATCTTCACCGTGCCGATCTGTGCCTGCGGCGGGCACGTCGCCGCGGCGAGCGAGTGCACGCCGAACTGGGCCGGCGAGCACGCCTGCAGGCCGTCTGCCACGGACGGCGAGAGCACGACGCCCGCCGGCAGGCTCACCGTCGCGCTGCGCAGGTCCGGCGTCGCCAGCGCCGTCGGGCTTTCGTTCTGGGGAACGTGCACTGCCAGCGAGTAACCGCTCGGCGCGCCCGCCTGCGTCGTTTCCGGAGCGAGCGTCAGCGATGGGGCGAAGGAGAGCTGTTCGCAGCCGATGACCGCTTCCACGGCGATCGGTTCGGCCAGGAACGGCTGCAGCGGCGGCCCGGGGGACTGCCACGAGTCGCTCGACACGCCCGCGGAGAGCGTGCCCGCCTGGCACTGGCTCGGCAACGTCAGGAACGGCTTGGCGGGCGCGTCGCTCGGACAGCCCGTATCTTTTTCCACGCCGCCCGACACTTCAACTTCCGGTTTGCAGAATTCGCTTTCCCGTTGACCGCCTTCTCCCAACGTTCCTTCCCGTTCGAGGTCGTGGCTCGCGTCCGCCGGCACGCCCCACAGCGTCACGATCGCGCCCTGCAGCGGCCCGGCCTCCGGAATGTCGTCCAACTGCGCAGTCAACCCGTAGTCGCTGTCGCTGCGGACGTGGAAGAACAGCGGTATGTGCCCGATCCCAGCGACCGAGAAGCCGAGCTCGGCGGGCTGGCCAGGCGGCGGGACGATGTCGAACACGGGAAAAACCGCCGAGTGGGACTTTCCGTAGAAGAACGGCTTGACGGTCCCGATCTGCGTATCAACCGGGCAGTTGAGCTTTTCTCGTTCCAGGAAGGCGCGCTGGCTGCAGCGTGGAACAGCAGTCGCATTGCCGATAAGACCGGCAGGCAGCGCCACTTCAACATCCTTTGGGGCCGCGTTCGCCAGCGGTAATTCGCCGCCGCCGTTCTGCGCCGATGGAGATTCACGGGAGCTGACGTTGAACGCGAGCTCAGTGGTCCACTCGAACGGATGCGAGCCGGCCTGGGTATCCGCTTCACCGCTTTCCCCCACGCTCTCGAGGCTGAAGAACGACAGCCCGAACGGCACGCTTTCGCTATCGATAGGCGTCGTTTCATGCGTCGAGGCGCTCGGGGCTCCCCCGCCGGAGACCGTCGCCGAGTTTTCCAGGGGTTCGACTGCGTTGAGGATTGACACCGTGATCGTGAGCACGATCGTCACGCCTGGCAGTACCGGGCCATGATCGGCATCTTCAGCGTAGCTGCACGTGATGGCTCCCGTCACCGGCCCTTGCGGGCACGTCATTTCGTATCTCGGCAAGCCGTTGCCATTGGCCCCTTCGCCTTCGGCAGTGATCTTCGTGGCTGTGACGCCCGCAGGCAGGTCGTCGGCGATCGTGACGGTGCTCGCGTGCGACGTCCGCGCACCACCGTCGTTTCGAACGATCAGCACGTAGGCGTCCGACGGGTCGTCCGCATGGAAGAAGGTGGGCTCGGACTCAGAGACAATGCTCCAGTGCGGGGCCGCCGAAGCCGCCGACGCCGCTGTCGCCGTGACTCCGGCGAGCGCGAACAGAGCCGCGAGCAGCAGCGCCCACCATCTGAACTTCACACGGATGGCACCGCCGCACAGACAGCTCGTCCGAGCCACTATCGAAACCGGCGCTTCGCCCGATCACGACGGTCGCTCTTGTTGCGCGGCGCGTAGCGTCTGTTTGCGGCGGCAACACACGCCTCGCGCTTGCGCCTGCTCTCGAGCCTCCTGCATCTCGAGATGGCACGGGCGAGCAACTGCCTGTGGGTCAGCCTCGCAATCGGGCGCGCGCTCGAGAGATCGCCCGAGCCGATGAACAACGAGGAGATCGGCGTGGTCAGCAATGGCGGTTGAGCCGGCGAACCCTGGCATACGCTGCCCTGGCACGGCAGCTGTATGACGGGTGCCGGAAGCCCTCCGTCGACGCGCGCGTCGTAGACGTCCACCAGTTCGTCGACGTCTGTCGACACCAGCTGTTCGCGCGTCGCAAAGAAGACGTCGTTCCCGCTTGCGCTCGCGTCGAGGAACACGGCTTCACCGCCCCCTTCCGCGCCGGAGATGAGCTGCGCGGCGCCACGCTCGTACTCGAAGACCTTCACGCTTCCACCCGAAAGCCCGGGCACCAGCGGGTCGGGCGATGAGAAGAACACGCGATTGCCGTCGTCGCTCAGGCTTCGCGGCTGGTGGAAGGGCGTGCTCGCCCGGGCGTCCAACCTTGCGCCGATGAACGCACTGCCGAGCGGGCGCTCGCCGTTCGCGTCACACGATGCGCACACGAGTTCTCCCGTTTCCGCGCTGTACTCGAAGACCTCGTGATCGGCTTCTCCCGTGGTCTGGCCCGTGTTGTCATAGCCGGTCAGCGGTTCGACCGACATGAAGGCAACATGCTTCCCGTCCGGGGTCACGTACGCCTGTGACTCGGTCGGACGACTGGTCCAGTCGGCGATGTCGCTGTGATATGGGAATGCCGGTCCGGTTCGTGCAGCTTCGATATTGGTTTCTTCTTTCGGTTCGGGGGCTTTGAGCGTGGCGATGAAGCGCAGCTGTCCCGTGCCCGCGGCGGTTTCGTGCCACACGTAGAGGTTCGGCAGTCCGTTTTGCGCCCCGGTCGCCAATTCGCCCGTGGCAACGAAGTAGATGTACGACCCGTCGGCTGAGGCGCCGACCACACCAAGAACGCCCGCCCCGTTAGGATCCGCCGTCCTGGTGTCGACCGTCAGGTCCGTCAGCGTGCCGGCGCCGACGTCGTATCGATACAGGTCGTTCCCCGGGTTTTCGCGCGCTTCGCCGACGTCTGATTCCTTCGTGAGCGCGGCTTTGCTCGTGAAGTAGACGGCCGACCCGTCTTCCGACGCTGCCCAGAACCTCGCGGGCTCGGCGTCGCAAATCCGTTCTTTGGTTTCGCAGTTCGATGGCTGCGCACCGGGCGCCGGCGCGGAAACCTCGATCGTCGAGGACCCCGCGAGGCGGTCAAAGAGCTCGATGTCGCCCGCCTGCTGGGCATCCGGGCCGCCTGTGTCCGCTGCGGCCTCGAACAGCACACGCGATCCGTCCGCTGAGACAGCGTGCGTCAACTCCTGCGTGCGTTCGGTGACTGCCCGGATTCCTCCGCCGGCTGTCGAGCCCTGCGGGGGAACCGTTTTGTCAGGGAGAACGCCGACGAGCCGCACGGCTCCCGCGACGGCTTCATAGAGATTTTCCACGCCGCCTGCCGGAGCGCCTGCGACCAAGCTGTCATTGGCCTCGAAGATGACGTGGCCGAAGTCGCTGGAAGCTCCGGCGAACGCAGGCACATCCTCTTCTTCGAAGCAGCCCCCACACCCGGCTGGAGGAGGTTCGTTCGGGGCACTCGCGGTTACCAGCGCATAGGCTCCATTCGGCTGGCGCAGGAAGAGATTGAACACCCCCGCCGGCGCTCCTTCGGTGAGCTGCTGCAGCGGCACGCGCAGAACCGTCTGCGACAGGTCGCCCGAGAAGGCATAGGTGATTCTCGCGAGGCTGTTAGCGGGAGCCTGCGGCGTCGGCGGTGTCAAAGCGATCGTCTGCCAGCCCTCGCCAGCCCGCACGGCGAGGTAGGCGTTCGGAATCGCGTTTCCCGGCGCGCCGCTGAAAGCCGCGCCGATATTCATGTACGCGATCGTACACAGTGCGTCGACTTCGCAAGCGGAGCTTTGCGCGGGCAGGGGTGCCTGCTGGAGCGTGACGGCGTCCAGACCGTCCTTGTCGACCGGCGAAACCTGCTCGTAGGCACGGCAGTCGGGCAGCTGTTCCGAGCCACCCGACCGATACTGGGCGTTGGGACAAGCGTCTGCACGCGCGGAGGCGCCCAGCATGCTGCACAGGCATATCCCTGTGAGCACGACCACGCACGCAACAAGCGTGCGGCGACCGACACTCGTCGATACGGCACGGAGCAGTGTTCCGCGCATGCCCACCTCCTCTGTGTCCTCTGCGCGCGTAGTCTAACCGCGTACCGAGGCTACCGCGCCACTGCACTCTCGCCGGCCGCTGCGAACCGGGTCGGGTGGCCGTCAGACGACGGCCACCCGACACCATCCTCCGTGCTAGAGGACCCGCGACGGGGCTATTTCCATTCGACCGTCCCGCCGCCTTCGAGTTCGCCCACGATGCTGCCCGTGTAGGAGCCTTCCGTGTTTTCGCTGCCGCACATACCGCCGGTGCCCAGCGAGCGGATTTTCGTGACGGTCGCTGTCGCCTTCACCTTGCCCGATTCGTCGGCGTATGCAAGCGTGTTCAGTGTCTGCGGTTCCAGGATCACTTCGCAAGCGAGGCTTTCCGACGAGATGATCACCTGATTTTCGAGTTTCGCGGAACCGTTGGCGTTGAATTCGAATTCCGCCGGCGTGACTTTGAGGGTGACGCCGAAGCCACTGCATCCCGTATAAGTGAGCACTTCCTTGTGCGTCACCATTTTTGTTACTTTCACTTCGCCGCTCCCGGTCACACCCGTGCATTCGATCGTGCCAGCGCCCGTTTTGAACTTCTGGACGTTGGTCCCTTTGCTCTTGGTTTTGCCCGTGGCGCTGGTGATGAATTCGTGGCCGTTGGCGGACACGGAGACGGCGCTGACGCCAGTGAGCGTGAATACTGACAGCAGGACCACTCCGCAAATCATCATTAGGCGCTGCATCGTGTTTCCCCGCTCCTTTGTCGATTGATCACTGACCGCAGGTTGCCGGCTTGTCGATCGAGAACTCTCGGGCGAGATTTAGTCATAATCTGGGAGGGTTCCGCTCTCCGGGCCTAGGGTCCCTACTATCACAGCAGCCTACAGTTCTGTCAAGCGGAAAAGCCCTGCAGTTTCGCACTAGTTCGGTCCCGGTGTTTCTGTCTTTTTGTTTCTGTCTTTTCAGAAACGCCGATTTGCCTGCGCCTCGCGCCGCCGCGCAGAGCCTCGCCGCACACGCAGGCCCCTGTAAATTGGGGCCATGGCGAGACCCGATCCGCTCGAGATGACGCTGCTCCCGGGCGCGCGCGAGCTGCTCGCCGCGCACGCGCGCGAGTTGCCCCAGCGCGACGACCTGTGCGGCGCCTTCTGCGGCGCGCTCGCGCTGAACGCCGCGGGCCTCGTCGGAGAGGATGGCGAGCCGATCGACCAGGACGCCGTCGCGCTCGCCGCCGGGAGCATCGTCTCCGAGCTGCGCGACGCGGGCACGCTCCCGCACGGAGAAACGGGGCGACGTGACTACAGGCTCAGGATCCCGACGATCGAGGACCCGGACGTGTCCGGGACGACCGCCGCGGGCCTTGGCGAGGCGATCACGACGCTGTCAGCCGGCGCGCTCGCGGCGATCCCGTTCGCGGGCCCGTGGAACGCGGCCACGCTCGCCGGCGTGTTCGAGCTCACGGCCGCGCTCGAGCATCCGGTCACGCTCGTCGCGAACTTCGCCACGCACCACCTGTGGGGCGGACGCCCGAGCGTCAACCAGCTGTTGAGCTACCTGCTCGACGGCGAGCTCGAGGGCCCGCCGCCAGACTGGCACGTCGGGCACTTCGCGTGCGTGTTCGGGCGTGTACGCGGTCCCCGCGGCAGCCTATACGGCGTCGCCGACACCTACCCCGCGCTCGGCGACGGCGGCGTGCACCTGCAGCCGCAGGAGCGGCTCGCGGCGGCACTCGAGCGGCGCGGGGAGCCGGCCGGCGGGCTGTTCGTCGTGGTGCTCGCGTGCGACGCCGCAGCGGTGCGCGCGGGCGCTGCGGCGCTGCGGCTCGCAGAGCGCGTCTGGGACAACGGCACGGTCACCGGTGAGACACCGCGGTGAACGGCTCCGAGCTCGTCGCGCTCGTCTGCTGCGATCTCGGTTCGATCGTGCGCGGACGCGCGGTGCTGTCCACCGAGCTGGAGGAGCATCTCCGCGCCGGGATCGGCTGGGTGCCCGCCAACCACGCGCTGACGCCGTTCGGTCCCGTCGCCGAGCCCAACCCGTTCGGCGCGACGGGCGATCTGCGCCTGCTTCCCGATGCCCGCACGCGGGTGCGCGTCGGGCCGGAAGCCGAGCACAGCGCGCTGGAGCTGATGCTGTGCGACATCGTCGACACCGCCGGGCAGCCATGGGAGTGCTGCCCGCGGGGCTTCCTGCGCGACTCGCTGAACGAGCTCGAGCGCACGCTCGGCGCGCGCCTGGCGGCGAGCTTCGAGCACGAGTTCCAGCTGCCGGTCGGTTCGGGGGTGGGAGCGAAGCGAGCGTCTCCCGGTTCGGCCGAGATCGCACCGGCGCTGCCGTTCACGCTCGACGCACAGCGGCGGGTCGATCCGTTTCCCGCGAAGCTGATGGGTGCCCTGGTTGACGCCGGCGTCGAGCCGGAGCGGTTCTTCGCCGAGTACGCCCCACGGCAGTTCGAGATCCCGGTCGCACCGGCACACGGTCTCGCCGGCGCCGACCGCGCCGTCGTCTTCAAGGAGGTCGTGCGCGAGATCGCCCGCCGCGCCGGAACGCGAGCGAGCTTTGCGCCGCTGCTCGACCCCGAGCAGGCCGGCAACGGCGTGCACATCCACCTGAACCTGCTCGACGCGCGCGGCGCCTCGCTGCTCTACGACCGCGACCGTCCCGCATGCCTGAGCGAGCTCGGCGAGCGCTTTGCTGCGGGCATCCTCCGCCACGCAC
The DNA here is from genome assembly GCA_963703625.1 of uncultured Solirubrobacteraceae bacterium. Taxonomy (GTDB): domain Bacteria; phylum Actinomycetota; class Thermoleophilia; order Solirubrobacterales; family Solirubrobacteraceae; genus Palsa-744. The sequence continues at coordinate 628,877 of CAVPEY010000002.1, forward strand.
GGGCGCTCAGCGCGCTCACCGCCCCGAGCCCGGTGTCCGGTGCACGCCTGCGGCCGCATCGCTGGAGCGCCGGCGCAGTGTGTCTCGCGCAGCGCAACCGTGAGGCGCTGCTGCGCATCCCCCCCGTGGTCGAGCTCGCCGACGCTGGTGCCGAGGAGCAGCTGCATCTCGAGTACCGCGGCGCGGACGCAGCCGCGAACCCCTACCTGGCGCTCGGCGCGATCGTGCGTGCGGGCCTCGAGGGGGTACGCGAGCAGCTGCCGGCGCCGCCAATCCTCGACCGCGATCCGGCACAACTCGACGCCGAGGAGGCGTCGCGCTTCGGCGTCGGGGCATTGCCACAGACGCTTGCCGAGGCGCTGCAGGCGCTCGCCGACGACAGCACCGTCCGCGGGTGGATGACGCCGCTGCTCTACCAGGCATACATGAGCGTCAAGCAGGCCGAGCTGGACGCGGCCGCGGGTGTCGACCTCGAGGAGCTCTGCCGGCGCTATGGCGCGATCTACTGAACCGCTGGCCGACGCACTGCTGCAGGGCATCGAGCGCGAGCTGCCGCGGGCGATCGCGCTGCGCCATCGCCTGCACGCAACACCTGAGCTCGCGCACGCCGAGCAGCAGACATCCGCCAGCGTCGCCCGCGAGCTGCCGATCGCAGGCGAAGTCGTCGCCGGCACCGGGCTGTTGGCGCGAATTGATCCCAGCGCAACGCCGGACGGCGCCGGCTCGCCGCCCGCGCCCGTAGCGGTGCGCGCCGAGCTCGACGGCCTGCCGCTGCGCGAGCGCACCGGGGCGTCGTTCGCGGCCTCAGGCGATGTCATGCACGCGTGCGGGCACGATGTCCACATGGCTGCGCTCGTCGCGCTCACGCGCGCCGCACACGCAGTCGCGGACACGTTGCCGGCGCCGCTGCTCGCGGTCTTCCAGCCGAGCGAGGAGGCATACCCCTCAGGCGCACGGCAACTCGCCGACGAGCCGCTCCGCGAGCTCGCGCCGGGGGCGATCGTGGCAGCGCACGTGCACCCCGAGCTGCGATGGGGAACCGTGGCGCTCGACCCGGGCACGGTCAACGCCTCGTGCGACGCGTTCGCGATCACCGTCGAGGGAGCACCCTCCCACGGCGCCTATCCGCACCGCGGTCGCGACCCGATCCTCGCGATCGCGCAGGTGGTGGTGGCGCTCCACGCCCAGCTCGGCAGGCGGATGGACCCGTTGAGCGCCGCGTCGCTGACGGTCGGGGTGCTCGAGGCGGGCAGCGCCGAGAACCTGATCCCGGCGCAGGCGCGAGCGCGCGGCGCGCTCCGCGCCCACCGGCCGCAAGACCGGCTCGCGCTGCGCGAGCTCGTCGTGGACACCGCAAAGGCGGTCGCCGCCGCGCACGGATGCCGTGCCAGCGTCGAGCTCGAACCGGGCGAGCCGGCGCTCGAGAACGACCCCGGGATCGTCGCGCGCGCGCGGCAACTGCTCGCGAGCGCCGGGCTGACGGCCGCGCCCGAATGGCGCTCCTGCGGGTCGGACGACTTCGCCTTCTTCGGCGCGCTCGCGCCGATCGCGATGGCGTTCGTCGGGCTGGACGGCGCCGCGGGGTTCGCGCCGCGCCCGCTGCACCACCCGGAGCTGCTGCCTCCCGACGAGGCCATTGGCACGATCGCGCGCGTGCAGGCACTTCTGTACATCGCCGCCGCACGGGCCGCGGCTGACGACGCACACGAGTCGGCCGAATCGACTCAACCCAAGCGCCAGTACGATTGACCGTGTGCCCGACCGCCTGTACTTCACCGACTCCGACGACGCCAACGCGCTGATCGCCGCGGACCCGATGGCGCTGCTGATCGGCTTCGCGCTGGACCAACAGATCACCGTGCAGAAGGCCGTTCTCCGGCCCACTGGCGATCAAGGAGCGCGTCGGCACGCTCGACCCGGCGCGGCTGGCCGCGACCGATCTCGAGCTGGTGTTCCGCGAGAAACCCGCGATTCACCGCTTTCCAGCCAAAATGGCCGAACGCGTCCACGCTCTGGCCGAGTACGTGCAGGATGAGTACGGCGGGCGCGCCGAGCGGGTCTGGAGCGATGCCGGGGGTGCCGATCAGCTGCGCGCGAACATCGCCGGCCTCCCCGGCTTCGGCGAGATGAAGGTCAAGTCGCTCGGCGCGGTCCTCGCCAAGCGCTTCGGCGTCGCCGCTGCAGCCGAGCTCGTACCCGCGCACCCGACACTCGGCGATGTCGACTCGCCGCAGGCGCTGATCGACTACCAGGCCGCCAAGCGCGTGCACAAGGCGGAGTGGTCGAAACTGCGAGCGCGCAGGTAGCAGTGGCCGAGCGCAGCGGTGACATGGGCAGCTCAGCGCAGCGGATCGATCCAGCGCAGGCCGGAGAAGCGCGAGAAATCGTTGTCGCTGGAGCAGAGCGTCGCGCCGTGCTCGATCGCCAGCGCCGCGAGGTGAGCGTCGCTCGTCAGGTTGCCGGCCGCGCCGAGGGGGGCGAGCAGGTCGCGCAGCACCGCGGCGTGGCGGTTGGTGGGATGCACGGCTGTGACGACCGGCTGGGCCAGCCAGGCGTCGACCACGTCGAGCGCGGCGCCAGCGTCCCAGGGTCGCGCGAAGATCGCCGGATTCGTGGCGATGCGGACGAACCCAACCATCACAGCCCACGAGAATGCGACCGTTTCCGCGCCCGAAAGCGTCTCCTCGAGCCATTCGCGCGCAGCGCCGTGTCGTGAAGACTCCGAATCGTACGCGTACAGCAGGAGGTTGACGTCGGGGAGCTTCACTTGCGCAGTTCGAGCTTGCGCAGAATCTCCGCGTCCTCTATTTCGCCGGCGAGCGTCAGGGCCTTGTCGAGGTTGACGCCCGGGCGCACACCCAACGGCGCCGACCGCACACGAAAGCGTCTGCTCGGCTGGGAGCCCGACGTCAGCCCGGCGCGCACGGAGTCGTTAAGCGCCACCTTGAACGACACGCCGCGCTCGCGCATCACCGTGCGCAGCTTCGCCTCGACGTCCGAGTCCAGGGTGACCGTCGTGCGCATTGAGGCATCATAGCACCAAGCTATCAGGCATCAAGATGTTAGACGACCGGCGGCGGGCGGCCCTCGGCACTCCCGGCCAGCACCGGGTCCCAGCCACACACCAGACACGCGTGACGGAACACCGAGCGGGCGAACGCGAGCGCCGTGGCGTGGGGATCCGCGCTCGTGACCACGTCGTCCCAGTCGAGGATGTACTCCCCGAGCTCGGGCTCCCAGCGCGCCGCGGGGGGGTCGAGTGTCGCGCCGGCGAAGTTCGCGGGCGCCGGATGCGCGTATGCGTAGAACGCCGCCTTGCCGTAGCGCCCGTCGCCGGGCCACCAGCCGATCGCGACCTCCTGCGCGTCCATCGCGTTGCGCATGATGAAGTCCTCGGACGGCGGATCGGCCGGCACACCGGAGAACAGGTTGATGGCGAGGTCGAACGACCCCCACCACGCGTTCACCGGGGTCGAGCGCCCGCGGTACGGCGCCCGGAACTCGGCGAGCACCAGCGCGGCGCGCGTCGCCGCGGCGAAGTAGGCGTGGACGCGCTCCACGTCGTAGCTCGCGTGCTGCTCGTCCTCGTCCAGCGGCACGGTCCATGACACCTCTTGCGGCGCGGGGTTGATCTCGACCGGCCCAGCGAGCCCCTGGACGGCGCCGACCAGCTCGCGCGCGACCGAGCCGACCGAGCGATCGGGCGTGAGCGCCACCCGTCGGGCGCGCCCGTCGCTGTGCTCCACGAGCGCCTCGTGAGAGCGCAGATCGAGTGCCGCCACGAACGCGCCCGAACCGTCCGGCGCCGGGAGCGGGTTGGTTTCCCAACCACGCGCGGATAGCCGCAGCGCCGCGTGCTGCAGCTCCGGCTCCGGCGGCGCGGTGGCGACGGCGAGCTTGCCCACGACCTGGGTGTGAGCGTGCAGCGTGTCGCAGGTCGCGCTCCACCGGTCATAGGCGGGCAACATGGGCCAGCCGGGAGGCATGCCGCAAGCGTAGCGGCCACCCGGTGTACGGGTAGCGAATAAGCTTCGCGGCGATGAAGCGCAGCGGCTGGCGCGTGATCAGCGCATACGGGCTCGTGTGTGCAGCGACGCAGGTGCTGTGGCTCACCTACGCGGCGATCACGACCGAAACGGCGAGGCGCTACGGCGTCTCCGTCAGCGCGGTCGGTTGGCTCGCGGAGATCTTCCCGCTGCTCTACGTCGTGCTCGCGATTCCCGCAGGCATGCTGCTCGACCGCTGGTTTCGACCGGCTCTGGCCGGCGGCGCCGCGCTTGTCGCGCTCGGCGGCCTCGTGCGCCTGGGCGGCGAGACGTTCGCGTGGGCGATGGCCGGCCAGATCCTGGTGGCGGTCGCGCAGCCGGTCGTTCTCAGCGCCGTCAGCAAGCTCGCCGGTGAGTACCTGGCGCCCGACCAGCGCGCCGCCGGCATCGCGTTGGGGTCGGCCGGCAATTTCGTGGGGATGCTCCTGGCGCTCCTGCTCGGACCGACGCTCGGTGCACACGGGCAGCTCGAGCGCCTGCTGGCGGTCGAGGCCGCGCTTGCGGTGATCGCGGCGCTCACGCTGACGATCGCGCTGCGCCGCCCTGGACACGCCAGCGAGGAGCACGCCGCGATCGAGGGGAGCGCCGCACGCGCGCTGTGGCGGCTCGCGCCAATGCGCACGCTGTGCGGGCTCGTGTTCCTCGGCTTTGGCATCTTCGTCGCACTGGCGACATGGCTGCAGACGCTGCTGCACCCCTCGGGCGTGTCGGAAACCGCGGCCGGGGCGCTGCTCGTGGGGATGGTGATCGCGGGGATCGTCGGCTGCGCGGTGCTGCCACCGCTGGTCGCGAGACGTCACGACGAGCGCCGCTACATGCGCACCACCGTGCTGGTCGCGTGCCTCGGCTGCGTGGCGCTCGGCGCGACGCCGTGGCTCGGCGTGCGCGCGCTCGCGCTCGCCGCAATGGGCTTCGTGCTGCTGCCGGCGCTGCCGGTGATCCTCACCGCCGCGGAGCTGCTGGCCGGCGCCGCCGCCGGCACCGCCGGCGCAATCGTGTGGATGGCGGGGAACCTCGGCGGCCTCGTGGTGGCACTGCTCGTGCAGGTGCTCGTGCACGACCCGCTCGCCGCGTTCCTTGCGATGGCGGCAGTGTCGCTGCTCGGCCTGCCGCTCGCCGCCCGTCTCAGCTCCCCGGCGACGGTCGAGCCCAGCGCTGAGCCCGCCACGGCGAGCGCAGGCTGAACCGGCCGCCTGCTGCGCAACACCGGACCCGGGTATCTGCGCTGGCGCCACGAGGCAATCGAGCGTGGTGACGTGGCCTCGCCGGTGCAATTCGATCGTTCCGGCGCGCGGCGCGGCTCCTCGATCGAGCGCCGTTGCGGGATGTAGAGTCGATCATCGTGGACGGCGCCGGCACAGCCTCGCGAGAGTCGGTCGACTGGCGCGCGTGGCATGCGGGCTACGAGAGCCCGGACTCGGAGCTCGGACGACGTCTCGCGCTCGTGCAGGCACAGCTGCGGAATGTCCTCGACCGCGCCGCTCCCGGTCCGATCCGGGCGATCAGCGTGTGCGCGGGGCAGGGACACGACCTGATCGGCGTCCTCGCCGAGCATCCGCGGCGTGCCGACGTCAGTGCGCGCCTGGTGGAGCTCGACGCGCAGAACGTCGAGCTGGCGCAGCGCGCCGCGGCCGCCGCCGGCCTCGACGCGGTCGACGCCGTCGCCGCGGATGCATCGCTCACCGACGCCTACGTGGGCGCGGCGCCGGCGGACGTGGTCCTCCTGTGCGGCGTGTTCGGCAACATCTCCGAGCCCGACATCGTCAACACGATCGAGCGGCTGGGGCAGCTGTGCGCACCGCACGCGACCGTGATCTGGACACGCCACCGCCGCCCGCCCGATCTCGTCCCGGCGATTCGTGAGACGTTTGAACGTTGCGGCTTTGGCGAGCTCGCGTTCGAGGAAGCGCCGCCGTTCGGCGTCGGCGTCAACCGGCTGCTGGTCGCCCCGCAGCCGCTGCAATCCGGCGCGAGGCTATTCGACTTCATCGGCTACGAGGCACTTTGGCCGCACCTCGAGCCCGGCGAGCGCGCCGCGTTGGGCGCGCTCTTTCGCCCGGACTGCTCGCTCGTGGAGCTCGTCGAAGCCGTCCGCGCGCTGCCTGTCGGGCTCCCCAGCGAGCCGACCGTGGACAGCATGCTGCTCGAGGCACGCGGCACCTCGGCGTGCAAGCACCTGTTTCTGGGTCAGGTGCTTGCACGGCGCTTCCCGGAGACCGAGCCGGCGCTCGTCCATCGCGTCCACCGGCTCGATCGCGCCCGCGCGCTGGAGCTGTTCGGCCCCGCCGTCGCCGAGACGGTGCCGCTCGACGGGCTGACAGACGTGCATCGGTACCTGGCTGTGACGCTGGGCGAGCGTCGCGTCAGCCTCGACGCAACCCTCCCAGGCTCGCCGTGGGACGGCCGTTCGCCGCTCGAGCCGGTCTGCGGGCCGGGATCCGACTTCGCGACCGGCGCCGACCCGGACGGCGCGATCGCAGCGCTCGCGCGCGGCCACTGCAACGCGGCCGCGCGCGCGCCGTTCCTTGCGGCTCTAGGCGCGTTGGGCGCGCCGACGTGCGCCTGACGAGAGTGGGTCGAGCCTACTGCTCCCGCTTTGGTGACCATTTTGGTATGAGCATCGACTGATGCGACCGATCCACGTCTCCGAGCTCCTCTGCTGAAGAGCTCGCCTTGGGCGTCGGCGCCCACGTCACATCCATGCGCACGCGCACACGGGTCAGCACCTGCGCGAGCTCGGGAGCGAACGCGAGGCCAAAGAGGAAGCTCGCGACGACGCCGGTGACGTCGTAGGGCAGGCCCTGGCCGGCCACGGCGAGGAACGCGGCCGGGGTGTGAACGGCGCCGAGCGTCCACGTGTACAGGTCCATGATCTCCTCGGCCACGAGCGCAGCCAGCGCACAGGCGAGCGCGAGCGGCACGCGCCCGACGCGCCCGCGACTCAACGCCCTGAGCGCGGCGCCGGCGAGACCGACCGTGCCCCATGCCGCCATTTGCCACGGCGTGTACGGGCCCTGGCCGAGCATGAAGTTGGAGACCAGCATCCCCAGCGCGCCGACGGCGAAACCGGGGAGCGGGCCGAGCGCGTAGCCGACCACGAATGTCATCGCTGTGATCGGCTTGACGTCGGGCAGCGCAACGAAAGCATCGCGTCCCAGCGCCGTCAGGGCCGCCATCACCGCCACGACCGCGGCCATCCGCGCCGACGGGCGCCTGCGCTCATATGCGAGCCAGCCGACGGCGAGCACGACGCCGACCACCACGAAGGATGCGATCGGCCAGCTCATCGAGCGACCTCGGGCAGGATCGCGGCGGGGAGACGCTCGCCGTCGATCGGGATCTCGCCGCCGTTCGTGCGGGCACGCAGAAGCTCGGCTCCCTGCTCCGGCAGCAGCGCACCGGCGGCGCCCGAGAGGATGCGGGCGGTCTCGGTCGCGAAATACCAGCCGCCGGCGAGCAGCTCCGCGGCCGTCCCGTCGGCGATCACCCTGCCGTCGGCCATCAGAACGGCGCGATCGGCGCAGGCCGCCGCGAACTCCGGGTCGTGCGTGGCGACGATCACGGCCTGCCCCTGCATCGCGCGGCGACGCAGCTCCCGCGCCAGCTCGGCCTTGGCTTCGCGGTCCATGCCGCGGGTGGGCTCATCGAGCGCGAGCACCGCCGGCGCCTCGCCCGAGCCGGTCACGATCGCGAGCGCCAGGCGCTGGCGCTCGCCGCCTGAGAGGTCGCGCGGGTTCTGCTGCGCGAGCTGCGTCAGCCCGAAGGCGGCCAGCGCCTGCTGCGGAGCCTCGTCGGCGACGCGGTCGTGCACGAAGTAGTCGCCGGGGTTCTGCAGCAGGAGCGCCACCCTGCCCGCGTGCGCGACGCGCCCTCTCGTCGGCTCGAGCAGCCCGGCCGCGTGGCGCAGCAGCGTCGACTTGCCGGCGCCGTTTCGGCCCATCAGGGCGATGCTCTCGCCGGGCTGCACGCGCAGCGTGACGCCGCGCAGGATCGCCGGACCCCGGTGCAGCTCGTGCCACACGCCCGAGCACTCGAGCGCTGCCGGCGGCGTGGTCGCACGGCGCGCCTTCGCCTTCGCCTTCGCCTGCGGCTCGGATCGGCTGCGGGGCGGTGTGGCCGGCGGGCCCTCCTCGGGTAGCAGGCTGTGCGCGCGCAGCGTCGCGCGTGCTCCTCTGACGCCCGTCGGCGCGGGGTGCAGACCGATGAGCGCGAACAGCTTGGCGGCCGGTGTCTGCAGCGCCGGCGAGTGCTTGGCGGCCCACTCGAGGAAAGCGTGCGGGCCGCTGTCACAGCCGATGCGCCCCCGGTCCATCGCGATCACGCGATCGACCGAGGACAGGCAGCGCTCGAGCCGATGCTCGGCCAGCACGATCGTCGTCTCCCACTCCTGGTTGAGCCTGCGCAGGAGGCCGATCAGCTCGTCGCCGGCGACCGGGTCGAGCTGGGAGGTGGGCTCGTCGAGCAGCACGAGCCGCGGTCGGCCCGCGAGCGCAGCGCCGAGCGCGACGCGCTGCTTCTCGCCGCCCGAGAGCTCGTGCGTGGTGCGATCGAGCAGCGAGTCGATCCCGAGCGCGAGCGCGACCTCCTCGACGCCGCGCGCGACCGCCGTGGCGCTGTGCCCGCGGTTCTCCAGGGCGAGCGCCAGCTCGGCACGCACGCTGCTCATCACCAGCTGGGTCTCGGGGTCCTGGAACAGGACCCCCGCGAACGCGCCCAGGCGCGCGGGTCCATGCTCGTGGGTGTCAAGACCGGCGAGCGTGACCCGGCCCGCGAAACGCCCCCCATGGAAGTGCGGCACGAGGCCACAGGCAGCGCGCAGCAGCGTCGACTTGCCGTGTCCGGAGAGCCCCGCGAGCAGGCAGAACTCGCCGGGCTGAATCTCGATGCTGACCTCGCTCAAGGCCGGCGCCGCCGCTCCCGGGTAGCGGTAGCTCACGTGCTCGAAGCACAGCAGCGGCGTGCTCATCAGTCGATTCCCCGGCGATCGGTGAACGGCAGCACGACGGCTGCGATCAGCCCGGCACACAGCACGAGGGTGCCGACGCTGACGGGAGCGTGCAGCTCCGGATAGGCGTCGAAGCTCGCGGCTCCTGCGAGCCGACCGCAGACGGCCAGCGCGAGGACGGCCACGGCAGCGGCGAGGAACGCGATGTCGTGGCGCGACCACGGGCGCACCAAGCGCGGCGCCCGGCTCGCGCTTGCGAAGCCGCGCACCTCGAGCGTGGCGGCGACGTCCATCGCCCGATCCAGCGAGCCGCTGATCACCGCCCGCAGCAACGCCACCCGGCCGCGGGTGCCGCGCGGCGGGCCGTCGGGACGTGTCCGCTGCGCCTCCCCCAGCCGCTGAGCGTCGGCGACGAGCACCGGAATCATGCGCGTGGCAAGCGATGCCGTGAGCGCCGAGCGAAACGACAGACGCCGCAGAATCCTCAGCAGCTCGTCGGGGTCGACCGTGAGGCTCGCGAGCGTCGTGATCAGGATCAGCAGCGTCACCTTCAGGGCGATCACCGCACCGTAGACCAGCGCCTCGACAGTCAGGTTTCCCTGACCGAACGGACCGAGGCTGCCGAGCCGCGCGAACACCGTGACGCCATCGCGAGCGACGAGCACGTTGACGAGGACGATCGGCAGCCACACGATCGCGCCCGTTCGCAGCGAGCGCAGCAGCGGGCGCCCCACGCCGGCGCCCGCGCCGGCCCAGAGAACGCCTGCGAGCAACGCGAGCAGGACCAGCGGATGAAAGAACAGGAGCGCCGCGAGCGTCAGCGTCGCCACCCACAGCGCCGCCACGCCGGCTCGCGCGGCGTGCAGCGGGCTCGGCAGGCGACGGTAGAACAGCGTCATCGCCCTCATCCGCTCGGTGTCCGATCCGGCAGCGCGGTCGTGCCTGCTGGCCCAACCGCGACCGCGAAGCGGTTCTGCAGGGTGCGCTGGTCAAACGCGCGCGCAGCGAGCTCCACGCCCTCGCCGTCGGTCCCGGTGACGAGCCACACCGGCGGGTCCGGCGCTTGGCGCGTCGCCGCGATCAGGCCCCCGCCGCTGCGCAGGGTTTGGACCGAGCCTCCGATCTGATCGAGCAGCGTGAGCGCCCGCCCACCGCTCGAGAAGCGTGCGTACACACCGCTTGCGCGCGGCCCGTGTTCGAGGCTCTGAGCACCGAGATCGCCCTCGATGCCAGCCCACGGCGCGACGAGCACGCGCAGCGACTGCTGGGCGCCCGCTCGCGCGATCGTCGTGGTCGATGCCGCGACGTCGAGCGCACGCAGGCGCGCGGCGACCGTGCGACAGGCGTAACTCGCGACGGACGCACATTCGACGCGCACCGGCAGTCGCTTGCCTTCGATCCCGTTCAGGAACGGCTCAGGGAACGACCCGACGACGGCGGGGACCGTCTCGGTCTGGCTCCAGTCGTGCCGGTCCCACCAGATGCGATCGCCGGAGTGCACGTTCGTCGCGTCCGCTCCCCTGGTCGCTTCGACGCCGTTGACGTAGTAGAACCAGTCGACCGGCTGTCCCGCTTCCTGGCCGCCGGAGAGACCGTCGACGCTGTCCACAAAGCCGCCGCCGTCGCTGGCCGCGACGGAGTAGTTGCGCTGCAGCAGGCTCATCGCCGTCTCCTGACCCTTCACCTCGAGCGCACCGGCGGCGTGCAGAACGCGGGCGCCGAAGCCGCTCGTCACGACCAGCCTGACGGCGCTCGGGGTTGGCCCCGCGCCGAGACCGCAACCCGCTAGCGCGACGGCGCCGAGCACGGCGACACACGCCATCCTGGCCAGCTTCATCGCTGCTTCTGGACGTACACGAGCTGCCCGTTGCTGAGCCGGTAGACGGTGCCGACGGGTTGGCCGTGTCCGCTCGCGGTGGGCGCGCCGGCTGGAGACGGAAGCGTCTGCGTGTGCTGGGTCGTCGGTGTCCGCCTCTGCAATGTGTGCTTGGCGTCGTTGAGCGTCAGGCCCAGCCCGGCGATCAAGAAGGCGACCGCGAGGACGATGCCGATGTCGAACAGGTTGACGAGCCCTTCGAGCGGGTCGCCGACGGCCTCCCCGGTGCCGCTGTGGCGGCCGAGGCCCGTATGGCGGCTCATCTCCGACTCTCCGGAGGCGGCGGTGCCACCGGCTGACCGGCGCCCGCGGCGGCGATCGGGCGCGCGGCGGGCGGGACGGGGATCGGTGGCTGGCGCTGTGCGAGGGGCTCACCGGGCGCGACGGTGGCGCGCTCGAGGGCAGTGAGGTCTTCGCTGTACATGCGCGTGCGGGTCAGCGTCAGCGCGAACGCGACGGTGCCGACGAGCAGTCCGATCGTGGTGGCCGCGAACGCCGTCCGCAGGTCGGTGGCCAGCGTCGCCACGTCGCCGTGGCCGAGCGCCGCGAGACCTGGCGCCAGCGGGATCAGCGTCCCCATCAGACCGAGCGCGGGCCCGGCGCGCACGAGGATGCGGGTGCGCTCGAGGCGTCGCTCGACCGCCAGCTCGTAGTCGGCCAGCGCGTACTCGACGCCGGCGCTTTCGCCGGCGAGGATCGCGCGCGCGATCTGCACGAGCGCGTCGGCAGCGAAGGCGCTGGGCGCGCGGCGCGAGAGCGCCGCGGCCCGCGCGGGATCGGCGATCACCTGCCGGACCAGGACCCGCAGCGAGCCGCGGCCCGCGCGCCAACGGGACCACAGCTCCGTGGCGAAGCGCCCGGTTTCCAGGGCGCAGAGGAGCAGCACGAGCAGCGCGAGCACCAGCACCGGCGTGCGCAGCGCGGAGGCGATCCGCGCGAGCGCTTCGGCGATGCTGGCCGTCGCGAGGAGCGTGCTCATAGGATCACCTCGGGGCGCCTTTGCTCCAACAGCGAGCCCGCGAGGATCAGCGCGACGATCAGGCCGGCAAGCGCGATCGCCATCCACTGGGTGGGGTTTTCATTCCTACCAGCGCTGCGCAGGCCAGGAGCGCCGGATTGGGCGGCGGGCGTGTCGTCCGAGGCATCGATGACAAGGCCCGTGACGGCCGCGCCCGACGCGCGCGATGACGCACCGGCCGCCGCCTTTGACGTCGCTGCAGCTCGTGCTCCGCGCCGGCGATGGGGGTGACCTGAATTCGATGTCGTAGGTGCGATCGCGCCCGACGCCGCGATCGCCAGCGCGTCGGTCGTGGGGCGCAGGTCGGGCCCGCGATGACGTCTGGAGGTCGTCCGGCCGTCGTGTCCCGCCGGAGCATGCAGGAGCCTCACTCCCCCAGGCGTGTCGCCCAAGCTTTGCGGCTGGGGTCGGCTGAACAGCGGGGCGCCATCGCCGCCGCCGCCTGCGATCACGCCAGGGCCGCCGGCCGCCGGCGGGCTGCCGCTGGGAATCTCGAGCGGCACCGCCTGGGGCGGCAGATCCTCCCCGGCGAACGCGGGAGCCGCGTAGGCCGTCATCCACACCGGGTTTTCGTCGCTGCCCGCCTTCCACGAGATGCTGCCGTTTTCGCGCTGCAACGATTCGAGGTAGTCGAGCGGTTCCTTGCCCGAGCCCTGCGTCCACGTTTCGGGGCTCTCACCCGCGGACCAGATTGCCTGGACCGTCCAGGACGTCGACGCGCTGTCCGATTCGGCAAGTTTGATCGTGTATTCCGGGAAGCCTCCATCCGGGTCCTGGGCAGCGCGAAGGTATTTGAACGCTTTGCTCTGGGCTTCGCTGTCGTGCACGCCCGCGGCATTCAGCGCCTCGATCGCGGCAGCGGTGATATCGACGTTGCCCTGTGCGCCTTGGGTCAGTGACCAGCTGCCGTCGCTGGAGCTCTGGGCTTGCTCGAGCCATTCCACCGCGCCCCCGATTGCCTGCTGGACACTTGGCTCCCGGATCGGGCTGAGCGCAAGGATGGCGAAGATGGTGTCGTTTACCCCAGGCGTGTCGCCGCCTTCTTCGTGAGAGAAGCCTCCGCCGGGGAGCTGGCGGTGAAGGATCGCCTGTACGAGGTTCACGCCGCCGAATTCCTGAGGGGAGGTGCCCGCGGCGTCCACCACGAGCAGCACACGCTCGAAGTCGGTCGTCACATGCAACTCGGCGGTGTGCTCGCTCAGGTAGTCGAAAGCGCTCGCGCCACCCGGCTGGGACTGGTTCTGTGGGTTGATGCCGGCTGTGGCCAGAGCGATCGCCGCCCAGGCGGAGAGCTCAGTGTTGGAAGCTTCGCCGGCGTCACCGTTGGCGCTGAAGCCGCCGTCGCTGTTCTGGGCACCCTCCAGAAACCCCACGGTGCTGTCGAGCCGCTTCGCATCGGCTTTATTGTCCGGCGCCGCGACGGCCGGAACCGCCATGCAGGCGATCAGCAGCACGACAAGCGCGAGGCTCAGCGCCCGCGGCCGCGGCATGCCACGCGGCGCTCTAGCGTTCGACGGCCACGCCATTGAGATCGACCGTTCCCTTGAGCACCAGCAGGCTGACCGGCCCCGCCTTGGAGCGCTGCTGCGCTGTGACCTGCCGCAGGGCGCCTGCACGACCTGATGCGATCGCAAACACCTGACGGTGGGCGCCCGCGCGAACTTCGACCGTGGCCGCAGCCGGCATCGCGCGCAGCACCAGCACCGGGCGACCCGGGCCAAGCGTCGCCGAGACCGCCGCGCCGGCCGCAGCGCTGCTGACGCTTCCGAGCCAGGCTCCTGTCTGCTTCACCTGTCGCCAGCGCCCGCGGTAGCGAAGCCCGCTCCAGCGAATGCCGTACGGCACGATGACCTTGCCGATCGGCATGGTCGAGCTGCGCCCCAAGGCGTCGGTGAACGCGATCTGAAGCTCGTAAGCCGCTCCGGGGGGGAGCCTCACGAGCGTGGAGCTCGAGCCCGCGCCTCCCGTCGCCCTGACGACCTCGCCCGCACCGCCGACGCCGACGAGCCGTGAAGAGATCGTCCACGATCTCAGACCGACGCCCGTTTCGAGGATTCGCCAATTGACTCCCACGAGCCCGCGCGCGCCACCAAGGCCGTCCAGTCCCAGCGCCTCCACGAGCACCGGGCTCGTATTGCGACTGTCCAGCACCCCTTGGGAGCCGCCGGGGGACGTCGTGCCGATCGTCGTGCTCGGAACTGGAGCTTCGCTGCCACCGCCGGGCGGCTGGCTTTCCGGTTCGGCGTAGGGACCGACCGTCACCAGCGCCAGCAGCGCATCTGCGGTCGGCGCGCGCGCTTCGAAGAGCTTGCCGTGGGCGTTGTTGGATCCGACACCGGAGACGAGCGCTTTGCGCAGGGCGGCTTCGTTGGGCAGGAACGCGCCGATCACGTCTTCCGCAGGCGTCTGTTCACCCGTTTCGGGGTTTCCGGTGCCGGCGTATTCGGCGGTCACCTGATAGCGGGACACCCACTTCGCGGCTCGTTCGGCTGCCGCCTCGTGGCCGCTGAGCGCCAGGCCGACCGCACCGAGCGCGGTCGATGTGACGCTCGGGTCATAGACGGCTTCGGCGCTCTGCTCTTCGCGGACGCCACCGCCGGCTTCCTGGATGCTTTCCAGGTAGATGCCCGCCGCGCGCAGGGCTGCATCGATCCTTTCAACCCGACTGTCGCCGAGCGCGGCGGCGCCCCGTTCGCGCACGGCGACGAGCGCTTCGAGCGCTTCGGTGCTGGCGGCGGTCGTCGTTTCCCAGCTGCCCGTGGCGGCGTTCTGTTCGGCGACAATCAGATCGACTGTCTTGAGATCCTTTTCGGACAGCATGCCGGTGCGCGCGAGCGCCAGCACGGTCGGCGCCGTCACTTCGACGTCCTTGCTGTGACTGCCTTCGCTTTTGACTTCGCCGTTGCTTTTCACCATTTCTTCGAGTTCGCCGCGCGGATCCACACCGGCGAAGCTGGACGCGTTCTGTCCGAGCGCCTGCAGCCCCAGCGCGGCCAGCGCGAAGCGTTCCGGGTACTTTTCCTTGGGGTTGGCGAGTTCGCGCAGCGGACAGCCTTCGACCGGCACGTGTTTCACTTCGCAGCTTCGAGCGAGCCAGTCGGCGATCGGCTTCAGCTTCGCTGGTTCCACGCCGGCGCGTGCGAGCGCGAGCACCCCGGGCAGCACTTCTTCGACGTCGGGATGTTCTGCAACGTTCTTCACTTCAAGTTCTTCCGCGAGCTCCGCCGTCTCGTCGAGCGTCTGCGCAAGCCATTCGCGGGCGAGTGCGGCGGGGATCGCCGATGATGCCTGCGGCGGCGGCAGCGTGAACGACGACGGCCCGCTCCCGTCCATCGGCTCGATCCGCGGGGCGCCACCGCCGCCGAAGGACCAGCCTTCCACAGAGTTGACGGGCGACACGCTCTGCGGGCTCTTGGCGCCGACACCGCTGAATCCCCAGCTGCCGCCGGGCTTGCCGCGCCAGTAGGACCAGTAGGCGCCACGACCGGGCGTGCTTTCGCACGCCGTTTCCGCGGGCGTCGGCTCGCCGTCGATGCGGCAGATGAAAGCGAGCCCGTACCCGGAGGTGCCTTCGAGCTCGAAGCCGGCGTTCTCGAGCGCTTCGACACCGTCTGCCTGTGCTCCCGGCGCGCAGCCCACATAGATCTTGCCGGTGCCGATCTTCTGATCGTCGACGATCACCGTGACGCCCGTGTTCGGCTCGCACGGTTCCCAGCGTTCGATCAATGCCGGCTCCGGGTTGGGCACATTCGCTGCGGTCGCGCCGGGCGCGTGCACGCCGAGGATCAGCAGCACCAGCAGGGTCGGCAGCGGGCGGGCGCACAGCACTACGGCGCCCGGGAGCGGGCCTCGTGCTCGTTCCCGGGCGCCTCGCATGCCTACGGCAGTCCCACCAGGCGTGGATAGCTCGTTGTGAACAGGCCGATGATCCCCTGCGTGGTCGACAGCACTTCGGGCGGACCGCTTTCGGTGCAGGCCGGCAGGCCGGACTGACCGGCGGGCTGCGCTTCGACAATGCCTCCCAACCACTTCTCCGCTTTGCCCAGCGAAGCGCCTGCCTCGACCTCAGCCATGATCGCGAGCGCCGTGCTGTTGACGCTCGGGAAGATCACCGAGGATTCTTCAAAGCTGCAGTAGTTCTCCCAGTACCGCGAGCTCTTGCGCTGCTTCTTCAGCCACTTCAAGCCCGCCGCTGCAGCCGTTCTCGATTCGCTCGTGCCGTCTGCCAGCAGCGCCTGGACGGCGGCGCCGGTGGAGTCGACTTCGACTGCGTTTTCGTTTTCGCTTTCGTTTTCAAACGGTGGCTCGTCGTTGCAGGTGTCGGGCGTCAGACCCATCGTCGAGCGGAACGCCCCGTTCAACGTCTTCGGCCTCTTGACCGCACATTGCTGGCCGCGCAGGTACGCCGCGCCCGCTTCGACCCACGCTTTCAGGTTCGGCTCGCCCGCGCAGTCGAGTTCGCACGCCTTCAGCGTGATGATCGCCAGCGACTGGCCGCTCACGTTGGAGAAGTTGGTCTGGTTCTTGTCGCTGAAGCGGCCGGCTTCGCTCCCGGAGGGGACCTGCAGGCACTTCAGGTCGGCGATCAGGTTGCGCCCTTCGACGTTTTCAGGGTTCTGCCCCTGTGCCTCCACCGCCAGCGCGAGCTTTGCGACCGCCCCGGCCGACAGCGCGTGCGTGGTCGTCGCACACGGTTCGCTGCCCACGTACGCGCTCTTGTTCGCGAGGACCCAAAGGTAGGTCGCTTCGCGCTGTGCGTTGAAGCTCGGGCCGGCGGCCTTGAACGCGAGCGTGCATTCGATCGTCTCTCCCACCGACTTTTCGCCGAACACTTCGCAGTAGGAGCCCGGGCTACTCGGCTGCAGCTGCGAGGCGAGCCATTCGGCCGCCTCCGGACCTGGTGAGGCCCCTTTTGAGGCGCTGGCCGCGGCTGGTGCCGCGAGCGCGATTGCGGCAAGCGCCAATGGCGCCAGCCGACGGGTGATGGGTCGCATGAGATGGATCTCCTTCTGTTAGGGGGGCGGGGGCGTCGCCGTCCCGCTGCAGAAGCGAGAGTGCTCACGACCCACCGCTCCATCGCGAGAGCAGGGTCCGTATGTCGGTGCCACCCGGTGAGTAGTCGGACTCGGAAACAGCCGGCCTTCACGACCAGCTGTCCATACCGTTGCGCGTCAGTCCCGGATTCCCACCGGGTTCCCTCGGCCGCGTGGCGGCGCGGACCATAGCACTCGCCCGCTTTCAGCGCCGGGGAGAGCGGCCTCAGCTTCGCTGCGCCGTCACCGCCCACAGGCGATGTGGCACCGCGAGCGGGTCCGCCGGGAAGCGCTCGCGCAGCATCGCGGTCAGCTCCTGCGAGCACGCCGTGACGCCGTCCTCGTCGAGCGTGCCGGAGACCGGCGCGCTCGCACGCACACGCCCGACTGAGAAGCCGGCTGTGCCCGCTGCGTCCATCTCAGGCCAGCGCCGTCCGCTCGCTGCCCGTGTCGGGGTCGGCGCCGGTTGCCGGCGTCTCCTCCTGCACGCCCTGGCGCAGCCCGAGCAGGGCGACGACCGCCGCGGCCACCATGATCGCGGCCATCACGTACAGGACCGAGCGCGTGGCGTAGGCGAAGTCGAGCCGCACGTAGTGAGGAATCGAGGTTGTGCTGCCGCTGCGCGACTGCGACAGGTGGGCAGCGATCGCGTGCGCGTGCACGCTCGTGAGCCCGCGCGCGATCAGCGAGTCGGTGATCCGCGAGCGCGTCTGCGAGACGAGGATCGTGCCGAGGATCGCGAGCCCGAGGCTGGCCGAGTAGTTGCGGACGGTCTGCGTGATGCCGGTCGCCTCGCCGTAGGAGAGTCGCGATGCGCGGTTGACGGCGTCGGTGTTCGCCGGACCGAGCATCAGTCCCATGCCGGCGCCGGCGATGATGATGTCCACCTGCTGGGAGCCGAAGTCAAGGCCCGTGACCTTTCCGGCCCACAGGTAGAAGCCGACGGCGCTCAGGGCACAGCCGAGCACCACCGGCCGCTTGGCTCCGCGGCGGTCGAGCATCCGCCCGCCGACCTGCGCCGCGATCACGAAGCCGATGAAGAAGAACAGGATGTAGAGCCCTGCCTCCGATGGCGTCTTGCCGAGCGCGATCTGCGCGTACTCGCTCGCGAAGAAGAACACCGGGATGAACACCAGCATCGAGATCGCGAGGATCACGTTCTCGACGAGGAAGGGGCGGACGCGGAAGATGCTCACCTGCATCAACGGCGAGCTCGTGTGCATCTCGGTGCGATAGAAGACCACGAGCAGCAAGGCGCCGACGGCGACGCAGGCGCCCGTCGCGGGATCGCCCCAGCCCCAGATCGCCGACTGCTGAAACCCGAACACGCTGAGCGCGACGCCGCTGGCGATCAGGACCAGCCCGCGGTAGTCCATGCGCGCCGGGCGATACACCGTCCTGGGCCTCGAGACGGCGATCAGGATCAGCGCGACGATCGCGACCGGGATGTTCACCCAGAAGATCGCCCGCCACGTCCATTGCGTCAGATAGCCGCCGAGGATCGGGCCGACGGCGGTGAGGCCGCCGGCGATGCCGAAGAAGATCGCGAGCGCGCGCCCGCGTTCGCGCAGGGCGAAGGTCTGCACCACGATCGCGAGCGCCGCCGGGAACATGATCGCGCCGCCGGCGCCCTGGATCACCCTGAACGTCACGATCCACGCCTCGGCGATGCTGCCCTTGGGCGTGAGCCCGCACAGCGCCGAGGCGGCGGCGAAGATGACGACGCCGAGCGTGACCATGCGGCGGTGACCGACGGTGTCCGCCAGGCGCCCGCCGAAGGCGAACAGCGCCGCCAGCGACAGCAGGTAGGCGTTGATCGCCCACTGCACGCCCGTGCTCGTGAGGCCGAGCTGCTTCTGCACTTCGGGCGCCGCGATCGAGACGATCGTCTGGTCGATGAACGTCATCGCGACGGCGAAGATCATCGCCGTGAGAATCAGGTTGCGAGAGCCCTCGCGCGGCGTGCTCGCTTCGCCGCCCTCAATCGCCATTGCATGCATTTTGCTCTTTTCGCCGCTGAGAGGGCGCGTGATGTCATGGCATTGACGCGCTCCGCAGGCATCACTACCGTGACTTGGGGATGTCCGCCGCCCTCGACGCCTCGGCAGGCCACGCCGGCTCGCTGCCGCCTGGCCCGCGCACGCCACGTGCAGTGCAGGCGATGCAGCGGATCTGGCGCTACCCGGAGTTCAGCGATCGCGGCCACGAGCGCTACGGCGACACGTTCAGCGTCCGCGTCGGCAGCTCGCCGACGGCGGTGCTGACGCGAGACCGCGAGGTGATCCGGCGGCTGTACACCGGGGATCCGCTCGGCAAGCGCCATGGCAACGACCTGCTGAGCACGTTCCTCGGCGCGCAGTCGATGCTGATGCTCGAGCCGCCCGCGCACCTCACGCGGCGCAAGATGCTGCTGCCGCCGTTCCACGGCGAGCGCGTCCAGTCCTACGCGCGTCTGATGGAGCGGCTGACCGCGGCCGAGCTCGACCGGCTGCGCCCGGGCGAAGTCGTGAAGGTGCAGCCGATCGCGCAGGCGTTGACGCTCGACGTGATCCTGCAGGCGGTGTTCGGGATCTCCGACGTGGGCATGCGCAAGCGGCTGCGAGGGATCTTCGACGCGTTGAACACACCGCTGAACAGCCTCGCGCTGTTCGTGCCGCAGCTCACTCGCCGCGCGCGCTGGAACCTGCTCTCGCGGCGCCCGTGGCGCCTGAAAGACGAACTCAACGCGCTGCTGTTCGAGCACATCGCCGCGACTCGCGCCGACCCGCGGCTGGGCGAGCGCGAGGACATCCTCGCGATGATGGTCGCCGCGCGCGACGAGGACGGCGAGGGGCTGAGCGACGACCAGCTGCGCGACGAACTGACCACGCTGATCGCGGCCGGGCACGAGACGACGGCGACGGCGACGGCGTGGGGCCTCGAACTGCTGGTGCACAACCCGGCCGTGATGGCGCGGGCGCGCGAGGGCGAGGATGCATATCTCGAGGCGCTGGTGAAGGAGATCCTGCGGATCCGCTCGCCGATCCCCATAACGAGCGCGCGGCACGTGCTCGAGCCGTTCACGATCGGCGCATGGACGATCCCGTCGAGCGTGACGATCCTCGTCGATGCCTACGGCGTGCACCACGATCCGCGCACGTATGCCCAACCGCAGGCGTTTCGCCCCGAGCGCTTCTTGGACGATCCGCCCGACGGCTACTCGTTCCTGCCGTTCGGCGGCGGCGCGCATCGCTGCCTCGGCGCGTCGCTGGCGCTACTGGAGATGAAGATCGTGCTGCGGGAGATGCTCGCGCGCGTCGAGCTCGAGCGCACGACCGACACACTGGCGCGCCCGGTGCCGGGCGGCCCCACGCTGAGGCCGCGCGGCGGCACGCGCGTGCGAGTGCTCAGGCGGCGAACGCCGGCGCGCGAGGACACTGTGGCCGCAGCGGTCAGCTGAGCTCAGCCGAAGGCCGCGCGCGCGGCCTTGCCGCCGACGGCGGCCGGCTCCGCGAAGCCGTAGGTCCCGTCCGCGAGCAGCTCGCTCGCGACCTGGATCGATGTCGTAGAGCCGCTGCTCGCGCGATCCCAATCCTCGACCGAGCACCCCGCGAGGCCGACCTCGCGCGCGAGCCGCACGGTCTCGGCGACACCGGCTGCGTCCGCGGCGAAGCCATCCTCGAAGTCCGCCGACACGGGCGCGTCCGTCGCCGCTACGAGCGCCGCGGCGTGTACCAGCGCCTCGTCGCGGGTGACACCGTAGTCGAGGCGCCCGAGACTCGCCGCATAGCCGCTGCTGGTCGTGGCGAGCGCCTGGAAGCCGAGCGAGGCGAGCAGCTTCGCCGAGCCGACATCCCACGCGTTTGCGAGCAGCAAAGGCGACTCCTGTCGGTGAAGCGCCAAGAAACGCTCGGCCTGTTCAGCGGGTGTGCTCATTTCGGTGGGCCTCCTGTGTGTGGGGATCGGTGAAGTCTGTCGGCGTTCACGCGGCGAGCCGCCGGGCGTCGCCTGTGGCGCCGGCCCCGCGGGCGCGTTTCGCTCTCACGGCCGGCAGCGATGCCCACAGGTGCGCCACCGCGTACGCGCGATACGGCCGCCAGCGCTCGGCGAGCATCGTCGCGGCGGCCGGCTCGCCGCCCTGGCCGAGACGCTCGAGCGCGTGGCGCACGCCGAGATCGCCAGGCAGGAACGCATCGGGGTCGCGCAGCGCGCGCATCGCTATGTATTCGGCCGTCCACGGCCCGATCCCGGGCAGCGCCAGCAGACGGCGCCGTGCCTCTCCCCGATCCGCGCCGGCGTCGATCACGAGCTCCTCGTCGGCGAGCGCGCGCACGAGCGCCAGCAGCGCGCGCCGGCGCGCCACCGGCATCGCGAGCTTCGCGGGGTCCACGTCGGCGAGCGCGTGGACCGAGGGGAAGACATGCGTGACGCCGCCGAGCGGGCGCGCGAGCTGCTCGCCGTGCGCGGCCGTCAGACGGCCCGCCAGCGTCGCGGCGCCCCGCAGCGAGACCTGCTGACCCAACACCGCCCGGAGCGCCAGCTCCTGACCGTCCACCGCGCCCGGCACCCGCCGCCCCGGAGCCGCGCGCACCAGTGCTCCGAGCAGCGGCTCGGCGCCGAGGACCTCGGCGACGCTGAGCGGGTCGGAGTCGAGGTCGAGCAGTGCGCGCGAGCGCTGCATGGCGGCGCCGAGGTCACGCAGGTCGGCGAGCCAGTAGCGAGCGTGCACGTGCCCGTCGGCGGGCCGCAGCTCCGCCACGCCGGCGCCGTGCGGCAGGCGCAGGCTGCGGCGGTAGGCGCCGTCGTGAACCTCCTCGACACCCGCGACGGCACGCAGCCCAAGGAA
Organism: uncultured Solirubrobacteraceae bacterium; assembly: GCA_963703625.1. Classification (GTDB taxonomy): domain Bacteria; phylum Actinomycetota; class Thermoleophilia; order Solirubrobacterales; family Solirubrobacteraceae; genus Palsa-744. The sequence goes on from CAVPEY010000002.1 coordinate 650,620, forward strand.
CGCGACGAGACCCTCGCCGTCGAGCGGCGCGCGGTAAGGCAGGCGCAGCGAGAGCGCGCCGCTGTCCTCGTGACGTCCGTAGGAGCGCGCTCGCGTGCGCAGCTCGCTGGGGGTCAGCGCGAACACCTCGCGGATCGTCGCGTTGAACTGGCGCACGCTCTGGAAGCCGGCGGCGAACGTCACGTCGGTGAGCGGCAGCGCGGTGGTCTCCAGCAGGATCCGAGCAGTCTGCGCGCGCTGCGCGCGGGCGAGCGCGAGCGGACCGGCGCCCGCGACTGCGACGAGCTGGCGGTGCACGTGGCGCTCGGTGTAGCCAAGCCTGCGAGCGAGGCCGCCGACCCCCTCGCGATCGACCACGCCGTCGGCGATCAGACGCATCGCGCGCCCGACCAGATCGGCCCGCAGATCCCACTCGGGCGAGCCCGGCGTGGCGTCCGGACGGCAGCGCTTGCAGGCGCGGAAGCCGGCAGCCTGCGCCGCCGCGGCCGACGCGAACAGGCGTACGTTCTCACGTTTGGGCGTGCGCGCGGGACAGCTCGGGCGACAGTAGATGCCGGTGGTCTTGACGCCGCAGAAGACCCAGCCGTCGAACCGCGGATCGCACGCCTCGATCGCCTGCCAGACGCAATCGGAGTTGAAGTCCACGGACACACCGTGACACATCTGCAAGCACATGCCTAGCGGAAATCGGACTCGTATGGCGCGCGCCTGCAGAAGGCCGAAATCCGCGAGATTCCAGGCCCGCGCTGTGCGATCTTCACCGCGCTACCCGTCCCAATAAATATTAAAGGTTAATACTTCGAGGAGATCCGCAATGGGCCACTCGCAGCAGCCGCCTGCATCTGATCATCCGGCGCATGCATCCGCACATGTAAACGGCGTCGAGCTGCATTACGCGCACGCGGGCGCGGGACCGCTGATCGTGTTCCTGCACGGGTTCCCGCAGAGCTGGTATCAGTTCCGACACCAGCTCGCGGAGTTCTCCCGTGACCACCTCGCGGTCGCTCCCGACCTCGTCAACGCGAGGATCCGCGAACACCTCGCGCGCGTCGGCGCCGCGACCGCACGAGCGGCATAGGGCGGCGCGAGCGGCCGCGCCGAGCTGACGCCTGGGCGGGCGACGTAGGCTCACGCCAGTTCGACGACCTTGTGTCTAGGACGGTGCCCACGGATCGCCCGGCATCGGCCCGACGGTTTTGAGGACCGCCTCCATGTCCTCGGCAAAGGCCGGGTCGGGCGGGGCGGCCTGCGCGAGTATTGACAGCGCCGCCCGCAGGGAGCGTCCGCGGCGCGGCGAGCTCGCGGTCTGACCGTGGTCGTCAGGGTGGACGATCACGTACGCGGGCCGTTCGCGGTTGAGCACTACGACCTCCTCGTGGTGAGCCACCGCCTCTCGAGCGCTGCGGGGAATCCGGACATCCTCGGCTTTGATCGTCGCCATGGTCACAACATTAATCAAAACCGTACGGATACGTATGGGATCGTACGGATCGAGACCTCGGGCGTGAAGCCGTCGCTCATCGTGGAACCTCAGAGGCAGGAGCCTCGCGCCGACCATCCCGTCCAGCGCTCGACATCGACCGCCAGCACAGGGCCGACAGGGCGTTGCTGTGGATAGCGCCGCGCGAGCAGCTCGAGCGCGCGATCGGCCTCGGGCTCGTCAACCTCGAGCACGCGAGCGACCCCGTCCGCGCGAACCCACCACAGCGCCCCCCAATCCACGTCGTCGTAGTGATCGACGAGCACCGACACGCGCGGGTTGGCGCTGACGTTCCGCAGACGGCGCAGCTCGGCGGTGCGCTTCGGCTTGGCGTCGACGACGCTGTAGATCGTCTCGCCGGCGAGCGCGAACACGATCGGCACGAGGTGCGGCTGCGTGCGCGCATCGACGGTGGCCAGGCGCGCGACCCTCGCTGCCGCAAAGCAGCGGCGAGCGGCCTGAGTGCTCACTCGCCGTGCAGCTCGGCGATCGCGTCCTCCCAGCGCTCGAGCGCACGCTCGACCGGCGCAAGCCCCACCGAGGGGATCCAGCGCACGACGCGGCGCACGCCGGCCTTCTCGAACTCATCCAGCACCTTCGGCTTCGCGGGCGCGCCCATCACCATCACCTCGATCGGGCGCTCGGCCCGGGCCCACAGCTCGCGTGCTCGTGCAAGCAGGTCTTCACCTGTGTTGTTCGGCAGCCACGCGTCGCCGAAGCGCAGAACGCGATCGAGCACCGTCGGGCCGTTGCCACCGACCAGCACCGGCGGGTGCGGCCGCTGCGCCGGCTTCGGCCACGACCAGATGCGCTCGAAGTCGACGTAGGAGCCGTGATAGCTCGCCTCATCCTGCGTCCAGATCGCCTTCATCGCCTCGACGCGCTCGGCCATCAGCGCCATTCGTGTACGGGGGTCGGTGCCGTGGTTGAGCATCTCCTCGCGGTTCCAGCCGGCTCCCACGCCGAGCTCCATGCGCCCGCCGGAGAGGTCGTCGACGCTCGCCACCTCCTTGGCGGTGACGATCGGATCGCGCTCGGTGACCAGGCAGATGCCGCTGGCCACGCGCAGCTTGCTCGTCGCTGCAGCCGCCGCCGTCAGCGCGACGAACAGGTCATACGTGTGGCTGTATTTGCGCGGCAGCTCGCCGCCCGCCGGATACGCCGTCTCGCGGCTCGCAGGGATGTGCGTGTGCTCTGGGAAGAACAGCGACTCCTGCCCGCGCTCCTCGACCAGGCGCGCGAACGCCCCCGGGCTGACGCCGTCGTGCGTGGCGAAGTAGCCGACTCCGAAGTCCACAGCTCGGGAGTCTAGGACGTCACGTTCGCGAGCTGAGCCGCGGCGTCCTCGAGGCGATCATCGCCCCAGAAGAGCTGGCCGCCGACCGCGAGCGTCGGAACGCCGATGACACCCAGCTCGGCCGCCGTGTCGGTGGCGCGTCGAAGCGCCTGTTTGATCTGCGGATCACGTGTCGCCGCCTCGAGCTCGTCGCGGTCGAGCCCGGCCTCGGTCGCGCTCGCGAACACGCGCTCGGGGACGCTGAGATCCCATCCCTCCTGGAACGCGTTGCGAAACGCCGCGCGCGTGAGCTCGCGACCACGCCCGACGGTGAACGCGAACGAGGTCGCGAGCATCGCGACGAGGTAGTTCGTCGGCCACTCCTGCGGCCAGCGGATCGCGGGCAGGCCGTAGTCGCGGGCGCGACGCTCGACCTCCGCCATGCCCGCCTGCCGGCGCCGGTGGTCGCCCAGCGCCCACGAGCTGCGTCCATTCGCCTTGAACAGGCCCCCGAGCAGCACCGGCTGCCACTCGACCGGCTCTGGCAGCAACGTGTCCAGCCGCTCCGCCGCGAGGTATGCGTAGGGCGAACCGAGGTCGAAGTAGAAGGTCACTGCGGGCATCGGGCTCTGTGTCCGGGTCTTTCCGATCGTCTGCTGGAGCGAACGATACGCCGGTCGTGTTCGCGCGCGCGACGCGCACTACCCTGTAGCGCGCGTGAGCCGCATCGACATCGACCCAGCCGAGACGGATGCAGGCGCGTTCTACTTCTTCCTCAACTCGGTGGTGATTCCACGTCCGATCGCCTGGGTCTCCACGCGCTCCGCCAGCGGAGTGGACAATCTCGCTCCGCATTCGTTCTTCACGGTCTCCTCGGTCGACCCGCCGATCGTGCAGTTCACCTCCGTCGGGCGCAAGGACTCGCAGGAGAACGTCGAACACACCCACGAGTTCGTCGTCTGTCTCGCCCCCGCCGGCCTGCTCGAGCAGGTGAACGCCACCGCCACCGACTTCCCGCCGGAGATCAGCGAGTTCGACGCCGTCGGCCTGGAGCGCGAACCGAGCCTCCGTGTCGCGCCACCGCGCGTGGCCGCCTCACCGGTCGCGCTCGAGTGCGTGCTGCACGAGACGATCTCGTTCGGCGCGAGCACCGTCGTGATGGGGCGCGTCGTGCTCGCGGCCGTCAGCGAGGGGGTGATGCGCGACGGCCGTCCCGCCGTCGAGGAGCTGCGTCCGACCTCGCGGCTCGGCGGCAACCAATGGGCGGACGTGGGTCCGCTCACCGAGATCACCCGCATCGGCTACCACGAGTGGCCCGGGCACTACGGCGCGAGCTGATCGTCAAGACCCGTGGTAGCGCCACCGAAGGAGACGCTAGAGTTCTCTCAGTGGTCGAGCCTTTGCTCGCCCAGATTCAGGGCCTTCGAGTCCCCCTCGAGCAGCGCCGGACGACTCCACTCGGCTCTCCACGCCCAGCGATCGGACAGACATGGCCTCAAGCGGCAAGAAGAAGACGACGATGGCAAAGCTCACGCGCGAAAGCAGGCTGCGCGAGCGTCGCATCGACAAGCAGGCTCGGAAGGACGCACGCAAGAACGGCACGGCCATTCAGGCTGTCGAGCCCGCCAAGACGCTGAACGGCACAGGCGACGAGACAGCCGAGCTCGGCGCTGCACAGCCGGCGCTCGAAGCGCTCGCCGAGGGGTAGCTAAGCTGGGAGCGATGACGACGATCGATGAGATGACCGCGCGCGGCGCCCACTACACGGCGCTGCTCGAGACGATCGACCGCCAGGGCGCTACGAAGCTCCACGCGAAAGAGCGTGAGCAGCTGCTCGAGGCCGCCGATGCGCTGCTGTTCGCCGAGCCCGAAAGCCGGCGCCTGCTGCGCGCGGCCGAGGACCTGATCGAGTCGCTCGAGGCCAGCGAGCGCTGGTCTGCCGAGCGCTGCGACCAGCTGCGCGAACACCTCTACGGCTGCGACGCCGCAGCCGCCTAATCTGCCGCCTTCTCCGGCAGCACGGGAGGTGCGGTGCGGTAGCTCGCCGGAGTGGCCGACAGGCGGATGGGGTTGCGCGTCAGGCGAGCGACGCCGTCGTCGGGCCGCGGAACCTCGCGCGCGCCCGCGAGAGCTCAGCAACCCAACTCGCGGCCGGCTTCTCGCGCAGGCGCGTCTCGAGCTGGTCTCCGAGGCGATCGCGATTGGCGACCCTGTCGGAGTTGGTCGCGAAGTCCGGCTCGTCCGCGAGCTTCGGGCGGCCGAGAACCTCCGTCAGCGCACAAACCTTCCCGCGAGGCATTCCTTTCCGTCAGCTATAGCGCCGGCTCCACCCGAAACCGCCGAAACGAGGCCCAGGGTTCCCTCGCCGACTAGGGCGCCTGCGCCGACGACCTCTCCAACCCCAGTCACCACCGCGACGCCGCCGAGTACGATGCCGCCGCCGCACCAGATACTGCAGCGGCCTGTAGGGTCGGTAAAGGTTAGTGGGTTGTCGCCGACGTAGCTGTGGGGTTCACCGGTGAGCCCTACCCACGGGTCACGGGTGAGGAACTGGGCCGTGGCGGGATCGTATGTCCGTGCCCGGAGGTAGACCAGGCCGGTGTCGCTGTTCGTGTATTGGGCGTCGTAGCCGAGCGGCGTCGTAGCGGTCCCTTCGCACGTCGGGGCTCCATAGGGGCCGTAGGTGCATTTGCCGGTCACGGTCCCGGTTGAGCCGGTGAGGAGGCGCGTGAAGCCGGCGTGATCGTGGTGCGGGTAGGTGGTCGTTCCAGTGCTGTTGATTTGCTCGAGGGAGACCGCCCGGCCCGTAGCTGTAGCCACCCGAGTTGCGACATCGCGGCCGAGCAGATTATTGACCCGGATCACGCCGCCCTCGTCTTGGCCAACGAATCGGACCCCACCTGCGATCATACCTCGGTATTAGTGACTGCCGCGGTGTGCCGTCTGGCTGCTCAGCTTGACCATGACGGAGGTCATTACGTTTGCGCCAGGCATCAAAACGGTTTGGGTTCATGAGCGGGAGCTGCGCCGCGCTGATCTTCATCCCGAACCACTCAGACATCGCTGCCGCCAGCCGTCTCTGGGCACGTATGAACTCCGCGAGACGCCAAGCTACCACGACCGCGAGCGCTACTCCAAGTATGTCACCCAGCGTGCTCGTCCCAATGAGCACGCCAGCAGCACCTGCAACCAAGGGCAGGGCCATCCCAATGACGCCAGTCCGCCGATAGCGACGAAGCTCCTCTGTCGCTGTCGAGCCTATCCGCGGCACCCATATCGCTTCCAGCTCGGGCTTCGTCATCACCCACAACCGGTTGCCGTCGAGGTGCCTTCAGAGTTGGGCGAAGCCAACGCGCCGACCACATCGCCAAGGAAGCTAATGCCGCCCGTGGTAATCCCAATCGCCGCTGCCCCGCTCGCGGAGGTGCCCGCCAGGACCCCAACAGCAACGCCGAAAGCACCTATGGTGCTAACACCGCTTACGGTTGGTAGGGTCGGCGAGAGGCGCCCACACCGCGCGGCCGTGCTGGCCCGACTGGTGCTGGTTTCCTCCCGCCGCCACCTCGATCCGTGCATGCGGTTTTCCCGCACACGGCTCTCCGACGTTCTTCACCGTCGGGCATTCGGTTTCTCCCGCCACGGCTTGTTCGGCCGTGGTGCGATCGTGGTTCCAGTGACGTTGACCAACCCGAGCCGATCCGGGGAGGCGACAAGCGTCGCCCAACCTTTGCGTCTGCCGCGCTTGTGGCGCTTGCCGACAAACAGGGCGACGCGTTCGGCCGCGTAGCGGTTGATCTGGGCGAGCTGGACCGCCGAGTTTCCGTAACGGAAATACCCGGCGAAGCCGCGCAGGAAGAGGTTGACTTCGTGCACGACTTGCTCGTCTGTGAGCAGCAGCCGACGCCGGTCCGTCAATTCCCGGATCTGGTCGCGAGCGTGCTGCATCTTCTGGCGTGTGGGCCAGCGGGCGAGGAAAGTGACATGCCGGTAGCGCGGATTCAGGACGCGAACCCGACGGTGATGAAAACCGAGGAAATCCAGCCTCTCACCATCATCAGTCAGATGCACGACCCTGGTCTTGGACTGCTTGAGTTCAAGACCAAGCTCCGCCAGGATCACCGCGAGCGCCTCAAGAGCGCGCTCGGCCTCCTGTTCGCTGCGACATACCGCCAACAGATCGTCTGCATACCGAACCAGTTTTCCCTGCCCACGCGTCGTCCACTGTCGGTCAAGCCGGGTCAGATAGACGTTGCACAGGCAGGGCGAGATCACCCCGCCCTGTGGAGTCCCGGTATCACTATGCGCGATCGCCCCGTCGTGCATCACCCCAGCGCGCAACATCGCGCGCAAGAGCTTCAATACGTGGCGGTCGCAGATCCGCTCCTCGATCGCAGACATCAACCCCGAGTGCGGGATCGCCTCAAACAGTTGGCGATGTCGGACTCGGCAACCCATCGCCTGCCTCTCCAGGACTCATCAATCAGCACCTGGAGCGCGTCGAACGTCGAGCGCTTGGGTCGGAACCCATACGAGCACCCGAGCATGTCGGCCTCGAAGATCGGCTCAATGACGATCTTTGCCTCCAAGGAGGATGCCACCTACGCAGAGAACTCCGCAGCGGCCGGTTGGGTCGGCCCAGTAGAGAGGATTGTCTGCAACATAGCTGTAGGGTTCACCAGTGAGCGCGACCCACGGGTCGCGCGTCAGGAACAGTGCGGTTGCCGGATCGTATGTGCGCGCGCGCACGTAGATCAGGCCGGTGTCTTTGCTGGTGTATTGAGCGTCGTAGTCGAGCGGGATGGTCGCGGTTCCTTCGCAACTCGGGTTGCCATACGCGCCGTAGCTGCATTTCCCTTCGACCGCGCCGGTGGACCCGGTGATGAGCCTTGTTGAGCCTTGCTGGTCGTGGTGTAGATACTCCACGGGTTCCGGTGGTGTTGTTGATTTGCTCGATAGCAGTTTGGGATGGACCATAAGCATAAAGACCTGGGAGGGAGTCGCTAGCCATCGACGGCGTCAGGACTGCTGGTCCGCCCCCTTTCGCATTTGCTCAGGAAGAAGTCGAGAAGCTCCGAGGATCTCGATCCCAACGAGATGGTCCGCAGCATCGAAGTCAAGCACTACCGAGCAGTTGGCCAGGTCGATGTCGCAGACATGCGACTTCTCGACACGTCCTATTCGTGTTGCGTCACCGAGGTTAATCTTGGCGGCGTCGGCATCTGAATCATGTATAAGCTCTATCGAGGTCGTCGTTCTCATTAATGCCATCCGTAGTTCTGGGTTAGTCGATTGACTGCACCCTGTGGGATATTTTTGAGCGCAGTGACTACGCCGCGCTGTCCTTCGACGATGACGTTGAACCGTCCGGATGAGACTTCCTTAAGATAAACGGTTGCGCCATCTGACTGAGTCAATACCTCTCCGCTCTTGGTCAGCGCAATGTCTGAGCCGGAAAAACCTCTCTCGGCTAGCTGTTCAGCGCCGTGAGCCGTGGCTGCCAGGCCCTCCTCGGCGCCCTCTGCGGCTGCGCCCTCCTCGCCGGCGCCGCTGGCGTCCAGAGCGCCGACGACGGCGCCCTCTAGACCATGCGCGACGGATGCGAAGTACCCGCACCCATTTTCATAGGATTCGATCTCTTCTTCGTAATATTTGATTGGGTTAAGCGATTCGGCGCCTTCCCCGGGGGACGGGAGGCCGAGGTTGAGCCAGTTCCCGAGCCCCGTAGGGTCAGCCTCGTTTATTGGGTTGTCGCCCGCGTAGTAGTAGGGAGCATGCGTCTGCCCTACAAGCGGGTCAACGGACAGGAACTGCGCCGTGGCCGGGTCGTAGACCCGTGCCTGCATGTAGATGAGCCCTGTGTCTGTGCTTGTGTATTGGCCGTCGTAGCCGAGTGGTGTTGTGCTGATCCCTTCGCAAGTCGGGGTTCCGTAGGCGCCGTAGGTGCATTTGCCGGTGACGGTCCCGGCAGAGCCGGTCAGCAAGCGGGTTGAGCCCTGCTGGTCGTGGTGGAGGTAGGTGGTCGTGCCTTCGCCGTTGATTTGCTCGAAAATGTTTTGCCTGCCACGACCCCGCGCCCGAACGCAACTCGACCCCGGCGCTTGCAGGGACTTCCGACACTCCGACCCCCGACGCAACGCCTGGCGGCGAGCGTGAAGGCCCCGGCGCGATTCTGAGCGCTCGCAGCGATCCCGGCCGCGGCGGTTTGGGCGGCTGAGAGAAGATGCCGGATGGCGGGCACGTTCCAGATCGGCGACCATCAGGGGGGACGATAGACCCCGCGGCGGCGAGCAGGGCGAGCGCTGGACTAACGGGCGAGCCCGCCGCCGCGTCGAAGATCATGTGAGCCATGACTGCCCCTGACCAGCCAGCGCTCGGTGTCGCCGTCAAGGCGATCCGTAAGGAGAGGAAGATCAGCCAGGTCGCGGTCTGCAAGGCGACCGGGTTCACGCAGAGTTGGCTCAGCGAGGTCGAGCATGGCCGGCGTAACCCGAGCTGGAGCAACGTCGTTCGCCTGGCCCGTGGCCTCGGCGTCACGGTCGCTGAGGTTGCCGCGCGAGCCGAAGAGCAAGCCCCCTAAACTTCGCGCCGATCATATAGTAGGCTTGTCGGGTCAGCCGGCGATCAGCCGGCTGGCGCAACCAAATAAGAGTGCCCCCGCGCTGTGTGACCAGCCGGGGGCGTGGCACCGAAAACCAAGGCTTCGGCACGCTGGCCACGATACCCGGCTCAGGGATCGCGGCTTTCTCGCCGGGTTGCGGTCGTGGTGCCTCCGACCAAGGAGGAACAGAAGATGACGGGCACTGTGTTGATCCCGGCTGCTGGTGTTGGTGATGTGCGTGAAGCGTTGTTGTGTCTGCCCGGCGATCCGTTGGAAGCGCTCTCGCACGCGCTGACGGTCCCCGAGCGCGAGCTGCACCCCGAGTGGTTCCACGACGAGCGCCGCGAGTTCGAGCGGGTGTGCGGGCTGCTCGATGCGGTCGGCTGGGACGCCGCCGCGCCCGCGAGGGCGATCACGCTCGCGGGCGAGCACGCCGGCATGGTGCGCAGAGCGGTCGAGGACTATCTGCCGATGGTCGAGCAATGGCTCGCCGAAGCCGACACGCTGCGCATCCGCCAAGAGCACCGCGACAGCGTGCAGGCCATGTGGTCGCTGCTGGGAGAGCTGGGCGGCGAGCACACACCCGACGAGGACGACGACGGCGAGACGGAGGCGTGAGGATGCCTGCCGCCGATCAAGACCCGCAGCTCGTCGCGTTCGGGCGAGCCGTGCGTCGCCAGCGCGTGCGCCAGCAACGCAGCGTGCGCGAGCTGGCGCGTGCTGCCGGCATCACCGAGCAGCGTCTCGCACGGATCGAAGCCGGCCGCTGCGACGTGCGCTATGAGCAGTTGCTCGACCTCGCGCGCTCACTCGACCTCACGCCGGCCGAGCTGGTGCGCGACTTGTAGGGAAGGGTGAGACGCCCGGCCACGGCCGCGCCGCCCAGCATGGGTTGAGCGCGGCCGTGCACGGCGCCACCAGAGCACCCCTGTGCCCGTCGTCCTGGTCCTGCGCAGCCACGACCCTCAGCGCACCGTCAGCGCGCCCCTGACGGCCCGCACGGCGCCGCCCCGGCCCCGGCCCCGCCGCCTGCTCGATCGAGTCGCCAGCAACCGCCGTCAAGGCTGCCCCGCGGCGCCGCTTTCGCTGCGCTGCGCGTCGCCGCACACAGTTGCACCCAGCGGTGCGCTGCCCATCCTCAGCGCCGCCGCTGGCTTTCTCCGTTGACGCCTGCTGGCCCTCGAAGAGTCTGCACAGACTAGATGCACGGGACCGTGCGGACCCTCGACCGGGCCAACTCGTTGGCCGGTTTGCCGTGCTCACGGTCAGTACCCATAGAGGGTCGCTCCAGGCCCCCAGGTCAACGATCGGAGGTTTCGCAATGAGTAGTCGAATCAAGATCACGCTCCCCGAGCAGGTCGCCGAGGCACTGGACGAGCTGGCCGCCGCAGAGGGCGAGCCCGTCGCGCGTGTCACCGCGCGGCTGGTCCGCGAGCGCTTGTCCCGGCCCGCCAGCGGCGACCCGCGTGTGCTGTCGATCGAGAGCCCGGCGCGGCCGCCGTGGCTTGAGCCATATGGCGGGGACCGCGAGTGGCGCCAGCGGATGTGGGGCGCGATCGTCGCGCTGTATGGCCGCTATCCCGACGAGCTGCGCGGACTCCAGCAGGGCTGGTGGAACGACACGGCGCAGGTCGAGACGCTGTGCGCGCTGGTCGTGTGGCGCGACTCCCTCGACGACACGGGCTCTGACCCGCGCGAGGAGCTTGACTATCAGCTCAACGTCGCCGAGTTCGGCCGGCGCTTGGCCCAGCAGGGCGGCGGCGTCACGAAGGCATGGACACCAGGAGCGCCTCCGAACGAGTGGGTCTGAGAAGCGCCCGCACCGTTTGGTGCAAGTGTGTGCGTGCTTGCTGTGGGCGTCTGCGGCACCTGTCGCGCCTGGGTGCCGCGGACGCCTTGAACAGCAGCGGCGAGGGGGTGTGAGGGCTTCTGAGGCGGCTCAGGCGGCGCTCTGGCCGTCGTGGCGGTGGAGGTCTTGCTGCTCGTCTCGGGCTTCCGCGTCGAGGGCCTTGCGCAGCTCCTCAGCGCCGCCGTTCGCCGCACCCGGCGTGGGACTGCTGGCGCGGCGCAGGACCGCGGTGTCCTGGCCGGGGCCGCGTTGGCGGCGAGGTTGGTTTGAGGCGCCGGGGTGCGTCGCGGCGTGCACGGCCGCGAGGGTGCGCAGCGAGACTTGGGTGTAGACCTGGGTGCTGGTGATGTTCGCGTGGCCGAGCATCTGCTGGATGTAGCGAATGTCCGCGCCGCCTTCGAGCATCACGGTCGCCATCGTGTGCCGGAAGATGTGACACGCTCCGGGCTTGCCGACCCCCGAGCGGCGCACGTAGTCGCGCATCAGATAGGTCAGCGTCCCCAGGCTGAACGCCACGCCGTCAACGGTCAGGAACAGCGTCCCGTCGTCGGGCTCGATCGCGAGCTTCGGCCGCGCGTCTTGCAGATAGCGCGCGCACCACGCCGCCGCCCTGGCGCCCGTGGGGATCATGCGGTCCTTGCGGCCCTTGCCCTGGCGCACCGTCAGCGTTTGGCGCTCCACGTCAAGCTCAAAGATCGACAGGTTCCCCAGCTCGGCGCGGCGGATGCCGGCCGGTCGCGTAAAGCAGCTCCATCATCGCCCGGTCGCGGAGCCCGAGCGGGTCGGACAGGTCCGGGAGCGCCAGCACCCGCTCGGCCTCCTCGGCGCTCAGCACGCCGCGGGGTAGGCGCTGCTCGGTGCGCGGCAGCTCGATCTCAGACGCCGGGTTATAAAGGATGCGGTTCGTCCGCACGAGCCAGCGAAAGAACCCCCGAACCGGGATCAGCCGCTGCTCCTGGGTGCGAAACGACAACGGCTGCCCGTTCGCCTTGCGCATGTAGAACACCGCGCGCTGGTAGGCATCGAGCATCGGCTTGGTCACTTCGCTCGGTCGCGTGACGCCACGCTCGATCAGCCAGTCGGCGAGCAGCGCGAGCGCGGTGCGCTGGTTTTTCAGCGACGTGGGCGCGTAGCCGCGGATCGCCAGGTGCTCGCAGAACTCCACGATCATCACCGGGAAGCCCTGGCCGTCCTGCGGGTCGCCGGGGATCACCCTCGGCGTGTGCTCGCCACGGCGCCCCATCTCAGCCCGTAGCGACTGCCTTGAGCGCGGCCCGACCGCGGCCCGACCGGCCCCCGACCGGGGGGCGACCACCCCCCGACCGATCCGTTCCCGGCCCCGACCGATTCTCCCCGGACCCCGACCGATCCGGGTCGTAGTCATGCCCCTGGCCGGCGCCAGCCTGCGCGTGCGCGTCGAGCTGGTCGGGGTCGATCAGGCCGGGGAGTCGCGCCTCGCTCTCCTGCTGGCCGTCCCAGGCCAGCTCATAGACGTGCGCGCCGTGCTGGCCGGGCTGGCACCACAGAAGCTCAAGCGAGGCGAGGCGCCCCAGGTGGACCTTGAGCTGGGTATCGCCCCAGCCGAGCGCTTGACGCAGCTCGCGGCGGGTGAAGCGGACACGCTCGCGTGTCGTGCCCTGCTCGACGGCCACGCGCTCGACATGCGCCTCGATCAGCGACAGCAGCCGCCGCGTGCCGGGCGGCAGCTCGTCCAGCGAGCGGCCGAGGACCGCGTGCGCGAGCTGGTTCGCCAGCAGAATGTCCTCGCGCGTGGCCTCGATGTAGGTCAGCACACCGCCGTCCGCCGTGCTCGCCGTGCGGCGTGGCCGCTGGTGCTGGTGAAGCAGCGCGACCGCGCGGATCAGCGTCAGATACTTCATGTGATCGCGGCGGGTGCGTGTGCGCGCATCAGAGAACGTCAGGCCCTTGGCGTAGGGGTTGACGACCGCCAGCGGTTCAAGGAGACGCTGTGCGTCCTGGTGGAGCTTCACCACACTCTGGCGATCGTGCCCGGCGAGCAGGCCGTCCAGTGTCTCGCGCTCGCGCTGGCGCTCGTGGATCGCGCGGGTCTGCTCGCGCTCCTCGTCCACCGAGAGCACGACGCAGCGGTTCAGCAGCTCCTCGTCCACGTCGATCGTCGTCGTTGTCAGGAAGATCGCGACCGGGCCGCGCACCGTGTAGGTGTGAGTCACCAAGCGCCCGGTCTGCCCGTCCTTGCCGGTCGAGGCGATCCGCAGCTCACCCTCCGATCGCAGGAGCTTGAGCGCGTAGGCGGCGCGCTCGGCGCCCTCCTCCTCAGCCACCGCAAGAACCTTGTGTTGCAGGTCTGACTCGCCCATGTAGAACAAGCTCTGGCCGGTCATCGCCGAGAACGACACCCGCTCCTCCTCGGGCACCATCGACAGCACCGCCTCCTGTAGCGCCGACTTCCCCGCCGCCGACGTTGACTGCACGATCACCGCCAACGGCCGATCCAACTTCCGCGACACCGCCGCCAGATAGCCGATCAAGCAGTTGTCCTTCTCGCCGACCATCCCGACACGCTCGAAGTCAGCGACGATCCGCTCCACCAGGCCGGGGTCATTCAGCAGGCCCAGCGCCCGCTCGCGCTCGGGCTCTGAAAGCTGGACCTCGGGCTCACGGGGCGCCTGCGCCTCGCGCACCGCCCGCTCCGCGTGCTCCTCACACGTCAAAAGCACACGGCCCAGGTCACGCGCGACCAGCTCCTCAGCCAAGTCCAGCTCCTCGCCGGCCTGGCGCGCGAACACGCCGCGCGCCCGCGCCGAATACAGATCGAGCGAATCGACGTGAAAGACCTCGCCACGCCGCGGATGACTCCTGGCGACGAGCACGTTCACCCTCAGCAGCTCGTAACTCGACGCCTTGCCCAAGCCGCGGATGCGCCAGCGGCGATCCTCGATCTCAACGCGCAGCTCCCCCTCGCCGTCCAGCTTCACCACCGGCTGAGCGCCCGGCGGGCGCGGCACCGGCGAGGACGGCGGCGGTGAGGGCGCGGCGGCTTTGACGGCTGAGGGAGGATCACCCTGCTCGCGCTCGCCCTCGGTGTCGCCCTGCTCGAGCTGCGCTCGAGCGCCGCCGTGCTCGGGCTCGACAGGTGCCGGCGCCGGCCGCGCGGCCGGCTCGCCCGCGCCGATCCACACCGCCTCGCGCAAGAGCTGCGCGAGCGCGCCCGCCGGCTCCTCGACGCTCGTTGCGAAGCTGTTGGCGTCCTGGCCGGCAGGGAACAGCACCCGGAAGCACTCGACCCCATCCCCACCAAGCCGCTTCGAGGGCGCCGCGGTCGCCCGCCTCGTCACGATCAAACGCGATCAACACACGCTGCACGCCCGCCTGCGTGAGCGCCGTGTGCAGCTCGTCGGTGAAACCGTCCGCGCCGAACGCCGCCGTGACGTGCCGTAGCCCATACCGCCAGAACGTCAGCGCGTCGATCAGCGACTCACACACCACCAGCTCCCCGCCACACGCGCCGAGCGCCTTCGCGTTGAACACGCCCCGCCGCGGCCCCGGCAGGTAGAGATGGCGCGAGGAGCCCCGGTGGTTCAGGTCATCGCGCAGCTTGCGTCCGTAGAGCTGCACGACCTCGCCGTTCACATCGCACACCGGGATCACCAGCGACCCCGACAAGTGCTCGTGCCCCGACGCACGGAACACGCCGAGCGCTTGCAGCTTGCCCCGCAGCTCCGCACCCGGCTTGCGATTCTTCGCCGGCAGCCGGTAGCCGAGCGTGCGATTCGCATAACCCAGGCGGAACTCCTCGATCAGCTCCTGCCCAGCAAGGCCGCGGCGCTCAAGCACCGCCAGCGCCTCCGGGCACTCCCTGAGCGTCTGCGCGTAGAAGCCGACGACCCGCTCCAACAGCTCGCGCTCCCCGGCGCCGATCGGCAACGGCGAAGGCAGCTTCGCCACCGTCGAGCGCGTCACCCGCCCCCCGCTCAGCGCCGACGGGGCAACACCGTCGCGCAGCAGCTCGACCGCGTGACGAAACGAGACGCCCTCCGCGCGCATCACCCAGTCGATCACCGACCCGCCCGCCTGACACGCGCCCATGCAATGCCACAGGTTCTTCTCCGGCGAGATCACCAGCGAGGCCGTGCGCTCCTCGTGAAACGGACACAGCCCAACAAGGTCTTTGCCCTGCTGGCGCAGCTCCACGCCCGCCAGCTCGACCAGCCGCTGCAAGGACACCTCCTCCTTCAGCCGCTCGATGACCTCCTCTGGAATCCTCGCCATGCCTTCCTCAGCCGCACCCTGTCAAGTCGAAATGTCGCGTCTTTTGAGATAGCATATCCGCGTGTCCCGACGAATGCTCCCAGAAGGCGGCCATAGCCTCACGCGACCAGGACTCGACCTGCTCGCGATGGACTTCCCCAAACGCCTAGCCGCCCTGCGCAACGAGCGCAAAATGACCCAACGCTCGCTCGCCGAGCACGTCGGCATCCACGTCTCGCAAATCCGCCGCTATGAGGCCGGCGACTCCTCACCCACCCTCGACGTGCTGCGCAAGCTCGCAGTCGCTCTGTCCGTCAGCGCGGATACGCTCGTTTTCGATGAGAACGAGCGAGGCCCCGACGAGGACCTGCGGTTGCAGTTCGAGGCCACCACCCGCCTCTCAGACGACGAGAAGCACGTCGTAAAGGCCGTCATCGAGAGCATCCTCCTCAGCCACGAGGCCAAACGCTGGGCCGCATAGAGGACGACCCGCCCTCGCCGGGTTAGCTCAGCTCCCAGATGATGTACGTCTCGGCGTCGTAGGCAGCCACGATCACCGCCATCAACGACCTCCCAACGGCCTCCGCGAGATCGGAGTTAATGTCTGCGCCGTCCACAAGCCCCAGCTCCTGCGCCGACGCCGACGTGACAAAAGCGTTCGTCGGATAGTCGCCTGAGCCGCGATGCACCACAACGATCGCATCCTCCGGGCCGCCCTCAAGCCCCGCCCAGTGAATGACCTGTTCACCAACGAACCCCGTCAGCAGCAGCCCGTCCAAGCTGGGTTTCGGGTAACGCTTCCAATTCGCCTCGTCCTCGACCACCACACAGGCTGCGCCCCGCTCAGCGAGCCCTTCGAGCACTTTGGCAAGAGCCGCCTGCGCACCGCCGGTCGCGGCCACCCCTCCCCATCGAGGAGTCACCAGCCGAGCGGGATCAACCGTCTCTGGCGCCAGTGTGTAGGCGCGCCCCTTGCGCTCCTCGATGAACTGGAGCGCTGTAGGTGAAATCACCTCCACCTGGCCCTGACCGAGCGAGTGACGCAGCCACTCCAGCGCGACCGTCTGATCTATCTCAGTGGGTATAACCGAGTCGGTCATGGCATCTTGGGTTCTATCCGGCCGTCCGGGTAGATGCGATATTTTGCTCCGTCCGGGTCGGTGTAGTCGTAATGTGGACCCTGCGGCTCGGGATGGTCAAGGTCGGGATACAGTTTTTCTCCCGTCTCGGGGTTCACCCACGAGCCTTCACCGCTGCCCTCCGGCCCATTGCCCCTCCATTCCCAGCCTTCGCCGGGCGGCTCTGCCGGGTTGCCGCAGTTCTCGCGTTCGGCTTCTTTTTTCTTGAGTTCGGCTTCGCCTTCGTCGCCGCCTTCGTTGCCGGCGACTGCTGTAAAGACGCCTATCGCAGCGCCGGCGGCTGCGATGCCTGTGCTGATCCCTGCGGCTCCGCATGTGCCGATGTCAACGCCGGGAATCTCGATCGTGGCGCCACAGGCCGCGTCAGCGCCACCGGCGCCGCCTGCGAGTGGCGTCCACAGCAGCCCCACCGCATCGCCGTAGGTCAGCGGATTGTCGCCCGCATAGTTGTAGGGCGCGCCCGAGATCGACACGGCCGGATCGACCGTGAGGAATTGTGCGGTCGCGGGGTCGTAGACGCGGTTGCGGAGGTAGACGAGCCCGGTGTCCGAGCTGGTATATTGCCCGTCGTAGCCGAGCGGGGTGGTCGTGGTGCCTTCGCAGGTCGGGGTGCCGTACGCGCTGTAGCTGCATTTGCCGGTGACGGTCCCGGTCGATCCGGTCAGTAGCCGTGTTGATCCTTGCTGGTCGTGGTGCAGATAGGACACTGTTCCGGTCGTGTTGTTGATTTGCTCGATGGGGAGCCCGGCGGGCCCGTAGATGTAGCTGTTGCTGCCGTCGTTCAGGAGGAGTGGGAGTTCTTCGGCGATGTCCCAAGCAAGGTAGCTCGTTGTGCCCGAGATCGTCTGGGAGGTGCGCAGCGCTTCGCCGTTGTAGGCGTAGCTGTCTTCGATTTGCGGTGTTTCGCCTTCTTTGGGGCGGCTGACGGTGGTTAGTTTGCCGGCTTGGTCGTATCCGTAGGTCGTGGCGGGGCCGCTCGCGGGGGTCGTTTTGGTGCGCTGGCCCATTTCGTTGTACGTGTAGGTCGCGATGGTCGTTTTTTTGAGCGCATTTTTTTCCAGCTCGTCCGCGGCGTTGTAGGAGTAGCTGCTTTTTTCGATGGATGTGACGTTGTTCGTCGGGTCGTAGCCGTAGTTTGTTCCTGTGCCTTTGGTCATTCGGCTGTTTTCGTCGTAGCTGAACGCTGGTTTTGTTTCGCCGGGGAGGCCTTTCGTCGTGATTTTTGTGATTCGTTCGTCTTTGTCGCGAGCGTAGACGAGCGACGCGAGCGTTTCGGTGGCTTTCTTCATCGAGACTTCGCTCATCGCGTCGGAGTCGTTGTAGGCGTAGATGTCTTCGTCGGTCGTTCCCGACGGGAAGGTCGTGGTCGCGAGCTCGGAGTCTGGGTTGTAGGCGAATTTGGTGGTGTGTTCGAGCCAGTCGGTGATGCTCTTTAGCCGGCCGTCGATGTCATAGGTGCGCGTGACGGCTTTGCCGTTGGGGTAGGTGATCTTCGTCTGCTGGTCGCCGAGGTTGTATTCGTAGCCGGTCGTGTCGCCGTGGCCGTCTTTCGTTTCGGTCAGGCGGTCGAGTTTGTCGTAGGTGTAAGTGCTTTCCCCGGTACCTTCAAGCATCTTTGTCCGGTCTCCGTCGCCGTTGTATTCGTATTTGACGGTCGGTGTTTTCCCGTCGGAGTAGCTGACTTCGAGGAGCCTGTTGTCTGGGTCGTATTTGTAGATGGTCGTGCGTTTCTCTGCGTCGGTGAGGCTCGTGAGGTTTCCTGCCTCGTCGTATTCCTTGCTCGTTTTGCGCCCGAGCGGGTCCGTGACTTCCGTGACCTGCTCAAGGACGTTGCGCGCGTATTTCGTTGTGTGTTTGTTCCCGTCTGCCTGACTGACGACCTGTCCGGCCCCGTCGTATTCGGTTTCGGTAACGGTGCCGTTTGGTTCTTGTATCTTGATCGGCTGGTTGTCAGGGTTGTAGGTGTAGGCGGTTCTGTTGCCTTCGGGGTCGGTCTCAGCTTCCAGGTTCCCGTTGCTGTCGTAGGCATATTTCGTTTCGTGTCCGAGCGGGTCTGTGATCTTGATCGCCCGGCCCTGGGGGTCGCGTTCGATCGTCGTCGTGAAGCTGCTTTCTTTCGCTCCCGTCGCGTGGCCGCGCGGGCTGACCGTGGATTCTTCCTGCGAGTTTTCGTTGTATTTCCAGGTGCGCTTGTTAGTTTCGGGGTCGACTTCGCCGACGCGGTCGCCCGCGGCGTCGTATTCGTATTTCCAGGTCTCTTTCAAGGGGTTTTCAACGCTCGTCAGCTCACCGTGCGAGTCGTATTTGTAGCTTGTTGTCTCCGTGCCGCCGGGGCTTGGCCGGGAGATCGTTTCCGGGTTGCCGTCGCTTTCGCGTTTGATCGTGGTCGTCTCACCATCCGGGGTTGTCGTGGTCAGCACGTCATGGGTCGAGTCGTACGTCCATTTCGTTTCATTCCCGTCGGGGTCGACCATGCTTGTACGGTTGCCTTCACTTTCATAGCCGTATTTCGTGGTCTGATTGTTCCCGTTGGTTTCGGTCATGACGTAGCCGTCGTCGTTGTACGTGAACGACTGGGTGGTGGCGATCGCGGTGCCGTAGCCGCGTGTGATCGCTGACGGCTCGTCATTGCTCGTGAAGCGCTCATCGGTGACGCTCCCCGTCGCCTCGTTCGTGATCTTCGTCTGGAACGGTTCGTATTCAAAGCGAAGAGTGCGTTTCGCTGGGTCGGTCTGCGAGACGACCTGTCCACCACTATATTCGTTGATCGTCTTGCCGCCCCGGCCGTCGATCATTTCCGTGAGCTCGCGCGAGCCGTTGTACTTGAACTGCCAGCGCGGGCTCGATTCCCCTGGCAACGTCACGCTCGCAAGGTTTTCTCCTTCGTAAGCATATTTCACGGTGTGCCCCATCGGGTCTTCCGCGCGTTCCACGAAGCCTTCAGAGTTATAGATAAGCTTGATTTTTCGCCCAGCCGGGTCAGTGATCGTTTCGAGCCGTTCGTCTTCGCCGTATGACAGCGTCGTAGTGTTACCGTCACGATCTGTTACGCTCTTGAGCTTGCCAGGGTCGGACGATTCATAAAAGAACGTGTCTTCGACCTGGTCCGGGAAGGTCACTATGAAGTTGCCTGCGGCGTGTCGCAACTTGTCCTGAGAGTCGATGGTTTCGGCGATCCCTGTTTTGATGTGATAGAGGAATGTCACTGTCGCCCCATCGGCTTGGTAAAGACGCAGTTCGTCGAATTCCGACGGTGAGCCAATTTCCTGAACGCTCACAACTTCGAGATGATCGCTAAACGAGCTCGACCACCCGTAGCCGAAGGCGCCTTTCTTTCCTTTCGCGGCCGCTTCGGAGTTATACGTTCGGGCTAGATCGAGGCCGACGCCGCGACCGCCGACGGCGAGGTCCGTCTGAGTCTCGACGAGATCACCTGTCGCGACGACGACCGGCTCGCCACAAATCGGGCATGGTTGACCGGGCCGGGATGGGTTTCCGGGTCCTCCATATTGGCTGGAGCCTTCTTCTCGCACGGGATCGAAGAAGTGGAAATGCCCTTCATTTTCTTCGCGGATGCTTCCGCCGTTTGTGAACGGGCCGGTGACGTTGACCGTGCCTTTTTCGGTCACCTGGAAGGTACCGCTGTTGACAATTGCGCCAGTTTCACCCCCGACGCCAGAGCTTGTCACATCGTTCGCGGTAAACGTGCCGTCATTATCGAGCGTCGCGCCTTCACGCACTTCGAAATAGCCTTCAGCGACCGTCATACTCCCGTCGTTCACAAGCCTGCGTTGCGCGTCCGGTACGCCGCCGGTGATCGTTCCCGATCCCGCCGACTCTAGGGTCAGCGAACCCGTACCCGTGAGCCGCGAACTTTCCAGGTTGAGGCTTTTGCTAACGAAAAGCGAGCCAGCTCCACCGAGCGTTGAGTAGAAACTGTCGACAGCCAGGCTTTCGACGGTCATCGATCCGCCGGTCACGCTGAGCGAACCGCTGAACAGGCTCACCTGTGCGTTGGTTCCGGTCACGCCTTCGGCCCTCACGGCGCCGCCCTCGATGACGATGCTGCCGGCCCATTCCCCACCTACGAAGGGAAATGTGCCTTCGGTGAAGATCACGTGTCCGCTTTCTGCCATCCACCTGCCGGCTGCTCCGGATTCGACCTGTTCGTAGAACTTGAGGATGCCGGCCTTCGCGTTCACCGTGCCTTTGTTTTCGAAGCCCTTGATATCGATTGAGATACTTTCGCTTCCGGTAAGGAGCGTCTGGAATGTCCCCGTATTGATAAAACGCGAGTTTGGTCCTGATGCCTCGAGCACGTAGCCAGATTCGTATGTGTCGACGTTGAACGTCCCAGCATTTTCGATCTTTGCCCCTTCGGACAACCTAACGGTGCCCGACGAGAGCGTAAAAGCCCCTTCGTTTATCAGCTTTGCGGCTTCCGAAACGATCAAGCCGCCGGAAATCGTCGCAGACGCCCCGGGCTCGATGATCAGCGAGCCGCCCGCGTTTATTGTCCCGTTATCCCCCCAGGACGAGGATGCGGTCACGGCTAGCGACGCCGGACCGATGAGACTGCCCTCCTCCATCGTGAGGACACCCACGCTTGAGCGTTCCAACGCATCGGTGATGTCGATCCAGCCGAAGGCGACCGTGAGCCCACCGCTGTCCTCGAGCACGCCAGCGTACACTCCCTCTCCGCTGATCGTGACCGTCTTGCCAGAGCCGATGCACACGACCGAGCTAGACGTGGGCACACCGCTGGACCAGTCTTCCGCTGTCGCCCAGCTACCTTCGCTGGCACCGGTCCACGTGTCCGTACACAACGGTTCCGCCAACGCGCGCGCCGGCCCCAGCGCCAGCGCCAACGTCGCCGCCAGCGACACCAGGAGCGCGACGACGATGCGCTGGCGGCCAGAGAGTCGGCCTCTGACGAAGATCCCCACCGAAGCCTCACTGCGCATGCCACGCCTCCCCAGCCCGCGTCAACGATGTAGTCCGCGGGGTTCTATCAGGAGCAGCCCATGCCTGCCGTACGCCTCTGGAAAACCATTCGCCTAATCAGAGCACCTCGACGAGCCCGCGCGAGCCCTCTGGAGCGGACGAGTCCCGACCGAAAGTCGGTTTACAAGCCCTACCACCCTGTCGATTTGGTCCCGCGTCGATCGAGACTCACCCGGAGCGCTGGCCGGGGCCGCCCCACTCGTTGACGGCGGGCCAAAGGCCTGTCCCAGTCGACATGTCGGCCTGGCGCGCGAGCTGGCCAAGCGCGGCGTGGAGTGCGTGGTCGCGGCGCCGAGCAAGATTCCCCGCGCGGCGGGGGACCGGGTGAAGACCGACCGGCGTGACGCGGAGCTACTCGCGCGGCTGCTGATGGCCGGCAAGCTGCATCCGGTCAGGGTCCCGGGTGATGAGGAGGAGGCGCTCAGGGATCTGGTCCGTGCCCGCGAGGCCGTGCGGGTGGATCTGATGCGTGCTCGTCACCGGCTCTCCAAGCTGCTGCTACGCCACGGCATCCGCTTCGAGGACGGTGTGGCGTGGACGCAGCGTCACCGCGACTGGCTGGTCACGCTACCGTGGCCGGCCGCGCAGGCCACCCTGCTGGACTGCCGCGGCGCGATCGACGCGCTGTCGCACCACCGCGACGCGCTGGAGCGCGAGATCCTGGGGATGCTCCCTACCTCACCGTGGAGGATGCAGGTCGGCCGGCTGCGCTGCCTGCGCGGCATCGACACGCTCACCGCGGTCGGGCTGTGCGCCGAGATCGGCGACTTCGAGCGCTTCGCCGAGCCGAGCAGCTCATGAGCTACGTCGGGCTGGTCCCTTCGGAGAACACGACCGGCCAGCAACGCCGGCTCGGCGCGATCACCAAGATCGGCTCCGCCCACGCCCGCAGGCTGCACGTCGAGGCCACCCGGCACTACCGTGCCCGTCCGAACCTCGGCCGGGCACGTACATCTCCATCGCGCTGCTGGCCAACAGCTTCGACGAGCCGGCGCGCGTGTGCAACCGCGGACGCCCGCCGAGACCGCCTCAAACGGGCCGATTGGGACGGGAGGCCAAGAATCGCCGATTTCGGCTCCCGATCGCGTGTCGGCCGACGATCAAAAACACGCCTCTGAGCAGGCAGAAAAAGAGATGGCGAGACCCAGATTCGAACTGGGGACACCACGATTTTCAGTGGCGGGGCGACGAACCCGAGTCTCCGCGCGGACGGTAGCGAGAACCCGCATGTTTGCTGGAATTTTGGGGCGATCAGCAGCGGCGGCCGTTCGCCCACTCGCCCCTGAGATACCCGCGGATACCGGTGGGTTTGTGCCCACGGCCGGGTTCGTGGGCACAAACCCCAACCGGGTTGCAACCGATGCTCCTTGCGGTCAGGCCGCCTCGAGAAAGCGCCTCAGTGCCTCACGAATCAGCTCGGAGGTCGTGGTGCCGTCGGCCTTGGCCCGCTCGAGGAGCTGGTCGCGCAACTCGGGGTCCAACCTGACCGACTCGACGCTCGCGGGCGCCGAACCCAGCGCTGGCCGTCCGCGCTTGCCCCGGCGGGCAAGGAGCGCCTTCACGTCATAGCCCGCCTCGGCCTCCGCGGCGAGCGTCTCGACCTCCTCGTCGGTGATCGGCTTGCGCGACCGAGTGTGGCCGTATACGCGATCTTTGCTCATCTCTCGATCAGCCTCCTGTACTTGGCGCGCATACGCATCGCGTGGATAGCCAGCTGAGCGCCCTCGGTCGTGATGAGGATGACCACCTCAAGGACGTTCCCAGCACGGTCCGGGCCGATGACGAACCAGCGGTCTGGGTCCTCTCCGGCGTCCTCAATGGCGAGCGCATGGTCGGTGGCGTGGCGGATGTCTTCGTCGGCGACGCCGTGGTTGCGAGCCGACGGGTGGATCTCCACGCCGCATAGTGTACTACGAAATTACGCCGCGCGGCCACGCAACGCCGAGCACCTTCCCACGAGCCTGTAACCTCCTGCTTGCAAAGCAGGGGCGCACGTGCTGGAACCAATAAATACGGGGCTTGGCGTTGGCTAGAGTGGCGTTATCACTGGCGAAACTGGCTAGTGCGGTACTCAAAGCGGTACTCACGGGTGAGTGGTACTCATGTGGTACTCTCCGTGATCGATGGTAGTTGACGATAGCCAAGGCGGCAGTGAACCGACCGGCGCGCTCGTAGTCGCGGGGCGGTCGGGCAGACCGGTGTATGAGGCCAAGTGGCGACGCGCGGGGCGACAGGTGAAGCGCCGAGTCGGGCCTGCGTGGCTCCAGCGGGCGGCCGACGACAGCGGATGGATTCCGCAGCGCGGGAGAGTGCGGGAGGGTTACTTCGACGAGAAGCGCGCGACGGTGCGCATGGCCGAGCTGATCGCCGAGCACGACCGGGAGGAGCGAGCGATCGAAGCCGGCGAGCGGGAGCGCCGCGCGCGTGGCGTGACATTCCGCGAGCTAGCGGCAGGGTGGCTCGAGCACCTGCAGCACGAGCGCGGGGCGAAGCCGTCGACGCTGAGCGACTACCGCTACCTACTTGCCGAGCCAGGAGCGCCGCACCGCCGCGGCAAGGGCAAGAGCGTCGGCACGATCATGGCCGCGTTCGGCGACCGGCCCGCAGCGAAGATCACCACACGGGAGATCTCCACGTTCCTGCGCAAGCTGGACAGCGAGGGCGTGTCCCCCCGTTCGGTCAACAAGAACCGCCAGGTGCTCTCGGCGATCTTTGGCTTCGCCTGCAGCGTGGACACCCACAACCTGCCGTCAAACCCCGTGGCCGGCACAACCAAGCGCCGCGAACCGCCGGCAGCGGTGCTCGACTTCTACGAGCCGGACGAGGTCGAGATGATCGCCTCCGCAGCCGCCAACGGGTCACACCGTGGAGCGCAGCCGGCCAACCTGGGCGCCGAGGAGATCGCCTGGCGGGCGCGCGAGGACGCGCAGGACGGCGAGCTATTCCGCCTGGCCGCCTACACCGGCCTGCGCCTCGGCGAGCTGATCGCGCTGCGCTGGGAGGACGTCGACTTCGACACGCGGCGGATGGTCGTCCACCGTGCCGTGTCCGCCGGCGTGGAGGGACCGACCAAGAGTTGGCAGGCGCGTTTTCTCCCACTCGCCGATCCCGCTGCCGAAGCGCTCGAACGCCTACGGGCTCGCGGCGACTACACCTCGCGCGAGGACTACATCTTCTGCTCGCGCCTCGGCCGGCGCCTCGATCCCTCGGCCGTGCGCCGCCGCTTCAAGGCAGCCCGCGACGCCGCCGGGCTGCGGCCGCTGCGCTTCCACGCCTTGCGTCACGCCGCCGGGAGCCTCGTCGCCCGGCACGCCGACGCGCGCTTCGTCCAGGAGTTCCTCGGGCACTCGCGCATCACTACCACCGAGCGCTACATGCATGCCAAGGCACGGCCCGAGGACCTCGAACGGGTTAACCTGGCGTTCGCGGTCAGACCGTCCAGCAAGCAGGCGAGCACCGAGGCCGTTCGCTGATCGCAAGGACGCCCATCGCCATTGCTGACTCAATCCGTGAGTGGTGGCAGTGTATGGCGGTGATTGGCAGAGTACGGCAGAGTACGGCAGAGTAACTTCACGCGCGGCGATAAAAGCCTATCTTTGGAGAGCCGACAAACTCGACGAGCCCTGCTTCTCGAAGGCGGCGAAGGTCGCGTCCCAAGCTCCGGGTCGAGATACCGGTCTCTCGCTGGATGTCGGCTGTATTTGGCCGCTCCATATTGTCGATTGCGGCCAGAACGGCAGCGTCTCGCTCCTCCACCGTGACTGGAGGGCGTGACCGCTCCCGCCCTCCACGGGGACTAGCACTCATCGGCTGAGCAGACATGTCGCTGGCCGGATGCGGCCGCAGGATCACCTTGATCTGGGGTCCGTTCTCGATCCACTCTGGCTCGGGGTAGCCGCCGTCGCGGCAGGCCACGATGACGCGGTCGTACCCGCTCCCGTAGCCCTCGATGACGCCCAACCGCATCAGTACACGCGAGATGGCCTTATTGCGGCGAAGGCTCACACCCGATTCGAAGTCCTCGCGGGAGAAGCCCGGAGGCCAGGTCCCAGGACTCGATATCTCCAGGCGATCGGAGTACAGAGCGACGAAGATCGAGGCGCCCTCCACAGCGTAGTCCGCATGGGCTACCGCGTTGTTGAGAACCTCGCGGACGGCAGGAGGCGGATAGGGGTCCAGCTCTTCTCGCCGGGTGCGCCCGGTGATCCGCACGATCCGGTCGGTGTTGCGCTCGATGAACCGGACCGCCGCCTCGATTCCGTCGAGCACAGTCTCTTCGCTGTCCTCGCTCTTGACCACCGGCTCGCTCTTGTCGACCCCACGGAACTGAACGCATCGGATCTGTGCGTCTGGGAAGTGAATGGCCTGCTCTCGCCCGAACAGGATGATCCCGGCGCGGGTGGGAACCGGCTTCCCGCCGTACTCGGCCAGGACACCAAGCCCCCGCAACTTCGCGTCCGTCGAACGCTCTCCCACCGCGTCCAGCCACCGCTTGATCGCCTGTCGGTCGAGGTCACCGCGCGTCAGCCCCGGCATCGGCTCCTGGTCCCATGCACCCATCCGCCGCGCCCGTTCAAGCTCGGCGACCTTCTCTGGACTCGCGGGGAGCGAGTTGCTGCCGATCCGGACGAACGTGCCTTTCTCCTTGCCCCGCTCCTTGATGAAGAACGGCCCCGCCGCATAAGCGGCGCGCAGGAGGAGCAGATCACGATCCTCGTGGGTCACGATCTTCGAGCTGGACCGTTGGCTGCGGCTCGATCGCGCTCGCCACAGAGTTCGCCAGCTTCTCTTCCTGCTTCTCCACATCATCCAGTCCGAGGACGACCCTCGTCTGATCCTCGACTCCCACGACGAGCGTCCCGCCGGCCGTGTTCAGATACGAGCAGACGGTCTCCAACACCCGCTTCATGCTCGACAGGTCTCGCTTGAAGTCCAGACGAGTTCCCTCGCGCTCGGACAGGAGATCGGCAACGGACTTGGCCATCACAAGAGCGTAAGACCCGCCACGGCCAGACGCCCACAGTCGGGGAGAACGACCGACGGGGATTGCGTCCGCCGGGCCTCGACGAGTGCTCTTGCGAGACGGCGGGCGCTCACGCCGCCGACCTGTCCCTCGGCCGGCTTCGCACCGCCGCCTCGATCTCGTCGCGCAGGAAGATCCAGCGCCGGCCGAGCTTATGCCCTGGAAGCAGCCCGCGCCGCGCGTATTCGAGCACGGTCGAGACCGGCAGGTTCAGCAACTCGGCGACATCGCGGCCGTCGAGAACGTCCTCGCGCGTCAGCCGAGGACGGGTCGAGATGGGTGTGGTTATCGCGTTCATCAACGCTGGGCAGAGGTGTGGAGCCTCTGGGTAGATGACCCCAAGCCCGGCGAACCGGCCAACGAGTTCACAGACGCCGGCCCCGCCCGAGCGACAGTCTCGCCTCCTTCTGCCTCAACGACGCTTCGACAGCGCCTGATCTGCTCCCGGTCGCGCGGCAGTCGCCGCCAGCGACCGGCGTCCAGCCTACGACACCAACCCCTTCCGCCACACCCTCGGGTCGCTTCGCTCCCCTCCAGCACAGACAACATGCACGGCTGTGCCGTGGCACAGCGAGGGCTGTGCGAATTTCGTGGCCGGTTTGGCGCGCTGACGGTCATCACTCATGTGATGACGGCGGCGAGCATAGGTGCGTCCCGGGGTGGCGGGTACGCGCGCTATCTGGAGAGCAAGACGGTGGAGCCTGAGCGCGGGGACTACTACCTGACCCCGGATGGGGAGATGACCCAAGCTCCCGGCCGGTGGTTGGCCGACGCGGAGACGCTTGGCCGGCTGGGGATCGTTGCCGGCGAGCAGCTGGATGGCGCTGATTTCATTGCGCTGATGGAGGGCCGACATCCTGGGACGGGCCGTTGGCTGCGACCCGAGGGCGCCGGCGGCGGCCGGGGCGGCGGGATCGACGTGACATTCAGCGCGCCGAAGTCCGTCTCGACGGTGTGGGCGCTCGGCGATCCGTGGCAGCGCGAGCAGATCGAGCAGGCCCACGCCAGGGCGGTCGAGCAGACCATCCACCACCTGCGAGAGCAGGTGCCTGTCGTGCGCCGCCGCTACAGCGGTCAGGTCGTGGAAGAGCAGGCCAAGGACCTGATCGCCGCCGAGTACCGGCACACCACAGCCCGTGGAGTCTCGGGCGCTCAGGCCCCGGACCCGCAGCTGCACAGTCATGTCGTCGTCACCGGCGCTGTTCGTGAGGACGACCGGATTGTGGCGGTCGCGTCGCGGCCGATCTTCCGCAGCGCGCGGGAGCTGGGCGCGTTCTACCGCTCCGCGCTCGCCGACGAGCTCGTGCGAGAGGGATACGCAATCGAGCAAGGCACCGGCAAGGACAGCCGCTATTTCGAGATCGCGGGTGTCCCCCGGGAGCTGTGTGAGGCGTTCTCCGGCCGCTCCCGTGAGGTCGCCCGTGCAGCGGAGCGCTTCCGTGCCCGCTACGGCCGCGCTCCCGAGCGCCGGCGAGCTGCGCAACCTCGCGCTCGAGAACCGCCGCGCGAAGACGCTGACCACGTGCTCGGACCTGCAACGAGTGTGGACAAAGACCGCTCGTGATCATGGGTTCGGGCCGGATGAGGCCGTGCGGTTGATCGGCGCAATCGAGGGTCCGGCAGCCGAGCGCGCGATCGAGGATCGGGTCGAGGCGAAGCTGACCGAGCAACACGCCGTCTTCGAGGAGCGCGATCTGCGCGCGGTCGTGCTGGAGCAGGCCGCCGGAGAGATCGCGCCGGATCAGGCACTCGGGATCGCCCGGGAGATGGTCCGCGACCGACGGGTACTGACTCTGGAGGGCGGGACGGATGACCACTCTGGCGGTTCGCGCCCAGGAGCAGGCAATCGAACGCCGCGCCACCCAACTCGCGCAGCCCGCAGGCCGGGACGTCGGCGACGTTGCCCGTGAGAACGCTGCCCGGGAGGTCGCCGAGCACATCGGCGGGCCACTCAATCCCGAGCAGCACCAAGCGCTCGAAGTCCTCACCGGTCCCGAGCGTGCCGCGGTGCTCGTCGGCCCCGCCGGGACCGGCAAGGGAGTAGTGATCGACGCCGCCGCCCGTGCGGAGCAGCACGCCGGACGCGAGACGATCGGGGTCGCCGTATCGGGCTCAACAGCCGAGCGCCTCGGCGCCGACAGCCCCGCGCTCGCCGGGCAGACACTCACCCTCGACTCGCTAGTCGCCCGCGCCAACACCGGCGCCATCCACGTGGGCCGCGACACGACGGTCACCCTGGACGAGGCCGGGATGGTCGACCACAAGCGCCTCGACGCCCTGACCGAGCTCGTGGAACGCTCCGGGGCAAAGCTGATCGCGGTCGGGGACGGCAAGCAGCTCCCCTCGATCGGACCCGGCGGCATGTTCGACAGGCTCGCCAACCATGCTCCCACCGTCGAGCTCGCGGACATCCACCGCACCAAGAACCCTGCCGACCAGCGCGCGTGGCAAGCACTACGCGCAGGGGAACCCGAGCGCGCGATGGCGCACTACCACTCCGTTGGACGGCTGCACCTCTCCGACACCCGCGACCAAGCCGCCGAGAACGCCGTACAAACATGGGCCACGCTCACGGACGAGCGCGATATCCGTGAGGTCGCATTGATCGCCGACGCCTCCAACCAAGAGATCGACCGTCTCAACGCCCGCGCACAACACCTACGCGCACAACGAGGCGAACTCGGACACCACGAGACCCCACTACCCAGCGTCCACTACGGCCTGCGCGAAGGCGACCTCATCGCGTTCACCGCGCAGCACCACCCGCGAGGGCAGCCGCGAGTCGAGAACGGCACCCGCGGCCAAGTGAGCGCCATCCACGAGGGGCGCGTGACCGTCACGATCGACGGATCGCAGCGCAAAGTCCAGCTCGCCGGCGAGGATCTCGACTCGCTGAGACTGACCTACGCGCAGCACGTCTACCGCCAGCAGGGCGTGACCGTCGAGCGCTCCGTCGTGCTCACCGGCGGCTGGCAGACCAGCAAGGAGACCGCCTACGTAGAGGCAACCCGCGCCCAACACGGCACCGACTGGTTCATCGCCCGCGACGACCTCGGCACCGACGGACAGGACGCCGCGCGCGTCACGCGTCTGGCGCAGAAGATGTGCAACAGTCGCACCAAGACTCCATCGCTCGCGCACCCCGAGCTGCCCGACCCACGCTGGGGACCGCAGTTCGACCTCGCGCGCATTCGACCGCTAAGTCTGACGCGTTGGCTGACGCCTCCCGCGCGGAACCCTGATCGCACACCAGACCGCGACGCCCATCGCGGACGATGACCCGATAATGGGTGCTCGCGCGGGACACTCGCGCCTCGTCGCAAGCAGCGACGCGATCGGCACGGGCGCTGGCTACCGCCTGCCGCCCGAGAGCCTGCGCCACAGCCCTGCTATTGGCGAGGAGCACGTCTCTCGAGGCCCAGCGCGAAAGCCCTGAGTTGAGCGCAACTCAGGTGCGCTGGTCCCTGACAAAAGAGCGAATGGATCACGAACATCTGGGGCCTCGCTGAGTGCTCGGCGACGAGCGTGGTCAGTGAGCTCTCTTCTTCTTTCCTACGGCGTAGATCGTGTGCATCGGGTCGGTGCGCTAAACGGTCCTCAAAGCGTCGGTCGGTGAGAGGCGGGCGGCGCGGATCGCGGGCATTAGCCCGGCGATTGCTCCGATGAGGATGGCGGAGGCGATGCCGCCGGCCCACGCCTCGGTCGGGATCACGACCGCCCAATGCTTGGTGTGCGCGTAGGCGACCGTAGCGAGCCCTCCCATTGCAACACCGACGGCACCGCCGAGCAGCGCAAGCAGGATCGCCTCTGAAAGGAACTGCATGCGGATTTGCCCTCTGGTTGCCCCGAGCGCGCGCCGCAGGCCGATCTCTGATCGTCGCTCCAATACCGAGATGATCATGATGTTCGCGACGCCGACCGCGCCGACCAGCAAGGCGACGGCGCCGAGGCCAAGAAACAGGCCGTCGAACGCGCCCTGGGCGTCGGCGCGGGCGGTCAGCGCCGCGGAAGGCTGGGAGACGTCTACATAGCTGGGGTTTTCGGGGTCAGCGGTCTGCGGTAGCACCGTGTAGACGGCATCAACCTGGTTGTTCTGCGCACGGACGTAGATCGTGGTTGGTGGGCCGATCGTGGTCTTCCCGCCGGTCGTGGAGGTGTAGTTGAGGTAGCGCTGGCCGGCTACGTAGCCGATCAGGGCGCTCTCGTCGATTTCCGGGGCAAGTACGGCGGGTTTGAGGATGCCGATCACGTAGAACCACATGCCGCCGAGCCAAACGCGCTCGCCGTGATAGACGCGGTCGATGCCGAGCCGCTGCGCGGCAGCGGCTCCCAGCACAACGCCTGGCTCGTTCGCGGTCGCGGCGTTGAGGTAGGAGCCCTGGGCGACGCTGGTGCCAACCGCGGGAAGCAGGTTCAGGCTCGCGGCCTGAACGGTGAGAGCGTTGGTGTCGACGGACGAGATCAGCGGACTGCGGTAGACCTTGGCACTCGAGATAGCGCCTGTGTCCGCCACCCTAGTGACCGGTGTGATCCGTGCGATCATCGCCGGTGCTGTCAGCGGCAGGGTCGCGGTCTGGCCGGTGAACGTCTGCCCGTTGGTGACCGTCAGGAGGTTTGTGCCGAGCCGGTCGATCTCGGCCAACAGGCCGGCTTGGGAGGATGAGGAGAGGCCGAGGACGGCGACGATCGCCGCTACGCCAATCGCAATCCCCAATGCGGACAGCGCAGCGCGCAGCCGCCGAGTCCGCAGGCCAACGCTCGCGATGCGGGCCATGTCACCGGACCGCAGGCGCGCGGGGATCAGTTGCGTGGTCGCGCTCATCGCTGATCGTCCGTTCCGTTGGGGCCGGCGGGCCGCGGGAGACTGGTCGTGTCTGAGACGATCAGGCCGTCACGGACGTGGACTTGGCGCTGCAGCCGGTTGGCGAGGTCGTGGTCGTGAGTGATGACGATGATCGTCGTGCCCTGCTTGTTGAGCTGTTGCAGCAGCTCGAGGATCTGCTCTCCGGTATGACTGTCGAGGTTGCCGGTCGGCTCGTCCGCCAACACGATCGCCGGCTGCCCGACAAGCGCGCGAGCGATCGCGATCCGCTGGCGCTGCCCACCGGACATGGTTGTGGGACGGGCGTGCTGGCGCTCAGCAAGCCCAACCGCATCGAGCGCCCGGGCCGCCAGCTCGCGCCGCTCACGGACCTCCGCTCCGGCGTACAGCAGCCCGTCCGCGACGTTGTCGAGCACGGTCTGGTGCTCGGCCAGGAAGAACTGCTGGAACACGAACCCGATACTCCTGGCCCGCAACGCTGCTAGCTGGCGATCGTCCAGGCCGGCAACGTCAATCCCGTCGATCCTGACCGTACCGCTGGTCGGCCGGTCCAGCGTGCCGATGATGTGCAGCAGCGTCGTCTTGCCGGGACCCGGACGGGCCAACGATCGCCACAAGCTCACCCTGCTCGACGGTGAGACTCACGCCACGCAGAGCCAGCACTGGCGGCTCGGAGCCGTATGTCTTGGTGACCTCGTGCAGCTCCAGTACGGCTGGGCGGGCGTCGTTCGCGCCCGTCCGGTGGCTCCCGGACACCGGTCGGTCGGTGTGCCGGGGAGCGTCCGCGGTTGTGGGGTATGTCGGCTGGCTGCTCATATGTTGGGCACCACGATCCGGGCGCCAGCCTGCACATCTCCGGTGACTTGCACGGTCCCAGCGGCGTCATCAAACGTCCCGAGGGATACGGCCACGAGCTTGTGAACCCTGTCCGCTCCGATGGTCTCGACCGCATAGCCGCCTGAGAGCGCCAGCAGCGCGTCGATCGGGACGATCAGCGCGTGCTTGACCGCTGCGGTCGTGATCTCGACCGTGACCGGCGCCTGATCCAGGTCGCCGGCAGCTTTCGGATGCTCAAGCGTGATGTAGAGCGGCAGGGTCGGGATTGAGGAGCCCGACCCGGACGAGCTGTTTGCCGATGCGCTCGCGACGACCGTCCCGATGCTGCCTACCACTCCAGGCGTCGTCTGCCCGTCCGGGAGCGTGACCGGCACGTCGTCGCCGACCTTGACCTCGCTCTGCTCGGAGGCGTCGAGATTGACGACGACCTGCTGGCTGTCGGAGGTCGCCTGCATGACCGCCGTACCCGGTCCGGCGCTTGTTCCCAGAGTCGCCTTGACGGTGCTGATCCGAACCTGACCGGGTAGGAACACGGCCTGCCCCCCGTTAGCGAGCCTGTCTCCTGCTCACCGAGGTGGTACTGCAACCGCTCAAGCGCGGACTTGGTCTCGGCACTGAAATAGCTCCAATCCTCCTCGACCTCCGAGCTGGTGGCGTACCCGAGTGCGCCCAGGTTCTCGTTCAGCTCCCGCACGTCCGGCCCCCTGTCCCCTTCAGACAGCGACCGATACACGGGCGTGTTGCCGTAGAGCAGGATCACCGGGTCGTTGGAGACGCGGTAGAGCACCTGCCCGCGCGAGAACACCTCACCGGCCCGCGGCAATCGCGAAAATGTCCCCGACGCCTGGTTGATGACGCTGTAGATCGACCCCCCCGGCGTGGTGTACTCAAGCGTGCCATCCGCGCTGATCTGAGAGGACAAAGACCCCTCGCCTATGGTCGCTGTCGAGGTCGGATACCCGTTATCGCTGACGCCCGTCGCTTGCTTCGTACTGGACATGACGGCCACGGCGCCGATGACGATCACGGCAACTAGGACGGCAGCTCCGACCAGCAACCAAGCCTTCCGCTTCACTGGGTCGCCCCCGCCATGAGGTGGCGGCACTTCTGCAGCGCGGCCTGGAGCTCCATATTGCTCTGGCCTTTCTGCACGTCGATGAGGGGACCATTTTCGGTCGGGTCCGAGAAGTCCGGCACACCGTTGGCACGGATGCACTGGGCGAACTTGAGGGCCGCCTCCTGCTCCTGGGGGCTCCGCCTGCTGCCCATGAACCCCGCTGGCTCCAGGTCCTTACACGCCCTGAGGGCCTGAGTAAACGCCGGGGCGCTCGGGTCCAGCGACGAGCCGTTCACTACCCCATCGATGGTGAACTTGCCCGACGCGCCCGGGTCCGGGAAATCGCTAACGCCGTTGCTGCGCATGCACTCGGCGAACTTCAGCGCCTTCTGATCGTTGGCGGCCGTGTTATTGCCGCCACCGCTGCCGGCGGGTGCGTTTGAACCGCACCCGCTGATCAGAGCGACCACGGCGATCAGGGCAAGGGCGACCAGCGGCCGTAGTTTTCTATTCATGTTTTCTCCCCGCTGGTGGTGATTGCGTTGACATCAGTTCTGTGCCGAGCGGCGACCGGTAGCGCGTAGCTGCGGGCGGCCGTTACGGCGGGAGGCGTCTCGTCGTCGGCCACCTGCGCGCGAGCCGCAGCTGTCGTGGCACTCGGGTCGCGGGGGGCGACGGAGTCGACCAGTTGCTGGGCGACTCCGCCTGCGGCGGCGAGGATCTCCGACGTGTCGCCGCCTTCGCCTTGCCCCATCACCACGCCGACCGCAGTCAGCCGGCGCCCGCCGACCGTCACAGGGGTAAAGAAGGCCAGGCATCCCTCGGCCGCGGAGTCCGATCCGGTCTTGCCGGCGTAGCCCTCGGCGATCAGGGGGTTGTAGTTGGTGAGCGTGCCGGCGACCGGCAGCGTCACGCTGGCCATCGAGACGACTTCGCGGAAGACCTGGAAGCGCATCGCCTGACGGAAGACGCGGAGTTGGTCGGCGGCGGTCGAGACCGTGCTCGGATCGAACCCGCTGGGATCGGTGTAGATCGTGTGGTCCATCCCGAGCGCACGGGCTTCGCTGTTCATCTCGGTGATGAAGCGCGTTTCGCTGCCCGCCACCTGGGCGGCGAGCATCTGGGCGATGTTGTTGGCGGAGGGGATCAGCAGCGCTTCGAGTAGCTGACGCTCGGTCAGCTGCTCGCCGGCCTGCACCGCGACGTCCGACTGGTTCTGGGCGGCGTCCTCGGCCTCGGCCTGTGCCTGGGCCTCGGTGATGGTGGTCGTGAACCCATCCTGTGCGCCGCTCAGCGGGTAGCGCTCGAGGGTCAGGTAGGCGGTCATCACCTTTGCCAGGCTGGCGATCGGTGCCGGCTGCTCCTCCGGGCTCGCCGCCGGCCGGCCGTCACCGAGCACCAACGCCGCCTGTCCCTGCTGCGGCCACCTGACCGCCGACACGTATGCGCGGCCTTGGTCGTTGAGCACGCGGCCTTGGTCGTTGAGCGGGTGGCGGACTGCCACGAACGCTGAATGGGCGATAAGCAGGGCAAGTAGCGCGCCGAGCAGCAATCGCCAGCGGCGTCGTCTGTACACGGTCGATCCGGTACGGCGGGCCGCTGCTCGTGCTGGTTGCCTGGAGGTCACGCCGCTATTCAAGGCAGCCGGGTGTTGCCAGGACGTATGCGTTTTTCGATACGCCGGCGATATGCGCCAGCTCGTAGCATCGAAGGGTGCGCGTGTTGATCGTCGAGGACGAGCCCTATATGGCGGAAGCGATCCGTGATGGCCTGCGTCTTGAGGCGATCGCCGCGGACATCGCCGGCGACGGCGACACGGCTGTCGCGTTGCTGGCGCTCAACGCCTACGACATCGCCGTCCTGGACCGTGACATCCCCGGGCCCTCCGGCGACGAGATCGCCAAACGCATCGTCGCCTGCGGCGGCGGCATGCCGATCCTCATGCTGACCGCTGCCGACCGGCTCGACGACAAGGCCTCCGGTTTCGAACTGGGCGCCGACGACTACCTCACCAAGCCGTTCGAGCTCCAAGAGCTCGTGCTCCGCATGGGATGGAGCTCCCCTGCTCAGCCGGCAACTGGGGTCTCTCGCTGTAGCTTACGAGAGACGTGCTTAGCGCGGCAAGCAGGGGCGAGCCCCACAGGCCCGCCGCTGGCGACGACGTCGCGCCGCCGTCGAAACCCCGTGCTGGCGAGGAGCGGGGCCGCGACCGGTCGCCCCGCGGGGCCTGCATTTAGTCTGGTTATGGCATGCACGGTCGGTGCATCCGACGATCGGATTCGTGGCGAGGGCGAGAGTGCGCCGCGATGCCGGATCGCACTTCCTTGTAAAAGCCTTGCGGTGCAAGAGTCAGGGCGCTATCATGTAGTGCATGGCAAACGAGAGCCGCCACAGCCAGATGCTCCGCGGGGTGCTCGACATCTGTCTGCTCGCGGTATTGGACGCCGGTCCGGCATACGGCTACGAGATGACCAAGCGACTGCGTGAGCGTGGTCTGGCGAGCGTCGGCGAGGGCTCCATCTATCCGCTGCTGGGACGGCTGGAGCGTGACGGCCTGGTGGAGACATACCGAGCCGCGAGCAACGGCGGTCCGCCGCGGAAGTACTACCGCCCCTCGAGCAAGGGGAGACTGGCGCTCGCGATGGGAGTTTCCGAATGGCGAGCCGCCCGCGATGCCATCGATGCGGTGCTCGCCCCAGTCAAGATCGAGGTTGCCTCATGAGTGATTTCGTCGAGCAATGCCGCACGGAGTGGAATCGCCTCGGCGTTCCCGATTCGATCGCCGAGGAGATGGCGACAGATCTAGCGTCCGACATCCGGGAAGCTGAGGCCGACGGCATCTCCGTCGAGGATCTCCTCGGAAGCAGCGCCTCCGATCCTCGCGGGTTCGCTGCTTCTTGGGCTACCGAGCGCGGGATCGTCCCGGTGCGGTCTGGTCGCGCGAACAGTCGCCGCGGGCAGCTTGCGCTCATGGCGTTCACCAGCGTGGCAGCGACAGCACTGATCGTTGCCACGCTGCTGCTCGCGACCGGGGAGCCCAAGGTCGCACTCGTAACATCCACAGCGACACCACCATCTCACCTCCTGGGGGCGACGGCGTCCTTCGTGCCACCTCCAAGTCGAGTCCAGACGAGCGCGGCAGCGCCGATCGAGTGGATGCTCCTTTGCCTCGCGATCGTCGCGCTCGGCTTCTCGGCCTGGCTGTGGTCGAGGTGGGGGCGCCCGCGGACACCCACGTCACCGGCCCAGTAGGCACCAGATCAAGCGACGGGAACGTCCCAGCGCGGAAAGGAGGCCCGCCCCGGGCAGCCAGCGAGACGCCCGAGTTGGAACTGGTTGCGCCCCAGGAGCGGACGCCGCTGCGCCCACGCACTCACCCCGACGGCGACGAAACCTGATTGGAACGTTGGCAGGCCTCGTGACGGGCGGAGGCCCTACAAGCACTCGAACCGCGACCTCCTGCCTGCAAACCGTCGCTACGTTGATCCCCCTACAGAATCAGGTTCGATGTGGTACTCACCGGCGGTACTCTCCGGCAAAGCCGAGCACCGATCGAGCGCCGGCTACGGTCCATAACCAAACTGGTTTGCAGGGCTTTTCTCCAGTGGGCGAAACTGCTCGGCGCGCAAACCATGTGCTGATGGCTGGGCCACCCGTTGCAGCCGGCTGACGCCCGGCTAGCTGGGGTCAGGGCAAGCCGACTGGCCATACCTCAAGGCGCGGTAGAAGCCGCTGCTCGATGTGCGGCCTTGTCCACCTCGCTCGCTCGCGCGCCGCGCCCCACCCCGGCCGCTGCTACTTCGCGCGCCGCCTGTGGGGCGAGCGTCTCCTCTCCGGACCCGTATACGGCGGTGGCGCAAATCTGAACCCGCAGAAGCGACATATGGATGCTCTCAACTTGACGATCTCCCGGCAGTCAGGACATTCCTTGCGATCTCGCCTTTCATCCGCGTAAAGCAACCACACGACTGGAGCCAATATCGCGAGAGCGTACATATAGGCCGCCGCCGTCCGCAGCGGGGTGAATAGCATCGCAACACCGGCGCCCACAGCGATAAGAACCGCGATAGCGAACTGACCGATGAAGACGCCTCTGTCCACGTCGTAGTGAAAATCATCTAGGTCGTCGTACCAATTTGCGATGCCTCGCACCATGAACCTCAGAGCCAAGAACCCGAGAAGCACAGCAATGGGAGCGAGGGCGGCAGCCGGAATGTGCCGGTTGAGCCACGCCAAACCAGTCCCAAGGCCAGCAGTGGCAGTGAGGACCGCCGCGATGAATGCCGCCTCTCGTCTCACGTCTGATGTGTCCACCGCACGATCTAGAGAGTAGAACTTGGCTGATGCCAAAGCCGACCGAGTTCGACGTGGTTGTCTGGGGATGATCGATCTGGGCTGCCTTAAGGTTCGCATCAGCGGCACGCAGCTCGACTTCGGCGGTGTGCGCGTTGAGCACTGCGGCTCGGAGGTTGTCTGCGGCCGTGAGGTGGTCGACCAAGTAGCCGCCAGCAGAGAGCGCAGCGATGACCATCGCGACTACGGACGCCAGGCTGAAATGCCGGCGACTGCGCTGGGCTGGGCTCCGGGACGCATGGACCGCGCCCCGCGTATGTACGCGACGGTGCTTTCCCACGAGTCCCCCTGCGGACGCATTGCTTGGCTAAGCGGGCCGGATCAGGCAGCGCCAATACAAGAGGCGACTCCCAATTCGGCCCATCCCATGAACACGCATAACTCACCTCCTGCCGTCGGCATAAATGCACGTCGAAAGGCGTCGTAGTTGGATAAGCGTGTCCGCTCAGGGCCATGTGGTTATGAGCACTACCGCATAGGTGCATGATAGCTCGTACCTCCCGTGTGGCCGAAGATTGAGACCTGCTTGACACAGCAAGGAGCATAGTTTATTATGCGCCCTGTGACTCGGCCCCATCGGTATGCGACGCAGGACGACGACCTGCTTCCAACCTGGACGACACGTAGCCACGACTACGAGCGCCAGGTTGAGGCGATGCGTGAAATTCGGGAGCTGTCGAACGGCATCGCCGCGGCACACCGAGAGCGCGATCAGCGCCTCGCCGCACTCGCGTTGAGCAACAGCCTCAGCCGGGTCGACATGGCGCGAGCCGCCGGCTTGAGCAAGGCTCGGATCGATCAGATCCTTTTCGAGGTGGCCGAACAGGATCGGCGACGCAAGCAGGTCGAAGGCGAAGAAAGAGTGCGCCGTCACATGCCCACCCGTTAACCGGACTCATAGACACGACAAGCGCGCGCCGTGCTTTACCTGACAAGGCACTGGCTCGTCTGGCGCCCTAGGCTTCCGAAGCTATGGATCGCGAGCGCTTGATAGCCGAGCTGGCATCTAATGGGCTACCAGCCCAAGAGGGCCGCTTGGACGTGCTGGAAATCCTCGGTCGCGGCGGCAACGGGGTGGCGTTCCTATGCTCCGGGGAAACGCTCGGCGAGATTGTCGCGAAGGTGTACATACCCCCCGACAAGCGCGACCTTGACGACCAATCCTTGGAGCGATTCCGCAGCGAGGTCAAGCTCGCTTCGACGATCCGCCATCCGTATGTCATCCAGGCCGTCGGCTCGGGCACCGCGCGCGTGGGGGCCTATGTACTGCCGTACTACCTCATGCCGCAAGCATCATCGACACTGCGATCAATCATCGGGGGACCCAAAGACGCTGACGAGATCAGGCGCGTGGCGCGTGTATTTCTGGAGGCGTGCCTCGGCGTTAGCTATCTCCATTCGCAGGGCGTCGTCCACCGTGATCTCAAGCCCGAGAATGTCTTGATCAGCCGCG
Organism: uncultured Solirubrobacteraceae bacterium; assembly: GCA_963703625.1. Taxonomy (GTDB): domain Bacteria; phylum Actinomycetota; class Thermoleophilia; order Solirubrobacterales; family Solirubrobacteraceae; genus Palsa-744. The sequence continues at coordinate 689,741 of CAVPEY010000002.1, forward strand.
AGGGCGTGGCGTGGATTGCAGACCTGGGAATCGCGCACATCGATCCGGATTTCGTATCCGTGAGCCTGCGCACGATCGCCGCTGAGCAGCTCCTAAATCGTGATTACTACGCGCCGGAGCAGAGATTTGGCGAGAACTCCGACGTTGACGCACGCGCTGATATCTACGCACTGGGCTGCATCCTGTACGAGCTGTTTGTTGGGACGCCCCCGGTGCGACGGGACTCTCCTGCAGTCGCCTCCGTCAACCCTGGGTTCGCTGAGCTTGACCCCGTTATCAACAAGATGACGAGCTATGACCGTGCCGGCCGGTATCAGCACCTTGATACCGCGATAGTCGACCTTTCCGCTGCGCTCGGCTGGGTTAGCGCTACTGCCAGTGGAGCGCGACCGCCTCAGCCGACCGACATCAAGGAGATGAATCGTCTGCTGCGAAGCTCAAACGGCGCCAACCGTGCGCTCGGCATCGAGCTCGCGGTGCAGCTTGGTGCAGAGGTACTCCCCGAACTGCACAATCTCATGGGTCATGGGCGACGCGAGGTGAGAAACGCGGTAGCAACTGCGCTTGGGAAGCTCGCTGACGAGCGATCGGTTGCGTATCTAGTTGCAGGTCTGCACGGTAACTCGAAGAAGGCCTCGACGTTTCGACCGACAGTAGACGTCGCTGCAGATGCGTTGACTCGGTTCTCGGTTGAGAAGCGAACCGACATACTTGCTGAACTCGACCAGCCGATTCGCCCCGAACAGCTTATGGTACTTCTCCACGGCTTCGACTCTGACGCTGCTTTCACCGCGATTGAGGGCGTGTACGACCGGCAGCTACTTCTTCTTGACTGGGCCGAGACGAAGTTTGATCTTCTCGTCCAGGTCGATGAGGAAAGAGCTTGGCCGCTCGTGCGAAAAGAAGCAGCACACATGTCTGGCTGGATGCTTGGCCGTCTGCTTCCCTTCCTATCGATTGACCACCAGCTCGACGTTGCTCGTGATTGGGTCGATTCCGCACGAGGTGATAGCTGGGATTGGGATCGGATGGTGGTCGCGATCGCGGAGATTCAGGCCCCAGCTCCGGACATCGTGCCAATCCTCGAGGAGCTTGCGGCAGGGCTCGAAAACTACTCTGGCCAATACCGGAAGCAGCAAGAGCATCGCGAGACGATCTCTCGGCGGCTGACCGACCTCAACGATGTGTGACCCCCGTCGGGGTAAGCGGGCGGCAAGCCACGCAGGCCCTTGAGATCCGGCGTGGGTTCTGCTCTGCTCTCGCGCGAATCGACAATTGAAGCGGCCGAGCGAGCGTTGATGGCGCCCGCCCGACCTTAGCACCGAAGGGCGTGCCTTCGATGCCACGGAAACCGTAGCTGTCTGCGGCTGGCGGGTCGTGCTCGCGTGCGCGTTCCTCGGGATACCCGAAAGGAGCCAGCGAGATGTCCAGGAGCAAAGACGGAGGCAAGCGGGGACCCGGCGTGCGGTCTTCCCGAGCGCCGCGTGATCGTGGCGACGAGTTGCGCCGGTTCGAGCCGGTGTCCGATGACGTGGTGCTCGTGGCTGTGGAGCGTGCGGAACGCCATCGTGGGCGGAAAGATGAGGGCGTGATGATGAGCGACATCGCGGAGCATTTGGGGTTTGTTCATGGCTCGTGGACGACGCGGCGGCTGCGTCCGCAGATCGAGGCGTTTATCGCTGCCGGGCTGCTCGTACGTTCGCGTCGGCACGGGGTCGTGATTTGGGGATTGACGAGCAGCGGGCGTAGGCGCGTCGCGCGTGGAGGCGAGTCGGTGGTGTTGCCGGAGTCGCCGCAGCATCGTGTGTGGCGGCACGCCCGGACATTGGCCGCCGAGCGGATCGACGGGCTTCGGGAGCAGGTGCGCGACGTGCTGGAGGACGCGACGGGCGTCCTCGACGCCGACGGGGTTTGTTCGGATGCGTGGTTCGCGCTGGCTGAGCGTCTGGAGTTGGCGTGCGGGCAGCTCGGGTCGGCGACGTACTGCCTGTCGGAGTGGACCGAGCCCGACGACGCCAGCGCGGACGTTGACGACCGCACGGAGCCGGGGGACGAGCAGATCGATCCTGAGGAGTTGGGCGGGGTGCGCTATCGGCGTGGTGGGCGTCGCAACGTGTGGAAGTGGGCAGACGCCTAACCCCGACGCACCCGTTGCTGTGCTCGGTGTCGGCTTAGCGCCGGTTGTGGCCGTGGCTGTGGCGTCTGCTGACACGGGGCTGACACAACATAAAAATTGGTGTCGGGCTGTACTGAAACGGCTCGAAATCGGCCTTCGTCTATTGGAGCCCTTGATCGGGTGCAGGCCGAATGGCGTGTTGTCCCGCTGGGTTCTGGTTTGGCGGCGTGTTGCCGTCGTAAGGGTCACTCACCGGCACCAGAAAATATGGACGATTACATTCGTGCCGCTCGCCCTCGCGTGCAGCGGCTTTCACGTGAGCTGGAACTCGAAGCGATCCGGCTGCTCGCCGAATTGCTCGCCGATGCTGTGAAAGAGCGCCGTGGCGTTTTGCCCGGCGCTTTCAAGCGCGAATTGCGCGCGCCTATGCCCGGCGCCAAACCCAACACCGACACGCCGGATTCTCCGCATGGGACCGCAAAACGCCAGGGCTCCCGGCGCGTGACAAAGGGAGGTAAGTAGATGCCCAACGGGATGTCTACGCGACCGGCGCGTGTAGGGAGCGCGTTCGCTTGGGAGGTAGCGAAGCACACGACAGAGCGTGACCGGGAGATCGCATGGTTGCTGTATCGCCAGAAGATCTTGACGACCGATCAGCTACGGCTGTTGTTCTTCGGGTCGTTGCGTCGTTGCCAGGATCGTCTCCTGTGGCTGTATCGCCATCGAGTGATCGACCGCTTCTATCCGGCAGGCCCGTTCTCGCTTGGTAAGCCACAAGCGCACTGGCTACTCGATGAGGTCGGTGCATACCTCGTCGCCGCGAGGCTCGGACGTGACCGGCGTGGCCTTGGCTGGGATCGTCAGCAGGACTTCCACGAGCACGCCCAGCTCGCTCACCGTCTGGAGTGCAACAGGTTCGTATGCAGCGTGATCACGGCGACCCTCGACACACCGGACGTGTGGGTCGGCGCGTGGGAGCCAGGCTGGAGCGCGATCAAGCCGTACTGGTCACACCCCGCCTACGAGATGGCGCGACCCGATGCCAGCCTCACGCTGAGCACACCCTTCGGGCTCGTGGTCATGGCGGTGGAGTGGGATCGTGGCACCGAGCCGATGGCAACGCTCGTCGGGAAGATCAGCCGCTATGCCACGACGCTTGAGCAAACCCGCGGCCTGCGCTGGCACAACGTCTGCTTTGTCGTCCCGGGCGAGCGCCGCGCACAACGCCTATGCCACGAAGGCAGAGAGGACGCGTGGCAGGTGCCGAGTGCGCGCTTCTGGGTCACCACTACGGGCCAGCTTGAAGCGTGTGGGCCGCTCGGAGTGATTTGGCGCTGCCTTGACTACGAGGAGCAGCCCTGCGGGATGGCGGATTTCGAGACGCTGAACGGCGCCGAGGTCACGGCGAGGGAGCAGGCTCTCGGGCGGCGCTGGCAGGTGCCGATGCCCGAACGCTGGGCGGCGCTCTCCCCCCTCGGTGCGCGTGCCCGCCCACAGGACACGCCAGCTGCCGTGACCGCAGAGGACGACGAGCTTGCCCGCGAATGGAAGCAGCGCCGCGCCCAGGAACGCACCGAAGCCGACCACGAGAGACAGCACGGAACGGTCGGTCGGTCGTGGGAGGAGGAGGCCTTGAGATCGGGTGCGGGTTCTGGTCTCCTCGACTCCCCGCGAGATCACGAGCAGGAGGAGCGATGACACGCGTATGTCTCTACACCCGCATATCGACCGACGAGGAGAACCAGCCGACCTCGCTTGCGTCCCAGCAAGAACGGCTTGAAGCGTTCTGCAAGGTGCAGGAGGACTGGCGGATAATCGCCCACCACGAAGACCGCGCCACCGGCACGAAGCTCGACCGGCCCGGCCTGCAAGCCGCGCTGGATCTCGCCCGCCAAGGACGGATCGACCAGCTCCTCGTCTACCGCATCGACCGCCTATCGCGCAAGGTGCGCCAGCTCGCGAGCATCGCCGAGGAGCTAAACACCCTCAACGTCGTGCTGCGCTCAGCGACCGAGCCATTCGACACCGGCTCAGCAGCCGGCCGCATGATGTTGCAAATGCTCGGCGTGTTTGCCGAGTTTGAGCACGCCACGATCGTCGACCGTGTCACCAGCGGCATCGAGCGCCGCGCCCGAGAAGGACGCTGGCCCAACGGACGCATCCCATTCGGATACGCGCGCAACGAGCAGAAGCAGCTCATCCCCGATGAGCGCACCGCACCCGTCATCCGACGCATCTTCACTAAGTACGCCGCCGGGCGACTGGGTGCTGCGGCGATCGCCCGGCGCCTTGTCGAAGAACACGCTCCCGCTCCGTCGCGTGGCTGGCAGCCCAACATCGTGCTCTGGGTACTCAGCAACGAGGCATACGTCGGCCGCGTCCACTGGCGCGACCAGACGTTCCCCGGTCTGCACGAGCCGCTGATCGACCAAGACACCTTCGACCGCGCACAAGCACTACTGAAGCAGCGCGGAGAGGATCTGGCAATGCGCGCCGCAAGCCGCGCTGAGTTCCTACTCACAGGTCTCGTGCGCTGTGGGCGCTGCCGCCGCGCATACGTCGGGATGTCCGCCAAAGGCAACGGCGGCACTTACCACTACTACGCCTGCTCCGGCAGACAAAAGCTTGGACGCAAAAGCTGCGATGGCGAGCGCATCCCCCGCGAGAAGCTAGAGACCGCGATCCTCACACAGCTCACCAGCATCTACCGCGACGGCGGGCTCATCCGCGACGCCATCGAGCAAGCCGCCGCGAGCGATGACACCGACCGCACCGCCCTCACCGAACAACGCGCGTCGCTCGCCAAGGAGATCACCCGCTCCGACCGCGCGATCGACCGCTACCAAGACGCGTTTGAGGCAGGCGACCTCAACCCCGCGCACTTCAACGAGCACCTTACCACGCTCAAGGCACGCCTGGACGCTCTCCACGACCAAGACCAAGCACTCGCCCACGAACTAGCCACAGACGCGCCCAGCGCACCCGACGCGGCAGCACTCCGAGCCGTCGCTGACCAGCTCGATCACGTCATCGAACACGGCGAGCCCGAGCAAGCCAAGGCGCTCCTCGCCATCCTCATCGCCGAGCTGCGGGTCAACAGCCGCAACGAGATCCTGCCCACCTACCGCGTCGGCGCACCCGTGGTTTGCGCGCCGAACAGTTCAGTGGAGCCAGCCGAAGTCAACGCGCACCGCTTTGCGCGGCTGTGTGGCGAGCGAGTGTCTCTTGAGGGCGCGGGCTATTGATCGGATGGCTGGCGTGGGTACTTGCGGCGCAGGAAGTCACCGAAGAGGGGGGCGGTGTAGGCGTAGACACCCTGGCTGACGCGGTAGATGTGGTTGCTCTTGAGCAGTCGGTTGACGCTCTGCTGGATGGCGTTGGCGTTGCGGCCCTTGAACTGTGCGGCAAGCCTCGCGATCTCGAAGCGCTCGCCGCCGAGCGCAGCGGCGACACGGAGCGTGAGCTGGTCAGCACGGGGGGCATCCAGGTAGCGGTTCTCGAAGAACTCTGCGTCAAGCGCATCTTGAACTCGTGCGCGCGTGCTGGCATAGAGCTTGGAGCTGACCGCCTTCAGGTTGGCAGCGTCGGCTGCATCCCAGAGCGCCTCGCCGTACTTCTGGATGAAGTAGGGGTAGCCGTCGACATCGGCGGCTACCTGCTCGGCAACAGCACGCTCGAAGCGGATTCCGGTGTCGACGGCTGGCTTGATCAGGGCCAGTGCCGCGGGACTGGATTGGTCGCGATGCGCGGGCGCCAAGGCGAGGTTGCCGAGCTCCTCGACGCGGAAGAGTCGCTCGGTGTGGCTACGGGCCGCTTGCAGGTTCTGGACGAGCGGCGGCAAGCCCGAGACGACCAGCATCACCGGGAGCGGGGGCTCTTCCTCGTCCTGGGCTTGTACGAACGCGCCAAGCAAGGCGCTGAGGGGATACTGACGCTGCCGCGGCTGGTCGTACAGCGTGTGCGCCTCGTCGTAGAGAAACGCCGTACCACGTCCGGCCTTGGCCGCCAACTGGCCTACCTGTATCAGCGCCCTGGCGAGGCGATCCTCGAGGATCGAGGAGCCAGCGGCTGGGGCTCCTGGACCTACGCCCACGCTGACCCCGCCTGGCAGCCCGACGGTGATCTCGCCGACCGCGGCGCGGGCGGTGGCGAGCATCGCCTTCAATTTGGCTGTGGTCGAGAAGGCTCTGATCGCGGTGTCAAGGTCATCGGCTATCGCGATCGCGAAGTCCGCCTCTTGACAGAGCCGAGCGGTGAGGTCACGACGAATGATGACCCAATCCCGTTCGCGCGCTGCCGCACGGTACTCCTTGAGCAGCACGGTCTTACCCACGCCGCGTAGGCCACTGAGGCGAATGTTGCGACGCTTGTCGGGGAAGTCGCGCAGGTAGCCCCGAAATCGCTGCAACTGTTCCTCGCGGTCGGCCAGGTAGGGCGGCGTTGTACCGACGCCTGGTTGGTAGGGATTGCGTGCCATCGCTACTCAGCTTACAGCTTCTTACGGCACCTTACGACAAAACCGTAAGAGCCCGTAAAGTGCCGTAAGACTAACCGCCGGCTTCTCGATCAGCCCGCGATCGCCTACCACTCGGCCGCGCATCTCGATCAAGTCAGGTTGCCGAGTGCAACGGTTCGAGTTGACTTCGAGTCATGGAGCCAACCGAAGTCAACGCGAACCGTTTTGCGCGAGTTGCGGGCGGAAGCTTGCCATTGGATTATTGAATGACAACGACTAGTTCGTATAGTGGGCAGGGCTGGGTCGATCGGTCAATACGGTGCGCGCGCCGCGTCTTGGCTCCCGTCCTCTAGTAGCGATCCGATGATGTCCTCGTACTCCCCGACGGCGAATCCCCAGAACCTATCGTCGTCGTTGGTTCGCTGAAACATCCGCTTGCCGTCTTCGTCGCCCGTCTTGGCGAGGAGCCCTAGCGCTTCCAGCGCCAGCAGTTGCGCACGAATTCGGTTGACCGCCATGTCCACGTCGCGACCCAAGTCGGTCGCACTAACCTTCCCTAGGGCCACACGCTTGATCGCGACGGCGACCTCAAGCCGATCCTTGTTGCCAAAAAGACGCTTGGAACGCTCGCGCACCACGCTTATGGTCTGGAGCGGCAGGTCCTTGGGACGGGTCGGCCCGAACTGTGCCTCCAGATCTTCAGCCGAGGTTACGCTCATGGCAGGGTTGCAGGTGGCTTAGTTATGGCTTCCAGCTCGCTGTCGTTACGCATGAGTGTGCGCCGCCAGTTCCACGCTGCTAGCCCGTTGAGTGGGACGAGCCCGACCGCGGCGGCCGGATCGAGGAAGATGGCCGCAGCGCTCACCGGAATGATCGCAACTGTCGCCCAGCCCATCGTGATCTGCAGCTTGAACATTGCATCGTCCTTCTGCAGCTTTCGCTCGAATACGGTTTGCTCCTGCGCAAGGGCCTGATCGGCATGTCTTCTTTCATACGTGGAGCCCGCCGCCTCATCCCTGCCTGCGGGCGGCGACACGCTCTCGGTGTGCTGCGGTCTCGGCGGGGTCGGAGAGCGGGCGGGCGCCATGACGCTGGCACTCCATGGCTGCACGAACTCATCGCGACGGCCGTCTTCGGCCCTACTTCCGAACATGCGGAATATATGTGCCGCCATTGGCGGTCATCATGAATCATAAAGAATGATTATGCAAGCCCTAAATCTTAGGCTGGATACATAATCAGGCCCTTCGGACGCCATCCGTCGCTTCGAGAGCAGACAGTCGTCTGAGTGGAGCCAACTGAAGTCAACGAGAACCGCTTTGCGCGCCTTCCCAGCGGGCGAATGTCGCTTGACGAAGCCGAGGGGGCGATGCTCGCGTGGAGTGGACGCGTTTTGGCGGCAGATCACGCTGTTCACAAAGGCGGGGAAAGTTCAGGATGCCCCGTTGGGGGAGCAAGATGTGGCGGAGCCACCGCATCTCCAGGGTCCGGCCCGGGCGACGGTTGCAGCCGAAAGGGGCGCTACTCTCCGTCTATGGAGTTCCTGCAGGAGAGCAACCTTGATGCTGGCGCGTACTTTGGTCTATTGCTTGAACGAGCGATCGCGGCGGGCGCTGATGGCAACTACGCTATATCTGCAGCGCTCTCGATTCGCGAGGCGGGCACCGAGCTAGTAACGATTGGTACGAATACGGTCTTTCGTTTCCGCGACCCTAGTGGTCACGCGGAGATGAACGCGATCCGCCTTGCCTATAAGATCGGTCTTTGCGGCACCGACGCCCCGTCGCGGGAGGCTGCCGTCAGCGACGGAGATGTCTTGGTGCGAGGCGCACCAGACGATCTAACCGACACGGTTCTATTTACTACTCTTGAGCCGTGCCCTATGTGCACGGTTTGCATCATCAATGCGGGCATCCGACGTGTCGTAATCGCTGCCGAGGACCCGCCCTCAGGCTCGCTTAGCCCGCACGGACTGAGATCGCTGCCACCGCTGTGGCCGGAACTCGCCCAGACAATCGGTCTAGAGGTGGCTTTCTGCCAGTCGCGCGACGCAAGCGATGTCGCCACCTACGTCCAGCCGGAGCTACGAGATGAACTGATAAGCGTCTTCTTGGCGAGTCGCCAGCCACTGGACGCAGCGCTAGCCGCCGAAGGGGTGCTCGACGTCCACGCGATCCACGCCCATGCGACGGCTAACCGCTCGCGCGTGCTAACACCTCACGGGCATACCTCGCGCTGAGTCGGTCGGCGTCCTAGAGAGCCGCAGTGCCGACAACTACGAAGAACGCGGCAACGAACGCGACCTCTACAAGCAACAGCCGATAGCCCCACTGAGTCTGCTTCGACTCGTAGCGAAGGATGTCAGCCAGCTTGATCCGCTCGGCCGCGAGCTCCGTTGCGACGCCTTTCTCCACGAGCTGAGAGGTCCGTTCGACTAGGGCCCAATATGGATCGTCCTCATCGAGGAGGCGGAGAGGAAAGAAGACCTCAAGATAGTCGTTTGGATGTCGTTCTCTCATCTGCTTATCAAGCTTCTTAGGGCGATACGGCAAAAGAGCCGCTAGCAAAAAGAAGATCGACCCTAGAAAGGCCGCGAGTGCCGAAAAAAGGAAGATGAGCGCTAGCAGTCGTTCCGTATAGCTGGCGTTGGTGTATAGCGAGCCGAGGTGCACGATCAACGTAACGACGCCGGTCACCAGCAGGCCGTGGACGATCAGCGCGGCGGAAGCCTTTGAGTCGTTCGCTCCGATCGCCGTTTGCACGTCACTGATCGACGCCACAAGAATCTCATTTACTTCCCTTTGACTCGCCGCAGGGCTCCGAGATGCGTGCCGGCGACCGCGCCGCCTCATGAGGCGTCCGATAAGCACGTAAAGCATCGCGATACCAGCAAAGCGTCTCATTCCTAACCGCCTCCTCTGCACGCCGAGCCCTCCGACTGGAGCATCCTAGTAGGTACTTTGGAACGGTCCAAACTTGTGGAATCTCGTCGAGGTGTTTGATGCCGGCGGCAATACGATAAGAGGCCGAGGCAACCACGCGGGAAGGCCCCGGTCCGGATTAGACGCCTGTAGGGCCTGCGAGAATTACGTATGAGCGACCTGGTCGATCGGGCTCGAAGCAGTAGCGCGAGTCTACCTGCTGGCGGAGCTGCCGCCGGGTCAGGCGGCCGAAGTCGCGCCCCACTCCCTCGCCGAGCTCGCGATCACCCGTCAGGGTCTATGGAAAGCCAATCGAGGTCAACGCGAACCGCTTTTGCAAGCCCATGGCAGCGGATTTGCTCTCGACGAAGTCCAGAGCGGCGATCAGTAGAAGGGGGAACGAGCAAAGCTCGATGGCCTTTAGTTGCGAGGCGCGCGTCTGAGATCGGCCTACCATCGCTAGCGCTGCTCCTCGTCCCGGGTGCCAGTAGGCAGGCGCGAGGCGCACGTGGCGAGAGCCGGGCTAGCTACGCTCAGGTTGCTCCGCGTGCCTGGTGTTCATCGGCCCGCCACAGGTTCACGAACAGCTCGGCCTGCTCGACTGCGTCGTCGAGCGCGTTGTGGGTGTGCGCCGCCTTTGGGCGAAGCGCGGCGGGGACGTCGTCCTTGCCGGCCCCGTCTAGCACCGTAGCGGCGTGGCGCCAGAACATCGTCTTCATGTCCACGCACGAGGAGAAGCCGAACGGCGACGCTGCACTCGCGAAGCTGAGGAAATACCACTGCAGGAACAGCCAGTCATAGGCCAGCGGCCAGGCGACCATGACGGCACGGTCCTTGCCGGCGACCTCGACAACCCAGTCGCTCGCCTCATCGAGCGCAGCCTTGGGGTCCATTCCGGCCCGCAGCAGAGCCTCCCGGTCGAGGCCGGATACGGCGAGCGCCTCGGCGTCAAATTGTTCGGAGATCGGTCGCAGCTCTCGGTAGAAGGTCCGCGCCCGCGGTGCTTCCGGCATAAACGTACGCCCGTCGAAACGGCCCGCGACGCTAAGGCCGAACGCGAGCATCGAGTTGACGCCCGGTACCGGTCCGTCCGCCTCGATATCCGCCGAGATGTAGAGGTCTGCGCGCACCGCTAGACGATCCTCACAGGCTCGACGAGCGGCGCCCGGCCCCCAAACTGGCGGATGTAGATAGCCAGCTCGCGCTGGCTATCGCCTGGGTCAGCCGTCGCATTCCAGAAGTGCCACGGGAGCTTGTCGGCGTCGAAGGGCGGGGTCTCGCCCTCACGGGCCGTGATGATCGTGCTGTGGCCCCGGCCGAGCGCATACCCAAGCTCGATGAAGCAGTTGGGCCGGGCGCCGGTGAGGTCGACGATCGCGAGCTTGGCATTGTGCAGCTGCGTGAAGATCTCGTCGTTCATCCAAGCGCTCTCCTGCGGGTCGGCGCCGACGTCGAGGACTCTGAGACCCTGCGCCTCGAGTACTGGCTTAGCCACGAGGTCGAAGAACCGCTCGACGTCCGGGTAGTCGGCATGCCGGGGGTTCAGCAGACGTACGCAGAACGCAGCCGGGGCCTGCAGCGCCTGCAACAGGGTCAGCAGCCTTCGCGCGAGCTCCCCGCTGCTCGGCCTGCCGGGGTCCATCGACAGTTGCGTGAGTGCGGCGACCGGCGAGCTCCCATCGGCTAGGCGCAGGAACGAATCCGGGTCTGAGAGCGCACGGCGGGCCATGCCCGTGCCGCCGCCCTGTGCCGCGTCACTGCCGGATGAGCCGAGATCAACATCGATCGGAACGACTGGCAGGGCATCTCCGGCGTACAGGTTCACCAGGTCCTCGACACCGGCGCCTCCGCTCAACGTCATGAGCACATCGCCCCGTTCGGCCTGGGCGCGGCGGATGAGTGCTCCCGAGCGCCAGCCGTCGGGCAGCAGCTTGAGATCCAGCGCCCCCAGTTGGGTGAGCGCGTCAAACGTCGCTTTGCGGTGCTCGGGAATGTGCTCGAACGCCCGGCGCGAAGTGCGCACGCAGAGCAGGCTCCCGCTGTCCGTCCGTGGCTGGGCCTTCCCTGCCCGAAGAGCGGCGAGCGCGGCCTCGGCAACGGTCCAGTCGAAGATGATCGAGAGAGTCGCGTCTCGATTCGACAGCGGTTCGCCGCCAATACCGCCGACCAGTGTCCCGCCGAGCGCGACCCAGCCGTCCACGGCCGCGCGAATCAGCTCGTGGGTGTCGGCAAGAAGCGTTGCGTCGGCGTCGGCGTTCGCGCTTCCGGCGATATGAAGCCGGCGGATCACGCCACCGCTGGACTCTCAAGCAGGGCCGGAGAGGGAGCCATCGCCTCGGCCGTCGCGAGCAGGTCCGCGTCGCTCAGCGGTCTGTCGGGATAGGCGCGCAGGACCGCCTCAGGCAGCAGTCGCGTGCGGAGGTCCGAGAATGTGAAGCCGAGACCGTCGTGGGACTCGGGCCCTGTGAGCGTGACGAGGCGGCGTAGCGTCTCGGGCGCAACGCCGAGTCCCTCAACGTCGCGTTTGAGGAGCTCAAGGCGCTCCTCTCCTGAGGGCCGCAGGAACCGCTCTCGCCCTCCGGCGCGGCGCACCAGCGCCGGGTCGAGCGCGTTCGGCCGGTTGGTCGCGAGGAACACAAGCAGCCGCCCGTCAAGGCTGCGTGCGGCGTCGATCTTCTGCGTGAGTGTGTTGACGGCGACCTTGTCCTCGTGATGGGAGCGATCGCCCTCACGGTTGGCGGCCAGCGAGTCCGCCTCGTCGATCACGAGGAACGCCAGGCGCCGCTTGCCCGCCTCCTGTGCGACTGCGGCGAAGGCCTGGTTGATGAGGTCGCTCATCTGCCCGACCTGGCCGCTGCCGCGGACACGGGTCGAGAGCTTCATCAGACGCCCCTCGCGGTGGGTGACACGAGTGAGTCGGTCGGCGGCGCACTCGGCGAATGCGCTCTTCCCGGTCCCGACGTCCCCGTCAAGGATCACCAGCGGGTAGCGCTGTGCGAGCAGCCTTGCTACCGGAAGGTCAGGCCCGTGAAATTTTCTCGCCCACGTGGCGACGCTCTCAGGGTCCAGCAGCGCTTGCAGCGAGCGCCCGACCCGCTCGAAGCGCCGGTCGAAGCCGACGAGCGTCGCGGCGACCTCTGAAAGGCGTCGGTCCGGCAGCGGGATGTCGAGCTCGAACAGCTGCGCTCGATTGCTCGCGTCCATCTAGCCTTCCCCTTCATAGACGGTGCGCTCGAGGCCGTAGGCATTCGAGGCGTAGCGGCGATCGACGTGCCCCACCATGCCGGGATAGGAGGTATCGATCTCACTCGGGCCCCACGGCCGCTTGCAGTCGTTCTCGAAGAACGTCGAGCGTTGGTAGTCGCTAAGCGCCCACCACTCGCTCGTGTAGGAGACGATGACATGCACATCGCCGCCGACCTGCCGGGGCCAGAGATTGTTGCCCGGCCTGTCTGTGCTCCAGCCTGAGGCGCTTGTGGAGACCTCGTACTTGGCGGCGCGGACATCTACTCCCGATCCGTTGCGCAGCACGATGTGCACGCAGTCGATGTAGCGGCGTTCGGCCATTAGCTTGATGTCATGGGTGACATCCGCGACCCGCTCACCGCTGACGAGGCCCGTTGCCTGCGCGATCATGTGGAAATCGGCGGCGAACCGGTCGATCACCTTGCGCACGTCGGTGACTGTGTACGTGGAAGAGATGGTGAAGGTGCTCATGCAGGTTCCTTCGCGGCCTCGACCGTGAAGTGCGAGCCGAAGACCTCTTGCCACAGCTCGTAGGTCTCGCCTTTCGTGCCGGCGTGGTGCGCGGTCAACAGGGCCTCCCAAGCAGCAGTCGCCGCCTCCGTGATCTCTACGCGCTCGGACTCGGTCATTTTCGACGCGACGTTGTCATCGGCGTTGTAGGGGTCGAGGATTGTGACCAAGTCACCCGTGCCTGGAACATCGTGCCCTGAGCCAATCGGCTCCAACAGCCCGGTCTGTGCGATGAAGAGGAAGAACCGTTGCAGGCCCTCCTCGATGCTTGGCGCGCAGCCCTGCGTCTGTTGCAGTTCAGCGAGGATCAGCTCGATCGTAAAGGATCCGAGCTCGTGTCCGAGCTCGGCCTGATTTCGCCACGTCTTGGCCATGCGCACGAGCGGGCGATAGCGCGGGTCATCCTTGGCGAGCTCACCGACGAACGCCAGATGCGCCGGGATGCTCGTCTTCTTGGCGGGACCGCCCGTCGAGGAGACCATCCATGCCTCGCTGGGCTCGTCCTCGATCGCGATCAGCGGCACGAGATCGACAGCTAGGCCTGAGTCGTGGAACTGGATGCCGAGCGTATGGGGCTGAACCCAGAAGTCAGAGTCCTGCTTGGTCGGGTAGACGCCGCGGACGGTCTCGCGCAGCGTGGCGTGCATACTCGCCAGGTCGTAGTCGCTGGCCTGCGAGGTGTCCAGGTAGACCGCCACGTCCGCGTCGATGCCGGTGTCGCCGCGAGGGTGCACCGCGGTCGCCTTGCGCAGCGAGCCGGCGCGGCGAAAACGCACCACCGTGAAAGGGCTCGACGCCGGAATGTGCGTCTCGAGGCGTTCGATCAGGTGTGCGACCTGCTTGAGCAGCGCGGTTCGCTTCGTGCGCGAGACGCGCAGTCGACGCGAGTCCCATGTGCGCAGTTCGGTGTCGGTGAGCTTCATCGTGGACCTTCCCCAGGAGGGATTTCAATAACTTCAATGAAGATAGCACGCTCGCTAGTCGACGCCGGTGAGGCAAGCTCCGCCGCTCGCCTATCGCGTGCAGGCGGCGGCTTCGAGAACGCGTACGTCCGGCGCGTGGAAACCACGCGCCGGCCTGCCGCGGTTGACTTCGTGGCCCGAGGAGTCCTCCTCTCGGGCGACGGCGCCCGCCTCTGCGAGCGCCTTTAGTCTGGCGTGCAGGTTCGGGAGCTTCAGCGCGAGTCGCTCGGCGAGCTGTGGGGCGGTGAAGTAGCCGAGATCCTGAGCCTCACGCAGCGTATCCTTGAGCTGCTTGCTACCGCCGAGCAGACGCATCTGCCCGTTCGTCAGCGCCGCCATCGAGCCGCCCTGTCGCTCGAGCACGATCTCAAGGCTCTCCGCAACGTCCTCGTTAAGCCCGGCTGCGATCAGCAGGCGGCTCGAAGTCTCCGCCGAGCAGCACCACGCGCAGCGCTCGCAGGAGCTCGTCGAGGAAGGGTGGTGATGCGACCTCGACTCCCCAAAAGCCGAGCATCAGGACGGGTGCGGCTTGCAGACGGTCGGCGGCGGCGCGTCCCACCTCGCGGCCATCCGTTCGGGTGGCGAGCACCTTGCCATAGGCCCCGAGATCGAATATCGCTGGGCTCACTGACATACTTGAAACCATACCTCCAGTGTTCGCCTGCCCCACCCGTTGGGGGACCTCATTCGACGAATCTTCTATGCACCTAGATGCACCTCGAGGCTTGCGGCGAAGCCTGGAAGCTCGCCGGCGCCGCTGTCGAATCGCGCCTTCTCCGCGCGCCTAAACAGTCGCCCGGTGCAGACTGCCACGCGCAGGGTCGCGTCAATGCCGCGGCGCTCGGCAAGTGCGGTGAGTGAGTAGAGGCCACCGAGGTGCTCGCGGCTTCGGTGATCCAGATCGCGTATGTAGGTCGCAGGGTCTGCCGCCGCGTCCGGCGGGATGTGGGAGGACAGGCACACGATCTGCAGATCATGTGCCTGGGGCTCGTGGCAGGCGCAGAGCAGGGCTGGTGGAGCGTCGGTCGCCCGGTGTCGAAGATCGTTGTCGGCGAATGTCATCGCGGCGGCCGCCAGCAGGCGTGCCTCAGGGCTCGGAAGCCGGAGTGGGCCCGCGACGATCGTCAGCCAGTATGCGAGGAGCTTTGCGGTCTCGTCGTCCTCGATACGTGTTGCCGGGAGTAGGACGCGGCGCTCACGTCCTGGCGCCGGCACCTCGCCGGCCCACCGCGCTGGCCGCGTGAGCGGCCCGGTCAGGTCGGCGAGCATCGCAAACGCGCCCCGTGTCTGCGGCTCGCGAATCGTCACCGAGTGTCCGCGGTCGGCCGTGAGATGACGCTCGGTCGCCTCTCGCAGGGCGGCACCGGTGAAGGCGTCCGGGTGCTCGACGGCTCGCGCGTCGATCTCCAGGCGGGGCGCGGCGCCGTTCACGAGCGCCGCCAGTCCTCGGAGCGCCCGCTGTCCGCGCCAAGCGGGCGAGAGTACGCGACGATCGTCCTCTCCGTGCGCTCTGACGATTATCTGCTCGTCAGTCACCCTCAACTCACCAGCCCAGGCTGCATGACTGGCACGTTAGCCGTTCTGGTAGTCAGATCGAGCGCGAGCGCTGACTCGGCGCGTCCCGGCAGGTGCTGGTAGACAACGCGTCGCCGCGAACGCCGGTGGTCGGGTGTCGCCCGGGAAGGGCGATTAGGGCTCTTGACTTGATTAGTGCAGGAGCTGGGTGGTGGGTGTTGAATAGGGTGGTGTGATTGATGAGGCGGCGATCGCGGAGCGCTATCGGCTGTTGAGCGACAAAGAGGTGCTCAATGAGCGTGGCCGGCGGTTGTGGGCGGCGGCGGAGGCTCGCTCGCATGGTTTTGGGGGTATCTCGGCGGTCGCGCGGGCGACCGGGCTGCATGAAAACACGATTCGTCGTGGTGTGCGCGAGCTTGAATCGAGCGAGACGTTGCAGGAGGGCCGTGTGCGTCGGCCTGGCGCGGGGAACAAGCCGATCTCCGAGACCCATCCGAAGATCGAAGAGGAGCTCGAGCGGCTGGTTGCCCCGGAGACGCGTGGTGATCCGGAGTCGCCGTTGCGGTGGACCTCCAAGAGCGCAGCCAAGCTCGCTCGTGCGTTGGCCGGCCGGGGCTATGCAGTCTCAGACCGCACGGTCTTGCGTCTTTTGAAGCGCATGGGTTACAGCCTGCA
Source organism: uncultured Solirubrobacteraceae bacterium (assembly GCA_963703625.1). Lineage (GTDB taxonomy): Bacteria > Actinomycetota > Thermoleophilia > Solirubrobacterales > Solirubrobacteraceae > Palsa-744. The sequence goes on from CAVPEY010000002.1 coordinate 706,142, forward strand.
GGCCAACCGTAAGACCAGGGAGGGAGCCGATCATCCCGACCGCGACGCCCAGTTCCAGCACATCAACGACACGGTCCAGCGAGCGATCAAGCGTGGTCAGCCGGTGATCAGTGTGGATACCAAGAAGCGTGAGCTGGTCGGGGATTTCAAGGCGGTCGGCCGTGAGCTTGAGCCCAAGGGCAAGCCCGTTGAGGTGCGTACGCACGACTTCAAGGACAAGGATCTCGGACACGCGATCCCCTATGGGATCTATGACCTGCTCAACGACGAGGGCTGGGTCAACGTCGGTATCGACCGTGACACAGCGCAGTTCGCCGCGGCGAGCATCCGCGGCTGGTGGGAAACCCTCGGCAAACAGCGCTTCCCCGACGCCAAAGAGCTCACGATCACGGCCGACGCGGGCGGCTCCAACAGCTACCGCACCCGGCTGTGGAAGGTCGAGCTGCAGAAGCTCGCCGACGCCACCGGGCTCAAGGTCACCGTCTGCCATTTCCCGCCAGGCACGAGCAAGTGGAACAAAATCGAGCACCGCTTGTTCAGCGTCATCTCGACCAACTGGCGCGGCAAGCCGCTGATCAGCCACGAGGTCATCATCAACCTGATCGCCGCCACAACGACCAGCACCGGGCTGAAAGTCTACGCCCAGCTCGACGACCGACCCTACCCAAAGGAAATCGAAGTCACCGACCAAGAACTCGCCGCCGTCAACATCACACGCCACCCCTTCCACGGCGAATGGAACTACACCATCACTCCTTCAACTACCGAGTCGTGAACCCTTAGCTTACGCGTTGAGCGTGTAGTTCTGCGGCCAGTCCTGCAAGGCAGGGGCGGGAGCTAGGTCTTTCATCAAACGGTGAATGATCTCTTCGCCGTAGGTCCAGAGCGCTGCCGAGTAGCGGCGATACTCGGCGCTACTGATACGCACGAGATCGCCATCGACATATCGCAGTGTGGGGGCCTGCTTCAACGCGCGTGGGTCGACGCGTCCCGCTCGATGCGCGAGGACGTGGCGGAGGGCGACGATCTCGGTCAGTGCCTGATCGAGATCGTGTGGTACTGGCCGCTCGAGCGGCGCTTGCAAGCCGACATGGGATAGGACGTCCTCCCAGCGCTCTGCTCCCGTACCTCGCGGGTAAGGGTCAAAGCTCGCGAGCCGCTCGGCTAGGAGGTCACGCGTTGCCTGCTCGATCGCTTCGAGGGCGGGCCCATCAAGCTTCGCTGCTGCCTCGGGCTCTTGATTCCGCGCTTGCTCCATCATCACGTGCGCCTGATGGGCGACCAGCATGTCGCGTGCCCGAGGTGCTAGCTCCTCAACTAGTGCGTCCAGTGCGCCGACCATAGAGATCAGCGTCATAGCGTTGTGCTCGACAAGCTGGTTTTCCTTCTCGGCGCGGGCCAGCTCGGCGCGCTCACGTGCCGCATCGATTGCAGCTGTGAGCTGGGGGTCGTTCTGATTCGTCCGGCCTTCGGCTTGGAGTCGGTGCCTTTCGTGTGCCTCGGAGTCGATCAGCTCTTGTAGTCCCCAGTCGGCGAGTTTGCGCGTGCGCTCGGCGGCGCCCATCGCGGCCCACCAGTCGGCCACGACGGCGTCGCGGCCATGCGTCAGCCGGGGATCTCGTCGTGCAGCAGCAAGTTCGCGGTGGGCGAGGCTGTCGGGCGAATCCCCTGGAGCATCCATGATGAGGTACAGCTTTTCAGCTCCTGTGCCTTCTCGGCTCTATCTCGGGCTCAAGAGCCGCTATAGGCCCGTTTGGACGGTCGGCTGTCACTCGAATAAGGCCCCAGTCAATGCGCTCCACAGTGCCCTACGCGCCGCCCTCAATGAGGGCACTGGCGCCCGCTTGGATGCGGAGCATCAGGCGTCGTGGCAGCGGTCCAGGGGGCATGATCATCAGTGCACACGCCAGCGATTCCGAATCGACTTGAGATCGCGTGCGGGTTCTGCTCTGATCGCGCGTCAGCCAAGACAATCGAGTGGCCGGACGGGTGTTAGTGCACCCGCCCGGCCGTGTAGCACCGAAGGATGTGCCTTCGATGCCACTGGGCCACCGTAGCTTTCTGCGGGGACGGTCTTGCGGTTCGCTGCGCCCGTGCTGTTCGGTGCTCGAAAGGAGCCGCGATGAGCAAGGAGGACAGGGACAGCGGGGTGTTGGGCGGACGGACGGATCGGCCGGAGTTGGAGGAGCGGGCATCGAGGCGGCTCCAAAGCCTCTACCGCGCGGATCTGCGCCCGTTCGAGTCGGTCTCAGATGCGCAGATTCTCGCCGCGATCCACCGTGCCGAAGGTCACGACGAACACGACCATGCCTCCCGCTCGGATATCGCCGCACACTTGGGTTTCGCGCATAACTCGTGGACGACGCGGCGGCTTCGGCCGCAACTCGACGCGCTCAAGGTTGCTGGCCGCGTCCGTGATGTTCGCCGGTATGGGCTCGACTTGCTCGCGTTGACCGACGCCGGTCGTCGAGCAGTGGCGAAGGCTCGGAGCGAGGGCGAGGTGGGCCTGCCCGAGTCGCCGCAGCATCGGAGATGGCGGCACTCGCGGACCCTCGCGGACGAGCGGATCGACAGGTTCCGCCAAGCACTCCGATCGTCGTTGGCTGAGGCGGGCGTGCTGCTCGACACGGAGCGGGCACCATCGGCGGCTTGGGTTGAGTTCGCCAAACGGCTCGGTCGTGACTGCAAGCGTCTCGGGTCCGCCACCTACTGTCTGTTTGAGTGGCCTGAGCCGGATGACGAGCGTGCCGATGTGGATGACGAGATCACAGGCCGGCGCAACGTGTGGGATTGGGACAGCGACCACCACGGCTACTAGGAGCGGCGCGCCAGCGTCAATGGGAGGACACCGGGTCATTGAGCCTCCCGGGCGTGGTCGGGCTCCGAGGTGCCTATGAAAGTATGAAAGCGATTGCTTTCACGTTTGATGTACTTGTGGAGTTCTGACGCGGTGGGGCGTACGGTCGCCTCATGCGAGACAGAACCGTTGCCGTCGCCCGTCATGCTCACCGTCTGATTGAGGGATCGGCGCGGCACCATCACGCCGCTCTGGGTGGCCGTGGAGCGTCTGATGGACGGCTGAGCGGTCTGGTTCATCTGGCCGGGGTGCTCTGGCTGCCGGTCGCGTTGTTCGCGGCCGTCGTGTCCGTGGTGTGGCTGGTGGGCCGGGTGTGGGGCCGGCGTCGCCTGTTGCGGTCGGGTTGTTGGTTCGAGGTGCGGTTGGGGGAGGAGGTGTCGCGCGCGGGGTTGGAGGCGTTTTTGCGGACGTTGGCGCATAGTCTTCCGCGTCCGTTGGTGGGTGGTGTGCCGTGGGTCGGGTTGTCGGTGTCGGCGGTGGAGGATCGGGCGGCGTGCTGGCTGTTCGTGTCGGGTGGCTTGTCCGCCGCGCAGGTCCGGGCGGCGCTTGAGCAGGCACTCGGCGGCGTGACGGTGGAGACGTCGGGTGGGCCTGTGCTGGCTGGTGGCGGGGCGTGTCGGGTTAGGTGTTTGCGGGCGGTGGAGTCGCGGTTCTTGCCGTTGCGGGTGGATCAGCGGGTGGACCCGGCTGGGCAGTTGTTGGCGGCGTTGCGTGCCCAGGCGAGCGGGGAGGGCGGCGTGATCCAGCTCGTGTTGCAAGCACCACCGCGTTCGACGCGGGCTGGCGCGAGGCGGCAGGCGTCCAGGTTGCGTGCGGGTCACGGTTTGGGGCCGGGCGGTCCTGCGCGGCTGGTGGGCGCGGTCGGTGAGTTCGCGGGCGGGATGTTGGATGTGTTGACGCCTGGTTCGCCGCACCCGATGGGCCGGCGGGTGTCGCACGGGGCTGACCCGTTTTCGTTGGAGCGTGCGCGGGCGATCGAGGCGAAGGCGAGCGGCGCGTTGTTGGCGGGGACGGTGAGGGTTGGCGCGTGCGCGTCGAATCGTCGGCGGGCGCGTGGTCGGTTGGCGGGGGTGTTGGCGGCGTTCGGCCAGTACCGGGAGCTTGGTGGCCTCCAGCGCGGCCGTGAACTGTTCTGCGCCCGGCGGCTCGGGGCTTGTCTTTCGGCGGTGAGGCCGGGGTTGTTGTTGGGGTGCGGGGAGGCGGCGGCGCTTGTGCCGGTGCCGCAGGAGAGCGGGCTGGCACCGGTGTCCTTCGCGGAGGCACCGGCACGGAGGGTCGCCCCGGTCGCGCAGGCACCAACACACGGCCTGCTGTTGGGGCGTAGTGATCACTCGGGGTTTGATCGGGAGGTTCGGGTGGAGCCGCGTGCGCTGTTGCAGCACACGCATGTGCTCGGCCCGACGGGGAGGGGTAAGAGCACGTTGTTGTTGAACATGACGGTCGAGGCGATCCGCGCGGGGATGGGAGGGATGGTGCTCGACCCGACCGGCGAGCTGACGGGGAACATCCTCCCGCGTGTACCCGAGGGCGAGCACGGGCGTGTTGATCTGCTTGACCTGGGTGACGAGCTGTTCCCGCCCGCGTTGAACTTGCTGGCTTGCCCGCCCGCGGAGGAGGATATGCAGGTGCAGGCGATCTGCGGCATCTTCGCTCGGCTGTTCGCAAGGTTTTGGGGTCCACGCACGGAGGACATCCTCCGCTCAGCGCTCGCGACGCTCCTCTGCAACCGGCGTCCCGACAGTGAGCCGCCGACGCTCGCCGACGTCCTCACGTTGCTGTCGAACCCCGGCGAGCGAGCGAACTACAGGGCGAGTGATCCGGTGGCGCTGGATGTGTTCTGGCGTCAGTGGCAGACGTTGAGCGAGCCGGCTCGGGTGCAGGCGCTCGCACCGTTGTCGAACAAGCTGCGTGCCCTGCTTGGTAATCGCATGTTGCGCAACATGCTCTGCCAGCCCGCCGCACCCGACCTCGGACAAGCGATCACCCGGGGTCGTTGGCTGCTCGTCTCGCTCCCGCAGACTCTGGGTGAGGACGCGGCCGATCTGGTTGGGTCGGTGTTGTTGCATCGTGCGTGGCAGGCCGCGCAACGCCTCGGCCCGCTCGCTACGAACGACCGTCCGCCGTTCCTTTGTCTGGTGGATGAGTGCCACCGCTTCTGTCATCTGCCGCAGGGCATGGCGACCGCGCTCGCTCAAGCACGGGGCTATGGCGTCGGTTTCGTGCTTGCGCATCAGCATGTCAAGAGCCATCGAAAAATGTTGTTTGATCGCCATCGAAAAATGTAGGTGTTGGTTATTTGGCTCAGTGCGTTTCCGGGCGCTTGGGGGGCTGGCGGCGGGGCGGTTTGGTGCCGGTGGGCTGTTCGGTGTGCTCGGTGTCTGGCGGGGGTGTGGTGAGGATCTCGTTGCGGCCGCGTAGTCGCCATGAGGGGCCGTTGATCGTGAGTACCTCGGCGTCGTGCAGGAGGCGGTCGAGGATCGCGGAGGCGAGGATCTCATCGCCGAGGAGCGCGGCCCACTCGGAGACTCGCTTGTTGGAGGTGACGATCGTGGAGGAGCGGGTGTAGCGGCGGTTGATGAGCTGGAAGAAGCGGTTGGCATCCGCGGGCTCTAGTGGCAGATACCCGACCTCGTCGCAGATCAGGAGGTGCGGCCGCTGGTAGTGGGAGAGCTTCTGGCGTAGCGTGCCGAGTCGGTCGGCTTGGCGTAGATCGCGCACGAGGTCGTCGAGCGTCGTGTAGCGCACGAGGTAGCCGGCTCTGAGGGCGTCCATCGCCACGCCGACGGCGATGTGTGTCTTGCCGACTCCTGGGGGCCCGAGGATGAGGGCGCAGACGTGACGTTCGATGAACCTGAGCGACCGTAGCTCGGCGAGGCGTTTGGGGTCGAGCTCGGGCTGGAAGCTGGCGTCGAACTCGTCGAGGGTCTTGTGGTGCGGCAGCCCGGACATCTTCAGGCGGGAGGAGTAGCGGCGGCCCTCGAGCACGCCGACCTCTGACTCAAGGACGAGGTCGAGGAACTCGCGGTAGCCGAGCTTTCCGGTCTCGGCGCGGTCGACGAGCTCGTCCGCGGTCTCGGCGAGCCCGAGCAGCTTCAGCTCGCGGGCGTTGGTCGTGATGCGCTCGGTGATCAGCTCAGCCATGGAGTGCCTCCTCGTAGCGGGACAGTGGACGGACGTGAACCTCGGGGTCCGGGAGCGCGCCCAGCACCGCGGCGAGGGAAACGGACCGCTCGCGTGGGTCGCCTGCGACTTTGGCTGGGGCTCCACGGCGATGACGCGCCAAACGGCTGCCATCGCTGAGGCGGTAGGCCTCGATCTCTTGCGCACCGAGCAGCAGCTCCACGCGCTCGCCTGGTTTCGCGTCGGGGACTGCGTAGCGGCGGCCCTCAAAGCTGAACAGCCCATCACGCGCGACGATCCGGGTGGTGCGCTCGACCACGAGATAGGGCGCGGCGGGGAGTGCGCCCAACGCAGAGCGGTCACGATCGGCCCGGGTAGCGACGACCTCGCCGTGGGTGCCATGCACACGCCGGCGGGCGATCTCATCGTTCCAGCCTTCCCACGCCATGTTCGCCTGCTCATAGCTTGAGAAGTGGTGCGCGCGCAGCAGCCGCTCGCGCACATACGGGACGTCGGACTCGACCTTGCCTTTCGTCTGCGGCCGGTAAGCACGACATAGGCGCATCGAGAAGCCGTAGTGGTGCGCCGAGGCCAGCGCCTGCTGGTGAAAGACCCGCTCCCCGAGCGCGACTTCCCGCCCGACATGGCTCCTGACGACCGTCTTGGTGCGGTCATAGAGCAGCTCACGGGGCACCCCGCCGAAGTGCACGAACGCCGCGCGGTGACACGCCCAAAACGTCACAAGATCCTGCGAGCCGGTCAGCGCGCAAAACGAGTCACGCGAGTGTCCGAGCACCATGTGAAAGCAGAACAGGGGCAGCTCGAGACCCGAGGTCGTGCGGATCGGCTGCTCGTGCGACCAGTCGATCTGCGCCTGATGACCAGGCGCCGTCTCAAAACGCGCTGTCGTCCGTGGCTCAGGACGCGGGCGAGTCCGCTCGGTGTAGCGGCGCACCGTGTTGTAGCTACCAGTGAACCCATAGTCACGCACCAAATCCTGGTGGACCCTGGTCGCCAAAAGACGCGGCTCCGCGGCCAGCCACTGATCGATCAACGGCTTGAACTCATCGAGCTTCGACGGCGCCCGCCGGCGCCGGTAGACCGGCTGAGCACCATCCTCCAAATACCGCTTGACCGTGCGCCAATCACGACCCAACAGCCGGCCGATCTCCGCATAGCCATACCCCTGCCGAGCAAGCGCCCTGACATCCATCAACTCCTCCTCGCTGATCACCGCGACCTCCAGCTCGACGACACCCAAGCCGCCAGCCTCAAAGCCGCGTCGGACAACCCAAGGGGCGGCGCGCCGAGCCGCTCGCCGGCTATCTGACTCGCCCCTCCGGGGCTCCCCAGACAGCCGGCGACTCACCTACAAAATCCGGTGATCACAACCAGCATTATTCAATGGACATCCACACAGCACCTCGCGCAGGTTTCTGATCACGGTTTGGCGGAGGCGATCGACGCGAACTGCCAGACCAAGATTTGTTTCGCGTTGCAGGCCACGGACGCGAAACGAATGGCGGCGCACTTTCACCCGCGGCTGGATGCTTATGACCTTCAGCATCTCGGCTCCTACACGATCGCGTGCCGTGTTCTGCATGAGGCGCGGGAGCTGCCCGCCGCGACCGCCGCGACACTCCCACCACCCAAGCCGACAGCCGGTGACCCGACCGAGGTGATCCGCGAGCGTGCCCGCGAGAACACCCATAAACGGAGCACGGTGGAGGCCGCGATCCGTGCGCGTTACGGGCGGATCGAGCAGCCGCCACCCGGTCGTGCTGACGCCGACCAGCCAATGCAAGTCAGAAGCTCGATCGGGTTTGATGACGAACTCGCCGACAGTAATGAGCTGCTTGTAGACGAGTGCTTTGCAGAGGTTGAGGGTTCTCCGTGCGTTATTCCGTCCGGTTCTCCTCCCAGTGGAGGACCCCCAGCGCCCGGAACCCCGCACCACGACACGGGTCGCAGGCGACCGGGAAACCCCGACAGTAGACCGTTTGTCCCTCCTCGCCGGGGGCGGTCATGCTGACGGCCCGTGTGACCCTCCGTGACCGGGAGCTGCTCGATCGTCTTGCCCAGCACGAGCCTCTCTCTACCTCCGAGCTATGCCTCCTCTTCTTCACTGGTGCTCGTGCCTGTCGCGGCAGGCTCCTGAAGCTGGAGGACCAAAAGCTCTTGGCGCGGGTGTACCCCTCGCGGGAGTGGCGTGGCGGCGCGACCGAGGCGCTGTGGTTCCTCTCTCCACACGGACGCCAGATGATCGGCGCGAGCGCGCGCCGGCCACCGGGACTGTCAATCCCTGATCTCGAGCACCGCCGTGCCGCCGCTGGGTTCTTCCTCGATCTCGTTCGCGGGAGTTTCGACACGCCGGGCGAGGGTTTGTATCGGTGGCTTGGCGAGCAGCAGGCACAGCACGGCACCGGCCCAACGGTGCGCCCGGACGGGTACGGGCGCTACCTGCTCCCCGATGAGGAGATCACGTTCTACCTGGAGATAGACCGCGGCACCGAGACGACCAAACGTGTCAAGGACAAGCTCGCCGCCTACCAGCGAGCGCTCGCCGCTGACCACAACCGCGACCGGGGAAACATCCTCCTCGTCTGCGAAAGCCGACGGCGGCTCGCGAGCCTCACACGCTGCGCACCCACCGGGCCACCATGGGTGTGGGGCACCACCGACCGCAAGCGCTACCGGCTCCTACCTGCCTGCGATCAGGAGCGAGGTTTCCGGGAGCTACCCGCATGGCCGAGGCAACCAGCGCATCGGCTCGCGGATTGTCTCGGCCGCCGCTGGCGCGAACCCGCCACGGTGCGGAGGCAGGCGGCGTGAGCGGCCGGGTCCGTACACCAGGCGCGAGCACGAGTGCTGCGCGTAGGCAGCGCCGCCCGGCGTGCGTCAAGGTCGAGGATCGTCCGCTTCGGCTGCGCGCGGGGCACACTCGCCCGATGACCGAGGCGGAGGAACGGGAACTCGTGAGCGCGCTCGCGGAGCTGTTGACAGACTGGCTTGTCGCGCATCCAGACCGGCTACCTGCGGGCTTGAGATCACGGTCGAGATCTGGTCTGGTTGACGGAACCCGAGCCAAGGAGCAACGATGAGCACACGAGCAGCCCGCGCGATCTCGCCCAACAGCGGCGAGGCCGCCGACCCGGTGCGTGTCGCGACGTACACGCGCATCTCGACGGATGAGGAGCGCCAGCCCAACTCCCTTGAAGCGCAGCGCGTGCGACTGGACGCGTTCGTGACCAGCCAGCCGGGGTGGGGTGTCGAGCGGCGCTACGAAGACCAGTTCACCGGGACCGTGATTGACCGGCCCGCGCTTACTCGTCTCTTGAAGGACGCGCGGCTTGGTCGGTTCGATGTGCTGCTCGTCTACCGCGTCGATCGCCTCGCCCGCTCGATCCGTGGCTTGGCGCAGATCATCGACGAGCTTGACCAGGCCGATGTGATCTTCCGCTCCGCGACCGAGCCGTTTGACACAGGCACACCGGCGGGGCGGATGATGGTGCAGATGCTCGGGGTGTTCGCCGAGTTCGAGCGCGCGCTGATCGTGGAGCGCATCACCGCCGGCTTGGAGCGCAAGGCAGCACGCGGCGGCTGGTGCGGCGGACAACGCCCGTTCGGGTTGAACATCGCCGCTGACCGTAACCGGCTGGAGCGCAACCCGACCGAGGCGCCGCTCGTCCCGATCATCTTCGACCAGTACGCCAACCAGCAAACCGGCTCGTCAGCTCTCGCTGCCTGGTTGAACGAGCAGGGATACCGGACAAAGAACGGCCGGCTATGGACGTCCCAGAGTGTGATCACCATTCTGCGCAACCGCGCTTATCTCGGCGAGATCTACTACCGCGGGAACTGGTACCCGGCACCACACGACCCGCTCATCCCCACGGACCTGTTCGACCGGGCTCAGGACATACTCACCGATCGCGGCGAGGACCGCTCCCGGCGCAGGTCGAACCCGACCGAGTACCTGCTCAGTGGCCGCGTGCGGTGCGGACGCTGCGGAAAGCCATACATCGGCACCGCCTCCCACGGGCGTAACGGCCGGTACACCTACTACACCTGTTTCACCCGGATGCGCTACGGCACCAGCCACTGCGGCAACGACCGGCTACCAGCCGAACGACTGGAGCAGGCAGTCACGCGCCGCCTCTGGCAGGTGCTCAACGACCGGGAGCTGATCGACCAAGCGATCACCGAGACATACGAGAACATCGCCCAGTACGACGAGCACCAGCAAAACGAGCTTGCCGCGATCCAGGGCAAGCTCTCGGAGACCCGCGCGGCGATGGACCGCTACTTCCGCGCGTTCGAGACCGGCACCATGCCCGAAGACACCTGCGCCCCACGCATCGCCGCCCTCTCAAGTGAGGCAAAGGCGCTCGAAGCACGCGCCAGCGAACTCTCAATCCAAGACGAGGAGCAGCCCGAGCGCGCCACCAGCGACGACCTCGACGCGATGCGCACCGATCTACGCGACGCGCTCAACAGCAGCACCCCTACCCGCGTGAAGACCGTTCTACAAACCCTGATCGACGGAATCCAAGTGAACGCCCGCGACAACATCGAGCCAACATTCCGCATACCCGCGGTTCGCGTTGACTACGGCTACATGGAGCCAACCGGGATCGAACCGGTGACCTCCTGCTTGCAAAGCCGGTCTGGGGCTCGATGGGTGGTGTCGGCAGGGCGCGAAGTCGCATAAACACGCGGCTGGCGCGCTCGTTGGTGATCGTTGATGGCGGTTAGTTTCGCGAGTGCTTCCTCCCTACTTCGTCCCTTACAGACCCGAAACAGAGACATACCTCTGCGCCAACTCTGAGCCAGGCCGGTTGTGGCGGAGGCTTCTTTCCGTGGTTTCGTCCGCGGGGAAGGAGAGCCTTCTGGGATGTCACGATCGAGGAAGTACCCCGAGGAGTTGTTGGAGCGCGCGACGCGGCTGGTGTTCGAGTCGGGGCGCCCGATCGCGCATGTCGCGCGTGATCTGGGTGTCCCTTCTGAGACGCTCAGGGTGTACGTGCGTCGAGTCGAAGCGAACGAGGGCCGACGCAAGGACGTGCTCAGCGACGAGGAGCGTGAGGAGATCCGCAAGCTGCGCAGGGAGAACTCTGAGCTGCGCAGGGCGAACGAGATCCTGAAGTCGGCGAGCGTGTTTTTCGCGAAGGAGCTCGACCCACACCGAACGAAGTGAGCCGCTACATCGAGGAGCATCGCGGCTGTTTCGGGGTCGAGCCCATATGCCGGATCCTGGGCGTGTCGGCGTCCGCCTACTACCAGCGCGCCACCGGCGAGCGTTCAGCCCGCCAGCTCGAGGACGAGCGGCTGCTCCAGCGGATCTGTGAGGTGCACGAGGCGAACTACTGCGCCTACGGCTACCGCAGGACCTGGAAGGCGCTCACACGCGCCGGGGAGCACACGCCACGGTGTCAGGTGCAGCGGCTGATGCGCGCCAACGGGATCCAGGGCGCCAAGCGCCGCGGCAAGCCGTGGCGAACCACGACCCCGGACCCGGCTGCTCGCCGGCGCCCGGACCTCGTCAACCGGGACTTCACGGCGTCCGCGCCGAACGAGTTGTGGGTTGCGGACTTCTCGTATCTGCGCTGCTGGGAGGGCGTGGTGTTCTTCAGCTTCGTCATCGACGTCTTCAGCCGCAAGGTCGTCGGCTGGCAGTTCGCGGGCCACATGCGCACGACGCTGGTGCTCGATGCGCTACGGATGGCGCTCTCGACGCGAGAGCGTGTCGAGGAGGTCCGCCTCATCCATCACAGCGACAGGGGCGGGCAATACGTCAGCGGGGACTACACGCAGACGCTCGCCGATCACGACGTGCTCGCTTCGGTCGGCAGCACCGGCGACGCATACGACAACAGCATGGCTGAGAGCTTCGTCGACAGCTTCAAGACGGAGCTCATCGCCGACCGCGTGTGGCGCACCCGCAGCCAGATGGAGCTCGCGATCGTCGAGTACATCGCCTGGTTCAACGACACCCGCCTGCACGAAAACCTCGACGACCGGCCACCCCAAGAGATCGAGGAACTCTACGCTGTGAAAAGCACAGCCCTGACCACCCCAACATGAACAAGAAAACCTACTAAGGGCTCACGACTTGATAGGTGAGGGAGCGACGCTGTAGTTCCACTCGCCGTGGAATGGGTGTCGTGTGATGTTTACGGCGGCGAGTTCTTGGTCTGTGACTTGGACTTCCTTGGGGTAGGGGCGGTCGTCGAGTTGGGCGTAGACCTTCAGCCCGGTGCTGGTCGTGGTAGCGGTGATCAGGTTGATGATGATCTCGTGGCTGATCAAAGGCTTGCCGCGCCAGTTGAGGCTCATGAAGCTGAACAGGCGGTGCTCGATCTTGTTCCACTTGCTCGTGCCGGGCGGGAAGTGACATACGGTGATCGCTAGGCCGGTGGCGTCGGCGAGCTTTTGCAGCTCGACCTTCCACAGCCGGGTGCGATAGCTGTTCGATCCTCCCGAGTCCGCCGTGATCGTCAGTTCCCGGGCGTCCGGGTAGCGCTCCCTTCCGAGGGTTTCCCACCAGCCGCGGATACTCGCGGCAGCGAACTGCGCGGTGTCGCGATCCACACCGACATTGACCCACCCCTCATCACGGGTCAGGTCAAGCACACCATAGGGGATCGCGTGCCCGAGGTCCTTGTCCTTGAAGTCGTGCGTGCGCACCAGCGTCGGTTTGCCCTTCGGCTCAAGCTCACGGCCGACGGCCTTGAAATCCCCGATCAGCTCTCGCTTCTTGGTATCCACGCTGATCACCGGCTGACACCGTGAGATCGCCTTGGCGACCGTGTCGTTGATGTGCTGAAACTGCGCGTCACGATCGGGGTGGTCTGCGCCCTCCCTGGTCTTCTGGTTGGCCTGGAGGCTGTACCCCAAGCGCTTCAACAGCCGCAGCACCGTGCGGTCGCTCACCTCAAACCCACGTTCACCAAGCGCCCGGGCGAGCTTCGCGGCACTCTTGGACGTCCACCGAAGTGGAGAGCACGGATCGCCCCGGGTCTCCGGCGCAACCAAACGCTCGAGCTCCTCCTCGATCCCCGGGTGAGTCTCCACGACCGGCTTCTTCCCCGCTCCTCGACGGCGCACCCGGCCCTCGTCCAGCGTCTCACCGGACTCAAGCTCACGCACACCACGACGAATCGTCTCTTCGTGAAGCCCGGTCGCCCGCGCGACGGCTCGAATTCCACCCCACCCATACGAAGCAGCCTCCGCGGCCGCCCACAACCGCCGCGAGCGCTCGTTGAGCACCTCGCTGCTGCTCAACAGCCGGTAACGCTCAGCGATCGCCGCCTCATCAATCACACCACCCTATTCAACACGCCCACCACAACTCCTGCCCTAATTTAGTCGCGAGCCCTAACCAAGCTCTCCGTCAAAACCGGTCCGGCTCAGACCGCAAAAACTTCCGGCTAGTGGGTCATTTGTGAGGTTCGTTGGTTATGCCTCGAGGGCCTTGCCGGTGTAGGTCCACTTGAAGGGTTTGGCGGTCTGGTTGTGGGTCTCAATGAGGGCGAGCATTTGCTCGGCGAGGTCTTCCTCGCTGAAGAAGATGCCGTGCTTGAGCAGCCGGCGGTAGAGGATCGAGAAGAAGATCTCGATCTGATTCAGCCACGAGGCGTGGGTCGGGGTGAACCGGAAGCTCCAGCGCGGGTGATCTTTCAGCCAGTCGCTGACCTCTTGGGTGCCGCGGGTAGAGAGGTTGTCGCTGACCGCGACGATCTTCTGCCCCTCAACGGCGGGGATCTCGGAGTCGAGCTGGTTCAGGAAGCGGATCAAATCGAAGCGATTGCGGGTCTTTGAGGGCATCGCGAGCACGCCGCCTTCATGGACCTTCAAGCAGGCGAACAGGCACTGCGTGCCGTTGCGCTCGTATTCGTGCTCGCGCCGAGTCGGGCGCCCCGGAGCTGGCAGCATGTCCGGCTTGGTAGGCGCCTTAGCCTGAATACCCGTCTTCTCGTCGATCGAGAGCACCAGCACGTTCTCTGGCGGATTCACGTATGGCCGCAGACCTCTTTCAAGCGCTCCTCGAACTCCGGCTGGGAGAAGTCGCTGATGATCCAGTAGTCGGTCAGGTGCGGCTTGACGTCCGCGCGCGCGAGAATCGTGTGTGCCTGGGAGCCCGACATCCCGACCGCCTCGCCGAGCTGCTCATAGGTCCAGCGTTCCTGCTGCGCGCCCTCGGGCGTCTCCGGCGGACGCGTGCACGCCTTCGCGATCAGTCTCGCCCTATCCGCCTGGGAATAGATCAACGGTTTGCCCGAGCGCGGCAAGTCTCCAAGCGCGGCGATCCCGTCCCGCTCATAGCGTGCGCGCCACTTCTGCGCCGTGTTCGTCGAACACCCCAACAGACGCCCGATCCTCGCGGCCGAGTAACCATCAGCGGCATGCAGCACGATCTGGGCGCGCTCGACCATCCGCACCTCCGCAGTGCTGGAGCGAACGATCCGCTCGAGCTCCGCTCGATCCTCCGCACCGATCTCGATGTGCTTCGCCAACGCAGGCATACCAAACCCCCATCATCGCTGGACCCAGCCAGCAACAAGTTCCGCAACCACCACGACACCCATTCAACAATCCACGAACTTCACGGATTAACCACTAGACGGGATGGAGCGGCCGGGTTGGTCCGGGTGCTCCATCCCGTCTAGCCGAGCTCACCGGCATCATCGATCCCGACGCAAGAACCTCGATCGATAACATCTCCCGCGTTCCCGAAGTCCTCGAACAGCGGCCATAGCCGGTCAGGTCCACCCCGGCTTCGTCCGGGAAGCCCAGGCGCCCTTAGCATCGGGGCGGCCTCACCGCACAACAACCGCAACGGCCGCCGTTGCGTTGTCGCTGGTGCAGTTGACGTAGACTCTCGCCGAGACGCGATACTGCCCGGCTGCCTTGTAGCGATGGGACAGACGCCAGGTTTGTCGCCTCGGAGCGCCCCTTGCGGCGACACAGAATTGAGGCACGACGTTCTCGGCGCTTGTCCCATCGCCGTAGCGGAGCTGATAGCCGAGGGCTCCAAGCGCATGGCGCACGCTCGCCGTCACCTCGAACCGAACCGTGGAGCCGATCTGCGCCCGCGTCGGCTTGGCCGTCAGCGTCGCAACCAGACCCCCGGAGCGCTCGGTGGAGGTCACGGAAGCCGAACTCTTCCCTGCCCCGTCAGATCTCGGGGGGCGCCGGGTCCGGGCCGTGCTCCCGGAGGTGCCGCACCCAGCCATGATGCCCCCGAGAGCGAGCACCGCCAGCGCAAGCCACGACAGCGAACGGCTCCGCTCGCCGCGTCCCACGGCAAGCGCCCCCAACGCAGAGCACGCACGAGCTCCGGCCCCCGAGGCTATGTAACCTCGGGGGCCGGAAGCTACCGTAGATCCGACGGGCAACACCGTGTTTTCGGGCGGTTTAGAGCGTAGTAAAGACCTGATTCAGTCCGTAGGTCGTTCCTTTGCTGTCGGTCGTTACCATTCGGAAATCGTACGTCGTGCTTTTCGTCAGTCCAGTGATGGCACTGCTCTCGTTCCGGTCTTCCAAACCCATACCCAAGCTCACCTCAGTCGTTTTTGTGCCGTACGATTCCGTCGTACCGTATTCGAAGTAATATTTCGGTTCCCCAAGCAGTTCGTTTGAATTCAAGATGCCGTTGAGTGTTGCGCCTTTTTCTTCTACTTTTGTGGCGAACCCAGTAGCCGCCGTGGGTCCCGTGGATACGAATACATTATCAGGCGTGCCCTCACCCGTAGGGCCGTCATACCCCACCTGGGCCGCGCAGAAAAATTCGTCTTCGGCAGGCACCCAACAGAATGTTTTACCAGTAATGTTACTCCCTTTTGTCACATCAAACAACATGCTTGGTTTCTTATAGAAGGCATCGGCGCCCAGCAGTTTCGTACCGTTCGACGCGAACGCGTCCACCCCGGCAACGAACGGCGTCGACGCGCTCGTCCCACCGAAGTTCATCCAGCCTTCGCCCAGGGGGGCGTAGCTGTCATACACCGACACTGGCGATTCGACGCTGGCGTCCGCTGCGACATCGTTGTCCAGACGGTGTGCGCAGTATGAGTCTTTCGTCGGTAGTTCTTTCTGTCCTTGTGGCTTGGGCTCATATTTGCTGCAGCCGCTTCCCGTCGCCGCTTTCCTACTAGGTTCCGACCATACTTCCTCGCTCCATTTGCGGGAGCTTCCTGGTTCCTTTTTGAGCTTGGTGCCACCAACGGCAACCACGTACGGCGATGCAGCCGGATAGCAGATACCGGCTTCATATTTGCCTTCACAGGAATTCCACCCCTCATCACCGCCCGCAGCGAATGTAGGTATGCCGGGATGGTTGAAATACTTGTCAGCGGAGGTCTCCCCGGAGTACTCCAGCGCGCCCCAGCTGTTGCTGATCGCGGTGGCTTTTCGTTTCGACGTGGTTTCTTCCCATTTGGCGGCCTCTTCGTTGGCAGCAAACAGATTGGAGAGTTCTTGATTGGTCGCCTCGACCAACAGGATGTGGCATGTCGGGCACGCCGCCGAGACCATGTCCAAATCCAGCGATATCTCCTCGCTCCATGTTGAGTTGTTTGCTGGGTAGTTTTTGGTTTCACCTTTCTGGTTGATCTCCGTGAAGCATTCGTCTCCCTGGCTACACGCAGTTTTGACGCCTGAGAAATAGAGTTCGTACTTTTCACGGTATTTATTCATATCGACTTCGGCGTTAGGATCGTTGTAGGCGTCGACAATCGCCACCGTTTGGCTTGGCCCGTAGCCTGGACCGATCTGGTTGTACGCTTCACTCAGATCCTTTGGATCGAAGCCTCCTAGTTCGCCGCCGCCTTCAAGGTCCGGCCCGGCCGCGTCGGCAGAGCTGGCGGGCACAGCCGGGACGCGGATCGCCATGCATGCCGCGCGGCCTTCTCCGCCTTCGCTACAGACGGCTTTGGGCTTCGCGCTCTTGGAGAGTGCGAAACGGTCTGCGCTCGCCGCCTGCGGGAGCGCAGCGACAAGCAGAACACCGGCGAGGCCTATCAGCCCGGCCAGGCGAATGCGCGATTGTGAAAAGACGTGATCGATTTGACGGAGCTCGCGGAGCATGTGGCGTCCTCCTCTTTCGACTGGATGTCGTGCTTGCCTACGGAACCGACCGACGGCGAGCATGTTGCCGCGTCACACCCTCGCGCAATCACTCCGCGCTGTCAAGAATTCACACGAGAAAACTCGTCATGACCCGTGAGTGAACAGATCAAGTCACCGTGAGTCCCCATCTTCGAGAAACGCCGCGACGCGAGCACCCGATGGTGTCAGGCGCCACGCATTGGGACGCCCGGGAGCTTGCGGGCCTTTCGCCAGCAGATCAAGGCTGGCCAGACGAGCGAGCAGCGTCGAGACCTGTCCCCGATGGGAGACACCGATACCCACTGCGATCTCGCGGTTGCTCGCGTCAGGGTTGCCAGCGACGTAGAGCATGCAGCGCCGCGCTCGGTGGGCGCCCGGATGAGCCAGCAGCGCGGGAATTTCGCTAGCGACACCGGACGACGTCGGCAGTGGCCACGCGCGGCCGGTCCGGATTTCCTCAGCCAACACATCCCCGCGCGCGATCTCCTGCACAACTGCTTGCGGGTCGAGGTAGGGCCGCGTGACGATACCCATCAGCGGTCCCAGCAGAGAGATCAGGGGCCTACGGCTCCCCCTGACCAGGTGATTGTGTAGGATCCCGAGAATCGAGATGATCACTCCCTCCGCCCCCAGAGGCGGAGGCTGCCACCCATCCGGGGTGGTCCAGGCATTGACAATCAGGCGCGTCAGCTGCGAAGTGTTGCGCTCGCGCCGCTCGAGAGCCCAAGAGCCAGCGGCAAGAACCTCCACGAGCCACACTCGCGCCCGCACCGGCTCGGAATCGAGGAACACAAGCAAAGAGGTCAGCGCTGCACGCAGCCCGTCCCGCCACGCGCTCTCCCGCGCAAACGCCTGCGTCACGAGCTCGGTGGCGCGGTCGGTCTCCCTGTCGATAACCGCCAGGAAACAGCCGTTCAGGTCATCGAAGTGCTCGTAGAACGTGCGCGAGGAGACTTTCGCGCACGCGACCACCGACCCCACGGAGGCGGCCGCGAAGCCACGCTCGCCGACCACGCACACCATCGCCTCCAGGATGCGGGCACGCTGCATCTCCGCCACATCGCCGCGCGCAACCACGCACCCAGCACCGCGGCCCTCGACTGCTTGGCCTTCTTCGCGGGTTGCTATTTCTTCGTCCCCCTCGCTCTCCCCTTCCCCTTCCTTTTGTGCCCCTGCTTTCCCCCCTTCCCCTGCATCGCGCGAGTGGGTGGGCATCCAGTCACGGTGATCGGGGTGTTCTGGTGGATCGTGGCGCCGTTCTGGGCGGTGAACGTGGTCGGCATCACAAGGCCGGACACGGTCTTTTTCACCCGGCGCGTCACCCTGCGCGTGTGGCCGTGCACCCTGACCGTCACACTCCTGCTGGCCGTGACCGTGCGGGTCGTGCGGCAGAGGTTGCCGTTGGCCGCGAGCGCGGAGAACTTGCCCTGGGGAAGCGTGAGCTGGAAGCTGCCGACCGGCTCGTCGGGGATCGTCTTGAACGTGCTCGAGGTGATCCCGTTTCTGTCGATGTGGGTGGAGCCGACGAGGTCGATCGTGAAGCCGTAGCTCTGCAGGACGAGGATCAGGCTTGGGAATTCCTGGCCGCCGTGGCTTACGAAGATCGCGGGGCCTGTGAGCGGTTCGGGGAGGATCGGTGTGGTGGCCTTGGCGTAGCCGATCATCGACGCTTTCGGGCATCCTGCTGGATTCGCGTTGAACTGCGCTTCGGTGCAGGCCTGCTGCAGCGTCGTGAGCCGTGAGGGAAGCTGCTTTGGCAGTTCGACCTTGACGGTCCTGATGTTCGACTGCGTCCCCAGCTCGATCGGCATCGTGAGCTTCACCGTCAGGCTCGCGCCGGCGACACGGCTCGTCCTGCCGTTCGTCGACACGGTGAACCTCGGCTTGAACGCGAGTTCATCGCAGTTTTCGGCGTGCAGCGGCGTCGATGTGCTCGCCGGCTGCCCGAGGCTGCTCGTCAAGGTGCTGGATATCGGGCGTGGTTCGCAACTGGTGGGGTTGATCGTGAAGTCGGGCCTGTCGATCGAGACGCGAATGTCCCTGACGTGGGTGACTATCCCGTCGATGATCGTCGGGATCGATTCAGACCCTGTCGGGTCGATCGACACCTGCGCGGTGTAGGGGTCGATGTGCAGACCGAAGCGGACGACGACGGTGCCGAGATCGAACGGGCCGACCACGGCGCTGGTGATCGACACGACGGACAGCGGGTCGCCGCGAAACGGGCCTGACAGGTAGAGCTCGCCCGGGACATAGTCGAGGATCGCACCGACGCCCGTCCCGACGAGGCTGTGCCCGATCAGGCTCGCTTCCGGACAGGACGGGTCCTGCTCCTCCTGGATCCCGGTCTTGCCGCGTGCCACTTCGATACCCGCTTGGGGGCATTGCGCGACACCTGTCAGATCGGCGGTCAAGCCGATCGGCAGGACAGTGGAGAAGGACGCGATGTACTGCATCGCATCCGTCCTCGACAGATCCACGTACAGAGGACTGAACGTACCCGCATGATTCGACAAGGTGCCCGCTCCGATCGCCGGAGCGAACGGGATCCCGCCCACCCCACCGTTCGGGCACGCGGAGCCTTCTGATCCGGATGTCACCTGGAACGACGCCGTGTCGGTCAGAGCGTTTTCCGGCGTGGAGTACGGGACGAGCCGCGCGGTAGTCGCGTAGGAGCCGCAGGTCGCCGGAGTGATCAGCGGCGCCTGGGCCCCTGCGCGGAAATGGAAGTTGAAACGCTCGAACGGCAGCGGCGGATCGTCTTCGAAGCTCGCCGTCAACCGGCCCGTGGTGAGGTCTGCTGTGACCTTCCCCGCGAGCTTCACGAGGATCCCCCGTTCCGCCCTGCTCTTCGCGATCACGTACAGCGCGATCAGCGACCCTCCGGGATGGTCGGGTTCGGGGAACGGATTGTCATACGGCTGCGCCAGGTAAAGAGATCCGTACACGGTCGTGAACAACAGTGGTGTTTCGACTTCGACCGTCCCGAGCTTGGAGTCTTCGGGACACCCCGGCCCCGAGGACCCGGGCGTCACTTCCGCGAACTGCGCGGGCGTGCAAGCGCCCAACCCCACACCGGCGGACGGGTCGATCGTCAACCCTTCGGGCAAGCTCACGACCGTCTTCTGCAAGTCCGACTGCGCGATGCCCGTACCGCTTGTGATCCCTTCCCTGTCGAAAGTCAGATCGAACGCCAGTCCCGACGGCGAGGACGCCGAGCTGGTGGTCGTCTGAGTCGAGATCGTCGGGGAGAATGGCACCTCGGCGCAGCCCGTGAGCGGCTGCAGAGGTTCGCTCGCCGGGAAGCTCTGAAAGGAGCCCGGTGCAGTCCACGAATCCACTTCCAGGCTAGACGCAAGCGAGGAGGAGCACGACGTCGGCAGCGTCAGGAACGCGGGCGGTTCAGGTTCTTCGAAATGGACGCACGGTTCGTAGATATCGATGCGACGGCGTGCTTCCGCGAGGCAGCCCCACCCCCGCGCGTCGTCGTGAAGGGCGCTGCCCGCGACACCCCAGAACGAGACGCGCACGCTCGAGATCCCAGCGCTCTGCGGGATCTCGCCCGCGGAGAGGTTCACACCCCAGTCTTCGCCACTGCGCACACTCGTGCTCAACACGACCGGGATCCCCTCGAGGGGGACGTAGAATCCGAACTGCGCCGGTTCGCCGGGTTCGGGTTCGATGTTGAACACGGGCGTCGCGAGCGTCCGCGTCCCCGAGGAGCCCTGATCGAACGTGACCGACGCGACACCGACAGCCGTCTGGTGGGGGCATTGATCCTGTTCAGCGCCGCCGAGACCCGCCCCCAACTGCCACGACAGGCAGCGCGGCACGGCGCTCGGATTCGCGATCAACCCCGGCGGCAGACGAGCCACCACATCCCGCGCAGGCGCGGCCGGTTCCGCGCTCGGCGGGCTCGTGAGCGGCGCCGTGTCAGGCCCCTGATTGAGCATGATCGACCCCGTCACCTGGAACGGCTTCGCCCCGGCCTGCGTGACAGGGCCGCCACCCTCCGCTTCGGCCGCCAGCTCATACCCTTCCACCCCGAACCCATCCGCCTGCCCAACCATCACCGGACGAGCGATCCGAGCGGACGGAGCGCCGCCACCGGACACCGTGACCGCGTTCGCTTCCCCGCTCGCCGCGCCCAACGCCTGCACCCCGATCCGCACTTCGATCGCGTCGTAGGGAGCGAGCAGGCCCGGCGCTTCGCAGCTGAGATGTTCAAGCGAGCACGAGAGCTGGGTGGTTTCCCCGAGTGTCCCACCATACTTCGGCGCGCTCCCCGCGATCGCGGTCGCACGCAAACCGCCCGGCAACGCATCCGCGACCGTGACCGGTCCGGACGTCCCCGCCTCGCCCACGTTCTCCACCGTGACGACGAGCTCGCCGGCGCCCCCGGCGGGGATGCTCGCCGGACGCGAACCGGAGTCCACATGCCACCACGCCCCAGCCGCGAGCGCCGCCGGCGCGAGCACGAACGTCGCGACCGTGCACAGCACCATCGCGCAGCCCAACGCGACCGATCGCCTCACCTGAGGAGAGGACCCGCGAGGGCGCCCGTGTTTCTGCGGGGTCACTTCCCGGTCTTGTGCTTCTTGATCGGCCCGTAGCGCTTGTGAGCGGTGCGTTCGCATAGTTCGCGCTTGTGGCGCCGCTTGGCGCCCTTGTCCTTGCGGCGGCAGACGTTGAGTGCCGCTTTCAGCTTCTGCGCTCGGCTGAGCGTGGCCTTCGCGCAGCCGGTGACGGCGACCTTGGTGTTCTGGTTAACGATCGCGCCGTTTTGGCCGGTGAGGTTGGTGAGGATCGCGAGGTTCGCTCCGCAGAGGCTGTAGTTCGCGTTCTCGGGGACGTTCGTCCCGAGGATCGAGTCGGGGCCTTGCGGGAAGACCGTTTCAAAGCTCGAGATCGGGGCGTCGGGGACCGTTTCGAAGTGGCTGTAGGTGATCCCGTTCTTGATCTGCGTCTTGCCGTCGAGGACGATCTTGACGCCTTCGCCCTGCAGCACGAACTCGACGTCGGGGAACGCTTCACCACCATGAGAGACGATGTACGCCGGTCCCGTGAGCGGAACGCCGAGCAGCGGCGTGATCGCCGTCCCGCTACCGACGGCCGACGCCGCGGGACACCCGGCGGGGTTCGCTTCGAACACGACCGCGGCGCACGCCTTCTGCAAAGTGCTCAAGCGCGACGGCATCTGGATCGGCAGTTGCAGATCGACCTTGTGAATGTTCGCTTCACCCGGATGCTGAGCGACCTTCACGGTCAGGCTTGCGCCGTCGGCTTTGCTGCTCTTGCCGGAGGTGAAGGCTGTGAAGGAAGGGTGGAACGGAAGCGTCGTGCAACCGCCCGCCTGGAAGCGATCGGACAGAGCCGCGGTCTGGCCGACCGCGCTCGACTCCTGCCCGGTCACGCTCATCACGCTGCAGCTCGTCGGGTTGAGCGTGAATTCGCGGCGGTTCGCTTCGACGCTGACGCTGCGAATGTCCAGCGGGATCCCGTCAAGGATCGTGGGGAACGGATCGGACTTGACCGTCACCTGCGCCGTGCTCGGGTCGATATAAAGGCCCGCCCGCACCACGACCGTACCCAGATCGAACGGGCCCGCGACCGCCGGCGTCACGATCACGAGGCTGAACGGAGCGCCATTGTACGGACCAGCGAAATACGCATGGCCGGTGACGTAGTACGGAGCGCCGGAGCCCGCACCGACGTGCACCACCCCGACTTCAGAGCCCGCCGGACACGACGGGTGGGCGAGCTCCGCAGCGCCTTCGCCTTCATGGCTGCGGGCCTGAGCCGCTTCGATCGCAGCCTGCGAGCACCGTTCGAGCCCCGCGATCTTCCCGATCAACCCCGGCGGCAGCGTCACGTTCAGGCCGCTGAAGCGCTGCGAGCCGTCTTCGCGCTCCAGTCCCAACACGAATGGGGAGTAGGTCGCCGCGATCGGGCTCGCCGTGCCCGCCGTAAAGCCCGGGCCGTTCGGCGCCTGCGCTTCGCTCGAGGCGCACGCCGTTCCATTCGGACCAGACGCGACCGTGAACGAGTTCCCGGGTTCCCCCACGAGAGTCACGGGCGCTGTGCCCGACCATGGCGTCAACACCGATTCCGTTGTGTAGGACCCGCACGTCAACGGCGTCGTCAACGTGGCACGCGACCCTTCGAAGAAATCGAGCTTGAAGTCTTCGAAGGGCAGTTGCGGGTTTTCATCGAACGTCGCCGTCAGCTGACCGGTGAGCGGGTCGGGAGTGATCTTGCCCGGCAGCTTGACGACCACGCCTGTCTGCGCGTCATAGACCGCGATATAGACCGCCAGCAGCGATTTAAAGGGGTTGGCATCCTGCGCCGCGACGTACACCGCGCCATGCAACGGGTGATCGATCAGCCGCGAGTCCACCTCGACCTTGCCGATCTTCGACGCATCCGGGCATTCCGCCGCGCCGGGAGTGAACTGAGGATGGCCGACTTCCGCGCTCTTCTGCGGCAGATAGCCGATCTGAGCTTCAGAGCACGCTTCGAGACCATCGGACGCGGACGGGTTGACCGTCACGCCGGCCGGCAGCACAACCTTCGCGTTCCTCAGGTCGGCCGTCGCGAGACCTTTGGGTTCTTCGTTCTGGGGAACGTGGAGATCGACGTGCAGACCCGAAGGCGAATCGGCGAGTTCGGTCGTCGGTAGCGCTTCGAAAGTCGGTTCGAAGGAGAGCTTGTCGCAGCCGGTGAAACCCGGCAGCGTACTGGTCGCCGCCAGCCAGCTTTCCGGTTCCTGCCAGCTGTCTAGCGAGACCGTCGCGCTCTGCGGGCCGGCGCAGGAGGTCGGATTGGTGAGAAGCGGCTTTTCCTGCGGTTCGGGATCCGGGCAGGGGTTTACCTGACCGTTCAGGCAGCGCCGTTCTCCTTCGCCATCGTGCGCCGGGCTGGCCGGCACGCCCCAGACGACCACGGTGACCTTTTCGATGGCGACGCCGGAGATTATGTTCATCGAGTCGGCGCTGACCCCGTAATCCGAGCCGGTGCGCACGTGGAACTGAATCCAGGCGCCGGCCTGGCCCTCGATGAAGGCACCGAATTCGGCTGGGACGTTGTTAGCAGGAACAACGTTGTAGACCGGCAAGGCATACCAATTGTAGCCGTCGCTTCCGTAGACCCAGATCAGGCCGACCTGAGTCTGCGTCGGGCACTTTTCTTCGGTCACGAGCAGATGCGGGCAAAGCGGCGTGGAAGTCGGGTTGCCGATCAGGCCGGGAGGCAGCTCGGCTTGGATGTTTCTCGTGTTGACGATGGTGCCCTTGTATTCCGCACTACCCTGAGAGGGACCCGGCGTCGAGGCGATGGTTGTCTTGTTCAGGGCGACGGTGGTCGCCACCGCATAGGGGTGTTCACCCGCCTGCGTGCTGGGTTCGCCGGGTCTCCATTCGTAGTTCTGGTTTCCCGGGTTGAACACTTCCCCGCTCTTCAGGTCTTCGACCTTCACTTCTTCGATATTGAAGGTTTCAAACGTGCTGTCGGGGGTGCCGGTGAGGCCGGACTGGTTCTCTGCCAACAGGCGATAGTGATAGACAGTCGCCCCCGTCAGTCCGGGGAGCCTCACCTTGACCGTTACGTCGCCGAAGCCCGACCCAAGATCTCCTGGGTTGCAGGGGACCGTGGTCGCGTTCGCCCACATAGAGGTCTTGAAGCTCGTATCGCTGACGTACTGGAGCTGGCAGCTCGTCTTGTACCCCCATGGGTCGATGCGGGCCCTGAAGATGGTGACGGTCTGCAACGCTTCGGCGGAGGCGGAGTCGATCGAAGGCCGACCGGGCGCCGTGAGGGTTTCGTCTTCGCCGTAGCTCGGAATGCCGTTGGAGTTGGCGGCCTGCAGACGGAAGTGGTAGGTGCTCGAGGGCCGCAACCCTTTGACTTCGGCGCTGACGTCTTCGGGGCTCGAGTACGGAGGCCCGAGCGAGCAGGGCGCCGTTTCGCCGTAGGCCGTCGTCGGGCCGTATTCGAACCGGCAGCTGGTGATTTCGCCGCCGCCATGGGCTGTGTCGGGGTCAACATGGCCGTGCACGGTGGCGGTCGATTCCGTCACGCTCGTGGCGGCGTGCGTGGTGACGGTGGGGACGGCGACGTCGGGGCTGTAGATCTGAACCGTCTTGCCGCTCCCGCCCGGGTAGAAGGGGAGGGGTTCCGCAACGTAGACCTTGCCGGTGGGGCCGACCGCCACGCCAAGATAGCTGAGCGACAGGATGTCGCCGGTAGGTACTACTGCGAAGACGTCGAGCCGGGCGCCGGATGGTTCGTACTCGGCGACCAAGCGTTCGACTGCTTCGGTTGTCGAGTTGGTCTGCAGGACATCGACGTAGACGTGATTGTTGGTGGGGTCGACGCTGACGCCGGCTGGTGCTTCTCCTTGCTCGATTACCGAGGCGAAGTGACCGCTCGAGTCGAACTTGACGACATTTTCGCCGAAATTGGTGACGTAGAGGTTGCCGGCGGAGTCGAGTGCGATCGTGGCCAATCCAGATCCGAGGTGGGAGTCCGTGATCTGCCTGAGGAATTTGCCGGAAGGTTCGAAGACGTCGATCGCCTGGTGGGCATCGTCAGCGACGTACAGGTCGCCGGCGGCGTCGACGGCCAGCCCGGCCGGTTCGATGCCGGGGCCACTTGTCGGTTCGCTGCCCGCGGCGCCGTTGCACTCGAGTGCCTTTTCTGGGGCCGTGCTCGGCACCTTGGCGCTGATCTGACATAGGTAGGTGCCGGTTTCGGTGAACCTGTCCACGGCGCGGGCAGCGCCCTGAGTGACCGTGGAGACGACGACGGCCGGAGAGCCGCCGGAGGCTGTGATCTGTTCGACGTTGGTGTCTGCGAGCGCATTGATGAACTTTATGAGGTACTTACCGTTTTCAGATTCGACTTCTACGTTTCCGGCGCCGATCGTCGAGAGCCTTTCAAGTGCGGCCTGCACTTCTTCGGCTGTGGCGCTGAAGAGGATGGAGGCGGTGGTCTTGCCTTCGTAGGTGAGGGTATAACTGCCGCTGGTCGGCAGGGTGAAGGCCTGCACCTCGTTCGTGCCCGAGTCAGAGACGTAGAGATCACCCTTGTTCGGCCCGGAGGCGGTGTTGTCGACCGCGATCCCCGTGAAGACGCCACCGCCGACGCCAAAATTGAATTTGCCCATCGGGGTGCCTTCGATCTGGACGCCGGCATATTCGCCTTTGGCGTTGAACTTGTCGACCGCATCAGCCTTGCCGAGAAAGCCGCCATCCTTCGCTTCTGTGATCCACACATCGCCGTTTGACCGATCGACGACGGCACTCGGGAGGAGGCCTTCGAATGGTCCGAAGATGGTCCGGTCGGAGCCGTTGAAGCTGCCTTCGGACTGATGGACGACCGTGGCGGTCGCAGGGGCGGCGACAAGCGCCAGCCACGCACCCACGACGCAGGCGACGAGCACTACTGAGCGAGCCGCGTGGTCCCGCAGCAACCCGGAAGCGGGAGCAGTTCTCGGGCTGAGGTTCATCGTCGTTGTCTCCTTGTTGCTCTCGCGACGGGTCATTTGCCGGCCCTCTTGTGGTTGGCGCCATAGCGTCCGTGCGCCTGGCGTTCACAGCGACGGCGCTGCTTGGGCTTGTGGCGGTAGCGCTTCGTGCAGGCCTTCAAAGCACGGTCCAGCTGCTGCTTGCGCGTCAGGCTCTTCGCCGGCTTGTTGACCACGGGCGGAGCAGGTGCGCCGACGAGGTTCCCGGCGCCAATGAGCGCCGCGGACGCCGCGGAGGACTGCGGGGGCGGTTCGCTCAGCGGCGGGTGGCACGCTTCGAGGCCTTCGCAGGGCGGCGACTGAACCCCTTCGGCCTGCGCGGTGAAGCCGCCGCCGACGCGAGCGTCATAGAGGTCGTAGTCGGCGCGGCTGTCGGAGCGCAGAAGCGATTGGGCGGTGACGAAGAAGACGTTCGAGCCGTCCGGCGTGGCGTCCTCGAAGTAGGAGGGCAATGGGCTGTTCCCGCTGGAGATCAGGTGCAGCCCGGCGCTCGCCCCTTCGCCACCGGAGTAGTCGTAGGCGTCCCAGGTTTCGTTTTCGTCGGCGGGCACCAGCTTCTCCATCGTGGAGAAGAAGACCTGGCCCGAGTCGGAGACGTTGTGGTTCAGCCGGAAGGGGAACGTCTCGGGGGCGCTTTCGATGGCTGGCTTTTCGATGTCCGCGTAGGCGAATTCGGCCGCCGGGGGCGAGCCGTCGGGGTGGCAGGAGGCACAGGTGAGTTCGCCGTTTGCTCCGCTCGCCGCTGCGTAGCGGAAGATCTCAATACAGGGCCATTCCGCGAGCGGGTGACTTCCGTCGAGGATGCCGCGGTTGCAGGCGGTCGGACGCACCGGGTTGTTGTCGTAGCCGGTAAGGCTGTTGACCGAGTTGAAGGCGATGAACCGGCCGTTCTGGGAGACCCGGGCGGTGAGGCAGAACATCCTCCAGTCGCAGATGTCGGGCGATTCGGGGTTGAGGGCGGCGATGAAGGTGGCGGCGCCTTCGTGGCGCAGATACAGATTCCTCGCTTCGGCGGAGAGCGCCGGCGTGCCGGATTCGATGGCTGGCTGAGAGAGGGTGAGAGTGCCGGCGCCGACGGCGGTGATCCAGACCCGTTCAGGAATGCCTGCGCCCGTGATCCCCATGCCCACGTGGAAGGCGCCGGAGGTCGCGGTGACTTCGGTGGAGCCGCTGGTCAGGGTGCCTGTGCCCTGGGCGGGAGCGAGGGCCGTAGCGCCGTGGGAGTTCTGCTGGGCGCCGGTGAGGTCGCCGCTGGCGACAAAGTAGAGGTAGGAGCCGTCTTGGGAGGCGCCGCTCACGCCTCTCACGTCAGCCGGTTCAGAGGCGTTTGCGGTGAGATCGGTGAGGCGCTGCCCCTTGGGCTTTTCGACGTCGTATTCGTAGAGGTCGGGCTTGCCGGGTGCGGCGGTCGAGTCGGCGGTGAGCTTTTCTTCGTCGGTGAAGAAGATCTTGGAGGTGTCGGCGCTCGCCCACTGGAACTGGCCGCCACCGCTCGAGCAGGTGGAGCACGTCTGTTCCTCTTCGTCGATCTGGAGCGTGCAGGCCTTTTCCGGTTCGTTGCATTCGTTCGTGGCGCTCTGTTCGGCGGCCGGGTGTTCGCGCAGGTAGAGGCCGCCGCCGGAGTAGTGGCCTGCGGCCTCCCCTTCGACCGTGCGGCCACCGGCGTAGAAGAGGACGCGTTCGCCGTTCGAGGAGATCGCGTGGTTCGCTTCGGCGCTCTGGGCGAGGCCGCCGCCAGATCCAATGACGGCTTCGGTTTCGATCTCGGCGGGGGAAGTCCCCGTCTGGAACTTGTTCATGGCGCCGGCGAGGTATGCGCCTCCTTCGCCAGGACCGTGCACCGGTGTGCCGTCGGGCAGGACGGTGAGCAGGTGGAGACTATGCGGCTGGGCGGCGCCCCAGACGTATATGTTGGTGAAACCACCTTCCGGCGTGCCTTCGGTGAGCGGCGAGGAAGATTCGAAGACGACGTGGCTGCCGTCGGCCGAGATGGCGTCGAAGCGGTTCCGGGGAACGACCCCCGGCGGGGCAGAGTCCAGGAGCTGGTAGGAGCCGGCCGCGTCGCGCAGGAAGAGGTTCTGCTGGTTTGAGTCGAGTTCCCCGGGTTCGCCTGAGACGAGCGGCGGTTCGGCGTGACCGCAGCGTTCTCCCTCACCTCCGACCACCATCACGGTCTTTTCGAGATCTGCGCTGAAGCCGTCGACCGCGGCAGAGCCGAGGCAGAAGACCGTGACCGACGAGACCGTGGGCAGAGGGTCTTCGCCCACCCAGCCACTCGACGTGCGGCGGGACATGCAGCCGCAGCGAGCCAGCGACGGCCCTGGCTTTTCCGGCGACGTGAAGAGAAAGGCATTGCCGTCGCTGGCAGTCACGGTCGTTGCCAGCATTGGGGTCAGATCCTTGATTTCGTAACCCCCGCGGCCTGCTTCACCAGATCCTTCAGGCAGGCCTGTGAACGTGCTTTCGAAGTCCGGTTCGCCATTACCGTACTGCAGGTGTTCGGCGGTGGGCGCCGTGGAAGAGGGGGTGAGGAGCTCATACGCGCGGCAGTCCGACAAGAACGTCGAGTTCTGTTCCACGCGGCGCGCTTCGTTTTCGCAGCCTTCCGAGGTGGCAAAGGACGACGCGGGTGTGATCAGGGCCGCGCCAATGAACAGGGCGAGGACGAACGCTATCGGGAGGTACCGAGACGGCGACCAGCGAGAGCTCTCGTTCAGGAGGCTCCGCGTCATACGCGATGACTGTGTAGTGCCGAGCATTGCGGGCATACCTAGCCTCCTTTGGTTGATTGGATTGGTTTCCCCTCGAGGAACCGCGCAAGGTTAATGTCTATGAAACACACACGTGCGCCAAGTCTTTGCCGCTTGCCCCGTTGGCAAGGACTCTCGACTTCGGTCAGTGATCCGCGAGCTTGGTTTCGCAGTCAGGGTTTTATTACCCTGTACGACCCTTCCAATCGAGAAAGAGTCGTAAACCCCCCATCCTGCCACCGCGCCTGTGTCGCTTTCTGCAGCTGGACAGCTCCACGCAGAAAACCCGCGTGGGTGAACTCTGCTATGTCGTGCTGACTCAAAAGCGCTGTCGAGCACTCCACTCCCATTCCTGATCTGTCGCACTACTTGAACTTGACAAGAACGCTACCCCCCTGGGGCGAGTGCATCAACCGTTGTTTATGGTTCCCGGGAGCATGGTCTATGGGTCCGATCCAATGGCTGGTGGCGGTGCACCGTGGCCTGCTCCCTGGTGGTGTCGGCCCCGTAGGCCGCTCGTCCGAGACCGCGCCTCCACCAGCGTTGACGCCGATCGGCCCCTGCCGGCCCGCGGCACTGCGTCCATTAGCTACTTGCCCCGGAAATAGTGGGGGTTCTGTCCGGCTGGTTTAAGAGGATTCGGCTTGCTTATGCGGGTTTTCTCGACCGGTTGGAGGTTCGATGCTGACGCTCGGTGCTGGCCAGGTGGAGTGTTTGTGGGACGAGGTGCTGCTGCCGTTCCAGGCGCGAGAGCTGCCGGAGAATTTGGCGCGGCTGGATCGGGTGCTGCGCGACTCGGCGCTGTTGAGGCCGGTCGAGCAGGCGTGGGATTGCTCGGCGCGCGGGCGTGGCCGCCCGTCGATCTCGATCGCAACGTTCGTGCGGTTGATGGTGATCAAGCAGCGCACTGGCTGGGGCTACGAAACGCTGATGCGGGAGGTCTCAGACTCGCTGCACCTGCGCCGCTTCTGCCTGATCGCGATCGATCAACGCGTGCCGGAGGAGTCAACAGTCCGCAAGCTTGCACGCAGGCTGGGCGCCGAGGTCGTGCAGGAGATCACCAGGGCGGTGATCTCCAAGGCCCAGCGCGAGACACGTTTCCGTGCGCGGGCGGCGAGGATCGACTCGACGGTGGTGGAGGCGGATATCCGCTATCCCTCCGACGCGATGCTCGCACTGCAAGGCGTCAGGATACTCGCGCGCGAGGGCCGCAAGCACCGATTGCTGCCTCAAACCGCGCGCGAGCTCGAACATGCCGATATCCGGCTCAGAGAGATCGTCTGCGATGGCGGCTTCCAGACCGGCCCCACGAAAGACACGTTCCCCGGCCTCACCGAGGAACAGATCCAGATCGCCGGGCACCACGAGCCCGGGTCACGCAGAACCCGCAAACGCAGAGCCCGCTACCGAACCGGTATCGAGGGCGCATCAGTCACCTCAAGCGCAGCTACGGGCTACGCCGAACAAGGCTGAAGGGCGATGACGGAATGAGAACCTGGACCGGGTGGGCAATCCTCGCCTGCGACCTCGACACCCTCGCCATCCGGGCCGGCTGAAACACTCCCCGCCAGCCCGCGACTCCAACCCGGGCACCCATAAGCCTGACAACGGCCGCGCCCACCCGGACGCGGGCCGTTTCAGTCCCGGGCCTTTATCCGAGGGAAGTAGCCAGTTGGCGGCAGTAAGATGGAACGGCGCGACTCCCGCTTATTCCGTCCCTCAATCGCGCGACGCACCTCCTCCCCCTTGTCCGTAAGCCGCCATGCGTTGGGCCCGCCTTGGGCATGGCCGCGGCCGAGCTTCTCGATCAACCCGAGACCGGTCAGCCGCGCCAGCAGGCGGGAGATCTGGCCCGGGTCTCTGATCCCCGCCTCGTCGGCGATCTGACGGTTGGAAGGACCGAGTCCCCGCCCATCGAGCTCGGCGATCGCCGTCAGAACCCTGAGCGTACGGTAGGTAACGCGCATTTCCAAACCCTCCAGCGGGCTTCTGCCAACGCGATACTGCCTACCTGGCACACCAGTAACAGCTGACGGATCGGCATCGGACGCACCAGCTGCGGCGGGCGTTCCGGCGGTCTTGGACGCACCGGCGGCGCCAGACGACTGGGAGAGCTCCGGCCGTGACAGCTCCTGTGCCACCGCCGCGTGCCCGATGTACGGAAGCGCGATCATCGCGGTGAGGGGGCCCACCAGCTCGACCAGGGGAGGATGGCGGATGGGCGATCTCTCGTCCACCAGCCGCGTGTGCAGGATGCCCAAGATCCCATTTACCGCGGCCTCGGCTGTCAGTGGCGAGCACTCGCTGACTTCTTTTACAGTAACTGTTTTCAGTTCGCAACAAACGCCCTCGAAAATGATCTTCAACTTTCTCAGTACTTCTCCACGATGCTCCAAGATCTTTGGTCCGGCCGCGAGTGACTCGACGAACACGAGGGTGCTCAGATGGGGCTCGTATTCGAGCAACGCGAGCAACGCACCGAGCGCCGCCCTCACCCGCGCCGGCCAGCCGACCTCGCGGTCATACGCCGTCCCCATCGCCGTCGCCATGCGCCCAACCCCCTCGTCGAACACCGCCAGGAAACAGTCCTCGCGGTCTTTGAAACACTCGTAGAACGTTCTCCGTGAGACACCCGCGCGACGCGCGACACGGTCCACGGACATTCGCGCGTACCCCACCTCGGCGACGAGCGCCACGGTCGCACTCATGATCCGTGCGCGCTGCACCTCGGACACGTACGCGCCCCCCTCACGCGTCTTTGTCGGCCGGGTCGATCTCACGAACGTCCAAAAAATTGGGCGCCGCGGCGGATCAAAGCGCCACGGCACCCACTGGTGAGGGGACCAGGCCGGAGAGGGTGCTACGGCCTTCACGGCTCCCCCCGAGCATCCGACCCCACGGAGAAGCGGGTGACGGCGCTCAAGCTGAAAACTCGTTACAAGAAGACCCTCACGCGTATGCGCTGTCACCTCTCCTGCCTACTCCGCCTTATTTACCTGGTAAGCCGCAAGGAGGGGTTACTCCTCCTCAGTGATGTGAAGGCTATGACGAGGGGCGGGTAACGCTCAAACGGTGTTTATGGAAGACCGGACGGTCCGAGCACCAGCACCCAGGGTAGCTAGCCCCCGCGGCCACGCGCGGGGATTATCGTGACGTTGCGGTGCCGGGCGTGCTCGGGCTTGGGCCGGTCGGCCGGCGAGAGCCGCCAGGCTAATTGCCGCGATCGACGGATCGGGCCAAATCCGCCGCCTCGTCCGCGCCGACGTAGGGCGTGAGCACCGCGTAGATGAGCTGTGGTGCCAGGCGGGGCAGCTCAGCGATCGGGCGGTGCGCGAGGTGCTCGCGGATGACCTCCCAGATGCCGCCGACACACGCCTCGCTGACGAGCGCAGGCAGAGCGTGGCCACCCTGTTGGGCACCGAAGTCGATCCGCCTGGCGAGCACATCGAGGATCGCATCGCGCATCGTCAGCCCGTTCGGGCCCGCGCCGAACATGTCCGTAAACCCGGTCATCGTGCGGCTGGGCTCGCTTGCCATCGTCTCAAGCAGCGCTTCAATCGCCGCGGGGACCGCCGCCGGCCACTGATCCGGGTGCGCCTCATATGAGCTCACCGCCGAGCGGATGCTCCGCTGCGCGCTGGTACGACCCGCCTCCAGGAACGCCTGCCACTTGTCCGGAAAGTGCTCGTAGAAGGTCCGGTGGGAGATCCCCGCGCGGCGAGCGATCTCCGCCACCGTCAAACCACTATGGCCGCGCTCCGCGAGCGTCGCAGCCATCGCCTGGACGATTCGTTCACGCTGGTGCTCGGCGACGAACTCGCGCGAGAGCTCATGACGCCCGCTGGGCAGACCGCCCGGGCGGGCGGGCGGACGGTCGGAGTGCTCCTCGGGCGCAAGCGCAGGCAAGGTGCCCACCTCTCCAGGCGCTTGGCGCTCGGCTTGCATCGAGATCTGCCTGGTCAAGCTCGCCGGCGCCGCCGCGGGGTAGGACAGCACCCAGCTGGCGAGCGCCTCGACGAGGCCTCCGAGCTCCCGCGCCTGGCCCGCGCGGATGCGCCTGGCGCTCACCTCGCGGATGCCCCCGATGACGATCCGAACCGTCGGGTCCAGCGGGGAGATAAGCGGCGACGCGCTCTTGCCGGCACCGCCGGCGCGGGCGCCCTGCGCGACATGGTCGGCGTGAACGCGACGGGCCGTGGCCAGGAGCTGCTCGTTGCGGCGCTCAAGACCCTCCGGTCCGCCGCCCAGGGTTCCCATAAGCAACAGCAATACGGCCTGCGGCTCCAAGGCCGCGAGCTCGAGGAACGCGCGTAGGGCGACGCGCGGGGCGACGGCGGCGCTCAGCCGATCCTCACTGTCCCCCTCATGCCCGGCTCGGTCGAGCGCTTGCAGGACGGCGGCCGAAACGCGACCGGCGATCTCGTCGAAAGCATCCAGAAAGCACTCCTGCTTGTCGGCGTACAGCTCGTAGAACGTCAGCCGCGAGACACGAGAGAGACGCGTCAGGTCTGAGACGCTGATCGCCAGCAGACCGCGCTCGGAGACAAGGCGCACGATCGCCCCACGCAGCCGCGCTCGCTGGTCGCGCACGACGCCGTCGGCGTCGAGGCCGTGGGCGCGCGGCGACAGACGCCGGTAGCGCTCGTCTGGCGGCCCGGCAGAGCTCATCGCATCACGGGAGTCATCGCATGAGGGGATCGGGAGGCCCGAACCCGACGGTCGAGGTCGAGGTCGAGGTCGAGAAGACTATTGATACCTGTGGCCCAGCTGTCCACCGAACTATCAAGGAAATCGGCGTTGACAATGTAGACGGATCTTGACCTGAGATCATGTAGGGTCTACATTTGTCCTGTCATCTGAGAGGAGGAGACGTTCACGGCGCGGGGCTCCAAGCGAAACGGCCTCAAAGACGACAGGTCAAACGGAGAGAGCGTCGATTCGGAGAGGGAGGGCAGATGTACGCCAGGCGGAGGGGTGAGGGGTAGATGTCGGCTACACGGGCACGCGCACCAAAGCCGGATCCGCCGCGAGCTCTGTACCCGAAGCTGCAGCCCAAGCGCAACGGGCTGGATCCGGAGCACGTGGCCGCCCATCAGCGCGCACGCCTGCGCGGCGCGGTGATCGAGGCGGTCAACGCCAAGGGCTACGCGGCGACCAGCGTCGCCGAGCTGATCGCGCTGGCTGGCGTGTCGAGGCTGACCTTCTACGAGCACTTCGACTCCAAGGAAGATTGCTTCCTGACGAGCTTCGAAAGGATCCTCGCCGGCTGCGCGGAGCGCATCGTGGCGGCCTACCAGCGCCAGCCCAACGCGCTGGCCGCGCTACGCGCCGCCTATCAAGCGTTTGTGACGGAGCTGATCGAGAACCCAGGGGCAGCCAGAGTCGTGCTCGTCGACGTGCTCGCGCTAGGGTCCGTGGCAGTCGAGCGCGCGGATCGCATACGGCTGGACTTCGAAGCGGCGCTCGTCGAGAACCCAGACGTACTGGGCGGGTTCACGCTCACGCCGGCCGTCCTGACAGCCATCCTCGCGGGCGTATGGCAGATTGCGCGCCGGCGCCTTCTGGACGATCGGCTGGAGGAGCTGCGAGACATCGGCGACGAGCTGTTGTTGTGGATGAGCGTCTACACCTCGCCCGCCGCCGTGCGGCTGAGCGCGCGGCCGCCGCTCACCAGCAAAGAGCCACCCCGGCCACCCAGCCGTGCGGAGCCCGAGCCCCACATACGGATGCTGCGCACCGCGGCCGATCTCGCCGCGAAGGACGGATACCACCAGCTCACTCCCGCGCGGGTCATCGATGAGGCCCAGGTCCCCTACGAGACGTTCTTCGGGCGCTACGAGAACACCGAGCAATGCTTCATCGCCGCGCTGGAGCTGCGGGCCGCCGAACTGCTCGCGTCGGCGCTGCGAGCAACGCAGAACGCCGAGGATTGGCCTAGCGCTGTACAGCTGGGGATCGCGGCGCTGCTGGAGCAGGTGGCCGGCGATGAGACGCTCGCCCAGCTCGCGTTCATCGAGAGCTTCACCGCCGGACCGGCGAGCGTCCACCTGCGCGAGCGGCTTCTGGAACGGATCGAGGCGCTGTTCGCGCGCCACGCATCCGGCCCGCGGGCGCCCTCTGACGTCGTGACCGAGGCAATCGTGGGGGCGGTTTATGGGGTAATCTACGACTACGTGGTCCGGGGTGTGGCGCACGAACTGCCGGGGCTGGTCGACCATGCGAGCTACATCGCGCTGGCGCCCGTGCTCGGGGCCGAGGCGGCGGTGGAGAGCATCCTCTCAGACCCGGCCGAGGCGAAGCGCGGTTCGTCGAGTGCGGCGCGGTGAGCGGACCGCCGTTGCGCCCGCTGGTGAGGCCCGCACGGCGAGGAGCGACGACGATAATTCGTCCGCGAGCAACGCGGCCAGCCGTTCTACGAGGCCAAGTTCCGATCCGGCGGCCGGCAGATCAAGCGCCGCATCGGCCCCGCGTGGCTTGAGCGCGCTCCTGACGGAGACGGCTGGCGCCGTCACCCGCGGGCGCGTCGCCGAGAGCGCCTACGACGAACCTACCGCTCACGTGGCCGCCGCGCAGCTCGTGGCCGAGTACGTCACCGCGGCCGCAGACCTCGAGCGCGCCGAGCGTGAGCGACGCACACATGGCGCTACCTTCCGCGAGGTCGCCCACGCCTACCTGCGTTGGCTGGAGGAAGCCGTCGAGGACGACCTGATCCCGGTCAACCACGCGCGGAGCAAGCGGCTAAAGGTTGACGTCCCGAAGCCCAAGCGCACCTTCCTAGAGATGGACGAGCTGGCCTGCGTCGAAGACGCCGCAGCCGAGCAAGACCCCTCGCTGGAGCGCTTCGCCCTAGGTGCTCGCGAAGCACGGCCCGGCTCAACCGCCGCCGCGGTCGCGCTCGGACTCGCCGAAGGCAAGTGCCAGCAACGCATCGCCGCCGAGCTGCGCCTCGCGCCCGGCGCGGTCCATTTCCACGTCCGCAACCTCAGCGCGCTGCGCGTCGGCGTGTACGTCGGGCGTAAGGCGATCTCTGCACCCTGGGGCGCTCAGGCGTGCGCAACAGCGAGCTATCGGGCATCCGCATCGGCCAGCTCCGGCTGCACGACCCCCAAGACGCACGCTTCCGTATCCCCACCTCCAAGACCGAAACGGGCATAGGTGACGTCGAGTCAGCCCATACCTCGCGGAAGTGTTTTGGACAACGGCGACAACCCCGCCCCCGAAACGCCGAAAAAACGCCCGACTGCACGCAGTCAAAAAACCGTGGATTAGAGGTGAGAAGCCGCACGACGGGCTCGCGACTCAAAGGCAGGGCACAATTGTTTTTAGTCTTGAGCTTCTGAGGCCGAAAACCGAAGAACTAGCCGGTTTGCAGGGATTTCGCTCAGGTGGCGTCGTCGCGCGTCGGCCCACGACGAGCCGAGATACCGCCGGTTGCCGGCGGGTTTTGGACAACGGCTAGTAGTGCTTTGGTAGGTGGTTGTGGTGGTTGTGGCGAACTCTTCTGGCGGAGAGGGGTTCGACGTGGGAGGTCATGATGGTGGCTGTGGCGGTGGCAGGCTCCTCGGAGGTGGATGGTTCCTTGGCGGTTCGCGAGCGCTTGGAGGCGTTCGGTGTGGAGGTGTTGGGCGGGGCGGTGAACCGGCCGGTGCAGCTGATCAATGGCGGGGTGTATCTGCGGGGCTTGATTGAGCAGGGGCCGCGTAAGTCGCTTGAGCCGATGGTCGCACGACTGGGCGGCGAGGCTGACTATGAGAGCTTGCAGAACTTCTTGGCGGTGAGCACGTGGGACCCGGCGCTGGTGGTGCGCGCGGTGGCCGAGCGGGTCGCGCCTGTGATTGATGTGCAGGCGTGGGTGTTGGATGACACGGGGTTCCCGAAGGACGGGAAGCGCTCGCCGGGGGTCAAGCGCCAGTACTCCGGGACGCTGGGGAAGATCGGTAACTGCCAGATCGGTGTCTCGGTGCACGCCGTCGGCGAGCAAGGGACGGTGCCGTTGGGGTGGGCGCTGTATCTGCCCGAGGAGTGGTGTGAGGACCCCGAGCGCCGCAGGCGGGCGAAGATCCCCGCGGAGGTTGAGTTTCAGACCAAGCCCGAGCTGGGGGTGGGTCTGATCGAGCGCACCGCCGGCTGGGATGTGCCGAGGGCGCCGGTGCTCGGCGACCAGGCCTATGGCGATAACACCGTGCTGCGTGAGCGCTTGCATGACGCCGAGCTGGAGTATGTGCTGTCCGTCGGCGCCGAGACGAAGGTATTCACAGCCGAGACGACGTTCACGGTCCCAGAGCGCCAGGGCGAGACAGGCCGTCCGCGCAGCCGGCCGCGTCCTGACCGCGAGCCGGTGGCGATAGCCGAGCTGATCGCCGGCCTCCCCGGCGAGCAGTTCCAGACCGTCACGTTTCGCGACGGGCCAGAGGAGCAGCCGGTCACCTCGCGCTTCTGCTCCGTGCGAGTGCGCGCGTCCAACCGCGCCGAGAAGCGCACGCCGTGGCCGCCGCGTGAGGAGTGGCTGATCGCCGAGTGGCCCGTGGGCCATGAAAAGCCGCGTGACTACTGGATCAGCAACCTGCCCGAGGACAGCGAGCCCGAGCAGCTGGCGCGCCTAGCGCGGCTGCGCTGGAAGATCGAGCTCGACTACAAACAGCTCAAGGGCGAGCTCGGCCTCGACCACTACGAGGGACGCTCCTGGCTCGGCTGGTATCACCACACCGCCCTGGTCACCGCCGCCCACGGGTTCCTGACCCTGGAGCGGCAGCACCCAAATCACCCGCGGCCGGCCTGAGCCTCCCCCAGGCAATCCTCCTGCTCCAGCCAATCTTCAAGTGCTGGACCGGCCGCTGCAGCACCTGCCAACAAACAATCAACCTCGACCAGCTATCCCTTCACCAGCCACCACAACAAGAGTGACAAGCTACCAAAGCACTACTAGGGATCGTTGTCCAAAACCCCGCGACCACCGCTAGGGGATGGCGAGAGGCGGACTTGAACCGCCGACACCGCGATTTTCAGTCGCGTGCTCTACCAGCTGAGCTATCTCGCCGCGACCCCTGATCCTACCGCCTCCCTCGTCCTTTGAGGCGCCGGGCAAGCGCCGTTTGCGGCGGCGATGGTAGACCTCGCCGACAACGATCGCGGCCTGGCAGGCAACGAGCGCCACCACGCAAACGGCGCCACCACGTCGCTCAGTGTCACGCCTGGCTGCCGTCGGCGGCGGCGGCTGCCAGCACCTCGTGCTCGATGGTTCGGGCTTCGGTGGGTCCGCTGAGGTCTTCTCGGAGAGCGGCGACGAGCTCCTTGCGCTCGGCCATCGCGAGGTTTGCCTCGCGGACTCCGCGCTGGCTGGTGAGCGCTGCATGGTCGCGCAGCTCGCGCGCCCGAGTGCGTAGTTCCTCGGGGGTTTGGCCGCTCTCGTAGACCGCGCGTTGCATGTCGGCCGCCAGTTGCCAATCGGTCGGGTTGCCGAGGTCTTGCAGCGGCCGCATGCCGAGCGCGTCGCCCGTGTCCTCGACCACATCGCGAGCGACCACGAGGAGGTCGGCCTCGGTCGCCGTCGCAAGCGCCTCCTCAAGCAGCGCGCGCAGTGTCGCGCTGAGCTGTGGCAGCGTCGTGCGGTCCGCGACCATGTGCTCGAAGCCGAGCTGCGCGACCTCGTCGCGCACCGCCTCGTGCCGTACCCTGCCCGTAGAAAGCCGCGAAGGGTCTCGGCATCGAACATCGTGCCGCCGCTCGAAGTACGTGTATCCAGCGGCGCAGCGACAACCGCGTCAGAGGCTTCATAACCATTCGTTCGCGTCTCCTTTTGCATAGGGTCGTGTGCTAACGCATACACCCCCTAGCTCGATCCGAGAGAAAGGGCAAGTCCGCGTGCGCTGCTGGATCGAACGGGCAGCGTGCCTGCGTCGCCGCCGGTCAGCCTTCACGGTTGACCTCGACCGGCACCGCCTGATCGTGCTCGATGCCTGCACCGAAAGCTCGACGACGAGACCCTGGTGCTGCGCGGGTCAGACCCGCGCGACGGCGGCCACGCGGCTGCCAGCGCAAGCATCGAAAACCTGGCCGAGTTCATCGCGACCGTCGAAGGGCTCGGCGCCGCACGCCCAGCCGGCGCGCTCAGGGCCGACCTAGCGCCACACCACCGGACGTGACGTACTCGCGCCTGCTCTCAGAAAAGACCTTGACTTCCAGCCGCGGGTCGAGCTAAACGTGTGTCCATGAGCACCGACCAACAGCAGGAGGCGAAGATGAGCACCCCTTGTGCAAGCACACACACCAGCCGGATCGCAGAGCACCACCACCTACACCCGAACGGACCTCGGGATCGTCACGGCCGCGATCGAGCCAGGCGCGGACGCGCCTTGGTCGCCCGCCTGTACTACGGGCCGGAGGCCAACGGATACGACACCGCACCCGCTGTCGATCGTGAGGAGGCGACACGATCGCCGTCGGCCACTCCTACCGCGGGCTTCCTGACCCCGAGTAGCGAAAGGATCTGAGCAATGGCAACGGTCGAAGATGTTACGGTCACAGTCAGCGGGCCGCTGGCGAACGAGCTGATCGAGCGAGCTGGCACGGCGCCCGGCGAGGGCGGCGGGCGCTCGCCGACGGCCACACGCGATCCAGGTGCCGCGCTGAGGCAAGCCTTTGTTGTCATCGCCGAGGACGATCTGGCAGAGACGCTACACGACAGCATCAATCGTCTGTTGTAGGCGCGGCCCGAACCGCCCCGGCCGCCGCCGCGGCGCTCACTCGGCGAAGCTGATCACGGTCATTTGCGAGCGCTGGCGAACGTAGACCTCGCCAATCGCCGTGTCCTCGTCGGCGCCTCCGAGGCGATCATGCCGCCTCGCAGTCGGGGCAAAACTCCCGAGGCGCGTCGGCGTGCAGGCCCTCCGCGTGCGCGGCTGAGAACTCGCGCCGATCCGCGAGGATGACGCTGCCGAGCGGTCGAAGGTCGCGCTCGGCGCGAACCAACCGATCGGTGAGCACCAACGGACTGGTGCCCTCGGCGCAGGCGAGCTCGACTGCCGAGGTGGGCACGCCGTCAACGCGGGCGACGGTCGGTCGGAGCGCGGTGATCCTCCTCTTGATCGCGGGAGCCGAGCCGGTCGCCGACACGCAGCTCGCTGCCGCGCAGCCGCACAGGGGTCAGCATCGTGGCGCTCCTTGCGAGTCGTTGGGACGCCCCACCGGCGCATCGGATCGAGGCGGCTCGGGAGCGCCTTGAGAAAGATGCGGCGCGCGGAAGTAATGGTGGCGTACCGCGTACAGCCAGTGCCCGGCGAGCCATGCAACCGCGCCGACGAGCGTCGCGACGACCATCGTCGGCGCGCCGGTGCAGAGCAGGCCGCCTACGGCGAGGATCGCGCCGGTTGTGCGTAGCACCCAGCCGCCTGTCGCCCACGCGGCGAGCGCCGCGAGGATGCCAGTTGCGGCGATGCTCAGCAGCCCGTTCATCGGGTCTCACCAAGCGCTTCTCGGTAGTAGTCGTTGGCATGGGCTGAACAACGTCGAGCTCGACCCGCGGGAAAGCTCAAGTCCGCTCACGCGAGCAGCTCGGGCATTGTGAGGTACTCGGCGTCTTGCCTTGCCGTCGTGATGATCTCCTCCTCGCTGAGGCCGGAGGCACGCACGAGTTTGCGAATCACGCGGCGAGCCCGGTCGTACATGCTGGGCATCAGGAAGTCGCGGGTGTAGATCTCCGCGAGCTCTTCACGAAGCTCGCCCTCCTGCTCGTCGGCGTACGCTTCGCCGCGGTTGGCGCAGTCGAGCAGCCATTTGTACTCGTGGTCTGAGGCGATGCCCTCGTGGAGCACTTTGCCCCTCTCGATTTCCTTGATGCGCCATACCTCGTGGCCGTCCTCGTCGCCGTACGGCTCGCCCTCAGCGAGGTCGGCGGGCTGGTCGGTGTCGCGGAGAGTTCGCTACTTGAGACGTCCTGCCTCACGCACGTTGCTCCAGCTGCGAGCAGCAGTGTCCCGAACAGCCGCGTCGGGTGCTGCGCGAGAACGAGTACTCCCGTCACGGACTGGCTGGCTTCCAGCCGCACCAGCAGCGCATACTCGACCGCCTCACCCACGATCGCTACCCGCGGCGCCTCTCGGGCGACAGCCTCCTCGAGCGCAGTGTCCTCCAGATCGCTAGCGAAAATGCGAACGTGATCGTCCTTGCTCAACGCGGCCGCCAAGCCACCGGCCACCAGCCAGTCGAAGCGACCGACCACAACGGTCACCACCTCGTCCTCAGTCATTTCTTCGCGTCACGGCGCTCGACGACGTGCCGCCCATCATTTCCCGACAGGCTGCGGCTTTGGCTGCGTCATCGTTCGCCGACGCGCTCGGCGGCTGCTTCTCAGCATGAGCCACCCTCGTCGCGTAGGAGAGATTGCACCGGTGGAGTGGAGATAGACCGCGATCTCGCACGCATACCAAACGGCAACCCCAATGATCGGGCGAGACCGTCCGTGCTGATCCCAGGCTCCCGGCTGACAGCTCGGCATAATATGTAAACTCCAATGCCTAGTTCACCGGCCCATACGTCCATTGCGCAAACACCCCGGCCAGAACGTAGGCCAAGATCAGCACGACCACCACGCTCACAAGATACGCAGCGCGTGAGCTGAGAACTACATCGAGTCGCTGGTCATAGCACCTCATACGGCGCCGGTCGATGCCCCGCCTGAACGGGCGCGCATCATCGTGGCGGGTTCGTCGCAGGCCGCCCATTGCCTCGCTCGGCCAGTCCTTGGCTGATTGGTGAGTCGAGCCGGTCGGCCAGCCGTCAAGCTTGTCCGAAGGGCTTGACGATCGCGCGTTGCTAGGTGGGGGAGAAGCGGTTGTCGTCATTGTCAGTGCCATTCCTTCCTTGAGTTGCTTTGTCAGATATGAAGAAACTGTTGGATGAGCACTGTGGGCTAGACGACGGAACAGGCCGTAGCTGCGACCAAGTGCCGCCTCACTCCGGCGCGATCGGATTGCCCGGCTGGCTTTTAGCCATCTCCACGGTTCCTCCTCGGGGGTCGTCGGGCTAGCTGTCTTTCCAAAGATGACTGTGTGGGCTCGTGGGTTGCTGGCGCACCGACTTTCCTGCGAATGTCGTCGACCAGGCACCCGAGGGCTCGAAGGTCGCGGGGGGGCAGATCAATCCCGTCGGCGTGGGCACCCTCTAGGCGGATGAGTTCTTGGTCGAGCTGGGACTCCAGCGCCTTCAGCAGTAGCCCCGGCCAGCGCGCGAGATCGAGCTCGACATCCTGCGGCTCGAGCTGATCGGACACGCCGATCTCCTCGAGCAGTGCGCGCGCGGCATCCAAGCGAGCGAACGCGCGATAGAAGGTCTTGGGCCTGAGGTGTGCGTCGGCTGCGGCCTGCTCCACAATTATCGCTGCGCTCCCGCCGAGCTCTAGCATGACGCCGCTGCGCAGAAACCGGACGAGCTTCCCCGCGATCCTCACGACGCCGTCCTCGGAGGAACTCGTCTCTCCGCTCCTGCTTGCGCCGGCGTCCGGGGGTAGCTCGGCCGCCGCTCCACGGGAAGCGGCAGACCATCGATCAGCTCGCCGGCGGTGACTTCGAGCGCGCGGCAAAGCCTGAGCACGGTTGAAAGGCGAGGGTCAGAAAGCTCACTCCGCAAACGCTGGAGCCTCGACCACGAGACACCCGAGGCAAACGCTAGCCGCTCAAGCGACTGCGCTTGCGGCTTTCGCAACTCGTCGACACGCGCCATCAGTAGCGCGGTAATCACACGCTGCTCGGCCTGCGCTCGTGATCGTGCCGGCTTGCGTGCCTCCCTCTCGACGGCTTCGATGAGGTCGTCGAGCGACGCTTCTCCTCGAACAAACGCATCGTGGATCGCGCGAGCTTTCTCTTCGCTGGGACGCCGTTCGAGCTTGGGCATCCCTTCGGCGAACAGCTCGCTGAGGAGCTTGTGGACCTGTACCTTGGTTAGGTTGAGCGCGTCGCCGATCTCAACGTGCTGCTTTCCCTGCAGGTAGAGCTGTGCGACGTCGCCCGCGAGACCCGTTCGCGTTCGTGCTACTGCTCGCTGCGAGGGCACCGGCTCCTTACCCTTCCCTGGCCATCTCGTCGTCGCGTCTGTAGCCGAGGCGCGCGAAGATGCGGTCGGCGGTTGAGACCAGGTGTGGGCCGAGTGCGTCGACGAGCTCCTCCAGCGAGATCATCGAGCTGGGCGCTGCGAGGTTGACGGCTGCGACGACTTCGCGCGCCTCGTTGCGCACCGGCGCCGCGATCGCGTACAGCTCGGCCGCGAACTCCTGGTCATCGACGGCGAAGCCCGCCGCCTGGATCTCGTCGGGCTCCTCGCAAATGATCTTCTCCGGCGAGCGGCGCCCGGCGGCCAGGCTTAAGTGCAAGGCGGTAGACCTTGCACTCGTTTCGCTGTCGTTCTTCGCCCCCTGTGGCATCAGCGTCTCGATCATTACACAAGTCCGCCGGCCCGAATCATGTGCATGGTTCGAGCACACGAACAGAAACGTTCTTTGACACTCCACGGGGTTAGTCCACGAATAGAAACGTTCTTCGACTAACTATCAGAGGGCAAAAAAAATGGCCTGCCGTGGCGCCTGTCTCGTAGAAGCACTCGCCCACCGGCGGTTGGCACCAGGATTG
Organism: uncultured Solirubrobacteraceae bacterium; assembly: GCA_963703625.1. Lineage (GTDB taxonomy): Bacteria > Actinomycetota > Thermoleophilia > Solirubrobacterales > Solirubrobacteraceae > Palsa-744. Next base: position 750,119 of record CAVPEY010000002.1, read on the forward strand.
CGCCGCGCCAGCGGGGCCGCTCGATTCGATCGGTCGCCGGTATAACGGCCCTGGTCGACAAAACCTCGCGGAGGATCGTCGCGACCTCGAGCATCGCGAAATGTCGCCCCAAGCAGTGCTTGCGACCGCCTCCCCACGGGAGCCAGGCCCTCGACTGCGGCTGCGCACCGAGAAAGCGCTCCGGCAGGAAGGCGTGCGGATTGGGGTACAGATCGGGATTGTGATGGAGCAGGTACGTGCAGGCGACGAGTCGAACAGGTGGTCGGTACGTCACGTCGGCAATTTGCACCGGCTTGGCGGCCTCGCGTGGACTAGCGAATAGAAAGACAGGCTTGCGACGCATCGTCTCGTACACCGTGGCAGTGAGGTACTCCTCGCCGCGGGCGCAGGCGAGTTCCTCGATGAGTCGGGATTGGGCCTGCGGGTTGTGGGCGAGGAGCTGAAACGCCCAGCCGACCTGCCCGGTCGTGGTCTCATAGCCGGCGAGGATCACCGAAATAAGGTTGTCGCGGACCTGCAGCTCCGACATGGGTGAGCCGTCAACGTTTTCGGCCGCCAGTAGCATGTCGAGTAGATCATCTGGTCGATCGCCCGGAGATGATCCCCTCCGCTGAGCCACGAGACGGTAGATGATGTCGTCGGCCTTCGCCCGCCGTCGGACGAATCGGTTCCACGCGCCCCGCCAACCGGCGATGTGACGGAGGCCGGGCGCTTGGAGAGACAGGCTGCTGGTTATGGCCAGCATCGGCATCAATGCCGCGTGGAGAGCGGTCAACTCGGTGTCTTGGTCGCTGAACACGATCTGCAGGATCACTGCCAGTGTCAGGGAGCGAATGTGGGGGTCGAGCGCCACCGGCGTTTCCAGTGGCCACGATGCCACGGATCGCCCGACGAGATCAGCTACGACCGCTGTCTGCTTCTCAATCATGTGCTTGTGGAACGCCGGCGTGACCGCTCGGCGACCCCAAAGATGTGCGTCTTCCTCTTGCAGCATAAATGAGCGCTCACCGACGATGGGTGAGACGATCGAGCCGGCCGCTCCGGGGTGCAGCTCAGTCGCGTCCCCGGTGAGGATGGTTTGGATATCCGCCTGACCAGCGAAGAACACATGCGGCGGCATGTTGAGTGGATAGAGGGTAAAGCGATCGCCGCATATGGCCTGACAGTGTTCTACATAGGTATAGGGAGACCACCGGCCTGCGAGTGTTTGGACTATCGCGGGATGTGGCGGACTTGATGGCAACTCCTGCTTGGCGCTCCTGAGACCCGATGATCCGGCCGTCGGTGACACTGTTGTCTCCTTTAGGTTGTGGTTGAGGGCGGCGCGCACTCTGTGCGCGGCCCGCCAGAGTCGAAGAATCGGAAGCAGTACGCCAGCAAGCGACCCGCCGGCAAGCGCGATACGGCTGCTCCCACTAGACGTCTCGTCGCCGCAGGTCGTGTCCTTCGACAGGTAGAGGGCGACCATGCTGCACACGATCAGTGCGTGCGCCTCCTTGTTGTTGAGCGCGTGAAGCTCGGCTAGGCAGCGACGCACGAGAGTGCAGGTACCGGAGATTGCGAGCTCCTGCGTTGGGTAGTGCGCGATATAACTGTGATCGCCGTTCGCGGCGTCCTCGCGCCGATCGGCGTAGCTGTCCAGCATGCACGCGACCGCGGAGGCCCAGGGGAAGTACGCGGCGTGGGTGCGTGTGATCTCCGCGTCGCTGCAGAACGGTTCGCACGCGAGGGCCAGCAACGCGAAGGCCGCGAGCCCCGCGCTCGCGGCGCCCGTCAGCTCATACCAGCTCGCCTCATGCTCACTTGGCAACTCGTGTTGCGCCCATCTCTCAAGGGCCGCGTCGCGCTCCGCGGGATCGGGGTCGTGGTTGAGGGCGAGCACCTGAGCGCGCCCGGCGTCTCGCAGCACGAGCTCGCGCACCCGCTCGAAGGACGGCAGCTGTGCGCAGCAGGCGCGACACGTCCTCACGAGCGCGACGAGGTACGCGTCCTCCCGCCAAGGGCTGTAGCGGTAGTAGTCACGGATCGGGCTGCCCGGGTCCAGCGCGTCGACGAGCGCGAGGTGCAGCTGCCGGCCGTTCGCGGGGCCAGCAGAGGCGCCGCGCTCGCTGACGCTATCGAGGTAGTCCCAGATAGTTTGATAGGCGACGAGAAGGCGTAGGTAGCTACGGTTTCGCTTGCGAGGCAGGATCGAGAACAACGCCGCGCCGTCGCTCTGTCCGCGCTTGTGCTCGAGCGCATCGAGTGCGTCTTCTCGCAGCGGCCCTGACCGAATCCGTGCGGCTACCCTGCGCCAGTGGGCTATCTCCCGGCTGGCAGCCGGCAGACCCCAAGTGAGCTCGCGTGTGGCCGCCATGGCGAGCACCTGGAGCTGTCGTCTCGAAAGCGGAGCAGCGTCAAGCTGCTCGCTACAGGACGCCGACGCGCGCCGGCTAGTACGCCGGGCTGACGGTGCTCGGCCGCACACGCACTACCAGATACCCCGGGATCGCAAGCACCGCGAGCGTGATCACAACGACCAGGGCAAAGCTCGTAATCGCAGCGATGCCTTCAATGTCGAAAACGATTGGGAAGCCCGTCACACTGGCGAGAGAATGACTGCCCAACACCTGGGCGTACAGACTGAAGACTGCCCCAAGTGAACAGCCTGCCGCTAGTATCACTCCGCTCTCACACAAAAGTGCGCGCCAGAGCTCGCGTTCTTCGGGACCGTGGCACTTCATCGTCGCGATCTGTTCTCGACGCGACCAGATCAGGGCGCCCATAGCCCCACCAACCGCGAGAATCGCGGCGAGGAGGATCAGGATTCGTATTTGTGTCAGCCGCGAGAGGCCCTGAGCGGCAGCGGCATAGTGGAGTTGCTCCCGTTCAGCAGCAGTCTGCACCGACAATCCCGCACCGTCGAGCACGTGCTCGACTACCAGCCGCTCGGCGGCTGGCTTGGTGCCCTGCGTGGTCTGTATCTGATAGGCGCTTGGAGTTCCACTTCCCCACGCGCGCGCATACTCGGCGGAGTTTATGATGATCGCACCAGGCGGCCAGCCAAGGTTAGAGATCACGCCAGCGAGCCGGAACACAGTCGGTCGCGGTGCGGGCAACTCGAACGGCTCCCCGACCTGTAGGTGGTGGTGTTCCGCAGCGACGCTCTTTGAGAGCACCGCCCAGGCCCCGCTGCGAACACGAGCGGTCCCGGCGCCCAGTCCGCCGCCGAGAAGCTGGCTCGCAGGGATCGGGTGTCGGATGCTCGGCGCCGGCGCGATCACCCAGAGCCGTCGCGGCCCCCAATCGAGAAAGCTGCCTCGATAGACCGAGAGTTGACGTACGCCTGGCAGCACAGCGATTCGCCGAGTGTCGACCGGCTGAAACGGCACGGTCGCCTGGAGGCTATACGAGCCACTTGGCACGACCCATAGGTTCGCACTTGAGTCCATGCCTCGGATCGAGGCGTGAAGACCTCGCGTCAGGTTCGACTGTATGCCGGCGAACTCCGATGTGCCGAACACCGCCAGCGCGGCAGTTGCCGCGATCGCCAGATAGCGCACCCTCGTCTGAGGCGTCTCCAGCTCTGAAATTGCAACGACCAACCCGAGATCATTGAGGACGTTCGACACGCGTGCGACGACGATCACAACCGCGTCAAACAGGAACGGCAGGAAGCACAAGAGTCCTATCCCGAGCGCGATGTTTCCGATCACGGCCGCGTCGGTGTTCGACGGCAACGCGAAGGTCGTGACGACCACACAAAGCACTCCGACGATCAGGCGCGCGAGCGACCACCACCGGCGACCAGTACGTCGCACCCCGTCTCGCTCACGAGAACCCCAAATGATCTGCCGGGCAGGCCACAGGACGCCCACGACGGCCGCGCCCATACCGACAGCTACCGCAAGCGCGACCGCCTGCCACGTCACGATCCGGGGGTTGCCGATCGGAAATGCGAAACTGAGATACCCCGGCGTCGAGTTGAACACCGCCACCGAGAGGACATCGCCAAGGATCAGCCCAAGCGTCGACGCCAACACCCCGAGCACGACGGCTTCTATCAGCAAGACCACAACTGTCGGAGTGGCACCGTGAGGAAGCAGGTCCTGTATCAGCTTGCGCCGGGCGGGGACCGCAATGAGCATCGCGTTGAACGCGAACATTAGGCCGACGAACGCCGAGATCCCCGAGAACAACTCCTCGCTGCTGCTCTGCGGTGCGACCGCAACGGCGAATAGCCGCGATTCATACGTGCTCGACTCAAGGTTGACATTCCAGACACGAGCGAGCGCGGCGAGCGCGGCAAGCGCGACGCGGGTCCGCCGCGGTTCATAACGCACAAAGATTCTGGTGAGCCGACCTGGCGCCCGCGTTAGTCGTCGTGCGTAGCTCAAGGATGTGAGAGCGACTGGACTGTGCACAAGTCCGCCGAGATCTTCTTCTGGGAGCGTTGCTTCGACGCTCGCTCCGACGAGCCGCGCGCCCACCTGCAACCGGACGTGCCGGAATGCCCGGACACCGACTTCGGTGGCCAACGGCGCTGGCAAGGCGATCGCCCGCACCGAAGCTAGCTGAGTAGCGGAAAAGCTGCGTAGTAGAGGAATACCGCTGGATCTGTCCGGTTGCACCCCGATGAGGTCCACGGGCTTTTCACCGCGTGGTCCGATCAGGTTCACCTGACGTTCAAGCATCGGGAATGCGCTAACTACGCCCTCCGCGCTGCGAACCTCCGAGAGCAGCTTTTCAGGCACTCCTTCATAGTCTCTTGCCTTCATCTGCACCTGGGCGTTGCCAACGAGCTGGCTGTTGAGCTGCGCCACAGAGCGGGTCAAGCTCGTGCTCGATATCTGCGAGGCAAAGAGCAGGGCAACACCCACAGCGAGCCCAAGAATCACGAATCCCTGTTCGGTGAGCGACGCGCGCGTACTGTACCTAGCCTCATAGATGTAACGCAGACCAGATAGGTGCTTCACGTACTCTCACGCTCCCCGAGCTGCGAAGCAGCGTCTCGTTGCCCGAGGTCCGGCCGCCGGTCGCCAAGGCGCCCGTCCCGTAGTTCGTGCACGCGATCGGCGTAGCCCGCTGCCTCGGGATCGTGTGTGACCAACAGCAGCGCCATGTCGCGCTCGCGGCAACGACGCCGAAGCAAGCCCAAGACACTTCTCTTGTTTTCGGTATCGAGACTCGCGGTGGGCTCGTCGGCAAGGACGAGCCGAGGTTCACACGAGAGTGCGAGCGCGATCAGGACCCGCTGTCGCTCGCCCAGCGAGAGCTCGGAGACGCGGTGCCGAAGCCGATCGCCGAGCCCGAGCTCAACCATCAGAGGCGTGATCCGCCTGTACGCATCGTGGGCTCCTGAACTCATAAGCTTGATCGCCGCGCTAGTAATCGCTCTAGGCCCCGGCCTCAGGGTGTCCGGATTCAAGACGATCCCGAGTTCGTGCAGCCGGTAGTACCGCGCTTCCTTGCGAGACATGCGCGCGACGTCGCGGTCGCCAACCAGAATGCTGCCGCTGTCGGGAGCCTTCAGGCCCGCGATCAGTTCGATGAGCGTCGTCTTGCCGGACCCCGACGGTCCATAGAGCGCGACGAGCTCTCCGGCGGCGACCGTCATGGACACATGGTCAACCGCGCAGATCGGCGTGCCGCCAACCAAATAGCTCTTGACGACATTACGCAGATCGAGCACTCGCGCGCCCTAGCCCGCGCGGCGTGACCCGCCGCCTTCGTCTCGGCGTCGGAGGGGGACTATGTCGGCATGGGAATCGCGGTGGCCACTCTTGGGGATCAGCTTCCCGGCGCTGAGCGACCACACCCGGTCGGCAAAGAGAGCCGAGTCACGATCGGACGCGCTCATCAACACGCCACAACGAGACTCGGACTCAGCAATCAACGACCGCAACAACCGAGACGCCTCCGTGGTCGCGGGCGGCCCAAGAGCATCCAGCAGATCATCGATGACCACGAGCTTTGGAGGCTCCACAAACGCACGAGCAAGCCCGACCAGCAACTGCTGCCAAGGCGAGAGGTCCGCCCAACGCTTGTGCGCACAATCCAGCGCCCCGACCCGCTCGAGCATCCCGGCCGCTCGACGCTCAGCCTCCCGACGCCCACGGAACGCCACCGACCAGCCGACGATCCTTGCGACCCTCAGCCTCTGCGCCATGCCCGCCCGATTCAGCCACACAAGCTCGCGGTCACGACCGCGCAACCGCGACCGCTGACGCGCGGACATCCTCGTCACCTCCCGGCCACTCAGCCGCACACTGCCAGCTTCCGGAGTCTGAATCCCAGCCGCGATCTCCAACAACGTCGTCTTACCCGACAGCCGCCCGCCCACGATCGCCACCACCTCGCCAGCCCCAACCTCGAACGAGGCACCATCCAGCAACGGCACCCAGCCACCACGACGCGACGAACCCTGACACACCCCGACCACCACCAACACAGACACAGCTCTAGCCGTCCTCGCTGGCCAGCCGCGCCCTCGCGGAGAACTTCTTGTGGATGGCGTCGATTGTGTCAGCGTAGGCTTGGCGGCGATCCGCGAGGTCGCCCCAGGACCCCGTGATCGCTTCGAGCGCAGCTTTCTTGAGCTCCGCCTGGACCTCCTCCTGCCAATTCGTTGGGGGTCGCTTGGCGAGGAGTCGCTCATCAGAAAGCAGCCGCATTTGCGCGTCGTCGCTCACTTCCTGGTAGCGAGCTTGATAGTCACGGGCCATGCTGACGATCTCGGGTAGGTCCGCGAGCGTCGCGAACTGCGCCTTGGCGAGGATGGGATCGCGGTTCGCGGGGTCTGATGGCCGGCTGCGAACCCATTTATGTAGGTAAACGGTGCCTGCCTCAGCGATTTCGTAGTAATTCTGCGAAGGTATCTCGCCGGGCTCAAGCAACAGCGCATAGCCGAGCTCCGCGAGGCGTGGCAGATTTGTGTGCGCGGCGTTCTTCGGAAAATCCGCCGTTGGCCAGAGCTCGGCGAGGCGTTTCTGCACCTCCGTCGCCGTCCCTGGCTTCGCGGCGAGGGTACCGAGCACCATCATCTGCGGCGTCATATCCCCGGCAATTTTCCTCACGCCGGGATCGTATCCGACCCCGATCATTCGGGACGGCTCGACTCTGCAGAAAGACTGCCGGAGCCCACCCCAAACGCCCTAGCCCGCGCGGCGTGACCCGCCGCCTTCGTCTCGGCGTCGGAGGGGGACTATGTCGGCATGGGAATCGCGGTGGCCACTCTTGGGGATCAGCTTCCCGGCGCTGAGCGACCACACCCGGTCGGCAAAGAGAGCCGAGTCACGATCGGACGCGCTCATCAACACGCCACAACGAGACTCGGACTCAGCAATCAACGACCGCAACAACCGAGACGCCTCCGTGGTCGCGGGCGGCCCAAGAGCATCCAGCAGATCATCGATGACCACGAGCTTTGGAGGCTCCACAAACGCACGAGCAAGCCCGACCAGCAACTGCTGCCAAGGCGAGAGGTCCGCCCAACGCTTGTGCGCACAATCCAGCGCCCCGACCCGCTCGAGCATCCCGGCCGCTCGACGCTCAGCCTCCCGACGCCCACGGAACGCCACCGACCAGCCGACGATCCTTGCGACCCTCAGCCTCTGCGCCATGCCCGCCCGATTCAGCCACACAAGCTCGCGGTCACGACCGCGCAACCGCGACCGCTGACGCGCGGACATCCTCGTCACCTCCCGGCCACTCAGCCGCACACTGCCAGCTTCCGGAGTCTGAATCCCAGCCGCGATCTCCAACAACGTCGTCTTACCCGACAGCCGCCCGCCCACGATCGCCACCACCTCGCCAGCCCCAACCTCGAACGAGGCACCATCCAGCAACGGCACCCAGCCACCACGACGCGACGAACCCTGACACACCCCGACCACCACCAACACAGACACAGCAGAACCTCCGATCGGCGCCTAGAACCGAGATTACACTGAGTACATCTCCAGCAGCGCCCGCTCCCGTGCTTATAACCGAACACTTCGGGCCAGTGGGTGTCAGGCTTTATGTCAGCTCCCCGGCGCACGGGGAGCTGCTCGCGTAGGCGCCGATATGGCCCGCGCCACCCATATCCTGCTCGGCGACCTCACGGTATGCGAGCGATGGCGTCTCTGCGCGCGGCTGTAGCTCATCGCCTCAAGGTTCCGATGGAGCCTTGGAACTGGTATTTGGCGTGGAAGGTGCCGTGGTTGTTGGTTCTTGGGTCGCGGAAGGGCTCCCATTTCCCGCGGTAGTGGACTATTAGCTCGACGATCACGCCTCGAGGCGGCATCGGTCCTTGTATTTGGCCGGTGAGCGCGATTGTGTGGGTCGATGTGGTGTTGCGGGGGGTGATGTTCAGGTGTACGGCGGCGGTGACCGTCTCGTGGACTCGCGCGGTCGCGGTGTAGGCGTTCTCGTTGGCGTAGGCGCGGTAGCCGATCTCGATGAGGCGTGATGGACCGGCGGGTATGTTGATCGTGAACGCTCCGGTGGAGTTGGTCGTGGCGTGCTCGATGACCGTTGGGGTGCTGGTGTCTTCGGGTTGGGAGAGGATGTCGAGGGTTGCGTCGGCGATCGGCTGTGACTGGCTGTCGGTCAGCCGGCCGTTGAGTTTGAAGGATCTTTGAGCGTAGGAACGCAGCAGGTTCGACCGGATGCCGAGGTGGAGGATCGCGGTGTTGCTTGCGGGTGTTCCGTTCGCCGCGCCGCTGGTGGCGGGTGTGCTGCTCGCACCGGGTCCAGGTCCCGATGCGATGAGTGGCGGTGCGGGGATGGTGCCGGTCGGCGGGCTCGGAGTGGTGGTGGTGCCGTCGTTGTCGGCGGCGTTGACGAGGGCGCGCATGGTGCGTCCGGCGTCGTTGGCCGTCGGAGGGTAGCTGTCGTTTTGTGCGCCGTGGATTGCCTGGCAGTCGTTGCCTTCGGCGTCGCAATCTTGCCACTGGTAGGTGTAGATGATCGAGCCGGTGCCGGGGGGCGCGGACCAGCCGCCGGGTTGTGCAGTGAGGCTTGCTCCGATCGTTGGCTGGCTCGCTGGGGTGACGGCGGGCGCGGTCGTGGTGACGGGCGCGTTGTGCGTGGTGATCGTGGTGGTGTAAAAGACGCTGTGTTCTGAGCGGCGTCTTGGACCATCGCCTCTAGATGCTTGATTGCATGGTGGAGTGTGTGGTTATGGGGGGTTTATTGGCAGCAGGGTCGAAGTCGGCGGTGCTCTGAAGCATCGCCGACCTTAGGGGGCCTCGATGGACGCCGACCTCGACCTGCTGCTGACTGCGGTTTATGTCACGGCTGACGATCTCCTGCCTGCGAGGCCGGGGAACGCCAGAAGGAGCGTCACAGACGCGGAGGTCGTGACACTGTGCGTCGCACAGGCGATCATGGGGATACCGTCGGATCGGCGGTTCCTGGCTGTCGCTTCCAAGCATTTGAGTCACTTGTTCCCGAGGATCCCCGGGCAGGCCGGCTACTACAAGCGCCGCCGGCGCCTCGCGGACACGCTGGAGTGGCACTACGACATCAAGTTTGTGATGGATCAGGTCGGACACGCCGACAGCAAGATGACGATGGACGTATACAACCAGCTACAGCAGCGCGCCAAGCGCGAGCACGGCGCATCCTTCGATCGGCTCATCCGACAGGCCCGCGAGCAGTTCTACGGCGACGCGGCCGACGCTCGCGGAGTTTTGGACAACGTTTTGGACAACGGCGACAAACCCGCCCCCGAACCGCCGAAAACACGCCCGACCGAGCACGGTCAAAAACCGCGAATTAGCAGGTCAAACGCCGCACGGCGGGCTCACGACTCAAAGGCAGGGCACAATTGTTTTCAGGCGTGGCGCCCGCCCAACGACCAGCCGCGCGGAGCGTAGCAAAAAGCCCGCGTTTGCGGGCATTTTGTGAGGAGCCCAGCGCCACTGGATCATCGGGCTACAGGTCGAGATACCGCCGGATACGTGCGGATTCCGGTGGGTTTGTGCCGCGAGGCTAGGGTCCGCGACACAAACCCCACGGCGCTTGGCTCCCCGCGCTCACGACGACGCGTGGCCCGCAGCCATCGCCCAAGCGTGTGGTGGTGGGTGTCATCCCGTGACTAGCTCGTCCAGCCGTGGGAGGAGGTCTTCTGGTGTGGGCATCGAGAGGATCTGCTCGCCCAGTCGAGCGGACGCTGCCGTGTAGGCCGGGTCGCGGCTGACCTCGTGGAAGCTCTCACGCACCGCGGCCGGTGAGAGCGGCTGGGTTGAGCACGCTCTACCGGCACCGGCGTGCTCAATCTGCGCCGCCATTTCGTATTGATCGGTCGCAACGGGCGCGAGCACTAGTGGCCTGCCGTGGGCGAGCGCTCCCAGCACGGTGCCCGCCCCCGCGTTGCAGACGACCGCCTCGCAGTGAGGCAGGATCGTTCTCTGGTCGATCCAGCGCTCCACGCGCACGTTGTCCGGGTGCCGACCGAAGCGGTCGAGGTCCCCATCCGGGCCGATCGTCACGACCACGTTCACGGCCTCCTCGCGCAGCCCCTCGAGCATCGTTTCCAAGAGCCCGGGGGTGGAGTTGTGGGTGGTGCCGGCGGTGACGTACACGGTCCGTTCGTAGGGCAAGCCGTTCAACGCGGTCGGACGCGGGACGGGCGCCGTTGACGGCAGCGCGTTCTCGGGCCGCAACGGCCACATGTTCGGGTACTGCCAGTCCTCCGTTTGCGGGTGCAGACCCTCGGGCCAGATGTTCAGGTAGGGGGTGGCGAGACGCGAGTCGCCGCGTGGCGGGGCGATCCTGCATCCCTCATACAGCTCCGCGAGTCCCGCTCTGAGCACCGGCTCGAAGTAGCTGGACTTTGGCGAGCTGAAGCCATGAATCACGTGCGGCACACCTGCGGCGGTCGCGACGACCTCGGCGGCCGGCTCGCCGAGATTGCGGATCACTAGGTCCGGCTGCCACGTCCTGGCGAACGGCAGCAGGTGCTCGAGCATCGCCGGGGCTGCAATCCCGATCAAGCAGTGGCGCAGAATGTGCGCGAGGCGCTCCTGCGGGGACAGGCTGGCGAGCTCGTTCCCATGCGCTTTGGTATAGCGCCGCTGCGTCTCCTCGAAGGGCAGCCCGGCGGGCAGCGCTTTCAGGCCGGCGCGTTGCACCGCAGCGACGGCGTCGGGGGCCGTGGCGAAGACGACCTCGTGGCCCGCGTTAGCTGCTGTGCGGGCGAGGGGCAGCATCGGCGCGATATGGCTCTGCGCGGACATCGAAGAGAACAGGATGCGCACGGCAACGGCCCCCTACCCCGCCGCCAGCTGCGTGATCGGTGTCTTCTCGCGAGCGAGCTCCTCCAGCAGCGGGACGGCCTCGCTCACGTCCGGGAGATCGGCAAACGCCGCCCTCATCGCCGCTGCGCCGGCTTGCAGCTGATCGTCCGCAAGCGCACCTTGGACCAACTCGCAAAGCCCCTGTGCGCTCTGTGCGTCGCGGCCCACAACGCGCGCGAGACCGAGCTCAGCACAGCGCTCGGCGTTGTACCAGTGATCGGCAGCCAGGCACATCAGGACCATCGGGATCCCGTGGCGCATCGCCCCGAGCACCGTCCCGAAACCGGCGTGCGAGACGACCAGATCACAGTGCTCCAGCAACAGCGACTGCGGGATGAACCGCTCGACGTGTACGTTCTCCGGCAGCGGCTCGAGCGAGCTGGGGTCAAACCCCGCGCCGGTCGTGATCACCACCTCGGCGTCCAGCGACGAGAGCCCGTCGATCAACCACTCGATCAGCGGCGCGATCGACACCACGGTCCCGATCGTCGCGTAGATCAGCGGCCGCTCGGGGAGCTCGGCAAACCACGAGGGCAAGCCGGTGCCCGCCGGGGCGTCATAGAGCGCCATCGCAAAGCGACGCGTCGTCGGACTCGCGGGCGCCCGCTCGCGCACCCAACGCTCGGGCAGCGGTGAGAGGCGCAGCCATCGAGCCCCGTGAGTGTCGTGGACGGGATCGGGCCCGAGTCCAAACGCGGCCCGTAGCTCATCGTAGAGGTCTCCGGTGTAGGAGAAGTCCATGTCGACCTCATACCCCCAAGAGCAATACACGTAAGAGATGCCGAGCACATCGGCGACGAGGCGCCCACCCCAGTCGGCGAAGTCGACCACGACCAGGTCGGGCTTGAAATCCTGCGCGATCTCAAGCACACCCTCAGCCATCGGGAGATGCAGGCGCGGAACGCCGATCCGCTCGATCAGCCAACGGACCTGGTCCGGGCCGCGCGGAGCGTCCGCGATCTCGGGAAAGCTCACCAGAGGCCCGACCACAGATAGTCGAGGCCCGCGGGCCGGCACTGAAACCCGTGCGAGCGCACCGTCTCACAGAAGCGCGGAGCCGTCGCGAACAGCACCCTGTGGCCGGCGTCCCGGCACGCGTGCGCCACCGGCAGCAGCGGATTGAGATGCCCATGTGCGGGTTGGGTGGAGAACATGACGCGCAGCGACATCAGCCCCTCACGTGCCTTAGTGATCCCGCCTTCTACGGTTGCCGATCATCTATGCACTCATCCCCGTCTGGTGGCTTGGTGGCGAACGCTCCGAACGCGGTCGGCCAGCAGCCGACCGGGCCGACGGGTCCTGTGTCAGTTCGCAGACGCTCGGCAAGGTGGTCGATGTCGACCTCCTCCTCCGTGGCGATCCCGGCGGCGATGATTGCCGGCAGCAGGCTGGCGGCGAATTCCACCGTATGGCCGATGGCGTCCTCGCCGACGGCGACCGCGACCCCGGCGTCGACGTCCGGGCTGGGCTCAAGGCCGGCTTCAGCGAATGTGTGAGGCAACCGGCCGCCCATGTCCGGCTGGGTGCCGAGTCTCGCGAACGCCTCGTAGATCCACCCGCTGAGCTGTTCAGATGCAGGCGTCGCCGGCCACAGCCCCAACCATCGCGCCGGCACCGCCGAGCCGATCATGTTGGCCTCCAAGAACGCGGCTACACCTCCGGGGCGCAGATGGGATGCGGCTCTACGCACCGCGTCCGCTGGGTCGGCCTGGTACATCAGCACGAACCGGCCGACCAAAGCGTCGAACGGGCCGCCGTCGAGCTGCACGTCGCGGAAGTCGCCGCACACGAACTCGACGTTGCCAAGCCCGGCGTCGTCGGCACGTCGGCGCGCGGTCGCGACTGCCTGCTCGTCACGCTCGACCCCTACCACCGACCCCTCCCCACCGACCATGCCGGACACGAGGAAACTGACATCGCCCGGTCCGCAACCGACGTCCAGGACCCGCATTCCGGCCGCGATTCCTGCGCGCTCGAATAGGCGGCGCGTGAACGGCTCATGCGCCACGGACTGGCGGCTGAGTCGCGCGTGCTCATCCTCGCTGGAGGAGCTGAGCGCATACCCAGGGTCCGCGGTGGCCGGTGTGTCGCCGGCGTCAACCGATGCCATCGCGGCTACCGAGCGGCTTCAGATCAGCGATGGAGCGAGTGGCCTGGAAGCTCATTGGCTACGCCTCGGAGGGAGCGACGGCGACTATCGGTCCTGGCGCGGACGCGCTTGCGGCCCGCTGGCTGATTCGCACGCGCAGGCCCTTGGGGATCATCGTGAAGCTGAAGTGCTCCTGGACCGGCGGTGCGCTCTCGTCCAGCCGCAGTTCGAAGTTGCGGGCGATCATCGCCAGCGCGGTCTTCGCCTCCAAGAAAGCGAGGTTGCGGCCAGGGCAGAAGCGCGGGCCGGCCCCGAACGCCAGGAACGACTTTTGGTCGGGCGCCTTGCGCTGCTCGTCGGGGAGCCACCGTTCGGGTTCGAAGTCCGCGCCGCCGCCGACATCGCGGGACGTCTTACGGGTTCCGAGTATCAGACGGGTGCCGGCGGGAATGTGGGTGTCGCAGACCACGGTGTCGGTAAGCGACTGGACGACGAGTCCGTTTGCGACGGACTTCAGGCGCATCGCCTCGCGCAGCGCCGCCTCGCAGTAGGGCAGACGCGAGACGGTCTCGTGATCGCTCGGCAACGATTCATCGCCGAGCACCTCGCGCGCCTCTTGTGCCCACCGGGCCTGAAGGTCGGGGTGCTGGGCTAGAAACCAGCTCGTCCAGGCGAGGGTGTGGGCGGTGGTGTCCTCTCCGGCCACCAGGAGGGTGAACACGTTGCCGATGATTTCCTTATCGGTGAAGGTGCCGTCCTCCCGTTGAGCGGCGAGCATCGCCTCCAGAAAGTTCTTCGGGCTCCTCGAACAGTCCGGGCGCTCGCTCATGCGCTCGCGGGCCTGCTCGATGAACCCGGTGACGGCGCGGTTGATCTCGCTCAGCGAGCGCTCCAGGCGCCGGTCGGCGGGAAGCCGAACCCAGCGCCAGTACGGGATTGGGAAGAACAGCCGGAAGTTCAGCATCGTGAAGACCCGCTGGATGTGCTGCTGCAGCTCGTTCTTTCCGTGCTCCAGCGTGTTGAGCTCGATCCCGAACGCGAGCGTGGAGGTGATGTCGACCGCGTAGGAGGTGAGCACGTCCGTGAGGTCGATCGGCCGGCCGTCGCGTGCGAGCTCTGTGAGCCTTCGGTGTAGCCGCTGAGCGGCGGTGTGGATGACCTTGAAGTGGCGATGCAGGTGGTTGGTGTTCAAGGCGGTGACCGCCAGGCGGCGCTGGCGGCGCCAGGCGTCTCCCTCCACGGCGAACACGCCGGGGAAGCCCATCCCCTCGAACGCGGCCTCGATCTCCGGCCAGCGCCTGTAACCATCGGGGCGCTCGCGCAACACGCGGTTGATCTCCTCCACGTCGCTGACATACAAGCTCAACCGGCGTCCCACATGGAACTTGACGATCGGCCCGTAGCGCTCAGCCCACGCCTCGGCCACGAGGTGCGATCGCTCGATGCGCCAGAGTTGGTGCAGGTTGCCGAACAGCGGCAGACCGCGGGGGCCGGGAAGGTCAGCTATCCGGCGGGTCGCGGTCACGATGCGCGCCGGCCGGTCATGCCCACGACCCAGCCAAGCGCGATACCGCCAAGCACCGCGACTCCGGGGCGTCGTCCCATTTGCCTCGCTCGTCCCAGAACTCGCTCGCGCGCCCGGTCGAAAGCGAGCAACGCCGCGAGAGCCTGAAGTTCGACCATTCCCGCGATGACGCTACCCAACCGCGGAGCCGAAAACATCTGCCACCTGGCCAGACTTAATCGCTCGCCGGTGCGCGCACCGCACTCTCAGAGTTCGACATTCCCGGCGCGCGTCGAAGGTGGTCGCGGCGGGGTTTTCTGAGACGATCTTCAGGGCATGGTGAGGACCGACCGGGGAACGCTGATCGGGCGCGAGTCTGAGCTCGCCGAGCTCAAGTCGATGCTCGCAGCCAGCCCGCTTGTGACCATCACAGGCCCGGGGGGATGCGGCAAGACGCGGCTCGCGCTGGAGATGGCCGCGTGTGGCGCGTCGCGGCCGCAGAGCACCGGCTGCGTGGTCGCTGCGCTCGCGGACGTGCCGCGAGCCGATCGGCTCATTGACTCGCTGATGGCCGCTGTGGCTGTGCGTGAGCGTTTCGGGAGCACGCCGAACGACGTCCTAGTCGAGCATCTAGCCTCGCGGCGGCTGCTGCTGGTGCTGGACAACTGCGAGCACCTCCTCCCCGACGTCGCCCTCCTCGCCAGCGAGCTGTGCCGCGATGCGCCCGATCTCCGGCTGCTGGCGACCAGCCGCGAGCCGCTGGAGATCGACGGGGAGAGCGTGCTATGCCTCGGCCCGCTGAGCCTCCCCGAGCCGGACGATGACGGCGTCGGCGCAATCGTCCGTTCTGACGCTGGGCGGATGTTCGTTGATCGAGCCGTTCACCGAGACGCGGCGTTCGCGCTCACGCCGAGAACGGCTCGGGCCGTCGTAAGCATCTGTCGCCAGCTTGACGGTCTACCACTGGCACTCGAGCTAGCCGCCGCTCGCCTGGACACGCTCGATGCCGAGGAGATCGCTCGTGAGCTCGGCGGGCAAGGGCGTCTCGCCACCCGCCGGGAGTGCCGCCGAGCCCTCCCGCCATAGCTCACTGCGCGCGTCGCTGGATTGGAGCTACCGCCTGCTCGATGAGACCGAGCGAGCACTGATCCGGCGTCTCGCCGTGTTCTCGGGTGGGTTCACAGCCGAAGCGGCCCACAGGGTCACTGCGCCCGCCGAGAGCGTCACGGCCGTTCACGATCGCCTTCGAGCATTGGAGAGGAAGGGCCTGCTCGTGCTCACGGGAGCGCCGGAGCGCTGGCGGCTTCTCTCGACGGTGGCCGAGTACGCGGGTGAGGAGCTGGCGAAGGCCGGTGAAAGCGACGAGCTGGCCGACCGCCACCTGTCCTGGTTTCAGACATGGGCCGCGCAAGCCAACGACGGGCTTCTCCGGGACGGGCACGAGCCGATCGACGTGGAGGGTCCGAACCTACGCCGCGCGCTCGACCGCGCTCTGGAGCACGATCCTGAAAGCGCGCTGGCGATGGCAGCGTCGCTGATGCGTCACTGGATACTTGCCGAGCATTACCACGAAGCGCGCTCGATCTGCTCGGCGGTGCTTCACACAGTTGACGAGAACACGGATGCGCGCGCGCTTGCGCTCGTGACGTGCGGGGCGGCGCTGGTCGCGATGCTGAGCGAGGACTACGAAGGCGCGCTCACGGGCACGCAGACAGGTCTCGTGTTGCTGGGCGCCGTCGAGGACCCCGGCGTCAAAGCGACCTGTCTGCTGTGCTCCTCGATGGTGCTGATCCAAACCGGCGTGGACCTGCACGGCGGCCTGGCCAACGCCGAACGCGCCGTGCAGCTCGCGGAGCAGCATGGGGACGATCCGCTTGGGCTGGCGTGGGCGCTCGTATCGCTCGCGGTCGCGGCGATGCTGTGCGAGCGCTTTCAAGCGCTCGGCGAAGCATACGAGGCGTTCCTCGCGATCCCGACAGCCTGCGAGCACCGGACCCTTCGCGCGTGGGCGGAGCAGACGGCCGCATGGGCGCACGTCAGCGTCGGATCGCCCGAGCGCGCGCTCGTACACATCGAACGGGCAAGCACCCTGGAGGGCGACTGGCCGTCGATGACCCACTTTCAAGTGCTCGGTTTCCGCATTCATGCACTCGCCCGCCTCGGGCAAACCGACGAGGCCATTGCCACAGGCGAGCAAGCGCTACAGCGCGCCAGGGAGTCCGGTGCGCTTCAGTCGGTCCCCGCGATCGAACTGGCGCTCGCGACCGCCGAGCTAATGCATGGCGCCCTGGACTCCGCCGCCGACCGCGCACAGGGGCTGCTGCGTATGCCGCATCTGCACACGCTCGTCATCGCGCGTGAGACGCTCGCCCGGATCGCGCTCGCCCGCGATCAGCCCGACGAGGCCCAGCGGCACGCGAGCGAGTTGGAAGCGATCGCGCAGCGGTCGGGCAGTATGCGCCATCAGGCGCTTGCGGACTACATCAACGGCCGGGCTGCGATCCAAACTGGCGAGAAGGACAGAGGACGCGATCTCCTACATGCCGCGCTTGCGAGGTGCGCGGAGCTTGGCCTGGAGCGCGAAGCGGCCGACGCCCTTGACGAGCTCGCGCTGCTCGCGGCAGACGCGGGAGAAGCCGAGCGGTGTGCCCGCCTAGCGGCGGCCGGCGCGTCGACTCGCGCTCGGCTTAGCTGTGCGCCTACGCTTGCGAGCACTGAACGGCTCGACAGCGCACGCGCACGCCTCGCCGCGCAGGCAGGGGACTGTTGGGATGCCGCTTGGGCACAAGGCGAACAGGCTGCGCTAGCCGACGCGATCGCCTACGCCCGACGAGGACGAGGACGCCGCCGTCGAAGCACGGCGGACGGCTGGCCGAGCCTGACCGGCACCGAGCGCGACGTAGCGCTCCTGGCTGCCAGTGGCAAGACCAACCCACAGATCGCCGAGCAACTCTTCATCGCCCGAGGCACGGTAAAGATGCACCTCTCCACGGTCTACCGCAAGCTCGACGTCGCAAACCGCACCGAGCTCGCCGTCGCAGCGCGACACGCGACGCCGCCGCCCACGCACGAACCATGATCACCGACCCCCGCGGTGGTAGCTGTAGGCGTAGGCGCCTAGTAGTGCTTTGGTAGGTGGTTGTGGTGGTTGTGGCGAACTCTTCTGGCGGAGAGGGGTTCGACGTGGGAGGTCATGATGGTGGCTGTGGCGGTGGCAGGCTCCTCGGAGGTGGATGGTTCCTTGGCGGTTCGCGAGCGCTTGGAGGCGTTCGGTGTGGAGGTGTTGGGCGGGGCGGTGAACCGGCCGGTGCAGCTGATCAATGGCGGGGTGTATCTGCGGGGCTTGATTGAGCAGGGGCCGCGTAAGTCGCTTGAGCCGATGGTCGCACGACTGGGCGGCGAGGCTGACTATGAGAGCTTGCAGAACTTCTTGGCGGTGAGCACGTGGGACCCGGCGCTGGTGGTGCGCGCGGTGGCCGAGCGGGTCGCGCCTGTGATTGATGTGCAGGCGTGGGTGTTGGATGACACGGGGTTCCCGAAGGACGGGAAGCGCTCGCCGGGGGTCAAGCGCCAGTACTCCGGGACGCTGGGGAAGATCGGTAACTGCCAGATCGGTGTCTCGGTGCACGCCGTCGGCGAGCAAGGGACGGTGCCGTTGGGGTGGGCGCTGTATCTGCCCGAGGAGTGGTGTGAGGACCCCGAGCGCCGCAGGCGGGCGAAGATCCCCGCGGAGGTTGAGTTTCAGACCAAGCCCGAGCTGGGGGTGGGTCTGATCGAGCGCACCGCCGGCTGGGATGTGCCGAGGGCGCCGGTGCTCGGCGACCAGGCCTATGGCGATAACACCGTGCTGCGTGAGCGCTTGCATGACGCCGAGCTGGAGTATGTGCTGTCCGTCGGCGCCGAGACGAAGGTATTCACAGCCGAGACGACGTTCACGGTCCCAGAGCGCCAGGGCGAGACAGGCCGTCCGCGCAGCCGGCCGCGTCCTGACCGCGAGCCGGTGGCGATAGCCGAGCTGATCGCCGGCCTCCCCGGCGAGCAGTTCCAGACCGTCACGTTTCGCGACGGGCCAGAGGAGCAGCCGGTCACCTCGCGCTTCTGCTCCGTGCGAGTGCGCGCGTCCAACCGCGCCGAGAAGCGCACGCCGTGGCCGCCGCGTGAGGAGTGGCTGATCGCCGAGTGGCCCGTGGGCCATGAAAAGCCGCGTGACTACTGGATCAGCAACCTGCCCGAGGACAGCGAGCCCGAGCAGCTGGCGCGCCTAGCGCGGCTGCGCTGGAAGATCGAGCTCGACTACAAACAGCTCAAGGGCGAGCTCGGCCTCGACCACTACGAGGGACGCTCCTGGCTCGGCTGGTATCACCACACCGCCCTGGTCACCGCCGCCCACGGGTTCCTGACCCTGGAGCGGCAGCACCCAAATCACCCGCGGCCGGCCTGAGCCTCCCCCAGGCAATCCTCCTGCTCCAGCCAATCTTCAAGTGCTGGACCGGCCGCTGCAGCACCTGCCAACAAACAATCAACCTCGACCAGCTATCCCTTCACCAGCCACCACAACAAGAGTGACAAGCTACCAAAGCACTACTAACTGGACTCCCACGAAAGGGCAAGCCTGCGGCGACGGCCTTCCCGCAGCTTCGTTCGCTACGCGCCGGTGACTGCGCCTGCCGTTTGGCGGCTGCGTTGGGTGAGGCGCACACGCAGACCCTTGGGGATGGTCACGAAGTTGTAGTACTCGCTCACGGGGCCGGCGGTGCTGTCGAGTTCGATGTGGAAGTTGCGGGCGATCATCGCCAGCGCGGTCTTCGCCTCCAAGAAAGCGAGGTTGCGGCCAGGGCAGAAGCGCGGGCCGGCCCCGAAGGTCAAGACCTTTGGTGCGCTCGACTCATCGCTGCGCAGCAGGCGGCCGGGGTCAAACCCGTCGCCCAGGTTGGGATAGCGCAGCAGCATCAGTAGCTGAGTGCCGGCGGGTATGTGGGTGTCGCAGATCGTGGTGTCCGCCAAGGGTTCGGCGGTTATGAGCGGGGTCACGCCCTTCACCCGCAGCGACTCGCGCAGCACCGCGTCGGTGTAGTCGAGTTCCCCAATGACTCCGTAGTCGTTGGGGAACGGTCCTCGCGCAGCGCCTCGCTCGCCTCAGCCGCGAGCTGCGCCTGCACATCGGGGTGGGTCGCCAACAGCCAGATCGTCCAGCCGAGCGTGTGCGCGGTGGTGTCCTCCCCGGCGAACAGCAGGATCAGGGTGTTGCCGATGATTTCGCTGTCGGTGAAGGTGCCGTCGTTTTCCTGGGCTGAGATCATGCTCTCCAAGAAGTTCTCGGGTGCCTCGCGCAGCTCAGGTCGCTCTCGCATCCTCTGCCTGGCCTGCTCGATGAACTGCTCCGTCGCCCGGTGCAGCTCTGCCAGCGAGCGATCGAGCGCCCGGTCGGCGGGCAGCTTGATCCGCCGCCAGTACGGAAACGGGGCGGACATACGCCGTATGAGCATCCCGAAAGCCCGCTGGATGTGCTCCTGCAGCTCCCCTTCACGGCGCTCCAGCGTGTTCAGGTCGTGCCCGAACGCGAGCGCGGAGGTGATATCCAGGCTATAGGAGGTGAACTCCTCGCCGATCTCGAGCATCCGGCCCTCCTGGGCCGCCTCGGACAGCCGGCGGTGCAGACGCTCGGCGCTCATGCGGATCACCCCGTAGTAGCGGTGCAGGTGATTGGTGTTGAGCGCCGTGATAACCAGCCGGCGCTGGCGCTTCCACTGCTCGCCCTCGGCGGTGAACACTCCCGAGAGGCCCATCTCATCGAAGACGACCTGCTGCACTGACCAGCGGCGGAAACCCTCGGGACGCTCCCGCAAGATCATGTTTACCGCGTCGGCGTCTGAGATGCCGACGATGCGCCGCCGGCCGATATCGACACGCAAGATCGGCCCATACCGATCCGCCCATCGTTCGCAGACCGTGTGTAGGCGGGATGCGCGCGCTAGCTGGTGCGCGTTGCCGAGCAGCGGGAGGCCCGGAGGCCCCGGAAGCTCATCGATAGTACGCGCCATCGGCCGTCTACCTCCGCCCTTGCTTGAACTCGCCGCCGGGCATGGCGGCACACGAGAGCCGACTGTAGCGGAAATCCCCGCAGCTGGAACGCTGCTGAGCCAGGGCCCTAACCGAACGTAAACGCGAAGCCGAGCGCGGGTGGCGCCGCCCGTTAGCTGCCGAGTTGGCAGGCCGTAGCCGTAGGGCCTGGCTCGCGTCGTCTCAAACCTGGCAACGGACCGTCAGACGGCTACTTGGGCCCGCACTCGGTGCGGGCATCGCTCTGACCGGCGCCGGGTTTTTTCGCGTGGGGAGCTGTGCGCGAGCCGGCAGCGGCGAGTGACAATGCGGTAGCTTCGGCTGGTGGGTGATCTGGCAGGCTTGGCCGGATGCTGAGCGCTGCTGTCGAAGTAGCCTGGCCGCCGTTCGTGCTCGTTACCGGGCTGCTGTTGATCGGCTTGGTAGCCCACCGTGACGGTCTGTTCGAGCAGGCCGGGCGATTCCTGTCTACATCTCAGGCTCGACCCAATTTCTGGATTCGCGCCACGGCCTCGTCCGATCGCTGCCCGATGGAGTGCTCGGCAGCGGCGTTGCAGTGGGACCACTGGGGGAACGGTACGCGGTACGTGGTGTTCTCAGTGCGCGCAGTCGGCCTCGCCAGCGGATCGCGCTGCTCCTAATCGAGCGTGGCCTCGTGTGGTGGTCGTGGTTGTGGTGCCTGGGTCATGTAGGCAACCCCGGCGAGCCCACCCGAGCCGCAGATTGCCACGCTCACGGGCCGTTGAGCCACCTCTAACCGAATCTAAAAACTCTAAAAACCTCTAAAGGAATTAGGTATGGTGGTCGGATGAGCAACCCATTCCACGCGAGCTTCGGAGTCAGCCCGCCGCTTCTGGTCGGCCGCGACGACCTGCTAGATGACTTCGCCGAGGCACTTGAAGATGGCCCCGGAGCGGCGGGCCGCGCGACGCTCTACACCGGCGCTCGCGGCGCTGGCAAGACGGTCATGCTCAACGCCGTCGAGGACCGCGCACGCCAGCGCGGCTGGCTCATCGTCAGCGAGACCGCCACCCCCGGCTTCGTCTCCAGGATGACCCAACAGCACCTCCCGCGGCTGCTGCGCGACTTCGACCCCAAGGCGGTGCAGCGCCGCATGAGCGGCGTGAGCGCTCCACTTAATCTCGGCTCTCTCGCCTGGAGCACGATCGAGGCGCACGTCGTCCAAGCAGGTCTGCGTAACCAACTCGAGATGCTCACCGACCTGCTGGCCGAGCAGAGCACCGGGGTCCTGATCACCCTTGACGAGATCCACCACAACCAAATCGAAGAGCTGCGCGAGCTTGCCACCGTCGTGCAGCACACCTTCCGCGAGAATCGGGAGCTGGCGTTCGCCGGTGCTGGCCTAGCTGCCAGTGTCAGCGATGTCGTCAACGACGACGTTCTCACCTTCCTGCGCCGCGCAGAACGGCACACCCTGGGCTCGGTGGCGCGCGCCGACGTTGAACGCGCCCTGCGCGAACCGATCCAAGCAGCCGGCCGCGACGTCGGCGAACGGGCGCTGCAGATCATGGTCGACGGAGCCCGCGGCTACCCCTTCCTGCTTCAGCTAGTCGGCGCGCAGGTGTGGCGGGTGAATCCGAGCGCAGCGGAGATCACGGCCGAAGACGCCACCGAAGGGGTCGCTCGAGCGCGGCGCAGGCTCGGTGCGCTCATCCACGAGCCGGCGCTGAGCGCGGCGTCGGACATCGACAAGTCATTCCTGCTCGCGATGGCCCAGGATGAAGGCCCGTCCAGGATGGCTGACATCCAAGAGCGCCTCGCTGTCGACGTGAACTACGCCAGCCAGTACCGCCTACGACTGATCGCAGCCGAGCTGATCCACCCCACCCGCCACGGGTACGTCGACTTCGCCCTGCCCTACCTCCGCGAGTACCTCCGCCAGCACTCAGCCATCGACGCCTGATCGGCGCCGTGAGGCTTTCTCGCCCAGCCCGCTGACGCTTTCAATCCTGCGACTGCACAACCCCTCGATGAGCCCCGTCCGACCGGCCATAAGCGTTTATCGAGATCGCGTAAACCCTGTAAAACTTCGTACAACTCGATATGAGCCGGGGCATCGCAGTCTGGTTCTCGTTGCCCCCCGCCACGCACAGAGCTTGACATCCGCAGTAGACGATCATCTGTCCTCTTTCGCTTTAGAGCTTGTGCGCTCACGGCGGGACACTCGAACAGCTCAAAACTCGTTCTCAGGGCATCACGATTCCAACTGATGTTGTCTTGATTCGAGGCTCGCCCATAAGTTCGGTTCTCCATGTCGATACCGCATAGATAAGCCATTTGCCACCCAGACACGCCCCTCGTAAGGCTTCTCGAGACGGCCGATTGGGCCCGGAACGGGGCCTATTGTCAAGGGTTTGTGCCGAGGTTTGTGCCGCGACGACCAAACGTGGGCAGCCGAGATAGCGATCACTATCTCAAAAACATGCCCATTTGCAGCGCCTTCTTGATGGCGAGAGGCGGACCCGAACCGCCGACACCTCGATTTTCAGTCGTGTGCTCTACCAACTGAGCTATCTCGCCGCTGATCGACCTCGATCGAACCCGATGCTACCGCCTCGCTCGCGACGCGCGACAGCCACCGGGCCGGCGATTGAACGCTCCCCAAGGCCTAACGGCTCTTGAATTCCTCAACGAGCGCCTCGTAGGTCAAGCGCAGGCCCTCCTCGATCGGCACCTGCGGGCGCCAACCGAGCTCGCGTTCGGCGCGGCCGATGTCTAGGCGGCTGTGCGTCAGCTCGCCGGGGCGCAGGTCGGCGAGCTCCGGCTCGATGTGCTTGCCCGCCAGCTTGCTCAGCTCGGCCCAGAGGCTCATGACGTCCGTCTCGACGCCTGTGGCGACGTTGTACGTGCCGGAGCGTCCCGACGCAGCCAGCAGCGCGCTGACGACGTCGCCGACGTACACGTAGTCGCGCGTCGGAGTGCCGTGGCCGTAGAGCTTGGGCCTTCTGTCGGTGTAGAGGTGGTCGGCGAAGATCGCCACCACGCCAGCCTCGCCGTGAGGATTCTGGCGCGGGCCGTAGACGTTGCCGAGACGGCAGACCGCGTGCGGGATGCCGGACGACAGGGACCACGTGTTGACGTACGCCTCGGCGGCCCACTTCGACGCCCCGTACGGCGACAGTGGCGCCGGGATGCGGTCCTCCGGCGTGGGCCTCGGCGCGTCGTCCCCGTACAGCGCTCCCCCGGTCGAGGTGAAGGCCACAGGCGCGTCGAAGCGGCCGGCGGCCTCGAGCACGTTCAGCGTGCCCTGCACGTTGACCTCGCAGTCGCGCGCGGGGTTCTCGACCGAGACGACAACGCTCGCCTGCGCAGCCAGATGGAAGACCGCACGGGGCTTGACCTCGTCGAAGACTGCCTGCAGCCCGGCGGCGTCGGTGATGTCGAGCTCCACGAGCGTCGCGTCGTCGGCAACTCTGGCGGCGTCGCCCGCGGAGAGATCGTCGACCACCGTCACCTGATGGCCGTCGGTGAGCAGCGCGTCGACGACGTGCGAGCCGATGAAACCGGCGCCGCCGGTCACGATCGCGGGAGTGCTCATGCGAGGGAAATCTATACGGGCGCAGCCGAGTGGGCGATGGCCAGCAGGTCTTCGACCGCTTCCACAGACTCGTCGATACGCTCGAGCACGCGCATGCCGCCGCGCTCGCGCGGCAGGCTGCCGCCGACCGCCGGACCGCTTAGCACGATCGGCAGCTCCGGATGGTGCGAGCGCAGATCGCGCAGCGCAACCTCGAAGGATTCGGATGCCGTCGGCACCGTGGCGCCCACCACGATCAGATCCGGCGACTGGCTGTCGACCATCTCGAGCAGCCGTCCCGCCGACAGATCGGTGTCGAAGATCGTCTGGAACCCGGCCGCGGCGAGCTGGTCGTGCACCATCTGCAGGCCGAGCGTATGCTCGTCGCCCTCCACGCCCGCGAGCAGCACGCGCTCGCGCGTGGGCTCGGTGCTGCCGGTCATGTAGCGGTACAGCGTCGCCAGCACGCGCCTGGTGATGGTCGTCGCGCGGTGCTCGCGCTCGGAGTCGATCTGTCCGGCTTCCGACAGCACGCTGATGCGGCGCAGCGCCGGTCCGATGACCTCCGCGTGCAGCGTCGTCGGCGTGATGCCGTCCTCGATCGCGGTGGCGATCGCGCCCTCGGCCATCTCCGCGTCGCCGCGTTCGAGCGCCGTGGCGAAGGTCTCGAGCGTGCTCTCCACGAGCGCCGCCGGGTCCGAGCGCAGCTGTTCGCGCGCGTCCGGACCGGTCCTTCCGAGCACTTCCATGAAAGCGTCGAGGAGCACCGGGTCGAAGTGGCGCGCGCGCTGTTCGCGCATCATCTGCACGGCGTCTTCGATCGAGAACGCCTTGCGATACACGCGGTCGCTGGTGAGCGCGTCGAACACGTCTGCGACCGCCACGATTCGCCCCTCGATCGGGATCGCCTCGCCCTTGAGACCGCGCGGGTAACCGCTCCCGTCCCACTTCTCCTGGTGACTCAGAGCGATCGTCGCAGCCATGTCGAGGATCGACGAGGACGACCCGCGCACCAGTCGATGACCCTCCTCGGCGTGCGTCTCGACGATCGCGCGCTCCTCGGGGGTCAGGGGCCCGGGCTTCAGCAGGATCGCGTCGGGGATCGCCACCTTGCCGACGTCGTGAAGCGGCGCCGCATGCCTGAGCCGCTCGCAGAAATCGGAGTCCATGCCGATGTGTTCGGCCAGCAGCACCGAGAAGCGTCCGATGCGCTCGATGTGGGCGCCCGTGTCCTCGTCGCGGAACTCGACCGCCATCGACAGGCGCTGAACCGTCTCGGCCTGCGCGATCTCGAGCTCAGACAGTGCGCGTTTGAGCTCGCTCGTGCGATGCTCGATCTCGTCCTCGAGCGCGACCCTCGTGGTCTCGCCGAAATACCAACCGAGCCCGACGGCCGCGCATGCGAGCACGACGAGGCACCCGGTGACCGGCGCGGACGCGCCTGCGAGCAGAGCCGCGAGAACTGCGGCGACGCCAAGCAACGCCCACGGCACAAGCGCGACGGCCTTGCTCCTGCGCTTGTGCCTGCGGCGGGGAGGGCGGCGCCCTGGCGGTTGGTGCTCCGCTCCAGCGAGCTTACGCATCCAAGCACCGATCCCCAGCGATCGAGATCGTCCCGTGGCGCGATCCTCTGAGTCCGCTCCCGGCTCCACCGGTCGCTGCAGGAGGCTCATTTCGATTGCGCCGCTCACTGGCAGTCCTCGCGTTGTGTTCCGTTCCCAGATCCCCGCCGCCCGATGCATGCACGTTCGTCGCGCGTGCCGCGAGGCTTGACCGGTTGTGTGCGCCGATAGACATATGAGCCAGGACTTTCAGCGGCCGGTCTGCAGCTCGTGGAGGTCGACCGGATTCGGCGGCACGGTGAGCGAGACGGGCTGATTCCAGCGGTCGAAGACGAGCTTGCCGGCGCCCGTCCCGAGTTTGACGATCTCGAGCGGATACGGGGTGCCCGTGCTGGCGACGTACAGCGTGCCGCCTCCAGCTGTGTCGGTGACACCGACGGCTGGCTTCCCGTTTACGGTTGTGGTCGGACCGCGGGACAGAGCGCCGTGGCCCGCGAGCGTGCTGCCCAGCAGCTTGCGCAGTTCGGTCAGCGCGGTGAACGAAGCCAGCGGCCCGCTGACGTTGGAGCCCCGCAGCCATTTGGCCTGCAGCACGCGTGCCGCGGCCGGCCCGGCGAAGCGGCTGTAGAAGGCGCTCCCCGCCTTGACGTAAACGGCGCGATCGACGTTGACGACATCCACGCTGAGATTGCCCAGCGTCACCCGGCCCATGCCGCCCTTCTCCGCGTCGAGCTCCATGTTGAGAGATATCGGCTTGCCTTCGCCGAGAATTGAGCCTGCAACGTGAACGCTCTCCGCGGCGGTGGCAGCCGCGGTCGCGATCGCGACGATTCGTGCGGGAGACTTCGACGCCAAACCGTTGCCTGCGGGGGAGGAGCTGCCGCATCCGGCCAGCGCCGGCGCCAGGGCAAGAGCCGGCAAGGTACGGACCCGAGCCCGCGTCCATGCCGCGCGCGCATCGACCGCCATGTACGCAGGATAGCCCTACGGATGGGTGCCGTTGCGTCCGTTCGAGCTCGCGCTGTCGAACTCGGGCGGCGTGCGCTCGCCCGTGCGGGCGTGCTGCAAGAGCTCCCTGAAGAAGCCCTTGCCAAGAGCACTGACGCTCAGCAGCGAGCCGAACAGCACGACCGCGTCGATGCTCTCGCGACCCTGCTTGTTCCAGTAGTCGTCGGCGAGGTTCAGCCACAGCGCAAACTCGTCGAGCGTCAACGCTGCGCCGCTGCCGAAGGCCATCGAGGTGAGCCGCGACGCCCGGCGGCGCTCGTCAACCCCGATCTCGAGCAACCACAGGTATCCGACCGTAAGCAGGCCCGCGATCCCGAACGTCATGTGGTGGATGTGGCGCCCGCCCGGTGTGATGTTCTTGAAGGGTCCGCGTTCGGCCCTGATCGCGTGGGTGATGCCGCGTACCGCGGCGAACGTCACGAAGAACGACCCCGTCGAGATCAGCTGACGCTCCTTGCGCCGGTCTTTGAAGTGCTTGCGGTAGAGCGCGCGCACCTCGCCCGGAGGCACCGGCGGCGGGAACACCCGTCGCGCGGCGCTTGGTGGTGTGGTGGACGGTCCGCAGGACATCGGGCGTCTACACCCTAGTGCTCACTCGCGGCGGCTGTCGCACGCGGGCCGGCCCGCGTTCAGCGTCCGTGGCGCTGCAAGAACGCGTGCAACGGGCGCTTCACCGTAAACAATGGTCGGCTTTTCGTCGAGATGGACGCACGATGCAGATCGTTCGCCCGAGTCGAGCTCGATCAAGCCAGCACACGGCACGGCCACGCGCTGCCTGCGCACGAGAACGCAATGTCTGAGAGCCAAATCCCTCACGAGACTCCAGGGAGCGACGGCGCCGCCGAGCCGATCGCGGCGCCTGCAGTGGCGGACTCGCCGCAGCAGGGCGTTGCGGAGCCGACGCAGGGCAGCCCCACGCACCGCAAGCTCGTGTGGGTGGGAGTGGCGCTGCTGTGCACGGCGGCGGGCGCGGTCGGCTCGGTGCTCGGCGCACACGCGATCGCGAACAGCGACTCCAGCAAGGGGCGCCAGGGCGCCCAGCAGAGCGCCGCGGCGATCGCCGCCACGGTCAAGCTCTCGCTCCGCCACGAGGAAGACATCGCTGTCGGCGCGGCGACCTACTTCGCGGGCAACTCGAACACCTCACCGAAGGAATTCGCCACGTGGGTCAAATGGGCGCGCACGCTGCGACGCTTCCCGGAGCTCAACGGGCTCAGCCTGCTGACGCTGGTGCACACCGGTGAACTCGCCGCCTTCCAAGCTCGGATCACGGGTCAGAAGCTGAAGCCGTCGGCGCCCGCCCCGGCGACGCACGCGTCACCGTCCTCGACCGCGACCGCGACCGCGACCGCGACCAGCAAACCAACCCCCACGCCGGCGAAGCCCGCGCGGCCCGCTCTGCGAGTCATCCCCGCCACCAACCACGCTTACTACTGCCTGGCGATCGCGAACCTCGTGCGCAGCCCCGCCAAGGCTCCGCGCGCTGGAACCGACTACTGCGCGCTGACGCCCGGGCTGCTGCTTACGCGCGACTCGGGGCAGAGCACCTACAGGACGGTCACCGTCGACGGCGCGCAAGCGCTCGCAATCGACGTGCCCGTGTACCGGGGCAACGTCACGCCGCAGTCCGTCTTCGGGCGCACGGCCGCGTCGGTGGGCTGGCTGCGTGAGGTGCTCGCGCCGTCCGTGATGCTGCGCGAAGCGCTACGCGGCCACGAAGCATCCGCGGTGAGCATCGCCTACCAGACGGGGTCGGCGAGTCTCGCGTTCGCCAGCGGCACCGCACAGCCCGGTTCGCAGAGCACCACGCTCGCGCTGTCCAACGGCTGGACGGTCCAGAGCTTCGCGGCCGTGTCCACAACGAGCGTGCTCAGCGACGGTCCTGCGCTGGCGCTGCTGATCGTCGGCTGCGTGTTGAGCGCGATGCTCGGCCTGCTGATCTTCGTGCTCGGCGGCGGACGCACGCCGCTGCTGGTGCGCGTGCGCGTGCCGCAGGCACCGGCGAGCGGCGCGCCGGGCGAAGACCTGCACGACCCGCTCACGGGGCTGCCCAACCGTCCCCTGATGCTCGACCGCGCCGAGTGCATGCTCGCGCGAGCGGGCCGTCAGTCGGGGTTGCTCGTCGGTGCGCTGTTCATCGACATCGACTGGTTCAACGACGTCAACGAGCGCCTCGGGCGGGCTGCCGGCGATCAGATTCTGAAGATCGTCGCGGAGCGGCTCGAAGGCGTAGTGCGCGCGGGCGATACGGTCGGCCGCCTCGGCGACGACGAGTTCGTGATCCTGGTCGAGTCTGCCGCGCGCGGCGCCCGCTTGGACTCGCTCGCCCGGCGCGTCGTCGAGGCGCTGCACAAGCCGTTCGACCTCGACGACTACGCGCCCAACTTCTTCCTGACGGCGAGCATCGGCCTCGCCTTCGGGCGCTACGCCGCCGCCGATGATCTGCTGCGCGACGCACAGCTGGCGCTGTTCGCGGCGAAGACTGCCGGCAAGGATCGCTACACGCTGTTCAACGCGAACATGCGCTCGGTGATCGAGGGCCGCGGCGTGCTCGAGAACGAGCTCAACACGGCGCTCGCCGAGAACCAGTTCTTCGTGCTGTACGAGCCGATCTATGACCTCGGCACGGGCAGGGTCGCGGGCCTCGAGGCGCTGGTGCGCTGGACGCACCCCAAGCGCGGGGTCGTGCTCCCCGATGACTTCATGGCGCTGGCCGAGGAAACCGGGCTCAGCGTGCCGATCGGGCGGATGGTGCTCGAAGAGGCGTGCACCCGCGCCGCGGCGTGGACGGTCGCCGGCCACAACGTCGGCGTCACGGTCGAGGTCGCACCACACCAGCTGAACCGCGAGGGTTTCGTCACAGACGTGCGGCGCGCGCTGCAACAGTCCGGACTCGAGCCGGCAATGCTCACACTCGCGATCGCCGAGACGACCGTCATGAACGACGTCAACACAGCCGTCGAGCGCCTCGAGGAGATCAAGCACCTGGGTGTGCGCATCGCGATCGACGACTTCGGCGGCAGCGGCTACGCCTACCACTCGGACCTGCGCCGCCTACCGCTGGACTTCCTCAAGGTCGACCGCGGCTCGCTCGCCGCCTCCGAGGACGAGGACTACCGGACGTGGCTGCTCGAGGCGATCCTGATCGTCGGACGCGACCTGTCGCTGACGGTGATCGCCAAGGGCATCGAAAGCTACGAGCAGATGGCCGCGCTGCAGTCGATGGGCTGCACGATGGCCCAAGGAGCCCTGATGGGCAAACCCGTCACGGCCAACCTGATCGAGAACGTGCTCACGGGGAGCATCCCCACCGTGCACGCCGACGCCCACAGCACGCTGCGCACTGATCCGCAGAGCCTGTAGCAGCACGCAAAGCGTCTAGCATTGCGCTCCAGTTTCGGCTAACGCGAAAGGAGTGCCGATGGCTATCAGCGCGAGCATGCCCAAGGCTGTCGCCCACGGAATCGAGGGCCTGGAAGCACTCAAGGATCAGGTGGTCGGCCCCAGCGAGTGGCGCGAGGTGACGCAGGAGATGGTCAACCAGTTCGCTGAGCTCACCGGCGATGACCAGTGGATCCACACCGACGTCGAGCGCGCGAAGAGCGAGAGCCCGTACGGCACCACGATCGCGCACGGCAACCTGACGCTGTCCCTGATCGACGGCATGCGCAAAGACCTGAGCGAGTCGAGCGGGTTCGTCATGGGCGTCAACTACGGCTGGAACAAGGTCCGCTTTCCGGCACCCGTGCCGGTCGGATCGCGAGTTCATGGCTATTCGCAGATCGTCGAGCTTTCGGACATCGGCGGCGGCTGGCACCAAGTCGTGACGCATTTCACCGTCGAGATCGAAGGTGGCGAGAAGCCCGTCTGCGTTGCTGACAGCGTCGGGCGCGTGCTCGTCGCCGGGTGAACGCGTTCGTCGCCGCAGGGGCCGGGTTCCTGCTGGCGGTCCTGTGGTTCGACTTGATGTTCGACGTGCAGACACTCGGTCACGGCAACGGCGAGCTGCCCCGGCCGGTGCTCGACTCGATCGGTGGCTACTACGCCCGCGTGACCACCGGTGCGCGGCCGATGAACCGGCTGATCGCCACCGTGATGCTCGCCACGCTGGCCGCGATCGTCGTCGAGATCGCCAACGGCGAGCCTTCGCCGTGGATCGCCTATGCGTCGCTCGCGCTGGCGGCGTTTGCGATCGTGCTCGCGGGCGCGCGCACCGTGCCGAGCGCGGTGCGGCTCGGCGCCGGCCGCGACAGCGCCGCCGATCAGAGCGCGCTGGCCACAGCGATCCTGCGCCAGCACGTGCTGTGCTTCGCGTCGATCACCGCCGTGCTGACGCTCCAGCTCGCCAGCAGCTGAGCCTCGCGCCGCGCTGCTCTTGCCCCGACCGACTCTTTGAGCACGTCTGTCGCGACGGGCATCAGATGGTCGCGCCTGCATCTCCTCAAAGGCAGGAGCCCCGGTGTCGCGACCGCCTACGCCAGGAACCAGCAGTCGCCGTCCGGGCTGCCACGACACGCCCGCGACGTGCAACTCTCGGGTAACTTCGTTCTCGGCGAAATAGAAGGACCACGCTCTCAGAGCAGAACCGGGGGATAGAACATGCTCGCCAACACGGACTATCTGGTTGTAGGGGCTGGCGCAAGCGGCCTTGCGTTCGCCGATGCGCTGAGCGCCGAGGTCGACGTCGATGTGACGATGATCGACCGTCGGCCGGCCCCGGGAGGTCATTGGCTGGACACGTATCCGTTCGTTCGCCTGCACACCCCTTCCGCCTACTACGGCGTGAACTCGCTGGCGCTCGGCGAGGATCGCATCGACCAGGTCGGCGACAACGCCGGGTTCTACGAGCGCGCGACCGGCGACGAGGTCTCCGAGTACTTCGCCGACGCGGTCGGGCGGCTCACAAACACAGGCCGCGTCCGCGTGCTCACCCGCCACGAGCATCTGGGCGCCGGGAGTGACGGTGAGCAGATCAGAGACCTGAGCACCGGAGAGCTTCACGATGTCGCAGTGCGTCGCAAGGTCGTCGATGCTCGATACCTGGAGGGGTCAATCCCGGCGACCCACACCGCGCCTTTCGAGGTGGCACCGGGCGCGCGGCTCGTCCCCGTCAACGACCTACCGGCGGCCGCGCAATCAGGCTGCTCCTACGCCGTTCTCGGGTCCGGCAAGACTGCCGCGGACGCGTGTATCTGGCTGCTGGACAACGACGTGCAGCCCGATCGGATCCGTTGGATCCGGCCCCGCGACGCGTGGTTCCATGACCGCAGCCAATTTCAGCCACTGGAGCAGGTCGGCGCGATCATGCAGGGGCTTTCTCTGGATGCCGAGGCCGGCGCTCAAGCGGAGAGCCTGGATGACCTCTTCGAGCGGCTCGAGGCCTCCGGGCGCCTGGCGCGCATCGACCCGTCGTGGCCGGCCACGATGTACCGCGGCACGATGCTGAGCGCCCGCGAGCTGGCGGCCCTCCGGCAGATCGAAGACGTCGTCAGACTCGGCCGAGTGCGGCGGATCGAGGCCGACCGGATCGTGCTCGAGCGCGGGGAGACCAAGACCGGCCCCGATGTCCTGCACGTGGACTGCACGGCGCTCGGCCTGAACAGCGCCCCCGCCATGCCGATCTTCCAGCCTGATCGGATCGTGCTCCAGCAGGTGCGCCACCTCTCGCCGTGTTTCAACGCAGCCCTCGTCGGCTTCGTCGAGGCCCGCCGGGATGACGATACGGACAAGAACCGGCTCTGCCCGCCTCACCCCTACCCCAGCAGCATCGAGGACTGGCCGCGCATGATGAGCTGCTCATGGATGACGGCGGGGCGGTGGTTGAGCGAGCCTGACCTCTCCGCATGGGTAGCCCAGAGCCGGCTGAACCTGCTGCGCGCGCTACCCGGCCATGCGGCCGAGCCATCCGTGCAAACGGCAGTCAATCGATATCTCACACACCTCAGCGCGGCTACCGAGGCGCTGAAGCGGCTGGACGAGGATGCCGCGCTATCCGTGCGTCCAGGGCAGAGTACGGTGCGGCCCTGATGCCGCTTTACATGGATCGCCACGACGTTCCAGGAGGGACGGCTGCCGATCTCGCAGCCGCCCACCTGCGCGATCTCGAGGTGCAGGACAGGTTCGGTGTTCGCTTCGTCACCTACTGGTTCGAAGAGGACGCAGGCAGCGGATTTTGCCTGATCGAGGGTCCCGACAAGGAGGCCGTGGAGGCGGCCCACCGGGCCTCGCACGGGATGCTTCCGTCAAACGTGGTCGAGGTTGATATGGCCAACGTTCGCGGCTTCTTCGGTCGGCTCATTACTCATCCCCCCGGCGAGCCATACGTAGAAAGCGCCTTCCGGGCCATCCTCTTCACCGACATCGTCGACTCCACACGTCTTACTCAGCAACTGGGGGATCGCGCGGCCATGCAGCTGCTTCGCGAACACGACTCGATGGTGCGCTCTGCCCTGGCGCGGTTCGGCGGCAGCGAAGTCAAGCACACCGGCGATGGGATCATGGCCGCATTCACCTCGGCGTCGCAGGCGGTGGGCGCGGCAATGCAAATACAGCGGACGCTCCAAGAGCGCAACGAAGCTGAGCAGTCGCGATTCCACGTGCGCATCGGGGTGGCGGCGGGAGAGCCTGTGACTGAGCAAGACGATCTCTTCGGCGCGGCGGTGCAGCAGGCCGCGCGGCTGTGCGCCGACGCTCGTCCGGACTGCATCGTCGTTTCATCCGGAGTGCATGACCTCTGCCGCGGCAAGGGCATCCAGTTCTCCGACGCGGGCCTCATCGCCCTAAAGGGCTTCGACGAGCCGATCGGGCATTTTGAGGTCGAGTGGCGCGACTGACCTCACCGGCGACGTGCCTGGCTTGGATGAAAGCGCGCGCAGCGTGCTCTGCAGACCGCCGCCCGTCAAACCCCCATCGCCACGTACTTGGTCTCCAGGTACTCGTCGATTCCCTCGAAGCCGCCCTCGCGGCCAAAGCCTGACTGCTTGACGCCGCCGAACGGCGCGGCGGGGTTTGACACTACGCCCTGGTTGAGCCCGACCATGCCCGACTCGAGTCGCTCGCAGACGTGGAACGCCCTGTCGAGGTCGCGCGTGTAGACGTAGGCGACGAGGCCGTACTCGGTGCGGTTGGCGGCGTCGAGCGCCTGCTCGTCGTCGTTGAAGGTCGCGATCGGGGCGACCGGACCGAAGATCTCCTCGCGCAGCAGGCGCGCGTCCTCGGGGACGTCGACGATGACGGTCGGCTCGAAGAAGTACCCGGGCCCGTCGACGGGGTGGCCGCCGAGCAGCAGGCGGGCGCCACGGTCGACGGCGTCATCGACGAGCTCTGCGACCTTGGCACGCTGGGCTTCGTCGATCAGCGGACCGACGTCGACGCCGGGCTCGGTGCCGCGCCCCAGCTTCAGCGCAGCCATTTTCGCGGCCAGCCGGCGGGCGAACTCGTCGGCGACCGACTCGTGCACGTGGAAGCGGTTGGCCGCCGTGCACGCCTCGCCGATGTTGCGCATCTTCGCCGTCAGCGCCCCCTCGATCGCCGCGTCGAGGTCGGCGTCCTCGAACAGCAGGAACGGCGCGTTGCCGCCGAGCTCCATCGACACGCGCAGGACCTGCTGCGCCGACTGTTCGATCAGCGAGCGCCCGACCTCGGTTGAGCCCGTGAACGACAGCTTGCGCGTGCGCGAGTCCTTCAGCAGCGGTTCGATCACCTCGCCGGCGTGCAGCGCCGTGATCACGTTGAGCACGCCGGCAGGCAGGCCCGCCTGCTTGAGCAGCTTCGCCAGCGCGAGCATCGACAGCGGCGTCTGCTTGGCAGGCTTGACGACCATCGTGCAGCCGGCGGCGATCGCCGGCGCGAGCTTGCGGGTGCCCATCGCGGTCGGAAAGTTCCACGGGGTCACGAACACGCACGGCCCCACCGGCTGGCGCATCGTCAGCAGCCGGCCCTTGCCGGTCGTGTTGACCATGTAGCGCCCGTGGATCCGCACCGCCTCCTCGGAAAACCAGCGGAAGAACTCGGCCGCATAGGCGATCTCGGCGCGAGATTCTGCGATCGACTTGCCCATCTCCAGCGTCATCAGCAGCGCCAGCTCATCGGTGTGCTCGACGATCGCCTCATACGCGCGGCGCAGGATCTCGCCGCGCTCACGCGGCGGGTACGTCGCCCACTCCGGCTGCGCGTCGGCGGCAGCCTCCAGGGCCGCAAACCCGTCGCTCGCCTGTGCGTCGGCCACCTCCACCAGCACGTCCGTCGTCGCAGGATCCTCGATCGGGAGCGTGCCGCCAGCGGCCGCGGCACGCCACTGCCCACCGATGAACAGCTCGGTGGGCACCCACTCGAGCACCGCGCGCTCGGCGTCCGAACGGGTGGCACGACCAACGGTGCTCATGCACTCAACCTACCACCGCCCTGGCGTAGGCAAACCGCGTCAGCGCTCCGCAAAGCGGGAGGTCTCGTGCAGCGCTCAGGCGCCGCGGTCGCGAACCCGACCGAGTGGGTATGGAACTCTCGGCCATCAGGCGCGACCGTGGGCACGTACGCGTGTTGCAGCACTCAATCGTGACTGGACTCGCTACCGATCGACGCCTTCGCGGCCGCGCCGTGGCGGCGCGCCGGCGCGCGGGTGTGCTGCTGGCGCAGACGCTCGTGGCGCTCGCGCTGGCGACGGCGCCCGCGAGCGCGTCGACGCTCGTGATCGAAGGCGCCGGCGAAGGTCACGGCGTCGGCATGAGCCAGGACGGGGCGCTCGGCTATGCCGAGCACGGCTGGAGCGACGCTGCGATCCTCGCCCATTACTACACCGGCACCGCGCTCGGCCAGGCGCCCGCCGGCTACCAGGTGAAGGTGCTCGTGGGGGCCAAGGTCGAGAAGATCCCGCTCGAACGCTACGTGCGCGGCGTCGTCTCAGCCGAGATGCCCTCGAGCTGGCCGACCGCGGCGCTCGAGGCGCAGGCGATCGCAAGCCGCACCTACGCGCTCACCGCGGACGCCGGCGACCGATCGGAGATCGGCCAGCCCTTCGACGTGTACTCCGACACGCGCTCGCAAATGTACCGCGGCGTGGCGGCCGAAACTGCCAGCACCAACGCCGCTGTGGCGGCGACCGCCGGGCAGGTCGTCACCTACGCCGGCCAGCCGGCGACCACGTACTACTTCGCGAGCTCCGGGGGCATGACCGAGGACGCACAGAACTCGTTCCTCGGCTCGACGCCCGAGCCGTGGCTGGTGGGCGTCGCCGACGCCTACGAAACCACGGCCTCGGACTGGATCCGGAGCATGACCTTTGCCGCCGCCACTACCCGCCTGCGGGGTCTCGTCAAGGGCGCCTTCCGCGGCATCGAGGTGCTCACGCGCGGGGTCTCGCCGCGGATCGTCAGCGCCGAGGTGCTCGGCTCGCGCAGCGCAACCCCGGTGAGCGGACCGAAACTCGCGGCTCGCCTTGGCCTCAGCAGCACCTGGGCGTACTTCAGCGTTAAGAGTGGCACGCGCGTCACGCGTGAGCCCGACCGCAGCGGACACGCCCCATTCACGCCCTTCGCGCCTGCAAGCCCACCAGTGCCGGCCCCTGCGCCGACACCCGGGGCGCAGGGCGGTGCCTCGGCGCCGGCGACCGCGGCTTCCAACAGCGTCACGGCGGCTGGCACCGGTGGCGCCGAGGCCCATTAGCCCCCTCGTCGAGATCTACGATATTCGTCCATTGCAGGGCCGCGAAAGTCCCGAGAGCTCGTGCAAACTGGGTCGAGAGCCGAGAGGATCAGCATGAGTGCTCGCCCGAGTGTCGCCGCGATCGTCTGCACAGCGTCGCTACTCGCTGCGGCCGCATCCCTGCCCGCGAGCGCGTCTGCCGCGCACTCGGTCGGCACGCCCGGCCAGATCGCGTGGGTGCGAAGCGCCGCGACGAGGTTCGTCACGGCTGAGCTCGCCGGCGACGGCGCCAGCGCCTGCGCGATCCTCAACGCACCTCTGCGTGGGACCGAGCACGGACACACGTGCACGCAGCGCTGGAACGCCAAGCTGATCGAGCTGCTCCGCGAAACGGGCGCTCGCGCCCGGCTGCGCACGCAGATGCACGCGATCGCTTCGGCGGTCGTCGTGGTCCGCGGGAACTGGGCGACGATCGCGCTGCCGGCACCGCTGATGGCCGACGCGTCCAATCGCTTCCGCTGGACCGAAAACTGCTGGATGCTCGCCGGCTGAGCACGGGCGGCGTGCGCCGCCCAGGCGCGACGCATACGCTGAGGTCGTGCCCGCGCCGCTGCTGATCGCCGACGTCCCGTGGCTGCTATACCGCTCCTACTTCGCGCTGCCCAAATCGATCGTCGGCGCCGACGGGCAGCCCGTCAACGCCCTCCTGGGGACGGTCAACGCGATCTTGACCTTCTACGACAGACCTCTGCCGGCGCAGCCACCGGACGGCGTGGTCGCGTGCATGGGCGCCGAGCAGGCGCAGTACCGCGTGCGGCTGTACCCGCCCTACCACGCGCACCGCGACCCGATGCCGCCCGAGCTCGCGGCGCAGTGGCAGCAGGCGCCGGCGCTGCTCGCCAGCCTCGGCTGGACATACGCAACCAGTCCTGACCTCGAGGCCGACGACGTCATGTTCTCGCACGCACGCGCCGAGGAGGAGCGCGGCGGGCAGGCACTGCTGTTGACCGGCGATCGCGACCTCTACGGCGCCGTCACCGACCGTGTCGCCGTAGCCGAGCTGCTGAAGGGCGGCGCCCACGGAGAGATCGGCCGCGACGGAGTCCGCGAGCGCTACGGCGTCGAGCCCGAGCAGGTGCCCGACTTCATCGCACTGCGCGGCGACCCGTCCGACGGCCTGCCCGGCGCCCCCGGCATCGGCGCCAAGACCGCCGCGGAGCTGCTGCGCGAGCACGAAACGCTGGAGGCGCTTCTCAGCGCCGCGGGCGCCGACGCGCACGCAGACGACGCCGACGCGGCCGCGGTTCGAGCAAGCCGCGTCATGCGCCCGCGCGTCGCCGCAGCGCTGTGCGAGAACGCGGATCTGCTGCGCAAGTTCAGGAAGATCGCCACGCTGCAGCGGATCGACGTCGAGCCGCCGCGCAGCCGCGAGACCGACTTCGCGGGGGGCGCGCTAGCTGCCCGACAACTCGGCATGCAACGACTTGCGACACGGCTCGAGGGGGTGCTGGGCGCCGGCTGACAACCCGAGCAAGCGTCTGGCCGACGTCGTCGGCGCCGTTCATGGAGGCGGCGGCCAGGCGCGTGATACCGGCGCCGCGTTCGCCGACGCACTCGCGCATCGAGAGTGACGCTCACCGACGCCGGGCCACTGGTGGCGCTGATCGACGCGGACGAGATCGACCACACGCGCTGCCGGGAAACGCTCGCGCAGCTGAGCCTGCCGCTGATTACTACCTGGCCTGCGTTCACCGAGGCCATGTACCTACTCGGCCGCGTCGCCGGCTGGCATGGACAAGAGCCGCTATGGCGCATGGTGCTGCGCGAGGATCTTGTTGTTGCAGAGCCATCGGCGGCCGGCAACAGGCGGACGGCGCGGCTGATGGAGCGTTACGCCGATCGTCCAATGGATCTCGCCGATGCCACGCTCGTCGCGCTCGCCCAGGAACGTCGGCTGAAACGCATATTCACGCTCGACTCCGACTTTCACATCTACCGGCTGCACGGACGACAGACGTTCGAGATCGTGCCAGCGTGAAGGTGTGTTATCGGCCTCGCCGAGCGACTGGAGAGAATGGTCTCCTAGGGTCTGATGGCCAAGCCAGGCAAGGACGCAGTCAGCGAAGTGTGCTTTGCACACGTGCTGGCCGATCGGAGATCCCATCGATCTTCGATCGGTAGGACGCCGCCTGGCGCCGTGCCAGCAGGCCCTAAGAGGTGAACTTCACCGTGATCACGTCCCCATCCTGCATCACGTAGTCGCGCCCCTCCAGCCGCAGCGTTCCGCGTTCGCGGGCGCCGGCGTAGCCGCCCGCGTCGACCAGCTCCTTCCAGCCGATCACCTCGGCGCGCACGAAGCCCTTCTGGATGTCCGTGTGGATCTCCCCCGCCGCGTGCCACGCGGTCAGGCCGCGGCGCAGGTGCCAGGACTGGGCGATCGTCGCCTCGCCCGCGGTGAAGAACGAGATCAGCTCGAGCAGCGCGAACGCCTCGCGCACGACCAGCTGCAGACCGGACTCGCCGGGTGGGCGGGAATACAATTCCGCCCGCATCGCCGCCGCGTCCTCGTCGTCGAGCTCCGCCAGCTCGGACTCGATGCGCGAGGACACCGCCACCGCGCGGGCGCCCTGAGCGGCGGCGTGCTCGGCGATCGCCGCGGGAACCTCCTCTGAGCCCTCGTCGACGTTCGCCACGAACAGCACCGGCTTGCTCGTCAGCGAGCCGAGGTCACGGGCTGCGTTGGGCGCCTCCTCGGGCACGGGCACCGTGCGCGCCGGGCGACCAGCCTGCAGCGCCGCGATCACCTCGCGCAGCCACGCCTCCTCCGCGATGGCAACGCGATCGCCTCCACGGGCCTGTTTGCCGACTTTGTCCACGCGGCGTTCCGCGGCCTCGAGGTCGGCCATCACCAACTCCGTCTCAATCGTCTCTATATCCGCCGGCGGATCCACGCGACCCTCCGGATGGATCACGTTCTCGTCGTTGTGCGCGCGCACGACGTGCACGATCGCGTGCGTCTCGCGGATGTTCGCCAGGAAGCGGTTGCCCAGACCCTCGCCCTGGTGCGCTCCCGCGACCAGACCCGCGATGTCGTGGAAGTCGACCGTGTCCCACACGATCTCCGACGCGCCCACCGTCCTCGCCACCTCCTCCATGCGCTCGTCGCGCACCGGCACCACCGCCACGTTCGGCTCGATCGTCGTGAACGGGTAGTTCGCAGCCTCCGCGCCGGCTTTCGTCAGCGCGTTGAACAGCGATGACTTGCCCGCGTTGGGCATGCCGACGATTCCAATGCGCGTGCTCACCGGCGGCATCTTCCCAGGGATCAAGCATTGAGGCGGCTAGCAAACGCATGCCCCAGGCGATTCTCGTGAAGCTCTGCCAGCTCGGAGCGATCTACCGGATCGCTCGCCAGCCGCCGGGCTTCCTGTCGCAATGCGGTAGGCGTGGGGCGATTACGCGCGTGTGTCGACGCGACGGCCGCGCCCAGCGCCGCCCCGGCCAGCACGTCAGAGGGATAGTGCACGCCGAGATACAGCCGCGACAGCGCGAGCCCCGTCGCCAGCGCATACAGCGGCACCGCCGGCAGCCCGAGACGCGTGTACAGGCCAGCTCCGGCAAACGCCGCCGACGCGTGTGCGCTGGGGAAGCTGAGTGTCGTCGGCGTACGAGTGATCGGCGGTAGGCCGGCCAGCTCGGGCCGGCGACGCCCCACGACCTGCTTGATGGCTGTGTTCAGCGCGTAGACGCCGGCGACGGTCACCGTCGCGCGGCGCCACGCGCCTCGGCGCTCGCGGTCGAGCGCCGTCCCAACGGCCCCGATCGCAAGCCAAACCGCGGCGTGCTCCCCCAGCAGCGAGAAGCGTGCAACCAGCCGGTCCGCCGCGGGCGTGTGTCCATGCGTCCGAGCCACGCGCAGCAACCGCTCGTCGAGATTCAAGACGTGCGAAACCGAAGCCGTTAGGGCGCCGCCCAGCGCGCGCCCTAACCGAAGCCTACGTGGGGCTCGCTGCTGTCCGCGCTGATGTAGACGAGCTGTGCGACTTCAACGCGTACCGGCCCCTCCTCGCTGTCGAGCTCATACCAGCCGCTCCCGCCGAGCGACCCGTACAGGCCCTGCAGCTGCTTTTCGCTGACGCGCAGCGCCAGCACCTGGCCACCTTGGAAGCCGAGCGTCACACGGCGTGCCGCAGAGGGCATCAGTGACTCCCCGCCCCGCTCGCCGGCTGCACGATCTCGGTCAGCACGCCGGCGGTCGCGCGCGGGTGCATGAAGGCCACGCGCGAGCCACGGATGCCGGTGCGCGGCTCCTGATCGATCAGCTGCAGGCCCGCCTGGCGCAAGCTCTCGAGCGTCGCGTCGATGTCCTTGACCTGGTAGGCCACGTGATGCAGGCCCGGCCCCTGCTTGGCGAGGAACCTGCCGACGGGGGTGTCCGCGGCGAGCGGCGCCAGCAGCTCCACGTGGTTCTCGCCGACGTCCAGCAGCACGGCCTCCACGCCCTGCTCCTCGACGACCTCGCGGTGCGCGAGCGTCAGCTCGAAGCTGTCGCGATACAGCTCGAGCGCGGGCTCGATCTCCTCGACGGCGACGCCGATGTGGTCGATGCGGCTGAACACCAGCCGCAGTCTATATGCGTCCCGGCTCGTCGCCGGCGCCGAGCTCCGGCAGCGGGATCGGAGCCGGTGGGCGGGAGCCCATCAGCGGCGCAGGCGGCTCGGAGGCGGCCACCACCCGCAGCCCCACGCCCGGCGCTCGCTCCATGCGCGGAATGCCCGCCATGATCCGGTCGATCGCGTCGCGCTCGAGCACCTCGCGCTCGAGCAGCTCGTGCGCGAGCGCGTCGAGCTGGGGGCGGTGCGCGACCAGCAGCTTCTGCGCTGCACGGCGCGCCTCCTCGATCAGGTCCTGGCGCTCCTCGTCGCGCAGCCGCAACGTCCGCTCCGAAAGCCGCACGTCTCCTTCCGGCGAGCGCCCCACGCCGGCGGTGCCCATCGCGAAGTCGTGCACCATCGAGTGAGAGATCTCCGCCACCCGCTTCAGGTCGTCTGACGCGCCGGTCGTGATCGCGCCGAACACCACCTGCTCGGCTACGCGTCCGCCGAGCAGCACCGTCATGTAGTCGAGCAGCTCCTCGCGTGTCTTCAGGTAGCGGTCCTCCGCCGGCAGGTTCAGCGTGTAGCCGAGCGCGCGCCCGCGCGGCACGATCGAGATCCGGTGCACACGGTCGACCGACGGCAGCAGCTCCCCGCACAGCGCATGCCCCGCCTCGTGGAAGGCCACCACGCGCTTCTCGTGCTCGTTTAGCACCCGCTT
Source organism: uncultured Solirubrobacteraceae bacterium (assembly GCA_963703625.1). Taxonomy (GTDB): domain Bacteria; phylum Actinomycetota; class Thermoleophilia; order Solirubrobacterales; family Solirubrobacteraceae; genus Palsa-744. Next base: position 792,099 of record CAVPEY010000002.1, read on the forward strand.
GGACTGCACGCCCGCGATCACGCGCTCGAGCGCCGAGTCGAAGTCGACCATCCCGATCGCCTTGGCGCCGCGCCTGGTGGCGAAGATCGCCGCCTCGTTGCAGATGTTCGCCAGGTCTGCCCCGGTCGAGCCCGCTCGTCTGCTGCGCGACCAGTCCCAGGTCGACGTCCGCGAGCGGCTTGTCGCGCGTGTGCACCTCGAGCACGCCGACGCGGCCCTTCACGTCGGGCGGCACGACGAACACCTGACGGTCGAAGCGTCCCGGGCGCAGCAGCGCCGGGTCGAGCTTCTCGAGCAGGTTCGACGCGGCGATCACGACCACGCGCCCGCTCGAGGAGAAGCCGTCCATCTCGACGAGCAGCTGGTTGAGCGTCTGATCCTTCTCGCCGGAGACGTCCATGCCGCGGCGCCCGCCCACCGCGTCGAGCTCGTCGATGAAGATGATCGCCGGCTCGTGCTTGCGCGCGATCGCGAACAGGCGGCGGATGCGCGCCGCGCCCAGGCCCGCGAACATCTCGACGAAGGATGCCGCCGACTGCGCGAAGAACTGCGCGCCCGACTCGTTCGCGACGGCCTTCGCCAGCAGCGTCTTGCCGGTGCCCGGCGGCCCGTGCAGCAGGATCCCCTTCGGGACCTTCGCCCCGAGCGCGTGGAAGGACTTCGGTTCGCGCAGGAACTCGACGATCTCCGCCAGCTCCGCCTTCGCCTCGTCGACGCCGGCGATGTCGGCGAACGTCACCGACTGATCTGAGGTCGGCTTGATCCGCTGCGGCTTGATCCGCGGCATCACCTTCAACATCCGCCACATCATGAAAATCAGCGCCGTGAAGAACAGGATCGCGATCACGGGCTCCCAGTTGAGCGCGAAGTTCTGGACTTCCTGCGCGAACGACACCTGCGGCGCCGCGATCTGAACGGGGGCAGCGTGCACGATCGCCGCGTGACGTATCGCCGGGTGTGTCAGCGCCGCGTGGGTCAGCGCGTCGTGCGCAGCGGCCTTCTGCTGCACGGCGTGGTGCGCAGCCGACGCCCGGCCGGCCGAGGCGTTCGGCTCAGTCCTGACCTGCGCACTCATGTCTCGATCCGCTCCAGCGAAACCACCATCCTTGGCATCGCTTCCATTATCCGTACTTGTCAAGCGCTTGTCGAGCGCTGCAATTACGGTGCGTGGCCGGTTAGCCGAGAACGCGCAGCGCGAGCTCCGCGTACAGCTCTGCCGCGAACGCAAGATCGCGCACGTCGATGCGCTCGTCCGCTCCGTGGATCAGCGGCGCGCCCTGCAGCAGCGACTGGTGGCGCTGCGGGAAGAAGCCGTACGCGACGCACTCCGGAAACGCCGCGCGGAAGTGGCGCGAGTCGGTGAAGCCGGGCAGCACCACCGGCACGACCTCAGCGCCGGGGTCGCGCTCGGAGATCCAACGTCGAGATCGTGTCCATCAGCTGCGAAGCGACCGGCGAGCGGTTGCCGACGACGCGCTCGGTGAACTCGATCCGCCAGCTGGGTGGGTGGGAGTCCATTCCCTCGCCGAGCACCTCGGCGATGCCCGCGCGCACCGCCTCCTCGCCAAGCCCCGGAGGCACGCGGCAGTCGACTTTCAGCTCCGCGCGGCTCGGGATCACGTTGATCTTCTCCGAGGCGCTGATCCGCGTCGGCGTGAACGTCACGCCGAGCATCGGCTCGAACATGATCGCCAGGCGCGGGTCGGCTGCGCGCAGGCGCGCGACCGCGCCCTGCGGGTCGGCGGGGTCCTCGCCGATGCCGCGCAGGAACTCGAGCGGCTCGTCGGTCAGCTCATAGGACGGCTGGCGCGCCGCGAAGCGCTCGAGCACCGGCCCCATCTTCAGCAGCGCGTTCACGCCCATCGCCGGCATCGACGCGTGGCCGGCGACGCCTTCGGTGATGACCGTGAAGCGGAACACACCCTTCTCCGCGCAGCACGCCCCGTAGAAGTGCCGCGCCGGCGGACCTCCGTATTCGAACAGCGCACCGCCACCCTCGTTGATCAGCAGGTCACAGCGAACCTTCTCGGGGTGGCTCTTGGTGATCCATTCCGCCCCCAGCGACCCACCGGTCTCCTCGTCCACGACCGCCACGATCAACAGCTCGCCCGCGGCCGGACGCCAGCCCGAGCGCGCCAACGAGGCCGCCGCGGCGATCTCCGCGGCGACCTGCGACTTCATGTCCAGCGCGCCGCGCCCCCACAGGAAGCCGTCCGCGACGTCGCCCGACCACGGATCGTGCGTCCACTCGTCCGGGTTGGCGAGCACCGTGTCGACGTGGCCGAGGTAGCACAGCGTCGGACCCGCCGCCGCCTCGGGGTCCGCGGCGCGCAGACGCGCGACGAGGTTGGGACGGCCGGGCTCGGCGCCGAGCAGCTCGCACTCGAAGCCGGCCTGCGTGAGGTGGTTGGCGAGGTACTCCTGGGCCGCGCGCTCGTCGCCGGGCGGGTTGACGGTGTTGAAGCGGATCAAGCGCGCGAGCAGCTCCTCGGCCTCCGCGCCCGGATGTCCAGTCTCCACGGGGTGCGCGCTCATCGCGCAGATCGTACGCCCATCTGCGTCACCTCCTCGCGGCTGAGCGGGAAGTGGCACGCCGCGAGCGTCCCCGAGCCCTTGTCCTCGAGCAGCGGCTCCGTTTCGGCGCACAGCGCCTGCGCCTTTGGACAGCGCGTGTGGAAGCGGCACCCGCTCGGCGGGTTCGCGGGACTCGGCACGTCACCGCCAAGCGGACGGCGCTCGCTGCCGCGCAGCGAGGGATCGGCGACCGGCACCGCCGCCAGCAGGGCACCCGTGTAGGGGTGGCGAGGGAAGCTGTACAGCGCCTCGTTGGGGCCGAGCTCCACGATCTTGCCGAGGTACATGACCGCCACGCGATCGCACATGTGGCGCACGACCGAGAGGTCGTGCGCGATGAACACGAGCGTCAGGCCGAGGCGCCGCTGCAGGTCGCGCAGCAGGTTCAGCACCTGCGCCTGGATCGAGACGTCGAGCGCCGAGACGGGCTCGTCGGCGATCAGCAGCTTGGGGTTCAGCGCGATCGCGCGCGCCACGCCGATGCGCTGGCGCTGGCCGCCGGAGAACTCGTGCGGATAGCGGTTGTAGTGCTCCGGGTTCAGCCCGACCGTCTCCATCAGCGCGCTGAACCTCGCGTTTGCGCTCGTCCCCGTCCGGCAGCAGCTTGTGGATCGCGAACGGCTCCGCGATGATCGAGCCGATCGTCTTGCGCGGGTTCAGCGAGGAGTGCGGGTCCTGGAAGATCATCTGCATCTCCCGTCTGGTCGCCTTCAGGGCCGCGCCCTTCAGGCGCGTGATGTCCGTCCCTCGAAGCACGATCTCGCCCGCGGTCGCGTCGAGCAGGCGCATGATCAGCCGTGCGGTCGTGCTCTTGCCGCAGCCGGTCTCGCCGACGAGGCCGAGCGTCTCACCGCGCTCGATCTCGAGGTCGATGCCGTCCACCGCCCTGACCGCGCCGATCGTGCGCTGGAAGATGATGCCCCGCGTCAGCGGGAAGTGCTTGACGAGGGTGCGCAGCCGCAGGATCGAGCTCACGCGGGGGCTCCCGGCAGGCCAACCTCGACGAGCGCCTGCTCGGGCGTCGCGCCCGCGGCCAGCTCCGCCCACAGGCGCTCGCGCACCTCCGCCTCGAGCAGGCACGCCACGTGATGGCTCGGCTCGCCCGGGACAGGCCCGAGCAACGGATCGATGCGCGTGTGATCGGGCTGGGCATACGGACAGCGCGGGTGAAAATGGCAGCCCGAGGGCCGGTTGATGAGGCTCGGCGGCGTGCCCGGAATCGGCACCAGCTCCTCCTCGCGTGGGCCGTCGAGGCGCGGGATCGACTTCAGCAGCCCCCACGTGTAGGGGTGCTCCGGCGAAGCGAACAGATGCTCGGCGGAGGACGTCTCGACGATCCTGCCGGCGTACATCACGGCGATGTCGTCGGCCACCTCCGCGACCACACCGAGGTCGTGGGTGATGATCACGATCGCCATCCCCAGCTCGCGCTGCAGACGTTCCATCAGCGCCAGGATCTGCGCCTGCACGGTCACGTCGAGCGCCGTCGTGGGCTCGTCCGCGATCAGCAGCTTCGGGTCGTTCATCAGCGCCATCGCGATCATCGCCCGCTGCCGCATCCCGCCCGAGAACTCGTGTGGATACTCATCCACGCGCCGGGCCGGGTCCGGGATGCCGACGAGGCCGAGCAGTTCGATCGCGCGGGCCCGCGCCTGCGCCTTCGAAACCTCGCGATGCGCGCGCACCGCCTCGACCAGCTGCGCGCCCACCCGGTACAGCGGGTGCAGCGAGGACAGCGGATCCTGGAAGATCATCGCGATCTCGTCGCCCCGAATCGCGCGCAACTGTTCTTCGGGCAGCGTCACCAGGTCCTGGCCCTCGAACAGGATCCGTCCCGAGATCCGCGCGCCCTCACGGCGGGTGAGGCCGAGCGTAGTCAGCGAGGAGACCGTCTTGCCGGACCCGGACTCGCCGACGATCCCGAGCGTGCGCCCTTTCTGCACCTGATAGGTGATGCCGTCGACGGCGTGCACGACGCCGTCCTCGCTCGGAAACTCGACGCGCAGGTCCTCGACCCGCAGCAGCGGCTGGGCGGCGCTCATGAGTAGCGCACTCGCGGGTCGAGATACGCATAGGCGACATCGACGACGATGTTCGCGAGGATGATGAACATCGAGGCGAGCAGCACCGTCCCCTGGACCACGGGGAAGTCCGACGACTGAATCGACTGATAGGCGAGCCGACCGACCCCCGGGATGTTGAACACGGTCTCGACGAGGATCGCGCCGCCGAGCAGCACCCCGACTTCCAGCCCGAAGAGGGTGACGATCGGGTTGATCGCCGCGCGCACTCCCTGGCGCACCACCGCCTTCTCGGGCAGCCCCTTCGCGCGCGCGGTCCTGATGTAGTCCTCTTTCATCGCCTCGCTGAGGCTGCTGCGCATCAGCCGCGCGAAGATCGCGGCGGAGCCCGCCGCGAGCACGAACCACGGCATGATCAACGAGGTGAACCATTTCCACGGATCGGTCGTCAAAGGCACATAGCTGCCCGCCCCCGGGAAGATCTTGAATTTCCCGATATCTGAGGCGAACAGGAACAGCAGCACCAGCCCCAGCCAGAATTCCGGCACCGAGATCAGCACCAGCGCGCTACCCATGGCGCCGCGATCGAGCAGGGTGTGCCGGCGCAGCGCCGAGATGATGCCGACGCTGAGGCCGCCGAGAACCCACAGCACGGCGGCGCCCACCGTCAGCGACAGCGTCGCCGGCAGGCGTTCGACGATCAGCGACCTGACGGACTCCTGGCTGTAGTAGCTGTAGCCGAGGTTGAAGTGCAGGAACACTTCCTTGAGGTAATCCCAGAACTGCGTCGGCAGCGACCTGTTGAGACCGAGCACGACTTCGATCTCCTTGATCAGCTTCGGCTGTGGGTCGCGACCCGCGCGCAGCACCGCCGGGTTGGTCGTCGGCAGCACGCGGAAGAGGACGAACACCAGCCCGGCGACGATGATCAGCAGCAGCACGCCCCACAACAGGCGCCTGATTATGTAGCGGATCATCGTCGCCGCGCTCGCGCTACTTCAGCGAGGTGAAGCTGTAGTCCCACGAGCCTTCGTTCCAGAGCATCGCCACGCCGTGCACGTTGCTCGCCGCCAGCCGCGGCGCCTTTTCCCAGTCATACGGGATCGCAACCGCGTTTTCGACGAGTTCATCGTCGATTTTCCCCCACGCCTTCGCGCGTTCTTCCTTGCCTTTGATGATCTCCGCCGCTGCCATCGCGGCGTTGATCTTCGGGACGTCCGCCTGTGCCTGGTTGACGTTGCCGGTCGGGACGATCGAGCTGCCGTCGAACGTCGGCTTGAGCACCGTCTGCGGGTCGGCGAAGTCGGCGATCCAGCCGACGGTCGGACACACTTCGATCGCTTCTTTCGGAACGTTGCAGTACTTCGCGTACATCGTTGCGATTTCGACGAGCGTGAGCTTGGTGTTGAAGCCCAGGTTCTTCAGCGTCTGGTTGACGATTTCGGCGTCTTCCTTTTCCGGCGCACTGCTCGCGCCGACGACCTGCACCGTCTTCGTGCCCGTGTATTTACCGCTCGGGTAACCCGCGAGCTTCATGTACTTTTCGGCGACCGCCATGTCACCTTCGGGGTGTTCGTTGTAGTCCAGCTTCGGGCCCGCCAGCCCACCCGCCTGTTCGAAGCCCGGGATCGTCGGGTAGATGAAGTGGGTCGCGACGTTGGTGACGAGCGTGCCGCCACGCTCGCGGTCCAGCGCCGCGCGGTCGACCGCCGCGTACACCGCCTTGCGCAGATTGATGTTGTTGAACGGCGGAACCTTGTTGTTCAGCGTTATGTAGCGGTTGCCGGCGCCCGGCGAGAGGTCGAGCTGGCTCTTGTAGTGTTCGGCCGCGAGCTTGACGGCGGACTGCACCACGGGCTCGTTCTGGACGACGCTTTTGCCTTCGAGCACCTGACGATCGATGACGGCCTGGGTGCCGCCGAGGTGGATCTTGATTTCGTTCAGGTAGGCCGGTCGGAAGTCTGTCTTCGCGTTCCAGTTGGGGTTACGCACGAGCGTCGCCGATTTGCCAGGTACGTAGCCGATGCCCAGGACTTTGCCTTCGGCGTTGTTCTTGAGCATGTACGGCCCGGTGGCGACCTGGTAGTTGGTGTAAGCCGACGGCTTGCTCTTGTCGAATTTTTCCGCATATTCCTTTGGGACCGCTGCGGTCAGCGGCAGGCACAGGGCCTCGGCGACGAAGAAGCCCGTCGGTTCGGTCAGGTGAAAGACGATCTCATGCTTGTTTGGCGTTTCAATGCCCTTGACCGGGCCGCCTTTCGCCTGTGGCATGCCTTCGATCGCGCTGAAGTACGTCTGGATGTACGGGTTCGCGACATTTTCGTTGGCACCGCGCTCGATCGCGTAGGCGACGTCCTGCGCGACCACTTCGCGGTTGACGGGCGGGCTGAAGTGAATGCCTTCCTTGAGGTGCACCGTGATCGTCTTGTTGTCCGCGGAGACTTCCGGCTCGCTCGCCGCCATGTCCGGGATCGTTTGATTCGAGCTCGGCTTGTTCGAGTACAGCGGCCGCTGTGTCGCGAACACCACGGTGTAGTCGAGCGCGAAGTACGTCACGCCCGGATCGAGGTGTTCGAAATCGGCTTCCTGGAGCACTTCCAGGGTGCCGCCGCGCTTACCCGACAGCGACTCGTCGACCGAGCTCTGGTAGCCCGCCGGCGTGACGACGCTCGCACCGTTGGCGGTCGCGCTCGAGCTGGACCCGCTTTCCGAGGAGGAGCCGCACGCCGCCAGTACCAGCGCCGTCAGGACCCCCACCGCCGCAAACAACATCACTCTCGTGGACCTCATTGGAACGCCTCCTGTGTCGTGTCGAGGGCCCGTCATTGGGCGTTCCTCGGATTCAATGCATCCTGCAGCCCGTCACCCAGCAGGTTGAATGCCAGCACCGTCAACAGCAGCGCCGCGCCGGGAAAGACCATGTACCACCACGCGGTGTTGAAGATCGGCGTCGCCGCCGCGATCATCTGGCCCCAGCTCGCTGTCGGCGGGCGGATACCCACGCCCAGGAACGAGAGCGCGGCCTCGAGCAGGATCGTCACGGGCACCAGCAGGCTCGCGTAGACGATGATCGGCGCCGCGAGGTTGGGCAGGATCTCCCTGAACATGATGCGAGCGTCCGAAGCGCCGAGAGCGCGCGAGGCCTCGACGAACTCGCGCTCGCGCATCGAAAGCACGAGGCCGCGTACGAGTCGCGCGATGTACGGCCAGGTCGCCAACGCGACGATGAACAGGATCGTGCTGAGACCGGGCTGGATCAGACCTTTGGCGCAGCCCCGCACCGAGCACGCGGCGCCGAGCCCGAGACCCAGCAGCAGCACGGGGATCGACAGCACCACGTCGATGAGGCGCGAGAGCCCGGTGTCGATCCAACCACGGTAAAAGCCCGCGAGCATCCCGATGACGACGCCGATCAACGTCGAGATGCCGGTGCCGATGATGCCGACCTCAAGCGATACGCGGGTGCCGTAGATCACGCGCGACATGACGTCCTCGCCGAGCGTGTCGACGCCGAACGGGTGCGCGAGGCTCGGTCCGAGCGGTGAGCCAAACGAGTCGGTCAGGTTCAGGTTCTGGACGTTCGGTCCCGGCAGGCCGAGGATGCTGACGACCAGCGGCGCCGCGATCGCGAGAAAGATCAGGAAGACGATGAAGCCGAGCGACACGAGCGCCACGCGATCCCGGCGCAGCCTCCCCCAGAACAACCGCAGCGGCGAGCGCCCGGCGATGTCGCCGCCCGCGTCGAGGAATTCGAGCGCATCCCCCCCGGACGGCAGCAGCTCAGCGGCGCCGGTGCTCATCTGGGCGCTTCATCCTACGAGGGTTATCGGGGGCGAGCGACTTTGGCATCCGATCTACGGTTCGACGGGCATCGCACGCAACCTGCCGCGGTTTGCGATGGGCAGGCCCAGACGCGAGCGATACTCAAGTAGATGGATACCCTTTTTAACGACGATCCAAGTGGCGATTTGGACAAAGTTCCAGCCACGGGCATGGCCAAACGTCATAGTCCAAATGAGGGAGCCACCGGCCGGCCGCTGGCGGTTCGGATCCGTCCCCGCGGCCTCGAGGACTTCGTCGGCCAGGGGCATCTGCTCGCCACCGGCTCGGCGTTGCGTACCGCGATCGAGCAGGGGCGACCCCACTCGATGGTGCTGTACGGCCCGCCGGGCTCGGGCAAGACGACGCTCGCGCGGATCGTCGCCGAACGCTCCGGCGCGGCGTTTGAGGAGCTGAGCGCGGTCGCGGCCGGGCGCCCCGAGGTACGCGCCGTGATCGAGCGGGCCGCCCACCGGCGCGACACCGGAGGCGGTCAGACGGTGCTGTTCCTCGACGAGATCCACCGCTTCAACAAGGCCCAGCAGGACGCGCTGCTGCCCGCGGTCGAGGAGGGGCTCGTGACGCTGATCGGCGCCACGACCGAGAACCCCGCGTTCGAGGTCAACGGCGCGCTGCTCTCACGCATGCGCGTGTACGCGCTGCAGGCGCTGACGCCCCAGGAGGTGGGCGCGGTGCTGCGACGGGCGGCCGAGGATGCGCTCCCGGTCGAAGACGGCGCGCTCGACTTCCTCGCTGCACGCAGCGAAGGCGACGCGCGCACGGCGCTCAACGCCCTCGAGTTGGCGCTCGCGACCGCAGACGAGCTCGGGGAGCAGGTCGTGACGCTCGCCCGTGTCGAGGATGCGCTGCAGCGCCGGGCGGTCCTGTACGACAAAAAGGGCGACCGCCACTACGACTACATCTCCGCGTGGATCAAGGCCACGCGCGGCTCCGACCCGGACGCGTCGCTGTACTACCTCGCCGTGATGCTCGAGGGCGGCGAGGACCCGCGCTTCATCGTGCGGCGGATGATCATCCTCGCCTCAGAGGACATCGGCAACGCGGACCCGGCGGCGCTGTCGCTGGCGAGCGCCGCCGCGCAGGCGGTCGAGCACGTGGGCCTGCCGGAGGCGCGCTATGCCCTCGCCCAGACCGCCATCTACCTCGCGCTCGCGCCGAAGTCCGACGCCGCCGGCGCTGCGCTGTCCGCGGCCCAGCGCCACGTTCGCGAGCACGGAGCCGGCGCCGTGCCCGGCTGGCTTCGCTCCGGACCGCGCCCCGGACAGGATCGCGGCGGCTACGACAACCCCCACCGGCATGCCGGCCACGTCGCCTCGCAGGAGCTGGCGCCCGAGGGCGTCGTCGGCGAGCGCTTCTACGAGCCCGACGAGGCGGAGGCGGCGCTGGCCGAGCGCCTGGAGCGGATTCGCCGGGCACGCGCCGCGGAGCCGCGATAATCGCCCATGTCGATGAGCGCGTCCCAGAGCGAGACCTCCACAGCGACGAGCGACAGCATCGCGTCGGCGCAGCTAGAGGCGCGCGACCCCGCCACCGGCGCGACGCTCGGCGCGGTCGCGATCACACCGGCCGAGCGCATCGAGCACGTGGTCGAGGCCGTGGCGAAGGTGCAGCCGCTGTGGGCGCTCCTGCGTGTCAAGGACCGCGCGCGCTACATGGATCGGATGGCACAGGCGGTGATCGACGACTTCGACGAGCTTCAGGAGCTGCTTGGGCGCGAGCAGGGACGCGCGCGCGCGGAGATCGCGGCGCTCGAGCTGCTCGCCGCGATCGACGCGCTGAGATGGATCGCCGAGGACGGAGCTGACGCGCTCGGCGGGCGGCGTGTCGAGGTCAGTCGCTCGCTGGCGATCGCCAAGCGCGCGCGGATCGCGTTCGAGCCCTACGGCGTGGTCGGCGTGATCGGGGCCGGCAGCGCGCCGTTCGCGCAGCCACTCGGGCAGATCGCCGGCGCGCTGCTGGCGGGCAACGGGGTCGTCTTCAAGCCGGCCGCGCGCGCCTGCCTGGCGGGCGAGCGGATCGCGCGGGTGCTCGCACGCGCCGGACTCCCGGAGGGGCTCGTGCGCGTCGTCCACGGCGAAGCGGACGTCGGCGTGGCGCTCGCGCAGGCGCGCGTCGACAAGGTTCTGTTCACCGGCTCGCCCGCCGTCGGACGCGTCGTCGCGCGGGCGTGCGTATCGCGCGAGAAGGAGGTCACGGTCGAGCTCGGCGGCAAGGACGCGATGCTCGTCCTCGCCGACGCGCACCTGCGCCGCGCGATCGCGGGCGCGCTGTGGGCCGGCTGCGCCGCCGCGGGGCAGGCACGGGGATCGATCGAGCGCGTGTACGTCGCCCGCGAGGTGTACGAGCGCTTCCTCGCGGGGCTCGTAGCCGGTGCGCGGGCGCTCACCGTCGGCGACCCCTCCGATCCTCGCGTCCAGGTCGGGCCGCTCGCGTCCGCTCGTCGTGCCGAGCACATCAGCTCGCTCGTTGACGAGGCCGTCGCCAAGGGCGCCCGCCTGCACTGCGGCGGGGCGGTCAGCGTGCCGGGATGCCGTGGAGCGTTCTACGCGCCGAGCGTCATCACCGACGTGCGCAGCGATACGCGGATCGTGCGCGAGCCGATCGACGGACCGGTGCTGGTGGTGATGGCCGTCGACTCGGTCGATGAGGCGATCGCCGCCGCCAACAGTGGCGACTACGGCCTCGGCGCGTCCGTTTGGACCGCCGACCGCTATCAGGGCATCCGCATCGCTCGCGAGCTGCACGCCGGCATGGTCTGGCTCAACGACCATCTCCCCGGACCGACCGTCTCGCGCGGACCGTGGGGCGCCGCCGCCGGCAGCGGGCTCGGCCGCACGCTCGGGCAGGCCGGGCTGCGCGCATGCGCCCAGGAAAAGCTGATCACGTGGGACCCGCCGACCATGCGCGGACTGTGGTGGGGGCCCTACGACGCCGGCAGCACGCGCGCCATGCGCACCGTCGCCAAGCTCCGCTCCGCGCGCGACTCCGACCGCGACCGTGCCTGGCGAGAGGGCGCCCTGGCGCTCGCGCGGGTTGGCGCGCGCGCGTTCGGGCGGGGGCTGCCGCGCGCGTAGGCAGGGTGGACCCAAGGCGACCCGCAGGGCGGTGCACGGAGAGGAACGGTCGGCCGGTCTGTCTGCTTTTCAGGATGCTGTATAGCGTTGGTATCGCGCGCCGCGAGACCTGCACTACTCTTGAGTGCATGCCCGCCCAGGCCTACGCTGGCAAGGAGTGCGTCTGTCAGCTGCACAGAGGCATCTGCGACCAGAGCTGCGTCCAGGGGATGCTCGATACCCCCTTCTACATCGCGTGCCTGAAGCTCTCGGGCCGGCGCTGCGTGGTGGTCGGCGGCGGCGAGATCGGGCTCGAGAAGGTCGAGGGTCTGCTCGCGTGTGACGGGCAGGTGACGCTGATCGCACCCGCGGTCCAGCCAGCGCTCGAGGAGTATGCGCGAGAGGGCTCGATCCACTGGGAGCAGCGTGCCTATGCGGGCGCCGCGGACCTCGATGGCGTCTTCATGGTGATCGCCGCGACCGACGACACCGAGGTGAACATCGCCGTCTACGAGGACGCGGAGCGGCGCGCGATGCTCGTCAACGTCGTCGACGTGCCGCCGCTTTGCAACTTCATCCTGCCCGCGATCGTGCGCATGAGCCCGCTCGCGATTGCGATCTCGACCGCGGGCGCCTCGCCGGCGCTGGCCAAGCGCATGAAGCGCGAGATCGAAGCGCAGTTCGGCGAGCCCTACGCGCGCCTGGCGGTGCTGCTCAACGAGGTGCGTGGGTGGGCGAAGGGCACGCTGCCCACCTATCAGGACCGCAAGGACTTCTTCGAGGGAATCGTCGGCGGCGAGCCCGACCCGATTGCGCTGCTGCGCGACGACGGCGAGCAGGCTGTGCGCGAGCTGATCGCGCGAGCGCAGAGCGCATACGCGCTGCAGGTCTAGGGAGCGCACACAGGTGGCAGCGCTCGAGGTCGAGGGGCTGGCTCGGCACTATGGCGAACGCGAGGCGCTCGCCGACGTCTCGCTGTCGCTCGACGCAGGCCAGACATTGGTGGTGTTCGGTCCCAACGGCGCCGGCAAGACGACGCTCCTGCGAGTGCTGGCGAGCTTGCTGCGCCCGCACGCCGGCAGCGTGCGCGTGCTCGGCTCGAGCCTCCCCGGAGAGGCGTGGGCGGTGCGCGCCCGCGTCGGGCTGCTCGGGCACGAGCCGTTGCTCTACCGGGAGCTCACCGCCCGCGAGAACCTGCGCTTCTACGCGCGCCTATACGGCGTCGAGGACGAGCGCGTGCACGAGCTGCTCGAGTCGGTGGCGATGCACGGGCGTGCGAACGAGCCGCTGCGGACGCTTTCACGCGGGATGGTCCAGCGCGTTGCCGTCGCGCGCGCGGTGCTCCACGATCCCGAGCTGCTGCTGCTGGACGAGCCGAACGCCAACCTCGACCCGGCCGCGATCGAGCTCGTCGTGCCGCTGCTCGCGGCCGGCTCAGGCCCCCAGGGACTGCGCACGCGCGTGATCTGCAGCCACGACCCGAGCGGCGGCCTGGCGCAGGCCGACGTCGTGCTGGGCCTGCGCGCGGGGCGTCCGGCGCTGTTGCGCGCAGCCGCCGAGGTGGACCCGGACGAGATCGCGGAGCTGTACAGGTGAGCGGCGTTCACGCCCCACCGCGAGCGCTGCCGAGCGTTCGCCCGGCGCGCCCGGCGCGGCTGTGGCCGACGGTCGGCGCGCTGCTGCGCAAGGAGCTGCTGGTCGAGCTGCGCACGCTCGAGTCCGTGCCCGGCATGTCGCTGTTCGCCGTGGCGACGTTCGTGCTCTTCCACTTCGCCCTGAACCGCTCGAGCGTCGAAGGCGACCTCGCGGCCGGAATCCTCTGGGTGACGCTGCTGTTCGCGGCGATCCTCGGCGTCAACAGGCTGTTCGTCGCGGATGCCGACCAGGGCGGCTTCGACGGGTTCCTGCTCGCGCCCGTGAACCGCAGCGCGATGTTCCTGTCGAAGGTGCTGACACTGCTCGCCTTCCTGGTCGTGCTCGAGCTCGTGGCCGTGCCCGCATTCGCGCTGCTGCTGCTGGGGTCGCCGCTCGGTCCGGCGCTGCCCGGCCTGCTCGCGACGCTCGCGTTGGGCGACCTCGGCGTTGCGGTGATCGGCACGCTCGTCGCGGCGATGGCGGTGCACACGCGCGCGCGTGACCTGCTGGGGCCGCTGCTGGCGTTGCCGCTGTTCGTGCCGATCGTGATCGGCGGCGCGCGCGCGACCTCACCGCTGCTCGTAGCGGTCCATCCGGGCTGGGCGGGCGGGCTTCCAACCCGCTGGCTGCTTACGCTCGGGCTCTATGATCTCTTGTTCGGGCTGATCGCCTACGCCCTGTTCGACTTCCTCCTGGAGGATTAATGGAATCCCCAAGCCGGCGTGCGGCCGGCTCTTCTGAGATCAAGCACCGCTCTCCGGGCGGTGCCGTCATGTACGGCAGGGGCCTGCGGACCCTGAGCATCGCCACCGTTCTCGCGATGGGCGTGTCGCTCAGCCTCGTCTTCTTCTACGCGCCGCTGGAAGCCGAACAGGGCTTCCTGCAGAAGATCTTCTACGTGCACGTGCCGTTGGCGATCATCGCGCTATGCGGCTTCGTGCTCGGCGGCCTGCTCGCGATCCAGCATCTGCGCACCCGCGATCCGCGCTGGGACATGCGCTCCTACGTGGTGATCCACATGAGCCTGATCTTCGCCGTCGCCACGCTGATCACCGGCTCGATCTGGGCGAAGGGCTCGTGGGGACACTGGTGGGTTTGGAGCGAGCCGACGCTCGTGTCCTTCCTGATCATCTTCCTGCTGTACGCCACCTACCAACCGCTGCGTTTCGCGATCGAAGATCCCGAGCGCCAGTCGCGCTACGCGTCGGTGTTCGCGATCACCGCCGGCGCGTTCGTGCCGGCGAACTTCATCGCCGTGCGCCTGTCGACCGCGTACCTGCACCCGCGGGTCCTCGGCAGCACGTCCAACCTGCCCGCTCCGATGGCGTTGACGTTCCTCGTGTCGCTGGGGGCGATTTCGTTGCTGTTCGCGACCCTGTGCAAGTACGAGCTGACCGCGAAGCACACGCGCGCGCAGATCCGCGCGCTGCGCCGGCGCCTGGCCGGCGAGGACGCCGCCGCGCCGACACGCGTACGCAGCGCGGCACCGCGCCTGCAGAGCTCGGCGCGGTGATGCTCGCCGCCGCGCTCGCAGAGGTCCCGGCGCTGCCGCTGCACACGGCCGGCAAGTACGTCGCCGGCGCGTACATCGTGCTGTTCGTGCTCGTGCTGATCTACGTTGCGATCATGGCGATCCGTCTCAGCCGCATCGAGCGCGACCTCGGAGAGCTGTTGAGCGTCTCCGAGAGCGCGGCGCCGGAGGGTCCAGGGCCGGACGGCCCGGGGCCCTCGTCAGCAGCGCCGGCGAGCCACGATCAGGATCGGGAGTCGGCGCCGGCATGAGCGAGCTGCTGGCACTGGGGATCTCGCACAAGACCGCGCCCGTGGCGCTGCGTGAGCGGCTCGCCTTCAGCGAGCGCGAAGCGGCGGATTTCGCGAGCCAGGCGACCGCCACAGCCGAGGTGCGCGAGGCGGTCGTGATCTCGACGTGCAACCGCACCGAGGTCTACCTCGTCGTCGGCGGGGCGGGTGGGTCACTTGTCAAGGCCGAGGCCGACGTGCTCGGACTGCTCGCGCGACGCGCTGAGATCCGTCCGACCGAGCTGGCCGACGCGATCTACTCGCCGCGCAACTGCGACGCCGCGCGTCAGCTCTACCGCGTCACGGCGGGCCTGGAGTCGATGATCCTCGGCGAGGCCGAGATCCAGGGGCAGGTCAGACGCGCGCACGAGACGGCGATGCGCGCAAACGCCACCGGACCGCTCTCCAACCGCCTGTTCGCGGCGGCGTTGACGACCGGCAAGCGCGTGCGTTCGGAGACCGGCATCGGCGCGAGTCGCGTCAGCGTGCCCTCCGTCGCCGTCGATCTCGCGCTGAGCGTGCTGGGCAGCCTGCAGGACCGCCACGTGGTGATCCTCGGCGCAGGCGAGACGAGCGAGCTGACCGCTCGCGCACTCGCGGAGCAGGGCGCCGGCACGATCTTCGTGGCCAACCGCCACGCCGATCGCGCGCTCAGCCTCGCGCAGCGCTTCGGCGGCACGGTCGTCGGTCTGGACAAACTTCCCGACCAACTGGTTCGCACCGACATCGTGCTCAGCTCGACCGCATCTCCCCACCCGATCGTCGGCCGCGAGGAGCTCGAGCTGGTGATGCGCGAGCGCGACGGGCGTCAGCTGCTGCTGATCGACATCGCGGTGCCACGCGACGTCGACCCGGCGTGCGGCGAGCTCGAGGGCGTGAGCCTGTACGACATCGACGACCTGCAGGCGGTCATCGCGCGCAACCTGAGCACGCGTGCGGAGGAGACCCCGCGCGCGCTCGAGATCGTCGAGGAGGAGATCCACCGCTTCGCGCGCTGGCTCGGTCAGCTCGACTCGCTGCCGACGGTCAGCGCGCTGCGCGCCCACGGCGAGGAGATCGTGACGCAGGTCCTGGCGGAGAACTCCGGCCGCTGGGAGGCGGCCTCCGAGCGCGACCTCGCGCGCGTCGAGGCGATCGCCCGCGCCGTGATGAGCCGGCTGCTGCACGAGCCGACGATCCGCCTGCGCAGCCTCAGCGAAGATCGTGGCCACGCGAGCCTCGAGCTCGTCCGCGAGCTGTTCGGGCTGCGCGAGGACGCGCCGGCTCCTGAGCGGGTGGGCGAGCTTTCATCCGAGCTGGCGGAGGTCCACGACCTGCCCGCGCGCGCCCCGGAGGGTGTGCCCGGCAGGTCCTCGCGCCGACGCCGTCCCGGCTGATGGCCCGCCCGCCCCGCGCGCCCCACTGATGCGGATCGGCACGCGGCGCAGCGCGCTCGCGCTCGCGCAGGCCAATCTGATCGTCGTCCAGTTGCGCGCCGCCGGTCACGAGGACTGCGAGATCGTGCCGATGCTGGCCGTCGGCGACCGCGCGGACGGCGGCGCCGACGCGAGCGACAAGTCGCGCTGGGTGAGCGAGCTCGAGCGTGCTCTCGCAGCCGGCGAGATCGACCTCGCGGTGCATTCCGCCAAGGACGTCCCCGGCGAGCTCGCCGAGGGGCTCGCGCTGCACGGCGCCCCGGCACGCGCCGCAGCCGAGGACGTTCTGTGCGGCGCTGACGCCCTCGATCGGCTCCCCTCCTCCGCGCGGGTGGGGACGAGCAGTGTCCGGCGCCTCGCACAGCTGCGCGCGACACGCGACGATCTCGAGGTGGTGGCGATCCGCGGCAACGTCGACACGCGTCTGCGCAAGCTCGCCGATCCCGATCAGCGGCTCGACGCGATCGTGCTGGCACGCGCCGGCCTACAGCGATTGGGGCGAGAGGCCGAGGTCGGCGGCGTGCTCGATGCCGAGCGCTTCGTGCCGGCGCCCGGACAGGGCATCATCGCGCTCGAGGGTCGCGACGACGACGACGACGCGCGTGAGGCGGCGCAGGCGATCACGGACAAGGACGCGTTCGCGTGCCTGCTCGCGGAGCGCGCGCTCGCGGGCGCGCTCGATGCCAGCTGCCACACCCCCCTCGGCGCCCACGCGGTGCCCGCCGGCTGCGGCTGCCTGCAGCTGCGCGCCTGGATCGGCCTGCCCGACGGCTCGGAGTGGGTCAGTGATGAGCTGGCCGAAACGGGGATTCGCGCCGAGGGCGCGTGTCCCCCGGCTTCGGTCGGGGGCTTCTACGACCCCGAGGCGCTCGGGCGACGCGTCGCCGAGCGTTTGCAGGCGGTGGGCGGTGGCGAGATGCTGCAGCGGGCGGTGGAGATGGCGGGACAAACGCCGTGATCGGTGCGCAACGCCCAGCGGAAAGCCGGCGTGTGCTTAATTGTGATCATGCGACTTCGCATAAGTCTCGACGCCGACCTCGTCGAACCGGTCGACGAACGCGTTGGTAGCCGACATCGCAGCAGGTTCATCCGCGACGTCGCGGGCTGGGTCAGGGCGCAGCGTCGCAGCGACGCGTCTCGTGTCGGTTAACCGCCCGACGTCGGACCACTGGATCGCATGAGCGGCCGCGTCTACCTCGTCGGCGCCGGACCCGGCGACCCCGGACTGCTGACGGCGCGAGCGCTCGAGCTGATCGCGGTGGCCGACGTGATCCTGTATGACCGCCTGATCCCGGTTGTCGCGCTCGACGGCGCCCGCGGGGATGCGGAGCTGCTGTTCGTCGGCAAGGAGGGAGGCGGTGCGTCGGTTCCGCAGGAGCAGACCGAGGCGCTGATGGTGGCGCGGGCGCGGGCGGGACAAACGGTGGTGCGCCTGAAGGGCGGCGACCCGTTTGTGTTCGGGCGTGGCGGCGAGGAGGCCCTGAGGCTGCGTGCGGCGGGCATCCCCTTCGAGGTCGTTCCGGGCGTGACGGCCGGCGTTGCCGCGTCCGCGTATGCGGGCATCCCGGTCACCCATCGCGGCCTAGCGAGCGCCGTCGCGTTGGTGACAGGTCATGCCCGTGGGGACGCCGTCGATGCCGCCGCCGGGGAGCAGGGCGCGATCGACTGGCCGGCGCTCGCGTGCTTCCCCGGCACGCTCGTGCTGTACATGGGCGTAAGTCAGTTGCCGCAGATCACAGCTGCGCTGATCGCCGCCGGCCGGCCCGGCTCGCAGCCCGCGGCGATCGTCGAAGCGGGCACGCTGCCGGCACAGCGCACCGTGACGGCGACGCTCGAGACGATCGCCGCCGCCGGGGCCGGGGAGGGTGTGCGTCCGCCGGCGATCACGATCGTCGGACCCGTCGCTTCGCTGGCCGCAGAGCTCGCGTGGCTGCCCCGGCGTCCCCTCACGGGCCTGAGCGTGGCGGTCACACGCGCGCGCGCCCAGGCCAGCGGCCTCGCGCGGCGCCTGCAGGAGCTCGGCGCGAGCGTGATCCAGGCGCCGGTCATCCGCGTCGAACAGCTGCCCGGTCCGGCACTGGACCCCTCGCCGTACGACCTGATCTGCCTCGCCAGCCCCAACGCGGTCGCGGGGCTGTTCGAGCGGCTCGACGACGGCACCCACCCGCGCGGCGACGCGCGCGCGCTGGCGCGGGCGACGATCGCGGCGATCGGCCCCGGCACCGCGCGCGCGCTGGCGGAGCACGGCGTCATCGCGGACGTGGTGCCGAAGCGGTTCGTGGCCGAGTCGCTGGTGCAGGCCCTCGCGGAGCTGCCCGTAAGACGTGCGCTCGTGGCGCGAGCCGGCGAGGCGCGCGATGTGCTCCCGGACGCGCTGCGCGCCCGCGGGGCCGAGGTCGACGTGCTGGCGCTGTACGAAACTGTCGCGGAGCCGCTCTCGCCGCGCGCGCTGCAGGCGCTGCGTGCGGCCGACTACGTCACCTTCACCTCGTCCTCAACGGTGCGGCTCTTCGTGCAGGCCGCAGACGGTGAGCCGGCGCTTGCGGCATCGACACGGATCGTGTCGATCGGCCCGATCACCAGCGAGACGCTCCGCGAGCACGGGCTGGAGCCCGACATCGAGGCGGTGACGTACGACGTCGAGGGTATGATCCAGGCGCTGCTCGCCGACGCCGCAGCACGGGCAAGCAATGGCCGATAGCCCACCCGTCATCACCTTCCTCTCCGACTACGGGCAGCTCGATGAGTTCGTCGGTGTCTGTCACGGCGTCATGGCACGCCGTTGCCCGAGCGCTCGCGTGATCGACCTGACGCACGCGATTCCCCGCCACGATGTGCGCTCCGGGGCGATCGTGCTGCGCTCGGCGCTGCCGTTCCTGCCCGCGGGGGTGCACCTGGCGGTGGTCGACCCGGGCGTGAGCGCGATCGGCCGACACGCGCGCCGGGCGGTGGCGATCCGCACGGTCGAGCAGGATCACGTGCTCGTGGGTCCCGACAACGGGCTGCTGATGCCGGCGGCGGAGCGCCTTGCGGGAGTTGCCGAGGCGGTCGACATCGGCGAATCGCCCGAGCGCCTGCGGCCTGTGTCGCGCACGTTCCACGGTCGCGACATCTTCGCGCCCGTCGCCGCAGCGCTGGCCGCGGGCGAGCCGCTGAGCTCGGTCGGCGAGGAGCTGCCCGTCAACCAGCTGCGGCGCATCGGGCTGTCATCGGCGCAGATGGGAGACGGCGTGCTCACCGTGCACGTCCTGCGCAGCGACACGTTCGGCAACCTGATCCTGGACGCCGCCAACGAGCAGCTGATCGCTCTCGGCGCGATGCCGGGGGACGCGCTGACCGTGAGCCACGCGGGCGCCGTGCGCACCGCGCGCTATGCGGCCACCTTCGCGGAGGTGACCCCAGGCGAGCTCCTGATCTACGAGGACGCCACGCGGATGGTCGCGCTCGCGGTCAATCGCGGCTCGGCCGCGGAGCTGCTCGGCGCCGCTCCCGACGACGAGATGACGGTACGGCCGGTGTGAGCCTCGGCCGGCCGCGCGTGCATCTGCGACGCACGGGCTCGACCAACGAGCGCGCACGCGAGCTCGCCTTCGCGGGAGCGCCACACGGGACGCTCGTGACCGCCTTGGAGCAGACCGCCGGGCGCGGCCGGCACGGGCGGCGCTGGTCGGCGCCGCCGGCCAGCGCACTGCTGATGTCGCTGGTGCTGCGTGACGCGCCGCCGCTGCTGCCGCTGGCGGCGGCGGTGGCCGTGTGCGAGGTTGCCGGGAAGCAGGCGCAGATCAAGTGGCCCAACGACATCGTTGTCGAGCTGCCCGGGGCCGAGCGCGAGTTGGCAAAGCTCGCGGGCATCCTCATCGAGGGCCGCCCGCAGGAAGGCTGGGCCGTCCTCGGGATCGGGCTGAACGTCGCCGTCCGGCTCGATCAGCTGCCGCCGGAGCTGCGTCCGGGAGCGACCGAGCGCGCGGGCGCAGGCACAGGGCTGCCCGCAGCCACGCTCGGCTTCGAGGGAAGCGATGTCGAGCCGATGCTCGGCCGGGTGCTGCAGACGCTCGAGCGGCAGCTGAGCGAGCCGGCGCAGGCGACACTCGAGGCGTGGCGCGGCCGCGACGCGCTGCGCGGGCGCGAGATCGTGTGGGGTGCCGTGGGCAGCGATGCGCAGCTGGGGCGCGGGCGCGCCGAGGGCATCGACGGCACCGGACGGCTGCTCGTCGCGCTCGACGGTGGCGGGCGCACCACGATCGCCGCCGGCGAGGTGCATCTGCAGGCGCTCGGCTAGAGGTGACTGGGAGGGGTGCCGAGCTCGCTGGCCCTGTACCGGTGCAAGGTAGGAAGGGCATCTTCCGTGTACGCGCCTCTGTCTGCATTCAGGCCAGTCCTCGGGGGGCCATCCACTGCGGAAGTTAGACTCGCCGCGCCGATGAACGCACACCAAACCCAGCTCGTTTCTCGTGACGAGCGTGCCGCGTCAGGACGCGATCTTCAAGCTCGCTCGCTCCGCGGCAGGGTGAACCCGGCCGTTCTCCGATACCCCGGGGCGAAGTGGAGCCTCGCTGGACTGATCGTTGCGCAGTTTCGGCCACACTACCACTATGTCGAGCCGTTCTTCGGATCGGGTGCCGTCTTCTTCGCCAAGCCCCCCGCGCCGCATGAGGTCATCAACGATCGAAACAGTCAAGTCGTCAACATGTTCGCGGTGCTGAGGGACCAAACCGAAGACTTGTGCTGGGCGCTGGAGACCACCCCGTGGTCGCGGGACGAGTACGACCGGTCAGACACGCTAACGGGGGAGCCGCTCGAGGACGCCAGGCGGTTTGTGGTGCGGTGCTGGCAGGCGCACGCAAGCGATCTAGCCAAGAAGACGGGCTGGAAGAACCGCGGTCCGTGTCAACGGGCGGCGGGTATGTCCCATCGGTGGAACAAGGTGCCTGCTCAACTTCAAGCCCTGGCGTTTCGACTGAAGGACGCCGAGATAGAGAACCGAGACGCCCTAGAGGTCATCCAACGGCACGGTGCCGAGGATTGTCTGATCTACGCGGACCCACCGTATCCGCACGGCGTCCGTACCCAGGCCATGTACGCCGACGAGATGACCGACGAGGATCACCTAGCTCTGCTGAGGGCGCTGCGCAATCACCCAGGCCCCGTGGTCGTTAGCGGCTACGCCGAGCCGATGTACGACGAGGCGCTCCGGGGATGGGAGCGGATCGCGACGAAGTCCCCGAAGGTAGAGAAGCAGGCACCCCGCATAGAGGTGCTTTGGGTCAAGCCCTCGTAGGCCAGAGCCGACCAAAGTAGCGCCGGGCCTTCTCCAGCGGCGATACCAGGGCGGCTGCTCCAGTGTGAACTTCGGGGTCACCCAGTCTGCCCAGCTCAGCAGCGGGTAGTACTTCAACTGGCCGCCCGAGGTTGGGTAGTATTGCCACAGCCAGCATCGGCTCATTGGCGTAGGTAATTTGTAGACGCAGCAGATGGTCGCGAAACTTGGCCGCCGAGTTCGACATCTCCATAAAGCTGCACTGATTGCCAGGCGGCGGAAAGACCGCCATCTTGCAGGAGATTCCGAACGGCAAACCGTTAGTCGTGGCGACTGCCACGTCAAACACACCCTTGTTCTCGGGGGTGACGCCACCAAGCACGGCCGCGAGTGACCGCTCGTAGTCCCTGAACCCCGGCCACGACCGCCCGCCACGGTAGGTCTGACCGCTGCCGTCCCGGAAGCTACTCAGCGCGAGCCGCAGAATTTCACGCTCACTGTCGCTGAGAGGGCGATCACGGTAAGCGTGCAGAGCCACTGCCGCCGGATTCGGCGGCTCTCGGCTGGCCCCTGCCCTGGCGAAATCTCCATGGTGAAGAGATTTCGCCAATCCCCCTCGCCAAACCGTCCTATGCCGGATGCTGATCGAGCGCGTCACGTACGTCGCGGCGCAGCTCGTCGGCCAGCTCAGACCCCGGCGCCTGCGCCGAGCCGGGCGAGGCCGCTGCGCTCGTCAGCGCCGCCTCGTCGTGCACACGCTCGGCCGCGGAAGTCGGCTGCGCGTCCGGCGCCGAGCCGTTGCTCGTGCCCTTGGCGCCCTTGCGCCTGCGCCTGGTGTTGCGCGCGCGGCGTTTGGGGAAGTTGCGCAGCAGCTCGCGCGCGAGCGCCGGGGGCTTGCGCGCCATTCGCGTGCGCGCCCCACGCAGCGCCTCCTCGGCCTCGGGCGTATGCGCGAGGGCGGCGGCGAGCAGCGCAGCGGCGAGCCGGCGGTCCTGCTTGCGCGCAGCGTGAATCAGGCGGCGCGCGTTGCGGGCGTGTGCGCCACCGGCCGAGTTGACGAGCAGCCCGAGCAGGCGCTTGGTCTCAGGCCAGCGCTGCACGGCGTACTCCTCGTGCACGTCACGCGTGTACTCCGCCAGGCGCCAGATCCACGCGTTCGCCTGATCGCGCCGACCGATCCTGCGCTCGACGAGCGCGCGCAGCATGATCTTCGTGGCCTCCTTGCGCTCCTCGCGCGGCCAGCCGCCGATGATGTCGATCGCCTCGTCGAACGCGTCCGGGTCGCGCAGCGCGGCGATGTCGGTCAGCGCGCGCAGTCGCAGCGGCGCGTTCTTGTTGCGCTTGACGGCCGTGATCAGGAAACGGCTCTTGAGCTCGCCGGTGCGGTCGAAGTGCAACATCGCGCGCGCCCGGCGCCAGCCGTTCGGCGCGACTCGCGCCCCCGCCAGCGCCGCCCACAGGTGCTGCTCGCCGTAGTCGAGGTGCTCGACGGCGATCCGCCAGAGCTCGCGCTCGAAGACCTGAAAGCGCCGCTCCTCCTCCGCGCACACGGGCAGCACACGGCGCTCGACGCGCATCCGCCGGCCGCGTCCGCGGCGTACCGGGCCGACGACGATCGCGCCGCCACGGTACACGTCGCGGTCCAGCAACGAGTGCAACGTCACGACCGGGTCGTCGTGCTTGGTGGCGGGATGCACGAAGTCGACGACCAGGCCCGCCTCCTTGCCGGGGTGGCGGCGGGTGACGCGCCCCACGCGCTGCTGGTAGATGCGCTTGGAGGCGGTCGGCGCCAGATGCACGCAGACCGTCGCGCGCGGGCTGTTCCAGCCCTCCGCCAGCAGCTGGGCGTTGATCAGCACGTCGATGTCGCCGCGCTCATAGCGCGCGAGTATCTCCACGAGCTCGCGCTTGGGCGTCTCGCCGGAGACGCCTTCTGCCTTGATGCCCTCGGCGCGGAACGCTTCGGCGAGGTTGTAGGCGTGGCGCACACCGGCCGCGTAAACGACTCCGGGGACGCCGTTGAAGCGGGTTTTGTAGAGGTTTGCGACGGCGAGGTTGAAGGGCTGCTGGTCGAGCAGTTTCGCTAGCTCGTCCTGATCGAACTCGGTGTCCACCTCACCGCGGCGCAGCGGCACCTTCGCGATCGTCCGCACGCCCACACCTGGCGAGATGCGCACGCAGCGAAGCGGCGCGATCACCCCGCGTCGCGCCGCCTGGGCGAGGTCGAAGCGCGAGGTCTGGGTCGGGAACAGGTCGGTGACGTGGCGTGCGATCAGCGCGCCGGTCGCGGTCATGCCGATGAAGATCGGACCCGTCCATTCGCGGATCGCAGCGCTCGTCTTCTCGCCGAGCGCCGTGTGCGCCTCGTCGCAGATGACGATCGTGTACGCGCTGGAGATCTTGCCCGCGTTGCGCACGAACCACTGGTAGGTCTCGACGGTCACCGGCCCCTTGACCGAGTCCTCGCCCTTCAGCAGCGGACGGCTGATGCGCTTGGAGTAGCCGCGGTCGCGCAGCTCGCCGAGGAACTGGTCGACGAGGTTGCGCCTGTGCGTGAGGATCAGCACGCCGCCGGTGTGCGACGCCTCCACGAAGCCCAGCGCCGCAACCGTCTTGCCGGCGCCCGTGGCGTGCTCGAACCAGAAGCGCTTGGCGGCGTTCGGGTCCTCCGGCTGCTCCGCGAGCGAATCATCCTCGCCCTCCTCATCGACCCAGTCGCGGGGCTCCTCCTCGGACTCGCTCTCCTGCTCGAGCTCCTCGTCTTCGTCCTCCTGGTCCTCGTCCGCGTCCTCGTCGTCCTCTTCGTCCTCGTCTTCGTCCTCGTCCGGCGCTGCGCGCTGCACCGGGCCGAGGTCATCGTCGTCCTCGTCGTCCTCCTCGTCCTCCTCGTCCTCGTCGTCCTCCTCGTCCTCGGCGGCCTCGGGCCGATCTGCGAGGTGGCTCGACGGCGCCTGGCTGCCGTTGCCAGAGGAGCCGTCGGGGCCCAGGATGTCCGCCGAGGCGAGCAGCTCGGGGGACGCTGAGGCGGCGAGACCGTTGCCGTTGGCGCTGCGCTGGGCCTCAGCCAGCAGCGCGGTGAGCGTCCCCGACAGCGCATCCACCTGGTGAGCCGACAGCACGGTGCCGTCCTCGAGCTTTGGCTCCTCGTCGGACAGAAGCCGCTCGAGTCCGAGCAGCAGCGAGAACTCTCGACGCCACGCGGTCGAGGGATTCTTCGTCTTGGGGTCGGCGTCGAGCTCCGCCAGCGCTCGGTCGAGCGCACGCCGGCGAGGGGTTGCGACCCCACCCACCCGTGCGAGTGCCTCGGCCGGATCCTCGCCCTCGTGGAGGAAGCGCTCGCGCACGAACTTTTCCGCGCGCGAGATGTCGGCGGAACTCGGAATGGTCGCGGCCGCGAGGGCCACTGAGGTGGACTCGGCCATTGAGGCTGTGGACTTCGAGACAGAGCCGCAATCAAAGCTCGGCTTCAGCGCGGCTCGAAAACGTGGCGCCCCACGGCGCCCCTTCGCCGGGCGCTCGGAGCAACCCGACTGACGTGCCTTCAGGATATAGCACGCAGAGGCACGACCGAAGCGAAGGGTGCGCAGGCGCGGTTGAGGCGAAACGCAATCTGGCACCCTTACGCCGATGACGGCGAAGCGCGTGTCCATTGCGGCGGCAGCGACGGCGGTCGTGGTGGTGCTGGTCATCGGGCTGATCCAACTGGGCAGCTCGTCCTCGCCGCCGCCGCGGTCGGGGCTCACGCTCGCCCAGATGCGCGAGCGTCTGCGCGGCTCGCCGCCGGCGCTGGCGGCACTGCACGCACAGGCGAACAAGATCATCGCCGGCGGCCTGCCGGCGCTGCGCGCCCGCCTGGCGGCGCTGAGGGGCACGCCGGTGGTCATCAACAAGTGGGCGTCCTGGTGCGAACCGTGCAGGGACGAGTTCGGCGTTTTCCAGCGTGTCTCCGTCTCGCGTGGGCGACAGGTCGCATTCCTGGGGATCGACTCCGACGACACGCCTGCCCACGCGCTTGCGTTCCTGCGCTCGTTCCCTGTCAGCTATCCGAGCTTCTCCGACCCCGGCGGGCAGGCCGGCGCGTCCATCACCGACTCCGCTTTTACTCCCGTTACCGTGTTCATCGATCGCAGCGGCAGCAAGTTCATCCACCAGGGCCCCTTTTCGAGCGTCGCGAAGCTCGAACAGGCCGTCAGCCGCTACGCGCTGGACGCCTGACCTTGCGTGAGCTGCGGATCGACCCATTGAGCGGGCACAGGACGATCATCGCCGGTGAGCGCTCGCGGCGTCCCGGCGGCGAGCCGCGCTGCGAGCCGCCGGCGCAGATCGATCCTGAGCAGGACCCCTTTGCGGAGGGCCACGAGGACCGCACGCCGCCCGAGCTGTATGCCGTGCGCCCTGGCGACGGTCCCCCGAACTCGCCGGGCTGGATGGTTCGCGTCGTGCCGAACCTGTATCCGGCGCTGACGCCGCCGCAGGAGCATGCACCGGCGCCGGCGCCGCCGGCCGAGACGCGCGGAGCGCCGGAGCTGTTCGTCTCGCGCGAGGCGACCGGCGCGCACGAGGTCATCATCAACGGGCCTCAGCCCGTGCTGTCGCTGGCCGAGCTGCCGCTCGAGCAGGTCGTGATCGCGCTCGAGACCTGGCGCGAGCGCATGCGCACGCACGCCAGCAGCGCGTATCTGCAGCTGATCGTCAACGAGCGCCGCGAGGCGGGAGCGTCGCTGCCGCACACGCACGCCCAGCTGTACGCGCTGGACTTCGTGCCCGCGGCGGTCGCACGCGAGCGCGAGCGCGCCAGCGCATACACGACCCGGACGATGGGGCAGAGCCTGCAGGGCGAGCTCGTCGCCGAGGAGGTGCGCCGCGGCGCGCGCATCATCGCGATCGACGACGAGGCCGTGCTGATGGCCCCGTACGCCTCGCGCCTGCCGTTCCAGATGATGCTCGCGCCGCGAACACCGAGACCACGCTTCGAGGAGCACGGCCCCTCGGGAGCGGCGCTGCTGCACGACGGCCTGCGCCGGCTCGCGCGTCACCTCGGCTCGAGCCCACCGCTGAACCTGTGGGTGCGCACGGCGCCCCGCGGAACGGAGGACTTCAGCTGGCGGATCGACGTGATGCCGCGGCTGACGCACATCGCGGGCCTCGAGCTCTCGACCGAGGTGAACCTCAACATCGTCGCGCCCGAGCACGCCGCGGCGGTGCTGCGAGACGCGTAGGCTGGCCGACAGCCATGCCCCCGGAGCAACGTTTCGTGCCCCGCTTCGCCGCCGAGCCGCCGCAGGAAGAGCTTCCGTACGGTCGCTGGGAGGAGCGGCTGCGTCAGGAGTTCCTCAGCGGCGCGCTGAGGCTCGACGCGGGCGAGGAGGACCTCGGCGAGCCGGTCGGGATCTCGTGGTATCCAGACCGCACCTGGCACGGACGCACGTACGTCCCCGCGACGACGCTGACCTCGACTGGATACGAGTTGTTCGGCTACGTGCGCTTCCTCCCCGATAGCGACGACGGCGAGCCGAGCGATTTCTCCGCGCACGTCGACTTCACCGACGAAACCGCCGAGCGCAACCCCGACTGGAAGCTCGACCTGTGCGACGAGATCATCGGCAGCTGGCGCGGCGAGGCGGGTGCGACCGCGGCGATGACGCTCGTGTGGGGTCGCCCGCTGCTCTCCGGCGGACGCGTCGTCACGGCCGAACTCGCCGGTCTCGCGGTCGACCAGTGCACGCTGATCGAGGAGCGCTTCACGCTGATCGCCCCCGACGACTATCGCCAGGACCTGCTCGAGATCGCGCTGTTCGACGGCCGCGCGCGCGAGCTCGCGCGCGAGTCGTTGTACGAGGACGAGGACGAGGGCGACGAGGAAGTCGTACGCGACGATGACCAGAATTGACGCACGGGCGTAGCAGCGCGTTAGAGTTTGCCCGTGGCGCAGCCCGCGAGCTACGGCAACGAAGGGATGTTCGGCTCGGTCCAGACCGTCGGGGAGGCCGGCGTCTTCGGCCAGGTCATGGGCCTCGTTGCGGTCAACCTCGCTTTCTTCACGCTCGGTGCATACCTCGGGCGCCATCTCAGCGAGGGTGCATCGATCGTCTGCTTCATCGGCGGTTTCATCTGCATCGTCGGGTTGAACTTCGCGCGACGCAAAGAGGGCCTTGCGATCACGCTGCTGTTCGCCGGCGGCCTGCTGCTCGGACTGGGGCTCGGCGGCGCGCTCGACTATTACGCCGAAGCCGAGCCAGACGTTGTCTGGCAGGCTGCCGCCGCGACGGCGCTGTTCGTCGGCGGCCTCGGCACCGTCGGCTACGCCATCCGCCGAGACCTCTCAAGCTTCTATCGCTTCTTCTTCATTGCGCTGATCGTGCTGATCGTGTTCGGCCTCGTGACGGTGTTCGTGTCGATACCGGGCGGCAACCTGATCTATGCGGTGCTGGGGCTGCTCATATTCGGCGGCTACACCGTGCTCGACTTCAACCGCATGCGGCGAGCCGGCATGGAAGAAGCCGTCCCACTCGCCGCGGGGATCTTCCTCGACGTCATCAACATCTTCCTGTTCTTCCTGCGCATCTTCGGCGGCGGACGCAACTGACGACTGACGCTTTGCGGCGCGGCGCTGACGCATCACCGGCGCCGTTTGCGCCTCCACGCTTGCCTCTGTCCGGCCAGCCAGCGCGCACGCCAACGGCGATTGCGGGGGCCGGCGCCGACGGCGTCGACCGACAGCGCAACGATCGCGAGGGTCGCGACAAGCGTCGCGATCAGAATCAAGAGCGCGCTGGTGTGGCTTGCCGGAATGCTGCCGAGCGACAAGCGCCCTGACGGCCGCTTCGAGGAGGCAGAGCCACCGGACGGGGCCTTGGCGTACCGCGCAGCCTTGACGCCCTCGCCGGCTCCTTCCACACCGCCGGGCACCGCCAGCACGGTGTAGCTGGCGAGCTCCATGGTTGGAACGGTTTGGGCGACGCGCGCGCAGGCGGTGGTCCGCGCGAGCACGCGCAATCTCGCTATCGCCATCCGCTCCAGGCGTGGGACGCTCGCCCTGCGAATGTTCAGCGCGAGCGCGACCTGATCGGGCGTCAGCGCTCGCGGCACATCGACTCCGATCAGCAGCTCGAGCAGCAGCCGTCCGCGACGGGATAGCGTCGCGAGACACCCCACGAAGCGCTGCACGATGTCTCGCGCTTCCCGTTCGAGAAGCCGCCGCCGAGCGGCGGCTCCGACAGCTCCTCGCTGCGGCCACGAGCCGCCGCTGGGATTGGTGTACCCCGAGAAGGTTTGTCGGCCAAAGCTCGCCGACAAGCCGCCCCCGAGCACCGTGGAGGCGTCACCGGACAGCACCGCAGCGCTGGCAGAAGCGGCCGTCCCGTCGCGCGCAACACCTGCCGTCGCACGAGACGCTGTGACTCGTCGCGAGTCAGCACCACTCGGGGCCGGCCTCGTGTTGTTCGCCAAAGAAGCGCCTGAGCGTTCGACGGCGACAGCCGGAACGGCCAAGCCCCCACCCGGACGCGAAGCGCTTGCAGTCTTGACGCTCACGGCGGGGGTGTTCGCCTTCGCGCTCACCGCCGGCGCCGTCGCCTTCGCGCTCACCGCCGGCGCCGTCGCCTGGACGCTCACTGGGGGCACCGTAACGCCGACGCTCACCGTCGGGGCCGTCGCCTGGACGCTCACCGCCGGTGCCGTCACGCCCACGCTCACGCCGGAGGGTCCTGCCTTCACGCTCACCGCAGGCGTGGTCACGTGAACGCTCACAGCCGGTGCGCTCGGCGCTTTGGCGCTGACGACCGGCGGCGACAGCGGCGTCGCCGGCAGTTCGGGCGCCTCGATCGACCCTGCCAAGGCTCTGGATGCACTCGACACGGTCGGTTTCACGGCGGCAGCGACGGTCGAGGTGACGCGCGTCACCGGGCTTGCGGCTCCCCAGCACTGTGCGGGACACAGGGCGGCGAACAACGACGTGGCCATGGCCAATCCTGTCGCCGGTCTCATGCTTCGCTCGCTCAACGTTCCCGCTTCTCGCGTCGCCTTTGGTGCAGCTCCAGCTACCCCTTCGACGACCGCTTATTCACGAGAAGTCGGACGCATTGCGTCACCGTCGCTGGAGCCCTGCTTCGGACGATGCGCGGACGCACCGCTAGCGCGCCACCAATCGGCGACGCGTGATCACCTAGAGGCGAATCGTGAAGCTGTCGTTGATCGGGGCTTTGACCGTCCCTCCTGGCGATCCAGGCTTTGGGACGGAGTTGTAGATGCCGGCGATCTCGGTCTTGGTGACAGTGAGCGTCAAGTAGCCGAAGTCGACCTGGTTATAGGCGTTCAGCACCACACCGAGTTCTTCGTCCATCCATTCGGGTGGCGGCGGCTGACCGTTGACGGCTCCCATGTGATGCAGGTTGTGGTACCCGCCGGCTCCCGCGACCACGTACGTGACCGGGTCTCCGCGATATTGCCGTGTGAAGCGCTGATAGTTGTGGACGTGACCATTGAGCACGAGATCTGCCGCGCGTTTTGCTTTCGTAAACGCCTCGTCGAGCACGGCCCCGACGCTCGGGCTCGAACCGTGGAACTGATCGGCGGAGTAGACCGGGTGGTGCGCAGCGACGATGAGTGCTCTGTCGGCTGGAGCGGCGGCGACCTCAGACGCAACCCATGCAGCTTGGTCGGCCTCGATGACGCCGTGCTCAGGGACGTTGGTGTAAAGCCCGACGATCGTCGCGAGGGGCGTCGTGAGGGTCCAGTAGACGTTGGGCTGGACCATCGCTTGGCGTGGAGACTCGGCGGCCTCGGACGTGTGGGTCCCTGGCGGCGCGCAAAAGTTGGCGAAGAAGCCGTCGAGCGAGGTCGACTCGGGCGCGTCTTCCGTGTCCCCGACGGGCGTCACGTCGCCGTCGTGGTTACCCGGAATTGCGAATATCGGTGCCGGATAGTGCATGTAGGGCTCATAGAACTGTTCGTAGTAGGACGCCCTTTGCCCGTAGAAGTAGACGACGTCACCTAGGTGATAGAAGAAGGAAGGCGCGGGGTTGAGCGCTTCGAAGTCGCGCTCCATTGCCGCGGCGACGTTCTCCTGAAATTCGGGCTGCTGGATGCCGCCTGTGTCTCCGACGGCGTGGAAGACGAGCGTACCGGCGCTCTCGATCGCTTCAACGGCTTTGGCGCCGAGGACATCGACCAGGTCGAGCCGGAAGGGCGCCGGGCCTGCTGGCTGCGGGAGGGGCTGGGCCGCTCTGCTGTGCGCCGCCGCACGCGTTGCGCCACGCAGCTGACGCTGAGCAGAGCGACGCGGAATATGGAAGCGAGGGGCTCTAGCCACGACACGCGATTTTGCCACGTCGGGTCGGAATATGCGAACGATCTAACGAGTCGGCAACATTATCGACGGGCAAGAACCTCCTGTTCCCTAGAGGCGAGTCGCTCGCGAAGTGCTCCGACACACGCGGCCGCGGCAAATGCCCCCGCCAGGAGTCGAACCTGGATCTACCGCTTAGGAAAGGAGAACACGGCGCAAACCGTCCCAAAGGCGCCGAAACCCTGTGTTTATGCGGATTTAGCCGATCTGGCAGCTCGTGGGCGATAGCCGCTATTTGCGGGCGATTGGTGTTTGATCGGGCAGCAAGGCGCGCTTGCTGCCCGATCGATTACACGCCGCTCGGCACGACCCGGATGCCGCTACGAAATGACGGCGATGCCACCGGTCCAATCTCGAGCGCAGAACGGCTCCTGCTCGAGACGCTGCAGCGGACAGTCCGCACGATGTCGGACTGTGCCGCCGAGGGCCATCGCTGCTCAGCTTGTGATGCTGGTGCTAGTCCCAGTGATAGCGATCACGCCAGCTAATCTCCTCAGCCGTGATCCCGCGATCAGTGAGTGACACCCGCCAGGCGAGACCCTGGCCGAGAGTGCGCTTCCGGACTATGACCCAGGATCCGTCCGGCTTTTGGATGGGCATTGCTGTGTGTTGCGCCGCCAGCTTGCGCGCTTCGTTCTCAAGCACTACGGCGTCCTTCGCGTTCCGCTCGTCTGTCCTTCGCTGAGCAGTCGCCGCACACCAGTCCTTCGCGGACTCGCTTAGCGCTCGGGCTTTCGCCTCGATGGCTTCGACGTGAGAACCTGCGACCGTGAGCGGCCTCTCTGGGTCGATCGGTATCTCGCGCAGCGCGGCTTCTAGCTCCGACAGGGCCACCGACAGCTGATTGCCGGCATCTTGCGACTCGACAGGTAGCGGTTGCCCAGCCTCGCTCATCGCGTCTCGAACAGCTTGGATGTGCTCCTCAGCGGTCTTGCGATGTGCTTCCAGTGTCGCTCGTCGGCGGTCGAGGGCGCCCTCGGCGATCTGCTGAAGCTCGCGACTCCTCACAAGCGACGGATCTGCGATTGCCATGTATGCAAACGCCTCGTGGTGCTCAACCGCCAAGCGGAGCGCGCCTTGGGACTCGCGAATGGCGCCTTTTGCGGCCAGATAGACGGCGCTCTCATAGCTGAGCGTGCATTTCGTAAAGTCGCTCAGGCATCCGTCGGCGCGGGACAGGAGACCCATGGCGCCGTCAGGATCGCCATCCACAAACGCGAGTCGCCCAGCACACCAGAAATACCCGGCACGCTCGTCATCGTCTGCCGCTTCTGCAGCCTCAACAAAACACGACTTTGCCTCATCTGTCCGACGCAGCCCGAAGAGTGCCCATGCCGAGCCGACGAATCCTCCTGGACTATTTGGGTCTTCCTCGATCGCGATCCGCGACTCAGCGAGTGCGCGCTCGTAGCGTCCCCGACGGAGGAGCTCTCCAGCGCTAGCTATTCTCTCGGCGGCTCTCGTCTGACCTGGCCGCCGAAGAGCCTGCTCAATTCTTTCCAGGGCGCCTAGCTGTTCTTCAAGGAGCTGCGTCTGCGCGTAGAGCTCAAGTCCCAGCCGACGCTCCAGTGATGCGACGGCTTGAATGAGCGACCCCCCCAGCTCGTCGAGGCCGTCCGTCATGTCCTGCAAGCCGAGCGCTGTAGCCATGCTGCCGTCCGCCACCCGGCGGAGCGCGTCGCGATCGGCCCAACTCAACGCTGGCGAAATGTCAACTGTTCCCGTGTAGCCCGAGCCAAAGAACCGTTCGCGCAGCTCGATCTGGCTCATGGTCGGCGATCCTACTGGTCCGAACCTGGGAGCGAAGCCAAACTCGTCCGACAGCAGGCCACTCTCCCCCGCGGTCTGTGACCCCTCGCGCACGTCTGATCTATCGCCGCGCAACGCGCCGCCGTGCCCTCCGGTTGATCGCGGCGGTGAGTTCTGTCGCCACCACCAGCCGCCACCGATCGGTGTGACCAGCGCGAGGATTGCCCACAGGGTGGGAAGCATCCCGAGCTCGAGGAAGTGTTCGCTGTGCGCGACGGGGTGCCCCGTGATCAGCAGCGCGAGCATCACGACGGCGAGCGCGATGATCATTCGCACGAACAGCACGGGGACTTCGGCGGCGAGCGTCAGCGCATAGAGCGCGAGCGCTGGCAGCGAGAGGAGCGAGAACGGCAGTCGAGGGCGCATCGTCACATCTCCTTTGAGCTAGAACCGAGGCCTCACGGCCTACTCCGACAAAGGGACGTCGCGCGGGACAGCCTCTTGACCCCCCTCTCAATTGGTGGAGCGCGCTGACCCAGGGCCGACATTCCGCAGTGTTTTCCCGGAGGAGACTATTTGCGTGGAACGCAAATAACTCTTTATGGAAAAATACGCTATGATTTTGTGGATTTGCCATGAACGCGAATGAGCTGCTGAGCCAAACAAATCTCATCGACCGCGGCGTTGCATGGCTCGGTGAGCGACTGCCCGAGCGATGGGAGGTCGAGCGCTTCACGACGCAGGACGCGTCGCAGTCAGGCGCTCCGCCCCGTCGAGACGCGGCTATCAACATTCGCAGCCCGAACCACGCGATCGCCACGCTGGCGGTCGAGGCGCGTGCGTCGCTGGAGCCCCGGGAGGTGGCGCAGCTGCTCCCCGGTCTCGTGCAGACGCTGCGCAGCCTCGCGGGCTCGATACCCGTGCTGGTGGTCGCGCCGTGGTTGAGCGCGCGCACGCGGGAGCTGTTGAGCGCCGAAGGCATCAACTACATCGACTTGACCGGCAACGCGCTCGTGCGCCTGAGCAACCCCGGGCTCTTTATCAGCGCGGATGGCGCCGCGCGCAACCCCGAACCGGAGTCCCGCGGACGCGCGCTCGTGCGAGGGCCAAGGGCCGCGCGATTGATCCGTCTGCTAGTAGACGTGCGCCCGCCGTATGGGGTTAGCGAGCTGGCGCGCGCCGCGGAGCTGACGCCGGGCTACGTTTCGCGTCTACTGGATGCACTGGATCGCGAGGCGCTCGTCGAGCGCTCGCGCCGGGGCGCGGTGCAGTCGGTTGATTTCCCCGGCCTGCTGCGTCGCTGGAGTGAGAGCTATGACGTGCTCGAAACGAATCGCGCGAGCAGCTTCCTTGCGCCGGCCGGCACCGGTGAGGCTCTCGAGCGCCTCGCCGCTCGTGCTTCGACAGATGCGCGTCAGCTGATCACGGGGTCGTTCGCGGCCGTACGTCTCGCCCCGGTGGCAGCGCCCGCGTCGCTGTTCCTCTACAGCGAGGATCCGGCGGCACTCGCGAGCGGGCTGCGTCTGCTTCCGGCTGACGAGGGCGCCAACGTGGTGTTGCTTACGCCATTCGATCCGGTGGTCTGGGAGCGAAGCAAGCTGGACGGAGACCTTTGTTACGCCGCCGCGTCCCAGGTGGTCGTCGATTGCCTGACGGGCACGGGACGGATGCCCGCGGAGGGAGAGGCGGTGCTCGCGTGGATGCGGGCGAACGAAGCGAGCTGGAGATTGGATTCGCTTGACCGCGTTCACGAGCAGGCAGCTTGAGCGAGGTCCACTCCGGGCCTGACGCGGTCGACCTGATCGTGCCCGACGGCATTGCCACCGGAGGCGGCCGTAGGGACGCGCGGCTTCGCGAGCAGGGCGAGCGCGTAGCGCGCCGCGCCCGCGGCCTGGAGGCGGCGCTCGTCGACCACAGCCCGATGACAGTCGCAGCACTCGACGCCGGCGACCAGAGATCGCTCGTGGCCGAGGTTGCCGGCCCGGTGGCGCTGCTCGTGGCAAAGCTGCACAAGCTGCACGATCGCGTAGCGAGCCAGCGCCTGAGCCGCATCGATGACAAGGACGCCGCGGATGTGGTGCGCATCATGCAGAGGACCGACCCGGTAGAGGTGGCCGACATGCTGGCAAGGCTCTCGCAGGATCCCGTCGCGGGTGAGCCCACGGTGGCCGCACTGGCATACCTCGACGTGCTGTTCGGGCGACGCGGTCGACGCGGCATCGAAATGGCCTCGCGCGCCCTGCGAACCGGAGTGCCCGAGGCACGGGTGGAGGCTCTATGCGTTAGCTACGCCTCGACCGTTAGAGCCTGAGCCAGGCCTCATGCTCGGAATCGATGCGCTCGCCCGCGCCGGCAAGCTGCCCGCCGTCGCGATCGGCCGCTACTCCCGCTTTCACCCTGACGCGCTAGTCGAGTAGGGCAACGCGGGGGATCGGAGCGACGTCGACTGTGGCGCCGCGCCGGAAGGGCAACACGGAACAGCGGCGGCGAAAGCAGTGCGCTTGTCGACTCCGGTCGCGCGAGGCATATCTAGGCGACGACGCCTCCGGTGGCTCAGGGGTCAAAGACACCGGGGGGGAACGGTCCCCATCGAATCTGACGGAGGTCAACGCCGCTTCTCCGGCAGACCTCGGCGGCTCCTGGCATCTGCCACGCCGGAAACCGCTCCCCGAGTATCACTGCGCGCAGGGTGTCGCCGTAGTTGATGACGATCTCCCTGCTGCTGCTATCGACCACGACGAACCGATACTCGCTCTCTGTGCGCCAGTCAGCGAGCTTTCGGAAGAACAGCTCCTGCGCATGCGTATCGAGATGAGCCTCGATCCCGCGTTTGTAATCGCCGTGGCCGTCGATTGCCACGACCGGGATACTGAGGGATCGCGCCGACTCATGGCCTGCGAGGGGCGTGTCGCTGTACGCGACCAACCCACAAATCGCCCTTCTGAATCTGGCTACCTCTTGTTCAATCTGGGATCTCAGGTCCTCATGCTCGAACACTAGGCAAACACCCTGATGGTTTTCCGCGTACTGCTCCCACATGCGCGGACGCGCGTAGCCCCGGGCGTGCTCGGGACGCCGCGCCTCGTCAGGCGAATCAACGGTCATGCTCAAGATCTTCGTGTCGTAAATGACCTGCCGTGTCAGAGCTTCAAAGTTCCGCGCGTCGTCCTCAGACCAAAGGGGCGACTCGAAGAGCACCTGCACCCAGTCCTTGTTCTCGACAGGGTCACGCATTTCTGACAATCGACTTAGCCGCAGCTCCCGCTTGTGCATGATCTGAGCAAACGCGGCGTTAGCGGTCGTGTAGTGATATGCGAAGCGTCCGGAGTCTCCGTACATTTCAACATGTGGCTGGAGTATTCGCGACATCGCCCTGATCGGTGGTGCTCTCGCGCGCTCGCGAGCGCTCAGCTATGCAGCCCCAGATAGCGCGTAGGTTGCATCGAAAGCAAGAGCACCGCCTCACGTATGAATGGGTTGGCTTTATATGTGGCCCCGCCAGCGGTCAGGCGATCTCTCGCCGGCAGCATGGTCGAATCGCCAAACCGATCGACTGACGGGTCCGGCAAGAGCTCGAGCAGAGGTACGAATGCTTCGCGAAAATGCCCTGCGCCGATCTGGTAACAGTCCTCGTAGACTCGGATATTGTTGTTGAGAGAGCCGATCACGGTAAAGATGTCCGGGGATGCTCCGCCAAACTCGAGTCCGAGCTCCACAAACGGGATTGACTCGGTGTGCGCGTCTCTTGTGTACAGCATGACGCCGATATTGTTGTAGACCTTCGACAACGAGTTTCGATCGCCTGTTCGCTGGTGAAGGAGAGACGCTCGATTGAAGATCGACCATGCTTCTCGGTAGTCCTCTTGAAGCGTGTAAGCGATCCCGACGGCCGAAAGCGCATGCGCCTTTGCTGGGGCGGACTTAATTTCACGGCCTATACTGAATGACGCGTCGAGCCGAGTAAACGCGGAGGAGATGTGT
The DNA here is from genome assembly GCA_963703625.1 of uncultured Solirubrobacteraceae bacterium. Lineage (GTDB taxonomy): Bacteria > Actinomycetota > Thermoleophilia > Solirubrobacterales > Solirubrobacteraceae > Palsa-744. The sequence goes on from CAVPEY010000002.1 coordinate 828,770, forward strand.
CCTTCCATAAGGTCTACAAGCGCGAGAGCGGTGAGCAGTTCACCCGTCGCGTCGCGGGCCCGGATGCTCTCGGCGTAGGCCAGCTCTTTCTCAAGCACGCTCTTCCCCTCGGCGGCATCTCCTGTCCGGCATCGGATACGCGCGCGCCAGATTGCCCATGCGATTCGGTCGTAATCGCTTCCCGGATACTCAATTCTGGTCGCGGTGTCGAGTACGTAGACCACGTCCTCATATCGGCCCAGATGCTCGTATGCTTCTGCTAGGTCGGCGAGGTCGTGGGGTTGTGCGTCTGATTTCATCACGCCTGCCTCGCTGTGGAGTCGTGAGGTAAGCACGTCGATCCGTTCTTTAAGCGGATGAAACGTCGTGGGTGAAGGGAGGTTTTCGATGATCTCGGACGAGGTGGGGCTCTTCGGCCGCTGCCAAGAAAACTCTCCGGGCGAATTCGGAGCACTCATCGGCGCCGCCCCCGCTTGAGGTTGTGGTTGCTGAGGCCCGAGAAGACTCTTTGCCTCCCCGAGCCAGAGAAGTTCCCGGTCTCGCACATGGTCGTCATGGTGGAAACCTATCGAGAACTCCGATGACGCGACTTCGGGACCCCCGGACCCGCTTCCGCCCCCGCCCATCGGTTCCGTGCTGGGGCCCGGCTCAGGTTCGAGTGGAGCGACTCGCGTCAGCTTTGCTGCCTACGCGCGTTTGCTGGCCCGCTTCCGAGTGGCCCTCGTTGGGCCGGCCGTCTAGTGTCCTGTTTGGTTGATTCGTTGGCAGTAGTGGCTGATGGCGTCGAGGATTTGCTCGGCGGTCTTGGTCCACACGTAGGGGCGGGGGTTCTCGTTCCAGGTGTCGATCCACTGGCGGATGTCGGTGTTCAGCGCGCGGACGGAGCGGTGCGCACCGCGACGTAGGAGCTTGGTGGTGAGCTCGCCGAACCACCGCTCGACAAGGTTGATCCACGAGCTCGAGGTCGGGGTGAAGTGCAGATGAAACCGCGGGTGCGCTGCGAGCCAGCGTCGGATCTTCGGGGTCTTGTGGCTGGAGGCGTTGTCGAGCACGAGGTGCACGTCGAGGTGGGCGGGCACGGTCTCATCGATCGTCTTTAGGAACTTCAAGAACTCGACCGCCCGGTGGCGTTGGTGCAGCGAGCCGATCACCTCGCCGCTTCCCAGGTTCAGCGCGGCATACAGGCTCGAGGTGCCGTGACGCTCATAGTCGTGGGTGGCTCGTTCGGGGGTGCCTGGCAGCATCGGCAGGATCGGGGTGGTGCGGTCCAGTGCTTGGATCTGGCTCTTCTCGTCCACGCACAGCACCACCGCGCGCTCGGGTGGGTTCAGATACAGGCCGCAGATGTCGTGGACCTTCTCGATGAACAGCGGGTCCTTGGACAGCTTCCAGGTCTCTTGGCGGTGCGGCTGAAGCCCGAATGCGTGCCAGATCCGCATCACCGCGTCGGGCGTCATCCCGACCTCCCTGGCCATCGAGCGCGTCGACCAGTGCGTCGCGTCCTTCGGCGTGCTCTCCAACGTCTTGGTCACCACCCGCTCGACCTGCTCATCGGTGATCGACCGCGGTTTCCCCGGCCGTGGCTCATCAACCAAGCCCTCAAGGCGCCGCTCGGCGAACCGGTTGCGCCACTTCGTCACCGTCGGACGCGAAACGTCCAACGCCTCGGCGATCTCGCCGTTAGACCACAACCCCTCAGAAGCCATCAGCACGATCCGCGCCCTCAAAGCGAGCGCCTGAGCACTCGTCCGGCGCCGCATCCAACCCTCCAACACGGCGCGCTCTTCATCGGTCAACTCGATCAAAACAGCAGTAGGAATAGGCATGAGCACCACCTACCCTAACTGCAAACGAATTAAACCACCAGGACACTAGTAGTGCTTTGGTAGCTTGTCACTCTTGTTGTGGTGGCTGGTGAAGGGATAGCTGGTCGAGGTTGATTGTTTGTTGGCAGGTGCTGCAGCGGCCGGTCCAGCACTTGAAGATTGGCTGGAGCAGGAGGATTGCCTGGGGGAGGCTCAGGCCGGCCGCGGGTGATTTGGGTGCTGCCGCTCCAGGGTCAGGAACCCGTGGGCGGCGGTGACCAGGGCGGTGTGGTGATACCAGCCGAGCCAGGAGCGTCCCTCGTAGTGGTCGAGGCCGAGCTCGCCCTTGAGCTGTTTGTAGTCGAGCTCGATCTTCCAGCGCAGCCGCGCTAGTGGTTCATTCGTGAAGTTCGTTGGTTATGCCTCGAGGACCTTGCCGGTGTAGGTCCACTTGAATGGTTTGGCGGTTTGGTTGTAGGTCTCGATGAAGGCGAGCATTTGTTCGGCGAGGTCTTCTTCGCTGAAGAAGCTGCCGTGCTTGAGTAGTCGGCGGTAGAGGATCGAGAAGAAGATCTCGATTTGGTTCAGCCACGAAGCATGGGTTGGGGTGAACTGGAAACTCCAGCGTGGATGATTCGCCAGCCATTCTGTGACCTCTTGGGTGCCACGGGTGGAGAGGTTGTCGCTGACCGCGATGATCTTCTGTCCCTCGATGATGGGGATCTCGGTGTCGAGCTGGTCGAGGAAGCGGATCAGGTCGTGGCGGTTGCGTGTCTTTGACGGCATCGCGAGCACGTCGCCTTCCGTGACTTTCAGGCAGGCGAACAGGCATTGGGTGCCGTTGCGGACATATTCGTGCTCGCGCCGTGTCGGGCGCCCAGGAGCCGGGAGCGTGTCGGGTTTGGTCGGCGCCTTGGCCTGGATGCCGGTCTTTTCGTCGATCGAGAGCACCAGCACGTTCTCGGGCGGATTCACGTAGAGACCGCAGACCTCTTTCAGGCGCTCCTCGAACTCGGGCCGGGAGAAGTCGCTCATGATCCAGTAGTCAGTCCGGTGAGGCTTGATGTCGGCACGAGAGAGGATCGCGTGCGCGTGGGAGGCCGACATCCCGACCGTCGCGCCGAGCTGCTCATAGGTCCAGCGTTCCTGCTGTGCGCCCTCCAGTGTTTCGGGTGGCCGCGTGCACGCCTTGGCGATCAGCCTCGCCCGAACCTCCTGGGAATGGATCAGCGGTTTGCCCGAGCGCGGCAAGTCGACAAGGGCAGCGATCCCGTCCTGCTCATAGCGCGCCCGCCACTTCTGCGCCGTGTTCGTCGAACATCCCAACAGCCGGCCGATCTCCGCGGCCGAGCGGCCCTCGCCAGCCTCCAACACGATCTGGGCGCGCTCGACCATCCGCACCTCCGCGGTGCTTGAGCGCACGATCCGTTCGAGCTCCGCTCGATCCTCCGCTCCGATCTCGATCCGCTTCGCCAACGCAGGCATACCGAACCCCCATCATCGCTGAACAGGACAGCGACAACTTCGGCAACGACCACAACACCCCTTCAACAATCCACGAACTTCACGAATGCACCACTAGGCGCGCCAGCTGCTCGGGCTCGCTGTCCTCGGGCAGGTTGCTGATCCAGTAGTCACGCGGCTTTTCATGGCCCACGGGCCACTCGGCGATCAGCCACTCCTCACGCGGCGGCCACGGCGTGCGCTTCTCGGCGCGGTTGGACGCGCGCACTCGCACGGAGCAGAAGCGCGAGGTGACCGGCTGCTCCTCTGGCCCGTCGCGAAACGTGACGGTCTGGAACTGCTCGCCGGGGAGGCCGGCGATCAGCTCGGCTATCGCCACCGGCTCGCGGTCAGGACGCGGCCGGCTGCGCGGACGGCCTGTCTCGCCCTGGCGCTCTGGGACCGTGAACGTCGTCTCGGCTGTGAATACCTTCGTCTCGGCGCCGACGGACAGCACATACTCCAGCTCGGCGTCATGCAAGCGCTCACGCAGCACGGTGTTATCGCCATAGGCCTGGTCGCCGAGCACCGGCGCCCTCGGCACATCCCAGCCGGCGGTGCGCTCGATCAGACCCACCCCCAGCTCGGGCTTGGTCTGAAACTCAACCTCCGCGGGGATCTTCGCCCGCCTGCGGCGCTCGGGGTCCTCACACCACTCCTCGGGCAGATACAGCGCCCACCCCAACGGCACCGTCCCTTGCTCGCCGACGGCGTGCACCGAGACACCGATCTGGCAGTTACCGATCTTCCCCAGCGTCCCGGAGTACTGGCGCTTGACCCCCGGCGAGCGCTTCCCGTCCTTCGGGAACCCCGTGTCATCCAACACCCACGCCTGCACATCAATCACAGGCGCGACCCGCTCGGCCACCGCGCGCACCACCAGCGCCGGGTCCCACGTGCTCACCGCCAAGAAGTTCTGCAAGCTCTCATAGTCAGCCTCGCCGCCCAGTCGTGCGACCATCGGCTCAAGCGACTTACGCGGCCCCTGCTCAATCAAGCCCCGCAGATACACCCCGCCATTGATCAGCTGCACCGGCCGGTTCACCGCCCCGCCCAACACCTCCACACCGAACGCCTCCAAGCGCTCGCGAACCGCCAAGGAACCATCCACCTCCGAGGAGCCTGCCACCGCCACAGCCACCATCATGACCTCCCACGTCGAACCCCTCTCCGCCAGAAGAGTTCGCCACAACCACCACAACCACCTACCAAAGCACTACTAGGAAAGACCGCCTTAAGCCTGGATCCACCGCATGATGGCCTGGTTGGGGTGATTGATGTTGTTCGCGTGGCTTTTGGAGTGTTGCTGGTGCTGGTCGGCGTGGCGGAACGGTGGCGTCTTTTCGGAGGGCCGTGGTAACGTGTTTTCGGGCAGCACTGAGCCGTTGGTGTTGACTGGCGGCTCAGCTGATGCTCTGGTCGCGGCGGTTTGTGTTCGGGTGAGTTCTGGTAGCCCGCGGATGCGGGCGAGCGCGCTGGTGGAGTCGTGTTGCCATGGCCAGCGAGCGGGAAGGTGAAGCGTCCACTGACGCCCAGTGCACGTCAGCCGGCCAGGGATCTGAAGTAGCCGGCGGCGCATGGTGCGCGCGACGCGGACGGTCTCGCCGGACAGGCCGATCACGGTGGTCCAACGCAGCAGGTTGTGCACGATGCAGGCGCTCACTGTCCAGGCGCTGTTCGCGTCGAACTGGCCGGAGGGAAAGTGCGCGAGCGCTTGGTCTTTCAGGTCACGGATCGTGAGCTCCACGACGGCGTGCTGACGGTGCTCAGCCTCCAGGACCTCCAGGGGGTCGCTGCGGTTGGTGATGAACGGGAAATACCGCCAGTCTGGCCGCAGCCAGGCTAAGGCCCCGACTGGAGCCGGGAGTATCGTGCCAAACCCGCCGATTAGCAGGCGCTTCCCTAGCATGCCCCCGCCAGGAGTCGAACCTGGATCTACCGCTTAGGAGGCGGTCGTCTTATCCATTGGACTACGAGGGCGCTGCCCAGCGCGCACGCGGCGGGTCCGTGAAAGGCTACCGTCGCCCCAGGGTGGATTCCCCGGCGAGGCGCTCGAGCTCCTCGCCGAGGAGCCGGTGCGTGATCCATTCGCTCATCGTCTGCGCACCGATGCGCCGATAGAAGCCGAGCGCGAGCTCGTTCCAGTCGAGCGCCGCCCATTCCAGGCGCTGTCCGCCGCGGTCGCGCACGCGCGCCGCCACCGCTGCCAGCAGCTCCCGGCCGACGCCGGCGCCGCGATGGGCGGGGCGCACGAAGAGGTCCTCGAGCCAGACGCCCTGGATGGCGAGGAAGCTCGAGAAGGTGGGATAGAACAGCGCGTAGCCCGCAGCGTCCGCGCCGCGCTCGGCGATCAGCGCCTCGGCAGCGGGGCCGGGACCGAACAGCGCGTCGTGCAGACGCTCGTGCGTCGCGTGCAGCTCGTCCTCGAGGTGCTCGTACTCGGCGAGCTCGCCGAACAGCTCGAGCAGCAGCGGCACGTCGCGCGGGCCGGCGGCGCGGACGACGGTTCCCGATGCGCCGGGCTGTTGTTGCTGGTCGTGCCCCATGTTGCGTCAGTGGGCGGTGCGGTCCGGCCGCTCCGGGTAGATCTCGTCGATCGTGGTGAGCGCGACGTACGGCGCAGCGGCTGCCTGCTCGATCGCCGCGCCGCCGCCGGCGAGCCGGTCGAGCACGCTGATGACGCCGCAGATCTCGAGGCCTGCGTCGTGCAGCGCGGAGATTGCCGCGAGCGTCGAGCCACCGCTGGTGACCACGTCCTCGACCACCACGCAGCGGTCCTCGGTGTCCAGCAGCGGCCCCTCGATGCGCCGCTGCAGTCCGTGCGCCTTGGCGTCCTTGCGGACGAAGAACGCCTTCGCACGCGCTCCCCCCGCGAGCGCCGCGCAGGCCACCGGGTCGGCGCCCATCGTCATGCCGCCCACCGCCGTGGCGCTCCACTCCGCGACCTGCGCCGCGAGCAGCACGCCAAGCGCCGCAAAACCCTTGGGTCGCAGGATCGCGCGCTTGGCGTCCACGTAGTACTCGGCGCGCGCGCCGCTCGTCAGCGTCACCGTGCCGATGACCAGGGCGTGATCGCGCAACTCACCGACCAGCTGCGTACGTGCATCGACGAGCGCGCTCGTATATCCGCTTGGGGCATCCACGCAGGCACGTAATCTAGCGACGTGCTCTCCTCGATCGTGCGTTTGCTGCGACTGGCTTCACTCGTGATCTGCGCGATCGTGATCGCGTCGTTCGCGATCTTCGCGCTCGATCAGACGAAAACGGCGTCCAAGCACCAGACCGAAGAGCTCACGAACGGTCCCGCCACCCACAGCACACACTCGTCCACGGCCAACGAGGGCAGCCTGCACAGGGACATCGACGATGCGTCCCGCGAATTCACCTCGCCGTTCGCCGGCGTCGTCTCGGGCTCCAACAGCGAATGGCTCTCCCGCGGTGTGAAGCTGTTCCTCGCGCTGCTCGTGTACGGCGTCGGCATCGGCTTCGTGGCGAGAGCGCTGCGCATCTAGCGCCACGCGACGCGTCGAGCTACGGGCCTGCGTTTGCGCTCACGCGCGAGCTGCCACCACCGTCCTCGTTGTACACGTCGACCGGCGTGCCTTCCCGCACCCAGGCGTAGATCGACGGCGCGTCGGGGATCGGCACGCGCAGGCAGCCGTGGCTGGCGGCGTAGGTTGGGACTTCGGCGTAGCCGTGGATCGCGTATCCGCGGATGAAGTAGTTGGAGTCGACCATGCCCTCGCTGTTTTCGCCCGGCGTCTTCTCATACACGCGAAAGCGACCGATCACGGTCGGTGTCGAGGGCTTGCCGGAGCTCATCGTGTAGATCCGGTATACCCGCCCGCCCGGCTCGATCTCCGCGAGCACCTGTTTTGTCAGGTCCGCCTCGACGTGCCGGCCGTCCTGCCTGTAGCTCACGTGAAAGGCGCCCTCCCCGCGCTCGAGCCGATCGAACACCTGTGTGCCGGCGTACGGGATGCGTTCGAGGCCCGTCATCTTGCGATAGGCGACCAGCGCCTGCCCTGTGCCTTCGTCGAACACGCCCGACAGCGGCACCGCGTAGTGCAGCGCGTCGAGCTCTGACTGCAGCACGCGCACCGACTCGTCGTGCAGGCCCGGACCGAGATTCGCGTGGACGAGGCGAACGACGGGCGAGCGCGCGGCGAAGGCGAGCTGCTGAGCGCTCGCGGCGTGAACCGCCCGCGCCTGCAGCAGCCCCGCGTAGTGGCTGGAGAGACCGACACGGAAGCTGCCGCTCGCGCCCTTCGCCGCGAGCACGCGCACCGATCTCACTGCCAGCTTCCGCCCGTTCAGGTAGAAGCCCACTTCGATCTTCTGACCGGCGACATACGGGCTGACGCTGCCCCGCACCTCGATTCGGGAACCGACCACCGCCAACAGGGGTTTGCCGCCTACGTCGTGCAGGGCCAGGCGCATCGCACCGGCGGCAGGCGCCGCGACCGGCGCGCCGCCGGCAGCAGGCGCGGGCGTGGGCGCGGCGACGCTCGGTGCCGCGAGCACGACGGCGGGCATCGCGCCAACCCCACCGAGCGCTCCCAGCAACGCGGCGGCGGCGCGCATGCGGCGGATGCGCCGTGTGCCGCGCGGCCCGTCAGACGTGTGGTCGCGGCGGCGCATTCACAGGATCCTATGTGCCCCGCCTGGCAGGGCCGGCTCCGGTGCGATCAGGCCCAGGCGCTTGAACGCGAGCACGATTGCTCCGATCGCGCCGAGCGCGCACACGACGAGCACGGCTCCCTGCCAGCCCCAGTCCTCCAGGCCGGCGAACGCCACGCAGTTGTTCAGCGCGTGGGCGATCATGCACGGATACAGCGAGCCCGTGTAGCGGTACAGCAGGCACAGGCCGAAGCCGAGCGCCGCGAGCGGCACCAGGTCGAGCGCGGGCGCCGAGCCGACGTGAACGCCTCCGAACAGCAGGCCGGTCAGCACCGCCGCGGGAAGCGTGCCGCACCAGCTGCGCAGCGACGTGAAGATGAACCCGCGGAACAGGAACTCCTCGCACATCGGCGCGACGACGCATGTCAGGCCCGCGCTGAGCACCAACAGCGCCGCGCCTTCGTTCGATCCGAGCTGTTCGAGCGTCTTCTCTTTTTCGGGGTGAACGATTGCGCTCCACACGACGCTGAGGACGATGAACGAGAACAGCAGCAGCAGGATCAGGCCGCCCGCCGGCCACCAGCCGACACCCGGGCGGCGCAGCCCGAACTGCCACGAGCGCACGGTGCGCCCGCCGAGCTGCGCGAGGTACACGGCGACGAGCACGAAGCCGATGTCCTGGACGACGGTGTCGGCGATCGACAGCCCGGGCGGCAGATGGCTGCTGGTGATCTTCACCCCGAACAGGAGCGCCGCGGGGATGTCGAGCAACAGCCCGCCGACGGCCGCGAGCACGACCCCTCCGAACAGCGCGACCGGCGCCATCCACGGCGGCCAGTCCACGTCCGGCGAGCGGCGGCTGTCCGCGTCGATCAGCGTGCCCTCGTCCAATGTCTAGGCGACCCAGTGCCAGGTTGCGAACTGGCCGAGGAAGAACACCATCAGCACGCACGACCATGCCAGCGCGGGGCGTTGCAGGCGCGGGTGCTCGGTGAGCCACCCCGCGAGCCAGATGCCAAGCGGGAACAGCACCAGCAGGAAGCGCGGCAGCGACATCAGCGGCTGCTCGGTCACCGGATCCGACAGCGGCAGCGCCAGCGCCGCGAGCACGTAGGCGCCGTACGCGAGCGGCAGCCGCCGCACGACCCCGACGACGAGCGGGATCACGGCTACGAGGAACGCCAGCAGCATCAGGTTGTGCCCGGCCATCACGAACGGGCTGTCTTTGCCGGTCGCAAAGTAGATGTGATGGCGCTGCCCCGACAGCAGCTGACGGGCCCCCTCGAATGCCGCGCGCAGTGCGTCCCAGACGCCTACGAACGGGCCGGCGTAGTGCCTGCTCCAGACTTCCTGGGCGTGCAGCGGCGCCAGGGGATCGCCGCCGGCGAGCCCGAGATACGCTCCGTAGAGGATCGCGCCGAGCGGCAGCACGGCGAGCCACAGCGCGTCGCGGCGCAGCCGGTAGCGCGGGCGCAGCCCGACGGGCAGGGGCCGGAGCAGGCGCAAGCCGAGCCCCCCGGGGTGGTCCGGCGGACGGTCCTCGCGCGGGCCGTACAGGTAGAGCATCAGCGCCGGCAGCGCCAGCACGAGGCCGGCGCTGCGGGTGGCGCCGGCGAGCGCGCCGAGCACGCCGACCCACGCCCAGCGTCCGTGGCGCGCGGCCCAAAAGAGCCCCACCGACAGCGCCAGGTAGAGCGACTCCGAGTACACCGCCGAGAAGAAGAACGCCATCGGTGCGAACGCCGTGAGCAGTACCGCCAGCTGCGCGGCGCGCGCGAGCCGCTCATCGCTGAGCGCCGGACGCGCGCGCGCCAGCTCGAGCGTGGCGAGGCGGTGGATGCCGTACAGCGCGAACGCGAGGGCGACCACCGACACCAGCACCCCGGCGAGGATCGGCGGCGGCCCAAGCCACGACACCGTGCGCAGCGCCAGCGGATACAGCGGGAAGAACGCGGTGCGCGAGGTGATGCCGAGGTCCGGGCGGTAGCCGTAGCGCGCGATCACGAGGTACCAGACCCCGTCCCAACGCGCCGCCGGCGCAGCCAGCAGGTTCCCGAGCCAGCCGAAGCCGCTGGTGATGCCCGGCGGGTTGAACGCTTTGCGCTGCGGGCCGAAGCCGAACGCCACGACCGTCCCGACGCCGGCCGCCCACACGAGCAGTCGCGAGCTCCACAGCGCTCGCCACGTGTCGCGCACGGCCGTCATCCGCGCAGGATCGGCGCGCAGGCGGCCAAGCCAAGCCGCTGCGGGAGCGAGCGATGCGCGCGCGCCGGGAAGCTCGACGGTCTGGGCGTGCTCGAGCGGAGCGATCAGCTCGCCTGCGTCGTTCACTGCGGCCAGCTCGGCGGTGTCGGGGTTCATGGTCAGGCAACGAGGCTACGGACAGCCGCGCTTGCAAGTGGCAGGAAATCACACCCTGCACGGTAATCTCGACCCCCTGAGATGTCTCGACAAGCTCGAAAGCGCCGCCACCGCCGCGGCGGCAGCACGCGCGTGATCATCGCGGCCGCGATCGCGATCGCGGCGACGATGGCGGTAGGCGTGCTCGCGGCCGTCGCGTTCGTGGCGCACGTCGCCGACGGCACCCGCGGGTTGGAATCGCGTCACGCGAGCATCGGCGGGGGCACCTCCGAGGTATACGCCGCCGACGGCGCGCGTCTGGGGGCGATCCAGTCCGACGAACTGCGCACGCCGGTCGGCTGGAGCGAAATTCCGAGGGCGTTGAAGAACGCGACGGTGGCGATCGAGGACCAGCGCTTCTACAAAGACGACGGCATCGACTTGACGGGGATCTTTCGCGCAGCGGTCAAGGACATCGGGCACGGCCAGGCGCTGCAGGGAGCCTCGACGATCACGATGCAGCTGGTACGCAACCTGTACCTGGGCGGCGACGAGCGCACGCTCCGGCAGAAGATCGCCGAGGCGAAGCTCGCGATCGAATACAACGAACGCCACAGCAAGCAGTCGATCCTCAACAGCTACCTCAACGACATCGCCTACGGCACCGTCGGCGGGCAGACGATGATCGGCGTGGAGGCGGCCGCGCGCATCTACTTCAACGAGCCGGTCTCGCATCTCGATCTCGAGCAGTCCGCGCTGCTCGCCGGCCTGCCGCAGGCGCCCTCGCAGTACAACCCGTTCCTCGACCCCGCGGTCGCCAGGCAGCGGCGCAACGAGGTGCTCGCGAAGATGGCTGAACTGCACTACATCAGCCAGGCGCAGGCGCAGGCGACGGAGCGCGCCCCGCTCGAGACACATCGCGGCTACTACTACTCCGAACGCAAAGAGCGGTTCTTCTTCGAATACGTACGCCAGCTGCTGACCGCCCGCTACGGCGCCAAGGCGGTCGAAAAGGGCGGCCTGAAGGTGTACACGACGATCAGCCTGAACATGCAGCGCCTCGCGCGCAAGGCGATCTCCGAAATCCTCGACGAGCCGGAAGACCCCGCCTCGGCGATCGTCACGATCGATCCGCGCAACGGTGACATCGAGGCGATGGCCGAGTCCGAGAGCTATGAGAAGTCGCAGTACAACCTCGCCGCCGACGGCCACCGTCAGCCCGGCTCGACGTTCAAGGCGATCGACCTCGCCGATGCGCTGTCGCGGGGAGTCGATCCGTACACCACCTACTACTTCTCGCACACGCTCGAGCCCGGCTGGCTCGCCGCCGAACCCAACTACAAAGTTCAGACGTTCGAGGGCGTCTCGGAAGACAAGTCGATGAACCTCGTGACCGCGACGCTCAAATCCGACAACACCGTCTACGCCCAGCTCGCCGCCGACCTCGGCGAGGAATCGATTACCCAAACCGCATACGCGATGGGGGTCAAAACGCATCTTGAAGGCAACCCGGCGCAGGCGCTCGGCGGCCTCACGCTCGGCGTCACGCCGCTTGAAATGGCCGACGTGTACGCGACGCTCGCCGACGGCGGCTATCGCAACGCCCCGATCGCGATCACCAAGGTCGTGTTCCCGGACGGCCAGATCGATGAAAACTGGGGCAGGCCGCACAGGGTGAAAGTGCTGAGCGAAGCCGTCACCTCGGTGGAGACCAGCATCCTCGAGCAGAACGTGCAGAGCGGCACCGCGACGCGCTCGGCGATCAACTGTCCGACAGCCGCCAAGACCGGCACGACCGAAGAACTGATCGACGCCTGGCTCGACGGCTACACCCCCGATTACGCCACCGCCGTGTGGATGGGCTATCCAACCAGACGCGTGTCGATGACCGACGTCCACGGCGAGCCCCAGCAGGGCGGCTACCTGCCGGCGGAAATCTGGCACGCGTACATGGCGGCGGTCACCGAAGGCCAGCCGTGCGTAACGTTCCCGCCGTCGAAAGAAGCGATCTCCTACGAGCCGTTCTACGGCAAATATGCGAGCACCGGGCTCGCGCTTGCCGCCGAAGCGAACGCGCACTCATCAGAAGCGCCGATCACGAAACCGCGGCGCCACGGCGCAGGCCACGACAGCCCGGGTGCCGGCGGCAGGTTCGCGCCGAGCGAACCCGAACCCGCGCCTCGTACACAGACGCCGAGCACGCCACCGACGCCACGCTCCGGCGGAGCGACCGAAAAGCAGACCGGCGGGGCCGGCCCTCCCTGACGCGACCGTGCTGGTAGTTTGATTCCAGATACCCAGGAAAACGAGAGGCCGCCGCGATGATTCGCAGGCTGCCGGATGAGGTGTGACGTGGCGAAGGAGGACAAGGTTGAATTCGAGGGCGAGGTGATCGAGGCGCTGCCCAACGCGATGTTCCGCGTGAAGCTCGACAACGACCACGTCGTCCTCGGTCACGTCGCGGGCAAGATGCGCCGCTTTCGGATTCGCATCCTCCCGGGCGACCGCGTTCGCTGCGAGCTCTCGCCGTACGACCTGGATCGCGCGCGGATCGTCTACCGACACCGCTGAACCATCGGCGTAGCGACACGGCATCGCTGAGCGCTCCCTGATCGACTCCATCGCAGCCGAGCTCGCAAGCCGCCCGGCGGTTGGGACACGGGTCATCCGCGGGATGGGGGACGACGCCGCGGTCGTTCGTGCGCGGGCGGTGTGCGTGACATCGGTCGACGCGATGGTCGACGGCGTCCACTTTCGCCTCGACGACGGCTGGGCGACGCCAGCCGAGGTCGGGCACCGAGCGCTCGCCGGCGCGCTGTCGGACCTCGCGGCGATGGGGGCCGATCCGGGCGAGGCCTACGTCGTGCTGGGCCTGCCGCCGGGCTTCGGCTGCGAGCGCGCGCTGGAGCTGGTGCGCGCCGCCGCTGCGCTCGCGGCGCAGACCGGCACCGCGATCGCCGGTGGTGACGTCGTCCGCGCGCCGGCGCTCACCGTGTCGATCACGGCTGTCGGCTGGGCCGACAGCGCCGCAGCGCTGGTGGCACGCGACGGTGCGCGCCCGGGGATCTGTCGGGGTGACCGGGCGCCTCGGCGCCGCCGCAGCCGCGCTTGCGGTGCTCGAGGGCCGGGCTGTGCGCGCGCCCGCCGCCGAGGCCGCGCTCGCGCGCGCTCGCAGCCCGATGCCACGGCTGCGCGAGGGCCGCGCGCTCGCAGCGGCGGGCGTCCACGCGATGATCGACCTGTCCGACGGCCTCGCCAGCGACGCCGGGCACATCGGCCGCGCGAGCGGCGTGCGACCTGCAGCGTCGAGCTCGCGGCGCTGCCGCTCGAGGACGGCGTCAGCGAGGTGGCCGCGGATCTCGGCGTCGTGCCCTGGCAGCTCGCGGCGGCGGGCGGCGAAGACTACGAGCTGTGCTTCTGCGCGGCCGCCGGTGACCGCGCACGCGTACAGGCGGCCGTGGCGGAGCTGGGCGACGTGCAGGTGAGCTGGGTCGGAGCGGTGCGCGCCGGGCCGGCGGGCGTGACGCTCTCAGACGAGCGGGGAGACGCTGTTCGGATCGAGGGATACGAGCATCGCTGGTAGCGCGGGTGCCGACGCGTGCTGCGCCGGCGCTTCGATCGGTCGGGGGATCGCTCCGCCGGGGAGCAGCCGCGCGGCGCCCACCGGCACGGTGCGCGTCAGGCGCGCGTATACGAGCAGGCGTTTTTCGGCGCTGAACACGGGGCGTGCACGCGGACAGCACCAGGCGGGTATGGCCGACGTTGGCGACCGCGGCCTGGACGTCGGTCGGCCACACGACCCGCTGGCCGGTGACCGTGTAGGTGAAGTGCGCGTATGGCATGTTCAGGAGGATGTGGTTGCCGGGTTTCAGGAGATTGATCTCTCGAAACGGCGCGAGATAGGTGGTTCGGTGCCCGGCGATCGCGGTCGTGCCAGGGATGCCGGGGAAGTGCGTTTCCCTGTAGAGGCCCGGCCCGCGGATCAGGTCGCCGGTATCGGTGCCGTTGACCATCACATAGTCGGCGCCGACACGCGGGATCAGTATCCGCCCGACGGCCGCACCGTCGCGGGCATGGCGTTCGAGTTGACCCGCCAGATAGCTGATCCGGGCCTGCTGATCCGGCAGGCTCGCGAGCGTGCGGCGCTCGACGGGTGTCGGCGCGGCACGTTCTACGGCACGCAGGTCACCGCTGAGATGGTCCTGCACGATCGTCGCGTACAGCGCCGTCAGCGGCTCCTGCCAGACGACCGTGATCAAAGCGTCCACCAGCGCCAGCACACCGAGCACGATCAGCGTGACCGCCAGCGCTCGCACCACGCGCGCCGAGCCCGAGCGGCGGTGCTTCGCGCGTGTGAGCGCGGTTACGGGCGCGGTGGTGGTGAGCGACTCCGACATCGCGCGTCTATCGTCGCAGAGCTGACTCCGTGCCACCGAGCGACCCGGGGCCTGCGTATGAGAGCGGACCACGGATCGTGACCTCGGCTGCCTCAACCGACGGCACCCCGACCGGCGCCGGCAGCACGTCCAGCGCCACCAGAGCCGCGGCGGCGAGGCAGCCGAGCGCGCCGCTCCAAAGGATCGCGCCGAGGACGCCGACGTGGCCTGCGGCGAGCAGCAGCACGCCCATCCACGCCACATCTCCCACTTCCAAGCCGAGCTGGTGCGCGTAGAACAGGACCAGCAGCAGCAGCGGCGCGAGGCCGAGGACGACCAGCGCGAGCGAGACGGCGCGGCGTGGCAGGCGGCCGATGTCCAAACGTTGCGGGTCTGCGAGCGCCAGCCACAGGTGCACCGCCGGCAGCGCCAGCAGCGCGGTCAGCGGGTTGCCGAGCCATGCGAGCAGCGCGATCGTGACCAGCACCGACAGCAGCGTCAGCCCCGCGACCTCGGGGTCCGGCCGGACGTCGGAGCCGATTCGTCGGATCAGCATGCCCCGCAACAGCCATGAGAACGCGAACGTGAGCAGGAGCGCCGCCGCAGCGGTCGCCGCGCGCGCGCCAAACGGCAGCGCGCTCGGCAGGACCGCCCCGGCGGGCGTGGCGCCGAGCACTCCGAGCCAGCCGAGCAGGTAGGCGAGCACGGCGCAGCTCAGGAACGGGAGCGCGCAGCTCAGCGCCCACAGCGTCGAGCGCCCGACCGCCAGCCGGCGCCGGCGCGCGCGCGCCAGTCCATCGAGCACTGTGATCAGCGGTGGCAGCAGCAGCGTCAGGACGAGCAGCCGCAGCACCCACGCGGGCATCGTCTTGCGCCCCAGCACGAGGTCGGTTTCCATCGTCGGCGCCACATCAGGCGCCGCGTCGAGCGCGTCGACGGCGCTCAGCACGGCACGGCCGAACAGTTCGAGACGTTCCCCGCCCACCGGCGCGCCGCTCGCGGGGCCGCTTTCGCCGGAGGCCTGCACAAGCACCGCCGGCACGCCCCGCGCGTCGAGCGCCCCCTGTTCGCCGACGCTCAGCGGAAACGCCAGGTGCGCGAGCTGGCCGAGCGTGCTCGGGGCGCCCGGGTCGATGCCGACGTTCTGAGTGATCGCGGCGTCGACCGTCCGCTGGAGCTCGAGCGGGGCGGAGCCGACGCCGTCGGAGTACGGCACGACGATCGGTGGCCGTGTGCGTGTCCCTGCGACGTCGCCGAGGACGATCGCCGCGTCCAGCTGCGCGCTCCCGGCGCCCGCCGTCGCGGCGCCGCCCAGCTCACCGCCGCCCGACAGCAGCTGTGTCGCCCCGGCGTCGCCGCCGCTACCGCCGCTGGTCGACGCGAGCGATGATCGTGCGCTTGGTCTCGCGCTCGGCGAACACGCGCGCGAGCTCGAGCAGCGCAGCGGTCCCCGACAGTTCCGCCGCCGAGCTACGGCCGGCGCCGTCGCGGTGCGCGACGATCAGGATCGGTGCGGCGCCCGTCGAGCCGGCGCGGCTGCGCGATCACGTCTGTGAGCGTGCGCTCGCCGTCGATCGTCTGCCGCGTCGAAGCGGTAGGTGTGCACCGAGAAGCCGCCACCGGCGGTCCCGCCGAGCCCCTCGAGCTTCTGCGCCACGTAGCGCGCCAGCGCTACGTCGCCGGGACTGCCCGGGCGCCGCTGTCGGAAGCTCGCGTCAAGGCGCTGGAGTTCGGCGATACGCGGGCGCACCTTCGAACGCGTCGGGCGCGAGCGTCGAGGTGAGCGGCAGCGGCCGCGACCCCAGCGAGAAGGCGGCGATCGCCCAGCGCGAACAGGAACGGCACGAATGCCGCGCGGTACAGGCGCCCGTTGAGCATCGCCATAGACCTTAGTCCGCGGATCGGCCCGTCGTCGCCGGCAGGCCTTCGGGGTCGGCGCCGGCGCCCCGCGCAGCCTGGGTGGAAGCTGTAACTGACTCCCGCGTTAGGTATCGTGCCGCCGCGTGCTCCAGCCCGTCGCCGTCGCCAACAAGACGCTCGCCGACTACACGCACATCTGCGGGCGCGAGCTGATCGCCGAAATCCGCGAGCTCGCCGAGCCGCTGCAGGGTCAGCGCGTGGTGCACATCTCGGCGACGGCGTTCGGCGGCGGCGTCTCGGAGATCCTCTACACGCTCGTGCCGCTGATGCGCGACGTCGGCCTGGACTGCGAGTGGCAGGTGATCTACGGGCGCGAAGAGTTCTTCAACGCGACCAAGCTGATGCACAACGCGCTGCAGGGCGCGCCGCAGGACCTCGACGAGGAGCAGTGGGCGACGTGGCTGCGCTACAACGAGATCAACGCGCGCGAGCTCTCCGGACGGCTGGGACGTGTGCCTCGTCCACGACCCGCAGCCGGCGGCGCTGTGCCAGCTGGTGCCGGAGAAGGCCAAGGGCTGGGTGTGGCGCTGCCACATCGACCTCTCGACGCCGAACCCCGACACGATCGCCGCAGCTGCTGCCCTACATCGCAGGACTATCCCGCAGTCGCTGTTCCACATGCGCGAGTACGTGCCCGAGGGCATGCAGCGGCCACGTCAACGTGGTGCCGCCGGCGATCGACCCGCTGACGCCGAAGAACATGGCGCTGTCGCCGGAGGACGGCGCGTTCGTGTGCGGGCAGTTCGGGATCGACGTCGACCGGCCGCTGATGTGCCAGGTGTCGCGCTTCGACCCGTGGAAGGACCCGCTCGGCGTGATCGACGCCTACCGCGATGGTCAAGGAGACGATGCCCGAGGTGCAGCTCGCGCTGGTCGGCTCGATGGCCAGCGACGACCCCGAGGGCTGGGACTTCTTCAACGCGACGATCGCCCACGCCGACGGCGACCCCGACATACACATCCTCAACAACTTCAACAACGTCGGCGCGATCGAGGTCAACGCCTTCCAGTCGCACTCCGACGTGCTGATCCAGAAGTCCACACGCGAGGGCTTCGGGCTGACCGTCTCGGAGGCGATCTGGAAGGCGCGGCCGTTCATCGGCGGCAACGTCGGCGGCATCCCGCTGCAGATCGAGGACGGCGTCACCGGCTTCCTCGTCTCGAGCGTCGAGCAGTGCGCCGAGCGCACGCTCGAGATCCTGCGCGACCCCGAGCTCGGCACGCACGCTCGGCCGGCGCGGCAAGGAGCACGTGCGCCAGCACTTCCTCACGCCGCGCTACCTGCGCGATTATCTGAGGATCTTCAACGAGCTCGCAGAGGCATGACCGGCGAGCCGGCACAGCGGGCTCCGCTGGTGCTGGTGAGCAACCGCGGGCCGGTCACCTTCCACGCGCGACGGCGAGGTCCAGCGCGGCTCGGGCGGGCTGGTGACGGCGCTGACGGGCCTGGCCTCCCACCGCGACGCGATCTGGATCGCCTCGGCGATGAGCGAGTACGACGCCGAGGTCTCGCGCGAACACGACGGTCGCGCGTTCCCGGTGCGCTCCCCCGGCGGCGGCGAGTACCAGGTGCGCCTGGTGGTCAGCGACCCGGAGGCCTACGACCGCTTCTACAACGTGTTCGCCAACCCGATGCTGTGGTTCATCCAGCACTACCTGTGGGATCTGTCGAACGCGCCGGACATCCGCCGCGAGGAGATCGAGGCGTTCGAGTTCGGCTACAACGTCGTCAACGAGGATCTCGCGCGGGCGGTCGTCGAGGAGCTCGAGGGCGCGGAGCGAGCCGGTGGTGATGGTCCACGACTACCACCTGTACACGCTCCCCGACCTCGTGCGCCGCGCGCGCCCGGACGTGTTCCTGCACCACTTCATCCACATCCCGTGGACGCAGCCGGACGCCTGGCGCGTGCTGCCGACGCGCATCCGCGAGGAGATCTACACGGGCCTGCTGGCGAACGACATCATCGGCTTCCACACGCGCTCCTACCGGCACAACTTCCTGCAGTGCTGCCGCGACCTGATGGACCTCGAGGTCGACTTCGAGCCGCGGCGTGGTGCGCTTCGGCGACCGCGAGGTGTGGGTGCGGGCCTACCCGCTGCCGATCGACCACGAGGCCACCCGCCAGATCGCGCGCAGAGCGCGCGCGTGAGCGAGTTCGAGCAGGAGCTGCTGCGCCGCCGCCGGGACTTCCTGATCCTGCGGGTCGACCGCGCGGACCTGTCGAAGAACGTGCTGCGCGGCTTCTCGGCGTTCGACCTGTTCCTCGAGCAGCACCCCGAGTTCACCGAGCGGGTGACGTTCATGGCGCAGCTGATGCCATCGCGCACCGACGTGCCGCAGTACGCGGAGTACCTCGAGCGGATCGAGGCGCTGGTGGCCGTCGTCAACCATCGCCACGGCACCCCCGACTGGATGCCGATCCAGCTGAAGCTGCGCGACGACCTCGAGGAGGCGATGGCCGCCTACAAGCACTACGACGTGCTGCTGGTCAACGCGATGTTCGACGGCATGAACCTGGTGGCCAAGGAGGGGCCGCTCGTGAACGAGCGCGAGGGCGTCTCGATCCTCTCCGAGAACACCGGCGCGCACGAGGAGCTCGGCGAGTACGCGCTGTCGGTGAACCCGTTCGACATCCAGGAGCTCGCCAACTCGATCTACGCCGCGCTGACGATGGACCCGCGCGAGCGCCGCCGACGCGCCGAGGGGCTGGCGCAGATCGTCACCTCGCGCGACCCCGGCGACTGGATCGACGAGCAGCTCGCGGACATCCGCGCGAAGGCGCAGCGACAGCCGGCTGATCGATCGGTTCGCCTGCGACCCGCTACCCTGTGCGATCGACGCTCGGATGACGCTGCCCGCTCCCACATACGACCTCGTGCTGCTGCTCGACCCCGCAGGCCGAGGACGCGGCGCGCGCGAAGATCGTCGCGGACACGCGCGCGGCGATCGAGGCGCAGGGCGAGCTGCTGCGCTACGACCCGTGGGGCGAGCGGCCGCTCGCCTACCCGATCGAGCACAAGACCAGCGCCGAGTACCACCTGTTGCAGTTCCACGTCGGCGACGGTCGAGCTGCTGAGCAGCCTCGACCGCACGCTGCGGATCACCGACGGCGTCGTGCGCTTCCGGATCATCAAGCTCGCAGCCGGGCGTACCCGAGGCGCCGGACATGCGCTCCGCGGCGCCGCGCGCCGAGCGCGAGCGGCCGGAGACCGGCCAGCCCGCCGCAGGCGCCGCGCCGACGTCGCAGCCGAGCGCCGAGCTCACGGTCGCCGAGTCGGCCTAGCAGCGCCCCTGGCGCCGGCGCAGCTTATGTGTGGCGGCGTAGGCGTAATAACATCGGCGCATGAGCTGGGCCGAGGCCGAGGACATGAGCGACCGGTCGGCGAGCCGGACCGACGTGCTGCGCGCGTCGCCGCCGATGTTCGACTCGCGGCTGCTGGACGCTCTCTCGCGCGTGCATCCGGCGGTGCCGGTGATCATCTTCCTGCCGGCGATCGTCGTGCTCGCCGCATGGGGGCTGTCGCAGCGTCGAGCGTGCCCGCGGTGCTCGGCCTGTTCGTCGGCGGCTACGCGCTGTGGACGCTGTTCGAGTACTGGCTGCACCGGATCGTGTTCCACTTCGAGCCGGAGGACGGGTTCGGCGCGCGCCTGCACTGGATCATCCACGGCGTCCACCACGACCACCCCAACGACCCGATGCGCCTGGTGATGCCGCCGGCGGTGAGCGTGCCGCTGGCCGCGGTCGTGTTCGGGATCCTGTACCTGATCTTCGGCGCCGCGCTACGCGCCGGCGCTCGGCGCGGGCTTCTTCGCCGGCTACCTGGCGTACGACATGACCCACTACTACCTGCACCACTTCCGCCCCCGCGGACCGCTCGGGCGGATGCTGCGCGAGCGGCACATGCGCCATCACTTCCAGGACGACACGCGCGGCTTCGGGATCAGCGCGCCCTACTGGGACGAGGTGTTCCGGCACCTCCTCGCGCGCGAAGCGATCCTCGCAATGAGCGGCGATCGCCGGCGCCGAGGCGCGAGAGTCGCGCCCGCAGGCCGCTCTAGACTCGGGGCTCCGAGCTAGACGACAGACACGCGCCCGCGCAGCGCGGGAGCGACAAGCTGAAAGGAAGAGCAGCCGTGGCCGCCACCAACATCAACCGGGTCGTGCTGACCGGAAACCTGACCGCCGATCCCGAGCTGCGCTCGCTGCCGAGCGGCAACTCGGTGTGCAAGCTGCGCGTCGCGTGCAACACGCGCCGCAAGAACGGCAGCACCGGCGAATGGGAGGACAAGCCCAACTACTTCAACGTCACCGTGTGGGGCGCGCAGGGCGAGAACGCCGCCCGCTACCTGTCCAAGGGACGCCCGGTGGCGATCGACGGGCGCCTCGAGTGGCGCGAGTGGGAGACCCAGGACGGCACGAAACGCCAGGCAATCGATATCATTGCCGACTCGGTGCAGTTCCTGGGCTCGCGCGACGACGCCTCCGGTGGAGGCGGCTTCGCCGGCAACGGGGCCGCCAAGGGCAGCGACATCCCGGTCGACGAAGGGGATTTCCAGCCCGCACCGGTCGCCGGCGCAGCCGGCGACGACGACATTCCGTTCTAGCCAGCACAGCGAGGTCTCAGTGGTTTCCAACGCAGTCACGCCCGATCATCACCGCAGTAGCGGCGGAGGACGCTGATGGCCAAAGCACGCGGTCGCGGCAAGCCGGTACGCCGGCGCGACAAGAAGGGCGGCCCCGGCAGCGGGCGGCGCAAGCCGTGCCAGCACTGCCGCGACAAGGTCGAGCAGGTCGACTACAAGGACGTCGCGTCGCTGCGCAAGTTCATCTCCGAGAAGGGCAAGATCCGCTCGCGGCAGGATCACCGGCTCGTGCCGGCGCCACCAGGTGCAGATCGCGCGCGCCGTCAAGCGCGCCCGCGAGCTGGCGCTGCTGCCCTACGTGAACGAGGGCGGTCGCGACGACAGCCCCCGGCGCGACCGCGGCGACCGCGACCGCGACCGCTAGGCGGGTTCGATGCCGGAGGCGATACTCCTCAAGGACGTCGAGCACGCTCGGCGAGCAGGGCAACGTCGTCGACGTCTCCAAGGGCTACCTGCGCAACTACCTGATCCCGCGCAAGCTCGCCCAGCCGGCGACCAAGGGCGCGATCGAAACGATCCGCCAGCGCCAGGCGGCGGCCGAGCGCGCGGCGCGCGAGGCGGTCGAGCGCGCGCAGGAGAACGTCAACCTGCTCAACCGCACCGTGCTCACGATCCCGCAGCAGGCCGGCGCCGACGGGCGCCTGTTCGGCTCGGTCACCGCCCAGGACATCGCCGGCGCGATCCGCGAAGCGCGCGGCCTGCGGATCGACAAACGCAACGTGCACCTGCCCGAGCCGATCAAGAACGTCGGCACCTACATGGTCGTGGTCGACGTCGTCGAGGGCGTGCACGGCGACGATCAAGACGATGGTCGTCGCGAAGAAGTAGCGCACGCGAGCGCTCGCGCGTCCTGCGGTCCACGCGCTGCGAACATGTGTTCGTGACTGGCGTCGCATCTTTTTCACGCCGCATTTGCGGGAACGCGCCGTCGGGACGCGCGCGCGCCGCGGCCTAGACTCGCCGCATCTCGATGAGCGCCGTCTCGACAGCCAACGGCAACGTCGCAGCCGTCCGCGGGCATGATCGCCCCGCCGCACAACCTCGACGCCGAGCAGTCGGTGCTCGGCGCGATCCTGCTGTCGGATCGCTCGCTGTACGCGCTGGTGATCGAAGAGGGGCTGCGCGCGGAGGACTTCTACCGCGAGCGCCACGGCGCGATCTACGAGGCGATGCTCGCGCTGTACAACGAAAGCGAGCCGGTCGACGTGCTGACGGTCATCGACCGCCTGCGCCAGATGGGCAAGCTCGAGGAGATCGGCGGACCGGCGACCGTGGACGAGCTCACCGGCGTCGTGCCCGCCGCGGGACACGCACGCCGCTACGCGCAGATCGTGCGCGAGAACGCGCTGCTGCGGCGCCTGCTCAAGAGCACGTATGAGATCCAGGAGAGCGTGCTCGGCCACGACGCGCCGCCGCGGGAGCTGGTGGAGCAGGCGGAGAAGGCGATGCTCGAGGTCGCGCGCGACGACCGCCAGCAGGACTTCCGCGCGATCGAGGAGGTGCTGCACGAGGAGCTCGACAAGCTGCACCGGCTGTCGCTCGAGGGCACGTCGCTGACGGGCACGCCCTCGGGCTTCAAGGACCTCGACGAGATCACCGGCGGCTTTCAGCCGGCAACCTGATCATCATCGCGGCGCGCCCCGCGATGGGCAAGAGCGCGCTCGTGTGCAACATCGCCGAGAACGCCGCCGTCGAGCACGGCAAGCCCGTGGCGCTGTTCTCGCTGGAGATGGCCGAGGCCGAGCTGGCACAGCGCTTCGTGGCCTCGCAGGCGCGGATCAAGGGCGAGGAGCTGCGCAAGGGGCGCGTCGCCGAGCAGCGCTGGCCGAAGATCCTCAAGGCCAGCTCAGCGTCTCGCGCGCGCGCCGCTGTGGGTCGACGACTCGAGCGACGTCGGCATGCTCGAGATCCGCGCGAAGGCGCGACGCCTGCACAGCCAGTGCGAGGGCGGGCTCGGCCTGATCATCATCGACTACCTGCAGCTGATGCGCACCGACAGCCGCTACGACAGCCGCGTGACTGCCGTCGGCGAGCTCAGCCGCGGCCTGAAGATCCTCGCGCGCGAGCTGGGCGTGCCGGTGATCGCGCTGTCGCAGCTCAGCCGCGCGGTCGAGACGCGGCCCGACAAGAAGCCCGCAGCTGTCGGATCTGCGCGAGAGCGGAAACCTCGAGCAGGACTCCGACCTCGTGATGTTCATCTACCGCGACGAGTACTACAACGAGGAGTCCGAGCGCCCCGGCGAGGCCGACCTGATCATCGCCAAGCACCGCAACGGCGCCGTCGGCAAAGTCACGCTGACCTTCCAGAAGGAGTATCCGAAGTTCATGAACTACGCAGGCGAGCGCTACGAATGAGCGGACCGCTGTTCGACCGCGGCGCGTCGGACGTCCCCGAGCCGCTCGAGTTGACCGCACGCCGCGGCGTAGGAGTCGGCGGCTGCCCGCTGGGAGTGTGCGACGGCAGCGGCTTCGTGGTGGACGAGGACACGAACACGGCCAGCGACTGCGGCTGCCGCGCAGGGCGGATCGCCGCGGCGCGCACCGCGCGCCTGGAGGGCCGGATCCCGAAGCTGCTACCGCGGCGTCTCGTTCG
Organism: uncultured Solirubrobacteraceae bacterium; assembly: GCA_963703625.1. GTDB lineage: Bacteria > Actinomycetota > Thermoleophilia > Solirubrobacterales > Solirubrobacteraceae > Palsa-744. The sequence goes on from CAVPEY010000002.1 coordinate 852,572, forward strand.
AGCGCCCGCCGGTGCAGCGACATGGCGAGGGCCGCCTCCGACCAGATCCGCGCCGTGCGGCGCTACGTGCAGTCGATCGACGCGAACCTCGACGCTGGGCGCGGGCTGTGGTTCCAGGGCCGACGTCGGCACCGGCAAGACGACGCTCGCGATGCTCGTCTCGAAAGCGGCGCTCGACGCGGGACGTTCGGTGGCGATCTACTCGCTGCCGCGCCTGCTGAACCTGCTGCGCGAGTCGATGGACGTCCGAGGGCGGGCTGCTCGAGCTGCTCGACCGGCTGACCGCGGTCGATCTGCTGCACATCGACGACCTCGGCGCCGAGAACCGCACCGACTGGGTGCTCGAGCAGCTGTACTCGATCGTCAACGCGCGCTACGAGGCCGAGCGCGCGATCATCGCGACGACGAACCTGATGCCGGACGAGCTGTCCGAGCGGCTGGGCGCGCGCACGGTCTCGCGTCTGGTGGAGATCTGCGGCGACCTGATCCCGCTCGTACGGCGAGGACAAGCGGCGCGAGTATCGCGCCGGGCGTGCCGAGATCGGACAGCCCTCCGCCTGAGGATTGCGCCGATCCGCGCGACGCGAGCGCCCCGGATTGGGTGCGACGCACCGGCAGCGAGCCGATGCCTCCCTAAACTCCACTGGTCATGCCAGGCATAGTGATAGTGGGCGCCCAGTGGGGCGACGAGGGCAAGGGCAAGATCACCGATCTGCTCGCCGAGCACAGCGACGCCGTGGTGCGCTTCCAGGGCGGCAACAACGCCGGGCACACGATCGTGCGGGGCGAGGAGGAGTGGAAGCTGCACCTGATCCCCTCGGGCATCCTGTATCCGGGCAAGCGCTGCGTGATCGGCAACGGCGTGGTGATCGACCCGAAGGTGCTGATCGACGAGCTCGACGCGCTGCGCGCGCGGCGCGTCGACGTGAGCGGCCTGCGCATCTCGGCCAACGCGCACCTGATCATGCCCTACCACCTGCTGCTCGACTCCGCCGGCGAGGCGAAACTCGGCAGCCTGCAGATCGGCACCACGCGCAGGGGCATCGGCCCCTGCTACGCCGACAAGGCCGCGCGCCTGGGCATCCGCGTGCAGGACCTGCTGGACGAGAAGATCCTCAAGAAGAAGATCGTCGCGGCGATGGAGCCCAAGCGGCTGTCGCTGCGGCCGTTCGAGAAGGACCCTGCGCTCGACCTGCACACGATGACCGAGGAGTACCTGACCTACGGCCATCGGCTCGAGCAGCACATCGCCGACACCTCGAAGCTGATGTGGGAGATGCTCGACGCGGGCAGACGCGGTGATCTTCGAGGGGGCGCAGGGGGCGATGCTCGACATCGACCACGGCACGTATCCGTTCGTGACCTCCTCCAACCCGCTGGCGGGCGCGGCGTGCGTCGGCACCGGCGTCGGCCCGAAGGCGATCGATGAGATCTGGGGCATCTCGAAGGCGTACACGACGCGGGTCGGCGCGGGGCCGTTCCCGAGCGAGCTACACGACGAGATGGGCGAGACGATCCGTCAGCGCGGTGGCGAGTTCGGCACGACGACCGGCCGTCCTCGGCGCACCGGCTGGCTGGACCTCGTCGCGCTGCGCTACGCCGCCCGCCTGAACACGCTGACGTCGCTGGTGGTGACCAAGCTGGACGTCCTCTCAGGACTCGACCGCATCCACGTGTGCACCAGCTACCGCGGCGCGGACGGCGCTGAGTTCGAGGACTTCCCCTACCACCAGACGGTGCTGCACCACACCACCGCCAAGCTGACCGAGCTGCCCGGCTGGAAGGAGGATCTCGGGCGAGTGCCGCACGATCTCCGACCTGCCCGAGGCGAGCGCGCGAGTACCTGGACTTCATCGCCGAGCACATCGGGCGCCCCCGTCGCGCTGATCGGGGTCGGGCCCGGTCGCGAGCAGGTGGTGTGGACGCAGGCCGGACGCGACACGCTCATCGCCGGCAACCGGCAGCCGCCGACCGGCGAGCCGGCGAGCAGCGCCGTGCTCACAAATTTCAACCTGTCCGGATGATGGCCTGCAGGCACGTACCTGCTCAACTGCGGATGGGTGCGCTCAACGGTCCAGTCCAGCACGCGGCTGCCCGCTGACCGTTGCCGGTGAACATTCTCAAGCTGACTGGAGACACATGAGCGACAGACCCGTTTTCATCTACGCCGCGACGTACGCCGACCCGGCTGGCGCCGAGGCCGACTATGAGGCGCTGCTCGAACTGCACGCGGCAAAGCTCGTCGGCACCTACGACGTTGCGCTGGTCACAAAGGACGCCGACGGCAAGGTCCACGTCAAAAAGCACGAGAAGCCCACCCAGCACGGCGCATGGGGCGGCATCGCGGTGGGAGCCGCCGTGGGCGTGCTCGCCGCGCCGGCGGTCATACCGGCGGCGCTGGTCGGCGGCGTGATCGGCGGACTGGGCGGACACTTCAAACGCGGCATCTCCAGGGGCGACGCCAAGGAGCTGGGCGACATGATCGATGAGGGCCAGGCGACGCTGCTCGTGATCGGCGAGTCTCGCATCGAAGAGCAGCTCGACAAGCTGCTCACGAGCGCGGTGAAGTCGATCGAGAAGGAAATCGACATGGATAACAAGGAGTTCAAGCGGGAACTCGAGGAAGCCGAGAAGGCGGGGGCCGTCGTGAGCTGAGCTCAGCTCGCGGGGTCGACGGCTTGCACGATGAAGCCCTCACGTCGCGCGGCGCCGGCGAGCCGCTCGTCGAGGGTCACGATGTCCAGCGAGGCGGGCAGCCCCTCCGATGTAATGACGGCGGCGGCAAGCTGCAGCGAATCGGCACAGCGAAGCGGGTGTACTCGAAGGAGCCGGCGTGCGGTGCCTCGTAGGGCAGCAGTCGGCTGCACCTCGTTCCAGCTCTCGGCGAGACGATCCAGGCGCTCGAGCGCGATCGTGACCGCGGCATCCGTCAACGCTGCTTCCCGCTCCAGCCTAGACAGGGCGGACGCGCACTCGACCTCTGTTGCCCACCAAACGCACATCACCGGATCCTGCGCGGCACTCGCCAACAACCCCTCCGTGCTGGCCTCGGTCACAATCAGCGGTACGACCGCTGAGCTGTCCCAGAACCTCAACGGCCCTCGCGCCTCTCCTCGATCAGCGCCGCAACAGCGCTTGCTGCAGCCTGCCGACTCGGCGGGCTCGTGCCCAGCAGCTCGGTCGCCGGCGGCTTGCGGGCCGCCCGGACCGCTCCGACCCGCTCGAGGCGCGCGATCCTTCCCTCAGCATCAGGAGAGGCACTGATCGCAGACTCCAGCCGTGCAACCGGCGTACCGCGGTCCATGATCAGCACCGACTCGCCAGCGCGCACCCGATCGATCAGCGCACTGAGCCCGTTCTTTGCTTCGGTAATCGTCGCGACAACCATCAGAGCCAGAATAGCGTGATTGCCATAGCTATTCAAGCTCTCTATGGAGATGTCGCCTCGGCGCGACGTCCGAAAGATGGGCCGTCCGGGAATCGAACCCGGAACCTTGGGCTTAAGAGGCCCCTGCTCTGCCGGTTGAGCTAACGGCCCGCGCGCACCGGCCGGCGAGATCTGCCGGCCAGAGCCATGATTCTACTTGCTCTTGGTGCCCGTCGAGGTGCCGGTGGACGTCGTCGACGTCTTGACTTCAGCGTCCTTGAGTTCGCCTTTGGAGTTCAGTTTGCCGACGTAGGTTTTGCCGTTGGTCGTGGTCGTGTAGGTCTTTTCGCCGGAGGGGTTTGCCTTGGCTTCGGCGAGCTCAGTTTTGACGCGCGCGCGGTCGGCGCTCGGCGACAGCGCGACGGCCTTTTCAGAAGCGAGATCGCCGACACGCTGGTTGTTGGCTTTGTAGGCGTACTCCGCGAGCGCCGCGTACAGGGCGGCGTCGGTCGGACGGGCGACGACCGCGATCTGCAGGACTTCGACCTCCTTGGCCGGCTCGCTCAGACCCGCTTCGCCGTACACCGTCTCCATCAGCTGCGCCAGTTCGGCGTTTGGTGTCGGCGGGTTCAGCGCGATGTAACGGCTCCACGCTTCGGCGGCTTCGCGGAAGATGGCCTTGCCCTGGCTGGTGGGCGTGCCCGCCGCCGTCGCGTACTTTTCGTTGCCGGCTTCGTGCACGAGGGTCTTCGTCAGATTTTCCCACGCGCTGAGGTTGTTCGGTTGCGTCCGTGTGAGCTTGCGGTATTTGGCTATCTGGGCCGCGTAGCTCGCGCCGCTGGAGCCTTCGTTGCCCGTGAACGCGCTGAAGATGCCGCCGCTGCCGAAGCCGCCGCCGACGCCGAGGCCGACGAATCCGAGCAGGAAGATCAGCGCGAGCCCGATGTAGATCACACGCACAAGGCGGCGGCGGTGCCGGCCTCGGGTATCGAACAGCATCTAGCCCTGCAGCCTTGGGTCGGTGTGATCGATCAGCTCCTGCACAGTCGGCTCTCCTGAGTCATGCGGTGGTGGCGGTGCCGGATCCTCCCCGAGATCTCCAGACCCCGCCGTGGTCGTCGCGCTGCCCTCCTGTGGTTGCACGCGCTGCGCGCGACCGACAAGCGCAGCGACCAGAATACTCGCCTCGTAGAGGAGGTACAGCGGTACCGTCTCGAGCAGCAGTGTGATCACGTCGCCCGGGAGGAACGCCGCGACCGCCGCACACGCCACGATCGCGTAGCGCCGGCCCTTGCGCAGCTGTCGCGGCGTCACGATTCCCAGGCGCGTGGCGCCGATGATCACGACGGGGACCTGGAAGACGAGCCCCATCGCGAGCAGGATCGTGGCGGCGAAGTTGTAGTACGGGTTCGCCTGCACGAGCGTGTTGAACTCGCTGGCGTTGAAGTTCACGAAGAAGCGGATCGCGGCCGGCAGCACGACGAAGTACCCGAACGCGACGCCGGCCGCGAACAGGAACGGGACGGCGATGAGCAACGGCATCGCCACGCGGCGCTCGTGCGGCGACAGCGCGGGCAGGATGAAGCCGTAGAGCTCGAACAGGATCACGGGCAGCGAGACGATCAGCGCGAAGTACAGCGTCACCGTGATCGTTGTCGTGAACGGTTCGCCGATGCCGAGCGTCGCCGGGTTGTCTCCGACGGGGTTGCGCGGGATCTTGGCGACGTCGAGCTTGAGCTTCGCGATCAGCGGCGAGAGCTCGGCTCGGGTAGCGGCCGGGAGGCCACTGTGCGGCTTGGTGAGCACCCCCACCAGCGCCTGCGTGGTGCCGGCCACGTTCAACAGCCCGCGCTGGGCGAGCACCGCCTGTCCGACCGTCCCCTCGCCTTTGGCGACCTGTTTCTGGGTCTCGGCCTTCAGCGGTTGGTTGATGACGCGCAGCAACGCGTGGTTCTGCCAGAGGCAGATCCCGAAGGCGACCGCGAGCACCGCGCCACTGACGATCAGACGGGTGCGCAGCTCTTCGAGGTGGTCCACGAGGCTCAGCCGATCCTCGTGACCGATGGTGCGGATCGCACTGGCCATGGCCTTTGAACCTACCACCGGCCCAGTGTCAGCCCCCGTGGCTAAAGGCGCTGGCTTCGCGCGTCGATGACGACTCAGAGCAAGAATGGACTCCGAGAAGAACCCCCATATCCAGCGCCGCCCACCACAGCCGGCCGCCCACCCGACCGGCGCGGTCTACGGCGCGCCGGGCACCCAGGGGGCCGACGGCGCCTGCGCCCCGGCGCAGCTGCACATCTGCTTCCACTGCGCCGGCGAGCTCGTCTATCCGCTCGACTGGTCGGAGGAGGGCCCACGCCATTGGCGCATCGTGCTGCGCTGTCCGGAGTGCGAGTCCCGGCGCGAAGGCGTGTTCGATCAGACGGCGGTGGAACGCCTGGACGACGAGCTCGACAGAGGGTCGAGCGCGCTGCTCGGCGATCTCAGGCGGATGACGCACGCGAACATGTCCGAGGAAATCGAGTTCTTCGCGCGCGCGCTCGACGCCGACCTGATCCTGCCGAGCGACTTCTAGCGATAACGCTCGACGACCGCGTCGGCGACCAGCCCCAGCAGCGCCGAACGCCCGTCGGGCAGGATGCCCGGCAGCGCCGCCTTGGCCTCGGCGACGACAGCGAGTGCCTGCTCGCGCGCCTCGTCCAGCGCCCCGGTGGCGGCGATGCGCTCACACAGCGCCTCGAGCTTCGGGTCCCGCCCACCCCGCCCATCCCGCCCGCATCGCCCGCCCCGCTCAGCGATTCCAGGTCGAACGCGGCGAGGTCCGGCTCGCGTTCGCGCGCGAGGATGAACGGCAGCGTGACCGTGCCGTCGAGCAGATCGGTGCCGCGTGACTTGCCGGTGCGCTCGACCGGACCGGACACGTCGAGCACGTCATCGAGCATCTGGAAGGCGAGGCCGATGCGCCGGGCGAAGGCGCCGAGCGCGTCGGCGAGCTCGGGTGAGCCATCGACGGCCGTCAGCGCTCCGAGCCGGCAGGCAGCCTCGAACAGCGCCGCTGTCTTGAGCTCGCAGCGTCTGAGGTAGCGCTCGACGGCGACGTGCGCCGCGTATGCGTCCTCACGCTGCAGCAGCTCGCCTTCGGCGAGCGCGGAGCTGGCGTCCGACAGGGCGGACAGCTGCGCCACGTCGTCGTTGAGCGCGAGCTCGGCGAACGCCCGCGAGAACAGCAGATCGCCGGTCGCGACCGCCATCTGGCGGCCGGCGACTGCCGCCACGGTCGGATGACCGCGCCGCAGCAGAGCGCCGTCGATCAGGTCGTCGTGTACGAGCGTCGCGGAGTGCACGAGCTCGACGGCGACGGCCGCGCGCACCAGGCGCTCCTCGCCGTCGAGCGTCTGCGGCGGTCCGCCGGCCGACTCCGCCGCGAGCACCACGAGCAACGGACGCAGGCGCTTGCCGCCCGCGATCACGGTCGCGTTGGCATGCGAGGCGAGCGGCGTGCCGGCCTCCGCGGTGACGCGGCCGAGGTGGCGCTCGGTGCGCTCCATCCGAGCCCGCAGGCTCTCGCCGCCGCGCCGCATGATCGCATCGAGTCCGTCCACCTCCCCAGGTGGGACGCTGGCCGCCGTGCTGCTCACCGGGCTCATGATGCCCCACCAACGCTTTCAGCGTCGGTGCCGCCGTCCGCGGCGGCGGCACCCCCGGGGACGGTGCCGGCGTGGATCGCGACGATACCGCCGGCCGTGAGCATGTAGCGGACCTCCGACAGGCCCGCGCGCTCGAGCTCGCCGGCGAGCGCTGCCGGCCCGGGAAAGCGCTTGACCGAGTTGGGCAGGTAGGTGTACGCGGCGGCGATCGAAGCGTCGGGGCTGCCGCGGCGCGAGCGCGACAGCGCGGCGCCCGCGCCGGCCACGCGCCCGAGCGCGGGGACGATGCGATCGAACCACAGCCGGTAGAACAGCGACAGCGGCGCGCGCGTCGGGGTGGTGATCTCGAGCACCACGACCCGGCCTCCTGGGCGCACCACGCGCGTCATCTCGGCGAGGCCGCGTGCGAGCTCGTCGAAGTTGCGTGCGCCGAAGCCGACCGTCGCGGCGTCGAAGGAGTCGTCGGGGTAGGGCAGCTCCATCGCGTCGGCCCACTCGAAGCGCGGCCGCAGAGCCTGGTCCTGAGCGCGTGCTGCCTTGGCGCGGGCACGGTCGAGCATGCCCTCGGCGAAGTCGCTGCCGATCACCTCGCCGCCCGGTGCGACCCGACCCGCGAGCTCGATCGCGAGATCGCCGGTGCCGGTGGCGACGTCCAGCACGCGGCTGCCCGGGCCGACGCGCGCCAGATCGGCCGCGCGCGCGCGCCAGCGGTGGTGCAGCCCGGCGGTCATCAGCGTGTTCAGTGGGTCGTACACGCCCGCGATGCGGTCGAACATCGCGCGCACCTCGCCGGCCTGCAGCTTTCCATCGCCGTCGCGCGGACGAGCCGGCACGGCGCGCTACTTCAGCGTCGAGAGGAAGTAGACGATCGCTTCGAACTTCTTCGGCGGCAGGTTCTTGTAGGACGGCATCGGCGCGGTCGGGTTGACGAGCGTGCGCGCGATCGCCCCTCGCGGCAACCGGGAGGCGATATGTGTCAGCGGCGGCCCCGGCCCGAGGTTGCCGTTGTGCGCGATCGTGTGGCACGCCTCGCAGCCTGACTGCGCGACCGCGAGCCGGCCCGCGTTCCACAACGCCACCGCGGCGGGGCCGTTCTGGACGACGGCGTTCGACGGCTTCAGTTCGAGCGCATCGGGCGTGCCGGCCTCCGATCCCTGATAGGTGAGGAACGCCATCGCGAAGATCACCGTGACCGCGGTGATCGTCCCAATCGGTCGGTGCTCGGGCCGGCGCTCGGGCCCGCGGTCATAGAACGGGAGCAGGAACAGCAGGATCATCGCCAGCGTCGGGACCCCGATCGTCGCCATCTGCGTGAAGGCCGGGGTCCGGATGATGCGCAGGATGTCGAACAGGAAGAAGAAGTACCAATCCGGTCGCGCGTCGTAGCTGGTCGTGGCACCGTTCACCTTCGCGCCGAGCCCGTCGCCGAAGAACACCGCCAGGAAGATGATGATCGCCATCACCAGGCACGCCATTCCGGCGTCCTTGGCGACCGCATAGGGGAAGAACGGCTTGCCTTTGGACTTCAGGACGCCGTACTCGCGGAGGTACTCCTCCTTCTCGCGGTGGTTCATCGCACGGCCCCGGCTGCGGGTCGGTCGCCGACGTATGTTGGAATGCGCACCGGGACTAGACCTCGGCCTCGCGCAGCTCGTCCCGCTTCTCGGCTTTGACCCATGGCGGCGCGGTCGTGCCGAGCTTCGTCACCAGGTAAAGGTGGGCGCCGATCAAGGCGGCCATCAGCCCCGGGATCAGCAGCATGTGGATGGCATAGAAGCGCGACAGCGTCGTCGCGCCGATTTCCGAGCCGCCGCGCAGGAAGTCACTGAGATAGGGGCCGATCAGCGGTCCGGTGCCGTTGATGTTGACGCCGACGGTCGTCGCCCAGAAGGCCCGCTGGTCGAACGGGAGCAGGTAGCCGGTGAAGCCCATCGCCATCGTCAGGATCAGCAGCACCACGCCGATCACCCAGTTGAGCTCGCGCGGATACTTGTAGGCGCCGAAGAAGAACGTGCGCCCCATGTGCAGGAACACGAGCACCACCATCACGCTGGCGCCCCACTTGTGCATGCTGCGCACGAGCTGTCCGAGGAACACATCGTTGGTGATGTGGCGCACCGATTCGTAGGCGCCGCCGCTCGGATCGGGGCGGTAGTACATCGCCAGGAACACGCCGGTGACGGCCTGGTTGAGGAACGCGAACATCGTCGCCGAGCCGAGCGTGTAGAACCAGTTGGTGCCCTTGGGCACCTTGCGGAACATCAGCCAGCGCGCGGCGCCGCTCAGCGAGGTCCGCTCGTCGACCCAGTCGACGACCGCGATGCCCCCCTTCTCGAGCTCCTGCGCCGGGCCGCTCTTGCCGTTGTTCTCCCCGGGACGCGGAGGCGGCGTCTTCAGCGCGGACGGGAGCGGGGGGGCGGGTAGCTTCGGCACGAATTCTCTCGGGTTCTCAGCGGTCTACTTGCTACTTGCGCGCGTCGGGCCGCGACGGGTAGAGGTACTGGCCGATGCCGTCCAGCGGCTCGCCGGGGTCGCGCGGCGAGAAGCGCCGCAGCAGGCTGTTGACGCTGTAGCGCGGGCCGAGTTCCACGACGTCGCCGTTGAGGCGCGTGTAGAAGCGGTCCAGCGGGCGCGGCGGCGGGCCCGACACGCGGCGGCCGAGCAGGTCGTACACGCCGCCATGACACGGACACAGGAAGCGCTCGGAGGCCGGCACCCAACGCACCGGGCAGCCGAGGTGCACGCAGCGGTCGGAGATCGCGATGTAGGGGCTGTCGCGGTCGGCGGGATCGGTGTCGATCGCGGGGTCTTTCTTGCGTACGTAGGCGGTGGACTTGCCGGCATCGCCGATTTCGGGTTGGAGCGTGATGATCACCGGGATGTAGTTCGTTTCGGTGAACTGGTCCGTCGTGCCGATTGGCTGCCAGCTCAGGCCGTTGCGCTTGAAGATCGGCCCGATCGCGAAGCCGAGCGCCGGCAGCACGAAGGCCGCGGTGGCGACCGCGCCGGCCCCGTTGGCCGTAACGGTCATGAACCTGCGGCGCGTGACCGTCTCGCCCTCGAACGCCCCCGGTATGCCTCGGTCGAGCGTGTACTTGGACTTCTGCTTTGCGCGCTTGTTGGCCACGGGCCGGAAAGAATACCGACGCGGGATTCAGGACGACGCGGCGGCCCCGGCCGAACTTGTGCGCATCGCCTCGATCGCGTCCGGCGCCCCGGCGAGCACCAACTCCTTTGCGCGCGCGTGCTCCTCACTGGGGCCCCAGCCAACTGCGTGCGCCCCGGCCGCCCACACGGCGTCGGCCAGCTGATAGCGCCCGGCGCCCTGGGCAAGCGCGCTCAGCGTGATCGTGTCGGCGAGCTCGGCCACGGCTGCGGTGTCGCCGAGCGCGACCAGGCGCGCAAGCCCGATCGCGTAGAGACAGTCGCCGGCTAGCAGCCGCACGTCGGCCTCTACCACATGCACCACGCGTGGCGTGCCGTAGTGCAGCAGGTATCCCTCGTAGATCGCCTCGACCAGCAGCTGGTACTCGCCACGACTGCCGGCGGCGCGCGGTCCCTGGGCGGCGATGCTCGCCGGGCTCGAGGGTCCACCGACACCGTCGACGCCGCCAGGCTCGACGAGCGCCGCGATCAACCCGCCTTCGCTGCGCAGCAGCTCGCGCAGCGACTCCAGCGCGCTCCCAGTCGCCGCGTCGCCGGTCGCGCTCATCGTCGGCCTGCCGGCTGCTGCGCCAGGCACGCGAAGGCAGCGGCGGCGGCCTCGACGGTGCGCTCGATCTGCGCCTGGGTGTGGGCGAGCGATGGAAACCACGCCTCGAACTGGGATGCGGGCGGGTACACGCCGCGCGCGAGCAGCTCCCGGCACCACGCGGCGTACGCGTCGAGGTCGCAGTTCTGCGCATCGGCGAACGACGCCACCGGCTCCTCGCTGAAGAACACCGTTATCAGACCCGGCACGGTTGCCACCTGGACTGGATAGGGACTCCTATCCGCGGCTGCCTCGCGCAGACCATCGGCGAGACGCTCGGTGATCGCGGCCAGGCGCAGGTAGGCGGGTTCGTCGAGCAGCTCGAGCGTGGCGAGGCCGGCGGCGACCGCGACCGGGTTGCCCGACAGCGTCCCCGCCTGGTAGACCTCGCCGCTGGGGGCGAGCATCCGCATCAGCTCGCCACGCCCGCCGACGGCCGCCGCTGGCAGGCCGCCGCCGATGATCTTGCCGAGGACCACGAGATCGCCGTTCAGGCCGAGCAGCTCCTGCGCGCCGCCGCGCGCGACGCGGAAGCCGCTGATGACCTCGTCGAGCACGAGCAGCGCCCCGGTCGCGTCCGCGCGCTCGCGCAGCAGCGCGAGGAAGCCGATGTCGGGCGCGACCACGCCCATGTTCGCCGGCAGCGGCTCGGCGATGATCGCGGCGAGCTGATGGCGCTCGGTGGCAGCGACGAGCGCGTCGCTGTCGTTCCACGGCACCACGATCGTCGCCGCGGCGGCGCTCGCCGGCACGCCGGGGCTCGCGGGCAGCCCTTGTGTCGCCAGGCCTGAGCCTGCCTGTGCGAGCAGACCGTCGGCGTGCCCGTGGTAGGCGCCTGCAAACTTGAGGATCGGCTCGCGCCCGGTGGCGGCGCGCGCCAGTCGGATCGCGGTCATGGCGGCCTCCGTGCCGGAGGAGGTCATGCGCAGCAGCTCCACGCTGTCGATCCTGCGCGCGACCTCGCTCGCGAGCTCGACCTCGCCGGGCGTCGGCGCGCCGAAGCTCGTCCCGCGGGCGGCCGCCTCGGCGATCGCCGCCACGATCTGCGGATGCGCATGCCCGTGGATCAAGGGGCCCCACGAGCAGACGTAGTCGACGAAGCGGTTGGCGTCGACGTCGATCAGTTCGGCGCCCTCGCCGCGCGCGATGAAGATCGGGTCGCGCCCGATCGAGCGCATCGCGCGCACCGGCGAGTTGACGGCGCCGGGGATGACCTCGAGCGCGCGGCGGTAGAGCTCCGTAGAGCGGGTGTCCTTGAGCGACGCGGTCAACTCGGTCTCGCGCCCATCGCGTAAATACGATCGCGCACCAAAAGCGGAAATGGGGACAACGCGTACACACTCAACCCCAGCGGCCCGACGCCCGACGCGGCTCAGGCGCCGGCGTGCGCGCGCTCCCAGTCCTTGAACTCGTCGGTGAAATACAGCAGCCGGATCTTCTTGAACTCGGTGGAGGAGTAGAGCGTGGCGCGCTCATGGATGCCGGTGCTCTCGGCGATCGAATCGAGGACGGCGTCGCACTCCTCCTTGGAGCGCCCGTGGGCCATGGTGAAGACGGAGTAGGGCCAGTCCTCGTAGGTCGGGCGCTGGTAGCAGTGAGAGACGCCGCGAACGGCGGCCATGCGGCAGCCGATCTCGAAGATCTGCTCGTCGGGGACCTTCCACACGCCCATGCCGTTGGCGGAGAAGCCGGCGCGGCGGTGATAGAGGATCGCGGCGACACGGCGCAGGATGCCGCGCTCCTGCATACGGGCAAGGTGGTCGAGCAGCCGCTCCTGGGTCACCCCGAGCTCTCCCGCGGCGGGCGCATACGGCTCCTCGATCACCGGCATGTCGCCCTGGAGCGCGCGGATGACGGCGATGTCGAGCTCGTCGTAGGGCTGCGGCTCGAGCTCGATCGGCTCCTTGACCTCGGCGGCGCTGGAGAGCGCGTCGGTGCCGCCCTCCATCTCCAGGTCCATGCGGATCTTGAACAGCCGCAGCGTCGGCAGCTGGCGCACGGACTCGGCGCCGGCCTCGCGTGCAAGCACTTCGAGCGTGCCCTCGAGGCCGAGCTTGGAGTCCGGCTCGGTGGCGATCGTGAACCACAGGTTGAACTCGTGGTTGCGCAGGTAGTTGTGCGAGACGCCGGGATGCTGGTTGATCATCTGCGCAGCGCGGTGCGGGTGCTCGGGATCGACCTTGGCGGCGACGAGCATCGAGGAGTAGCCGAGCGCGCGCGTGTCGAAGATCGGCGTGACCTGGCGGATGATGCGCTTGTCGAGCAGGCGCTGCACGCGCTGCATGACCTCGAGCTCGGGGACGCCGGCGCTGCTCGGCGACGTGCCGATAGGGGCGCGGCGCGATCGGGAAGCTGCCCTGCATCAGGTTGAGCAGCCGCCGGTCGAGCTCGTCGAGCGCGATCGCGGCACCGTCCTTGCGACTGCGGATCTTGGCAGCGCTCGCGCGCGCGTCGGCTCGTCAGCTGCTGCCAGCCATCGGGCGGCGTCCTTTGCGTGGTAGGTGATGATCGTGTCGGCGCCGGCGCGGCGCAGCGAGGTGAGGATCTCGAGCACGGTGGCGCGCTCGTCGAGGTAGCCCGCGGCGGCCGCCGCCTTGACCATCGCATACTCGCCGCTGACGTTGTAGGCGGCTACCGGCAGGCGGGTGGCGCGCTTGACCGCGCGGATCAGGTCGCCGTAGGCGAGCGCGGGCTTGACCATGACCATGTCGGCGCCCTCCTGCGACGTCGAGCAGCGCCTCGCGCACGGCCTCGCGTCCGTTGGCGGGGTCCAGCTGATAGCCGCGCCGGTCGCCGAAGGCGGGCGCCGAGTCGGCGGCCTCGCGGAACGGCCCGTAGAAGGCCGAGGCGAACTTGGCCGAGTAGGCGAGGATCGGGGTGTCGGCGAAGCCGTCGCCGTCGAGCTCCTCGCGGATCGCGCCGACGCGGCCGTCCATCATGTCCGACGGCGCGACGATGTCGGCGCCGGCGCGCGCGTGGCTGACGGCGGTCTGCGCCAGCAGCTCGAGCGAAGCGTCGTTGTCCACCGAGCTGTCCTCGCGCAACACGCCGCAGTGCCCGTGGGAGGTGTACTCGCAGAGACACACGTCGGTGATCACCAGCAGCTCAGGAAGCGCCTGCTTGAGCGCCCGCGTGGCGAGCTGCACGATCCCGTCCGCGATCCCACGCGCCGGAGCCGTGCTCGTCCTTCTCGGCGGGCAGTCCGAACAGCATCACCGCGGGGATCCCCAGCGCGACCGCGTCCTGCGCCTCGACGACCAGCTGCGACAGCGACAGACGATCGACGCCGGGCATCGTGGCGATCGGCTCACGCCCTGAGGCGGACTCCGAGACGAACAGCGGCAGCACCAGCTGGTCGGCTCGCAGCGTCGGTCTCGCGCACCAAGCCCGCGCAGCCCCGCTGTCGCGCGCAGCCTGCGCATACGCGTCTGTGGAAAGGCCATCGTCTTCGAGGATACCCCGCAGGAAATAATTTATGGAGCGCCTGCGGCGCTCGCGCGGCGTGCGCGGGGGGACTACTCGACATGTCGCAGGCCGAGTCGCGCGAGCGCTGCGAAGGCGACGGTGAGCACAGCGAGGTGCACGAGCGTGAGGCCAATCGCGGGTGACGCGCCGTTGACGGCGGCGTCCAGCGCCTGCAGCGCGGCCTTGAACGGAAACACGAACGAGATCGCGGCGATCGCGTCGTAGAAGCCCGCAGAGACCGAGCCGGCGGGCACGAGCGCGAGGAACGCCAGCGGCAGCGACAGCGCGAAGGCGAGCAGCGAGGCGGCGCGGACCTCGCGCGCGAGCGCGCCGATCGCCACACCGAGCGCGGCGAATGCGAGCGCGCCGAAGGCGAGCGCGGCGAGCCACAGTCCGACGCGACTCCAGTCGAGCGCGACGAACGCGCCGATACCGGCGAGCATCGCCAAGGCGATCACGAAGGCGCAGCCCGCGGCCAGCAGCGTCTTCTCGGCGAGCAGCGCCTCGCGCGAGATCAGCGAGCGGCTCGCGCCGGGTGGCCTGCGGATCAGGCGCGCCAGCGTGTGCTCTTCGCGCTCGAGCGCGACGCTGCCGGCGGCGAGCAGCACGCACACGAACATCAGCGAAACGCTGACCGCGACGACCACGGCGAATGCGTTGAGCGGCGTGCGGCGGCCGTGCAGGAGCGTGCTCTTGACGCGGATCGGCTGGCTGATGGTCGACAGCACGCGCTTGGCGAGCGTCAGGTTCTCGGCGGCGAACCCGGCGAACGCGTCGACGCGTTCCAGCTGCGCGCGGACGTGGCCGGGCGGCTGGCGCGCGATGATCCCGCCGAGCGTCGAGGGAATCCGGCTGAGGCCGATGAGGTTTTCGGGAGCGCCGATGCTCCCGAGATTGCCGCCCGTGAGCAGGGCGCCGATCGCGACCCCCGCAGCCTTCTGGATCTGTTCGGAGAAGGCGAGATTCGCCTGGGCGATCGCTGCGTTGAGCGTCGATTGGACGAGTGACTGCTCGAGCGCATCGCCGTTGTAGAGGATTTCGAGCTGGGCCGGCTCGACGTCGGACGCGAGCCGCGCGGCGATGTCGGGAGGGATCACGACGGCGGCGAGCACGTCGCCGGACTGCACCTTCGCGACGGCCTGCGCGCGTGTCGGCACGCGCACGGCCTCGACCTGGTTGAAGAGCTGCTGGGTGTATCGGCTGACCGGTACGCGCTCCTCGCCGACCTGCAGCGTCTCCCCGGGCGGGGTCTGATCGACGATCGCCACGCGCGGACGCGAGGGGCTGCGCGAGATCGCGAAGCCGATCAGCAGCGCGATCGCGACGGGATAGACGACCAGCAGCGCGAGCAGCAGCCGCGAGCGGCGCAGGATCAGCAGATCCTTGCGCAGCAGCGAGCTCACGGCGTGCCCTCTGGGTACGCCGTAGTGGGCGCACCGAGGAAGCGCACGAGTGCGCGCTCGAGGTCGCCGCCGGCCGGCTCGCCGCTGCGCTCGAGCAGCGTCGCGGGCGGTCCGTCGAACAGCAGTCGTCCGTCGGCGAGGACGAGCACGCGCCCGGCGTAGCGCTGCACCTCGCTGACGTTGTGGGTCGAGAACAGCACGGTGGTGCCCTGCACGACGCGCCGCGTGAGGAACTCCCACAGGCGCTCGCGCTGGCCTGGGTCGAGTGCGGCGGACGGCTCGTCGAGGGCGAGCACGGGCGGGTCGCCGATCAGACCGAGCGCGACGTTGACCCGCTGGCGGTTACCGCCGGAGAGCCGTCCGACGGGCTCACGCGCGCGCTCCGCGAGCCCTGTCTGCTCGAGCATCCGCGCGACCGCTGCGCGCGGGTCGACGAGCCGCTCCAGGCGCGCGAACAGCTCGCAGGTTCTCGATCACGGAGAGCTTGGTGTAGAGCGCGGGATCCTGCGGCGCCCACCCGATCCGCCAGGCCGCTGCGGCTTCGCCCTGGGTGACGCGGCCGGCGCTCGCGCGTCTGGATCCCGGCGACGATCGACAGCAGCGTCGTCTTGCCGGCGCCGTTCGGGCCGATGACTCGCCACCAGCTCGCCGGCGCGCGCTTCGAAGCTGACATCGCGCAGCGCCTCGAGCTCGCCGTAGCGCTTGGCGAGCCCGGTCACGCTGAGGACGGCGCTCACAGCAGCGGGCTTCGGCTGCGATCCCAGGTTTCGAGCGTCAGGTGGCGGCTGAGATAGACGGCGGTCTCGCGCAGGACGGCGAGGATCGGCAGCGCCAGGAGCGCGCCGACGATGCCGTCGAACTGCAGCCCCAGCAGCAGCGCGAGGATCACCAGCAGCGGGTTGATCCGCAGCGTGTGCCCGAAGATCTGCGGCGCGACGACGTGGCCCTCGAGCTGCTGCAGGCCGATGAACAGCAGCACCACCCACACGGCCGTGATCGGTTTGGTGAACAGCGCGACGAGCACCGGCGGTATCGCGCCGAGGATCGGGCCGACGTAGGGCACGAGCTCCATCACGCCGTAGAACACGCCGAAGGCGACCGCGTAGGTGCGCCCGTCGGGGAAGATGCCGAGCACGCCGAATATGTACAGCGCGATGCCGGCGGAGGCACCCATGACGGTGCTGAACAGCAGCTGGCCGCCGACGTAGCGGGAGACGGCGCGCTGCACCAGCATGCGGGTAGTCGTCCGCCTTGGAGCCGTCGCCGTCGGGCATCACCCGCCGCACCAGCGTGCCGATCTGCCGACCGTAGACGAGCATGTAGACGGAAAGCACGAACACCAGCACGAGGTCGAAGATCGCGCTGGCGGCTTCGGTCAGCGAGCGCGCCGCCGAACGACGCCAGTTTGCTCGCGCTCCTTGGCGACTTTGCCCTCGATGCTCTGCAGCGCGGTTTTGCCCTGTTTGACGAGTTTCAGTGGATGCCGTGATGGTCGAGTTCGGTCTGCAGGGTGGCGATCGTTTTGTTGGCTTCGTTGACGATGTGCGGGAGGTTGCGGGTGAACGTCTGCACCTGATTGGAGATAGGGTTGGCGAGCAGGAAGCCGATGCCGATCAGCGCCAGGAAGAATGCGAGGTATACGGCGAGCACCGCGAGCCCGCGGGGAACGCGCGCGCGGTGCACGAAGGCGACGGCCGGATTGAGGATCAGCGCGATCAGCGCGGCGACGATGAAGATGACCAGCACTTTGCCCGCGGCTTTCGCCAGCGCCCACAGCGCGAGCAGCGCGAGCGGGAGCAGCACGAGCTGCACCCAGCGCGGCACGACCACGCGCAGCGGCTCGGCCGGCGCGTCGGCGCCGGCGGCGCCGGCTCGTGCTCGGCGGGCGGCTCGACCCGTTCGCCGGCACTCGCAGGGGCTTTCCCCGAGACGCCTGTCACCTGCCTCCCGCCATCGCCAGAGTATGGCTGAGCCCGAGGCGGCGGCCGCGGGCGCGGGCGGCGCACGCATCCTGTTCGTCGGCGACGTCGTCGGCGGCCTCGGGCGCAGCACGCTGCTCGACTGCCTGCCGATCCTGCGCGAGCGCCATGCTGCCGACATTCGTGGTCGTCAACGGCGAGAACGCGGCCGGCGGCCTGGGGATCACGCCGAAGATCGCCGATCAGATGTTCGCGGCCGGCGTCGACGCGATCACGCTCGGCAACCACACCTATCACCGCCGCGAGATCTACCCGTATCTGGAGAGCCACGAGCGCGATCGTGCGGCCGGCGAACTTCCTGCGCAGCCAGCCGGGCCGGGGGGCTTGCGTGGTCGAGCACGAGGGCGTCCGCCTCGGCGTGGTGAACATGAGCGGCAACCTCTATCTGCGCGCCGGGCGCTCGGCGTTCACCGAGATCGAGGTGGCGCTCGGCGAACTGGGCGAGGTGGACCACATCCTCGTTGACATGCACGCCGAGGCGACCTCGGAGAAGGTCGCGATGGGCTGGCATCTGGACGGTCGCGTGACCGCGGTCGTGGGCACGCACACGCACGTGCCGACCGCCGACGCGCGCGTGCTGCCGGGCGGCACCGCGTACATCACCGACGTCGGCATGACCGGTCCGCGCGGCGGCGTGATCGGCGTCAAGCGCGAGCAGGCGATCGAGTCGCTGCTGACGCAGATGCCGGTGCGCTTCGAGACCTCCGAGGAGGACCCGTGGCTGATGGGCGTGCTGATCAGCTGCTCACAGCCGCTGCGCGCAGACTCGATCGAGCAGGTGCTGATGGCGCGACCGGCTGCGCGGCCCGCAGGATCGCTGAGACGTCCCAGCAGCGCGACGCATCACGAGCGGGAAGAACCACGGGATGTACAGGTAGAACCAGTGTTCGATGCCGAGCTGCTCGGCGATGATCACGGCCGCGCACGCCGCCGCGAGGCCGACGAGGTCGGGGCGGCGCGGCAGGACCGCGAGCAGCACTGCGAGCACGATGGCGGCGACCTCGACGGCATGCTGCGGCCCCGTGCCCGCCGTACAGGCCCCACACCGAGAACGGCGAGTCGCGATTGGACTGGTAGGCGATCGTGCGCTCGTAGATCGTGTGCAGCGAGTCGTGGGCGAGCACCGGGAGCGAGACGAGCGCGACGGTGGCGACGAACGCGAGCGCGAACAGCGCCAGCGCGCGCACGCGCTCGCTCGCGCGGGGTCTCAGCGCAGCCCGTGCGTTGCGAACAGCGGCGCGAGCGCGAGCGGCGCGAACTTGGTCAGGCCCGCGAGCGCCGGCGAGCACGCCGCGGCGGGCGATCGCGAGCTGCGAGCGATAGCTCGCCGCCAGCACCGCGGCGAGCACGAGCACGGCGACGAGCGCTGTCGTTGGAGTTGCTCTCGAGCGCGAACAGCGTGAACGGGTAGGAGACCCACGCGTAGGCGAGCACGACGCCGAGCGTCGGTCCGCGCATGCGCCGGCCGAGCAGGAACAGCAGCGCGACGGCGAGCAGGTCGAAGAAGATCGCCGCGGCGTGCGCGGCGGGCAGGTCGTCCCACTTGCCGCTCCAGCCGAAGATCTGCTCGAACGGGACGTAGGCCTCGTAGTTGACCGGTCCGTAGGTGTCGCCGTGTTCGTTGTCGGAGGGAAAGTCGCCGTACAGCGGCTTGCCGGCGGTGATCCGCTGCGCGCCGATCACGCCCGCGTAGCCGACGTCGATGACGTTCGAGTCGGTGACGTTCAGGGCGATGCGAAAGCCGATCAGGAAGACGACGCCGAGCGCCAGCCAGCGAGCCGGGACGAGCAGCCGCAGCTGTGGTGGCGCCCGTGTGGCGAGCGTCCCGCGCGCCCCCGCGAGCGGCGCAGCAGCGCGAGCATGCGCGCGAGCAGATACAGCAGCGGCGGGTAGGCCAGCGGTACCGACGCGTAGATGTGGGCGTGGTTGAAGAACGCGAGCGAGACCGAGAACGACAGCAGCACGAGCAGGTCGAGGTGCAGCAGCGAGAACGGGCGGCGGAAGTCGACGAACGGGAGCACGAACAGCACGCACAGCGGCAGCCAGACGTACAGCGCGTTGACGTGCCTGCCGAACGCGCCGGGGTAGCCGCGCGCCATCGTCCACGCGACCTGGAAGCCGGTCCACTGTTCGAGCACGCGCCCGGAGACGTCGGCGATGATGACCTGGCCGATCTCCTTCTTGCCGCTGCGCGAGAAGTAGCTGACCTGCCAGCGGAAGCGGGCCCTTCAGGTAGGCGCCGCCGAAGGAGCCGCGGTATTGCGCGCGCGCACGCGCGCGCATCTTCGGGCAGGCGGCCGGCGATCGCGAGGACCTGTTCGGCGGACAGCCTGCGCCCGGCCGGGGGCACGTTCGAGGCCGCCACCGGCACCGGCGTTTCCGAGTTGGTGGTGCCGCGAGCGTCGACGTGCGCGTGCTGCCCGCGCGGGAGCGGCCGGCTGCGAGCTCGCGGCTGGGCCGGTCAGCGGCCGGCTCGCGCGGCGTACCGGCGCTGCGGCGGCGGGGATCGCCGCGAACAGGGCGATGCGGCTGCCGCGGTGCCGCAAGCGGTGCGACGCATCGGGCGAGAGTGACGGCGTCGGCGACACGGCCGCACTACCCGAGCGCACGGTACTGCGACGGCCATACGACGGCGCGCGGCGCGTACACGAGCGACTCCGGCCGCGCGCGATCGAGGCCGAAGTGACGCAGCACGAGCGGCGCGACGTCGCGGATCGCCCACTGCGCGGGCTCGGGCTGCGGGCAGCTCGACGCCGCAGAGCACGAGCGCACCGAGCGAGTCCGACGCGTGCAGCGAGCCGTGGCTGCCGCCGCCGACGTGCGCCTGGCGACCCCAGTCGATGAACTCGTAGCCGGGGGCGGCGGACAGCAGCACCTCGCCGGAGGTGGGGCAGGTGAGCGCCGACCACACGCGGGCGAGCGCGTCCGGGTAGGACGGGCGTGAGCAGACGCCCGTCGTCGCACGGCTGCGCATCGATCACGGTCGAGCGCGCCGTCGACGCTCCAGCGCGCCCCGCGCGGATCGCGCGACGTGCGTCCGCCCGGGGCAGAAGCGCAGCTCGCCGTGGCGCGGGCTCGCGATGACGCCCTCGCGGGGCGCGTCGTGGGCGTCGCGCTCGAGCCACATGCACGAGGTCGACGCCGTCGATCGCGAGCGCGCGCGCCACGACCGACGCGCGCATCGCGTCGCGCTCGGCCTCGTGCAGCGCGTAGACCATCGCGGCGCGCTGCGACGGGCAGACGGCGATGCGCGGCTCGCCTCGCAGCGCGATCCGCCGCCATCGGAGGAGCGCGACCGGGCCGAGCACCCCCAGCTCGGCGAGCTCGTCCTGCAGCGCGATCGTGTCGGTGACGGGCGCCTGCGAGTGGTCGGCCATCACGATCACCGCGTGCTCGGCGAGGAACTCCTCGACGCCGCCGGCGGCGTTCGATCACGCGCGCGAGCTGCAGGTCGGCCTGGCGCGATCGAGTGGATCTGCGCCTCGGGCCCGTGCTTGTGCGAGTACCAGTCGTTGTCGGGCAGCGACAGCAGCAGGAAGTCGAACAGGTCGTGCTCGACCAGGTAGGCGGACACGCAGCCGGAGTGCCGGTCGCGCACGCCGGGCATCCCCAGGGCCGAGCGGCAGCCGGTGCGCCGCGAGGCGAAGATGTCGGCGTAGAAGAGCTCGCGCGGACCCATCACCGGGTGGCGCATGCAGCGCCGAGGCGACGCGCGTCAGCGCGGTGTCGCGCTGGGGCTCGTGGCGATGGCGGCCGCGGTACATCAGGTAGGTGGTGCCGGCGGTGCGCACGTCGGCGTCGTCGAGCGTCTCGAACACCGTCGGCGTCTCGCGGCGACAGGTGCGCGCGGTTCATGTTGTAGACCGTGTCGGTCAGCTGGCGCGCGATGCCGAAGCGCTGCGCCGCGCGGAAGCTCGAGCCGTACTCGACGTAGCGGTGCTCCTCGCGGTGAAACCAGTTCATGCCGGGGATGTGGTGCGCGTCCTGGCCGACGCCGGTGACGATCGAGGCGGCGCACACCGGCGTCACCGAGGGAAACGCGGCGACGCAGTCGGGCACGTAGCGCCCGCGCTCGCATCAGCCGCTCGAGCACCGGCGCCGCGCCCGCGGCGATCGCGCGCTCGAGCATCGCGGGCGCCATCGCGTCGATCACGCACAGGACGAGCTTGGGCGGCGTCGAGCTCACGGACGCGCATCAGCGGCGCAGGATGCGCAGCCCGGCGTACTTCTCTCGCCGCGCGCGCGCGCCGCGCCAGGCGAACCACGCGAGCAGCGCGAGCGCCACGTAGCCGAGCGGATGCAGCAGCGCGACGAGCGCCGCGAGCACGCAGCGACGCGGCGTCGAGGTAGACGGTCAGCGCCTCGCGCGCGGCGCGGTCGGTCAGGCGCGCGCGCGCGCGGAGCGATCACCGGCCAGGACGCGCGCTGGGCGAGACCCGCCGACGAGGATGCCGCCGAGCAGGCCCGGCCACCAGGCGTCGCCGTGCGCGGCGAGCGTGCCGGCGAACAGCAGCGCGCCGGCGCCGATGCCCGAGCCCGGCGAGCGACGCGGCGAGCGGGTCGGCTGCGCTGCGCGCGCGTCGCTCGGGATCGACGATCGGCGCGAGCCGCAGCAGGATCTGCAGCGCGTAGGCGAGCACGAGCGCGACGGCCACGACGAGCAGCCACCAGCTCGCCTGCAGGAAGTGGAAGGGCCGTGCGCGAAGCTGACGCCGAGCGCGCCGCGCGGAGGCGAGCGCGCCGGCGAGCAGCAGCGGCAGGAACGGGCGCAGCCCGCAGGCGGCCGCCAGGCCGAGCGCCGAGACCGATGTAGAAGAAGATGCCGTTCATGCGTGACGTGCGTGCGGAGGTGCGCTACCGTGCGGTGCGGCCGATCTGCGATCGGCCAGGACGATAGACGACCCGTCCGGCGGCCAGACGGTCGCAGCGCAGGACCGGGCAGCGCGGCGGCGAATCGAGGCTACACGCACATGGAGCGATCGACCAGCGGAGGAGGCGACGGGCGACGGGCCCGTCCGGCGGCGCACGAGCTCGCACGCTACGAGGGGCTGTTCGCGGCGCGCACGCGCGGCATGAAGAGCTCGGCGATGCGCGAGATGATGGCGCTGACCGAGCGCCCGGACGTGATCTCGCTGGCCGGCGGCCTGCCGGACACGACCACGTTCGCGCCCGAGCTGTACGCGAAGCTGATGGCGCAGGTGGCCGCCGAGTCGACCGCGCGCGCGCTGCAGTACGGCCCCACCGAGGGGATGGCGGCGACGGTCGGAGTGCATCGTCGAGGTGATGGCGCGAGGAGGGCACGCGCGTCGACCCCGCCGACGTGATCGTGACGACCGGCGGCCAGCAGGTGATCGACCTGGTGTGCAAGACGCTGATCGATCCCGGCGACGTGATCGTCGCCGAGGCGCCGACCTACCCGGGGGCGGTGCCGACGTTCAGCGCCTACCAGGCGGAGGTGGAGCAGATCGAGATGGACGCGCGACGGAATGCCGATCGACGCGCTCGAGAGCACGCTCGACCGCCTCGCAGGCCGAGGGTCGCCGGCCGAAGTTCATCTACACGATCCCCAACTTCCAGAACCCGGGCGGCGTGACGATGTCGCTGGCGCGCCGCCGGCGACTGGTCGAGGTGGCGCGCGAGCGCGAGCTGTTGGTGCTCGAGGACAACCCCTACGGCCTGCTGCGCTACGAGGGCGAGCCGCTGCCGACGCTGTACTCGCTCGACGCGGAGGCCGTCGGCCGTGGCGGCGCGTCGGACCTCGTCATCTACCTGGGCACGTTCTCGAAGATCCTCTCGCCGGGGCTGCGCCTGGGCTGGGCGGTGGCGCCGCGGCCGGTGCTGGAGAAGCTGAACCTCGGCAAACAGGGCGCCGACCTCTGCTCCTCGCCGGTGACGCAGCTGTTCGTGGCGGCGTACTTCGCGGAGCGGGAGCCGAAGGCGACTGGCCCAGCGTGGATCGAGTACGTGGAGCGCCTGAAGCAGCTGTATAGGCGCAGGCGCGACGTGATGCTCGAGGCCCTCGAGGAGCACTTCGGCGGGAGGGCCAGCTGGACGCGGCCGCAGGGCGGGCTGTTCATCTGGGCGACGCTCGACGGAGGCGTCGACACGACCGACCTGCTGCGCGCGCAGCGAGGGCGTGGCGTTCGTGCCGGGCCGCGCCGCCTACATGGACGGACGCCGTGGAGCCTCCTCGATGCGCTTGAACTTCGCGGGCGTGCCCGACGAGGACATCCGCGAGGGAATCCGGCGGATCGGCAAGATCATGAGCGGCGACACGGGCCTGCTGGGAACGTTGACCGGATCCCCGCCCGAGCGTTCTGGAGCCGACGCAGCCGCAGCTGCCGGTCGAGGACGGGACGCCGCTGGCCGACGTCGTCGCGCTGCCCCGCCGCGACGCTGAGTCCTCCCGTTCTGCACGCCGGCGAAGGGATCGATGAGCGCCGCTCGCAAGGTGGCGGTGCTCAAGGGCGGGGGCTCTCTGGAGCGCGACGGTGTCGCTGCGCTCCGGCGCGCGGGTGCAGGAGGCGCTGAGCCGCCTGGGACACGAGGTGATCGCGATCGACGCCGGACCGGAGCTCGTCACGCAGGTGCACGACTGCCGGCCAGACGCGGCGTTCGTCGCGCTGCACGGGCGCGACGGCGAGGACGGGACCGTGCAGGGGCTGTTGGAGCTCGTCGGCGTCCCGTACACGGGCTCGGGACCGGCGGCGTGCATGCGCTGCACCGACAAGGCGCTGGCGAAGTACCTGATGCGCGAGGCGGGCATTCCCACTCCGCAGTTCACCGCGATCAAGGAGAGCGCCATCAAAGAGCTGGGGGTGGGTGCGGCGCTCGGCGACATCGAGCGGACCCTCGGATTCCCGCTGGTCGTCAAGCCGGCGAGCCAGGGCTCGGCGCTGGGAGTGAAGTTCGCGCGCTCGAGCGACGAGCTGCCCGCGGCGATCGTGGGGGCGCTCTCCTACGACCGCAAGGTCGTGATCGAGCGATACGTCAAGGGTCGCGACCTGGCGGTCTCGGTGCTCGACGCCGACGGCGAGCACGGCGCGCCGATCGCGCTGCCCGTGGTCGAGGCGATCCCGCGCGAGGAGGAGTTCTACAACTACGAGTCGCGTTACGAGATCGGCATGACCACGTTCGTCTGCCCGGCAGAGCTGCCCGAGGACACCAGCGAGCGAGCGCGGAGCTGGCACTCCAGACGTATACGCTGCTCGGCTGCCACGGCGTCGCGCGGGTCGATCTGATGCTCGACGCCGAAAGCGGGGAGCTGTCGGTGCTCGAGACCAACGTCGGCCCCGGCCTGACCGAAACGAGCCTGCTCCCGCTCGCCGCCGACGCCGCCGGCATCGGCTTCGACGAACTGGTCGAGCGGATCCTGTCGAGCGCGTTCACACGCTGAGCGAGAACGCCGAGATGCGCCGTGTCAGCGGTCAGCTGTCGCCGGCGGCGAAGTCCTCCGGACGAGACCTGGTCGAGGAACTCCTTGAACTTCTCGACCACGTCCTCGGACTCCTCGACGTCGTGCTCGAACTCGATCGCCGACTCGGAGATGACCTCCTCGGCGGCGAAGATCGGGGCGCCGGAGCGGACGGCGAGCGCGATCGCGTCGCTCGGGCGCGAGTCGATCTCCAGCTCGCGGCCGCCGACGTTGAGCGTGATCGAGGCGAAGAACGTGTTCTCGCGCAGCTCGGTGACCGACACCTGCGTGCATTTGACGTCGAGCTCTCCGAGGATGTCGCACAGCAGGTCGTGCGTCATCGGCCGCGGCGTGCCAGCCCCCTGCAGCTTCATGAGGATCGACGCGGCCTCGGGATGCCCGATCCAGATCGGCAGGAACTTGTTGCCATCGACGGTCTTCAAGAGCACGATCGGCTGCTTGCCAACCATGTCGAAGCTGACGCCGTAAATCACCATCTCCTGCACAAAGGTCCTCCGAGAGGGGGGAAGTCAGAGTATAGGTAGCCGCTGGTCCGCCGGCCAGCCGCAGCGCGGCGTCTACAGGGGCTCAACGGGGGAGCAGCTCGAGCCTGTCAGCGGAAGCTCCAGAGCTTGTTTCCGAGGAAGTTCAGCGGCATCGAGCCGGCGACCGCGAGCGCCTGCGCGGGTACCTTTGCCACGCCGGCGACCTCGACAAACAGCGTCAGCAGCGCGAGGCTGAACGCCTCGGCGGCGAGACTTACGAGCAGGAAGCGAATCGCCTGCGAGCGCGCCCGGCCGTCGCGTGCGTCGAACGTCCAATGGCGGTTGAGCACGAAGTTGTTGATCACCGCTATCAACCAGGCGGCGATGTTCGCGAGTCGGTAGTCGACGCCCACGGAGTGCACGAACAGCGTGTACACGGCGACGTTGACGACGAAGCCGATTCCACCGACGAGTCCGAAGCGAACGAGCTGCAGCCAGTTCGACGGCCGGCGCATGCCATGCAGCAGGCGAACGTGCGGCCGAATTTCGACGGCCGTTGCTTCCTCGCGCATCACTTCAGGTTAGCGGCACTTCCCGGCGGACGGGCTCGCTAGCCTAGGCGGATGCGCTCGAAGCGGAAGGGGATCGCGATGCTCGGCGCCGTGCTGGTCGCGGTCGCGCTCGCCGGCTGCGGCGAAGCGACCGTCGGCTCCGGCTCCAAGACCTCGCCAGCGGCCACGAAGCCCGATCCCCCAGCTGCGCCAAAGCCGCACCAGACGGTGGCTGCGAGCGCCGACGGCGTGGCGAGGACGCCCGCCGGCGCCACCGCGGCAGGCGTCACCAAAGAGGTCGCCGACCCGCTGGAAGCGGACAGCTATCCGGCGCCTGCATCCGTCCAGCACGCGAGCGCTGCCACCCCCGCGAAGGCCGGTGCGGCGATCGTCGCCGCAGGGGCGCCTTCGAACGCGGAAATCCGCAGCGAGCTGAAGCAGATGCAGGCTGTCGAACGTAGCGCGCAGCAGTCTCAGCACCTGCGACTGACGCCCGTCCCCGGGGGTGAGTCGATCGGCGGCAACGGCACGATCCCGATCCCGACGAACGTCCCGGAAGTCATCCAGAAGGTGATCGCCGGCGCCAACGAGATCGCAGACTTCCCCTACGTATATGGCGGCGGGCACGCATCGTTCGTCGACAACGCCTACGACTGCTCGGGATCGGTGAGCTACGCGCTCGCGGCGGGCGGCCTGCTGAGCGCGCCGGAGACGTCGGGGCTGCTCGAGAGCTGGGGCGCGCCGGGCCCGGGCAAGTACATAACGGTGTACGCGAACGCCGGTCACACCTACATGTACGTGGACGGGATCCTGTACGACACGGCGGGGCGCAGCGGCGTCTACGCGTCGCGCTGGCAGGTGCAGCCGACGAACAACGAAGGCTACGTGGTGCGCCACTGGCCCGGGCTTTAGTGGTGGTGCCGGCGCTCGCACAGCTCGCCGGTCTCGCCGTTTCACTGCCGCTGGCGCTCGGCGGCGAAGCCGAAACATCGAACAGCACCGGCATCGGCGTGCTCTCGGTGGCGTCGATCGCGCTCGGCTACGTGGGCCTGTTCGCCCTGTGGTACTTCGTCTTCCGCGACAAGTCGCGCTCCAAGCGCAAGAAAGACTCCTCGGAGTAGCTCAGGCGCTGAGCGTCGCGCTGCTGACGACGGAGGTCGTCAGCGGGTCGACGCCGGCGGCGTTGCGCACGCTCAGGCGCAGCATCAGCGACACCTTGTGGGCATGCGCGAGGCGCGCGGCGGTGCGCTTGGAGAAGGCGATGTGCACCGCGCTGTGGCCACCCTTTGTCGTGACCAGGATCGCTTTCGCGATCACGACCTCCGCGGGAAAGCTCGCGGGCAGGCCGACGGCCGGTGCGCCGGTGATGCCGAGTCGATGCGCCGTGGCGCTGCTGAGCAGCACCTCGAAGTGTCCCGCCACCTGCTCGTTGACCGAGTAGCTGACAACCAAGCCTTTGCGTACGGCGCTGTGCAGCGTCTGCCTGGGGATCGCAGCCGCTGCGACCGGCGGGGGCACAGGAGCGTGCCCTCGGCCAGCGCCCGCAGCCGCGCCCGGCGTACCGGTGGACGTGGACGTGGACGTGGACGCGGAGCCCGGGGAGCCCGAGCCGGCCGGGGCGCCCGGTCGCGGCGGCCCGCTGACGTCGACTTCATGGGTCACACTGGTTTTGTCGCCATCCACGTCGGTGATCGTGAGCGTGATGTCGTACGTGCCGCCATATTGATATGTGTGCAGGGCACTTGCCGCACAGGGACTGAGCCATGGAGATTCACACGTGGGGGCGCCCGGCGCGAAGCCAGCGACTTCGGGGGTGCCATCGCCAAAGTTCCAACTGAAGGTCGCATCGGTGATCGTTGGCGGGCCGCTCGGACCAAACGCGAGCGTGGTGCCCAGGCTGACCTCCGACTCCATACCGTCGACACCGATTATTTCACCGGCATTGACCGGATTGGGCGCCGTGAAGCGCGCCGCCAGGCCGAGTCCGCCGGAGCATCCATCTTCGGCGCGGCTGAAGACATTGTTGATGTAGTAGCGGTGATCCCCCAGACTCACATTTGACAGGGTTCCAGCCCCCGTGTCCTTCCCCGCCACCACCGAGCCGGTGACTTCACCCCCGCTTTCGTCTTCACCGGCCGTGCTGGCGAAGACGTTACGGCAGATATCGGTCGCCTCGTTCCCTTTAGCGTCCTTCCAGGAGCTCAGGAGCGGATCGGTGACGGTGTTCATCTCCTCCTCGGAGATCTGGTTCACGAGCACGTCCGTCAGCGCCGCGGTGTAGCTGCCGCTTTCGCTTCTGCCGTCTTGGTTGGGCTCCTCGATGTGCGGCCCTTCGAGCGCGCGCCTTTCTTCTTCTTCTTCGCGGAGTTTCGGCGGATCTTCCGCGAGCTTCGCTTCGCGCGCTTCTTCTTCTTTGGTGGTTAGTTCCACCGGCGCCTCGCGTACCTCTTTGCCCTTTTCGGGGTTCCAACCGCCGTCCTGGCAGTCGAAGGACGTCGTGTATCCGGTCCACGGGATCGTCGCGTATACGATCGTGCTGGCGTCTCCCTCGGACGCGCTATCAGGATTGATGACGCCGTGATAGCTGCAGAAGCTGTTTGTGTAGCTCGCGCTTTTGCGTTCGCCTTTTTCTACTTCCGTTGTCGTGAGTGTGTAGTCCGAGCAACGCGTCGCGGCTTCGTCGAGACACACCGAGACGCCGGGAGGCGTCAGCAGGTAGTAGACGGTGTCCATGCCCCTGGGGAGACCACGGGCGGCGATGAACGACTGCAGCTGTTCGCGCAGCTGCGCGTCTGTGAGACAGATCGTGTGATTGGGGTCGGTGCACTTCCCAACGGGGAATTTCACCGTGTCTGAGTACGAGCCCTTGAACAACGCTTCAAATGGCTTCACCGCGTTGCTGCGGTCTCGATACTGCGCGAGCATGCCGAACGGCGTGTCGAGACGTGCTTCGCCGAGCGCCCGGAAGAATCCGTCGATGTTCGTGACCCATTCGTGTGTGAATTCGGTCGGATCTTTTGGATCCCAGTAAACCGCGTAATCGCCGACTGCGCCGTGCAGGACCACGTTCCCGTTTTCGTTCGCAAACGTCTGGGGTTCCGTTTCTTCGGGTCCTTTCTTGAGGGGGACCCGCGGCTGGAGTCCAACCTTGAGACCCGTGACTCCCGGGACTTCAGCGACGAGCGCTCCCGCCGGCGCCGCGATCAGCAGTGCCAGCAGCACGCTCGCAGCGAATGCGGCGGCGAGGGTTCGTCTCGGCGCGGGCGCCGAGACGAGGGCGGCCGGCCGGGACAGCAAACGCGCAATCGTGATCACGAGCCCCTCATCGGCACCGCGGCGCCGTTGCCTTAGCCCGCTGGACGGCCTTTTGCAAACCTCTGGTCAGGCCCCGGTTCGAGTCCGGCCATGTGTCCGTGGCGGGCGTCGTCCTTTAGCAATGCCCGCGTTCGGCCGATGCGTCCTGTAGGGCGCCATGCGCTCGAGTCAACCCGACGAAGGCGAGAGCGCATTGCCCGACGACCGAAGCCCCGACGCACCGGCCGAGGCTTACGAGGGCGCACGGTGGGCGCCGGGGCCGTCGCCGAGGCGCGCACAGGGCGCGTGGGGGCGCGTGAGGATGGTGCTTCGCGGACTTCGCGGACTTCGCGGACGTCGCGGCGCCTGGGCGGCCGGCGCCGTGGCGAGCGTGCTCGCAGGGACGCTCGCGTCGGCGCTCGGCGCACACGCGATCGCCCGCTCCGGCGCCGACAAGGCGCGGCTCGCGTTTCATCTGAGCTCGGCTGAGGTCGCATCGACGCTGACGCTCGCAATCCAGCACGAGGAAGACCTGATCGTCAGCGCAGGCGCGTTCGTGTCCGCGAACCCCCACGCATCGCCTGCGGCTTTCGACACGTGGGCGAAATCGGTGCACGCGATGCAGCGCTACCCGGAGTTGCGCAACTTCGGCTTCGTCGAGCTCGTGCCGCAGTCGCAGCTCGCGGACTTCACGACGCGCCTGTCCTCCACGCCGGTGCTCCCATTCGGGCCGAGCGCGCCCGCACCATCCGGGCCGGTGCAGATCCTGCCGGCGGGCAATCGGCCGTACTACTGCCTGGCAGTCGCGGGACTCGCCCGCAGTGCCGCGAGCTACATCCCGGCGGGCATGGACTACTGCGCGATCGCGCCGACGCTGATCAACGCCCGAGCAACCGGCCTCACCAACTACGCGCCCGTCCATAAGGGCGGCTCTGTATGGCTCGGGATCCAGACGCCGATCTACCGCGGCGGCTCCACCCCGTCCACGCCCGCGGCACGAGCGCACGCGTTCATGGGATGGCTCGGCGAGCTGGTCGTCCCGGGCGTGGTGCTCGCGCGGGCGCTGGACGGTCGCCCCAACCTGGCCGTGCGCTT
Organism: uncultured Solirubrobacteraceae bacterium; assembly: GCA_963703625.1. GTDB lineage: Bacteria > Actinomycetota > Thermoleophilia > Solirubrobacterales > Solirubrobacteraceae > Palsa-744. The sequence continues at coordinate 883,026 of CAVPEY010000002.1, forward strand.
CCGCTACGCGGCGGCCGGATCGCGGGCGACGTTCGCGAGCGGCACGATCCCAGGCGGAGCGCAGAGCAACGAGATCCGGCTCGGCAACGGCTGGACGGTGCAGAGCTTCGCCGCGGGCGTCTCCGACAGCATCTTCCGCAACTCGCACGCGCTGATGCTGCTCGTCGGCGGCATCCTGCTGAGCGTGCTGCTGGGGCTGCTGCTGCTGGTGCTCGCGACCGGCCGCGTGCGCGCGCTGTCGCTCGTGCGCGAGAAGACGCGTGAGCTCTCGCACCTGGCGCTGCACGATCCGCTGACCGGCCTGCCGAACCGCGCGCTCGTGCTCGACCGCGCCGAGCAGATGCTCGCTCGCGCGGCGCGCAACCCCGGCACGGTGGCCGGCGCGTTGTACATCGACGTCGACGGCTTCAAGCACGTCAACGACAATCTCGGCCACGCGGCCGGTGACCGACTGCTCACGGTCGCGGGAGAAAGGCTGCAGCGCACTGTGCGCGAGCAGGACACCGTCGGACGACTCGGAGGCGACGAGTTCGTGGTGCTCGTCGAGGCGACGCCGGAGGAGCTCACAGCCGTCGCGCTGGCCGATCGTCTGACGCAGACGTTGCGCGAGCCGGTCGAGCTGGGCGACACCGGCAAGCTGTTCTCGGTCACGGCGAGCATCGGTGTGGCGAGCGGAAGCTACGCGACGCCGGACGAGCTGCTGCGCGACGCCGACCTCGCGCTGTACGCGGCGAAGGCCGCCGGCAAGGACCGCTACGCGCTGTTCGACGCCGGACTGCACGCCGACGCCGAAGGGCGCCTCGCGCTGCAGTCCGAGCTCGGCGCAGCGATCGACGATCAGCAGCTGTTCCTGCACTACCAGCCGATCTTCGAGCTCGCGAGCCGGCGCGTCGTCGGCGTCGAGGCGCTCGTGCGCTGGCGTCACCCGCAGCGTGGCATCGTGGCCCCCGCCAGCTTCATCCCGCTGGCCGAGGAGAGCAGGCTGATCGTGCCGATCGGCCGCTGGGTCCTCGACGAGGCCTGCCGCCAGGCCGCCGTCTGGAACGCCGTCGGCCTGAACCTCGGCATCTCAGTGAATGTGTCCGCGTATCAGCTCGGCGGCCGGGAATTCGCCGAGGACGTGCTGGGCGCATTGGAGCGTTCGCGAATCGCGCCCTCGTCGCTGACGCTCGAGATCACCGAGACGACGCTCGTCCGCGACGTCCCGGCGGCGTGCGAGCGTCTGCAAGAAGTCAAGGCGCTGGGGGTGCGCATCGCGATCGATGACTTCGGCACCGGCTACGCATCGCTGTCGCATCTGCAGCGCATGCCCGTCGACATCCTGAAGATCGACAGGAGCTTCGTTTCGGCCCTGGGAGATGGGCCACAGAGCCGCGAGCTGCTCGCGGCGATCCTCGGCGTCGGGCAGTCGCTGTCGCTGTCAGTGGTCGCCGAGGGGATCGAGGACGCGAGCCAGCGAACCACGCTCGAACAGATGGGCTGCGAGATGGCGCAGGGCTTCCTGCTCGGCCATCCCGGCCCGGCCCGCGAGGTCGAGCTGCTGCTCGAACGCGGCACCTCGAGGCGCACGCTCAGCTCCTCCGCCAGCTGACGCGTCCGTCCCATAGGCTCGTCCTATACTTCGCCGCCCTGACCTGTGGGGGGTCGTCTTCAACTCGACTGAGGGAGGATTCGATGAGCAAGCTGGTCGCCCGTATCTGGGTACCCGCGCTCACCGTGCTCGCGCTCGCGGGCTGCGGCAGCGCCAGCACCACAAGCTCGACGTCGGTCACGGTCGTAAAAACCACGACAAGCGGCGCCAGCCCGACGGTCTCATCGCAGGTACCCGCTGCGATGAAAGCCAAAGGCACGTTGAATGTCGCGACCGAAGCGCAGTACGCTCCCAACGAGTTCATTGCACCGAACGGACACACGATCATCGGTATGGACGCCGACATGATGAACGCGCTCGGCGCGGTCATGGGGTTGAAAGCCAATCTGATCAACTCCAACTTCGAAACGATCATCCCCGGGCTCGCGGCCGGCAGGTATGACGTCGGCGCCTCCTCGTTCACCGACACCAAGGAACGTGAGAAGACCGTCGACTTCGTCGACTACTTCAACGCGGGTATCTCCTTCTACGCGAAGAGCTCGGCCAACCCCGGCGTCAGCACGGTCGCGGACCTCTGCGGCAAGAGCGTCGCCGTCGAGAAGGGAACCGTCGAGCAGGAAGAAGCCGAAGCCCAGAGCAAGAAGTGCGGCAAAGCGGGCAAGAAGGCCGTGACGGTGCTGATCTTCACCGGGCAGAACGCGGTCAACCTCGCGGTCTCCAGCGGTCGCGCGGAACTCGGAATGGCCGACTCACCGGTCGTCGCCTACCAGATCAAGCAGTCCGGCGGCGCGTTCAAGCTCGTGGGTAAATCCTATGAGTTCGCTCCATACGGCCTCGCCGTCCCGAAGAGCACCGGAATGACCACGCCGCTGCTGGCTGCGTTGAAGCTGATCATCAGCAATGGTGAGTATCACGCGATCCTCACGAAGTGGGGCCTCACGGAAGGGGCGATCACGACGCCGACGATCAACGGAGCGACGAGCTGAGCGGGCCGAGCGGTGTCCTCGAGCGAGGTCACCGACCCGACCGGGCGGCCCGATGAGATAAGGGCCGTCCCGGTCCGCCGGCCGGGACGCTGGGTCGCCGCGGCGATCGTCCTCGTGATCGCCGCGGCGCTGGTCCGATCGGTTGTCGTCAGTCCGGGGTTTCAATGGAGCGTCGTCGGCGAATACCTGTTTGACCACCGCATTCTCGAAGGCCTCGTGGTGACGATCGAGCTGACCGTGATCGCGATGGCGATCGGGGTCGTGCTGGGCGTGATCCTGGCGGTGATGCGGCTGTCGCCGAACCCGCTGCTCTCGCGGCGCGAGCTGGCTGTACATCTGGTTCTTCCGCGGCACGCCGGTGCTCGTGCAGCTGTTGTTCTGGTACAACATCGCCGCGCTGTATCCGAAGACTCTCGCTCGGGATTCCGTTCGGGCCCGCGTTCGTGCACCCGGACGCGAACACGCTGATCACGGCCTTCCGCGCAGGCGATCCTCGGGCTCGGGTCTGAACGAGGGCGCCTACATGGCCGAGATCGTCCGGGCCGGGATCATCTCGGTCGACGAGGGGCAGACCGACGCGGCGCAGTCGCTCGGGCATGACGCGGGTACAGACGCTGCGACGGATCGTGCTGCCGCAGGCGATGCGGGTGATCATCCCGCCGACCGGCAACGAGACGATCTCGATGCTGAAGACCACCTCGCTCGCGAGCGTGATCACCGTGACCGAGCTGCTCTACGCCGCCCAGCTGATCTACTCGGTCAACTTCAAACCGATCCCGCTGCTGATCACGGTCAGCATCTGGTACTCGTGTGCACGAGCGTCCTTTACGTCGGGCAGTTCTACCTCGAGCGCTACTACGCGCGCGGGGCCACGCGCGGGATCTCGCCCACCGCGCTCGCACGCTGGCGCGCCGCGGCTGTTCTCACCGAGGCACGAGTGGTCATGAGCGTCGCCGATGGTCAACGCCGAGGCCGTGCACAAGCGCTTCGGGCGTCTGGAGGTACTGAAGGGGATAACACTCGAGGTGCAGCCGGGTGAGGTGATGTGCCTGCTCGGACCGTCCGGCTCTGGCAAGTCGACGTTCCTGCGTTGCATCAACCACCTCGAGAAGATCCACTCGGGGCGCCTGTCGGTCGATGGCGAGCTGGTGGGCTACCGGCAGGTCGGGAGACCGGCTGCACGAGCTGCGCGAGTCCGAGATCGCACACAAGCGCGCCGAGATCGGGATGGTCTTCCAGCACTTCAACCTGTTCCCGCACATGACCGCGCTGGACAACGTCACCTGCGCTCCGATCCGTGTCAAGAAGCTTGCCCGCGAGGGCGCACGCGAGCGCGCACGCGAGCTGCTCGGCCGCGTCGGGCTCGCCGACAAGCTCGACGCCTACCCCGCGCAGCTCTCGGGCGGGCAGCAGCAGCGGGTGGCGATCGCGCGGGCGCTGGCGATGGAGCCGAAGCTGATGCTGTTCGACGAGCCCACCTCGGCGCTCGACCCGGAGCTCGTGGGCGAGGTGCTGGAGGTGATGAAGCAGCTGGCTCGCGACGGCATGACGATGATCGTGGTCACGCACGAGATCGGCTTTGCGCGCGAAGTCGCCGACACGGTCGTGTTCATGGACGAGGGCGTCGTGGTCGAGTCCGGCAGCCCGGCGGACGTGCTCACCACGCCCCGCCACGAGCGCACGCGCTCGTTCCTGTCGAAGGTGCTGTGACGCGCCCGCCGGCGGCGCGCCGCGGGCCGCGTATGGACCGTCGCGGGCGCTCAGCCGAGATAGCCGTCGAGGCGCTCGATCGCCTGGGCGAGGTTCGCGCGGCCGAAGCCCAAGCGTAGGTGCCGCGGCTGACCGTAGACGCTGCCCGGCAGCAGCAGCACACCGGCGCGCTCGGCGATCTGCTCACACCACTGCTCGACGTCGAGAACGGCGCGCACCCGTGGGAAGCCGATCGGTCCGGCGTTTGGCCTGATCCACTCGAACAGCTCCGCGCGTCGCGCCAGCAGCTCATCGAGCAGCCCCAGGTTGGCGAGCATCAGCTCGCGCGAGCGGGCGATCAGCCGATCGCCGTGGCGCAGCGCGAGCGCCACCAGCAGCTCGCTCGGCGCGGGCGAGCAGATCGTCGTGTAGAGCTTCATGTCCTTGACACACCCGAGCAGCGCCGGCTCGCGGGCGGCCAGCCACGCGACGCGCAGGCCCGGCAGGCCGTGGGCCTTCGACACCGCTCCCAGCGAGATCGCGCGCTCGTATGCGTCGGCTGCGGCCGGCAGACGCTCGGCCGTGTCGTGCTCGAGACCCCGGTAGACCTCGTCGCTGAACAGCACCAGCGAGCGCTCGCGCGCGAGCTCGACGACGCGCGCGAACACCTCCGGGGGCATCGCCCGGCCGGTCGGGTTGTGCGGGCTGTTGATGTACAGCAGGCGCGTGTCGGCGCGCAGCAGCCGTTCGAGGGCCTCCACATCGTGCGCCCAGCCGTCCTCGTAGCGCCGGCGCCACTCGTTCACCTCGGCGCCCGTGCTGCGCGCGAGCTCGAGCGCCGAGCCGTAGCACGGCGTCTCGATCACCGCGTGCTCGCCCGCGCCCAGCAGCGCGTGGTAGGCGACGAAGATCCCCTCCTCCGCCGCCGCCAGCGCGAGCACGTCCGCCGGCGCGACGCGCTCGTAGCCGGCGGCGATCGCGTCGCGCAGCTCGGCCGAGCCGGGCACCTCCGTGTAGCCGAGCTGCAGGCTCAGCAGACGCTCGCGGGCGTCGGGCTCGAGCGCCAGCAGGTCGGCGACCGCGCGCGACTCGCAGTCGCTGCTCGACAGCATCAGCTCCGCTCGGAACTCCCAGCGCTCGTAGAAGCGCTCGATCGCAAATGGCCTGACGTCCACGGCGGCATGCTAAGCGCCGACGCGCGCGTGCGGCGTGCCCGGGCCTTCGTGCGGTGGCATGATGTCGTGTAACGGGCGCGGTACGAGTCCGGGCGCTAGGAATCGGAGGCATCACGATGGCATCGCTCACCGACCACGAGGCGGCACAGATCGCGGACGCCAACACCTCGGGGCGCACGCCTGTGGTCTTCATACACGGCCTGTGGCTGGCGCCGAGCAGCTGGGAGCCCTGGGCGGCGATGTTCGCGCAGGAGGGCTATGCGACCCTCACCCCGGGCTGGCCGGATGAGCCGCAGACGGTCGAGGAGGCGCGTGCGCACCCCGAGGCGTTCGCCGACATCAGCATCGGAGGAGTAGTCGACCACCTCGACGCGGTGCTCGGCGGGCTCGAGCGCAAGCCCGCGGTCGTCGGGCACTCCTTCGGCGGCCTCTTCACCCAGATCCTCGCCGGCCAGGGTCTCGCGGAGGTGTCCGTCGCGATCGACCCGGCGCCGTTTCGCGGCGTGCTGCCGTTGCCGCTCTCGGCGCTGCGGGCGGCCAGCCCGGTGCTCGCCAACCCGCTCAACCGCCGGCGTGCGGTGACGCTGTCCTACGCACAGTTTCGCTACGCCTTCGCCAACGCCGTCAGCGAGCCCGAGGCCAAGAGCCTGTACGAGACGTTTGCCGTGCCAGCCGCCGCCGCGCCGCTGTTCCAGGCGGCCCTCGCCAACCTCGACCCGCGGACCGAGGCCAAGGTCGACAGCCAGAACGCCTCCCGCGGGCCGCTGCTGATCATCTCCGGCGAGCAGGACCACACCGTGCCGTGGGCGCTCGCCAACGCCGCCTACAAGCGCCAGGCACGCAACCCCGGGGTCACCGAGATCGCCGAGATACCCGGGCGCGGCCACGCGCTGACGATCGACAGCGGCTGGCGCGAGGTCGCCGACAGGGCGCTCGCGTTCGTCAAACGCTTCACCTGATCCGGTGCTCGGCGCCGAGGCCCAGGTCGCCGTCATCAGCTCATCGGTGTGGCTGCGACCACGCGTCTCGAGGGTCAGCTCGATGCCGGTCTCGCGTACGTGCAGCGGCACCGCTTCGCGCACGTGGCCGACGCTGAGGAGGTTGGCGCGGGCGCGGGCGACCACCTCGAGCAGCTCCGCGAGGCCGCCGGGACGGTCCGGGACGCGGGTGAAGATACGTACGCGCCGGCCCTCCGCGGTTTCGTGACGCAGCAGCAGCGCCGCCAGCAGCCCGCTGTCGACGTTTCCGCCCGAGACGATCGCGACGGTCGTCCCCGCCACGGGCGCCAGGCGCCCGTCGAGCAGCGCCGCGACCGACACCGCGCCGGCGCCCTCCGCCACCAGCTTCGCGTCTTCGGCGAGGAACACCATCGCCTCGGACGCGCCGCGCGGGCGACCGCGCGCCCATGGTTGCCGGCGCTCGCCGTGACCAGACCCGGCGCCGCGCGCTCGCCCAGCGCCGCGACCTTGCTGAGGGCGCCGCGCAGCTTGAACGAGCCCGTCGCCTGCAGACACTCGGCCTTCAGCGCGACCGCCGTGTCCGCCGCCTCCGACAGGCTCGCGCTCGCAATCGTCGGCGTGCGCACCACATCGGCGAGCACCGCGCGACGCGCACCGTCGAGGTCGGCGCTCGCGATCAGCTCGGCCGGGTTCACGGTGGTGAAGGTATAGGTTGCATGCCTTATGCGGGAACGCTACGTTGCCGACGTGGCCCGGCTCGAGGAGATCGTGCAGCGTCTGGAGCCTACGCTCGGCCCGCTCAGCGGCGCGCCCGAGCCGCTCGCGGGCGGCATCACCAACCACAACTACCGCGTCACGCTCGGCGGTGCTCAGCACGTGATCCGCGTGCACGGCGCCGACACCACGCTGCTGGGCATCGACCGCGAGGCCGAGCGGCTGGCGAGCGCCGCCGCCGCCGCGCTCGCGATCGCGCCGGCGCTCGACGCCGCCTTCGCGGACTGCCTGGTGACCCGCTACGTCGCCTGCTCACCCGTCAGCGCCACGGAGATCGCCGCAGGCGCGCTCGAGGAGATCGTGCGCGCGCTGCGGCGCTTCCACGACTCGCGCACGCGGCTGCCGGCGCGCTTCTGGGTTCCCGACCTGCTCGACGACTACGCGCGCACCGTGCGTCAGCGAGGTGTGCGGCTACCGGCTGACTATGCCGAGGCGCTCGCCGTCGCCGGGTTGATCGCCGCCGCGCTCGCTCCGCACCAGCCGCGCCCGTGTCACAACGACCTGCTCGCGGGCAACATCATTCGCTCGCGCGAGGATGGCGCGGTGCTGATCGTCGACTGGGAGTACGCCGGCATGGGCCATCCGTGTTTCGACCTCGGCAACCTGTCCGTCAACAACGACTTCGACGAAGCCGACGACGAGCAGCTCCTGCGCGCCTACTTCGGCGAACCGCCCTCGGACGCGCGACGCGCGACGCTCGCACTGATGCGCGTCCTCTCCGACGCGCGCGAGGCCGCCTGGGGTGTGCTGCAGGCCGAGATCTCTGAGATCGACTTCGACTTCGAGCGCTACGCGCGCACGCACTTCGAGCGTCTGCACGCCGCCGCGCGGCAGCCGCGCATGCAGGAATGGCTCGCCGCCGCGGGCCACGACCGCGCAGCGCTGGATGCAGGCGTGCGCGAGGCGGACGATGGCCCGACCGCGTGAGCTCCCCGACCGCGCGCGTGTGGTCATCATCGGCGGCGGCGTCGGCGGCGCTTCGATCGCCCACCACCTGGCCGAGCTGGGCGAGCGCGACGTCGTGCTGCTCGACCGCGACGAGCTCACCAGCGGCTCGACCTTCCACTCCGCCGGGCTCGTCGGCCAGCTCCGATCGAGCCTGCCGCTGACGCGCATGATGATGGACTCCGTCGAGCTGTATCGCACGCTCGACTGCGGCTGGGTGCAGTGCGGCGGCATCCGCCTGGCGTGCACGCCCGAGCGCGAGCAGGAGGTGCTGCGCCAGGTCGCCTGGGCGCAAGACCTTCGGCCTGCCGCTCGAGCTGATCTCCGCCGATGAGGCGCGCGAGCTGTTCCCGCTGATGAGCACCGACGGCGTGCGCTGCGCCTCCTACCTGCCCAGCGACGGCTACCTCGACCCGTCGCTGCTGACCACCGCGCTCGCCGACGGCGCCCGCGACGGGCGGCTGTCGCATCTTCACGCACACGCGCGTCACCGGCATCGATGTCGATCGCGGCTCCAGCGGCCGCGCGCGCGTGCGCGGCGTGCAGACCGAGTGGGGGCCGATCGAGGCCGAGATCGTGGTCAACGCCGGCGGCATGTTCGCGGCCGAGCTCGGGCGCATGGCCGGCGTGCGCGTGCCGATCGTGCCGTTCGCACACGAGTACCTGGTGACGCAGCCGTTCCGCGAGCTGGCCGTCGGTCAGGGGCGTGTGCACCTGCCGACGCTGCGCGACCCCGACCTGCTGATCTACTTCCGCGAGGAGGGCGGCGGCCTGATGATGGGCGGCTACGAGCGCGACTCCGCGCCGTGGGCGCTCGACGCGCACCTGCTCGACGCGATCCCGCAGGACTTCAACGGACGCCTGCTCGAAGAGGACTGGCCGCGCTTCGAGGAGATCGCCGCCAACTCCTCCAAGCGCGTGCCCGTCGATGGACGAGGTCACAGTCACGCGCCTGATCAACGGACCGGAGGCGTTCACGCCCGACAACGAGTTCTGCCTCGGCGAGAGCGAGGTGCGCGGCTTCTTCGTCGCGGCTGGCTTCTGCGCGCACGGGCTCGCCGGCGCCGGCGGCATCGGCAGGGTGATGGCCGAGTGGATCCTCGAGGGCGAGCCGACGATGGACGTGTGGGAGATGGACATCCGCCGCTTCGGCGCGCACTTCCGCTCGCCGAGCTACACGCTGAAGCGCACCAAGGAGGTCTACGAGACCTACTACGACATCCGCTACCCCGGCCACGAGCGCCAGGCCGGCCGACCGCTGCGGACCTCGAGCGCCTATCCCTGGCACGCCGAGCACGGCGCGGCGTTCGGCGAGAAGTCCGGCTGGGAGCGCGTCAACTGGTACGAGTCGAACGCGGCCGCCGGGGACGAGTCGCTGCGCCCGCGCGGCTGGGCGGGGATGCACTGGTCGCCCGCGATCGGCGCCGAGCACCGCGCCACGCGCGAGCGCGCCGGGCTGTTCGACGAGTCCTCCTTCGCCAAGCTCGAGGTCGCCGGCCCGGGCGCAGCCGCGTTCCTGCGAGCGGCTGTGCGACAACGACGTCGCACGCGACGTCGGCGCGATCACCTACACGCAGATGCTCAACCGCCGCGGCGGCATCGAGTGCGACTTCACCGTCACGCGCGTCGAGGAGGAGCTGTTCTCGATCGTCACCGGCACCGCCTTCGGCAACCACGACCTCAGCTGGATCCGCCGCCACGCGCCGGCCGACGGCCGGCGTGCGCTGCGCGGACGTGACCGCGCGCTGGGCATGCTTCGCGCTGTGGGGCCCGCGCGCACGGGACATCCTCGCGCCGCTCACAGACGACCCGCTCGACTTCCCCTACATGCACATGCGCGAGCTCGACCGTCGGCGACGTCCCCGTGCGCGCGCTGCGCGTCACCTTCGTCGGCGAGCTCGGCTGGGAGCTCTACTGCCCGACCGAGTACGGCGCCGGGCTGTGGCGCACGCTGTGGCAGGCCGGTCAGGAGCACGGCCTGATCGCCGGCGGCTACCGCGCGATCGACTCGCTGCGCCTGGAGAAGGGCTACCGCGTGTGGGCGGCCGACATCACCCCCGACGAGACGCCCTACGAGGCCGGCCTCGGCTTCTGCGTGCGCGCGGACGGCGGCTTCATCGGCGCGCCCGCGCTGGGCGTCGGCGCGGACGGCAGCGCCGGGACGCCGATCGCGCCGCGCAAGCGTCTGCGCTGCCTGGTGCTCGAGGACCCGCGCTCGGTCGCGCTCGGCAACGAGCCCGTGCGCGTCGACGGCGAGATCGTCGGACGCGTCACCAGCGGCGGCTACGGCTACACGGTCGAGCGCTCGATCGCCTACGCATACCTGCCGGCCGAGGTCGCGCTCGAGACGGCCGTGGAGGTCGACATCTTCGGCAGCTGGATCGGCGGCGTCGTTGCGCGCGAGCCGCTGTATGACCCCAAGGGCGAGCGCGTCAAGAGCTAGTCCAGGCGACACGTGCGACGATGGTGACATGACTACCGTGGCGCCAGCGACGCTGTCGCTTCATGGTCGCGCCGTCATCTACGTGAAGGCTGGCAGCGGGCCGGTGCTGCTCCTGATCCACGGCATGGCCGGTACGCACGCGACCTGGCAGGCGGTGATCGAGCCGCTGGCGCAGCGCCACACGGTGATTGCGCTCGATCTTCCCGGCCACGGCGCTTCTGAGGCCGGCGCAGGGGACTACTCGCTCGGATCGCTCGCCGCCGGCCTGCGAGACCTGCTGATCAAGCTCGGGCACGAGCGCGCCACGCTCGTCGGTCACTCGCTGGGTGGCGGCATCGCGATGCAGTTCGCCTACCAGTTCCCCGAGATCACAGAGCGACTGGTGCTCGTCTCAAGCGGCGGACTGGGCCCAGAGGTCACCCCCGTCCTGCGGGCCGCGGCGCTTCCCGGCGCCAACCTGTTCATCGCCGCGACCGCCCGGCCGGGGCGCGTCGCTGGTGCCGCGCTGGCGCGCGGCCTCGCGAGCGTGGGGCTGCAGCCGAGCGCCGACGTCGCCGAGCTCGCCCGCGGCTACGCGTCGCTCGCCGACGCGCCACGGCGCAGCGCGTTCCTGGCGACCCTGCACGCGGTCGTCGGCACCGAAGGCCAGCGCGTCGAGGCCGGAGATCGCCTGTATCTGGCTGAAGGTGTGCCTGTCCTGATCATCTGGGGGCGACGCGACCGGATCATCCCCGTGGCCCACGCCGAGCACGCGCACGCGGCGATCCCCGACAGCCGTCTGGAGATCTTCGACGACGCCGGGCACATGCCGCAACTCGAGGCGCCGGCGCGCTTCGTCGCGGTGCTGGAGCGGTTCCTGGAGGAGACCGAGCCCGCACAGTGGAGCTCGGAGCAGTGGCGATCGCGGCTGACAGCCACCGGTGAGGTGTAGGGCTGAGACCCGGCCTTAGCTCGGCTGCTGTCCCGGCGCGAGCGCACCTGCGACGACCTCGCCGGTGCGCGGGAAGAACGACTCGATCGCGGCGACGTCGAGCGGGCGCGCGAACAGGAAGCCCTGGCCGTTGTCGCAGGCCTGCTCCTGCAGCAGCGACAGCTCGTGCTCCTGCTCGATGCCCTCGGCGAAGGTCTCGATCGACAGCGCCTTGCCGAGCTGGACGAGCGTGTGGATCAGCGTCTCGCCCTCCTTGTTGCTGCGCAGCCCCGAGATGAACGAGCGGTCGATCTTGAGCGCGTCGACCGGGAACTTCTGCAGGTGCGCCAGCGACGAGTAGCCGGTGCCGAAGTCGTCGATCGCGATCCGCACGCCGAGACGCTTGATCTCGGTCAAGCGCCGTGCGGTCGCCTCGATGTTGCGCATCAGCGTCGTCTCGGTGATCTCGATCGTCAGTGCATCGGCCCCCAGGCCGCTGTCGCTGAGCGCTTCTTCGATGTCGACGAGCAGCTCGTCGGTGTCGAGCTGGCGCCCGGAGACGTTGACGGCCATCGCGATCCGGTAGCCGGCCTGCCACCACGCCGCGCCTTGACGACACGCCTCTCGCAGCACCCACCGGCCGACCTCGGTGATCAGCCCCGTCTCCTCGAGCAGCGGGATGAAGGCGTCCGGTTGGATGATCCCGCGCGTCGGGTGCTTCCAGCGGATCAGCGCCTCGACGCCCGTCGGTGTCATGTCGCTGAGGGTGAACGTCGGCTGGTAGGCGAGGAAGAACTCGCCACGTTCGAGCGCCTCGCGAAGATCCATGTCGAGCTCCATCCGCTTCTGCACGGTGTCCTGCATCGCGCTCTCGAACACCGCGTAGCGATTCTTGCCGTCCCACTTGGCGCTGTACATCGCGATGTCCGCGTCGCGCAGCAGCTCCTCGGCGGAGTCACGATGCCCCGCCGCCACGCCGACGCTGGCGGTGACCGTCAGGCGCAGCTCTTCGTTCTCGCCGAGTTTGAACGGATGCTTGAGCGCCTCCAGCAGGCGCTCGGCGACGAGCTCGGGGCCGGCGTCGAACGAGAGCTCCTCGGCGATCACGACGAACTCGTCGCCGCCGAGGCGACCCACCGCGTCGGCGTGGCGCACGACGCCCTCCAGCCGGGCCGCGACGGCGCGCAGCAGCTGATCGCCGACACCGTGGCCGAGCGTGTCGTTGATGTCCTTGAAGTTGTCGAGGTCGATGAACAGCGCCGCGACCGGCGTCTGGTTGCGAGCCGAACGGGCGAGCATCTGCTCGACGCGGTCGAGGATCAGCGTGCGGTTGGGAAGGCTCGTGAGCGGGTCATGCGTCGCTAGAAATGCAAGCTCCTCCTCGCGTCGCGCGAGCTCCTCGTCGGCCCGCTGACGCTCGGCCTCGAAGCATTCGCACATACGCAGCAGGCTGAACTCGACGCTGAGCTGCACCATGTTCAGCGCCTCGCTCAGCGACTTGTCTGACACCTGCAGCTGCGCAGCGCTCTCGCGCAGTACCTCCGCCATCACGTTTCGCCACCACAGCGAACGGCGGGTGACCTCGTTGAGCGACGCCGCGCGTCGGGCGGCGAGCTCGCCGAATATCTGCGAGGTCTCCTGCGCCGACGCGTTGGTGACCTCGATGCCCTCGCCCGCGATCCAGCGGGAAACCGCGGTTGTCGAGCCCTGGCAGATTCGCTCGAAGCGTTCCTGGACCTGCGCATCGACGACCTCGCCGGAGTCGATCGTGCGCGCGACCGTTCGCTTCAGCACGTCATCCGCGCGGGCCAGCAGCGCCTCACCGAGGACGCGGAGCTCCTCGCTCGCCTGCTCCGGTGGAGCGGTGGACGGAGCTGGGACGCGGACCTTGCCGCGCCCTGCACTCGTGCGTTGGACGGCCATCTCGCCCAAGTCATCGGCGCGCGGCGGGCGCGCCTTTACATCGTGAAGATCCTCGCAGGGCGATCCCTCCGCCGCGAGCTAGCCAAACCTCGCCGTCTATCCAGCGGCCAGCGGCACGATGCCCTACGCCAGTGGTGTCGCCGGAAGCCCGGGCCCGCTGGACGGCTACTGCACGAGCCTCGGCGCCAACCCTGAGACCGGCTCGCCGGTCTCGCAGCCGGCGGGCGTGACGCTGCCGTTCGCGCCCGACTACTTTCCCGACGTGATCCGCAACGCGGACGGGTCGTTGACCGGCTACTTCGACTACCGGCCCAAGGACGCCGACGAGGCAATCACCGTCGCCCGCTCGACAGACGGCGGCAGGACCTGGACCAACGATGGTGAGGCGCTCGAGCAGAACGGCGGCTACTGCCCCACGGCTGACACCAACGACGACGGCCAGGGGCACCCGTACGTGGCGTCGATCGGCGGCTCCACCAAGCTCTACACCCTGAACCGCCCAGCAGGGGATTACGAAGGCGTGGGCCTGCTCGTCCACGACGTCGCGCCGGCCAGGTGGAGTACCCCGCTATCACTGGTCGGAGTCAGGCGGCCTGCCGGCGAACCTCAAACTCAGCCGCGGCGGTCTGCTGCACGGAAAAGTCCGTGCGCAGTCCGCAGGCTCGTTCCCGATCACGGTGGAAGTCTTCGATCATCACGGGAGCGCGCGACAGACAGCAACGGCGGCGCTGACGTTGACGGTGCCGTAGGTTCGCGACACTAGACCTGCTCCAACGCCGGCTCGCCGATCGCGCGCTCGCGGTCGATCGCGACGTGGGGCAGGCGATGCTCGAGCCAGCTTGGAAGTGCCCAGGTGCGCCGCCCGAGCAGCTGCAGCACCGACGGCAGCAGCAGCGAGCGAACGACGAACGCATCGAGGAACACGGCGCTCGCGAGGCTCAGGCCGAACAGCTCGAGCACCCTTTCGCCGCCGACGACGAACGACAGGAACACGCAGATCATGATCGTCGCGGCTGCGGTGATCACCCGCCCGGTCGAGGCGAGCCCCTGGCGGGTCGCTTGATGCGCGTCGTGGCTGCGCGTCCACTCCTCGTGAATGCGCGACACCAGAAACACCTCATAGTCCATTGACAATCCGAAGACGATCGCGAACAGCATCACCGGGATGAACGCCTGGATCGGCGCGCCCTTGACGTTGAAGAGGCCGCCCAGCCACCCCCACTGGAAGATCGCGACGACAACGCCCAGCGAGGCGCCGATCGAGAGCAGGTTCATGAACGCCGCCTGCAGCGGGATCACGAGCGATCGGAAGACCACGAGCAGCAGCAGCGCTGACAGCAGCACGACGATCGCGACGAACAGCGGCAGCTTGCTGGAGAGCACGTGGGTGAAGTCGATCGTCGCGGCCTGCGAGCCGCCCACGAGCAGGGCAGTGCCAGTGGCGGCAGCCACCGGCGGCAGCACTCGCTGGCGCAGGTTGCTCACGAGCTCGGTGGTCTCAAGCGCCTGTGGCGAGGAGCGCGGGTAGACGTTCAACACGACGGTGAGTCCCTTCGGGCTGATCCGCGCTGGCGCGACCGACGCCACGTCCGGCGTCCCGCGCAGCGCGCTCGAGACGCTCGACAGGGCGGCAGCGTCGTTTGCGTGCGGCAGCGTCGCGACGACCTGCAGCGGCCCATTGAACCCTGGACCGAAGCCCTTGGCGAGCAGGTCATACGCCTGCCGCGTGGTCTGGTTGGGGGGGTTGTTGCCCGCGTCGCTGTTGCCGAGGCGCAGCGCCAGCGCGGGCGCGCACAGCGTCAGCATGATCGCCAGACCCGCGAGCGCCCCCGGCCAAGGGTGACGTTCGATGAACGCGGACCAGCGCGTCCAGAAGCCGCTGCGTTCGCCGCTCGGCGTATCCGTCGCCGCGGGCAGCGCGCGAGCGCGGCGGCGAGCGCTCGGCCGACGGCCGATGCGCTCGCCAAAGCGCGACAGCAGCGCCGGCAGGATTGTCAGCGCGGCGAGCATCGTCATCAGCACAGCCAAGGCCGAGGCGACCGCCAGGCCGTAGAGGAATTCGACACCCAGCGCGAACTGGCCGAGCAGCGCGATGATCACCGTCGTGCCGGCAAACAGCACGGCGCGCCCGGCTGTGTCCATCGCGGCGACGATCGCCGCGGGGACGTCTTTGTCGATCAGGTAGTTCTCGCGGAAGCGGGTGACGATGAACAGGGCGTAGTCGATTCCGACGCCCAGGCCGATCATCGCCGCGAGCTCCGTCGCGAACGTCGGCATGCCGATCACCCGCGAGGCGAGCCCCGCCAGGCCGATGCCCGTCAACAGGCCCAGTACCGCAGTGACGATCGGCAGGCCCATCGCGACGAACGAGCCGAACGTGACGAACAGCACGACCATCGCGGCGAGCAGGCCGATGCCCGTCGCCGCGCCGAGCGACGGTTTCTGCACCTGTTCGATTGCCTGGCCGCCGAGCGCGACCTGCAGCTGCGCCGAGGCGACGCGTTTGGCGGTGTTGATCACCCGTTCGGTCGCGGACGCCGGGAGCAGGTTCGCGCGTTCGTCGAACGTTACGGTCGCGAACGCGATCTTGCCGTCGGGAGAGATCTCCTCTGCGCCCTTCGTCGAGTACGGGCTGACGACGCCCGTCACGTGGGGCAGTTGGGCGACGGCGGCGAGCATTGGCGCCACGCGCGTGCGCACCGCCGCGTCGCGGATCGAGGAGCCACGTGTGGCGAACACGATCTGATCGGAGTCCCCCGCCTGCGCCGGGAAGTCGCGCTTCAGCAGATCGGCGGCGCGCTGGGCGTCAGTGCCCGGAAGCGAGAAGTTGTTCGAGTATTCGGTGCCGATCGCGCCAGAGAGCCCGAGCGAGCCAATCAGCAGCACGAGCCAACCGATTACCACGGCGCGACGGTGGCGAACCGACCATCGGGCGCCGCGTGCGACGAGGCCGGGCTTTGCGGGGGTGTCCTCAGCAGGGCTCATGGGCGTCTCCGGGTTTCACGGTATTCTCTAACTTTAGACAGTTTTCAGTCCAAACACTTCGATTTTGAAAGTAGCATAGACGGACGGTCATGTCAGCACGCACACCGCGAACCCACCCGGCAGAGACACTCGACCAGGACGTCGATGAGCTGTTCTCGCTGCTCTGGGAGACGCTCGCGGGGCTCAAGCGCGCGAGTCCGCCCCCCGAGGAGCTGCGCGAGGTCGGCAGGCGCGCGTCGCTCACGGCGCGGCACATGCCGGCGGTGCTCGCCGTCGCCGCCGGCGGACCGCTCAGCGTGAGCGAGCTCGCCAGGCGACTCGGCCTGAGCCTGTCGAGCACCAGCGCCATCGTCGGAGAGCTCAGTCGCACCGGCCTGCTCGAGCGCGCCGAGGACGACGCCGACCGCAGGCGCACGATCGTGCGCCTGCACGAGGACTACAGGCAGCTGCTGACGGAGTGGCTGGCCGAAGCGCAGGCACCGCTGCGGGGGACGCTCGAACGGCTGCCCCAAGGCGCGCGCGCCCAGTTCATGGAGGGCTGGCGGATCCTGCACGATGAAGCCACCCGCATGCCCGACGCGGGTGGCCCCGTAGAGGACTGCTAGCGGCGGCCGCCGGGCGCGCCCCGAGGCGACGCCCGCGCGGCGGGCCGCCGTCAGTGCGCGGAGGCGGCTTCCTCGTCCAGCTCGGGTGGATCTGTCGCGAGGCGCAGCACGAACGCGAGCGTGCCGGCGCCGACACAGAGCATTGCGATCACCGCGAACACCAGCACGACGACGCTACCTGTGACCGCCGCGAGCGCAAGCAGGGAAACGGGGATCGAGATGCCGATGATCCCGACGATCAGCGGTGATGTCTCGTGTGAGCCCGCGGGAAAGCCGCGGTCGTAGTCGGCCTGAGGCAAGGGGACCTCC
This sequence comes from uncultured Solirubrobacteraceae bacterium, assembly GCA_963703625.1. Taxonomy (GTDB): domain Bacteria; phylum Actinomycetota; class Thermoleophilia; order Solirubrobacterales; family Solirubrobacteraceae; genus Palsa-744. Next base: position 900,320 of record CAVPEY010000002.1, read on the forward strand.
TGGGAGGAGTCGATGGGGAAACCGCCGGGGGAAAGGCGGCACGGGGCCGCGAAGTTTACTGAGTAGGCTGTCCTTTCTGCGAGCTTGGGGAGACCGTGATGCGGAAGCTGATCTACTCGATGACTGTGTCGCTGGACGGCTACATCGCCGCAGCCGATGGCGCGATCGACTGGTCGGTGCCCGACGAGGAGCTGTTTCGGTTCCACCATCGGCATGTGCAGGAAATCGGTGTGTACCTCTGCGGACGGCGGCTCTATGAAACGATGGTCTACTGGGAGACCGCTGCGGAGAGTCCGCTGGCCGCGGAGCACGTCGAGTTCGCCCAGACCTGGAAGGCCCTGCCGAAGATCGTGTTCTCCACGACGCTTGAGAGCGCGGTGGGCAACACGAGGCTGGCCAGAGACGGCGTCCGCGAGGAGGTCTCGAGGCTCAAGCAGCAGCCCGGAAAGGACATCGCCGTCGGCGGCGCCGGCCTCGCCCGCGCGTGTATGGAGCTGGAGCTGATCGACGAGTGGCGGCTGTTCGTCAGTCCGGTCCTACTCGGCGGCGGCACACCCTACTTCCCGACCCTGGACACAAGGATCGACCTGGAGTTGGTCGAGACGAAGACGTTTGGCTCTCGCGTCGTTTACCTTCGCTACGGTCGCGGCTGAGCTCGACCGGACGCTGTGTACGCGTCGCTCTCGCGTAGGGATCAGGACGGTGGCCGCCAACCCCGCTCAAGCGTCGTCTGTCCCACCTCGATGATGTAGCCGTCGGGGTCGCGGATGTAGCAGCGGATCTCGGTCTCGTGCCGCTTCGGCGGTGTCAGGAACTGAGCGCCGCGCGCGCTCCACTCGTCGTACACGGCCTGGATGTCCGCGACGCGGATGTTCAGGAAGCTGCTCACCCGATCCGGGTCCGCTGGCGTCTCGAGCGTGACCGTCGGCTTGTCATCCGTCGGACCCCCGCCGACGTTGATGATGATCCAGCTGTTGGCGAGCGCGACATACGTCACCTGGTCACCCGCCTCGCCGCCGATGACCGTCCTGCCGCCAAGCACGTCGGTGTAGAAGCGACGGGAGCGCTCGACGTCATTTGCGACGATGAAGTGGGCGACGACCATGTCCTCGTCGATGTTGCTCATGAAGTGCGCGCTTCCGCGTGGGCACGCCGCGTCGCCGCAGCCTTGGCCGCTGCCGCTTTGCGGCTCTTCTGCGAGTGAACCCCAAGCTGGTGCCAGTCGGTCTCAGAGAGGTTCACGTCGTAGTGATCCGCGGCCTTCTCGATGTTCTCGAATGCGAGCTCTCGATCGGCATCGGAGACGTCGACCACCTGGTCGAACCGCGCGACGGCGTTCCGTACGTGCTGCGCGTCGGTCAGCGGCTCCTTGCGCTGCCCCGGAAAGGCGAAGACGCTGTCGGGGAGGTCGCTCTGCTTGGTCAGCTGACCATGCTTCTCATGCGGTTCCCACGTTGCTTCGGCTGCCATGTCCTCCTCCTATCGAATCGGTGCGAACCGAGCGCACAGCACCGGCCCCGGAGGCAGGTCTCTGTGAGCGCCCACGCGTAAGCCACGTGCTGCATGCTCGTCGATATTGGGCCGCGGCGAGCGCACTTCAAGAGTACCGGCCGATCGAACCGCAGTCGCGCGTCGAGCTGGATTCGACCGATGGGCGATCCAGGACTCGAACCTGGGACCTCTTCCTTATCAGAGAAGCGCTCTAACCAACTGAGCTAATCGCCCGCGGCCGCCGATTCTAGCGGCCGTATTCGCTGCGCCAACTCACGCGCCTCATCGGCCGTCGCGAACGACAGCTGCGCGCTGTAGCCGCCGTCGCTGGTCGGCTTGACCCTCACCTCGGAACCGAACGCCGCACCCAGTGCCTGAGCGATCTCGCGCGCGGCGTGCTCCTGATCTGGATGCAGCTCGCGCGGCGCTCCATCGGGCCGCGCGCCACGGCGCGGCGGGGATTCGGAGTTGGTCTCGCGCGCGCGCTCTTCGGTGATCCGGACCGACCATCCCTGCTCCGCGGCCGCTCGTGCAAGGCTGCGCCGATCACGGTGGTCGTGCGCGAGCAGCAGCGCCCGTCCGTGGCCCTCGCTGAGCGCTCCGTCCTGCACGAGCTCGATCGCCTCGTCGGGCAGGTCGAGCAGGCGCACGAGATTGCTGACGGCCACGCGGCTGCGGCCGACCCGCCGACCCACGTCCTCGCGTGTCAGACCGAGCTCCTCCACGAGCGCAGCGCACGCGCGTGCCTCCTCGATCGGGTTCAGGTCCTCGCGGGCCATGTTCTCCACGAGCGCCGCTTCCAGGGCCTGCGCGTCCTCGCGCTCGCGCACGATCGCCGGGATGCTCGCGAGGCCGGCGATGCGGGCGGCGCGCCAGCGGCGCTCGCCGGCCACCAGCTCGTATCCACCTCCGCGCCGCGGGCGCACGAGCACCGGCTGCAGCACCCCGCGCTCTCCCAGCGACGCCGCCAGCGCCGCCAGCGACTCCTGCTCGAAGCGCCGTCGCGGCTGCTTCGGGTTGGGAGAGATCAGCTCCACCGGCAGCTCGCGGAGCTGTTCCTCGCTGTGCTGTGCGCCCTCCGCCGACACTGACAGGATCGCGTCGAGCCCCCTCCCCATTCCCGGTCTCGGCTTAGCCACGTGCCGCCACCTCCTTTGCCAGCTCGAAATACGCCTCTGCGCCGGCGCTGTGGGGATCGTGGTGGGTGACCGGCAGGCCGTAGCTCGGCGCCTCGCCGACGCGCACGTTGCGCGGGATCACCGTGTTGAACACCAGGTCGGGGAAGTGGGCGCGCACTTCGCGCTCGACATCCTGCCCGAGGCGCGTACGGCCGTCGTGCATCGTCAGCAACATGCCGGCCACCGTCAGGCGTGGGTTCAGCTCCCGCTGCACCAGCGCCAGCGTCTCCAGCAGCCCCGCCAGCCCCTCGAGCGCGAAGTACTCAGTCTGGACCGGCACGATCACGCGATCCGCCGCGACGAGCGCGCATACGGTGAGGGGGCCGAGCGACGGCGGGCAGTCGATCAGGATGTAGCGAAAGCTCTCCCGCAAAGGCTCGAGGCACTCGCGCAGGCGCTGCTCGTAGCCGTCGATCCGCGGCAACTCGATGTTCGCGCCCGCGAGGCTCGGACCGGCCGGGAGCGCGCGCAGGCCCGGAATCGGCGAGCCCGTCAGCGCCTCCTGTGCGGTCGCTGCGCCCGAGAGCACCTCGTACAAACCCGGGACCTGCGCGCGCGCGATCCCCAGGCCGACGGTCGCGTTCGCCTGCGGGTCGGCGTCCACCAACAGCGTCTCGTACCCAGCCTCGGCGATACACGCCGCCACGTTGACAGCCGTCGTCGTCTTCCCCACGCCGCCCTTCTGGTTGGCGACCGCATAGACCGTGCCCATCCTGCGCACGCTACCGCCGATCGCCGATGTCTGGCTGCTCATCGGCGCCGCGGACACTTCCTCGGCCCGGTTAGGAGCCGAGCGGGCGCTTGCGTGCGATCCCTGCCCGCCGCGGAAACCGCGGCGGCGTCTTCTGCACCTTCGTGAACACGTGCAAGTGGTGGTCGCTCGCGCCCGCGAACGGAATCACCCTCCGCACCTCGTCCCGGGCCATCCCCAGCAACGCCGACGCACGATCCGCTTCGCGCTCACCCGCCTCATCCCGCCTGCCACGCCAGTCGACCAATGTGCCTCCCATGCGCATCAGTGGCGCTGCGTACTCGAGCACAACGGCTTGCGGCGCGAGCGCCCTTGCGAGGACGACGTCGTTCGTCCCGAGGCCCGCGCCCCACTCCTCGGCCCTCGCGCAGACCACGCGGGCATTCTCGACGCGCCCCGCCGCGCGCAGGCGCTCGAGGAACTCGCACTTGCGTCGCTGGCTCTCGACCAGGCTGACCTCGGCCCCCGGCAGCGCCACCGCGAGCGCGAGGCCCGGAAACCCGGCGCCGCTGCCGAGGTCCGCGATGCGACGCGCCCCGGAGAGCGCACCCAGCTCGAGCGCCGCCAGCGAGTCAGCGATATGCGCCTGCGACGCCAGCTGTGGCTCGCGGATCGTCGTCGGGGCATGCTCGTCGGCCTCGAGCGCGGCCAGAAGCCGAGCGATCTGGAGCTCCTGCGCCGAGGTCAGCGCCGCGAGTGTTTCCCGTGAAACACTATGCGCGTTCATCGCCCGGGCGCGGCGTGACGACCAGATACCGCGCGGGCTCGTTGCCCTCGCTGTGCGTCTCGACGTCGCCGCGCTCGCGCAGGTACTCGTGGACGATGCGCCGCTCGAACGGCGGCAGGGGGTCGAGCTCGACCGGTCGCCCCGAGGTCAGGGCCTCGTCGGCGGCGGCGTCGGCCTCTGCCCGCAGCGCCTCGGCTCGTCGCGCGCGGTATCCGTTCGCGTCGATCACGATGCGAACGGCAGACGGGCCGTCCGGGAACACGATCCGTTGCGCCAGATGCTGCACGGCGTCGATCGTCTGGCCGTGCCTGCCGATGAACAGGCCCACATCCTCGCCGTCGAGCTGTCCGCTGAGGGCGCCGTCACGATCAGAAACCGCGACGTCCACCTCGAGCTTGAGCGCGTCGGCGATCTCTTCGAGCAGCTCTTCGAGCGCCGCCGGCGGCTCGAGGTCCGCGTCGTCGCGAGCGTCGTCGGGGTCGCTCATCGCCTTCTACCCGAGCGTTTCTTCTTCTTGCGCGGCGGGCGCGGAGGGGGCGCGGAGGAGACGGCTGCGGGGGCGACCTCCGGTTCGGGGGCGGAACTCGTCGCTCCGCCGGCCGCGTCCGCGATCGCCTGGCGTAGCGAGCGACTCGGCTTTCCATTGCTGGTGGCGACCGGTTTCGCGGGCGGCGGCAGGCGCCTGCGCAGAATCGACTGCTGGCCGACCGTCCACAGGTTGGTCGTGATCCAGTAGACGAGCAGACCGGCGGGATAGCGATAGAGAATCACAACGAACACGACCGGCAGCAACAGCATCAACCGTCGCTGGTTGGGGTCGGCGGTGGCTGTCGCGATCAGCGTCGAGGCCAGCTGCGAGCCCACGTAGAGGACGATCAGCACGACGAGCACGATCCCGGTCGCCTTGCTGGTGATGTCCGGGATGAACAGGAACTTGCCCGAGTGCGGCGCGACCGTGTTGCACGTGGTTTCTTCGAGGAACTTCGCCGGCAGGTGCGCGACCGACGAGATGTGCGGGGAGGCTTTGTATTTCGTCGCGAGCCCCGGATGCGCGTTGTAGTAGCTGACGAGCTGCGGGCCGCAGATGTGCTTCTTCAGGTCCGTGCGCAGCATGTAGAACAGCGAGATGAAGACGGGGAGTTGCAGCAGCAATGGCAGGCAGGATGCCAAAGGATTGATTTTGTGCTCCTGGTAGAATTTCATTATCTCCTGCTGCTGGCGCTGTTTGTCCTCCTTGTACTTTTCTTTCAGCTTGTTGATCTCCGGCGCCAACCGCTGCATCTCCTGCATCGACTTCAGCTGCCTGTAGGTCAACGGCACGAGAATCGCGCGGACAAGCACCGTCAGCCCGACGATCGCCAGCCCCCAACTGCCACCCACGAGGTGGTTGTGGATGAACACCATGATTTCTTCGAACACGGTGATCAGGGGCGAGAACGCGTCCTGAATCACATTCGCGAGGATTGGCATGCTCTAGGTCTCGGCGATCGTCGTCATGGGCACGGATTTGGGCTGATGCGCTGCGGCTGCCGCCGGCTGGGGCTGCGCGCCCCGCGTACGCTCAACCGCCGGTGTCGGAACCGGTCCTGAACACTCGCTGGGCCTCCACCGGATCGTATCCGCCGTAACTCCACGGGTTGCACCTCAGCAGACGCCACCCCGCGAGCACCAGGCCCCTAAGTATGCCGTACTGCCCGATCGCTTCGAGCGCATAGCGCGAGCAGCTCGGCTCGTACTTGCAGCGACGCGGCAACGCCGGCGAGATCAAGCGCTGGTACAGCACAATCGGGGTGACCGCAACCATCCGCACGGCGCGTGCGAGCCCGTGCGGAGGCCGCGGTGCTCGGGGTGACGCGGTCGCGCTCATCGCGGGCTAGTGCGCATCCGAGCTGCTCGTGTGCAGACCCGCCTTGGCAATCAGCTCAGCCAGCGACGCGTCGATGCCGGCGAGACCCTCGCGCTCGGCCAGCTCGCGGGCGGGCGGGCGAGCAACGACGACGACGTCCTGGCCACGGAGCAGCTCGTTCTCGGCGTGCGAGAAGGCCTCGCGCAGGAGGCGCTTGACCTTGTTGCGCTCGACGGCGCCGCCAACCTTGCGCGACACCGACAAACCCAGTCTCGGCCGCTCCGCGGACGCGTTCGGGAAGGTGTAGAGCACGAGGTGCCGGTTGGCCACGGAGCGGCCCTGGCGATAAACACGCTCGAACTCCGCGCTGCGCGACAGACGCCCGCGCGCAGATGGACGCCCACTCATCGCGCGTATGCCGAACTCAGGGCCCGTGCCATCACGAGCCTCAGGTCGACAGCCGCTTGCGCCCCTTGCTGCGACGGCGCTTGAGCGTGAGCCGCCCGGCTCGCGAGGCCATGCGAGCACGGAACCCGTGCGCGCGAGCTCGCTTGCGCTTCTTCGGCTGATAAGTGCGCTTCATGCCGGCTGCAGTATAGGACCGTGCGGCGCGACGCCGATTTTTCGGCGAGGTCTGACTTGACAAACCCAACGGCGTCGCCGAGCTCGCCCTTTAGGCTCGTCTCGTCTTCGGGCCGGACGGCAAGTCATCGCTCTCCCCGAGACAGCCACGCAGGCGTCTCTCCAAGGGCCTCCACGTGATCCGATGGGCTTCCGAGCGACGTCTCCGCGTCTGCGAGGCGACCCGCGCGGTATCTATCGAACGCGGCGCGCGCGCGGCACAGCTCTGGACCCACAGGAATGACCCGGACCGGCAACCCTTGGCGTACGACCTCGCACAAGGCTGAGTCGGTGGTGATCACCGTTGCCTCGTGGTTGGCCTCGCAGAAGACGACCTCTAGGCCCAGGGATGGCACCTGCGTGTTCAGATCGGCGCGCACCTGGCGCCACGCATCCCGGCCCTCCGACGGCCCAAGGCTCTCATTGAGAACCTTGCACGCTGTCAGCTCCAGTAGATCTAGGAGGCCATATTGATCTTTAGGCCGCTTCCGGAGCAGTTCTTTTTTCGCCCAAGTGTCGTGCTTCTGCCGGCTGGCATCAGCCAAACGACAGAGCGCCGACGCGGAGATCGTGGAGCCGTCCGACGACATGACCATAATGATGCCGTAAATGGCGCAACGATTTGCGACGATACGGGCAAATGCAGCCGGCGGCTAGAATGGCGGCGATAGCGACCCGCGACCCGCGGGTGCTCCCCGGTTTCGACTTGGGTCCTATAACCTGCGCTGGGGTCGGTGCTTCTAAGTCTCAAGAGCGAGCGGGGCAGAGCGGCCGCCACGCACCCCCGTTCCCAGCAATGAGCACGAGCACAACTGCTACCCCCGGCTTTCCCCATCCACCTACGGCGTCTCGGCACGTAGGCTCATTCTGCATCCGGCTCAGAGGCGAGTCGCTCGGCCAGGGCGTCGTCGAGTGCGCCGGCGAAACGAACGTCTCGCTCAGTCGATGAGCGCCCTGACGAAAAAGAACATCGTGAGCGTGGATCAGTTCGACCGCGATTCGCTCACGAGCCTATATGAGGTCGCCGACCTACTGGAGCCCGTAGCGAAAGGTGAGAACAGCTCTACCGCACTCGACGGCGCGATGCTCGCAAACCTCTTTTTCGAGGCCAGCACGAGAACACGAGTCAGCTTCGGAACCGCCTTCAATCGACTTGGCGGCAAAGTCGTTGAGACAGCCGACGAGAAAAACCTTTCGATTGTCAAGGGCGAGTCCTTGATCGATACCGCGCGCGTGATCCAAGGATACGTTGACGTAGTGGTACTCCGCCACCACGATAAGGGGGCGGTAGAGCAGTACGCGGCAGCGTCCCAAGTCCCGGTAATCAACGCTGGGGATGGAAGCGGCGAACACCCGACGCAAGCCCTCCTTGATGGCTACACGATCGCGCGTGAGCTGTCGCGTCCCGACTTCAGCCTCGACGGGGTCTCGATCGCGCTGGTGGGCGACCTAAAGCACGGCCGCACCGTGCATTCCCTGGCGAAGCTCCTCAGCCTCTATGAGGGCATGAAGTTCTCCTTCGTCTCGCCTGGTCCGCTGCGGATGCCCAGGGAGATCACGAATCTTGTGCGGGCGCGCGGCCACGATGTCCGCGAGGCACGCTTCCTACGGGACGGCCTACCTGAGGCTGACGTCATTTACGTCACTCGGATTCAGGAGGAGCGTTTTTCTAACAGGGCGCATGCCCAGCAATATCGTGGGCGGCTCGCGATCGACTTCGAGACCTACGACAAGCTCGCGCCGCACCATCCTCCGCTCATGCATCCGCTCCCTCGCGACGCGCGTGAGAGTCCTATGGAGCTGGGGGACGATCTTGAGGCACTCGAGTCGTTCGCCGTCTTCCGCCAAGCCGAGAATGGTGTTGCGGTGCGGATGGCCCTCTTCGCAGAGGTCTTGGGACTGGAGAGAGGCTTCCTCCGAGACGAGATGACGAGATCCTATCTAGAGCGTCAAGACGCATGGAGGGCTCGGCAGCGCGTGCTTTCGCCATCCGACGAGCCCGAGGGAGCGGCGGTCGGAGAAGTCCGCACGAGGTAGCTCAGCGCTCACGGTCGGCACCGCCTGCGAGCGCACCCAACCCCGTCTCGCCGCCGATTTTTCCCGCCAAATGCGGCGACCCCGAACGAGCGTTTGCGGGCGTTGGCTATAGTCGCCCGACCGGGTCCTTGGGCCCCCCTGGGAATGGAAACCACGATTCTCGCCTGGAGAGGAGCGGATCATCGCTGCCGTGAGCCAACAGCTCGAGCACATATGGTCGCGAGTGCAGGCGCAGCTCGCGCTCGTCGTCGATGAGCCGACCTATCGCATCTGGCTCGAGCCGCTCCGTGCCATCGAGCTCGACGACCAGCGCCTGCTGCTCGATGCGCCCGCGCACGCCCGCAGCTGGATTCGCGAGCGCTTCGGCAGGGTGATCCAGGCCAGCGTCGAGCTCGTGCTCGGAGCCGACGTGAGCGTTGAGATCACCGCAGCAGACCAGCCGCTCGACGAGCGCACACCGGCGGCTCACGGCTCACGGCCACACGCCGCTCGGCCGTCCGCCTCTGCCTTGCGCGCTCGCTCCCGGCCAGCAGCGCTCAGACAGGCTGGCCCGCTCGCCAATCCCAAGCTGACATTCGACCAGTTCGTCATCGGCGACTGCAACCGTCTCGCACATGCGGCCGCGCTCACCGTCGCCGAGATGCCCGCGCACGCGTACAACCCGCTGTTCATCTGCGGACCGCCCGGTGTCGGAAAGACTCACTTGCTCAGCTCGATCGCGAACCTGCTGCTGGCGCACAACCCGGGTCTGACCGTCCGCTGCACGACCGGCGAGGCGTTCACGAACGAGTTCCTCGGAGCTCTCGGCGGCGGTGACACGGAAACGTTCAAGCTGCACTTCCGCGACGTCGACGTGCTGCTGCTCGACGACGTCCAGTTCCTCGAGCGCAAGACCAAGACCGAGGAGGAGTTCTTCCACACATTCAATGCATTGCACGATGCAGGACGCCAGATCGTCCTGAGCTCCGACCGGCCCCCGCACGACCTCCAAGCTCTCGAGGACCGTCTGCGCGAGCGCTTCGAGGCCGGTCTCGTGGCCGACATCAAGCCTCCCGAGCTCGCCACCCGGATCGCGATCCTGCGTAAGCGCGCACAGCACGACAACGTCCAGCTCGCCGACACACAGATGCTCGCCGTCATCGCCGAGCGCATCACCACCAACGTGCGCGCACTCGAGGGTGCGCTGATCCGCATCGTCGCCTTCAGCTCGCTCACGGGACGGGCGCTGACGGCCGACCTCGCGCGCGAAGTGCTCGACAACCTCTACCCGCGCAGCGATGCTCACGCCCAACGCACCCGCACGATCGCCGAGATCCAGGCGGCTGCGTGCACCCACTTCGGCCTGTCGTCCGAGGAGCTGCTGTCCAAGGCACGTGTCGCGAGAGTCGCCTGGCCGCGCCAGGTCGCCATGTATCTCGCGCGCGAGCTGACAGGCCAGTCACTGCCAGCGATCGCGCGCGAGTTCGGTGGGCGCGACCACACCACCGTGCTCCACGCCTGCCGGCGCACATCGGCTCGGATCGCCACCGACGCTGCCTCCCGCGAAGCTGTGGAGAAGCTGTGCCGGGGGCTGGGACACTCGCCGTCTTGAGCCTCGCCACACCGCCGACCGCGCATCCTGAGAGACTTCCACGACTCCATCCACAGCTTCGTCCACCACCGTGCAGTCAGAATCTCAGCTATCCACGCGCAATCCACATGCACACAGCCCCTACTGACACTCATCTCTATCCCACAGCGTTGTCGTGAAGCTCTCTCTTTCGGCAGGCGACCTGCTCGCACAGCTGCAGACCACGACCCGTGTGGCCTCGTCGCGCAGTGCCGTGCAGGCGCTGTCAGGCGTGATGATCTCCGCTGCAGCGGACTCGACGCCCGAACTGCTGGCCACGGACATGGAGGTCGGTCTGCGCGTCCCACTCCAGGCGGAGGTCGTGCGCCCCGGCTCTGCGGTGCTGCCGGCACGACTTCTGCTTGATGTGGCGCGCTCGCTGCCTACGGAGAGCCTCACGATGGAGCTGCGCAGCGCCGAGCAGGACGTCGAGCTGATCTGCGGGCCGACGACCTTTCACCTGCGCACGCTGCGCGCCGAGGACTTTCCGTCGCTGCCGTCGCCGTCGTCGGAGACGCGCGTGGAGCTGCCGGCTGAGGCCTTCGTGCAGACCATCAACCGCGTCGCTCGCTCGGCTTCGCGCGACGAGACGCGCCCGGTGCTCACCGGCATCCTCATGTCTGCGTCCGCGACAGGAGCTGCGCATGGTCGCCACCGACTCCTACCGGCTCAGCGTCAAGGAGACCGCGCTCGAGTCGCCGCTGCAGGGGAGTCTCGAGGCCAACGTTCCGGCTCGCGCTCTCCAGGAGCTGGTGCGTATCGCGCAGCAGGCGCCGAGCGACACGATCGCCGTCAGCGTCGGGCAGAACCAGGTGGTGTTCGAGCTCGGCGACGTGGTGCTCTCCTCGCGGCTGATCGACGGCCAGTTCCCGAACTACCGTCAGCTGCTGCCCGAGTCGGTCGAGCACGAGCTGCGCCTGTCGAGCGCGGAGGTCACCGATGTCGTGCGCCGGATCAGCCTGCTCGCGCAGAAGAACGCGCCGCTGCGACTGAGCTTCAGCGAGGGAACGCTGACGGTGTCGGCACAGACTCCCGACGTCGGCGAGGCCAGCGAGGCGATCCCCGTGCCGTTCCACGGCGAGCCGTTCGAGATCGGCTTCAACCCCGAGTTCCTGCGCGACGGGCTCGAGAGCGTGGAGTCCGACGAGCTCGTCCTGAAGCTGATCAGCCCGCTGCGCCCCGGACTGATCGAATCCCCCGACACGGGCGATTTCGTCTACCTGATCATGCCGATCCGCCTGAACGTGTGACGCCGTGCGCGTTCTCAGCGTGCAGCTGCGCGACTTCCGTACGTATACGCGCGCGGACGCTCGTCTCGGCGACGGGCTGACCGTCGTCCACGGACCGAACGGCGCCGGCAAGTCGAACCTGCTCGAGGCGCTGTACTACGGCTGCACGGGGCGCTCGCCGCGGACGCGCAACGATCGCGAGCTCGTGCGCTTCGGCGCGCACGCGGCACGCGTGTCGCTGCGGCTTGCGCGACGACGAGGGCGAGCACGAGCTGAGCGTCGGCTTCGGAACGCTTGGCGACGGCACGCAGCCGGTCAAGCGGATGACCGCCGACGGCGCGCCCGTCGAGCGGCTGCTCGACGTCGAGTGCCGGCCGCTGGTGAGCGTGTTCCTTCCAGATCGGCTCGAGCTGATCAAGGGTCCGCCCGCACTCCGTCGCGCCCACCTCGACCAGGTCGTCGCTGCGATCTGGCCCGCGCGCGCGCGGGTGCGCAGGGACTACTCGCGGGTGCTCGCACAGCGCAACGCGCTGCTCGGTCGCATCCGCTCGGGCCGGGCGTCAGACGCGACGCTCGCCACGTGGGACCGCGAGCTCGCCGCGCGCGCGCTCGAGCTGCGCGCCGACCGCGACGCGGCCGTGGCGCTGCTGGCGCAGCCGTTCTCCGAGCGCGCAGCGCAGCTTGGTTGCGCCGGCGCGGTCACGCTCGAGTACCGGCCACGCTCGCGCGCCTCAGACGAGGAGCAGTACATCGCCGAGCTGCGCGAGCGCCTGCCTGGAGACCTCGAGCGCGGCTTCTCCGGCCACGGGCCGCACCGCGACGAGCTCGCGGTGCTACGCGACCGACGCGAGCTGCGGGTGTACGGATCGCAGGGCGAGCAGCGCCTGGCGCTGCTGGCGCTGCTGCTCGCCGAGCGTGCGGTGCTCGCAGGCGCAGCGCAGGCGCACGCCGCTGATGCTGCTCGACGACGTGATGAGCGAGCTCGACGCCGAACGTCGCGACCTGCTCGCGCAGGAGCTGCGCTCAGGCGGCCAGAGCGTGATCGCCACAACCGACCTCGCGCACGTGCCCGGCGCGACGGATGCCTCGGTGACGCGCCTGCGGATCTCGCCGGGTGCGATCCTCCAGGAGGCGATCGCGGCGTGAGCCGGGCCGCCCCCCGCCCTCTGTCACAGGCGCTCGGGCGCCTCACCGGAGCGCTCGCGCCGGCGAGCACGCTCGCACGCGTGCAGGAGGTCTGGGAGGACGCCGTCGGGCCCGCGATCGCCGACGCGGCGCGGCCCACCGCAGAGCGTGAAGGCGTGCTCACCGTCGCCTGCGCGGCCGCCGTGTGGGCACAGGAGCTGAACCTCATGGCCGCGGTCGTGCTCGCCCGTCTCAACGCCGCCATGGATGGGGAGCAGATCCGCGAGCTTCGCTGCCGGACAGGTTGAAGGCGAGCGGCCCCGTTTCCGCCAATGCGCGCCCTGACAAACCGCACGCCGACTACCTGAAGCACGCCTGATGCGACACCCCAGCGGAGGCAGATGCCTGTCGAGCGCGGCCAGCCAGCTCTTACTCCGCGCAGCCATCGCCAGGCCCCTCTCGCTGGCGTGGTTGCCACCGCACGAACAGCTGCATTTCCCGCCATTTTGCAGGCATTTAGGCCGGTTTTAGGCCGGGGAGCCGGGTGCCTGCGTGCTATGATTCAGGCCATAGACAACCCGCCCCGGCCGTGGACCTCGCGCCCCGGAATCCGGGGCGTTCTCACGTCATCGGAGGGCCATTGGCAACAGGCAGCAACAGCTCTGGAGAGAGCGCAAAGAAAGGCGGCGTAAACGACCCGTCAATGACGGGCGGCTCCGCCAGCTACGACGCCCAGGACATCACCGTCCTCGAGGGATTGCAGGCGGTGCGCAAGCGCCCGGGCATGTACATCGGCTCGACCGGGCCGATGGGTCTGCACCACCTCGTCTACGAGGTCGTGGACAACTCCGTCGACGAGGCGCTCGCCGGCTTCTGCACCGAAGTCGCTGTGACGATCCACCCGGACAACTCCGTCACGGTCTTCGACAACGGGCGTGGCATACCGGTGGCGGAAATGGAGAAAGAGGGCAAGCCGGCGGTCGAAGTCGTGCTCACCGTGCTGCACTCCGGCGGCAAGTTCGGCGAGGGCGGCGGCTACAAGGTCTCCGGCGGGCTGCACGGCGTCGGCGTGTCGGTTGTCAACGCCCTGTCGGAACGTCTGCAGGTCGAGATCCGCCGTGACGGCTACGTCTTCTCCCAGGAGTACTCACGTGGAGCGCCGCAGGGCGAGCTCGTCAGGGGCGAGCAGCTTGCGCCCGGAACGCCCACCAGCAACTCCGTCACCTTCCTCCCCGACGCGGAGATCTTCGAGACGCTCGAGCTCGACTTCCACACGCTCGAGGAGCGCCTGCGCGAGACCGCCTTCCTGACCCGTGGGCTCAAGATCGCGATCGTCGACGAGCGCGGCGAGGGCCACGCCGCCGAGTTTCAGTACGACGGCGGCATCGAGGACTTCGTCTCCTACCTGAACGAGAACAAGGACACCGTCCATCGCAAGGTCGTGTTCTTCGCAGGCGAGTCCGAGGAGGGCGCGGCGGAGGTGGCGATGCAGTGGAACACCTCCTACCAGGAGTCGATCCACTCCTTCGCCAACAACATCTCCACGCGCGAGGGCGGCTCGCACATGTCCGGCTTCCGCTCGGCGCTGACACGCACGCTGAACAAGTACGCGCGCGAGCACAGCCTGCTCAAGGAGAAAGAGGACAACCTGACGGGCGAGGACGTCCGCGAGGGGTTGACCGCGGTGATCTCGGTGAAGCTCCGCGACCCGCAGTTCGAGGGACAGACCAAGACAAAGCTCGGCAACCCCGGCATGGCCGGCTTCGTAGAGTCGATCGTCAACACCGGCTTGGGAGAGTTTCTCGAGGAGAACCCGAGCGAGGCGCGCGCGGTGATCATGAAGTCGGTGCAGGCGCAGCGCGCCCGCGAGGCCGCACGCAAGGCACGCGATCTGACCAGGCGCAAGTCGGCGCTGGAGAACTCGACGCTGCCGGGCAAGCTCGCCGACTGCTCGATCAAGGATCCCTCCCTGGCCGAGCTGTTCGTCGTCGAGGGCGACTCCGCGGGAGGCTCCGCCAAGCAGGGGCGCGACCGCGAAACGCAGGCCGTGCTGCCGCTGCGCGGCAAGATCCTCAACGTCGAGAAGTCACGCATCGACAAGGTCCTCCAGAACACCGAGATCCAGGCGCTGATCACCGCGATCGGCACCGGCGTGCGCGACGAGTTCAACATCGAGAACGCGCGGTATCACAAGGTCGTGCTGATGACCGACGCTGACGTCGACGGCGCGCACATCCGCACGCTGGTGCTGACGCTGCTGTTCCGCGAGATGCAGGAGCTGATCGAGGCCGGTTACGTGTACATCGCCAAGCCGCCGCTGTACAAGCTCAAGCAGGGCTCGCGCGAGCGCTACATCGAGAAGGACTCAGAACTGGAGGAGATACTGCTGTCGGACAAGTGGGAGAAGATCGAGATCTTCGACCGCCACGCCGCGCAGCTGAAGCTCACCGAGGCGCGCTGGCAGCGCTTCTCCAGGCTGCTCAAGCAGTACGAGGGCTGGTCGTCCTCGCTGCGCGCGGCGCATGGCCACGAGATGGTGCAGTTCCTGGAGGAGTCCTCGCTGCTGGGCGAGCAGGTGATGAGCGCCGAGGCCGCCATCGAGCTGCTGGCGAAGGCGAGCGTCGTCGGCGACACGCACCTCGCCGACGTCGTCGGTCAGGACCCGCTCGAGATCCGCGTCAAGGCGGTCGAAGCCAAGACCGGCTTCGCCCGCACGCATCGGATCAAGCGCGCGCTGTTCGAGTCGCAGGAGTATCGCCAGCTCGCGCGTGTCCACGCCCAGCTCGTCGAGCTCGTCGGCACCCCTCCGTTCGACGTGCGCCTCGGTGACGCCCGCGAGGACGCGCCGACGTTCGAGGCGCTGCACGAAGCCGTCCTGACCGTCGCGCAGAAGGGCATCAAACTCCAGCGCTTCAAGGGTCTCGGCGAGATGAACGCCGACCAGCTCGGTGAAACGACGATGTCGCCGACGACGCGCACGCTCGCGCAGGTGACGCTCGAGGACGCCTTCGCCGCCGACCGCATGTTTTCGATGCTGATGGGCGACCAGGTCGAGCCGCGGCGCGCGTTCATCGAGGACAACGCCAGAGCCGTCGTCAACCTGGATGTGTGAGGAGGTGACAGATGGCATCAGCTGACGTCATAGGCGGCGGCAACATCGAACCGCGCGCGCTCGAGGAGGAGATGCGCACCGCCTATCTCGACTACGCGATGTCGGTGATCGTCGGGCGCGCGCTGCCCGACGTGCGCGACGGCCTGAAGCCCGTACATCGGCGGGTGCTGTACGCGATGAACGAGCTCGGGCTCAGCCCGAACCGCTCGTACTCGAAGTGCGCGTTGATCGTCGGTGAGGTGATGGGCAAGTACCACCCGCACGGCGACTCCGCCATCTACGACACGCTCGTGCGCATGGCGCAGGAGTTCTCGATGCGCTACGAGCTCGTCGACGGGCAGGGCAACTTCGGCTCGATCGACGACGACCCGGCTGCCGCGATGAGGTACTGCGTCACAGGGGACACCCGTGTCAGGACGACAACGGGGGCGGCGCGGATCGATTCGCTCGTGGCGGGCGCGGCGCCCAACTCGGACAACCCGGTGGACCTAGAGGTGCTCGATCGCTTGGGTCGCCCGGTGCATGCGTCAGTCCTATTTCACTCCGGTGAGCACCAGACGCTTCGCCTGCAGACTGCCGAGGGCTATGAGCTGACCGGTACCGGGAACCATCCCGTCCTGTGCATAGTCGACATGGCCGGCGTGCCGCTCCTGGTCTGGAGGCTGCTCGAGGAGATCCGTCCAGGTGAGAGGGTTCTCCTGCATCGTGGACTAGCGACCAATCCGGTCGACCCGCAGCTCACCGAGCACTCTCGGATGCTCGCGCTGCTGGCCGGAGCGTTTGTTTCGGAGGGCTGGTTTGGCGAGCGACGTGCCGGCTTCAACAACATCGACCGGGCGTACTTCGACGCTGTCATCGAGGCCTATGACGCCGTGGTCGGAGGGAAGCGCTATACGACGTCGCGCACGATACGTTCCGGGAGCCTGAGCTATGAGCTCGATGTGCAAAACCTCTCGGCGCTTCGCAGCAGTCCCTTGTCGGAGCTAGAGGGGTTGACGAGCGAGCACAAGCGTGTGCCTGAGTTCGTCTGGTCCGGAAGCCCGGCGTTCAAGCGGGTGTTCCTCCAGGCCCTCTTTGAGGGCGACGGATCCTGCTCACTTCTGCCGCGTAGCACGATCCAGATCTCGTACTCGACGCGCAGCAGCGAGCTCGCGCGCGGTGTCCAACAGCTCCTGCTCGAGTTTGGCGTGATCTCGCGGCTGAGCCGTTCGCATCGCGGAGAGATAAAGGTCGTGGTCACCAATCGTCGTGATGGGCGTCTGTTCGCCGAGCGGGTCGGGTTTCTGGGCGCCAAGCAGTCAAAGCTCGAGGACTGTCTCTCGCGCATACCGGCCGCGAGTCGCGCGCTAAGTCACGATCACGTCCCGCACGTCGCTTCCTATATCCGCTCCGAAGGGGGATCGACCTACACCGAGCGCGACTGGCTGCGACGGAACAACGTCGATCGAATCGAGCGCTGGGAGCGAAGCTCCACGGCGATCCTCGAGCGGATCTCCTCGCAGGAGGTCCGGGATGTCGTAGCCCCGCTCGTCACCGGCGACTACTACTACGCGAAGGTCGCCTCGGTGACCGACGCCGGCGTTCAGTCGGTCTACTCGCTCAGAGTCGACACCGACGATCACTCGTTCCTGACCAACGGCTTCGTCAGCCACAACACCGAGGCCCGGCTCGCGCGAATCGCCACCGAGATGCTGCGCGATCTCGACATGGACACGGTCGACTTCGTGCCCAACTACGACGGCTCCAAGCGCGAACCGCTGGTGCTCCCGTCGCGCTTCCCCAACCTGCTCGTCAACGGCTCTTCGGGCATCGCGGTGGGCATGGCGACGAACATCCCCCCGCACAACCTGCGCGAGGTGGTCGCCGCGACGATCGCCTACATCGACGACCCCGATCTCGAGGTCGAGGGCCTGATGCGACACGTCAAGGGTCCGGACTTCCCCACGGGCGGGATCATCCTCGGTCGCGCCGGCATCAAGGACGCATACGAGACCGGTCGCGGCCGGGTGCGCATCCAGGCGCGCGCTCACATCGAGCCCCTGAAACAGGGCAAGGAGGCGATCGTCGTCACCGAGCTGCCGTTCATGGTCAAGAAGGGCGGCCCGGGAAACCTGATCGAGAAAATCGCGGATCTCGTACGCGACAAACGCATCCCCGAGATCTCCGACCTCCGCGACGAGTCCGACAAGCGCGGCATGCGCCTGGTGATCGAGCTCAAGCGCGACGCGATCCCGAAGGTCGTGCTCAACAAGCTCTACAAGCACACGTCGATGCAGACGACGTTCGGCGTCAACATGGTCGCGCTCGTCGACAACGTGCCGCGGACGCTCGACCTGCGGGCGATGATCCACAACTACGTCGCGCACCAGCGCGAGGTGATCGTGCGCCGCACCAAGCACGAGCTCTCCGAGAAGGAGGCGCGCGCGCACATCCTCGAGGGTCTGCTGACGGCGCTCGAGCACCTGGACGAGATCATCGAGCTGATCCGCGGCTCACGCGACCGGGAAACAGCCCGCGAGCAGCTGATCGCACGCTTCGAGCTGAGCGCGATCCAGGCGAGCGCGATCCTCGATCTGCGCCTGTCGCAGCTCACCGCGCTCGAGGCCGACAGCATCAAACAGGAGCACGCCGACGTCACCGAGCGGATCGCCGAGCTGCGCGCGATCCTCGGCGACGAGGGCCGCGTGCTCGCCGTCATCAAGGAGGAGCTGACAGAGATCGCGGAGCGCTTCGGCGACGAGCGGCGCTCGGAGATCACGCACTCCGAGGACGAGATCGACATCGAGGACCTGATCGCCGACCAGCAGATGGTGATCACGATCACCCAGAGCGGCTACATCAAGTCGCTGCCGCTGGCCACCTACCGCCAGCAGCAGCGCGGCGGGCGCGGCGTGACCGGCATGGACATGAAGGACGGCGACTTCATCGAGCACCTGTTCGTGACCTCCTCGCACGACTACCTGCTGTTCTTCTCCAACCGCGGCAAGGTCTACCGGTCGAAGGTCTACGAGCTGCCGGAGGCGCAGCGCACGGCCAAGGGCCGCGCGCTCGTCAACGTGCTGCCGCTGCGCGAGGGCGAGCGGATCCAGGCCGTGGTCTCCACACGCGACTTCACCGAGGCGCAGTACCTCGTGTTCGCGACGCGCAACGGCACCGTCAAGAAGACCGAGCTGCAGGCGTACAACACCCCGATCAAAGCCGACGGCATCATCGCGATCAACATCCGCGACGACGACGAGCTGCTCGCCGTTCGTGCGGTCGACCCGCAGGACGAGGTCATCATGGTCTCGCGCGCCGGCCTGACCGTCCGCTTCGCCGAGTCCGACGTGCGCTCGATGGGGCGTGACACGACCGGGGTGCGCGGCATGGACGTCGGCAAAGACGGTCGCGTCATCGCGATGGACGTCGCACGCGACGACATGGACCTGCTGGTGGTCACCGAGAACGGCTACGGCAAGCGTACGCAGATCGGCCAGTACCGCAAGACCAACCGCGGCGCAAAAGGCGTCAAGACGATCGGGCTGACGGAGAAAAAGGGCGCCCTCGCGGGCGCGCTCGTCGTGCGCGAGCACCAGGAGCTGGTCTTCATCAGCGTCGGCGGCATGGTTCAGCGCACCGCCGCCGGAGGCATCTCCCAGCAGGGCCGCTCGGCCACAGGGGTGCGCGTCATGAACCTCAAGGACGACGACGTCGTCAGCGCCGTCGCGCTCGTCGTCGACGCTGGCGACGACGTCGCAGCGGACATCCCGGACGGCGCACTCGTCGATGGGCAGGAAGATGCAGCGCCCGAGCAGTGAGTCGCATCTGAGCGCAAGCTGCCGATAACGACGCTGTGGGCGCGTGTGCCATGCGTCTGCGCGGCCGATCTTCCAATCGTCCAGATTCCCCCATCCCGGCTCAGAGGGTTCCGGTGAGCGGCCGACAGGTTGAGGGTGCTCGCTACCCGCAGCTTCCTGGCAACGACCGTTTCGATCCTGTTCGCCGCGTTTGTGGGCGCCGTCGCCGCGCTCCCTGCGGCTGCCTCACCGACCGGCGCGAGGACCCGTGTGCGCGCCGCCTGTGCCCACAGCGCCGCGCACGGCACCCGACGCGAGCGCGCCCGCGCGCGCCTGTGCCACGCCGCTGCGCGCAGGTCGCGCGTGCGGCACAGCGTCAAGAACAGCTCCCCGAAGCTCCGCCCGCTGAAGCAGCGCCGCACGCGCTCACGCGCGGAAACTCCGGCGGCAACGGAATCCGAAGCCGCCGCCGCGGTCGCGGTCGCGGTCGCGCAGGCCGGGACGCAGCGCGCCGCCGCCACGATCGCCGCCGTGCTTGCGACCCCGTGTCAGAACACCGAACTGACGCCCGAAGCCGCTGACATCGACCTCGTGCGGGCGGCCGTGCTCTGCCTGATCAACCGCAGGCGGGCAGAAGCGAGCGAGAGCCCGCTCGCGGCCAACGCCCAGCTCGAACAGGCCGCCGAAGAACACGCCCAGGAACTGGTCGCGGACGACTACTTCGCGCACATCTCCCCCAGCGGCGAGACCCCGGTGGATCGCATTCGCGACACCGGCTACATCTCAAACCCCGACGTCGGCTACGTGATCGGCGAGAACCTCGCCTGGGGCACCTACCAGCTGTCGACGCCGCAGGCGATCGTCTCGGCCTGGATCGCCTCGCCCGGACACCTCGCCAACATCCTCGAAGCCCAGTACGACGACACGGGGATCGGCATCACGTCCGCGGTGCCGCCATCGCTCGCCCCCGGCGCCCCCGGCGCCACCTACGCGCAGGAGTTCGGCGTCATCGTCCAGTGAGCGCACGTGAGCGCGTTTGCGCCTCGCACGTCATCCGCGTTCGCTAATCTGGCGGGACCAGAGAAAGGAGGTGGTCCAAACGTTGAGTGACAGTTCTTGCGGGACCCTGGAGGTGACCGGCCGGTAGGTCGGGAGGCTGGTCCGCCTAGCGGAATCCAACCCGGGACACCCCGAGACGACTGCCGGTCCTGGTCCCTCCGGCCACGCCCGTCGTTCTCGGTCTTTCCAGTCAGCGAAGTTCGCGAAGGGCGCCTCTAGTAGGCGCCCTTCGTCGCTGCGGACACACGCCTCTAGCGGCACGCTGGTCAAGCCAGACAAGGACGCAGAGAGCGCCGCGTGCTCGCACGCACGCAAGCGACCGAGGACGCCGTCTGACGCCGCGCCAGCGTGCCGCTAGGCCGCTTGGGGCAGGTACTGCAACCAGGCCGCGGGAATCGTCGGGCTGGCGACGTGGATGAAGATCTCCGCGCGTGGCGTGCGCGGCGCGCGGCGGGGGTGCATCCCCGCCTGGCGCGGCAGGCGGTCGCCCTTGCGGCGGTTGCACGGCGCGCACGAGGCGACGATGTTCTCCCAGCTCGAGGTGCCGCCCTTCGAGCGGGGGATGACGTGATCGACCGTGAGGTTGGACCGCGACCCGCAGTACTGACAGGTCCAGCTGTCGCGGGCGAACACCGCGCGCCGGGTGATCTTGCGCCGGTGCGCGTCGCGCGGGACCTTGACGTAGCTGACCAGGCGGATCACCACCGGGCGTGCCAGCGTCGAGCTCTCGGAGTGCAGCTCCCAGCGGCCCCGCTCGAGGAGCTCGGCCTTCTCCTTGAGCAGCAGCACCACCGCGCGGCGCACCGTGCACACGTTGATCGGCTCGAACGTGGCGTTCAATACGAGCACCCGACCACCCATCGCCGTGGCGGGCGATGACGCAGGTCCGTGCCGCTGGTGCTCTGTGGGCGACACGGACCCCACCGGCTCGGGTGGGACAGTGCACTCCATCTTCAGGGTGAGCAGTCTAGCGGGGTGCCGCCGCGTAGGAGCCGAGCACGAGCACCTGCTCGCAGCTGCTCTCGATCCGTGCGATCGCCTCCGCCACCGCGCCGTCCTCGGCGCGCCCTGCAAGGTCGACGAAGAACATGTAGCTGCCGAGGCCCTCTCGGCGCGGTCGCGACTCGATCTTCGTGAGGTTGATGCGCCTGCTCGCGAACTCGTCCAGGCATCGCACCAGCCACCCCGGGCGCTCGGCGCCGGCGCCCCAGAACACGAGCGATGTCTTGTACCCGGCGTCCGCCCCGGCGCGCAGCGGCGGCTCTGCGAGCTCGCCCGCGCCCGGCGCGTGGCGCGCCAGCCACACGAAGCGCGTTTCGTTGTCCTCGCGATCCTCGACGCGCTCGCGGATTACCGTCCCGCCGTAGATGTTCGCGGCCAGCAGCGTTCCGATCGCCGCCTGCCCGGGCTCGCCGCCGGCGACCGCCGCGCGCACCGCCTCGGCGGTGGAGCTCGCTGCCAGGATCCGCGCGTGCGCGAGCTCGCTGCGGAGAAAGCGCGTGCACTGGCCCGGGACGTGTGGGTGGGTGACCACCGTGTCGATCTCGGCGAGCGCGATGTCCGCGGCCGCGATCAGCGAGTGGCGCACCCGCAGCAGCGCCTCGCCCACGATCTTCACGTCTGTGGCCTCGCCCGCCAGCAGGTCGAGCGTGACGTTGATGGAGCCCTCGAGCGAGTTCTCGATCGGAACGATTGCGAAGGCCACCGCGCCCCGTCGCAGCGCCGCCACCGTGTCGTAGATGCTCGCAAGCGCCACCGACTCGACCGCGTCCGCTGCCGCGCTGTCGAGTAGGGCCTCCTCGCTGAATGTTCCCGCGGGCCCCAGATAGCCGACGCGCGACCGGCCGGCAGGAGCTTCAGGCGGGCTGCTCATCGCCGGCCGCGGCGCCGCCGTCCACGCCGCTCGCAAGCGCCAGGCGAACCGCCTCCGCCTCCTCGGGAGAGAGCTCCAGTTCGCCGCGACCGCCGTGTACCTGCTTGCCGTACACCCGCGCCTGGTCGCGGTGGTGGATGCACGACAGCACGATGCCCGAGCGCTCGTCGTCGAGCAGCGCGATCGACATCGACTGCTGCCCGGAGAGCTCGTTGTAGGCGTCGTAGCGAACGAGCGCCCGGTGCGCGATCCGGCCTCGCAGCGCGCCCTCGACGTTCGCCAGGCGCGCGTCCAGGCGTGCGGCGGTGTCCTGCACGTAGGCGCTGACTTCGCCGAAGGCCTGCTGCAGCGCGGCCGCATGCGCGATCACGTCCTGCTGCTGATGCTCGCCGAGCAGCAGCCGCTGCGCGCGGCGCAGTCGGCGCACGCTGATGCTGAGCGCCGCGCATCCGATCAGCGCGATCGTCGCGATCGCGCCCGCTGCGATCGCGACGATTCCCTGGGTGTCTGTGATCGATGCCGCCATGGGCACAAGGTAGCCGCTGCCGCGCCGGACAGCAGATGAAGAACGTCGATGACGGCGCTGCCGCGCCGGCTCGACTATTCGCCGAAGATCGCCAGGTATGTGGCCTTGGTGCCTTCGTGGTTGGTTTCGCCTGGCACCGGCTCGACCTGGACTTCGATCTTCGCGGCCTGGCCCAATGGCACACCCGTGACGGGGATTTCGACGTTCGTGCGCTTGCCCGGTTCGGTCTTTCCGATCACGCCTGAGCCTTTGTACTGCTTGCCACCGGCGGTCACCGTGACGTCGACCTTGACGTTCGGCTCGGTGAATTCCCCAGCGTCTTCAACGGTCGCCGTGATCGTGGGCGGGCTGCCGCCGCTGACGTGGTTGATCGCAGGTTCCGCTTCGAGTTGTGTTCCTCCCACGCTCACGCCCACCAGGGCGCTGCCGTGGTGACCGGAGAGGCTCTGCGGGCTCTGCGAGGCGCTTTCGCCGGCGAGCCGTGACGCGACGGTGTTCGCTTCGAGCCATCCGATGTTCGGCAGGAAGCGGCTCGGCGCCGTGCTCAGCCCCATGATGCCTGCGTTCGCGAGTGTTTCCTGGATCAACGGCACGACCCGCTGCGAGTAGATCACATCGGAGGCGAGGAAGATCTCCATCGCGCCGGCGATCTGGGGGCTCGTCTGTTTGGACTTGCCGCCGAGCGCGGCCGGGACCAGCGCCGTGAGCTTCGTCATCCCTTCGACGCGCAGGTTGAACGTGAGCAGCAGGTTCTGCTGTGCCGCGGCCATTTCGCCCGGGCACGCTCAGCGCCTTGGCGCGGTTGGCGATGCTCCGTGCCTGCGTCTGCAGTTCATCGATCTGCTGCTCGACGTCGAGCGCGGACTTCCCCGCCGCGTTGGTCAGCGCCACGAACAGCGGCTCGGAGACCTGCTTTTCAGATTCCTGCGCGAGCACGCCGACGTCATGGTTGTAGGTCTTCAACGACTGCTGCTTTTCGCTTTTCAAGCAGCCGCTGATCAGCAGCACGACGACGATGATCAGCACGATCGCGACGGCCGCCGCGATCAGGCGGCGCACCATCAGCGTCTGCTGGTCGATCCCTGCCGGGCCGTGACGCTGCGGCCTGCGCGGGCGCGGCCTGCGCGGGGATGGGGCGCCCGACGTTCGCTCTCCCGAAGCTGCCGCCCGCGGTGCTCGAGGTGCCGAGCGCGACGCAGTCTCCTCGTCATCGTCAAAGAACGACAAAAGCGAACCGCTCCTTTGCAGGGACTTTAGGAATGGCCAAGTATGACTGGCGCCCCGGTGGCGATACTGCAACTTCTCGGTCAATGCGGCTTTTGCCGACGGCGCCGGCAGGGACAGGAGCTGGACGCGGCGAACGCGGAGCCGGTGGAGTCGCCAGAGACCCTCGTTCAAGCATCGCGTGAGCGCCCCGGCACCGTGTCCCAGCCTGCACGGCGGCGGATCGTGGCCGCCAACGACGGTCTCGCCCCCGACGAGCTGGTGCTCGAGCGCTACCGCCTGCTCGAGCGTCTCGGCGCGGGCGGCTTCGGCGTGGTCTGGCGCGCGCGCGACGAGCTGCTGCACCGCGAGGTGGCCGTCAAGCGGATCTGGCTGGGGGCGGATGGCGCTCGCATCGACGGCGAGCGGGCCAGCCGCGAGGCGCTGGCGACCGCGCGTCTGTCACACCCGGCGATCGTCGCGCTGTATGAGGCGTGCCCACAGGAGGGCGCGTTCTACCTGATCTCCGAGCTGGTGGACGGCGACACGCTCGCGCGGCTGATCGAGCAGGACGAGCTCGCGGACGAGGAGATCCTGGAGATCGGCGCCGCGCTCGCGAGCGCGCTCACACACGCGCACGCCCGCGGCGTGATCCATCGCGACATCAAGCCCCAGAACGTGCTCGTGCCGGCGTGCTCGGCCGAGCAGGCGGCACAAACGCCGCAGAATCTCGTGGCGGCCGCCAAGCTCACAGACTTTGGCGGCGCCAGCCTCGTTGGCGAGGAGGCGCTCACGCGTACCGGCGACGTGCTCGGCACGCTCGCCTACATGGCTCCGGAGCAGAGCGAAGGTCGCGAGGTCGGGGTCGAGGCCGACCTGTACTCGCTGGCGCTGGTGCTCTATGAGGCGCTGTGTGGCTTCAACCCCGTCCGCGGCGCCACGCCCGCGGCCACCGTCCGCCGCATCGGTCGGCCGCTGCCGGCGCTCGCGCGTGCCCGACGCGACCTGCCGGGCGAGCTCACCTTCGCACTCGACCGCGCGCTGGCGCCGGCGCCGGGCGAGCGGGGAACGCTCGACGAGCTGCGCGACGCGCTCGAGAACACGCTCGAGCACGGGCTCAGGCGCTCGCGCTGGCGGCGCACCGCGACGATGACGCGCCGTGCCGACGCACGAGACTCGCAGGCCCGAATCCTTCCGCGTACCGTCGAGCCGCGCCGGCCCGTGCGAGCTGCGCAGGACGTCCCGCCGGCTGGCGCCGAGCTCGACCCCCGGCTCGCCGAGCTGGACTCCGCTGCAGCCGCGCAGCCCGCGATCTGGCTGCCTCGCGGCGTCTGGCTCGCCTCCGCGGCCGCCCTCGCCGGCTGGCAGGTGTTTGTTGGGCGGCCCGGCGTCGCCCTGCTGCTGCTCGCCGCGCTGGCGCCGCCGCTGCTGATCGGCGCCGCGCCTGCGGACTCGCGTCTGGGGGTTGGCTGGCTCGCCGCCGCGCTCGCGCCGGCCCTCGGTGTCGTCGGTCTCGGCGGCGCCTTCCCTGCAGTTGCCGGGCAGGCATCGTGTTGGCGGATGCGCGCCGCGCTCGGCGTGCTCGGATACTGGTGGCTGACGCTCGCGGGCCCGCTGCTGGACCGCAAGCTGTGGTTCGATCCACCGCACGCAACGCCGCGGCACTCCGCGTGGGAGGGCTCGCTCAGCCTCGCCGCGACGCACGTGATCGCTCCGGTGCTGGTCATCGGCGTGCTTTCGGGCGCGCTGCTGTGGGGCGTCGCGGCAGTCGTGCTGCCGTTCCTCGTGCGCGGCTACAGCGCCGTGCGCGACGTTGCCGCGGTTGCGGTGTGGTCGGCTGCGCTCGTCGTGGCCACACCCGTGCTGGCTTCGGGCCTGAACGCTCAGGCGGCGCATCCGAGCCCGCGCGGCGCGCTGCTCGGCGCCGTCCTTGGCGCGTTCGTTGCGGTTGCTGCGCGCGCGGTGCGCGGCCCTGCCTGACCGTGGGTGCGTAGCATGGCTCCCGGTCGCCGGACGATCCGCTGAGATTGAAGAAGCCCCGCGTCCACCAGTCTCCAGATGAACCCGCTCAAGAGCGTCGAGAACATGATCTCAAGCCTCGTCGAGGGCACCTTCGGACGGATTTTTCGCTACCGAGGTCCGCCCGATGGAGCTCGCCCGCAAGCTCGCACGCGAGATGGACGCACACCGCACCGTGTCGGTCTCGCGCGTATATGTCCCCAACGAGTTCTCCGTGTGGCTGTCGCCCGCCGACCGCGAGCGCTACGACGGCGTCGAGCACGAGGTCATCGACGAGCTGTGCGCGTATCTGCTCGAGCACGCGCGGCGCGAGGATCTGATCATGGCCTCGCCGCCGCAGATCTCCTTCCACACCGACGAGCGCCTGTCGCTCGGCGAATTCGGCATCCAGGCACGCCTCTCGCGTCCTGCGCCCGAGCCGCCCGCGCAGCGAGCGGCGCCCGCCTCGGCGTCCGCGCCCTCCCCACAGCCGGCGGAGCACGGCGAGACGATGATCTTCAGCAGCTCCGAGCGACTGCGCGGCCCCGTCGAGGACGCGCAGCCGCGCCGCACGCCACCGCGGGCGCTGCTCGCTGTCGGGGGGCGGCGGCTGCTGGTGCCGAGCGGCGGCGGCACGATCGGCCGCAGCCGCGACTGCGACGTCGTCCTCGACGACGCCGGCGTCTCGCGCCGCCACGCCGAGATCCGCCCCGGCTCCGACGGCTGGACCGTCGCCGACCTCGGCTCGACCAACGGCGTGCGCGTCAACGGCGCCGAGGTACGCGGCGCGCACGCGCTCGCGCCTGGCGATCGCGTCGAGCTCGGCTCCACCGAGATCGTCTTCGAAGTCTCGATGACCTCGCTCGCGCCCGTCTCCGTGGCCCTGAAGTTCGGCTTCGTGGTCGTCCTCTACCTGTTCCTGCTGTGGGTCGCCCGCAGCGCGCGCCGCGACCTGCGCGGGAGCCCCGCGACCGAGCGCGAAGCCGTTCCGCCTGGCCTTGGCGAGCCGCGCGAGGCGATCCCGCAGGACGCCACCGGCATGTACTCCGCCTCGACGCTCGGCAGCGTCGCGCTCGCGGACCGCGCGCCGCGACTCGTGGTCGATCGCGCTCCCGGGCACGACCCGGGCATGATCTACGACCTCGACGGCGACATCGTGCTCGGGCGCGGCGACCGCGCCGAGATCCGGCTCGAGGACCCGTTCGCCTCCTCGCGCCACGCCCGCGTCTACGAGCAGGGGAACATCGTCGTCATCGAAGATCTCGGCTCGACCAACGGCACCTACCTCAACGAGGAGCTGCTGCAGAGCGCCAGGCCGCTGCATCCCGGCGACCGCGTGCGCATCGGCGACAGCGAGTTCACGTTCGAGGTCGACTGAGATGCTTCGCGTCGCCGAGCAGTACGCCGGCACCGACACCGGGCGCCAGCGGCGCGCCAACGAGGACTCGCTGCTCGCGCGCTCGCCGCTGTTCGTGGTCGCCGACGGCATGGGCGGCGCGCAGGCCGGCGAGGTCGCCTCGCGGATCGCCGTCGAGTCCTTCCAGCCGGGGCTGACGGAGACCTCGCACCCGGAGCTCGAGCTGGCCGAGCTCGCGCGCGCCGCCAACGCGCGCATCCACGAGCTCTCGCACGCCAACGCCGAGCAGGCCGGCATGGGCACGACGCTCACCGCCGTCTACGTCGGCGAGCGAGGAGGTCGCGATCGCCCACGTCGGCGACAGCCGCGCCTACTGCCTGCGCGACGGGCGAGCTGCTGCGCCTGACCGACGACCACTCGCTCGTCGACGAGCTGATGCGCCAGGGCAGGCTGACCCCGGAGGAGGCCGTCGAGCATCCGCAGCGCTCGGTGATCACGCGCGCGCTCGGACCGGAGGGGATGGTCGAGGTCGACACGCGCTCCTTCCGGGCGCGCGACGGCGACGTGTACCTGCTGTGCAGCGACGGGCTGACGACGATGGTCGGCGAGGAGCAGATCGCCGCGATCGCTGCTCGCGCACGCCGCGACCTGCGCGACGCCGGCGAGGCGCTGATCGCCGCCGCCAACGCAGGCCGGCGGGCGCGACAACATCACCGTCGTGCTGCTGCGCCTCGAGGAGGTACAGCCCGCGACGGCGCCGGCGCCCGAGGAGGGGGCCACGATGGTCGGGGTCCCGGCCGTCTCGGTGCCCCCGTCAGCCACTCGACGGAGCGACGGGCAGCCACGCCCTCGCTCGGCGCCACCGCGCTCAGCTCGGCGCCGGCGCCGTGGCGGACGCGCCGCCGCTCGCCGCGGGTGGCGGCGCCCACCGCGTCGCGGCCGCGGCGGCGCCTGCGGATCCGGCACGCGGGCGCGCTCGCGTTCACGCTCGTCGTGCTCGGGCTGCTCGGCGCGGGCGCCTACCTGGCGCTGCAGTCGGTCTACTTCATCGGCACCAACAACCGCGGCCTGGTGACGATGTTCGAGGGCCTGCCCTACCGCCTCCCGGGCAACCTCGACCTGTACAGCAGCAGCTACGTCTCCGGCGTCGAGCGCCTCGACGCTCAGCCCCGAACGACGGCACACGCTGCTCGACCACTCGCTGCGCTCCGAAGGCGACGCCGCCGCGCTGGTTCGCAGCCTCGAACTGGAACAGCTCGAATGAGGCGCGCCGCTGTGAACCGTCCGATCCTCCGCCTGTTCGGCTTCGTCGGCGCTGCTGTTCGCGCTGCTCGTCGCGTTCACCTCGCGCTGGACGGTCTTCGAAGCCTCCTCGCTGCGCGAAAACCCGCTCAACAAGCGCACGCTGCTCGAGCAGGAGCGCATCGAACGCGGGGAGATCCTCGCCGCCGAACGGCACCGTGCTCGCGCGCAGCGTGCGCGGCGCGCGAAGGCATCTACCAGCGCACCTATCCCGACGGGTGAACTGTTCGCCGCGCCGATCGGCTTCACTACCTGGACCCCGATCTCGGCAGCACCGGGCTCGAGCGCTTTCGCAACGCGGCGCTGACCGGCCAGAACACCGACAACCTGCAGGGCGATCCTCGACCAGCTGCAGGGCAAGGAACCACGCGGCGACGAAGGTGGTCACGACGCTCGAACCCGCACGCCCAGCGCGACGGCGATCGCCGCGCTGGGCGCACACGACGGCGCGGTCGTCGCGATCGAACCGCGCACCGGCGCGGTCGAGGTGATGGCCTCCACGCCCGAGCTATGACCCCAACGCGCTGCGCTCGCCGCGCGGCCGATGCCAAGCAGGCTCGACGACACGACAGCGACCGGCAGCCGCTCGGTCAACCGCGCCACCCAGTTCGGCTACGCACCCGGCTCGACCTTCAAGGTCGTCACCGCCACCGCCGCGATCGACACCGGCGCCTACACGCCGGAATCGACCGTCGAGCGGGCGCAACGACGTGCTCGATCTCCGGGCGTGCCGCTGCAGAACGACAACAACGAGAGCTTCGGCCAGATCACGCTCACCGACGCGCTCGCGCAACTCGGTCAACACCGTCTACGCGCAGGTGGCCGAGCAGCTCGGCAAGCGCGACGCTCGCGCGCTACATGGACCGCTTCGGCTTCGATCGCAAGCCGCAGCTCGACTACCCGGCCGAAGAGATGTCCGCGAGCGGCGAGTACCTCGGCGAACGCACCTGTCGCGCCGACGAGCCCGCTGGTCGACGTCGGGCGCATGGGCATCGGCCAGGACAAACTCGAGGTGACGCCGCTGCAGATGGCCGAGGTCGCCGCGGCGGTCGCCAACCACGGCACGCTGATGGTCCCGCACCTGACGCAGCGGATCGTCGACGCCGAAGGGCGCACCGTGCAGACGATCACCCCGCGCGTGCAGTCGGTCGTGATGAAGCCCTCGACCGCCGCCGCCGTCACCTCGATGATGGAAGCGGTCGTCAACGAAGGCACCGGCACCGCGGCGCAGATCCCCGGCGTGCACGGTGGCCGGCAAGACCGGCACCGCCGAGACGCAGATCGGCAACGCGATCAACAACGTCTGGTTCATCGCGTTCGCGCCCGCCGACGACCCGCAAGGTGGCGATCGCGGTGACGCTGCAAGGCCGTGCCCGGCCAGGGCGCGACGTTCGCCGCGCCCGTCGCCAGAGCCGTGATCGAAAGCGCTGCTCGCGATGATCGAGCCGGAGACGATCATCGACGGCCGCTACCGCGTGATCTCGCGCCTCGGCTCGGGCGGCATGGCCGACGTGTACCTCGCCGCAGGACCAGCTGCTCGGCAGGCAGGTCGCGGTCAAGGTCCTGCACCATCACTTCGCCGAAGACCAGGAGTTCGTCGAGCGCTTCCGCCGCGAGGCCTCGAGCGCCGGCGGCGCTGTCGCACCCGAACATCGTCGCGATCTTCGACCGCGGCGAGTGGAACGGCACCTACTACATCGCGATGGAGTACGTCGCCGGGCGCTCGCTGAAGGCGATCGTGCGCGAGCAGGGCGCGCTCGACCCGGCCAGCGCGATCGACATCGTCGTGCAGATCCTGCGCGCCGCGCGCTTCGCGCACAAGCGCGGCGTCATCCACCGCGACCTCAAGCCCCACAACGTGATCCTCGACGAGGAGGGACGCGCGCGCGTCACCGACTTCGGGATCGCCCGCGCCGGCGCCTCGGACATGACGCTGACGGGCTCGATCATGGGCACCGCCCAGTACCTCTCCCCCGAGCAGGCGCAGGGGCTACGCGGTGAGCGCGGCCTCCGACCTCTACTCGGTCGGCGTGATCCTGTACGAGCTGCTCGACCGGCGTGGTGCCGTTCGAGGGCGAGACCGCCGTCGCGATCGCCTTCAAGCAGGTCTCCGCGGAGCCGCAGCCCCCGAGCGCGCTGAGCCCGGCGCATCCCGCCATCGCTCGACGCGGTCGTCCTGCGCGCGCTCGCCAAGGATCCCGCCCAGCGCTACGCCGACGCCGACGAGTTCATCGCGGCGCTCGAGCACGAGCGCCAGGCCTTGCCGGCGCTGTCGGCCACCACGGCGACGCCCGACTCCTACGCCCGGCACGCCGCCCCTGCGGGCGCTTACGCGGGCGCAGGCTGGCTGCTCGCGGCGCCCGCGACCGGCCAGTACGAGCTCGAGGGCGACCCGGTGGTGGCGGAGGCGCGGCGCCGGCGCAGACGCCGGGCGGTGCTGTGGGCGCTCGCCCTCGTGATCGTGGTCGGCGTCGTCGTGGCGGCGCTCGTGTTGACCCGCTCGGAGGAGACGGTGGGTGTGCCGCAAGTGACTGGGCAGACCGAACAGGCCGCGGGCGCGACGCTCCGCGCCGCCGGCCTGGACCCGCTGCCGTCGCTGCGCTCGAGCGTGAGCGTTCCCAGCGGCCTCGTGATCAGCCAGTCGCCGGCTGCCGGGAGCGAGGCCAAGAAGGGCTCGCACGTGAACATCGTCGTCTCGGCCGGCCCGGCGAGCTCGTCGCTGACCAACGTCGCCGGTTTGACCGTCGCCAAGGCCGAGTCCAAGCTGCACAAGGCGGGTCTGAAGACGACGAGGAGGAGCGAACCCTCGAAGACGGTCGAAGCGGGTCGCGTGATCGGCACCGAACCGCCGGCGGAAACCGAGGTCCAGGAAGGTCACCTGGTGACGCTGCTCGTCTCGAGCGGGCCGGCGCCGGTGCGCGTCCCGGACGTGGTCGGGCAGACGCTCGAAGCGGCCGAAGCGACCCTGACCAACGCCGAACTCGCGCTCGGCACCGTCAGCAGACGCGTCTCCAGCACCCAGGCTCCGGGCACCGTTGTCGCGCAGTCTCCCGCCGTGGGCGCGACCGCGCATACGGGCGACACGGTCGATCTGACGGTCGCGCAGGCGCCCAAGGAAGTCGCTGTGCCGAGCGTCGAAGGAGCCGCGCAGGCGGCGGCCGCGGCGGCGCTGCGTCATGCCGGCTTCAAGGTCAAGACGCAGCCGCACCCGACCGCCGAACAGTCCCAGGTGGGCGTCGTCCTCGAACAGAGCCCGGCCGGCGGCGCGCGCGCTCGCAAGGGCTCGACGGTGACGATCGCCGTCGGCACGCTGGCGCCGCAGACGACGACCACCACGACCACCAGCACGCCGCCGTCGACGACGACGACCACGACGACGCCACCTGCGCCGGCCACACCGACGCCCGAATGAGCGGCGAGCTGGCGAGGACGGACTCTGGTCCCGGCGAGCCGCTCACCGTCGCGGTGCTCGCAGGCGGGCGCTCCTCCGAGCACGACGTGTCGCTGTCCTCCGGCGCCGCGGTGCGCGACGGGCTGCGCAGCGCGCGGGCACGAGGTCGTGCCGGTCGAGATCGGCCGCGATGGCGTCTGGCGCCGCGACGGGCGAGACGCTGCGCGTCACGCCCGGGCGAGGGCCTGCTCGGGGTCGACGTCGTCTTCCCCGTGCTCCACGGCCCGTTCGGCGAGGACGGCACGGTGCAGGGCCTGCTCGAGACGCTCGACGTCGCCTACGTCGGCGCCGGCGTGACGGCCTCGGCGGTGTGCCTGGACAAGGTGCTCTTCAAGCAGCTGATGTCCGTCGTCGGCGTGCCGCAGGTCGACTACGTCGGCGTCCGCGCGGAGCGCTGCACGCGCTCGCGCGAGACGGTGCTCGAGGAGATCGGTCGCCTGGGGCTGCCGGTGTTCGTCAAGCCCGCGCACCTCGGCTCCTCGGTCGGGATCGTCAAGGTCGGCGCGGCCGACGGAGATCGAGCGACGCGCTGGAGCAGGCGTTCGCCCACGACGCCCTCGTGATCGTCGAGGCGATGGCGCACGGCGTCGAGGTCGAGTGCGGCGTGCTCGGCACGCGCGCGAACGGCGGCGGCGCTGGCGCCTCCGAGCCCGGGCGAGATCGTGTTCGCATGGCGACTTGTACGACTTCGAGCGCCAAGTACTCCCCGGGCGGCGATGGAGCTGCGGATCCCGGCGCGCATCTCAGCGACCGCGCGCGCGCAGGTGCGAGCGCTCGCGCTGAGCGCGTTCGCGCGCAGCCGGCTGCGAGGGCCTCGCGCGGGTGGACTTCTTCGTGGACGGCGAGCGCGTGCTCGTCAACGAGCTGAACACGATGCCGGGCTTCACACCGACGAGCGTGTACGCCAAGCTGCTCGCCGCCTCGGGCGTTGCGCTATGCCGCAGCTGCTCGACCGCCTCTGCCGGCTGGCGCTCGCGCGCCACGAGCAGCGCGCACGCCTACAGCTACTGAGCGCGCTACTTGAACAGCGTGAGCTCGTCGATCGTCGCGGACTGCATGTTCGGCGGCAGCGTCGTCATCCACACCAGGTAGTAGCGGTACGGGTGGCCCGTCAGCGACAGCGGCGATGCGCTCGCCGCTGCGCACGTCGCTGCTCGCGCCGACCGGTCCCTGCCAGCCGCGCGCGCGAAGCGGCGTGGAGTCGCCGTACGGCAGTTCGAGATCGACGTGGTCGGCCACGTAGACCTGCGCGGCGAAGCCCGGCGTCGGGTCTGGATCTTCGAGCGCCCGCGCCAGCACGCCCGGCGCGGCGTCGAGGTAGATGCCCGAGCCCGACGCCTCCGGGCTTGCTGCAGCGTGCCGTCGTAGTACTGCTCGGTGCTCCACGTGGTGTTCGGGTCGCCGTCGACGACGTTGCCGATCAGGTCGCGGTTTTCCGGGCCCGTGCCGAACGGGTTGTAGTCGTGCGCGGCGGTCTGGCCGAGCTGCGACCGGCTTCCAGGCCGGCGTGCGAGTCGACGTCCGGCGGGACGCCGGCGCCGCGGTGCGCGCTGCCGGCGGCGATGATCAGCGCGATCGCCACGATCGCCACGACCAGGCCGAGCGACGCGGCCCAGCGCGCCGGGTGGCGCATGCGCCACGGCAGCCGCCGGCGGGCGGAGCCCGGGAGCGTGCGCAGCACGCTCGTGACCTCGCCGGTCGCCTGTCCCGAGCGCGAGGCCTCGAGCGCGAGCACCTCCTCGAGGTCGCGCGACCATGCGTCGCTGCGTCCGGATAGCGGCGGCCGAGGTCCTTGGCGACCGCGCGATCGACGACCGCGGCGGTCGCGGCCGACAGCGCGGGTCGCAGCAGCTGCACGTCGGGCACCTCCTCGCGCACGTGCTTCATCGCCACCGCCACCGGCGAGCTCGCCGTGGAACGGGACCGCGCCGGTGAGCATCTCGTACAGCACGATCCCCGAGCGAGTAGAGGTCCGACTGCCCGGTGACGGCCTGGCCGAGCGCCTGCTCGGGCGAGACGTAGTCGGTCGTGCCGAGCACGCGCCCGGCCATCGTCAGTCCTTCCTCGGTGAGCGTGCGCGCGATCCCGAAGTCGGTGATCTTCGCGCCGCCTTCCTCGCTGATGAGGATGTTGTGCGGCTTGACGTCGCGGTGCACGATCTGACGCTCGTGCGCGGCCCCGAGCGCGCGCGCGATCTCGATCGCGTAGGCGATCGCCTGCGGGATCTCGAGCGGCCCCTCGCGGCGGATGACGTCCTTGAGCGTCTCGCCGTCGACGTACTCGAGCACGATGTACGGAGTTCTGACGTCCGCCTCGCCGGGACGGTGCCCGTCCGGCGAGAGCTCCTCGCCGGCGTCGATCACGGTCACGACGTGCGGGTGGTTGAGCTGCGCCACCGAGCGCGCCTCGCGGCGAAAGCGCTCGAGCTGGTCGGAGTCCGCGGCGATCTCGCGGTGCATCAGCTTGATCGCGACCGTGCGTTCGAGCACCGTGTCGAAGGCGCGGTAGACGGTCGACATGCCGCCGCGCCCGATCTCGGCGTCGAGCCGGTAGCGCCCGCCGATCACGTCCCGAGTGCAGTCATGCGCCTCTATTGTGCGCTCGCAGGCGGCGAGACGACGAGCGCGGCGAGCGCGCGCGGTAGAGGGCATATGGCCAGCAGCGGCTGGCCGTCGCGCAGCTGCGCGCTGGCAGCAGTCTGGCGACTCGCGAGCGTGGAGGCGAACGCGCCGACCGCGCCGCGCAGCTGCGCCAGACGCTCCTCGCGCGACGCACCGTCGCGACGTGTGCGCGCACGCTCGCGCACGCTCGCGCCGGCGATCACGGGCAGCCCGCGTGCCACGAGAGCGTCTGCGCGGCGCCTCGCGAGAAGCCGCGGGCGCGAGCGGCGGTGAGCGTCGCCCCGCTGCGCGACACGCCCGGGATCAGCGCGACCGCCTGGGCGAGGCCGAGCGCCAGCCCGTCGCGTCGCGCGCGCGTCCCTCTGCGCGCGTGCTGGCTGGTTCGCGTCTGCGCACGCGGCGTCGGTCGGCGAGCGCCATCGCGACCGCGCCGACAGCGAGGCCCGCGGCGATCGAGCGCGGGCCGCCCAGGCGCCGCTCGATCGGGCGCTCGCAGCACGTAGCCCGCGAGCGCCGGCGGGACGAGCGAGAGCGCGATCACGACCAGCCGCTGCGCGTCGAGGCCGGCGAGCTCGCCCACGAGCTCACGGCGCAGATCGATCGCCAGCGCGGCGCCGGCGCCGGCGTGCAGCGCGACCTCGAAGGACTTGCGCAGCTCGTCCGTCCAGCTCGCGCGTACGGCCAGCCGAGCAGCCACGGGAGCAGCGTTGTGTGCGCGGAGGAGGAGATCGGCAGCAGCTCGGCCGGCCCGTGCAGGAGGCCCAGCGCCACGGCGTGGCGAAGCGGGAGCGACTGCTCAGCCGGCTGCATCGGCTGCCGGGCGCCGTCGGGCTCGCCGCCGCTGCACGAGCGCGTAGGCGATCCCCGCGACGATCAGCGCGAGCGACCACGTAGTCGACGTACTCGAAGCCCTTGCGCACGCTCGTCCAGTCGCCGCCGAGCGCGTGCCCGGCGAGCGCCAGGCCGAGCACCCACGGCAGCGACCCGATCAGCGAGAACAGCGTGAAGCGTCCGAGCGGCATCCTCGCGACGCCGGCGGGCAGCGACACGAACGCCCGCACGAGCGGGATCACACGTCCGAACAGCACTGCGGCCTCGCCGTGGCGCTGGAACCAGCGATCGGCGCGTTCGATCTGCGCCGGGGCGCCATGTGCACCTTCGCGCCGTGGCGTTCGAACAGCTCCAGGCGACCGCCGCGCCCGACCGCGTAGGCGATCCACGAGCCGACCATCGTCCCGAGCAGGCCCGCGAGCACGATCCCGACGCAGCGTCAGGTGGTGATGGGAGGCGCTCTGGCCCGGATCGGCGACGGCGAAGCCGGCGAACAGCATCACGACCTCGGACGGGATCGGGATGCAGGCGCTGCCGAGCGCCATCAGCGCGAAGATCACCGGCAGGCCCGCCGTCGCGGACGAAGTGCGACGTTTCGTTGACGAGCGTTTCAGAGATCGAGGCGAGGACGAGCATCCGCGAGGCAACGATACTGGCCGGCACCGCCCGAGGGCCCGGTTGGGCCGCCGCGGGACAGCGGCGGACGCGGAGCGTTAGCGTCTCCGCCCAGATGCGCGTCTGGATCGATCTGACCAACAGCCCGCACGTGCTGGTGATGCGCCCGGTGATCGAGCGCCTGCAGGCCGACGGCCACGACGTGCGCGTGACCGCGCGCGACTTCGCCCAGACGATCGAGCTGTGCGAGCGCCTCGGCATCGCGCACACCGCGATCGGGCACCATCGCGGCGAGCGCCTCGCCGCCAAGGCCGCCGGCCTCGCGCTCGCGCTCGGCCGCGCTCGTGCGCTGGGCGCGCGCCGAGCGCGCGGCAGCGGCGCCCAGCCTTCGACATCGCGCTCGGCCACGGCTCCAACGACGTGACGCGTCGCGGCCGCGCTGCTGCGGATCCCGAGCGCGACGATGTTCGACTACGAGTGGGCGACGGTCCAGCACAACGTCAACTGCCGCCTGGCGCGCGGCGGTCGTCGTGCCCGACGCGATCCCGCCCGAGCGCCTGCGCGCGCTACGGCGCGCGCGGCAAGATGCACGCGCTACGAGGGCCTCAAGGAGGAGTACTACCTGGCGGACTTCGAGCCCGACGACGGCGGTGCTCGCGAGCTCGGCCTCGACCGCGCCCGCGCCGATCGTGGTCGTGCGCACGCCGCCCGAGGTCTCGCTCTACCACCGCTTCGAGAACGACCTGTTCGCCGACGTGCTCGAGCGCCTGCGGCGACGCCGCGGCCGAGCAGGGGCTGCAGCCGGTGGTGCTGCCGCGCGTCGCCGCCCAGCGCGAGGAGCTCGCGCGCGTGCCCGGCTTCGTGGTGCCCGAGCACGCGATCGACGCGCAGTCGCTGATCGCGCACGCCGACCTCGTGATCTCCGCCGGGGGCACGATGAACCGCGAGGCGGTCGCGCTGGGGACGCCGGTCTACACCACCTTCGAGGGTCGCCTGGGCGCGGTCGACGAACGCCTGATCGCCGAAGGGCGGCTGCGCATGCTGCGCGCCGCCGAGGAGCTCGACCTGGGCAGGCGCGCTGCCGCCGGTGCGCGCGCCGCGCGTGCGACGCGATCCGCGCGTTCTCGTCGAGCTGCTGCTCTCGCCCATCCTCGGCTAGCGATCCGGCCTCGCTTCGGGGCTGGCCTTACAATCCCCTGCAATGCGCCGACGGATCCGCTCGGCGGCCCTCCCCCTCCACCGTCACTCGCTGCCGCAGCTCGCGGTGGACGGGGCGCTGGTCGCGCTCGCGTACTACCTCGCCTTCCAGCTGCGCTTCAGCAACGGGCCGCCGCGACCACTACGCGCAGCTGCGCGAACGCACGATCTGGTGGGTGCTCGCTCGGGAGCCTGCCGATCCTGGTCCTCTGCGCGCGTCTACCAGCGCCGCTGGCGCTACGCCGGCCAGCGCGACTACGAGGCGGTCGTGCGCGCGCGATCGTCGCTGATCGTGCTGCTGACGGTCGTCGGCGTCGCGGTGGCTGCGCCCGGTCCACCGCTACCCCCACAACGTCACGGTCGTCGATCGGCCTGCCGATCGGCGTGATCGTGCTGTTCTTGCTGCTCGCGCTCGTGTTCCTCGTCGGCGTGCGCGCGCTCGCGCGCAGCGTCTACGAGCGCCGTCCGCTGGCGGCCTTCCGCGGCGGGCGCAAGGGCGAGCGCACCGTGCTGATCGCCGGCGCCGGCGACGGCGGGCGGCATGGTCTGCGCGAGATCATGCGCAACCGCGAGCTCGGGCTGCTGCCGGTCGGGCTTCCTCGACGACGACCCGCTCAAGCTGCGCCTGCGCATCGACGGCGTGCGCGTGCGCGGCAACACCGAAGGCGATCTGCCGCGCATCCTCGACGAGGCCGAGCCCGACGAAGTGATCATCGCGATCCCCTCCGCGCCCGGCTCGACGCGCGCGCGGATCGTGCGCGAGTGCCGCGCGCGCGGGATCCCCGTGCGCACGCTGC
Source organism: uncultured Solirubrobacteraceae bacterium (assembly GCA_963703625.1). Classification (GTDB taxonomy): domain Bacteria; phylum Actinomycetota; class Thermoleophilia; order Solirubrobacterales; family Solirubrobacteraceae; genus Palsa-744. The sequence continues at coordinate 938,652 of CAVPEY010000002.1, forward strand.
CGACGGTGTTCGAGCTGCTGCAGACCCGCGGCGCGCTCGCGCGCCAGGTGCGCGAGGTGCGCGTCGAGGACGTGCTCGGCCGCGAGCCGGTGCAGATGGAGCTCGAGCGCGTCGGCGCCTACCTCGGCGGGCGCAGACCGTGCTCGTCACCGGCGCGGGCGGCTCGATCGGCTCCGAGCTGTGCCGCCAGATCGCGCGCGTCGAGCCGCACCGGATCGTGCTGCTCGACCACGCCGAGGACAACCTCTTCTCGATCCAGCGCGAGCTCGAGGACGAGCGCCACGTGCCCGCCGTCGATGCTCGCGGCGGTGCTCGCCGACTGCAAGGAGGAGGAGCGGATGCGCGAGGTGTTCGCCGAGCACCGGCCGACGGTCGTCTTCCACGCCGCCGCCTACAAGCACGTCGGCCTGATGGAGGCCAACCCGGTCGAGGCGGTGCGCAACAACGCGATCGGCACGCGCGTCGTCGCGCACGTCGCGGGCGAGCTCGGCGTCGCGCGCTTCGTGCTCGTCTCGACCGACAAGGCGGTCGCGCCGGCGACCGTGATGGGCGCCTCGAAGGCGCTCGCCGAGTTCGCGCTCGAGGCCGCGCAGCCGCGCGCTTCCCGGCGACTCGCTACACGGCGGTGCGCTTCGGCAACGTGCTCGGCTCCTCCGGCAGCGTCGTGCCGATCTTCCGCCGCCAGATCGAGCGCGGCGGCCCGGTGACGGTGACCGACGAGCGCATGACCCGCTACTTCATGACGATCCCCGAGGCGGTGCAGCTGATCATCCGCTCCGGCTCGCTCGCCTCGGCTGCCGCGCCCGCCATCGCTCCGCGCCCGCCGACGGGCGGCCGGCGGACCAGCGCATCGTCGTCCCGCGCGGGCGCGACGCGGCGCCGAGGTGTTCGTGCTCGACATGGGCGAGCCGGTCCGCATCGTCGACCTGGCGCGCGCGATGATCGAGCTGTCGGGCCTCGACCCCGACCGCGACATCGACGATCGAGATCGTCGGGCGCCGGCCCGGCGAGAAGCTCCACGAGGAGCTGTTCAACAGCTACGAGCGCCGCCGCCGACCGCCGCCGAGAAGATCCTGCTCGCCGAGCGCGAGCCGCTGGCGAGCGACGCGGTCGAGTCGATGTTCGCGGAGATCGGGCTGCTGGTGCTCGAGGGCGACGCGGCGGGCCTGGCGGCGAAGGTCTCCGAGCTGGCGGCTGCGCGCAGGGAGCCACCGGCTCCTGAGCCGTCCGAGAGCACCGCCGGCGGCGGCCAACGGCAGCGGCCCGCACGTCGAGCTTCGCGAGGCGCCTGCGCCCCTCGTAAACTCCCCCCATTCATGAGCTTCCTGCCGTTCGCGCTCTCGCTCTCGAGCACGTTCACCAAGATCGGCGCGATCGCTGCGTTCGCGGCGCTGGTCGGGATCGCGCTGCTGTCGCTGCTGGTGTTCTCTCAGGCGCGCGAGCTCAAGCGCCTGCGTGAGTGGGCCGGGCGCGCGCCCGAGCGCGCCGCCGACCTCGAGCAGCGCGTGAGCGCCGCCGCATCCCTCCGCGTCCAGCAGGCGCCCCCCGGCCAGCCGCCCCGTGTCGCCCCAGCCCCAGCGGCTGCGAGCGCAGGCGCCGCTGCAGGCGCGACGCGTGTAGCGGCGACGCCGGTGCCAACCGCAGCGGCGGCCGTGCCGGCCGGTCAGGCGGTGAGCGCCGGCGCGGTGCCGACCCCCGCCGCTGCTGCTGCGGCGAACGTGCCCGGCGTACCGTTGCCGGCGCCCGGGCAGCCGGCGAGGACCGCTCAGCCGACGGCGCCCGTACAGCCGCGTCCGATCGCCCCCGCCGCCCAGCCTCCGGGCGCCCCGCCCGTATCGACTGCGCCGCCCCCAGATGTCGGTGCGCCGATGCCCGTGGGCACCCCGGCATCGGCGGCCGCGGCGGCACAGAGCCCGTCCGTCCCCGCGGTCGGCCCTGCGAGCCCGCCCGCCGGGGATCCGCGCGCCCCCGCTCCGGCCACCGTGGCGGCAGCGGCGGGCGTTGCCGCGGCCGGCGCGCCGCGATCCCCCAGCCCACCGCGCCCGTCCGCGCCGGGCGCCGCCGCCAACGCGATCCCGCCGGTTCGCTCGCCGCAGAGTCCGAACGCGACGCCGCCGCCGGCGACGCGACTTCCGCCCGCGCCGGCTGCGCCCACCGGTGCCGGTGCGCGCGGACCCGTGCCCGCCGGCCAGCCACCTCGTGCGGGCGCCGCCTCGCCGCTGCAGGGCGGGCGCTCGGTCTACGCCGCCAAACGCTCGCCGGGGCGCAGAGCGGCGTTGATCGTCGGTGCGCTCGTGCTCGTAGGGGTCGCGGCTGCGCTCGCGGTGACGCTGCTCGGCTCCTCCTCCCACGCGAAAGCGCCGACCGCGTCGGTGCGGACGACGGGGCGGACCGGGACGACCGCAACGCACCAGGCTCGAAACTCGCACAAGGCGACGGCGAAGACGCCGACGATCAATCCGGCGGAAACGAGCGTCGCGGTGCTCAATGCGACCGAAGCCGAAGGCCTTGCTCACAGGACCGCCTCACAACTCCAGCAGGGCGGCTACGCGAAGGCCTCAGCGCTCAGCGGCAAACCTCCCGGTAGCGGTCAGGTCAGCGTCGTGGAGTACACGGGCGGCCACCGCGCCGAAGCCGAAGCCGTCGCGCACTCGGTGTCGGTGACGCACGTGCTGCCGATCGAAGCAGCGGTGACGGCGCTCTCTGGCTCGGCGAACGTCGTGGTGATCGTCGGCGCCGACAAAGCCTCGCCATAGAGGGCTTCCTCGACATCCCGGCGCGGTCGAGCAAGCCGCGCGAGCGCGGCATCACGCACGTGATCGACAGGGGTCTCTCGGTGGCGGACGCGGCGGGGCTGCTGGAGGTCGCCGGCGCCTGCGTCGACATCGTCAAGCTCGGGTGGGGCACGGCGCTGGTGACCGCCAACCTGAAGCCCAAGCTCGAGCTCTACGACGAGCACGGCATCCCGGTCGTGCTCGGCGGCACGCTCACCGAGGTGGCGATTCGCCAGGGCCGCGTCGACGGCCTCGTCGCATGGCTGCGCGAGCTGGGACTGCGTCACGTCGAGATCTCCGATGGCACGATCACGCTCGATGCCGCCGTCAAGCGCGAGCTGATCGAACGCCTGTCACGCGAGTTCGTGGTGCTCGCCGAGGTGGGCAGCAAGGACGCCGACTTCATCATGGCGCCGTACGTCTGGGTCGAGCAGATCGAAAGCGACCTCGACGCGGGCGCCTGGAAGGTGATCGCCGAGGCGCGCGAGTCCGGGCACCGCCGGGATCTACCGCGCCAACGGCGAAGTGCGCACCGGCCTGATCGATGAGATCGCGCACGCGATCGACCCGGAGCGCCTGATCTTCGATGCGCCGCTGCAGCGCCAGCAGGTGTGGCTGCTCAAGCGCTTCGGCACCGAGTGCAATCTCGGCAACATCGCGCCCGACGACGTGCTCTCGCTCGAGACGCTGCGGCTGGGGTTGCGCTCGGACACGGTCGAGCGCTTCGCTCTGGGCGGCGAGGATTGACCGAATCGGCCGCCGGCGTTGATGGCGCGCCGGGCCGTGCGGGCTCGCCTGCGGCCACCCGCGACCCGCTCGCGGGGATCGTCTTCGCGGTGCTCGTGCTCGCCTGTTTCGTGGCGTTCCTGATCACGCAGCGGCTCAAGCACACACCGACAGCCGTGCACAGGTACGAGCTGTCGACAGCGTTCTCTCCGTACCCCGGGAGTCACTCCAGGCTGGAGGCGATCTCCTTCAAGCTCGCCAACGCCGAACCGGTGACCGTTACGATCATCGACTCCGACGGGGACACGGTCGCGACGCTGTTTCGCAACTACCCGGCGCCGCGCTACAAAGACGTGTCGCTGCGCTGGAACGGCCGCCGCGGCAGTCGCGCATCGCGTCGGGCACCTGATAACTCCAGGAGGGCGCAGCATCCCGGTGCCCGATGACGAGGGCGCGATCGCGCCTGCCGGCGAATACCGTGTCAGCCTCGGCCTGCGCAACCACGGACAGGTGCTGCTGCCGCGCAGCTTCTCGCTGGTGCGGCCGTGAGCGCGCTCGCGACGAGCCTGCCGAGCGCGAGCACGCTCGCGATCGCGGTGATCCTCGCGCTCGTCGTGATCGCGGCGCTGATGTGGGTGATGCGCCGCCAGCCCGAGGCGTTCCCGCTGCTGGCAGTGTTCGCGCTGCCCTTCCGGCTGCCGATCTCGACCGGCGGCCGCACGGTGAACCTGCTGATCCCGCTGTATCTGGTGGTCGCGGCGGGAACCCTCGAGTACCTGCTGCCGCGACTGCTGGGCCGAGGCACGACGGACGCGCACGAGCGCACCATCCCGGAACCGGCAGCGCCCTAGGCGGCTGAAGCTCTGGGCCTCGCCGCGCGGCGTCGAATGGCTGCTGTTCGCGGCGGTCGGCCTGTATGCGCTGCAGACGCTCTACTCGGCCGACCGCGCCAAGGCGGCGGAGAACGTCGCCTTCTTCTACGTTCCGTTCGCGCTGCTGTTCCTGATCCTGCGCGACGTGCGCTGGACGCGCCCGCTGCTGCTGCGCTGCCTCGCGCTGGCGGTTGCGCTGGCGGTGCTGTTCGCCGGCGTCGGCTTCATCGAGTACTACCGAAAGTCGCTGTTCCTGAATCCGAAGGTCGTGGCGGCCAACCAGTACGACAACTATTTCCGCGTCAACTCGGTGTTCTTCGATCCGAGCATCTACGGGCGCTTCCTGGCGCTCGTGATGGTCGCGCTGACAGCGGCGGTGCTCGCGCGCGGCGCCGCCGCCTACGACCGCCTGCGTCGGCGCGACGTGTTGATCGGCGGCGCCGTGCTGCTGTGGCTGCTCGCGGGGCTCGTCACGAGCTTCTCCCAGTCGAGCATCGCCGCGCTGGTGCTCGGGCTGTGCGGTGCTCGGCGCGTGGCGCTGGGGCGTGCGCCGCGCCCTGTACGTGGCGCTCGCCGCGCTGGCGCTCGCGGCCGCTGTCGTGCTGCTCGCGCCGGCGCGCCTGCATCTCGGCGTGAAGGGCAGCTCGGGCGGCTGGCCAACAACGCGACCAGCGGCCGCGCCAGCCTCGATCTCGGGCGGCCTCGAACTGTTCGCGCAGCGACCGCTCGAGGGGTACGGCCCGGGCTCCTTCGAAACCGAGTACAAGCGCGCGCACGCCGCGTCCGGCGCCGAGAACGCGGTGTCCGCTTCGCACACGATCCCGGTGACGGTCGCCGCCGAGCAGGGGATCGTCGGGCTCGCGCTGTACGTGCGCGCTCCTGGCCAGCGCCTTCGTCGTCCTGTTCCGCGGCGCCGGTCGCTCGCCGCCGCGGATCGCGATCGCGGCGTGCTTCGCCGCGCTGGTTCTGCACACGTGGACGTACGCCGACTTCCTCGAGGACCCGTCCACGTGGCTGCTGCTCGCGATCGGCCTGTCGCTCGCTCGCTCCGCGGCCGGCACCGGCCCGGGTGCGCAGGACGCCATGGTGGGCGCGGGCGAGCCGGCCAGTAGCTTCTGAGCCGTGCTCGGCTACCTGAAGCGCCTCGTGACGACCGGCGCGGCGTACCAGTTCGGGGACATCCTCGCAAAGGGCTTGGCGCTGCTGACGCTGCCGCTGTACACGCGCCACCTCTGAGCACGAAGCGTACGGCGCCGCGGAAACGCTGCTGACAGCGGTGATCCTCGCGAGCATCCTGCTGCGGGTCGGCGTCGGCGAGGCGTTCATCCGCTTCTACTTCGACGACGACGACACGGCGCGGCGGGAGCGGATCGCGCGCACAGCGACGGCCACGGTCGCGTGGACGACGACGCTCGCGTCGCTGCTCGCGCTCGCGTTCGCCGCGCCGCTGTCGCGCCTGCTGCTGAAATTCGAAGACCCGCTGCTGTTCGACTGCGCGGTGCTCGGGCTGTGGGCGTTCACGAACCTCGAGATGGCCTACGCGCAGCTGCGCGTCGACGAGCGCAAGCGCGCCTACGTGTACGCGTCGGGCGCGAACGTCGCGATGACCGTCGCTCTTCACGATCGTGCTGGTCGTGTTCGCCGATCAGGGCGCGCGTGGGCTGCTGCTCGGCAACTTCGGCGCCTCCGTCGTGGTCGTGCTCGGCCTGTGGTGGGTGCTGCGCCGGCGCTTCTCGCTGCGGGTGAGGCTCGCGGACCTGCGCGCGATGCTGCGCTTCGGGCTGCCGACCGTGCCGGCGGACGCGAGCGTGTACGCGCTGCAGGTCGCCGACCGCTTCTACCTGTTCGGGACGTACTCCCAGCGCCGCCGCCGGCGAGTACGCGATCGCGATCAAGCTCGCCACCGTCGTGTTCGTGGCGGTGCGCGGCTTCCAGTACGCGTGGCCGCCGCTTGCCTACTCGATCGAGAGCGACGAGGAGGCCGGGCGGCTGTACTCGCTCGTGACGACCTATTACGCGCTGGCCACCGGCGTCGGTCGTGTGCGCGGTGGCGCTGCTTGGCCGCTGGATGGTGCGGCTGCTCGCCGCGCACGAATTCTTCGGCGCCTACCGTGCGCTGCCGTGGCTCGCGCTCGGCTGGGCGCTGTACGGCCTGTACCTGGTGTTCGTCGCGATCTCAGGGCGCGCGCGCGTCACCTCGCGCAACTTTCCCGCCGGCGCCGCCGGTCTCACCGTCAACGTCGTGCTGCTGCTCGTGCTGGTGCCGCACAGCGGCGCCGGGCTGGGGATCGCCGGCGCCGGCATCGCGCTGTGCGGGGCCTACGTGGCGATGCTGCTCGTCATGTACCTGCTCACGCGCAGCCTGTTCAAGGTCGGCTTCGAATGGCTGCGCCTGGCGAAGCTGGCAGCGATCCTCACGGTCGTCGCGGTGTCGGGCGAGCTGCTGCTGCCCACCGATGGCTTCGCCGGGCTCGCGCTGCGCGTGATGTGGCTCGCGCTCGTGCCCGCCGCGCTGATCCTGACGCGCTTCTTTCACCCGCACGAGCTCGCGCAGGCGCGCAAGCTGCTCTCCGAGCTGCGCCGGCGGGTGAGCACGTTCCGCTCCGGCCATGGCGAGATCGAGGCGTACGCCGAGGATCCGCTGAAAGACGTTTGAGTGGCATCGACCGCGAGACTGCATCCAAAGCCCGGCGGTCATGTCTAGATCGGCGATTATTGGCTCAAGAAAGCGACATTCGCAGCCGATGGGTGCCGTGCTATGGCCGAACTGACCGCCAGCCCCACCCAACGCGCCGGCGCCAAGGAGCGCAAGCGACGCGCTGAGGCGCTTCAGCGCTACCGCGCCGACGCGCGTGTGAAGAGCATGGCGGTGACCGGCGAGGTGGCCTACCTGCGCGAGCAGCTGCGGCTCGCGGCGAGGCTCACCTCGAGGCTCGCAAGCAAGAGCGAGATCGACGAGCTGGCACAGCTGGTCGTCGATGAGCTGCACGAGACGTTCGCGTTCTACCTCGCCGCGATCCAGCGCCTCGACGAGGACGGCGTCCTGCGCCTGGTGGCTGGACGCGGTCCGCTGGCGGAGGTGATGACCGAGTTCCTGCTCACCGAGCAACGCGTCTCGGAGGGGGTCAACGGGAAGGTGGCACGTTCGGGGCGCGCGGTGCTCGTGCACGACACGCGCCGCGATCGGGACTACATCGTGCGTGACCCGAAGACCGACCCGCGCTCGGAGCTGGCGGTGCCGGTGCTCGTCGACGGATCGGTGTGGGGTGTGCTCAACATCGAGGCCACCGACCCCGGGGCGCTCGCCGAGAGCGACACCGTGCTCGTCGAGGCGATCGCGACCAGCTTCGGCGCCGCCGTCCATCGCGCCCGCCTCGTCGCCGACCTGGAGGGCGCGTTCACCACCGCGCTCGCGGCGCTGACTAGCACGGTCGAGGCCAAGGACGACTACACGGCCTGCCACGGCGAGGATGTGGCGGTGCTCGCCGAGCGCGTCGCGCTGCGCCTGTCGCTGTCGAGCGCGCAGGCGCGCGACGTGCGCTACGCGGCGATGCTGCACGATCTCGGCAAGGTCGCCGTCCCCAGCGAGATCCTGTTGAAGCCTGGGCCGTTGACCGACGAGGAGTGGGTGACGATGCGCAGCCATGCCGCGATCGGCGGCGAGCTCGTCGCGCGCATCGACGCCTTCGCGCACCTGGCCCCCGCGGTGCGTGCCAGCCACGAGCGCTGGGACGGAGGCGGCTATCCCGACGGCCTCGCGGGCGAGCAGATCCCGCTCTCCGCCCGCATCATCGCCGCTTGTGACACCTACGACGCGATCGTCACCGACCGCCCGTATCGCGCCGCGCGCTCACCGCGTGAGGCCTGCAAGGAGCTGCGTCGAGTCGCTGGCGCCCAGCTCGACGCGCTCGTCGTCGACGCGCTCGTCGATGAGCTCGCCGAGCCCTGATCCTCCGTTCACGGAGAGCCGCTGCGGTTGTACTCCTCGGCGGCCTCGCGCAGGCCGACGCCACGCCCGGGGTGCAGGCTCGCCGTGACGTGGCGCCAGTAGCGGCGTGGATCGTGCGCGGGCATCGCCAGCGCAGTGAGCGCGCGCAACGCGTAGCTCCACGCGGTCAGCCAGCGCACGGCGCGGGCCGCTGCGGCGGAGTGGTGCTTGCGCATGTAAAGGTCGCGGTTGCGCGCCATTTCCACGATGCGTCGCTCGGAGGCGGCGCCGGTGGACAGCTGCTCGTGGTGAGTCGCGCGTGCGCTCGGCACGTACAGCGAGCGCCAGCCGCGGTCGCGCAGCCTGCGCGCGAAGTCCACCTCGTCGGAGTAGACGAAGAAGTCCGGGTCGAGGTAGTCGACCTCCGCTGCCGCCTGCCGACGGACGAGCAGCGCCGCCGACTGGCACCAGTCGACCTCGCGCGTGCGCTCGCCGCGGCTCTGCACGGTGAACCGGCGATGCAGCATCACCGCGCCGGCGAGCGCGCTCGTGACCGACGGAAAGCGCCAGGCGCACGCCTGTGGCGTGCCGTCCGGCCGCAGCAGCTGCGCTCCGGTGCACGCGGCGCGGGGGTGCTCCTCGAGGGCTCGCCACAGCTGCAGCGTCGCGCCCGCCTGCAGCTCGGAGTCCTCGTTGAGCAGCAGCGCATAGCGCCCGCGCGCCTTGCGCATGAGCTCGGAGTCGTTCAGCGCCTTGCCGCGGCGCTCCTGCAGCGCGAACGTCTCGTCGACCGTGGGATGCTCGCGCGCGGCTTCCGCGGAGCCGTCGCGTGAGCCGTTGTCGAGGACCAGCACCTCGGTTGCGAACGGGACGCCCGCCCGCTCCCTCGCAATCGCGTCGAGGCCGCGGAGCAGCAACTCCCGCTGGGAGGTGTTGACCACGCAGTAGCTCAGCTCGATCTCGGGGGTCGTCAGCGCCGCCCAATCTACGTCATCGCGTTCGGTGCGCCACGGCGCATACCCTCTAGGCATGCAAGCCCTCGAGCGACTGCACGCCCGTATGGCCGAGCTCGCGGATCTTGGCGCGATCGGCATGCTGAGCGATTGGGACCAGCTGGTGATGATGCCCGCCGACGGTGCGCCGGCGCGGGCGCAGCAGCTCGGAACGCTCGCCCGGCTGACCCACGAACGCGCGACCGCGGGTGAGATCGGCGAGTGGCTCGCGGAGATCGAACGCGGCGAGGTGGCGCAGCTGGGCGCGATCGACCGCGACATCTTGCGCATCGCCCGGCGCGACTGGGAGCGCTCGCGGCGCGTCCCGGAAGAGCTCGCAGCCGAACGGGCGCGAGCGAGCGCAGACGGCCAGGAGCGCTGGCGCGAGGCTCGCGAGCACGACGATTTCGGCGCCTTCGCACCGGCGCTCGAACGCAACGTGGAGCTCGCGCGCGCCTACGGCGAATGCGTGGCCGCGGACGGCGAGAGCCGCTACGAGGGGCTGCTCGGCGACTACGACTTCGGGCTGCGCACGGACGAGCTGCGACGCGTGTTCGGGGCGCTTGCGCGGGAGCTGCCGCCGCTCGCGGCGCAGGCGCGCCTGCGCTCGCCGCGCCGAGAGCTGCGGGTGCCCGTCGACGCGCAGGAGGCGGCGGTCGCGGGCACGCTGCGCAGGCTCGGCGTCGATCGCGCGAGCTGGCGCGTGGACGTTTCCGCGCACCCGTTCACCGCGTGGGTCGGTCGCGATGACTCACGCCTGACGACGCGCTACAGCGACGTCGATGTGGAGTCGCTGCTGAGCTCGCTGCACGAGTACGGCCATGCGCTGTACGAGCGCCAGATCGACCCGGCGCTCGACCGCACCAACCTCGGCACCGGCACGTCGATGTCGGTGCACGAGTCGCAGAGCAAGCTGTGGGAGAACCACGTCGCGCGCAACCCCGCCTTCGCGGAGGTGTTCGCGGCCGAGCTGGGGGCGGGCGGGTTCGCGGTTCAGGCGGCCGAGCTGCACGCGGCGCTCACGGGCGTCGAACCGTCCGCCATCCGCGTGTCGGCCGATCCGCTCACCTATCCGCTGCACATCGTCGTGCGCTTCGAGCTCGAGCTCGCGCTGATCGACGGCGACCTGGCCGTCGCCGACGTGCCGGCGGCGTGGAACCAGCAGATGCACCGCCTGCTGGACGTGCAGGTCCCCTCCGACGCGCTCGGCTGCCTGCAGGACGTGCACTGGGGCGCCGGCGCCTTCGGCTACTTCCCGAGCTACGCGCTCGGCTGCCTGATCGCCGCACAGCTTTGGGAGACGCTGGAAGCCGACCTCGGCTCGCCCGCCGAGGAGCTGCGCCGGGGGGACGTCGGCGCGATCCAGCGCTGGCTCGCCGAGCGCGTGCACCGTCACGGCCGCCGGCTGGACACGCTGGCGCTGCTCGAGCACGCCACCGGACGGACGCTCGAAGTCGAGCCGTTCCTGCGCTACGTGGCGCCGCTCGCAGGGTGCTGATCGGTGCGCGTCCACATCGTCGACCCGTCGGCCTACACGCCGCCGTACGACCACGCGCTGTGCCAGGCGCTGGCAGCCGCCGGCGCGGAGGTCGAGCTCTACACCAGCCGCTTCGCGCATGGGCCGGTCGCGCCGCCGGACGGCTACCGTCGTCGCGAGCTCTTCTACCCGCTGGCGGCGCACGTCGGCGCCGCGCGGGCGCGCCGCGCGGTCAAGCTCGCCGAGCACGTGCCCGGCATGCTGCGCTACCGGTGCGTCGCGCGTGCGGCGGACGTCGTGCACTTCCAATGGCTGGCGGTGCAGCACCTCGACGGCCGGCTGCTGCCCGACCGCGCCGCCGCGGGCGGCCTCTCGCCGCGGCGGCGGCCGCTGGTGCTGACCGCACACGACATTCTCCCGCGCGAGGCGCGGCCGGGCCAGCGCGCGGCGCAGCGGCGGCTGTATGACCGCTTCGATGCGATCGTCGTGCACTCCGAGCACGGCCGCCGGCGCCTGACGGGCGAGCTCGGCGTCGATCGCGAACGCGTGCACGTGATTGCGCACGGGGTGCTCGAGCACCTCGCCGCGGGCGGACGCGAGGCGCGCCCGCCCCAGCAAGCGCCGTTCGCGACGGAGCTGCCGGTCGTCCTGTGCTTCGGGTTGATGCGCCCGTACAAGGGCATCGACCTGTTGCTCGAGGCGTGGCGCGGGATCGGCGCCGCGGAGCTGTGGATCGCGGGCATGCCGCGTATGGACATCTCAGCGCTGCGAGCCTCGGCGCCGCCTGGTGTGCGTTTCGTGCCGCGCTTCGTCGGCGACGACGAGCTGCCGTCGTACTTCCGCCGCGCCGATCTCGTCGTGCTGCCCTATCGCGAGATCGACCAGTCGGGCGTGCTGTTCACGGCGCTCGCGTTCGGCAAGCCGCTGCTGCTGAGCGACGTCGGCGGCTTTCCCGAGGTCGCGGCCACCGGCGCCGCGCGCAGCTTCCCCGCCGGCGACGTCGGCGCGCTGCACGACAGTCTGCGCGAGCTGATCGGCGACGCGCCGGCGCGCTCTGCGCTGGCCGCGCGCGCGCGGGAGCTTGCGGCAGGTGAGTACTCCTGGAGTGCGATTGCGCGGCGCACGCTCGAGCTGTATGAGTCGCTGCTGTCCGATGGACCCGGCCGATGAGGACGGCGCTGGAGATCGTCTTCTGGGTGTCGGCGGCGCTGATCGTGTGGACGCAGCTCGGCTACGCGGCGGCGCTCGCGCTCGCTGCCCGCGTGCTTCTCGCCGCTGGTGCGGCCCCCGGGGCTCTCCAGCCCTCCCAGCCGCCCGAGCTGTCCCTGATCGTCGCGGCCCACGACGAGGCGTCGGTGATTGTGGCGAAGGTCGAGAACGCGCTGGCGCTCGACTATCCCCGCGAGCGCCTCGAGCTGATCGTTGCGTGCGACGGCTGCGCCGACGACACCGCGGCGCTGGCACGCCAGGCTGGGGCCGACGCGGTGCTCGAGCTGCAGCGCGGCGGCAAGATCCGCGCGCAGGATGCGGCGGTGCAGCGCGCGCGCGGCGAGATCGTCGCGTTCTCCGACGCGAACGCGCTGTGGGAGCCCGACGCTGCACGGGTGCTCGTGAGCGCGTTCGAGGACCCGCGCGTCGGCTACGCGTGCGGCCAGGTGCGCTTCGTGCACGACGCCGATGCGGACGGCGCCGGCGGCGCGCCGAACCAGGAGGGCGTGTACTGGCGCTATGAGCTGGCGGTGCGCGCGCTGGAGTCGCGCCTGTCGTCGATCACCGCGGGCAACGGCGCAATCTACGCGACCCGGCGCGAGTCCTATGTGGTCGTCGACCCGGTCATGGGCCACGACCTGTCGCTGCCGTTCAACACCGTCAAGCGCGGGCTGCGCGCGGTGTACGTGCCGAGCGCCCGCGCGAGCGAGAAGATGGTGCCGTCGCTCGCGGGAGAGTTTGCGCGCAAGCGACGCATGATGAGCCACACGTGGCCGATCGTCCTGCGCGGCGGCATGCTGTCGCCGCGCGGCTACCCGCCGGGCTACGCGCTGATGATCTTCTCGCACCGCCTGCTGCGCTATTCGACGGCTGCGCTGCACGTGCTGGCGCTGGCCGCCAACACCGCGCTCGTTGTGCTCGGCGGACCTGGGCAGGCCCTGTACATCGTCACGCTGGCGCTGCAGCTGGCGCTGGCGCTCGCCGCCGCGCTGGCGGGCGTGGTGCCGATCCGCCCGCTGCTGATCGCGCGCTACTACGTGCTGACGACCGCCTCGCTTGCCGCCGGCCTGTGGGATTGGCTGCGGCATGGGACCGACGCGACGTGGGACGCGGCCGAGGGGACGCGATGAGGCTTGGGACGCTTTCCCCGCCCACTGACAGAATCCTCGCCGTGACCCGCCGCGCCGTAGACGTAGTCGTGTCCGCGCTTGCGCTCGCCCTGAGCGCGCCGCTGCTGGCTGTCGCCGCCGTGGCCATCCGCCTCGAGTCCCCCGGCCCGGTCACCTACCGCCAGCGCCGCAGCGGCCTGCATGGCCACGAGTTCGACGTGCTGAAGCTGCGCACGATGGTGGACGGCGCGGAGCACATCGGGGCGGGGCTGGCGGTCAACGAGAACGACGCGCGGATCACGCGCGTGGGTGCGCTGCTGCGGCGCACATCGCTGGACGAGCTGCCGAACCTGGTGAACGTGCTGCGCGGAGAGATGTCGCTGATCGGGCCGCGACCGACGCTGCCGGCGCAGGTCGCGCAGTACAGCGAGCGCCAGCGCGGGCGCCTGGCGGTGAAGCCGGGCATCACCGGCTGGGCGCAGGTCAACGGACGCGCGTCGCTGCCGTGGTCGCAGCGGATCGAGCTCGACCTGTACTACATCGAGCACCGCTCGCTGGCGCTCGACACGCGGATCGTGTGGCGCACGCTGGCGATGGTGCTCGGCGGCTCGGGGCTGTACAAGGGGCGTGCGGGCGGCTGGGAGGGCGAGCTGTGAGCCCGATCCTGCTGACCGGCGCGGGCAAGCGCTATGACATCGTCTCGTGCTTCGCGGCGCTGACGAAGACGATCGTCGCCGACCCCTCGCCGCTGGCCCCCGCGCAATACGCGGCGCATGTGCGCGTGGCGGTCCCGGCGATGTCTGATCCCGACTACGTGCCGGCGCTGGCGGCGCTGTGCGCGGAGCATGACGTCGGCGCGGTGCTGCCGCTGACGGACCTCGATATAGAGATCCTGGCGCGCGCGCTGGAGGAGCGGCGGCTTCCTGCTCTCGTTCCGTCTGCCGAGGTCGCCCGCGCGACCTACGACAAGTACGAGGCGCACCTGCTGCTGACGCGCTTGGGGCTGCCCTCGCCGCCGACCGTCCTGCCCGGGGAGGAGCTGGAGGGGCTCGACTACCCGGTGATGGTCAAGCCGCGGCGCGGCTCGGGCGCGCGCTCGATCCACCTCGCGCATGACGCCGCGCAGACGCGCTTCTTCATCGACTACGTGCAGGACGCGCCGAGCGGCGCGCGCCCCGGGGCCCTGCCTGCGCCCGAGCCCGTGATGATCCAGCGCGCGATGGGCGGTCCGGAGCTCTCGATCGACTGCCTCGGCGACCGTGACGGGCGCTGCCTGAACGCGATTCCGCGGACGATGCTCGAGTCTCGCGGCGGCGAGTCGATCAAGGGGCAGGTGCTTGGAGACGAGGAGCTGGTCGATCTCGGCAGGCGTGTGGTGGAGGCGCTGCGCGTCTGCGGCCCGGCGACGGTCCAGGTGTTCCGCGACCCGGACGTCGGGCTTGGCATCACCGACGTCAACACGCGCTTCGGCGGCGCCTTCCCGGCGCCTGTCTACGCGGCGCTGCCAGGCCGCAGCTACCCGGAGCTGATCGTGCGCATGGCGGCGGGCGAGCACGTCGAGTCGCACGTGGGCGAGTTCCGGGCGGGCATGACGTTCACGCGCTACTACTGGCAGCTCGAGCTCGACGAGCGACTGCAGCCGACGGGCCGCGAGATCGTGCGCGGCGGCCCGCACCCGCCCGGCGCCACGCACGCTTGAGGCGGCAAGCGCCGTATCGGCGCTGTTGGTGGGGCTAGAATTGGCCGCGATGGCTACGTCGCTCGCCGCCTCGCCGCCTGCCCCGCCGCCGCGCGGGCAGGCGCCTGCGAACGGATCCAACGGGGCTCCACCCGAGCCGCCCGCCGGCTCTGCGCCGGCTGCTCCGCGCGAGCGCGCGTGCGCGCACTGCGCGGCGCCGATGGCCGCCGGCCAGGATTGGTGCCTGGAGTGCGGCGCTGGGGCGCCCGGCAGCCTCGGCAGCCGGAGCTGGCGCTCGGCGGCGACGATCGCAGGCATCGTCACGGTGCTCGTGCTGGGCGCAGCCGCGGCCGCTGTCGCCGCCCTGACCGAGGGCCACTCCAAGACGCCGGTCGTGATCAGGACGGTCGCCCAGGTGCCCGCGACGCCGGCGCCGGCGCCGACGACGCCGGGGGTCGGCACGACGGCGCCTGCCGCGCCCGGTACGGTGCCGGGCGCGAAACTGAAACTGCCGCTGAGCACCGTCAAACCACCGAAGATCCCGCTCACGCAGGTGACGCCGAAAGCATCTGAAACGCCGACGACGACGCCTCCGGCGGAAACCAAAGCGACCACGCCGACGAGCACCACGCCGTCGAGCGGCTCGGGCACGAACGGCGAAAAAACCAACGACGAATCACAGCAGACGGCGATCCTGCTCGACACCAACGCGGCCGCCACGTACAACCCCTACGAATATCCGGCGACCGGGTTCGGCGATCCGAGCCTCGCGATCGACGGTGACACCTCGACGGCGTGGACGGCGGCGGTCAACCCGGCCACCGCGCCGAAGATGGCGGAGGGCCTGCTGATCAACCTGAAGGGCAGGCAGAAGATCTCGGCGATCCAGCTGGTGACCGCGACACCGGGGATCCGCATCCAGGTCTATGGCGCCAACGTCGCAACCGCGCCGACCTCGATCACCGACCCCGCGTGGGTCAGGCTGAGCCCGCCGCGGACGCTCAAGAAGAAGCGGCTGCGGATGAGCCTGCGCGACTCCTCGAAGGCGTTTCAGTTCGTGACCGTGTGGATCAGCCAGGCGCCGGCGTCGGCCGTCGGCACCGCCACGGCCCCTGGGCACGTCGACGTCAACGAAGTCGAACTGTTCCCGACGCGCTAGCCGGCGCCGCTAGCGCGCGACGCGTTTGGCGGCGCGGGCCGGTTTGGCGACCCGGGGCGGTTTGGCGGAGCGTTTCGTGCGCGTGCTCCAGACTTCGTCCAGGAACTTCGCGATCTCACCGGTCAGCCGCTCGGGTTGCATGCGCAGCTCCGTCAGCGAGTTTGCCTGGATCAGCCTGGCGTTCTGCATCTCTTTGGCGAGCATGCCGGCGTCGGAGAACGGGTGCACGGGGTCGCGGGGGTGCCCGAGCACGAGCGTGGGCGTGGTGAACGTCGCGCGCTCGCTGCGCGGCGGCGCGATGCGCCCGAAGAACAGACCCTGCAGCAGCGCGCCGCCTGGGCCCGGTTCCTGGCGCACGAGGTCGAGCATCACGTTGCCGTAGTGCGGGACCACGCTCCGCGGCACCGCGCGGGTCACGCGCGCGAGGAGCTTCATCACGGGCTCGCCGAACGTCAGCGCCACGAGCAGCGGCGTGAACGTCAGCGCGCTCCACAGCAGCCCGTTGTCGAGCACCGGCATCTCGATGATCAGGCCACGCAGGCGCTCGGGGCTGTGCGCGGCGACCTCGAGCGCGGCGTTGGCGCCGAGCGAGGTCCCCATCACGACCGCCTGCTCGATCTGCAGATGGTCCATCAGCGCGACGACCTGCTCGCCGTAGGTGGCCATCGAGTAGCGCCACATGTCGCGGGGGCGGTCCGAGCGCCCGTGGCCGAGCAGGTCGAGCGTGATCACGCGGTTGCCGCGCGCGGCCAGGTCCTTGGCCAGCGGCACATGCATCTCCTGTGAGAGCAGGAGACCGTGCAGCAGGATCAACGGGCGTGTGTTCGCCGGTGCGCTGCGGGCGGTCCTGCCGCGACCGCCGGCCGATGTGACCGCCGCCGGGCCACCGCCGAACTCCGTGTAGGCAATGCGCTGCCCCTCGTACTTGAAGAACGGCATAGGTGGATTGATCATACGTGATGCTGCTGGCCGCCTGGCCAAAGCGCTAGCTTTGGCGGGAGACAACCATCACCCGCCACGTCAGGAGCAGATCATGGCCAAGCAGCCCCGCATCCTCGCCGGACAGACAGCCGCGATCACCGGTGGTGCGCGCGGCATCGGGCGTGCGACCGCGACGGCGCTGCTGCGTCAGGGCATGCGCGTGGCGATCGGCGATGTCGATTTCGAGGCGGCCACACGCACCGCGCAGGAGCTGGGGGCGAGTGCGGTGGCGCTCGAGCTCGACGTCACCGACCGCGACTCGTTCACCGCGTTCCTCGACGGCGCCGAGGAGCAGCTGGGGCCGCTGGATGTGCTGGTCAACAACGCCGGCATCATGCAGTTGGGGAGCTTCCTCGACGAGGACGACGTGACGACGCGGCGGATGATCGACATCAACCTGTACGGCGTGATCCTCGGCATGAAGCTCGCGCTGGAGCGGATGGTCGCGCGCGACCGCGGCCACGTCGTCAACATCTCCTCGCAGGCGGGCAAGTTCGGCGCGCCGGGCGGCGCCACGTACTCGGCGACCAAGCACGCCGTCGTCGGTCTCAGCGAGGCCGTACGCGGCGAGCTGCGCCAGATGGGGGCCCACGTCGAGATCAGCTATGTGATGCCGTTCGTGGTCAACACCGAGCTCGGCTCGGGTCTCGGGGCGGCGCGCGGCATGAGCAGCCTCGAGCCGGCCGACGTGGCCGACGCGATCGTCGAGGCGCTGCAGCTCGGGACCGTCGACGTGTGGGTGCCGAAGTCCGCGAAACGCGCAAACGTGCTCGGTACGCTGCTGCCGCGCCCACTCGCGGAGGGCATGGCGCGGGCGATGAAGGCCGACCGCGTCCTGACCGACACCGACGGGGGCCTGCGCCGCGCCTACGAACTGCGTGCGGCGCACTCGGAGCCGGCCCTCGAGCCGGCGGCGGAGCGCCAGCGCATCACGCAGGTCACGGGCGAGTGAGCCGCATGCCGACTCGGCCCTAGCATACGTGGGGCCCATCGGCTAGGCTCGCGCCCGTGCACACGCTCGCCCTGCAGCTGGCGCCCGTCCTCGCGGCGGAGAAGAGCAAAGTCCCGTTCTATATCGTGGGCGGGCTGCTGGTGGTGTGGGCGCTGACGCTGTCGCTGGGGCTGGGCATGCGCAAACCCGACTTCCCCGGCAGCCTGGCCGGCCAGCGCGCTGTGGTGGCGGTTTCCGCCGTGCTGGTCCTCGGTGCGGTAAGCACCGCCGTGCTGACCTCGAGCGTGCCGGCCAAGGGGACGGTGCCGCCGAACAAAACGCAGGAACTGGCGCCGGTGCCCTCGGTGTCGGCGCCAGTGGAGCAGAGCACGAACGCCGCCGCAAGCGCGCCGGCCGCCACAGGGCCGGTCGCCACCACCGGCACGCCTGCGCCGGCGAGCTCGCCGTCGCCCGGCAAAGCCACCACCAGGCTGGCGCTCGCGGCCAACCCCACTGGGCTGCTCGCCTACAACACCAAGCAGCTGAGCGCCAAGGCGGGCATCGTGACGATCGCGATGGCGAACGCTTCGCCGCTGGAACACGATGTGGCGGTCGCCGAAGGCACCAAGGTGCTCGGCCAGACGCCCGTGTTCAAAGGCGGCACGCGGACGCTGACGCTCACCCTGAAGCCGGGCAGATACGTCTTCTACTGCACCGTCCCGGGACACCGCCAGGCGGGCATGGAAGGCACGCTGAACGTCTCGTGAAGCTGTACGTGTGCTGGGGGACGTTCCCGACGCCGAAACCCGGCGGGCACCCGTGCGCGAACGCCTACCACGCGCTGAAGGACGCCGGCCACGACCCCGAGGTGGTGAAGGCCTACGGCTTGGGGTTGCTGCCAGGGGTCTTCAACCAGACGCCGGGGCGCCGCGAGGTCCAGGCGTTGACGGGCAACCGATGGGTGCCGACCCTGGTCCTCGACGACGGCTCGGTGATCGACGACTCGCGCGGGATCGTTGACTGGGCCCGGGCGAACCCGGTATAGCGCCGCGGCGCCGCGGCGATCGGAGCGTCGCTGTCGTGCTCGGCGAGCAGCCGGTCGGCGTTCTCGTCGGCGAGCGCAGCGACGCGGCCCAGGGCCACCGCCAGCAACGCACCGAAGGCCGTCGTGCCGAACGCCGAAGCGATGATGATGGCCACCCAAACCACCCCTTTTGCTCCTCCGAATCAACTCCCGTGGGGACCCTCGCACACCGGCCGGACAGCGGTCCAGTGGCCGGCGGACGAAGACCACGCTAACTCCGTAGCTTTCTGCACCGGGGGGCAGCTTCCTCCCCGCGCCCACGACCAACCAACAGGAAGGGAACGCGCCATGGACGTTCTGGCCAGACTCGACGAGACCCGCAGCGCGATCAACGTGCTCGAGCACCCGTTCTACCAGCGCTGGAGCGCCGGCGAGCTGAGCGCCGGCGAGCTCGCGTGCTATGCCGGCGAGTACCGGCACGCGGTGGGCGCGCTGGCAGACGCGTCGGCGCGCGCCGTCGACTGCGCGGCGGCGGATCCCGCCACCGCCGAGCACGCGGACGGGCTGCGCCGCCACGCCGAGGAGGAGGCCGCGCACGTGGCGCTGTGGGGCCAGTTCGAGCGGGCGCTCGCGCGGCAACCGGCGGACGCAGGCATCGCGGAGCTCGAGCAGACGCGTGCGTGCGTGCGCGCGTGGAACGCCGGCGAAGACCTGCTCGAGCATCTCGCCGTCCTGTATGCGATCGAGGCCGGCCAGCCGCAGATCTCAGCGACGAAGCTCGTCGGCCTGAACGCCCACTACGGGCTCGACGGAGAGGGCCCGGCGACCGAGTACTTCCGCGTGCACGAGCTGCGCGACGTCGAGCACGCGCGCGCGGCACGTGAGCTGATCGCGCGGTTGATCGCCGAAGCGGGGGACCGCGACGCGCAGGCCGAGCGGATGCTCGCGCGCGCGGGCGACGCGCTGCACGGCAACTGGCTGCTGCTGGACGGCGTCGAAGCCGCCTTCTAGCCGCCGCCCCGCGCGCGTGGGCGTGTGCTGCTGCGCCGCCGCGCGTGTGTGTGGGCGTGTCGCTACTGCGGAGACGGTATAGCCATCGTTATACGGTTTCGGCGGAGAGACAATGCGTTGGGGTAGCGCGCGCGTTACCGCTCTCGACGCCAGTAGACGCCGGTCCAGTCGATCGTCTGGAGCGGCTCGCTGATGTCGTGCTGCGCCCTGTAATCGCGGATCGCCTGGCCGCAGGCGTCCGCGAACAGTGGGGCGTTGTAGTCATCGACGATCAGGTAGCCGCCGATCGACAGTTTTGGATAGAGCGCGGTGATCGCGTCGATGGTCGACGCGTACAGGTCACCGTCGAGTCGCGCGACGGCGAGCTGCTCGATTGGCGCGGTGGCGAGCGTGTCCTTGAACCAGCCGGCCAGGAACCGCACGTGCTCGTCGAGCAGGCCGTACTTGGCGAAGTTCGCCTTGACCTGCTCGAGGTCGACCGCGAGCCCGCTGAAGCCGTCGATGTCGTATCCCCGGTCAACTGGGTGTGCGTCGGAAGCCGGCGTTGGCAGGCCTTCGAAAGAGTCGGCGACCCAGACGGTGCGGTCGCTGACGCCGTGTGCTGCGAGCACAGCGCGCATGAAGATCGCCGAGCCGCCGCGCCAGACGCCCGTCTCGATCAGGTCGCCCGGAACGCCGTCTTCGAGAACGCTGGCTATGCATTGCCGGACGTTGTCGAGGCGCAGGTGGCCGGCCATCGTCTCGGCCGTCTGGGGAAAGTCCCTGCCTTCGTGGCGGTCCTGCGGACTGGCCGTCGCCCGCTCGACGATCCGCCAGTCGAGGTTCTTCTCGACGCGATTGACGGCGTCGCGAGCGAGGCGCCGCCAGCCGCCGAGGCGCGGTTCGTTGTGGTGCTCGTCGATGAACAGGCTGCGCGTCAGGCAGCCCTTGAGCAGGCTGAGATAGAGCTCGCCGGCGTCGGCGTGGTCCTCGCTTGGTGCCATTGCCTTTACCGTAGACGCCGATCGACGGCGATGACTTCCGGGCGGCCTCGCGCGAGGCGCGGGGGCTCAGGACAGCGGCTGCACCGCTCGCGCGGACAGGCGCCAGGCGAACAGCACGGCGGACACGGACGTCGCGAGGTTGAGGCTCGAGACGCCCGGGCGCATGGGGATGCTGACGCGCGCGTCGGCCTCGGCGAGCAGCTCGTCGCTGAGCCCGTGGCGCTCGGTGCCGAAGGCGAGCACCGCGCGCGCGGGCAGCTCGGCGGGCTCGAGCGGCGACTCGCCGGCGGGGTCGATCGCGAGTAGCGGCCGGTCGCGACCGGCGAGCTGGCGCAGCGACGCGAGTCGCGCGACGGGCAGCGCGTAGTGCAGGCCGGCGCCGCCGCGCAGCGCGTCCGGATGCCATGGGTCGTGGCTGCCGGTGCTGAGCAGGCCGGCGGCTGCGGCGGCTGCGGCGACGCGCACGCACGCGCCGAGGTTGCCGAGATCGCGCGGGTCCTCGAGCACCACGACCGGCGCTGAGCGGCCGTCGGCGAGGACCGCGGCGGGGTCGACGGAGCGGCGCTCGGCGAGCGCGATCACCCCGGTCGAGGGGGCGAGCGGCGCGAGCTGGTCGAAGACCGCCGGCTCGATCTGGCGCGCGAGCGCGGGCAGGCGCTCGGCGAGGTCGGGCGCGAGCTCGCGCGTCAGGCGCTCCAGCTCGGCGAGGTCGCTGGTCACCACCTCGAGCACGTCGGCGCCGAAGCGCAGGGCGTGCTTGAGTGGGTGCAGTCCTTCGAGCACCGCGAGCGCGGGATCGCGCCGGGCGCGCCCGAAGCGCGGGATGAGCGATCCATCTTGCACTCAGCGATAATGGCACCTTCGATGAAGCTCGAGGGCATCCATCACATCAGCGCGATCACCGGAGACGCGCGCGCGAACGTCGAGTTCTACACGGGGGTGCTGGGACTGCGGATGGTCAAGCGCACCGTCAATCAGGACGAACCGAACATGTACCACCTGTTCTACGGCGACGAGCACGGCTCGCCGGGGATGGACCTGACGTTCTTCGAGTACCCCGGTGCGGCGCGCGGTGTTGCAGGTGCGGGGATGGTGCATCGGATCGTGTGGCGCGTGTCCTCGCGTCAGGCGCTCGAGTTCTGGAGGGAGCGGCTGGCTGGCCCCGGCGTCGAGGCCGAGCTGACCGAGAACAGCCTGCTGTTCCTGGACCCCGAGGGTCTCGAACACGAGCTCGTGGTCAACACCGGCGAGGATCAGCCCCTGAGCGCGCACGATCCGCAGATCCCGTCCGAGTACGCGCTCCAGGGCTTCGAGGGCGTGCGCGCGTACAGCAACGCGCCGTTTCGCAGCGAGCGGCTGCTCGGTGAAGCGATGCGCTTCGCGAAAGGCGAGGGCGAGCACTGGGAGGCGCGCGGCGATCACCGCGGAAGCTTCTACGCCTACGATCCCGCGCCGCCGGAGATCAACCGCACGCAGGGGGCCGGCACGGTCCACCACGTGGCGTTCGCCGCGGCGATCGACGATCTCGAGGAGTGGCGCACGCGTGTGGCCGAGGCGGGAGCGCGCCCGACGCCGGTGATCGACCGCTTCTATTTCAAATCGGTGTACTTCCTGGAGCCGAGCGGCGTGCTGTTCGAGATCGCGACGATCGGCCCCGGCTTTGCGGTCGATGAGGACGCACGCCACCTGGGCGAGAGCCTGTCGCTGCCGCCGCCGCTACAGCCGCTGCGCGAGCAGCTCGAGAGCACGCTCAGCCCGCTGCCGTATCCGCCCGCGTGGCGGGTCGCAGCCGACGAGTGAGTGAGCGGTTCGCGCTCGGCTAGGCCGCGGCGGTGTCGCGCCGGCGCGAGCGCGGCGAGCGGCGTGCGAGCACGGCGCCCCAGTCCGCGTCCTCGATGCGTCCCGGCTCGGTCTGCTCGAGGAACTCGCGCAGCGCGCGAGCGAGGCCGGCGGGGTCTTCCAGGTGCGGGAAGTGCGCCGCGTCGGGCAGTGTCGTGAAGCGGCTGTGTGGGATCGCCTGATGCGCGCGGCGGCCGTGCGCGATCGGGATCGTGTGGTCGCGCCCGCCCCAGACGATCAGCGTCGGCATCGTCTCCAGCAGGTACAGGCGGTCGGTGGCGCTGACGCGCTGACCGTGGACGTCGATGACCGAGCGAAGGGTGTTCAGGAACGCCCCGCGCGCGTCGGCGTTCTCGAGCGGGCGCAAGGCCCGCGCGAGCGCCTGCAGGTGCACGCCGCCACCGAGAGAGCGCGCGCGCATGCGGCACCCGGCCTCGGTGAGCCCGGCCAGCAGGCGTGGTTGGATCGTCAGCGACAGCAGCCCGGAGACGCCGGGGAGCGCGGCGCTGCGCAGCATCGGGCTGACCTCTTGGCCGAGCCCGCCGCTGGAGATCAGCACGAGACGCTCGACGCGCTGGGGGAACTGGTAGAAGAACTGCATCGCGACGCCGCCGCCGAGCGAGTGTCCGACGATGCTCGCGCGCTCGATGCCGATCGCGGCGAGCAGGTCGCGGATGCTGGCGGCGTGTGCGCCGAGCGAGTAGTCGCCGCGCGGCGCCGCCGAGTCGCCGTGCCCGATCAGATCGGGGGCGATGACGGTGTAGTCGCGCGCGAGCGCCAGCGCCACCGACTGCCAGTGGCTCGAGGAGTTGAGCATCCCGTGGATCAGGATGATCGGCGGTCCGCTGCCGGCGATTCTGTAGATGACGCGGCGTCCGTGCAGCGCGATCTCCCACTCCTCGAACTGGCCTTCCGGGGCGGGCACCCGGGCAAAGCGCCGCACGCCCTCGGCGTCCCCCCCGGGCGCTGATGTTGCCTGGCTGGATGTCAGCGCGGCACCTCGCGGCCAGCCTAGCAAAGCCCTCCTAGTGTCCTGTTTGGTTGATTCGTTGGCAGTAGTGGCTGATGGCGTCGAGGATTTGCTCGGCGGTCTTGGTCCACACGTAGGGGCGGGGGTTCTCGTTCCAGGTGTCGATCCACTGGCGGATGTCGGTGTTCAGCGCGCGGACGGAGCGGTGCGCACCGCGACGTAGGAGCTTGGTGGTGAGCTCGCCGAACCACCGCTCGACAAGGTTGATCCACGAGCTCGAGGTCGGGGTGAAGTGCAGATGAAACCGCGGGTGCGCTGCGAGCCAGCGTCGGATCTTCGGGGTCTTGTGGCTGGAGGCGTTGTCGAGCACGAGGTGCACGTCGAGGTGGGCGGGCACGGTCTCATCGATCGTCTTTAGGAACTTCAAGAACTCGACCGTCCGGTGGCGTTGGTGCAGCGAGCCGATCACCTCGCCGCTTCCCAGGTTCAGCGCGGCATACAGGCTCGAGGTGCCGTGACGCTCATAGTCGTGGGTGGCTCGTTCGGGGGTGCCTGGCAGCATCGGCAGGATCGGGGTGGTGCGGTCCAGTGCTTGGATCTGGCTCTTCTCGTCCACGCACAGCACCACCGCGCGCTCGGGTGGGTTCAGATACAGGCCGCAGATGTCGTGGACCTTCTCGATGAACAGCGGGTCCTTGGACAGCTTCCAGGTCTCTTGGCGGTGCGGCTGAAGCCCGAATGCGTGCCAGATCCGCATCACCGCGTCGGGCGTCATCCCGACCTCCCTGGCCATCGAGCGCGTCGACCAGTGCGTCGCGTCCTTCGGCGTGCTCTCCAACGTCTTGGTCACCACCCGCTCGACCTGCTCATCGGTGATCGACCGCGGTTTCCCCGGCCGTGGCTCATCAACCAAGCCCTCAAGGCGCCGCTCGGCGAACCGGTTGCGCCACTTCGTCACCGTCGGACGCGAAACGTCCAACGCCTCGGCGATCTCGCCGTTAGACCACAACCCCTCAGAAGCCATCAGCACGATCCGCGCCCTCAAAGCGAGCGCCTGAGCACTCGTCCGGCGCCGCATCCAACCCTCCAACACGGCGCGCTCTTCATCGGTCAACTCGATCAAAACAGCAGTAGGAATAGGCATGAGCACCACCTACCCTAACTGCAAACGAATTAAACCACCAGGACACTAGCCGCCTTCGCGCTCGTCCCACAGCAGGATGTTGCGCCGGCCCGCGCGGCGCGCGCGCGTCAGCTTGCGCTGCGCGGGCGTGAGTCGCCGGTCGGCCGGCTCGAGGTGCTCGTCGATGTCCGCACGGGAATCGTCGGGCTCGGCCCACTCGTACAGACAGTGGCTCGCCGACGCCAGCCGCCGGCAGGCCCGCTGCAACTCGTCCGCGAGCTCGAGCCACGCGTCCGAGTGGGGAGCCGGGTCGGCGTCCAGCAGCGCGTCGGCGCGCTCGAGACGCTCGCGCAGCAGCCGGCGGAAGCGTTCGAGCTCCTGTGCGGCCACCACGCGCGCGTTGCGCCAGGCGCGATGCTGGGGAGACTCGGGCAGCGGCGGCAGCTCACCGGTGCTCACCGCGCGGCGCACGCGGCGCCGGCCGTCGCCGGTGAGCCCCCACGTCGTGATGCCGTGGCGGCGTACGCAGTCGAGCGCGCCGACGACGTGCAATGCGTCCAGCCGGGCCCGGACGTGGCGCGCGGTCGCCGAGCGCGGTCGCAGTGCGAGGTGTTCGAGGATCGCCCACACGGGTGCCGTTGGTCGGTGATGGGGCTGGTGGCGCGCGGCGCGATCGATCGCCGCGAGCACCAGCTCGTCGGGCGGTCGGGCGAACTGTTTGGTGCGCGTGTGTGGATCGGGGTCTGGCATCTCGCCTCCTGTCATCGGAGCACCGGGCGCTCGTGGTTCGACTCCGGCGGATGTCCCGTGGCAGCGCGAGGTGCCGCGCTGGGGGACAATCGGCGGGCATCGAGGCTGAGCAACTCGGTGCCGGGCCCGGGGTGTTGACGCACCGCCGGGCCGCTACTTTCAGTACGTGCCCGACGCTAGTGCCTATCCCGATTACGAGCAAGCGAAACTGGTGAGAAGTCTCAGTGTTGACACACATCGGTCCCACGGCGGGCACAAGTTGAGCGTCGCGTGACGAACGAGCGTCAGCAGCAGACGCCGTACCTGGATGCACTGCGCGAGTATGCCCGCCGCCAGCCGGCGCGGCTGCACGTGCCCGGGCACAAGGGCGGCCCGGGTGCCGATCCGGGGCTGCTGGAGGCGCTGGGTGAGCAGGCGGTGAGCCTCGACATCCCGGCGCTGACGTACGGAATCGACGTGGGCGAGGAGCCGACGCCGTTCGAGCGGGCCCAGCGGCTGGCCGCGGAGGCGTGGGGGGCGAAGCGCGCATGGTTCCTGGTCAACGGCGCCTCGCAGGGCAACCTTGCGGCGGGGCTGGCGCTCGCGCACTACGGGCGCGACGTGGTCGTCCAGCGCAACGCGCACTCGAGCACGATCGACGCGCTCGTGCTGTCGGGCATGCGCCCGACGTTCGCGGCGCCGGAGGTCGACCCGGAGCTCGGGATCGCCCACTGCTTGACGCCGGAGACGCTCGAGCTGGCACTGGCGCAGACGCCGGAGGCCGTCGGCGCGTGGGTCGTCTCGCCGACGTACTTCGGCGCGGTGGCAGACGTCGCCTCGCTGGCCGAGGTCGCGCACGCTCGCGGCGTGCCGCTGGTCGTGGACGAGGCGTGGGGCGCGCACATGGCCTTCCACGAGGAGCTTCCCGAGCACGCCCTTGCGCTGGGCGCCGACCTGGTGATCTCGAGCACGCACAAGATCGTCGGCAGTCTCACGCAGTCGGCGATGTTGCACCTGGGCTACGGCGCCGAGGAGCTGTTGATCGGCGCGGACACGGTCGACCGCGCGGTGACGCTGACGGAGTCGACGAGCCCCAACTCGTTGCTGTGCGGCTCGCTCGACGCGGCGCGCCGACAGGCAGCGGTCCATGGCCGCGAGCTGCTGGGGCGCACGATGGCGGCGCTGGCGCTGGCGCGCGATGAAATCCGCGCGATCCCGGGGCTGGACGTGCTCGACGAGCGGATCGCCGGACGTCCTGGCGTGTTCGCGTATGACCCGCTGCGCCTGGCGATCGACGTGCGCGGGCTGGCTGCCAGCGGCTACGAGCTCGCGCCGATGCTGCGCGAGATCGGTGACATCAACCTCGAGCTGTACGGGCAGAACGTGCTGGTGGCGGTGTTCGGCATGGGCGAGCGCAGCCTGCCGGAGGCCGCGCGGCTGCTGGACGCGCTGCGCGTGGCGGCCGCGCGCGTCGGCGTGGACCCGGGCGCCGCGAGCACGAGCTTCGCCGCGCCGCCGCCGTGGGGCGAGCTCGCGATGACCCCGCGCGAGGCCTACCTGGGTGCGCAGGAGGTGGTGCCCGCGGCGCAGGCCGCGGGACGGATCGCTGCCGAGTCGCTCGCGACCTATCCGCCGGGGATCCCGAACGTGCTGCCGGGCGAGCGCCTCACGGCTGAGACGCTCGCCTACGTGCAGCGCACGCTCGAGCTGGGCGGGAGCGTGCGCGGCGCGAGCGACCGGCTGCTGCACACGGTGCGCGTGGTCGTCGAGGGCGGGAGGCCGGGCCGGCCCTGAGGCAGTCGCTCAGGCGCTCCACCGCGCGGCCTGCGCGTAGCGCAGCGAGCCTGGCGTCGTCAGCGTCTCGCCCGTCTCGAGCAGCGTCTTCAGCCCCGAGAGGATCATCGGCCAGCCGCCGTAGAGTTCGCCGTTGGCGTTCTCGCGCAGCTGGTCGTGCGTGAGCGTCAGCCGGCAGGAGTCCCCGACAGGTTCGATTTCCCAGGTGACGCGCGAGGCGCCTTCGCCCTTGACCTCGTCGCTCCACAGCGCCGTGAAGCTGTGGACGAGCAGACGCGGCGGGTCGACCTCGAGGATCTCGCCGTCGCCGATCATGATGCCGGCGTCTGGTTGATAGGTCTCGATCTGAGAGCCGGGCGACCAGTCTGAGCGAACGCCCACGCCAAAGGAGTACTTGCGTCGCTGCGCGTCGTCGGTGATCGCCTGCCACAGGCGCTCGGGCGTGGTCTTGATGTAGATCTCGAAGACCTTGTCCGTCGGCGCCGCCGTCCACGGCCGCTTGGCGCTGCTGGATTGGGTGTCCATCTCGGCTTCCTCCTCGATTCGGGTCTTGAGGCCGCTGAGCGTCGCCGCCCACGGCTCCGCGTACTTGCTCACCCACCGGTCGTGGACGAGCCTGATCGGGACGGGGTTCAGGAAGTGCAGCTTCTCGCGGCCCCTGCGCCTGGTTGTGACGAGCCCGGCGGCCTCGAGCACCTTCAGGTGCTTCATGACGCCGAAGCGCGTCATCGGCAGTCGCTGCTCGAGCGCTCCGAGCGTCTGCCCGTCACGCTCGAACAGCTCGTCGAGCAGGTTCCTGCGGGTCGGGTCTGCGAGGGCTTTGAACACCGCGTCCACGCCTCCCATCATAGGTGACCATTTAGTCACCTGTCAAGGGGATGCGGAGCGGCTCGGTTCGGCGGGTGCGCGGCTCATGGTGGAGGGCCACCAGTTCCAGCGTCCCAGCAACGTGACGGTCGCAGGCACCAGCAGCGTGCGCACGATGAAGGTGTCCATCAGGATCCCGACCGCGAGTCCTGCGCCGATCGCCCTGACCTGGCTGCCGGAGGCGCTCGAGCCGGCGACGACAGCGAGCACGCCGAAGGTGCCGGCGAGCACGAGGCCGGCGGAGGTGACCGTCGTGCCGGTGCGGGCGACGGCGTGGACGACGGCGTCGGTGAGCGACATGCTCCGGGCTTCCTCGCGGATGCGCGTCATGACGAGGATGTTGTAGTCCTCGCCGAGCGCGAGCAGGAAGATGAACATCAGGAACGGCAGGATGAACGTGAGCCCGCCTTCGCCGCCGATGTCGATGAACACGAGCGTGGCGACGCCGAGCGCGGCGAGGTAGGAGAGGGCGACGCTGAAGATCAGGTACACGGGTGCGACGAGGCTGCGCAGCACGATCGCCAGCAGCAGCGCGATCGCGACGATCGCGACCGGCACGATGTTCTTGAGGTCGTTGTTGGAGGTTTCGCTGACGTCGTACAGCGCGGCGGCCTCACCGGCCACGCCGGACGCGCTGGCCCCGGAGGCAGCGGCCGCCCGCTTGACCACCTTGCGAATCTGCGGCGTGGCGTTCAAAGCGGCGGTGGTCTGCTGTCCGCCGGCGCGCAGGCTCGCCTCGAACTGGATCACGTGACCTTCGGGTCCCACGAAGCCGGCGCTCGAGCGGTAGGCGTTGTATTCGGCAGGCGACACGGCGCCGGCGGTCGCGGGGCGCGTCGGCGGCAGCGTCGTGGGGTTGCCGAGCAGCGTGTGTAGCCGCGAGTACTGGGCGGGGGTGAGCGTGGTGCCGTTGGGCGCGAGCGGACCCAGCAGCGCGGTGAACTCCCCGGATGCTTTGAGCGAGGCGTCGGCGCGCGCGATCACGCGCGGGTCGTCCCACACCGGCTTGGGGTAGCTGAACACGAGGTTCGCCGGGTTGGAGCTCGACTGCGGAAAGTGGGCTGCCACGAGCGCGTTGCCGGTGGCGGCGTTGGTGTCCTTGGGCGCGCTCGCCGCGCCTCCGAAGCCGCTCGAGTGATAACCGAGCGCGACGGCGGCGAGCGCGCCGAACAGGGTGACCCCGAGCGTGAGCGTCAGCGCCGGACGCTGGATCACGCGCGTGGCGATCCTGCCCCAAGTGCCGGCGTGCTGCTCCCCGGGCTCGACACGCGTCGGCCAGAACGCCGCCTTGCCGAAGATCGCGAGCAGCGCCGGCAGCAATGTCAGACCGGCGAGCAGGATCATCGCGACGCCGATCGCGAGCGGGACGCCGAGGTCGTGGTAGATCCCGAAGCTGGCGAGCAGCAGCGTCAGCAGGGCGATGATCACCGTTGCGGCCGATGCGGTGATCGACTCGCCGACGCGCACGAGCGCGTGTTCCACGGCTGTGCGGTCATCGAGGCCGCGGCGGATTTCCTCGCGGACGCGGAACACGAGGAACAGGCCGTAGTCGGTGCCGGCGCCGAGGATCAGGATGATCAGCAGCAGCTCGGTGATCTCGGAGATCTTCAGGCCGTGCGCGCCCAGCTCGCCGATCAGCCGCATCGCGACCACCAGCGAGACGCCCGCCGGCAACAGCGTGATCAGCGGCGCGAGCACCGAGCGGAAGATCAGCAGCAGCAGCACGATGATGAAGACGAACGAGACGGTCTGGGTCTCGCTGCCGGTGCGCTGCGAGCTGGCCTGGTTGGCGACGTTGGTAGCGACCGCGCCGGCGAGCGCGAGCTCGACCCCCGGTGGCGGGTGAGCGTCGAGGAGGGCGCGTTCGAGGCCGCTGATCAGCGTTTTCTGATCGGTGATGTCAGCCGCGTTGATGTGTGCGCGCGCGAGGATCTGTGCCGCCTTGCCGTCGGCGGAGATCGCGATCGCGCGCGCCGAGTTCACACGCGGCACCGTGCGCGCCGCGGCGATCACACGCGCTAGCGCCTGCAACTCGGCGGCGCCGCTCAAATTGCCGGTGCGCACCGCGACGATCGTGACGGTGCTGTTGTCGTTTCGCGAGCCAAGGATCGGCGCGGCCAACGAAGCCGCCTGCGAGCTCGGGGTGCTCGACGGGAGAAACTGGCTGTTGTCGTTGTTGATCTCGCTCGAGAGGCTCGGGAAGGCAGCCGAGGTGATCACTACAAGCGCGATCCACAGCGCGACGACGAGCCAGCGAAAGCGCACGACCCCGCGCGCGAGGGCGGAGTAGATGCGGTCGCTCACGCGCGCTGCAGCTGCGGCCGCGTGACAAGCTGGCTCGGCGTCGGCAGACGCTGGTGGGGCCTGTCCGCCATCAAACAGAAGCGTACTTGCGCGACGCGTCGACGGCCTGATAATCCTGAGATGGGCTTCCAGCCGCCTGCCCGGCACCTGCTGCGAGCGAAGGACCTCGCCGACGCGCGCTACTTCGATCGGCTCGGCGTAGAGGAGCTGGCGCGGGCAGCGGGCCTGTCGCGAGCTCACTTCAGCCGCGAGTTTCGCCGCGCCTTCGGCGAGTCGCCGCACGTGTATCTCCTCACGCGGCGCCTCGAGCGCGCCGCGGCGCTGCTGAGGAGCACCGACCGGCCGGTGATCGACATCTGCCTGTCGGTCGGCCTACGCAGCGTCGGCTCGTTCACCACGAGCTTCACGCGCACATATGGACTGTCGCCGACCGCCTACCGCGCGTCATTCCCGCCGGCGGCCCACCAGGCGATGATCCCGACGTGCGTAGCACGTGCCTACGGGCGCCCTCAACTCCGCACTTTTCGAGAAGACAGCGGCCCGGCGCAGGGCTAGTGTCGTCGCTGACCTATTTCAACGACTGAGGAGGACATCGTGATCAGAATCGCCAACGCACATCTGTGGGTGAACGACCAGGACGAGGCGCTCGCGTTCTACACCGAGAAGCTCGGTATGGAGGTGCGGATGGATGCGACCTTGCCCGAGCTGGGCAACTTCCGCTGGCTGACGGTGGGCCCGGTGGGCCAGCCGGACGTCTCGATCGTGCTGATGGCAATTCCGGGTCCGCCGGTGATGGATGCCCAGACGGCCGAGCAGGTGCGGACGCTGATGGCGAAGGGCTTCGCGGGCACGGTGTTCCTGACGACCGACGATTGCCGTCGAACCTATGACGAGCTGGTGAATCGTGGCGTCGAGTTCACAGAAGCGCCGGAGGATCGCCCGTACGGGATCGACTCGGGCTTCCGCGACCCGTCGGGAAACAGCATTCGCTTGACGCAGGTGCGAGAGATGGTCGCGGTCTGATCCGCTAAGTCGCCAGCGCGGCCTGCTTGATGCCGTCGAACTCGCTCTGCGTGATCGTGCCGGCGTCGAGCAGCTGCTTTGCCTTCAGGATCTGATCCGCAGGATCGCTCTTGGCTGCGACCGACTTCACGTACTGGTCAACCTGTGACTGCGCCGCTTCCTGTTGCGCCAGCGAGCGTTCTGTCATGCCGCCGTGCTCGGCGATGAGGTAGACGAAGACGCCGAAATAAGGGATGACGATGATGAAGACGATCCAGGCAACCTTGACCCACGCCGAGGCGTCGTGGCGGCGGAAGATGTCTGTAAGCACCGCGAACAGGATCCAGAGCCAGACGACGAATCCGAAGAAGATCAGCATCGTCCAGAAGACTTCGAGCAGTGGGTAGCTGGTTGCGATTGGCATGGACAGCACTCTGAGGCAGGCCCGCACCGCTGCCAAGAGGGCGTACAGGCCTCCTTTACGGGGGGCGGGCACCACCAAGCCGTGAGAAGCCCTGACTCGAGCGCTCGCGAGCAGGGCTGCCTCAAGCGCATCCATCAAACGGCCGATGCGCTCATAACCGCGGGTCGGGTACCCCCGCTCGATGAATGACGCTCGCGACCTTGACTTCATGAACGTAACGGCTGAACGCCATCCCTCGGTGACCGGGGCGCTGCGAGGGCGCGCCGTGGTCGTGGCAGTGCTCGGCCTGCTCGTCGTGCTGGGTGTGCTGGCGTTCTTCATCGTCTTCTCTCAGCAGCAGTCGAAGGCACGCATGAACACCAACTTCGCGATGCGTGCGGCGAGCTCGGCGACCGTCGTCTCTACGTACCTGACCCAGCAGGCAGCCCGCGAGCAGCAGGACGCTGTGGAGTTCCTCGCCGGCCGGCGCGTTTCGAGGCAGCGTTTCGCGATCGTCGTCGGCGCGTTCGGAAGCCAGGCCGCGGTGTTGCTGGACGCCAAGGCTCGGCTGCTCGATGTGGTGCCGGCGAAGCCTTCGCTGCTCGGTCAGCCGATCGCCTCTCGCTACGCGTACCTCGCTGCCGCGGAACGAGGCGCTGTCGTCGTGTCCAACGTCGTTCCGTCCGCGGCCGAGGGCATTCCGGTGACGGCAGTGGCGGTGCCCTTCTCAACGCCCGAGGGCAGGCGCGTGTTCAGCGCCGCTTACCCGACGTCGAGCGCCGCGCTGGAGGCCCTGGTCGAACACACGATGACCTACCCCCAGCACGAGGTGTTCCTGATCGACGCCGGCGAGCATCTCATCGCGGCGAGCCCACGAACCGGCGCCGTAACGCTCGCCGCCGTCGATCCGACGCTCGCTGGCGACATGCGGAGCTCTTCCGGTGGACCCCTCAAAGGCGCACCGACGCCGAGCAGGTTCACGGTCGCCGCGGTGCCGGGCACGCCGTGGCGGCTGGTGGTCGCCGTCCCTAACAGCCGCCTGTATGCGTCCATCGGCGGCTGGACAAGCCTGCTTCCGTGGTTGGTGTTCGTCCTGGTCGGCGTTCTCGGCATGATGCTGATCGCGCTCTTTGCTCGCTCCCAGGCTGACCGCGCGCGACTGGCGATCCTGTCCGTCGAGGCAGCCAGAACCGCCCGCACCGACACGCTCACAGGGCTGCCGAACCGGCGCGCGTTGAGCGAGCAGCTGACGCGCGCCACCGCGCATGCCCGTCGTCGCGATGAACCTGTCTCTGTACTGATGATCGACCTCGACCGTTTCAAGGAAACCAACGACCGCTTCGGGCACGAAGCCGGTGACCAAGTGCTCTGTGCGGTCGCCGACTGCATGCGCGAAGTGCTTCGCGCAGAAGACCTGTACGGTCGCTGGGGCGGCGACGAGTTCCTGGTCGCGCTGCCCGCGACCGACGAGGTCGGCGCGCACGCCGCTGTCATCCGCATCCGCGAGGCCGCCGGTAACGTCGAGCTCGGCGACGTCGGGCTCTCGAGCGGTGTGCCACTGAGCGCCGGCTCGTCGACGGGCGTGCATACCAGCCCGCGCGACCTGATCCGCGAAGCCGACCTCGCTCTGTACGCGGAGAAGGCGACGCGCAGGGAGTCGTCGCAAAGCACGACCGGCAGAACCTGAGCTCGCTGCCGTCGATCTACAGAGCGGACGGGCGGGGGCCGTCTCTTGCGGGCGCCAGGTGACTGAGCGCGGGGCTGGTCGCGAGGATCAGCACGCCGACGACCATCGACGCGAGTCCCACGATCTGGCCGGTCACGTGCAGCACGCCGGTCTCTACGTGCTCGTGGAACAGCGTCTGGCCGATCAGGATCGCCACGAGCGGCTCGAGCACGGTGATCGCGGGGAGCGACCATTTCAGATCACCGGCCTGGAACGCACTCTGATTGAGCACGAGGCCACCGATGCTCACGGCAATCAACACATAGGGCGACCAGTCGGCGAGCGCGTGCCCCAGTGAGACGCCGAGCCGGTGGCTTGTCCGCTCGGTGATCGCGGAGGTCGCGCCGAAGACGATGCCCGTGGCGGCACCAAGCGCGAGCGACCGGCGCTGTGGCGAGCCGTGACTGAGAGCGATCAGCGCCACCACCGCCGCTGTCGAGATTGCGGTGAGGAGAATCCACCCCAATGTCGAGCCACGAGGATGGCCTGGCCCGGGTTGGGCAGCGGCGATGTACAGCGCGATGCCGCCGAGGATCTGCGCGTTGGCCAGCCATTCGCGTCGTGAGAGCCTGCGATGTTGAGCGGCCGCGCTACCGGCCAGTGCCATGACGAGACCGGTGACGAAGATCGGCTGCACGAGCGCGAGCGAGCCTTTGCGCAGGGCGATGAACTGCATCGCATAGCCGGCGGCGCCGGCCGCCATGCCCAGCAGCCAGATACGCCGTTGCGCCAGGACGACCAGGAGGTTGAGCCGCAGCGAGTTCTCGGCCGGCTCTTCACTGGCTGCGCGCTGCTCGAGAACCGATGAGAGGGCGTAGAAGGCGGCACCGACGACGGACTCGACGATCACGATCGCCGGGATGTATGCGCGGCCGAGTCGCTCGCGCACGCGCTCGACGAGGCGTCCCGGAAGGCCTAGAGCGTGTGCAAGCGAATGTGCGTGCTGCGCGGTGGCAAGCAACGTAGAGATCACAGCTCGAACCCTAATCGCGCGCGGCCACCGCGCCTGGCGCGGGCTGAGGCGTCCGGCCAACCGGGTTGTGGCCGCCTGGCCATCGCCACCGCTCAGCTTAGGATCGCGATCACAGCATCCGCGGCAGGCCGAAGCGCGCGAACGCACTGCTGTCGGCGAACCATGTAATCGCCGAGATATCCTCGCCGACGAGCGTCAGCACTAGCAGCGAGAACGCGCACGCGACCTCGCTGTCGGGCAGCGATAGGTAGCACCCGAACGCTGGCTGCCTGTTGGCGCGCGTCGCGACCAGCCGCATCGGCGCGCCGCGGCGCTCCTCGGCCCCGCGCAGGAACGCGCCGATCGCGCTGCGTCCCTGATAGGCGTGCGGGAGCGGCGGCATCGTGAGCCACGCGTCTTCGGTCAAGAGCGCCACGATTCCGTCGATGTCGCCGCTCTCGACCGTTTCGGCGAATCGGCCGACGACGTCGCGCTCGAGCTTGGAGCTCGGGAGCGGCGCTCGCTCGCGACCCGTGGCCGGGAGGCGGGCTTCAAAGGCTGCACGTGCGCGGCGCAGCAGGCTGTTGACGGACGCCTCGCTGGTGTCGAGCATCTCGGCGACCTCCCCGGCGCGGTAGCCGAGCACGTCGCGCAGCACGAGCACCGCGCGCTGTTGCGGCGGCAGATGCTGAAGTCCGGCGATGAACGCCAACGCGACCGCCTCCTTGGTCTCATAGCGCGCCTCCGGCCCGGGAGCGTCGTCGGGTATCCCCTCGAGGAGAACGTCGGGATAGGGCTCGAGCCACAGCGGCTCGCTCCAGCGTGTCGGCTCAGGCATCTGGCTCATGCGCCGATCCTCAGGTCGGCGCCGGCTCGCCCGTAGAGCATCCAGCGAACGATTGGTGGCGATCCGGTAGAGCCACGCACGGACCGATGCGCGTCCCTCGAACTGCTCGATCCCGCGCCAAGCGGCAAGCAGCGTCTCCTGCAGTAGGTCCTCGGCGTCCTGCGCGGAGCCGACGATCCGGTAGATGTGCACACGCAGCTCACGCTGGTAGGGGTCGGTCAGCTCGCTGAACGCGTGCTCGTCGCCACCGCGCGCGGGCGAGGGTCTGCTCGATCACGCTCGCATCCTCGCATCGGATCTCCCTTTTCTCCGCATCACAACTGATGACGTCGCAGCAGCTGAAAACTAGTCGGTCAATTTTCGTCGCGGCGGCCGCCTCAACCAACACAGCGACAAACAGTCCAGTGAAAGGAAGACATAAATGGGAAAGATCGTGATCAGCACGAATGTCTCGCTCGACGGCGTGGTCCAGGACCCCGACGGGCAGGAGGGCTTCAGGCTGGGCGGCTGGTTCGGCGAGTTTGGGGGCAAGGACCTCGAAGAGTGGGGCAAGATCTCCCTCGATGAGGCGCTGGGTGCTGACGCCCTGCTGTTGGGTCGGCGCAGCGACGAGTGGTTCGCAGCGCGATGGGCATCACGAAGTGGCCCATGGGCCGACAGGCTGAACAGCCTGCCCAAGTACGTCGTGTCCTCCACCCTCGTGGCTCCCGACTGGAGCAACTCGACGGCTGCGGTTGACGGTCTTCCCGGTCGTGCTCGGGGCCGGCGAGCGCCTCTTCGGCGAGACCAGCGAGCAGAAGCCGATGCGCCTCACCGGCAGCAAGACCGTCGGTAACGACCTCGCCTTCCTCACCTACGAGGTCGTTCGCGAGCCCTAGGATGCGTCGAGCCCCGAGAACAGCCGGCGTACCCGGGGAGCTTCATGCGTCGAGTCGGCAACACGCCGCACCGCATTACGACGGAGCCAAGGCGCACGCACGGGAGCCGTCGGTGATCGCCGTCAGCGGAGTCGGGCCGGCGGAGCAGACGTGGGTCGATCCCCAGGAGCCTGCCATCCGGAAGGTCTGACCTGGCGGCGCCAGGCGCCGGACCACGGCCGTTCAGGTCGGCCTCGCGGACCCCAGAAGCCTCGCATGTGCGGGGCTTCTGGGCGTCAAACCCCTTGCACGCGAGCGGCCTCGTTGGGCC
Organism: uncultured Solirubrobacteraceae bacterium; assembly: GCA_963703625.1. GTDB lineage: Bacteria > Actinomycetota > Thermoleophilia > Solirubrobacterales > Solirubrobacteraceae > Palsa-744. Next base: position 975,250 of record CAVPEY010000002.1, read on the forward strand.
GGTTGAGGGCGGACGTGGGCCTCGGCTCGCCGTGCCCTAGCACCGGCTCAGACGATCTCCTTTCTGCTCGCGAGCAAATCGACTCGCGGATGCATCTACTCGAGCTTGACGGGAACGCTGAAGGCCCAGCCCCCCCGGGGGACTGGGCCGGTTCGACCTTCGTCGAGAAGGTGGAGCTAGGGGGACTCGAACCCCCGACCTCCTGGGTGCGATCCAGGCGCTCTCCCAACTGAGCTATAGCCCCGTGCGCGCCCGCCGAGCGCGGCGCAGACGGCCGACAAAGTGTAGTCGCATGAATGAGGAGCGGCGGGGCAGTATGGTTTCGGAGCGCGATGGGATTGCTCGACGAAGCCATACGCGAACACTTGGAGCTCAAGCGTCGCAGGGGCGGCGACCCGAGTGCGATTGCCCGCGAGGAGCGCGAGGCGTTGACTTCAGGGCTGGCCGACGAAGCCGAGCACGCAGCTGACGAAACGCCGACCGACATCGGGACCTCCGCTCCCGATGTGGCGACGGCGACGTCAGTGCCGGCGCGGGCCCAGGACAGGCCCGAGGACCCCGTCGCGGACATGGCGGCCGGCGGCCAGGAGACGGCTGAGCTGGACATGCAGGCGGCGATGGAGGATGACCCCGATGCGGCCGATCCCGGGGCGCCGGAGCCGCCGCTCATGGATGGGCCGGCCCTCGCTGGACACGGCGATGAGCCGTCCGAGGAGGACTTGCTCGAGTGGCAGCTTCCAGGTGACCGAGACCGTGAGCCGCCAGCGGAACCGATCCCCGGCCAGGAGCGGCTTTCGTTCGAGTAGTTCCCACGAAGGTCGCTTGGAGGGGAGAACGGCGTGGCGCGCCGTATATTGAGGCTCCTGGGGCCATAGCTCAGCTGGGAGAGCGCCTGCTTTGCAAGCAGGAGGTCACCGGTTCGATCCCGGTTGGCTCCATATACGATACTTCGCACTTCAGTTCGCAATTTGGGCTAGTTGACCGCGTAAACCGCCGGAAATGGCGATTTCTCGCGGTTCGGCGGCCATCCCAGGGCCGAGAAGCACGCCCACTCAAAGTCTCGGCCTCACGATGCGCTAAAGCGCCCAGGGATGATCGTTGGGCGCTCCGTGTCTGCTCTGCTGGTCGGCCGTTGCTTGCTCAGGCGAGGATCGGTGGCGGGAGGTCCGATGGAGGCTTGCCGTCCTTGAAGCCGAGCGCGACGGCTGCTGGCCCGTAGGGCACTGTTAGTCGGAAGTTTTTGAGGGTTCGAGGCTCGATCGCCGTGGTTGCGGGGATCGGGCCTTCTTTTGGTGGTTTGACGTAGACACTAACTGTGGTTGTTTCCGTCCGGCGGGTATAGCATGTGCATGTGGCGACGACTCGTCGCCACTACAAGGGCAAGGTCTATGAGAGCACGCTGCTGCGCCGCTCCTACCGCAAGGACGGCAAGGTCCGCAACGAAACGGTCGGCAACCTCTCGCACCTGGCGCCCCACGTGATCGACGGGATCCGTGCGATGCTCGCCGGCGAGGCGCTTGTGGATCTCGATCAGGAGCTTGAGATCGAGCGTTCGCTGCCCCATGGTCACGTCGTGGCGGTGCTCGGTGTGCTGCGGGCGCTCGACGTGGAGCGGCTGATCGGCCGTGAGCGTTGCCGTGAGCGTGACCTGGTGGTCGCGATGATTGTCCAGCGGGTGATCGGCCCGGGCTCAAAGCTCTCGGCGACACGGCGCTTTGGTGTGAGCACGCTCGCGCAGGAGCTGGACCTCGGCGAGGTCAAGGAGGCCGAGCTCCTCTCCGCAATGGACTGGCTCTTGGAGCGTCAGGAGCGGATCGAGAAGACCCTCGCTCACCGGCACCTCTCCCCGGATGGCTTCGTGCTCTATGACCTGTCATCGAGCTATGTGGAGGGACGCTGTTGTCCGCTGGCGAAGCTCGGCTACTCGCGTGACGGGCGCAAAGGTACGCCAGCAAGTCAACTACGGCCTGGTCTGCTCTCCGGAGGGCCGGCCTGTCGCCGTCCACGCGTTCGACGGGTCGACTACCGATTCAAAGACGCTTCCCGACGCGGCTCAGCGCGGTCACCGAGCGTTTCGGGGTCAAGAACGTGGTGCTCGTCGGCGACCGCGGGATGATCACCCAGGCGCACGCCGAGACGCTCAAGCAGAACGGTGTCGGTTTCATCAGCGCGCTGAAGAGCGCGCAGATCCGTACGCTCATCAACGCCGGGGACATTCAGCTATCGCTGTTTGATGAATCAAACCTCGCGGAGATCTCCTCAGAGAAATCCGACGGTGAGCGCCTCATCGTCTGTCGCAACCCCGCGGTCGCCGCTGAGCGCGCCAGAAAGCGCCAAGAGCTGCTCGCCGCGACCGAAGCCGAGCTTCAGAAGGTCAAACGGATGGTCGACGCTCCGCGTGGTTCCCTGCGCAAAGCGGACGCGGGTCAGATCGGGACACGCGCCGGCAAGATCGTCAACAAGTACAAGGTCTCAAAGCACTTCGAGCTTCACATCGCAGACGGCGCGTTCTCTTTCGCGCGCAAGCATCAGCAGATCGCGCAGGAGACCGCCCTGGACGGGCTCTACGTGATCCGCACCACCTGCCCGGCCGAGCAGCTCTCAAGCCAGGCCGCGGTCCGTGCCTACAAGCAGCTGAAGATGGCCGAGCGAGCATTCAGGACGATGAAGGACACCCTAGAGATCCGTCCCATCTACCACCACCTCGAGACCAGGGTCCGCGCACACATCTTCCTATGCATGCTTGCCTACTACGTCACCTTCGAGCTCGCCGGACGCCTGACCACCATGCTCTTCACCGACCAGACGCCACTCGCGCCCGCGGACCCCGTCGCGTCTGCGCGGCGCTCAAAAGCCGCCAAGACCAAGGCCGCCAGCGCCGCGACCGAGGATGGGCACCCAGCCTCAAACCTGCCCGACCTGCTCGCTGAGCTTGGCACCATCGCCCGCAACGAGATCCGCATCGGAGAGGCCAAAAACACCTTCACGCGCCTCACCAAGCCCACGCCGCTGCAAGCCAGAGCACTGGACCTACTCGACGTCAAGCTCGCCGCGTAGACAGAACCCCGCCACCCCAAACACGGCCAAACCCCCGCCACCCCACGAAATTCAGCGCGCCGACCGCAAAAACTTCCGGCTAGCCGTCCGTGGATCCCGAGGCGGGTGAGGGTGAGCGTCTCCTCCAGGCCCTCGCGCAGTGATGCCGCCGCGCCGGGGTGTGAGCGCCCGAGCTCTGCGGCGAGGGTCCGCAGGCCGTCCAGGGCGAGCGTGTGGTTATCGCTTGCCCACGCCCGCCGCAAGCGTGCCTTCACGGCCGGCCGGTCGCGTTCGGGGAGATGATCCAGCACGTTGCGTTCCTTGTGCCGGATACAGCGTTGCACCGGCACTGGGCCGAGGACCTCATCCACGGCGGCCCTGAGGGCCTTTGAGCCGTCCAGGACGACGAGCACGCCCTGCTCGACGTCAAGTCCCCGGTCGATGAGGTCGGCGAGGAGATGCGCGGTGACGGTCTTGTTCTCCGTGGAGCCGTCCCACAATCCCAGCGGGAGCTTGACCCCATCGGTGGTTACGCCCAGCGCGACAATGCAGCAGCGGCCCTTCAGCTCGATCCCATCGATCATCAACGCGGCCAAGCGCACGTCTGCAAGCTCGCGGCTCATCAGAGCGTCCAGGTGCTCGCGCGTGCGCCCGACGAACTCACGGCTGGCCGCGGACTTCGACGTCGAGCGCTCTCCTGCGCTCACCTGTTCACCAACGGGCTCACGCGTTCGTGAGAAGCGACGGGTGCTGACCCCGGCGAGCATCTGCTCCAACACCACGCGCGTTAGCGGTCACGGTCAGCGAAATACGCATACCTCACCAAAGGGCACCTCGTGCTCGTCATCCGCGGTCCTGGCGCGTGGGCGCCTGACCGCGACCCGCCGGCCCCCCAACGTCACCTCGCCATCCTCATGGCCGTGACGCACTGCGGTGCGCTGCACGATCGTGGCGTGCCTGGGGCCAACGACCTCATCAAGCTCGGCCTCCATCATCTCGCTGAGGACCCCCAGTCCGACACCAACGCTGAGCGCCAGCAGCCCGTCCTCCACCGCGCCAGCCAGATCCCCAAGCGCGTCCTGCACCCCTGCCGGCAACACGTGCCGTGGGCGTGCGTCCTGCTCCTGCTCTACGGTCTTCATGGCGGCTCCTCTCGTCTCAATGGACTTGTTCGCACTCGCCACGGTCCCAGCGGGACCAAACGAGGCGAAAGGGACCGCCACCTACAAACTTCTACACGCTACGGGACAACCTCGCGACAAGGATCAGTAGCGCTTCCCGCAGGTTGAGTCGCTAACCCGCTTCGCCAAGCGACATTCGCCCGCCAGCGAGCGGCGCAAAGCGGTTCGCATTGACTTCGGTTGGCTCCCATGGACAGGCGTCTGCGCCCTTAAGTAGTCGGCGATTCACGGCGTGACGACGCCCTCCCGCTCGAGTACTCGTCGGACATCCTCGAAGACCGTTGCAATCTTTCCTCTCGAAAACCGGATTTGCCCCAGCCCATCTATGTTTGAGAATTGCTCGCAGTCGTCCTCAAGTAGGAGGATCGCGCGACTGAACCCGAGGCGACCTTGGAACAGGCCTGCCTCATGAACGACGTTCTGGCGAGCAGCCGCTGAGCCGTCGAGTCTCTCGTCCTCGGCCGTCAGTACGAGAAGTGCGATTGCCGCGCCGTCTAGCATCTCAGTGAGTCTGGCTACGTTTGTCATGCCTGCGGTCGAGACTCGGTTGAACTCGTCCCACGGCACTGCGAGACGATCCTGAAGAAAGTCCTTCAACTCGCGCCACACAGGCGAGCTGCCGTGTCCGATGAACACGGATAGGCCTGAATCCTGCCCTCGCAAAGATCGCGGCGTCATCCGCTCCGGTAGGCGGACAAGGCCACGTCCGGCGCGATTCCAGCTCGCGCGTGCAACCACTCGCTCTATCGCGTTCGACCTTGACTTAACAGTTGGCGGAGTAGCGGCCCTAACCACTTGATGCCCGCCCGGCACGATGCTTCGTCGGAAAGCCGACGACTGTGGGCTGAGGTGTCCGCTGACGCTCATCCCGCGCCTGTATTGCCAGTCGGACAGCCGTAGCGTCTTCAAGGCGATCCGCTAGATCTTCAACGGCTGCGCGAATCAGGTCGCCAACACTTCGGCCGTCCACGAACGCAGCGGCCTCAAGCGTTTCTAGCTTGCGGGAGTCCAACCGTACGTTGACCTGACTCTGAGCCATACGGCTCCTTTGTCGTCCGAGCACTCTGATAGCGACGCTGCGATGATGCTACAGAGCTACGATGCTGGGGTCAAGGCAGGCTGAAGCGCACCGTATGGTGCGCTGATGCTGGGCTTTCGACGACTGGGGACGAGATCCTTCTGAGGCTTCGTCCTGACTTGTGGGAGATGATCTGGCCGCCTCAACCCGCTCGATAGTCTGCGGCCGCTTCGGCGGCTCCCCGCGCGTCACGTGCCGGCTCGTCGCCGGCGGCATCAGGTCGTACAATCTCGTGTATGGCCACGCGAACGGTTCATCTGCCGGAGAGTTCTTACGCGCTGCTGTCTGCTGAGGCGCAGCGGCGTGGCCTGGACCCCGACGCCCTAGCTGACGAGCTGGTGCGTGCCGATCTCGCCGCAGGTGGCGAACAGGATCTTGAGGCGGCGCTCATGGGCCTCGCGGAGTTCCGCGCGGGGCTGCCGGAGATCGACGGAATCGTGCTTGCGCGCGATGCTCGTGCGCAGCTCGACCAACGCGGCGACAGTTGAGCGTCGTCCTCGACGCCAACGTCCTTATCGTGCTCGCACTCGATCGGCGGCGTGCCGTCGCGGTTGAGGAGTTGCTGCGCACCTGGAAGGCTGAAGGAGAGGAGCTGCATGCTCCGTCACTGCTGCGCTACGAGGTAGCGAATGCCTTGGCACGGGCGGTGTCCGCTGGGCAACTCGCGCCGGAGGCCGTGGCCGATGCCTCGCAGCGCATCGGGTCAGTGCCAATCGTCTTGCAACAGCTGGGCGACACGCCGCGGGTCGTGACGATGGCCCAGCGCCTGGAGCGTCGGAGTGCTTACGACGCGGCGTATCTCGTACTTGCTGAGGAACTTGGCACGCAGCTTTGGACGCTCGACGGGCCGCTCGCCCGGAATGCCGCCTCACGTGGCTTGCCCGTGCAGCTCATCCAGACGAGCTGACGCCCGTCATACACTCTCGTCAATCGATATCTGCCCGCCGGGCAGACGCGCCGAGCGGTTCGCATTGACTTCGGTTGGCTCCATTTTTCTTGTCGGCAACAAGCCGTGCGAGCGTCGACGCAGTAGGTGGCCCCGGGTGGCTGACTTCAAGGCTCGAGTGACACGCCGTCCTGCGCGTTCACAAGCCGGCGTGCTGAGACACTCCCCGGTTGATGGTCGGCGGGGACCCGCTTTACGACACCGGATCGTGCGCTTGCCCGCAGCTCACCGGTCTGCGCCTCCCGTTCGCAGTGCTCGCAGCGCACCTCCACGCGCACCTCGTGCCCGCACTCGTTGTGAGCGACGCGCACCGGCCCGCGCTTACCGGGCCACTGCCAGCGATCGCCCCATTGCATTAGCGCTAGCAGCGGCAAGACCAGCTCGGTGCCCTTCTGGGTCAGGTGGTACTCATGGCGCTCTGGACGCTGTTGATACGGGCGGCGTTCGAGGATGCCCTCGGCGAGCAGTCCCTCGAGGCGGTCTGAGAGCACGTTTGCCGAGACGCCCAGGTCCTCCTGGATCTCGCCGAAGCGACGCACGCCGTAGGCGACGTCGCGCACGATCAGCGGCGTCCACCACTCGCCTGCCACGTCCAGTGCCCTTGCAATCGAGCACGGATGGTCGCTGAGGGAGGTGCGCTTCATTCCCCGGACTGTATCGCTTGCATAAGAAAAGCGAGTCGTGTATGGTCACGTCGCGACAGTCGCTTCTCTAAGGAGAGTGATGATTGAACCCGATGCGACGGCGGCCGATCGTCGCAAGGAGGTCCCATCCGCATGCCCATGCTCGACGCCTACATCCCCGCCGGCGCGCTCACGGTCGAAGCTGAGGAGCAACTGCTCAGCGACCTCACCGACATGCTCCTGACCAACGAGGGGGCCGACCCGACCAACCCACGCGTGCGCTCGATCGCGTGGCTGTTCGTGCACCGCCCCGAGGCCGTCTACGTCGCAGGCGAGCGCGCCCGCGAGCCGCACTACCGATTTATCGCCTCGGTGCCCGAGGGCCAGTACGAGCCTGAGCGCCGGCAAGCGATGGTGCACGACATCACCGAAGCCGTACTCGACGCCGAGCACGGCGCGTACGAACGCGATCCGAGACGCGTGTGGGTATTCACACCGGAGGTGCCCGACGGCACCTGGGGAGGCTTCGGGCAGATCGCTACGCTCGCCGACATCGCCACGCTCGCCACGGGTGATGCCGAGCGCGGCCGCACTTACGCCGAGGAACGACTCGGCGCGCGCCGCAAGGCAGTGGCCACCGTCTGACCCCGTGCAGCCGGGTGGCGAGCGCGCCAACTCGTTCTCTCGGTTGCCAATCGGGCCCGCCCCGCGCCTCGAGGCGACGCCCAGGAGCGATCCGTTCGGCCTGGCTGCACCGCGGTCCCGGAGGCTCCCCGGCCGTCCGATCTTTCAAAGTGTCGTCAATAGCTCGACGTCAGTTCCGTCGCCCATAGCGAGGATGCTCGCGTCGAACGTCACCAGCCGTACCTGGCGACGGCGGGCAAGGGTCAGTAGGTGCGCGTCGGTCACCTGCCGATAGCCAGCGATCGACGGCACGTCACGGTCGCTCATCGAGACGTCATCGGTCAGGAAACAATGGTCGGAGCGTGCGCGCAATGCTGAAAGCACCCCGCATGCCGCAGCGACGCCGATCGCGCTTGGCAGCACGATCGGGTTGGACGACACTCGCACGAAGCCGCTCTCCGTGATCGGACACGTCGCCCATCCCGCGGAGCCGTTCGTCGTGAACCATGCGCGCATCGCCGCATGGTGCACATGCGAGTCCCAAGCCAGCGCCACCAGCGCGTTGACGTCGAGCAGCGCCACCGGGAAAAGCTCAATCCTCGTCGAGTGCTCGCCGCACCATCTCCGGCGTGATTGGCGGCGTACCTGCCGGCACACGGATGACCGGCAGTCCGTCGTCAGCCTCAACCCGGGCGGGGGTCAGCCCTCGACGAGCGAGCTCGGAGATGACCGAGCCGAGCGAGCGGTGCTCCCCGACTGCGAGCTGCCGCGCAACCGCGACCACGTCCTCGTCGATGTTCAAGGTCGTCCGCACAAAAGTGATGCTAGCGCATCATCGCATCAACAGCCATCTCCTCCCGGCCTGGCGGCGCCGTGACGTGTCCAGGCCGCTCCGCTTTGGTGCTCAGGCCGTCAGTGCGGTGCGGGCGTCGCTTAGGGCTCGTGACAGCGCCGCCGCATCGCCGCGGTAAGCGGGTCCGACGCCGTCCGCGAGCAGCTCGTTGAGCAGTGCCAAGCCCCGCGCGTAGAGCGGCGTCTCGCTCGTGAGCAGCATCGCGAGCGCGTCTAGCTCCGAGGCGTTGGCCAGCACGGCGGCCCGCGATCCCAGCGCCCACCAGCGACGCTGAGGGCCTTGGGCCGCGCGAACGAGACCGTGAAGCGAGCATGCGAGCGACCCGCGCATTCCGGCTGAAGTGAGAAGGGCTGCCCGGGCGGCCACCAGCGCCGAGCGGGCTGGGTCGGCGCCGGCGATCAGTGCGCCGTCGAGTCGCCGGGCCAGCGTGCGCGCAACTAGGCGTGAAAGCGCGGCTGGCATCGCCGTTTGGAGCGATCGGGTACGGCTGTCAGCAGCGAGGCGTGCAGGGGCGAGGACATTGGGCTTCTGCGATACGCTCATGAGACACCTCCGTCATACGATGGATGGTTTCCGTAACCGACTATATCCAAACACCGGTGTCCACGTCAGCTGCATCAGAAATCCCCCTCGCGCTCGAGGCGGTGATCGACTTCATCAACACCTTGGATGTCGAGGGGCAGGTCGACTCGCTCACGTCACCGAACGAGCTCTCGAGCTGGCTGCGCTCGCAGGACCTGCTGTCCGACGACGGCGCAGACGCCCAGAAGGCTGACCTCAGGTCGGCGATCGAGCTACGCGAGGCCCTTCGTGCGCTGGCACGTGCCAACAACGGCGATCAGCAGTGTCCCGACGCATGGGCGACGCTGGAGCGGGCAGCCCGAGCCGGCAAACTGAGCGTGCATTTCGACCAAGGGGGACTTGTCGACGTCCGACCGGAAGCGGCCGGAATCACGGGCGCGCTGACCCTGCTCCTCGCACGGGTCGCCGAGGCGGTCGCCGACGGCACTTGGCCGCGCGTGAAGGCCTGTCGCTCACCCACCTGCGAATGGGCGTTCTACGACCGCTCCCGTAACCATTCGGCGGTGTGGTGCGAGATGGCGGTATGTGGCAACCGTACGAAGGTGCGCGCATACCGCAAGCGGGTACGCTAGTGGTTCGTCTGTGAAGTTCGTTTGTGGTTGAAGGGGTGTCGTTGTCTTTGCCGAACTTGTCGCTGGTTGGGTCAGCGATGATGGGGGTTCGGTATGCCTGCGTTGGCGAAGAGCGTTGAGATCGCAGCGGACGATCAAGCGGAGCTTGATCGGATTGTGCGCTCGCGCACGGCTGAGGTGCGGGTGGTCGAGCGCGCCCAGATCGTGCTTTGTGCCGCGGAAGGTCGTTCTGCTGCGGAGATCGGCCGGCTCGTGGGGTGTTCGACGAACACGGCGCAGAAGTGGCGGGCGCGCTATGAGCAGGATGGGATCGCTGGGCTCCGTGACTTGCCGCGCTCGGGTAAACCTCTGATCTATTCGCAGGCGGACAGGGCGAGGCTGATCGCCAAGGCGTGCACGCGTCCACCGGAGACATCAGAGGGGGGCTCAGCAGGAACGCTGGACCTATGAGCAGCTCGGGCAGGCGGTAGGGATGTCGCGCGCCCAGGCACACACGATTCTCGCGCGCGCCGACATCAAGCCGCACCTGACCGACTACTGGGTGATGAGCGACTTCTCGGACCCCGAGTTCGAGGAGCGCCTGAGAGGTGTCTGCGGCCTGTACGTGAATCCGCCAGAGAACGTGCTGGTCGTCTCGATCGACGAAAAGACCGGGATCCAGGCCAAGGCACCGACCAAGCCAGACATGCTTCCTGCTCCTGGGCGACCGACACGCCGCGAGCACGAATACATCCGCAACGGCACCCAGTGCCTGTTCGCGTGTCTGAAGGTCCACGAGGGTGACGTGCTCGCGATGACCTCGAAGACCCGCAATCGCTTCGATCTGATCCGCTTCCTCGACCAGCTCGACAGCGAGATCCCCGTCGTCGAGGGCCAGCAGATCATCGCGGTCAGCGACAACCTCTCCACCCGCGGCACCGAAGAGGTACAGGAATGGCTCGCCGCTCACCCCCGCTGGAGCTTCCAATTCACCCCCACCCACGCCTCATGGCTGAATCAGGTCGAGATCTTCTTCTCGATCCTCTACCGCCGACTGCTCAAGCACCCCATCTTCTTCAGCGAGGAAGACCTCGCCGAGCAAATGCTCGCGTTTATCGAGACCTACAACCAGACCGCCAAACCCTTCAAGTGGACCTACACCGGCAAGGTCCTCGAGGCATAACCCACGAACTTCACAGACGAACCACTAGGAGGCCTCTGTGCGGCCCGCCCACGCAGAAGCCCGTCGCGTTGCGCCACATCGGCACGAGCCCGAAACCTGAAGGACCTTGTCGCAACGGCTCCCGCTCAACCGGCTTCGCGGCGAGCGGTCAGGTCGGCTGACGCGCTCGTCGGTCTAGACCTTCGGCTCGGAGGTTGGCGGGTCGCTGCTGTGCGCGCTGTGCCCAGTCGCGCAGTGGGCCGTCCTCGGTGAGCAGTTCTCGGTTGAAGGCGCTGCCAATCATGCTCGCGCAGAGAATGTCGGCGACGGTAAAAGTCTCGCCGGCGAGCCACGGCTGGTCGCGGACCGCATTACGAAGGGCGTAGGCGACGGGCGCGAAGCCGTCGGCGTGCTCCGTGAGATCCTCGCCTTTGCGCTTTGCGAACAGCCAGCCGAAGACTCGCTTCTCGACCTCCGCGATCGCGAACACCGACCACTGATAGGTGAGGCCGCGCTCGTAGGTGTCGACCGGGGGAGTCAAGCCTGCGTTGGGGTGCAGGTCGGCCAAGTGCAGGCGGATGGCAACGGACTCGAAGATGGTGCGGCCGTCGTCGAGTTCGAGCACCGTTTGTAGATGACGCATAAACCGCAGGGCGACCGGTGGCTCGGCTAGCTGCGGCGCGTTGTTGGTGAGGGGCAGAGAGGATCGCGCCGTCAGGGATGAGCTGACGAACAGCTCGGTGGCGATGTCCTGGTTCGACGCGCCGTCGGGGCCGTACGCCTCCGGGGGCGGGCAGCCTCCCGCCCGGAACGCCTGTTACCCCAATGCCCCCTTGATGGCCTCTATCGCCGCCTGCTCATGCTCGCTCACCGGCTGTCCACCCTCGGAGTGTGCCCCGGCAACGCGCTCGGACAGGTTCACGATGAAGGTCCTATAGTCCTCGACCTCCTGCGGCTCGGCCTTCTTCTGAAGCACCGCGACGGCTTCTTGAAGCCGCTCCACCACATGCTGCGTCAACTCCTCGGGCGAGTGAAAGCGCGTGTGATCGACGGGGGGTCTCGCACCAGCGAGCTCGTCAAGCAGCTCGCTCTGGCCGTGCTGCTGGCGCGCCTCCGCGTACTCCTTTCCCATCGCCAACGTCTCGCGGAACGTCCCTCCCCGCTGAGACGTGATCACGAGCATCGCCGCGCTCGTCGGACCCTCCTCCACGAGCTTCCACTCGTTCGGCTCGAAAGCCGCCTTGGCGGTCATCGAAACCTCCTTCCTTAGGCTAGAGATCGGAGCGAAGTTGAGTCTAGTCGGCTGTCGCGCTCGCTGACAAGCTCAATCCGCTTGTCGACCACGGCATCCTCGAACGCCACCCATACGCTGCCCACGCAAGCCGCGAACTCAACGAGTACCGACTTACCGATAAGGGCAGGGCCCTGTTTCCGGTCTACACGGCGCTCATGCAGTGGCGCAACGAATGGACCGACCCGCCGGCCCCGCCGGTCGAGCCCCCTGCGAGACCTAGTTTCAGCCGATCTCGCGGATCCACCGCCGGCGGGTGTCGCCAACCGCACGAGTGCTGTTTACTGTGTATTAGATGCAGATGCTGACGTGCATTGGGGATGTGCGGGATGGGAAGATGCGGCTACTCGCGGGAGGCGGTAGCCGCTCCGTCATAGCGTTTGCGCTGCGGCGTCGCGCCCGAGTCGGCGCGGTCGTGACGCTTGCGACAGCCGTCGTCTGGCTGGTGGCCGCTACGGCTGCGTCCGCCTTCAGCGCGCACGGAAGCGTGGAACAGGTGTACGTCACCGGCTTGGCTCCAAGCGCTCAGATGTCGCTGCTGCGCTCGAATGGCGAAACTGTGTCGACGCAGACGGCGGACTCGCTTGGGGGGTTGCTGTTCCGGCATGTCGCGCCCGAAAGGCGCTACCGGGTCCGGTTGAGCTCGACGGCCGAAGAATCGGCGCCGATCACTGTCCACACGCAAGCCGCGGCGCCGTGGGACCCCGGGATCTACAGGCAGTCGATCGCGGACACTGGCTACACGTACCTGACGACGCGCGACGGGACCCAGCTGGCGATCGACGTCCATCCGCCTGGCATCCCGGCGGGCGTGTTTGGCTCGCGATCAGGCTTTCAGCTCCCGGCCTCCTCAACGGCGAGCCCTACGGTGCCGTACCCAACGCTGATCGAATATTCGGGATACGGCTACGCGAACCCCGCGGGCCCGGAAAGCGGGATCGCCGAACTGGCCAACCTGATGGGTTTCGCGGTGGTCGACGTGAACATGCGCGGTACCGGCTGCTCGGGCGGCGCGTTCGATTTCTTTGAACCGCTGGAGAACCTCGACGCCTACGACGTGATCGAGACGATCGCCCATCAGCCATGGGTACTCCATCACAAGGTTGGCATGCTGGGCATCTCCTACGGCGGGATCAGTCAGCTTTTCGCGGCTCAGCTCGAGCCCCCGGCGCTCGAGGCGATCGCGCCGCTATCGGTGCTCGACGCGACAGCTACGACGCTTGATCCCGGTGGCATCCTCAACACCGGTTTCGCGGTCCCGTGGGCCGAAGAACGACAGCACGACGCCGAACCGGCCGGTCCCGACAGCGGCGAGCACTGGGCCTACGAACAGATGCAGACGGGTGATGAGACCTGCGCGGGCGACCAGGATCTGCACGGGCAGGCGACGAACCTGCTCGCAGAAATCAAGGAAAACGCGACCTACAACCCGTCCGTGGCCGACCCCCTGGACCCGGTGACGTTCGTTCACAAGATCGACGTTCCGACGTTCATGGCGTGCCAATGGGAGGACGAGCAGACCGGCGGGCACTGCGCGGATTTGGCGCAGCACTTTACCGGCACAGAACGAAAGTGGTTCACATTCACCAACGGCGCCCACGTCGATTCGCTCGACCCAGATACCCTCGACCGGCTGTACGACTTTCTCGATCTGTTCGTCGCGCACCGAGCGCCGATCTATGACCGGGCGATTGTCCATCTCGCGGCGCCGATCATCTACAAGATGGCGCTGGGGGTCCCCGCGGGAGACAACGTCACGCTACCTCCGGACCCGGTCCAGCAGCCGCTGTCATACGCAAAGGCGCTGTCGGCCTTCATGGCGCTCCCGGAGGTTCGGGTGCTGTTCGACAACGGCGCAGGAACCTCGCCGACTGGCTCAACAACGCCCGGCAACCCCTATCCCGCGTTCGAACAGTCGTTCTCAGCGTTCCCGATCCCCGGCACGACGGCTCGCTCGTGGTATCTCGGGGCGAAAGGCACGCTCAACGAACAGCCGGCAACAGCCCACGGCGTCGATTCCTACACCTCGGATGCGGGCGCCGCACCGCTGACGGACTATTCGACGAACACGGATTCAGGCGGGCTGTGGGGCGACGCGTCCCAGTGGGAATGGAAATGGGTGCAGCCAGCGACGGGCTCCGCCGTTGCCTATGTGTCGTCCCCACTCAGCAGCGACACGACCGCAATCGGTGCAGGCGCCGTCAACCTCTGGGTGCAGTCATCCACTCCAAACGTCGATCTCCAGGCGACGGTCACCGAGGTGCGCCCCGACGGCAACGAAACCTTTGTCCAAAACGGCTGGATCCGCGCCAGCGAGCGCAAGCTCGCCACCACCTCGGCGAACATGCTCGACCAGGCCCCGACGCCGCTGCAGCCGATCCCGACCTTCCTCGCGTCCGATGTGCAGGCGATGCCGGCTGACGAATTCGTCCCGGTCACGATCCCGCTGTACTTCGAGGGACACGTCTACCGAGCAGGCTCGCGCATCAAGGTCACGATCTCTGCACCCAACGGCACCCAGCCCGTGTGGTCGTTCAGCCAGACGCAGCCGGAAGGCACCACCGCCAACGTGTCGATCGCGTTCGGGCCCGGCATGCCCGGCAACCTCACCCTCCCGATCGTGCCCGGTGTCAACGTTCCCACCGCATTGCCGGCCTGCGCAAGCCTGCGCAACGAGCCCTGCCGGCCCTATCAGGCATTCGTGAATGACGGTTCCTGACGGCAACTCACGCCGGACGGTTTCCTGCTCACGTCTGCTCGGCGCGATCGGCTCGGACGGGCGACCTTCGTGGATGGGCGCGAGATTGGCTTCCGTGTAATCGGCGCCGACCCGCTGTCGGACCTCGCGGTGCTGCGCAGCGACGCCGACGACCTGATCCCGGCGCCGCTCGGCGAGGCGGCGCACTGGTCGACTCACGCGGAGAGCTAGTCGGAATCAACACCGCCGTGGCCGGTGTCGGGCTGGGGCCGGCGGTGCCGATCAACGAGGCGACGCGCAAGGTGATCAGCGACCTGATGAACCACGGCCGCGTGCGGCGCGCCTACCTGGGTATCGCCGGCGGACCGCGCCCGCTGCCGGCGCGGGCCCGCCGCGAGCGGGCTCAGGCGACCGGCGTGGAGATACTCGAGGTTATGGCCGACAGCCCCGCAGAGGCGGCGGGCCTGCGCCCTGAGGATCTGATCGTCGAGCTCGGCGGAGCGCGCATCGAGGGAGTTGAAGACATCCAGCGGCTGATGGTCGCGGACCTGATCGGCTCAGACGTGGATGTCGTCGTCCTCCGCGCCGGGTCGGCGCGCAGGCTACTCCTCAGGGCCCGGGAGCTCAGTTCCTAGGCGCAGCGCGTCAGCACGAACGCCACCGGCTCGTCACGAAGGTTCACCGGCGGACAGACAATCTAGGAGCGAGGATCGACGGACTACCAAACGTTGCGGTACGAGCACGCTGGGCATGTCGTAACGTGGTGATCTCGATGTTCATGCGGGCGCGATCAGCGCGACGATCGGCTGCCTGAACAGTCGCCTCGGCCACTCCGGCGTCCGTGCGCCGGTCCTGATGAGACTTGAGGTGGCCGCCGCGGTGTGTTAAGCGGGGTAAGACGAAGGCATCGACTGAGGAGTGCGCTTATCCCATCCGTGGAATGGCGTGTAGTCGTCGGCATCCCACTTTGCGCGTAGCCCGGGCTTGCTTAGATCCCAGTCGGGGCGGATCTCGCGGGTCACGGTCCGTAGGTCGTGCCAGAGATCCACAAAGGACGGACGTCCCCAGAACCAGTAGCCGTTGTAGATGCTGTGGATGACCAGCCCCGGCTTGAGCACTAGGGTGTGGGGGACCATCGGGTCGTGCTCGGGGTCGGTGTACTCCTGGATTTCGAGGTCCTTCTGGACGGTCCGCTCCGGGTCGGAGAAAAAGGGCCATTGGGCGCCGATCGACGCGCGGAACTCCTGGCTTGCGTGATGGGTGTCGGTCGAGATCGTGGCGACTTTCGTGTAGGCCACGGCGATCTTGGGGTAGTTGGCAGCGAGCTCGAGGTGCTGCTGGTGCTCCTTGGGGCAGTAGTTCCCGCGCGCGAGCGTGAGGATCAGGGGGTCGTCGCCTTGGATCTCGCTGAGCTTCCGAGTAACGTCCTCGTGGTCGGGCAACTCGTAGTCGGGGAAGGCGCCGCCCGGGGCGATGTCGGTGCGCATGTTGTGCTCCTGTCGATGGTTGAGGAGTGACGCGACGGCCGCCGTGCCGTCCACGCGCGGCCCAGTGGCCCACATGTCCGACGCCGCCCCGCGGCAACGGCCTGGGCCGGTAGCGACCCGGGACGCCGTCGGAGCCTTTCGGGTCTACATTGAGCCTAGTCAATCGGCGCCGCGCGCGCCAGAAAGAGGGCGGTCGCAATGAGCATCCACACGCCGGTATGCGAGTTGCTGGGGATTGACCACCCGATTGTTTCGGCCCCCGTGTCTGCAGATCCGCGCCTGCCCGCCGCGGTCTCAAATGCCGGCGCTCTCGGCAGCGTGGCGCTGTGGTGGGCCGACGACGCTGGAGATTGGATCCGTGAAACGGCAGCGCTGACCGATCGTCCGTTTAGCGGCAATTTCGCTCTGACCTCGGATCAGCACCGTCGGGTCGACCAGGCCCTGTCTGCTGGCCTACGGCTCGTGTCGTTCATCTGGGGCGACCCCAAGGGCTACGTCGACGTGGTACACGACGCCGGCGGCCTTGTGATGCACACGGTCGGGACTGCCGAGGAAGCGCGGCGCGCGGTCGGATGTGGAGTGGACATCGTCGTCGCGCAGGGTTGGGAGGCTGGCGGGCACGTATGGGGTGGTGTGGCAACGTTGCCGTTGGTGCCGGCGGTAGTCGACGCGGTGGCACCGGTTCCGGTCATTGCGGCCGGTGGGATTGGCGACGCTCGAAGGAGTCGCGGCCGTGCTCGCGCTCGGCGCGCAGGCCGCCTGGCTCGGCACCCGATTTCTGTTGGCCGACGAGATGCCGATCCACGAGGAGTATCGGCGCCGCCTGATAGCCGCGACCGAGACCGATGCGGAGTGGTACCCCGACCTTTATGACGTGGGATGGCCGGACTCCCCCCACCGCGCCATCCACAACTCAACGGCCGAGATGTGGGAGGCCGCGGGCCGGCCGCCGCTGGGCAGTCGGCCAGGAGAAAGGGTAATAGCGCACTTCGCTTCGGGTGAACCCATCGTTCGATATTCTCCCGCGCCCCCGCTCGTTGGGACAACCGGTGAGATCGAGGCACTGTCGCTGTGGGCCGGACAGAGCGTAGGGCTCGCCAATCGGACGCAGCCCGCCGCGGAGATCGTGGCCGAACTCGTCTCGCGCTTGTAGCGGTTTCGGCTTATCTTCGGCGCCCCAGTGCTCTCCGGTCAGGATCTACCGCATGGCATTCCCCAACCGCTTCGCGCGGGAAGCGAAAGGTCAAGCGGTCGTGTCGTCGCGCAGCGGCTCGAGGACCCCGGACAGCTGCGACCTGTTGGAGTTCCTGGGC
This sequence comes from uncultured Solirubrobacteraceae bacterium, assembly GCA_963703625.1. Taxonomy (GTDB): domain Bacteria; phylum Actinomycetota; class Thermoleophilia; order Solirubrobacterales; family Solirubrobacteraceae; genus Palsa-744. The sequence continues at coordinate 992,675 of CAVPEY010000002.1, forward strand.
GTCGTGGTTGCGGCGTAGTCCCGGCCGGCCACACGCGCTCGCGGCCCGCGTTGGCATGAGCGCCACGGCGGGTGGCGCCTCGCTCGCGAGCGCAGGCAGCCGCTGCCCGGCGCGCGGCCACACCTGCACACACCAATCCAAGGAGTAAGTCATGGCGTTTCTTGTCGAGTTCGAGGTGACGGTTCCGGAGGGAACACCTGAGCGCGAGGTGAAAGAGCTGACAGTAAAGCACTGAGCCGGATGCGGGCCGATGACGTTTCGGGCTCTCGCCCGATCCGACCACTCGAACGACCATGAGTCTAGACCGGCCTCCGCGACGGCGCATCGCACGCCCGCAACGAGCCCGCGAGCCGCAGTGGCCTCGAGCCAGATGGGCGCGCGGGCGGGCGCCCTACGCCGCCGCCGGCGCTCCGAACCAGGCGGTCAGCGATTCAGCGAGTCCCAGCTGGGTTTGGTCTCCGACCCAGGCGACGTATCCGTCGGGACGGATCACGACGGCAGTCGGAGCGGTGACGGCGCCAAGTACCGGAAGCTTCCACTCACCGACATATTCAGCGTCGATCAGCTGAACGCGGTCAGCCCGGGGAGTGAGGTCAAATACGTGGGGCTCGCCGAGGTTGAGCAGCACCGGCTTGGCGTCGTGCAGCAGCTCAAAGACCCGAAGCGGGCCGCCGGTGGTCACGAGGTCGAGATCGGGCATGCGGCGTCCGAGCAGGGGATGGCTCTCGCCGAGGTCGTAGTGAATGTCCAGTCCGGAGATGATCCCGGCAAGCCGTCTGCGAGGCTCGTCCATGATCGCGAGCTCCGACACCACATCGACCAGGGCCTTGATGCGCTCGTCCTGGCGCTGGAGCGCGGCCTGAGCCATCGTGTGCCGAAGCGCACGGGCAGCGATCGGGTGGCGCTCGTCCTGATATGTATCCAGGAGGCTCTCCGCGGAGGTCCCGTTGACCACCTGAGCCAACTTCCACCCCAGATTCACCGCATCCTGCACGCCGAGGCTGAGACCCTGTCCACCCGCCGGGTAGTGCACGTGTGCCGAGTCGCCGGCGAGTAGGACTCGTCCCGCGCGGTAGGCCGCTGCCTGACGCGTCATGTCGGTGAACCTCGAGATCCACGTCGGATTGTGGACGCCGAAGTCGGAGCCGTACACCGTGATCAGCGCCTCGCTCAGATCGCGCAGGGTGGGCTCGCTGCCGGGCCCGAGCTGCTGCTCGGTCACGACGACGCGGACCGTCGAGCCGTCCTCCATCGTGTGGAGGGCGTGGATGCCGGTGGAGTCGTGACGAATGCCCCGCGGCGGCTCCTCGGTCACCTCGACCTCTGCGATCAGGTTGCTCCTCGTCGGATCCCACCCCGGGAACTCGATCGCGGCCGCTTTACGTACGACGCTGCGTCCTCCGTCGCACCCGATGAGATATTGCGCGCGCAGCGACCGCCCGTCGGACCGCTCGACATCGACGCCGCAGTCGTCCTGCGCGAAGCCCGTCACCTCGCATCCGTGATAGATCCGCACCGGTAGTTCACCGATCCAGGCGGCCATGATCCGCTCGATCTGGTTCTGCCAGATCCCGAGCGAGTACGGATGACGTGTCGGGAAGTCGCCCATGTCCAACACGGTCGTGGCGAACATCGCGGCCTGAGCCACCTGGCCCTCGGCGAGGAACCGGTCGGCAACGCCCCGCTGATCCAGCACCTCGATCGTACGCGAGTGAAAGCCGCCGGCCCGTGAGCCGACGAGCACATGATCGGGCCGCCGCTCGACGACCGCGACGTCTACTCCCGCCAACGCCAACTCGGCTGCCAGCATCATCCCTGTCGGCCCTCCTCCGGCGATCACCACCGCATGCTCGGTCATAGCCGCACTCCCGTCGGGTACGTCGACACCAACACACGCATTTCGCGACTCCCGTTTTCCGTAGGTTTCTGATCTCAGTCCGCGGTTTTACAGCACGAGCCGAGGCTTCATGAAGGCCACTCGGGTGGTATAAATTGGAGGTGGAGAGGGGAGCCTCGCAGCGCCCGGCGGAGCAGGCGTTCGACCGGGCTCGTAGGACCGCCGTCGCTTGCCGCGACTCACAGGGATTTGGTTGACGGGTGCGCCGAAGCTGATGAAAGGATGAGCAAATGGCGAGTGCCTCGATCCGGGATCAGCTCGGCGACCATCTCATCGCCCCGCAGAACGCGGCGTTTGTGTCGATCGACTACCGGGGCTATCAGCGAAGACAGGGGTCAGCTGCTCCCTGCCGTGCAGGGTTCCGTGGGCTCTGTGCCCGCGCCCTTCGTGTACACGCGGAAATACGTGTCCTCGGTGAAGACGGCCTTCCGCGCCTCCGCCTCGCGACGGTCGGCGCAGTGAGCGTATGCATCCACCAGCTCACGAATCGCGAGGCGGTCGGCCGTCTCCTCGGGCGAGATCACCATGTCCTCAACCAGTTGCCGCTTTGCGGTAGCTGCCGTCGCGAAATTCCGCGGGCAGTCCCGGGTGCGAGGGAGCCCAACCGAGCTCGGCTCGGGCCTTGGCCGCGACCGTCCCCTGGTCGAGCAGCAGGACTTCGGCGAAAGCGTCGCCCAAGCGTAGCTTGGCCTCATCATCGGAGCCGGGTACCGCTCCCGGAGCGCCTGCTGCGACGGCGGCCGCCTCGGTCAGCTCTGCGACCGTCGGGTCCTGTCCGGTGCCGACGACGTAACGCCCGCGGGCCGCGTCTCGCTCGAGAACGAGACGGAAGAAGTCGCCAGGTCCGCGACGTGGACCGTCGACCAATGCTGCTGTCCGCTCCCGAGCATGATCAGGTTGCCGCCGTCGTCTCGGGGCGATCCGAGCAGCAGTCCTGGGATGCCTCCTGCGCCGTCGCCGTACGCGGTGCTGGACACGATCACGACTCCGCGCATGTCTCCTGCAGCGAGCACCCGTCGCTCGATCGGCTCCTTCCATGCGACCAGCGGGGGTGAATCGATCGGTGACTGCTCGCTGATCGAGAGGTTGTTTCCGTAGATCCACGCACCGCTGATTTGCAGGTAGGGCTTGCCGGTGCCGGCGAATGCCTCGATCGCTGCGTCGACCACCGCGGAATCCAGATCTGCGCTCGTGGCGTCACCGGGGCTCGCTGTGTGAACCGCTGCGTCGGCATCGCGCAGGATGCCGGCGACTGCCGCTCGGTCGTAGAGGTCGACCACCGTCGCTGTGGCGCCGCGGCCGGCGACGGTTTCCCCCTGGGGCGCATCGCGAACGAGCGCCGTCACCGCGTGACCGTGCTCCTGCAACTCCGTCAGAACGTGGGATCCGACGAACCCTGTTGCGCCGGTGAGTGCCACTTTCATAGCTGAACGGCCTCCAGTTTCTTATCGCTCGATCGAGCGTAGGCGAGTAAGCAGCGCTTGTCAAGCGTTCGCTTGAATTGTCCGCCGAGCAGGGAAATCTGGGCCACGCAGTGGTCAGTCGGGCCCTGCGGCGCGAAATGCTCCTGCGAGTATCGGGATCAGTAGTCGCTCGATCTGCTTCTGGGACTTGTTGCTCAGCTCGTTCCCCACGGGCGCGAGCACCAGCCAGTTGATCAGTCCGGCCACGCAGCGGGTACGGAAGATCAGCTCTTGATCCTTCACACCGTGAAGGTTGGCCTTGAGCACCCGAAGCACGTCGGCGCGGATCCGCTCGAATCTGACATCCAGCCGACCCGATCCCTCCGGAGGGTCGATCCCCGCTCGCGCCACGATGCGCATCACGGCGAGCTCGCGGCCCCCCGCGACCAGCGAGCCGATCAGCGGGCGCGCAAAGGCTGTCGCCAGAGCCTCGAGCGTGGAGTCGGCATCGAGAGCGCCCACCGCCCCCTCTTGAGCGGCGAGGTAGCGTCTCAACGCATCCTCGATTGCCGCGTCACACAGTGACTTGAGCGAGCCGAAGTGATAACTCACCGCCGCGACGTTCGCATCCGCGGCGTCGGTCAGCTCCCGGAGAGTGACGCCGTCCTCGCCGCGTTCGGAGAGCAGGTCGAGCGCGGCATCCATCAGCCGAGCGCGCGTCCGCAGGCCCACCTCGCGACGCTGGTCTGGTCTTGCTGCTTGCATCGCAAATTATTTAATCAGATGCTTGAGACTGCGCTTGGCGAGCTGCTCAGCTTGCGGGCGGGGGCCCCTGCGCTCGCTGCGCCAGGCCGTCCCACTTCTCCCAGGTCTCGATCCGCGCGGCGTACTCACGCCGGACCATCCGCAGGCCGCTGCTGCCGAAGAACACCCGCAACGGAGGCTCGGCAGCGTCGACCAGCTCGAGGATCGAGGCGCCGGTCGCCTGAGGATCGCCGGGTTGCGATCGGATTGGTCCGATTGCCTGCAGCCGGCGCTCACGCACGCCGTCATAGGCGGCCAGCTCCCGTGCCCTCCCCGCCGAGTCGCCAGACCAGTCGGTGGTGAAGCCTCCGGGCTCGACGAGCGTCACGTGGACGCCGAACTCGGCGAGCTCCGCCGAGAGCGACTGGCTGAACCCCTCGAGCCCCCACTTGGAGGCGTGGTAGAGGCCCAGCAGCGGGAACGCCATCACGCCGCCGATCGAGGAGACCTGGATGATGTGGCCGGAGCGCTGCTCGCGCAGCAAAGGGACGACCGCTTTGGTGACCCACAGTGGGCCGAACAGGTTCGTCTCGATCTGACGCCGCGCCTCCTGCTCGGTCAGCTCCTCGATCGCGCCGAATTGGCCGTAGCCTGCGTTGTTCACAACCACGTCCAGGCGGCCGAAGTGCTGATGGGCGCTTCGCACCGACCGCTCAATGCCCGCCGTATCGGTGACGTCGAGTTCCAGTGCGAGCAGGCGCTCGCCGTGCTCGGCGACGAGATCCGCGAGCGTGGCTGTGTCGCGGGCGGTCGCTGCGACACTGTCACCGCGCTCGAGCGCCGCCTGCGCCCACACGCGTCCAAAGCCCCTCGAGGTACCTGTGATGAACCAGACCTTCGTCACGACGGCTCCTCTCGTTCGATCGCGGCCGGCGGCCGCGCGACACCTGATCTAAGCGGAAGGTGTCTCTCGGAGGTTTGCCGGGCGCGAGTTGTGACCGACATGTGTCCAGCCCCGGTGGGGTAAGTCGTCGCGAGGCTATAGTCGCGCTTGCATGGCGTCAACGCGAGCAACGGTGCCGATCGGGCTTGCGCTCGCCGCGTTGACAGCGCTGTTGGCGATGGGGGGCATGACCGGCTCGGCCAGCGCGGCCACATCCTGCTCGCAGGTGCCCACCGTCTACGGGATTCCCCCGTGGGGCTTTCACACGGGCCCCTACACGGGCGCGAGCAGCTTCGCCAAGGGCCACGGGAACATCAACCTCGAAGCCAACACGGTCTCGGGGATCATGTGCCAGCAGGACCGCACCGGCACGATCATCATGTCGCTCGAGCACCACCTCGTGTACCACTCGCATTACGCGACGATGTGGGGCTACCCGGGGAACATCATGAAGATCAAGTTCCGGGTCACGAGCAGCACCGACGGGAAGTGCGCCGTCGGCACCGTGGGGCGCGCGACGCTCTACGCCAGCTACAACGGCGTCCGTAGCGACAGCGTCCAGTTCTTCTTCCCGGCGCCCTGCAGGGACCAGAACCGCCTCTACCACGGAACCGAAGTCAACAACCAGGTTCCCCCGCTCTAGCTTTATCCGCGAGAGGACGCGCCGGCCGATTGCGGCGTAACGTGGTGCTTGCCAATGGCGAGCAGCGAGCGTATCCGGGCCTCACCGATGGCGACAGCGGCGAGCTCTGCGCCCGCGGATAATCGTTGGGCGGTGCTGGCCCTGCTCGGCGTCGCGCAGCTGATGGTCGTCCTCGATTCGACGATCGTGAACATCGCGCTGCCCTCGGCGCAACGCTCGCTGGGCTTCTCCACCGACAGCCGGCAGTGGGTCGTCACTGCCTACGCGCTGGCCTTCGGCAGCCTCTTGCTGCTGGGTGGGAAGCTCGGTGACCTGTTCGGGCGCAAGTGGACGTTCGTCGCGGGACTGATCGGCTTCGCGGGCGCCTCCGCGATCGGAGGGTTGGCGCAGTCCTTCGGCATGCTCGTCGTCGCGCGGGCGCTGCAGGGTGCCTTCGGCGCGCTGCTTGCGCCCTCGGCGCTATCGCTGCTCACGGTCACCTTTGCCGGCTCGTCCGATCGGGCGAAGGCATTTGGCATCTTCGGCGCTATCGCCGGCGGTGGGGCGTCGGTCGGGCTGATCCTCGGCGGGGTGCTCACGCAGACGCTGTCGTGGCGGTGGTGTCTGTACGTGAACGTGTTGATCGCAGTACCCACCGTGCTCGTGGCGCTGCGGCTCTTGCAGAACCATCCCCCCGAGGGACGCGCGCGGATCGACATCCCAGGCGTGCTACTCGCCTGCGGCGGTCTGTTCGCGCTCGTCTACGGGTTCTCCAACGCCGAGACGCACTCGTGGACGGCGCCGTTGACGATCGGCGCGCTCAGCGCGAGCGTGGTCCTGCTGGTCGCGTTCGTGGCAGTCGAGCGCGTCAGAGCAGATCCCCTGCTGCCGCTGCACATCGTCACCGACCGCGCCCGTGGCGGCGCCTACCTATCGATCCTGCTGGCGGGCGCCGGGGTCTTCGCGGTGTTCCTGTTCTTGACGTACTACATGCAGGAGAATCTCGGCTTCTCCCCCGTCAAGACCGGCCTGGCGTTCCTCCCGTTGACCGCCGTCCTGGTTGTCACCTCTACCACGGTGCAGACCAAGGTGATCGCTCGCACGGGCGCCAAGCCGCTGGTGGTCGCCGGCATGGCGCTCGGGGTGATCGCGATGCTCCTGCTCACCCGCCTTGCGCCCGGCGCCGGCTACGCAAGCCACGTTCTGCCCGCGCTGGTCATCACCGGTGTCGGAATGGGCTGCATCTTCGCACCGGCATTCAGCACCGCCACGCTGCGCGTCGACGGCTCCGAGGCGGGCGTCGCCTCGGCGATGGTCAATACCTCCCAGCAGGTGGGAGGCTCGGTCGGCACAGCCCTCCTGAGCACGATCTTCGCGAGCGCCACGGCAGCCTACGCATCGAGCCACGCCCGGACGCCCGGACTCAGCAACGCAGCGTCAATCCACGGCTACACAACCGCGTTCGCCTGGGCCGCAGGAATCTTTGCCCTCGGCCTGCTGCTCGCGCTGCTCGTGCTGCCCTCGAAGGCCAAGAGCAGCGTCTCGGCGCCGAGGCACGAGCCGCAAGATGCGCCCGTGGCCGCGTCAACTTCCGCGGCGTCCGTGACCCCGGTGTTGGTTACCGGCCCCTGTTGTCACTTCGGTGTGGCGTCGCACGCCGCGGGCGACGCACTGCTGGACTCTGCTGCACCCAGATAACGTGCTCGCGGACCCGGCGACGAGGCCGAGTCGTCGCCGGCCGGCCGCGACGGCGACCGCTACTCCGCGTGGCCAGGAACGATCAGCACGGGCCGTTGCGCGTGCGTGGAGAGCCCGTGCGAAGTGCTGCCGAGCAGGGTGCTGCGGATCGCGCCGCGTCCGCGCTGCCCGCAGACGATCAGTCCAGCGTCAATCTCTTGCGCGACCTCGCCGATCGTCGCGACGACTGAGACGTCGGCCTGCGCCGTTCGCGCCACGGCGTCGTAGCCGTGCTCTCGGGCGCGAGCGGCACCCTCCTCGGCGATCTGCATCGCGAAGGCAGCCTCTTGGTCATCTATTTCGCCCTCGTTGGGCACGGTCGTCAGGAACGAGCCCGCTCGAACCAGGCTGGTCACTGCCGACATCCACACGGTCAGCACCACGGCATCGGCAGGGTGCGTCACGAGCTCGCCGGCGGCGCGCATCGCCGACAGCGAGCCGTCCGAGCCGTCGTAGCAAAACAGAATCGGTTTATTCATCACAGATCCTCGTGGTCGGCCTGATAATCGCGCAGCACGGGCACGGTATCGCCCCCGGAGGACTTCGAAGCTCAGCGCAATGGCGTCATGCCGCGTCCGACGCCGCAGCCGGGTTGGCGAAGTCGACGATCAGCTCTGCCAGCGCGTCCGGCTGGTCGATCATCGAGAAGGTCCTCGCGTCTGCGATCACGGCCAGTCGCGAGTCGGGCAGGGCGGCGGCGAGCCGGCGGCCGTCCTCCACCGGGAAGAACGCATCGTCGGCGGACCACGCGACCAGCGCCGGGCTTGTGAAGCCGGGCAGGCGCGCTCCCGCGCGCACCGTGCTCTGTCGGTTCAGCGAGGCGGTGAAGCGCCGTACGTCCGCTCGTATCCTGTTGTCGTTCAGTGGAGCCTCGAGCCATTCGCTGACGAGCCGGTCGATATCAGCGTACGCGAGGCCGCCGTACGCGCGTTGACGCCCGATCCGTGTCCGCAGCGGCTGCAGCGCTGCTGTGAACGCCGGCCCAGCCTTGGCGGCGACGATGAACGGCTTGAGGATCGGCGGCGGGAAGTGCTCGAACGCGTCGCAGCTGGTCAGCACCAGCGCCCCGAGTCGTCCGGGCGTCGTGGTGGCGAGGATCTGCGCGAGCGCGCCACCGGTGTCGTTGCCGACGAGCACCACATCATCGAGGCCGAGCACGTCCAGAAACTCCCCGATCATCGCGGCTATCCCCTCCATCGTCAGGTCCGCGCCTGCTCCCATCGGCGTCTTGTGTGCGCCGAGCGGCCAGGTCGGGGCGAGGCACGACAGGCCCCGCGCAGATAGGCGCTCGCTCAAGGGCCGCCACAGCGACGAGCCCATCGCGTAGCCGTGTATGAACACAACCGGGCGTCCGTCGGACGGCCCCGACATCTCATAATGGATCGCGCCGCTGCTGAGGGTGACACTGGGCATGAGATCCTCCATACTTGCTTGCGTGCAGGTTGCACGTAAGATACCAACAAGCTGCCGATAAGTGCGTCGCACCCAAACAGAACGATCCGCCGCGACCCAACAGACGCTCTTGGCCGCCGCCAGGCAGCTGTGGGGTGCGCGTGGCTACGCCGCCGTCTCGACACCCGAGATCGCCGGCGCTGCCGGCGTGACGCGCGGCGCGATGTACCACCAGTACGCGGACAAGACCACCCTGTTCCTGGCCGTGCTCGAGGCTGTCGAGACCGATGTCCTCGAGCGGCTGACCGCTGCCGTTGCCGCCGCCCACCCGAGCTCGCCCGCCGATGCCCTCCACATCGCCGCCGACGCCTGGCTGGAGATCGCGGGCGAACCTGAGGTCCGACAGCTGGTGCTGCTCGACGCGCCCAGCGTCCTGGGCTGGGCCGGCTTCCGCGAGATCTCACACCGCTACGGACTGGGAACGACCGAGCAGCTCCTGAGCGCGGCGATCGAGTCCGGCGAGTTGCCGGCGCAGCCCACGCGTCCGCTCGCCACGATCCTGATCGGCGCGCTCGACGAAGCTGCCATGAGCATCGCAAACGCCCGCAATCCAGCGCAGGAGAAGGGCGAGATACGGATCGTGATCCACAACCTGCTCGACGGGCTGCTGGCGCCCGGCGCGAGCCCCGACTGGAAGCCGCCTCGCCGACCCTGAGCTCAGGAGCGCCCGGGCACGACCAGCACGGAGGTTCTCGAATGGGCCACGACGGCGGTGGCGACGCTGCCGAGCAGATGCCCCACGAGCCCCGTCCGGCGGTGGGAGCCCAGGACGATCAGGTCGGCGCCGCGTTCCTCGGCGATCTTCGTGATCCCCTTCCACGTCGGCGCTGACTCGACCGCAACGCTCTGCGAGCGAAACCCGGCATGCGCCGCCAGCGATGCTCCTGCTGCCGCGGTCTGCTCGGCGGCCTGCCGGACCTCGGTCGCCTGCGCCGCGTTCAGGTGGCCCTCGCCGACAGGTATGAAGCCGACATCCCCGGGCTGCCAAACGCAGACGACCAGCGCCTCGCGTCCGGGTGCGAATTGGCGACCCGCGTCCTCGATTGCGAGCTTCGCCAGTTCCGAGCCGTCGTAGGCGAACAGCACCGAGCCCACGGGCGGGGTGGAAGTTGCACCGCCGTCCGTGCCACTCGATGTCATCTCAGTTGGCGCTCTCGGTCGCAGGTTGGGCGGCTCCCAAGCCTGAACGGACGCGCGCCAGCAGCGGCGGCGAGTACCACGCAGGAGCCTCACCCGCGATGAAGCGCTCGAGCTCGGGAGTCTGCGGGCGCGCGCCGCCGAGCGCGTAGATCGCGACGCCGATCACGGCGCCGCCGAGCGCGAGCGCGAGGCCGATCCACAGCGCGATGGCGGTGCCCGCGTCGAGGCCGCCGCCGACGGTCGACGGCGAAGTGAACGAAGATCGGCGCGATCATGAACGCCGCCACGGCCCGCAGCAGCTCGACGATCGCGAACACGCGCTGCAGGCTGGCCGACGGCAGCGAGAAGCCGGCGACGAACAGCGCCGGCGCGACCGTCGCGCCGAGGCCGATGCCGGTGAGGCCCGAGCCGATCAGCGTCGCGCCTTCGCTAGAGGGGACGTGGATGCGGAAGACCGCGATCCCGGCCGCGAGGAACATCATCCCGATCAGCGGCAGATAGTGGATCCCGCGTGTTTGCAGGACCAGGCCGAGCACGACCGCGGTGATCACCGCGCCCGCGACCTCCGGCAGGTACAGCAGACCGAGATGCAGCGGCGAGTAGATCCCCGTGAGCGCGCCCGCGGTGAGCGCCGTTGCCGATACCGATGCTGCCGCCGCGAACAGCGCCACGGCGATGCCCGCGACCGGCATCGTGCTCGTCAGCATCGTGCGGATCGTCAGCAGCGGCCGCTTCGCCCGGTACTGGTAGACGACCAGGATGACGATCAGCGCGAGACCCGCCGAGCAACGGCACGATCGTTATCGGGTCTGATGAAGCTGTGGGTCAGCAGCTCGGAGGCACCAAAGAAGGCGGACACGCAGCCGACTGCCGCCAGCGCGATCGCCGCTACGACCGCGCGGCGCGTCAGGGTCGCCGGGCGGGGCGTCGTCGAACGTCAGCACCGCCAGTGCCAGCGCCGTGGCCGAGATCGCGGCGACGATCCAGAACAGCGGCCGCCAGGCGTTGGACTCCGCCTGAAGCCCACCGAGGGTCGGGCCGAGTGCCACCGCCCCGAAGATGCACATGTTCATGATCATCGCCGTGATCCGCAGTTTGCTCGCCGGGTAGCCGATCGCCAGCGGTGGCACGGCGGCGATCAGCAGCAGGCTCGTGCATAGGCCCTGGAGCACGTGGCCCGCGATGTACATGCCCGCGTTCTGCGCCGAGGCCCCGAGCACCGAGCCGGTGACGAGCAGCGCCGCGTAGCCGACCATCATCCTGCGCTGGGGCAGATGCTGGGCGAACGCGACCGCCAGCACCGTGCCGGTCGCGTAGGCGGCGTTGCCCAGACCCGAGCTCAGGCTCATCGTTTGCAGGCTCGTGTGCAGCTGCTTGGCGATGATCGGCGTCAGCGGCTGAAGCGCGGCTGACAGCGCCAGGAAAGGAATCAGCGCGCACATCACCATCGCCGCGACGGCCGGATAGCGGCCGGCGAGCGGGCCCTGGCGCATCAGCACTCACCATCCGACGCCGCTGCGTAGCCGCGCGGGATCGATCTGAACATCACAACGGGCCTGTTCACGGTCTCGCTCCTTGGCGATGGGGGGTCGCTTGTGCGTCTCCGGTTTGGGGTCGCCGGCGACGCTCTTCCTGTCATAGCACGAGCACGACGCCTTGCTCGTGCCGTTGCGAAGTCGCGTTTAGGCCCCGTTCCACCTGCGCCAGGGCGAGCGTTCGACAGCTGCGAAGGCTAAGCGCGCTCCTCGTCGAGCGCTTGGCGCTGCTCTACGAGCGAGCGCAGCTGGTCGTTGATCTCGGCGGAGATCCGCTTGAGATCCCATTTGCTGAGGGTGACCAGGTGCATTGGCGAAGTTGCGACGACATCGGCGGTGCGCTTGCCGCCCGAGAGCATGCCCATCTCCCCGAAGACGTCGCCCGGACCGAGCGATCCGACGACCTCGCCGCTCTTGATCACGTCGGCGGTGCCGGTCTCGATGACGATCAGCTCATAGGAGTAGTCGCCTTCGTGCACGAGCCGCTTGCCCGCGGAGACCGACGTCTCGCTCGAGAACACGCTCAAGGTTTTGAGCGCTTGATCGGACAGCGACGAGAACAGCGGGATGGTCTTCAGGCGATCGGGATCCATGATCTCCAAACTTTCGCGATGGCGGTGGAAAACGGACCGACGAAAAACGTCCTGCGACCCGCAGCGCCGATCACGTGCACCCTACCGCCCCAGGCAGTACGCTTGCGGCGTGGAGCGCACGGTCGTATGTGTCGCCAGGCAGGACGGTGCGCGAGCGCAGGAAGGCTTCGCGACGGCGGGCTTCGCACCGGGTTACGTGCCCGCCCCGAACATCCTCAACGAGAGAGAACCGGCAAGCGATGAGCTCAGAGGGCTGATCCGATCGGTCATCGAGGAGGTCGCCGATGCCGGCAACGCGGTGATCGTCTCGCACGCGGCGTCGATGGCGCTTGGCCGGCGCGAGGACGTGCTGAGGGTGCTCGTCACGGCCTCGCCGCAGGTGCGCGAGCAGCGGCTTGCGGCCACCCTCGGGATCGACGAGAAGGAGGCGGCGCGAACCGTCAAGCAGTCCGATGCCGGGCGCGCGGACTACATCAAGCGCTTCTACGGCATCAGCGCCGAGCTGCCGACGCACTACGACCTGGTCATCAACACCGACCAGCTCTCGCCCGAGCACGCCGCCCAGCTGATCGTCCAGGCGGCCGGCGGCCGGGCAGCGGTCGCGTAGCCCGTCTCAGAGAGCCCGCCTGAGCGTCTCCTCGAGCTCGCGGCGAAGGATCTTGACGATGATGTCCTGCACGCTCGTGGCGTCTATCGCCCACCGCAGCCGTTGTGCGATCGAGGTGTATCGTCTGCGCTGTGACTCCAGGGGGCGTCCGGTCACGGCCGCGCGTACGGCCGCTACGAGCAGGGGTTCGCGCGCTCCTGCGTGCCGTCCCGGCGCTGCGGGCGCCCGTGGAGACGCTCTTGTGGCGCATCTTCTACGAGCTCACCAGCCGCAGGGGCAACGAGAGCAGCGTCACGTTGCTCAACTACGGCTACGCGGCACCGGGTGAGACCGCCCCCGCTGCTGAGGCTGAGGATGAGCTCGGCATGGCGCTGTATGCCACCGTCGCCGGCGCTGCAGAGCTCTCTGGCAAGCAGGCGCTCGAGGTGGGGTGCGGTCGCGGTGGGGGGGCGGCGTTCGTCTTTGAGCGTTTCCAGCCGAGCTCGTTGACCGGCGTGGATCTCGCCGGCACCGCGATCGAACGCTGCCGGCAAAGCCACGGGCGTCCCGGGCTGACGTTCCGGACCGGCGATGCCCAGCACCTGCCGTTCGCGGCTGAGGCGTTCGATGCCGTGATCAACGTCGAGTCATCGCACTGCTATTCGGACATGCCGCGGTTCCTGGGCGAGGTGCATCGCGTGCTGAAGCCCGGCGGACTGTTCCTGTTCGCCGACTTCAGGCCCACTCATCCATCGCCTGAGGACCCGTTTCCGCGCGACATCGAGGTGCTGCGTCGGCAGCTCGGCGAAGCGGGACTGCGGACGCTCGAAGAACAGGACATCACCGCCGAGGTCCTGCGCGCGCGCGCGCTCGCCACGCCTGCAGTGCGCGCGAGGGTCGATCCGCGCATGCCGAAGCCGCTTCGACGCTACGCGTATGAGTACTGGGGGATCGAGGGCACCACGATCTTCCGCGCCTTCGCCGACGGCAGCGTCACCTATCTGCGGTTCGTGCTCGAGAACGCCTAGTCACCGAGCTGGGCGCTCACCTCGTAGGTATGTCCTGCGTTGCGCAGGCGCTCGACCAGCGCGGAGCCGAACGCCGTGGCGGGCGTCAGGACGCCGGATCGCGCGGGTAGTCGGTCTCCGTCGAAGGCGAGCGCGAGCGCGCTCTCCCCGAACATGACCGAGGTCGCCTTGTAGCCGGGGTCGCCCTCGGCCTGGATCCGGCACACATAGTGAGCACCGCCGGAGGTGCGGGCGTGGGTCTCGATGCGGTAATGGCCGCGGTCACGGCTGCGCTCGCCGGGGCCCTCGCCAGGGGAGGGGAGCACGCGGTCGAGCAGAGTCTCGGTGGGCCCGAATTGGAGCCCGGCCAGCAGCGCCCCCAGCCCGGCCGCCGTCGTCGCCGCGGCCACGGGCGCCAACGGGCCGTTGCCGAAGCCCATCACCTCGCGGTAGCGCATCCGACGTCCGTAGTCCCACCCGCGCAACGCGTTGCTCCTGCGCACGACGCGGGTGTTCAGTGGCCCCATCACGAACGGCGCGACCCAGCCGCCGACGAGCCGATCGCGCTCGATACCCGTCAAGTCGCGCTCCGGCCCGAGATCGGGCTCGGCGGCGCGGTCGGGGCTCAGCGCGTAGGGGTCGTCCATCAAGCTCGCGAGCGCGGGCTCGCGAGCGCGGTCCTCGATCATTCCCTTCATCGAGGCGAACGTGCCGCCGCTGAGGCCCCCGCGGAAGGACCGCACGACGAGCGTCGTCTGCTCGAGCTCGCCGGCGCCGTCCGCGGTCGCGGCCTCGTGTGTCAGGAGCACCCCCAGGTCCGACGGGATCGAGTCAAAGCCGCAGCTGTGCACGATCCGCGCGCCCGACGCATGCGCAGGGTCGTCGAAGCGGTCGATCGACTCGCGCATGAACACGACCTCCCCCGTCAGGTCCGCGTAGTGGGTCCCTGCCTGGGCGCACGCCGCCACCACGGGTATTCCGTAGCGTCGGTAGGGCCCGACGGTGCTGGCCAGCACGCGGGTGTCGCTCGCGAGCTCTGCGAGCGAGCCCTCGTCGAAGGAGTCGGCGACGAGCGCCGGCCAATCCTCCACTCGTATCGAGCGCTTCAGCTGCTCGAGCCTCTCGCGCGAGCGGCCCGCGAGCGCAATGCGCGCGCCGGCAGGAGCCGCCTGGCGCAGGTAAAGCGCCGTCAGGCGACCTACGAAGCTGGTGGCTCCGAACAACACCAGGTCGAAGCGCCGCTCGCTCACAACAATGCGAACCCTAGCCTAGGCGCGGCGCGCGGCTTCGCCCTCTAGCATCGCGCAATGCCCGCCAGCGTCTCACGCGCCAGCGGCGCGGGGCCGCTCGCGGGCGCTCCGTCAGGCGTGCTCGTCGTCGGCGCCATCGCCTCTGTCCAGTTCGGCTCCGCGCTCGCCGCGACGCTGTTCAGGCAGCTCAGCCCCGGTGGCACTGTGTTTCTGCGCCTGGCCTTCGCCGCGATCATCCTGCTGGCGCTGCGGCGCCCGCGGCTGCGCGGCCGCGCCCGCGAGCAGCTGTTGCTCGCGGGCGGCTTCGGGCTCGTGCTCGCCGGCATGAACCTCAGTTTCTACGAGGCGCTCGACCGGATCCCGCTGGGGGTCGCTGTCGCGATCGAGTTCGTGGGCCCTCTCGCCGTCGCCGTGGCCGGCTCCAGACGCCTGCTCGACGTGCTGTGGGTCGGGCTCGCCGTCGCGGGAATCGTGGCGCTCACCCACGGCTCCGTACACGCGCTGGACCCCCTCGGCGTGTCGCTCGCCTTGATAGCCGGGTGCCTGTGGGGCACCTACATCGTCCTCAACGCGCGGCTCGGGCGGGTCTTCGAGGGCTCGACGGGTTTGACGCTGGCGCTGTGTGTCGGCGCGCTCGCGGTGCTTCCCGTCGGGATCTCCGACGCGGGCAGCCAACTTCTGGACCCGGAATTGCTTGCGCTTGGGGCGGGCGTCGGGATCCTCTCGTCGGTGATCCCGTATTCGTGCGAGCTCGAGGCGCTCCGGCGGATCCCGCCATCTGTCTTTGGAGTGCTGATGAGCCTCGAGCCGGGCGTCGCGGCGCTCGCAGGCTTCATCGTCCTTGGGCAGACGCTCGGAGCGCGCGCGCTGCTCGGGATCGCCCTGGTCGTCATCGCCTCGGTGGGCGCGTCACGCGGCAGCATCGACGCGCCCGTGTCTGTGTAGGCGTCACAAACCGATGGTCCGGCTCGTATACACCTCCAAGATGCCGGCCGAGCAAAGCGACGAGGACTTGCTGGTCAACGGCGGTGCCCAGGGGTTCGGGCTGCTGTACGAGCGGCGTTACCCGCTCGTCCGCGGCTACCTGCGCCGGCGGGTGGGCGCGCGCCCCGACCTCGTGCTCGATCTCGTGGCCGAGACGTTCGCACGCGCGCTCGAACGCCGCGAGCAGTTCGACCCGCAGCGCGGCTCAGCCATCGGCTGGCTGCTCGGCATCGCCCACCACGTGCTCATCGACGCCGCCCGCCGCGGTCGCGTAGCCGACGAGTCACGCCGCCGACTGGGGATGGAGCGCGTCCTCGTCGAGGATGCGCAGCTCGAGCTGATCGAGCGCACCAGCGAGTCCGATCTCCAGCGCGCGCTCTCCGCGCTGCCGGTCGAGCAGCGTGTGGCGATCGAAGGGCGGGTTCTCGAGGAGCAGCTCTACGCGGCGATCGCGACGCAGATCGGGCGCTCGGAGCAGGTGGTCCGCAAGCGCGTCTCGCGCGGCCTCGCGGTGCTCAGACGCAGCATCCAGGAGAGCGCATGACCGATCCCTACAGCTTCCTCGGCGAGACGCTGACCGCCGCCGCACGCCGCCGCCAGGACAACGGCGGCGACGGCCCGCCACGGAGCCTGCGCGCGTGGCTCGCACGCCGGCTGAACGCGGCCGTGATCGCCGTCGCGCTCGTGCTCGGAGGCGGCGCGATCGCCGTCGCAGCGACGGGCCTGCTGAACGGCACTCCCGTCAGAGACCCTGCCGGAATTCCGACCCCGAGCTCTGGCAGTGGCGTCCCCGTGACCCTCGGCGGGTCGCAGCTGGCGGCGATCACGGCCGACCCCGAAGGCGGCCTGCCGTGGGCTATACAGCTCGTGCGCACCACACGCGGAGAGCTCTGCGTGCAGATTGGACGCGTCCACGACGGCGAGATCGGCCAGCTCGGCATCGACGGCGCCTTCCACGACGACGGCCGCTTCCATCCGCTCGCGCCGGATGTGCTTCCCCAGTACGGCGGCGGCTACGCCGACATCAGCTGTGCGCTCCGCGGCGAAACAATCATGGGCAGCCAGCCGACCCAGGATCGCAACGCGGAATGGATGGTCGGGCCGAGGAAGGCCAAACCTGCCCGTGACCTGCGTGCGATCTCCTTCGGCGTGCTCGGCCCACACGCAGTCAGCGTCACCTACCACACGAGCACGGGCACGCACACGGTCCCCGTCAGCCCCGGAACGGGCGCCTACATGATCGTCAAGCCGATCGGCCCGGTAGCTCCTCCGATCACGCTCGGGGGCTTCAGCGGCGGCTTCGTCTCCGGAGACGAGGTCAGCGGCGAACCCGGCCCGGAACGGTTCGACATGGTCAGGACCGTCACCTTTCGCTTCGGAGCGCTCATCTGCTCGATCGGCAGCATCCCCCCCGGCGCCAAACGCTGCCCCGCGCCGCCGCCACCAGCGCGGAGTGCGTTCGCGCTTCCGACCCGGAGCCTGCATCTGCCGGTGCACGTGACGGCTGTGACACAGTCGCAGGCGCGCTGCCGGGCCGCGTTCCTGCTGATCCCGTGCTATCGGGCGCAGGTGGAATTCAAGGCTCCCTACGCGATCACGAGCGCCGGCAGCGAATATGAAGTCGAAGCAGGATCGACGTGCAAGAGCGCACGCCCGGGTGGCTGGGCGCTCAACGCGGACGTTGGGCGCGACCAAACCGTACGGACGGTCTCCCTCGGCCTCTTCAACTGCACCTCGATCGACGAATTCCAGGTCCGCTACGTCAACAGCCGCCGCTTCTTCGGGAGACCGACCGGCGCCGGCCACAAGCCGGTGATCGTCGGGACCGCGTTCCTCGGAAAACCCTCGCGCGCGGTAGCGCTTCCGCTGATCCGCCCCCAGCGCGTCATCAGAGCGAGGCCGCGCCGCCACTAAGCTGGCGGACGATGAGCAACGGTCCGGCAATCGAAGTGCAGGGGTTGGTCAAGCGCTTCGGCGACGTGCGCGCGCTGGACGCCGTCGACCTGATCGCGGCCCACGGCCAGATGGTCGGCATGCTCGGGCCCAACGGCGCCGGCAAGACCACGCTCGTGCGGGTGCTCGCGACGCTGCTGAAGGCGGACGCCGGTACGGCACGCGTGCTCGGGTTGGACGTCGAGCGCGACGCGGCAGCCGTACGCGAACGGATCGGCCTGGCCGGCCAGTACGCGGCAGTCGATGAAAACCTCACCGGCCTCGAGAACCTGACGATGGTCGGACGTCTGTACGGGTTCAGCCGCAAGAGCGCCAAGGCTCGCGGCGTGGAGCTGCTCGAGCGCTTCGACCTCGTGGACGCCGCGGGGCGCCCGACCAAGACCTACTCGGGAGGGATGCGCCGCCGTCTCGATCTCGCGGCCGCGCTCGTCGCAAGGCCGCCGGTGCTGTTCCTGGACGAGCCGACGACCGGCCTGGACCCGCGCAGTCGCCTGAGCCTGTGGGAGGTGCTCGAAGCGCTCGTCGCCGAAGGCACCACCGCGCTGCTGACCACCCAGTACCTGGACGAGGCGGACCGCCTCGCTGACACGATCGCCGTGATCGACCACGGCCGTCTGATCGCGGAGGGCACCTCTGACGAGCTCAAGGACCGCCTCGGCGGCGAGCGCCTCGAGATCCGCCTCGAGCCCGGCGCCGATCCCGACGTGGCGCTCCGCGCACTCACACCGATGTCCGACGATCCGCCGGTTCTCGAAGTGGGACCGATCATCAAAGTAAACGTGCGTGAGCGCACCGGGGCGATCGTCGAGGCGGTGCACCTGCTCAGCCGGGCGGGCGTCGGGGTGGACGACCTGACGCTGCGCCGGCCGACGCTCGATGACGTCTTCCTCGCGCTGACCGGTCACGCCGCCGAACTCCCCGAGGATGGCGATGAGGAGCCCAAGCAGGAGCGTGCCGCGTGAGACGTCTGGTCACCGACACGCTGATCATCGCCGAGCGCAATCTCATCCGGCTGCCTCGTGCTCCCGAACTGCTGATCGGCTTCACCGTGCAGCCGATCATGTTCGTGCTGCTGTTCCGGTACGTGTTCGGCGGCGCGATCAGCACGCCGGGCTACACCTACGTCGACTTCCTGATCCCGGGCATCATCGTTCAGAACACCGCCTTCGGCGGCTTCGCCACCGCACTCGGCCTCAACGAGGACGTGCGCAAGGGCCTGATCGATCGTTTCCGCTCGCTGCCGATGGCGCGCGCCGCGGTGCTCGGGGGCCGCACGCTCTCCGACGTCGCGACCAACGCGCTGTCGATGACGATCCTGCTGGTCACAGGCGTGATCATCGGCTTCAGCTTCCACGCGAGCTTCGCGCACGTCGTTGCCGGGATCGGCCTGCTGCTGTTGTTCGGCTACGCCTTCTCCTGGTTTCTCGCGTTCCTCGGCCTGCTCGTGTCCTCGCCCGAATCGGTCAACTCGGTTGGTTTCATCGCGGTCTTCCCGCTGACGTTCATCTCCTCGGCGTTCGTGCCCGTCGCCTCGATGCCCGAAGGGCTGCGGCAGTTCGCCGAAGTCAACCCGTTCACGATCGTCGTCGACTCGATCCGCCACCTGTGGCTCGGTGCGCCCGAGCCCAACAGCGTCTGGGAGGCGGTCGCGTGGTCGCTGGTGATCGTCGCGGTGTTCGCGCCGCTGGCCGTGGCGCGCTACCGTCGCGCCGCCGGCCAGTAGCGCGCGGCTGCGGCCGTGCCAGCCAGCGCCCAAATCGACGCCGTAAACATCGGTTTGACAGCGCCTCGATGCTTCAAGCGGGCGCGCCTGAGGTCGATACGAAAACTGAGATGTTCAAGACGATCAACGGGCAGCGGGACGCCGGTGACGCCATCGGGAGCCGAGACGGCCTCTACCTGCTGTTGAAGATCCTTAGCGAACGCAATCCCGGCGTGCTGGACGATCTCAACCGCGTCGCGCGGCTGGCGGTCGCTACGGCGGAAGAGCTGGGACTGGACGCGGAGGACGTCGAGCGCGTCGAGCTGGCGGCGCGCCTGCACGACGTCGGCATGATCGCGATCCCCGACGCGATCATGAACAAGCCCGGAGGCCTGATCGACGCGGAGTGGACGATCATGCGCACCCATCCCGAAGTCGGGCAGCGCATCCTCGCGGCCGCGCCGGCGCTCGCACCGGCTGCGCGGCTCGTGCGCTTCCACCACGAGCGCTACGACGGTCGCGGCTACCCTGACGGGCTCAAGGGCAAGGGCATCCCCATCGGCGCGCGGATCATCGCCGTGTGCGCCGCGTTCGTCGCGATGATGCGCAATCGACCGTTCAGTGACGCGATCACCGTCGAGGAGGCGCTCGCCGAGATCGACTCGTGCTCCGGATCGCAGTTCGACCCGCACGTCGCGGACGTCTTCCGTCGGCTCGTGCGCCTCGCCAGCGGCTGAGCGTCGCTGACCCCGGCATGGCCCGCCCGCGCGTCAGGCCGTCGTCGGCTGGTCCTCGCCGGCGCGCTCGTCGAGCTGGCGCGTCAGCGCCTGTGAGCGCGCGTCGCGTTCCAGCTGCAT
The DNA here is from genome assembly GCA_963703625.1 of uncultured Solirubrobacteraceae bacterium. Lineage (GTDB taxonomy): Bacteria > Actinomycetota > Thermoleophilia > Solirubrobacterales > Solirubrobacteraceae > Palsa-744. Next base: position 1,013,080 of record CAVPEY010000002.1, read on the forward strand.
GTCGCTGAGCGGGTTGACGATCCCACGGAGCACCGACACGGCGGCCCAGCGGCGAGGGCGGAAGATGCGTGGGCTGCGGCGCTCGATGCCAGCCACGATCGCCGCCCCAGCCACGTCAGGCGAGACGCGCTTGCGCAGCGGCCCGGGGAACGTGCCGATCATCTCGCTCGCGAGCGCGTCCTGATCGATCGCACGGTGGACCATCTCGGTGTCGATGAAGCCGAAGTAGGCGACGCTGACGCTCGCGCCGTGGGGGACGAGCTCGAGACGCAGCGCGCGACCGAGCTGCTCGACGGCGGCCTTGCTCATCGCATAGGGGATCGTGCCGACGCCGTTGATGAACGCGTAGATCGAGGAGATCAGGACGATGTGGCCCTCGCGGGCGACGATCTCTGGTAGCGCGGCATCGACGCTACGCCACACGCCGAGCAGGTTCGTGTCGAGAATCCGCTCGACCGTCTCGGGAGCCATCGCGCGCAGCGTCGCCGGGCGCGAGGCGATGCCGGCGTTGGCGACGAGCACGTCGAGTGCCCCGAATCGGTCGATGGCGGTGGCGACCGCTCGCTGGAGCGCCCCCCTGTCGGTCACGTCTGCCGCGATCCCCGCGGCGCGCGTGTCGTGGATCTGCGCCGCCGCCGCCGCGGCCTTCTCGGCGTCGAGGTCTGCGATCAGCACCGACGCGCCGCGACCGACGAGCGCGCGCGCCGTCGCGAAGCCGATGCCCCGCGCCCCCCCGGTGACCAGAGCCGTCTTTCCCGAGAGCTCAAACGCGGCCATCCGCCAACACTAACGCCAGGCGCCAACGCCAGCGGCCACACGCGCCGATAGCGGGCTCCAGAGCCAGGCGCAGGGCAACCAGCAGGCCGGTCCCCGCCCCGCCGAGCACCAGGGAGGAACCAGCCACGGCCGTCGTGCCCGCGGTGGTCGTCGCCCACACCACAGAGCCCCGTCACCGTCGCCGGCACCGCCGACGGTCTCGAAACACGGCGGCTTTGACTGCTCGGGCTTCGCGTGGCGCGTCTTCAAGGTCTCCGGGCTGCCATGGGGTCAGGCGATTCGCGGCCGCACGGCCGCCGAGCAGGCCGGCGAATCCCGCTGTCCCAGCGGCTGCGCATCGGCCAGCTCGAACCCGGCGATCTGCTGTTCTTCGGATCCGCTCACCTCAACAGCAAGGCCACCGGGCGCAACATCGTCCACGAGGGGATCTACCTCGGGGACAACTGGGTGATCCACTCCTCCGGCCAGGGTGTATACGTGCTGGCGCTCACGGGGAGCTGGCTCGGGAGCTCGTTCGCCTGGGGCCGCCGCGCGATCCCCTAGCGCCGCTAGCGTAGGCGCGGTGCGGATCGCAACGTGGAACGTGAACTCCATCAAGCAGCGCGTGCCGCGACTGCTGCCATGGCTCGAGGAGCGCCAGCCGGACGTCGTCTGCCTGCAGGAGACCAAGCTCACCGACGAGGCGTTCGACGAGCTGCTCGGGAAAGAGCTCACGAGCCGCGGCTATGCCTTTGCTCGACACGGCGAACTCCAGTGGAACGGTGTCGCGATCGTGTCTCGCGTGGGGCTGGAAGAGGTGGCGGTCGGGGTCGGGCTCGAGCCGGGCGTCTGGCGAGCAGAGGCGCGCGCGCTGTCCGCGACCTGCGGCGGGATTCGCGTGAACTGCGTCTACGTCCCCAACGGTCGCGTGCCCGGCTCCGAGCACTACGACTACAAGCTCGTGTGGCTGTCGGCGTTGGCAACGATGCTCGCCACGGCTTTGCCGGAGACGATCGTTTGCGGCGACATGAACGTCGCGCCGGCCGACATCGACGTGTTCGACCCCGCTGCCTACGCCGGTCACACGCACGTGACGCCCGCTGAGCGCGCCGCGCTGGCGGAGCTCGAGCGCGTCGGGCTGCGCGACGTCGTGCGCGAGCGCTGGCCGAACGAGCGCATCTTCACTTACTGGGACTATCGCGCCGGCATGTTCCACCAGGACCTCGGGATGCGGATCGACCTGGTGCTGGCGAGCGACGCCGTCGCCGACAAGGTCCGCGCGGCATGGGTCGACCGGGCGGCCCGCAAGGGGAGCAGGCCGAGCGACCACGCGCCCGTGATCGTCGACCTGGATGTCGCGCCCGACGGCGACATCGGACCGGTCGTGCCGCCACCGTCGGCGCCTGCCGGCGCGCCACGCTCGGTGAAGCTGCCCCAGTCGCACTAGGTTTATCATCGGGGGCTCCGGGAAAGTGCAAGCAAGGACGAAGTGTGCTCGGGACGGCCCATAACCTTTCGACCAGGACTCTCGCCAAAGGACTCCTCTGTGGGGTGATCCTCGCCGCCGTGGTGCTGCTCGCGCTCGCCGCCGGCGCGAGCGCCGCCGAACCCGTGATCCCGCCGACAGCCTCGACCGGCTCCACGTCTGAACCGCCGCCGGAATCGACGTCGCCGCCGTCGCCCGAACCTTCGACCTCGGAAGCGAGTTCGACGACGCCGCCGGTCGTCGAACTCCCGCCCGTGGTCGAAGTGCCGCCCGTAGTCGAAGTCCCGCCCGTGGTCGAAGTGCCACCCGTGGTCGAAGTGCCGCCGCCATCCGTTGTGCTGACGCCAGAAGCGGCACCGGCGCCCGAAGTCGATCCCCCTCCGGCGTCTGTGAAGGAACTCGCGCCGGCGGAAGCCAGCTCGAAGCCGGCCGGCGAAGGGACCCCGGGCGGCGACCAGACGAGCACGGCGACGGCCGGGGAAGGCCAGCCGTCGACTGCGCCGTCGAGCTCCGGGCAGATCGCAGCGGCGCTGATTTCGACACCGGCCGCGGCCCCACAGAATGCAGCGGTCTCCGACGGCGCCGCGGCGGAAGCGTCGGGCGTCCTGCTCGGCCGCCTTGCGGTGCGATCCGCGGGACGCTCCTCCGGGCCGCCGAGCGGTCCCGGTGCCGGCGCGATCGCAGGTCGCGTCCCGGTCGCAGACTTGAGCGCCGCGCAGCGCGCGGCCGTGCTGAGTTGCCAGCTCTCTGGCATGGCGGGGACCGCCAACGACAACTGCGGGGCGAGCTGGTTGGGTGCTCAGGTCTCACTCTCGGTGCAGGCAGTGGGCTTCCGTGCCCCGACCGGCTCGAGGACGGGCCCGCCCGACGAAGGCTATGGCGACTCGGTCGGTGGCGGCCACCCGGTCATGCCGGCGCCCGCTCCTGCGCCGAGCGGCGCCGTGGGCGGCTCGGCGGGCGGCGGCTCCGGAGTCTCGCCGGCAGGCTTCTTCACGCTCGCGGGCCTCTTGCTGCTCGCGGCTCCACGCGCTCTGCGCCGTCTGCGGCTCTCGTGTCAGACGTGGCGCACTGCGTTCTTCGTACTGATTCCAGAGCGCCCGGGCTAGCTCCTTCCGGTCGTCTCGGTTCGGCGTTGGATCTCGTGATCCAGCGCGGTGGGAATCAATCCGAAGCTTCCTCGGAAGGAGCTGTATCTCATGGAAGGTCAACTGTCTACGTCGGCGGTGAGCATTGGTAGAAGAGACGGGGTCGACGCAACCCGGAATCTCGCCAGTCGCAGCAGCGCCGCGCTCAACACGAACACGCGAACACATCCTGGGGCTGCCAGGCCACGCCCAGCGTCCAAGGCAGCCGGTGTCTGGGCGCACACCCTGGTGCTGACCGGCGAGCTGACGCGACGCTCGGCTCACGCGCTCGAAGTGGAGATCGAGGATCTCTGCGCAAAAGGGGTTACCGCGATCACGCTCGATTTGCGACAGCTCACGCACATCGACTCGGTCGGCGTCGCGGTGATCTCGTTCCGCTGCGGTCTGTGTCAGCGGCAGGGTTGCGCCTTCTCGCTGTTGCCCGGGCCGCGGTTCGTGCAGCGGGCGTTTGAGCAGGCGGGCATCGCCCACCTGCTGCCGTTCGACGACGACGCTGTAGAGGTGCGCCGACTGTCCGCGGTGATCAGCTCCCCAAGTTCGTCCGATGGATAGTGCCAAGGGTCCGATCGCGGGGAGGAGTAGCCGGCGTTCGCTCGAATCCCGAGGCGATGATCTCCTCGGAGGTGCAGCGCACGCTGGTCAAGTCGCCACCCGAGCTGTGGGCGGAGCTGAGCGATCCAGCCGCGCTCGCCCGTCATCTCGGTGAGCTCGGGGAGATCCGCATAGTGCGCACGGAGCCTGAACGCGTCGTCGAGTGGGCAGCCGAGCACACGACCGGCGTCGTCTCGATCAAGCCGTCCGGGTGGGGAACGAGGGTCACGCTCAGCGCCACCCGCGAGCGGGCAGCCGAGCCCGACGACGCTGCCGGCGCGACTCTCGACGAGCCCGACGCTGGCGACACGGCCGTCGAGCCGAACGCGGCCACGGAGCCCGAGTCGGCCGCCGACGTCGGAGTTGCTGCAGCGCCGGACGTCGCACCAATGGCTCCGCAACGGCGCGAGCCGGAGCCACGTCGTGGCTTCTTCGCGCGGCTGTTCCGTCGCCGCAGCAGGACTGTGCTTGCACCCGAGGCAGCGGTGCAGGACACGGAGCCCGCGACGTCCTTGCCGACTGTCAGCGAGTCTGTAGCGGCGCCGACACAGACGCTTGGGGTGGCGTCCTCCCCAGAGCGTCCCGACGCGTTCGCCGCGGTCCGGCAGGTCCTGACCCCCGAGACCTTCGCCGCGACCCACCCCTTCGCCGCACAGGCAGCTGCCGGTGCGGCGCCCGCGACGACGCAGAGCGCGCCCGAGGCCGGCGGTGAGCCCGAGCCTCAGGCGGCCCAACGGCCCGACGACGAGCCGAGCATTGACATCGCGGCCGAGCTGATGGCGGCCGAAGATGTGACCGCTGATGAAGTGAGCGCAGCGGAAGTGACGGCGGTGCTGACGGCGGTGCTCGATCGCCTCGGCGCGGCCCATCATCGGCCGTTCTCCCGGGGCTGAGCGCCCAGGAGGCGCGCTGCTAGGCGTCAGGCGCCGTTGAACGGGGACGCGAGCGAGCGCGCGGCAGCCGGTACCGCGCGGCGCATCGTCATGTCGAAGGCCATGCTCTCGCAGTGCAATACTCATGCCGATGCCGTTCGATCCGGGGCGCGCGGTTCCCCTGTTCGCGGCCGACCCGGCCCGCTACGAGCGGATGTCCTATCGGCGCGTCGGCGCCAGCGGCATCCAGCTCCCCGCGATCTCGCTCGGGCTGTGGCAGAGCTTCGGTGACGATCGCCCGCTGCAGAACAGCCGCGCGGTCCTGCGCCGCGCTTTCGACCTCGGCATCACGCACTTCGACCTCGCCAACAACTACGGACCGCCATACGGCGCCGCCGAGACGAACTTCGGCCGCATCTTCGCGGAGGACTTCCGTCCGTACAGGGACGAGCTGATCGTCTCGAGCAAGGCCGGCTATGACCAGTGGCCGGGACCCTACGGCGAGTGGGGGTCGCGCAAGTATCTGCTGACGAGCCTCGAGGAGAGCCTCGCGCGGATGCGCCTCGACTACGTCGACATCTTCTACTCGCACCGTTTCGACCCGCAGACGCCGCTGCGGGAGACGATGGGCGCACTCGACACTGCCGTGCGTCAGGGCAAGGCGCTGTATGTCGGCATCAGCTCCTACTCGCCGCAGCGCACCGCCGAGGCGATCGAGATTCTGAACGGCCTCGGCACGCCGCTCTTCATCCACCAACCCTCCTACTCGATGTTCAACCGCTGGATCGAGCAGGGACTGCTCGACGTGCTCGCGCGCGATGGCGTCGGCGCGATCGTGTTCTCGCCGCTCGCGCAGGGCCTGCTCACGGACCGCTATCTCAACGGCATTCCCGAGGACTCACGCGTGCGCCGCGGCGAGGCATTCGACGAACGCCTGCTCAGCGACGAGAACCTCGCGCGCGTCCGCGCACTCAATGAGATCGCAAAGCGGCGCGGTCAGTCGCTGGCCCAGCTCGCGATCGCGTGGGCGCTGCGGGACGCCCGGGTCAGCTCTGCGCTGATCGGCGCCAGCAGCGTCACGCAGCTGGAAGAGAACGTCGCGGCGCTCGCGAAGCTGGACTTCACGCCCGAGGAGCTCACCGAGATCGATCGCTACGCCGTCGACGGCGGGATCAACGTGTGGGCGCCGTCGAGCAACGCGTGAGCGCTCAGCCGCTCTGCGAGCGCCAGCGCCGGTACAGGTCGGTGAACTCCTCGTGCATCGCCGGCGCGAGGTCCTCAGCGCGCAGCCTCCCGGTGAGCGTGATCGTCACGCGCATCTGCTCGAGGTACTCGGTGCAGTGCTCGCAGCCGGCGATGTGCGCCTCGAAGCGCCGGCGCTGTGCGCGCGGCAGCGCGTCTTCCAGATAGTCGGTGATCAACTCGACCATCTCCTGGCACACGAGCCCGCGCTTGGACCAGAACATGCTCACGCGCTCCCCAACGCCGTTTCCAAAGCCTGACGTAGGTGACTGCGCCCGCGGTGCAGCAGCACCCGCTGGTTGGCCTCGCTGATCTCGAGCACGTCACACACCTCGTGGCCGCTGAGCCCGTCGACGTCGCGCAGCAGCACGACCTCGCGCTGGCGCACGGGCAGCGCCTCGAGTGCCGCCTGGATCTCTCCCGACAGGCCCTGCGCCAGGAGCCGGTCCTCGCTGTCCTCGACCCAGTGCTGCGGAGGCGACATCCAGGCGCCCGACGCGTCGAATCTTCGAGCTGTCCACCACCGGTCCGGCGTCACCGACAGCGACGCTTCGACGCTCACGCATGCCGGTGCTCGTAGCGCGATTGACAAGGATCCGCAGCAGCCACGTGCGAAACGACGAGCGCCCGGCGAAGCCGTCGATCCCCCGCAGCACGCCCATCCACGTGTCCTGGACGACCTCCTCGGCGATCGCCTGGCTGGCGACGTATGAGCCGGCGAGGCGCACCATCGCGGCGTGGTGACGCGAGACGAGCGCCACGAACGCCTGCTCCTCGCCGGCGCGCAGTCGCGCGACTAGCTCGGCGTCCTCGTCGAGGAGTACCGGCGCCTGGTTGCGGCGGCGCGGCAGGCCGAGGCCGACAACGGCGATTGCCGCGATCAACCCCATGCGCACGCCGGGGGGTCGGATCCGTGGTGAAGAGCACAGTCCATGCCGTTCATAGGCCGCGCTGCAGGCTACGGCGCCCCCAAGGGCGCCGCAACCCGCATGGCGTCGGCTTGGCTAGCCGGCGACGATTCCCTCGCCGCCCTGCGCACCGGGCACCGCGATCGAGCCGATCTCCGTCAGTTCGCCCTTGGGCGCGACGGAGAGCTCGTCGACGATGCCTTCCGCGCCGGTCTGCACGTACAGGAACTGCCCGTCGTTGGTGGCCGTCGCGTCGACCGTGCCACCGTCGGTTTTCGTGTCGCCGAGCAGCGTCAGCAGCTGCCCGCCGTGACTCGATCCGAACGCGCTCAACGAGGCGCTCCCGGGGTTCGACGTGTAGAACTGCCCGCGCGCTTCCACCACCCAGCAGGTGGCGATCTGTTCGGAGGCGACGGCGTCGAGCTGCTCGATGCTGCCGTCTTCGCGCAACTGGAAGACCGCGAGCGCGCCCGCGCTCTCAGCGAGGACCAGGTGTCCCTGGCGATCGAACGTCACCGCGAACGGGACGGTGCCCGGCAGCGGGTTCACGACCGGGGCGCCCGACAGTGTCCCCCCGGGCGCGACGCTGAAGACATCCACGTCGTTGCCGCTGGCCTTGGTCGTGACGATCAGTTGCGTGCCTTCCGGAGAGAACACGACTGTGCCCGGCGAATGCGTGAACTGCGGGCTTTCCGAGCCGAGGCCGAGCGCGCGATTCGATCCGGGGATCGCGACCAGGCGTCCGCCCGAGACGGCGAAGCCCTGCACCGATCCGCCTTCCAGCCCGTTGAGCACGTACACGATGCCGTTGTGCACGGCAATGCTCACCGGGAACGTGCCGCCTGAGCTGATCACCTGGCGCAGCGCGAGCTTGTCGCCGAAGACGGCGAACACCGAGACGCTGTTGCTGGCGGCGTTGACCGCGTACAGCAGGCCATCCTGCCTGTCCAGCGCGAGCGAGCCCTGCGAGGCGAGGTGATCGACTTCCGAGCCTTCGAGCGCTCCGCCGAGGCCGCCGGTGTTGTACACGCCGGCCTGCGCGAGCTTGCCTTCGGCGGAACGGTCATAGACGACGACCTGGTTGCCTTTGACGTTGTCCGTCTGTACGAAGACCGCGTGGTTGATGCCGGACGCGAACGCCGGCACGCCGAGCGCGGCCGTGGCGGCGACCACAGCCGCGCCGAGGCGAATTGTCGCTTTCATTGTTGAGTCTCCTAGGGATTGGGGAGTGGGCATGCAACGTTCAGTCCGATCAGCGGACCGATGCGTTACACGCCGAGCACTCGCGTGCTTCCCCCGGGCGGTGGGAGTATCGTCGGTGGCGGGTGCACGGATGACATTTGATCGAGCTGACGCTGCGGCGGCCCCAGATGGCCATGTGGGTGCCGATCGGCCCGACCCCGTCCCTGAGCGCTCGATGGTGCCCGCCGCCCCGGTCGAGAACGAGACGATCGACCGCATCGCGAACGTCGTGGTGATGGTCGTGCCGCTCGCCCTCGTGGGGTTCGCCGCATATCTCGCCTGGGGCGGCGCCCTGCAGTGGCCGGACCTGATCGTCATGGCGGTCACCTATCTGCTGACCGGCGCGGGCATCACGGTCGGCTTTCACCGCCTGCTCACACACCGCAGCTTCAAGACCAGTCCCGCCATGCGCGGCGTGTTCGCCGCGCTGGGCTCGGCCGCGGTCGAGGGGCCGGTGATCGAGTGGGTCGCCAACCACCGCAAGCACCACCAGTTCTCCGACGCGCCCGGCGACCCGCACAGCCCTCACGTCGATCACAGCAGCGGCTGGCGCGGGGCGCTCGGCGGGCTGTTCCACGCGCACGTCGGCTGGATCCTGGGCGGCGACGCGATGGCCGACGAGCACCGCTACGCCAAGGACCTGCTCGCCGACCCGGTCGTGCGCTTCGTCGATCGCACATTCCTGCTGTGGGTTGCGCTCGGCCTGGCGGTGCCGTTCGCTCTCGGTGTCGCGCTCACCGGCACGCTCGTCGGAGGTCTGACTGGCCTGCTGTGGGGCGGCGCGGTGCGGATGTTCTGCCTGCACCACGCCACGTTCTCGATCAACTCGCTGTGTCACTTCTTCGGCCGGCGCAGCTTCGACACGGGCGATGAGTCGCGCAACGTGCTGTGGCTGGCACTGCCGACGCTCGGCGAGGCATGGCACAACAACCACCACGCGTTCCCGACTTCGGCCCGTCACGGTCTGCGCTGGTGGCAGCTCGACCCGTCGGCGTGGGTGATCGCCGGCATGGCGCGCGTTGGCCTCGTGTGGGACGTGATCCGCATCCCGCCCGAGCGTCAGCTCGCGAAGGCCGTCGCGAGCGGCTGACGCGCCCGCGCTCAGGCGCGCTCGTACCGGCGTCCGCGCAGGCGTCGCCGCGGCGCGGGAGGAGTATCGTCCCGGCAAGGAGAGAGCAAGCGGCGAAGGAGAGGTTCGGGATATGTATGACTACGTGATCGTGGGAGCGGGGTCGGCCGGCTGCGTGCTGGCAAACCGGCTGAGCGAGGATCCCGACGTGCGGGTGCTGCTGCTGGAGGCCGGGCCGCCCGACGTCAACCAGAACATCCACGTGCCGCTCGGCTACCTGCAGCTCCCGCGCACGGAGGTCGACTGGGACTACTCGACGGCGCCCGAGCCGGAGTGCCGCAACCGTCGCATCCCGCTGCCCCGCGGCAGGGTGCTCGGCGGGTCCTCCTCGATCAACGCGATGATCTACATCCGCGGCAACCGGCTCGACTACGACGAATGGGGCGTGCCTGGTTGGTCGGCCGCGGAGCTGATGCCGTACTTCATCAAGGCCGAGGACAACGAGCGCGGTGCGTCGCGCTGGCACGGCGCAGGCGGCCCGCTGCCCGTGAGCGAGGGCCGCTCCAACAACCCGATGTCGAGCGCGTTCGTGGAGGCCGGTGTGCAGGCCGGGCTGCCCCGCAACGACGATTTCAACGGCGATCAGCAGGACGGCGTCGGCCTCTACCAGGTCACCCACCGCGGCGGCATGCGCGCGAGCACCGCGGTGGCCTACCTGCACCCGGTGAGCGAGCGCCCCAACCTCACTGTGATGCCATACATGCTCGTGCAGCGGGTGCTGTTCGAGGGCAATCGCGCGGTCGGCGTGCAGGCTAGCCAGCTCGGCCAGATCCAGGAGCTGCGCGCCGAGCGCGAGGTGATCCTGTGCGGCGGGGCCTACAACTCGCCGCAGCTGCTGATGCTCTCCGGCGTCGGCCCCGGCGAGCACCTGACGATGCGCGAAATCGAGGTGCTGCTCGACCAGCCTGCCGTCGGCGAGAACCTCTCAGACCACGCCGCCGCCTATTCGGTGTGGACGACCCCGGAGGAAGTCAGCCTGCTGCTGTCGCTCGAGCCCGAGGCCCTGCAGGAGTATGAAGCCACGCAGACCGGCCCGCTCGCCTCGAACTTCGCGGAGTCCGGTGGCTTCGTGCGCGTCGGTGCCGACGCGCCGGCGCCGGATATCCAGTTCCACTTCATCCCCGTGCAGATCATCGACGAGGGCATGAGCGACCCCGACGCCCACGGGTTCCTGGCGACGCCCTGCCTGTTGACGCCGAACAGCCGCGGCAACGTGCGGCTGGCCTCGAATGACCCGAGCGCCAAGCCGATCGTCCACCACTCCTACTACACCGCCGGCGACGACATGCAGCGGATGATCGCCGGCTTCCGCCAGATGCTCGAGATCTGCGCGCAGCCGGCGCTCGCGCCGTACGCCGTCGAGCCGTGCATCTTCCCCGCGGGCGACAGCGACGAGCAGCTGCGCGAGCACATCGCACGCACGACGTTCTCGATCTACCACCCCGTCGGCACCTGCCGGATGGGCGAGGACGGCGCCGCTGTCGTTGACGCGCAACTGCGCGTCAACGGACTCGAGGGACTGCGCGTGGTCGATGCGTCGGTGATGCCGATGGTCCCGCGCGGGAACACCAACGCCCCGACGATCGCCGTGGCCGAGCGCGCCGCCGACCTGATTCGCGGCCGCGCGCTGTCCCTGCCGGACACGCTCGCCGAAGTCGGCGCGATCGCGTCGAGCAACGGCGTCGTGCCCCAGCCGGCGTCGGCCTAGGCTGGCGGCGGTGAACACCGCACCCTGTGCGATCCATCACCTGAGCTGCGGCACCATGTGCCCGCGCGGCGAGCGCCTGGTCACGGGCGAAGGCGGCCTGCTCGCCGCCGCGCGGATCGTCTGCCACTGCCTGCTGATCGAGGGGGCCGAGGGGCTGGTGCTCGTGGACACCGGCTTCGGGCTTGAGGACGTGCGCAACCCGCGCCAGCTCGGGCGCGTGTTCAGCGCCGTGCTGCGCCCGCGCCCGACCGCGGCCGAGACGGCCATCTCCCAGGTGCGCGGGCTCGGCTTCGAGCCAGGCGACGTGCGTCACATCATCACCACCCACCTCGACCTCGACCACGCCGGGGGGCGAGGACTGGTTCGGCTTCCAAAGCGTGCGCTTGCTTCCTGGCAGCGACGCGGAAATCCTGCTGATCCCGCTGCTCGGGCATACGCACGGCCACACCGGTGTGGCCGTGCGCAATGGGGACGGGTGGCTACTGCACTGCGGTGACGCGTTCTTCCACCGTGGCGAGATCGCTACGCCGCCAGGTCCCCCGCGCGGGGCGACGCTGTTCGCCGCGCTCGACGAGGTCGACGGCGCTGCCCGCCGGGAGAACGTGGAGCGCCTGCGCGAGCTGGCCGAGCGCCACGGCTGGAAGGTGCAGCTGATCTGCTCGCACGACCCGCTGTACCTCGACACGGCCCGGGCCCGGGCGGCGGCAGCCGAGCGCGCGCGCTGAGGGTAGGAGTCCAAGCCACTGGACTCGTGGAGCCCAGCGCCCTGGCGACGGAGCCGCGCAGGCGTGCGGAGATGCGCGTAGCGGCGCAGCGTAGAGCGTTTACTCGGCCTGCGCCGCGCGTGCCCCGGCCACCAGCCGGCGCATGCCCCGCATCCAGCGTTCCGGGTCGGTGCCCTTGCGCGCCATGAACTCCGCGACGTTCTCGTGCGGGAGGATCAGGAAGCGCTCCTCGCGGATCCCCGCGACGACCGCGTCGGCGACCTGCTCAGGCTCGATCAGGCCGCCCGAGGACAGCGCCGCCGCCGCTGCGGCCTCCTCCATTCCGCGTTCGAGCATCGGCGTGCGCACGCCCTGCGGGCAGATGCACGACACGCGCACCCCGCGGTCGAGGTATTCGATCGACATCCACTCCGCCAGCGACACGGCGGCGTGCTTGGTGACGCTGTAGATCAGGGAGGAGACCTGGGTCAGCAGGCCGGCGGCGGAGGCGGTGTTGATCAGATAGCCCTCGCCGCGGTCGAGCATCTCGGGCAGCAGTGCCCGTGAAGCCCACACGTGCGCCATCACGTTGACGCGCCACGCTTCGTCCCAGGCCTGATCGTTCGCCTCGGGGCCGCCGCCCATGCCCCCGACCCCCGCGTTCGAGATGAAGATGTCGATCGCGCCGTTGGCCTCCGAGGCGAGCGATATCAGCTCGCGGACGCTGTTCTCCTCGCCGGCATCGAACCCGACCGCGAGCGCACGGGGTCCCAGCTCCGCGGCGATCGCCTCGGCGCCCTGCACGTCGCGGTCGGCGACCACGACCGCCCGCGCGCCTTCCTCGACGAAGCTGCGCACGAGCGCGCTGCCGATGCCGCCGGCGGCGCCCGTGACGACGATATGCCGCTCGGCGAGCTCCATTGGGCGTACTCTATGCCAACGATGTTCACGGAGGCGAGGGAGGATGGGGCGCCGGAAGCGCCGGTGCGGTGAGCGCGTGGTGCTGATCGGCCAGAGCCGCGGCGGCGCCCTCGCGCGCGCCCTCGCTGTGCGCCATCCGGAGCTGGTGTGCGGGCTGGTGATGCTCGGTTCGCCGGTGTGCGACGGCCTGGCCGTCTCGCCGCCGGTGCGGCTGGTGGCGCGATTGGGCGATCTCGGGATGCCGGGGGTGTTCTCGACCAGCTGCAAGGAAGGCGAGTGCTGCGCCGGCTTCGAAGCGGATCTCGCCGCTCCGCTCGAGGACGAGATCGAGGCCGTGGCGGTGTACTCGCGCAGCGACGGCATCGTCGACTGGCGCGCGTGCCTTGATCCTCACGCGGAGCTGGCCGAGGTCGACTCGAGCCACTGCGGCATGTCGGTTCACCCGCAGGTCTACCGCGTGCTCGAGCAGGTGCTCGACGGCGCCACGGAGGTTGCATGGAGTGGATGAGTCCGATCGACTCGTCCTTCCTGCACGTGGAGAGCGCCACCACGCCGATGCACATTGGCGCCGTCAGCATTTTCGAGGGGCCGCCGCCGCCGTTTGAGGACCTGCGCGCGATGGTCGCCGGCAAGCTCGAGCTGGTGCCGCGATATCGACAGAAGGTTCGCTCTGTGCCGCTTGCGATCAGCTCGCCGGCGTGGATCGACGATCCCCACTTCAGCCTCGGCTACCACCTCCGTCACACGGCGGTGCCGGCGCCGGGAAGCGAGCAGCAGCTGCGCGAGATGGCCAGTCGCGTCTTCTCCCAAGCCCTCGACCGCGACAAGCCGCTGTGGGAGCTGTGGGTCGTCGAGCGGCTGGAGGGCGGCCGCTGGGCGCTGCTGTCGAAGGTGCACCACTGCATGGTCGACGGCGTCGCCGCGACCGACCTGATGTCGGTCATGTTCTCAGACACCACCGCCGGCGCTGCACCGCGTGAGTGGGCGCCCGCGCCCGAGCCCTCCGGCATCGAGCTGTTTGTGCGCACGCTCGCCTACCGCGCGAGCCCGGACGGGCAGCTGCAGACGCTGCGCCGCGTCCTCGGCGCGCCGCGCGACACGCTGCGTTCGCTCGCAGAGACCGCACGCGCGGCCGCGGCGGCGTCCTCGAGCATGCGCCCCGTCGCCGCCTCCTCGCTGACGGGCGCGATCGGCCCGCACCGCCGCTGGAGCTGGGCGCAGGTGCGGCTGTCCGACGTCAAGCGCGTGCGCAGCGCGCTCGGCGGCACGGTCAACGACGTCGTGCTGACGCTGATCACCAACGGGTTCCGCGAGCTGCTGCTGTCTCGCGGCGAGGACGTGCCCGAGGACCAGGTGATCCGCACGATGGTGCCGGTGTCGGTGCGCAGCAAGGGCGAGCGCGGCGTGTACAACAACCGTGTCTCGGCGGTGTTCGCGGGCCTGCCGGTCGGGCTCACCGAGCCCGCGCGGCGACTGGAGCGGATCCGCGCGGAGATGGACGGGATCAAGGAGTCCAAGCAGGCGGTCGCCGGTGACGTGCTCACCTCGATGTCGGGCTTCGCGCCGCCGCTGCTGCTCGCGCTCGGAAGCCGCCTGGTGACGCTGTCGCCCCGTCTGAACATGCACACGGCGACGACCAACGTGCCTGGCCCCCAGCAGCCCGTGCAAACGCTCGGGCGGCGCATGCTCGAGTCCTACCCGTTCGTCCCGGTCGTCGGCTCGATCCGCATCGTCGTCGCGATCTTCTCCTACGACGGCGGCCTCTACTTCGGCGTCACCGGCGACTACGACGGCGCGCCTGACATCGACGTGCTGACGGCCGGCATCGGCCGCGGCATCGACGGTCTGCTGGCGCTCGTGCCGGCAGCGGCGCCCGCCCGGCGAACGCGTCGCAAGCCGCCCGTGCGCCTCGCCGGGTAGGCGCCGGCGAGCACGCCGGCGTCGCACCGCGTGCGCCCCCTCTCATACGATCACAGCCTGATGCCGAACGCCGACGAGATGCTGGCCGCCGCGGCGGCGCGCGCCGACGAGCTCGCCGCGCCGGGCCTCAGCCCCCGCCCGCGTCGCAAGGTGGCGGTGCTCGCGTGCATGGACACGCGCATCGACCTGTTCGGAATGCTCGGCCTGCGACGCGGCGACGCGCACATCATCCGCAACGCCGGCGGCCTCGTCACCGACGACGCGATCCGCTCGCTCAGCGCATCGCAGCGCCTGCTCGGGACGGAGGAGATCGTCGTCGTGATGCACGACGACTGCGGCCTGCAAGGAGCCTCCGAGGACGACTTCGCCCAGGCGCTCGCTGCCGACGGTGCGCTGCCGCCATGGCGCTTGGGCGTCTTCGAGGACGTCGAGGACACGCTTCGCAACAGCCTTGCGCGCTTGCGCGCCAGCCCCGAGCTGCCGGCGCGCAAGCACATCAGGGGGTTCGTCTTCGACCCGGAGACGGGTGCGCTGCGCGAGGTGCGATCCGCTGGCGCCGAGAGCGCCGAGACATATCGGTAGGCTGGCGTCCGCCAATGCGAGCCGTCACCTTCCAGGCCCCCGGCGTCGTCAGCGTCGAGGAGCGTCCGTCACCGGAGCTGATCGATGGCGAAGACGCGATCGTGCGGATCGAGGCGACCGGCGTGTGCGGCTCGGACCTGCACATCTACCACGGCCGCGTGCAGATCGAGCCGGGCTTCACGATCGGCCACGAGTACGTCGGCACGGTCCTCGCGATCGGCGACGCGGTCACGCGCATCGCGGTCGGCGATCGCGTGCTCGGCTGCTTCCAGACTGCGTGCGGAGTGTGTTTCTTCTGCCGGCGCGGGGACTACCACCGCTGCGTGCAGTCACGTACGTTCGGGCACGGCGCGGGGCTCGGCGGGCTGCAGGGCACGCAGGCCGATGAAGCGCTCGTGCCGCACGCGAACCTCGTGCTGCGCCGCGTGCCGGAGGGCATGAACAGCGACGTCGCGCTGTTCGCCGGCGACGTGATGGGCACCGGCTTCCACGCGATCGTCGAAAGCGGCTTCCAGCCGGGCGACGTCGTCGCGGTGCTCGGACTGGGGCCGGTCGGCCTCTGCGCGGTGCAGGCGGCGAAGGCGCTCGGCGCGGCGCACGTGGTCGCGGTCGACTCCGTCCCCGAGCGCCTCGGCGTGGCCGCGTCCTTCGGTGCCGAGGCGGTGCACCTGGGCGAGCAGGACGCCCGCGCGCTCGTCCGCGCCGCGACCGAAGGTCGCGGCGCGGATGTCTGCGTGGACGCGGTCGGCGACGCGAAGGTGCTCGACAGCGCGATCCGCCTCACGCGCGCGTGCGGAAGCATCCAGTGCGTGGGCGTCTACGCGGAGCGGACAGAGGTGCACATGGGGCTTTTGTGGCTGAAGTCGCTGACGCTTCGCGGCGGCCAGGCGAACGTGCTCGGGCACGTCGACCGCGTGCTGTCGCTGCTGGCGGCCGGCGTGCTCGACCCCACCGCGCTCGTCACGCGCCACATGAAGCTCGACGACGCGCCCGAGGCCTACGCCGTGTATGACCGCCGCGAAGCGCTGAAGATCGTGCTCACGCCGTAGCTCTGCTGGGGCTCGATCGTCGAGCGCGCACCGCGAGTGCTGCTTTAGAATATGGTGCTCGTCGTCCGATAGACATCCATAGCGCGCGCCCGTAGCTCAGTGGTCAACGGTTCTCTTCGGGGAGCCAAAGAGCAGCGGTCTTTCAAGCCGCAGGCCGCGGGTTCGATTCCCGCCGGGCGCATTTTTGAAGGGGCTCCAGTGCAGGGATTTGGAGGTTGAGTGATGGTTGACGTGGTCTCGAGGGTCCCGTGGGTACCACTCGTGGGTACCAAAACAGGCGGGGTCACCGGCCCAGTTGGCAGACGTTGCTAGGGCCGGCTGCGGGCCGTTCTGGCCCAGTGCAGGACGTAGCAGAGCAGAGCCAGCGCTACTGCGGCTTTGTTGCGTAGGCGCCGATGATTGTCGGCCAGAGCGAGATGCGTCCGACCGGTCCGGTGTCGGCGTGCAGGCGTTCGGCGAGGGTGTCGATGTCCACTTCCTCTTCGGTGGCGACCCCGGTAGCCACGATGCCGGGTAGCAAGCTGCGGGCGTAGTCCACGGCCTCGGAGACCGCGTCCTCGCCAATCGCGATCGCGACTTCGCTGTCGAGGTCCAGGCTTGGCTCGAGACCGGCTTGCGCAAACGTTGCGGGCAGCCGCATTCCCATGTCCGGCTGCGTGCCGAGCCCGCCGAAGGCGCCGTCGATCCATTCGCTGAGCTGCTCAGACGCCGGGGTGTGCGGCCAGGACACCAAGAACCTCTGCGGTACCGCGGACCCTGTGCGCATGCACATCTCCGCGAACGCGACCACCCCACCCGGGCGTACGTGGCGTGCTGCGGCCCGCACCGCCGCGGGCGGGTCACCCTGGTACATCAGCACGAGCCGCCCGACCAGTGCGTCGAACGGGTCACCGGCGAGCTCGATGTCGCGAAAGTCCCCGAGCACGAACTCGACGTTCTCGATGGCCGCCTCGGCCGCGCGCCGGCGCGCCCTCGCGAGCGCCTGCTCGTCACGCTCGACCCCGACCACTGAACCGTCGGCGCCGACTAGCTCTGACAGAAGCAAACTGACGTCGCCCGGCCCGCAGCCGACATCGAGGACCTGCATCCCGGGTTCGATCCCCGCGCGCGTCAGCAGACGGCGCGTGAACGGCGCATACATGTCGGCCTGGCGGGCCAGCCGCTCGTGCTCGTCCTCGCTGGAGGAGCTCAGCGCATACCCAGGGTCTCCCGTGGCCGACACGCCGGGGGAGTCTACGCGCGCCCGTCAGCCTTCGTCTGGGCGCCGCTGAGTCCTCGAAGCGGAATTCGGCTGTGGGCGGGATAGGCTGTCTGGCGGTGACCGACGAAGACGTGCTCGCTCATGCACACCGACTGGCGTGCGCATACCTCGACGGTGTGAGCGAGCGGCACGTGGGCGGTTGCGATCCGGTGGCGCTGCACCGGCCGCTTACCGATTCCGGTGAGGGTGCGGTAGACGTCCTTGAGCAGCTGGCCGCTGATGCCGATCCGGGGCTGGTCGCGTCCGCTGGGCCGCGCTACTTTCGGGTTTGTCGTCGGCGGGTCGCTCCCGGTCGCGGTCGGGGCTGATTGGCTTGTTTCTGCGTGGGATCAAATGTGCGGCACCTATAGCGCGTCGCCGGCGGTGGCGGTCGCCGAGGAGGTCGCCGCAGGGTGGGTCCTGGAGTTGCTTGGTCTCCCCCAGGGCGCGAGCGTTGGCTTCGTCACCGGCGCGCAGATGGCGAACTTCAGCTGTCTGGCGGCTGCGCGCGGCGAGCTGTTACGGCGAGCGGGCTGGGGCGCCGCTGACGCGCAGGGACTGTTTGGGGCTCCACCGATCGAGGTGCTGGTCGGCGAGGAGGTGCACGTGACCGTGTTACGGGCGCTTGGCTACCTCGGTCTCGGTCACGATCGCGTGACGCGGGTGGGCGTCGACGCGAACGGTGCGATGGACCCGGTCGAGCTCGAGGATGCGCTACGTAATGCCAAGGGCCCGGTGCTGCTCTGTGCCCAGGCGGGCAACGTCAACACTGGCGCGTGCGATCCCCTCGGCCCGATCGCGGACCTCGCGGTGGAGTACGGCGCGTGGCTTCATGTCGATGGAGCGTTCGGTCTGTGGGCCGCCGCGTCGCCGCGCTTCGAGGGCCTGGTGGCCGGGAGGGATCGGGCCGACTCCTGGGCCGTCGATGCGCACAAGTGGCTCAACGTTCCCTACGACTGCGCGCTCGCGATCGTCGCGCCGCCAGAGGCGCTACCGCGTGCGATGGCACCCGGCGCGGCGTATCTCGCCCGCGGCGATCACCGAGAGCCGGCTGAGTTCGTGCCCGAGGCCTCCCGCCGGGGGCGTGCGATCCCCGTGTACGCAGCGCTGCGATATCTCGGCCGGCGCGGCGTCGCCGAACTGGTCGAGCGATGCTGCGAGCACGCGACGCTGATGGCCTCCCTCCTTCGAGAGGGCGGCCTGGAAGTGCTAAACGACGTCGTGCTGAACCAGGTCCTGGTCGCAGGCACGCCGGAGCACCTCACCCGCGTGCAAGCCGACGGCGAATGCTGGCTCGGCGGCACAACGTGGCGCGGACATCACGCTCTGCGCGTGTCGCTCTCCAACTGGTCGACAACCGAAGATGACGTTCGCCGCACCGCGCACGCGATCCTCAACACAGCCAATTGATGACCGAACCAGCTTCACCCCGCGGTACGCGCCTCCCGCCGGAATCGAGGAGCACCCAGCAAACGCGCGGAAAGCAGGCGCCCCCCGCGTAGCCGGCGAGACGCCTGAGTTGGACGACTTCCGAGAGCTCAAACTGACCATCGGCTGAGCTCGGTCCTCGTCCGTTGCGCAAGTCTGGCCCCTGGGACTGGCTTGCGCCCCCACTGCTCGACAAGCAGGCGTGAGCCGTACAGAACCCTTCCGCAACGGCGATCTCGGCGATTGCCCCTGTAAAGAGCCGGTGAGTCGCTTACGGCGAAAACCCGGTCAAGAGCCCTGCGATTCCGCTCAGGAGGCCAACTTAACGCCGCTGCTAGCACGGGTGCGTCAGGCGGCCTCGGACCTCGCTACCCACGATCGCACAGGGATCGCGTAGAGCTTGTAGGCCCAGTTTCCGCCGTTGACGAAACGCCAGCTAGCAGGCGGCTCCACGGGTACGCAGGTCACTTGGTTATTGACGTGCAGGTGACCATGGAGCCTTTCACCTATCCAGATCTCGCCGGGCGTGCCAAGGGCCTGAATCTTTGCTGCCATCGTGAGGGCCATCCCGTACACGTCGGGCTGAGTACGGGAGGCCGCGCTGCCAACGACGCGCACCGACGCCTCGCTGGCGTCGGCTCCGATGCGGATATCCACGGCGGGCAGGCCGTGACGTTCAAGCTGCGTGTTGAGCGCCGTGTAGACAACTGCGACCATGACCGAGGCGGCGTGGACCGCCGCGTCACAGGCAGCGATCGAGGTGCCCTGGCCGTCGAAGGCAGCGATCAGACCATCGCCCGTGAAGTTGACGATCACCCCATCGAAGTCCCCAACGATCTCGGCAAGCTCGCGTAGCAGGAGCGGGACTATCCGTCCGTAGGCATCGGGATTGCTCGCTTGCAGTTGGGTCGAGCCGACAAGGTCGATGCACAGGGCGGCAAGCGCGACCTGAGAGCCGACCAAATCGGCCAGCGGGTTCTCCGGCGACTGCGGCTGCTCGATCGACTCGGGGTGCTCAAGGGCGTAGCCGATTGCCTTCGAGCGCTCTTGAAGCCTCTCGTAAAGGTCCCGGCGTTCAGGCGACTTGACAGTTGGCCCGTTGGCGACGGCATCGATCATCTGACTGATCGCGCTCTTCCAGACCTCGGCCGGGAAGACATCGTTGGTCTGAATGTCACGCACGCTCCCGTCCTCCTGGAGCTTGTAGCGATCCTTTGAGAAGCGGACCTGAAGTGGCCGCGTGCCGTCCGATTGAGGCTCGCCTACCTCGATGGACTCAACATCGATCCTGACCCAGTTGGAGTCGATCTTGATCGGCTGGTCGTCCACGCCCAGTCTGGCACGGAGATGAGACGATTCAGCGTGACATCCGTCACTTAACGGGTCGCAAGTCGGCGCGAGCTAAGCTCCGGCGGGATGCAGGCAGGCTGCGGTGCGCCTCGATCTCGGGGAAAGTCGGAGCAACCCCAGCGCGGCCCGGCCGAGAACGGTCAGTTCGGACATGCTCATTGACTTAGAGAAGCCTTCGTTGCGGACGTACTCGAGGAACGGAAGCTAGCCGCAGGCCGCCGCTCCGTCCGAGATGCTTGTGCGATGCAACGAGACGCCGACGTCGGCAGTGAGCCGCAGGACGACTCGTCTGAGCGGAGCCCGCGTGAACAGTTCGAGGCCAATCTATCCGAGACTCTGACTGACGTCGAGCTTGGGAAGTGGAACGAGTCGGTTGATTGGGAGCACGGCGAGAAGGAGATGGCGAACTTCTACTCGCCACTCATCAGCCAGAACCGGCTCTATCTCGAATGGGTCTACGGGCGGATCAGCAGCCTCTTCAACGCCGTGCTGGGAGCCGCCTCTAAGTCCAGACGGGACACCTGGCAGGAGTCGGCGATCGAGATGCTGTGCGGGAGGACCATCATGGACCTGCAGGCGATCGGCTTCCTGATCAATAAGGGCTACTACCCGCAGGCCTATGGGGCCGCGAGGATGACCTACGAGTGCTGCGATCTGGCTGACTTGTTCTGGGTCGACTCGCACGCCGGGCAGCAGTGGTTTGAGACTGACCAAGCGCATCGCGACTTCAGCCGCCGGCACGCCCGTGAACGGCTCACGTCACTTGGATGGCCGCCGCCGGACGACAACGACATCTACGCCGTGCTCTGCGAGCGATCCCACCCGAGGTGGGCCGGCATCGCGCACACGATCATCGAACCGCACAAGAGCACTGTCAATCCTCTTAGCGACGTTCACCAGGGAGTATTTCACCGGGACGCGGGCTACTGGACGATGGCTCCGGTCTGGCGCATGGCGTTCCGGCTGCGCTACATCCAGGCCGGCATCCTCCCCAACGATGATGTCGCCGCGATGCTGACCAGCCTCAACGCGACCTTCCACGTCACGCTCGACTTTCAGTGGCGCCGGGTCGAGGAGCTGACTTCGGAAGAGGACCGTGCGCGCTTCGCGGATTTGCACGATCGCCTCGACAATTTTGTCCGCTCCGATGGGGAGACGATCGCGCGCCGCGTTGAGCGAATCCGGCCGGCCTAACGGCGACCGCGGCCAAGGACGGTCCGGCGGTGCTTCGCAGACCTTTCAAGGGCCGGGTTCGCCGCACTCATCGAGCAGCAGGGCCTCGATTCTCGACCGTACGTAGAGCCGTCGTCGGCCGACCTTCTTGGATGGGACGATCCCTCGTCGTGCCCAGTCCTCCACGGTCGATCGCGGTACGCGCAGCAGGGCGGCGACCTCAGCTGCTGTCATCACGTCTGCGGCGGTGAGCGGACGGCGGACGGTCGAGCTCATTGGCTGTGGCTCTTGCAGTTGTGAGGTTGGTGGGACCATCGTGGTTACAGACCTCGACCGGTCCGAACCGGCCACGAGTTGCGGATCTCATCAGTGTTGAATGGCTGTCCTCGTTCCAAGATCAACGGATCCACCTCTCTGGCGGGGCACCGGGTCTCCAGGCACGGGTGACACTGCCGCCTTCCTGGCGGAGGGTGTGGCCGTAGTCTGCGAGGCTGACTTGGAAGGTCAGCTCTTCACGCGGGTCCCGGCAGGTGTCGTCGATCAGCTGGCGCCATACGACCAGGGCGCACAGGGTCTCGACGTGCGCTTCGCTCTCCCACCAGCCGTCCTTCAGGTCGGCGAGCGCTGTGGGGTAGCGGCCGTGAAGCGCGACGATCCCGCCCCACATCCACGAGCGCCATTCCCGGTCTCCGCCGTAGGGCTCGAGCCATGATGCTCGCTGCTCAGACTCGTCCTCGTTGCATGTGTCGGGTACGACAGGCGCCGGCTGAGCGTGTGCTGCAGGAACGTGCTCGCCGGTATCCGCTTCAGCAATACCTTGGCGGACCATCTGGCCGGCGAGTCGCGCGACCGGCTCGCCAGCGTTCGCCGCCAGCTCGTCCAGTTGCGTCGCGAGTGCGTCGGGCAATGTGATCTTCAGGCGGCGGCTCAGCGGGCGTACCAGGGGGTGTGCTCGCTGGCCGTGTTTGTGGTGGTGAGTTTTGTGGTCGTCATGTGGTTAATGACCGCGAGCGCGCGTAACCGGCCAACAAATTTGGGCCCTTAAAGGACCCGCTCGATTTTGTGCATCTAGTCTGTCCTGCCTTTTTGTGCTGTCGGGAGGTCCGGTGGAAGCGTCGCTGGTGCGGGACTGAGACTCAGGGGTGACGACTGCTGATCGGTCGCGGCAGCGCAGCGCTGCGCAAACTTTCGCTATCGGGCGTGCCGTGGGTGAGACCTGATGCTGAGGACGGGGGGAGGCAATCGCACGGGTAAAGGCTGATCCCTTCCTCTCTGAGTCGGCCGAGGATCAGGTCCGCAGTCCCCGCGGTGGTGCCGGCGGCCTGTTCACCCGTCGCGCCCGCGCGAGCGGCTCGAGGCGTCCCGATGCAGCGGTCGCGTTGGCACGGAACACGCACAGGCACAGCCCACCCGGGCGCGCAGCCGAGTGATACAGCAGGCCGTCGCAGCCGGCGTCGTGCAGTTGCTCGCCGACATCCTGGAACAGCGGCCACTGGTCTCTGGTCGGCTCGGCGGTCGGCAGTCCAAGGCTGGTGAGCGTCTCGGCGCTGGTCAGGTCCGCGACCGAGGGCAGGCTTGCCCGGTAGCGCCAGAGCTCGCGCGGCAGTCCGCGCAGCGGCTCGATCTCGAGCTCTGCGAGCCACCGGTACCACTCAGCCCACACGGTCGCCTCCTCGGCTGCCAGATAGATGCCCTCAACGGTCTCGCCGCGTTGCCAGCGCCCGTCGGCGGGCGTGGGCGGACGGTGCAGTGGGTCGCTACCGGCGGGAATGTGGCGCAGCCACGTGCCTGTCACCGGCATGCGCGTCGCGCGCGGCGCGTCCACGGCGGGCTACGTAAAGGTCGGGGATTCGAGCGCGGCAACCATGCGCGAGAGCTCCTCGTAGCCGCCGCCGGCGAGCACGTCGATCGGCTTGCGATGCCCGAGCGCCGTGAGTGGGCGGTTCAGCCACACCGGCACGTAGTCGGCCTCCAGCACCGCTGCCAGCCGATCGATGATCGCTGAGAGCTCCACCAGTCGTTCTGCCCGACGGCCGGTGGGCGCGCGGGTGCGGTGAAGCCACGCGCTGACCGTCGAGACTCCTGCACCGGTCGCGCGGGCGATGTCGCGCTCGGTCAATGGAGCGAGCTGCCTGATCCGGATTGCCTCGTCTGCGTAAGCCAAGCTCATGCTCCTATTGTAGCAAGAAACGGAAGCAAAACAGAACTAAGACGGAATAACCAGTAGTAGGTTCGTTGCTCCAGAGGTCATAGCGACTGCGCCACGTGATCGCCGCGAGACAGCAGATTTCACGCGGCCTCAGCTTGGCGGGCGTCCTGCGGCGTGGCAGCTCCGGCACCGACTGGCGTGACGGGAGCAAACGCCCGGGTGAACACTTGCGCCTGCTCTCTCGCGGGCCGGGCGTGCAAGTAGCGCCCGGTGGTGGCGAGCGCGCTGTGACCCATCGCCGCCTTGATCGTCACTACATCCACGCCGGCAACAGCCAGCAGCGAGCCGAACGTGTGGCGCAGGTCGTGGAAACGTAGAGGGCGGACGCCAGCGGCAGCCTGAGCGCGACGGTGGCGGCGGCGCAGCGCCGAGTCGTCGAGTGTCCGTCCATGCGTGTTTGCGAACACCAGGTCGTCGCGGCTGACGAAGTTCTCGCGGCGACTGACGCGATCCAATGCCGCGGCAGCTTGATCGGACAGCGGCACGCGTCGCACTCGTCCGGACTTTGTCGAGGCTTCCACGCCCGCGCTCATCGCGCGCGCGACGGTGAGCGCTGAGCCGGCAAAGTCCACGTCGCGCCAGTGCAGTGCCAGCAGCTCACCCTGTCGCAGTCCGGCATAGGCAGCGAGCCTGACCAGCTCGGCGTCCTGGCGATCCTCGGCACTGCGCGCAGCTCGCTCCTGCTCGCTGACGGCCGGGCGCGAGGGATCGCGATGACGACCCTGCTCCAGCGCGCGGGCTACCGCCTCGACCTCCTCGGGCGTGTAGAACACGAGCGCTCCCGGGTGAGGCTCTCGGCGCTTGTCGGCATCCCTGGCGGGGTTTGCCGGCAGTGCGAACGTCGACGGCTTGCAGCCGTAGCTGAAGGCGGCTGCGATGACGCAGCGGTACTTGTTCACGGTGCGCGGGGCCGCGCCCGTGGCGCTGATCGTCGCCAGCAGCTCGTCTATCTCTCGCGTTGTGATCCTCGCGGCGGGTCGATCGCCGAGGGCAGCCATCACGTGTCCATCGGTCGTGCCGGTGCCGCGCTTGTAGGGGACGCCCGGCTCGCCGAGCACGTAACCGTGGTCGCGCAAGGTCGCGGGCTTGGCGCCGGCCACGTCGGCGAGCCAGCGCAGATAGCCGGCTGCGACTTCTCGGAATGTCACGCCACGAGAGCGACGTTCGCGGTCGACTTGCTCCAGGTTGCCGGCGTCGGCCACGTAGTGGGCCACGATCGCGGCGGCGCGCACGGTGGCACCTCGTTGGTCGTAGTGGTCGTCAGGCACGCGCCCTTTGCGGCGGAGGTTCCACTTGCCCGTGTCGGGGTTCCGATCGAGCCACGCGGGGCCGATCCGGCGTTTGACCTGCTTGTGGCGCTTGACCTGCTTGCCCGTTCCAGGATCCTGTTCGACCCATCGGTAGATGAACTTCGCCTCGTAGAACGGCTGATCGTCGTGCTCGCGGACGACGACTGCGGCGCTGGGGTTGGGTGCTGGCATTGGTCTTCCCTGGTGTCCATGTCCCCGGTGAGCGCAGGCCGTGCGGGGGGTCTCTCTTGGGTACTTGGCATCAGTCTACATCGTGGGTACCACATGGGTACCACCCCGGCCGTGGGTACCGCTTTGGGTACAAAACCAGCCTGATCGCTTCTATCGAAGCCATGTTTAAGACATCAAGTCGTCCGTATCTACGCACCTCGGCGCATCAGCAGCGGTCTTTCAAGCCGCAGGCCGCGGGTTCGATTCCCGCCGGGCGCACCTCTCGCCTCTCCCAGAAGCGCACGCTGTCGGCGCGCTGGGTGCTTGTGGCATTGCGCAGTGCGTCGTTCGTGGGTGGCTTGGCGAACACAGCCGAGGCCTGCTCGCACTGTCAGCGACGAAACGTACGACCGGAATGCCGCCGGTTATCCGTCCAGTTGTCAGTCTTGAGACTCCAGTTGACAAGCTGCGTAAAACCTGATTTATATGTCTGGGAAGGAGACGCGCCCGCCGGTCGATGGAAGGGGATTGGACGATGGGATCCGGGTCAAGCATGAGGCGAGACCAGCCGCAGGAGGGAGGGCTCTGATGGAGATGCGAGTGTTCGCGTGTCACGAGCAGCGGATGCTTCGAGCGCTGCACGGACGCTGGCCGTACAGGCGGTCGCATTGTCGACACGATCTCCACTGGCTGGTGCGCGTGCAGTCCCAGGGCTGTTGGTGCGCCAGCGCGCGGGCGCACTCGGTGCTCGGCCTGCGTGCGTGCAGCCGCAGGCCACGGGGGAGCTGAGGGATCAGCAGGGCGGGGGCGGTGCCTGTCCCTACCTACCGGCCCGCCACGGGGGACGGGCCGGTAGGGACAGGTTCACCGTCATCGGCGGCGCCGTCGGCGCGCAGTGCATGGGTCGCGATCCCGTCGATGATCTGGGGCCAGGCGGCGCGCGGCAGGTCGTGGCCCATGCCCTTGATCATCATCAGCTCGGCGCCGGGGATCGCGCGCGCGGTCGCGCGGCCGCCGGAGGGAGCCACCAGCGGGTCGGCGCTGCCGTGGATAACGAGCGTGGGGGCCGTTATGCGTGCCAGTTCCGCGGTGCGGTTGCCGGACGCGATGATCGCGGCGAGCTGACGACCGGAGCCTTCGGGGTCGTGGTCGCGGTCGTAGCTGGTTTCGGCGAGCACGCGGATGTCCTCGTCATCACGCGGCAGGCCGGAGGAGCCGATCACCGAAAACAGGCGCTCGGTGTGCGCGATCAGCGCCTCGCGGCTGCTGGGCGGGCGGCGTAGGAAGATCGGATAGACGCGCAGCGAGGGTTGGCCACTGCGCCGGCTGCCGGTGTTGGACATGATCGAGACGAGCGAGCGCACGAGCGTGGGGTGGCGCGCCGCGAGCGTCTGCGCGATCATGCCGCCCATCGAGGCGCCAATGACGTGTGCCGGCGCCAGCTCGAGCGCGCGCAGCAGCCCGGCGCTGTCGTCGGACATGTCGGCGAGGGTGTACTGGGCGGCGCGGCCGGAGCGCCGCAGCAGCTCGCCGGTGCTGGGCGGGCGACCGCTGCAGATGGGTCGAGCGCCCGATGTCGCGGTTGTCGAAGCGCACCACGTGCAGGCCACGCGCGGCGAGCTCGCTGCAGAAGTCCTCCGGCCAGGCGACCATCTGTGTGCCGAGGCCCATGATCAGCAGCGACGTCGGATCCGACCGCGAACCGAAGCTCTCATAGCACAGGGTTATGCCACGGCCGACGTCGCAGAATTGCTCGTTCACGATCTTGCGACTCTAGCGGGCCGGATCGGGGTAGGATCGACTGCGATGGCGACGTCAAGCCAAGCGGGCACTCCTCCGGGCGCCGCAGCGCGTGAGGATGCTGAGATCCGCAGGCTGTCGATCGACACGATCCGGGCGCTGTCGATGGACGCCGTGCAGAAGGCGAACGCCGGGCATCCAGGCACGGCGATGGCGCTGGCGCCGCTCGGGTACACGATCTACCAGCGCTTCCTGCACGTCAACCCGCAGGACACCGAGTGGCCGGACCGCGACCGCTTCGTGCTGAGCGCCGGACACGCGTGCGTGTTGCAGTACTCGCTGCTGCATCTGTGCGGCTACGACCTCGGTCTCGAGGACCTGGAACAGTTTCGCCAGTGGGGCTCGCGTACGCCGGGGCACCCCGAGCGCGGTCACACGCCGGGTATCGAGATCACGACGGGGCCGCTCGGACAGGGCTTCGCCAACGCGGTCGGGATGGCGATCGCGGAGCGCTTTCTGGCGGACCGCTTCAACCGCCCCGGACACGAGCCGGTCGATCACCACGTGTACGCGATCTGCTCGGACGGCGACATGATGGAGGGCATCAGCCAGGAAGCCGCTTCGATCGCGGGGAACTTCGCCTCGGCAAGCTTGTCGTCTGCTACGACGACAACCACATCACGATCGACGGCACGACGTCGCTCTCGTTCGACGGCGAGAACCACACGCGGCGCATGCAGGCCGAGGGCTGGCACGTCCAGCGCGTCGAGGACTCAGAGGACCTCGACGCGCTCGAAGCGGCGCTCGCGGCGGCGCGCGATGAAGCTCGAGCGCCCGTCGTTCATCGCGATCCGCTCGCACATCGCCTACCCGGCGCCGCACGCCGTCGACACGGCCAAGGCGCACGGCTCGCCGCTCGGCGAAGACGAGGTGCGGGCGACCAAGGAAGTCATGGGCTTCGACCCCGATCGCTCGTTCTGGGTTGACGAGCGCGTGTACGAGCACATGTCGCTGCGCGAGCGGGGCGCCGCCGCGCAGGCGGGCGTGGACGGGGCGCTTCGAGGCGTGGCGCGAGGACTTTCCCGAAGATGGCGGCGGAGTGGGATCGAAGCGTGGGCCGGGCGCATGCGCGACGGCTGGCGCGAGGCGCTGCCCGAGTTCGAGGCCGGGGAGGAGACTCGCGACGCGCTCGGCCGGCCAGAAGGCGATGGCGGCCTTCGCGGAATTCGCGCCGACGATGATCGGCGGCGCGGCCGACCTGGTGGAGTCGACCAAGACCGTGTTCGAGGGCGCGCGGTGAGTTCTCGAAGGTGCACGCCGGACGCAACGTGCCGTTCGGGATCCGCGAGCACGCGATGGGCGCGATCGTCAACGGCGCGTGCGCGCACGGCGGGATCGTCAAACCTTACGGCTCGACGTTCCTGACGTTCTCCGACTACATGCGCGGCGCGGTGCGCCTGTCAGCGCTGATGGGCCTGCCGGTCGTGTGGGTGTGGACGCACGACTCGGTCGGCCTCGGCGAGGACGGTCCGACGCACCAGCCGGTCGAGCACTACGCGGCGCTGCGCGCGATCCCGCACCTGTGGGTGATCCGCCCCGGCGACGCCGAACGAGACGACCGTCGCGTGGCGCGTGGCGCTCGAACGCGAGGACGGGCCCGTCGCGCTGCTGCTCTCGCGACAGAACATGCCGGTGCTCGACCGCAGCGAGGTGGCCCCGGCACAGGGGCTCGAGCACGGCGGCTATGTGCTGTGGGACTCAGCCGCCGCGGCGGGCTCCACCGGCGCCGACACGCTCCCGGAGATCGTGCTGATCGCGACCGGGTCCGAGGTGGCGCCGACGCTGCAGGCAGGGCGTGCGCTCGCCGAGCAGGGGCGCAATCGTGCGCGTCGTGTCGATGCCGTGCGTCGAGCTGTTCGAAGCGCAGACGCAGGACTACCGCGACGAGGTGCTGCCGCCGTCGGTCACGGACGCGCCTGGCGGTCGAGCCGGGAGCGAGCATCAGCTGGTGGAAGTGGGTGGGGCTCGACGGCGACGTCCTCGGCCTCGACCGCTTCGGCGCATCCGCGCCGGGCACGACGGTGCTCGAGGAGCTGGGCTTCAGCTCCGAGAACATCCTCGCGCGCGCGAGCGCTCTGCTTGAATCGAAACACTGACGCGCTATTGAAACAGCGACGCGCTACCCGACAAGGAGACACGATGCCCTCCGACACATCTACGCCCCTGCAGCGTCTCTCAGCTCTCGGCCAGAGCGTGTGGGTGGACTTCCTCTCGCGTGAGTCGATTCGCGGCGGTCACCTGCAGGAGCTGATCGACGACGAACTCCGTCGTCGGCGCCACCTCGAACCCGTCGATCTTCGAGAAGGCGATGACCTCCGGAAACGCCTACGACGAGCAGATCAACGAGCTGATCGATCAGGACCGCACGCAGCCGCCGGACGTGGAGGCGATCTTCTGGACGCTGGCCGAACAGGACATCCGCGACGCGTGCGACGTGTTCCGCGCCGATCTGGGACGGCGGCAGCGGCCGCGACGGCTACGTCTCGCTGGAGGTCGATCCGCGACTGGCCTACGACACGCTCGCAGACCTTCCGCGAGGCGATGCGCATCCACGAAAGCGTCGATCGCCCCAACCTGATGGTGAAGATCCCCGCGACGAAGCCCGGCCTCGCCGCGATCGAGGACGTCGATCGCCAAGGGCCGCTCGATCAACGTCACGCTGATCTTCTCGCTGCGTCGCTACGCCGAGGTCGCCGAGTCCTACATCCGCGGCATCGAGCGGCTCGTCGCCGAGGGCGGCGACCCTCGCAAGGTCGCCTCGGTGGCGAGCTTCTTCGTGTCGCGCATCGACACCGAGGCGGACAGGCGCCTGGAGGAGGTCGGAGCGCCACGAGGAGCTGCACGGCAAGCTCGCGGTCGCCAACGCGAAGCTCGCCTACGCGCACTACCTCGAGGCGTTCAGCGGCCCGCGCTGGGAGTACCTCGCTCGGCAAGGGCGCCACGCCCCAGCGCGTGCTGTGGGCTTCGACCTCGACCAAGAACCCCGCGTACCCCGACACGCTGTACGTCGAGGAGCTGATCGGCTCGGACACCGTCAACACGATGCCCGAGGAGACGATCATGGCCTATCAGGACCACGGCAAGCCCGAGCCTCGACTGCAGCGAGAGCTGGACGAGGCGCGAAGGCGGTGCTCGAGCAGCTCGCGCGCGCAGGCGTCGACTACGACGACGTCACCGAGACGCTCGAGCGCGAGGGAGTCGAGAAATTCGCCGCGTCCTTCGAGCAGCTGATGCAATCGCTGCGCGAGAAGCAGCAGACGCTCACGCCCGCCTAGCGTCGCGACTCAGGCACCCGGATAGGGAATCGGGACGAGCACGCGGATCGTCAGCGGCCCCGATGGGAACGCCGTGGCGTGCACGGTGAACACGCGGAAGCTACGCCCCCGATAGCGGTAGGCGCCGCTGGCGGGCACGCTTGCGAGCGGGGTCCGGGGATCGGCCCGAGGCTGTCCTTGACGAGCTGCGGCGGGCCGGAGCGGAGGTTCATGTACATCAGCACGTCGAGCCCGGCGAGGCGTCGGGTCAGGCGCAGATAGCCTTCGTCGTCCTGGATCGAGAGCACGAAGCTCCCGATCGCGTGACCGCCGAGCCGTAGCGGCGCGCTCACAGGGCCGAGCACATAGGGGCCGCCGACGTCGGACAGCAGCTGCCCGCCGGCGCTCACCCGCAGCCGCACGATGTGATGGTTGAGCAGCGCGTGGATCGCGCGTTCGACCGCGGCAGGTTCACGGCGGGCGACAGCTTCCAGCAGCGGCCGGTTGCTCTGCACCCGCCGCACCTGCGCGCGCGTGGCGCGGCCGTCCGTCTCGCCGGCGTAGATCAGTTCGGCGACACGTCGCAGCGTGTTGACGGTGGTGTCCTGCGCTGTACGTCCGCAGAGCGGAGAGGTCGCGCTCGTCGGGATCAGCAGATACACCCGCAGCGCGCCCGACGGATACGCCTGCGCCGGGAACGACGTGTAGCTGTACGCGACGCCTTTCAGCGTCAAGGCGCCTTCATTCGGCAGCGGATGGGAGCCGAGCGAGGGGGAGCCGCCGAGGCTGGCTCCGTTGGCGGTTCGCAGCGCGATGACGCCCTGGCTGACCCCGCCCGACTCCGACAGGAAGCCGTTGTCCGACCAGACGCTCGTGACGTAGCTCGCGATGACGGTTCCGCGCGCGCCCGTCAACGTTCCCTGCACGGGCGCCAGCGCGGGAGTCCCGACGGCGATGAACGGCTTACCGGCGCGCGTGATGGCGAGATCGGTCAGATGCCCGGTTGCCAGCAGCGCCTGGGTGGCGGCGCGCGCGGCGGGCCTGTTGGCGTCTTCCACGGCGGCGCGCAGCGCGGAGGAGTGCTCGATGAGGTACTCGGCGCTGTCGACGCGTTCGCTGTGGACGCCCTCGAGATACACGCGTTCGAGGACGCTGGCGCGAGTGGCGAGCACCGCTGCAGGGCAGCTCTTGTGTTCGCTCGAGCTGCGCGGCTGCGCGTCGGCGAGCACGGCGGTCGGCGAGTCAGCGTGCGTAGCTCCGCAGCCCGTGAGGGCGACCGAGACGGCGAGCAGGGCCAACGAGGCGACGCCGCTCATGCCGGCGGCGGATAGACGGCGAGCCAGGCGAACAGGCTGGTGGTGGCGGCCTGCGTCTGCAGCATGCCCGGCTGTGCGTCGAAGGCCGGCAGCGTTTCGCCGCTCCAGGAGAGCAGGTACAGCCCCTCGCCGTCGGCCGCGCGCGTCTGCGCGTCGCGCGCGTTGTCAGCCGCGAGCAGATACAGCGTCTTGTCGCCTTCGAGCGAGTACAGCGCGAGCATCCACTGCAGGTAGATCGCGTCGTACTGAGGTGAGAAGTCGAGCAGGTAGCCGAAGCGCTGCAGCGCGGCGATCTGCAGCTGCCTGGCGCGTTCACATTCGGCGGCTGTGCCGGTGAGATGGCACAGCAGCGCCTGCGCGTAGATCAGCGGTGCCTCGATGTAGTCGATCGGCGTCGTGCTGACGCTGCTGTCGACGTACAGGCCTTCGGCGCTGCTGAAGCCGCCGGCGTTGGCCCACGCGATGAACTTCCGCGCCTGCGCGAGGGCGAACGCCGAGCGATCGCTCTGGTAGAGCGAGCGTCGCGAGCAGGCTGTCCGCGGCCAGCGCCGCGACCGGACTTGTACGGGTGCTCGGTGTTCCACCAGATGCCGCCCCCGGTGCGAGCCCAGCCCGCGGCGGCGACGTAGCGGAGCGCCCGTTCGGCGTCCGTCAGATAGCGGCGGGCGCCGGTCGCGCGGTAGGCGTTGACGAACGCCACCCCCCACCAGCCGTTGTCGTCGAACCACGTCTCGGTATCGGCTTCGCGGTCGCCGGGGTAGGGGGAGTAGCCGGAAACGGGGCGTAGGCCGCGGTTGAGGTAGCGCTCTGCTCCCGCCGCGAAGCTCGCGACGGCGTGCCGGTTGGCGGCGGTCGGCTGCGCGATCGCGATCGCGTCGAGCGACTCGAACAGCGGCACGCTGTCCCAGATCGTGGCCAGCGGATAGCGTTCGTGGTCGTCCAGCCGCGCGTCATACCAGCCGCGCTTAGGATCCCACCAGTGCTGTCTGGCCGCTGCGACGCCGGCCTGCGCGAGGGCGAGGTCGGTCTGTTGAGGGGCGCTCAGCGCGGGCGCGGGCACGGCCGCCTTCACGGCCGGGGATGCCAGCGCGGGCGCCGCGATTTGCGCGGCGAGGCAGGCGGCGACCGCGAATGCGGCTGGACATAGCGTTGGCATGCGCATGTGAGTGCTAACCCGCTACCTGCATGATCGGCGCGGCGCCCGGCTAGGATGAGAGGCTGTGCCCGGGCATGCGATTCGCCGATCCGCCGGCGCCGCCGTCGGAACGGCGCGCGTGGCTGCTCGCGTGCACGGTCGCCGTGCTCGGGGTGACGGTGCTGGTGCTGGTCCTCACCGGAGTCGCTCGGCGGCATGAGCTCAGTCGCGCCTCCGCCCGTGCTCGTCTCGGCGGCCACGCCGGCGCCGGCGAGTGTCGGGGCTGTGAGCGCCCCGGCCGCAGCCAAGAGCACCGGCGTTCATGCGCCAATCGTCGCGCACCCGTCGGTCGCGCAGCAGCGCGGCGCCGCGCGCAGCCTGCTCGACGCGCCGCAGGCTCACATCTCCAAGCGCTGGATGGAAGGCTTCTATCCGATCTACGCGACCGCGCAGAGCACCTTCGGCGTCAACTGGCTGCTGCTGGCCTCGATCCACAGGCAGGAGAGCGCGTTCTCGACCGCGCCCGGCATCTATCACGGCCTGAACTTCGCGCGCTGCTGCGGCGGCCCGATGCAGTTCAACGTGACCAACGGTCGCGTCACCACGTGGGACCTCGTCAGCGACTCCTACCAGTACGGGAAACGCCCCGCGCACTACGACCACATGACCGCCGACGCACCCGTCGATCTACGACGACTTCGACTCGATCATGGCCGCTGCGCACCTGCTCTCCGCCGACGGCGCCGCATATGCGCTGGATGAAGCAGCGTGGGATGCCGCGTATGACTACTACGGTCACGACGCCACCGGTGTCAGCTACGCCGACGAGGTGCTGGCGCGGGCGATCGGCTGGTCCCAGCACGGCTTCTGCATCAACTGCGGGGTCGAAGCCGGGATGGTGCAAGCGGTGGACGCCGCATATGGCGCGCCGGTGCTCGCGGCGCTGGAAGCCAGCGAAGCCGGTGCCGCCAAAGCCGTCCACAAGCCTCCAAAGGCGGAGGCTTCCGGGCGTCGAACGGAGCAATAGCCCCGCCCGCCCGCTCAGGCGGCCTGCGCGATCAGCTCGCCGGCGACCCTGTCGGTTGCCTGGCCGGTGCCACCGAGCAGCCGTCGCGACAGCTGCGCGCGGCGGAAGTAGAGCGGCGCGTCGTGCTCCCAGGTGGCGCCGATGCCACCGTGGACTGAGATCATCGTGCGCGCGGCCTCGTCGAGCGCGCGACCGCCGACCGAGCGCGCGGCGCTCGCGGCGAGTGCGAACTCCCCGGGCCCGCCGTTGCGCGCCCAGCCGGCGTAGTAGAGCAGCGAGCGCCCGTTCTCGAGCTGACGCAGAACCTCGGTGAGTGCGTGCTTGACGGCCTGATAGGAGCCGATCGCGCGACCGAAGGTAAAGCGCTCCTTGGCGTATGCGACGGACACCTCGAGCGCGGTTTCGACGCTGCCGAGCGACTCTGCGGCGATCAGCGCCTGCGCGAGATACCACGCGGCGACGAGCGACTCTTCGGGGCCGTCGAGTACCAGCGCGGGAGCGTTCTTCGAGCGTGACGTGCCCGAGCGAGCGGGTCGCGTCGTAGCGGCGCGTCGGCTCAATGCTGACGCCCGGCGCGCCGGTCTCGATCGCGACGCCGACGGGCTGTCCGTCGCGCAACGCGACGCCGACGAGCGTGTCGGCGCCGGGGGCGTCGGGCACGAACGCAAAGCTGCCGGTGACCGTTGCGCGGCCATCCTCGCCCGGCGCCCCGACGCTCGCCAGCTCGGCGCGCGCGGCGCCGCTCGCGGGGTCGGCACTCCAGCGCTGTTCGAGCTCGCTGGGCGGCTGCGCGGGCAGATACGCAGCCCGGCGCTCGCCGGTGGCGAGGTCGGGCAAGGACTCGACCGCGTTGGGGGCGTCGCCGAGGATCGCGGTCGCGGGCAGGTGCCCGAGCAGCGGGATGCCGGCGAGCACGCGCCCGCACTCGCCCAGCACGAGCATCGCGTCGAAGGCGTCCAGTCCGGCGCCGCCGTTGGCTTCGTCGATCAGCAGACCGGGCCAGCCGGCCTCTCTGGCGGTGGGCCACAGGTCGGGCAGAGCATTCTCGTCGCCGTCGAGCGCCTCGCGCGCGGCCTGCAGCGTCTTGAAGCGCGAGAGCGCGCCGCGGGCGGCCTCGCGCAGGAACACCTGCTCGTCTGAGAGTGCGAGGTTCATGCCGCTGCTCCTTCCTTGGAGCGCAGCTCTGAGAATGGGATGCCCTTGTCCAGACGCGGCTCGGGCGGCAGCCCGAGGACGCGCTCGCCGACTGTGTTGCTTGCAGGATCTCTTCGGTGCCGCCGGCTGACTTCAGGCCTGGCAGGAACGAGATCATGTACGCCCACTCGCTGTCCTCGGACAGCGCGTCGGGGCCGATCACGTCGGCGATCAGATCCCCCGCCTTGATCGCGCCGCTGACGATCGTGACCTTTGCGAGCCCCGCCTCCGGGCCGGGGATCTGGCCTTTCTGCAGCGCCGTGAGCGTGCGGTAGCCGGTGAACCTGACGGCCAGCAGTTCGCTTGCGATCTCGCCGAGACGGTGGCGCACCTCGGGGTCACGGCGTGCGTGCTCATCGCGCGCGATGGCGCCGGCAAAGCGGGTGGAGTTGTAGCCCATGCCCTCGCTGCCGAGGCCGATCGTGACGCGCTCGAACATCAGCGTCGTCAGGCCGGTGCCCCAGCCGTTGCCGACGCCGCCGACGACGGCGCCCTCCTCGAGCGCGACGTCATCGAAGAACACCTCGTTGAACTCGGCCTCGCCGGAGATCTGACGCAGGCCGCGCACGGTCACGCCCTCGGCGTCGATCGGTACGACGAACATCGTCAGGCCCTTGTGCTTGGGGACGTCGGCGTCGGTGCGCGCGAGCAGCAGGCCATAGGCGGCGAACTGCGCGTTGGTCGTCCACACCTTCTGTCCGGACAGACGCCACGTGCCGTCATCCTGCTGGCGCGCACGTGTCTGCACCGCGGCGAGGTCGGAGCCCGCGGCGGGCTCGGAGAACAGCTGACACCACACCTCGTCGCCATGGAGCATCGGCCCGAGATAGCGCGACTTCTGCTCCTCCGAGCCGTGCGCGATGATCGTCGGCCCGAGCATGCCGACACCGATCGCGTCGAGGATGCCGGGCACTTTCGCCCGCCCGATCTCCTGGTTGCAGATCACCTGCTCGATCGGGCCGAGCCCCTGGCCGCCGTACTCCTTCGGCCAGGTGACGCCCGCGAGCCCACCCTCGGCGAGCTTGCCCTGCCAGAGACGCCGCGCGGCGACGATCTGATCCTCGTCCTCGAGCGCGCCGGCGCCTTGCAGGATCGGGGCTTCGCCCTTGTGCTCGTCGAGCCAGCTGCGCACCTGCGCGCGGTATGCGGCCTGCTCGGGTGTGTCGTCGAGATCCACAGCGTCTCCTTTGGCTGACTGACCAGTCAATCTAGCGGACCTGCAACGGTACACCTCCGGGGTTGCCGGTGTCCAATCACAACCGCTGTATAACCATGGCTATCGCGGCGAGGCTCAGGCCCCGGGCGGAAACGGCGCCTCGGACACGACCGGTTGGTGGTAGACGTCCTCGAAGCCGCGGTCGAGCAGCTGGCGAGCCTGCGTGCCGGGAGCGTTGGAGTTGAGCACGATCACGCCGAGGCGCACGCCATGGCGCTCGGCCGTCGCGACGAGGCAGCGCCCGGCGGCTTCCGTCTGTCCCGTCTTCATGCCGGTGACGCCCGGGTACTTGTAGATCAGCAGCGGGTTGTTGTTGTAGAGGTAGAGCTTGCCGCCCTTGATCGGGAAGGGCAGCACGGCGGAGTAGGTCTTGACGACGCTCGCGATTCGCGGCTGCTGCATGTCGACGTGCGCGAGCACGGCGAGGTCGGCGGCGCAGGAGAAGTTGTGGGCGTTGTAGTAGCCGGACGGCGATGAGAAGCGCGTGCAGCCGAGTCCGAGCTGGGCGGCTTGCAGATTCATGCGTGCGACGAAGCTCTTGACGCTGCCGGCGACGTGCTGGGCGAGCGCGACCGCGGCGTCGTTGCCGGACGGCAGCAGCAGCCCGTAGAGCAGGCTCTCGAGGCGCACGTGGTGCCCGAGCGGCAGCACGCCGAGCTTCGAGCCGGGCATGTCGACTGCCTGGCGCGTGATCCGCACGGGCGCGTCCGGCGGGGCTGACTCCACGGTCAGCAGCGCGGTCATCATCTTGGTGAGGCTCGCGATCGGCACGCGCGCATAGGCGTTGCGCTGCCAGAGGACGCGGCCGCTGGAGAGGTTGAACAGCAGCGCGGCGCGTGGCGGGTGCGCGAACGTGACGTGGACGGGATCCAGTCGCGGCGAGGCGATCCCGCTGAGCGCGAGCGCCGGCCGGGCCAGCGGCAGGCCTGCGGGCGACAGCGCCCGGGCGGGAGCAGAGCGCGACGTCGCGTGGACGCGGGCGCTCGCCTGGGCATGCGGGTGCTTGCGTCCGCCTGAGCCGCTCGCAAAATCCATCTTCACGAGCAGCGCGGCGAGCACCGCGAGCGCGAGCGCGCCGAGCGCGATCCGGCGTCGGCGCCGGCGCCTGGCGGCGTGCGCGCGGCGGTTGCGGCTGTGCCCGGGCGTGAGGAACGGCGAGATGCTCATCCTCGAGGAGGATTGCGCAGCGCCCCGACGACCGCGCCGACGATGCCGATCGAGAGCAGCGCGACGACGAGCACGGAGACCACTGTGCCCACGGTGAGGCCTTCCTCGATGATCGTGGCGACGGTCAGGAACGCGAGGCCGGCGATGAAGAACAGCAGCGCGCCGAACACGACCAGACGGGTCATGCGCAGCGTCGTCTCGTGGACTGCGTCATCGTCGCCAGTACAGCGCCAGCGTCGGCGGCGCGATCGGAAATCGCAAGAGCGGGATGTTCTCTTCGAGGTGGAATATCGGGCGAGCTTAGCCTCGCCGGCCAGGGCTGGCGCGGCTACGCCCCG
Source organism: uncultured Solirubrobacteraceae bacterium (assembly GCA_963703625.1). Taxonomy (GTDB): domain Bacteria; phylum Actinomycetota; class Thermoleophilia; order Solirubrobacterales; family Solirubrobacteraceae; genus Palsa-744. The sequence continues at coordinate 1,050,642 of CAVPEY010000002.1, forward strand.
GCCGCCACCGGCCCCACACCGGCTAGCCCTTGCGGCACGTGCTGGTCGGCGTGGTATGAGGAGCGCACGAGCGGGCCGGCGGCGACGTGATCGAAGCCGAGCTCGTATGCGGCCGCCTCCAGCGCGGCGAACTCGTCGGGGTGCCAGTAGCGCACGACCGGCAGGTGGCGCTCGGAGGGCCGCAGGTACTGCCCGACGGTGAGCACCTGCACGCGGTGCCCGCGCAGCGCGGCAAACGCCTCGACCAGCTCGTCGTGCGTCTCGCCGAGACCGACCATCAGCCCCGACTTGGTCACGACGTCGCCTTCGCCGAGCTCGTGCGCGAGGCGCAGCACGCGGCACGAGCGCGCGAACTGGGAGCCGCGACGGGCGACGGGATACAGGCGCGGGACGACCTCGACGTTGTGGTTGAACACGTCGGGGCGCTCCGCGATGACCTTGGCGAGCGGCATCTCCTGGCCCTGGAAGTCGGGCGTGAGCACCTCGATCTGGCAGCCGGGCGCCTGACGGCGGACCTGACGGATGACGCCGACGAACGCGGAGGCGCCCTTGTCGGGCAGATCGTCGCGGTCGACCGACGTGATCACGGCGTGGCGCAGCCCCATTCGCGCGATCGAGCGCGCGACGCGCGCCGGCTCGAGCGGATCGTTCCAGGTCGGCTTGCCGGTCTTGACGTTGCAGAAGCCGCAGCGCCGGGTGCAGGTGTCGCCGAGGATCATGAACGTGGCGGTGCCGCGCTCCCAGCACTCGCCGACGTTCGGGCAGGCGGCCTCCTGGCAGACGGTGTGCAGGTTCTCCGAGCGGATCAGCTCGGTCAGCTCGCGGTAGCGCTGCCCGCCTGGCGGCGGCACCTTGAACCACGGCGGCTTGCGCTCGCGCAACGGCCGCACGTCGGAGCCGAGCACCTCGAGCACGTCCATGCCGCCGGGGTTGGAGCGGGATCTGGTCGCGCTCACGCCGGCACTGCCGCAGCGGCCGCCGAGGCGGTCGTTTTGGTGGGGGCTCGCTCGGTAGCTTGCCTGGCGGCGTTCGCTGTGTCGATGCCGAGCCGTGCGGGCGAGACTGGACGCTGACGCCTGCCGTGGGCCAGCGCGAAGGCGTGCGCGACGCGCCTGCGAAAGCACCGGACTCCGTCGCCGGCGCCGAGGGTCTCCTGCGCGATGGAGGTCATGGCGACGTCCGGCAGCCCGCAGGCCACCACCCACGAGAACGGCTCGAGGTCGTTGCAGACGTTGACCGCGAAGCCGTGCGTGGTGACACCGCGCGAGACGTGCACGCCGATCGAGGCGATCTTGCGGTCCTGCACCCACACGCCGGTGTAGTTGATGCCCTCGTTGTGGCGCGAACGCGCGTGCACGCCGGCGCCGCCGAGCGCGTCGATGATCGCGTCTTCCATCGTGCGCAGATAGCGGTGGATGTCGTCGATGCGCATGATCGGGTAGCCGATGAGCTGTCCGGGGGAGTGGTAGGTGAGCCGCCCGCCGCGATCGACGTCGACCAGTTCGATGCCTTTGGCGCGGTAGCAGCTCTCGCCCAGCGGCAGGTCCTCGGCAGCGGAGCGCCGCCCGCGCGTGTAAACGGGCGAATGCTCGAGCAGCAGCAGCATGTCTGGCAGCTCGCCGGCCAGGCGCCGCGCGCGGATCTGCTCCTGGACGGCAAGTGCGTCGCGGTACGCCACAAGGCCCAGGTGGCACACCCATAGCTCATCGGGCAATCGATCGGCGACGTTCATCTGCTGCACTCAGCCTAGCGCCGGGGCTCTATGTGCGGCGACTTTCCAGGGTAGGTGTAACGCTTGGCGGGCAACCGGCCATTACGTGTATATGGAGAAGCGAGCCAGGTTCGCTCCCTCCCGATGCCCTCCCCTGGCTGCTGATCGCCTGGGACGGGCTCGTGCCGACCCAGGCCGCTTCGTCGGCTCGTCGGGCTCGGGCTCGAACGTCCTCGCTGCGGTTTACGCTGTCGCTGCGCCGAAACCGGGCATCGCCGTCGGGGCCTCGGCACGGCAGCTCCTCCGATCAGCCCGGCACCGCCGACCCGCGCGCCCTTTTGCAGACTATGTTCGCCGCCCGTGGTGGCAGGCCGCGGCGTCCCGCCGCGTGGCGCGCCAGATCCGCGATCGGCTCGAAGTCGAGCGTGAAGAGCGCGAAGCCGAGCTCGTGGAGCAGCTCCTGAACATCGGAGACGCTCGCGCCGCCCATCAAGATCCGCGGATGGAGCTCGAGCATGATCGCGTCGACCGAGCCGCGGAACGTCTGAGCTCCCCCTCGCAGCACCTCCAGCTCCATGCCCTCGACGTCGAGCTTGACGAAGTCCGGCGTCAGCTGGTGGGCGGCCACGAAGGCGTCCAACGCCTCGACGCCGACCGTCGTAGCGGCCGCCTCGACGGCGCTGACACCGCGAAACTGGGTGCCCGTTGAGTGCATCGGCTGGGTGCCGGCCGCCGAGCTGAAAGCGAGTTGGAACGGCTCGATCTCGAACGAGGGGTTCATGTCGATCAAGGCGGTCAGACGTTCGTACATGCTGGGTGAGGGCTCGAACGCATACGCCCGCTTGTCGGTCAGGGCGCAGAACGCCGCGGCGAAGATGCCGGCGGCGGCGCCGATGTCCAAAAAACTCGAGTGGCCGGGCGCCAGCCGCTTGAAGGCGTCCAGCTCCCGCGTCCCCTCGCCGCGGTCCACCAAGTGTGACTTGACCGCGTTCAAGCTCGAGGCGTGTAGGACGATCGGAACCGGGGCACCGATGTCAAACGGCTCGTTGGCGTGATATTCAGGTGTGCCGCGCATCGCGCGCCGGCGCCATCTGCTGCGCAGATACCCGCCGAACCCCAGGCGGCGCAGCGCATCGCCCTCCGCAAGCAGTCGTCGTGGCACGTAACGCCGGAGAACGGACTTCGCACCCGTGGCTGCCTCCATCTCGACGGAACGTATCACCTGAAATAGACCGTGTTACAACGTGAGCGCCGACGGGCGCTCCAGCAGCTCGCGAATCCGGGCGAGGAGCTCCGCGGCTTCGGCACCGTAGAGAATGCGGTGGTCACACGCGAGCGTCAGGGTGAGCATATTGCGTGCGGCGAGCTGCCCGTCATGCACAGACGCGCGCGGGCTCAACGCTCCGACCGACAGGATTCCAGCCTGCGGCGGGTTGATGATCGCGGTGAAGCTGCGCACGCCGTACATCCCGAGGTTGGATACGGTGAAGGTGCCGCCGCCGAGCTCCGGTGGCGTGATCGTGCCGGCACGCGCGCGCTCGGCAAGCGTGTGCGTCTCACGCGCGATCTCTCCGAGTGACTTCTCGTCGGCGTCGAACACCGTCGGCACGACCAGCGTGTTCTCGGCCGCCACCGCGACTCCCACGTTGACGCGCGAGTGCAGCTGCAGCAGCCCGTCGCGATAGCTGCCGTTAGCAGTGGGGTGCTCGCGTAGCGCGAGCGCCGCCGCCTTGACCACCATGTCGTTGTACGTCGGCGCCTTGTCCGTGTCGCCGCGCGAGATCTGCTTCAGCTCCGCACGCAGCCTCACGCACTCCTCCATGTCGACGTCGATCAACAGCGCGAACTCCGGGATCGTCGCCTTCGACTCCGCCATCCTGCGCGCGATCGTCTGCTGCGTGCGCGACAGCTCGACGGTCGTCGTCTCGCCCTTGGCAGTCGTCGCACTCGGCGCATCCGCGCCGGCCTGTGCGCCGGCGCCGGCTCGAGCAGGTGCAGCAGCAGCCTCGGCGGACGCGCCGGGCGCCAGCACGTCCGCCTTGACGATCCGCCCGCCGGGGCCGCTGCCCGTGAGTCCGCGCAGATCGATGCCGCTCTCCCCGGCGATTCGCCTCGCCAGCGGCGAGGCTTTGATCCGCTCGCCTGCGGCTGCGCCGGCGCCGTTGGGTTGCGCCTGCGACGCCGCCACGGGCTCCGGCGTGGCGCTTGCCGCAGGTGTCGGCGCGCCGGGTCGCTCGCTCGCCGGCCCGCCAGAGGCCGGCCCTTCATCACTCTCGCCCGCGGCCATGCCGACGCGCGCGATCACCTCGCCGACCGCCAGCGTGGCGCCCGCGTCGGCGACGATCTGCAGAGCGCCCGCCTGATCGGACTCGTAGATCATCGTCGCCTTGTCGGTCTCGATCTCGACCAGCTCCTCGCCACGCGTCACGTGCTCGCCGTCGCCCTTCAGCCAGCGCAGGATCGTGCCCTCCTCCATCGTGTCCGACAGCCGCGGCATCACGATCTCGGCCATCTAGGCACCCGCCACTGTCGGCGCCGAGGTGCGGTTCAGCGTCGTCAGCACCGCCGCCGCGATCTGCGGCTCGTGCGGGTACGCAAGGTCCTCGAGCGGCTTGGAGTACGGCATCGGCACGTCCGCCCCGGTCACGCGCTGCGACCGGCGCGTCGAGGTCGTCGAAGGCCTGTTCGCCGATCAGCGCCGCCAGGTTCGCGCCGACGCCGCCGTGCGGCCAGCCCTCCTCGACGATCACGCAGCGATTGGTCTTGCGCACCGACGCGAGGATCGTGTCGAGGTCGAGCGGGCGCAGCGTGCGCGGGTCGATCACCTCGGCCTGCACGTCGTGCTCCGCGGCGAGCGTCTCCGCGGCGCGTTCCGCCGTCAGCGCCATGCGCGAGATGCCGACCAGCGTCACGTCCGAGCCCTCGCGCGCGACGCGCGCCTGCCCGAAGCCCACGAGGTGCTCGTCGTCGTCCGGCACCTCGCCGCGCACGCCGTACAGCGACTCGTGCTCGATGAAGATCACCGGGTTCTCGTCGCGGATCGCGCTCTTCAAGAGGCCCTTCGCGTCGGCGGCGGTCGCCGGCACCGCCACGAGCAGGCCGGGAACGTGCAGGAACAGCGCCTCCAGGCAGTGCGAGTGCGTCGGCCCGAGCTGGTGGCCGGCGCCCTGCGGCATGCGCACGACCAGCGGCACCCGCGCCTGCCCGCCGAACATGTAGTGGATGTGCGCAGCGTGGTTGACGATCTGGTCGAACGCCAGCAGCGCGAAGTTGATCGTCATCAGCTCGACCACCGGACGCAGGCCCGTCATCGCAGCGCCGACGCCGACGCCGACGATCGTGTTCTCCGAGATCGGCGTGTCGCGCACGCGGCGCTCGCCGAACTCCTCGAGCAGGCCGTCGGTGACCTTGAACGCGCCGCCGAACACGCCGATGTCCTCGCCCATCAGCACCACGCGCTCGTCGCGCGCGAGCTCCTCGCGCAGCGCCGCGTTCAGCGCCTCGCGGTAGCGCATCTCGGCCATCAGTCCGCGCCCGCGGCGGCGTCCGCGTTCGCCGCCGTAGCGGGGCGGTCGAGGCCCGGCGTTTCGCGGCCTTCTTCGCCGGCGGCCAGCGCATCGGTCAGCTGTTGCGGGATCTCGTCGTTGACAGCCTGCTGCGCGTCGTCACGCGCTGCCTCCGGCGATCGATCCGCGGCGCCGTCGGTCGTCGCCACGGAGTACCACCCGCGCACCTCGCGGTCGAGCACGTACACGTCGTCATACAGCGACTCCGGAGCGCGGGAACGGCGAGGCCTCGGCGAACTCCACCGCCGCGTCGACGCGCGCGATCGCCTGCTCGTCGATGCGCTCGCGCTCGGACTCCTCGATCACGCCCTCGCGCACCAGCAGCTCGGCGAACGCCGGCAGCGGGTCGCGCTCGCGCCAGCTGCGCCACCTCCTCCTTCGTGCGGTACTGCTCCGGGTCGGCCATCGAGTGTCCGCGGAAGCGATACGTGATCGCCTCGACGAGCACCGGCTGGCGCTCCTCGCGCACGTGTCGAACCGCCTCCGCGAGAACCGCGTGCGTGTCGAGCACGTCCATGCCGTCGCAGCGCATGCCCGGGACCCCCAGGCTCTCGCCCTTGCGCCGCAGGTCCGTCACCGCGGAGTGGCGCCGCAGCGCGGTGCCCATGCCGAACTGGTTGTTGGTGACCATGAACACCACCGGCAGCTTCCACAGCGCGGCGATGTTGAGCGTCTCGCCGAACGTCCCCTGATTGGAGGCGCCGTCGCCGAACGTGCACAGCGTCACCGCGTCGCTGTCCTCGTAGTCGCTCGCCAGCGCGATGCCCGCCGCGATCGGCAGGTTGCCGCCGACGATCCCGTAGCCGCCCATGAAGCGCCGCGCCAGGTCGAACATGTGCATCGAGCCGCCGCGGCCGCCCGAGCAGCCGTCGACGCGTCCGAACAGCTCCGCCATCACGTTCTCGGGCGGCGTGCCGCGCACGAGCGCGTGGCCGTGCGAGCGGTACGTCGAGATCAGGTAGTCGTCGTCGCGCAGTGCCCGCGCGCTGCCCACGATCGTCGCCTCCTCGCCGATCGACAGGTGCAGAAAGCCGCCGACCTTTGCCCGCGCGTACATCTCGCCGGCGCGTTCCTCGAAGCGCCGGATCAGCGTCATCGTCTCGAGCCACTCGCGTGCGCGCTCAGGCTCGGGCAGGCTCTGCGCGGGCGGCTCGGGCGACGGACTCGGCATCAGTGCTCCACGGTACTCCAGCGCGCCATGAACTCGTCCGCCTGCAGCTGCGCGAGGTCTGCGCGCAGCGCGCGAGCGAGTTTCGACGCGGACTGCGGCGGACGATCCCAGAACAGCACCACTTCGCCGCTGTCGACCTCGACCACCTCGATGTGGTCCACGCGCGCGGGGTCCGCCAGCGGCGCCGGCGTCAACCCGCCGCGCGTCACGATCAGACGGTACGCGTGGTTGGCCTTCACGCCGCTCCACCCGACGTCTCAGCCGCCGCGCCGGCCTCGCTGCGCTCGTGCTCGCCGCGGATGTGCGCCGCCGCCCGTTCCAGCGCATCTTCGCCGGCGAACTTGTACTCGCCGACGACCACCGCCGGCACATCGGTCACGCCTGCGCGTGCCGCCTCGGCGCTGGTGGCCGCGAGGCGCTCGGCGGTCGAGCGCAGCTCCGCTGCGCGCAACACCGCCGCCGGGTGCATCTCGCACGCGGCCGCCGCGATCAGCACGAAGTCGGGGTTCGCCAGCGAGTGTCCGCCGGCGAACGCCTGGCGGAACGCCGCCTGCGCGAACGGCACCGTGCGCCCGATCGACGCCGCGTACGTCGCCACGCGCATCGCCAGCGAGCTGTCGAACGGGAACGGCTCGGGCCAGCGGACGGGCTGCAGGTCTAGCTCCTGCGCCCGGCCCTCGATCCGCGAGCGGGTGACGTCGTTCTGCGCCGCGGCGAGCACGGGGCGCCACTCGGCGGGCTCGGGCAAAACGTGCAGGATGCGCTCGGCGGCGAGGTAAGCCTGTGGGCTCGCAAGGTCGAAGTAGAAAGCCGCCGAGGTGGGCATCCGCCGAGGTTAGTGCTCTCCCGAAGGGCGGTCGGTCCGTGGATGGCAGGCGACGCACGCGAGCGCAGGCGTGCCGGTGGCACGTCGAGCATCGCGGGTGGCGCCTGACGCCGCGGAACGGCCGCCCTCAGCCGTGGATCAGCCAGCCGTCGGCGGCGCGGCCGGCTTCCATCACGGCCTCCGACAGCGTGGGGTGACCGTGGATGATGCGCGCGAGCTCCGGGAAGCCGCCCTCGAGCGCGCGCACGTTGACGAGCTCTTGGATCAGCTCGGTGGCGCGGGCGCCGACGATGTGCCCGCCGAGCAGCTCGCCGTACTTGCTCTCGCCGACCACCTTGACGAGGCCGGTGCGGTCGCCGTAGACGGTGCCGCCGCCGACCGCGCCGTAGGGCACCTTGCCGACGACCACGTCGTAGCCCTGCTCGCGCGCCTGTGCCTCGGTGAGGCCGAAGGAGCCGACGTTGGGCGTGCAGAAGGTCGCGCGCGGGATGTCGATGTAGGCGATCGGGTGCGTGTCGCGGCCGGCGAGCGTCTCGACGGCGATGATGCCCTCGTCGGAGGCCTTGTGCGCGAGCGCCGGTCCGTGCACGAGGTCGCCGATCGCGTACACGCCCGCGCGGGTGGTGCGCATCGCGCCGTCCACCTGCACGAGGCCACGCTCGTCGAGCTCGACGCCGGCCTCCGCCAGGCCCGAGCCCGTCGACGTCCGCGCCGCGCCCGGCGCAGATCACCAGATAGTCGACCTCGGTGGACTCCGCGCCGTAGGAGAAGCTGACGCCGGTCTCGCCCGCCGGTCACGTCCGCGACAGGCGTACTCGTGTGCACGCCGATCCCCTGGCGCTTGAGGCCTCGCTCGACCAGGCGCGAGATGTCGGCGTCCTCGGTCGGCAGCAGGCGCTCGAGCGCCTCCAGCAGCAGCACCTCGCTGCCGAGCCGCGCGAACGCCGAGGCGATCTCTGCGCCGGATGCGCCCGCGCCGACGACCGCCAGGCGCGCGGGCACCTCTGGCAGCGCCCACGCCTCCTCGGTGCCGATCACGCGCCCGCCGAACTCCACGCCCGGGATCGGCCGCGGGATCGAGCCGGTCGCGAGGATCGACGCCGCCCGCGGCGATTTCCACCGGCTCGGAGTCGAACGCGTCGACCAGCACGTCGCCGTCGGCCGTCAGCGCGCGCGATCGCCCTCGATCACGTCGATGCCGTCTTTCTTGAACAGTCCGCCCACACCGGAGGTGAGCGTCGAGACGACCTTCTCGCGGCGCGCCTGCACCGCCGGGTAGTCGACCTCGACGCCGCTCACCTGCAGGCCGAACTCCTCGGCCTCGCGTATCTCCGACAGCAGGTCCGCCGAGCGCAGCACCGCCTTGGCGGGGATGCACGCGTAGTTCAGGCAGCGCCCGCCGAGCTTGTCGCGCTCGACCACGGCGGTCCTCTGCCCGAGCTGCGCGGCGCGGATCGCGGCGACGTAGCCGCCCGGTCCGGAGCCGATCACGATGCAGTCGTAGGAGCTCTCAGCCATCGGGCGCTGAGCCTATCGAAGCCGCTGCTGTTCGCCCGCCTGGATGCGTCCCATGACGCGAACGAGCTTCCAGAACAGCCAGCCCCCGAGGCCGATGCGCGAGCACGCACTCGCCGGCCGCGAGCGAGCGTCGAGGCGACGATCAGCGCGAGCGAGGTGACGATGATCTGGAAGGCGAGCAGCGCCTCGAAGCCGAGCACCGCCCAGTAGCGCCGGCGGTACATGCCCGAGCGCGAGCGCGGCGAGGACGCGCCGCCAGGAAGATCGCGCCCGGCAGCGAGCCGCCGTGGCTGGAGAGGTCGTGGATGGTGAGGCGCGCCGACGATCACCGCGACCGCCAGCAGTCCGCGCGACGGCCGACCGCGACCAGCAGCGCCGGTGGACGCTCGTCGCGGCCCGAGCGGCTCGAGCGCCGCGCGCGCCTGCTCGTCGCGCGCGCTGCTCATGATTCGCCTCCGAGGCGCGCGTCCAGCAGCTCGCGCAGCGCGCTGCGCCGCTCGCTGCGGGTCCGCGGCGGCGGCGATCGCGCGCAGCACGCAGACGCGCTGTGGCGCCCGGCGTCGAGCGCCTGCGGCGAGGTTGCTCGCGTCGAGACCGCCGATCGCGAAGAACGGCACCGGCGCGTGGGCTGCGGCGTAGCGAACCAGCTCGAGCGCCGACGGCCGGCCGGCCGGGCTTGGTGGGCGTCTGCGTGGACGGGACCGACGCCGATGTAGTCGACGACGCTCGCGTCGACGCGCGTCGATCTCCTCCGGCGCGTGCGTGGAGAGCCCGATCAGCATCTCGGGGCCGACCAGCTCGCGGAGCTCGGCGACCGGCATGTCGTCCTGGCCGACGTGCACCCCGTCGGCGCCGGCCTCGCGCGCGACCCACGGTCGGTCGTTGACGATCAGCAGCGCCCCGAGCTGCTCGCACAGGATTCGCGTCGCGATCGCGACCGATGCGAGCTCCTCGTCGGGGAGGTGCTTCTCGCGCAGCTGCACGATCTCGACGCCGCCGGCGATCGCGGCCCGCAGCAGCGTCGGCAGCTCGCTGCCGTCGGGATCGGCGCCACAGACCATGTACAGGCGCGCGGCGGCGAGGCGCTCGCGACGGGCGGAGCGGGGCGGCTGCGCGGCGTCAGCGTCGGTTTGCATGGAGGGAGTCTGCCATGCGCCGCGCCATGTGGCCGCAGTGTGGTGGCGCTCGCGCTGACGCGAGAGCGGGCGCGGGCTAGCATCATCAGCATGTCCGACGAGCCAGCGAGTTGACGTCGCGATCGTCGGCGGCGGCATCATCGGACTGGCGCGTCGCGTGGCGTGCGCGCGAGCGCGGGATGTCGGTGACGGTGCTCGAGCGCGACGCGCCCGGGCAGGGGACCTCACGCGTCGCCGCCGGCATGCTCGCGCCGGTGGTGGAGGTGGAGTTCGGGCGAGGCAGGGCGGCGCCTGCTGGAGCTCGGACTGCGCTCTGCGCAGCTGTGGCCGACGTTCGCCTCCGAGCTCGAGGCGTGTACCGGCGTCGATGTGGGGTTGATGCGCAGCGGCACGCTGCTGCTCGCCCGCGACGAGGACGAGGCGCGCGAGCTCGAGCGCCAGCTCGCGTTCCGCCAGTCGCTCGGCCTGCGCGGCGGCACGCCTGCGCCCGAGCGAGGCGCGCGAGCGCGAGCCCGCGCTGGCGCCGACGATGCGTCTGGCGTTGGAAGCACCCGACGACCACTCGGTCGATCCTCGTGTGGTGCTCGACGCGCTGCGCGCGCGCCTGCGAGTCCAGCGGCGTGCAGCTGCGCGCGCGTGCGCCGGTCGCGCGCGTCGAGCTCGACGGAGCCGGGAACGCGGACGCGTCACGGGCGTGACGCTTGCCGACGGCGAGCGCGTGTCCGCCGCGCACGTGGTGCTCGCCGCGGGTCGCGTGGAGCGGGCAGATCGACGGTGTGCCGGCTGCGGCGCGCGTGCCGGTGCGTCCCGTCAAGGGTCAGATCCTGCGGCTGCGCGACCCGGCGGGACCGGGCCTGCTGCGCAGAGTTGTGCGTTTTCGAGGCGGCTACCTGGTGCCCCGCGGCGGACGGCCGCTACGTGCTCGGCGCGACCGTCGAGGAGCGCGGCTTCGAGCTGTCGCGCGACGGCCGGCGGCGTGTACGAGCTGCTGCGCGACGCCCACGAGCTGGTGCCGGGTGTCAGCGAGCTCGAGATCGAGGAGCTGTCGGTGGGCCTGCGCCCTGGCACGCCCGACAACGCGCCCGCGATCGGGCCGGCCGCGGTGGACGGCCTGATCTGGGCGACCGGGCACTACCGCAACGGCATTCTGCTCGCGCCGCTGACCGCCGAGCTCGTGCTCGGCGTGCTCGCGGGCGAGCACCAGCTCGACGGGCTCCTGCCGGCGTGCGCGCCCGAGCGCTTCGCGCTCGACGACGGTGGCGGTGGCGGTGGCGGTGGCGTCGTGATCGTGCTCAACGGCGAGCGCTCAGAGTTGCGCGCCGGCGAGACGCTCGCAGAGCTGCTGCTGGGCACTGGGACTCGACGCGGACGGACGCGGCGTCGCGGTGGCGGTCGACGGCGAGGTCGTCCCGCGGGCCAGATGGAGATCGTTCGTGCTGGCACAGGACGCGCGCGTCGAGGTGCTGACGGCGATGCAGGGAGGATGATGCGGGCATGCAGGAGGCTGTGAGCACGTTCGCGACGACCGCCCCGGAGGCCGGCGAGGACGCGCTGACGATCGCCGGTCGACGGATGCGCTCGCGGCTGCTGCTCGGCACGGGCGGGTTCGCGTCGCTCGAGCTGCTCGCGGAGGCGATCGCGGTCAGCGACTGCGAGCTGGTGACGGTGGCGCTGCGGCGAGTCGACGCAACCCCGGCACGGGCCGGCGGGTCCTCGCTGCTGAACGTGCTCGCGCAGGCGGGCGTGCAGGCTGCTACCGAACACGGCCGGTTGTCACACGGCGCGCGATGCGGTGATCACGGCGCGGCTGGCGCGCGAGGCGTTTGCGACGGATTGGATCAAGCTGGAGGTGATCGGCGACGAGGACACGCTGCTGCCGGACGCACCCGAGCTGCTGCGCGCTGCCGAGGAGCTGATCGACGAGGGCTTCGTGGTGCTCCCGTACACGACCGATGACCCGGTGCTGGCACGCCGGCTCGCCGATCTGGGCTGTGCCGCGGTGATGCCGCTGGGCTCGCCGATCGGCAGCGGCATGGGGATCCGCAACCCCTACAACATCGCGCTGATCCGCGAGGCGGTGGACATTCCGGTGGTGCTCGACGCGGGCATCGGCACGGCCTCCGACGCGGCGCTCGCGATGGAGCTCGGCTGCGACGCCGTGATGGCCGCGTCGGCGATCGCGCGGGCGCGGGATCCCGTGGCGATGGCCCGCGCGATGCGCGCCGCGGTGGTGGCGGGGCGTCTCGCGCGCGGCGCCGGGCGGATCCCGCGCCGCAACTACGCGACGGCGTCGACGCCGGAGCGGGGACTGCCCGAGTTCAGCTGACCACTTCGATCGTCCCGTTCATGGTGACGGGGTAGAGCGAGCACTCGTAGTGGATGACGCCCGGCTTGGTCAGCTTGACCTCGAAGCTGCCGCCTTCGCCGAAGTTCTTGGACGCGAACCTCTGCGGCCCGCTGACGCTGACGACGTTGTGCCTGCACGGAGTCGTAGTTGGTCCACCTGATCGTGCTGCCGACCTTGACCCTGACGGTGTCGGGCTCGATCGAGATGTTGCGGTAGGCGATCTGCACGAGCCCGCTCTGCACAGGCGCGGACTTGGATGGCGAGGCGAACTTGGGTGTGGTGTCGACCTTGATCGACGCGCCGCCGCCGGTCGTGGCGGCTTGCGCTGCGCTCGCGCCCGAGCTCGTGCCTGCGCTCGTGCTGCTGCCGGCGGCGGGCTTGTTCGACGATCCGCAGCCCGCGGCGAGCAACAGCGCCATGCAAGCGCAGGCGGCGGCGATGCTGGCTCTCATCCTCGGCGATCCTCTCTTGACGGTTGTTGTGGGTCGGATGACGAGGGTGACGATCGCACACGGGCGCGTCCGCCGTCACCGGTCGTCCCAGACTTGCGTCACCAGCGCCTACACTGGCCGACTCGATGACGCCACGCCATTTCATCACCGGTACGGAGCTGACGGCGCCGGAGCTGGACGCGCTGCTGGCGCGCGCGCTCGAGCTCAAGCGCGCGCCGCGTTCGTCGCAGGCGCTGGCGGGGCGCAGCGTGGCGTTGATCTTCGAGAAGCCCTCGACGCGGACCCGCGTGTCGTTTGAGGTGGGCATCGACGAGCTCGGCGGCCACGCGCTGGTGCTGCGGGCGGATGAGCTGCAGCTCTCGCGCGGGGAGGCGCCGCGCGACACAGCGCTGGTGCTGTCACGGCACGTGGCGGCGGTCGGGATGCGCACGGGCGCCGAGGCGGTCCTCGAAGAGCTGGCCGCGTTCAGCGACGTGCCGGTCGTGAACATGTTGAGCGCGCGCCACCACCCCTGCCAGGTGCTCGCCGACCTGCTGACGCTGCGAGAGGCGTGCGGGCAGCTCGACGGGCTGCGCGTCGCGTACGTGGGCGACGGCAACAACGTCGCTCGCTCGCTCGCGGTGCTGGGAGCGCTAGCGGGACTGGACGTCGCGCTGGCCTCACCGCCGGGCTACGCGCTGGAGCAGGACCTCGGGCTGCCGGTCGGCGCGCGCGGCACGGTCACGCACCACACGGACCCGCGCGAGGCGGTGCAGGGCGCGGCTGCGGTCTATACCGACGTGTGGGTGAGCATGGGCGATGAGAGCACCGCGGCGGAGCGCCGCCGGGACCTCGCGGACTACCGCGTCGATGACGCGCTGCTGGACGCCGCCGCGGCGGGGGCGTTCGCGATGCACGATCTGCCTGCGCACCCCGGCGAGGAGATCTCCGCGGAGGTGCTGTACGGCCAGCGCCAGCGCATCTGGGACCAGGCGGAGAATCGCAGGCACGCGCAGAAGGCGCTGCTGGAGATGCTCGTCGCGCCGGCGTCAGGCTGACCGGTGCGTGGTGTTTGTATGACTTTTTATGGAAGGTGTGCGTTCGTAGTTACACGACGTCGGACACGTAAATACGTTGGCGCACATTCCTCGCGATGAGAGACACGGACACCGACACTGAGCACCCCGCGCCGGCCGTCGCGAGCCCCGCGCCGGCCACTTCCCGTCCGCAACGCGGCGACGAGCTGGAGCTGACGATTGAGTCGCTGGCGTTCGGCGGCGAGGGCGTCGCGCGTCTGGGTGATGGCGGCTACGTAGTGTTCGTGGCGGGCGCGATCCCCGGCGATCGCGTCCGCGCGGTGGTGCACAAGCGCAAGCGCAGCTACGCGCACGCACGCACGCTGGAGGTGCTCGAGCCGAGCCCCGAGCGGATCCCGCCGACGGCCGCGCATCCGGGCGTGCCGTGGCAGGTGATCCCCTACGAGCGCCAGCTGGAGATCAAGCGGGCCCAGGTCGATGAGGCGTTGCGGCGGATCGGCCGGCTCGACGGCTTCGAGCTGCGTGAGATCGTGCCGGCGCTGGCGCAGTGGCGCTACCGCAACAAGCTCGAGTACTCGTTCGGCGGCAGCGGCAGCGGCAGCGGCAGCGGCGGCGTCGATGGCGCGGGTGGCGGCGAGCTGGTGTGTGGCTTTCACGCGCCCGCCGGCGGCAACCAGGTGACGCCGATCGAGGACTGCCTGCTGGCATCCGAGCGCGGAAACCTCGCTCGGGTCGCGGCGCTGAGCTGGTGCCGTGCGGAGGGCCTCGGTGCGTGGGAGCGCAGTCGCGGCGCGCGCGGGGAGCGCGTGGAGCCAGGCGCGCGTCGCGAGCGCGACGAGCGGGTGGCGGCGGCGCCCGACGGGCGGGCGCGCCTGCGCAACCTGGTGGTGCGCGAAGGCCGACATACGGGAAAGCTGCAGGTGCGGCTCGTGACAACCGACGGCGAGCTGGAGGCGGGCGAGTTCGCGGCGGCGCTCAGCGAGGCTCTGGGCGAGAGCCTGTCGGGCGTGCTGTGGACGCGCTCGCGCAGCCTGGCCGAGACGACGGCCGGCGGCGAGACCGAGCTCGTGTGGGGTGAGAGCGAGCTGCCGGAGCGGCTGGGTCAGCTCGAGCTGCGCATCTCCGCGGAGGCGTTCTTCCAGACGAACACAGAGATGGCGGAGCTGCTGTACGGAATCGTGAGCGAGTACGCGGCGCTGGAGGGCTGGGAGCGCGTGTACGACCTGTACTCGGGGATCGGCACGATCGCGCTGACGCTGGCGCCGCGTGCGGGCGAGCTGTGGGGCGTCGAGCTGGTGGAGCCGGCGGTCGCGGACGCGATCGCGGGCGCGCAGCGCAACGAGGTCACCAACGCTCACTTCTTCGCCGGCGACGCGCGCACCGCGCTGCCGGAGCTGCTCGAGCGGGCGGGGCGCCCGGACGTGCTCGTCGTCGACCCGCCGCGCGCGGGACTCTCGAAGAAGGTCGTGCGCCGCATCATCGACGCCTCGCCGAAACGCATCGTTTACGTCTCGTGCAATCCCACCACGCTCGCGCCGAACGCCGCCGAGCTCGTCGACGCCGGCTGGGTGCTGCGTGAGGTTACGCCCGTGGACATGTTCCCGCAGACGCACCACATCGAGTGCGTCGCGCTGCTCGAGCGCGCGTAGGGGCCCGTCGTGGCTGGCTGCGAAGATCCGGCGCGCTGGCGCTGACTTCGAGATTGGGGGACCGGATGGCAAAGGACTTCAAGGCATTTCTGCTTCGCGGAAACGTTGTCGACCTGGCTTCTTCGTGGTCAGGCCGATCAACGCGTTGATGGCGCGTCGCAAGACGGGCTTGGACACGGAGTCCGAAACGCGGCCGTGCAGCGAGTGCCTGAGCGAGATCCCCCGCGAGGCACGCCGATGTGCCTTCTGCACCTCGCCGCAGGAAGCGGGCGTTTGAACATAGGCTTCCCCGGTGCGCGCCGCCACCATCCGTGAGCAGGAGGTCGTGATCGAGGAGCACGCCGATCCGATCGCGCAGGGCGAAGAAGTGCTCGTGCGCGTCCACGCGGCGGGGTTGAACGGGGGCGACATGATGCAGCGACGCGGTCTTTACCCGGCCCCGCCCGGCTCGCCGCAGGACATCCCCGGCATGGAGCTCGCGGGCGAGGTCGCGGCGCTGGGACCGAAGGCCGCACGGTTCGAGGTGGGCGAGCGCGTGATGGCGGTCGTCGGCGGTGGCGGCCAGGCGGAGCTCGCGACGGTGCACGAGCGCCAGCTGATGCCGGTCCCCGACAGCTTGGGCTGGATCGCCGCGGGCGGGCTGCCGGAGGTGTTCGTCACCGCGCACGACGCGCTGCTCGTGCAGGCCGAGCTGTGCTCGGGCGAGCGCTTGCTCGTTCACGGCGCCGCCGGCGGCGTCGGCACGGCGGCGATCCAGCTGGCACGCGCCGTCGGCGCGCGCGTGACCGCGAGCGTGCGCAGCGAGGAGCTGCGCCCGCAGGTGCAAGCGCTCGGCGCCGATGTGATCCCGTGCGAGGCGTTTGCCGAGCACGGCCCGTTCGACGTGATCCTCGAGCTCGTCGGCGGGCCGAACATGCCGGAGAACCTCCAGGCGCTCGCGACTCAAGGACGCATCACGGTCATCGGCGTCTCCGCCGGAGCCAAGGCCGAGCTGAACCTGCTGGCGCTGATGGGCAAGCGCGCGCGCATCCACGGCTCGACGTTGCGGGCGCGTCCGCTCGAGCAGAAAGCGCTCGCTGCGCGCCGGCTCGAACACGAGTTGCTGCCGCTGTTCGACGCAGGTGCGCTGCGCGTTCCGATCGCCGAGACGTTCCCGCTCGAGCGGGCCGCGGCGGCCTACGAGCACTTCGCCGCCGGCGGCAAGCTCGGCAAGGTCGTGCTGACGATGTAGCTGCTCCGTAGGACTTCAGTAGGGCGGCTGGGCCGCGTGCCAGTCGCCGAGTACGCGAAACGCCGCCCAGAAGGCGCGCTTGGCGTCCTGCTCGTCGAGCGAGTCGTCGATGCTGGGCACGTACAGCGCGTCGATCGTGGGCGTCAGCTGCTGAATCACGCCGACGTCGTGGTGCAGCTCGCGCGCCAGCGGAATCTCCATCTCGCCGAGCGCCGCCAGCGCGTCGGCTCCCATCACGACGACGATCTTCGGCTGCACGATCGCGATCTCCTCGACCACCCGCGAGACGCACGCGAAGTCGGCCAGCGAAGCGTCGCTCAGCGGACACTTCACGCACAGCGTGCCGTAGACCGTCAGCGGATCGATCGACAGGCGCTTCAGCGACTTCATCAGCGCGCCGCCGGCGCGCCCGTAGAAGGCGACGCCCTCCTCGGTCTCGGAGGGCAGGGCCGAGTACTTCAGCAGCATGATGTCCGCCTGCGGGTGGCCGGAGCCGAGCACCGGCATCAGGTTGCCGCGCGGACAGTGCGGGCACGCCTGCAGCTCGCGCGTGAGCGTGTTCAGCTCGCGGATGGCGCGCTCCAGGTACTTCTCGCGGATCTCGTCATCGGTCACGGGCATCGACCCCGAGGGATTTGACGAGGCGTCGTCTTGTCCTTGACGGTGCATCAGTAGTTGCGCGGCGAGCGCGCTCAGCTAGCTCCTCCCCCGCCGCCGTGGGACCGATTCAGGCGCCGCAGACGCCGTTCCTTGCTCGCGCGTCGCGCCGAGCGCGGGGTTGCGCGCGTCTGCAGGAACTTCAGCGCCTGCACGTACAGCAGCGAGGATGGTCGCGTCAGGATCTGCGCTTCGCGCAACGACTGCATGAACTCGACCGGCCCGTCGAAATCGCGCATCTGGATCCGCACCGAGCCGAGGCCCTGGGCGACGTGGGAGTCCGAGCCGGCGCCCGCCGGGATGCGGTACTTGGCGGCGAAGCGGCCGGCCTCTTCGTTGAACGCGCCGATCGCCACTCTCGGGTTGAACACCTCGATCGCGTCGACCTCGTCGAGGATCTCCAGCAGGTGCTCGTAGTCCGGTACCGAGTGCATGCGGTCGAACGGATGCGGCACGTACACGACGCCGCCCTGGCGGCGGATCTCGGCGACCGTCTCGCGCAGGCTCAGGCCACGAGGGATCTTCTCCTCGATGAACAGGCCGATCACCTCGCCCTCGCCCGCCGTCTTGACCTCCTCGCCGACGATCACCTTCACGCCTGCCGAGTCCGCCTGCTCTCGCGCCTCGAGCGCCCCGGAGATCTCGTTGTGGTCGGTCACCGCGATCGCGCCCAGACCCTGCTCGCGCGCGCTCGCGAGCAGCACCTCGACCGGGGTGGCGCAGTCATAGGAGTGGTCGGTGTGCATGTGCAGGTCGACGTCGATCAGCGGCCGTGCCGAGATCCGCTGCGCGAGCTCGGGGTCGCCGTCGGCGGGATGGCGCCTGGCGGCCAGTTGGAGGTAGATCTGCTCGAGCTCGTTCGCGGCGCCGTCCTCGTCGCGCACCAGGCGGTAGTCGCCGGGGAAGTGATGTGCCATCAGCTCAGCTGTCTCCGGCAGGCTCGCGGTGCGCGCGTCGAGGCGGCCGAAGAAGCTCTCGACGAAGCGGCGAGCCACGAGCGTCGAGAGCAGGCGCTCGGTGGAGGCGTGAAACGAGCCGACGTTCAGCGCCCGCGAGTGGCGCAGCGCGGCGTTCGAGGTGCTCGGCGCGAAGGGCTCGTGGACGTGGACGAAGTCCAGCTGCACGGTGCTCATCAGTTCCTCGATCGTGCGCGCGACGTCGATCGGCAGCGCCGACGGTCGGCGGCTGCCGTCGCCGGCGCGCGTGGAGGCGCGAAAGTCGAGCACCTCCCCGACCGCGATCACGCGTGGCGTCCCCTCGTCGGTGCCGTCGAGCAGCGCGCTCGCGCCCTTTGCTCCCGCGCGTGCCGCGCGCAGCGCCTTACGCGACGCGCGCACCCGCTCCTGCGAGCGCGACGGCGCGAGCACCAGCACGCGGTGCCCGCGCCGCGAGAGCTCCGTCGCGACGCGCTCCACGTGCCGGTTGACCTCGTTGCCCTCCGCCTCCCACGGGTACGGCGTGACGTGGGCTATCGCGAAGCTGGGCGAGGGCACGCACGCAGGATAAGCGGGCGCGAGCTAGGACGCGCGACGGGCGGCCGGCGCTCGCTTCGCAGGCGCTTTCGCCTGCGCGCGGCTCGGGGTGCTGCGCGGGGTGCGGGCGCCTTTCGCGCGCGTGCCCGGGCGTCCTGCGTATCTCGCGATGAACGCCTCGGTGTCGGTGCGCGCCTGCTCGTCCGGGCGCTGGTTGTGCGGCGACTTCATCAGGTAGGAGGACGGTCCGTCGAGCTGCCCGCTGACGCCGTGGTTGAGCGCGAGCTTGCAGCAGCGCGCAGCGTCGATGACGATGCCCGCCGAGTTCGGCGAGTCCCACACCTCGAGCTTCAGCTCGAGGTTGAGCGGCACGTCCCCGAACGCCTGTCCCTCGACGCGGATGTGCGCCCACTTGCGGTCGGTCAGCCACGGCACGTAGTCGGACGGTCCGACGTGGATGTCCTCCTTCGGCAGCTCGTGATCCATGATCGAGGTCACGGCGTTCGTCTTGGAGATCTTCTTCGACTCCAAGCGCTCGCGCTCGAGCATGTTGTAGAAGTCCATGTTGCCGCCGACGTTCAGCTGCGACGTGCGCTCGATCTCGACGCCGCGCTCGGCGAACAGGCGCGCGAGCGTGCGGTGCACGATCGTCGCTCCGACCTGCGACTTGATGTCGTCGCCGACGATCGGCAGCCCCGCCTTTTTGAAGCGCTTGTCCCAGTAGTCCTCGCGGGCGATGAACACGGGAATGCAGTTGACGAAGCCGCAGCCGGCCTCGAGCACCTGCTCGACGTACCACTTGGTGGCGTCCTCGGAGCCGACGGGCAGATAGGAGACGACGACGTCGGTGTGGGTGTCCTTGAGGATCTTGACGATGTCGGCGGTCTCGCCGGGGGCCTTGGTGATCTTCTCCTTGAGGTACTTGCCGAGGCCGTCGTGCGTCATCCCGCGGTGCACCCGCACGCCGAGCTTCTTCGGCACCGCGTGCGCGCCCTTGGCGAACTTGATCGTGTTGTTCTGGCCGGCCCAGATCGCTTCGCCGAGGTCCTTTCCGACCTTCGCGGAGTCGATGTCGAACGCGGCGGTGAACTCGATGTCGCGGACGTGGTAGCCGCCGAGGTCGACGTGCATGAGTCCCGGCACGCGCTTGGCGGGGTCGGCGTCGCGGTAGTAGTGAACGCCCTGCACGAATGACGAGGCGCAGTTTCCGACGCCGACGATCGCGACGCGCACCTTCTCAGACTGGTAGCGCGCGGCGCCGTTGGTTGAGGCGGCGCCGAAGCTGGCGGCGCGGCCGTTGCTGTGCTCCTTGATCACGAGTTACATGTCCTTTTCGCGGGGGGCGAGCGCCCGATCGAGGGAGCCGCGTGGGCTTCCCTGCTGCTCAGGTGGGACGGTCACGGGGAGATTGGATCCCGTCCGCCCACGTCGCAGGAGACTACTCCGCAGGGCCGCGAAGGTCACACCGACAGCTCGCGACGCACGTGCCAGATGCGCTGCACGACGGTCACGACGCTGAGCACCGCGAGCACGTACACGGCCGGCTGCAACAGCTCGAAGTCGCCGAGCGAGGCGCCGCGGGCGAAGATCAGGCCGATCGCCAGGATCACCACGCGCACGGGGCGCGTCGCGATGCCGACCTTGCACTCGACGCCCAGCGCCTCGGCGCGAGCGCGCGTGTAGCTGACCATCAGCGACGCCAGCACCGCGACCACGACGGCAGCCGCCGCGACCCGGTTGGCTTGCAGCGCGAAGTAGCCCGCGACCGCCGTCAGCACGATTCCCTCCTCGATGCGGTCGAGCGTCGAGTCGAGGAACGCACCGAAGGGGGTGCCCTTGCCGGACATGCGCGAGTAGCGGCCGTCGAGCGTGTCCATGATCGAGCCGACGACGAACGCCACGCCGCCGAGGAAGAACAGCCCTTCCCATACGAGCACGGCGGCGATCACGTTCAACACGAAGCCGGTGAGCGAGATCGTGTTGGGCGTCAGGCGCGACTCGATCAGGCGGTTGCGAACGAGCTCGCGTCGAGCTCCCGCTCCGATCGGCGCGCGCGCGCGACGCCCCGTCGAACGGGCCGTGGCGCGCCGGGTGCGTGGCGACGGGGTGTGTTGCCTGGGCGGTGCCATGCTGCTCGAGCGCGCTACCCGCTCGCGGTCAATCGCGCGCCGGGGACGGTCGAGAAGCGCCAAGCGTTTGGCCGCGCCCGCGCGAGCCAGGCCGCGGCGTACGCAGACGCGGCGGCGGTCAACGCGCCGAGCACTGCGTCGATGATGAAGTGGTTGGCCGTCACCACGATCACAAAGGCCATCAGGAAGGGGTACAGCAGCCACAGGACGCGAAGCACGCGCCAGCGCACCAGGCGCGCGAGCGGCCAACCGATCATCAGCGCGAACGCGACGTGCATCGAGGGCACCGCCGCGTAGGGGTTGACAAGCGCGGTCATCGCGGCGCTGGTGTGCGATACGTGAACGCCGGTGAGGTCCGCGACGCTGTCGTTGAAACCCCATTCGGGGAGGAAGCGCGGCGGCGCCGTCGGAAACACGACGTAGCCGAGCAGCGCGATCGCCATCGCGACCATGAACATGTTGCGCACGAAGTAGAAGTTGCGGTTGTGGCGCAGGTACAGGTAGACGAGCGCAGCGACCGTCACGCTCGTCTGTGCGTTCACGTACAGGTAGCTCGACAGGACCATCAGGAAGTGGCTCCCGGACGCCCACGCCTGGATCGAGGGCTCGACGAACACGTGCAGCGTGCGCTCCAGCGAGATCACCTGGAGCGCGTGCTGGAACGCGGTGTTCGCGTCTGCCTCGACTGCCGCACGTACGATGCGATACGCAAGGTAGGCAGCTCCGAAGAGTGTGACCTGCCGGAGCACATCGAGCCAACCGTGCGGCAAGAGGCGCGCCTGCAGCAGACGAGCGCGGGCGACCATCGACGGAAAGCCTAGACGATGCTCGCGCGGAGGCATCCCGCGGCTCACGTGCAGCGCGGTCCATGCGCGAACACGCGCGCGAGCGAGAAGCCGATCACGACGTGGAACGTGCCCCGGCGGCGTGCCTGCAGCTGCGTCCAGTCGCCCGGCGCGCGGCTGACGCAGCCGGTGCCGCCCGCGAGCTTCCAGTAGGGCGTGAAGTGCACGCGCAGCGTGTAGGCGCCGGGCCGCGGCGCGTACACGTTCAGCGAGTCGCTGCTCGCGCTCTCGAGCACCGCCGGCGCCTGCGCGAGCGGGCTCGCGCCCAACACCGCGAACAGTCGCCAGTGAGCCGAGCGCCAGACTTCGCGCAGGTAGCCCGGACGCGCCACCGTCAACAGACGCGCCTCCGCGCGTGCGGAGTAGTCGAGCGGCGCGTCGGGCAGCGCGACGTAGGAGATCGCGTTCTGCGACAGCCACGCGCGGTAGCTGGCAGGCGTCAGCGCCGTCGATGATTCGTAGAACAGGCCGTTGCGGTAGACGTCGAGCTGGCGCTCCCAGCCGCGCGCGAGCATCACCACGGGAGCGACGAAGCGCGCCTCCCAGTGGTCCGCTGTGGCTACGACCTCGATCCGCGCCGGGCGCGCGCCGTAGCCGACGCCGAGCGTGCGCAGCTCACCGATCAGGGGTGCGTAGAAGGAGGCGTCGAGCGACGGGTTGGAGACCGTCGAGGCGAAGTCCGCGACCGGTGCGTTCACCTGCCAGTACAGCAGGAACGGCGCCAGCACGAGCAGCGCGCGGCGGCGCCCGCGCGAAGCGCACGCGAGCGCCAGCGCCGCGACCGGCCCGGCCGTCAGTGCGCCGAGGCGGTCGACGTTGCCGCCGACCGCGCTCGGCACCACGTAGGAGCCGACGAGCGCAAGCGCGTACAGCGCCAGGCCGATTCGCAGCAGCCGCCGCTGCGGTTCGATCAGCGCGAGGATCGCCAGCACGCCGACGATCTCGGGGAAGAACGCGGAGGCCACGAACGGCTGCGTGCCGCCTTCGGGAAACACGAGCGTGAGCAGCGCCACCGGCGCGAGCGCCGCAACGGTCAGCGCGAGCGGCCACGCCCGCTCCGGACCGGCAAGCGCCCACGCGAGGAACGCCAGCCCCAGGAACGCGCCCGCAACCGGGCTCGCCGGCGCCGTGAGCACGCTCAAGACCAGCGCGAGCCACAGGCGCCGGCGGCGCGCGAGCAGCAGCGCGCCGAGGCCGATCGCCAGCCCGAGGTCGAAGGGCACGCGGCTGGAGAGCAGCGCGATCGACGCTCCGAGCGCGAACCACGCGGCGGCGAGGCGCGTCGCCCGCCTCGGCGACGAGCCGTCGATCAGCGCCGCGAACAGCGCCGTGGCGATGACCATCGAGATCGCCGCCAGCAGGCGCGTGCCGATCAGCGCGCCGAGCGCCGGCGCCAGCACCGAGTAGGCGAGCAGGTGATGACCGCCGTACCAGGAGTTGTCCCACAGCGTGAGCCCCGCGCTCGAGAACAGGCTGCTGCGATAGCTCGCGGCAGCGAGATCGGGGCTGGCGGGGGCGATGATCAGGTAGACGACCGCGAGCGCCGCGGTGATCGTCCACGCCGGCGGGAGCCGCTGCGGCAGCAGTGGCAACGCTTTCGCCGGCCGCCGCGAGCTCTGCGCGCCGCCCGCCGGCGACGGCGTCCCGGCTCGAGGAAGCGCCGCGTTCACCCTGCGCTCAGGAAGTCCACCACGCGCTCGATCACGTCGGGGCGGTCCAGCCACGGCCAGTGCCCGGCGTCGGGGAGCTCGAGCAGCTCGGCGTTGCCCAGCGCGCTCGCGTAGGCGCGGCCGAAGCGCGCGGGAATGTAGGGGTCGCGCTCGCCCCACACGACCAGCGCGGGCATCGTCAGCGCTCCCAGCTGCTCGCCGCTCGCCGCGAGCAGCTCCGGCGGCGAGCTCCTGTAGAGGCGCAGGATCGCGCGCTGCGTGCCCTGGTCGAAGTGCTCGAGCACGCTGTCCTGCCACGCGCCCGGCATCGGGCCGGGTGTGGCGTTGGCCTCGCTGGAGAGCACGCCCAGCGTGAAGCGCGACGTGGTGCCCATGACCAGCTCGCCGAGCACCGACGTGCGCCACATGCGCGCCGTGCGATGCCAGCGGTAGCCCGGCAGGAATGGCACCGCGTCGATGATCACGAGGCGCTCGACGCGCGCCGGCAGCCGCTGGGCGAACGCGAGCCCCACGGCTCCCCAGTCGTGCATCACCAGCTGCACGCGCTCCACCCCGAGCTCGTCCAGAAAGCGCTCGATGAAGCGGTCGTACTCATCGATCGTGAAGCTGAGGTAGCCCGGCTTGGCGGAGCGTCCGAAGCCGGGGAGGTCGACTGCCAGCCCGCCGCTGCGTTCCAGGAATCCGCGATCGTATGCGGGCGGCGTCGTCCATTCGTCGTCGGTCCGCTTGCCGCGCCACCATCGCTGCCAGCGTGGGCGGCTGCCGTGGTGCACGCGTGGCGCGACCCAGTCGTCGGAGCTGTCGGGCACGCCGTGGATGTAAAGCGGCACCGCCGCGCTCCCCGCAGCGGCGTCCTCGTCGACCGGGGCGCTGCGCCAGAAGACGGTCAGCCCGTCGACCTCGCCGGTGTGCTCGCTCACTTCGGGCATCGAGCGAGGATATAGCGGCGATAGGAGCCGCGGCGCTCGTCAGTGGCCAGCGGCGCACTACGGTTCAGTCGTGCCCCGAAGCGCCGTCCCACGTGCCGCGAGCAGCACCGCAGCTGCGCCCGTCTCGGCGTGGGCGCCCCCGACGCGTGCGCGGGTCGTGCGGATTCGAGAACGCCTGCGCGAGGTCTACGGCGTGCCGCTGATGCGACCGCACGGCAAGCCGATCGCCGAGCTGATCCTGACGGTCCTGTCGCAGTCGACCAACGACCGCAACCGCGACGTCGCCTTCCTGCGCCTGCGCGAGCGCCTGCCGACGTGGGAGCACGTGCGCGACGCGCCCGTCGCCGAGGTCGAGGAGGCGATCCGCCCGGGCGGCATCTCGAAGGTGAAGTCGGCGCGCATCCAGGCGATCCTGCGTGCGATCACCGACAACCCCGGCCCGTCGGCGGGTGTGCCTCACGGAGAGCTGTCGCTCGACTGGCTCGCCGATGTGCCGATCGCGCGCTCGCGCGACTACCTCGTGTCGCTGCCGGGCGTCGGGCGCAAGACCGCCGCGTGCGTGCTGCTGTTCGCCTACGGGCTGCGTGACGTGCCCGTCGACACACACGTCTCGCGCGTGGGCATGCGCCTCGGCCTGCTGCGCACGGGCGCGCCGTTCGAGGAGCTGCACGACGAGATGCTCGCGCTGACCCCGCCGGGCGAGGAGCTCGAGCTGCACGTCAACCTGCTGCGCCACGGCCGTCGCACCTGCCACGCGCGCTCGCCCGCATGTGCCGAATGCGCGCTCGCGCGGATGTGCCCGAGCCGCAAGCTGTTCGTCTGACGGCCGGCTAGCCCCGCGGCAGTACCGCGAACGCGATCACCGCGTACTGCAGCGCGGCCGCGGCCAGTACCAGCGCGTGGAAGATCTCGTGGTAGCCGAAGACCTTCGGCCACGGGTTGGGCCGGCCGCTCGCGTACACGACCGCGCCCACCAGGTACAGCACGCCGCCGCACGCGAGCCCGGCGGCGCCGAGCCAGCCGATCGCCGCGGGCAGTTCGCCGAAGACCGCCGCGGTCACCAGCCCGAGCGCGACGTAGACAGCTGCGAACAGCCACTTCGGGGCATCGATCCACAGCAGCTTGAACACGACGCCGCCGAGCGCGCCCGCCCACAGCACGATCAGGACCGTCTTCGCCAGCGGGCCCTTCAGCGCGAGCAGCGCCACCGGAGTGTATGTCCCGGCGATCAGCACGAAGATCATCGAGTGGTCGAGACGCCGCATCCAGCGCCGCGCCTTCGGTCGCCAGGTGACACGGTGATACAGCGCGCTCGTGCCGAGCAGACCCGACACGGCGACGGCGTAGATCGTGGCTGCGACGCGGGCGCGTCCGTTCGACGCCGCGAGGATCAGCGCGACGCCGCACACGAGCGACACGAAGAAGCCGTACTCGTGCAGCACGCCGCGCAGCCGCGGCTTCAAAGCCCCCGACGGGACCATGTTCATACTTAGAAGGTACCGCCCCGCGCAGCGCCGATGTGGCGATTCAGTTGTTGGCGCGGAGCGCTGTCTCAGCTTGCGGCGGCGTGGCGTCGCCTTGCAGCTTCGCGCGTGCTCGCTCGGGCGTCACCGTCACGACGTCCCACGCCAGGCCGACGCGCGCGAGCGCCAGGATCAGCCATCCGGAGGGGTCGAGCTCGTACCAGCGCAGCCCGTGGAAGGCGGACTGGGGAAACGCGTGATGGTTGTGGTGCCAGGCCTCGCCGAGCGAGGGCAGCGCCAGCCAGAAGACGTTCGTGGACTCGTCGTCGGTGTCGAAGCGCCGGCTGCCGAAGAAGTGGCAGATCGAGTTGATGCTCCACGTGATGTGGTGCACGAGGAAGATCCGCACGAGACCGGCCCACAGCAGCGCGCTGAGGCCGCCGGCGACGAGCGAGCCGCCGCTGAGGGCAAAGCCCAGCAGGAACGGCAGCGCGAGCGAGCCGAGGGCGATCAGCGGGAAGCTCTTGTTGATGCGGCGCATCGTCGGGTCCTCGACGAGGTCGCGCGCAAATCGTTTCGAGGAGGCCTGGCCGTGCGTCTCGAACAGCCAGCCGACGTGGGCGTGCCAGAGACCGCCGACCATCCCCCGCAGACCCGCTCCGTGGCCCGCGTGGGGGCTGTGCGGGTCGCCCTCTTCGTCGGTGAACGTGTGGTGCTTGCGGTGGTCGGCGACCCAGTCGATCACCGGACCCTGCAGCGACATCGATCCGAGCACCGCCAGCGTGTAGCGCAGCCACGGGCGCGTGTCGAAGGCGCGGTGGGTCAGCAGACGATGAAAGCCGACGGTGATGCCCAGCGCGCTCAGCAGGTACATGACCGCGAAGATCACCAGATCGCGCGCCCCGAGGAACTGGTCCCACAGCACCACCGCTGCGACGATCACGCCGAGGAACGGGATCACGACAGCGGCGATGTTGACGTTGCGCTCGAGGCGGGTCACCTGTTCTGAGTACCCAGAAGCGGTATGCGCGTTACCACATTCCCCCCGTTTGGGGGGTGTGGACGGGCGTTGTGGTGGAGATCGAGATGCGACGACAGCGATCGGCGACCTTGACGCCTGTCAGGAAATCTGCCATACTCACGCTTAGATTTATAAAGCTTATTAGAAGGAGTTTTTAGGATATGGCCAAGACCATAGGCATCGACCTCGGCACGACAAACTCGTGCATGGCGGTGCTCGAGGGCGGCGAGCCGACCGTCATCGAGAACGCCGAGGGCGGCCGCACGACCCCGTCGGTCGTCGCGTTCACAGCCTCAGGCGAGCGCCTCGTCGGCACCGTCGCCAAGCGCCAGGCCGTCACCAACCCGCAGAACACCGTCTTCTCGATCAAGCGCTTCATGGGCCGCAAGGAGGCCGAAGTCAAGCGAGGAGGAGTCGATCGTCCCGTACAAGGTCGTCTCCGGTCCCAACGGCGACGCCCGCGTCGAGGCGGGTGGCGAGCAGCACTCCCCGCCGGAGATCTCGGCGATGATCCTGCAGAAGCTGAAGACCGACGCCGAAGCCTATTTGGGCGAGGCCGTCGACGGCGCCGTGATCACGGTCCCGGCGTACTTCAACGACGACCAGCGCCAGGCCACCAAGGACGCCGGCAAGATCGCCGGGCTCGACGTCAAGCGCATCATCAACGAGCCCACCGCCGCGTCGCTGGCGTACGGGCTCGACAAGGAGTCAGACCAGACGATCCTCGTGTTCGACCTCGGCGGCGGCACCTTCGACGTGTCCGTGCTCGAGATCGGCGACGGCGTCTTCGAGGTCAAGTCGACCGCCGGTGACAACCACCTCGGCGGTGACAACTTCGACAAGGCGATCGTCGACTGGCTCGTCTCCGAGTTCAAGAAGTCGCAGGCGATCGACCTGTCCGCCGACCCGATGGCGCTGCAGCGTCTGTACGAGGCGGCCGAGAAGGCCAAGATCGAGCTCTCGACCACGCAGGAGACGCAGATCAACCTGCCGTTCATCACCGCCGACGCCTCCGGGCCCAAGCACCTCGACACGCGCCTGACCCGCGCCAAGCTCGCCGAGCTCACCTCGGAGCTGCTCGACCGCGTGGTCGCGCCGGTGCGCCAGGCGATCGACGACGCCAAGGACAAGGGCGTCAAGGAGATCGACCACGTCGTGCTCGTCGGCGGCATGACGCGCTCCCCGGCGGTGCAGGAGAAGGTCAAGGAGCTGACCGGCAAAGAGCCGCACCGCGGTGTCAACCCCGACGAGGTGGTGGCCGTCGGCGCCGCGATCCAGGCGGGCGTGCTCGCCGGCGACGTCAAGGACGTGCTGCTGCTCGACGTCACGCCGCTGACGCTCGGCATCGAGACCAAGGGCGGCGTCATGACCAAGCTGATCGAGCGCAACACCACGATCCCGACACGCAAGGGCGAGGTCTTCTCGACGGCCGAGGACAACCAGCCGTCGGTCGAGATCCACGTGCTGCAGGGCGAGCGCGAGATGGCTCAGTACAACAAGTCGCTCGGCAAGTTCCAGCTCACCGGCATCCCGCCGGCGCCGCGCGGGATACCGCAGATCGAGGTCGCGTTCGACATCGACGCCAACGGCATCCTCAACGTGTCCGCGAAGGATCTCGGCACCGGCAAGGAGCAGAAGATCGAGATCAAGGCCGGCTCCGGGCTCTCCGACGAGGAGATCAAGAACATGGTCTCCGACGCCGAGTCCCACGCCGAGGAGGACCGCCGCGCACGCGAGCTCGCCGAGGCGCGCAACAACGGCGAGAACGCCGCCTACCAGGCCGAGCGCCAGCTCGCCGATCTCGGCGACCAGGTCGACGCGCGACTCCAAGTCGCGCATCGAGGAGGCCATCAAGGAGGTCCGCGAGGTGCTCGAGTCCGACGACCCCGCGGCGATCAACGCCAAGGCCGAGGCGCTGCAGACGGCCTTCCACGCGGTCTCCGAGGCGATGTACCAGCGCGCGCAGGAGCAGGCTGCGGCCTCCGGCAACGGCGCCGGGGCGGGCGGGGATCAGACAGGCGACGACGCGTCCTCCGCGGATGACGAGGACGTCGTCGATGCCGAGGTCGTCGACGAGCCCCAGGCATAGGGTCGCGATGACCGACACAAAGCAAACGCTCGAGGACCAGCTGAGCTCCCCCGGCGCCGCGCAGGCGCCGGGGGAGGCAGCGCCCGAGGTCAGGAGGGCCGGCGCCGTCCGCTCCGGCGGGCGGAGAGCGCGTGGAGCCGCTTGACGCCGGCGACGCCATGCTCGCGGGCGACCTCGACGAGCTCGTAAAGACGGCCACGCAGCGCGACGAGTACCTCGCGCTCGCGCAGCGCACCCAGGCGGACTTCGAGAACTACCGCAAGCGCGTCGCGCGCGAGGCAGCCGCGGCGCAGGAGCGCGGTGCGTGCTCGCTCGCCAAGGAGCTGCTGCCGGCGCTCGACAACCTCGACCGCGCGATCGAGGCCGCGGACGCACGACGATCCGCTGCTGCGAGGGCGTGCGCCTCGTGCGCTCGGAGCTGGCCGCGGCGCTTGGCGCGTGCCGGCATCGAGTCGTTCTCGCCGGCCGGCGAGCCGTTCGACCCGGACGGTGCACGAGGCGGTTGCCACCGCCGCGCAGGCACCCGGCGGCACGCCGAGCGGGACCGTCGTGGAGGTCTACCAGCCGGGCTACCGTCTGGGCGCGAGCATGATCCGCCCGGCGCGCGTGGTCGTGGCGGCATAGGACGGCAGCTCGATGGCAGCGCGACCCGACTACTACAAGACGCTCGGCGTCGACAAGAAGGCGACGCCCGAGGAGATCAAGAAGGCCTACCGCAAGCTCGCGCGCCAGTACCACCCCGACCGCAACCCCGGCGACAAGGAGGCCGAGGCGCGCTTCAAGGAGATCTCGCAGGCGCACGACGTGCTCGGCGACCCGGAGAAGCGCAAGCAGTACGACAGCGGCGCGGGACCGTTCGCCACCGGCGCCGGGCCCGGCGGGCGGCTTCGGCGGCTTCGGCAACTTCGACTTCGACGGCTCCTCGATGGGCGACATCCTCTCGAACCTGTTCGGCGGCTCCGCCAGCGGCCGCGCGGCGTGCGCACGAAACCGCGTGCCGAGACGCGGCGCCGACCTCGAGGCGCAGGTGTCGATCTCCTTCGACCAGGCGGTCGCCGGCGCGCAGGTGCCGCTGCAGGTGCCGATGCACGCCAGCCTGCCCGACCTGCCACGGCACCGGCGCCAAGCCCGGCACCGACGCCGTCGGTGTGCCCGCAGCTGCGAGGGGCGCGGAATCGAGACCCAGGGCCAGGGGATGTTCTCGATCTCCCAGCCGTGCTCGCGCTGCGGCGGCACCGGCACGGTGATCGAGGATCCCTGCCCGACCTGCCACGGCGCGGGCGCCGTGCGCACCGTCAAGCGCCTGCGCGTGAACATTCCCGCCGGGCGTGCGCGACGGCAGCCGCATCCGCCTCGCCGGCAAGGGCGAGCCGGGCCGCAACGGCGGACCGCCCGGCGACCTGTATCTGATCACGCACGTGTCCGCCCTCGCCGGTGTTCACGCGCAAGGGCGACAACCTCGAGGTCGAGGTGCCGCTGAGCATCCCCGAGGCGCTGCGCGGCGCCGAGGTCCAGGTGCCGACGCTGAGCGGCACGCAAGACCCTGCGCGTGCAACCCGGCACCGCGTCACGGCACCGTCCAGCGCCTGCGCGGCGAGGGCCCGCCGAAGCTCGGATCGACGGGCAGGGCGGGCGGGCCAACAGGCGACATCCACTACCGCTTCGTGATCGACGTCCCCAAGAACCTCAGCAAGGAGCAGGAGAGCGCGATCGAAGAGCTCTCCAAGACGCTCGACGGCGACCCCCGCGCGGGGCTGTTCGGGAACGGCGCCGCGCGCCGGCGACGCCCGCGGGCAAGGAGGCCGACGGTGGCCTCGTCAAGGTGACGCGCATCCAGGTCGAGACCGACCGTGGCGTGTTCATGATCTCGGTCGCGGCGCAGCTCGCCAACATGCATCCGCAGACGCTGCGGATGTACGAGGCGCGCGGGCTGATCGAGCCGAAGCGCTCGCCCAAGGGCACGCGCCTGTACTCGCAGGACGACGTCGAACAGCTCAGGCGCATCCAGGAGATGACCGCGGAGCTCGGCCTCAACCTCGCCGGCGTCGAGCGCGTGCTGACGCTCGAGCGGGAGATCGAGAGCATGCAGCAGCGCATCGAGGCGATCGAGCTCGAAGCGCTGCAGGCGCAGGTTCGCCTTGCCCAGGAGCTCGAGGAGGTGCGCCGCTCCTTCCGCGCGGAGCTCACGGTGCCCTATCGCGGCGGTCTCGAGCTCGTGCGCGCGGCCGACGCGCGCTCTCCGTTTCGCAACACTTCAAAGAGGTCATAGAGCATGCAAGCCGATCGCTTCACCCTGAAGTCACAGGAGGCGCTGGCGGCAGCCGCCCGGCTGGCCGAAGATCGCCGCAACCCTCAGGTCACGCCCCTGCACCTGCTGGCGGCGCTGAGCGCGCCGGCACCCTCGCGGCCCGGCGCGGGCGGAGCCCCGACACCGAGCGCCGACGCGCCCGGCGGCGTCGTGCTGCCCGTGCTGAGCAAGCTCGGCGTGGACGTCGTCGCGCTGCGCGCGACGCTCGAGCAGGGACTCGGGCAGCTGCCCGTGCTCGGCGCCGGCTCGAGCGCCGACGCAGGCGCGCAGCCAGGCGCCGAGCTCGTGTCGGTCCTGCGCAGCGCCGAGCGCGAGGCGAGCAAGCTGTCAGACCAGTACGTCTCGACCGAGCACCTGCTGCTGGCCCTCGCCGGCGAAGACGGCGTCGCCGGTCGGGCGCTCGCGCAGCGTCGGCGCGACCTACGAGCGTCTGCTCGCGGCGCTCGCGGAGGTGCGCGGCTCGCACCGCGTCACCGACCAGAGCCCCGAGGAGCAGCTACGAGGCGCTCGAGCGCTTCGGCACCGACCTCACCGCAGGCGGCCGAGCAGGGCAAGCTCGACCCCGTCATCGGCCGCGACGAGGAGATCCGCCGCGTGATCCAGGTGCTCTCGCGGCGCACCAAGAACAACCCCGTGCTGATCGGCGAGCCGGGCGTCGGCAAGACCGCGATCGTCGAGGGTCTCGCCCAGCGGATCGTCTCCGGCGACGTCCCCGAGTCGCTGCGCGAACGGCGCGTGATCGCGCTCGACATCGGCTCGCTGATCGCCGGCGCGAAGTACCGGGGCGAGTTCGAGGATCGCCTGAAGGCCGTGCTCGGGGAGGTCTCCGAGGCGCAGGGCAACGTGATCCTGTTCCTCGACGAGCTGCACACGATCGTCGGCGCCGGCGCCGCCGAAGGCGCCGTCGACGCCGCCAACCTGCTCAAGCCGATGCTCGCGCGCGGCGAACTGCGCGCCGTCGGCGCGACCACGCTCGACGAGTACCGCAAGTACATCGAGAAGGACGCCGCGCTCGAGCGGCGCTTCCAGCCGGTGATGGTCGGCGAGCCGTCCGTCGCGGACACGATCGCGATCCTGCGCGGGCTCAAGGAGCGCTACGAGGTGCACCACGGCGTGCGCATCCAGGACAGCGCGCTGATCGCCGCCGCGACGCTGTCGGACCGCTACATCGCCGACCGCTTCCTGCCCGACAAGGCGATCGACCTGATCGACGAGGCCGCCTCGCGACTGCGCATCGAGATCGACTCGCTGCCGACCGAGATCGACGAGGTCGACCGGCGCGTGATGCAGCTGGAGATCGAGCTGACTTCGCTCAGCAAGGAGACCGACGACGCCTCGGCCGAGCGCCGCGAGGCGATCGAGCGCGAGCTCGCCGAGCTGCGCGAGCGCTCGGCCGCGATGAAGGCGCAGTGGCAGAACGAGAAGCAGGCGATCCAGGGCGTCGGCGAGCTGAAGGCGCGTCTGGAGGAGGCTCGCACCGAGGCCGAGCGGGCCGAGCGCGACGCCGACCTGCAGCGCGCCGCCGAGCTTCGCTACGGCGAGATCCCAGAGCTCGAGAAGCAGCTCGCCGAGCTCGAAGCCAGCGAGCACGAGCGCGCGGCCGATGCGGGGCCCGCCCGGTCGCGTTCCTGAAAGAGGAGGTCGACGCCGACGACGTCGCCGAGGTCGTCGCGCGCTGGACCGGGATCCCCGTCAGCCGGCTGCTCGAGGGCGAAACCGAGAAGCTGATCCACATGGAGGAGCGCCTGCACGAACGCGTCGTCGGCCAGGACGAGGCGATCGAGGCGGTCGCGACGGCGCTGCGGCGCTCGCGCGCCGGCCTGCAGGACCCCGACCGCCCGATCGGCTCGTTCCTGTTCCTCGGGCCCACCGGCGTCGGCAAGACCGAGCTCGCGCGCGCGCTCGCCGAGTTCATGTTCGACTCCCAGGACGCGATGATCCGGATCGACATGTCGGAGTACATGGAGAAACACTCCGTCTCGCGACTCGTCGGCGCGCCCCCCGGCTACGTCGGCTACGAAGAGGGCGGACAGCTGACCGAGGCGGTGCGCCGGCGCCCGTACTCGGTCGTGCTGCTCGACGAGATCGAGAAGGCCCACCCCGACGTGTTCAACACGCTGCTGCAGGTGATGGACGACGGCCGCCTGACCGACGGCCAGGGGCGCACCGTCGACTTCAAGAACACGGTGCTGATCATGACCTCGAACCTCGCCGTGCCCGCGGACGCGAACGACACCGCGCTGCGCATGGCCCTGCTCGAGCACTTCAAGCCCGAGTTCATCAACCGCCTCGACGACATCGTGCGCTTCGAAGCGCTGACGCGCGAGCAGATCTCAGAGATCGTCGAGCTGCAGGTGGCCCGCGTGGTCGAGCGCGTCGCCGAGCGCGGTGTGCACGTGACGCTCACCGACGCAGGCGCGCGAGCTGCTCGGGAACCTGGGCTATGACCCCACCTACGGCGCCCGTCCGCTGCGGCGCGTGATCCAGAAGCAGCTCACCGACCGTCTCGCGCTGGCGCTGCTGTCAGGCGAGATCCGCTCCGGCGACGCGGTCAAGGTGGACACGCGCGAAGGCGAGCTCGCGCTGGAGAAGGTGGGCGCTGGCGCGGCGGCGCCGTCCTGATCACCGCCGCGTGGCGTTCGTCGCCGGTCAGGGCAAGCGAGCCATCCAGACCACTACGGCTGACTCGCTTGCCCTGCTAGCTACCCTGCGAAGACTGCCGTCATGTCACCGCGGACGAACTTGACTTCCGGGTTGAAGCTCTCGCAGGTCAAGGCCGCGTTGTAGCTCACGCCCGCGGTCACCGACGTGCCGGCGCTCACCGCCAGTGCCTGGTTTTCAAATTCTCCAGAGAAGCTGCGGATCATCGTCTTCGAGACTTCATTGAAGGCGCCGCCGCCGCTGCTGACAGAGATCCAGCAGTCAGCGTCGGAGTGCCCGGCAGCGTTCAGCTTCTGGAAGCTGCCGCTGGCTGAGATCAGCAGCACGCCATTGCCCGGAGCCACCACCGCTCCGCTGCCTTCGCTGAGCGTCATGACATTGATCGACGGCGTACCCAACGCCGGCGAAAGCGTCGAGCTGGACACAAATCCGCCCGCCGTTGGACCGGCGGGCCCTTCCTTGCCCTTGGATCCTTCTGCGCCCTTCGGCCCTTCTGTGCCTTTGGGCCCTTCTTTGCCCTGAGGGCCCGTCTTGCCGACGGCGCTGTGAAGCTTCTTCAGCACCTTCGGGTTGATCTGCTTGGTCGAGTTGATCAAGTAGTGGCTGGCTGCCAACGCCCCGCCGCTCATCGACAAGAAGAGCGCGAGGGTGGCGACGACGTTTGCGTAGTTGATGCGCTTTCGCATATGCCCCCAGTCTGCGTAGTTGAGCCCCGGGCGTTCACCCGGCGCATTTGGAAGATACGAGTCGGGGCGGCGCCAGCTCTGGGTGCGTCGACGCTGACTCGTCAGCGGGACGCTGATCCCGACGATCCGCTAGAACCATCTTCGAGCTCAGCCGCAGCGCGCGTGCGCGCAGCGAGCCGCGCGCGAAAGCCCAACCCACTGGAGGAGCCGCCATGCCCACGTACGTCATGCTCACGACCCTCACACCGGAGGGCGTGCAGACGGTCAAGAACAACCCGCAGCGGATCATCGAGGTGAACAAGGAGGTCGAGCAGCTCGGCGCGACGGTCAAGGCGCAGTGGGCGACGCTCGGACACGTCGACTTCATCTCGGTGGTCGAGGCGCCGGACGACGGCACGATGGCGCGCGTGTCGCTCGAGCTCGGCTCGCGGGGCACGGCGCGCTACGAGACGCTGTCGGCGATCCCCATCGACGACTTCATCGCCTCGCTGTAACGTGCCCGGCATCTTCGCCGCCGCCGAGCACAAAGGGGAGCCCATCGGACAGGAGGGCAGGCCGAGTGGCACGCCGGGCATCTCGCTCGTGCCCAAGCCGATGGAGGAGTCCGAGGTCCAGGCCCAGCTCGACGACATCGACGTCGACGCCCCGCGCGTGGGCATCGTGATGGGCTCCAAGAGCGACATGGAGACGATGGAGAAGGCTGCCAAGGAGCTCGAAGAGCGGGGCATCCTGCACGAGCTGCGCGTCATGTCCGCGCACCGCGAGCCAGACCTCGTGGCTGAATACGCGAAGAACGCACGCATGCGCGGTCTGCGCGTGATCATCGCCGGCGCCGGCATCTCCGCTGCCCTGCCAGGCGCGGTCGCCGCCCACACCGATCTGCCCGTGATCGGCGTGCCGCTGTCCGGCCGCCTCACCGCAGCCGGGGGACTCGACGCGATCCTGTCGATCGTGCAGATGCCGCCGGGCGTGCCGGTCGCGTGCGTCGGGCTCGACAACCCTCGCAACGCCGCAATCCTCGCGGCGCAGATCCTCCAAGCGTGAGGACCCTGGCGCTGGTCCGCGCTGCGGCGTGCGCCGTATGCGCCGGCGTGTGTCGCCGCCGCCCAGCTGCCGCCGCGAGCGTGCGACGGCGAACGACTGATCGCCGAGCCGTCCCGGCACGGGTGTGGGGATAATCGTCGGCATGATCGCCCGCTACACCCGTCCGGAGCTCGGCGACCTGTGGAGCGACGAGGCGCGCATGGAGACCTGGCGCGAGGTCGAGATCGCCGCCTGCGAGGAGCTCCCCGGGTTGCTCGGCGATGACGGTCCGAGCGAGGCAGAGCTCGAGGCGATCCGCGGCTCGGCTTTCACTGTCGGCGAGGTCGTCGAGCGCGAGCTCGTGACCGAGCACGATCTTGCCGCGTTCGTCGACGTGCTCGCTGCCTCGGCGGGCCCGGCCGGGCGCTGGATCCACTTCGGGCTGACCTCATCGGACGTGCTCGACACGGCGCTCGCGCTGCAGCTGCGCGCCGCCGGCGAGGTCATAGTCGCCGGCGCGCGCTCGCTCACCCAGGCGCTGGCCGCCCGCGCGCGCGAGCACGCGGACACGCTGTCGGTGGGCAGGACGCACGGTGTGCACGCCGAGCCGACGAGCTTCGGCATCAAGCTCGCGGGCTTCGCGTTCGAGGCGGATCGCAACGCCGCGCGTCTGCAGCGCGCCTTCGCCCAGGTCGCGGTCGGAGCCGTCTCCGGCGCCGTCGGCACCTACGCCGCGACCAGCCCCGAGCTCGAGGCGCGCGTCCTCGCTCGGCTGGGACTGCAGCGCGAGGACGTCTCCACGCAGGTCGTCCCCCGCGACCGCCACGCCGAGCTGCTCGGGGCGATCGCGCTCGCGGGCGCCGGCCTCGAGCGCTTCGCCACCGAGGTCCGCCACCTGCAGCGCACGGAGGTGCGCGAGCTGCAGGAGCCGTTCCGAGCGGGGCAGAAGGGCTCTTCGGCGATGCCGCACAAGCGCAACCCGATCAAGAGCGAGCAGATCGCCGGGCTCGCACGCGTGCTGCGCGGCAACGCCCAGGCCGCGCTCGAGAACGTCGCGCTGTGGCACGAGCGCGACATCTCTCACTCCTCCGTCGAGCGGGTGATCCTGCCCGACTCGACGATCCTGCTCGACTACATGCAGCACCGCACGATCGCGCTCGTGCAGGGCATGACCGTCGACGCCGAGCGCATGCGCGCCAACCTCGAGCTGACCCACGGCGCGCTCTTCTCCCAGCGCGTGCTGCTCGCGCTCGTCGAGGCGGGGTCCTCGCGCGACGAGGCCTACCGCGTGGTGCAGGAGTTGGCCCAGCGCGCATTTACCGAATCCCCACCCACCTCGCTGCGCGAGCTGCTCGCCGCGGACGCGCGGGCCCGCGACCTGGACCTGGACGCGATCTTCGACTACTCGCACTACGTTCGCCACGCGCCGGAGATCCTCGCGCGGCTGGATGCGATCGCCTGAGCGTTCGCTAGCATCGCGCCACGTGACCGAGACCCTCGCCGAGCTGCCCCTCATCGCCCGCGGCAAGGTCCGCGAGATGTACGCGCTTGAGGGCGTCGACGGCGCGTCGGCGCTGCTGATGGTCGCGAGTGACCGCATCTCGACGTATGACGCGGTGCACCCGACGCCGATCCCCGACAAGGGCAAGGTGCTCACGGGCCTGTCGGTGTTCTGGTTCGAGAAGACCGACGGGATCGTCGCCAACCACCTGATCTCGACCGTCGACGGCGTACCCGAGGAGGTACGCGGGCGCGCGCTCGTCGTGCGCAGGCTGGCGATGCTTCCCGTCGAGTGCGTGGTACGCGGCTACATCACCGGCTCGGGGTGGAAGGACTACCAGGCCACCGGATCTGTATCCGGGATCGAGCTCCCTCCTGGGCTGCGCGAGTCAGAGCGGCTGCCGGAGCCGATCTTCACGCCGAGCACCAAGGCCGACGTCGGCCACGACGAGGCGATCGACTTCGAGGGCGCCGTCGCGCTCGTCGGCGACCGCGCGCTGATGGAGCGCGTCAGGGACGCGTCGCTCGAGCTCTACTCGTTCGCAGCCGAGCACGCGCGTGCGAACGGCGTGATCCTGGCCGACACCAAGTTCGAGTTCGGCCTCGACGACAGCGACCGCGACTCCGCCGCGACGCTGGTGCTCGGCGACGAGGTGCTGACGCCGGACTCCTCGCGCTACTGGCCGGCGGACGGCTACGAGGTCGGTCGCGCGCAGCCGAGCTTCGACAAGCAGTACGTGCGCGACTGGGCTTCCGCCAGCGGCTGGGACAAGAAGCCGCCCGCGCCGGCGATCCCGCAGGACGTCGTCAGCGGCACACGCGCGCGCTACGTGGAGGCCTACGAGCGGATCGCCGGCGAGCCGTTTCAGGCGTGGCTGGAGCGCACGGGCTCCGCGGGTGAGGTGTGAGGGCGCGCGTCCTGATCCGTCCCAAGGCGGGGATCCTCGACCCGCAGGGCGTGGCGGTGCAGCGCGCGCTCCCGGCGCTCGGCTTCGACGGCGTCCAGAACGTCCACATCGGCCGGCTGATCGAGCTCGACGTCGAGGACCCGAACCAGCTTCAACCGATGTGCGAGAAGCTGCTCGCGAACCCCCTCGTCGAGGACTACGAGATCGTTCTCGACAGCGCAAGCCCCTGATATCAAGGTAGAGGGGTCGGCGACAGCCTGTGGAGATGCGCATGTGTATACGCATGCTAATGTGCGCATATGCCGCTGTTGAACCGTCGAACTCAGCTCCTGCTCGATGACGAGTTGCACCGGCGTCTGCGAGAGGCTGCCGCCGAGCGTGGCATATCGCTCGGAGCGCTCATCCGCGAGGCGATCGACGAGAAGCTCTCGCGTGCTCAGGAGACGGAGGCTCGCGCTAGGGCGATCGACAAACTGCTCGCCGCGGAGCCGATGCCTGTCGATGACTGGCCGGTGATGAAGAAGCAGATGCTCGAAGACAGGTACGCCAGCGTGATGAAGCTCTACGACGACGATTGACCCGCCGGTGCGTCGCTTCCTCTTCGACACGGGCGTGTTCCTTTACGCGCTCGGCGGTGAGCACCGCTACCGCGAGCCG
This sequence comes from uncultured Solirubrobacteraceae bacterium, assembly GCA_963703625.1. GTDB lineage: Bacteria > Actinomycetota > Thermoleophilia > Solirubrobacterales > Solirubrobacteraceae > Palsa-744. The sequence continues at coordinate 1,089,283 of CAVPEY010000002.1, forward strand.
TGCAGGGCGATACTGCGCGAGATGAGGAGCGGGCGACTCGCCGGGGAGGCAAGTGTCGAGTTGATCCACGAGTTTGCCTACGTGCGGCGCAGGCGGAGGGGCACTCGTTCCGAGGCCGCCGAGTCGGCACGCGATGTCGCTGGCATATGCACGGTCCATACCGTCGGGGTCGATGACGTCGAGCGAGCCCTTGACTTGTGGTGTGAGCACGAGCGCCTGGATATGCGCGACGCGATCTTTGCGGCGCAGGCTCTGAACCGGGAGATCGACGCGATCCTCAGCCCCGATCGCGGCTTCGACGGGATTCCCGGGCTGGAGCGCATCGACCCGGCAGACACCAGCGCTGTGGCCACGCTCTGATGAGGTTCGGTGTGCTGCAGTTCCCTGGATCGTGCGACGAGGTGGACGCGCTGCACGCGGCCGCCAAGGTCGGAGAGGCGCAGCTGATCTGGCACGGGGACCGTGACCTGGGTGGCGCCGACGCGATCGTCGTGCCGGGCGGGTTCTCCTACGGCGACTACCTGCGCGCCGGCGCGATCGCGCGCTTCTCGCCGGCGATGGAGTCGGTGATCGAGTTCGCGCACGAGGGCGGGCTGGTGCTCGGGATCTGCAATGGCTTTCAGGTGCTGTGCGAGGCGCGCCTGCTGCCCGGCGCGCTGCTGGCGAACGCCAACCTGCGTTTCACGTCGAGGCTCCTCGAGCTCGCTGTCGTCCGCACCGACACCGCCTTCACGCGCGCGTGTGCGACCGCGGGTGCGCCTGACGGCGCGGAGGAGGGAGCACTCACGCTGCGGATCCCGGCGAAGCACGCGTGGGGCCGCTACTACGCCGACGCGGACACGCTCGCGGCGATCGAGGGCGCCGGCCAGGTCGTGCTCCGTTACGCGCCCGGCTCGAACTTCAACGGCTCGCTGCACGACATCGCGGGCGTGCGCAACGAGCGTGGCAACGTCTTCGGCCTGATGCCACATCCCGAGCACGCCGTCGACGAGCTGATCGGCGGCTCGGTCGACGGGCTGAAGATCTTCGACTCGATGCGGCTCGCCGTCGAGGGGGCGGTTGCGTGATGGCTGCCCCGGCGTATGGCCATGCGCAGAGCAAGGGAGGTCCTGCCGTGGCATCCCGAGTCGAAAGTCTGTATAGCGATGGTTATACAGAGCTCGCGACGTCGTGATGCTGGAGCCGACCCCGACTTTGCCCGCCGTCGAGGACGCGCTCGCGTTGGGCCTGACGCGCGCGGAGTACGCGCTCGTGTGCGAAAAGCAGGGCCGTGCGCCGAACCGTGTCGAGCTGGCGATGTACTCGCTGCTGTGGAGCGAGCACTGCGCGTACAAGCACTCGCGGAAGCTGCTGCGCACGCTCCCGACGGAGGGCGAGCACGTGGTCATGGGCCCGGGCGAGAACGCCGGCGCGGTCGACGTCGGCGGCGGGCTCGTGTGCGCGTTCAAGGTCGAGTCCCACAACCACCCGAGCGCCGTCGAGCCATTCCAGGGCGCCGCGACCGGCGTTGGGGGCATCCTGCGCGACATCTTCGCCGTCGGCGCGCGCCCGATCGCGGTGCTCGACTCGCTGCGCTTCGGCGAGTCGACGAGCCCGCGCTCGCGCTACCTGCTCGACGGCGCCGTCGCCGGAATCGGGCACTACGGCAACTCGATCGGCGTGCCGACGGTCGGCGGCGAGGTGTACTTCGAGGCGCCCTACGAGCACAACTGCCTGGTCAACGTGATGGCGCTCGGCCTCGCCGCACGCGGCCGGCTGGTGCGCAGCGCGGCCTCCGGCCCGGGCAACGCGCTGGTCCTGTTCGGCGCCGCGACCGGGCGCGACGGCATCGGCGGTGCGTCGGTGCTCGCCTCGGCCGAGCTTGGCGAGCAGGGCGACGGCGCGCAGGACAAGCGCCCGACCGTCCAGGTCGGCGACCCGTTCGCGGAGAAGAAGCTGATGGAGTGCTCGCTCGAGCTGCTCGATCGCGGCCTGCTGGTCGCGCTGCAGGACCTCGGCGCCGCCGGCCTGACCTCCTCTGCGGCTGAGATGGCGTCCAAGGGCGGCGTCGGTCTCGACATCGATGTCGCGAAGGTGCCGTTGCGCGAGCTCGACATGGAGCCGTTCGAGGTGATGGTCAGCGAGTCTCAGGAGCGGATGCTGTGCGTGGTCGAGCCCGCCAACGTCGAGGCGGTGATGGAGCTGTGCGCGAAGTGGGAGGTCAACGGCGCGGCGATCGGCGAGGTCACTGCGGGCGCCGGACTGCGCGTACTGCGCGACGGCGAGGTCGTGGGTGAGATGCCCGTGGCGGCGCTCGTCGACGACTGCCCGCTGTATGACCTCGACCCGCGCAAGCCTGAGGAGCCGATCTACGCGCCGCCGCCGGCCACGGCCGAGCTCTCCTACGCATCGCCGCCGCGGGAGCTGCTGCTCGCGCTGCTGTCGTGCGCGAACCTGTGCTCGCGCAGGGCGCTGTTCGAGCAGTACGACTCGATCGTCCAGTCCCGCACGGTGCGCGGTCCCGAGCAGGCGGACGCCGCCGTGCTCGCGCTCGCAGACTCGAGCGCGCTCGCGGTGAGCATCGACTGCAACGGCCGGCGCGTCGCAGCCGACCCATACACGGGCACTGTTGCCGCCGTGCTCGAGTGCGCCGCCAACCTCGCGTGCGTCGGGGCCGAGCCGCTCGGCACGACCAACAACCTCAACTTCGCCAACCCCGAGAAGCCGCACGTCGCGTGGCAGATGACCGAGTCCGTGCGCGGGCTCGGCGACGCCTGTCGCGCGCTGCGCGCGCCGATCGTCGGCGGCAACGTGTCGCTGTACAACGAGGGGGCGACCGGCCCGATCTACCCGACGCCGGTGATCGGCATGGTCGGCCGGCTGCCCAACGCGCGCCGCGCCGGGCGACTCGGCTTCGCACGCCCCGGTGACGAGATCGCGCTCGTCGGCCCGCTGCGTCACTCGCTGGCGGCCGGCGAGCTGGCGAAGCTACTCGGCGAACCGCTCCCAGACGGGCTCCCCGAGATCGACATCGAGGCTGTCGGCGCCGCGCAGCTTGCGGTGCGCGAGGCGGTGCGCGCGGGCGCGTTGTCGAGCGCTCACGACGTCGCCGAGGGTGGTGTCGCGGTCGCGCTGGCCGAGTGCTGCCTGATCGGTGGCCTCGGGGCGCAGGTCGAGCTGCCCGAAGGCTTGTGGGAGCCGGCCCCGTTGCCGGCGCCTCCCGACCCGGCGTCGCGCGACGCGGTCCCGCCGCTGCTGACGGCCGCGCTGTTCGGCGAGGGCTCGGGCAGCTTTCTCGTCAGCGGCGAAGCCGCGGCCGTGCGTGCGCTGCGTGAGCGCGTGGCGGTCCTGCCGATCGGCAGGGTCGGCGACGACGTGCTCAGCATCGTCGAGGCCGGCGCGCTCGCCGGGACGATGCTGACGCTCACGCTCGACGAGCTCGCCGAGGCGTACGCGAGCCTCGGGCAGCTGTTCTCCTAGCTCCAAAGCGCTGAGTAGGGCCTGCATCCTTCAAGCCTTTTGCGGCGTCGTCCGATGTTCGTTCGGATATGTCGGATTCGCTCGCCTCCATAGCCCCGCGCGCGTCCGCGTACCCGCGAACGTCGGCGCCCGCGGCGTCGCCATCTGCCCGTGGACGCTGGCTCGAGAACTGGCTCGAGAGTCTTCCCGACGTCGACGGCCTGCGCGCGGCGCACCCGATGATGGACGCGGTCATCGATGAGGTCGACGGACGCATGATCCGCGTCGGCGAGCAGTGGCTGGCGGACTTTGCCTCGTGCAACTACCTCGGCTTCGACCTCGACCCAGAGATCATCGCGGCGATCCCGGCCTACCTGGACCAGTGGGGCACCCACCCGAGCTGGTCGCGGCTGCTCGGCAGCCCTGCCCTGTACGAGCGCATCGAGGAGCGCCTGACGGATCTGCTCGGCTGTGAGGACTCGCTCGTGCTGCCGACGATCACGCACATCCACAGTTCCGTGATCCCGATTCTCGCGGCCTCCGGCACGATCTTCCTGGACGCGCGCGCACACAAGACGATCTACGACGGCTGCCAGGTCGCGCGTTCGCGCGGCGCCGCCGTGCGCCGCTTCCGCTTCGAGGATCCCGATCATTTGGACGAGCTCCTCGGCGCGGAGCGTGACCGCGCGCGGCTCGTCTGCATGGATGGCGTCAACAGCATGACCGGCAACGCGCCCGACCTGCTGGCGTTTGCCGAGGTCACGCGTCGCCACGGCGCGCTGCTGTACGTCGACGACGCTCACGGCTTCGGGGTGATCGGCGAGCGGACACCCGATGAGAGCTGCTCCTACGGCGCCCGCGGCAACAGCGTGGTGCGTCACTTCGGCGAGAGCTACGAGGACCTCGTCCTCGTCGGGGGCTTCTCGAAGGCGTACTCCTCGCTGCTCGCGTTCATCGCCTGTCCGACCGAAGTCAAGAACCTGCTCAAGGTGGCCGCGCCCCCTTACCTGTACTCGGGCCCCTCGCCGGTCGCGTCGCTTGCCACCGTGTTGTCCGGTTTCGAGGTGAATGAGCGGCGCGGCGATCGGCTGCGCAGCGTCGTGCACCACCACAGCACGCGCGTCCTGAGGACGCTCGCCGAGCTCGACGTGCACACCCCCAATCGTTCCGAGTTGCCGATCATCGAGATCCCGCTGCGCGATCACGAGCGCATCGACGCGGTGGGACGCCTGCTCTTTGAACGCGGCGTCTACGTCACGCTCGCCGTCTACCCGCTTGTACCCAAGGCCGAGGTCGGCTTCCGCGTGCAGCTGACGGCCGCCAACACCGACGCCGAGGTCGACACGCTCCTCGACACACTGCGCGAGCTGGCCGAGGTGGGCGAGCTGCAGTCCGCAGCCGCCATGCACGTAGGAGAGGTGACGTGATGCGCACGCGTGCCGTGACCCGTCCCGCGCTGTGGACGGCCTACCTCGCGTTCGGCGTGGTGGGCATGTGCATGTATCTGCTTCCCACCCCGCTCAAAGGCAGCGAGGCGCTGTTCAACACCCTCGGGCTGACGAGCTGGATCGCCGTGGTCGTGGGAATTCGCCGCAACAAACCGGGGTACGCGCTGCCGTGGTGGCTGTTCGCGTTCGGCTTCCTCCTGTACTGGATGGGCGACTTCTACACGTACAGCTACCGCGCGTACATCCTGCACAGCGAAGTGCCGTTCCCGTCGATCGGCGACGCGATCTACCTGACGGTGTATCCGGCGCAGATGCTCGGATTGCTGCTGCTCGTCCGCCGTCGCAACCCGCGGCGCAACCGCAACACCCTGATCGACGCGGCGATCCTGACGCTCGGGCTGTCGGTGCTGTCGTGGATCCTGCAGATCGCGCCGTACATCCACGAAGGTTCGATGGGCGTGCTGCCCAAGGTCGTGTCGGTCGCCTACCCGTTGGGCGACATCATCCTGCTCGCCGCCGCGATCCGCCTCGTGCTCGACGGCGGCCGGCGCCAGCCGGCGTTCTACCTGATGGGCGCGAGCATCGTCTCGCTGCTGGCGACCGACTTCATCTATGGGGTGATGACGCTCAACGGCACCTTCCACCATCAGCTGCTGCTCGACCTCGGCTGGTTCTCCTACCAGCTGCTGTGGGGCGCCGCGGCCCTGCACCCCTCGATGGCGGCCATGGACGAACCGGTCACCGATCGCGACGCCAAGGATCGCGAGGCCAGGCTCACACCGCTGCGGCTCAGCCTGCTGGCCGGCGCCTCGCTGATTGCGCCCGTGTGCATCTTTGTGAGGGAGCTGCGCCGCGGCGACCTCGACCTGATGGTGACCGTCTCCGCATCGGTCGTGCTGTTCGGCCTGGTCGTGATGCGCATGGTCGACCTCGTGCGCCAGCAGGAGCGCTCCGCGGCGCGCGAGCGCCTGCTCGGCCGGTTCGGCGCGGCGCTCGTGACGTGCGCCACGCGCGAGGAGATGCAGCAGTCCGCGCTGAATGCGATCGTGCCGCTGCTCGACGGCCCGGGCGTTGGCGTGCTGTGCCTGATCCAGGACGACGCGCTCGCCGCGGTCGCGCGCAACGACGATCTCCACTGGCCGCCGCGCACGCTGCCCGAGCACGTCGCCGCGACGTTGTTGGAGCTTGCCGCAGATGGCTCCCCGCGGTGCGTGCCGCTGGAGCCGGCGGTGCTCGCCGCGATGGACATCGAAGACGGGTCGTCCTGCGGGCTGGTGTTGCCGCTGGCGCTGCGCGAAGGGATCCTCGGGCTGCTGGTGCTCGCGTGCCCGAGCGAAGTCTCGCGCCAGGCGCGGGACGCGCTGGAGGCGCTCGCGAACCAGCTCGCACTGGCGCTCGAGGGTGCGCGGTTGAGCGGGGAGATCCACGCCCGTCGCAGCGAGGCTCGCTTTGCGTCGCTCGTCCAGCACTCCAGTGACCTGATCACCGTAGTCGGGTCCGATGCGACGATCACCTACCAGAGCCCCTCATCCGAGCACATCCTCGGCTATCAGCCGGCGGAGCTGCTCGGCACGCGCTTCGACAGGCTCGTCGCCGAGGAGGACGCCGGCGGGCTGCTGCGGCTGCTCGCCGACGGCTCGGCCTACGCGCGCCGGGATCGGCCAGGTGATCGAGTGCACGCTGCGCCATCGGGACGGCGAGCTGCACCAGTTCGAGATCCTGCACACGAACCTGCTGGAGGACGAGCACGTGCGCGGCATCGTCCTCAACGCCCGCGACATCAGCGAGCGCAAGACATTCGAGGAGCAGCTCGCCCACCAGGCGTTCCACGACCCGGTCACCAACCTCGCCAACCGCGCGCTGTTCGTGGAGCGGGTGCGTCACGCGATCGGCCGCGCACGCCGCGAGGAGCGCGCGCTGGGCGTCATGTTCCTCGACATCGACGACTTCAAGACGATCAACGACAGTCTCGGGCACGGCGCCGGTGACGCCGTGCTGATCGATGTCGCCAAGCGCCTGTGCGACAGCATCCGCTCGAGCGACACCGCAGCGCGCTTCGGCGGCGACGAGTTCGTCGTGCTGCTGGAGGACCTGGAGAGCACCGATGTCGCCACCGAAGTCGCCGAGCGCATCCTCGAGGATCTGCGCCAGCCGCTGACGGTCGCCGGCAAGGAGCTGGTCGTCAGGGGCAGCATCGGCATCTCGATCATGGAGGGACCGTCGATCGTCGGCGCGGACGAGCTGATCCGCGACGCCGACGCCGCGATGTACATAGCCAAGCGCGACGGGAAGGGCAGCTACCGGCTGTTCGAGCCGGAGATGCACGCCGGCGTGCTCGCGCGCCTGGAGCTGCGCGCCGACCTCCAGCGGGCGCTCGAGAGCGGCCAGTTCGAGCTTCACTACCAGCCGATCATCAGGCTTGCCGACGGCCACGTCGCAGGGATGGAGGCGCTGCTGCGCTGGCACCACCCTGAACGTGGGCTCGTGCTCCCCGGCGACTTCGTCCCGTTCACCGAGGAGACCGGGCTGATCGTCCCGATCGGCCGCTGGGTCCTGCGCGAGGCATGCCTGCAGGCGGTTGCGGTGCAGCGCCTGTGGACCGACGATCCTCCGCTCTACATCTGCGTGAACCTGTCCGTCAGGCAGCTGCAGCACAGCGACGTCATCGCCGACGTCCGCGACGCGCTCGAGGGCTCGGGGCTGGACCCGCGGCTGCTGATGCTCGAGATCACCGAGTCGATGTTGATCGAGGATCCCGAGATAGCGGTTGTCAAGCTCCAGGAGCTCCGTGCGCTCGGACTGCGCATCGCAATGGACGATTTCGGCACCGGCTACTCCTCGCTCAGCTACCTCAGCCGCTTTCCCGTCGACGTCATCAAGATGGACCGCTCCTTCCTTGGGCCCGAGTCCACGCCCGAGACCGCCGACCTGTCGAGCGCTGTCGTCGCGCTCGGCAGCTCGCTCGCGCTGGACGTCGTCGCCGAGGGCATTGAATTCGACGAGCAGCTCAGCCGCCTGCGCGATCTCGGCTGCGAGCTCGGCCAGGGCTTCCACTTCGCGCACCCGATGGAGTCGGGGCACCTGCTCGACTACCTCTCCGGTAGGCCAGAGCGCGACGGGGCGCAGTCCGGTGAGGCGGTGCCAACCGCGGCACCCGCTCCGGCCGATGGCGTCTAGCAGCGTCCTTCGCGAACGCGACTTCCGGCTGCTGTTCGCCGGCCGTTGCGTCTCGCTGCTCGGGGATGGAGCGTTCCTCGTGGCGATGGCGTGGGAGGCCTACACGCTGTCCAACGTCCCGACCGCACTGGCGCTGCTCGGGATCGCGATGACCGTGCCGTTGATCGGGTTGCTGCTGTTCGGAGGGGTCGTCAGCGACCGCCACGCTCGACGCCAGGTGATGCTGATCGCGGATCTCGTGCGCGCGGTGCTGCTCGCGGTGCTCGGCGCGCTGGCGGCCAGCGGCGCCCTGCGGCTGTGGCAGATGATGGTGCTCGTCGCCATCTATGGCGGTGCGCAGGCCTTCTTCGATCCGGCCAGCGACGCGATCCTGCCCCAGCTCGTGCCGGAGTCGCGGCTCGGTGAAGCCAATGCGCTCGAGCAGGTGTTTCGCCCCCTGGCGCTGCGCCTGCTTGGCCCGGCTTTGGGGGGAGTCCTCGTCGGGGTGCTCGGCCCCGGCTCCGCCTTCCTCGCGGACGCGGCGACGTTCCTGGTCTCCGCGGCGGCGCTGTCGTTGATGTCGGCTCGCGCGTCCGCGTCGCCGCTTCGCACGGACGTGACGCTCGTACGGGCAACCGCCCAGGCGCGGGAGGGCTTCTCCTACGTGCGTCGCCACGTATGGCTGTGGGGGACCTTCGCGAGCGCCGGCGTCGCCTACCTGCTGTTCATGGGTCCCGCCGAGGTGCTGCTGCCGTTCATGGTCAAGCACACCCTGCACGGAAGCGGCGTCCAGCTCGGCCTCGTGCTCGGCGCGGGCGGTCTCGGCTCGGTGGCCTCCGGCTTTGTGATGATGCGCAGCGGGCTGCCTGCGCGCAGCATGACCTTCATCTACGTCGTCTGGGCGCTCGCCACGCTCGCGATCGCCGGCTACGGGCTCGCCACCGCGATGTGGGAGCTGATGCTCGCGAGCGTCGCGTTCAACCTGCTCGAGACCGCTGGGACGATCGTGTGGGCCACGATGAAGCAGCGGCACGTGCCAGGACAGATGCTCGGGCGCGTGTCCAGCCTCGACTGGTTGATCTCGATCGGGCTGCTGCCGGTGTCGTTCGCGCTGACGGGCCCGCTCAGCGCGCTGTTCGGCGTACGTGCGACGCTGATCGGCGCCGGCGTGGCGGGTGCCGCAGCAACGCTCGCCGGGCTGACGCTGCCGGGAATGCGAGCCGTCGACCGCGAAATGGCGGCCGCGGACCGCGCATCAGTGCCGGGCGCGCCGGTGGTGATCTCGTCATCCGCGAGCGTGGCACAAGCCTCGTGAGCCACCCTGCTAGCTTGTGAACGTGATGCGTGAGGGACCGCGCGACGAGTGCGGAGTGTTTGGACTGTACGCGCCCGGTCACGAGGTGTCGCGTCTGTCGTACTTCGCGCTGTACGCCCTGCAGCACCGCGGCCAGGAGTCGGCTGGCATCGCCGCGGCCGACCGCGGCGGCCACATCATCACGCGCCGCGAGCTCGGGCTCGTCAACCAGGTGTTCACCGAGAACGACCTGCGCACGCTCGCCGGCGAGCTGGCGATCGGGCACGTGCGCTACTCGACCACCGGCTCAAATGCGTGGGAGAACTCGCAGCCGGTGCAACGCTCGGAGGGCACCAACGGCTCGCGCCGTGAGCTCGCGCTGGCGCACAACGGCAACCTGATCAACGCGCTGGAGCTGCACGAGGAGCTGCTCGAGCGGGGTGTCACGTTCAGCTCGACCTCGGACTCGGAGATCATCGCCGCGATGATCGCAACGCACCCCGCCGAGCTCGTCGAGGACGCGATCGCCGACGTGCTGCCGCGCCTGCGCGGTGCCTTCTCGATCGTCGCCATGACAAAGGACCGCGTGGTCGCCTTCCGCGATCCCCACGGCCTGCGTCCGCTGGCACTCGGCGTGCTCGACCCGGGCCCGCAAGCGCCCGACGGGGGCGAAGGAGGTCCGCGCTACTGCGTTGCGAGCGAGTCGTGCGCGTTTGACATCATCGGCGCCAAGCTCCTCCGCGATGTCGAGCCGGGGGAGGTCGTGACGCTCGGCGCCGACGGCCTCTCCAGCCGCGAGGTCGCGACCGGCGGCAGGCGCGCGCTGTGCGTGTTCGAGTACATCTACTTCGCGCGCCCGGACTCGCGCATGAGCGGCAACGTCCTGCAGGTCGCGCGGGGGCGCATGGGCGAGATCCTGTGGCGCGAGGCGCCCGTCGCGGCGGACCTCGTGATCGCCGTCCCCGACTCGGGCAACCCCGCCGCCCGCGGCCTGGCGCGCGCCGCCGGCCTCCCACAGGACGACGGCTTCGTCAAGAACCGCTACGTCGCGCGCACGTTCATCCAGCCGGGGCAGGAGCTGCGCAAGCACGGGCTGCGGCTCAAGTTCAACCCGCTTCCCGAGGTGATCGCCGGCAAGCGCCTGATCGTCGTCGACGACTCGATCGTGCGCGGCAACACCACCCGCCAGATCGTGCAGATGCTGCGCGACGCCGGCGCCGCCGAGATCCACATGCGCATCTCCGCGCCGCCGATCAAGCACCCCTGCCACTACGGCATCGACATGTCCACGCGCGAGGAGATGATCGCCCACGGACGCAACACCGAGGAGGTCGCCGCTGAGCTGGGCTGCGACTCGCTCCACTACCTCTCGCTCGAAGGCGTATACGAGGCGATCGGCGCCGGCGCGGGGGGGCGTGAATCCCACTGCGACGCGTGCTTCACCGGCGACTACCCGCTCGCGGGCAGCGAAGGCGCCGCCGGCAAGTACTCGCTCGAGGACGATCCGGCGGGCGCCACCGGCACCGCAGCCGGGGACCAGGAGGGGCGGCAGTCGACGCCGCCGCCCCCGCTGATCCGCGCCTAGTCCTCGCGCGCGCCGGTCGCGTCGTTGTATCGGTTGTTGTAAGGCCTGTGCACCAGCGGGCCGCCGGTGCGACTCGAGGAGCGCAGTCCCAGCGCGATCGCCGCGACGACGATCACGGTCACTACCGTCGCTGAAATCATGGACCTGTCCTGTTCTTTTGAGCTTCAACCAGGCCCTCTGCCCCCTGCTCTCATTGAAAGGGGTTGCAGCTGAGCGCTCTGTGACGTTGCTCACAGCTATCGTCCGCCGCCCGTGAGCGAGCGACTGCCCATCGCCGTGCTGGTCTCCGGCACGGGCACAAACCTGCAGGCGCTGCTCGACACCGTCCACGGCCGCGAGGCCGAGGTCGTGGCTGTCGCCTCCAGCGTTGCCGGCGCCCCCGCGCTCGCACGCGCCCGGCAGCGCGGCGTGGCGAGCGCTGTGTTCGCGCGAGCGGACCACCCGGACCGCGCCGCACGCGACGCGGCTCTGGCCGACTGGCTGGTCGCGCGGGGCGTTCGCCTGGTGGTGCTGGCCGGCTACATGGAGCTGCTCGGCGAGCCGTTCCTGTCGCGGTTCCCGCGTGCGGTGATCAACGTTCACCCGTCGCTGCTGCCCGCGTTCCCGGGCCTCGGCGCGATCGAGCAGGCGCTCGCCTATGGCGTGAAGGTGTTCGGCGTGACCGTCCATTTCGTCGACGCCGGCGTCGACTCGGGAACGGTGATCCTGCAGCGCGCGCTCGAGCTCCCGGACGCGCGCGAGCCCGACGAGGTGCTGGCGGCGCTGCGCCCGCTCGAGCACGAGCTGCTGCCGCGCGCCGTTGCGCTGTTCGCCGCCGGCGCGCTCGCTGCCGACCCTGAGAATCCACGCCGGACGCTGCTCGCTCGCCACAGCGATCCGTGCGGGCGAGGGGTAGGCTCCCTGCCAATGGCCGGCGAAGGCGACGTCATCACCGATCGAGCGCCCGAGATCGAGCGCGCCGAGCCGGGCGAGGTGCGCGTGCGCCGAGCGCTGCTGTCGGTGTCGGACAAGCGGGGAATCATCGAGCTCGCCCAAGGGCTCGCGGAGCTCGGCGTGGAGCTCGTGTCGACCGGCGGCACCTCGCGTGAGCTCGAAGGTGCGGGCATCGCGGTGCGCGCGATCGAGGACTTCACCGGCTTCCCGGAGATCATGGACGGTCGCGTCAAGACGCTGCACCCGCGCCTGTACGCGGGCTTGCTAGCGCGCCGAGACGACGACGCGCACCTGCGCGCCGCGGCGGAGCAGGAGATCGAGCAGGTGGATCTGGTGTGCGTGAACCTGTATCCGTTCGAGCAGACCGTCGCCCGCGGCGACGCCTCCGAGGATGAGGTCATCGAGAACATCGACATCGGCGGCCCGACGATGATCCGCGCGGCCGCCAAGAACAGCGCGTTTCGCCGCCGTCCTGGTCGACCCGGCGGACTACGAGCGCGTACTGGGCGAGTTGCGCGAGTCCGGCGGCAGGTTGTCGCTGCAGACGCGCAAGCAGCTCGCCGGCAAGGCGTTCGCCACGACCGCGCGCTATGACGCGGCGATCTCGACGTGGTTTGCGACGCGTGGCGGTGAGGCCGCGTTCCCGCCGAGCTGGCGCGAGTCCTACGAGAAGGTCATGGACCTCCGCTACGGCGAGAACCCCCACCAGCAGGCAGCCTTCTACGCGCGCGCCGGCTCACCGACGCACCTGCTCGCGGGGGTGCAGCAGCTGCACGGCAAGGAGCTGTCGTTCAACAACCTGCTCGACCTCAGCTCCGCACGCGAGCTGGTCGAGGAGTTCGACGAGCCGGCGTGCGTGATCGTCAAGCACAACAACCCGTGCGGCTGCGCCGTCGCCGACAGCGGCCGCGTGGCCTACGAAAGAGCCTTCGCGTGCGACCCGCAGAGCGCGTACGGCGGCGTGATCGTCGTCAACCGTCCGGTCGATCTCGCGTTCGCCGAGGAGCTCGCCAAGCAGTTCATCGAGGTGCTGCTCGCGCCCGGCTACGACGCCGCCGCGCTCGAGGCGCTGCAGGTGAAGAAAAACGTGCGCCTGCTCGAGCTCGGCGACTGGCCGCCGCCGCTGCGTGAGGTCGAATCCAAGCCTGTGATCGGTGGCCAGCTCGTGCAGACACACGACGTCGTCGCGGAGACACGCGAGCAGATGCGCACGATCAGCGCTCGCCAGCCGAGCGAGCAGGAGTGGCGCGACATGCTGTTCGCGTGGGTCGTCTGCCGGCACGTGCGTTCCAACGCGATCGTGATCGCCGCCGGCGGCGCGACGATCGGCATCGGCGCGGGCCAGATGAGCCGCGTCGACGCGGTGCGCATCGCGATCGAGAAGGCGCAGGCGTTTCGATCCGAGGCGCTCGCCGGCTCAGCGCTCGCCTCCGACGCCTACTTCCCGTTCGCCGACGGCCCGCAGCTGGCGCTCGACGCGGGCGTCAGCGCGATCATCCAGCCGGGCGGCTCGGTGCGCGACGAGGAGGTCGTCGCCGCGATCGACGCGGCGGGCGCGGCGATGGTCGCCACCGACGTGCGCCACTTCAGGCACTAGGCGCTCGCAAGACGATCGACTACGATCGGAGCATGTGTAGAAACATCCGCAACCTCCACAACTTCGAGCCGCCTGCCACCGACGAGGAGATACGCGCCTCAGCCCTCCAGTACGTGCGCAAGATCAGCGGTTTCACCAAGCCCTCCCAGGCCAACGTCGAGGCCTTCGAGCGCGCGGTCGACGCCGTGAGCGAGATCTCGACGCGCCTGCTGGACGAGCTGGTCACGAACGCGCCGGCGAAGGATCGCGAGGTCGAGGCCGCCAAGGCCCGTGCGCGTTCCGCGCAGCGCTACGCCGCGTAGGCGACGGCTCGATCATCCGGAGCCAACCACCGGAGAAGGGAGTTCCCGATCATGGAGTCCTCCGCGACCCCAATCCGTGTACTCGTGGTGGCACACAAGACCGCCGCCACACAGCCGCTGCTCGACGCCGTCCGAGAGCGGGCGCACCGTGGGCCCTGCACGTTCACGCTGCTCGTCCCAAACGCTACCCACGGCCTGCACAAGATCGTCGACCCCGAGGACCAGGATGCCGGCGAGGCCAACGCGGTGATCGATCAGGCCCTGCCGCTGCTGAGCGGGGCCGCCGGCACCTCCGTGGAGGGGATCGTGGGCGCCCCCGACCCGGTCGTGGCGGTGCACGATGCGATCAACCTGTACGGCTTCGACGAGGTGATCATCTCGACGCTGCCGACGCGACTGTCGCGATGGTTGAAGCTCGACCTTCCGAGCAAGGTCACGGGCACGGGTCTGCCCGTGACCACCGTGACCCCCTCGGAGGTGCCCGCAACGTAGAACGGCGGGCGGCTGCTCCCAGCCCGCCCGTTTAGGTGCCGGTCCTTCCCGCAGCGCGCGCTGCGGGGTAGGACTCGGCGAAAGGTCTGTTACGATATATCGTGTAGTTACTTTGATAGCACACGATAGGAAATAGATATGTTTGGTGATTCAGCTTATTCAACGGGCGGAAAGCCCGGGTGCCGCTCCGCGCATCATCGCGGGCGTCACGGCCACGGACAGGCTCACGGTCCACGTGGCGAGTTCGGTGGTGGACCATTCGGGGGCTTCGGGGCGGGTGGAGGTCAGTTCGGTCCCGGCCCACGCGGCCGCGGCCGCAGAGCACGCCGCGGCGACATTCGCACCGCGGCGCTGCTGCTGCTCGCGGAGGCGCCGCGCAACGGCTACCAGATCATGCAGGAGGTGCAGGAGCGCAGCGGCGGTATCTGGAGCCCGAGCCCGGGCTCGGTCTACCCGGCCCTGCAGCAGCTCGAGGACGAGGGTCTGATCCGCACCCAGGAGGAGGACGGACGCAAGCTGTTCGCGATCACCGACGCGGGCCGCGGGCTGCTCGAGGAGCGCGGCGCCGAGCGCCCGGCTCCGTGGGAGCAGACGGGCGGGCCCGCCGGCAGGCACGAGCTCGGAAGGCTCGTTCGCGAGGTCGCCGGGGCGTTCGCTCAGGTGATGCGGACAGGCAGCGAGGCGCAGATCGCCAAGGCGGCCACCGTGCTCGCGGGAACGCGCCGCGAGCTGTACCGGATCCTCGCCGACGGCGATGATCCTGTCGCCGGCAGCGAGCCGGGCGCACCTGGCGATGCCGGTGCGGTTGACGAGAACAGCTGAGCGAGACCGCAACGACAGCAGTCGGCTCCGATGCCGAGGCGGCGCCCAAGCGCCGTCTCGGTTGACGGGCTCCTCGAGCGCTACGACGCGATCGAAGCGGTGGCGATCGGCGCGCGCCGGCGCAGTTTGTAGTCCGCGGGCTCAAAGCGCCGCAGCTGCCTGCGGAACGGCCACGTGGAGCCCGGCCAGATGACCGTGTTCCTGCCGTGCTCGTCGAGGTACCAGCTGGCGCAGCCGCCCGAGTTCCAGACGGTGCCGCGCAGTCGCTGCTGGAGCTCTTCGTTGTAGTGGCGCTGGATCGGCTCGCGCACCTCGATCACGTCCATGTCGCTGGCGTCCATGAAGTGCAGGCACTGCATCAGGTAGTGAAGCTGGGACTCGATCATGAAAATGATCGAGTTGTGCCCGAGGCCGGTGTTGGGCCCGACCAGCAGGAACAGGTTGGGGAAGCCCGCCACCGCGGTGCCGAGATACGCCTGCGCGCTCTCGCTCCACTGCTGCGCGAGCGAGCGACCGTCGCGGCCGTAGATCCACTGGGCCATCGGAAAGTCGGTGGCGTGAAAGCCGGTGCCGAGGATGATCGTGTCGAGCTCGCGCTCTACCCCGTCGCTCGTGCGGATCCCACGCGGTGTGACCGCCTCGATCGCGTCGGTCACGAGCTCGACATTGGGCTGCGCCAGCGCCGGGTAGTAGGTGTCTGAGATGAGAATGCGCTTGCAGCCGATGCGGTAGCTCGGGGTCAGCCGCGCACGCAGCTCGGCGTCGGATACCTGCTTGCCCAGATGCCTGCGCGCCGCGCGCTCGGGCGGCGACCCCGCTCGCGGGTGCATGAACGGCAGCACGAACAGCTCGCGTGCCCAGTAGACGGCGCCGCGCACGAGGCGCTGCGCGGCGGGGAACGCACGGTAGAGCGCTCGCTCGGCGCGCGTGGTCGGACGGTTGCGTTGCGGCACGACCCACGGCGGCGTGCGCTGGAAGACGTGCAGGCGCTGCACCAGCGGCTGGATCTCGGGGATCAGCTGGATCGAGGAGGCGCCGGTGCCGATCACCGCGACACGCTCGCCCGCGAGTGCGTGCTCGTGGCGCCAGCGGGCGGAATGGAAGATCGCCCCCTCGAAGCTGTCGATGCCTTCGATGTCGGGCATCATCGGATCGCTCAACGGCCCTGCGCCGGCCACCAACACCTCAGCGGTCAGATCGCCGCCGCTCGTCTCGATTCGCCACAGCTGCTGCTGCGCGTCCCAGCGCGCGGCGGTCACCTCGTGGCCGTAGCGGATGTGCGCATCGAGGCCGTTCTCGCGCGCGACCGCGCGCATGTACTCCCAGATCTCGGGCTGGCGTGAGAACGTCTGGCTCCAGCCGGGATTGGGCGCGAACGAGAACGAGTACAGGTTGGACGGGACATCGCAGGCGCACCCCGGGTAGGTGTTCTCGCGCCACGTGCCCCCGAGGTCGTCCGCGCGCTCGAGCACGACGAAGTCGCGCATGCCAACGTGGGCGAGTCGAGCCGCCATGCCGAGACCCGAGAACCCGGCGCCGACGATCGCGACGCGCTGATGCGAGGGCCCTGGCACGGGCCAAGCCTACCCTGGTAGGGTCGCCGTCACCGATGGCCTCGCTCGATCCGTTCTCACCTGCGACTGAGCTCGCCGCCGCGTTGCGGGCACGCGAGCTCTCGGCGGCGGAGCTGCTCGACGCTTGCCTCGACGCCGTCGACGCGCGCAATCCGGAGCTGAACGCGGTGATCTGGCGCAACGACGAGGACGCGCGTGCGGCCGCCGCCGAGGCCGATCGTCGCCTGGCGGTCGGCGAGCACGGTGACGAGCAGACGCAGGTGCCCTTCCTGGGCGTGCCGCTGCCGATCAAGGACCTCACGCCTGTCGCCGGTTGGCCGGTCACGTACGGCTCAAACGGGGCGCCCGCGGGCGCGAGCACGGAGAGCGAGCTGGTCGTCGAGGCGCTCGAGCGCGCCGGCTTCGTGCTGTGCGCGCGCACCAACACTCCAGAGTTCGGCGTGATCACGGCCGCCGAGAACACCCGCTACGGCCCCAGCCGCAACCCGTGGGACCCGAGCCGCACGCCGGGAGGCTCGAGCGGCGGCGCCGCTGCGGCTGTCGCAGCCGGCATGTTCCCGATCGCCCACGCCAACGACGGCGGCGGCTCGATCCGCATCCCCGCCTCCTACTGCGGGCTCGTCGGCTTCAAGCCCAGCCGCGGGCGCGTACCGCGTCTGGCGCAGAGCTGGCTGGGCGCGGTCGTCGAGGGTGTGATCGCGAGGACGGTCGCCGACTCCGCCGCTGTGCTCGACGCAATCGCCTACCAGGACCAGCTCGCCTGGTACACCGCGCCGGCGCCTTTGCGTCCGTTCGCGCAGGAGCCCGGCTCGACGCCGCCGCGCCTGCGCGTCGGGTTGATGGCGCAGGCGCCCCTCGGCATACCGACGGACGCGTCGTGCACGGCAGCCGCGCTCGCGGCCGCGGCCCTGCTCGAGGAGCTCGGCCACGAGCTGCTCGAGGTGGAGGTGCCGACGATCTCCGAAGAGATGGTGCCGCCGTTCATCGCGCTCACGCAGGGAGGCCTCGCCGACTACGAGGGCGTCGACTGGTCAGCCGTCGAGCCGCACATCGCCCACCAGCGCAAGGCGAGCGGCGAGCTCGGCGCCTACGACTACGTGCTGGCAGGGCGCACGCTCGAGCTGTTGAGTCGTCGTGAGGTGGCTCGCTGGGGACGCGACTTCGATGTCCTGCTGACGCCGACCTCGGCGATCCTGCCACCTCGCGCCGGCTCGATTCTCGAGGCCCAGCATGCGGCACCCGACCAGCCTGTGCTGGACGTGGTGGCGAGCGTGTCGTTCACCGCGTTCGGCAACGTCGCCGGACTGCCCGCCGTGAGCCTGCCACTGCACTGGAACGACGACGGCGTGCCCGTCGGTGCCCAGCTCGTGGCGGGGCCGTGGCAGGATGGCCCGCTGCTCGCGCTCGCCGCTCAGCTCGAGCGCGCGCGACCATGGGCCGAGCGGCGTCCGCCGCTGGCACAGGCCGTCTGAGCCGCGCTAGCGCCGCTGCTCCGCGCTGGCCGACGACGAAGAAACGCAAGCGTGATCCGTCGGGGTACGCTGACGCCATGCCGATGCCCAAACGCGCCAGCGTCGACGACTTCTTCGCGCAGCTCAACGACGTCCAGCGACCGCACCTCGAGGCGCTCAGGGAGCTCAGCCGCGACGCCGACCCGGAGGCGCGGGAGCAGCTGAAGTGGAACCTGCCGGTGTACGTCCGCGGCGAGAAGACCAGCCTGTGGATGCTCCAGAACTTCAAGCACCACTGTTCGCTGCGGTTCCCGCCGCCTTTCTTCGCCACTCAGAAGGCCCGGGTGCAGGCCGCCGGCTATGAGGCGGGTGAGGGTTTCATCAAGCTCCCCTACGAGCGCGAGCTGCCGATCGAGCTGCTGAAGGGGCTGCTGCAGGCTCGGGTCGAGGAGTACGCGGCGACCGGCGCCGGCTGGAACGACCGCTGAAGTAGCTCCTCAAGCCCGACGATGAGGGTCGCGGCGAGCAGTGCCGCGAGGTACGGCAGTGTGCTTGCGTGTCCGAGCTGGCTCGGCGGGAACAGGCTGGAAGTACCCCCGCGTACAGGAAGAAGCTGTTGACGATGAGCACGATGCTCGTCAATCCACTCCACGCAGGGAGCACGTGGTGGGCATTCAGCGGCGCCGCCGAGGCGTTGCCCTGCAGCAGGTAGATCGCGGCCAGCAGGACGAGAAGCAAGCCCGGAAGCAGCGTTCCGATCAAGATCCCGTACGACGCCAGCCTGCCGGTGGCGAGCACCCCTCTGGCGGACACGAGCACCGCCGCCCAGAACAAGACGATGATCACCAGGGTCGTGTAGAGGCCGCTGTGAGCCAAGCTCGGCGCAAACACATACGCCAGCGTGCTCGCGACGTACGCGAGCACCGCCGGATAGTAGAAGGTCGTCTGGGCGAACTGACACCAGATCGCGACGAAGCCCATCCTGGGAGAGATCCCCTCTGACACCCAGTTGTAGACGCCGCCGTCCCACCCCGAGGCGAGCTCGGCCGAGACGAGCGACGCCGGCAGCAGGAACACGATCGCGGGCAGCACGTAGACCAGGACCGAGGCGAGGCCCAGGACGGCCGTCGCGGGCGTGGCGCCAAGGTCTCCCACCGACCCGAGGGTCAGCAGCGCCATCGCCAGCCAGCTGAGCGTCCGCTTCGACGCGACCGGCAAACGAGCCCGACGCCCGGTCATCCGCTGGGGGTTGGTTGCGGGGAGCGGGCGGAGCGCCTGTGGAGGATCAGGCCGACGAGGCCCGCGGGAAGGTACAGCCAGTAGTTGAAGAGCCGGTAGGCGAGCGTGGCGAGCACGGCCGCGCCACCACTCACGCCGATCAGCGCGAGCGCGCCGGTGAGGCCCGCCTCGACCACGCCGAGCCCGCCTGGGGTGAGCGGGATCTGCCCGAGAAGCGATACCGCTGCGTACGCTATGAGCACGAGCGCGACGTTCGGGCGCGCGCCGACGGCGGCGAGCGCGAAGGTCAGCGTGAGGAAGTCGAACACCCACTTGCCAGCCGCGGCGAGCAGCGCTTGCCACCAGTGGCTGCCCACGGCCTCGGCGACAGCGTCGCGCTGGACGAGCAGCCGCTTGGGAAGGTCCTGCACCGGCTAGGAGTGTCGGCGCAGCTTGTTGAGCGTCCACTGCACCGCGCGTCCGACGGCCGTCAGGAAGCGGTCCCTCCTGATCGCGAGCGAGCCGATCAGGACGATGCCGAGCAGCAGCACCACCGAGATCCACGCAGCCGCCAGCAGGGTGGTGGGCACGCTCACGCCCACCACCACCAGCGGCAGCGTGAGCACGTTCAAGACCAGCAGCGTCGCGAACACGATCACCGAGCCGGCGCCACAAGGCGCGGGTGTTTCAGTCGGCGCTGGGGATCGGGCCGCGAGACTGGCGCTATCTACGGGACGCGATCCTCGCAGGCTTGCCCGCCGCGCCGGTATCGGCCATCGCGTCTACGCCGTACGGCTCGCGCTGCACAGTCGTTGTGCCGATAAAGGGCCCGAACGGTCACCGACACGATGTTCTCACCGCATGGCTCGTGGCGGGAAACGGCGCGCCGCGTCTTGTGACCGCCTACGTGCGCGTTTGACCCCGGTGTTGAGCAATCGACCGTTGAGTGCGACAATCGATCCCATGAGAGCCCAAAGCCTGACGGTCCCGACCGCAAAGAGTCTATTGGCGAGGTCGAGTTGGCCGCGGGCATTGGACGATGGCCTGCGGGCACCAGCGGCACGCTCGTTGAGACGTTCCCGCGCGAGGGGTTTGTCGAGATCGTTGATGAGACCGGGACCACGCTCGACATCGTGACGGCGCCCTACGCCGAGCTTCGCCTGCGAGACTCTAACGGCTGAGCTCTGCTCAGGCGGTCGCGGAGTCGGCTACCTTGCGCGGCCACGTTCTCGCTGGCGAATGCTACCGCGAGTCGCTGCGCGGCACCGGCCTTGGACTTGTAGTGCAGGTAGCGCATCGTCGTCTGGACGCTGGCGTGGCCCATCCACTCCTTGAGCTCCAAGATCGACTCCGCCTGCTCGACTGCGCGCGTGCCGAACG
This sequence comes from uncultured Solirubrobacteraceae bacterium, assembly GCA_963703625.1. Lineage (GTDB taxonomy): Bacteria > Actinomycetota > Thermoleophilia > Solirubrobacterales > Solirubrobacteraceae > Palsa-744. Next base: position 1,109,973 of record CAVPEY010000002.1, read on the forward strand.
TGTGGCGCAGGTCGCGAAAACGCAGATTGCGAAGCCCTGCACATGTGAGGGCTGCCTTGTACTCGGCGCGTACCTCTTTGGAGTCCAGAATGACCTCCTGCCGCGCCCGCGAACACGAGACCGTCGTCCCCGGTGAAGCGCTCGCGCTGGCTGACGCGAGCGAGTGCGGCTGCGACCTCTCGGGACCATTGGTACTGAGCGTGGCTTGCCCGACTTGGGGCTGCTTGTGGGTGGTGCTGTTGAACGTGCAGGTCGTGGACGCGATCGAGGTCGCCGCGGAGGCGAGCTGCGTTTCGATGAGAACTGTCCGCTGCACGAACCCGGCACCAGGGACAGGTCCGCGACGCTTCCGCCCCCGGCCCGGTGACCGTGCCAGGCGCAGCGATCTTAGAATGCCCCGTGCGGGACTCGAACCCGCCCCACCGGATTAAAAGTCCGGCGCTCTACCAGATGAGCTAACGGGGCCTTGAGGCGAACAGTCTCGCAGACGGTGCCGCCTACGGCTCTTCGGCGGCGGCCGCCTGCAACAGCTCCTCGATGCGCGTCAGCTTCACCCGCGGCCGGCCCGCCGGCTCGCCGAGCGCGCGCTCGCGGCGGTCGATCGCCTCCCAGCCGGAGTAGGTGACGAGCTCGGGCTGGCGCGAGCGCAGCAGCGCCTCGACGGCCGCCGCGTCGGGGGTGTCGGGGACGTGCGGGGCGGCGTGCTCGGCGGAAGCGGCGGTGCCGTTGTTCGACGGCGCGAGGTCGGCGAGCATTGCGTCGACGGTCTCCTGGGCGTCCTTCTTGTTCGTGCCGATCACGCCCGAGGGGCCGCGCTTGATCCAGCCGACGACGTACTCGCCGGGAGCAGCCGCACGGGTGTCGGCGTCGAGGACACGGCCGCCCTCGTTGGGGATCGTCGCCGAACGCTCGTCGAACGACACGCCCGGCAACGGAATGCCGCGGTAGCCGATCGCGCGGAACGCGAGCCCGGCGGCGAGCGTCTCGCGCCCGTCGGTCGCGGCGGCGCGCAGGCCGCCAGAGGGCGCCGGCACGAGCTCGTTGCGGACGAGCTCGACGGCTCCGAGCCGGCCGTGCTCGTCCGCCAGGAACGCGGCGGGCGAGAGCAGGAAGCGCAGCACGATGCGCTTGCGATGGCCCTTGGCGGGACGCGAGGCGTAGTCGCGCAGGATCTCGACGTTGCGCCGGCAGGTGATGTCCTCTTCGGCTCGCGGATCGGCGATCGCGAGCGCGCGCTCGAGCTCGGCCTCGTCGACGATCACGTCCGCGTCCGCGAGCTCGCCCAGCTCGAGCAGCTCGGGGTTCGTGAACGCCGCCTGCGCCGGTCCACGGCGGCCGAGGATCACGATCTCGCAGACGCGGCTGGCGGCGAGTACCGCGAGCGCGTGGTCGGCGGTGTCCGTCGGCTCGAGCTCCTCGGGCGCGAGCACGAGCATGCGTGCGACGTCCAGCGCGACGTTGCCGTTGCCGATCACCACCGCGCGCTCGGCCGAGAGAAGATCGAGCTCGAGGTCGGTGTGGTCGGGGTGGCCGTTGTACCAGCCGACGAACTCGGTGGCGGCGTGCGATCCGGGCAGCTCTTCGCCGGGTATGCCGAGCGGCCGGTCCGACGGCGAGCCGGTGGCGTAGACGATCGCGTGATAGTGCGCCAGCAGGTCCTCGCGCGAGACGTGCACGCCGAATGTGACGTTTCCGAAGTAGCGAAAGCGCGGGTTCGCAGCGGTCTTCTCGTACACGCGCGTGACCGACTTGATCTTCGGGTGATCTGGCGCGACGCCGGAGCGCACGAGGCCCCAGGGAGTGGGCAGGCGCTCGAGCATGTCGACCTCGATGCGTCCCCGCGGGTCCTTCAGCAGGTGCCCGGCGGCGTAGAAGCCCGCGGGGCCGGAGCCGACCACGGCGATGCGGATGGGGGGTTCGTCGGTCATTCGGCAGTGTGGGGTGCTGGGAGGGTGCTGCGTGCGATGGGCGCGGCCCGACTCGAACGGGCGACCCCCTCGGTGTAAACGAGGTGCTCTGGCCAACTGAGCTACGCGCCCCCCGTTGGGGACTCCAAGGCTAGCGAGCGGAGACTGCCGAGAGCTGGGGGACCGTGATGGTTGGCTAGGATTGGCGCACCCGCCCGGGAGCTCCCGTGAAGATTGCAGACACCGCCCATAACGAGGGGCCGTCCACGTTCGCGCAGGCAGCCGAGCTCGAGCTGCGAAAGGTCAGCAAGCGATACCCCGGGCAGCGCGAGCCTGCGATCCGCGAGCTGTCGCTGACGGTGCCCGCCGGCGAGGTGTGCGTGCTCGTCGGCCCGTCTGGCTCCGGCAAGACGACCGCGATGCGGCTGATCAACCGCATGATCCCGATCACCTCGGGTGACATCCTGCTCGGCGGGCGCAGCGTGCTCGAGCGCGAGCCCAGGCAGCTGCGCCGCGAGATCGGCTACGTGATCCAGCAGGTCGGGCTGTTCCCGCATCTGAGCGTCGGCGAGAACATCGCGACGGTGCCGCGCCTGCTCGGCTGGCCCAGGGACCGCATCGCGGCGCGTGTTGGCGAGCTGCTCGAGCTTGATCGGGCTCGACCCGCAGGAGATGAGCGGGCGCTACCCGGCCCAGCTGTCGGGAGGTCAGCGCCAGCGCGTCGGCGTGGCGCGCGCGCTGGCTGCCGACCCGCCGCTGATGCTGATGGACGAGCCCTTCGGTGCGATCGATCCGATCAACCGCGCGCGCCTGCAGGACGAGTTCCTGGGCCTGCAGGCGAAGGTCAAGAAGACCGTGGTGTTCGTCACGCACGACATCGACGAGGCGATCAAGATGGGCGACCGGATCGCGATTCTGCGTGAGGGAGGCGTGCTTGCGCAGTACGACACCCCGCGCGAGATCCTCACGCACCCCGCCGACGAGTTCGTCGCCCGGTTCGTCGGCGCCGACCGCGGCCTCAAGCGCCTGGCGCTGACCAAGGTCGCGGAGCTGAAGCTGCCGAGCCCAACGGCTCACGAGCGGATCTGCGCGCCGACGTGGTCCGTCGCGTGAGCCCCGAGACGTCTGTCAGGGACGCGCTGTCGCTGATGCTGACCGAGGGCGGTGAGCCGCTGACGGTGGTGGACGCGGGCGGTCGCGTCGAGGGGCTGCTGACGCTGGCGGTGATCGAGCAGCTGCTCAGCGACGAGGCGGCCGAGCCCGCGGAGCCGGCCGGCGACGACGCAGCCGCACAGCCGCAGCCGGAGCGCCTGCGATGACGCTCGCGCCGCTCGTCGCCTCCGCCGCGGGGCCGGTGATCCCGAACTTCGCCGCGCAGAGCTCCAGCTGTGAAGTCCACAACCGCCTGTTCTGCACGGGCTGGGTCAGCCGCAACTGGGGGCCGGTGCTGTGGCCGGCGCTGCGCCAGCACATCGTGCTCGCGCTCGTCGCCGTCGCGATCGGGTTCGTGATCGCGATGGCGCTGGCGATCGCGGCGCATCGCTTCGCGTGGCTCGAGCGTCCGATGACCCTGGTCACGACGATCCTGTACACGATCCCGTCGCTGGCGCTGTTCGAGCTGCTGGCGGCGCCGGTCGGCCTGAACGTGTTCTCGGCTGAGATCGCGCTCGTCTCCTACACGCTGCTGATCCTGTTCCGCAACATCCTCACCGGGCTGAGAGCTGTGCCCGCGGAGGTGCTCGACGCGGCCGAGGGCATCGGCATGTCGCGCACGCAGACGCTGCTGCGCGTCGAGCTGCCGCTCGCGCTGCCGGCGATCGTCGCCGGTCTGCGGATCGCGGTCGTCACGATCATCGCGCTCGCGACGATCGTCTACGTGGTCTATGACCGCGGGCTCGGGGTGCCGATCCACACGGCGCTCGGCGAGGGGCCGTTCAAGACCGAGCTGATCGTCGCGGGCGTCCTGGCGATCGGGCTGGCGCTGCTCGCAGACGGGCTGCTGGTGATCGCGCAGCGACTGCTCACGCCGTGGGCGCGGACGCGGGCGAGCTAGGGGCCGTCGCGGTGCACGAATTCATCGAAGCGTTCCGCTTCATCGCGCACAACGGCGCCGTCCCGGCCGCTCGGACTTCGCTGCCGAGCCTCACGCATCTGACGCTCGAAACGCTGCGGGTCGCGGCGATCGGCTCGCGATCGCGGTCGCCGTCGCGCTGCCGCTCGGCGTGTGGCTCGGTCATCTGCACCGTGGCTCGTTCGCGGCGATCAACGTCGGCAACATCGGACGCGCGCTCCCGAGCCTCGTGGTGCTGGCGATCGGCGACGCGTTGTTCGGCCTCGGCCTCACGGTCGTCGAGCTGGCGCTCGTGGTCCTGGCGGTTCCGCCGATCGTGACCAACGCATATCTTGGCGTCGATGGGGTCGACGCCGATCTCGTCGATGCCGCCAGAGGCATGGGCATGAGCGGCCCGCAGATCGCTGCGCCGCGTCGAGCTGCCGCTCGCGGTGCCGCTGCTGTTCGCGGGCGTGCGCACCGCGGCGGTGTTCGTCGTCAGCACCACGACGATCGCCTCGCTCGCCGGCTTCAGCGGCAGCCTCGGCGACGTCATCGCCAACGAGACGAGCTACCACTTCTCGGGAGTGCTCGGCGCCGCGATCTGCGTGGCGGCGCTGGCGCTCGCCGTCGACGGTGCTCTGGCGATCCTGGAGCGCGCGCTCACTCCGCGTGCGCTGCGCGCGGGTGGGCGCGAGCGCTCGGTGGACGCTGCGCACGCCGCGACGGGCGCTTGACGACCGTTTATTTCTTATTATTTTGATCGACAAAGTAAACAAGGCAGGAGGACGCGAATGACGCGTAGGCGACGGAACAGGTGGGACAGGCTCAAATCGGGTATCGTCGATGGCGTTTGCGCTGGTCGCGCTGAGCGTCGGGATCGCGGCTTGCGGAAGCGGCGGCAAATCGTCCTCGGGCACGACCGCGAGCACCGCCGCGACGACCGCCGGCGGGCCGGGCGCCGGCAAGCCGCCGGTCACGATCGGCGACAAGAACTTCACCGAGGAGAACATCCTCGGGCAGCTCTACGCGCAGGCGCTGCAGGCGAAGGGCTTCAGGGTCACGCTCAAAGAAAACGTCGGCTCCACGGAGATCATCTACAAGGCGCTCACCTCCGGCCAGATCGACATGTACCCCGAGTACACCGGCATCCTGCTGACGTCGATCGCCGACCAGACCAAGGAACCGCCGAGCGCGGCAGAAGCGTACGAGCAGGCGAAGGCGTTCGTCGAAAAACAGGGGCTGACGCTGCTCAGCTACACGCCGTTCTACGACTCCGACGCGCTCGCCACGCTTCCGGCCTACGCGAGCCGCGCACAACCTGTCGAGCATCGCCGACCTGAAGCCGCTGGGCAAGTCCGTGATCCTCGGCGGCCCGCCGGAATTCGCGACGCGCTTCGAGGGTCTGGTCGGCCTCAAGCAGGTCTACGGCGTGGTTCCGACGTTCAAGCCGATCGCGATCGAACTGTCCTACAAGGCGCTTGAAAGCGGACAGGTCAACGTGCAGGACGGTGTTCACCACCGACGGGCAGCTGCTGAGCGGCAAGTTCAAGCTGCTGGCCGACCCCAAGCACGTGTTCGGCTTCCAGAACGTCGCGCCGGTCGTCAAGAAGAGCGTGCTCGGAGCCGAGGGGCCCGCGTTCCAGCAGACGCTCAACAGCGTCAGCGCGCTGCTGACGCTGCACGCCATGCAGCAGATGAACGCGGCGGTGAGCATCGACAAGCAGTCGGCTGCCACCGTCGCCCACCAGTTCCTCGCCGCCAACGGTCTCGGCTAGCGCTCGCGCCGCACGGCAACCGTCCACCCACGCCGCCATCCGTGCGAAGCTTGCACGGATGCGGCGCGGTGGCGGCGGCCGGACGAAGATGAGGCTCCTGCTCTCGCTCGTGGGGAGTCTGGTGCTGCTGTTCGTGCTCGCGCAGGTGCTGCTGCCGCGGATCGCAGCGAGCAGGATCAGCTCGCGCGTCGGACGCTACGGCAAGGTCCGCAGCGTCAGCGTCAGCGCGTGGCCGGCGCTGGAGCTGCTGTGGGAACAGCGCGGACTCGGTGCGCGTCAGCGCCAGCAGCCTTGCGCTCAGCACGGCACAGCTCGGCGAGCCTGCTGTGGGAAGCGCGCGGCGTGAGCAGCCTCAGGGTCAGCGCCGACAGCGTGCGGTTGGGCACGCTGACGGTCAGCGACGCGAGCCTCTCCAAGCACGGCAGCTCGCTGGGCGCGCAGGCGGTGGTCGAGCGAAGCGGACGTCAAGGCCGCGCTGCCGCCGGGCTTCGGCGTGCGGCTGCTGCGAAGCGTTGGCGGCGAGGTCGAAGTCCAGGCCAGCGGCGGGCTGTTCGGAGTCGGCGCGTCGGTCAACGCCGTGGCGGGCGCCAGCGAAGGCAAGCTCGTCGCGCACCCGCTCGGCTTCCTGATCGAAGGGCTGCGCCTGACGCTGTTCGCAGACCCGCACGTGTACGTGGAGGGCGTCGGCGCGAGCGTCGCCACCGAGCAGCCGCGCAGCTATCGCCTGACGATGAGCGCGCGACTGCGCTGAGCGGCTCAGGCCGCGCTCTGCAGCGCGGCCGCGGTGATCGCGCTCCTCGGCGATCACGCGCATCGGCAGGCCCTGCTTGGGGCTGATCGTCGGCATCTGGCGAATGCTCAGCTGGAAGTCGGCCGGCAGCGCCAGCGTGCAGCGCGACAGGATCAGCGTCGCGATCGTGCGCACCTCGAGCTGGCCGAAGCGCATGCCGATGCACGTGCGCGAGCCACCCCCGAAGGGGACGTACGCGCCTCGCGGCAGCGCCGCACGCGCCTCCGGCGCGAACCGCTGCGGGCGGAACTCCTCGGGCGCCTCGAACACGTCGGGGAGGTGGTGCGAGGCCCACGAGCAGTAGTCCACGAACGCGCGTGCCGGCACCGTGCGGCCTTCGAACTCGAACGCCTCGAGCGCGCGCCGCGGTCCGATCCACGCCGGCGGGTACTTGCGCAGCGTCTCCTCGAGCACCATCTCGAGCTCCGTCAGCTCGCCGGACATCAGCTGCGCGCTCGTCGGTACGCCGTCCGTCAGCTGCGCGTCCTGCTCGGCGAGCAGCCGCGCCACCAGCTGCGGCTGGCGCGCGAGCTCGTAGAACATGAACGACACCGTCGAGGTCGTCGTGTCGTGGCCGGCGAACAGCAACGTCATCACCTCGTCGCGGATCTGCAGGTCGCTCAGCGTGTTGCCGTCCTCGTCCTCGGCGTCAAGCAGCAGGCTGAGGATGTCCTGCCCGCGCTCACCCGTCGCCCGTCGGCGCGAGATCTCCGAGTAGATCAGCGTGTCGAGCGAGCGCGCTGCGCGCTGCATGCGCGCCCACGGCGAGAAGCGGCCGCGCAGCACGCGCAGCATGTACTCCGACGCGTAGAACGACAGCGCCTCCTCGAACAGCGCCGCGGCGTCCAGCGAGCGGGCCTGAGCGCCGTCGGGGTCGACGCCGAACAGCGCGCGCATCGCCACGCGCACCGCCAGGCGCCGCGTCCACATGTACAGGTCGATGCTGCTCCCCGGCGTCAGCTCGTCCAGCGCCCGCGTCGTCTCGTCGATCACCGCCTCGGCGGACGCGGCGATGTGCTCGCGGTGGAACGCCGGCAGCATGATCATCCGCGAGCGCCGATGGAAGTCGCCGTCGATCGTCAGCAGCCCATCGCCCATCAGCCCGATCAGGTCGCGGAACTGCGACTCCCGCCAGGAGAAGTTCGACGCGTGCGACACCGTCACGTAGTGGTTCGCAGCCGGCCCCAGCATGAACACGACGTTGCTGTGGAAGATCCGCAGCGTGAAGATCGGGCCGAAGCGCTCGTACGCCGTCGAGCAGCATCGGCAGTGGTTCGGTGGCGAAGCGGCGGGTTCGCGCCAGCGACACCCGTGTTTCCCCCGGCGGGTACGGAACGCTCGCCGCGCGCTCTTCGCGGATGTCGCTCAGCATCACCGACAACGGCCTCGAGTTCAGCATCGGCGGAGGGCCCACGAGCGCCACCCGGCAAGCCTACTCCACAGCCTGGCCGGCCGGCCAGTTTCCGCGAGGCAAGCCGGACGGGCGCCCGGCCTTGGCATACTGAGCAGGCACGGAACGTCGCCCCGGCGTATCCGAGCATCGCGGGGGCGTAGCTCAGTAGGTTAGAGCGCTGCCCTGTCACGGCAGAGGTCGCGGGTTCGAGTCCCGTCGCTCCCGTCTTTGTTGCCTCATCGTCCGCGTCGGCTTTTGGGCGTGTTGCTCGCGCCTCCGACGCGGCGGTGAAGTAGTCGGCGAACGCCGTGTTGGGCTTGACGGCCACGATCCGGTTGTCCTTGGCCCATACCTGCGCGAACAGCGAGAGCAACAGCTTGCGTCGCTCGGCGGGGTTGGGCTCGGCGTCCCAGAAGCGCGCGAAGTCTTCGAGGATGGCGTGCACGCGGTCGAGGTCGGGGTTGGTGGGCGGCTTGGCGCGTTGTAGCTCCTCCTCGATGATTTGGCGGCGCATGACGTATTGGGGCTTGGTGATGTCGCCCATGAGGTACAGCTCGCGTAGCCGCTCAAGCTGGCCGGTCAGCTCGCGGCGGCGCTCGGCGTCATCGCCGGGATGCCCGCCCGTCTCGGCTTGGATGGTGTCGAGGATCAGCCCGCGTAGCTCCTGGTCGGGCTGGAAGTCGTGCAGCCAGTCGATCAGTTGCTCCTCCAAGGGCTGTGCGGGGGTCATCGTTTGCTCGCAGTCGCCGTGGTGGCGGCGGGTGGAGCACTGGTAGCGGCGCATCCCCTCGCGGCCAGTGCGACAGCCGTGCATCCGCGCGCCACAGCGCTCGCAGTGGATGAGCTTGCGCAGCAGGTACTCCTCGGAGGGACGGCCGGGCTTGACGACCCTTGTGCGCCACGAGCGGACTTCCTGCACGCGGTCGAACAGCTCGTCGCCGACGATCGGCTTATGCAGGCCGCGAATGCTGCGGCTCTTGTCGCGTAGCCCAGAGACATAGCCGGCATAGGCGGCGTTGCACAGCATCTCGCGCACGGTGTCCTTGCTGAACAGCCGGCCGCGAGCGCTGCGTGCGCCCTTCGCGTTCAGCCACGCGGCGAGCGTGCGGTCTGACTCCTGGCCGGTCGCGTAGCGCTCGAACAGTGCCAGGACGAGCGGCGCGCGCTCGGGGTCAGCGACCGCGAGCTTGGTGTCGGGGTCGCGGATGTAGCCCCACGGCAGGCTGCCGACGAGGTGGCCTTGGCGTGCCTTCTCCTTCAAGCCGCTGCGTGTCCAGAAGGACAGCGAGACGGAGTAGTACTCGTCGAACATCTCGTGGATCGACTCGGCGAGAAACGCGGACGGGTCGGTGTGGTCTTCGCCCATCGGCTGCGTGACCGACACGACACGGATACCGGGCCGCTCGCGCAGCAGCTGCTTGTAGCGGCGCGCCTCGACCTGATTACGCGCGAAACGGGAGGTGTGATAAACGAGCACCACGTCGAACTTGCCATCGGCGGCGTCAGCCATCAGGCGCTGGAACTCGGGGCGTGCCTCTGACTTGCGCCACCCGGAGTGAAAGTCGCAGTACTCGCCGATCAGCTCCAGTGTGTTCTCGGCGGCGAACGAGGCGATCCCCTGGCGCTGCGCGTCGGGGGAGAAGCCTTGGCCTTGTTCCTCGGTTGACTCGCGGACGTAGGCGGCGGCGCGTGTCGGGCTATCGGTCATGCTGGGCGGGGTCAGTGAGGTCGCGTCCTCGGCGCAGCCACCAGTCTGCGAACCAGCGCGCGAACGCTTGGAGATCGAGGTTGGATGCGCAGCAGCGGGTCATGGGATCCTCCTTGCAGCGGGTCATCGGTCTCAGCGATCAGACCAGAGCCGCGCGGCGATCTCAAGCGCCTGACAGCCGGTTTTGGTGGTGCGGCTGAGCGCCCATCCCGTCGGCCATGATCGACGGGTATGCCTGGTGCCGGGCTTGGTGTCTTGCGGTGCGATGTCGTCAAATCGATAGTGTCGGCGAGAGGCCCGAATCGCTCAACGAAGGTCGGTTCTGGCGCCCTTGCGGTACAGCCGGTGCTTACTTTTGCGGGTGCCAGTCCGTTGGTGATGTGCCCTGGCCGTCACGGTTTTGGCGTCATCGCCGCATTTCATTGACAACGGTACGTTGTCGCTGCACGGGAAATGGCGATTTGCAGCGGCTTTCGCGCAAATGGCTCTCGCCTAATAACGCGAGGGGTTATGCGAGAGGGTAAGCGAGGGAGTATTCGAGCGGGTCCATGACCATATGAGGCGACGCTGGGTGCTTAACGAGGAGTGCAGCCTCATGTGACAACTACCGTTGTCGATCTTCTGCGAGATGGCGATTTGCAGCGGTTTTACCGGCAAAGGATCCTCCCATTTAATAGTGCTTTGGTAGCTTGTCACTCTTGTTGTGGTGGCTGGTGAAGGGATAGCTGGTCGAGGTTGATTGTTTGTTGGCAGGTGCTGCAGCGGCCGGTCCAGCACTTGAAGATTGGCTGGAGCAGGAGGATTGCCTGGGGGAGGCTCAGGCCGGCCGCGGGTGATTTGGGTGCTGCCGCTCCAGGGTCAGGAACCCGTGGGCGGCGGTGACCAGGGCGGTGTGGTGATACCAGCCGAGCCAGGAGCGTCCCTCGTAGTGGTCGAGGCCGAGCTCGCCCTTGAGCTGTTTGTAGTCGAGCTCGATCTTCCAGCGCAGCCGCGCTAGGCGCGCCAGCTGCTCGGGCTCGCTGTCCTCGGGCAGGTTGCTGATCCAGTAGTCACTCGGCTTTTCATCGAAGGGCACGTTCCTTCGGCGCTAAGGCCGGGACGGGTGCTCGTAACATCCGTCTCGGCCGCTTGGTTTTTGGGTCGCTCGCGATCAGAGCAGAGCGTCCGGCGGAAGCTCGACCGCGGCGTTCCTGGGGTGGAGTTTGCCAGCGTGTTCCGCTATGGATGGCGTACCCGACGGGAGACGACGCAGCCGCTACGCGATTGTGCTGGCCCAGCGCAGCACACGTCGATGTCTGCGCTGGCTATGGCGTAGGAACAGGTAGGACTGTGGCGGGCGGAAGCGGAGTGGTGCGGGTTCGAGTCGTTGCGGCGACCGCACCTCTATAGCGAAGGCGACGCTGCAGCCCTCGAAGTAGGCGACGAATGCCTCTCGATCGACCCCAGCCTTGCCGCGGACAAGCTTCCACAGCACAGCCGGCTCGGCCTCGTGAATGGCCCCGGCCATGAAAGTGCCGAGTAGTCGCTGGTCTGGCGATGATGAATAAACGACGACCTGGCTGCCGGCGCCGAACGATGGGCGGCGTCGGCGCAGCTCGTATAGCTTTGATCCAGACAGGATGGCCTCGGCGTATGCCGGCCGAATCGACATCAGGACATCGCGCGTTACCATTCAAGCCCTCCTGTTCGCCGGACCACCTCGAACTCCTCTAAGGAGATTGCCAGCAGCCCTTGCGGAACGCGTCGGCGTCCCGCAATTCGGGCAAGATGGGCCTGCGTAACCGGTGTATGGAAAGGAACGTACATGCCGAAGCGCATCGCGAGCGCGTTTCCAGCTCGGGGTCCGCGCTGGATCACGTGCGAGCGTATCTGTGGCAGCCGATAAATGCCAAGACCGCCGTACGCGGCGAACAGCTCCTCAGGCGAGTCGATCGCTGCGTCGTAGATTCGTGCCTCACCGACGACGGCGCTAACCGGCGCAGTCACGTAGAACAGAATCGGCGTCCCCGGCTTCGCGATGTCTACGTACTTGGGGTAGCAGTAGTAGGCGTCGTCCGAGCGGAGCAGCAGACGTTCCGAGGCCGGATCCTGGCTCAGCCTGCGCTGCTGACCCGCGTGCTCGAGGAGCGCGTCAGCCCAATGCGGCTCGATCGGGACCATGAGCGCCTTGCGTCCCGCCACAGCGAAGCGAGCCGGGTAGAAGACTCGCTCCAGTTCAAGCAGGCCCCACGAGCGCAGCTCTCGCTCGCCTTCACACGCGATCAGCTGCAGATGCTCACGTGCACCGCTCCATTCCAGAGCCGGTCGCTGAGTCTCGGGGGGAAGACCCCACGCGGCTGGCCAAGCCTCGGCGCCGAGCGGAACGCAGAACACGACGTTTGCGGGGCCGTCGGCGAATGCAGCCAGCGTTTCGTCAGTGACTCGCTCTCGAACGAACTGCTTGCCCAACACGAGCTCGGCCGTGTCGCTTTGATAGCGGCGCGGCGAGACGCCCTCGACTAGAAATCCGAAGGCCGTGAAGAACTCGACGAGATCGGCATGACGTGAGGAGACTGTCACGTAGACCTTCCTGGTGTCATGTCTAGCCCACGTCCTCAGCTCAGACCACAGCAGATGCCCGCCGAGACCGGTGCGCTGAGCGGCGCTCTCGATGTAGAACGCCGACAGCTTCACCACGCCGTCGCCCTTAGCTTGGCTCAGCGCGACCGCGGCCACGCGCCCATCGAACTCGCCGACGCGCACCCGCGTACCCTCCTTCCTTAGCGCTCCGGTGAGCCACGCGTTGAAGCCAGGTAGTCGCCCGCCAACGGCGCCAGCACGCGCCGAATCTCGCTCTCGTCGCGCTCTATGTTTGCGTCGCGGACGGATATGTCCGGATGGCTTGGCAGTCCAGCAACAGCCATCTGCGCCTCGACTCGCTCAACTAGCTCATGGGGGCCGAGCACCTCGATGCCTTCCTCCATCGCAGCCGCGGCGCCCTTCAACAGCCGTTTGTCCCGAGTCACGAACACAGCGCGACCGATCAACTTGTGCGTCGCGAGCTGACGGCAGTCACGCAGATTGTGTTCGTCACTGCGGCTCCCCGGCGCTGCGTTCGGGAAGATCGCCGCGTGCAGCCGATGAGTCAAAGCTTCACGCTCGTTCGCCCGGTGCTCTGGAGTCGTCAGGCGGCCAAACGCCTCCAATCGGGCTATCCGCCGGGCTCGTTTGTCTGGGTCAGCCGTGCCTTGAACCTCGCGGAATGCCTCCTCGGAGACTTTCAAGCTGATCCTGCCTATGAGCGCGAGGCTGACCAGTTCGATCAGATCCTCATCCGGCTCCTCGTCGCTCATCAGAAAGTTCAACGCGCATGATGTGTCGAGCGTTGCTGAGATCACGGACGCACAGTCTGGAGCAGATTCCGTACTGCTGCATCGTTCGCGACGGTGCTACGCCAAAGGCTCACTCCTGCAAGCGACAGCTATGGGTGGTGTGCTGAAGCTCGGGCGCTACATAAACTAGCTCCGGCATGGCGGAAGACGAGGAGATTCTGGGATGGAGCCCGAGCGATGTCGAGGCGTTCGCAGAGCGCGAGTCGGCCGAGGAAGTAGTGCGCGCTATCCGGCGGCTCGTTCAGGTCGGAGATGACGATGCGCTCGGTGTTCTGTCGAGCTTTCTGGCGGCCCGGGGCCCCAGCCTGCTCGACAAGCCTGCACCGTCTCAACTGGCCGTTCGGGGACTCGTGCTCTCGTGCGCTGGATCACGGGATTCTCCTCAGATTCGATCACAAGAAGTCCCCATGTTGGCTAGGGCGTAGTCACTGCGCGCGTGGGGTTCGACGTAGGCGAGTTCTGTAGGAACGAGCCGGAGTCGAACCCCACGCGCGGGCGCGGTCTGTCTGGGGTCCCCCTCACCGTCATCGGTTCTTGAAGCCATGACGAGCGAGAGGGACCGGTGGGGATGCTCACAGAGGAGAACGACGTGGAGATACATGCTTTGGCTGCGCGCGGCTGGAATCAGTCGGCGATCAGCCGTCACACGGGCCGGGACCGCAAGACAGTCCGGAAGTACATCGCTGCTGGCGGGGTGTCGTCTCGGGAGCGAGCGGCGAGTTGCTTGGAGCCGTTCCGTGGCTATATCGCTGCGAGGTTCGTCGATGATCCGCACCTGCCAGCGGTAACGTTGCTCGAGGAGCTGACCGCGGCCGGGTTCGACCGCTCGTATCCGACGTTGGTCAGGGAGCTGCGCCGCACCGGGCTGCGGCCGGTGTGCCTGGTCTGTGAGCAGCGGCGCGGGAACGCGCCGACGACGGAGATCGACCACCCAGCGGGCGAGGAGATCCAGTGGGACTGGCTGGAGCTCCCGGGCACGCCGTGGGGGCAGCCGGCCTACGTGCTGGTCGGTGTGCTGTCGCACTCCGGACGGTTCCGCGCGATGTTTTGCGAGCAGATGACGTTTGGGTACCTGGCCGGCGCGGCGCACGAGATCCTGGTTGGTCTCGGCGGCAGCAGCCTCGTGTGGCGGGTCGACCGGATGGCGACCGCGGTGATTCCTGGCACCGACCGGCTGAACCCGCAGTTCGCGCAGATGGCCAAGCACTACGGCGTCGACGTGGCTGTCTGCCCGGCGCACCGCCCGCAGCGCAAGGGTGTTGTCGAGGCGGCGATCAAGTTCATCGCCGGACGCTGGTGGCGGACCGCGAAGGTCGGATCGATGCATGAGGCGCAGCAGTCACTTGACACCTTCACCCTGGCGGTGTCCGATGAGCGTGGCCGGCGCGGGAGCACCGTCGGCGAGCTCGGCTCAAGCGAGCCGCTACAGCCGCTGCCAGCGCTCGCGTTCCCGGCCGAGATCATGGTTGAGCGTGTCGCGTCGCGCACCGCGCTGGTCGCGTTCGAGGCCAACCACTACAGCGTCCCGCCGGGCTACGCCGGGCAGCGGCTCGCGGTCCGTGCGCGCGTCGGTGAGCCGCACCTGCGGATCGTGACCGCGCAAGGGATCAAGGTCGCGACACACCGGCGCGCCCCAGCCGGCGCCGAGCAGACGATCCGCAGCACCGAGCACCAGGTCCAGCTCGAGCGGGCCGTTCTGGACGCGTTCACGACCCAGACCGCCTGTCGGCGCAAGACCAACCGGCCGGCCGGCGAGACGGCGCTCGCCGAGCTCGCCAAGCTCCACGGCCGCGCCGAGACGGTCGCGCCGGTCGTGTCGCTCGCCGACTACGCCAAGCTGGCGGAGGTGGCGTGCTGATGAGCGCCGACACGAGCTACCAGCAGCTCCGCTCGCATCTCGCCTACCTCAAGCTCGGGGCCACGGCCGACGCGCTGGCACCGGCGTTGGAGGCCGCTGAGCGGGACAAGCCAGGCTACACCCGGTTCCTGCACGACCTGTTGGCCGTCGAGGTCGAAGCCTCCGAGCAACGCCGACTCGACGGGCGAATGCGGTTCTCTCGGCTCCCGGCCCACAAGACACTCGAGCAGTTCGACTTCGACGCGCAACCCACCCTCGACCGCCGGCTCGTCGAGGACCTCGCGACCTTGCGGTTCGTTGAGGAGAAATCTAACTGCTTGCTGATCGGTCCGCCCGGAGTCGGCAAGACACACCTCGCGATCGCACTCGGGCACCGTGCCGTGCACGCCGGCTACCGCGTCTACTACACCACCGCCGCCGACCTCGTTGCCCGCACATCACGCGCAGCGATGGACGGACGGTGGGCGAACACCATGCGGTTCTGGGCCGGACCGCAGATTCTCATCGTTGACGAGCTTGGCTACCTGCCGATGCCCGGCGAAGCCGCCTCGCACCTATTCCAGGTCATCAGCCGCCGCTACGAACACGGCAGCATCATCCTGACCACCAACCGCGGGATCGCCGACTGGGGCCACATCTTCGAGGACACCACCGTCGCGACAGCCGTCCTCGACCGGCTCCTACACCACGCCACCGTGCTCTCCATCACCGGCGACAGCTACCGCATGCGCCGCCACCGCGACACCATCGCCGCGCTCCGACCAGCCCTCACCGGCCTCCCACAAGGTGGGGAAAACCCGTAATCACACCTGGGGAATTCTCATGATCCTTGACACTCGGGCCCAGCCGGCATAGACGCCTTCGGCAAGGCGCTTCTGACTCAACGGGT
The DNA here is from genome assembly GCA_963703625.1 of uncultured Solirubrobacteraceae bacterium. Taxonomy (GTDB): domain Bacteria; phylum Actinomycetota; class Thermoleophilia; order Solirubrobacterales; family Solirubrobacteraceae; genus Palsa-744. Next base: position 1,125,717 of record CAVPEY010000002.1, read on the forward strand.
CCGTTACAGCGCAAAAGCGCTGATGGTTCTGATGCGCGTGGCGGAAGGGAAGGGGCTGACCGACCCGATGGAAACCGGCCGTGTTATTCCCCTGGACTTCCTCAACGAGCCGATTCCGGCCGGGACGGCCGAGGCTGCCCAGAGGGTGCTTAGCAGCCTTGCAAGCGAAGCGGTGGCTGGCGCACCAAAGGCGCGTCGCGCCCTTGCGGACGTGCTCTCAGAAAGCTCGATGCCGTCGGGGAAAGATAGAAGCACGGACGCCGCCCAGGTCATCCGCCTGCTCAGCGAGGCAAGCATCCGGCTAACGCCGGCAACCATAGATGAGTTCGAGACACTCATCGGGGCGGCGCGGAAGGAGATCCAGTACCAGAGGTTCCTAGAGCGGCCCCCGGTGCTACTGGATCCACTTGCCGCCGAAATGATCCCCCACCAGCGGCTTGGAGTCGAGTACGCAACCGACTTCGCACTGCGCCGCCACGACGGCGGCTGGACGTTGATCGAGATCGAGCGCCCCCAGGACAAGATCTTCACGACGAGCGATGACTTCACCTCGCGGTTCACGCACGCATTCGGGCAAGTGCTCGACTTTCAGCAGTGGGTGGATCAGAACGTCGCATACGCGCAGGAACTGCTGCCCGCCATCACGGCTCCACGAGGCCTTCTCGTGGTCGGTGTGCGGCAAGCGCTTTCGCCACGGCAAGCGAAGAAGCTCAAGCAGTTCTCCGAGAACTCCCGCCGCATCGAGATTATGACTTACGACGATCTGCTTGCGCGCGGACGCCAGCTCTACGCGAGTCTTTGGCATCGTCACCCACCGGCGACAACCTCCTGAACGTGGACGGCCGGCTCAGCGGCATTCCGCCACTCGCACCGCGGATCCCAGGCGATTTGCTGCCCCTCGTTGCCGCAGGCGAGCGCCGCTACCCTTAGGGTATGAGCAGCGCCGATGCAGCCAACGAGTGGGATCTGGTCGTCCCAAGCGACGACGCCGAGCTGGCGGCCGAGTTTCGCCGCCACGGCGTAAAGCCTGGACAGCGGCTACACGTCGCGGTTGTCGATCGCAACGGAACGGACACCACCTCCGAGCAAGAGCTGCCGTCATTCTTCGCGAGCTTCAATGGACCCGCCGATCTGGCTGAACGCTCCGGCGAGATTCTGCGCTCGGAGTTCCCCGGCGCCTGATGATCCTGGTTTACACCGGCCCGCTGGTCGCCGCCGCCAACCGCAACGACACGCATCACCGCGCATCCACGGAAGCGCTCGCGGCGGCTCCGCCGCCCCGGCTCGTGCCAGGCATGGTGATCGCCGAGGTGGGCTACCTGCTGGCACGAGACGCCGGCTCCTCGGTCGAGGCTGAGTTCCTGCGATCGTTCGAGACCGGGTTCCTCGACGTTGTGAGCCCTACCGCTGACGATCTTGCCCGCGCCGCCGAGCTGGTCGAGCAGTACGCCGACTTGCCACTCGGCACGACCGACGCCTGCATAGTCGCTTTGGCCGAGCGCCTCAACATCACCGAGTTGGTGACGCTGGATCAACGCCACTTCAACGTCGTGCGCCCACGTCACGTCCAGGTGTTGACGCTCACCCCCTGACCAGCACGCCTTCCTCAAGCGCTCGGCGAGATCGAACCACGCATCCGAGGGGACTTTCTCAGCGCCGAGCAGAGCGTCAGCCTCGGCCAGCGACCCTCGTAGCGCTTGGCGGAACCCGTCGATCCGCTCGTGAGCAAGCGTGCGTGAGTGCCGCCATATCCGATGTTGGGGAGACTCAGGCAGGATGACCTCGCCCACGCTCCTTGCCTTTCCCAGTGCTCGGCGCCCGGCGGCGGTCAGCGCGAGCAAGTTCAGTCCATAGCGGCGAACGTCGCGGACGCGCCCGGTAGCCCTGAGCGCGTCGAGTTGTGGCCGTAGCCGCCGCGTCGTCCACGAGTTGTGTGGGAAGCCCAGGTGCGCTGCGATGTCTGAGCGCGAGGCGTGATCGTGCTCGTCGTGGACTTCGGCGCGGTCGATCGCGCCGAGTAGCTGCGCGTCTGAGACTGGCTCGAATGGTCGGAGGTCCGCGCGGTAGAGGCCGTGGAGTCGTTTGCGATGGCCGTTCCTCGGGCTCCCGCTCGCTCGGTGTCTCGCCGTCGTTGTCCGTCGTGCTCATTGTGGCTCCTGTCGGCGCAACCGAAGAACATGGACCAGCGAGCACATCAGACCGTCGCCGCAGAAAGCTACGGTGATCTGGTGGCATCGAAGGCTGATTCTTCGGTGCTGCACGGCCGGGCGGGTGCTACAACACCCGTCCGGCCACTCGGTTGTCTTGACTCGGCGCGCCATCGGAGCAGAACCCGCGCCGGATCTCAAGACCCCAGCCAGAAGACCCGCGTCACCTGGCGAGCAGCGGCCCGTTGCCGTCGGATATCTGGGCTCGTGTGGCCGAGCGAGGCCACTCTCGCCGGAGCGTCAAAGTCTGGTTTGTGGCGTGACCCGCTGGTAGCCTGAAGGGATGGCAACCTCTCGCGTCAAGACGATCGACATTGATGCTGGCCTGCTGGCAGACACCCGCGATGCTATGAAGCCCTCCGCCGAGGCGCAGGACGCCGAGGTGGTCGAGCGTGCACTGCGCTTCTACTTGGGCCGCAGGGCGCTCGAGACCTCCCAGGCGATGAGCGAACTCACCGAAGAGGAAGCAATGCAGATCGCCAACGAGGAGCTGCACGCGATGCGCCGCGAGCGCCGCAGCGCCGCGTGACCCGGGTCGTCATCGACCCGGGCGTCCTGGTCTCCGCATTCATCTCTCCCAGAAAGGCCGCACCCGCGTTGCTCGTGGACGCGCTCCTTGACGGGCACTTCGAGATGCTTGTCTCGCCGACGCTGATCGCCGAGCTAACCGACGTGCTGGGACGCGAGAAGTTCGCCGCCCACGCCTCAGACGGCCGCGCGGCGGCGTTCATCGCCGTCCTACTCGACCGGGCCGAGATGGTCCAGGACGCGGCGCCCGGTTCTCTCAAGACGGCCGACGCGGACGACGACTACCTCATCGCGCTCGCACAAGCACACAGAGCCGACGCCGTTGTGTCTGGTGATGGGCATCTGCTGGAGGTGACGTCGAGCGACCTGCTGATGCTTACGCCGCGCGAACTGGCCGACCGCCTCGGGCTCGCGTCGTCCGCCTGATTCACTCGGGTATCCCACATGTATCAGCCTGCTGGCGTCACGCAGATGCGGACGGACGAAACGGTCGTCTCGTTGCGTGCGGGAGCGTAGAGATGGCTCCACAAACTGTCCACGAAGGTCGGGTATCTCTCAAGGCGCCGAACCGCTTGGCTCGCTGTCGTATTCGCTTGTACCCTGAGCCGATGACGACTAAGGCGTAGCTTCTAAATAATTGTCGGGAGGTTGGAGGTTTGGGGCGGGTCGTGGCGTAGTTGTGGACCATGCTGGGAGTGGTGGTCGATGAGTCAGCGATCCGCAAGCGGTGGTTGGTTGTCGAGGGCGTGCTGGATGAGCGCGGGCGGCGTCTGTGGGCGGCGGCTGAGGCGAGTACCCACGGTCGTGGTGGCATCGCGGCCGTTGTGCGAGCGACGGGGCTTTCGGAAGCGACGGTGCGGCGGGGGCTTGCCGAGGTCGAGTCGGGTGATCAGCCTCCCGCGGGCAGGGTTCGCCGGCCGGGCGGCGGACGCAAGCGGATTACAGAGCGCGAACCGGGACTCGAGCAAGCCCTTCTGTCGCTGCTTGACGGGGTCACCGCTGGCGATCCGATGTCTCCGCTGTTGTGGACGACGCTGACGCCCGAGCATCTCGCCGAGAAGTTGTGCGGCCAGGGGTTCACGGTCCATGCGAGCACTGTGCGCAGGATGCTCAAGGCGATGGGATTCACGCTGCAGGCCAACCGCAAGAGCCAGGAGGGAGCTGATCACCCCGACCGCGACGCACAGTTTCGACACATCGCAGCGGTCACGGGCGCGGCGCTTGCGGCGAGCGAACCGGTGATCAGCGTGGACACCAAGAAGAAGGAGCTGATCGGCAACTACAAGAACGCCGGCAAGGAGTTGCGTTCAAGTGGCCGCCCGATTCTCGTCAACACGCACGACTTCCCAGACCAAGAGCAGGGTAAGGCCGTCCCCTACGGTGTCTATGACATCGCCCGCGACGAGGGCTACGTGAGCGTCGGTGTCTCCGGCGACACGGCGCAGTTCTCGGCGGCGAGCATCCGGGCGTGGTGGAAGCACCTCGGCAAAAAGCGCTACCCGAACGCCAGGGCACTGACGATCACCGCCGACGCGGGCGGCTCCAACAGCTACCGCACCCGTCTGTGGAAGACCGAGCTTCAGCATCTGGCCGACCAAACGGGCCTGCGCCTGCACGTGATGCACTACCCGCCCGGCACGAGCAAGTGGAACAAGATCGAGCACCGCCTGTTTAGCTACATCTCGATCAACTGGCGCGCAAAGCCACTGGTCAGCCGCCAGGTCGTGATCGACCTGATCGCCGCCACGACAACAAGCACCGGCCTGAAGGTATACGCCCGCCTCGATGAGAACAACTACCCCACCAAACTCAAAGTCACCGACCAACAACTCGCCGCCGTGCAACTCGAAGGCGACCACTTCCATCCAGAGTGGAACTACACCATCACCCCATCACTTGAAAAGAAGTGACGCCTAAGACCTGGCAGATCACCGCCGATGTTCTCTTTCCCAACCAGCTCGGCTTCGGCGTGGAGGATGGGCCGCCCCAGGTGGGAGATCGGCTCCAGCCTCAGAGTCGCATCCCAACGCAGCGCCGCGATCTCGACGGCGCAATCGCCTTCATTCGGCCCGGCGACCCGAAGGGCATACCCGGCGTCGAGGAGGATCCCCGATGGAGTGTCGCTTCGATTACGGTGCGAATCGCTTGCGACGTTGATGGCACGACCGCAGCCGCTGAGGCAGCCATCCCTCTCCTTGACCACCTCCTCGAGAGCCTGTCGTTTCAGATGCAGGTTGCACTTCAGATCCAAACCCTCGAGGTGATCGACCTTACCGGCCCGCCTGCGGTCGGAGACATGTGCGAGCTCGCCCGATGGTCTGGGTTTCCCAGGCCGACGTTTCGACCGACGGCAGTGCCGATGCAGTCGTTGGTCGGACGGCTCGTGCCCGACCTCTCGATCGACCTCGATCCCACTGATCAGAAGGCGAACCGGGCGCTCGACTGGTACCTCAAGGCGCTGACCGCCGCGTTTGAGGCCGACCACTTCATCTTCCTGTGGATCGCTACCGAGATTCTGGCGGGCGACAGCGACCTCAAGGTGAGCGAGCCGTACCGCGGACCAGAGTGTGGGCACGTGATCTCCCACTGCCCTCATTGCAATGCTGCGACCACTAAGCCCGTTCAGGGCGCCAGCATGCGGCGGTTCCTCACCGAGGGCTTTGGTGTAGACGCAGACATGGCCTCGCGACTCTGGACTGCGCGGCAAATGCTCCACGGCAGACATGACTTTGACTCGAAGGTCATGAGTGAGCTGCCCGAGCTATCGCAACGTCTCCGCGCAGTCGTCGTGGCTGCGTTCAAGCCCAGGCTCGGCATTCCCGACGGAGAGCCACCATTCGCGGCGCCCACCGGGACTTCGATCTTGCCCATCGCCGGCCTTGAGGGGGCGCGCGCCGTGAACCAGAGCGACCTCACGCCGCTTGGTGATCTCGCTTGACGTTCATCCCGCCCCTATATAGACTTACATAGTAGATGAGCTCCCGGAAACCCACGATCCAGGCTCTAGCCGTTCTGAGCGAGATGCTCACCGACCCGAGCGCTCCGCGATACGGACTGGATCTGTCGCGCGAGGTCGAGCTGAAGGCAGGCACGGTTTACCCGCTGTTGGCGCGCCTTGAGGGGCTCGGGTGGCTAGAGAGCTTTTGGGAGGACGTCGAGCCCGAGGCCGTAGAACGGCCAAGGAGGCGAATGTATCGACTGACGGGATCGGGTGTGATCGCCGCGCGGGGAGCGTTGGCTGAGGCTCAAGCAGCCCTTTCCCCCGCGTCACGAGCTTCGCCGCGCCCAGTACCTCGACCACGATTGCAACCCACATGAGCCTCTTTCATTTCTTGGTCTTCACACTCGTCCTCATCGGCGCCTTGCTACTCGTCGTCGCCAAGTCGGTCATCAGTCATCTCATAAGCAACGAGGCGTGGGCGCGGCTGCCGATGCTTGCTCGTTCGGTAGCGCGACTCGCCGCACGCTGGCTTGCCCGAGGTCGAGAGGAGCAACGCCGCTACGAGGAGGAGTTCACTGCTCACGTATCCGAGCTTGCGAGCGAGGATCGACGCGTCACCGCATTGGTAACTGCCTTCAGCCTCCTGGCTTCAGCCATGCTGTACGCCGCGCGCGATAGGCGCCTCCTTACCCGAGACTCTCGGGATATGGCGAAGGCGAGGCGCCAGGTCGCTGCGGCCGCTCGCCGGTTGCCGCCCAGCCACAGAGAGCGGTACGCAGAGCAGTGGCTGCGAGACCTGGAAGAGATCGAGGCGACCGAAGGAGCGCGTGAGGCCTGCCGGTGGGCGATCCGGATCAGATGCTGGCAATGGCGGGTAGTGCGGTCTGAGTTGCGCCGAGCGCGGAAGCGGAAAGCTATGTGATGATTCCGGCCCGCGCGCGCGGGCGACGCGCTCTGATCTCGATGGGGTGCCGAACGAGGGTTGGACCCCCGTCGCTCCCGTCTTTGTCACCCCGCTTTCCGGGGTGGCTTTCGGGTGTTTTCGCCGTCGCGGCCTCGGTTGCGGCGGCGACAAGGGGTTCGGGGCAGTCGCGGAATGTGCTGTTGCCCGCTTACGTGCTAGCCGCGGTGGTTCTCGATCTTGTGGGTCGGCCGACTGACTGCGATGATCCCGGCCCGCGACGGAGTTGCGCTCTGTGCGTTGACGAAAAAGCTGCAAGTCAAAGCCGTGCGGCAAGTAGATCGCGGGCAGCATCAACACGATTACGCCGGTCTTTGCTCGCTGCCACTTGTGGACTCTCCTGCGCTGGCTCATTGGGATCTCCTCACAGGTTGACTGCCTACGAGGTTGGACGATCTCGCGGAGGCTGGGTATCAGCCGAACGACTGATCTGGGGACGGAAGCTGCATACCTCAGCCGGACTAGTCCAGATTGATAGCGCCCGATGGTCGAAAATATAGGTAGCGCCGATCTGCCAGCTTCAATGACAATGGCGCCACGTTGGCAGCCCCGCCTAACAGCACGACTACTGTCCTCGACGAGCATCGGCGGGTGCGCGTCCTGGTCGGCGACGACCATCCGCTTTTCCTCGAGGCGATGGCGCGTGCGATTAAGGGATGGCCGGAGTTCGAGTTCGTGGGTGCCGTCGATGCGAATGGCATCTTGCAGGCGATGCGTGATCACCGCCCAGATGTCGCGGTGCTTGATCCGACTCCACTGACAGGAAAATAGCGTTCAGGCTGCCACTGCCTCTTGCAGTGTGACGGTGTGTCCGAGTGCTTCGAGTTGGGTGATGAGGCGTTTGGTGGTGCGTTGGGGGTCGCGTTTGCGGTAGTAGTCGCCGCCGAGGTCGTTGTAGAGCTCTCCAGTAGTGAGCATGTGCCAGCACGCGCACAGGATTGAGTGCTTGACAGCGCCGAGTGCCTTCTTGTGGCCGCGGCGGGGCTTCAGGCGCGCGTACTGAGCGGCGAGGTAGGTGTCTTTGCTGCGCACAGCGGCGAGTGCGGACTCCTTCGAGTGTCCAGTCCAGCCACTTCGATCCCTTGCGGGTGCGTCCGGAGCGGCGCTTACCGGCGGACTGGTCGTTGCCGGGGCACTGCCCGGCCCAAGAGACGAGGTGCTTGTCGGTCGGGAACACGCTCATGTCGGTCCCGATCTCGGAGATGATGACCTCCGCTGCGCGCCGTTGAACACCGGGGATCGTGCACAAGAGCTCAACGGCCAGGGCGAAAGGGCGGATCTGCTCCTCGATCGCGTCAGACAGCCGGTCGATCTGCTCGTCCAGGAAATCGATGTGCGCGAGGATCGCGCCGATCCACAGCGCGTGCACATCATCGAAGCGGCCCTCCAGTGCCTCCCTGAGCGCGGGTAGCTTCGCGCGCAGCCTGCCCTTCGCGAGGTCTGCCAGCACCTGTGGGTCAGTGGTGCCTTCGATGAGCGCGTTGAGCATCGCCCGCCCAGACTTGCCGAGGATGTCGCTGGCAACACAGTCGAGCTTGATACCGGTGTCCTCTAGCGCCTTGTGCAAACGGTTCGCCTCCCTTTGGCGCTCCTGGATCTGGGTCTTGCGATACCTGGTCAGGTTCCTGAGCACACGGATCGGCTTCGGCGGCACGAAGCTTGCTTTCAACAACCCAGCCTCCGCGAGCTGGCACAGCCATTCGGCGTCCTTGACATCCGTCTTGCGACCTGGGACCTGCTTGACATGCCTCGCGTTGACGAGCAGCAGCTCGAACTCGTCCTCCAGGACCGCCCACACAGGCTTCCAATACACCCCAGTCGCCTCCATCGTGACCTGCGTAACACGGTGAGCGGCCAGCCAGTCACGCAAAGCCAGCAAGCCCCGCACGGTCGTTTGAAACTCCGCCACGTGCTGCTCACGGCCCTCCCCGGCGTCCGTCGCGGGCACCCGCGCACAGGCCGTTACCTGCTCCTTGTGAACATCCAGCGCCCCAGGGCGCTCGACAACCGTCTCCACCGCACACCTCCCAAACGTTCGATCGACATGATCGTCGCCCTGGGGCCTCTGATAACTAACGAATCTGACAGGCGTGCTCACAGGCAACAGTCCGGAGGTCCGGGGAGACCCACACGCCAGACTAGTGGTGCATTCGTGAAGTTCGTGGATTGTTGAAGGGGTGTTGTGGTCGTTGCCGAAGTTGTCGCTGTCCTGTTCAGCGATGATGGGGGTTCGGTATGCCTGCGTTGGCGAAGCGGATCGAGATCGGAGCGGAGGATCGAGCGGAGCTCGAACGGATCGTGCGCTCAAGCACCGCGGAGGTGCGGATGGTCGAGCGCGCCCAGATCGTGTTGGAGGCTGGCGAGGGCCGCTCGGCCGCGGAGATCGGCCGGCTGTTGGGATGTTCGACGAACACGGCGCAGAAGTGGCGGGCGCGCTATGAGCAGGACGGGATCGCTGCCCTTGTCGACTTGCCGCGCTCGGGCAAACCGCTGATCCATTCCCAGGAGGTTCGGGCGAGGCTGATCGCCAAGGCGTGCACGCGGCCACCCGAAACACTGGAGGGCGCACAGCAGGAACGCTGGACCTATGAGCAGCTCGGCGCGACGGTCGGGATGTCGGCCTCCCACGCGCACGCGATCCTCTCTCGTGCCGACATCAAGCCTCACCGGACTGACTACTGGATCATGAGCGACTTCTCCCGGCCCGAGTTCGAGGAGCGCCTGAAAGAGGTCTGCGGTCTCTACGTGAATCCGCCCGAGAACGTGCTGGTGCTCTCGATCGACGAAAAGACCGGCATCCAGGCCAAGGCGCCGACCAAACCCGACACGCTCCCGGCTCCTGGGCGCCCGACACGGCGCGAGCACGAATATGTCCGCAACGGCACCCAATGCCTGTTCGCCTGCCTGAAAGTCACGGAAGGCGACGTGCTCGCGATGCCGTCAAAGACACGCAACCGCCACGACCTGATCCGCTTCCTCGACCAGCTCGACACCGAGATCCCCATCATCGAGGGACAGAAGATCATCGCGGTCAGCGACAACCTCTCCACCCGTGGCACCCAAGAGGTCACAGAATGGCTGGCGAATCATCCACGCTGGAGTTTCCAGTTCACCCCAACCCATGCTTCGTGGCTGAACCAAATCGAGATCTTCTTCTCGATCCTCTACCGCCGACTACTCAAGCACGGCAGCTTCTTCAGCGAAGAAGACCTCGCCGAACAAATGCTCGCCTTCATCGAGACCTACAACCAAACCGCCAAACCATTCAAGTGGACCTACACCGGCAAGGTCCTCGAGGCATAACCAACGAACTTCACGAATGAACCACTAGGCTCGGGCTCACACGCACCAAGGAAGGATCGGCGTCGCGGGCGACCCCCACATCATCCCCACTTTCATCAGCCCGCGCGGGCCCCCAACACGGGCACAGGGACTAGTGTCCTGGTGGTTTAATTCGTTTGCAGTTAGGGTAGGTGGTGCTCATGCCTATTCCTACTGCTGTTTTGATCGAGTTGACCGATGAAGAGCGCGCCGTGTTGGAGGGTTGGACGCGGCGCCGGACGAGTGCTCAGGCGCTCGCTTTGAGGGCGCGGATCGTGCTGATGGCTTCTGAGGGGTTGTGGTCTAACGGCGAGATCGCCGAGGCGTTGGACGTTTCGCGTCCGACGGTGACGAAGTGGCGCAACCGGTTCGCCGAGCGGCGCCTTGAGGGCTTGGTTGATGAGCCACGGCCGGGGAAACCGCGGTCGATCACCGATGAGCAGGTCGAGCGGGTGGTGACCAAGACGTTGGAGAGCACGCCGAAGGACGCGACGCACTGGTCGACGCGCTCGATGGCCAGGGAGGTCGGGATGACGCCCGACGCGGTGATGCGGATCTGGCACGCATTCGGGCTTCAGCCGCACCGCCAAGAGACCTGGAAGCTGTCCAAGGACCCGCTGTTCATCGAGAAGGTCCACGACATCTGCGGCCTGTATCTGAACCCACCCGAGCGCGCGGTGGTGCTGTGCGTGGACGAGAAGAGCCAGATCCATGCACTGGACCGCACCACCCCGATCCTGCCGATGCTGCCAGGCACCCCCGAACGAGCCACCCACGACTATGAGCGTCACGGCACCTCGAGCCTGTATGCCGCGCTGAACCTGGGAAGCGGCGAGGTGATCGGCTCGCTGCACCAACGCCACCGGACGGTCGAGTTCTTGAAGTTCCTAAAGACGATCGATGAGACCGTGCCCGCCCACCTCGACGTGCACCTCGTGCTCGACAACGCCTCCAGCCACAAGACCCCGAAGATCCGACGCTGGCTCGCAGCGCACCCGCGGTTTCATCTGCACTTCACCCCGACCTCGAGCTCGTGGATCAACCTTGTCGAGCGGTGGTTCGGCGAGCTCACCACCAAGCTCCTACGTCGCGGTGCGCACCGCTCCGTCCGCGCGCTGAACACCGACATCCGCCAGTGGATCGACACCTGGAACGAGAACCCCCGCCCCTACGTGTGGACCAAGACCGCCGAGCAAATCCTCGACGCCATCAGCCACTACTGCCAACGAATCAACCAAACAGGACACTAGGCCGAGAAGTGCAGGATGAAATCTTTGCCTGTGCTCGTGAAGGGATACAGGTGGTCTTCATCTCCAATGAAGGCGGGCCGGCAACCTATGAAGCGATCGAGCAGGGGGCGCTTGGCTGCCTCACGAGGGCGTCCCCGTCTCGTGAGTTGTGCCATGCGGTCGCTGCTGTCGCGCGCGGTGATGCCTACCTCGCACCCGCTGCCACACCTGCGATTGCCGCTGAGCTTCGCCTTCGCAACCGCCTCGACGGTCCCTATCTTAGCAAGCGACAGCGCCAGGTCTTGACGCTCGTTGCGCAGGGGCTCACCAACAAGCAGGTCGCCGAGGCGCTCGTGATCTCAGAAGCCACAGTCAAGAGCCACCTTCGCACCATTTACAAGACGCTCGGAGCAAAGAGTCGCCCTCATGCCATTGCGGAGGCGCTGCGCCACAAACTAATTGACTGAGCGGCTCGGGCGTAGCTCGCTTGGATGCCACTTGCCGCTGCGTCTATACGGTGCGTGGAGGCGAAGACGATGGACGGTCATTGGACATCCGTGTATATACTGAAGCTATGAAGGTCGTGAAGATCCGTCGTGTTGGCAATAGCAACGTAATCTCGATCCCTCGTGAGTTCGAGGCTCATGGCTACGCTCCGGGCTCCTCGGTATTGGTGGAGGAGCTTCCCGGCGGCGAGTTGCGGATCATGTCGACCGAGAAGGTTCGCGAGCGCATCCGCGACATCGGCGAGCGCGTGGTCGCTGACCACGCCGAGGCGTTGCAGATTCTCGCTGATCACGACCCCGATACCCCCCAGCAGTAGACCAGCATGGCTGAGGAGCAGCCGGCCGGAATCGAGCCGGTCTATCTCACGCTGGACGACGTCCTAGAGTTGTACGGTCTGATCATCGGAGCTACTACCACGGAGGCCGGCGACCAGCTGCGGAACCACGCCGGGCTCGAGAGCGCCCTCGCGCGTCCAGAGACCTACGCTCACTATCAGGACGCAGACCTTGCACTCCAAGCGGCTGTGCTGGCTCATGGCATCGCCGAGGGCCAGCAATTCATCGACGGCAACAAGCGCACCGCGCTGGTAGTGATGCTCACCTTCCTCGAGATCAACGGCTGGCGCGTCGAAGCGTCGGACCCTGAGTTGGCCGACTGGATCCTCAGCTTCAGCGCCGGTGCGACTCCTGAGACGGTTTCAATGCTCCTGCGCGCGGCAATGCGCCGCAGCGATTAGGGCTCTTGACTTGATTAGTGCAGGAGCTGGGTGGTGGGTGTTGAATAGGGTGGTGTGATTGATGAGGCGGCGATCGCGGAGCGCTATCGGCTGTTGAGCGACAAAGAGGTGCTCAATGAGCGTGGCCGGCGGTTGTGGGCGGCGGCGGAGGCTCGCTCGCATGGTTTTGGGGGTATCTCGGCGGTCGCGCGGGCGACCGGGCTGCATGAAAACACGATTCGTCGTGGTGTGCGCGAGCTTGAATCGAGCGAGACGTTGCAGGAGGGCCGTGTGCGTCGGCCTGGCGCGGGGAACAAGCCGATCTCCGAGACCCATCCGAAGATCGAAGAGGAGCTCGAGCGGCTGGTTGCCCCGGAGACGCGTGGTGATCCGGAGTCGCCGTTGCGGTGGACCTCCAAGAGCGCAGCCAAGCTCGCTCGTGCGTTGGCCGGCCGGGGCTATGCAGTCTCAGACCGCACGGTCTTGCGTCTTTTGAAGCGCATGGGTTACAGCCTGCAGGCCAACCGTAAGACCAGGGAGGGAGCCGATCATCCCGACCGCGACGCCCAGTTCCAGCACATCAACGACACGGTCCAGCGAGCGATCAAGCGTGGTCAGCCGGTGATCAGTGTGGATACCAAGAAGCGTGAGCTGGTCGGGGATTTCAAGGCGGTCGGCCGTGAGCTTGAGCCCAAGGGCAAGCCCGTTGAGGTGCGTACGCACGACTTCAAGGACAAGGATCTCGGACACGCGATCCCCTATGGGATCTATGACCTGCTCAACGACGAGGGCTGGGTCAACGTCGGTATCGACCGTGACACAGCGCAGTTCGCCGCGGCGAGCATCCGCGGCTGGTGGGAAACCCTCGGCAAACAGCGCTTCCCCGACGCCAAAGAGCTCACGATCACGGCCGACGCGGGCGGCTCCAACAGCTACCGCACCCGGCTGTGGAAGGTCGAGCTGCAGAAGCTCGCCGACGCCACCGGGCTCAAGGTCACCGTCTGCCATTTCCCGCCAGGCACGAGCAAGTGGAACAAAATCGAGCACCGCTTGTTCAGCGTCATCTCGACCAACTGGCGCGGCAAGCCGCTGATCAGCCACGAGGTCATCATCAACCTGATCGCCGCCACAACGACCAGCACCGGGCTGAAAGTCTACGCCCAGCTCGACGACCGACCCTACCCAAAGGAAATCGAAGTCACCGACCAAGAACTCGCCGCCGTCAACATCACACGCCACCCCTTCCACGGCGAATGGAACTACACCATCACTCCTTCAACTACCGAGTCGTGAACCCTTAGCCGATCGTCGTCGGGTGGGGTTAGAACCGGATCTCGATCGTGGGGTGACAAACGAGGGTTTGACGCCCGTCGCTCCCGTCTTTGTTGCCTCATCGTCCGCGTCGGCTTTTGGGCGTGTTGCTCGCGCCTCCGACGCGGCGGTGAAGTAGTCGGCGAACGCCGTGTTGGGCTTGACGGCCACGATCCGGTTGTCCTTGGCCCATACCTGCGCGAACAGCGAGAGCAACAGCTTGCGTCGCTCGGCGGGGTTGGGCTCGGCGTCCCAGAAGCGCGCGAAGTCTTCGAGGATGGCGTGCACGCGGTCGAGGTCGGGGTTGGTGGGCGGCTTGGCGCGTTGTAGCTCCTCCTCGATGATTTGGCGGCGCATGACGTATTGGGGCTTGGTGATGTCGCCCATGAGGTACAGCTCGCGTAGCCGCTCAAGCTGGCCGGTCAGCTCGCGGCGGCGCTCGGCGTCATCGCCGGGATGCCCGCCCGTCTCGGCTTGGATGGTGTCGAGGATCAGCCCGCGTAGCTCCTGGTCGGGCTGGAAGTCGTGCAGCCAGTCGATCAGTTGCTCCTCCAAGGGCTGTGCGGGGGTCATCGTTTGCTCGCAGTCGCCGTGGTGGCGGCGGGTGGAGCACTGGTAGCGGCGCATCCCCTCGCGGCCAGTGCGACAGCCGTGCATCCGCGCGCCACAGCGCTCGCAGTGGATGAGCTTGCGCAGCAGGTACTCCTCGGAGGGACGGCCGGGCTTGACGACCCTTGTGCGCCACGAGCGGACTTCCTGCACGCGGTCGAACAGCTCGTCGCCGACGATCGGCTTATGCAGGCCGCGAATGCTGCGGCTCTTGTCGCGTAGCCCAGAGACATAGCCGGCATAGGCGGCGTTGCACAGCATCTCGCGCACGGTGTCCTTGCTGAACAGCCGGCCGCGAGCGCTGCGTGCGCCCTTCGCGTTCAGCCACGCGGCGAGCGTGCGGTCTGACTCCTGGCCGGTCGCGTAGCGCTCGAACAGTGCCAGGACGAGCGGCGCGCGCTCGGGGTCAGCGACCGCGAGCTTGGTGTCGGGGTCGCGGATGTAGCCCCACGGCAGGCTGCCGACGAGGTGGCCTTGGCGTGCCTTCTCCTTCAAGCCGCTGCGTGTCCAGAAGGACAGCGAGACGGAGTAGTACTCGTCGAACATCTCGTGGATCGACTCGGCGAGAAACGCGGACGGGTCGGTGTGGTCTTCGCCCATCGGCTGCGTGACCGACACGACACGGATACCGGGCCGCTCGCGCAGCAGCTGCTTGTAGCGGCGCGCCTCGACCTGATTACGCGCGAAACGGGAGGTGTGATAAACGAGCACCACGTCGAACTTGCCATCGGCGGCGTCAGCCATCAGGCGCTGGAACTCGGGGCGTGCCTCTGACTTGCGCCACCCGGAGTGAAAGTCGCAGTACTCGCCGATCAGCTCCAGATCGTTCTCGGGAGCGAACGTGGCGATCGCTTGGCGTTGTGCGTCGGGGGAGAAGCCTTGGCCTTGTTCCTCGGTTGACTCGCGGACGTAGGCGGCGGCGCGCTGCGGGCTATCCGCCATGTTGGGCGGGGTCGGTGAGGTCGCGTCCACGGCGCAGCCACCAGTCGGCGAACCACCTGGCGAACGCTTGGAGTTCAGGGTCGAGGCTGCTACGGGGGTCATGGCGTGGTCCTCCTTGCGGCGGGGTATCGGTCCCGTCGATCAGATCAGAGCCGGGGCGTGTTCTCAAGGCTCTGACATCGCGCCGCACCGGGGTGCCTGGATGGCAGACCTCCCGGCCGGCTCGGGCCGTCGTCCGTGTGCCCGTCCGCGCGCTTGGTGCTTGCTTGGGCGCGCTCATGCCGTCCTCCCAGCGTGTGTCTGCGATGCCGCGTCGGCTGCCGGTGGCTTGCGTAGGACGAGCACATCCTCGTGCGCGGTGACGAGCCTGCGCTCGCCGTGCGCCCTTGCCCGGCGCGTGTGCAGCGTCTGCCAGAACGACGGGCGCATCTCAAGACGCCGGTCGCGTAGCGTGGCGTGAAGCGCGATCACTCGTTGCCAGTAGGACAGGCCAAGCTCCTCGCACAGCGCGATCGTTTGGCCCGAGAGGTTGCGCAGCGCGCCGCCGGAGCGCATGTCCTTGGTGACGATCACCATGTACCCACCGGGCTTGAGCACCGCCGCGCAAGCGCGGTAGACATCGCTCATCGCCGTGAGGTAGCCCGTGCCGCGGGCGTGCCCGAGGTTGGCGCGGTCGCGGCTGTAGTTGGTGGTGTCCTCGCGGCGCAGCGGTCCGGTCGCGTGCTTGACGTTCTCGGTGGCGAGGTCGGCGACCTGGCATGCATACGGCGGGGAGGTGAGGATCAAGTCCACCGGCCTGTACCCCTCGGCGTCGAGCAGCGCGGCGAGCCCCCGTGCGTCGCCGTGGATGACCCGTGCGGTGCTGCTCGCGCCGTGCTGGTAGGCGTGCTGCACGTTGGCGGCGGCGAGGGTCGCCCAGCGGCTCTCAAGCTCGACGCCGACTGCGCGCCGGTCGAGATGGATCGCCTCCACGAGCGTCGTACCGATCCCGCACATCGGGTCCACGATCAGGTCGCCAGGATCGCTGTAGGCGTCGATCGCGTGGCGAGCGAGCGCGGGCAGCATCTTGGCGGGGTGGCGGTTTGACTCGGGCAGATAGCGGCGGTGGCGCTGCCACTGGCTCGTGCGCTGCGAGCACGCCCACACCGCCAACGGAAGCTCGCCATTGGGGCGATGCTGTTCGCGCCGCGCGGCCGGCCTTTTCACTGGCGCAGACGGCGCCGGGCATTGTTGTGGGCGTCGGCTGTGACTCACTCCGCACCTCCTCGCGTGCTCGCGGTCTGACGCCAGCGCCGGCCGAGACAGTCCTCGGCACGACGGCCGTCGTGCCTCGGCGCGGCTGGTAGTTCGGTGAAGCTGCGGTGTTGATCGAGGGCGGGCAGCAGCTCGTAGCGCTCGCCGTCGATCGACCCCCACACCCACGGCGGGCCGGGCGGCGCGCAGCGCGCGAGGTTGGCGAGCCGCCGCTTGCCTTCGCAGACGAGCAGGATGTTCCCGCGGTCGCGGTGGGGGTCCGCGGCGAGCGCTTGGCGGTAGGCGTCGAGCTTCGCTTTCACCCGCCGTGCCGGCTCGGTGCCACGGTCGATCTCCAGGTAGAACGTGATCTCGCCGTCCGCGAGCAGGTAGCGGCCGTACCCGTCCGGGCGCACGCTCGCGCCCGTTCCCTCCTGTGCTTGCTGCTCGCCGAGCCAGCGATAGACCCCCTCGCCGGGCCGGGTGAGGCCCCGTTCGATCAGCGCGAGGAAGAATCGTGCGACCGCGCGGCGGTGCTCCAGGTCGGGGATCGACAGGCCCGGCGGGCGGCGTGCCGGCGCCCCGATCGTCCGCCTGGCGTTGGGTGTGAGGAACCAGAGCGCCTCGGAGCGTCCGCCGCGGTGCGAGCGCGCCGGGTAGACGCGCAGCAGGAGGTCTTGTGCCTCAAGCCTCAGCAGCCTGCGACGACAGGTACGAAGACCAGAGAAAAAGAGAAGACCAAGCTCGGAGGTAAGGAGGGGCTCGGACTGAGAGAGACGATCGAGTAGCTCTCGGTCACGAGCAGTCACGGACACGAGGGTCGTTGTCATTGCCGCCCCCCACGAACAGGGAACAGGTGTTCATTGTCGGGGTTCGCGTCCGACCCCGGATCGCTGTCGTGGTGCGGGGTTACGGGCGGCGGGGGTGCTCCCTCGGAGGGAGCGTCGTACGGAGCACCGAACGGAGCACCCTCAACATCGGCTTGGGCACGTCCTGGCGGCGGCTGCTCGATCCTGCCGTAGCGCTTGCGGATCGCCGCCTCGACCGCTGCTCGCTGGCTTGCCTTGGCGCGTTCACGTCCACGGATCGACCGGGCCGTGCCCTGCAATGTGGCCGGCGGCGGGAGCGTCGTGGCGGTCGCGGCGGGTAGCTGGTGGGCGTCGTGAAGGACGCGGCAGGCGATCGTGTGCGCCCCCAGGTGCAGAAGGTCGTGCGCGTCCAGGCGCGGCTCGAAATGCACGGCCATGCGTTTCGCGTCGGCGGCGCCTAGCCCGAAGCACAGCTTGGTTTGGCAGTTAGCGTCGATCGCCTCGGCGAGCTCTGAGTCTTTGAGCTGCGCGAGGTTCTGGTGCGCGAGCACCAGCCCGAGACCGTAGCCGCGTGCCTGCGCGAGCGCGGTCGCCATCCCCTGCGGCAGATGACAGAAGCGGTGGCACTCGTCCACCAGGCACAGGAACGGAGGGCGGTCGCTGTGCGCGAGCGGGCCGAGTCGTTGCGCGGCCTGCCACGCGCGATGCAACAGCACCGAGCCGATCAGGTCCGCTGCGTCCTCGCCGAGGGTTTGCGGGAGTGAGACGATCAGCCAGCGGCCCGCGTCGATCCGCTCGGTGAGGTCGGGCGCGGCGGGCTGGCAGAGCATGTTGCGAAGCGTGCGGTTGCCGAGCAGCGCCCGCAGCTTGTTCGACAGCGGCGCGAGCGCTTGCACCCGTGCGGGCTCGCTGAGGGTCTGCCACTGGCGCCAGAACACGTCCAGCGCCACGGGGTCGCTCGCGCGGTAGCGCGAGCGCTCGCCGGGGTCGGACAGCAGCATGAGCACGTCGGCGAGCGTGGGCGCCGGCCCGGCCGGGTCACGACACACAGCAGCGTCGTCAGCGCGGAGCGCAGGATGTCCTCGGTGCGTGGACCCCAGAAGCGGGAGAACAGCCGAGCGAAGATGCCGCAGATCGCCTGCGCCTGCGCGTCACCATCGATGGGTGAGCAGGCGAGCAGGTTCAGCGCGGGCGGCCGGCTTATTTCGCCGAGGTCGAGCAGGTCCACGTCCGCGACGCGCTCGGTGGGGATGCGCTCAAGGATCAGCCCTGTCAGCTCGCTGGTGGGGTCGAGCACCAGCCCGCCCATCCCCGCACGGATCGCCTCGACCGTCATGTTCAAGAGCAGGGTGCTCTTGCCGCGGCCGGTCGGCCCTAGAACGTGAGTGTGCTGCAACAACGCCATCGGCTCGACACGAACCTCACGGTCAAACCCCGCATGGTCGCTCACGCCGAGCAGCAGCCCGCGCGAGGGAGCGTGCGCGACCGGCGCGATACTGCGCGACGGCGCCTCGGGGAACGACAGCGGCGCCAACGCGCTCGCCTCCGGGACCGCGATCAACACGGCGGCCTCGCCGCTGCTCAAAAGCAGCCGCGGCTTCACAGGCGCAAGGCACCTGAGTAGCCGCCGCGCACAGAATGGCTCGAAGCCCTTGCGCAGCCCGCCGAGATCGTAGAACTGGCCGAACGCCGCGAGCAGCCCACCCAGCCGGCCACCCGCGCGACGCCTGCCCTCAGCCCACGCGCCGAGGCGGAGCGTGGCAGCGAGCAGCGGTGCGCTGGCCTTCGCGTCGATCGCCCGCGCACGCTCAAGCGAGAACGGGTCAGCCGTCCGCTGTGATCCCTTCTGGTTCATCGGGTGCGGCGAGCCAGGGGTGAACAGGTCGATCAGCTCACCCAGCAGCGACCCGAACGCTTGTAGCGCCGTCAGCCCGAAGCTCGGCTGCAACCCCCGCCCCGTGCGTAGCCGCGCCGACTGGCCACGCGCCCGGCTGGCCGCCGAGCGAGCCGGCGCCTGCAACACGAGCTGGATCACACCGCCCTCGCCAGCCTCCTGCGCACGCAACGCCGCCAGCAGTTGCCCGGCCGGGTCAACCCGGTGATCCACCCGCAACGGTAGGAACCGCGAGGCGAGCGGCGCGAGACTCGCCACCCGCAAACGCGCGTCCTCGCACACGTCATCGAGCGGCCCGTTCCCTGCCACCGTCTCGACGGTCACACCGCCCAGACCCTGCTCGACCGCCGCGCGCACCTGCGCAACGGGCACACCACCCGAGATGAACAAACCGCACTCCGCGCGGTCCTCCTGCGCCGTCACTGACAGCGCGACCCACGGCGCCGGCCCCAGCAGCGGACGCGGCAACCCGCCGGCCAGCGTGCTCATCAGCGGCTCAAGCGCCGGACGCGAGACCTGCTCGCCGAGACGAAGCTCAAACCAACGACCAGACGCCGCGAGGCGATGCCGACCCCACACCCGCCACACCGGGACAAGCGCGAGCGCCGCGAGCACCAACGCCAGCAACGGCGCGAGCGTGCCCGCCAAAGCCACTACATGATGGATGAACGACGAGCCGCCCTCGCGCAACGGCCAATCCGGTTCGCGCACGAACCGTTCCGCAGCGCGCGAGGAGCGAGAAAGATGATCTTGTGCGTGATGAGTTCTCATAACCTTTAAACCGAGCTAGCCCTCCTGGGGACAAATCAATTTCCGGGACAGCGACAGCCGACTGCCCGGCCGGTTGTCACTGGCAAAGAGAAGAAGGTCGATCGCGGCCCTCCCGCGGTACACGGCGTCGTGCGTCCGGCGGGCGTGCGCGTTCGGCCCTTTTCACTACACAAAGGCCGCACAAGCCCCCCTTTGGGGAACAAGCCGAGTCCGACACGGTTCCTGCCGAGACGCGAATCCGGCATGAATAGACGCGATCCGGGCAATACACAGCCATGCAGGTGCATAACCGCAGCGGCACGCAAAAACGCGACCCCGATGGCTGGCCCGCCTCCCCCGAGCTGCCGGCGCTCGACCTCCTGGGCGACCGGCTGCGCCAGCGGATCATGCGGGCGCTCGCGCACGAACCACGCACCCCCACCGCGCTCGCCCACGCCCTCGGCGCCAGCCAGCCGCTCATCAGCAAACACCTTGCGATCCTCCGTGTCGCAG
Source organism: uncultured Solirubrobacteraceae bacterium (assembly GCA_963703625.1). Lineage (GTDB taxonomy): Bacteria > Actinomycetota > Thermoleophilia > Solirubrobacterales > Solirubrobacteraceae > Palsa-744. The sequence goes on from CAVPEY010000002.1 coordinate 1,146,187, forward strand.
GGCTTGTAGAAGCCCGCCGCGACCAGAACGACAGCCGCGCCCGCGTCTACGACATCCGCCGCGACCAGCTCATCCTTCTGCGCGCCTGGATCGACACCCTCCAGCGCAACTGGCTGCGCCGTCACACCGGTCCCGCCGACCCCGACAGCTACAAGACCCAGCGCCTGGACCCCAACTACACCACCCGCGGCACCCCACGCAAACGCATCCCCCGCGCCCTCAAGGAGCCCTGGGAACGCTGAGAAACCAAGCCGGGGGACGGAGCGGGCGATGAGCATTGCCCGTAGATGTAGACCTCCCCCAGGCCGGCAACTACCCCTATCCCGGGATACCCGTATACGCGCGAAAATGGGTAGACAAACACGGTGAGAAGTACTAGCGGCGCCGATCGGCGCCGGTGAGGGCCGATGACCTCAGAAGGGAATGGGCGGGAAATGTGGGCTCGGCGGAAAGCGGTCGGCAAACCGTCCGAGGATCAGGGCGACTGCTGCTACAAGACCGTCCAAGAGTTCTATGAGGTCCCGTTCATGGCCCGCCTGTTCGAGGACTACGTCGAGGTACGCGCCGTCGTGCTCGTGCATCTTGGTTGGCGCTTCGGTGAAGGTCCACGTGTCGATGTGGTCGCCGGACTTTATAGGGCCAAAGACAGGGGCAAAGTCGAATCCCGTGCCTGGATGAAACCCCGGCGCTATGGCGATGCGCTGCACGCTCGCTACGACATGCAGCTTTCGGTGCTTGTCGATGTTGTGAAGGGTGTTGAGGTCGTGGAGCGCAGCCCGCACGCCGCTCCACTCGTCGTTACGCAGCACATATGGCTGAAGAAAGCGGATGGTCCGCTTGTCGCGCTTGCTCAGCGCCTTGATGCGTCCCTCACCTTTTTCGCGGAACCTCGCACGGTCATCGAAGATCGGGAACTGGCTGGCACGCTCGACGGCAGTAGGGATGCGGCCGCGGTAGTGGCGGGCGTGAAGCTCCCATACGAGTTGATCCAGGGCGCAGCGCAGGTTGAACATGATCTCGCCCGCAACGAGTGCCCAAGAGGGCTCAACGCTCGGGAGCTTTCCCAAGTAGAAGCGGTGTTCAAGGCCACCGCGGTGCTTTTCGGCCTTCGCGGGCCACGGCTGATCTGGATGCCACCGACTCTCGATTTCGTTCTTGATGACCGCGAACTGCGACTCTGCTCGGGCCAGCTTCGAGGCTGGGCCTTCGATGCTCCCCGTCACTCGCTACCTTCCGGCCGGATGGCCTTGTTGAGCTGGCGGTCGCCCGTGATGGTCAATCGCTAACACCTGGGCCATGCGGATTAGCGAGAAGGCTCTCTACGCTGTTCTGCTCCCCCGCCATCCGGCTCATGTAGTCCACGTTCGCCTCAGCGAACCGGCGCACAAAGTGCTTGCTTCCGGGTGCACGGCCGTGACCGAGCGCGATGAGGTAGTTCTTGAGTGACACGCTCGCCATCGGCCCGGACTTCCAGCCGCGCATGAGGGCGAGGAAGGACGTACCTTTCTCCATGAAGCCCTCGCAGAAGAAAAGTTCCTCTACCGAGACGATGGCCAGCTCTCCGATCCGCTCATGCTGCAGGTATTTTTTCTCGCGAATCAGATGGTCCACCACCTTGAGGGTGTAATCCGCGTGCGGGAAGGTGTGTGACGTAACGAGCACGGGCCACACGTGAGCGACAATCGCCGGGTCGATGGCGGGCAGCGCCAGATCGTTGTTGAAGAAGTCGCGGATGCACCGGTCGAGTTGGCGGGTCTTTTCGACGACGAGACGGTCGACGTCAGAGGCGAAGGAGTTCAGGTCGCCCTGCGTGGTTGTGGCAGCCTGTAGCGGGCCGGAGACGACCTCAACGAACACCGGGTTGCGTTCGTATTCGAGGATCACGTCCGATGAGCGCCGGCGCTGCGAGCGCGGGCCGTAGGTCACGTCGGCGGTGATCGTGGCGCCTGAGCGCTCCAGATCGGCACCTCGTCGAAAGGTCCGCTCGACCGACTCCTGGAAGGCGAGCCCGAAGACCGAGCTGTAGTAGTGCGGGTTGCGTTCGTCGGCGACGGCGGCGTCTTTGAGGATGTGGTAGACGCCCTGCGATACGCGGCGGCGCAGGCTGGCGATCGACAGCGGCAGGAAGAGGCCCGGCTCGATCTCGACTAGCGGAAAGCGCTCGAAGGTCAGTGAGCTGTAGGTACTCTCGCCGTAGCGGCTCGTCTCGTCAATCAGCTCGTCGCGTAGCGCATCCGGGCCGCGAGCGGTCAGCGTGAAGAACGCCTCCCAGGTCTCTCTCGCCATCGTCACCTCAGCGAATGCCCGCGCAGGGTTGATGCCCGGCGCGCCCTCCTCGCTTGCCCCGCGAGTCAGAAACCGTGCGAGCACGGCGGCGCCGACGGTGAAGAAGTCGGCGATAGACATCCGAGCATGGCGAGCAAACGCGTCCTCGACCTCCCTTGCACGCTCGTCCTCTAGCTCAGGCCAGATGATGCGGTAGACCTCGTGATGAATCGCCGTCACCGGGAGTTGATCCTCGTGGTCGTTAAGGCAACACTGCCGAATCTCCCATGCTGTCCGCTGAGCGGGGTCTTTTATGTCGAGGCCGGCGTCGAGGAGGTCCGTCACCCCGATCAGGCACGTTCCCCAAACTTCGCGCAGTGCTCCATCGCAGAAGCCATCGTTTGGTCTGTGGTCGGCGTGGAGGATGACCAGTCGCGCGAGATGCACGAGCTGCTGTTCGCAGAAGACCATGCTTGTGCTCCCGTCGCGCAGCCTCTGGAGGAGAGGCTGGCCAAGCTGCCCCTCCCCGATGACATCCCGCACGAGTTGCCCCTGCAGTCGCGCGCTCTCGGCTGGGCGTGTCTCCGCGGCAAGCCGTGTGCTCAGGTGCGCGATGGCCCGAAGGCAATCCGCCGCCGCCGAGAGCTTGCGCAGGCGATCCACGAGATCCGGCTCGCGTAGCGCGTCCTTGCCGGTGAGATCCCGGTAGCTGAGATAGACGCTGGCGTTCAGGGCGGGGGCCGCGTCCGCCCGCTCCACCGTGGCCGGCACGAGGATTCCTAGTGGTTCATTCGTGAAGTTCGTTGGTTATGCCTCGAGGACCTTGCCGGTGTAGGTCCACTTGAATGGTTTGGCGGTTTGGTTGTAGGTCTCGATGAAGGCGAGCATTTGTTCGGCGAGGTCTTCTTCGCTGAAGAAGCTGCCGTGCTTGAGTAGTCGGCGGTAGAGGATCGAGAAGAAGATCTCGATTTGGTTCAGCCACGAAGCATGGGTTGGGGTGAACTGGAAACTCCAGCGTGGATGATTCGCCAGCCATTCTGTGACCTCTTGGGTGCCACGGGTGGAGAGGTTGTCGCTGACCGCGATGATCTTCTGTCCCTCGATGATGGGGATCTCGGTGTCGAGCTGGTCGAGGAAGCGGATCAGGTCGTGGCGGTTGCGTGTCTTTGACGGCATCGCGAGCACGTCGCCTTCCGTGACTTTCAGGCAGGCGAACAGGCATTGGGTGCCGTTGCGGACATATTCGTGCTCGCGCCGTGTCGGGCGCCCAGGAGCCGGGAGCGTGTCGGGTTTGGTCGGCGCCTTGGCCTGGATGCCGGTCTTTTCGTCGATCGAGAGCACCAGCACGTTCTCGGGCGGATTCACGTAGAGACCGCAGACCTCTTTCAGGCGCTCCTCGAACTCGGGCCGGGAGAAGTCGCTCATGATCCAGTAGTCAGTCCGGTGAGGCTTGATGTCGGCACGAGAGAGGATCGCGTGCGCGTGGGAGGCCGACATCCCGACCGTCGCGCCGAGCTGCTCATAGGTCCAGCGTTCCTGCTGTGCGCCCTCCAGTGTTTCGGGTGGCCGCGTGCACGCCTTGGCGATCAGCCTCGCCCGAACCTCCTGGGAATGGATCAGCGGTTTGCCCGAGCGCGGCAAGTCGACAAGGGCAGCGATCCCGTCCTGCTCATAGCGCGCCCGCCACTTCTGCGCCGTGTTCGTCGAACATCCCAACAGCCGGCCGATCTCCGCGGCCGAGCGGCCCTCGCCAGCCTCCAACACGATCTGGGCGCGCTCGACCATCCGCACCTCCGCGGTGCTTGAGCGCACGATCCGTTCGAGCTCCGCTCGATCCTCCGCTCCGATCTCGATCCGCTTCGCCAACGCAGGCATACCGAACCCCCATCATCGCTGAACAGGACAGCGACAACTTCGGCAACGACCACAACACCCCTTCAACAATCCACGAACTTCACGAATGCACCACTAGCTCGTGACGAGCGAAGCCGTGTGGCGCATGGGGACGGGGCACCACTTGAGGCTAGCCGCGCTTGTCTGGGGCGCCCGGCGCATCGGTCGAGGCTGGCGTTCCTGCCAGCTTCGAGATGAGTTCAGCCGGCGAGTGCGAGCGCCAGGTCGGCTGCCGGGACACGACTCGGGATCGTCAGCTTGATCTCGCCATCACGTTTGAGGAGCCACTTGGCGTTCACGATCGTGATGGCGATAACCGCGCCCGTCTCGTCGTAGCGGATGTTGTGGCCCTCCGGTGTGCCGAATGACTCGGCTGGCATCCTGGGCTCGCCGATGCTCAGGTACAGAACGTCTGCGTCTGCGTCGTATTCGACGTTGTCGAAGGAGAGGGTTCCGATCGTGATCGTCATCGCGGTAGGCCGTCCGGGTCGTTGTCCTGCCCAAAGGCGGTGACGAAGCGGTCGGCGTCTCCTGCAAACTCTACAACCACCCGCATCCACCGGAAAGGGAAGGGCGCACGGCAGCGCAGCCAGTAGCGCTCACGGCCCGGATGCGGGTCGGGCTCCTGCAAGTCGGGCTGGCGGATCGCCTCAAGCAGCGTGTCCTGCCGCCCAGACATCTCGACGTGGCGCTGGATGTAGCGCCAGCGCTCCTCAGTCAGCTCGACGACGCGGCCTTGCGGCGATGTAGCGCTCGCGATTACGGGGCTCTCGTCCATCGCGCCAGCTTGGCAGTCTCGCCGGTCGCCGACGTGTTGTTAGGCGCAGAGGTTGCGCACGCGCTTGTAGAGCCGCTTGGCTGCGGTAACGGGGGCACGGTTGGCCTGTGAGAGCGTCCTCGCGTGCACGACTCTGTCGGCGACGAGCACAAAGCACCTGCCGGTTGCGAACAGAACGTTGCTCGCCGTGCCGCGCTGTTTGGGTGTGTAGAAGCCGAGTCCCACCGATCCGGGGATGCCCACGACGCGGAACCGTGCGAGGCTCTCCTTGCCGTCCGGTTTGGCTATTTCCGTTGCCGCATGCGCAAGCGTGGTCTGGGCGGCTGACGAGGTGTTAAACACGAGCGTTTCGCCCACTGATTCGCGTCCCTTGGTGATGACCGTCGAGGCTACGCCCTCAATGAAGCCCTCGCTGACCAGGTAGGCGTGCTCCTTTTCGGCTTCCGCCGCTGTTTCTTCTCCTTCGGCCCACCTCGTCGCCGACGCCGTGGCGAAGTAGTGGCCCTTGCCGCCCTTGAACCCCGGCAGATCGCTGACGTGCACCTCCAACAGCTCCGGTTCGATCAGCTTGCCGGAGATGCACGTGGCGCAGTAGAGGCTCACGGCGACATCGCCGGGTGCGTAGCCAAACGCGGAAGCCCCGCTCGGACCGGCGAGCACGACCAGTACGGCAAGCACCAAGCCTCGTCCCGGACCGCGCATCCGCCCGATCCTACCATTTGGACTCTACGCGGACCGTATAAGCGGCCGGCAGTCTGTAGGCTGACCCTGATGGGGCTGCTACGCAAGACGCTGTTGCTTGGGACCGCCGGACTGGCCCCGGTCAAGGCGAACTCCAAGAAGGAGCGCACCGCGAAAGCAGCGGAGAAGCAGGTTCGCCTACAGCAGCAGGCGTTGAGGGCCAGACAGCCGGCCGCGCCCTCTGCGAAGCCGAGCACGGCCGGGGAGCTTGAACGCCTCGCTGGTCTGCGCGCGAGCGGCGCGCTCACGGACGGCGAGTTCGCGGCGGCGAAGGCGAAGATTCTGGGCGCTTAGGGCTCTTGACTTGATTAGTGCAGGAGCTGGGTGGTGGGTGTTGAATAGGGTGGTGTGATTGATGAGGCGGCGATCGCGGAGCGCTATCGGTTGTTGAGCGGCAAAGAGGTGCTCAATGAGCGTGGCCGGCGGTTGTGGGCGGCGGCGGAGGCTCGCTCGCATGGTTTTGGGGGTATCTCGGCGGTCGCGCGGGCGACCGGGCTGCATGAAAACACGATTCGTCGTGGTGTGCGCGAGCTTGAATCGAGCGAGACGTTGCAGGAGGGCCGTGTGCGTCGGCCTGGCGCGGGGAACAAGCCGATCTCCGAGACCCATCCGAAGATCGAAGAGGAGCTCGAGCGGCTGGTTGCCCCGGAGACGCGTGGTGATCCGGAGTCGCCGTTGCGGTGGACCTCCAAGAGCGCAGCCAAGCTCGCTCGTGCGTTGGCCGGCCGGGGCTATGCAGTCTCAGACCGCACGGTCTTGCGTCTTTTGAAGCGCATGGGTTACAGCCTGCAGGCCAACCGTAAGGGTTCACGACTCGGTAGTTGAAGGAGTGATGGTGTAGTTCCATTCGCCGTGGAAGGGGTGGCGTGTGATGTTGACGGCGGCGAGTTCTTGGTCGGTGACTTCGATTTCCTTTGGGTAGGGTCGGTCGTCGAGCTGGGCGTAGACTTTCAGCCCGGTGCTGGTCGTTGTGGCGGCGATCAGGTTGATGATGACCTCGTGGCTGATCAGCGGCTTGCCGCGCCAGTTGGTCGAGATGACGCTGAACAAGCGGTGCTCGATTTTGTTCCACTTGCTCGTGCCTGGCGGGAAATGGCAGACGGTGACCTTGAGCCCGGTGGCGTCGGCGAGCTTCTGCAGCTCGACCTTCCACAGCCGGGTGCGGTAGCTGTTGGAGCCGCCCGCGTCGGCCGTGATCGTGAGCTCTTTGGCGTCGGGGAAGCGCTGTTTGCCGAGGGTTTCCCACCAGCCGCGGATGCTCGCCGCGGCGAACTGCGCTGTGTCACGGTCGATACCGACGTTGACCCAGCCCTCGTCGTTGAGCAGGTCATAGATCCCATAGGGGATCGCGTGTCCGAGATCCTTGTCCTTGAAGTCGTGCGTACGCACCTCAACGGGCTTGCCCTTGGGCTCAAGCTCACGGCCGACCGCCTTGAAATCCCCGACCAGCTCACGCTTCTTGGTATCCACACTGATCACCGGCTGACCACGCTTGATCGCTCGCTGGACCGTGTCGTTGATGTGCTGGAACTGGGCGTCGCGGTCGGGATGATCGGCTCCCTCCCTGGTCTTACGGTTGGCCTGCAGGCTGTAACCCATGCGCTTCAAAAGACGCAAGACCGTGCGGTCTGAGACTGCATAGCCCCGGCCGGCCAACGCACGAGCGAGCTTGGCTGCGCTCTTGGAGGTCCACCGCAACGGCGACTCCGGATCACCACGCGTCTCCGGGGCAACCAGCCGCTCGAGCTCCTCTTCGATCTTCGGATGGGTCTCGGAGATCGGCTTGTTCCCCGCGCCAGGCCGACGCACACGGCCCTCCTGCAACGTCTCGCTCGATTCAAGCTCGCGCACACCACGACGAATCGTGTTTTCATGCAGCCCGGTCGCCCGCGCGACCGCCGAGATACCCCCAAAACCATGCGAGCGAGCCTCCGCCGCCGCCCACAACCGCCGGCCACGCTCATTGAGCACCTCTTTGCCGCTCAACAACCGATAGCGCTCCGCGATCGCCGCCTCATCAATCACACCACCCTATTCAACACCCACCACCCAGCTCCTGCACTAATCAAGTCAAGAGCCCTAAGACCAGGGAGGGAGCCGATCATCCCGACCGCGACGCCCAGTTCCAGCACATCAACGACACGGTCCAGCGAGCGATCAAGCGTGGTCAGCCGGTGATCAGTGTGGATACCAAGAAGCGTGAGCTGGTCGGGGATTTCAAGGCGGTCGGCCGTGAGCTTGAGCCCAAGGGCAAGCCCGTTGAGGTGCGTACGCACGACTTCAAGGACAAGGATCTCGGACACGCGATCCCCTATGGGATCTATGACCTGCTCAACGACGAGGGCTGGGTCAACGTCGGTATCGACCGTGACACAGCGCAGTTCGCCGCGGCGAGCATCCGCGGCTGGTGGGAAACCCTCGGCAAACAGCGCTTCCCCGACGCCAAAGAGCTCACGATCACGGCCGACGCGGGCGGCTCCAACAGCTACCGCACCCGGCTGTGGAAGGTCGAGCTGCAGAAGCTCGCCGACGCCACCGGGCTCAAGGTCACCGTCTGCCATTTCCCGCCAGGCACGAGCAAGTGGAACAAAATCGAGCACCGCTTGTTCAGCGTCATCTCGACCAACTGGCGCGGCAAGCCGCTGATCAGCCACGAGGTCATCATCAACCTGATCGCCGCCACAACGACCAGCACCGGGCTGAAAGTCTACGCCCAGCTCGACGACCGACCCTACCCAAAGGAAATCGAAGTCACCGACCAAGAACTCGCCGCCGTCAACATCACACGCCACCCCTTCCACGGCGAATGGAACTACACCATCACTCCTTCAACTACCGAGTCGTGAACCCTTAGCGCCACGCCCGGCTCTCCCGTAGGTGGCTCATGGTCTTCACCGAGCCCGACTGGCAGCCTCGCCTGCTGGCCACGCGTCATAGCTGTTCGGCGTGGCCGACGAGTTTCCGACTGTGACGGCGAGCGCGCCGGCGAGCGCGATCATCTCGTCGTAGTGGGGATCGACTTCGCCGGCTTCGATGCGGCCGATGCGCCGCGAGGACATTCTGCGTCCTCTCGGGAGGTGGCTCGCACTGGAGAGGTTGTCCACGCTCATCCCACGCTGCTCGCGCAACTGGCGGACCGCTTGCCCGAACGCGGCAAGCTCTTGGTCGGGACTTCTGTCACTACTCATGCTCCGGTGTCCTTTCGTTTCGGGGTGGTCATGCGCCGTTCGGTCCCAGTGCGGCCGTCCGAAAGTCCGGTGCGAGGATGTAGCCGACGCCCCAGGCCGAGCAGACCCAGCCCTCGGCGCCGGCGCGAGCGAGCTTGCGTCGCAGACGGCAGGCGTGCGAGTCCACGGTGCGCGTCGAGCCCGAGGCGCGATATCCCCAGACATCGCGCAGTAGCTCCTGTTTTTCGTGGACGCGCAGCGGGTCACGCGCGAGATGCGCGAGAAGCGCGAACTCACGAGGGCGAAGCTCGACACGGACTCCCGCGAAGGTGGCGGTGCGCGCCGCCGTGTCGATCTCGAGCTGACCGCACACGATCACGGGAGGGCCGTCGATCAGACTGTGGCGGCGCAGCAACGCGCGCACCCGCGCAAGCAGCTCGGCGTAGCCAAGCGGGCTACGGGTCACGTCGTCGGCGCCCGCGCCAAACGCGCGCAGTACCGCTGTGGTCGTCTCGCCGCTCTCGCTCATCCACAGGACACGGACACCGGCTGCGCCCGGCGCAAGCTCGCCCGCGCGTAGCGCCCGCAGCACGTCGAGGCCACGGTGCGGCGCGTGGCCGAAGATGACGAGATCGACCTCGCCGGGCTTGCAGCGCTCCCTCAGCGTGCCGGGGTGGCTGGCGCGATGGACGCGGTAGCCGTCGAGTTCAAGCTCGCCGGCCAGCGCAGCGTTTGCTCGCTGCTCGCCGTACACGAGCAGCACGTCGAGGCATCGGCTCGCAGAACCGGCCGAACGCAGGGACTCGTGGGCATCGTGGGCCAACTGCTTCCTTCCCGCACCGAGGAAGGGCTCGCCCGCGAGCACGTTGAGCGACCGACCCGTAGTGAGCAACTACGGTTCTCAGTGGCATCGAAGGCGAGCCCTTCGGTGCTACGGCCGGGCGGGTCGCGCCAACGACTCGTCCGGCCACTCGGTTGTCTGAACTGCGCGCCAGAGCAGAGCAGAACTCGCGCCTGATCTCAAGGGACCGCCGCTGATATCGTTCGCCGTGCGGGACGGTGGGCCGGGAGCGGCGCGCTAGAGCCGAATCTCAATCGGCTGGCGCGGGGCAACAATCGAGGGTTTGACGCCCGTCGCTCCCGCCTTCGGCACCACCCTTCTCCTGTGTCGGCTTCGTTGGCCTGTTGTGCGGCCTGGAAGTACGGCAGGAAGGGGTCGTGGGGTTGGACGGCAACGATGCGGCCGTCTTGTGCCCAGACTTGTGCGAACAGCGAGAGCAGGAGCTTGCGCCGCTCGGCTGGGTCGGTCTCAAGCTCCCAGAAGCGGGGGAAGCGTTCGAGGAGATCGCGAGCGGGGTCGGTTGGTGGGCCGAGGCGTTGGACCTCTTCATCAAGTGCTTGGCGGCGCATCACGTACTGCGCTTTGGTGAGGTCGCCGAGGACGTAGAGGTCTTGCAGGCGCTGGAGCTGGTCGAGCAGAGCGGCTCGCCGCTCGCCGCAGGCGTGTCCGTAACGACGGGGTGGAGCACATGTAGCGGCGTATCGCGGTCGTGGAGCCGCGGGTGCCGTGCATCCGCGCGCCGCAGCGGTCGCAGTAGAGCAGCTTGCGCAGCAGGTACTCATCCGATGGTGGACCCGGCTTGAGGAACGCCGAGGGGTCACTGTGGTCTTCGCCCATCGGCTGGATGACAGAGATGACGCGGACCCCTTCCTCAGACAGCACCGATACCACGTAAATCACTCCGTGAGGGCAGATCGCCACGTTCTTGAGGTTTACCGGTTGCTCACACGCACGCACGGGCGTAGGCTGGGTATATGGCTCTAGTCTCTTCGCCTTCGGCCGCAGACACGCTACCGATGATTCGTTATTCGCCGGTTCGCTATCGATTGCTCATCGGCATGGGAGTTGTTGCTGCCCTAACGCTGTTTGCCTATGGCGTGGTGCGGGCCGGCCTGGTCTATACGGCCAGTGGCGTGGGGGGGCTTCTCTTCGTGGCGCTGTGTGCGTACGGTGTAAGAGATCGGCTTCGGAGCGCCGGCATAGCGCTCGCGCGCGAAGGGGATTTCCTGATCGGCGGAGAGCTCAACCAGCCGCTCCCAGTCGCGGAAACGACGTTCGAGATCGTTTCGGACTACAACGGCAGTTGGGTGATTGTTCTAAGACACCAGGAACGGACGGTTCGGCTTGGTGCGGGGGGCTGGAAGATCGATGGAGTGGGCTTTGTGACTAGGGCGAGAGCGGAGCGCGCGCTAGTGGCGCTTGGCCTCAGCCGGCACACGCGCGGATAGAGCCTCGATGCGAGGAGTTCCCGCGCCGTCTCGCGCTGGCGTCGTCCCAACTGCTGGCGTGAGTCTGGTGTATGGTACTCCGGATGCTTCGGTGGGCTGGGAGATACTCTTCGAGACGGCGCTCGGCGGGGTGGCTGTGCGCGCTGATCGTGGTCCTCGGGGCCTGGCTCGTCGTGCCGGCCAACGAGGCTTTTGCCGCCGCTACGTCTGGTCGTAGCGCCTCAGGGACGACAACGATCGTCGTCAAAATATCCGGCCTTCCGCCGGGCGTGCCTGCCAGCGTCGTAGTACATGGGCCGAGGCTCTCTGCTGTCCTCTCCGGATCGCGACGGCTACTTCATCTCCACCCAGGCCGCTATACGTTCACAATCCATCGGGTCATTATTCGCGGCCGCCGCGGCCATGTCCGTGCGGGGAGCATCGCGCTCCCTGCCATACACCAGGAGAGCGTGCTAGTTGGCGCCGGGCATCGAACGGTGGTACATCTCGAATACGGCACGATCATCAATTCGAACGTACGAACATTGAGCAGCCGGCCGCTTGCCGTAAAGGGAAGCCCGGCGAACCCCAAAGCGATCGTCGTGCCCCTGGCGCTACACCTCGCGGCTGGGGAAATCCTCACCGCAAAGCCGTCGGCGACGCTACCGGCTGGCCTGTTCGACAAAGTGACCAGCACAAAACGGGCGGGTCGCCGGGTAACGCTGAAGCTTGTGCCCGCGCAGCTCACCGAAGCGTTCCCTCAGCTCGACATCAACTCAAACGTGAGTTTTTCGCCCGGGCAGACATCAGTCGGCGAAGCGCAGGCGGCGGCGTTCCAACCGCTCGTCGCCAGCCTCGGGATTGACAATTTTCGCTGCCAGTTGCCGCTCGCCGACTCTCAGCTGAGCGCCCAGCAAGACTTCGGTATCAACGCAGACGTACAGCTCCACGTCCCTACCTTCTTTGGCGTTCCGGTCGGCCTACCCGAAGGGCGGATCGCGCTCACTCTGAAAGCTTCCGCCTCGCTCCAGGCCTTCATAAGAAGGAACACCGGCTGTAGCGCAGTCGTGAACTTCCCGCCACTACCCGGAGAGATTCCAGTCGGCCCTGTCGTCGTACCCGTATACCTCCAGTTCGGACTCTTCGGCTCGGCCACCATCGGGGCCGACCTGACTGCTAACGCGAGCGCCGGCTTCTCGCTGACGGCAGGGATGGAATTTCATGGAACCAGCATCCATAACATCTCCGGAGCCACCGTGAGCGCACACGCCTCAGCGACAGGCGAAGGTAAGCTCTCGATCGGCCCATCGCTTCGATTCGCGGTGGGCGTGGCCGGCGTCGCAGACGTGCATCTTGATGCGAAGCCCTCGCTCGCGTTCCTCGCGGGACTCGATGGCAGCTGCTCCCTTGATCTAGTCGCGGGGTCGCAGGTCGGCATCTCGCTCGGCCCCTTCCAGCTAAACGAGAACCTTCCGGCCCCAACAGCAACGCTTTACCGTTGCCCCTCAAAGCCAGCGGCAGCGGCGAAACTGGTCGTCAGAGAGACCGGGCCGCCTGGCGCATTCCCAGGCCAGCCCTTCGAATACACTACCAGTGTCACCAACACGGGCTCAACAGCAGCGACAGGCGTCGACATCGTAGACACCCTCCCGTCCGAAGGCGCGTACGTGTCAAGTGCGCCGAGCGGGACTCCAGCGTCCCCCGCACCAAGTGGCGCTTACAGCATTCCGCTTGGCAATCTAGCGCCCGGCGAAACAAAGACCGCCAGCTTGCGATGGACCGCACCGCTGAGCCCCACCACCCTGGTCAACAGCGCTGTCGCCGACGCATCAAACGCCGAAACCGCTGGGCCCGCGGCAGCCTCGGTATCGGTCGGCTCGCTCGGTAACTGCAATCCGTGCGGCGCAGTATCTGCCGGCACTGGACTTCGCAGCCGAAACCGGGGCACCATCAGTATCAACGGCATTCCGCCCGGAGCGACCGTCGAGCGCGCCGTGCTCATCTGGGGCATCCTCTACGAAAACGAAGTGCCCCGCAACACCATCACGTTCGACGACCACCAGCTGTCGGCCAATCTGACATCGAACGTGTCGGGAACCCTGTGCTGGGGCGACAGCGCGACTGTTGGCTATGCGGCAGACGTCACCCCATACGTGACAGGGAATGGGACATACGAAGTTACCGAACCGCCTAACGGCGAAGTTCGCGTCGACGAAAACCCATACGGGCCCCTCCCATATAGCGATGGGGCCTCACTGATCGTCTTCTACGATGGCGGCGGCGCAGATAACCAAGTGCTTAGCGAATTCTCCTACAACACGAACACCGACCCCACCACAGAAAACTCAATTACGCGCTCGTTTACCGGCATCAATAGCGTCGGCGGACCCGCCAGCTTGACGCTCGCCGGGCCCGATGGCCAAAACAACGCCGGCAAGGTCTTCGCCTTCACGGGCTCGACCGAACTCGTCGTCGAAAATCCCTTCGAGGGACGGGCGCCACAGGAAGGGCCCAGCTTCCCAATTGGAAATCTCTGGGATGACGAAGAATTCAACGTGAGCGCGATTCTGCCGGCCGGACAGCAGACGTTTACGTTCAATACCATCAAAACGGAAGACTGCATTGGCGTTGGCGCAGCAGTGTTGCAGGTAGCGCAGTAGCCAGCATCGCATAGGAAGCGGGTCCATTACCGGTGGTGCCACGCTGCCGTCGAGTGCTACTGGCATAGTGCCGTATCGCGGAATCCGGTAGACTCAACACGACACGCTGTGGCTAGCTCGGACTCCCTGACCTTGCGCGGTCGTGCCTAGCCGAACTCTCACCATGAAGGGCCTGGCACCGCGCGGTCCTCGGCCTCGGCGGGACGCTCGCTGATCATGATCTGCTCGGTGAGGTAGCTCTTGCCACGTCCACACACGCGGGCTCTGGGAACCCGTAGCGACGCGCGATAGTCGAGCTTCCCACCGCGAGTCGCTGCACTGCGGCGCAGCTCCCTGGAGACCGTCGACGGGGAACGCCCCAGCCGGCGGGCGATCTCCCGCACCCCGGCGCCCTGAGCGCCGGACATCGCGATCTCTTCCCGCTCCCGAAACGACAGATACCAGCCTGAGACCAGGACAAGCATGAACGTTGGCATACCGCCACGTTCCCTGAACCATCGGCCGCCTGCCGCCTGCGACGCGCCGACGGCCAGCGCAGCGTCCTCGCTGCTCAAGCCCTTGGCGATCTCACGCCAGCACAACCGCTCCACGTCGCGACGCAACGACGGCTTCCCCAGCGACCTCATCGGCGCCCCGCCCGTCAGCTCTTTCATCCACCCAGCCGGCCTGCCCAAAAACACCCCCACGACCAAGACGAATCCACCCTATTCGAGTTAGATCGCTCAGCGATGCCACGCAGCTGGACCCGAGGCGAGGTTGGGGTCTTCCGGTTGGGGTCCTCCAAATGTCCCTCCCGGGCGTCGGCGATGACGACCGGGAGTCTGATTACTAGAACCGTATGCTAGAGTCGCCAACATGCAGAGCGGGACGCTGATGTAGCCAGGCCCCTCGTGCGTCCCGTGCCTGGTGCGACGCACGCTAACGACCCGAAGGCTCAGAGCCTAACCACGGGGGCCATCTGGTGCGGCGCCAGTTTCGTTCCTCGACCGGCGCCGCCCGAGCGACGACACGCCTGCTTCCGCAGCGTGAGGCGAGCGCCTTGCGAACCGTCGGAACGATCGCGGCTGTCCGGACCGGAAGCGCGAGAGTGGGTCCGCTGGCTCACTCGCTCGGATTGCCAAGCAAGTCCAGTTAGCCGCGAAGTCCAGTTAGCCGCGATATGCGGAGATCCGATACGCCGCAATTCTGATAGCTTGCGGCAACGCGCGGGGATATTCTCGCCGTCAGCGGGTGTCGTCGACCGGCTGACGAGAGTCTTTCGCCGTGGGGTCTCGGCGGGGTCAGTCTAATGAGGAAGCGAGGTGGAATGACCAGCATCGCTGATAGGGGCATCACGGCCCTAAGGGGAGCGCTCCAGAGTCGGCCCGAGGCCAATGGGGAGCATTTCGCGCGCGCGGTCGCCGAGCATGCGGTGATAACCGAGCAGTACGAGATGACACAAGAGGTCTCGGGGAACCCCACTCGCAACGTCGCCGCGCCCTCCCCGGGTCGCATCGTTGTCACCTTCCCCTACGACGGGCGGAGGCACTTCACCCAGGAAGCCGTGGACGACGTAGCGCTCATGGGCGAGCCGCTGTCGGGCGACAGGTCGGTCCTGACGGGGCACGTGGTGCTGGCGCCGAGCCTGTACGCAAGCACGAGTAAATCGCTGAACCTTAGTGACGCCCGAACCGTGATCCCGCTCCGCGTCCCCGTGTCGGGTCCATCGCTCAGCGGCCCGGAGGCGCTGATCGATGACACGCAGGCTTGCGTGATCGAGCACGAGTACGAGACGCCCCCACCCGAGCTGGTGCCCGTGTCAGTGCGGATGGAACCAGAGGACCCCGACACAGTCGAGGGGAAGCTCGGTCAGCACCTCGAGGTGGTGCTGAAGTCAACGGAGCTCGCCGAGGAGGCAGTCGAGCTGCTGCGCAGCCGGGCCTCCTTCCATCACTACCTCGCGTTCGACGTAGAGGTGCGCCTGGACCTCCCTCGACGCACCGGGTCGGCTGCGAACGAAAGCGTGCCCGCGCTGCAACCGGTGCTCCGACGAGTCGAGCTGGAGTGGCCGACGCTGACCGCGCTCGACGCCCAGGCACTTCACGTCCAGACGGATCCGGAGGAGCAGCGCCAGGTCATCTACGACCCTGAGCACAAACGGCTGGCGTGGACCGATGTCCGCCTCACACAAGTCGAGCGCGCTGTCGGCACCGGGCCCGACACCGACACCTATGTCAGTCCCCCGATGCTGCTCCTCGCAATGAGCCCCGGGCAGCTATACAAGGCGGAATGCGTCGTCGCCCACATGAACATCGAGATCCCCGACTTCCTGCTCTCGGGTCTCGACGCGCGAATGTTCTCCGCGACCGGTCAACGGACCCGCGACCCGAGACTCAGGACACTGATCCGCTCGGAGGTCTCACTCTATCTCGCCGACCGGTTCGCCACCAGGGTGATGTCACCCTGGCAGCACCTTTACTTCGATGAGGTCAAGCCCGACCCCGACCGGATCAACGATGTAGTGACGGCGCTCAGAGACTGCGGCTACAGCCTGGATTTCGGTCCGCGCGACCTCGGGGCGAAACCGGGTGCCATCAGGCAGGCGCTCAGGGCGAGCCGGAGGGAGGGACCCACCAAGGTGGAGCTGGTGCTGCTCATCGAGGGTGAAGAGCACGAAACAGTACGTACTCGAGGCGTTGGCGACGCGGCCGGCGGGGACCGATTCCGGAGCACATTGCAAACTGGGGAGATGCGACTGTTCGTTCGGGGATACCATCCTAGAGATAGCGACGTCGTCGTCCGCGACATCAACCGGCTCGACGAAGAGATTCGTCAGCGCTACGCCCAGCAACGGCAATGGCGGTGACCCTGCCGATGAGAGCGGACACCGAGGCAGAATGAGCTGGCGCATCACCGCTCGGGCGCCGAGGGCGCATTGCTACGCCTGCGGGTCCAACACCGTTTCGAGCGTTTGCCACTCCTGTGGTCGGTGTATGTGCACAACCCACGAGACTGTCGTGCACCCCGCTGACGTGCCGGCGGGTCTCGGAACGCACTCCAGCGAGGAGTTCGCTCGCCTTGGCCTGTCGACATCGGGCATCGCGTATCACTGTGAGACGTGCGCCCACAGTCTGCGCGGTTGGCCCATCCGTCTGCTCGCCGGTGGTGCCGTGGCCGCGGTGCTGGGACTCGCCATCACCTTCGCCTCGGCGCCGGTTGGCATCCTTCTGCTCTTGGTAGGATTGGCCGCCGCCGGGGGCGGAACCCGCCTCGGTCTGCAGCGGCGGGATCAGCTTCGCGCTGCACGTCCACCGGCGCCGCTCGACCCTGTCGTCGAAACCGTTCAGGTGGTCGAGACGATCAAAGGCGCCGTCGAACTCGGAGACAAGGGGGAGTACGTCCCCACAGCACCCATGCTCACTGGCACGTTCGACGCCGTGCTGTCCTGGCCTACCGCGGAACGGGAGCGGCTGCAGCAGTACCGCAAGCGGTTTGCTCTCAATTCCGGTGCGGCGACGCCGTACGCGGCGGGGTTCCTCCGGTTCGTAGGACGGGCGGGAATCGCGTGGGGATCGGAGAGCGTGTCCGGGGTCAAGCCCCTCGATCGGCGACCGGTACTCGCTCTGTGCGGATCGACGGCGGAGCACCCCTTCCTCGACGCCGTCGACCGTTCGGGCTCGGCGCCCACCACCCGACTCGAGGTGCCCTACGTCCCGCAGCCCCTCCGCCAGGTGAACCGCCTCCCGCTCACGGTGGTGCCGACGCTCGAGTCGGACTCAGGGATGCATACCCTGCGACTGGACATCCAATGGCTTCCGCTCGGCGATCCCGATGCGCTGGTTTCCAGCGACTCGGCGGAGTTGCCAGTCGTCGACCAGGTCGAGGCGATGGAATTGCGCGTGCCTCTCAGCTGGGGCAACGTCGAGGGTGTCGAACCGGAAGCGATATCTCATAGCCGCGAGGGATCAGACGAGGATTCGGACTCCCCCGACGGTGATGGGTACACGGAGTCGGAGGCGATGCGGACGATCACCTGGGAGCGACTACCGGTGAAGTCCGGCGGCACCGGGGAGGGGAGTGGCGGTGCCGACGGCTACCGGCACGTCACCGTGACGGTGCGCTTCGAGAAACAGATCTACATCGGTCAGGTCATCACCGGGCGCGTGGTGGCCACAACGGGGGTCAAGGATCAACCGACAGCCGGTCTTCTCTCCGGTATCCAGGGCATAGTGCTGCACGACAGTCGCGGAGGCGATCCGCGCGAGCTGAAGGCGAGAATGCTTGTCCGAGTCGATGTCGACTTCTCCCTCAGCCTGCGAAACCTCCGTTACCAAGAGCAGCGGGTCGTGCCCGACGCTGGCAGGGAGTCCGATGGAGGACTCACCAAAGCTCAAGTGATATCAGGTGTCATCCCCGACTACGAGACGGTCATCGCTTTGACCAACGCGCTGAGCGCCGATGAAATGAAGTACTACGTGAAGGGGGTAGTGGAGCATCCTCCCAAGACCGGCAATGTCAGGACGCATACCAATCGTTCCTGGGACATCACAGGTCGGTACTACGACGGCGTCTACCCGATCGACTTTCACATCACCCTCAGCGGAGAAGAGATCGGAGGCGAGTTCAACCGGCGGTCGGGAAAGGCCGAGCTAAAGGTCTCGACGAGCGGCGTGTACACCTACAAACCTTCCGCCGGCGATGAGGGCTCGTCGGCAGTTCCGCCAAACGAGGACGCTGACATGGAGAAGGCGATCGTCGATTGTCAAATCCATCTCCACGACAAGGCATTGGGCGTGCTCGAGGAAGTAAAGGCGGCCAGCAGCTACGTGGACGGCGACGTGGAGGTCACCTACGCGCGCGGCGGTCCCGTCAGGGCGATCGGTGCCGCCGAGAGCAGCCACCAAGACGACGACGTGGTCGATGCCGAGCTCGTCGAGCACGAGGACGGCGGCCACCCAGGCACGCGTGTGCCGCTGCAGCTTGGGCCGCCGCCGACTGCCCGCGAGCGACGACGACGGATCTCAGACAGTCTGCTTGAGGGACGCATCTCCGAGCAGACCTACAGCCGACTGATCGCCGATCTCGAGGCCGACGAAGCAGCCGAGGCAGGAGCATGATCCGTTGAGCTTCCGCTGCGAAGAGTGTCGCAAGACCGAGCCGGAGATCAAGGTCGTCGCCGTCTGCCATCACTGCGGCAAGCCGCTGTGCGGAGATGACGCCATCGGCTTGCGCGACCCAGCGTTCGCCGCCAAGGCCGGCCAATCCCCACCAGCCGCGGCGCACTGTCCACCCTGCCGTGAGCAATATCACAGCCGGATCAAGCCGGCCGAGGAGATTCCCCTGAGCTTGGGCCGATGAGCGGCGGCGTCGAAGTATCGCTGGCCCCGAGCGAGCTGCGAGCCGGCCGGAGCTGCGCGTTGGTAATCGAGTTCGTCAACACCGGGCCCCGGCCCTGCGCCAACGTCATCTTCAAGCTGCAGCCGCCTCCTGAGATCACGGTGGTGGATGGCAGCTGCAGGGTGGAGATCCCCCGCCTCGTCCCCGGGGCGAGACACTCGCGGACTCTTCACGTCCGTGCTGATCGCGGCGGCACCGTCGTGGGCTTCCGATCGACCAACTTCTCCTACCGCGACCACATCGGTCGCACGGTACGCCACGAGGCGTTTCACGCAGAGCTGCGTGTCGTGGATGCGCCCGCCCCGTCGCCCGCCGGCGATCAGCGACCTGCCGTAAAGATCGAGCACAGGCTGCTCCAGCCCGGTGTCTGGGGCAGCATCCGGGGGCAGCTCATCAACCGATCAGAGCTTTCGTGCAGCGGTCTTACGATCGCGGCCGAGCCGACCGAGGGGACTGCAATCGCGGTGGGAAGCACGTGGCAGCGAGCGGAGCATCTCGAGCCCGGTCGCGCCACTCCCTTCGACCTCAGCCTTCGGGTCGATGATCGGGGGGCTGTGCCGGTTCGCCTGCGCGTGACGTGGATCGATGGTCGCGGGCGACCCGGCGAGTGCCGGTACAAGGTCGCCCTCACCGTGGAGGAGTCGGGCGATCGGCAGCAGCTGTCGGCGCCGACTGACTCATCTGGACCTAAGGGATCACCAATAGTCAAAACTGTGACCAAGATATTCAACCACTATGGAGATAACGTGACCAACGAGAACTTTCAGAACGTTCATGGCTCGACGATTATTAGCCGTTCTACGGTGCAAAACTCATTCAATGAGTTGTCCGATGCTGGCTTGGATGAACTCCGCGCTGAGCTGGAAGAGCTCGTCCAACGGGTAGATGAGTCAGATAATCCAGAGGCTCAAGATGTGGCGCAGGCGTTTGTCGAGGAGAGTAGCGGTGCGCGAAGGAAAGCAGTGCTCACAGGTCTTTGGGAGCGTCTGAAGGAGCTTGCACCCGTTGTGAGCGGATTCGCGACAGCGGGGACGGCAATTGCAAAAGTATTGCTCGGAGCACCGTGACCACACGGCCAGCTTCGCTGGTCGTATAGGAAAGGTCCTAACCCACCACGTAACTCTTTCTAGGCTTGTGCATGAGCGACGAACCAAAGGACGTGACCGAAGGCGAACAGGCGAGGTACTTCATCAAGCGCAACGCCGAGGTGGACGCGCAGTTCTTCCTCCACTTCAACCACTCTCTCATGCACATGCCCGTGATCCCGCGCGAGGAGTTCAAGGGCGGGACCGGACAGGGCGACTGGGCCGACAGTCTGCTCGAGCTCGATATCGACTTCGGTGCGCTCCTCGACCTGCTCGACGAGATCGACATCGCCGATAACACCCTCGTTGTCTTCGCCGGCGACAACGGCGCGGGGAGCCGTCAGCGACGAGATCATGCACGTCGCGGACTGGTTACGACGATTCTCCACGCGGCCGGTGTCAACGAGCCCGCGGATCGCGTCATCGACGGCGTGGACCAACTCGAGTGGTTTGCTGGAAAGCAGGCGCCCTCAGCACGCGACGGCTACGTCTACTGGATGGGACCCGAGGTCTACGGAGTCAAGTGGCGCAACTTCAAGTTGGCGTTGATCGAGCAAAAACAATCAACAGACCCCGTCGGCAAGTTCGCATCGCCCCGCATCATCAACCTCGCGAGTTCAAAGCGAGCGCCGAGCGCGAGCCACCTATACCTGCCGGCGCGCCACTTGACTATGTGCCCTCGGCGAAGGACGGCTAGCACGTCCCGCCAAGATTCGCGGCCACGTCGTGTCCGTATACGTAGACGCTGTATGGCCCATACGATGCTCCGGCCAGCGGCGCGCCGAATTGGGGCGGATTGTTTGCGAAAGGCGATCCCGACTGTGTGATGATGAAGCTACGCGTGCCGGCCTTCGGTCGATACCACGTGTTGATTTCGCTAAGAGCGCCGGGAAAGACCGTCCCATTGCACACGAATATCGGGTAGACCTTGAGCGCAGCGTGTGTCTGCCACGTGGCGACGGGCGCGACTTCATAGGTCGAATATCCGTGGTCCGCACCCTCTGCTCGCGCGAAATCAAGCATCTTGTACGCCTCGCTCCGCGAGGGGCCGCCTCCGACAAGCGGGCCTTCGATCAGGTGGTTGGTGGCGATCAGAATGGCGAACAGCGTCACGGCGCCCGCGAGGAGAGCGCGCTGTAGAACGCGTCGACCGGCAAGGACTGGCAGCAGGGCAGCGCTCCCCGCGTAGACTCCCGGTAGGTAACGATCGGCTCCTTCGATCCCTACGCTCGTGAGGACGTAAGCCGCGAGCGACAGGACGATCACACCTATCCAAAAGACGATGTAGATGTCCTGGGGGCTCGTCATTTTGCTGCTTCGCCGGTCGAGCGACTTCGCGTAGCGCCACACGAGTCCCAGCACGGCGAGCAGGCCCACCAGCGCGAGCACGCCGACGGTGAAGACCAGCAGAGAGGTTCCGGCCGCCGGCCGACCAAAGAATTCACCCCCGCCGAGGCTGGCGACCGACGCGATGGTGGTTTGGAGTTTCGCGAAGATCAAGCTGGGCGCGACAAAAGTGATGGGGAAGGGAGACGCGACCACGTGCTCGGAGCGCATGAGGCCGTCGAGCAGCTGGGCGCCCACGATCGAGGCGACGCTCACCGCCACGCAGAAGACCGCCAACTGCCTTTGCGCGTAACCGGGGTGGCGCCACCAGGCCACGCAGCCCGCGATCGCGAGGCTCGGCATGAAGGCGAACTCGAAGAGTGGATCGGTCGCTCCGACGGCGCTGAGGATTGTGAGCGCGATGCCGACGCCCGCTAGCAGTGGCCATGACAGCCGTCCCCGGACCGCCCGCTCCGCCAGGAACACTATCGCTGCGGCGATGAGCGCCCCGTGCGCGACGACATAACCGTGCGCGTCCGAGGAAAACAGGATTAGGCGCATCCCGTCGCCCAGCGCGACCATCACGGTCGTGGTCAGGAGCGCCGCGAACACGCCGAGCACGCGCCACGCCGCCCACGCCATGAGCGCTATCCCCAGGAAGGCGATCACGAACGGCATCCCCTCCCATATCTGCCAGTGGTGGGGAAGCCCTGCGGTCGCCTTTTCAAGCCACCACGCCTCGTAGAAGGGGTGGCTGCCCAAGACGACCACGCGCCCCGCGCCGGCGCTCCCGCTGAGGGCCGCCAGTACCTCCGAGAACGCGATGTCGGGGTTGCGGTAGAGGCCGTCAATGAAGCCCGGAAGCTGCGTAAGCAGGACGATGACGTTCAGCCCGGCCGCACCGGCCAGCAGCCATACGGACCACCGGCCTACAGCAACGGTGCGCCGACGACGGGCGGGTAGCTCCTCCTCCGTAGCAAGCGCCACGGGAGAATCATTCCATACCGGGCAGCCGGAACTGACGCAAATAGCGAGAGTAGGAGCTTGCGCCGCTCGGTGTCCTCGCTTGAATGACCGGTCTGCGCGTAAGTGCGCTGATCGGCTTGACAGCCGCGGTAGCCGGCTCAGTGGACGAGCGCCGCGTCCGCCGCGACGCGTTCGCGCACCCACTCGTAGGTGTGCGCGATTCCCTCGCGCAGCGGCGTGCTGGGCTCCCACTCCAACTGCTCGCGGATCAGCGTGTTGTCGCTGTTGCGTCCGCGTACGCCCATCGGCGCCGACAGGTCGTGGCGGCGACGCACGCCGATACTCGCCGCCTCCTCGACGAGATCGACGAGTTGGCTGATCGTCACGAGCTCGCTGCTACCGAGGTTCAGCGGGCAGGCGACCTCGCTGCGCATGATCCGCCGGATTCCCTCGATGCAGTCGTCGATGTAGGTGAAACTGCGCGTCTGCTCGCCGTCGCCCCAGATCTCGATCTCGTGGCACCCCGAGAGCTCGGCTTCGGCGATCTTGCGGCAGATCGCCGCGGGGGCCTTCTCACGGCCGCCGTCGTATGTTCCCCATGGGCCATACACGTTATGCAGGCGCGCGATCCGCGTGGGCAGCGCCATTTCGTCGCTGAACTCCTGGCACATCAACTCGCCAAACAGCTTCTCCCAGCCGTAGCCGCCGTCCGGCAGGGCGGGCAGCACCTCGTCCTCCCGCAGCGCGCTCACCGCCGGGGTGCCCTGACGCGACGTCGGATACACGCACGCTGAGGAAGCGTAGAAGTAGCGTCGCACGGTGCGCTCGTGGGCGGCGCGCAGGAGATTCGTGTTGATCAGCACCGAGAGCATGCAGAGGGCCTTGTGGCTGGTGAGGTAGCCGACGCCGCCCATGTCGGCCGCGAGGTTGTAGACGTCGTCCATGCCGTCGACGGCCGCGAGACAGGCATCGCGGTCGCTGAGGTCGAGCTGCAGGTTCTCGGCCCGCGCAAAGCATTGATGCCACTCCCCGCAGGGACGGATGTCGACCGCCCGCACGGCGATGGCCCCTTCACGGAGCAGGTCGGCCACCAGATGGCCGCCGATGAATCCCCCGGCGCCCGCGACGAGCGCCGTTTTGTGTGCCATCTCCATCTCGGTGCGCGGCGATTGTAGCTGTGGGCAAAGGTTAAGATCGCAGCGGATGAAACTCTGCGTTGTCGGACTCGGGCGGCTCGGGCTGCCATGGGCGCTCGTCGCCGACGCCGCCGGCCATCAGGTTCGCGGATTGGATGTGGACGGCGCGCGCGTGGCGGCGATCAACGGCCGTCGTGTCGATACGCGCGAGCCAGGAGTCGCCGCGCTGCTCGGCGACCCACGCTGTGGTCTCGCCGCGACCACCGACCCGGCCGAGGCGCTGGCCGACGCCGAGGTCAGCGTGGTGACCGTGCCCACTCAAAGCCAGGCCGACGGCAGCTTTGGTCTGCTTGCCGTGCTCGCTGCGGCGGAGGCGATCGGCGCCAACGCACAGCGGCTCGCCCCCCACCACGTCGTGGTCCTGAAGTCGACGGTCTCGCCGGGCGCGACCGACGGAGCGGTTCGCGCGGCGCTCACAGCCGCGAGCGGGCCCAACGCAGCGGACACCCCGGGACTGGTTCACGCCCCGGAGTTCCATGCCATCGGCTCGATCGTGCATGACATCACCCATCCGTATCAGGTGATCCTTGGTGGCAGCGAGGAGTGGGCGCTGTCGCACGCAGAAGCCCTATATCGATCGCTCGTCGAGGAGGAGCGTGTCCCAATCGCGCGACTCGATGCGACCGGTGCCGAGCTCGCCAAGCTCGCGAGCAACTCGTTTCGGACCATGAAGATCGCGTTCGCGAACTCGCTGGCCGAGCTGTGCACGGCGTACGGCAGTGACCCCCACACCGTTTGCGCAGCTGTCGGAGCCGACCCGCACATCGGGCGCGGCTACCTCGGCCCCGGCCTGCCGTATGGCGGTCCTTGCTATCCGCGTGACAACCCCGCACTGCGCGCGGCCGCCGCGGCGCTCGGCGTGCCGACATCGCTGCCCGCGGCCGTCGAAGCGGCCAACGAACAGCGCTTCACGGAGCTCGAACGGGCGGTGCTAGCGGGCGCGCCTGGACCGATCGGAGTCCTCGGAACGGGCTTCAAGCTAGGCACGGACGAGCTCGAGGGCTCGCCCGCGCTCGAGCTCGCACGACGCTGGCGGGCCGCCGGACGCAAGGTGCTGCTTCACGATCCGCTGGCCCTCGAGGCAGACTCCGACGCGGTGATCTCACTCGGCGAGCTGCTCGACTCATGCGCCGTCGTGTTCCTCGCCGCCGCCGACGAACGCACCGTGGCCCAGCTACGCGGGGAGCTCGACAGCCGCGGCCACTGCCCGCCCGTCGTCGATCCCTGGGGTGTGCTCAGCCGCCCCCGGCAAGCGAGCGCCGCGACACCCCCGCAAGCGTCGCCTCGGGCTGCGGGCTGAGCCGCGCGCGCAGAGTCTCGCGCACCCCGACGAGTCGCGGCTCGCAGTAGATCATCCGCAGCCGCGGGTTCATGTAGCCGGCCGCGGTGGCGACGTTGCTCGTTGTATGCAGCAGCACGTCGCAGCGGGCGAGCAGCAGCGCGTCGATCAGCGCCTGTTCCCCGAGCGCGACGGACGGTGGCAGACCCCAGTCATACTGCGTCTCGCCGGCATGCGCACGTGCGACGTTCGGTTGCACAAGCAGGCGCTCCCCGAACGCGTCCCGGAAGCGCTCGACCGCCTCGTGCACGTCAGTGGCGAGCACGACCGACGCGCCCTTCGATCGCGCGAGCAGCCTTCGGGTCCAGTCGATGAACGTGTCCATCGACGGCGTCTCGCGTGGGCACTCATGGCTATGTTCCGCGTGGCGATAGTGCACGCCGATACTGCGACTGCCAACGCCGCCGTCACGCCACAGCTCCTGCACACGGTTACGCAGCTCCTCGCGCACGTGCACATGCTCGGCAAACGCACGCCCGTAGTCCACCCGCCATCCCGAGCCACGCTTGTACATGCGGTAGGCGTGCAGCCCAGTCATCGACAAGTCGGCGTATTCGTAGCTGGTCCACTCCCGCGCCGGAGCGTCGGGAAACGCGAGCGGCTCGAAGAAGCGCTGCCACAACTCGCCGTCCTGCGCGGTGCCGTACACGAACAGCGGGATGTGCTCGCCGACATGCCAATCGACCCGCACCGCCGCACAACCATCGCGCCCGAGCGAGTGATGCAGGTGGTTGACCACGCGGTTGACGTGGGAGAAGAACCCCGCGTTCCAGGCCGTCACCACCAGCGTGTTCTCCTCGGCAGGGCGCACGCGGCCGTTCACCGCGCGACATGATAGTGAGGGACACATGGATGGCTCGCTCTGCCCGTCGCCCTGTATGGGAGTCCGGATCCGTTCAGGGACGTGCTCGGCCAAGAGACCACGGACCTTTCTCGCGGGATTGCTCTCGATCGTGGCGCAGGTTCTGGAACGCTGTGGTGCCTAAGCTGCGCGGCACAAGGTCTGCCGTACGGAGGGTACTTCGGCTGAGGCCTTGCCGTGAGCTGCTAGCGCCGGGACAGGCGCAGCGCGACCCGTCGGCCGAAGCCCGAGCCGCCATCGGAGCGCTCGGCGCGGATGGTCGCGGTCACACGCAGGCGCAGGCTCCCACGCAGCGCCCGGCGCGCGGAGGCGTTCAAGCGCACGACCACCAGCGCGCGCCGCCCGGGGGCGATCGCGAACGCGTTGGAGCCGCCGGCGCCGACGCGCAACCTGCGCAGGCGATGCCTGGCGTGGGCGACGCGCATGTCCGCAACGCGGGTGAGGGCGATTTGTCCGCGGCACGGACGCGACATACGCTCGGGACAGGCGACCGTCACGCGCGCGACCCCCGCGTCGGTCGCCGCCGCGGTCGCGCTCGTGATGGCTGCGCCGATGCCGAACGCAAGCACCGCCTTGTCCTTGCGCGTTACCACGTACACGTCGCTCCCGTCTGGGCTAACCGCCGCCGCTTCCACTTCGGACAGGTCCGGCAAGGGCGCGCAGCGAGAATCCGATTCGCTCGCGCACGCGGTCTCCGTGAGGGCCCCCGTGCTTGGGTCGCGCGAGAAGCTGACTGCTGAGTCCGAGCCGAACGCGTACACGGTCGAGCCATCGCCGCTGATCGCGATCGCCACAACGCTTTCGAGTCCGGGCACGCGCGCGCACGAGTCGGGTGTTTCGTGTTCCGGTTCCTTTTCCGTTTGTTCTTCTTCGTGTTCTTCGCCTGGTTCAGGCTTGGGGGGCTGTGGCAGGAAGTCCACGCAGCTCGAATCCGTGAGCTGACCTGTGGTGGCGTTGCGCGTGAGGATGTCGATCCGGCCGTCTCTGCCGGGGGTGCTGTCGGCCACGTACGCGTTCTTTGCGTCCGGGCTGATCGCGAGCGCCGACGGTGACTGCAGAACGCTGCTCGCGCTGCACAGTCCCCCTGCCGCGCCCGAGGTCAGACAGCCGGTCTGCGCGAGCCCTTCCTTGCCGGCCGAGGTGAACGTGTCGATCGCGTGACTGGCCGGCGCGACCGCATACAGTTGGTTGCCTTCGGGGCTCAGCGTGAGGTCGTTCACGCCCTTCATCGCCACGCCCACCGCGCACTCCCCGTCGTATCCGTTGACCGCGATGCACGGGTTGGCCGTGAACGGCCTTTGGGTGGGCGTGAACAGCGAGTCCAGTTCCGCAGTCGGCGTCTCTGGGCCGGAAGCGCCAGTGGCGGCTTCGGGGGACGGCGCGGAGGCGGGCGCGGCGGCCGTCGATGCGGTGAAGGCCGAGATCGTGCCTTCCAGCGGGGACGCCACGTACAGCGCCGAGTCCTCAGCGCTCGTGAGCAGGTCGTCCGAGCCCGGGAACATGTTCGCGGGCGTGCACGGAGAGTCCGGCCGTGGGGTGCCCTGAAAGCAACCGAGTCGTGTGAGCGCGCCGGTGGTCGTGTTCCGCGCGAACGCGACCACGCTTGCGGATGCACGAGAGGTGACGAACACGGTCTTGCCGTCGGCGCTCACGGTCACGCCGTCGGCGCCGAGCAGCGAGTCCGTCTGCGCACAGCGCCCGCTCGTCGTATCGTGGCCGTCCGTCCCGTCGGAGCTGAGGCAGCCCGTGTCGGCGATTTCGCCGGTCGTCGGGTTGCGCTTGACGATCGTGATCGTGCCGAAGCTTTCGGCGACGTTGTTCCCGGATACGCCACCCACGACGTACACGTTCGCGCCGTCGGGGGACACTGCGATCGCCTTCGGATGGAAGATGCCGGCCGCTTCGCTGCAACCCGTCACACCTGAGACGCCCGGTTCAAACAGGCACCCCCCGGGTCCATTGATCTCGCCGAACCCCGTCGCTGCGCTCGCGGGCAGCGGCACGCACGCAAACGTCATTGTCACCACGGCCATTACAGTCGCCGCGCCCCATCCTGGATGTGAATTCGTGCCCATTCCCTCCGCCTCTCAAATCCGTTCGCGCCGAAAAGGCCGATTCCTGCGTTCTGAACACGGGAGTGGAGCGAAACGGATCGGTGGCGTGAGCGATTGAGGCCGTTCCGGCGGACTCATTGATGCTGGCCCAGCATGGCGATCCCGGCGAGGACATCTTTGGTGGCATGGTGTCGACGGCGCCGCTCGGTGATTCGACGCTCGGCAGCAAGCCGACGCCGACAGGCCCCGTAAGCTTGCCCGCCTCATGCGTTGCCGGTGTGTTTCTCTGCTCCTGGCGCTTCTCGCCACCGTCCTCGTTACGGCGTCTCCAGTGAGCGCTCACGGCGCGACTCCCTGGTTCGGGACCTATCAGGTGAGCATTGTCGGTGGCTCGCAGGACTCGACCTGGACGCTGAACCACGTGCCCACGAGCGGGTGCGACGTCTCATCCACCGGCCAGGGCAGCGACGATCAGGATTTCCTCACGGGCAGCCCGAAGACCGTCCAGTTCAATGGCGTGGGCGCGACCGCGTTCCCGGCCACGGTCATGGGCCTTGCGCTGAGCTACACCGAGAACCGGCAGGGTTCGATCACAACGAGCGCGCCCACCGGCGCCAATACCGCGGAATGCCCCGGAGCCTCCGGCGGCGGCGAAGAAGCGCCGGTGACTCCCGACTGCGGCACCCGCAGCCTCTCGACCAGCCTCGACGTGGACCCCTCGCCGACCTCGCCCAGCATCGAGCAGAGCCCGAGCGCCGACGCCGACGGCGAGCCTCCCTACAAAGACTGTCCGGTCTCCGGCGAGGTCGTGCCGGCCTTTGCCTCGCCGCTCGCGGCGACGCTGCCGCCGCTCGGGCCGACGCTCGACGGCGGCGTGCCCTCCGGCCGCGCGACGCTCCAGGCGACCGAACCGATCACCGAGCTGGATGTCACCGGCCGGACCACGCTGAAGCTCGAACTGCTGTTCACGCGCCTGCTGGTCGTCGACGCGATGGGACTGCCAGCCGATGTCACGCTGTCGGTGAGCGACAGCGGCAGCACGACCGTGCCGATCGAGTGCCCCGCGGGGTCTTGCAGCGGCACGGTGGGACTCGAGCTCGGGGGAGTTGCATCCGACTCGTCGCTCCGCCACGCTGTCGCGGCAACGGCCGCCCCGCGCTTCCCCGCACCGGTGACCATCGCCGAGCCGGTGATCGCCTCGGCGCACTTCCACCTCAAGGCCGGTCATCGCGGCGTCGTATTGCACCTGCCCGGCGGCCGACGGTTCGCGAGGTCGATCGCTTCGACGACGTTCGACGTCGTGGTCACGCAGGGAAGCGGAAAAGACACGCTGCGCTACGTCGCCGGGCAGGGGCACCTGCACGCGTAGGGGTGATCTCCCCGCGCGCGCGAGCCAGGACGGACATGAGCGACGTAGCCGACCCCGACTCATTCCAGCAGGCGCTCGGACCGCTGCGCACGGCCTCGCTCTCGGCGGGAGCGCTGTGCTATCGCGACCACGGCAGCGGCATCCCCGTTGTGTTCCTCGCGGGGCTGGTGCTGGCGAGCGGATTCTGGCGGCGCGTGGTGCCCGCGCTCACGCAGCCGGTCCGCGCGCTCGTTCCCGACCTGCCGCTCGGGGCGCACACCATCGCCATGCGCCGCGACGCCGATCTCTCACCGGCCGCGATCGCCGATCTGATCCCCGAGTTGCTCGACGCGCTGGACGTCACTGAGGCAGTGATCGTCGGCAACGACGCGGGCGGTGCCATCGCCAAGCTGCTTGCCACGCGTCACCCCGAGCGGGTAAGCGCGCTCGTGCTGACGCCATGCGAGTGCTTCGAGAACTTCCTGCCCCCGATCTACCGCTATCTCCAAGTACTCGCTCACGTGCCGGGGGCCCTGTGGCCGCTCGTGCACTCGATGCGCTTCGATGCCGTCCGCCGGCTGCCGATCGCCTTCGGCTGGCTCACCAAGCAGCCGCTCGACAAGCACGCGTACGACGCCTTTCTCATGCCGGGACGCTCCAACCGAGGCGTGCGTCGTGACACCGCCAAGGTTCTGCGGGCGATCCGCCGCCACTACACGATCCAAGCGGACGCCGCGCTCGCGCGCTTCGAGCGCCCGACCCTGATCGCCTGGGCCGGCGAAGACCGAGTCTTCCCCTACTCCCATGCCGAAGCACTTGCCGAGCTCCTGCCCAACGCCAAGCTGATCCCGGTCGCGGACTCCTACACCTACATCCCCGAAGACCAGCCATTCGTCCTAGCGGGACACATCGACGAGTTCATCGCGCAAATCAGGGCGTCATGACGACCCGGCCGAACGCTTGACCACGCCGGCGGCCACCTCCTCGTAGCGAAGGAGCTCATCCGATCGGGGCGACGCGGGACGGTCGCGAGCAGGTAAGAATCCAGCGGCTCATTTTCGAGATGCAGAGGGGCTCCGATGGCAGCAGCGCCAAGTTCCGTGACCGCCGGCGTCCAGGCGCTGGGTCCGATCGCGCGTTACGAGCAGGAGATCATTGACCGGGTCGAAGATTTCGACGATCCTCGCCAGGAGTGGCGACGTCTGGTCTCGGAGGCGCTCGGCACGTTCTTCCTGGTGCTGGCGGCAGCCGGTGGTGGCATGATGGGTCATGCCTTCCCGGGCGTGATCACGCACACGGATGCTGTCGTCGCACCGGCGTTGACGGTCATGGCGATCATCCTCTTCATGGGCAAGGTCTCGGGCGCCCATTTGAATCCGGCGGTCAGCTTCGCGTTTGCCCTGCGGCGCGACTTTCCGTGGTGGCGTGTGCCGGGCTACATCGTCGTGCAGCTGGTCGGTGCGACGCTCGCCGCGCTGTTCCTGCATGCGGTCGTCAACGTGTCGGCTACATACGGATCGAACTACGTGGCCACCTCCTACTCGGCAGGCTCGGCGTTCTGGATGGAGTTCATCCTGACCGCCGGCCTCGTCAGCGTGATCCTCGGCACCGCCTCGGGCGCGCAGAACGTCGGCCTGTTCGGCGCGTTCGGCGTAGGCGGCTACATCGCTCTCGCCGGGCTTTGGGGCAGCCCGATCTCGGGCGCCTCGATGAACCCGGCGCGCACATTCGGCCCGGACCTCGTCGGAGGGAACTTCTCCCACTACTTCGTGTATGTGGCGGGGCCGATCGCCGGGGCAGCGGTCGCGGTCCTCATCGCATTTGTCCTGCGCGGCCGTGGCGGTGGCGCCTCGGGTTCGGGGGCAGGACAGGGAGCCCTGTTCACCGAGGCCAAAGATCCAGGCGCAAAAGGCTGATCTCGTTCCGCCATCCGCCGAATTCGACAAGCAGAGGAGCTCCGCCATCGATCCTGCTCGTGGTCGAGGCGAGCGGATGCTGGATCGCCTGCTCGGCGCCGATCGGGCTCTTGCCGAAGATCGCTCGCTCGTTCGCTCGGGCGAGCGCACGATCGACGCAGTAGCGGGCGTTTCCGGTCGCGAGCGCCGCGCTGAGCAGCCGCTCGATGTGCGTGAACGGCCACAGCGTCAGCAGGCCCTGGCCCTCGCTGCCCACGAGCTCGTCGAGCGGTGTCTCGACGTCGTCGAAGGTGAGCTGGAACTGGCGCGTGCCCTCGCGCCAGCGCATCGGCAGCTCTTCGCGCTCGATCCCGGGCGAGTCCGGATCGACGAGCACAGTCGTGAACTGTGGCGTTGTCCCAGGCTCGCCGGGCGATCGCCCAAACACGAGCACGCGCTCGGCGAGATCGATCCCCGAGGTCACCGCCTTGATGCCGCTGATCACGAAGCGGTCGCCTGCGCGGCGCACCGTGGTCGTGCTGCGAAACACGTTGTGGCCGCGGTGAGGACGGGCATCCACAGGATCAGGTTCGACTCGGCGAGCGCCTCCATCATGACCACGTAGGCGAGCAGTCCCTCCTGCGCTCCGCCGTGCTCGGAGGGCACGAGCAGACCGGGCCAGCCGCGATCGCAGACCTCCTTCCACAGTTCCGGATGCAGCTCGCCATGCTCGAAGGGGTGCAGGCGCACTTCGCGATGACGCTCGGCAAAGTTCGCCGCGAGCTCCCGGCGTGACACGACGAGTGGAGAGTATTGCTCCGGAGTGATACTCTTGTCAAATGGCAAGCGACGGCAGCCGGCAGGCCGCGGAGGGAGCAGCATCGGACACGCGCAGCCGTATCCTCGATGCGGCGCTCGCGTGCTTCATCGAGCTCGGGTACGAGCAGACCACGATCGCGCGCATCCGCGAGCGAAGCGGCGCCTCGAACGGAGCGCTGTTCCATCACTTCGCCAGCAAGGAGGCGATCGCTGGCGCGCTGCACGTGGAGGCGATCATGTCCTTCCAGCAGGGCCTTTGGGAACTGCTGCGACGCAAGCCGCGCTCGCTTCGCGCTGCGGTCCGCGGCTCGATCTCCCACCAGCTCCGATGGATTGAAGAGAACGAAGGTCGCGCCCGGTTTCTCTACATGCGCGGGCAGCTCGACTGGGATTCCGCCGCCGGAGCGCAACTGGTCGAGCTCAACCGCAACCTCGCGCAGGCCTACCGCGACTGGACGGCACCGCTCCTCGACAGCGGGGAGATCCGCTCGATGTCGATGCTGATGATGACGGCGATCGTGACGGGCCCCGTGCACGCGATCGTGCAACGGTGGCTCGCCGGCCAGCTCGGCTCGCCGCTGCACGCCTATCTGGACGAGCTGGCCGACGCCGCCTGCGCGGCGCTCAGCGGAACGCCCGCCAGCTCCCGCGGTCGGCCGCGCTCGCTCGCGCGCCGCGGTCGCATCAGGCTCGAGCTCGTAGGCGACGATGGCAGCGTCATCGCCGATGGTGAGGCCACGGCAGAGCTCCTACCCGCGGGCGCGAGGATTCAGGCGTGAGCGCCGCCGCTGGCATCGAGCATGTGGGGGAGGTCGGCGTGTTGCGCCTCAGCGCCCCCGAAGGCCGCTTCAACCCGGCGAGCCTCGGCGCGATCGCAGCGGTCCTCGACGAGCTCGAAGGCAGCGACGCCCCGGGCGCGCTGGTGATCACCGGCGAAAGCAAGTTCTTCTCCAACGGTCTCGACCTCGACTGGATGGGAACGGCGCCACCGGGCGGCGCCGAGGAGGTCCTGCACGGCCTGCACGCGCTGCTCGCGCGCCTGCTCGTCTTTCCAACCGCCACCGTCGCGGCGATCAACGGCCACGCCTTCGCGGCCGGCGCAATGCTGGCGCTCGCGTGTGATGCGCGCGTGATGCGTGAGGACCGCGGCTACTTCTGTGTCCCCGAGGTCGACCTCGGGCTCCCTTTCACACCGGGGATGACCGCGTTGCTGAAGGCGCGACTGTCGCCGGCCACCGCCCACGAGGCGATGGTCACCGGTCGACGGTACGGAGCTCCGGAGGCGCTCGCCGCCGGCATCGTCGAGGCGGTCGCGCCCTCCGCGCAGGTGCTTGAGACAGCGGTGGCCCGTGCGGCCGCGCTTGCGGCCAAGCCGCGCGCCACGGTCGCGGCGATCAAGCGCGGCCTCTACGCAGACGCCGTCGCCGCGCTCAGCGCTGGAGCGCTCACCCCGATCGGATGATGTCGCTGCGCACCTCGTCGTCTTAGCTTGCCTTCGACGCAGAGCCTGTTCTCTGATGCCGCGGCCCTTCAAAGGCACGATCAACGTCGACATCCGCGACTCGGAGCCGGATTGGGCGCCGTTCGAGCCGCCGAAGGCGCCTGAGGGCGCGCCGAACGTGCTCTACATCGTGCTCGACGACGTCGGCTTCTCGGCGATGGGCGGCTACGGCGGCCCGATCGAGACGCCGAACATCGATTGCATCGTCGACGCCGGCGTTCGCTACACGCAGTTCCACACGACCGCCCTGTGCTCGCCGACGCGCTCGTGCCTGCTGACCGGTCGCAACCACACGCGCAACAGCATGGCGTGCATCACCGAGGCGGCGATCGGCTACCCGAACGCGAGCGGGACCGTGCCGCCGGAGAACGGGATGCTCTCCGAGATCCTCGGCGAGCGAGGATGGAACACCTACATGGTCGGCAAGTGGCACCTGTGCCCGACCGACGAGATGAACCTCGCCGCGCCGCGACGCAACTGGCCGACCGGCCGCGGCTTCGAGCGCTGGTACGGCTTTCTGGGCGCCGAGACGAACCAGTGGTATCCGGATCTCGTCTACGACAACCACCTGGTCGACCAGCCGAAGACTCCAGAGGAGGGCTATCACCTCACCGAGGACATCACCGACAAGGCGTTGGAGTTCATCAGGGACGCCAAGGCCGTCGCGCCGGAGAAGCGCCTTCTTCTTGTACTACGCGCCGGGCGCCTGCCACGCGCCCCATCACGCGCCGAAGGAGTGGATCGATAGGTTCAAAGGACGCTTCGACATGGGCTATGAGGCGATCCGCGAGCAGACGCTCGCCCGCCAGAAGCAGCTCGGATTGGTGCCGGCCGACACAGCGGTTCCGCCGATCAACCCGATCGGGACGCCCCAGACACGCAAAGGCCCGCAGGGCCAGCCGTTCCCCGAGCTCGACTACACGCGCCCCTGGGACTCGCTGGAGGAGAACGAGAAGCGGCTGTTCTGCCGCATGGCCGAGGTCTACGCCGGCTTCCTCGCCCACGCCGACTTCCACATCGGCCGGCTGCTCGACGACCTCGAGGCGAGCAGAGAGCTCGAGAACACGATGATCGTCCTCGTGTCCGACAACGGCGCGAGCGGGGAGGGCGGCCCGAACGGCTCGGTCAACGAGATGAAGTTCGCCGCCGGCTGGGGCAACTTCAACGAAGACGAGTGGGAGCTGTACCACACCGATGTCGACCGGGCCGAGCTGAACAACCTTGCGGCCGAGCAGCCCGACAAGCTGCGGGAACTCGTCAACATCTGGTTCTCAGAGGCGGGCGCCAACGGGGCCTTCCCGCTGGACGACCGCACGCCCGTGGAGATCCTCATGGAACCTCGCCCGCAGCTCGCGGCCCCGCGCGACCGGTATGTCTACTACCCGGGCAACTCGCCCGTCCCCGAGTGGCAGGCGGTCAACACCAAGAACCGCTCGTTCGTCATCGGTGCGCTCGTGGACATCCCCGGGCCCGGAGCCGAGGGGGTGATCTTCGCGCACGGGACGCGCTTCGGCGGACACACCCTCTACGTCAAGGACAACCGGCTCCACTACGTGAACAACTTCGTCGGCGCGGACGAGCAGATGATCGTCGCCACCGAGGATCTGCCGTCGGGAGAGAAGCTGATCCTGTCGGCGTCCTTCGACAAGGAGGGCAACGAGCGGACCTGCGCGAAGGCACGCTGACGCTCTACCACGGCGATCACGAGGTCGGTAAAGGCGCTGTCAGGACGCAGCTTGGCGCCTTTGCGGTCGCCGGCGCCCCGTTGTTCGTGGCGAGGCAGGCGGGGGAGCCCGTCACCGACGACTACCCAGGCGAGGCGCCCTACGCGTTCACGGGCGCGACGATCGACCGCGTCGTCGTCGACGTCAGCGGGGAGCCCTACGTCGACCTCGAGCGTCAGGCCGAGATGCTCGTGCGCTCGCAATGAGCGCAGCGACGCTCCCATCCTCCGAAGAGGATGATCGTCCGCAGCCTTCGCCCGATCCGGCGGGCTGATCTGAGCGGGGCTCGCCGCGGGCTACGCGCTGGTCCTCGTCCCCAGCGGGAAGCGCGTTGCGGTCAGCTCCTCCGAGACGTCCCACAGCCGGCTGGCGACCTCGGCGTCCTTCGCGGCGGCGGAGCGTCCCACGAGCTTGGCCGCGCCGCGCTGCTCCATGAAGCCCCCGGGCCCCGCGTAGCTGTCGCCCGGGATGTCCTCGAGCGCGGCGTACAGCGTCGGCAGCGCGCCGCCGTTCTCGTCCTGTGCGAGCAGGCGGTTGCCGACGCTGCTGAGCAGGTCGAACGCGCGGCGCCCGCTGTGGAACTGCAGGTTGGTGGCCGCGTAGCCGGGGTGCGCTGCCGTGGCCAGCACCGTGGAGCCGGCGGCGCTCAGCCGTCGCTGCAGCTCGGAGGTGAACAGCAGGTTGGCCAGCTTCGACTGGCTGTAGGCGCGCCAGCCGCTGTAGGGCTTGCGCTCCCAGTTCAGGTCGTCGAAGTCGATGCGCCCCGAGCGGTGCGCCATCGAGGACACGGTCACGACGCGCCCGCTGACCTGCTCGAGCAACAGGTTGGTGAGCGCGAAGTGGCCGAGGTGGTTGGTGCCGAACTGCAGCTCGAAGCCCTCGGCGGTACGGCTCAGCGGAGGGATCATCACGCCGGCGTTGTTGATCAGCAGGTGGATCTCGCCATCCCAGCCGGCGGCGAACGCGCGCACGGAGTCGAGGCTCGCGAGGTCGAGCTCGCGGACCTCCGTCAAGCCGGGCATGCTGGCAGCGCCAGCGCGGCCCTTGTCGGTGTTGCGCACGGCGAGGGTGACGCGCGCGCCCGCGCCCGCGAGCCGGTGCGCGGCAGCACGGCCGATGCCGCTGTTGGCGCCGGTCACGATCACGTTGCGCCCGGTCAGGTCTGGGATTTGGTTGCTGCTTGAAGTAGTCATGGACAACAATGATCGCGCACTTCCTGCGCGGCTCGCGCGACGCCGTGCGAGCCTAGGCCGTCGAGCCGGCGCTGTGCGCGGCGCTCGAGGCGAGATGCGGCGCGAGCCACGCCTGCAGGCGCGCGAGCGGCGCCGCGCCGACGAGCCGGTCTGCCTCCGACCCGTCGCGAATCACCACCAGCAGCGGTATCCCCTGGACGCCGAAGCGCGCGGCGATCGCAGGCGCCTCATCGACGTTCAGCTTCACCACCTTCAGCCGTCCGGCATTCTCCTGGCCGAGGCGCTCGACGAGCGGCGAGACCATCCGGCACGGTCCGCACCACGGCGCCCAGAAGTCGACCAGGACCGGCACCGAGGACGTGACCTCCTGCTCGAAGGTCTCCGCGCTGGCTTCGACGCCCCACGGCAGCGGCGTGTGGCAGACGCTGCATTGCGGCACGCCGCTGGACGTCGCGCGAACGCGGTTCTTGGTCCCGCAGTCGGGGCACGCCACGATCGTGGGAGAGCTCGCCATCGCTCCTACAGCTTAGGACGCGCGCGCAGGCGATCAACCGCGGGCGGATGCCAGGCGCGGCCGGCGCTTGAAGCCCGCCGGCGGCGCCCTAGACACGCCAATCAGACCCGCGTGCGCGACGGAGAGGAGCTGACATGGCCAAGGCGGTAGGCATCGATCTGGGCACCACCAACTCGGTGGTCGCAGCGACCCTGGAGGGTGGCATGCGGAGGTCATCCCGAACGCGGAGGGCGCGCGTGTGACGCCGTCCGAGGTCGCGCTCACTGAGGACGGCCAGCGGTTGGTCGGGCAGGTCGCCAAGCGCCAGGCGATCCTGAACCCCGAGGCCACGGTCTACTCGGCCGAGCGATTCATCGGCCGGCGTTGGGGCGAAGTCGACGAGGAGGCCAAGATCGTCTCCTACAAGGTGGTGAAAGGCCCAACGACGCGGTCCGCTTCGAAATTCGTGGCAAGCAGCGGCAGGCGACGAAGGACGCGGGAGCGATCGCCGGTCTGGAGGTCCTGCGGATCATCAACGAGCCGACCGCGGCGGCGCTCGCCTACGGCATGGACAAGAAGGGCCAGGAGACGGTGCTGGTCTTCGATCTCGGCAGCGGCACCTTCGACGTGTCGCTGCTCGACGTCGGCGACGGCGTCGTCGAGGTCCGCTCGACGAGTGGCGACGGACATCTCGGGGGCGACGACTTCGACAAGCGCATCGTCGACTGGCTCGCCGATGAGCTCAAGCGCGACCAGGGCATCGACCTGCGCACGGATCCGCAGGCGCTGCAGCGACTGTACGAGGCCGCCGAGCGCGCGAAGGTCGAGCTCTCGAGCACGCTTGGAGGCGTCAACACGCGGGTGATCGAACGCAACACCACGATCCCGGCGCGGCGAACCGAGACCTTCTCGACCGCCGAGGACAACCAGACCGCGGTGGACGTGTCGGTGCTGCAGGGCGAGCGCGAGCTCGCCTCCGACAACCGCCAGCTCGCGCGCTTCCGCCTGGAGGGCATCAGACCGGCGCCACGCGGACAGCCGCAGGTCGAGGTCACCTTCGACATCGACGCCGACGGCATCCTCAATGTCTCCGCCCAGGACAGGGACACCGGCAAAGAACAGCGGGTCACGATCTCCGAGAGCACCAACCTCGACAAGGGCGAGATCGACCAGATGATCCGCGACGCCGAATCGCACTCCGACGAGGACCGTCGCCGCCGCGAGGAGATCGACGCGCGCAACGCGCGAAGTGGAGCGGCGTACGGGGGAAGTCAGGGAGTCGATGATCGTCGACTGGCTCGACGTGGTCGACAGCGTGGAGCGCGCGATACAGATCGAGCCGCAGGGGCCCTGCCGCGAGGGCCTGCAGGCGGTGATGCAGCAGATCGACTCGGTGCTGCAGCGCGAGGGTGTGACGCGGACTGGAGCGCCGGGCGAGGCATTCGATCCCGAGCGCCACGACGCGGTCGCGACCCAAGCCGCCAGCGGTACGGCGCCGCATACGGTTGTGGAGGTGCCACGCTCCGGGTTCGCGCTCGGCGATCGCGTGATTCGCCCCGCGCAGGTCGTGGTCGCGCGCGCGCCAGAGCAGTCCGCCTGATGGCAGTCGCATACCAGGACTACTACGAGGCTCTGGGTGTACCGCGCGACGCCAGCGAGCAGGATATCCGCCGCGCCTACCGCAAGCTCGCGCGGGAACATCACCCCGACGTCAACAAGGAGCCCGGCGCCGAGGACCGCTTCAAGCAGATCTCTGAGGCCTACGAGGTGCTGCGCGACAAGGACAAGCGCGAGCGCTACGATCACCTGGGCGCCAACTGGAAAGCCGGCCAGGACGTGTCGGGCGCGCCCGGCGCCGGCGGCTATGAAGAGGCGTTTCGCGGCGGAGACCGATTTTCCGACGTGCGCGTCGACTTCGGCGGTGGCGACTTCAGCGACTTCTTCGAGAGCTTCTTCGGCGGTCAGGGCGCTCGCGCCCGCGGTGGCGGTGGGCGCGCCAGCGCCAACGGCTTCGCGCTTCGCGGCGCCGACCAGGAGGCGACGCTCGAGCTCACGCTCGAGGAAGCCGCCGCCGGCGGCAAGCAGCGGCTGTCGCTCGGGGATGGGCGCGACTTCGAGGTTGACATCCCGCACGGCGTGCGCGCCGGGCAGCGGATCCGCCTGGCCGCTCAGGGCGGGACGGGCAGCAGCGGCGGTCCTGCCGGCGACCTGTTCCTGCGCGTGCGGGTGAAACGGCATCCGTTGTTCCGTGTCAAGGCAATGATCTCTACGTCGATCTCCCGGTCTCGCCGTGGGAGGCGGCGCTCGGCGCGGAGGTTCCGGTCAGGACGTTGTCAGGCACGGCGCGCGTGCGCGTGCCCCCCGACTCATCCTCAGGCCGGCGGCTGCGTCTGCGCGGTGAGGGACTGCCGACGACCGGCAGCTCCGCCGGCGATCTCCACGCGCCGCTCGTGACGCTCGAGTCACTCGCGCGCGAAACCGGCCTAAACGGATCGAAGACCTGGAGCAGCGCGTGCGGGGCTCATGATGCGAGCGCCTCGGTCTCGGGGCCTGCCGACTCGTCCCCGAGCTCGCAGGCGACGCGCATCGTCTCGAGCGCCGTCTGCTCGATCTGGCGAGTACGCTCGGCGCTTATGCCCAGCTCTTCCCCCAGTTCGCGCAGCGTGCGCTCCGTCCCGCGAAGGCCGTAGCGGGCGTCGATCACGCGTCGCTGGCGCTCGCTCAGGTGGGTGAGCAGACGCGGAATCTCCTCGGCGGCCATCCGCAGCGCCAGCTCGTCGTAGGCTTCCTCGGCGCGCGGGTCGCGCACCGAGTCGCCGAAGGTCGCGCCGCCGGCGCGCTCTTCGTCGAGCGGCTCATCGAGACCGCGGGGACGCCGGTCGGCGACGCTCAGCCTGTGCAACTGCTCCAGTGTGAGCTCGCTCTCGGCAGCGAGCTCGCTGACGCTCGGCTCGCGGCTGTTGGCGCGGATGAACACGCGTTGCGCGTCGCGCACGCGTGCGAGCTGGCGCAGCGCACGGTCCGACAGCACCACCGGCCGCGAGAGCTCAGAGACGACCTGCTGCATCGCCTGGCGCACCCACCAGGACGCGTATGCCCAGAACGGTGTGCCGAGCTCCGGGTCATAGCGCTTGAGCGCCCGCAGCACGCCGGTGACGCCCTCCTGGATCAGCTCCGCACGATCAACCGCCGGCACGTGGGCATAGATCCGCGCGACGCTGCCGATCAACGGCATGAACGACTCGACCAGCCGTGCACGCGCGTGCGGACGGTCGAGACGGGCCGCCAGCAGCAGCTCGGACTGCGTCTCGCGCATCGGTGCCAGTCGCAACTGCGGGCGCTTGAGGGGCTGGAGCGGTCCGGGCGGCACAGCCCGTCGGGGCGATCTGCGCTGTTCTGCCATGGCCAACCTCACCTCGGTAGCGGATGTTGCGCAGATCGCGAGCGCGGGGGAGATGCGGGCCGACCGACGCTGTAGGAGCGAGACTAAGGTCGGGTCACCCGTGCTTTCTTGGCGCTCCCGACGAATCCGCGCCCGACGTTCGTAGCTTCTGCACAAAGTCTCGGTTTACACTTCCACGCGTGGCTTCCCTGAGGGAGCTGGTCGAGTCTCCGGCGCTCGCGCCGATGATCGGTTACGTGTCCAGGCCGCCTGCGGACCCGGTCGTCGAAGGCGTGACGCTGGTCGAGGGCCTGAGCCAGTTCGCGGAGGTCGTCGAGCATCGGATCGTGCTGCTCACGCGCGGTGCGTCCACGGCGATCAGCAGCTACCGTTTCGACATCGCGCTGCGGATCGCCCGCAGCCGCTCGGTCGCGGCGCTGGTGCTGACCGCTGCGGATGTCTGGCGAATACCGGCGACGGCGACGGCGATCGCGAGCCGCTCGGGAACGGCGATCCTCGGCACGCGCGAGGACACCGAGCTGACCGAGCTGGCTCTGGCGATCGGCCGCGAGCTCGCGGGTGCGGCGGACGTCGCGCTGCTGCGGGCGCACGCGGCGGTGCGCGCGATCGAGGTTCACCCGCTCGACGGCAGCATCGATTCGCTGCTCGCCCATGTCGGCGCCGCCCTCGGTGCGCCGATCTCAATGGTCGCTTCCGAGCCGCACGACCGTCCGCGACGCGCTGCGCTCGTCGACGGACAGACGGAGGCATGGGTGACGGCGCCCGCGCAGGAGGGAGACGCGGAGATGAGCGTGGAGATCGTGCTCCACGCGCTGGCGGCGGGCGTCGGCGAGGCGATGACGCGCGCGCGGCGCTCGCAGGAGCTGCCGACACAGTCGCGGGAGGAGGTGCTCACCGATCTGCTGGCCGCCGCGACCAAGGCGAGAGACCCGATCGTTCTGCGGGCGCGCGGCCTCGGGCTGCCGATCGACGGCTGGCACGTTGCGGTGAGGCTCGACTTCGAGGGGCTGACCGATCCTCAGCCCAGTCAGGAGCTCGACGCCTATCGCGCCCGGGTCCGCTTCGGCAGCTCGGCGCTGCAGGTCGCGCGCGCCGGTGGGGGAACGTGGCACCTGGCGCGGATCGGTGAGGCGTTCGTGCTGGTCAACAGCTTCCGCAACGATCCGGGCTCCGCCGCTTCGGGCCGGGTCGCGAGCGGCATGGACGAGGTGCTGGCCGCCACGCGCGGCATGCTGCCCGACGTCGTGATCCGCTGCGGCGTGGGCACCGCGCGCGCCGGTCCGGGGGGACTGGTCGCGTCGGCGGCGGAGGCGAAGGCCGCGGCGATCGCGGCGCGGACCTCGACGCAGGTTGGCAACGCGGTCGCCTTCGACAGCGTCGGCCTGCGGCGCGCGCTCGTCGAGTGGTACGCCTCGGACACCGCGCGCGAAGCCGCCACGTCGGTGCTCCAGCCGCTTACGGCGCTCGGCGGCATTCGCGCCGAGCGCCTGATCCAGACGCTGCACGTGTATCTCGACGAGCACGGCTCGTTGACGCGCACCGGCCAGCGCCTGAGCCTCCATCGCAACGCGGTCGCCTACCGCATCAATCGGGTCTTCGAGCTGCTCGACGTCAACCAGGACAACCCCGATGACCTGCTGCTGTTGCAGCTGGCGTGCCGCGC
This sequence comes from uncultured Solirubrobacteraceae bacterium, assembly GCA_963703625.1. Taxonomy (GTDB): domain Bacteria; phylum Actinomycetota; class Thermoleophilia; order Solirubrobacterales; family Solirubrobacteraceae; genus Palsa-744. Next base: position 1,188,202 of record CAVPEY010000002.1, read on the forward strand.
GCGCGAGCTCGACTAGGCCCAGCTTGGTCCATGAACGCCCCGACCGCACCGCCTATTTTGCACCAGGTTCTTAGACTCAAGCGCGTGAGCGGGCGACGCGGCGCATAGATGACGAGCGTCCGCGAGGCCGCGTTCGCGCTGCTGCGCGAGCGCCGGATGACGACGATCTTCGGAAACCCCGGCTCGACCGAGCTGGCGATGTTGGGTCCGCTGCCGGATGACTTTCGCTACGTGCTCGGTCTGCACGAGGCCGTGGCCGTGGGGATGGCCGACGGGTTCGCGCAGGCGACTGGCAGCGTCGCACACGTGAACCTGCACACGGCCCCGGGCGTCGGCAACGGCGTTGGCGCGATCTTCAACGCGCGCGCGAACAAGGCGCCGCTGCTCGTGACCGCAGGTCAGCAGGCGCGGTCGCTGATGACGATGCAGGCGAACCTCACCAACCGCGATGCCGTCGAGGTGCCAAAGCCGCACGTCAAGTGGAGCTATGAGCCCGCGCGCGCCGCGGACGTGCCGTTCGCGCTCGCGCAGGCGATTCACCACGCGGCGCTGCCGCCGAAGGGCCCGGCGTTCGTGTCGATCCCGATGGACGACTGGACGCGGGAGATCGAGCCGGTCGACTTCATGACGCAGATCGCGCGTTCGGTCGAGGGCAGGACGCAGCCGCCGCAGTCTCAGATCGAGGCGCTCGCGGAGCGTCTCAGCGCCGCACGCAGCCCGGTGTTCGTGGCCGGCCCCGAGATCGATGCCAGCGGCGGCTGGAACGCGGCGGTCGAGCTCGTCGAGTCGCAGCGTCTGCCGGTGTGGGCGTCTCCGGCGACCGGCGGCGGGCGCATCGGCTTCCCGGAGGACCATCCAGCCTTCCAAGGCGTGCTGCCGCCGGCGGTGGGGCCGCTGGCCCAGACGCTCGCCGGTCATGACCTGGTGCTCGTCGCCGGCTCGTCGGTGTTTCCGTACTACCCGAACATTCCCGGTGACTTCCTGCCGGACGGCGCCGAGCTCGTCGCGATCACGAACGACCAGGACGAGGCCGCGCGCGCGCCGATGGGCGACGCGATCGTCGCCGACGTCGCGTTGACATTGCGCGCGCTGGCACACGAGCTCGGCGAGGCGTCTGGCCGCGAGCCGCCGCCGGCACGCACCGAGATCGAGGCGTCGGCCCCCGGAGAGCAGCTCTCGGGCGGCGAGGTGCACGCGACGCTCGCCGAGCTGTTTCCCGCGGACGGCGTCGTCGTGCTCGAGTCCCCGTCGAGCACCGCGGCGCTGCGCAACAGGCTACGGATCTCGCGTCCCGGCTCCTACTACTTCAGCGCCGGTGGCGGCCTCGGCTTCGGGCTGCCGGCGTCGCTCGGCGTGCAGCTGGCCGAGTCGCAGCGCCAGGTCGTGTGCGTGCTCGGCGAGGGCTCGGCGCAGTATGCGATCACCGCCTTCTGGACGGCGGCTGCGTACTCGATCCCGGTGAAGTTCCTCGTGCTGCGCAACGACGAGTACTCGATCCTCAAGTGGTTCGCGACGCTCGAGAACGTGACCGGGGCGCCGGGGCTCGAGCTGCCACGGCTGGATGTCGCGGCCACCGCGAGCAGCTACGGCGTCCCGTCGAGGACGGTCGATGGCCGCGAGCAGCTTCACGAGGGCCTGGCGCAGGCGCTTGCGCAGGATGGGCCACAGCTCGTGCAGGTCGATGTGGCGCCCGGCATGGCGCTGGTCTGACGGCACGCTGCCAGCGCAGCTAGCTCGCGTCGGGCCAGGTGGCGGCGCTCATGACGCCGTCGCCGTCCTCGGGCTTGGGGCCACCGACGGCGACGATGTCGAGCCCGTCGGGGCCCGCCTCGAAGGCACGGACGACGTCCGGAGCGACGCGCACGACGTCCCATTGACGCACGTCGTAGACGTCGTCGTCGAGCAGGATGCGGCCGGACCCGGCGACGACGACGTAGGCCTCCTCCTGCTCACGGTGGCTGTGGGCCATCGGGCTGCGGAGGTTGGGCTCGTAGCGGAACAGGCTGACACCGAGATCGCGCGAATCGAGGTGCTTGCGCGCAAACCGCCCTTCGATCCCCGGAGCGCGACCGCCGACGGAGTCCTCGACCTCGAGCAGGTTCACGGTGGCGAATCGGGACATGTGTGTCTCCTTTGTGCGAGCGATGGTCGTGCTGTCATGACCACCTTAATGCCTCGCCGCGAGCGTCACCTCCGCGCTCACCGCCCCGCGGCGCGCGCCCGGAGGCTGGCGAGCGCCTGCGTCCTGCTGGTGACCTCGAGCTGGGCGTAGATGTTCTGCAGGTGCTTCTCGACGGTGCGCCTGCTGATGCCGAGGCTGACGCCCACCTGGGCGTTTGAGGCGCCGCCGACGACGGCGTGCATGATCTCGCTCTGGCGCTCGGAGAGACCCATCGCCAGCGCTTGCGTGGTGAGCTGATCGTCTCGGGTCCCGTTGAGCATGCCGATCAGCTGCTCGCGCTCGAGGAGCCGCCGGTAGCACGCGCGCAGCGGCCGTCGCAGCAACTCGAGCATCGCGGCCTCTTCGTCGGTGAAGTCGTGGCGGTGTCGGTTGAGGGCGATCCCGACGATCTCGCCGGGAGGCGACGGCAGCACGAACGCGATCTGGTGCTCGACGTCGAGGTGCCTGTAGAGCTCGTCGTAGAGCGTCAGCGCGTGCAGGCGCCGTCGCGAGAGGAAGTCAGAGAAGCGCAGGGGCTGCCCGTCGCCGGTGCGGGTGTAGTGAGCGACCAGCGGGTTTTCGCCGGCGAGCCTGCCGAACCGCTCCACGGTGTCCTCGGTGAGCCACTCGTCGGGGTCCGCGACGACGACCGCGCCGACCCCAGGCTTGAGCTCGTTGTAGGAGGCGCTCTCGCACGGGACGAGCTCGCGCGCGAGCGCGACTACGCCACTGCGAAACTCCGCTAGCTCGGCGAACTCGACGGCCCGTGCGGTCGCCCCCATGACCTTGTGCAGGCTGGAAGCCGACAGGCTCTCCATGACGCCCAATCGTAGAGGTGCGGGTCGCTGCGTGTAATTACGTATTGACCTCGCGGTGGGCCGTTTCTAAGCTCGCGGGCTCGCGCGCCGAGGGGGCGCCTCATCCACCAGCCAGGAGAGAAGGCAAAGTGAACAAAAGAATGTTGCGGGCGACGCTCGCCGCCAGCGTCATGCTGGCCGTCGCATCGAGCCTCACGTCCGCCGTCGCGGCGCAGGCGTCGACGCTTCCCACGCTGACGCTGACGCTGACCAAGTCCTCGATCACGGTCGGCGGGGCGACGCAGTCCGGCGCCGTCAACGTCGTCTCGACGGCGACGGGCACCAAGGAAGCAAGCGCGATCCTGTTTCAGCTGAAGCCCGGCGCGACGGTCGCGGAAGTCGAAGCGTTCCTGGCGAGCAAGAAGCAAAAGGATCCGAACAACGCCAGCAAGTACGGCTCGATCGTGTTCGACGCGGAAGCGACTCCGGGCAAGACCACCGAAGCGCAGACGGTTCTGCAGCCGGGTCAGTACCTCGCACTGAAGGCCGAAGGCGAAGGCGGCCCGAAGGTGCAGGCGAGCTTCACGGTCACAGCGGCGGCGTTGCCCGCGGCGCTGCCGGTTGCGCAGGCGACCGAGCGCTCGATCGAGTTCGACTTCCGCGGGCCGACGACGCTGCACGACGGCGAGCTGGTGCGCTTCGAAAACGAAGGCTTCCTGGTGCACATGGACGTGGCCTTCCCCGCGAAGAGCCTGAGCGACGCGCAGAAGATCGTCAAAGGCCTGGAGACAGGCAAGGAAAAGGGGCTGGAAAAGCTCGTGACCGGAGAACCGTTCGAGCTCGCGGGTCCGATTTCGCACGAAGCCTTCCAGCAGGAGACGATCACGGCCAAGCCCGGCTGGTATGTCCAGGCGTGCTTCATGGAAACCCAAGAGGGCGTTCCCCACACGCGCCTGGGCATGGAGCGCATCATCAAGATCGTGAAGTAGGGGGGCCGGCCGCTCCGTCGGGGTCCGCGCACGTCGCTGCGGGCCCCGACGCGTCGTCGAGGCGGGGATGTCGCAGACGACGCGCGTGGCGTCCCGTCGCCATCGGATATAATGCTTGCTGGCAAGCAAGTAAATTGATGATGGAGGCGTTCGCGTGGCAGCAGCAGAGCTCGAAGCCGGCACCGGAGCTCGATTCGCAGAGCTCGCAGGCAGATGCGAACGAGCGTCTGCGCGCGGCGATCGGCAGGCTGTCGCGGCGGCTGCGCCCGACGCTGGCCGGCTCTGAGCTGACGCCGTCGCAGATCTCGGTGCTGTTCACGGTCGTGCGGATGGGCCCGATCCGGCTGTCCGAGCTGGCTGTGCTCGAGAGCGTCAACGCGACGATGCTCTCGCGCATCACCGCGCAGCTGTGCGAGGCGGGCCTGATCGCCCGCGCCGCCGACCCGCAGGACAGGCGCTCGGCGTTCGTACGCGCGACCGCCGCGGGCCGGCGCATCCGCGAGCGGATCCACCGCGAGCGCACGCGCGCGCTGAGTGTGCACGTCGAGCAGCTCGACGAGCACCAGCGCGACGCGCTTTGGAACGCGCTGCCGGTGCTCGAGGAGCTCGCGCAGCGTCTCGCAGGCGGGCGGCGGTGAAGCGCCTGACGGGCGTCGGGCGAGTCACCTTCGCGGCGCTGGCGATCCCCAACTACCGCCGCTACATCGCGGGGCAGTCGGTGTCGCTGATCGGCACGTGGATGCAGATGGCGGCGCAGTCGTGGCTGGTGCTGAGCCTGACGGGCTCGGCCACGACGCTCGGCGTGATCATCGCTGTGCAGACGCTGCCGGTGCTGGTGCTCGGTCCGTACGGCGGCGTGGTCGCCGATCGCGTCGACAAGCGCCGGCTGATGGTGATCCTGCAGGGCGCGATGGGCGTGCAGGCGTTGATCCTGGGCGTGTTGACGGTGATGGGGGTCGTGCAGCTGTGGGAGATCGGCGTGCTCGCGGCGCTGCTCGGCCTGAACAACGCGTTCGAGAACCCCGCGCGCCAGGCGTTCATGCTCGAGATGGTCGGCGGCGAGAGCCTGCGAAACGCGGTCAGCCTCAACTCCGTGATCGTCAACGTCGCGCGCGTGATCGGCCCGGCGGTGGCGGGTGTGTTGATCGCGACGGTCGGCGAGGGGCCGTGCTTCCTGGTGAACGCGGCGAGCTTCGTGGCGGTGGTCGCCTCGCTGGTGACGCTCGAGCGCAGCGCGATCCATCCCAGCCCGCCGAGCGGCCGCCGCCCCGGACAGCTCCGCGAAGGCCTGCGCTATGTGCGGCGCACCCCCGAGCTCGGTGTGCCGCTGGCGATGATGGCGCTGGTGGGCGCATTGGCGTATGAGTTCCAGGTGACGCTGCCGGTTATGGCCAAGCAGGGTCTGCACGTGGGCGCGACCGGCTACGGCTTCATGACCGCGGCGATGGGTGTGGGCGCGGTCGTCGGTGGCCTGTTCGTTGCGACGCGAGGCAGGACCGGCCTGCCCACGCTCGTGCTCGCGGCGGGCGCGTTCGGGGTCGTGCTCGGGCTCGCGTGTGTGGCTCCGAACCTGCCCACGGAGCTCGTCGCGCTGGCGCTCGCCGGCGGTGCGAGCATCTCGTTCATGGCGACCGGCAACTCGACGCTGCAGCTGAGCGCGGCGCCGGACATGCGCGGGCGCGTGATGTCGCTGTGGTTCGTCGCGTTCCAGGGCTCGACGCCGATCGGCGGCCCGATCGTCGGCTGGGTGATGGCGCAGGCCGGGGCGCGGGCCGGCCTGGGACTGGGCGGCGCGACGTGCCTGCTGACGGCGCTGCTGGGGCTGCTGGTGTTGCGGCACATGACCGCGGGCTCGGTGCGCGCGGCGTTCGCCGCCGGCGCACAGTAGCGAGCACGATGGATGAGCGCGAGATGACGATTCGCTGGGCCGCCGGTCCCGATGATCGCCGCGGCGCGTTCGCGCTCAGAGAGCTCGTGTTCTGCGAGGAGCAGGGCGTCCCGCGCGAGGAGGAGCTCGACGAGCACGACGAACGTGCCCTGCACGTGGTGGCGCTCGAGGAGCCCGCCGGCGGCGTGGTCGGCACGCTGCGGCTGCTGCTCGAGCCGGGCGACGCCAGGATCGGGCGCGTGGCGGTCGCGCGCGAGTGGCGGCGCCGGGGGGTCGCGCTGCGCATGCTCCAGCTTGCTCTCGACGCGGCGCTCGAGCAGGGGTCGTTGCGCGTGCGTCTCGCCGCGCAGCTCGACGCGGTCGCGCTGTATGAGAAGGCCGGCTTCGCGATCGAGTCCGAGACGTTCGAGGAGGCCGGCATCGCGCACGTGTGGATGGCGCAGCGTCTTACCGACGGTGATTAAACCGCTGGCTCAGTCCTGACGATGGGGTAGTGTCGCGGCGCCGTCGCACGGTCGGTTAGCATCCAGCGTGAGCTGGCTCGCTCGCCGGACGCAGGCGAACGCAAGCGGGCGAGCCAGAACACAACCCGAGCCACGAAGCCGGGCATACCAGCAGGCAGTACCGCCGGGACACGCGCTGCGCGGACCGGTACGAGGCGGTCTGTGAGGAGAGGAGCATCATGAGCCGAGCCGCAGCCGCCGACGGCGGGTCTTCCCAGCCACAGGGCGCGTTCTGGCGGGAGACGCTCGCTCCCTACGCCAAGCCGCATCTCGGACGCAGCCTGCTCGATCTGGCGACCTCTGTGGTGCCGTACCTCGCACTGTCGGTGGCGATGTACGCGGCGCTCAGCGTGTCCTACCTGCTGGTGCTCCTGATCGCGATCCCCGCCGCGGGGTTCCTCGTGCGGACCTTCATCCTGTTTCACGACTGCTCGCACGGCTCGTTCCTGGCGTCGAGGAAGGCGAACCTGTGGCTCGGCACGGTGCTGGGGCTGTTCGTGTACTCGCCGTTCCTGCGCTGGCGCCACGACCACGCGATCCACCACGCGACCTCCGGCGACCTCGACCGCCGCGGCGGTGGCGACGTGCGCACGCTGACCGTGCGCGAATATCAGGCGTTGCCCTCGCGCGCGCGCTTGGGTTACCGACTGTTTCGCAACCCGCTGGTGATGTTCGGCATCGGACCGATCGTGGCGCTGCTCGTCGGCCCGCGGATCGTCGCGAAATCGGCGCGCCCGCGCATGCGTCGTAGCGTCATCGGCACGAACGTCGCGCTCGCGCTGCTGATCGCGGCGCTGTGCTGGCTGGTCGGCTGGCGCGACTACCTGCTGATCCAGGCTCCGACGCTGCTGCTCGCCGGCTCCGCGGGCATCTGGCTGTTCTACGTCCAGCACCAGTTCGAGGACGCCTACTGGGAGAGCGCCGAGGCGTGGACGTACGCCGATGCGGCGCTGCGCGGCAGCTCCTACCTGAAGCTGCCGAGGGTGCTCCAGTTCTTCTCCGGCAACATCGGCCTGCACCACGTCCATCACCTGAGCGCGCGGATTCCCAACTACAACCTGCAGCGCGCGCACGACGAGAACGCCATATTCCACGAGGTGCCGACGCTGTCGCTGGGTGACGGACTGCGTGCGGTGCGGCTGAAGCTTTGGGATGAGAAGCACCGGCGCATGGTGACTTTCGCGGAGGCGCGCCGCGGGGCGCTAATCTAAATGTATGGTTACGCAGGCAGATCGTGCGGCCGAGAAGCGCCGGGCCAAGTTGGAGGACGTTCAGCGTCAGGTTGAGGAAGGGTCGCTGACGATTCGGAAGATGACGGCCGAGGAGAAGAAGCGCTTTCCGCCGAAACCTGCGGATCCTCGTCGTAAACGTCGCGGCAGCTGAGCGAGCGGCCCGAGCGCCTCAGGCGGGCGTCGGCGCGGGCTCCTGCTCGCCCATCGGGACTCCGGCCGCCGCGTAGGCGGCAGGTGCGTCGAGCGTCTCGGCCTTCAGCAGGGCTTGGGCGAGGCTCTCGAGCTGGTCGCGGTGCTCTTCCAAGAGTTGTGTGACGTCGTGGTGGGCGACTTCGACGAGCTTGTGGACCTCTTCGTCGACGAGCCGCTGGGTCTCCTGGGAGGTCTCGCTCGCGCCGGGCAGCAAGGGTCCCTGGGCTTCGTCGGGGAGCACGGTGATCGGGCCGATCGTCGTCGCTCATACCCCAGCGTCCGACCATCTGGCGCGCGATCTGCGTGAGCTGCTGGATGTCGGACTCGGCGCCCGTGGTGATCGTGCCGTAGACGACCTCCTCGGCGCACGCGGCCGCCGAGCGCGACCTTGATCTTCGCCTGCAGCTCCTCGAGCGTGTAGGAGACGCGGTCGGAGTCGGGGGTCGAGAGCGTCACCCCGAGCGCCATCCCGCGGGGGATGATCGAGACCTTGCGCACAGGGTCGGCGCCGGGCGTCAGCATCCCGACGAGCGCGTGGCCGGACTCGTGGTAGGCGGTGCGCTCGCGATCGGCCGGGAGCAGCACGATGCCGCGCGGCGCGCCGAGCAGGATCTTCTCGAGCGAGTCGGTGAAGTCGGCTCATCTGCGACCTTGTCGTGGTTGCGGCGCGCGGCGAGCAGCGCTGCCTCGTTGGCGAGGTTGGCGAGGTCCGCGCCGACCATCCCAGGCGTGGTGGAGGCGAGCGCTTCCAGATCGACGTCGTCGGCGAGCGGGATCGAGCGCGTGTGGACTTCGAGGATTTCCGCGGCGCCCTTTGCGGTCGGGCGGCTGTACCGAGACGCGCCGGTCGAAGCGTCCGGGGCGCAGCAGCGCCGAGTCGAGCACGTCCGGACGGTTGGTGGCGGCCAGCACGACCACCGCCTCCGAGGATTCGAAGCCGTCCATTTCGGTGAGGATCTGATCGAGCGTCTGCTCGCGCTCGTCGTTGGCGCCCGTGACGGCGACCGACCCCTGGCGTGAGCGTCCGATCGCGTCGAGCTCGTCGATGAAGATGATCGACGGTGCTGCCTCCTTGGCCTTGGCGAACAGGTCACGCACGCGCGAGGCGCCGACGCCGACGATCGCCTCGATGAACTCCGACGCGGAGATCGAGAAGAAGGCGGCGTGCGCCTCACCGGCGACGGCGCGCGCGAGCAGCGTCTTGCCCGTGCCGGGCGCGCCTGAGAGCAGCACGCCGTGGGGCATGCGCCCGCCGAGACGCCCGTAGCGCTCGGGAGTTGCGCAGGAAGTCGACGATCTCCGACAGTTCGGCCTTGGCCTCGTCGATCCCCGCGACGTCGTCGAAGGTGACCCGGATCTTTTCTGGGTCGACGCGCCGTGCCTGGGAGCGTCCGAAGTTGCCGAGCGCGCCCATGCCGCCGGCGCCTTTCGCGGCGCGGCGAGCGAGCAGGACGAACAGCCCGACGATCAGCAGCGTCGGGCCCGAACCCGAGCAGGATCTCGGCCAGCAGCGACTCGCTCGTGGTGGTCGATTCGGCGTTGATCTGGACTCCCTTTTCCTGCAGCAGCGCTGACAGCTGGGTGCCGTTCCAGAAGCTCGGCACCTGCGTGGCGAACAGCTTCGTGGGCGTGGCCTTCGTGTCGCTGGCGGGGTAGCGCAGCTTGGTCTTGAACTTGCCCTCGATCGTGTCGCCCTTCGAGGAGATCGTGCTGACCGTGCCGCCCTTGACCTGTTCGAGGAAGTACGGGCTGAAAGGCACCGTCACCCGCGGTTCGCCGGTGCTCGGCTGGAAGAACAGCACCGACAGCCAGTTCAGCGCCACCAGTGCGAGGACGAAGTACCAGAAGCCCCGCATGCGGTGCGGCGGCTTCCCGCTCGGCGCGTGCTCGGGCATGCCCCGCCCGTCCGGCGCCGGGGCAACCGACCAGCCCCGCTTGTCACGCGGCAGTGGCGGATGAGCCTCCGAGCGCTCGCCGTCCGCGCTCGCGGACGTGTTGGGCGGGTCGTCCGGCACCGACCCCATGGTACGCCTCCTGGCGTCGGTCATGCGGCGACGACCCGCCCCACGCGGTACCGTTTGGGCATGGCTGCCACGGACAAGATCACGGTCTCTCTCGACGCCTCCATCGTGGCGCAGGTCCGCGAGCAGCTCGGCGAGCCCGTGGCTGGCCTTGGGGATGGTGCAGTGATCGAGCGGGCGATCAACGCCTACCTGTTGCGGCGTATGGTCGACACAACACAGCTCGCCGCCGGCCTCAGCGAGGAGGAGGCCGAGCGCGTGGCTTACGATGAGCTGTCAGCGGCCCGCCAGGAGCGACGCGGCAGCGTGTGATCCGGGTCGTTGTCGATCCCGGGGTCTTCGTCTCCGTTCTGATTGGCTCTCGCGGATCTCCGCCCGATCGGATCTTCAGCGCTTGGATCGATGACCGGCTCGAGGTTATCGCGAGCCCGCATTTGATCGCCGAGACGACTATCTCGTAGTGCTTGCCCGCGCAGCCAAAGCCGATGCAATCGTCAGTGGCGACGGAGATCTGCACGACGCCGAGCTCGCCGACGTATCGGTGTGGACGCCGCGACATCTCGCGGATCTTCTCAGCGAATAGTGATTAGCCCTGCGCGAGCGCCCTTCTCTGTCCACTGCCGAGCCGGCCCCGTCGAAGCGACGACCGGCCCGGCGAAACGCCCGGAAGCTAACCCACGTTCGGTGCCGCGCATCAGCGCATTCTATGCGCTCTAACATTGCGACCATGCGCAGTACCCCCATCCTCATCGAGGCCCAGCCGCTGGACGGGTATACGGTGCACGTCCGCTTCGAGGATGGCACCACCGCTGACGTAGACCTCTCTGACGTAGACCTCTCCTACCTGCTCGACTAGGGCGGCGTGTTCGAGCTGCTGCGCGACTCAGCCTACTTCGCGCAACTCCGCGCGGACGCCGCGGCTGGCACGATCGTCTGGCCCGACAATGCCGACATCGCCCCCGAGACGCTGTACGCACATGCGCAGTCGCGTGAAGCTGCGACGGCGTAGCTGAGCAAGTAACGTCCGCGCCCTGCGCGTGCGTCAGTTCTGCGCGCCGCCGAAGCCCTTGATCGCCTCGGTCATCCCGGTGGGGTTCTCGAGGATCTGCGAGAAGCGCACGACGGTCACGACGTCCTCCATCGAGACCGCGCGGCCGTAGATCTGTTCGAGGAACTTGATCAGCTCCTCGTGGCGGCGGAACTCGGGGTTGTCGTGCTTGATGTCGCGCGGCGAGAGGTCCATCAGCTTCGTCACCTCGACCTGGTCGATGACCGCTTCGAAGATCCGTTCCCGCGGCGAGTACTGGTAGCCGATCGTGACGAGCACGGCCTGGTTCTTGCGGTACTTGCCCGACTTGTCGCCGAGACGGATCGTGGCGGTCTTGCGACCGCGCTTGAGCTCGTCGGCGAAGATCGTGGAATAGAAGTTCAGGACCTGCATGACGACCCGGCAGGCTACCGGTCTTTGCGCAGATAGGCGAGCGCGAGCTCGACCATCTCGCGCTCAGCCGCATGGCTGAGCGTCGCGTCGGCCTCGTCGAGGCCGATCCAGCGCACCTCCTCGACCTCGTCGTCGTGGTCGGCGGTGTCGCCTTCGATGTAGTCGAACAGGAAGAAGACGACGGCCTTGCCGATCGTGCGCCCGTCGCGGCGGTACCAGTAGCGCGATTCGCCGAGCTCGTACACCGGCTCGGCCACGACGCCCGTCTCCTCGCGAACCTCGCGCGTGGCCGCCTGCACCGGCGTCTCGCCCGGGTCGACATGGCCCTTCGGCAACGCGAGCACGCGCGAGCCGTCGGCGGCGCGGCGGGTGGGGACGATCACGACGACCTCGTCACCACGCACGACGACGCCGCCTGCGGAGAACTCGCGCGCCTCTGCGCGTGCTGGCCGTTTCGCGGACTTCCTCGGCGCCGAGGTCGACGCTTTAGGCGATTTCGCCGGCTTGGACGATTTCGAAGGCTTAGAAGACATATTGCTCGAGCGCCTGCGGCTCGTGGACGACGAGGCGCCCGCGCCCCTGGGAGATGACACCCGCGCGCTCGAGCACCGCGAGGAAGCGACTGGCGGACTCGCGCGAGGAGCCGGCGAGCTGCGCGAGGTCCGCCTGTGTGGCGGTTACGAGCACGTCCGCGGCCGGGTTGCCGTCGGCGATCTCCTGCTCGACGAGCTGGCTGAGCACAATCGCCACGCGGCTCTGCACGGTCTGGAAGGACTGGCGCGAGAGGCGCTCGTTGGTGTCGCGCAGACGACGACCGAGCGCGATCACCATCCGTGCCGCGATCTGCGGGCGCTCGCTCAGCAGCCTGCGCATGTCGGGGCCGAGCACGCCGATCACGCTCGTCGGCTCGATCGCTTCGACGGTGGCAGAGCGGCGCTCGTCCTCGAACATCGCCAGCTCGCCGAAGATGTCTCCCGGTCCGAACCTCGCGAGCGTGATCGTGCGGCCGTCGCCGTGGCTGCGCACTGCGCGCGCGTGGCCCTCGCGCACGATGTAGCACGTGTCGCTCTCATCGCCCTCGCGGAAGACCGCCTGTCCAGGCTCGAAATGCCGTGGCAGCGCCATCTGCGCGATCCGCTCGAGGTCGCCTGGCTCGAGCGTCGAGAACACCGGCACCCGTCCGAGCAACTCGACCACGTCCGCTGAGCGCGCGACCCCCATCTCTCCAGGGAATACCACAACCCGAGGCCCGCGGATGTGTTCCGTCGCTATCTTCACTCGCATGTCCAGATTCAAGTGGCTGATCGCCGGACTGGGTGCCACGGTGGCGCTTTCGCCGGCGGCCGCCATGGCCGCGGCCGCCCCCTCGACGTCGGCGACGCCGACCCCGAGCGCGCACGCGCTGTTGAGCTCGCGCGAACTGTGGGCGACGATCGACGTCTGCAACCCGGCCGACCAGCCCGACACGGTCGGCATCCGCGGCTCGATGCCGGGCGACCGCCACAGCCACGACAAGATGTACATGAGCTTCCGCCTGCAGTACATGAACGCGAGCAAGCAGTGGGTCAATCTGTCGAGCGGCGCAAGCTCGAGCTTCGTGGCCGTCGGCAACGGCGCGGCCGCACGCCAGGACGGCACCAGCTTCGAACTGAAACCCGTCGCCGGCAAGCCCGCCGTGACGCTGCGGGGCGTCGTCGACTTCCAGTGGCGCCGTGGCCGCGCGGTGCTCGCATCGGGCGCGCTGCCGACCGCCGTCGGGCACAAGAGCCTCGCCGGCGCCGATCCGCCGGGCTACAGCGCCGCGACCTGCATCATCGGCTGAGCGTTCCACGAGATCCGTCGTATACCACGGTATACTTCATCCATGGCAAAGGTCATGGTCTCCATGCCCGACGATCTACTGAGCGAGGTCGATGCCGAGGCCAGCCGTCTCGGCACATCCCGCAGCGCAGTTCTGCGGGAATTCGCCGACTCCGCTCTACGCAGGCGTCGCGCGGACCGCGCAGCCGCCATGCAGGCACTGCTGCGGCAGACCACACGCCATGGCGGCGCTGCCGCCGAGCGCGTGAAGTCCACGAGGCCGTAGCGTGAGCACATTGCTGCTGGACGCCAGCGTGATCCTCGCGGCGTTCGATTCTGACGACGACCTGCACGGACCCTCCCGATCGCTTCTCGGCGATCCCGAGGTCACGCTCGCGACGCTCGATCTTGCCCGATACGAGGTGGCGAACGTCGCAATTCGCGCCTGGCGCGATCTCGGGCGTGTCGCTCCGCTGCTGGAAGCCATAGACCGGATCTCCGGTGACGGCGGCGTCATAGCGTCTACGACCGGCCTGCTCAGCCGCGCGGCCCAGATGGCTGAGGAGCACACGATCTCCGTGCACGACGCGGCGTACGTAGCCGCCGCTGACCGAATCGGCGGCGCGCTTGTCAGCTGCGACGTCCGCGACCTCGTGAGCAAGGGGCTCGCGAGCAGCCCATCAGCCGATCTGCAGATGTAAAGGCGTTCAATCCGCCCTGATGCTTGTCGTCGACCTGGGTCGAGGCCGGCAGCGCGCACCCCGGCGGTGAACGAGCCGAACCTGCTGTCTGCGGCTGGCGGGTCGTGCTCGCGCCAGCGATGAAATCGACCGGGCGGCGCTCACAGACAAGCGCGCCTCGCTCTCCAAGGAGATCACGCGCGCGGAGCGCGCGATCGAGCGCTACCAAGAGGCATTCGAGAGCGGCGACCTCGACGACCCTCCAAGCCGTCGCTGACCAGCTCGATCACGTCATCGCCCACGGCGAGCCCGAGCAAGCCGAGGCCCTGCTCGCAATCCTCATCGCCGACCTGCGCATCAACAGCCGAGCGGAAGTCCTACCCACCTACCGCGTCGGCGCACCCGTGGTTTGCCCGCCGACAAGCTCAGTGGGCGCGCCCGGACTCGAACAGCCGCGGGTCGTTCGTGATGATGCCGTCCACACCCATCGCGCTCAGGCGCTCGATCATGCGCGCGTCGTCGACGGTCCACACGTAGAGCTCGCCGCCGCCTTCGGCGACCGCGCGGATCAGCGGCCGGGTGACCACGCGCCAGTGCGCCATGATCGCGTCGAAGCGGCCCTCCGCGAGCGCCGTACGTGCGCGCCGCGGCAGCGTCGCGCGGTAGCCCGTCAGCATCGCGAGCGCCGGTATCGCGGTGAGCATGTCGGTGGTGTAGTCGCGACGCACGCGCGGCACCGACCAGCCGAGCCGCAGCGATGGCTCGGCGGCACGAATCTGCGCGAGCCCAGTCGGAAACATGCCGCTGATCAGCGTCCGCGTCACGAGCTCGTGCTCGCGCAGCGCATCGAGCACGCGCAGCTCGTAGCCCGGTAGCTTGACGTCGACGTCGAGCTCCACGCCCGCGAAGGCCCGCCCCGATAGATGCTCGAGCGCCTGCTCGAAGGTCAGCGTCGCGCCGGCGCGCGCGTCCTCGTGGTCGTGCGCGACGAGCAGCCGGCCGCTGCCGTCGGCGTGCTCGCTGAGCACGTCGAGCTCGATCATGTCGACGTCGTGGCGCAGCGCCGCGTCGAAGCTCGCGAGCGTGTTGCCCGGCTCGATGTGCGCGGCGCCCTTGTGGCCGACGCGGCGCAGGCGCTTGGGTGGCGATGACTCGATCATCGCCACCCAAGATCGCAGAGTGCGCTCAGACGGAGCGCAGCGGCTTGCGCTCGGCCTGGATCGCCTCGACGGCGGCCTTCGGGCCGAGATAGGGCGCGAGCACCGTGAACGTCAGATGATCGACCGCACAGGGCAGGCGCTGCAGGCGGCGGCTCCCGGCGTACGCGGAGATGATCGACCACAGCGCACCCGTGATCGCCTCCATCGCCACCTCGGGCCCCCGGCGCGGCGCGGGCCCCTCCGCGACTATGAGCTTCGTGAAGCCTTCGACCGAACGCGTCATGCGACCAACCATCGCCGGTCCCACTTCAAACAGGTCGATGAACGCGAGCCGCAGCAGCGCCTCGTGCCCGACGAGGTATTCGACGAACGCTGTCACAGCTCGGTAGACGCCCGCCTCCCAAGAGGGCGCATCCTCGAAGCTGCCCCTGACCGAGTCGAGCGCTTCGCGCACGAATTCGTCGAGCACGGCCAGAAAGCACTCCTCCTTGCTGGCGAACTGCTTGTGGAACGCCTCGGTCGAGACGCCCGCGAAGCGAGCGATCTGAGGATCCGTCAGCGACGCGTAGCCCTCGTCGAGGGTCAGGTGCACGACCGAGCTGAGCGCACGCGCACGCCTATCGTCACGCGCCAGGAACGCCGCCGGCTGCGGCGGCTGACGATCCGAGGCGAACCTCGCAGGCACGCCCAGCCGCGCCGCCGCGGGAATCCGGTAGGACTCCATCCAGTCGAGCACTTCGTCGGTCAACGTCACCAGCTCGCGCTCACGGTGCTCGAGCATCCGCCTGAACACGGCATGGCGGACGCCGCCGACGATCCCGCGCGCGGTCAGTCCCGAGAAGCCGACGCCGTCGGGCGCCGCCTGGAACGCACCTGCGACAAGCCGCTCAAACGCGAGCCCGGCGAGCTGCATGCGCCCCCTCGCGGCCGGTCCGACACCGAGCGAGTCCACGAGCACGAGTCGTGGTCCCTTGGGCTGCGCGGCGACATCGTCGAGCAGCGCCTTGCAGCCGGCGTGCAGGCGGTTCGCCCATCCACGCTCTTCTATCCAGGCGTCGATCACGCGCTTGCGAGCGCGCGCGATGATGATGTCGTACGTGGACAGGAAGCACTCTTCCTTGTTCGGGAAGAGCTCGTAGAACGCCCTGCGCGAGACACCCGCCAGGGCGATCACGTGCGCCACGGTGGTCCCGTGGTAGCCGCGCTGGGACACCGACTCGATCATGCCGCCATACAGGCGTGTCCGTTGGTTTCTGGCAACCTCGTCGCGCTCCATACCGCTCGGCCCATGCGGCAGCCTGTGGTACAGCGGCCCGAGTTGGCTCCCAGTTCGACCTATTCCCACGGTTCTGAAACGTAGATCATTTTGCCTCCCCTTGCAAGTTTTCTCGACTTTAATAACAAGTCGAAAGGGCTCGGTCTACCGGTGTCTCCCATGGGTGCAACCGTCCGACAGACAATCGGGTGCAAATCCCCGCTGACTTGGCACGAACACTGGCGATCCGGCCGATCCGGGTCGTGTCGGGGAAATGTGGAGCAAAGCGCTTCGAACGTTTCTTGGCGACGCGCCACTCAGGCGGTGAGCGTCAGCCGGCGCGGCCCGGAGTGGAATCCGAGCTCCACGAGCGCTCCGGCGAGGCTCGACGCGAGCGCCGGCTCGCCGTCGATCCGCTCGAGCGCGAGCCTGCCCACACGCCCGGCGCGGACCGCGTCCGCGAGCGCCGCGAGCGCCTCGCGCACCGGGTCGAGCTCACGCGAAGCTGGCGCCTCACGGGGGTCGGCGAGCGTCACGAGGCTGCGCCCGCCGCGCTCGACGTACAGGACCGGCTGATCCTCGACGAGCACCACGTGCGCACCGGCGACGCGGGCCGGACGTGACGTGGATCCCTCGCGTTTGGGCCACGGCAGCGCCGCTCCGTACGGCTGCGCCGGGTCGGCGGCGGCGATGACGAGCGTGCGCGTGCCTGCGCCGGCGTCGCCGGGGCCGGCGCGCAGCCGCTCGACGGCACCGGGCAGCGCGAACTGGGCGCCGCCCATGCCCTCGATGAAGTAGCCGCGCCGGCAGACGCCGAGCGTCTCGAGGTTGGCGAAGGTGTCGTACAGCATCGCGAAGCCGCCCTTGATCCCCTCGGCGAGCACCTGCTCGCGCGTGACGATGCCGTAGCGCTCGAGCAGCAGCTCGGCGAGCACGCGGCGGCGCTCGGCGGCGCCGGCCGGCCCCTCCTGCGCAGCGCCACCGAAGACGGCGGCCGTGAGCGACCAGCGGCCCTGAACCTGCGATTGCGCGCCGCTGCGCCGAGCGCACGAAGCGCGAGCGTCGCGCGCTGAAGCGCCGCTGCGACGGCATGTTCGATGCTCGGAAGCTCCGCGCGCGCGAGCGCCAGGCGCGGTGCGCGCAGCGGCGCCCAGGCGTCGTTGGTGACCTCGCCCGCCCAGACGAGGTCCCACAGCGCCTCGCGCAGCGCCTCCGCCGGAGCGTCGAGCTCGGCGAGCAGGTCGGTGAAGAACGCGGGCCCTGCGCGAGCCGTGCGCGCAGGAGCTCGTGCTCGGGGCCGGCGGGCGGCTCTGCGCCGGCACGCGCGGCAGGGCGGCCCGATCGCGGGCGCGTCCTCGCGGAAGTACAGCGCGACGCGCCCCGAGCGACCGAGCGCACCGGCACCGACCCACACGATCTCGCCGCTCGCGCAGAGGCTGTCGAGCCAGGATTGCGAGTAGGCGCCGGTGCGCCGCGGCAGCACGTCGCGCTCCCAGATCTCCACGGGCAGCGCGAGGCCCTGCAGCGGCACGAGCACCTCGCGCAGGCGATCGATCCCGGCGCCGGCGCTCGCGTGGCGGTCCACGCCCTGCCACGAGGGCAGGAACGCGGCGAGGCGCCGCTGGTCGGCCGGCTCGATCTCCTTGCGCAGCGCGGCCAGCGACGCGCGCCGCAGCCGTCGCAGCACCTCTACGTCGCACCACTCGCGCTCGCGTACCTCCGGGACGCAGCTCACCGCGGACGAGCGCGCCGGCGCGCTCGAGCTCGCGCAGCACGGAGCTCGCGTCGACGCCGTAGCGCGCGCGCAGCTCGTCGGTGCGTGAACGGACCGTGGCGTGCGCGCGTAGCGCGCGACGAGCTCGCCGCAGCGCGTCGGGCACGTCGACGAGGAACGCCTCCGGCAGGCCGCCGGGCGGCATGGCGCCGAGCGCGTCGCGGTAGAGGCCCGCCTCGTCGGCGGCGATCGCAGCGCTCCTCGCCGCCGACGCGCAGGCGCACGGCGCGGCGTTCGCGCTCGCAGCTCGCGCGAGCAGCGCCATCGGCGTCGACGCCCGCGAACACGCGCTCGGCCGACCTCTCGGCGAGCGAGGTCGCCGACGTGACGCAGCACGTCGTGCAAGCCGTCGCGGCCGGTGGCGCGCGTCATCTCGGAGCGGTGCTGCAGGTCGTCTTCGACGCGCGCGAGCGCGCCCGGGTCGATCAGCTCGCGCAGCTCCTCCTGGCCGAGCAGCTCGCGCAGCAGATCGCGGTCGAGCGACAGCGCGGCGGCACGGCGCTCGGCGTTGGGCGTGTCGCCCTCGTACATGTAGGTGGCGACGTAGTCGAACAGCAGCGAGGAGGCAAACGGCGAGGCGGTCTGCGTCTCGACCTCGACGAGCGAGATCTCACGCGTGGTGCAGGCCGCGCAGCAGCTCCTGCAGGCCAGGCACGTCGAGCACGTCGCTGCAGGCACTCCCGGTAGGTCTCGAGCACGATCGGGAAGTCGTCGTAGCGGCGCGCGACCTCGAGCAGGTTCTGCGACTTCAGACGCTGCTGCCACAGCGGCGTGCGCCGCCCGGGGTAGGCGCGCGGGATCAGCAGCGCGCGCGAGGCGTTCTCGCGAAAGCGCGCGCCGAACAGCGCCGAGCCGCCGAGCTCGGCGGTGACGGCCTCCTCGACCTCGTCGGGCTCGAGCAGCACGAGCTCGGCGGCGGACGGCAGCGCCTCGGCGTCGTCGGCGTCGAGGTCGGGCAGGTGCAGCGACGATGCCGTCGTCGGACGCGATCGCGTCCGCCTCGAGGCCGAAGCGCTCGCGGATGCGCGCGGACAGCGCGAGTCCCCAGGCGGCGTGCACGCGCCCGCCGTAGGGCGAGAGCACGCACAGACGCCAGTCGCCGATCTCGTCGCGGAAGCGCTCGAGCACGATCGTGCGCTCGCTCGGCAGCACACGCGTGGCCTGCCTGCTGCTCGCGCAGGTAGGCGAGCAGGTTGCGCGCGGCGCGCTCGTCGAGGTCGTAGTCGCGCTCGCAGCGTCTCGGCGTCCTGCTCGACCGCCCAGCGCGAGAACGCGCCGATCGCCTCGCCGAGCTCCTTCGGGCGCCCGACCGAGTCGCCCTTCCAGAACGGCACCGCGCCCGGGGCGCCGGGCGCGGGGGTGACGATCACGCGGTCGCGGCCGATCTCCTCGATCCGCCAGGTCGAGGCGCCGAGCAGGAACACCTGACCCGGGCGCGCCTCGTAGACCATCTCCTCGTCGAGCTCGCCGACGCGCCGGCCGTCGGGCAGCGTCACCGCGTAGAGCCCGCGGTCCGGGATCGTGCCCGGCGTTGGCGATCGCCAGCTGGCGCGATCCCTTGCGCGCGCGGATCGTGCCGGCGACACGGTCCCAGACGATGCGCGCGCGCAGCTCGCCGAACTCCTTCGACGGGTAGCGCCCGTCGAGCATGTCGAGCACGTTCTCGAGCAGCTCGCGCGAGAGCTCGGCGTAGGAGTAGGTGCGCCTGACGAGCGCGTGCAGCTCGCTCGACGGTGACCGAATCGGAGTCCCTTCCGCCGGCTCGGCCGACACCGCGATCGCGACGATCTGCTGCGCGAGCACGTCGAGCGCGTTGCGCGGGACCACGGTGGGCTCGATCAGCCCTTCGTGCATGCGCCGGGCGACGACCGCGCACTCGAGCAGGTCGCCGCGGAACTTGGGGAAGATGCGCCCGACGCTGACCTCGTCGACGCCGTGCCCGGCGCGTCCGATGCGCTGCAGCCCGCGGGCGACCGACTTCGGCGACTCGATCTGCAGGACCAGGTCCACGGCGCCCATGTCGATGCCGAGCTCGAGCGAGCTGGTGGCGACGAGGCACGGGCAGCTCGCCCGCCTTCAGCAGCTCCTCGACCTTCGTGCGCTCCTCGCGCGCGAGCGACCCGTGGTGCGCGCGCGCGATGTCCGCGGGCGCGGGCGCGGGCGCGGCCGGGGGTGGGCGGGACTCCAATTCGCCGCCGTCGTCCCCGCGCGCGGCGGCGTCCTGCTGTGCGGCGAGCTCGTTGAGGCGCAGCGCTACGCGCTCGGCCGAGCGCCGGTTGTTGACGAACACGATCGTCGAGGTGTGCTCGCGCACGAGCCGCAGCAGCTCGGGGTAGATCGCCGGCCAGATCGAGCCACGCGTGGACTCGCCCCCGGCGAGCGGCTCGAGCGGATCTGGCGGCGCCGGCCCGGTCCGCGGCCCGGGAGGCTCGCGCCACCGGGTTCGGCCATCGACTCGACAGGCACCTCGATGCGCAGGTCGAGCTGCTTGCGCGCGCCGGCGTCGATGATCTCGACCTCGCGCTCGGGACCGACGAGGAAGCGCCCGATCTCCTCGAGCGGGTTCTGCGTCGCGCTCAGCCCGATCCGCTGGAGCTCGCGCGGCGTTTCGCCTCGGGCCGCGCGCCCCGCTGCCACGAGCGCCTCGAGCCGCTCGAGCGTGAGCGCGAGGTGCGAGCCGCGCTTGGAGTGCGCGACCGCGTGGATCTCGTCGACGATCACAGCCTCGACGCCGCTGAGCATCTCGCGCGCCTGCGAGGTGAGCATCAGGTACAGGGACTCCGGGGTCGTGACGAGGATGTCCGGCGGATTGCGCAGCATCGCGGCGCGCTCGCGCTGCGGCGTGTCGCCCGTGCGGATGCCCACGCGCACGTCCTCGGCGCCGATGCCGCGCAGCGGCGCGCGCAGGTTGCGCTCGATGTCGTAGGCGAGTGCCTTCAGCGGGCTGACGTACACGACGCGCGTGCGCCGAGCGCCGGCGGCCGCTGGATCTCGCGCCGCGTCGCCGGCGCAGTCAACGTCGGCGGTGCGCTCGGAGCTCAGCCGGTCGAGCGCCCACAGGAACGCGGCGAGCGTCTTGCCGGACCCGGTGGGCGCCGACAGGAGCACGTTCTCGCCCGCGGCGATCGCCGGCCACGCCTGCGCCTGGGCGGGCGTGGGGGCGGCGAAAGCGCGCTCGAACCAGTCGCAGACGCGCGGGCTGAAGTTGGAGAGAGGCATGCCCGTTGAGGCTAGCGCGCGGCTGGAACGGTCATACGAGGCTCTATAGTCGAGGTGTGGTTGAACTAACCGATCTCGCTCGCGAATTGGGTGTGGACGCCCGCACGCTTCGGCGCGCAGCAGTGGATGGAACAGTTCGCTGCGAGCGTCTGAGCGCCCGCCGCCAGCTAGTCAGCGACGACGAGCGTCGATACGCGACGTGGACGTGGCGCGGCTGAACCGCGTACGTGACTCAGCACCGCTGCTGCTACTGCACTCCCTCGACGACGGTAGGGTCGTGCTCGACCGAGACGGGGAGTGGGCCGCGTTGCAGACCAGCCGCGGCGAGATCGCCCGGCGTGCCCACGATGCGCACGAGGCCAGACGCAGCCGCGCCCGTGCCTCGGTCCGCGAACTGCTGACCGCGGAGCGGTGACAGCGAGGGCATGCGGTGACGCGCGAGGGGGCAGGGATGGAGGGTGAGGCAAACGCACGCCGGGAGGAAGATGCGCGCGCGACCGCGCTTAATCGTGTGGACGAAAGGCTCGAGCGACTCGCTGCTCAGAGGAAGGCACTTCGCAGCTGATCCGCATGATCGCGGCGCCGCACGACGAGCTGTTCTGCGTCGGCGACGAGGATCACGCTGTACGCGTTCCGACGGGCGAGCGTCGAGCGCATCATCTGCCTCGACGGCTTGTATCCGGGCCTCGAGCGAGTGGCGCTCGGAGTCAACTACCGCTGTGCTCCAAGCATCGTGGCGGCCTCCCGCAGGCTGATCGCGGTCAACCGTGTGCGCTCTCCCAAGCGCATCGAGCCCGACCCGGAGCGCGAGCAGCCGGGGACGATCGAGCTGCAGCCCGTCGGCGAAGCCGGGGCTCGGCCGCCTGCTGCGCCGCAGGGGATGACGACGCGCAGCCGGACGAGCCGTGCTACGCCGCGGCAGGCAGATCGACGCCGGCCGCCCGGCGACGCGTGGCGATCACGGTGGCGCCGCCGTCGGGTGCGAACGAGACGGAGCTGCGGGCGGCGCCCTCCGAGCGCGATTCTGCGGGGCGCAGCTCGACCTCGCTGAGCACGGTCTGGATCACGCGCTTCATCTCCAGCTGCGCGAAGACGACGGCGACGCACCTGCGCACGCCACCACCGAACGGGATCCACGTGTATGTATTGATTGCCCGCCCGCCCTCGTCGCCGAGAAATCGCTCGGGCTGGAAGCTGCGCGGCTGCGGGTAGAGATCCGAACGGCGGTGCATCAGATAGACGCACGGCGCGACGATCGTGTCAGGAGGGAGTGTGTAGCCGGCGAGCTGCATCGGCTCGGTCAGCCGCCGCATGACGACGGGCACCGCGGGACACAGGCGCAGCGTCTCCTTGACGACCGCGTCGACGTACTCCTCGCTCTCGCCGGCGAGCACCTCCGCGCGTAGGCGCGCGAGCTTGTCCGGGTGGCGCAGCAGCCGCTCGAATGCCCACGCGAGGGAGGTCGCCGTCGGACCGTCGGACAGGAACGTGACGAGTTCGTCGCGCATCTTCTCGTCGTCCATGAGGGCCCCGTCCGCCTCTGTGCGCCGCTCGAGCATCGCGAGGATGTCTTCATGACGCTCGCCGTCGCCGGCGGCCCTGCGCTGACGCACCTCCTCCAGCACGAGCCGCTCGACCGGGCGCATCACGTTGCGGAAGTTGGGGTTCGCGGTCATCGAGCGTTCGCCGACGGCCGCCAGCAGTGCCAGCCGACCCGGGTTGTTGACCCAGTTGGTCAGATCGACCATGCGCCGGCGCAGGAGCTCCAGACGCTCACCCCCGACGTCACTGAAGACGGCGCGCATCACCACCTCGAGGCTGATCGCCTGCATCCGCGGCCACAACTCGAACGGCTCGCCGATCGGCCAGCGATCGATCTCGCGGCGCGCGACGTCGGCCATCATCCCGCCGTAGTCGTGCATGCGCTGACCATGAAACGACGGCAGTATCCGTTTGCGGTCAGTCATATGCGTCGGCTCGTCCTGCAGCATCACGGAGCGAGACCCCAACAGAGGCCCGAGGAGCGGGTTGGCTTCTCCGGCGCCGGCACGAAGCAGGTGCGCGTCCGTTGTGAACACCTGCTTGACATGTTCGGGATTGGTCAGAAACACCCACGGCCGACTGCGACGCACTCGCAGTGTGAAAATCTCCCCGTAACGCTCGGCACAACGATCCATGAAGGCGAGGGGCCGCAAAGACCAACCGGCGGCCTGAAGAGCGCTCGGCATGCGGGGTCCGGGAGGCAGCGTGTCGTGCTTTCGCACACCGTGCGGGGTGTGCTGCCAGATGTTCATGCTCGACAACTCCATTTCGCCTCGCTTGTCTCCTTCTCGCCGTTCCCTGCCGCATACTGAACGTGCTTGGATGCCACCTTCGTGTGCGTCGCTTGGTGGCCCATTCCCACAAAATGCCTCAAAGGCGCCAGAGACAGTGCTTGCTTGTCCTGTCGCCTGGAATTAGGATACCCGGGATCGCCCAGAGGATTGGTGCGTGCGTAGAACGCATCGACAATCGGGATGTAGGCACTGACTCAAAATGAGCACCAGTACCTTAATCGGTGAAAGGACCGGTCTTAAACACCGGCGATCCGGGTTCGAGCCCCGGCTGGTGCATCGCGGCAAACCCTCGAATCGTCCATCTGTGACCAAGCACGCCCATCAACCGAGCACGTCGTGACCGTCAATCTCTTCGACTACTTCGAGTATCTGCCCACCCGCGGCGGCGCTCCCGTGCGGTGGGCAGCGCGGGCACCGCGCCGCCCACGTGCGGACTACGACCTGAAGCTGACAGCGCGCGCAGCCGACTGGCGCCACGATCCAGACTCTGTTGCCGAGCTCGAACGGCTCGAGCGCGAGCCGTGGGTGACAGAGGTGCGCTGCGGCCGCGACGGGGTTCGCCTGCGCCTCGCAGACGCCTGGATCGAGATGGCTGGGGCGGCGCTGGAGGCGGGGGGCAGCGCCGAGGCACCGCTGGCCGAGCTGGCGCAGGGACGGCGCGTCTCTGTGCAGTTCTGGGACGCGAACGCGACCAAGGCGCTGCACGTCGGGCATCTGCGCAACCTCGCGATCGGCAACGCGCTGGCGGCCGCGCTCGCACAGGCCGGCGCGCAGGTCGAGCGCCGCAGCCGCATCTCCGACATGGGCCGCGCGATGGGCGAGGCGATGGCCGGCGTGATGCAGAGCGGCCGCCACGCGCAGGGCTGGTCCGACGGCGACGAGAAGAGCGACCACTTCGTGGGCCTCTGCTACGCCGACTATGTGGCCGGCGGCGGCGTGATCGCCGCGGGCGAGCTCGAGCAGGCCGAGGATTCGCTCTCGCGTGAGGTGCACGTGCAGAACGACGCGGCTGATGATCTGATCAAGCGAGTGCTCGCCGGCGAGCGTGAGGCGCTGGAGCTCTGGTACAAGACGCGCGCGTGGGTGATCGCGGGGCAGCGCAAGACGCTCTCCCGGCTCGGGATCGCCTTCGACAGGGTGTTCTTCGAGTCCGACTTCTTGGCCGAGACGACCGAGCTCGCCGAGAGCGGCCTTCGCGACGGCACCCTCACACGCCGTGCGGACGGGGTGATCGTCTATGCGACGGGTCTCGAGGAGCTCGAAGAGCTGCCGCTCGTACGCGCCGACGGGCTCTCCACGCAGCACATGCGCTCGTTGACCTATGCCCTCACCGCGCCGGAACTCGAGGACATGACCTCGCTGCAGGTCACAGGAGCTGAGTGGGTGGCGCACGTGACGAGCATCCGCAAGCTCGCGGCCGAGCTGCGACCGGGGCTGAACGGCGGCTTTCACCCCAGTCGCAGCATCTTTCACGGCATGGTCTCCACGCACCGGCGAATGGTCACCTCGAGTGCCGGCGCCCAGCTGATCGACGAGCTGACCGATCAGATCGACGCGCAGATCGACGCCGACCCGGAGCGCCGCGAGGTTCGCCGCGCCCACCCCAACCCCGAACGCCTGGCGGCGCACGTCGCGCTGGGGTACTTCCTGCCCCATGCCGCAACTCTCGACATCGACTTCGACCCCGAGCGCCTGCTGTGCGAGCAGGAGAGCCTGGGTTGGGACCTGGTGCGCGCGCGTGCCCGCCACGGTCGCGCCTCCGTCGGCGGTGGGCGGCCCGCGGAGGATCCCAACTACCGCTTTGCGGTGATCCAGTCAGAGCTGTACCGCCGCTACCTGCGACTGGCGGTGGAGCGCCTCGATGTCAGACCGCTCGCGCACTACCTAAAGCACCTGGCGCTCTGGCACCTGGAGAGCGAGCCGAGCGAGCCGGTGGAGCGCGTCGTGCATACGCTGCTGGACCGCAGCGCACGCGGACTTGGCCTGGAGTCTTCGCCTTGAGCACGCTGCTGATAGACAACTACGACTCCTACACCTACAACGTGTTCCACCTGCTCGCGGCCGTCTCCGGCGAGGAGCCGATCGTGGTGCGCAACGACGTCGTCTCGTGGCGCGCGCTCTCGCGCTGGGACTTCGACGCGATCGTCCTCTCGCCGGGCCCGGGGCGGCCCGAGCGCTGGCACGACTTCGGCGTCTGCTCGGACATCCTGCGCTTCAGCGAGGTCCCCGTGCTCGGCGTCTGCTTGGGCCACCAGGGACTCGGCCATCTGCTCGACGGCGCGGTGCGCACCGCGCCGATTGTCATGCACGGGCGGCTGAGCGCCGTCAAGCACGACGGCGTGGGTCTGTTCGCGGGTATTCCGCAGGGCTTCTCCGTCGTGCGCTACCACTCGCTCGCGGTCGCCGGCGACCTCGGCTCCCAGGGACGCGTGACTGCGTGGACCGACGAGGGCGTCGTGATGGGGATCGAGCACCGCAGCCGGCCGATGTGGGGCGTGCAGTTTCACCCCGAGTCAATCGCCACCGAGCACGGCCTCCGGCTGGTCGAGAACTTCTACAAGCTCGCTCGCGAGCACCGCTCGACGCGCGCCTCGCGCGGCTGGTGGGCGCCCGTCCCTCGCACGCCGCCCCGGCGCCCCCGGCGGGTCAAGCCCGGCCCGGCGGACACGCACCGGCGGCTGCTCGTGCGCTCGGTCGAGGGCGAGGTGTCGGGCGAGCTGGTGTTCGAGCGACTGTTTGGCGAGGCACAGCACGCCTTTTGGCTGGACAGCGCCGACGCCCCCACGCCGCTTGCGCAATGCTCGTTCCTCGGCACCACGATGGGCGCGGATCGCTGCGTGCTCGAATACGACGTGGGAGCGAAAACGGTCACCTCGCACCCCGCCGAGGGAACCAGCACCGAGCTCGGCGGCATCTTCAACGTCCTCGACCGCGAGCTCGCGAAGCGTGCGCTCACACCCGCGCCGGGAGCTCCGCACGGGCTGCTCGGTGGCTTCGTCGGCTACCTCGGCTACGAGTGCAAGGCCGACTGCGGCTCGCCCAACACCCACCACTCCGACCTTCCGGACGCGGTGCTGATGCTCGCCAATCGCCTCCTCGCGATCGACCACGTCGCTCACCGCACGCACGTGGTGGCGCTGTGCCACGAGGACGAGCCGGACGCCGTGCGCTGGCTGGACGAAGCCGAGGAGATCGTTCGCGACACGCTTGCCGAGCAGGCAGCGGTGCCGCCTTCGACGGACACGCAAACCGGCGGCGTATCTGTCGATGAGGATGACGATCCAGTGAGCTTCCGCTGCGGGCGCGGACGCGAGCAGTATCTCGCCGACATCGCCCGCTGCCAGGCAGCGCTCAGCGCGGGCGAGTCCTACGAGGTGTGCCTGACCGACCAGATCCACACTGACGCGAGCCCGGAGCCGTTCGAGCTGTACCGCCTCCTGCGCCGGCGCAACCCGGCGCCGTTCGCCGCCTATCTCAAGCTTGGCGAGCTGAGCATCATCAGCTCCTCACCCGAGCGCTTCATCGGGATCGACCGCGAGCGGCGTGTGCAGGCGCGCCCGATCAAGGGCACGGCACCGCGCTCGGCGGACCCGCAGCGCGACGATGAGCTGCGCGAAAGCCTCCTGCACGACGAGAAGACGTTCGCCGAGCACCTGATGATCGTGGATCTGCTGCGCAACGATCTCGGGCGCGTGTGCGAGGTGGATACGGTGCGGGTGCCGCAGTTCATGGTCGTCGAGCCCTACACCACAGTGCACCAGCTGATCTCGACCGTCACCGGCGTGCTCGATCGCGAGCGCACGCAGGTTGAGTGCGTGCGCGCGTGCTTCCCCGGCGGGTCGATGACCGGCGCGCCGAAGCTGCGAACGATGGGGATCATCGACGACATCGAGCGCGAGGCGCGCGGCGTGTACTCCGGAGCGATCGGCTACTTCGGGGTCGATGGCAGCGTCGACCTCAGCATCGTGATCCGGACGATCGTGATGCGGCCGGGAGCGACCACGATCGGGGCGGGCGGCGCGATCGTGATGCAGTCTGATCCCGCGGAGGAGTTCGACGAGATCCTGCTGAAGGCGCGGGCGCCGATGTCGGCGATCGCTCGGGCGGTCACCGGCAGCGATGCGCAGGAGGCGTGGACGGTGGAGCTCGAGCCCGACGCGGTGACGGCGACGACCGTATGAGCGAGACCAGGCCAATCGCGCGGGAGGCGGAGCCGGCCGGGTGGAATCTGCGCGCCGCCGTCGAGCGGGACGTCGTGGCGGTCGCCGCTGCGGTAGCGCAGCTGCTCGTGGAGCTCGGCGGCACGCCGCCCGCGTCGGCGGCGATGCAGACCACGACACGTGTTCTGATCGAGGATCGCGATGCGGGCGCCGTGCTCGTGGCGGAGCTCGACGACGAGCTCGTGGGGGTGCTCGCGGCCAGCTGGCAGACCGCGATTCACATACCGGGCCGGTATGCGTTGATTCAGGACCTGTGGGTGCATCCTGCGTGGCGCAGCAGGGAGATCGGCGGCGATCTCGTGCGAGCGCTGTGCGAGCTCGCAGGTGAGCTGAAGATCGCTCGTCTCGAGGTCGGCCTTCCGCGAGAGAGCTTCTTGGGTCTGGCCGCGACCGAGGCGTTCTATCTACGCAACGACTTTGTGCGGCTCGGAGCGCGTATGCGAAGGATGCCCTCGTGAACGGTCTCGATCCGTTCCGTCGTCGTCTCGACGAGCTCGATGACCAGGTCGTGCGGCTGCTGGGTGAGCGCTTCGAGGTTTGCCGCGAGGTCGCGCGATACAAGCGCGCCCACAGCGTGCCGATGATGCAGCCCGACCGCGTAACGGAGGTTCGCGCCCGTTATCTCGCTCGCGGCCGTGAGGGCGAGCTGCCGCCGCAGTTCACCGAGGCGCTCTTCGAGCTGCTGATCGCCGCGACGTGCAGGATGGAGGACGAGCTGATCGACGGGACGTCCAGCGCCCCGCATGGCGAGGCAGCATGACGCGACCGACGTTCATCACGCTGGGGCCGTCGGGCACCTGCCACGAGAACGCCCTGCGCCATTATCTCGACTTCCAGGGGCTGAAGTCATTTGAGATCGTGCTCGTGGCGGATCTCCTGGACGCGATCGGGCAGGTTCGCGAGCGACCGAACACATTTCTGGTGCAGTGCAGCGCACATGTGCAGGTCCACCTCGTCACCGAGCGCTACCACGAGGAGGTGTTCGTGATCGACACGTTCCTCTACCCAACGAAGGAGCTCGGTCTGCTCGTGCGAACGGATGTCGCCAAGCCGAGAAGCCTCGGCATCGTCTCCGCCACGCGCGGCTACCTCGACCTCTCGCCGTGGGAGACGATCGTGGATGAGCCGTCGAAGCCGGTCGTCGCGGCGAACCTGCTGGCTGGACGCTACGACGCGGGGCTCACGCACGTCCATCACGCGCGCGAACATCCCGATCAGCTTCAGCTCGAGGCCTACTACGGTGCGGTGGACACCACTTGGGTCGTGTATGGGCGCCAGAAGCGCTTTCAAGGCGACGTCATCGGCCGCCGCGCGCCGTGGCTGTTCCGTGACGAGGCACGCCGCGGCGGTGATACCGATCACATCAGTCGGCTAGCGCAAGGGCGGCGGATACGCCGGCCGCGAGGTACCCTGGGATGGCAATGATCGCGACGCCGGCAGCGGTGACCTCGATCTGTGCGTACACGGGTTCGCGTCCGTCGGCGTAGAACAGCACGACGACGTTGCCGGCGCGGGGCGGCCCCATCAACGCCTCGATGTCGGGGATCTCGTGTCCGACGCCCTCGCCGAACGGGACTTCCATGTAGGCGCTGGCAGATCCGAGTCGCGAGTTGGGCGAGCAGCCTGCTGGCCGCCGAACCGTGAGCGCAGCCGAACCGTGGATGCTGCAAATCGCCTGCAATTCCACCAGTATGAATGATCCCCAGCAGACTGCCGGCTGGTGACTATCTGTGAGCTGCGCTCCCCCGTCACTCCGGGCCGAAGCCTCTCAGCTTGCACGCTCGAAACTCCAGTGTTTCTGGTTGTCTGCATGTAAATGGCTGACTATCGTCTGTTCAACCGATCTTTGAACCTCCAAGGCCACGAAGGTCTACTCCAGACAAGACAGGACCAGGTGCCAATGCCCAGAACCAGTTCAGCAGCATCCAAGACCAACAACGGGCGGGAACCGGCCTGGTCGATCCCGAGCCTGCGCGAGCCGCGCTACTCGCAGTCGCTGGAGCGGGGCCTGGCGATCCTCGGCTGCTTCACGCCGAAGCGCCCGGTGCTGGGGATCGCGGATATCGCCGAGGAGCTCGGCATGAGTCGCTCGACAACGCACCGCTACGTGATCACGCTGGTCGCCCTCGGCTACCTCGAGCAGGGCGCCTCGCGCAAGTACCGGCTGGGCCTGCGCGTCACCGACCTGGGCATGTCGGCGCTGAACTCGACGGGCCTGCGCGAGCACGCCCACCCCTACCTGGAGGAGCTGCGCCAGCGGACCTCCTACACGACGAGCCTCGGCGTGCTCGACACGACCGAGGTGCTGTACGTGGATCGTGTGCGCAGCTTCCGCCGCGGGCAGGGCAGCATCGACCTTGACCTGCACGTCGGCTCGCGCGTGCCGGCCTATTGCACCTCGATGGGCAAGCTGCTGCTGGCGAACCTGCCCGAGGGCGAGCAGCGCGAGCTGATCGGCCAGATGAAGCTCACCAAACGCGGCCCGAACACGATCACGAGCAAGAAAACGCTGCGCGAGGAGCTCGACGAGGTCGAGGCGGCCGGCTTCGCCGTCGACGATCAGGAGTTCGCGGCCGAGCTGTACGCGATCGCGGCGCCGGTGCGCAACGAGGCGCGCGAAGTCGTCGCGGCCGTCAACCTCGCAGCGCCCAGCTCGATGATCTCGCTGGAGGAGCTCGTCGACGCACTCGGCCCGCACCTGGTCTCGACCGCCGACCGCATCTCCGCGCGCCTCGGCTACAGACGCGACGACGAGGCCAACTAGCCGATCGAATAGCCTTGCGGGCGATGCACCGCCCGCTCGCATTGCTCTGCCTGCCGCTGTCCGCGCTCGCGCTGACGGGCTGTGGCAACACGGTCTCGACCGCGAGCTTCAAGGGCGCTCAGCGTGAAGTCGCGCAGACGATCGCCGACTTTCAGGCGGCGGCGACGGCGGGCGAAGAGAAGAAGATCTGCACGGAAGACCTCGCCGCCCCGGTGGTGGCGCGTCTCGGCGGCACCAAGCGCTGCGAAGCGGCGATCAAAAGCCAGCTGACCGAGGTCGACAGCCTCGAAGCGCTGGTCGAGTCGGTGACGCTCGGCCCGGGCGGAAGAACCGCCACCGCTCAGGTCAAGAGCGTCCATGAAGGCAAGAAGGCCACCAGCGCCGTCGTGCTCGTCGACGAAGGCGGCAAGTGGAAGATCTCAGGCCTCGGCTGACGCGCCGGCGCCGGCGCCGGTCCCCGGTCGGGCTGAGGCGTCCGGCCGCCGCGCCGACGCTCAGCGGATGCCGTCGAGCAGCTCGCACGGCGAGGCGAGGTCGAGCCCGCGTGCCAGCGTGACGAGCGTGTCCAGGCGCGGCGAGCGCTCGCCACGCTCCAGCAGCCCGATCTCGGTGCGATGCAGATCGCACAGCTCGGCGAGCCGTTCCTGAGAGAGGCCCGCCTCGCGACGGCGCCGCCGAAGGTTGCTTCCGAGCTGCTCGCGCACCATGTCCACGAGCTGAACCATGCCGTAAAAGCAGACAGTTGTCTATAGACAGTTGTCTGCAAGCGACTGCGGCCGGCAGGCGCGAGTTCCATCCCAAGCCCGCGCTTGGATTTGGGGGGTGACGATTGCAGCCCTTCACGACAGGCAGATTGCGGCGGTACTCTTGAGCGATCGTGCGCATGTTGGTTCTGGATCCGCCGCCCATCCAACTCGAGGAGCTCGTCGAGCAGCGGCGCCGTATCGGCGCCGACCGGCATGACGAGGTTTGGGCTGGCGTCTACCACATGGTCCCGGCCGCCGGCGCAGCGCATTCGTTCCTGGCACAGCAGGTAGCCGTCCTGCTCGACGAGCCCGCGCGCGCGGCTGGTCTTCGCGTCAGCCTGGAGTTCAACATGGGTGTCAAAGACGACTTCCGCGTGCCCGACCTCGGCGTCCATCGCAAGCCCTGCTCCGGAGTCTGGATACCGACAGCGGCGATAGTCGTCGAGATACTCTCCCCGGAAGACGAGACGCCGGAAAAGCTTCCGTTCTACGCAGAGCATGGAGTCGACGAGGTGCTGATCATCGACCCCGCCAACCACTCGGTTAGATGGCTCGCGCTGCGGGCGGGGACGTACCGACCGGCAGATCGGAGCAAGCTCCTCGACCTGGCCGCGTCGGAGCTCGCCGAACGGATCGACTGGCCCGAGCGCGAGTGACGGCGGGCGTCGGCCTGGTGGATCAGCCCAGCGAGCGCCCGTACTGGCGCTCGTAGTAGGCGCGGTACTCGCCAGAGCGGATCGGCTCCCACCACCACACGTTCTCGCGATACCACGCGACCGTCTGCTCGAGGCCCTCGCTGAAGCGCACGCGCGGGCTCCATCCGAGCGCGCGCACCTTCTCCGAGGACAGCGAATAGCGGCGATCGTGTCCGGGGCGGTCGTTGACGTGCTCGATCTGCGACTCGCTTGCGCCGGTCAGCTCGAGGATGCGCGTGACCACCGCCATGTTCGTCTCCTCATCGGGCCCGCCCGCGTTGTAAACGTCGCCCGCGCGGCCGTGCTCGAGCACGTGGCCGATCGCTGCAGCGAAGTCGCTCGCGTGGATCCA
This sequence comes from uncultured Solirubrobacteraceae bacterium, assembly GCA_963703625.1. Taxonomy (GTDB): domain Bacteria; phylum Actinomycetota; class Thermoleophilia; order Solirubrobacterales; family Solirubrobacteraceae; genus Palsa-744. The sequence continues at coordinate 1,220,427 of CAVPEY010000002.1, forward strand.
GTTGCGCACCTGCATGCCGTCGCCGTAGACCGGCAGCGGGTCTCCGTGCAGCGCGTTCAGGATCATCAGCGGGATCAGCTTCTCGGGGTACTGGTAGGGGCCGTAGTTGTTCGATCCGCGGCAGATCAGCGCCGGCAGGCCGTAGGTGTGGAAGTAGCTCTGTACCAGCAGGTCGGCGCCGGCCTTGGTGGCGGAGTACGGCGAGGAGGGGGCGAAGGGGCTCTCCTCGGTGAACGTGCCCTCCTCGATCGAGCCGTAGACCTCGTCGGTTGAGACCTGCAGGTAGCGCAGCGCGTGCTCGCGCGCGGCCTCGAGCAGCACATACGTGCCGAGGGCGTGCGTGGAGACGAACGCGTCGGGCTCGGCGATCGAGCGATCGACGTGCGTCTCGGCGGCGAAGTTGACGATCGCCTCGGGTGCGCCTGCCTCGATCGCCTGAGCGACGGCGTCGCGATCCTCGATCGCGCCGCGCACGAAACGGAAGCCCGGAGCCTCGAGCAGGTCCTGGAAGTTCTCCTCGCGACCGGCGTAGGTGAGCTTGTCGAGCACCGTCACCTCGTCGCTGTGCTCGGTGATGCGCTGACGGGCGAACGTCGAGCCGATGAAGCCGGCGCCGCCGCAGACGAGCAGTTTCATGCGCGCATCATCCCAGCCAGTGGCACACCGTGCGAGGCCGAGCGGCCGAGCGTTCCATCCCAGGTGCGCGGTTGCATTGCCTGCATGTCCGCAGCAGACGCACCCGCGCCGCGCCTTCCCCGGCTAGCATGAGTCCATGTTGCGCCTTGAAAGCTGGATCAGGCTGGCCGGTGGGAGTCCGGTCCGGGTAGACGCCGGAGTGCCCGGTAGCAGGCCCCGGTTCGTTGCTGAGAGGCGGCGGGCTGAGCGGGGCGTCGAGAGCCTCTTTGGAGGGAGCAAGCGCGTGGGCTGGGATTGCAGCCTCGTCACATTTACAGTCGGGGAGCCGAGCCGCTCATGTCACGGCGAAGGCCATGTCCGCCAGTCCTGGTTCCGGATTGGGCACGGCGGGTCCCTGCGGGGTACGGAGACTTGCACGCGCGCAAAGTCTGATCACGGAACAAGGGAGGCCCGTCTGGCCAGCCTCGTCAGCGAAGACCGTTCGTATAAGTCGATGGTGAAATCGAGCGGAGGCCAGCGGGAGTCCGAGGGGGTCGTAGTAGTGATGATCGGCGTGCAGAACAACGCGCCGGGAGCGAAGGACCCCTGCTTTGATCGCGTAAGCGCCGAGGGTAAGCGTTAGGGCATGGTCGAGACTGCTCGATCCACCGGCCCCGCCGGGCATAAGCCCGGCGATCCTGCCAGCGAAATGGTGCTGTTGGAGGCCACTGGTGGGGATGTGCGAGAACTTCAGCGCAAGCTATGGGTGGCCGCTAAGCGGTCGCCGGGTAGGCGTTTCCATGCCCTGTTTGACCGGGTCTTCAGGAGTGACGTCCTGAAGGAGGCATGGAAGCGCGTGCACGGCCTCTACCGTTTGCGTGGCACCATCCGCTACCCGGCAACAGCGTCATGACCATCATGAAGATCATCGGTAAGCCGTGTGCGGGAAAACCGCACGCACGGATTGAAAGGGGAATGGGGAAACGGGCCATCCCGGCACCGCGCCCCTGACTACCAATGGCCACTGCTGTCCGTACTCGTGTCGTCCATCCTCGTATCGAGACATGGGAATTCGACGCGCTGCAGGAAAACGCGGGCTGGAGCATGGACATGGAGCTCATCGGCGGCGAGGCGGTCATCGTGCCGCCCATAGGGGGCTCCGCATCCTCCGTACAGGGGGAGCTGTATCTGGCACTGCGCCGGTGGCAGGAGGACATCGACGACAGGGGACTCTTCCTGCAGGACGTATTCGTCGCCTTCCCCGCTGGCAGCCGCCCGGCGCCCGACATCTCCTACTGGAGCGCCAAGCGCCGCCCGCCGGTCGAGCGGGGCGCAGTGCAGAGCGTCCCCGACCTGATCATCGAGGTGCTCTCGCCATCCACGCGGGCCAACGACGAAGGCGCCAAGCGTGGGCTCTACATGAGCTCCGGCGCGCGCGAGCTCTGGCTCGTTGACCCCGACGCACGTACCGTCACGAGGGTGCGGCCGGACGGCACCGCCGATGAAGCAAATGGTGAGGAGGCCACTCTTCACAGCGAGCTGCTGCCCGGGTTCGCACTGGAGATCTCGCGCATCTTCCTGCTTGCTCGAGAAGCGTCCGGCGAAGACGACTGATCGCCGGGCCGGCCGAGCCGCCGTCACGCGCGCATCATCCCAGCCCGCGCCGCCAGGTAGCCGGCGAGCCCGTCCTGCCACGGCGGCAGCGGCAGTACGCCATCGCGTTCTGACTCGAGCACCGACCACGCGGGACGCGGAGCGGGGCGTTCCATCTGCGCGGTGGTGGCTTCCTCGACGCCGCAATCAACCTCGGCCTGGCGGAAGACCTCGGCCGCGAAGCCGTTCCAGGACACGCGTCCGGCCCCGGCGAGGTGCACCAGGCCCGCGACTCCCCGCTCGATCACACCGAGTAGCGCCGGCGCGAGGTGGCCGGTCCAGGTCGGACAGCCGATCTGGTCGGTGACAACCTGCACCGCCTCGCGCTCGGCCGCGAGCCTGAGCATCGTCTCGGCGAAGTTGCGCCCGCCGACGCCGAACAGCCACGCGCTGCGCACCACCGTGTGAGCGGGCGACGCCGCCAGCACCTGCTGCTCGCCCGCCAGCTTGCTCTGACCGTACACCGATCGCGGCCCCGTCGGATCCGACTCCACGTACGCACGCGGCGCGCCGGCGGCATCTACGCACGCCTCCCCACTAAACACATAATCGGTAGACACGTGCACGAGCGGCACGCCAACCCGAGCGGCCGCGCGGGCGAGGTTGCCTGCACCGTCGGCGTTGACGGCGTGCGCCTGCTCGACGTGGGTCTCGGCGCCGTCGACGTCGGTCCATGCGGCGCAGTTGAGGATCGCGTCGGGCGCGACCCGCTCCAGCGCCGCCTGCACGACGGTGGCGTCGGTGATGTCGAGCTCGGGCAGGTCGACCCCCACGAGCTCGTGCCCGGCGCGCTCGCCGGCACGCAGCACGTCCAACCCGAGCATGCCGGCGGCGCCGGCGACGAGCACCCTCATCGCAGCCGTCTCACGGGATCGAGATGTCGGAGTTGTCGCCCACCATGAGCCGGTAGGCGCGCGGCGAGCGCTCGCCGCGGCGGATCGTGACGTTGCGTCCGAGCAGCGAGGACTCCATGCGCCCGTCGAGGTCGCACACGCTCGCAGCCGGCGAGCAGGATCGAGTGCTCGACCTCGGAGCCGGAGATCGAGCAGCCCTCGCCGATCGCCGTGTAGGGGCCGATGTAGCAGTCGCTGAGCCGCGCGTCGGCGCCCACGATCGCCGGGCCGCGGACGGTGGTGCGCTCGAGACGCGCACCCCGCTCGATCACGACGCGCCCGTCGACCTGTGAGTCGATCAGCTCGCCGTCGATGCGCTCGCGCAGGTTGTCGAGGATCAGGCGGTTGGCCTCGAGCATGTCCTGCAGGCGCCCCGTGTCCTTCCACCAGCCGCGCACGATGTGCGGCTCCACACGCAGGCCCGCGTCGACCACGTGTTGGATCGCGTCGGTGATCTCGAGCTCGCCGCGCGGAGAGGGCTCGATCGCGCGCGCGGCGTCGTGGATGCCGGCGGTGAACATGTACACGCCGACGAGCGCCAGATCGGTGGCGGGTACCGGTGGCTTCTCGACCAGGCGCACGATTTGGCCGATCTCACCGGCGGGTGCGGGCGCGAGCTCCGCGACGCCGTAGTTCTGGGGATCGGGCACCGGCGTCAGCAGGATCAGCGCGTCGGGCTGATGCTCGCGGAAGGCCGCGACGAGGTCGGCGATCCCGCCCTGCAGGAGGTTGTCGCCGAGGTACATCACGAACGGGCTGGCGCCGAGAAACGGCTCGGCCGTCAGCACCGCGTGCGCCAGCCCGAGCGGCTCGTCCTGGAGGATGAACGTGATGCGCACGCCGAAGCGCGACCCGTCGCCGGCGGCGGCTTCGATCTCCGGGCCGGTCTCGGGCGCGATGATGATTCCGACCTCCTCGATCCCGGCCTCAGCCATCGCCTCGATCCCGTAGAACAGCACCGGCTTGTTCGCAACCGGCACCAGCTGCTTGGCGCTCGTGTGCGTGATCGGACGCAGGCGCGTGCCCTTGCCCCCGGAGAGGATCAGTCCCTTGAGTGGCTCCATCGCGGGGTGAGACTAGCGGTCCCGCGAGGCCGCACGGAGCGTTCCGCTGCGGTCAGCCTTCCCGCGCGAGCTCTTCCGCCCTGCCGATCAGCGTGGCTGGGCGCACGTCCAGCGCCCGCGCGAGTGTGAACAGCAGCTCGTAGTCTGGATCGCGCTCACCCGCCTCCAGCGCACGGACGTATCCCTCCTCGACGCCCAGCGCTGCCGCCAGCTCGGCGGCGGTCGAACCTCGCTGCTCGCGCAGCTGGCGAGCGGCTTCGCCGAGGTTGCGTAGATGACGCCGTGATTCCAGCTCGCTATCGGACAAAGAAAAAGCTCCCAAATTGGGCTGAAGACAACTGTCTGAGAGCACTTACGCCATATATTCCCTTTTTCCTGCCCGCCGGGTGCGTAAGGCTGCCGGCCATGCCACGAGAGAGGAAGTCACAGCCACTCCCCGAGCACGCGCCGCTCGAGAGGGTGATCACGCTCCGCCTCGCGGAGAAGCCAGCCATGACCCAGGCATCCGTCGCTCGGCGATCCGGCCTCAGCTACGAACTGGTCAACAGCTACGCCCGCGGGCGGGGAAACCCCTCCTACCTCAACTTCATGCTGCTTGCTCGCGGCCTGGAGCTGTCCCCCAAAGAGCTGATGGGACGCATCGAAGCCGCTGAGGACTCCGGCTCGAGCGCCGAGTCTTCCGAGCATCCCGAGTCTCACTAGCCCGCTCAGCGCAGGCGAGTCTGCTCAGGCCGGCGCCGGCGCCGCGTTGGCCTCGCGCAGCCTCGCGACCGCCGCGCGCACAGCCTCGCGCGCGTCCTCCGGCTCGAGCACCGCGGCGTCGCCGGCTTCCTTGAGGATCTCGCGCACGAGCCAGTCGACGCCGGCGAAGCTCAGCTCGACGATCACGGCGCCGTCGCTCCACTCCTCGACCACGCGCCGTGCCTCGCGCGCCCAGCGCGCGCGCTCCGGCGAGACCCACACGCGCGCGGTCGCCGACGCCGGCACCTCGCCCGTGCGCAGCCAGCCGTCGACCTCGGCTGCCGGATCGACCTCGGGTCGCGGCTCGAACTTCTGGTCGGTGACGACGACGCGCTTGATGCGGTCCAGGCGGAAGTGGCGCACGCCGCCGCGGTCGGGGTCGAACGACGCCACGTACCAGCCCTCGCGACCGTTGGTGAGCGCGTACGGCTCGACGGTGCGGGCCGCCAGCTCGTCCTCGTTCTCCTTGTAGTAGTCCAGCTCGATCATCCTGCGCCCGACGATCGCCTTCGACACGAGCCGCGCGACGTCAGAGTCATCGCCCGCGGTCGGCGCCACCTGCAGTCCCTGCTCCATCGGGTCCTCGCCGAGCGCTGCGACGATCTTGGTGCGCGCCGAGGTCAGCGAGCCCTCGGGGATGTGCTCGCCGATCAGGTCGATCGCGGCCACCAGCGCCTTTGCCTCCACCGGCAACAGCCGCGCGGGGCGGTCGAAGTTGTCGCTGTAGGGCTCGGGGTCGACCTCGATCTCCCCCTCATCCTCCTTGATCTCCGCGTACAGCACGTAGGAGCCGCCGCCGAAGTTGACGACGTTGAGGACGTTGATGTCCTCTCGCAGCTCCTCGTCGCTGATCTGCAGCCGCTCGCAGATCTGCGACATCACCACGCGCTCGCCTTCGCGTCCAGCCTTGATCAGAATGCTCGCGAGCGTCACCAGGCGCGCGAAGCGCTCGGGGCGGATCGCCGCCTCCGGCCGGCCGCTGCCCTCACCGTCGGCGCCCGCGGCATCATTGCGACGCGACGCGCGCGAGCGCGACGACGCGATCCGTGTCCGCCCACCGCCGGCGGTGGCGGGCGAAGCGTCAGCGGCGCGCCCGCGAGGCCGCGCCGGCGGCGAGTCGCCGTGGCGCTCCTCGAGCAGCTCGAGACGCCGCTGGAGCTCGCCCGCGAGGTCCTCCGGGCCGAGCAGTCGGGCGTTCGCGCCGAGGCCCAGCACCCAGGAGATCAGGCTGCGCGAGCTCGAGTAGCCGGTGTCGAAGACCGTCTCACCGTCCTCCTCGCCGATCTCTCCATAGCGACCGAAGTGGCGTTCGATCTGCCAGGCGATCCGCTCGCAGATCAGCACACGCGCGAGGCCGTGCTCGTCGCCGAGCTGCCAGTCGGCGCGGTTGGCATACGCGCGCGGATCGAAGTCCGCGGGCCGGTGGAAGTCGTGCTCGGCCTTGGTCGCGTAGGAGACCTTGCCGCGAATGCGCGACAGGCGGAACACGCGCACGGCCTTGCGCTCGTGCGCGTGGCCGAGCAGGTAGAACTGGCCGCCCTGGAACAGCAGGTGGTAGGGATCGACGCGCCGCGTGCTCGAGATCGTCGCGCTCCATCGTGTAGTAGTCGAACACGATCGTCTTGTTGCGGAAGATCGCCGTCTCGACCTTCGCCAGTCGGGCCGAGAGCTCGTGGCCGCCCGCCGAAGCCGTGATCCCCAACGCGACCGAGCGCTGCTCGGGCGCGCGCAGCGGGCTCGGGCGCCCCCACGTGATCTGCTGCAGCGCCAGGCGCAGCGGCTCGGCGTAGGCGAATTCGCCGTCGAGCAGGCTGAGCGCGGTCTGCAGCGCGGCGAGCTCCTTGTCGGTGAACGCGATCGGCGGCAGGTGGAAGTTCTCCGGCCTCAGCGAGTAGTTCTCCTGCTCGGCCGCCCCGTCCGCCGGCCGGTCCACCGTCAGCTGGATGCGCAGCGATTCGAGCTCGGAGCGGTCCGCGTAGAAGCGCCGCGCGAACGCGTCCTCGTTCATGCCGCTGTAGCCCTCGACGTCCCGCCGAATCTCGAGCGCTGTGACCGGGCGACGCTCGGCCATCAGGTAGGAGATCAGCGACAGCTGGCGGATCAGCTTCTCGGTGTCCTTTGCCATCGGCCTTGAAAGATAGAAGCCAAGGGCGAGACGGATACTGCGCGCCTGAGTCGGCGCCCCGCTATTTGCGGCGTTTCAGGCGGCTTCGCGCTCGGGCAGCGGCTGCTCGACGGGCGTCGGCTCGCCGGCGGCGAGGGCAGCGGAGCGTTCGACGAAGAACGCGCCGGCGCCGATCGCGCGGTCGAACGGCGACCAGCGCCGGCCCGGCGCGAGCTCCTTTTCGAGGCGATCGAAGCTGCCCAGGCGACCGCCGAGGTTGTCGATCATGTGCACCAGCGTCGCCTCGCGCGTGCACGGCACCACAGGGCTGCCGTGCTCCAGCGCGCCGTGATGGGAGAGGATGATGTGCCCGACGGCCTGCGCGAGCTCTGCGGGGAAGCCCTCGATGTCCTCGATCAGACGCCGGATGCGGTAGTAGCCGAGCGCGATCTCGCCGTGCAGCCTGCCGGCGTCCGTGAGGTCGATGGCCTGATCGCGCCCACCCCCGTTTGTGTAGGCCTCGAGCTTGCCGATGTCGTGCAGCAGCGCGCCCGTGACGGCGACGTCGCGGTCGATCCCGGGAAACGTCGCGCTGATCGCGCTGACGGCCTGTGCGACGCCGAGACAGTGCTCGAGCAGCCCGTGGGTGTAGGCCTGGTGGTAGTACTTCGCCGCCGGCGCCGTGCGATAGCCCGCCCACAGCTCCCGCTCCTCGCCGAACACGCGCTCGAGCAGAGTGCGCAGGTGCGGGTCCTGGATCGTGGCGAGCAGCTCTCGAATCTCGCCTTCCATCTGCTCGACGGCGCGTGCGGGGCCGTCGAGCAGATCCGCCGGATCGAAGCTGCCGGGCTCGGCCGGCTCGAGGCCGCGCAGGTTGATCTGCGGCCCGAACCGCGGATGCACCGTGTAGCGCCCGCTGACCCGCACCGGCGTGCCGGCCCGCGTGAGCTCCTCGACCTCGCCGAGCGCCTCCCACACCATGCACGCGACCGCGCCGGTGCGGTCTCCCAGCTGCAGCCGCAGGTACTCGCCGCCGTCGCGGCGCTGGCGGCGCTCTGCCTCGCGAACCAGCAGCACCTGGTCGATCTCGGTCCCGTCTGTCAGCTCGTTCAGGAGCATGGCGTGAAGGTAGACGGGCCCGCGGACGGGACGCCGCGGGCCCGACCACGCCTTCGCGAGCGCCGCGACCAGTGAGGATCGCGACGCCCGCAGAGACCTGGCGTCGGGGACGTCAGGATCTCGACCCCGAGCACCGCCGGAGAGGGGAGGACGATGCTCAAGCCCTCAGGACACTGTAGTTCCGCATATCCGATCCTCGCCACCCCCGTCTCCGACTCCTGCAAGGCTTGCCCATACACTTGACGGTCCATGTGCAAGCGAGCCCGGAAGTGAGCACGACGCCCGTTTCGAGCGTCCACGGCGAGAACCCGGCGGCCGCCCCGGCCGTCGCCGCGGGAGTGCTGCCGGCCCAGCGGTTGCGCGAGGCGGTGGCGCGGGAATGGATCGTCGCCGACCCGTGGCGGATCCCAGGCGAGTCGGTGCAGCCGGCGAGCGTCGACCTGCGTCTCGGCGAGCACGCGTGGGCGCTGCGCTGCAGCTTCCTGCCGGACAGCGACTCGACGGTCGAGCAGAAGATCGAGGACCTGGCGTTCGAACGTATCGACCTGCGCGACGGCGCCACGCTGGAGCGCGACCGGCCGTATCTGATCCCGCTGATCGAGGAGCTGCGTCTACCCGCGGGCATCCGCGCCAAGGCCAACCCGAAGAGCTCGACGGGACGCCTGGACGTGTTCACGCGTGTGCTCACCGACCGCAGCCATCGCTTCGACGAGATCGCCCCCGGCTACCACGGCAAGCTGTACCTGGAGGTGGTCCCGCGCACGTTCGCGATCCGCGTCGAGACGGGGCTCGCGCTCAACCAGGTGCGCCTGATGTCAGCCGACGCGCGGCTGAGCGACGAGCAGCTGCTGGCGCTGCACGCGAGCTCGCCGCTGCTGTACGTGGACTCGCAGCCACTCGGCGGGTCCGAGCTGTCGCTCGCGGACGGGCTGTTCCTGAGCCTCGACGTGTCCGGCTCAGCCGAGGCGATCGTCGGCTACCGCGCCAAGAAGAACAGCCTGCCGATCGACCTGACCAAGGTCGGCTCGCTGCGCTGGCGCGATTACTGGGAGCCCGTGCACCCCGAGGCCGGAAGGCGAATCGTGCTCGAGCCCGAGATCTTCTATCTGCTGCTGTCGGCCGAGGGCGTCAGCATTCCGCCATCCTACGCCGCCGAGATGCTCGCCTACGACCCCACCGCCGGCGAGCTGCGCACCCATTACGCCGGTTTCTTCGACCCGGGCTTCGGCTACTCGAACGATCCCGCAGCGCGCGGCAGCAGGGCCGCGCTCGAGGTCAGGGCGCGCGACGTTTCGTTCATGGTCGAGCACCACCAGCCCGTATGCAAGCTCGCGTTCGAGCGCATGGCCGAGGAGCCCGACGTGCTCTACGGCGAGGACATCGGGTCGAACTACCAAGGGCAGCTGACGATGCTGAGCAAGCACTTCGTCCGCTAAGGCGTCAGCCGGTGCGGCCCGCGGTACAGGAACGTCACCTCGCGCACGTTCTCCTGGCCGAGCATCTGCATCAAAAGGCGCGTAAGGCCGAAGCCAAAGCCGCCGTGCGGGGGGGCGCCGAAGCGGAAGAAGTCCAGGTAGTACTGGATCGAGTCCACCTCCACGCCCTTGTCGTTGGCCTGCGCCAGCAGCTGCTCGTAGCGGTGCTCGCGTTGGGCGCCGGTCGTCAGCTCGATGCCGCGCCACAGCAGATCGAAGCTCCTGGTCAGGGTCGGGTCCTCGCTGTGGCGCATGTGGTAGAACGGCCGCACCGTCGTCGGGTAGTCGGTCACGAACGTGAACTCGTGTCCGTGCTGCTCCTTGATGATCGCCGACAGCGCGCGCTCGCTCGGGGGATCGAGGTCGTGGCCGGGCCCCGGCGCCTCGTGGCCTGCCTCGCGCAGCAGTTCCTTGGCCTGTTCCAGCGTCACTTTCGGGAACGGGACGCTCGGCACCTCGAGCTCGACACCGAACGTCGAGGCGATCTGCTCGCCGTGCGCCTCCTTGACCGCCGCCAGCACGTGCGCCAGCCAGCGCTCCTCGAAGGCCATCACGTCCTCGTGCGAGTCGATCCACGAGATCTCCACGTCGACGCTCGTGAACTCCGTGTCGTGGCGTGAGGTGAACGAAGGGTTCGCACGGAACACCGGGCCGACCTCGAACACCTTGCCGAAGCCGGCGGCCATCGCCATCTGCTTGTAGAACTGCGGCGACTGCGCCAGGTAGGCGACCTCGTCGAAGTACTCGACCTTGAACAGCTCGGCCCCCGACTCACTCGCCGAGCCCATCAGCTTGGGTGAGTGCAGCTCGATGAAGCGCTCTTTGCGCCAGTACTCGCGCATCGCCTGCTCGACCGTCGTGTCGACTTCGAAGATCAGCCGGCGGTCGAGGCGGCGCAGGTCCAGGTAGCGCCAGTCGATGCGCTTGTCGAGCGCCGAGTCGGGCGCGATCGGCACCTCGGGCTCGGCCAGCGAGTCCACCTGCAGCGCCTCGAGCTTCACCTCCAGGCCACCCAGTTTCACGCGCTCGTCCGCGACGATCGTGCCGGTGATCGTCACCGCCGACTCCACCGTCAGCGCCGAGACCGCCTCGTTGAGCGCGATCGGCGGCTCCTCCTTCGGCAGCACAACCTGCACGAGGCCGGTTTCGTCGCGGACGATCAGGAACTGCATCCGCTTCTGGTCGCGGATCGCGTGCATCCAGCCGCGAATCCTGACCCGCTCGCCGATCTTGTCGGGCAGTTCGGCTATCAGCGTTCTCGTCATCCGGTGGACCCTATTTGAAGAGGCGCGCCCAAGGGGCGCGCGTGGGCGGGCGTGCTGGTTGTACTGGCCGCCGGACTTATCGCTCTTGCGAACGCTGTATGACGATGGCTATACAGCGTTCGCCGGGGTCGGTGTATGTCCTCGCGCGCCGGCTGTATAACCACCGCTCTACACCACCCGGCGGGGGCCGACACCGGGGCGGACAGCGAGGCCGAAACGACCCTCACTCGGCCGGCCCGCGAACGGGCCGGCCGAGGGGGAGCATCGGCGAGAGGGAAGCCCTACGGAACCGAGACGCCGCTGCTCGGCGGAGCCGGCTGCGGGTTCGTGTACGGGGTGATCGGCGTGCCTGAGGTCCCGTCGGTGACCAGCGGGCCACCAAACAGCACGATCTTCCCGTTTCGCACTTGGCCCATCTCCATGCCGCCGTAGCCGCCGTGTTCGGTCTTGGAGTAGCGGAACGGCACCAGGCCGGGGCCGGTCAGCTGAGCTCCTTTTTCGTTGACCGCGTTGACGAGGTCTTCGCGGGTGAGGTTCTTGCCGGCGAGCTGGAGCGCCTGCGCGAGCGTGTACGCACTCGCCATGCCGTACTCGACGTTGCCGTCGAACGGAGCGCTCGCGTCGTACTGAGCGTGGATTTTGCTGAACAGCGCGATCCACGGGTTCGACGTGTCCGAAGACGACGGCAGGTAGCCGTCGGTGATCGCGCCTGCGATCAGTTCGGTGCCGGCCCTGCCTTTCGAGAACGTCTTCAACAGACCGCCGACGGTCGTCGGGTCGATGCCGACGTTCGACACGACCAGCTGTGGTTTGTAGCCGAGCGTGAATGATGTCAGCTGCCCGAGCGCCGTGTAGATCGGCACGGTGAAGTCGACGAGCACTTCCGCGCCGGCCGCCTTGATCGCAGAGATCTGCGGCGCCACGTTCGTGCCGCCCGGCTGGTAGGGCTGCGCCGAGACGATCGAGCTCGCGGGCACCTCGTCCTTGATTCCCGTCAGCCCGCCGGTGCCGAAGTCGTCGTCCTGGTAGAACACGCCGATCTTCTTGCCGGCGAAGTGCTGCTCGATGTACTGGCCGAGGATCTTGCCCTCGATCGTGTAGTTGGTCTGCCACCCGAAGGTGTAGGGCTGGGCGGTGCCGTTGTTCCAGCACGCGCATCCGGATGCGACGAACATGTCGGGGACTTTCGAGCTGTTCAGGAAGCCAACGACCTTCGTGTGCGTCGGCGTGCCGAGCCCCTCGAAGATCCCGAACACGTTTTGTTGCAGCACCAGCTGGTGCACGACGCTGACGGTCTGCGTCGGGTTGTATTCGTCGTTCTTGATGATCAGGTGGATCTTGCGCCCGTAGATCCCACCCTGCGCGTTCAGATAGTCGAAGAACGCCTGCGACGCGGGCGCGATCTCGCTGTAGCCCGGTGCCGCGGGCCCGGTCAGCGGCTGGTGGGTCCCGAACGTGATGCTCGTGGCGCTCACGCCGGGCGCGCTGCTGCTACTGCTGCTGCTCGAGCCGCACCCCGCGACCACGAGCGCCACGAGCAGCGCGCAGGCGGCTCCCGCCGTCCTGACTTTGAACCTACGTATTTTCATTTTGTTGCTCCTCCTGGTCGGCGTGTCGAGTGCTTGGCAAGCTCTTGCGGTGCGCGCGTGATCCGCCTGGCGGAATTCGCCGGGTGAGCGCCACGATCCTGCGCACGCCGCCCTGGATGCCCGCCGGCCAGACGAGCATCGCGACGATCAGCACGAGGCCGTAGATCGCCAGCGGCAGGTTGTTCGAGACGTTGCTCGACAGCGAGAACGAGTGCGCGATGTCGCTGCTCCAGCCGGGCAGCAGCACGAGCACCGCCGCGCCCCAGATCGCGCCGACCAGTGATCCGAGGCCGCCGAGCACGATCGCCGTCAGCAGCGACAGCGACAGCCCCAGTTCGAAGGCGCCGGGGGCGGCCAGCTGCAGCACCACCGCGAGCAGGCCGCCGCCGAGCCCGGCGCATGCGGCGCTGAGGATGAACGCGAGCGTCTGCACGCGGCCGACGTGCAGGCCGCACAGCGATGCCGCGATCTCGTCGTCGCGCACGGCACGGAACGAGCGCCCGACGCCGCTGCGCGTGAGGTTGCGCATCAGGAACACCACGACCAGCGCTCCGGCGCCGGCGATCCACGCCTCCCAGCGCTCGAGCGGGAAGTTCGCGCCCAGCCCCGACGGCGGTGTCGGCGGGTTGATGATCAGGCCGTTCTCGCCGCCGAAGGTGTTCGGGTACTTGTCCGCGAGTGCCGGCAGCCCGATCGCGAACGCGAGCGTCGCGCCCGCGAGGTATGGGCCGCGAAGGCGTGTTGCCGCGGCGCCGACGAGCACGCCGACGAGCGCGGTGACGACGATCGCGGCCACCAGCGCGGGCACGAGCGCCCAGTGCTCGTTGCCCACGAGCAGCGCCACCGTGTAGGCGCCCACGGCCATCAGCGCGCCGTGGCCAAGCGAGATCTGACCGCTGAGCCCGGTGAGCATCGTCAGCCCGGCGAGCGTCACGAAGTAGTAGCAGCCGCTCGCCAGCTGCAGGTCGTTGTAGGTGCTGAGCAGCTCGCTGATGACGAACAGCGCCACGCCGGCGAGCAGCGCGATCGCGAGCGAGCGCAGGAGCGTGCTCTGCGGCACGCGCAGCCTGTCGAGCGCCGCGCTCATACGCGCCGCTCGCTGCGCGTGGAGAAGAGCCCGCCGGGCCGGATCATCAGCACCGCGATCAGCACCACGAGCGCCGCGAGCGTGACGAGCGAGGCGCCCTCGTAGCCCGAGACGTAGGACAGCACCAGACCGAGCAGGATGCCGCCGACGACCGCGCCCGGGGGGCTGTCCAGGCCCCCGAGGACGGCGGCGGTGAAGCCGAAGATCAGAATCGGGTCGAACTGGTTGGGGCCGACGAACACCGACGGCGCGACCAGCAGCCCGGCGAGCGAGCCGACGAACGCCGCGAGCGCCCAGCCGAGCGTGAACATGCGCCCGACGCGCACGCCGAGCAGCCGCGCCACCTCCGGTGCCAGCGCCGACGCACGCATCCGCAGGCCGAGCGCGGTGTAGCGGAACAGCACCGCCAGGCCGGCGGCCACCGCGATCACGACGAGCACTGTGAACGTGTCGTTGGGGCTGAACAGCAGCGTCGTGCCGCCGACCGTGTAGCCGCGGATCGAGAACGCCGGGGGAAACGAGCGCGGCGTGTTGCCCCAGATCATGCCGGCGCCCGCCTCGAGCAGGATCAGCAGCCCGAGCGCGACGATCACCGCGTTCAGCGGCGGGCCGCCCTCGACGCGGCGCATGAGCACGCGCTCGACGACCGCGCCGAGCACGAGCCCGCACGCGAGCGCGACCGCGAAGCCCAGCCAGTAGGAGCCGCTCGAGCCGATCACGCTCGAGGCGATGAACGTCGTGATCATCAGCATGCCGCCCTGGGCGAAGTTGACGATCCGCGTCGCGCGCCAGATCAACACCAGCGCGAGCGCCACCGCCGCGTATATGGCGCCGGTCGAGATGCCGTTGAGCGTCAGATCGATGAATCGCGTCATCCTCAGAACCCCAGATACGCCTGTCGCAGGTCCCTGTCGGCGGCCAGCGCGTCGGCCGTGTCAGCCGCGACCACCCTGCCGAGGTTGAGCACGATCCCGCGGTCGGCAATCGAGAGAGCGCTGCGCGCGTTCTGCTCGACCAGCAGCACCGCGAGCCCTCGATCAGCCGCGAGCGTGCGGATCAGCTGCATGATCTGCGCGGTCACGATCGGGGCGAGACCGAGCGAGGGCTCGTCGAGCAGCAGCACGCGCGGGCTGGCCATCAGCGCGCGGCCGATCGAGAGCATCTGCCGCTCGCCGCCTGACAGCGACGCGGCGAGCTGGGAGCGTCGCTCTCGCAGCGGCGGAAACAGCGTGTATGCCTCCTCCAGCGCCGCGCCGTCCGCGCCGCGCCACAGGCCGCCGAGGCGCAGGTTCTCCTCGGTCGTGAGCTCCGCGATCACGCCCCGCCCCTCGGGCACGTGCGCAAGTCCGCGCCGCACGACGTCCTCGACCGCGACCCCGAGCAGGTCCTCGCCGTCGAGACGCACCGCTCCCGCGCTGGCACGCTCGAGTCCCGAGATCGTGCGCAGCAGCGAGGTCTTGCCGGCGCCGTTTGCGCCGAGCACCGCGGTGATGCTGCCGCCGTTGACCGTCAGCGAGACGCCGTCGACCGCTCGCACGGGCCCGTAGTCGGTGGTCAGCCCCTCGACCTCGAGCACCGCCGGCGGGCTCGTCACTGCGCCCCCTCCGGGGAATCTGATGCGCCTGATGCGCCGTTGCGCGCGGGCGGCCCGTCGCGCTCGCCCTCGTCCTGACCCAGGTAGGCCTCGAGCACGCGCTGATCGCGCCCCACGCTCGCGGGGTCGCCGTGGGCGATCACCTGGCCGAAGTCGAGCACGACGACGCGATCGCACACCGACATCACCAGGTCGACGCGATGCTCGACGAGCATCACCGCCATCGAGCCACGCAGCGCGCGGATGCGCTCACCGAGCTCGCGCACCTCGTCCGCCCCGAGGCCGCCTGCGGGCTCGTCGAGCAGCAGCAGCTCCGGCTCGCAGACCAGCGCGCGCGCCAGCGCCACGCGCTTCTGCACCGGGTAGGGCAGCGTCGGCGGCAGCCTGGCGACGACGTCTTCGCATTCGAGCTCGCGCAGTACGACGAGCGCGCGCTCGCGCAGCGCGCGCTCGTCGCGGTCCGAGCGCGGCAACCCGAGGGCGGCGCTCGCGACGCCGGCCCTGCGAAAGCGCTCGGCTCCGCTCATCACGTTCTCGAGCACGCTCAGGCCGGGGAACAGCCCCACCCCCTGCAGCGTGCGCGCGATTCCGATGCCGGCGAGACGGTTCGTGCGCACACGCCCGAGCGTCCGCCCCCTCCATTCCATCGTGCCCGACGTCGGCTCGACGAACCCGCAGATGACGTTGAACAACGTCGTCTTACCCGCTCCGTTGGGGCCGATGACGCCGAGCACCTCGCCCGGCTCGACGTTCAGCGAGACGCCGTCGAGCGCGGTGATGCCGCCGAAGCGAACCGTCAGCTCCCGCGCCGCGAACCCACCTCCCCGGTGAGACTCACCTCCCATCTCCACGGAAGTTACAGACACCTCCGGCCGTGAGACTCAATCGGAGCGCTTTTGAAAAGGCTCTAAGCGTCCGGCTGGGCGTAGCGCGCGACGGTGAAGCCGATCAGCAGCGGCACGTTCAACGCGAACACGATCAGCGACAGCGTCAGCACCACCAGGGGGCCACCGCTGGTGTCGTTGCGCAGGAACACGTACTCGATCATCGCCGCGATGATCGCGTACGCGAGCAGCGCCCACTTGGCGACTTCGAACAGGCTCCCCCACGCGAAGCCCTTGACCCGCGACAGCGCCAGCACGTTGCCGAGCAACACCACCGCCGAGGCGGCGAGCAGCGCCACCGCAGGGCCGAGCGGCACCTGTTCCGGCAGATGCGCCGAGAGGTAGATCCCGCCGACGAGCACCAGCGCGAGCGAGAGCATGCCGAGCGCAGTCACGGGCGGCAGGCGCACTTCCTCGTCCTGCCGGTGCGCGCTCATCCGGCGCTCAGCTTGGTCATGATCACGAGCGTCGCGATCTGCAACACGCCGGTGGCACCGGCCGTGTAGATGAACCGTTTCATCAGCCGCTCGATCACGGCGGGGTTCGGCTGGGGCTTCTTCAGCTCGGTCAGCACAGCGATGTTCGCCGGCTCGAGCAGCCCCAGGGCGATCACCGCCATCACGCCCACGACGATGAAGCTCGCGACCACCCAGCCGTGCAGCGGGTTGCCGGTCAGGTTGGTGCCGAGATGCGTCGACAGCTGCCAGCCGGCTGCGAGCGTGACCGTCACCACGGTCGGCATGATCAGGACCATCTTCGGCATCAGCCGCGTCGTGAGCTCGATTCGCGCCGGGATCGAGAGCTGACCCATGATCGGGCCGAGCACGAAGCCGAGGAACAGGTCGATGATCGTCCACGCGGCTCCGGCGACGACGTGCAGGAAGATCAGCGGCCACAGCTTGTCGGAGGCGATGCCCGCGACCGTCAGCGCAAGCACGACCGCGACGATCGGCAGCCCCGCGCGCGGGACGATCTGGAAGTCCGGGCGTGTGATGCCGGCGGGAGGACCCTCCGCGTGAACGCCCCCCGGCGCGGAGATCGTGGCTTGTGCCATGGCGCGAAATCTAGCGCGCGGGCGCGCGGAAAGCCAGCCCGCGCGCCGGCTCAGGCGTGAACGTCCGCACGTCGGCCAGCTCCCATGTCGCGGCGGCCGTCACCGCCGCGACGATCAGCACCGCCGGCCACGGTCCGACGGCGAGCGCGAGCAGATGCGAGGCGACGAATGCAGCAAAGCGGAGAGCGGCGGGAACGTTGCGTATGTTCGCATCGATAGCGGATGGAAACACAGCCGTCGCGCCCCTTTTCGCGCGAGACCGGCGGTCCACGGCCGCGAGTGCCAGGATCTTCACTTGGATTTGGGCCAGATGTCCTATATAGTCAGGGCACTGGCACTCTTCGAGGTGAGAGTGCCAACCCCTAAGAGGCCGTTTCCCCCGAAACCAAGGGCGCGAGCGGCCGGTCGCACTCTCTAAGACGGAGGTTTATCAACATGAAGCTCAAGCCCCTGGGCGATCGTTTGATCGTGCGGGCGATCGAGGAGGAGGAGACCACCGCGAGTGGCCTCGTCCTGCCTGACACCGCCAAGGAGAAGCCGCAGAAGGGCAAGGTCCTCGCCGTCGGCGATGGCAAGCTCGACGACGGTGGCAAGCGGATCCCGCTGGACGTCAAGGAGAACGACGAGGTTCTCTACAGCAAATACGGTGGGACTGAGATCAAAGTCGACGGGGAGGATCTGCTCGTGCTGCGCGAGTCGGACGTCCTCGCCAAGGTCGCATAAGGAGATTTGACAGATATGGCTCACAAGGAGATCAAGTACAACTCGGAGGCACGCAAAGCGCTGGAGTCCGGCGTCGACGCGGTCGCCAACGCGGTCAAGGTCACGCTCGGTCCGAAGGGCCGCTACGTGGTGCTCGACAAGAAGTTCGGCGCGCCCACCATCACCAACGACGGCGTCACGATCGCGCGAGAGATCGAGGTCGAGGACGTCTTTGAGAACCAGGGCGCCCAGCTGGTGCGCGAGGTGGCGACCGCCACCAACGACGTCGCCGGCGACGGCACCACGACGGCGACCGTGCTCGCACAGGCGATCGTGCGCCAGGGCCTGAAGAACGTGGCGGCGGGCGCGAACCCGCTGGCGCTGAAGCGCGGCATCGAGAAGGCGGTCGACGAGGTCGTCAAGAACATCGCCTCGCAGTCCAAGGAGGTCTCAGGCAAGGACCAGATCGCGCGTGTGGCGACGATCTCGGCCGGTGACGAGGAGATCGGCGACGTGATCGCGGACGCGATCGAGAAGGTCGGCAAGGACGGCGTCGTCAACGTCGAGGAGGGCCAGACGTTCGGCATGGACCTCGAGTTCACCGAGGGCATGCAGTTCGACAAGGGCTACATCTCGCCGTACATGGTCACCGACCAGGACCGCATGGAGGGCGTGCTGGAGGACCCCTACATCCTCATCGCCAACCAGAAGATCGGTTCGGTCAGAGACATCCTGCCGGTGCTCGAGCAGGTGATCCAGTCGGGCAAGCCGATCCTGATCATCGCCGAGGACGTCGAGGGCGAGACGCTCGCGACGCTGGTCGTGAACAAGCTGCGCGGGACGTTCACCGGCGTGGCCGTCAAGGCTCCGGGCTTCGGGGACCGCCGCAAGCGGATGCTCGAGGACATCGCGATCCTGACCGGTGGCGAGGTGATCACCGAGGAGCTCGGTCTGAAGCTCGAGAACACCCAGCTCTCACAGCTCGGACGCGCGCGTCGGGTGGTCGTCACGAAAGACACGTCGACGATCGTCGACGGCAACGGTGACGCGGCGGCGATCAAAGGCCGGATCAACCAGATCAAAGCCGAAATCGAGAACACCGACTCGGACTTCGACCGCGAGAAGCTGCAGGAAAGGCTCGCAAAGCTCTCCGGCGGCGTCGCCGTGGTGAAGGTCGGGGCGGCCACCGAGACGGAGATGAAGGAGAAGAAGCACCGCGTCGAGGACGCCCTGCAGGCCACGCGGGCGGCACTCGAGGAGGGCATCGTGCCCGGTGGTGGCGTCGCGCTGCTGCAGGCCTCCGCCGCGGTCAACATCAGCGAGAACGGGGCGTCGGTCGACGGCTCCGACGACGAGCGCACGGGTGCGCGGATCGTGCTGCGGGCGCTCGAGGAGCCGCTGCGCCAGCTCGCCGAGAACGCCGGCCTCGAGGGCTCGGTCGTCGTCAACGACGTGCGCAAGGCCAAGAAAGGCTTTGGCCTGAACGCCTCGACGAACGAGATCGTCGATCTCGTCGCCGCCGGCGTCATCGACCCGGCGATGGTCACGCGCTCGGCGCTGCAGAACGCGGCGTCGATCGCCAAGAACATCCTCACCACCGAGGCGATCGTCGCCGAGGTTCCGGAGAAGGAAGGCGCCGGCATGCCCGGCGGCGGCGGGATGCCGGACATGTCGGGGATGATGTAGGGAGGGCTGGCTCGCGAAGTGTCAGCGAGCCGCCGTCCGGCCCCCGAAGGACGGGTGGCAGTCGTCAGGTGGTGCAGAAGAGGACCCGGCCCAACGGCCGGGTCCTCTTTCGTCGGAGCGTCGCAGGCGGTTCGCTCTTTGGCGCTGTGGACTCCGTGCGCTTCAGATGGTGGTTGATGTACTCCGCGACCTTGCGCCCAAAACCCCCTGCAATTCCGATGGTTAAGACTTCACGCGTACAAGTCCGCCGCCCGGGCGCTTAGCATTGATAGTGCTCTCTGTATGGGGAGTGCAGTGAGCCCGGGTAGCTCAGTGGATAGAGCGTCGAGTTGCTACCTCGAAGGTCGTGGGTTCGATTCCCACCCCGGGCTTTCCAGTTGGTGCCTGACTCCGTTATCGGCCTAGGAAGTATCGACTTTAGATCGGACGGCACTGGCTTGTGCCTCTCAGCACAAACGTTGGTCCCCCTTGAAACTGTCCGCCGAGAGTATTAGCGTTGGCAGGGAGGTAGCAACTCGTTGCTTCGTCCACTTGGGCTAGGCTCGGATTCCGGGCTTTCCTGGTGCCTTAAGGGAAAAGCATCGGAAGGGCTCGCTTAGGCGAGCCCTTCCACTTCTCGACTGCGTACACTCAGCGACCCTAATCGAGTAGCCCTGCGATCTCGGTCATCGTCCAGACGTGATCCGCAATGCCTGCTGCATCGCGGATCATGCGCGCGATCGGCGGGCTGTAGCGGCCGGACGTACCGTTTGAAAGCATCGAAGTGACGGTCCCCGCCGGGCGCTTCTCCGAGTTCGGCGCGAACCTGCCTGCGAAGGCGCGCTACAGCTTCTGCGGGCGCAAGCTGCTCATGCCCGCGCTGAGAGGCAGCAAGCACGGCGGAAAGGGCCGGACGTCCAAGAAGTGCAGGTCGATCGGAGACACAGAACACCATCCGGCATGAGTCGGTCCCCGGCGCGTGCTGGGAATGCGCGCCACTCCCGATCCTCGCCTTGACCACCCCGCCCCCGCTCCAGATGATGTGAGCCATTCCGGAAAGCTTCGAGTCATTGGCGCGGTCTCCGGACTCGCGTGAGGGTCGCTCTGGCGGGCGGGCTGATGCTCATCGTGCTCGCCGTGGTCGTGACGCTGTCGCGCTCGCCACCCGAGCTCGCCGGCACGAACTCGGTGACGCCGAGCAGGTTCGTCGCTGAAACGAGAGGCGAGGACACCCTCTGTCAACTGGGCGAAACCGTGCCGAGCGGCACCTCGGCGATCCGCTTCTGGGTGAACACGAACATCAGCCCGCCGGTTCAGGTCGTGGTTCTATCGGGCTCGCAGATCCTGCTCGAGGGCCGCCAGCAGCCGGGAAGGCTCACGAGCGAGATCGCGGTCCCCGTGGGGCCCCTTCGCTCAAGGATCGCCGGCGCCAGGTTGTGCTTCAGATTCGGCTCGACGGCCGAACGGGTGCTGCTCGTCGGTGGAGACACGCCGCACCGACGGGCCGGGGAAACGCCGGCGAAGGTGAGGGTCGAATACCTGCGCGGCGGCCACCGTTCGTGGTGGTCGCTCGCCCAGTCGGTGGCTCGGCGCATCGGGCTCGGCCGCGCCCCCAGCGGCAGCTGGGTCGCGCTGATCCCGCTCGTGCTGATGGCAGGCGCCTGCCTGCTCACGATCGGACTGGTGCTGCGCCAGCTCGGTGGGTCGCGGGCGCGTCCCCTGCCGCCGGTCGCGGGCGCGGACGGCGCCGCCGCGCTGAGCGAGGTCGGCGAGCTCGCCGCGCCCGCCGTGATCGCGAGACGGCGCGCCCGAGCCGGCCCGCCGGCGCCGGCCTGGGTGTGCGCCGCCGTCGCGTTCCTCAGCGCCGCCAGCTGGTCGATCATCACGCCGCCCTTCCAGGCGCCCGACGAGCCCTCCCACTTCGCATATGTCCAGCATCTGGCCGAGGCGGCGAGTCTGCCGAGCTCGCAGGAATCCAACTTCTCCGAAGAGGAGCGGGTCGCGCTCGCAGATCTGCATCACCAGCAGGTTCGCTTCAGCCCGGGGACCGGCACGATCTTCGAGCGCGGCGCAGCAGCGTCGACTGGAGTCGGATCTCGCGCTGCCACTGGCGAGGGAGTCGGACGACGCCGGCGTAGCGGCCTCGGAGCCGCCGCTTTACTACGCGCTCGAGGCGATCCCCTACGCCCTCGGCTCGAGCGGCTCGCTGCTGGACCGGCTCGCGCTGATGCGGCTGCTGAGCGCGCTGATGGCGGGCGTGACCGCGCTGTTCGTGTTCCTGTTCCTGCGCGAGGCCCTTCCCTCCGTCGCGTGGGCGTGGACCGTCGGCGCGCTCGCGACCGCGCTCGCGCCGCTGGTGGGGTTCATCGCGGGCACCGTCAACCCGGACTCGTTGCTCTGTGCCGTGTGCGCCACGCTCTTCTATCTCCTGGCGCGGGCGTTCAGGCGCGGCCTGACGCGGGGCCTCGCGATCGCCGTCGGCGCGATCCTGGCGCTAGGCCTGTTGACGAAGCTCAACTTCATCGGGCTGCTGCCCGGCGCGCTGGTCGCCGCGATCCTCCTCGCGCGAGCTGCGGCGCGCACGCACGGACGCGCGGCCTACCGCTGGCTCGCCCTGATGATCGCCATCCCCGCGGGTCCCGTGGGCGTATACGTCGCGGTCAACCTCCTCTCCAACCACGCCGCCCTCGGGCTGGTCTCGAGCGGAGTCGAGAAGACGAGCGGGCACGGCGTTGCCCATGAGCTCGCCTACATCTGGCAGTTCTACCTGCCGAGGCTCCCGGGCATGGCCGACTACTTCCCCGGGGTCTCGACCACGCGCCAGATCTGGTTCGACCGCTCGGTGGGCGTGTACGGCTGGCTGGACACGTACTTCCCGAACTGGGTGTACGAGCTGGCGCTGATACCGGTGGGCGCGCTCGCATTGCTCTGCGTGCGCGCGCTGATCGCAAGTCATGCGGCCGTGCGGGCTCGTGCGGGTGAGCTGCTCTCCTACGCGCTGATCGGCGCGGGTGTGATGATCCTCGTGGCGGCCGACTCCTACCTGGTCTACCCCGGGGGCGCGGGTGGCTACGCCGAGCCGCGCTACCTGCTCCCAATCGTGGCGCTCGTCGCCGCGACGCTGGCGCTGGCAGCGCGTGGCGCGGGTCGACGTTGGGGGCCGATCGCCGGCACGCTGATCGTGCTGCTGATTCTTGCGCATGATGTGTTGAGCCAGCTGCTCGTCGTCGGTCGCTACTACGGTTGAGCTCTTTGCGGGGTCGGAGGCCGTGCGCGGGGCGAGGGGCGTCTGAGTTTTCGCGGTCGGGAGTTCCGTCGTCGTGGTCCGGGGCCGGTGGAACGAGGGTTGGTGCCTTGGCGGGCTGTGCTGATTGGGTTCCAGCCCGCCAGGGCACGACTGTCGGTTAGTTTTCGAGTTTCCCTTTCGCTTTTGTGAATAGGGTGTCTGTTCCTGTGTTCAGGCCGGCGAGGTGGAAGCCCAGGTTTGCTGCGGCTTCGAGTTTCGTTTCCACGAGCGTGCCGTTGTCGTTTTCGAATGATGTGATTTCCTGCGCGGTACCCGTCGATTTCACTGTAACTTCAAATTCTAATTCGTTCTTTTCTTTGCCTGTGCCGAGTAGGTCACCGCGGATAGACAGTAACACGGTGCCGCATTCGATGTGCAGCGGGTTCAATAAGAGCAGGAACAGACGTTGGTCTACGTTGGAGACTAAGCGTAACACCAGATGCCATGACCCACTCGTTAAGATTAAGTTGTTCGTAGTGCCGCCTAACGAGTGACACGGTTCAGTCGTCAAGCTCGTGCTGCATTCTCTGACGTCGATCGTGAACAGGCCTAACCTGTTCCCCGTTTCCATCGTCCCTTCACCCGAGGCGCTCCTGCAGCTCGTCGTGAAGCCGGAGGCCGTAAGTGTACCTTCGCCACCGGTGCCGGTGAAGGTGGTGTTCACGGAGAAGTTGGGTAAGGTCATCGTGGTCGCGGAGGCGTAGCTTGCGGCTATTGCCGTGGCTGCGGCGACGATGAGTGGGCATAGTGTGATCAGTCTGCGCATCGTTATTCTCCTTTGTTGGTTGCTTGGCGTGTCCCCAGGTCAGCCGGGAAAGGACGCCGGGAGCCTGGGCCGCCTTCGAGCTTGTAGTGTTGCACCGTCGAAGTGTTCCGTCAAGCAGAATTTCGTGGTTTTTTGTGGCCTGCTCATCCTCCATCCTCGATAGAGCTCAGATCGAAAGCTGCGGGGGCGGGATTTCGGCGGTGGTGGGTGGGTCTGTGGTGGCTTGTGGGTCTTGTTTTGGGGTTTGGTGTGTTGTGTGGGAGTTGGAGACGGTGGCTTGGTTGTTCTTGACTTGGGGTGGGTGGTGCGGTGATAGTGGCTGTGGATGAGACCTCGTGGGTACAGGACCGGGTTTTTGCGTGGCTGCGTGTGTTTGGTGGTGGTGTTGGTGGCGGTGGTGGTGTGTGTGGGGTGTGGTGGGTCGAGTAACGCGGCTTTGACTGCGCGGTCTGGCTCGACCGTGCGGTCCGGCTCGGGGGTGTCTGGCGCTGGGGGTGGTGGGTTGGCCGCGGCGTTTGTCGTGAGGGCGGAGGCGATCTGCAGGAGGACGAATGTCGGGCTTGCGCGTTTGGGGGGCTCGCCGGCGGGTGTTCGTGGCCTGGTTGGTGGGGTGCCGCGGCATGCGAGGCTGGAGCGGGTGGGGTTGCGGGAGTTGAGCGGGCTCTCGCCGCCGGCTGCGCTGGCCGTGGGGTGGCGCAAGATGTTGGGGTATCGAGCGGTGCTGTTGGGGGAGCTGGGTGAGCTGGTGCGTGCTGCGAGCGCGAACGATGTGGCGGCGATCCAGCGGCTCGCTGTCTCGAAAGCGCGGGCGCACAAGGCGCTGCAGGCAACCGCGGAGCGCAACGGCTTCAAGGAATGCGGGCTCGTTGGATAGCACCCCGGGCTGTGGTGCTGGAGGCTGGGATGGCTGGTGGGAGACAGCGGGGGTGATTAGCTTGACATGCCGGGCGGGGTGCTGTCAGTGTGGGCGCAGCGACCCGATGGTCTTCGGGCTGGAGTGTCGCATCGCCTCGGAGCGTCCCGGGAGGTTCTCCGGGGTGCGGTCGGGGTGTCCGGTTAATCGAACAAGGGAGTTCTAGTTATGCGTCGTTTCAAAACGCTGGGTTTGGCGTTGACGGCGGTAGTCGTGGTAGCGGCCGTGGGTGCCGCTTACGCGTCTGCCACCACGATGGTCTTACCCAACTTCTCCGTGGCGGGCCCCTTTACCAGCACCAGCGGTCCTGGTACATTCACATCCTCCGGATTCACCGTCTCATGCAAAAGCGACACGAACGAAGGGACGACGGAAACAGGCGGAAGGTTAGGCCTGATCACGATCGACTTCAAAGAATGCAGCACGTCGTTGACGACTGAACCGTGTCACTCGTTAGGCAGTAGCACGAACAACTTAATCTTAGCGAGCGGGTCGTGGCATCTGGTGTTACGCTTAGTGACGAATGTGGATCAGCGGCTGTTCTTGGTGTTATTGAACCCGCTGC
Source organism: uncultured Solirubrobacteraceae bacterium (assembly GCA_963703625.1). GTDB lineage: Bacteria > Actinomycetota > Thermoleophilia > Solirubrobacterales > Solirubrobacteraceae > Palsa-744. The sequence goes on from CAVPEY010000002.1 coordinate 1,245,461, forward strand.
ACATCGAATGCGGCACCGTGTTAATTTCTATCCGCGGTGATGTGCTCGGCACAGCCAAAGAAAAGAACGAATTAGAATTCGAAATTAACGTGGTATCGACGGGTACTGCGCAGGAAATCACATCGTTCGAAAATGACAATGGCACGTTCGTGGAAACGAAGCTCGAAGGGGCAGCGAACCTGGGCTTCCACCTCTCGGGTGAGAACACTGGAATAGACCTCATCTTAACGGCCAAAAAAACGAAACTCGAAAACTAGTCTGGTGTTGATGGTGTAGGCAGGTTTTGGGGGCGGGGCCGTGTGGTCTCGCCCCCTTTGTCGTTTGCGCCACACGGGCTAGCGTTTGCGGGCGGGAGGGGTGCTGTGAGTCGAAAACAGGTCTTTCTGCGGCTGGCAAGTCGGTACTAACCTACGGTGTCATGGGCATCGCTCGTATTGGTGGTGGTGCCGAGGGCTTTGAGGGCTTTGGGATATCGGCAGAGAGGGTCGGGCAGATCATGCGATGGAGAGGACGATTCGGGCGCCGGGAGGCTGGTGTGGTGGCTTGCGGTGGGCGTCGCCGCTGGTGGGGGTGCTCTGTTGCGCTTGTGGGTGTTTGTGGTGTGTTGGGGTGGTTCGGGGTCGCGCCGGCGTTGGCTGCTGTGACGCATGCATATCTGCCCGGTGTTTCGGAAAGCCTGTCGCGCGAAGTGCCCGCTGAAGGGCCGCTGAAAGAAGCGGTGCCGTTGCCCGGGCCGTTGTTGGGTGTCGAAGCGATGACGATCGATGAAGGCCACGTGTGGCTCGCTGAAGACGTGGCGGGCGAAAATGGCGTGTTCAGGATCGACGAGTTCAACAGCGCATCCGGGGCATTCGAAGCGCAGCTGCCGCAGACACCCTCGCTGCACGACGTCAGGGAAGGGGTAGCGGTCGGTCATTTCACCGGGGCACGCGAGATCTACCTGGCGGTGAAGGAAGGCACGACGCCCGTCGTGGCGCTGTTCGGCGCATCCGGTGCGCTGCAGACGACATGGAACGGGGCGGGCACACCGAGCGGAGCGTTCCAGCCCGACGTAGGGGGCATCGCGGTTGACGAGAAGAGCTCCAGCGTCGGTGACTGGGCAGCAGGCGACGTGTATGTCAGCACCTCCAATGGCAGCAATGGTGGGGTCGTGGATGTCCTTGAACCGGATG
>CAVPEY010000003.1:0-671528 GCA_963703625.1 uncultured Solirubrobacteraceae bacterium
CTTTGGTCGGTTTGTGTGCAAGAAAGGACGCCCAGCGCGGCGGACGCTAGAGGCGGCGCAGAGCCGACACATCGGTGGCTCTCACCGCCGCTGTTGCGCTTTTCTACGTGCTCAAGAGCGTGCATGGGTCTCTCCACGCTGGCGCTGTAGCCTGCGCACCTCGGCCAGCAATCCGCGGTTCTCTACCCGCAGCGCCCGCAGCGCGGCCGTCTGACGGCGCGCGGTCGCCAGCTCCTCGGCGAACGCCGGGAGGATCGTGCGCAACTGCGCCAGTCGGTCCAGAAGCTGCTCGCGCAACCCCCACAGCGGCGACACGCCGACCGCTCAGCAGTCCAACGGCACTCACTGACGGCTCGGCTGATGCGGATGGGACGGCGGCGTTTGTTGCTGATAGCACTGCCTTGATCCTCCTGGCTGGTGTCTCGATTCGAGCATCATCTTCGCCCCGCCTGCCACACAGCAGCATCCGAGGTTCCCACCTGGAGCGCTCAGTGCTCACTACGGAGGATTACCGGGGCCAGCACCGATGACCCGGACTGCTGTACGCATCTACGGTGTGATCCATGCCTGGCCGCAGCCTTCGCATAGCGCGCATCGCCGGAATCCCCGTGGGGGTCAGCCCCTGGTGGCTGGTGATCGTCGCGTTGATCACCTGGTCGCTGGGTGCGTCCTACTTCCCCGAAGTGATACATGGCATCAGCCCCGCGGCCTCCTATGCGCTCGGGCTCTCAAGCGCGCTGTTGTTGTTTGCGAGCATCCTCGCGCACGAGTTCGGCCACGCCATCGTCGCGCGGCGGCACGGCATCGAAGTTGAGGAGATCGACCTGTGGCTGCTCGGCGGTGTCTCGCGTATGCGCGGGGAGGCGCACGACCCCCGCGACGAGCTGCGCTACGCCCTCGCAGGTCCCGCCGTCACCGCAGTGATCGCCGCCTGCTTCGGAGTGGTCGCGCTGCTGCTGCCGTCCTCCACGCCGGCGGCCATCCGTGCGCTCGTTGAATACCAGGTGTTCGTCAACGGGCTGATCCTCGTCTTCAACCTGCTGCCCGCGTTCCCGCTCGACGGTGGGCGGGTGCTGCGCTCGCTGCTGTGGCGCCGCAGCGGCGATATCGGGAAGTCCACAGACACCGCTGCGAACGTCGGTCGCGCGTTCGGCTACCTGATGATCCTGCTCGGCGGCCTTGAGTTCCTGGGAGGCGCACCCGAGGGACTGTGGCTGGCGCTGATCGGTTTCTTGCCGCCGGTGCGCAGGCCGTCGGCGCACAGGTGCAGGCGGCCCTCTCGGGCGTGACCGCCGGCGAGCTGATGTCCACGCCAGTCGTGAGCATCCCCGAGCACGCCTCTCTCACTCACGCCGCCGAGGCATACTTTCGCCCCTACCGTTACAACGCATTTCCCGTCACCGACGAGCAGGGCCACGCGATCGGGCTGGTCAGCATCGCCCAGGTCGAGGCGTGCTTGCGCGGACGGCGCTCCCCGGCAGAGATCCGCGCGGTAGCCGACTGCGACCCCGCATTGATCGTGCATACCGAGGAGGACGTGGCACGACTGCTTGAGCGGCCCGCGTTCTCCAGGTTCGGGCGTGCTGTGGTCATCGACGCCGACGGCGAGGTTGTCCCGTAGCGTGTAGAAGTTTGTAGGTGGCGGTCCCTTTCGCCTCGTTTGGTCCCGCTGGGACCGTGGCGAGTGCGAACAAGTCCATTGAGACGAGAGGAGCCGCCATGAAGACCGTAGAGCAGGAGCAGGACGCACGCCCACGGCACGTGTTGCCGGCAGGGGTGCAGGACGCGCTTGGGGATCTGGCTGGCGCGGTGGAGGACGGGCTGCTGGCGCTCAGCGTTGGTGTCGGACTGGGGGTCCTCAGCGAGATGATGGAGGCCGAGCTTGATGAGGTCGTTGGCCCCAGGCACGCCACGATCGTGCAGCGCACCGCAGTGCGTCACGGCCATGAGGATGGCGAGGTGACGTTGGGGGGCCGGCGGGTCGCGGTCAGGCGCCCACGCGCCAGGACCGCGGATGACGAGCACGAGGTGCCTTTGGTGAGGTATGCGTATTTCGCTGACCGTGACCCGCTAAGGGCTCACGACTTTTTTGGTGAGGGGTTGATGGTGTAGTTCCAGTCGCCATGGAATGGGTGTCGGGTGATGTTTACGCCGGCGAGCTGTTCATCGGTGACTGTGATGTGGGTGGGGTAGGAGCGCTGATCGAGTTGGGCGTAGACCTTCAGGCCGGTGCTTGTCCTGGTGGAGGCGATCAGGTTGATGATCACCTCGTGGGTTTCGAGTGGGCGTCCGCGCCAGTTGAGGCTCATGAAGGAGAACAGGCAGTGCTCGATCTTGTTCCACTTCGAGGTGCCGGGAGGGAAGTGGCAGACCACGATCTGGAGCCCGGTCGTGTCGGCTAGGCGCTGGCACTCGACCTTCCAGAGCTTGGTGCGGTTGGAGTTCGCGCCGCCGCAGTCGGCGGTGATCGTCAAGCGCTTGGCGTCTGGGTAGCGTTCGCAGCCGAGCTGCTGCCACCAGCCGATGATCGAGTTGACCGCGAACTCGGCCGTGTTGCCGTCGATCCCGACGTTCACCCAGCCCTCATCGTTGCGCAGGTCATAGATCCCGAACGGGATCGCGTGCCCGAGATCCTTGTCCTTGAAGTCGTGGGTACGGACCTCGACTGGTCGACCGGAGGGCTCGAACTCTCGGCCGACTGCCTTGAAATCGCCGACCAGCTCGCGCTTCTTGGAATCGATCGAGATCGCGGGCTCGCCCGCCCCGAGCGCCGCAGCGACTGTCTGGTTGATGTGCTGAAACTGAGCGTCGCGGTCCGGATGCTGAGTGCCCTCCCGGGTCTTGCGGTTCGCCTGCAGGCTGTAGCCCTTGGCCTTCAACAACCGCAGCACCGTGCGATCGACCACCTCATGCCCCATCTCCCGCAGCGCCTCAGCCAGCTTGACCGCGCTCTTGGACGTCCACCGCAATGGCGACTCAGGATCGCCACGCGTGACCGGATCGATCAACGCGTCCAACGCCTCAGAAAGACCAGGCTCACGCTCCGAGATCCCCGGCCGCCCAGCGCCCGCCCTGCGCACCCGATCAGGCGCCAGCTCCTCGCCATCCCCGTCCAGCTCCGCGAGCCCCCGCCTGACCGTCCCCTCCGAGACCCCCATCGCACGCGCCACCGCCGCGATCCCACCACGCCCATGCGAACGCGCCTCCGCGGCCGCCCACCGCCGCCGCGACCGCTCATTCAACAAGCCCTTCATCAACCCATACCGCTCACGGATAGCGCCCTCATCAATCACGCACCCATAGTTCTACGCCACACCCCCAAACCCTCTAACAATTTAGTCGTGAACCCTAACGCGCGTGGTGTTGGAGCAGATGCTCGCCGGGGTCAGCACCCGTCGCTTCTCACGAACGCGTGAGCCCGTTGGTGAACAGGTGAGCGCAGGGGAGCGCTCGACGTCGAAGTCCGCGGTCAGCCGTGCGCGGTCAGCCGTGAGTTCGTCGGGCGCACGCGCGAGCACCTGGACGCTCTGATGAGCCGCGAGCTTGCAGACGTGCGCTTGGCCGCGTTGATGATCGATGGGATCGAGCTGAAGGGCCGCTGCTGCATTGTCGCGCTGGGCGTAACCACCGATGGGGTCAAGCTCCCGCTGGGATTGTGGGACGGCTCCACGGAGAACAAGACCGTCACCGCGCATCTCCTCGCCGACCTCATCGACCGGGGACTTGACGTCGAGCAGGGCGTGCTCGTCGTCCTGGACGGCTCAAAGGCCCTCAGGGCCGCCGTGGATGAGGTCCTCGGCCCAGTGCCGGTGCAACGCTGTATCCGGCACAAGGAACGCAACGTGCTGGATCATCTCCCCGAACGCGACCGGCCGGCCGTGAAGGCACGCTTGCGGCGGGCGTGGGCAAGCGATAACCACACGCTCGCCCTGGACGGCCGCCGGGATGCTCGAGGCCGAGACCCAGTTCCGCAAGGTCGTCGGCTACACAGACCTCGCCAAGCTCGCCCTCGCCGTCGAGCGCGACATCCTCGCAGCGCACCACCACCCACACCGCGACCAAAGAGGACACCCAGATCGCCCTCACCGTGTAACCATCACACCCCACCGCCACCACAGACTTCTACGGCGAACGGGACAACCTCCAAGAACGCCTGGCGCGGGAGATAGACAGCGCCCAAGGGCGCTTGACTCAGGTCGAAGGTGACTTCAAGAAGGCCGAGGGCAACCTCCAGCGTGCCCTGACGCGGGTCGGGGACTGCGAGACGGCCTACCGGGAGGCTGCCGGTCCGCTGAGGCGGCAGTTCAATCTGGCGTTCTTCCGGCGCCTGCTGATTGACGATGAGTACACGGTCACGGGCGAGCTGGCCGAGCCATTCGACGCCCTGCTTGGCGACGAGCTGCGACGAGCCGTCGCGGTTCGTGCCAGCCAAGAGCTACAGGACGGCATCAGGGAGGTCGTGCGTCGGCGGGACGCTGACGGCGTAGGGATCGAGAACGGACAGCACCCACGGAAGCCGGCAAGGCTCCCCGTGGGTGCTGGATCAGCCACCGCCTCTTTTTTTGGTGGTGGTTCTAGTACGGAAGTTTTGGTGCGCCCGAGTGGACTCGAACCACCACGGGGAAATCTCCCCACAAGGCCCTCAACCTTGCGCGTCTACCAATTCCGCCACGGGCGCAGAGTGGGCGAGTATAGCCCCGGATGCTCGCGGCTACCGCCTGTCGATCGTCGCCAACGCTTGCGTCCGTCCACACCCGGCGCTACAGTGCGAACACATGTTCGTTGCAGGGCGCAAACCACCCCGACAGGGAGGCACATCGAGATGGATCTGACCAAGCGCCAGCAGGAGATCTTCGACTTCATCCGCAAGTACTCGGCCAAGTACGGATATCCGCCGACGGTGCGCGACATCGGCAAAGCGGTCGGCCTCGCATCGTCGTCGACCGTGCACGCGCATCTGGCCAACCTCGAGAAGATCGGGCTGCTGCGCCGCGACCCGTCCAAGCCGCGGGCGATCGAGCTGCTCGATCGCGCAGTCGGCAACGCGGTCGACAGCGTTCGCGGAATCGTGCGCTCCGAAGGGCTGCCGCTGCTCGGCTCGGTCGCCGCGGGACAGCCGATGCTCGCGGAGGAGAACATCGAGGACTACGTCTCGGTGCCCGAGATCGCGGGCGGTAGCGACGGCGAGTACCTGCTGCGGATTCGCGGCGAGTCGATGAAGGACGCCGGCATCCTCGAGGGCGACTACGTCGTCGTCCATCCGCAGGGCACGGCTCGCGATGGCGAGATCGTGGTAGCGCTGCTCGGCGAGGAGGCGACGGTCAAGCGCTTCTTCCGCGAGTCCGACCACATACGCCTACAGCCCGAGAACGACACAATGGAGCCGATCCGCAGCAAGGAGGTCAAGGTGCTGGGCCGAGTGGTGGGGCTGCTCAGGAGGGTCTGAGCCGCGCCCGCTGCACGACCGCCGCCGCCCGCCTCTTCACAGGGATGCCCGTACGCGCTAGGTTGGCTGAGCAGGTCAGGCAGCCGCGGGGGCGATGAGCCTTCGAGGAAAGTCCGGACATCAAGGGCAGGGTGGTCGAGGGATCGACCCGGGGAAACCCGCGGGAAAGTGCCACAGAAACAAACCGCCTACGTCCGCCGTCCCACGTGAACGGCGGGCCGGCAAGGGTGAAATGGTGCGGTAAGAGCGCACCAGCGTCGCGGTGACGCGGCGGCTGGGCAAACCCCACCCGATGCAAGGCCAAACGGGACCGTTTGCAGGTGACCCGCCGAGGTCCAGGTAGGCCGCTTAGATGGATGGCTGCTCAACGACAGAATCCGGCTTATCGATCTGCTAAGGAAAAGCCCCGCTCCGGCGGGGCTTTTCTATGTGGTGCGTCGGGCATGACCAGTAGATACCGACTCGTCTGGCGTCGCTGCCCCGCATGCCTGGCGGGCTCGCCGTGCTCATACGGCGTGGCATCGCCCGTCGGCCTTGGGGGCTGCCGGCCGGCGGCGTGCATCTCCTCGCTCGCGACGTGCGCGTAGCGCTGATGGTCGAGGGGTCCGCGTGCTCTAGGTACTCCGCCCCCAGCCGCGTGTCGCCGGAGCTGGTGCTGAGCGCGGTGCCGGCGTACGGTCAGCGGCTCCCGCGACGCCGGCGCGAACGAGACCGGCGGTCGGGGCATGGCAACGTCGCCGTGGCGTGTGGGCGCGAGCCATCGAGAAACGAGAAGGTGGCCGCGAACGGGAAGCCCCGATGCGGGCACGTCGTGGGCAGGAGGATTCCCTTGGGCGAGTAGGCGAGCGTGGCGCCTTCCGCGTGTTCGTAGTAGGTGAGGCCTTGCGGCCCCAGGGTTACGTTCAGCTCGACGATCGCGACGTCGGCGGCGCCGGGGACGCTGGGGATGACTGGCAGCTCCATGTTCAGGCGACCACCGAACGGCGGACTGGTGGGCAGGAGCTGCGCGGGCGAGAGGATCTGCGTGTTGACGGGGCTGGGGCCGGAGGCGTAGAGCAGAAGCGCGATGTGGCCTTCCCGGTCCGGTGCGCGGGCGATCGAGATCGACGCGTTCTCGGTGACGAGCTGCGCGCCGAAGCGTAGCTCTGCTACGGCGCTGCCGTGGCCCATGATCGAGTTGGCCGGGCAGCCGCTCGAGCCGGCTGCTTCGAGCGTCGGGGACGAGCAGACAGCGAGGCCGAGCCCGCTGAGAGCGAAGCCGAGGTTCTGGGGGTATCGCACTTCGACTTCGGTCAGCGCCGACGGGATCTCGCCTGCGGGGGCCTGTATCTGCAGGTTGAGGTCGATCGTCGTGGGTGCGCCGAGTCGATACGGCGTGAACGAGGCGCCGAGCCCGACCGATTGCGTGGCACCCGCGGTCGTTGCCGGGTACAGGCAGACGAAGACTGCGGCCAGCGCGCCGAGGGCGACACGGACGGATGGACCTGCGCTAAGCATGCGCGGTGTCAGTAGGTCAGGCTGCCCGTCGTCTTGATGACGAGCGCGTAGTTGTCGCGGTCGAAGGTGCCGTACAGGCAACCGTGGCCGTGTGCGTGAGCGTATCGACCGCTGCCGCCGGTCACGGTGAGCGTGCCGGCGAAGCTTTCGTAGGTGCCAGACCCGTGAGGCGTGGCGCTGCCGTGACCCTCGATCGACCCGCCGCTCGCCGAGATCTTGAACGTGCCGGCGAAGGTCGTACCCAGATTGAGGTGCACGCGCATGCTCCCGGGCAGCGTGCCGGTCGCTTTGCCTTCGTCGAGCAGCAGCGACCCCGAGGACGACACGTAGTGCAATGAGCGGTGTCGGTCGCGTTCAGGACGTGCGCAGCATGCGCTCGTCCTGCGGGTTGCGCGGCGTATACGGATTGCGTCGCCGTGGCGAGGCAGCCGGCGGCGAACGCGCCGCAAAGGGCGGCCCTGGCTCTGCGGCGCACGTGAGGGGTCATCTGATGCTCCGTTCGTCGACTAATGTTGTAACGCGTCGCAGCGCGACTCGATGCGCTCCGCCGGGGGCCTCGATCGGCGGCGTGTCTGCTGCCCTTGCCCTGCCGCCGAAGCGTCTCGAACGGGCACAGAAGTGCGTGAGCGTGTCGGCGAAGGCGGCGCGGGAGAAGTCGGGCCACATCTCCTCGCGGAACACGAGCTCGGAGTAGGCTGCCTGCCAGAGCAGGTAGTTCGACAGGCGCTGCTCGCCGCCTGTGCGGATGATCAAGTCGGGGTCGTGCAGGTCGGGCGCGTAGAGGCAGCGGCGGAAGTCGTCCTCCGTGCCGCCCTGGAAACGCTTGGCGGCATCGAGGATCTCCGCGCGCCCGCCGTAGTTGAAGGCGATGCACAGCGTGATGCGGCGGTTGGCCTGCGTCAGCGACTCGGCCCAGTCCATAAGCGCGTCCAGCTCTCCCGAGGCGTCGTCGCGTCGGCCGATGAAGCGCATGCGAACGCCGTCGGCGTGCAGCTCGGGGGTCTCCTGCTCGATACGCGTTGCGAGCGTAGAGATCAGTTCGCGGATCTCCATGGCAGGGCGCACCCAGTTCTCGGTCGAGAACGAGTAGATGCTCAACTCCTCGACCCCCAGCTCGATCGCGTCTGCCAGTGGCGGGCGCCGGCCGGTGGATGGTAGTGATTACGTCACCATCAAAGACCGGCGTCCGGGGTGGGGAAGTGGTGAGCCGAAGCAGGCCCGGCGCCGGACCGAGACGAAAGGCAGTCCACTATGAGATCCATGTTCAGGACCGTGTTCGTGGCGATGCTGGCGGTGCTCGCGCTCAGCGCCGTCGCGGCGAGCGCGGCACAGGCCGAAGAAGCGCCTTACTTCAAAGTCGCCGGAGCGAGGTTGGCGGCGGCCGCAAGCAAGGAAGTCAAAGCCACCACCAAAGCCCTCGCGCCGTTTACCATAGACCTCGAATCGGGCACCGTCCAGTGCTCCGCGGCGTTCTCGTCGGGCGCCAAACTGCTCGGCTCAAACGCGGGCCGAACCGGGAAAGGGTGAAGTGACGCTTACCTACTCCGGTTGCTACATAACGGGCAACAATAAAGGATGCACAGTCGAAGTCAAGTCGCTGGAACCGCTGAGAGCGAAGCTCGTGGATCTGGAAAAAAAGCCAAAGGACCGATCGCAGTCGAGTTTTCCGACGTCAAAGGCAGCAAACCGTTTATCGAAATAAAACTCTCAAAAGAATGCTTTGGGGCAGGCGTCGAAAAGCTGGAAGGGACGATGGTCGCCGAGGTCCTTAGGGCTCACGACTTGATAGGTGAGGGAGCGACGCTGTAGTTCCACTCGCCGTGGAATGGGTGTCGTGTGATGTTTACGGCGGCGAGTTCTTGGTCTGTGACTTGGACTTCCTTGGGGTAGGGGCGGTCGTCGAGTTGGGCGTAGACCTTCAGCCCGGTGCTGGTCGTGGTAGCGGTGATCAGGTTGATGATGATCTCGTGGCTGATCAAAGGCTTGCCGCGCCAGTTGAGGCTCATGAAGCTGAACAGGCGGTGCTCGATCTTGTTCCACTTGCTCGTGCCGGGCGGGAAGTGACATACGGTGATCGCTAGGCCGGTGGCGTCGGCGAGCTTTTGCAGCTCGACCTTCCACAGCCGGGTGCGATAGCTGTTCGATCCTCCCGAGTCCGCCGTGATCGTCAGTTCCCGGGCGTCCGGGTAGCGCTCCCTTCCGAGGGTTTCCCACCAGCCGCGGATACTCGCGGCAGCGAACTGCGCGGTGTCGCGATCCACACCGACATTGACCCACCCCTCATCACGGGTCAGGTCAAGCACACCATAGGGGATCGCGTGCCCGAGGTCCTTGTCCTTGAAGTCGTGCGTGCGCACCAGCGTCGGTTTGCCCTTCGGCTCAAGCTCACGGCCGACGGCCTTGAAATCCCCGATCAGCTCTCGCTTCTTGGTATCCACGCTGATCACCGGCTGACACCGTGAGATCGCCTTGGCGACCGTGTCGTTGATGTGCTGAAACTGCGCGTCACGATCGGGGTGGTCTGCGCCCTCCCTGGTCTTCTGGTTGGCCTGGAGGCTGTACCCCAAGCGCTTCAACAGCCGCAGCACCGTGCGGTCGCTCACCTCAAACCCACGTTCACCAAGCGCCCGGGCGAGCTTCGCGGCACTCTTGGACGTCCACCGAAGTGGAGAGCACGGATCGCCCCGGGTCTCCGGCGCAACCAAACGCTCGAGCTCCTCCTCGATCCCCGGGTGAGTCTCCACGACCGGCTTCTTCCCCGCTCCTCGACGGCGCACCCGGCCCTCGTCCAGCGTCTCACCGGACTCAAGCTCACGCACACCACGACGAATCGTCTCTTCGTGAAGCCCGGTCGCCCGCGCGACGGCTCGAATTCCACCCCACCCATACGAAGCAGCCTCCGCGGCCGCCCACAACCGCCGCGAGCGCTCGTTGAGCACCTCGCTGCTGCTCAACAGCCGGTAACGCTCAGCGATCGCCGCCTCATCAATCACACCACCCTATTCAACACGCCCACCACAACTCCTGCCCTAATTTAGTCGCGAGCCCTTAGCGGCGGCAATGCGACGGAGGACGGCAGCTCGGTGAAAGTAGGAAAAGAACCAGCCGAAACAAAGGCGATAGAATTCTATTTTCCCGAGTTGCCGATCAGACACGTTTGGAGTGTGAAAGGCGGTGTAGGATCAGAAGAAGAAGTCGAAATCGTGCATGGCTCGTTTGGGGCCGGGCTGGGGTCAAGCGACTTCACGCTCGAACTTGGGGGTGAACCGCTGTGGGGCGTGTTCCAGTGACGTCCGCGCTCGACTGATCTCTGACCTAGATGGATGACATGTGGGCCCCGGCGATGTCGGGGCCCACATGTGCCTGACCGCGCGATCCGCGCAAACAGCTGGCTGCGGCCGTCTCTGGCGCCAGTCATCTGATAGAACCGTTCACATCGACCGATACTCGAATTCTATAACGTTCTAGCTTGAACCTGGTCGAGCGTCAGTGTACTCCGTAATATGATCAAGGCTGATGCCAAGGTCGCCCGGCGGTCACAGAAGCACCGCGTCTCGTCGAGGCAGTCGCGTACCGGGCGATTGCTCGGGAGTGGGTATGGGATGAACCTCGGGAGAGGTCTTGGATGAACACCACACGCCAGGCCAATCGCATCGTTATGCGCCGGCTACTTAGGGTTCACGACTCGGTAGTTGAAGGAGTGATGGTGTAGTTCCATTCGCCGTGGAAGGGGTGGCGTGTGATGTTGACGGCGGCGAGTTCTTGGTCGGTGACTTCGATTTCCTTTGGGTAGGGTCGGTCGTCGAGCTGGGCGTAGACTTTCAGCCCGGTGCTGGTCGTTGTGGCGGCGATCAGGTTGATGATGACCTCGTGGCTGATCAGCGGCTTGCCGCGCCAGTTGGTCGAGATGACGCTGAACAAGCGGTGCTCGATTTTGTTCCACTTGCTCGTGCCTGGCGGGAAATGGCAGACGGTGACCTTGAGCCCGGTGGCGTCGGCGAGCTTCTGCAGCTCGACCTTCCACAGCCGGGTGCGGTAGCTGTTGGAGCCGCCCGCGTCGGCCGTGATCGTGAGCTCTTTGGCGTCGGGGAAGCGCTGTTTGCCGAGGGTTTCCCACCAGCCGCGGATGCTCGCCGCGGCGAACTGCGCTGTGTCACGGTCGATACCGACGTTGACCCAGCCCTCGTCGTTGAGCAGGTCATAGATCCCATAGGGGATCGCGTGTCCGAGATCCTTGTCCTTGAAGTCGTGCGTACGCACCTCAACGGGCTTGCCCTTGGGCTCAAGCTCACGGCCGACCGCCTTGAAATCCCCGACCAGCTCACGCTTCTTGGTATCCACACTGATCACCGGCTGACCACGCTTGATCGCTCGCTGGACCGTGTCGTTGATGTGCTGGAACTGGGCGTCGCGGTCGGGATGATCGGCTCCCTCCCTGGTCTTACGGTTGGCCTGCAGGCTGTAACCCATGCGCTTCAAAAGACGCAAGACCGTGCGGTCTGAGACTGCATAGCCCCGGCCGGCCAACGCACGAGCGAGCTTGGCTGCGCTCTTGGAGGTCCACCGCAACGGCGACTCCGGATCACCACGCGTCTCCGGGGCAACCAGCCGCTCGAGCTCCTCTTCGATCTTCGGATGGGTCTCGGAGATCGGCTTGTTCCCCGCGCCAGGCCGACGCACACGGCCCTCCTGCAACGTCTCGCTCGATTCAAGCTCGCGCACACCACGACGAATCGTGTTTTCATGCAGCCCGGTCGCCCGCGCGACCGCCGAGATACCCCCAAAACCATGCGAGCGAGCCTCCGCCGCCGCCCACAACCGCCGGCCACGCTCATTGAGCACCTCTTTGCCGCTCAACAACCGATAGCGCTCCGCGATCGCCGCCTCATCAATCACACCACCCTATTCAACACCCACCACCCAGCTCCTGCACTAATCAAGTCAAGAGCCCTTAGAGTTTGGCGCGCTCGCTCTCGGTTGGGCGCGTTTTCCTTGGCCGCGGGCGTCGTTGCGGTCGCGTTCCTCGGCAGCGCGCTCGGTGCGCAGGCCTCTCGTGATGCCACGGCGCGCGCGGCGGGTACGCTCTCGCTGAGTGACACGGGGCGTCTGCACCGGACGAGCCATCACGGCTTCACGCTCGATGAGCAAGGCTCTGCCTCGGGCACGATCGCGGGCACGATCTACATCCACCTGAAGGTCGTCTCCACCAACCGCGTCACCGCGGAAGTGAGCATCTACCCGAGCGGCTCCTCGATCACCGGGTACGCGACCGCGGACTACCGTCCCGCGGGGCGCTCGCGTCGTTCAGCGGCACGATGACGATCGCGCGGGGGACAGGCCGCTACAGCGGTGCGCACGGGTCCGGCCTCAGCTTCACGGGCACCGTCCAGCGCTCCAACGACGCCGTCACGGTGCGCGTCAGCGGCGGGATGTCCACTTGACACCGGCTGCGGGCTGAGAACGCGATGCCTTCGCGGCTCGCGGTTCTCGCGGCACTGGCGCTTGCGTTCGTGGGCATGTCGCCGCCGGCGGGCGCGCTGGCCGTGTCTGAGAGCGCGACGCTCGACGCGTCCTTCAACCCCGACCGGCTCGGCGCGCCGACCACGATCACGTTCGGATTTCATCTGGCCACGAGCGAAGGCATGGCGCCGCCGCCATTGATAAGCGTCGACCTGAAGATGCCCGCCGGCATCAACTACACGACGACCACGCTCGGCCTGGCGATCTGCCGGCCCGCGGCGCTGCTGGCGCGCGGTCTGGCTGGCCGTCCGCCAAACTCGCGTCTGGGCTTCGGCTCGGCCGACACGTGGAAGTCCCGTTCGGCACCGGCGCCGGCCACGATCTCCTCGTCCTCCTCAGGTGCGTCATGGAACCCGGCGGCAACTGAGTCATCGCGTCGCGAGAGATGAACTCGACGACTGGCTCAATCTCCGACTCGGACAGCTCATCCAACAGCATGTGGGCTCGTGCGCGCGTAGTCACGGGCGAGATTCTACAGTCGATGCCGCTGCTGGAGCCCACCAGCGGCATCGTCTCGATCACGGGCCGCGACGTGTGGATATTGCCAGCCCCACTCGACGATCCTTCAGAGTTCGCCCAGTCGCCGCAGGTCCTCGAGGTCCTGTGGCCGCCCGGCTGCGCGCTTCATCGCGCGCAGGTGCTCGAGGCTACATACCCGCACCGGTATCCCGTCAACGTCTCCCTCGACGGTGTCTCGATTGAGCTCGCCATAGAGATTGTCGGTGTCGACCCCGCTGAGCCACTGCATGACGTCGAGACGGCCGAGGCCGGTGAGCACGCAGAAGTTGCCTCCCATTTCCAGATCGGCCGTACGCGTGGGATCGGCCGGCATCTCATCTCCCGTGAAGCCGTCAGTGTCCAAGATCCGTGCGTCGAGATCGCGCAGCATCTGGGCGAGCTGCTCGAGGTTCGCTTCGGTAGGGCTTGGGACGATGTCGAGATCCTTGGTCACGCGGATGAAGCCGTGTGCGTTGACGGCGAAGCCGCCGACGACGATGTGCTCGATGCCGCGTTCGTGCAGGGCTCGCAGCAGCGGCAGCGGGTCAAGCGCGTCGGGCATGGCGGAACGCCTCGGAGAAGCGGTTGGCGAACCTGCTCAGCGCGACAGCCTCTTCCAGGTTTGCGCTCACGCCGCGTGCGCGGTCGTGGGCGACCTGCGCCTGGCCTGCCTGCTCGTTGCGGGCGATCTCCTCGGCTGTCCAGGGTCCGCGTGGCTTCTCTTTCGGCTTCGGTGCCATCTCCAAATTGTATCCCGCCAACCCGCCACCTACCCGCCTGCGATGCTCGAGCTGCATGACCTCGTCAAGCACTATCCCGCCGTGGGCGGGGAGCCGGTCCGTGTCGTCGACGGCGTCACACTGCATGTGCGCCCGGGGGAAATGGTCGCCCTGTATGGCCCCAGCGGCTCGGCAAGACGACGCTGCTGTTGATGATCGCGACGCTGCTCGAGTCGATCAGCGGCACCGTCACGGCGCGATGCTGTTGACCGTCCCGCAGCGCCGGCGGCTGATCGCGGATCTGCGCCGCGACGGCTACACGCCGGCGACGGTCATCGCGTGCAGCTGTTCGGCGCGGTCGTGCTGGGTGTGTTGGCGTGCGTGTTGGGACTCGTGCTCGGCGATGAGCTCTCGATTCACCTGTTCCACTCCAACCCCGGTTACCTCGGGTCGGCGTTCGCGGTCGGCACGCAGCGCGTAGGTCGGCTGGCAGAGCATCGCGATCGCCGCCGGGGGCGGGATGCTGGCTGCGGTAGTGGCGGTTCTGAGTCCGCTGCGGGACATCATCTCTCGCGATCCGCTCGCCGCGATCACCATCAAGGAGGGCTCCGGTACGGGCTACGCGAACATCGCGACGGCGCTCGCCGGCGCGCTGTGCCTGACAGCGGCCACCGTGATCCTGCTCGCGGCCCCGAAGCTCGCGATCGTGGGCATGGTCCTGTTGATCGCCGCGCTGCTGCTGGTGCTGGCGCTGGACGCGGCGCTCACGCTGCTGAGCCGCCTCGCGCGCACGATGACCGGCGCCGTGCCGCACGTCGCGGCGATGGAGCTGAGCGCCGCGCGCGCCAGAGCGATCGGCGTCGCGGCGACCGGAGCGATAGCCGTGTTCGGCGCCGTCGCGATCCAAGCCGCACACGCAGACCTGCTCAAGGGCCTTGAGAACGCCGCGCACGACGAGAACGCGTACACCGATGCATGGGTTTCGCCCGCCGGCGCCTACAACCTGCTCAGAACCGCGCCGTTCACCCCGACCCAGCAGGCCAAGCTCGAAGCTCTCCCGGGCGTGCGCGCGGTGCGCGTCTACCGCGGCGGCCTGCTCGACTGGGGCGAACGCAAGGTCTGGGTGATCGCGCCGCCGAGCGAAGCGGTGCCGCTGCTGCCGTCCTCGCAGGTTCTCGAAGGCTCGCTCGTGCAGGCCGCGGCGCTCGTGCGCGCGGGCGGCTGGCTGGTGCTCTCGCAGGCGATCGCCTCCGAACATCACCTACGCATCGGCTCGCGCGTGACCGTGCCCAGCCCGATCCCCACGAGCTTCAGGGTGGCGGCGCTCTCGACCAACATCGGCTGGGCGCCGGGCGCGATCGTCATGAGCGCCGCCGACTACGCCCAAGCCTGGGGCAGCAGTGACGCCAGCTCCTACAACATCCTGCTGGACAACCATGTCGGCATCGCCCAGGTGGCCGGGGAGATCACGCGCGCGCTCGGGCCCTCCTCGGGGCTGGTAGTGCAGAGCGCCCAGGCGCACGCCGACGAACAGAACGCGCTCAGCCGCCAGGGCCTGCAGCGTCTCAGCCAGATCGCCACGCTGATCCTGCTCGTCGCGGTGCTCGCGATGGCAGCCGCGATCGGCAACATGGTCTGGCAGCGGCGCCCGCGCCTGGCCAAGCTCAAGCTCGAGGGCTTCCCCCGCACAGAGCTCTGGCGCACGATCCTGCTCGAGAGCCTGCTCCTGCTGGCCGTCGGCTGCCTCACCGGCGCGGTCTTCGGCCTCTACGGCCAGCAGCTGCTCGACCGCGCGCTCGCGAACGTCATCAACTTCCCCGTGGTCTACTCCGTCGCGGTTGTCTCCGCCATCCTCAGCCTCGCGATCGTCACCGTCGCAGCGCTTCTCGTCATTGCCATCCCCGGCTACCTCGCCGCCGGCGTCTCGCCAGCCGTAGCGCTACAGGACTAGCGCGAAAGCTAGACCTGTATGACTCAGTGAGACATACAGGTTACAGATTCACAAACTAGAACCTTATAGACAAAGGCTTGCGGCGCCTGTCCCGCTAAAGCAGGATAGGCGAGGAGCGCTGCTGAAAGATGCCAGACCGCAAGACTGATACCAACTCACGTACGAGCCATGGAGCGCACGGCGAGTCCGGGGTGTGCGCAAGTTGGTGTGCGCTGGTTTCTCGGGGACCGTCTGCCTCGATCTCGAGGTTCAGTCTTCGTACGAAAGGCGTCGCCACATGGGTGTTCGGGCGGCCCAGGCGGGCCGGCGTCGGATGCGGAGTCGCGCGCGGCACGGCGCTTGGCAGCTGCTCGCGGCAGTCGCGCAGATGAGCTCTCATGCCATGCCGGTCGCGCGGCTGTCTCCGGAGCTCGGAGGGCCGCGACGCCGGCAGGTGATCGAGATCCAGCGAGCTCGGATCCTCGCGGCGGCCGTCGATACCGTCGAGGAGTCAGGTTATGCCGCGATGACAGTCGCAGCGGTAATCCAGCGGGCCCGGGTTTCACGTAAGACCTTCTACGAGGTATTCGCTAACCGTAACGATTGTTTCGCGGCGGTCGTTGAGGAGATCTTCGCTCGCGCCCATTCGGTCGCGAGCGCTGCCTACGCCGCAGAGAGCAGCTGGCTTGCGGCGACTCGTTCGGCCCTCAACAGCCTGCTGTGTCTGATTGACGAGGAGCCGAGGCTCGCGAGGATCTGGTTCGTGGATGCGATGGCCGGGCCGGAGGCGGTTCACGAGCGCAAGGCAGAAACGGCTGCGATGCTGGTGGCAGCCGTCGAGGTTGGACGCGGCATGGCCGGCGAGAAAAGACAGCCGCCGCCACTGACCGGAGAGGCGACTGTAGGCGGAATCTCGCAGATCATCTACACGCGCCTCGTCAGCGGTCATCAAGAGCCATTTGCTGAGCTTCTCGCCCCCTGCATGTATCTGATCGCTCTGCCGTACCTGGGGGTGGCGCGGGCGACGGCCGAGCTACGGCGAAAGCCGCCGGCGCAAAAGCCACGTCAGAAAGCACCCGACACACGACGCCACCGAGAGCCGCTGGGCGACGTGAACTTTCGCCTCACTCACCGCACGATCAGGGTGCTCGATGCCATCTGTGAGCAGCCCGGCGTGAACAACCGCACAGTCGCTGAAGAATCCGGTATCACCGACCAGGGCCAGATATCGAAGCTGCTGTCGCGGTTGGAGCGGCTAGCTCTGATCGAGAACCGCGGGCTCGGCCAGAATCGCGGCGCCTCCAACGCTTGGCACATAACCCCTCGTGGGTTCGAGCTCGTGCGGGCTACCAACGTTCACGAGTTCATGCGCTCCGGCGGCGCGCCTTCAACGCGCTTGTAGTTTCCCCACAGATCGTGCTGCGGCGGCACCGGAAGCCCTCTGGCGAGGTCATTCAAGGTGACATCGAGCGCATGTGCCACGAGGTGCAGCGTCGTTCTGCCCGAGGGCCTTGAGATAGTTCGTAATGCCAGCCCTGTACGCGTCATTCGGATCGGCGCCCATGCGCGCACACTCTTGCGAGTTGACGCTAGACAAGCGACAGACTGGCGTATGGCATAAAAGACATCCGCCGGATAGCTGTATGCAGCCGGCTTCCTCTATGTTCGAGGCATTGGCTCACTCCGAGCGCAGCCGATTGAGATTGACCCGGGCACTCCGAGCGTCGACAGCATTCGGGCGGGGTGTACTCGTGCTCGCCGTGTGCCTCGTTCTGATGCCCGCCACGGCCAACGCCGCGACCACGTATATCGACGGCATCTCCGATCAGAGTCTCCCGGCTTGGAACGGCTCCTTCGCTGACAGTTCCTTCGCGAGCTTCTTCCGTGTGAGCTGGGTCGGGCAGATCGCTCTGGCCCGCTACGTCGTGCAGTGGAACGCGATGGCCGAAGCAAGCAATGGCGCGAACGCGCACGGTGACTACCGAGAACGGTTCGAAGCGTGGCTACAGGACGTTCGAAGTCTCGGTCTCGCGCCAGTCCTTGCGCTCACCAGCTACAACGACGCCTATCCGGACGCGGCGGGCGAATATCGGCGCGAACTCGAACGGCTCATTGGGCAGGCGGACCAGGTCCAAGCGCCGGTGAGCTACGTCGAGGCGTGGAACGAGCCGAACAACCAGGGCGACGAGCCTCCGGCAAAAGCCGGCGAAATCGCAAACTGGGCGCGGACGGTCTGCGAGCACAGCGGCTGCCAGCTGATCGCGGGTGACTTCGAAGACGCTCGGTCGCTACCGGGCTACGAGCACGCCTACATCAGCGCGCTCTCGTTCTCGCCGGCCATCTGGGGCATCCACCCCTACCGCGCGGTGAAGGCGCACAGCGACGTATCGGTTCTCAGCTTCGAGCAGGTGTTGCCAGACCACGGCGCGGACGCTCAGATCTGGTTCACCGAGATCGGAGCGTATTACTGCGCGCACGGTCAAATGCGCGGCGAAGCGCAGCAGGCAGCTGACGCCTCCTACCTCGTCGACGACCTGATCCCCGCGGTCGCTCCGACGCACGTCTTCTACTACGGCTTCATGGCCGGCGCCGACACGGAAGTGCCGTGCGCCGCTGGGACCGCCTCTGACAGCGAGCTGTATCGTGCCTCGGGTGAACCGCGCGCCGCCGCAGGCGTCGTCTTTGCCGGCCTCGCCAGGCCGCTCGAGCTCGCAGCGAGCCTCGGCGACGGACTGGTGCCGTTCGGTAGCGGTTAGGCACGCAGGTGGGGGTACTCCTCCGTCACGAGGCTGCGGAAGCGCTCGTAGATCGGCTTGGTGATCGGGATCAGCTCGAGCGCCGCTTTGAGGTCGCCACTGGTCTTGACGCGGCGTCGCGCGATCGCGTAGACGAAGTTTTCGCGGCCCTGGAAGAGGCGGTTGGCTGTCTTGGAGGACATCGTCATCCGGACCTTCGGTGACCAGCCGACTTCGTCGCTCCACTCCCACGCGAGGTTCGACTGCTCCTCAGGTCGGCCGGAGCGCACGTTCAAGACCAGATCGACGTCGTCGAACTCGAACCGGCGCGGCACGTCCGCCGCGCGCAGCTTCGGGCCGATCTCCGGATCCTCGCTCATGATCCGGAACAGCCGATCGATCACGTCGTGGAACTCCTGGGGCGATGCGAATGGACTTGCCATCGTGTGCCTGTTTATACCCGCCCTGCCGCCGGCGAGCTGTCGTGATCGGCGTCAGATGTGCAGCTGTTCGCGCGCGCTGTCGACGAGCGTGCCGCCACGCTTGAGCTCGCCCAGCGCCGCGGTCATCGCTTCGAGCTCGCAGTCGACCTTCGCCGGCCACGGCTTCTGCGGGTGATCGTCGAGCGTCTTCAGCCCGTTTCCGGTGATGATCGCGACGATCACGTCATCCGGCGCGAAGCGACCCGCGGCGGCGAGTTTCTCGAGGACGGCGACCGTGGTGCCACCGGCCGGCTCGGTCAAAAGACCCTCGGTCGCGGCGAGCAGGTCGATGCCCGCAAAGATTTCCGGATCGCTGGCGAAGCCGCCGGTGCCGCCGCGTTTCAGCACCGCATCGATGACCAGATACCCGTCGCCCGGGTTGCCGATCGCCAGCGAATGCGCCGCAGTCTCGGGTGTCACTGCGTGGATCTCCGCCTCCTCGGCGACGATCGCCGTGGCGATCGGGTTGCAGCCGCTCGGCTGGGCGACGTGGATGCGGGTCGCCTCGGTCTCGGCGAGCTCCAGCAGCTGCAGCTCGAGCAGCCCCTTGTGCAGACGCGAGGACAGGGTGCCGCCGGCGGCCGCGGTGACGATGTGATCGGGCGCCTGCCACTCGAGTTGCTCGACGATCTCGAACGCCGCCGTCTTCGCGCCCTCGGCGTAGAACGGCCGCAGCGTGATGTTGGCGAAGTCCATGCCCGTGCTTTCCGCCAGTTCACGGCAGCGCTTGTTGGCTTCGTCGTAGTTGCCCTCTACCTGACACACCTTCGCGCCGAGCGCCATGCACGCGCGCGCCTTCGTGTCCTCGAGCCGGTTGGGGTAGAAGATGTAGGCGTCCACTCCCGCCTTGGCGGCCATCGAGGCGACGGCCGTGCCGACGTTGCCGGTGGAGACGCAGCCGATCTCGGTGCCGCCGCGCTCGAGCAGGCGCGCCACCGACATCGAGACGACGCGGTCCTTGTAGGAGAGGCTCGGCCGGTTGCTCGAGTCGTCCTTCAGATACAGGTTGCTGAGGCCCAGCTCAGCGCCGAGCCGATCTGCGCGGATCAACGGCGTGTAGCCGGAGTGGCGTCCGACGCGAGCCTGCGCCGAGGCGTCCACGATCGGCAGCAGCTCCTCGAAGTGCCAGATGTTCTGGGGACGCTCTGTGCTCGGCACCTCGCTGAAGTGGCGCGCGGCGAGCTCGTAGTCGTAGACGACGTCGAGACCCTTGCCACAGTCAGGACACGCGAAGATCGCGTCCTCGAGCGGATAGCTGTGGTCGCAGCGGTGGCAGGCGAGGGCGGTCGCGCACGAGCGCGTCCGCTGCCTGGATGCGTGGGCAGGACTCTGTGCGGTGTGGGTGCTCATGCGCGCACCGGCAACGATACGCCCGGCCACGGCGTCTGTGCGATGCGCACATCGTGACCGAAGGCGATCCACAGCTCCTCGGCGAGGTGCGGCGCCAACGGCCCAAGCACCTGGGCGAGCACGCCCAGCGCCTCGACGAGCGCGTCGAGGTTGGCGCCGCTCAGCTCCCCCTCGCGCGCCACGACCCGTTTCTCGAAGTCCTTGATGCGGTCGAACAGCCGCATCACGTTGCGTACAGCACTGTGCATTTCCAGGCTCGCCATGTCCTCGGTGATGCGTCCCACACCAGCCTCGCACCACTGCGACAGTTTCAAACGCAGGTGCTCGGTGGTGTCTCTCTCGGGCTCCTCGCCGTCAGCCCCCGCGAGGGTTCCTGGCGGCCGCTGCGCCTCGGCGCCCGCGGCTGCCTGGCGCGCGAGCATCGCGTGCGAGCACTCCCACACCTGCGTCAGGAACCTGCTGCAGCGCAGCACCGCCGAGTCGCTCCAGTTCAGTGACTTCTGCGGGCTCGCCGCATACAGCACGGCCAACCTCACGGTGTCGGCGCCATAGCGCGCGACCAGCTCGTCGGGGTCGACCACGTTGCCGAGATGCTTGCTCATCTTGCGTCCGTCCGCCGTGACCATCTCGTGAAACAGGCAGCCGGCGAACGGCTCGCCGTCCGCGAGGAACGCCAGCGGGCCGATATCGCGCAACGCCTTCGTGATGATGCGCTGGTCGAAGACGAAGTTGCCGCTGTCGGAGCCCGCGACCAGGCGCTCGGAGGGAAGCCACTGGCGTAGATCCGTAAGCGCGAAGATCTCCTCGAGCGAGTCCTCGCGGTCCTCGGGCGGAACGGTCGCCGGGATCCACAGCCACAGGGCGTCGAAGTGGCAGTCGAGCGTGTCCGTCTCACGCTGTGCCGGACCGGCGCAGGACGGGCAGCTCGTCTGCACGAACTGCTCGAGCTCCGCCAGCGGGTTGCCGGTGCCGGTCGGGCGCAGGTCCAGCGGCAGCAGCACCGGCAGCTGCTCGCGCGGCACCGGCACCGTGCCGCACTGCTCGCAGTAGACGATCGGAATCGGCGTGCCCCATGAGCGCTGGCGCGAGATCGTGAAGTCGTAGGCGCGGTAGCGCACCGCTGGGCGCCCGCCATGGGAGGCGGGCGTACTGTCGCCGCGGCGATCCCCGTTTGTGCCGTTCGCCTCGTTCGCCTCGAGCTCGCCCGCGGCCTCGGTCACGTCGAAGCCGAGCCGGCGCGCGATCACCTCGTCGGTGCGGTCGCGCGAGGGGATGCCCAAGACGACTGTCGGTCCGAAGCGCGAGTCCACGAGCGGCGAGACGAGCACCGGCAGCCTTGATCCGTCGGGGGCGATGAGCACGCGCCCGGTGTCGATCACCGGGATCGTCTCCGCCTCGCGAGAGCTGCGCTCCCAGCCGCCGGATCGCAGCTGCTCGAGCTGCTCGCTGACGTGTGGCGCCAACGCCCATGCGTCCGCCTCGGGGTGACGCGGGGACATGAGCACGAAGCGCGCGTCCGCGAGCGCGTCCGCGTGCGGGGTGAAGACGGTCAGCTGCTCGCGATCGCCGCCCACCCCCGGGCCGGAGGGCCGGGTCAGGTCGAGCTCGACGCCGTCGACGCGGCCGAGCACGATCTCCTGGGAGGCGAGCGCGACGTCGTCCCATTTGCCGCCGGCGGCGAGCTCGGCCAGACGGTGATCGTTCTCCTCTGTGTAGGCGCTGATCCGCAGGAACCACTGCGGCAGCTGGATCAGGCGCACCGGCCCGTGGCAGCGCCAGCAGGTGCCACCGGGCTCGACCTGGATCGACGCGAGCGTCGTGTGACAGGTGTCGCACCAGTCGACGTTGGCGGTGCCGCGGTAGATCAGGCCGGCGTCGAGCAGCGTCAGGAACAGCCACTGCGACCAGCGGTACATGATCGGGTCGGAGCTCAGGAACGAGCGCTCCCAGTCGAACGAGAAGCCCAGGCGCTGCAGCTGACCGGTCATGTGCTCGGCGCAGCGGCTGACCCACTCGCTCGGCGGCTCGCCGCCGGCGATCGCGCCGAGCTCGGCCGGCAGGCCGAACGCGTCGAACCCGAACGCGAACAGGACGGCGTCTCCGCGTGCGCGGCGGAAGCGTGCGTAGGCGTCGCCGATCGAGTAGCTGCGCACGTGCCCGATGTGGATGTTGCCCGAGGTGAACGGCGCCGAGGGCTTGACGTAGATCGGCGTCTGCTCGTCGATCAGCGGCGGCGTCTTGAACGCGTCGCGCTCGCGCCACGCCGCCTGGCGACGCGTCTCGATCGCGTCCGGCTCATAACGTGTGTGGATCCCGTCGTTCATGTCATTCGAGCATATCCGAGGGCATTAGCGCGAGGGAGGCGATTGCTATGCTCAGCGACAGTTGAGCCGCGCTGCCCACAAGCCCATGAAGGTGCCCCTTCGGAGCCCCTCCGGCGCCGCCGGACGCGGGGGGAAGTGGCCCGTTTGCAGTGACGGGGTGTCCGCCAGGAATGCGAGGATGCAGCGATGGAGATAGAGATTGGACGCGGCAAGAAGGGCCGTCGGGCCTATGGCTTCGACGACATCGCGATCGTGCCCTCGCGGCGCACGCGCGACCCCGACGACATTGACATCTCCTGGAAGCTCGGGCCCTACCAGTTCGAGCTGCCGATGCTCGCCTCGGCGATGGACGGCGTCGTCTCGCCGGAGAGCGCCGGCATCATCGGCCGCCTCGGCGGCCTCGCTGTGCTGAACCTCGAGGGCATCTTCACGCGCTATGAGGACGCCGAGGAGCAGCTCGAGCGGATCGCGCTACTGCCGAAGGACCTCGCCACACGCGAGATGCAGGAGATCTATCGCGAGCCCGTGAAGCCGGAGCTGATCGCGCAGCGGATTCGGGAGATCAAGGAGCAGAAAGTCGTCGTCGCCGCCTCGCTGACTCCGCAGCGGGTGCTCGCCTACCACGAGATCGCGATGGATGCCGGTCTCGACGTGCTCGTGATCCAGGGGACCGTCGTCTCCGGCGAACACGTCTCGACCGTCTCCGAGCCGCTGAACCTGAAGGAGTTCATCCCCAGCCTCGAAGTGCCGGTGGTGGTCGGCGGCTGCGCCTCCTACCACACAGGCCTGCACCTGATGCGCACCGGAGCCGCGGGCGTGCTCGTGGGCGTAGGGCCGGGGGCCGCGTGCACGACGCGCGGCGTGCTCGGCATCGGTGTGCCGCAGGCGACGGCGATCGCCGACGTAGCGCACGCGCGCTCGACGCACATGCTCGAGACCGGCGAGTACTGCCAGGTGATCGCCGACGGCGGCATGCGCAACGGCGGCGACGTGTCCAAGGCGATCGCCCTGGGCGCCGATGCGGTGATGATCGGCTCGCCGCTCGCCCGCGCATACGAGGCTCCGGGCCGCGGCTTTCACTGGGGGATGGCGACCTTCCATCCGAGCCTGCCGCGCGGCGCGCGCGTGGCCACCACCCAGAACGGGACGCTCGAAGAGATCCTCGTCGGGCCGGCGCGCGAGAACGACGGGACGTTCAACCTGTTCGGCGGTCTGCGCACCTCGATGGCGACCTGCGGCCACAAGGACCTCGCGGAGTTCAATCGCGCCGAGGTCGTCGTAGCGCCGTCGTTGCAGACCGAGGGCAAGGCGCTGCAGCGCGATCAGGGTGTCGGAATGGGCGCGACGAACGGGAAGGTAGCCGCCCTCGTCGATGACTGAGCCGTCAGAGTCGTCCCCGGCTTCGTTTGGCGGCGTCCTCGATCGCTCGCGTGCTGGCCGATCGGAGATCTCATCGAGCTCCGATCGGTACGCCACGCTTACTGCGTCCTTGCCAGCCTCGTCGGGAACGCCTCTGACGGAGCCCGTGGACGATCAGTCTCCATCGGCCAAGAGGACGTCGGCGTCGCCGACGAAGACCGACGAGATCGTGGTGCTCGACTACGGCGGGCAGTACTCGCAGCTGATCGCCCGCCGGGTACGCGACTGCGGCGTGTTCAGCGAGCTGCTGCCCCACCACGTGTCGCTCGATGAGGTCGCTGCGCGCAAACCGCGCGGGATCATCCTCTCGGGCGGGCCGGCGTCGGTGTACGCCGACGGAGCGCCGCCGCTCGAGCTCGGCCTGCTGGAGCTTGGGGTGCCGGTGATGGGCATCTGTTACGGCATGCAGCTGCTCGTGCACACGCTCGGCGGGCGCGTCGAGCAGGCTGAGGTGGGCGAGTTCGGTCGCTCGGACCTGCACGTCACCGAGGCAGGTGTGCTGCTTGCCGGCCTGCCACGCGAGCAGACGTGCTGGATGTCCCACCGCGACACCGTCTACGAGGCGCCCGCGGGCTTCACTGCGCTCGCGTCGTCGAGCAGCTCGCCTGTTGCCGCCGTAGAGTCAAGCGAGCGCGGCATCTACGGCATCCAGTTTCACCCGGAGGTCGTCCACACCCCGTACGGACAGGAGATCCTGACACGCTTTCTGACGGAGATCTGCGGGTGCGAGCTGACGTGGTCGCCGGCGTCGATCGTCGAGGAACAAGTTCGACGGATCCGCGAGCAGGTGGGGGAGGGCAGCGTGATCTGCGGGCTCTCCGGCGGTGTCGACTCCTCCGTGGCCGCGCTGCTGGTGCACGGCGCCGTCGGCGAGCAGCTGACGTGCGTGTTCGTCGACCACGGGCTGATGCGCAAGGAAGAGGGCGAGCAGGTCGTGAAAACCTTCCGCGACACCTTCAAGGTGCCGCTCGTGGCGGTCGACGCCGAGACCCGCTTCCTCGACAAGCTCAAGGGCGTCAGCGACCCCGAGGCCAAGCGCAAGGCGATCGGCGCAGAGTTCATCCGCGTGTTCGAGGAGGAGGCCGGAAAGCTCGCCGACGTGAGCGGCGGCGATTCCGAGGATGCCCACCCCGCCCGCTTCCTCGTGCAGGGGACGCTCTACTCGGATGTGATCGAGTCCGGCGGTGGCACCGGCGCAGCGACGATCAAGTCCCACCACAACGTCGGCGGGCTGCCTGATGACCTGCAGTTCGAGCTCGTCGAGCCGCTGCGCGCGCTGTTCAAGGACGAGGTCCGCGCGGTCGGGGCCGAGCTCGGCCTGCCCGAGCGGCTCGTCTGGCGCCAGCCCTTCCCAGGGCCAGGGCTCGCGATCCGGGTCGTCGGCGGAGAAGCCACCAAGGAGCGCCTGGACGTGCTGCGCGAGGCCGACCACATCCTCCAGGAGGAGATCCGCAAGGCCGGCCTGTACCGCGAGCTGTGGCAGTCCTTCTGCGTGCTCCCGGACGTGCGCACCGTGGGCGTGCAGGGTGACGAGCGCACCTACGGCTACGTGGTCGTCGTCCGCGCGGTCACCAGCGACGACGCGATGACCGCCGACTGGGCGCGCCTGCCCTATGACCTGCTCGAGACGTCGCCTCGCGCATGATCAACGAGCTGCGCGAGGTCAACCGCGTGGTGCTCGACATTACCTCGAAGCCCCCCGGCACCATCGAGTGGGAGTAACCCAGGTGACCGCCTCGACGCCCCTCGCGGCGTCCTCGGTCGCTCGCGTACGAAGCAGCTTCGCTCTCTGCGTCCTTGCGAGGAACGACGATCCGGCCCCCTGAGTCGCGCTCTATCGCGACTCCGCCTGCTGGCGCCAGTTGGCCTATAGTGTTCGACTCCGCCGCGCTGACGCGTGGCCTTTTTCACGCCATGGCCCCCTCCGCAAAGACCTACGTAGCGAAGCCGACCGACCGCGAGCGCAACTGGCTGTTGGTAGACGCCAACGGCAAGACGCTCGGGCGTCTGGCGACGCAGATCGCGGACGTGCTGCGCGGTAAGCGCAAGCCCGAGTACACGCCGCACATCGACACCGGCGACTTCGTGGTGGTGGTCAACGCGGAGAAGATCCACGTCACCGGCAACAAGCGCAAGGACAAGCGCTACTACCGCCACTCCGGCTACCCCGGCGGCCTGCGCTCGCGTACTTTCGAGGAGATGCTCGCGCAAGCGCCCTGAGGAGATCATCAGGCTGGCCGTCAAGGGCATGATGCCCCGCAATCGCCTCGCCCGCAAGCAGATCACCAAGCTGAAGATCTACGCCGGGCCCGAGCATCCGCATGTGGCGCAGAAACCGCAACCCCTGGAGATCGAGGCCTGATGGCCGACGCCGAGCAACCTGAGAGCGCCGAGGAGGTCCAGCCGGACGCCGAGGCGACGCCGGATGAGCAGACGCAGGTGCCAGCGAGCGGCGAGCCCGCGCCGAGCCCGCAGGCCGCGGATGCGCCACCGGAGACCCCACAGGCCCAGCAGCAGCCGGCACAGGCTGAGGACGCAGACGCACAGGAGGACGAGGCCGCACCGCGCGAGAAACCGGCGGTGCCGGGCGCCCACCTGGAGGTCGACATCGTGCCCGAGGGCGTCGACCCGCTGGGTCGCAGCGAGGGCTACGAGGACACCTACGCGGTTGACCCCTACGCCGTGGAGGACGACGGCGAGGAGTCACAGGGCGAGGAGGACGACCGCGAGGAGGTGCTCGCCGAGCCGATCGCGACCGCCGCCATCGACCTCGCCTCCGGCGCCCGCTACCGCGCCACCGGCAAGCGCAAGACGGCGATCGCGCGCGTGACGCTGCGGCCGGGCAGCGGCAGCTACCTCGTCAACGGGCGCACGCTCGAGGAGCACTTCCCGCGACTGACGCTGCAGCGCAACATCCGCCAGCCGCTGGAGACCGTCGGCTACCAGGACCGCATGGACGTCGTCGCGCGGCTGCACGGCGGCGGCATCTCCGCGCAGGCCGGCGCGCTGCGCCACGGCGTCTCGCGCGCGCTGCTGGAGGCCGACCCGAACCTGCGCGGCGAGCTCAAGCGCAGGGGCTTCCTGACGCGCGACTCGCGCGCCAAGGAGCGCAAGAAGGCCGGCCTGAAGAAGGCGCGCAAGCGTCCGCAGTTCTCCAAGCGCTAGCGCCGGAGCGCTTCGTGCCCCATCCATCGGTATGACCCGCAAGCTGTTCGGGACCGACGGCGTTCGCGGCGTCGCCGGCGAGCTCCTGACCGCCGAGCTCGCGCTCGCGCTCGGGCGCGCTGCGACCCGCAACACCGGCGTGCAGCGCCCGCAGGTGCTGATCGTGCGCGATACGCGCGAGTCGGGTGAGATGCTGCAGGCGGCGCTCGCCGCCGGGGTAAGCGCGGCCGGCGGCGATGCGCTGCTCGGCGGCGTGCTGCCGACCCCCGCGGCGCCGCTGCTGGTCGGTCGCTACGGCTTCGACCTTGCGGTCGTGCTGTCGGCCTCGCACAATCCCTATCGCGACAACGGGATCAAGTTCTTCGCCGGCGACGGCTACAAGCTCTCCGACGAGTCCGAGCTTGCGATCGAGCGTGAGCTGGAGACACCCGATGGCGCCGCCGGCGACGCGCCGGCGATCGGGCGTATCCGCGAGTTGCGTGGCGCGCCCGAGGACTACCTGCGCGAGCTGCACACGCGCTTTCGCGAGCTCGCCCTCCACGGCGCTCGACGTGCTGCTGGACTGCGCCAACGGCGCCACCTACCAGGTCGCGCCCGAGATCTTCAGACGCCTCGGTGCGCGCGTGTCACGGTGATCGCCGACACACCCGACGGGCGCAACATCAACGACGGCTGCGGCTCCACGCACGTCGAGGAGCTCGCGCGCGCGGTGCTCGCCGGCGGGCACGCGCTCGGTTTCGCGTTCGACGGCGACGGCGATCGGGTGCTTGCGGTCGACCGTCGCGGGGTGGTGGTCGACGGCGACGAGCTGTTGGCGCTGGCGACGCTGCATCTGCGCGACGCCGGGCGCCTGGACGGCGACGGTGTCGCCGTGACGGTGATGACCAACTACGGCTTCCACGCGGCGATGGAGCGCGCGGGGGTCGCTCGTCGGCACCACCCAGGTCGGCGACCGCTACGTGCTCGAGGAGCTGCGTGCGCGCGGCTGGACGCTCGGCGGCGAGCAGTCCGGCCACATCATCGACATGGGCTTCAACCGCACCGGCGACGGCATCGCCAGCGCGCTGCTGACGCTCGAGGCGCTCGCCGGCAGCGGATCTCAGCGAGCGCGACGCGATGTCGAAGCTCCCGCAGCGTCTGGTCAACGTCCGCGTCCGCGACCGCGGCGCGCTCGCGCAAGCGCATGAGCTCGACGCGGCCGTGCGGGCCGCCGAGCTGGAGCTCCGGGGACGCGGGCGCGTGCTCGTGCGCGCGAGCGGCACCGAGCCGCTGGTGCGGGTGATGGTCGAGGCGCCCACCGACGAGGAGGCCGAACAGCTGTGCGGACGCCTGGTCGCGCTCGTCGAGCGCGAGCTCGCCTAGCGACCGTCCAGACCGCTGGTATCTTCGACCGCGTGTGCGGCATCGTTGGCTACGTCGGCTCCCGTCCCGCCCAAGGGCTGCTGCTCGCCGGCCTGCAGCAAGCTCGAGTACCGCGGTTATGACTCCGCGGGGATCTCGCTGATCGCCGACGAGCGGATCGAGGCCGTGCGCGCGGTCGGCAACCTCGACGCGCTTCGCGCCAAGCTCGACGCATCACGCGCAGGCGACACACGAAAGCGGGGTCGCCGCCGCCGTGCTGGCCGAGGCGCGGGCGCCGGCGCGAACCGGGATCGGCCACACACGCTGGGCGACACACGGTCGCGTGAGCGAGGAGAACGCCCACCCGCATTACGACAGCGGCGACCGCGTCCACGTCGTCGTCAACGGGATCGTCGAGAACTACGTGACGCTCAAGCAGCGCCTGATCGCGAACGGCAGCGTCTTCACCTCCGAGACCGACGCCGAGGTGATCGCGCACCTGATCGCCGACGCGCTACGCCGGCGACCTCGTCGACGCCGTCCGTGCCGCGTACGCGCAGCTCGAGGGTCACTACGCCTTCGTCGCGATGAGCCTCGACGAGCCCGAGCTGCTCGTCGGAGCGCGCAAGGAGTGTCCGCTGGTGTCGGTCGCGGCGACGGCGAGCAGTTCGTCGCCTCGGCGGTGCCGGCGTTCCTGGCGCAGACGCGGCGCGTGCAGTACTGGAGAACGGCGAGATCGTCGTGCTGCGCCCCGACGGCGTGCAGATCACCACCGCCGCCGGCGAGCCCGTCGAGCGCACCGTCGAAACCATCGACTGGGATCGAGGAGACCGCCGAGAAGGGCGGCTACGAGACGTTCATGCTGAAGGAGATCCACGAACAGGCCGACGCCGTCGCGGAGACGATCGCCGACCGCACCGCCCGCGGCGACGGCGTCGACCTCGACGAGCCGGGGGCGCTGGACGAGGCGATTCTCGCCGGTGTGCAGCGGATCGTGATCGTCGCCTGCGGCACCGCCTACCACGCCGGACTGATCGGTCGCTACGCGATCGAGGAGTGGGCGCGGCTGCCGGTCGAGCTCGACATCGCCTCCGAGTACCGCTACCGCAACCCGGTCGTCGGGCCGGGCGATCTCGTGATCGGGATCTCCCAGTCCGGTGAGACGGCCGACACGCTCGCGGCGATGCGCCTCGCGCGTGCGCGCGGCGCGACGCGTGCTTGCGATCACCAACACCGTCGGCTCGCAGGCCACGCGCGAGGCCGACGGCGTCCTCTACACGCGCGCCGGTCTGGAGATCGGCGTCGCCGCGACGAAGACGTTCGTGTGCCAGGTCGCCGTCATGTATCTGCTCGGCCTGCGCCTGGCGGAGCTGCGCGGCACGCTCGCGCCGGCGCGGATCGCGCGAGCTCGTCTCCGAGCTGAAGCGCCTGCCGCACTGCATCGACGAGCTGATCGGCGGCTGTCGACGAACACACGCGCGAGGTCGCGAAGACATGCTGGCGACGCCGAGTTCTTCCTCTACATCGGCCGCCACATCGGCCTGCCGGTGGCGCTCGAGGGTGCGCTGAAGCTCAAGGAGATCTCCTACATCTCGACCGACGCATACGCCGCCGGCGAGATGAAGCACGGGCCGATCGCGCTGCTCGACGAGGCCACGCCGGTCGTGTGCGTCGCCACGCGCTCGCCGGTGCTCGAGAAGCTCATCTCCAACATCCAGGAGGCGCGCGCTCGCGGCGCGCGCGTGATCGCCATCACGACCGCCGGCGACGACGCGGTGCAAGCTCACGCCGACGGCAACGATCGCGGTGCCCGTGACGGATTGGATGCTGCAGCCGATCCTCGCCGTGATCCCGCTGCAGCTGCTCGCCTACGAGATCGCCCGCGGCCGCGGCCTGAACGTCGACCAGCCGCGCAACCTCGCCAAGACGGTCACGGTCGAGTAGCCCTCCGTCGGGGGACCATCTAGCATCGCCGGTGGTGAACTCGCTACCTGCCTGGCTCGTCCCGCTTCCCGACGCCGAGACGATGCGTGCGGTCGACCGCTGGGCGATCGACGAACGCGGGGTCGCGAGCCTCGAGCTGATGGAGCGTGCAGGAGCCGGCGTCGCACGGGCGCGTCGAGCGCCTCGCGCCCGGACGGCCCTGTGACGGTCGCCTGCGGCAAGGGCAACAACGGCGGCGACGGCCTTGTCGCGGCGCGCCTGCTGCGTGAGACCGCCCGGCCCGTGGCGGTCGTGTGCGTCACGGCGCCGACAGAGCTGACGGGCGACGCACGCGCGAACCTCGAACGTCTCCCCGGCACGCCCCCGGTGCGCCTGGACGGTACGGCGTGGAAGCCGCACGACGACGGGCAGGAGACGCCGAAGGCTGCGCCAGAGCTGTTCGGCGCGCACGCAAGCGTCATCGACGCGCTGCTCGGCACCGGCTTCGAGGGCGAGCCCCGCGGTGCCGTCGCGGCGGCGATCGCAGCGATCAACGCCGCCGGCGCGCCCGTCGTCAGCGTCGACGTGCCGAGCGGCGTCGACGCGTCGACCGGCGTCGTTCGCGGCGCCGCCGTGCGCGCATCGCTGACCGTCACCTTCCACGCCGCCAAGCCGGGACTCTGGATCAACCCCGGCAAGGCCCACGCGGGCGAGGTGCAGGTACTCGACATCGGCATCCCACGTGGCGCCCCCGGCGGCGCGTCGATCGGGTTGATCGATCCGAGCGTGCTCGAGCAGCTGCCGCGCAGAGACGCGCGGGCGACGAAGTTCACATCTGGGCACGTGCTCGTCGTCGGGGGCTCGCGCGGTCTCACCGGCGCGCCGCAGATGGCCGCGCAGGCGAGCATGCGCGCAGGGGCCGGATACGTGACGGCGTGCGTGCCCGCCTCGCTGCAGGAGCTCGATCGCCGGTGCTGGAACTCCGGAGATGATGACACGCGGCCTGCCCGACGACGACGGCGCCCTGACCGCCGCAGGCGGTCGCCGGCGTGCTCGAGGCGAGCGGCCGCGGCGGCGCGCTCGCGCTCGGGCCCAGGCCTCGGGCGCAGCCGACGGCGCGTTCGCCTGCGCGCGCGCGCTCGCGCGCGCAGGCCACGGTCGCGATGGTGCTCGACGCCGACGGCCTGAACGCACATGCCGGGCGGCTCGCCGACCTGCGCGCGACGGACCGCGCCGACGGTGCTGACGCCCCACGCCGGCGAGCTCGGGCGCCTGCTCGAGCTCGACAGCGCCGAGATCGAGCGCGAACGTCTGCGCCACGTCGCGCGCGGCCGCGGAGCAGGCGCGCGCGGTGGTCGTGCTGAAGGGCGACGACACGCTGATCGCCGACCCCGGACGGGCGCGTGGCGGTCAGCCCGGGCGGCAGCCCCGCACTCGCCACGGCTGGCACCGGCGACGTGCTCACCGGCGTGATCGCGGCGCTGCTCGCCCAGGGTCTGGATGCGTTCGC
This sequence comes from uncultured Solirubrobacteraceae bacterium, assembly GCA_963703625.1. GTDB lineage: Bacteria > Actinomycetota > Thermoleophilia > Solirubrobacterales > Solirubrobacteraceae > Palsa-744. Next base: position 31,860 of record CAVPEY010000003.1, read on the forward strand.
CGCCGCCGCCGCCGGCGTGTGGCTGCACGCCGAGGCCGGGCGCGAGGCAGCGCGCCGGGTCGGGCGCGGCCGAGGGCGTGATCGCCACCGACGTGATCGCGGCGCTGCCTGCGGCACGCTCGCGGGCGGGCCGCGCACGGATGCGCGACAAGCGGGCGGCGCGGCTGCGAGGCGGCGGCGCTCAGCAGCGAGGCAGGGCGCGGGGCATGGCGAGCAGTCCAGCTCGGTCCGCGCGAGCGACATGGCGCTGGCCTGCGCAGAGCGCAGGCGAGCGTCAACGTCGCCGCGATCGAGCGCAACTGTGCGCGCCTGCGCACGCGAGCTGCACGCGAGGACAGCGCTGTGCGCCGTCGTCAAGGCCGACGGCTACGGCCACGGCGCGGTGCAGAGCGCCCGCGCGGCGCTCGCCGGCGGCGCGAGCTGGCTGGCGCGTCGCCGACGCCGCGCGAGGCGCACGAGCTGCGCGAGGCCGGGCTGCGCGACGTGCGCGTGCTCGTGATGGGTCGCGCTCAGCCTGCCGGAGCTGAGCGAGGCGCTCGCGGCGGACGCCGACGTGGTCGTGTGGAACGAGACGCTACCTGCGGGCGGTCGCGGCTGCGGGCGGCGGACGCGTGCACGTCAAGTTCGACACCGGCATGGGTCGGCTCGGCACGCGCGACCCGGCCGAGGCCTCGCGCGTGGCGGCGCGCCGCCGCGCAGACCCCGGACGTCGAGCCTGGCCGGCGCTGATGACGCACTTCGCCACCGCCGACGAGCTCAAGGACGACGGCTTCTTCGCCGGCCAGCTCGAGCGCGTTCACGCGCTGGGCGCGCGCGGTCAAGGCAGACCATCCCGAGGTCATCGTCCACGCGGCCAACAGCGCCGCGACGCTGCGCGAGCCCGAGGCTCAGTTCGACATGGTGCGCTGCGGAATCGCGATCTACGGCATGGACCCGTTCGGCGTGACCCTGCGGCGCGGGCGCTCGAGCCCGCGCTCGAGCTGAGCTCCTACGTCGCCGAGGTCAAGCCGTGTCGGGCCGGGGAGAGCGCCGGCTACGGACGGCAGTTCGTCGCCGAGCGACGACACCTATATCGGCGTGCTGCCGATCGGCTACGGCGACGGCTGGCGGCGCGGCCTGTCCAACAACGCCGACGTGCTGATCGGCGGTCACCGCTACCCGCTGGTCGGCACTGTCAGCATGGACAGCATCACGGTCGACCTCGGTCCAGACGCGCGACCGCGGAGCGACTGCGCGGCGAGCGTGCGATCCTGATCGGCATCCAGGGCAGCGAGCGGATCACCGCCGAGGAGGTCGCGCGGCGGCTGGACACGATCAACTACGAGATCAGCTGTGCGCTCACGCCGCGCGTGCCGCGGCTCTACCACCGTGACGGCACCGCGATCGAGGCGGCTTCGCCCGCAGCGAGCGATCTCGGACGGCGGACGCCGAGCTGGCGATGAACACTGGCCTCGACGTGGCCCGCGCGGCGCTGGCGGGCACGCGGGCCTGGCTGGTCGGCGGCGCGATGCGCGATCGTCTGCTGGCGAGGCCGACCGCGGACGTGGACGTCGTCGTCGACGGCGACCCCGCCGAGGCTGCGCGCGCGATCGCGCGCACAGCGCGCGGTGCTGCGTGCTTCACGCTGTCGGAGGATCTCGGCGCGTGGCGGGTGGTCGCGCGCGAGCACGCCTGGCAGGTCGATGTCGAGCCGTTGCGTGGTCGAGACGATCGAGGCCGATCTGGCGCTACGGGACTTCACCGTCAACGCGATCGCCGAGCCGATCGATGGCGGAGGGTTGATCGACCCGCTCGGTGGCGCGGCCGATCTGCGGGCGCGGCGGCTGCGGATGGCCGGCCCGCACCGCCTTCAGCGCCGACCCGCTGCGCGTGCTGCGGCTCGTGCGCCTGGCGGTGGAGCTCGACCTGGCGCCCGACGAGGACACCATCCGCAGCGCCGCCGCGCACGCGCTCGCGCTGGGCGGCGTGTCGGCCGAGCGCGTGTTCATGGAGCTGCGACGGATCATCGCCGCGCGCGAGCCTCGGCGGGGTCTCGGGTTGATGGATCAGCTCGGTGCCACCGCCGTGGTGCTGCCGGAGCTCGACGCGCTGCGGGGCGTCGAGCAGAGCCGCTTTCACCACTTCGACGTCTACGGCCACACGCTCGAGGTGCTCGACCGAGCCGTCGAGCTGACGAGCGGCATGAGCGGCGCGAGCGCCCCTGACGCCGAGCTCGACGCGTGCATCGCCCCGCACCGCGCCGAGATCGAGCTGCTGCTCGCGGAGCCGCTCGCGGACGAGCTGACGCGCGGCGAGGCGCTGCGCTGGGGCGCGCTTCTGCACGACGCCGCCAAGCCCCTGACCCGCGAGGTCAGGCCCGCGGACGGGCGCGTGACGTTCATCGGGCACGACGTGCGCGGGGCACAGCTCGCCCGGGAGGTGCTCGGGCGCCTGCGCACCAGCGAGCGCCTGCGCGCGCACGTGGCGGCGCTCGTGCGCCACCACCTGCGTCTCGGCTTCCTCGTCCACGAGCCGCAGCCGCTGGCGCGCAGGACCGTGTACGCCTACCTGCACGCGTGCGCGCCGGTCGAGGTCGACGTGACGCTGCTGTCTGTGGCCGACCGGCTCGCCACACGCGGCGACCGCGCCCAGGAGGCCGTCGCAGGCACACCTGAGCCTTGCCGGGAGGATGCTCGGGGAGGCGCTGCGCTGGCGCCGGCACGGGCCGCCGAGCCCGCTGCTGCGGGCGACGAGCTGGCGCGCGAGCTCGGCATCGCCACCGGCCCGCGCATCGGCGAGCTGCTGGAGGAGCTCGCCGCGGCGCAGTACGCGGGCGAGCTCGCAAGTCGCGACGAGGCCCTCGACTACGCCCAGCTGCTCGTCCAGGGCGCCTCACGGGGGGTGTAGGTCCTGTCGGGACGCTTGAAATAGGATCCGCCGCGCGATGAGCGACCCGGACTGCATCTTCTGCAAGATCGTCGCCGGCGAGCTGCCCGCCACGATCGTCGACGAAGACGAGCGCACGCTCGCGTTCATGGACATCGCCCCAGCGACACGCGGGCACGCGCTCGTGATCCCGCGCGCGCACAGCGTCGACCTGCTGAGCGTCGATCCGACCGATCTCAGCGCGGTCGCGCTCGCCGCCCAGCGGCTGGCGGCGCAGGGCCAAGGAGCGCCTCGGCGCCGACGGCGTCAACCTCTTGAACTCGTGCGGCCGCGCCGCCTGGCAGACGGTCTTCCACTTCCACGTGCACGTGATCCCGCGCTACGAGGGCGATCCGCTGCGGCTGCCGTGGGTGCCCGGCGACGGGCGATCCCGAGGAGATCGCCGCTCGCCGCGCAGGAACTCTCAGGGACGTAGCGAAATACTCAAACCGCTACATCCAGCACTCGCGTGTGTTCAATGGCCCATATGAAACGAATATCCCTTGCCCTGATCGCGAGCGCCGCACTCGCGCTGGCGTTGCCCGCCATCGCGCCGGCGACGCTCACTGAAATCGGCATCATCGGCGCCACCACGCCCGCCACCGTCCCGAGCTGCCCCGGCACCCCGTGCCTGGCCGTCAGCCGCACGACCGGCTTTCAGGTCAAGGTCGCGACCGCCAACAACCTCGTGAGCGTGCACCGCGGGCAGGGACCGTGGTTGCCTGGACGATCACGCTCGGCAAGCCCGAATGCCGCTCAGATCAAGTTCTTCAACGCCAACGAGGGTGGCCCCTCTGAAGCCGGAATCGCGATCCTGGCTCCTCAGAAGAAGCCGAACCTGACCTACAAGCTCGTCGCGCAGAGCCCGCTGGTCAAACTGCAGCCGTACTTCGGCAAGACCGCACAGTTCCCGCTCGAAACGACGATTCCCGTGAAGAAGGGCTACATCGTCGCGCTGACGGTGCCCTCGTGGGCGCCGGCGCTCGCGCTCGGTTTCGGCGACGACACTTCGTGGCGCGCGAGCCGTCCCAAGGCCGGCTGTACGACCACCGGCACGCAGACGATGCAGACCGCAATCGGCAGCGCCGTCCAGTACTACTGCCTCTACCAGACCGCCCGCCTGACCTACAGCGCAACGCTGATCTCGACTCCCTAGGGGGCGCTGGAGCCGCCCGTTGGGCTTGACGGCGCGGTAGGTTCGCTGGCTTTCGAGCTCGCTTCGCTCGAAGCCGGTTTTTCCGTGGCGGCCGCGCCGCCGGAGGTGCCTTCGGTGCTGGGGGCGCTCGACCCGGACGATGGTTCGCTGCTTTCGCTCGCGGGCGTTTCCCCGGAGGCGGTCGTGCTTTCGCTGGTCTTCGTGCTCTTGGTCGAGCTCGTACCTGTCGAGGTCGTCTGCGCGGCTGCGGCTTCGGCGCTCGTGTCGGTCGGCGGTGTCAGTTCGGGCGTGCTCTTGGGCACCGCGTCCGAGACGCTGGTGCCGCCGCAGGCGCTCAATGCCAACCCGCAGAGCAGCGCTGCGCACACGGCGAGCGCTAGGCGGGCCCTCACAGCGGCCCCATACGCCTGCCGCAGGTTGGGCAGTCGTTGAGGTCCTTCTGCGCGTGCTGGTCGCACCACGGGCAGAAGCGCAGGTTCTCCACCGCCCACGGCAGCCGCGAGTGCGACGGCGCCAGCGGCAGCACCTTGCCGACGACTTCGAGCGGCTCGCCCGATTCGCGGTCGAGGTAGATCTCCTCCGGCTCCGCCTCGATCAGCACTTCGCGGCCGTGCGGAGCTTGCGCAGTCGGTAACGCTGTTTGGTGCTCACGGCCGCAACTTTACCGGAGCGTGTGGGCGTGGATAGGCTGCTGGTGCGTGCGCGTGCTGATCTTCCACGGCTACCTGCTCGAGGGGACCGGCTCGAACGTCTACAACGCCCAGCTGGCGACGGCGCTGGTGGGCCTCGGACACGAGGTGCACCTGCTCAGCCAGGACCGCCATCCGGAGCGCCAGCCGTTCGTCGACGCCGTCGGCGACTGGGATGGCGGAGCGCTGCGCCTGCGGGAGCTCGAGCGTCCCGTGCGAGCGCACGACGAGGCCCGACGCGGCCGCTGCATCGTCTACCGACCCGACATCGGCAACCTGCTGCCGGTGTACGTAGCCGACCGCTACGAGGGCATCGAAGCGCGCACCTTCGCACGCTGCAGCGACGCCGAGCTCGGGCACTATCTCGACGCGAACAGTCGCCGCCGTCGCCGAGGTCGTCGTGCTTGCCCGTCCACAGCTGGCACTCGCCAACCACCTGATCATGGGCCCGGTGATCCTCGCGCGGGCACTGGCCGGCACGATCCCCTACGCGGTGAAGGTCCACGGCAGCGCGCTCGAGTACACAGTCAAGCCGGAGCCAGAGCGCTTCCTCGCGCTGGCGCGCGAGGGGCTGGCGCCGGCCCGCGCGGTGCTCGTCGGTTCGCGCCACACGGCGCTGAGCCTGTGGCAGACGCTCGCGGACCCTGAGCTTCCGGGACGCACGCGGCTGGGCCCGCCGGGCGTGGACGTCGCGCGGTTCGCGCCGCGCGGGCCGGGCGCGCGGCCGCCGGCGTGCACGAGCTCGCCGCGCGGCTGCACGCCGGCGCGACACAGGCGGCGGCGACGCATGAGGGCGAGCGCGAGCAGCCGGACGCGGACGTATTCGCTCGCGATCTCCTCGGCGCCGCTCGCGCCGTCGAGCGGCTCGACCCCGAGCGCGACGCGCTGGTCGCGTTCGTGGGCAAGCTGATCGTCAGCAAGGGCATCGATCTGCTTCTCGCGGCGTGGCCGCTGGTGCTCGAGGCGGTCCCTCAGGCACGACTGGTCGTTGTCGGCTTCGGTGCATACCGGACGGTGTCGAACGCCTGTGCGCCGCCCTCGCCGCCGGCGATCTGGAGCAGGCGCGCGAGCTGGCGCGCGCGGGCCGGACGCTCGAGGACCCCTCGCGGCCTGCGCAGCCGCTGCGTCATCTGCTCGCGTTCTTCGACAGCCTGCAGGGCGCTGAGCGCGCGCGCTACCTCCAGGCCGCGTCTGAGCTCGGACGGCGGCTGGTGCTGACCGGGCGACTCGAGCACGACGAGCTCGCGGATCTGCTCCCCGCGTGCGACGCAGTGGTCGTGCCGAGCACCTTCCCCGAGGCGTTCGGGATGGTCGCCGCCGAGGCGGCCGCGTGCGGCGCGATGCCGATCAGCGCAGCGCACTCCGGGCTCGCCGAGGTCAGCACGGTGCTTGCGCACGCGATCCCCGACGAGGCCGGCGCGTGGCTGTCGTTCGCCGTCGACGACCACGCCGTGCAGGCGCTCGCGGCGGCGATCACCGGCTGGCTTTCAGCCGCCGCGCCGCTGCGTGCGTGCACGCGCGCCGGGCTCGTCGCGACGGTGCGCGAGCGCTGGTCGTGGGAGGGCGTCGCACGCGGCGTGGTCGCGGCCGCGAGCGGCGATCTGGATGCGCTCGAGGAGCCGTGAGCGTCGACACGGCGCGACGCTCAAAATGTTGCCCGCGCGCCGCCCCGTCGGATAGGGTTTCGCCGTGAGCTTCCCGCCAGCAAGCAGCCGCGCAACAGGCGACGGGCGGTATGCGCGGCGCGCGGCGAGCCGCATCGGTGGCGCGGCGCTGCTCGTAGCGCTCGCGCTCGGCAGTGCCGGCTGTGCCGTCAAGGGCGACGACGATGCGAACCTGATCGTCGGCAAGCAGGCGTTCGTCGCCAAGTGCGGCTCATGCCACGCGCTCGCGCGCGCCGACACCAAGGGCATCGTCGGCCCCAACCTCGACGAGGTTTTCCGCACGAGCATCGCCGAAGGCCTGCAGCGCAACGCCGTGCGCACGGTCGTCGAAGGCCAGGTGCAGAACCCGAACCCCGACGGGGTGATGCCGAAAGGCCTCGCCAGCGGCTCGACGCTGACCGACATCGCCGCCTACGTCGCTCAGTCGGCCGACCGCGCCGGGGCCGGACACCGGCCTGTTGGCGAGCGCCGTCGAAGCGCCGGGGGCGGGCAAGCCGGCTGTCGAGAAGGCCGGCAAGCTGGACATCGACGCCAACCCCGCGGGCCAGCTGGCCTACACCACAAGCAAGGCCGAAGCGCAGCCGGGCGCGGTCACGATCGTGATGGCGAACATGTCGGGCGTCTCGCACAACATCGCCGTCGAACCCGGCGAAAACGGCGCCACCAAGAAGACGGCGCCGCTCGGTGCGAGCTCGTTCATCACCAAGGGCAGCACGTCGGTGACCGTCAACCTGAAACCTGGCAAGTACACGTTCTTCTGCGAAGCTCCCGGCCACCGCGCCGCCGGGATGTACGGCACGCTCACGGTGAAGTAGCCAGCCGGGACACAGGAGCATGGATTGCGTGCCTGACGGCGGAGTCCTCAGGTGATCGCGCGCACGATCACTGCTATCACCGCGATCACGACGACGACGGCGATTATGTAGAGGAGCACCCGAAACGCGTCGCCCTCCGAGCGCAGCGGGTTCAGCATGAGCGATCGAGGACGCCGCCTCACGCCGTGTCCACGGCCGTCAGAGAACGTAGACGGTCGTGAAGACGACGATCCACATGATGTCGACGAAATGCCAGTAGATGCCCGGCACCTCGACGCCGCGGTGGGACTCGGGGCTGTAATGGCCGCGGAAGGCGCGCACCGTCACGCTCAACAGGATCAGCAGGCCGATGAACACGTGCGCGCCGTGCAGCCCCGTGAGCGAGTAGAAGATCGGTCTGCTGCGCGTGGTCCTGCGGCGCGAAGCCGAGGTTCGCGTACTCGTTGATCTGGATGAACAGGAACGTGCAGCCGAGCAGGAACGTCGTGAGCATCCCGGCCTTGAAGCCGAAGCGGTTGCCGCGCTTGATCGACATCTCAGCCCAGTGCAGCGTGAACGACGAGGACACGAGGATCAGCGTGTTCACGAGCGCCACCGGCACCGGCAGGTGCATGCCGGGCGCGGGCCACGGTTCGCCTTCGGCGATGCGGATGAAGAAGTAGGCGGTGAAGAACGCCCCGAAGATCATCACCTCGGAGATGATGAAAAGCAGCATTCCCAGCAGCGGCGCGTCGACCCGCGAGCTGTGGTTCGCGGGGGGCGGTCCGTGATGCTCGCCTGTGCCACCGTGGGCGCTGGCAGCGCCGGCCGGGTGAGAGATGCTGGCTGCCTCCATGTGCGGCTCGCTACCCGGCCTGCGTCACGACGGTCGTGGCCTGCGGGTCGACGACGACGTGCTCGACCGGAACGGCGGTGGCGCCGCGCACACGCTCGATCAGATTGGAGCGCATCCAGCCCGAGCGCTCTCCCGGCAGTGTCGAGATCACCACGTCGTCGACGTGAAACAGCTCGAGCGCGTTGATCGTCGCCGTGTATGGATCCGGGTCGCCGATCATGCCCGAGCTGAGCAGCCCGGCGGCGTGCAGCCGGTCGAGCATGCTCGCCAGGCGTTCGCGCGCCTCGCGCGGCGCGCCGCCACTGCCGTCGAGCTGCGGCACCACGGCGATGAACAACCGCGAGTCGGCTTCGCCCGCCTTGGCGAGCAGGTACGCGATCAGCTCCTCGCCGCTGGAGGTCTTGTGCGCGACCACCAGCGTGACCTTCACCGACAGACCTTCCTGATCGATGTCCGCCACGATGTGCTCGACCGGCAGCGCCGTCGCGTTGCGGACCCGTTCGATCAGATCTCGTCGCAGCCAGCCCGAGTGCTGCATGGGATAGGTGGAGAGGATGATTTCGTCGGGCCTTCGCTGTGCCACGGCGTCCATCGTCGCCATGAACGGATCGGAGTCGCCGACCTCGCCGCTGGCCTCGATGCCTTCCGCCGCGACCGCCGAGAGCGCCAGATCGACGCGGACCTGGGCGGACTCGCGGACCGCCTCGTCGTAGATCACGAGGCCGGCCGACGGGTTGGTCTGGGGGACGACGAGGCGGAAGCGCACATCGCCCGAAGCAGCGCGCTCGCGGACCGCCTCGCGCAGCTTCTCGCCACCGAGCGTGCGGTTCGCGATCACAAGGACTTCCTTCATCGGGTTTGCCTCCTGCTCATTGGCTTGGTGCGTGCGCGACGCCAGACCCCGCTCCCACCGGGGTTGGCGCCGGCCCGAGGATGCCGTGGACTGCGCCCGGAACGCCGTACTCGTACGGGCCGCCCACGACCGTCGGGACGCGGTCGAAGTTGAAGATCGGCGGTGGCGAGGAAACCAGCCACTCGAGCGTCATGCCGCGCCACGGGTTGGCGACCGCCTTCGGGCCGCCGCGCCAGCTGGTGACCATGTTGTAGACGAAGATCAGCGTGCTCAGGCCAAGGCCGAAGCTCGCGATCGAGATGAACAGGTTGAGGTCGGCGAACTTGGCGGCGTAGGTCGCCACGCGCCGCGGCATGCCCTGCAGGCCGAGGATGTGCATCGGACCGAACGTCAGGTTCATCAGGATGAACGTACTCCAGAAGTGCCACTTGCCGAGACGCTCGTCGTACATGCGTCCTGTCATCTTCGGGAACCAGTAGTACGCGCCCGCGAAGATCGTCATCAGCGAGCCGCCGAACAGCACGTAGTGAATGTGGGCGACGATGAAGTAGCTGGAGCTGACGTGGATGTCGAAGGGGATCATCGCCAGCATCACGCCGCTGATCCCACCGAGGGTGAACGTCGTCAGGAAGCCCAGCGCGAACAGCATCGGCGTATCGAGGTGCAGTATCCCTCGCCACAGCGTCGCAAGCCAGGAGAAGACCTTGATGCCAGTGGGCACGGCGATGATCGACGTCGTGATCGCCATCGGGATGCGGATCCACGCCGCCATCCCCGATGTGAACATGTGGTGGGCCCACACGGTGAACCCGAGCCCGACGATCGCCAACAGCGAGAAGGCCATCATGCGGTAGCCGAAGATCGGCTTGCGCGACTTCACCGCGATGATTTCGCTGATGATCCCGAAGCCCGGCAGGATCATGATGTAAACCGCGGGGTGCGAGTAGAACCAGAAGATGTGCTGGTACATCAGCACGTTGCCACCCGCCGCGGCGTTGAAGAAGTTGAAGCCGAGCGCGCGGTCGAGCAGCACCATGAACTGCGACGCGGCAATGAACGGTGTGGCGATCACGACGAGCAGCGAGGTCGCGAAGTTCGCCCACACCAGCAGCGGCATCCGGAAGAAGCTCATCCCCGGCGCGCGCATCGTGATGATCGTCACGAGGAAGTTGAGCGCGGTCATGATCGAGGAGGCTCCCGCGAACTGAACGCCGATCGAGAAGAACGTTTGTCCCAGCGGCATCTGCACGGAGAGGGGCGCGTACGCCGTCCAGCCGTCGGCGAACGCTCCGCCCGGAGCCAGGAAGCTGCCGAGCATGATCACGCCCGCGACCGGCAACAGCCAGAACGACAGTGCGTTCAGACGCGGGAAGGCCATGTCGGGCGCACCGATCATGATCGGAATCACGAAGTTGCCGAAGCCCGCGAACACGGGGATGATGAACAGGAAGATCAGGAGCGTCGCGTGCACGGAGAACAGGCTGTTGTACGTGCTCGCGCTGACGAAGTGCGACCCCGGCTGCGCGAGCTGCGCGCGCATCAGCATCGCCAACAGCCCGCCGATCAGGAGGAAGATGAACGAGTTGACCGTGTACTGGATGCCGATCACCTTGTGATCGGTGTTGATGCGGAAGTAGTCCCGCCACGAATGCGCCCCGTGGCCGGAGTGGTCCTCCGGGCGGGTGGGGCGGCCCGTGGCCCAGTAGAACCAGTAGTCGAAGCCGCCGATTCCCGACGAGGAAGGCCAGAGGTACGGCGAGCAGCGCAACGGTCACGATCGCGTCGCCGGAGATGTAGTGCGTGTAGGTGCTGTGCCCGGTGCTCATGCGCACCAGCCACGTCAACAGCGTCGAGAAGCCCACCGCCGCGACCGTCAGCCACGCGGCGCGATAGAAGCCGGGCGAGCGGAGCCTCACGGCCATCAGCCGGCCGCCCGCAGTCGTCTCAATGGGGTCTCCCCAGCACCAACCATCTCCGCTGCGAACATTATCCGGTCGTCCCCCCGCCAGTGGAGCCGGCGCCGGTGCTGGATGCGGCGGCTGTGCTGAGCTGGCTCTTGATCCACGAGCGGAACTGCGCGGGCGTGACGACGTGCACGGTGGTGCGCATCAGGGAGTGCCCGACGCCGCACAGCAGGTTGCATACGACGGGATAGTTGCCAAGCCTGATCGGCGTCGCACGGTAGTGGGTGGTGATACCCGGGACGACATCCTCCTGCAGGCGGAAGGCAGGAATCCAGAAGGCGTGGATCACGTCCTTGGATCGCATGTTGAACTCGACCGATTCGTTGTCCGGGAGGTACAGCTTGTAGCTGTTGATCGTGCCCCCGCCGGTCACCGACGGCGGGTACTGGAAGGACCAGAAGAACTGCTGTCCGGTGACGCCGACCTGGATCTCGTGGGCGGGTTGCTTTTCGTTGTCGGCAAGCACCACGAACGAGTAGCCGACCATGCTCAGCAGCAGCACGGTCGGGAGCGCCGTCCAGAAGACCTCCAGGCGCGTGTTTCCGTGTATCGGCGGACCATCCGCCAGCTCCTGGCCCGGCCTCATGCGGAACTGCCACACGCAGTACAGGATCACGCTGACGACGAGCACGAAGATCGGGATCGTCGCGATCACAAGCACGTGGTAGAGGCGGTCGGTGTTGCGCGCCTGGCTCGAGGCCTGTACCGGGAACCAGTGGATTTCGTAGCTCAGCCAGATCCCGAGCGCGACGGCGATCACGGCCGAGGCGCTCGCCACGATCAGCGAGCGCCGGCTAAGCATGCGCGCCTGCGCGTTCCCGCATCGAAGGCTCCTGTGCGCCGGTTGGCTCCATCCCGCCGGTGATCCTAACCCGTCCGCCGACGGATAGCTAGACCTTGCGCCGAGGCTCATGAGCACTTGACGGCGAGGCTCTCGAGCACTAGATTGAGGCAATAGTTGCAAGTGCTCGGGGCGATGGTTCTCCGGGCCGGTCGCCCGCAGAAGCGTTGCTGTTGCGCCGTCGATGGAGCATCTGAGCGAGAGGTGGGAGCGAGCATGCAAGTCCAGCAAGGCATGAGCGAGATGGTCCTCACAGTCGGCCCCAGCCACACGCTGCGGGAGGTGGCGAAGCTGATGGCCCAGCGGCGGGTGGGCGCGGCCGTGGTCATGGACCCCGACAGCCCCGGCCCGGGGATCATCACCGAGCGCGACATCCTCGTGGCGCTGGGCGCCGGCGAGGATCCCGACAGCGAGCAGGTCACCGACCACCTGACGCGCGACGTCGTCTTCGCTGCGCCCGACTGGTCGCTGGAGGAGGCAGCGGCGGCGATGGTCCGCGGCGGCTTCCGGCACCTGATCGTCCTGCAGCGCGGCGAGACCGTCGGTGTTCTGTCCGTGCGCGACATCGTGCGCTGCTGGACCGACGACGGAGCGATCTGCCCGGTGCCCGCCAGGGTGGCCGTGGGGTGACGGGGGAGGTGGCAGGCCTGCTTTGGGGAGCAGGCTGCCACCGTCCACGGCCCGCTGGTTGATTCAGCGAGCCGAGCGGGTCGGCGAAACGACGTCAGTGGTGGTCGAGCGGGAGCTCGTTGACTTCGTGGCGCGTGTCTTTGATCCAGCGCCAGATGCACACGACCGTCAGGATCACGCCGACGACGGTGAACTCGATGAAGGTCGTGACGCCGACCAGCGCGAGCGTGATGCCCACGGCGGTCAGCAGCGGCAGGATGCTCGGCCCGGGGAGGTGAATCTCCTCGCCGACCGGCGGCACCTCGGGATCCAGCGGGCTCATGAGACGTATGCCGCGGCCACGACGAACGTCAGACCGAACATGAACATGCAGATCGCGGCGACGATCAGCCCGGTGATGATGTTCTTGCGTGCGAGGCGACGGGTCATCATGGGCGTGAAGATTACCGCCTACAGGTGCCGGTCGGCGACCATCGCGCAGAACAGCAGCGCCAGGTAGGAGAGCGAGTAGAGGTAGAGGCGCAGCGCCGAGCGCCGGTCGGCCCGCCGGTACAGGCGCACCGCGCCGGCGATGAAGCCGGCCCCGAGCACCAGCGAGGCGACGAGGTAGATCGCGCCGAAGCCGCCCGCGCAGAAGGGCAGCTGCGTGACCGCATACAACAGCACCGAGTAGAGCAGGATCTGCCGTCGCGTCTCGGCCTCACCCCGCACAACCGGCAGCATCGGCACGCCGACCTTCCCGTACTCGTCCTTCATCAGCAGCGACAGCGCCCAGAAGTGCGGCGGCGTCCAGAAGAAGACGATGAAGAACAGGATCACCGCGGTGCCACTGACCGAGCCCGTGACCGCCGCCCAGCCGACCAGCGGCGGCACCGCGCCGGCGGCGCCGCCGATCACGATGTTCTGCGGGGTGCGCCGCTTCAGCCAGACGGTGTACACGAACACGTAGCCCAGGAAGCCCGAGAACGACAGCACCGCCGCGAGCGGGTTGACCGTCAGCGAGAGCTCGAGCAGCGACAGCGCCGCGAGCGTGCAGCCGAACACGAGCGCGGCGCGCGGCGCGACCCGTCCCGCCGGAATCGGTCGCGTGGCGGTACGCGCCATGCGCGCGTCGATGTCGCGGTCGAACCAGTGGTTCACGGCGCCCGCGCCGCCCGCCGACAGATAGCCGCCGAGGCACGTCAGCGCGACGAGCAGCACCGAGGGATCGCCTGCCACGTACATCGTCGCGATCGTCGTCAGCAGCAGCAGCGACTGGACCTTCGGCTTCGTCAGCTCCAGGTAGTCGCTCAGAACCTGGAGTGCGCCACCCGCCCCGCGATCGGCGATCCCGAGCTTCGGTGTCTCGATCGCCGGCGCTGCGCCTGGGTGTGGCGCGAGGCTCATCTACAGACCGACCTGCGTCGCTCCTGCCGGGACCGTGGCCGTTCCCGGCGCGCGCGCGCCGCCGCTCGCTCGCTCGATCTCGCGGCGGATGTCCTTCATCGGCTCGAACGAGCGCACCAGCGGCACGACGTCGAAGTTGTTGACCGGCGGCGGCGACGCGGTGAACCACTCGAGCGTGTTCGCCTTCCACGGGTCCGGGCCGGCGATCACGCCGACCTTGAGGCTGCGCCACACGTTGATGACGGTGGCGAGCACCCCGGCGGCGAGGATGAACGAGCCGACGGTCGAGATCACGTTGTAGAGGTGCAGGTGGCCCACGTTGTCGTACTCGTACACCCGCCTTGGCATTCCGTCAAGGCCGATCACGTGCTGAATCAGGAACGTGACGACGATTCCGATGAACATCAACCAGAAGCTCAGCTTGCCGAGCCCTTCTCCGAGCATGCGCCCGGTGATCTTCGGGAACCAGTAGTAGATCGCGGCGAAGATCGGAAGCACGGCGCCGCCGACCAGCACGAAGTGGATGTGCGCGACCACGAAGTAGGTTTCGTTGAGCTGCCAGTCGACCGGGAAGATCGCCAGGAACACCCCCGAGATGCCGCCGATCAGGAAGACCGCGATGAACCCCGCGCAGAACAGCAGCGGCGTCTTGAACTCGATCGTGCCGCGCCACAGCGTCGCGATCCAGTTGAGCATCTTCACGCCCGTCGGCACCGCGATCAGGAACGAGCTGAGCATCACGAACACGAGGATCGCCTCGGGGATCGGCGCCGTGAACATGTGGTGCGCCCACGTCAGGAAGCCCAGGAACGCGATCGCCACGGTCGACGCTGCGATCGCCTTGTAGCCGAAGATCGGCTTGCGGGCGAACACCGGCAGGATCTCAGAGACGATGCCAAAGCCCGGCAGCACCATGATGTAGACCTCGGGGTGTCCGAAGAACCAGAACAGGTTCTGCCACAGAAGCGGCGAGCCGCCCAGGGCGGGGTCGAACCAATGGGTGCCGAAGTGCCGGTCGGTGAGCAGCATCGTCACCGCTGCCGCGATCACGGGCAGCGCGAAGATCAGCAGCACCGAGTACGTCAGCATCGCCCACACGAACAGCGGCAGCCGGCCCCAGCTCATGCCGCGGGCGCGCATGTTGGCGACAGTCGCGTAGAAGTTGATCGCCCCGACCAGCGATGAGATACCGGTGAGGTGGATCAGGTAGATCCACGCGTCCTGCCCGCCCGACGGGGAGTACAGCGCGCTGGAAAGCGGGGGATAGCTCGTCCAGCCCGCTTCCGGGGGGTGCCAGAAGATCGACGCGTAGAAGACGATCCCACCGGCCAGCAGCAGCCAGAAGGACAGGGCGTTCAGGCGCGGGAACGCCATATCGCGGGCGCCGATCATCAGCGGCAGGAAGTAGTTGGCGATCCCCGCCATCATCGGCACGACGAACAGGAAGATCATCGTCGTGCCGTGCATCGTGAACAGCTGGTTGTAGATTTCCGGCGTCACGAGCGTGTTGTTCGGAGCGCCGAGCTGCAGGCGGATCATCAGCGCCTCGACGCCGCCGAGGATGAAGAACACGAACGTCAGGACCATGTACATGATCCCGATGCGCTTGTGGTCGGTGGTCGTGATCCAGCTCGTCCAGCCGCGCGCCTCGCGCTCGGCGCGATGGGCAGTGATCTCTGGAATGGGGGCTACGTAGGTGGCCATGTCGTGCGCTGGTCTCCTGGTGTCCTAGGGGTTCTCGACCTGTCCCGGGCCGATTTCGGCGTTGAGCTTGGCGCGCGCCTTCGCCGCTTCCTTGTTGGCTTCCGAAATCTCCTGCTTCTGGTTCGCGAGCCACGCTTCGAACTGCGCAGGCGGCACCGCCTTGACAGTGGCGATCATGCGCGCGTGCCCGCGCCCGCAGAGCAACGCGCACTGACCCCGGAACAGCCCCGGCTTGCTGAGCTTGAACCACGTGTAGCTGTGGTATCCCGGCACCGCCTGGAACTTGCCGCCCAGTTCCGGCACCCACCACGAGTGCACGACGTCCTGGGAGACGATGTTCAGCGTGACCGTCGTGTTGGTCGGCACCACGAGTTCCTCGTAGCTGTACGGCGCGCCCAGACCGTCGGGTTCGCTCGCCCCCGGGTACACGAACTGCCACACGTACTGGCGGCCGATCACCGTGATTTCCAGCGATTTGCCGTTCGGCGGCAGCCTGCGCTGGTTGCTGGCGTAGAGCAGGTTGTTCTGTTCGCCCAGGTCTGCCAGCGAGGACCCGTCCGGTCCCGAGTTGGGCGGATCCTGGATCGACGACAGCTTTGAGAAGGTCAACACCGCGAGGCCGAGCAGGATCACCGCCGCCGCGACCGTCCAGCCGACCTCCAGGCGCGTGTTGCCGTGGATCTGCGCCGGCAGCGCGCCCTTGCGTTTGCGGAACTTGACCAGCGCGTACACCAGCGCGCCCTCCACCGCGAAGAAGATCACCAGCGCTATGTAAAGCGTGATGTCGTAGAGGTTGCTGATCTCGTGCGCGTTCGGCGAAGCACCGTGCGCAGGACCGAAGAACGCGAGCATTGCGGGGAGCAGGTGGCCCAAGGCGGCGGGGATTCTATTCAGGCGCGGGCCGGACGCGCTTGATGACGTTTGCCACGAGGCTTCTAGCGTCCGGAAAAGCGTGCCGGGCGCTTCTCCACGAACGCGCTCACGCCCTCGATCATGTCCGCGCTGCCGGCCATTTCCTGCTGGATGCGGGCCTCCAGCTCGAGCTGCTCGGGCATGCGCGCGTACAGCCAGCTGTTCAGCTGGCGCTTGGTGCCTGCGTAGGAGCGCGTCGGTCCGGCGGCGAGCCGTGCGGCGAGCGCCGCCGCCTGGGGGCGCAGCTCCGCGTCGGCGAACACGCGGTTGATCAGGCCCCAATCGAGCGCCTGGGCGGAGCCCACGCGCTCGCCGAGCATCGACATCTCGCTCGCGCGCGCCATGCCCACCCGACTCGGTACGAACAGCGAGGAGCCTCCGTCGGGGACCAGGCCGATGTTGACGAACGCGAGCAGGAAGTACGCGCTCTCGGCCGCCACGATCAAGTCGCAGCACAGCGCCAACGAACAGCCGATCCCCACCGCGGGCCCGTTGACGGCGGCGATCACGGGCATGGGCAGCTCGCGGATCGCATGCATGATCGGGTGATAGCGCTCGGTCAGCGTCGTGTAGACATCCGGATGACCCTCGGCGGTGCTCGCGCCGCCGCTGATGTCCTTCAGATCCGCGCCCGAGGAGAAGGCACGCCCGGCGCCGGTGATCAGCACCGCCCGCACACCGTCGTCCGCCGCGGCTGCCCGCAGCGCGCTCAGCAGGTCCGCGCCGAGCTGCGCATTCCAGGCGTTCAGCGCCTGCGGCCGGTTCAGCTCGATCGTGGCGGCGCCGTCCGCGACGCGCACGTTGACGCTCTCAAGCTCTGTGCTCGAATCGCCTGTGCCCTCCAGGGTGCTCATCGGTCTCCTCTGGCTCGACTCGATCGGCATCACAGCCGCCATCGTGTTGCGTTGATCCTATGGTGTGCAGCATGAGACGGCCCGTGATCGGCATCTGCACCGCGATCGAGCGCGCGCGCTGGAGCGTGTGGGACCAGCAGGCGGCGCTGCTGCCGCGAAACTACGTCGACGCCGTGCAGCGCGCCGGCGGGCTCGTCGCGATGCTGCCGCCCGACCCCGAGCTTGCCATCGACCCGCAGCAGGCGCTCGAGCTGATCGACGGCCTGATCCTCGCCGGCGGCGCAGACATCGATCCGGCCTCCTACGGTGACGGGGCGCATCCCGAGACGACCGGAACCGTGCCCGAGCGCGACGCTTTCGAGGTGGCGCTGACGCGTGCGGCGATCGAGCACGAGCTGCCGGTGCTCGGCATCTGTCGCGGCATGCAGCTGATCAACGTCGCCTTTGGCGGGACGCTCGTGCAGCATCTGCCCGAGCGCTTCGGTCACCACGAGCACCGCCGCGTCGTCGGTTCCTTCGACGGGTCCGACCACGACGTGGTGCTGACGGAGGGCTCGCTGGCCGCCATCGCCGCCGGCGAGCTCGTCCATCCCACCAAGTCACACCACCACCAGGGTGTCGACCGGCTCGGAGAGGGACTGATCGTGAGCGGGATCTCCACGCTCGATGAGCTCCCCGAGGCGATCGAGCTCGCGGATGAAAGCCCACCCACCCGGTTCGTGCTCGGGGTCCAGTGGCACCCCGAGGCCGATCTCGCGAGCGCGGTGGTGGGTGCCCTCATCGCCGCCGCCGCGGCCCGCGTCGCCGAGTAGCCGCCGCGGCGCGCACATATACTCCCCGCCCAGTGCGGCTGTCCAGGGCGATCAGAGCAACCGCCTGGGGGATGGTGGTCGCAGGTGTCGCTGCGCCGCTCGTGCGCAAGCGGGTCAGCGCGCCGCCGCTGCTCGTGCAGACGGTTGCGTTCGGGGCGCCCGTTGGCCTGTGCATCGCGGTGCGCCGCTCGCGCGGGCGTGATGTCGCGACCTGTGCGCTGCAGATGTGGGCCTACCTCGCCGCGTACAAGTTCCCGCACGACGATCCCGATGCACAGCGAGCGCGGGTGCACGTCGACTATCCGATCGCCGCCGACCGCCTGCTCGGGCTGGGCGAGCTGCCGAGCGTTCGTCTGCAGCGGACGTTCGCCTCCGGCGGCCCGAGCGTCGCGGACTGGCGCAAGCTCGACCGTGTGCTCGTGTGGGCTCACTGGAGCTGGTTCATGGTGCCGCACGGCTCGCTGCTGTACATCCTCGCGTGCGATCGGCGGCGCTTCACGCGCGCCGCCGTGCTCACCTACGCGGTATTCGACATCGGCGCCAGCGTGTACTGGCTCGCCCCCACCGCGCCGCCATGGTACGCCGCCGAGACGGTCGTCGAGGGCCGCGAGCCGGCGCCCGCGGTGCGGCGCATGATGGTCGAGTACGGAGAGGTGTTCTGGAAGGACGGCTGGGGCTCGCTCTACAGTGTGTTTGGAGGCAATCCCCTCGCCGCGATGCCCTCTTTGCACTTCGCCACATCCGTGATGGCCGCGCTCCTGCTCGCCGAGGTGGGGCCGGTCGCGGGCGCGCTGGGCTTCGGCTACGCGGCGACGCTGGGATTCGCGCTGGTGTACCTCGGCGAGCACTACGCGGTCGACCTGCTGGCCGGAGCCGGGCTGACCGTCGCGGTGCGCCGGCTGGGGCCGCGCGCGGGGCCCGCCCTCGCACGTCTGGGGCGCGCGATCGCGACGCTGGAGGAACTGGCCCACGAGGGAGCCTGAGGGGGGTGAGCACGAGCAAGATGGAGCGCAGCGGACCGCAGGCGGCCGAGGAGCCCCAGGAGGAGACGCTCGCCCCCGCGCCGGGCAACGCCCGACACGAGGAGGAGATGCCGCGCGTGATCCTCACGCGGCGGCAGATCGTCGCGTTCTCGGTGTTCATGCTCTCCGGTGTCGGCTTTCTGTACTTCGTGCTGCCGAATCTCGCCGGCGTCGGCAAGACGCTCGACAAGATCGAGGGCGGCGACGTCTGGTGGCTGGCGGCCGGCGCGGTGCTCGAGGGGCTGTCCTTCGCCGGCTACGTCGTCCTGTTCCGCTCCGTGTTCGTGCGCGATCCGCTGCCGCCCGAGCGCATCGGCTGGCTCGAGAGCTACGAGATCACGATGGCCGGCGTCGTCGCGACGCGGCTGTTTGCCGCCGGCGGGGCCGGCGGCATCGCGCTGACCGCCTGGGCGCTGCGTCGTGCGGGACTGGCGCCGCGGCTGGTGGCGTGCCGGATAGTCGCGTTCATGGTGCTGCTGTATGTCGTCTACGCCGGCTCGCTGCTGATCGACGGCATCGGCCTCGGGATCGGCCTGTTCCCCGGCGGCGGCTCGTTCGCGATCACGATCGTCCCGGCGATCGTGGCGGCGGTGCTGTTCGCGCTGGCCGGTGCGATCGCGCTGATTCCCGGCGACCTCGAGCGCCGGCTGCAGCGGGGTGGCTCGGGTTCGGGTCGTGCCGCGCACTGGCTCGCCCGCACCGCGACCGTGCCGGCGCTCGCGGCCAGCGGCGTGCGGACCGCGATCGAGCTGATCCGCAGCCGCGACCCGGGGCTGCTCGGCGCCCTTGCGTGGTGGGGCTTTGACATCTCCGTGCTGTGGGCGATGTTCCACGCGTTCGGCTCGCCGCCGCCGTTCACCGTCATCTGGATGGCCTACTTCGTCGGTACGCTCGGCAACCTGCTGCCGCTGCCCGGCGGGCTGGGCGGCGTCGAGGGCGGGATGATCGGCGCGTTCGTCGCCTTCGGCGTGCAGCTCGACCTCGCGGTCGTCGCGGTGTTGTCCTACCGCGCGATCTCATTCTGGCTGCCGACGCTTCCCGGGGTCGTGGCGTACTTCCAGCTGCGTCGCACGGTGGCGCGCTGGCGCCACGAAGCGCCAGCATCCGCCGGCAGCGCCGGGCGCGCCGGGGCGGCTGAGCCGGCGGGCGCCCTCCAGGGCTCATAATGGGCAGCGGACGCAGCGGCAGTGCTATACTTTACAAAGTAAAGTGCCCACGGCTCGGGGGCGCTGAGCAAGACGGGAGATCAGATGAGCGACGTTGAGAACGTGATCGTCATCGGCAGTGGACCCGCCGGCTACACGGCCGCCCTGTACACCGCCCGCGCGAATCTGAACCCTCTGGTGATCGAGGGCTTCGCCTGGGGCGGGCTCCTGCAGCAGACGACCGACGTCGAGAACTACCCCGGTTTCACCGAGGGCGTGATGGGCCCGGAGCTGATGCAGAAGTTCCGCGAGCAGGCGCAGCGATTCGGCGCACGGCTGGTCACTGACCAGGCCGACCGCGTCGAGCTCGCGAGTGGATCGGATCCCGCCCACCCGGCCGTCCACAGCGTGTGGGTGGGCGACACCGAGCACCGTGCGCGCACCGTCGTCCTGGCGATGGGCGCCGAGCACAAGAAGCTCGGTGTCGTCGGCGAGGACGAGCTCTCCGGCCGTGGCGTCAGCTACTGCGCCACCTGTGACGCCGCCTTCTTCCGCGACGCCCAGACCGTCATCGTCGGCGGCGGCGACTCCGCCATGGAGGAGGCGATCTTCCTGTCGAAGTTCGCCAAGAAGGTCTCGGTCGTGCACCGCCGCAACGACTTCCGCGCCTCAAAGATCATGCTCGAGCGCGCGCGTTCGCAGCCGAACATCGAGTTCGTCACCCCGTACACGGTCAAGGAGTTCGTCGCCGGCGAGACCGGCGCGCTGGGCCACGCCACCTTGACGCAGACGGAGACCGGCGAGGAGCGCGAGCTCCCGATCACCGGCGTGTTCATCGCGGTCGGGCACGAGCCGCAGTCAGGTCTCGTGCGCGGGCAGGTCGAGCTCGACGAGGGCGGCTACGTCGTCACCGAGGACAAGTCCACCCGCACCAAGCTCCCCGGCGTGTTCGCCGCGGGGGACCTCGTCGATCACACCTACCGGCAGGCGATCACAGCCGCCGGCTCGGGCTGCCAGGCGGCACTCGACGCCGAGTGGTACCTGCGCGACACGCCCGGCATCCCGATTCCGTCCGGAATGCCGCTCGGCGATCCAGCCGAAACGCAGTGGGCGCCTGCCGCCGAATCGGCCCCCGCGCGCTCGGCGTAGTCGCTGAGTCTGCAATGGCGCGCTGCTGAGAGCGCGTGCACACCGGTGACGGCCGGCGTCGCTCGGTCACAGAATTGTGCGAGCGGCGTTAATCGGGCATGGATCGCGGCGAACTCAGCGACGGCGAGCTGCTGGCGGCGACGGCCTCGCGCCCCGATGCGTTTGCCGCCTTCTACGACCGTTACGAGACCGCCGTGGTGGGCTACTTCACGCGTCGCACCGGCGACCCTGAGGTTGCGGGCGATCTCGCAGCGGAGGTGTTCGCCGCGGCGCTGGGCGCCGCACATCGCTACCGGCCCGAGCATCAAACCGCTGCCGGCTGGCTGTTCACGATCGCTCGCAACACGCTCGCCACCAGCCTGCGCCGCGGCAGGGTGGAGGCCCGGGCTCGCCGCCGAGTCGGCATCAGCGACGCGGTCACCTTCACCAGCGAGGAGCTCGAGCGCGTCGAGTCCGCCGCCGGCGCGAGCGGCTGGGTGCTCGAGCTGCTCGAGCGGCTGCCCGACGATCAACGCGAGGCCGTTCGCGCGCGCGTCCTGGACGAGCGCTCCTATCCGGACATAGCCGGCGAGCTCGAGACATCCGAGCTGGTAGTCCGCAAGCGCGTCAGCCGCGGCCTTTCGAATCTGCGAGCCGAACTGGAGAACCCGACATGACACTGCTGCCAGAAGTCCGTAGCCAGCTCTACGACGTCGCCGAGCGCCGGACGCGCGGTCCCCGCAGCGGCCCGCTCGGGTGGCTCTCGCGCGCGCGCCTGACAGGCCGCTGGCGGCGCACACCGCTGATCGCGTTCGGCGCCGCGCTCGTCCTCGCCGGCGCTGCCTTCGGCGCCGGGCTGATTCAGCTCGGGGCGCCGGCGAAGCTGCCGTTCTCGCTGTACGGCAACGCGCACGAAGGCTCCGGTGCGCTCGTCCCGGGCACCGTGCGCATGCTGCCGATCGCCGCGCCGGACCCGGCCGGGGGTCCCGACTGGGGTATGCGCGTGCTGAGCACCACCAGGGGCGAAGGCTGCCTGCAGTTCGGGCGCATCGTCGACGGCAAACTCGGCGCGCTCGGCCAGGACGGCGCCTTCGCCAACGACGGGCGCTTTCACGAACTGCCTGTCAGCGCCTTTGATCTCAACAGCTGCGCCCTGCTCGACGGCAAGGGGCGCCTGTTCACGAACGTGACGGCTGATGAGCGCGCCGCGAGCGCCTGGATCGGAGTCGGCGGGCGTCTCGGCGGCTGCGTGCCGCCGAGCGCAGGACCCTACGAAAAGGGCTTGCGCCTGACCCGCCAAGAACGGGAACACGGGGCCAAACCCGCGGCGATCTGCTCGCAGGCCGACCTGCGCAACATCTACTACGGCCTGCTCGGCCCCGACGCGCAGAGCATCACCTACGTCCTCGCCGGCCAGCGCCGCACGCTGCCCACCGTCGGCAGCGACGGCGCCTACATGTTCGTCACGCTCGCCTCGGCCCACCAGCTGCTCAACTTCGCCAACGCCGGCACCGCCGACATCGTCCCCGTCGACGGCCCGATCAAGGAAATCCACTACCGCGACGGCTCCACCTGCCATCTGACCAGTAAGAGCTGGATCGGCGGCTCCCATGCCTGCACGCCATCGCTGCCCGAGCCCGTCGGCTACGTACCCGCCGGCAAAGTGCCAAGCGCCGCCGCCGTCGCCACGCCGATCCACACGCGCGTGACGCGCGGGCGTGAGGGCCGCTACATCCTCGCGATCAGTTTCACCGCACGGCTGCCGGTCACCGACGCACGCCGCGTGTACGACGTCCAATGGCGTGAACCTGACATGCCGGCCGGCGTGTACGGCGGCGTGAGCACCAACTCCAACATCGACGCCGGCCAGACCATCACGCGCACGATCGGCGAATACGGACCGACGCTCCGCGCCGGCGTCGTGCACGGCAGCGTCACACTGCGTCAAGCGGGCGGGCCGGGTGGCATCGAAGGCCCCGGCAGCGTCGCCGTGCCAGTGGGAATCTTCGCCGTGCGCGTGCCCTGAGCGCTCATTCAGCCGGCACCCGGACGGTCGCTGAGCAAGCGAGACAAGGACGCAGTGAGCGTGGCGTGCTGCGCACGCGAGCGACCGAGGACGCAGTATCGCGCCGCTCAGCGGCCGTCCGGGAAGGCGCCCTCGAGCTCGAGGAGGTAACGCTTGCGGTCGAGGCCGCCGCCATAGCCGCCGAGGTTGCCGCCGCTGCGCAACACGCGATGACACGGCACCACGATCGGGATCGGGTTCGAGCCGAGCGCGTTGCCCGCCGCGCGCGAGCCGCGCGGGCTGCCCGCCTCCGCCGCGACCTCCGCGTAGGAGAGCACGCCCCCGTAGGGGATGTCGTACGTCGCGCCGAGGACCCTGCGGCCAAACGCGCTCATCAGCGTCCAGTCCTGCGTCAGCGCGAACGCGCGGCGGCTGCCGTCGAAGTACTCGTCGAGCTCGCGGCGCACAGCGTCGAACGACGCCGGCGCCTCGATGATCCGTGGCGAGATCCGCCGCGCGAGACCTTGGAGCACCGCGTCCACATCCTCCTCCGGGAAGGCGAGGCGCACGAGGCCCTTGCTCGTCGCCGCCGCCAGCAGCGTCCCGAACGGGGAATCGACCGGTGCGTAGGTGATGTCGGCGAGACCTTCGCTCGCGATCCGCGAGCTCACGCGCTCGGCGGCCGCGGCGGCCGTCTCGCGCTCGCCGGACCGCGCGCGCCGGCCGCGACGCAGCGCCTGCTCGAGCTTGCCAAGTTCCCTGTCTTCGACGGCCGTCATGCGCCCACCACCTTTCTCAGCTTCGTCAGTCCCTCGTGCAGCGAACGGCGGGCCGCCTCCTCCGAGCAGCCAATCGCCTCCGCTATCTCGCGGTGGGGAAGATCGGCCATGTATCTGAGCGCCACCGCTGAGCGCTGCCTGTCGGGAAGCTCTCGCACCGCGCTCCACAATGTTTCCTCGAACGCGCGCGCGGAGGCCGTGCTGCGCTCGTCCACGGCCGCGAGGTCCTCCACCGGCAGTGCTCGTCGCGCTCGCGCGCGATGCGTGTCCATCGCCTTGTTGTGTGCGATCGTCATCACCCACGCACGCAGATTCGATCCTGCTCGCAGCCGCGGATAGCCGTGCAGCGCCGCGATGAACGTCTCCTGAAAGCAGTCCTCGGCGTCCGTCGGGCCGACGGAGGACACGAGCAAGCGCCACACACACTCGCTGTGCGTATCGAGGAAGCGCTGGAAGGGAGGCAGGCCGCCGGCCATGCTCCTGGCGCGCGGCCCGCTGCGGATCGGACGGGAAACACCGTAGCTCACGCTGATAGAACGTGCCACAACCGGCAAACGTGAGATCGGCTCGGGCCGCGCCGGCGCCGGCTCAATCCTCGTAGTAGTCGAAGAAGCCCGCGCCGGTCGCGCGTCCCAGCCGCCCGGCCCCAACCAGGCGGCGCAGCTCCGGCGCCGGGCGGTATCGCTCCTCGCGGTACTCCTCACACAGCGCGAGCAGCACGGTCAGCACGTGGTCCAGTCCGATCGCATCGGCCCACTCGAGCGGCCCGCGGGGGTGGCTGAGGCCGAGCACCATGCCCGTGTCGATGTCGCGCGCGCTGCCCACGCCTTCGCCGAGGGCGAACACCGACTCGTTGATCACCTGGCTGACGATTCTGCCGAGCACGAGCCCCGGCGCGTCGCCCACCCAGGCAACGTGCTTGCCCAGCGCTCCGAAGAAGCGCTCCGCGCGCGCTGCCGCCAAAGGCGAGGAGGAGTCGTTGCGGGTCAGCTCCACCAGCCGCGACTGTGACAGCGGCGGCAGCGCGTGAAAGCCGACGGCGCTGCCGCCCGGATCGAGCGCGCTGAGCGACCCGGTCGCGCACAGCAGCGCGCACGCGCCGCCATGGGGCTGCGGCGCGCCGCGACGGTCCGGTAGCCCACCACCGAGTGCGTCCGCATGCGGGTCTCGCGCGGGCGTGGGGTTGCAGTCGAGCACCAGCCCCGGCAGCACACCGCCGGTCGGCGTTTGTGGCGAGCGCACCTCATAGCCGGCTTGGCCCGCCGCGTCGCGCAGTTCGTCCGCCAGCACGCTCCCGCCCGCGATCACCACAACGCCCTCGCCCTGCGCCGGCGCGGCGTCCTCGGGTGGCGCGGGGTCCTCGGGGCGGTGCTTGGGGGAGTGGGGTCCTGATCCATAGTCGTAGTAGCCGCGCCCGCTCTTGCGGCCGTACAGGCCCGCCGCCACGAAGCGCGCGGCGATCATCGACGGACGCCAGCGCGGCTCGCCAAAGCTCTGCTCGTAGAAGCTCTTGGAGATCTCGAAGCCCGTGTCGACGCCGACGAGGTCCATCAGCTCGAACGGCCCCATGCGGAAGCCGCCCTCCATGCGGCAGATGCGGTCGATCGTCTCGACGTCGGCGATCTGCTCCTGCAGCAGGCGCAAAGCCTCCAAGCCGAACGGTCTGTTGCAGCGGTTGACGATGAAGCCCGGCCCGTCCTTCGCGACGATCACCGTCTTGCCCATCGCCTCGCCCGTCGCGTGCGCCAGCGCCAGCGCCCGCGGTGAGGACTCCACGCCCGCGACCACCTCGAGCAGACGCATCAGCGGCGCCGGATTGAAGAAGTGCATGCCGACCACGCGCTGCGGGTGGCTCGCGCCCGTCGCGATCGCCGTCACCAGCAGCGACGAGGTGTTCGTCGCGAGCACGCACTCCTCGCTGACGATCTCCGTCAGCTTCGCGTAGACCTCGTGCTTGAGCTCCAGACGCTCGGGAGCCGCCTCGATCACCAGCTCGCAGTCCGCGAACGCGGCCATGTCCTCGACCGGCTCCAGGCGCTCGGAGGCCGCCGCCGCGTCCTGCTCCTTCAGCTTGCCCTTCACCATTTCTTTGCGCAGCCCGTCCTCGGCGCTCGCGACGCCGCGCGCGAGCGCCTCCGGGAACGGATCGTGCAGTAGCGTGCGCGCGCCCGAGCGAGCCGCGAGTTGGGCGATGCCGGCACCCATCGTGCCGGCGCCCAGCACGCCGATCACGGTCGCTGCGCGACCCGCCTCGCCGGCGGAGCCGGCCTCATAAGGCTTCTTCGTGCTCTCGTCGGTTGCCATCGCTCGTGTCCTGCGCGCGCCTAGACGGGCACGAGCGCGTTGATGCCGGTCATTGCCCGACCGATCAGCATCTGCTGGATCTGCGAGGTGCCCTCGTAGATCGTCGTCACGCGCGCGTCGCGGAAGTAGCGCTCGACCGGATGGTCGTCGACGTAGCCCGCGCCGCCGTGCACCTGGATCGCGAGGTTCGCGCATTCGAGCGACGCTTCCGTTGCATGCAGCTTCGCGATCGAGGTCTCGAGGCTGTTGGGGCGGCCCTTGTCCTTGAGGAAGCCGGCCCGCCAGGCGAGCATCCGCGAGGCGTCGGTTTTCAGCACCATTTCCGCGATCATCGCCTGCACCAGCTGGAAGCTCGCGATCGGTTTGCCGAACTGCTCGCGCGCCTTTGCGTATTTCACCGACTCATCCACGCAGCCCTGGCAGATGCCCACCGCGCCGCACGCGACCGAGTAGCGCCCCGACTCGAGATTCGACAGCGCCACTTTGAAGCCGTCGCCGACGTTGCCGAGCAGCTGCTCATCCGAGACCTCGACGTCGTCGAGCGAGATCGACGCGGTGTCCGACGCGTGCAGGCCCATCTTGTGCTCGATCGTCTGCGTCGTGAAGCCCGGCTGGTCGGTGTCCACCAGGAAGCACGCGATCCCCTTGTAGCCGAGCTCAGGGTCGGTCTGCGCGAAGATCAGCGCCAGCTTCGCGTAGCTCGCCATCGATATCCACATCTTCGCCCCGTTGATCACCCAGCCCGAGTCCGTCTTGCGGGCCCGCGTCTTCTGGTTGGCCGCGTCTGAGCCGGTATCCGGCTCGGTCAGCCCGAAGCATCCCAGCCACTCGCCTGAGCACAGCTTCGGCAGGTACCTGTGCTTCTGCTCCTCTGTGCCGAACTTCAGGATCCCCGAGCACACCAGCGAGGTCTGCACCGAGATCACCGTCCTGATCGACGAGTCCGCCCGCCCGATCTCCTCGACGACCAGGCCGTAGCTCAGGTAGTCGAGCCCGGCGCCGCCGTACTCCGGCGGGACGATCGCGCCGAGGTAGCCCTGATCGGCGATCTGCTTCACCATCTCGAGGTCGAAGTGGTGGTTGCGCGCGTTTTCGCGCGACTGCAGCACGATCTCTCTGTCGGCGAATTCGCGCGCGGTGTCCTTGATCAGGCGCTGCTCGTCGGTCAGGTCGAAGTCCATCCCTCTCCTATCGGTCAGTGCTGGTGCGTGTGGGGCGGTCAGGTCGGGCGGATGTATATGTCGTTTTGCGAGCGCTGTATAACCATCGCTATACGCTCTTCATCAGCTTGGGCGTTGTCCAAGGCGCGAGCACGCGCCGCTCGATCTCCTCTGCGATGCCCTCGATCGGCAACCGCTCCTGCGCGAGCGAGTCGCGATCGCGCAACGTCAGCGTGCCGTCTTCGACGCTCTGGTGGTCAATCGTAAGACAGATCGGGGTTCCGATCTCATCCTGGCGGCGGTAGCGTCGGCCGATCGCTCCACCGGCGTCGTACTCGGACTGGACACGCGCGCGCAGCGCCCGATGCACCTCGTGAGCGAGCTCCGGCTGGCCGTCCTTGCCGACCAGCGGCAGCACCGCCGCCTTCACCGGCGCCAAGCGCGGGTGCAGGCGCAGCACCGTGCGCATCTCGCCCTCGCCCGTGCCCTCGCGCTCGACCAGTTCCTCGTCGTAGGCGTCGACCAGGAACGCCAGCGTCGCGCGGTCCGCGCCCGCCGCCGGCTCGATCACGTACGGCACGTAGCGTTCACCGGTCGCCTGGTCGAAGTACTCGAGCTTCTCGCCGGAGGCGTTGGCGTGCTGGGTGAGGTCGAAGTCGCCGCGGTTGGCGATCCCCTCGAGCTCCGACCAGCCGATGGGGAAGAGGTATTCGACGTCGCTGGTTCCCGATGAGTAGTGCGACAGCTCGTCCTGGTCATGCTCGCGCAGGCGCAGGTGGTCGGGGCGCAGGCCCAGCTCGACATACCAGCGCTTGCGCTCTGACAGCCAGTGCTCGAACCACTGCTGCGCCTCGGCCGGCGGCACGAAGAACTCCATCTCCATCTGCTCGAACTCACGCGTCCTGAAAATGAAGTTGCCGGGCGTGATCTCGTTGCGGAACGACTTGCCCACCTGCGCGATCCCGAACGGCGGTTTCTTGCGCGAGAACTGCAATACGTTCTTGAAGTTGATGAAGATCCCCTGCGCCGTCTCCGGTCGCAGGTACGCGGTCGCGCCCGACTCCTTCACCGGGCCGATCGTCGTTTCGAACATCAGGTTGAAGTCGCGCGCCTGCGTCAGGTCGCACTCGTCGGTTTCGCCGGGGTGCTTGGACGGTTTGCGACCGCACGCGAGCTCCTGCAGGTGGTCGGCGCGGAAGCGCTGTCCGCACGTCCTGCAGTCCACGAGCGGGTCGGTGAAGCCCGCTAGGTGGCCCGAGGCCTCCCACACCTTGGGGTGCTGCAGGATCGCCGAGTCGATCGCGACGATGTCGTCGCGTTCCTGGAGCATCGCGCGCCACCACTCGTTCTTCACGTTCGTCTTCAGCAGCACGCCGTAGTGGCCGAAGTCATACGTCGAGCCCACGCCGCCGTAGATCTCCGAGGAGGGGAACACGAAGCCGCGGCGCTTGGACAGCGCCACGATCTTCTCCATCGTCACGACGTCCGGTTCGGTTGGCGATGGCTCGGTCATGGGCGGCACGTGATGGTAGTCGAGCATCACCGGCTCCGCGCGTCGGGCAGACCTCGCGTCGCGACACGTAACATGGCGCGCCGTGGCGCGGATACTGCTCGTGGCGGGGGGCTGCAGGGGTAGGCGTCTGTCCGAGGCGATGGTGCATGAAGGCCACGCCGTGCGCATCACTACGCGCAGCGATGCCGGTCGCGCCGCGATCGAGGCCGCCGGCGCGGAGTGTTGGATCGGCACGCCCGATCGCCTCGCGACCCTGCGCGGGGCGCTCGACAGCGTCACGATCGTCTGCTGGCTGCTCGGCACCGCCGTCGGCGGCGAGCAGGAGCTGCGGGCGCTTCACAGCTCGCGACTGGAGTTCTTCCTGACGCAGATGATCGACACGACCGTGCGCGGGCTCGTCTACGAGGCGCGCGGAACAGCGCCCGCGAGCGAGTTGCCGGCCGCCGGCGAGGCACTCACCCGCGTGCTCACCGAGCACAACGAGATTCCGGCGGCGTTCCTCACGGCCGACCCGCAGGACCAGGATGCGTGGCTGATCGCGGCGCGCGCGGCGGTCAGCTCCCTGCTCGTCGGCGCATGATCGTCCACCCGGGTCAAGCTCGCCGAGCTTGTGACCGATGTTGCGTGCAGGATGGCCGTAGACCGCTCCAGATATGGCCTGTCGATGTCTGCACTCGGCGCGAGCGCGCTCGCGGCGAGCGTATTCCTGCCGTGGTACCGGGTGAGCTCGATCGCCAGCACGGGCGTCGGGCGGTCGAGCTCGCTGATGCGGATCACCGAGCACCAGGCGCTGCCTTACATGAAGGGCTTTCTGCTCGTACTCGCCGGGCTGGCGACGCTGGACGCGCTGCTTCCGTTGGTGCGCGCCGCTGCGCCTGTGCCCGGCGGAGCGGGCGGCTCCGTGGCGCTGCTTGGCGTGCTGGCGGCCACCTGCGCCCTCTACCGGATCCTCGATCCCCCCGCACTGGGCGCCGGCGCGGTCTCGCTGACGCTGCTCGAGGGGCCCTGGCTGACGCTGCTCGCCGCGCTGACGATGATGCTGGGCGGCATGTGGCCGCGGAGCCTCGTCGGCACCCCGGCGGCATCCGAGGTACGCGTCCAGGGCATCTGGCCCGGCGTACCGGGTGGGAGCTGACCCTCGCGGCGCTTCGGCGCTCCGATGGCTTCAGACAATGGCGCGCGATCGCTCTCCATATGGCTTTCTCGTCTCGGCGCTCGGCGCGGTCGTGCTCGGGCTGGGGGTGTTCCTGCCGTGGTACGGCGTCGGCATCACCGCCCAGGGGGTCGCCGCGCTCGAGAGCCGTGACAACCAGGTCGTCGCGCAGTTCGGAAACGCGGCGCTGCAGCAACAGCTCAGCGGCCTGCACGCCGAGCTCAGCTCAATCGCCGGCAGCCAGATCGGGTCGATCAGCGCACACCAGGCGTTCAGCAGGATCGGGCCGCTGCTGCTGATCCTCGCGGGACTCGGGATCCTGATCGCGCTGAGCTTCCTGGCTCGCGAGCGCCCCTCCGAGCTCGACGCCAGCGGCCGCTGGGTCGCGCTGCTCGGCGCCGTCGCACTCCTCTTCGTGCTCTACCGGATGCTCGCGCGGCCGGTCGGTGACGAGCCGTTCCTGACGCTGTCGCTGCGCGAGGGCGCGTGGCTGGCTTTGATCGGCTCCGTGGCGATGATCGCCGGCGGGCTCTGGCCGCGGCGCGCATCCGCCGCCGATGCCTCACCCGACCAGCTCGAGGATGTCTGGTCGCGGCTCTCCGGCTGGACGCCGGAAGCCTGAACGCGCGGCCTGCGCGCTATCCTGAGAGGTAATCTCCGTAAAGCCGATCAGGATTTCTCTGAGACGGCGTTCTCTCTCAGCACTCGACGGTCGCCGTCGAGAAAGGAGCAAGCACATGGCGCTGCAACTTGGCGACATCGCCCCAGACTTCGAGGCCGACACGACCGAGGGTCGCATCAAATTCCACGACTGGATCGGCGATTCCTGGGCTGTGTTGTTCTCCCACCCCAAGGACTTCACGCCCGTCTGCACGACCGAGCTCGGGTACATGGCAAAAATCAAGCCCGACTTCGACGCGCGCAACACCAAGATCATCGGCCTGTCGGTCGACGCGCTCGACAACCACGAGGCGTGGGCCAAGGACATCGAGGAGACGCAGGGCACGGCTCCCAACTATCCGATCATCAGCGACACCGACTTCAACGTCTCAAAGCTCTACGGCATGCTTCCCGCCGACACGTCCGGTGATGCCACAGGGCGTACGCCCGCCGACAACCAGACGGTCCGCAACGTGTTCGTCATCGGGCCCGACAAGAAGGTCAAGCTGATCCTCGTCTACCCGATGACCACCGGACGCAACTTCGACGAGGTGCTGCGAGTGATCGATTCGCTCCAGCTCACCGCCGGCCACAAGGTCGCCACGCCGGTCAACTGGAAGCAGGGCGAGAAGGTGATCATCTCGAGCGCCGTCTCCAACGACGAGGCAAAAGCGACCTACCCGGACGGGTGGGAGGAGCCGCGGCCGTACATCAGGCTCGTGCCGCAGCCGAGCTGAACCAGCTAGGCCAGCGACATGCCCCCGTCGGGACCGTCCGTCCGCAGCCGTTCGAGCAGCGTCTCGAGGATGCGGGCGGTCGCGCCCCAGATGAGGTGCTCGTCGACGACGTAGGCGTCGGTCTCGAAGGTGATGCCGCGGCGTTCCATGCGCGTCCTCGTCCTGCCCGCGCGCACCGCCTCCAACGGCAGCTCCAGCACCGCGTCGACCTCGCGCGCCGACAGCTGCCACGCGATCCCGGCCGGGACCGTCCCGACGAACGGGTGAATCACGTAGTTGGTCGCGAACGTCGACGTCGGCGCGAGCGCTCCCAGCAGCTCGACCCGCGAACGCTCCAAGCCGATCTCCTCTTCGGCCTCGCGCAGCGCCGTCGCCGTCAGGTCCGGATCATCGGCGTCCTGGCGCCCGCCCGGGAACGAGATCTCGCCCGCGTGGCGACGCAGGTCGGCGCGACGCCGGGTGAGCACCACATGCGGGTCGCGCGCCTGCGCTCCCAAGAACAGCGGCACGAGCACCGCCGCCGGGATCTGCTCGCTGTCGGCCGGCCGCTCGACGCTGCGAGTCGGAGGAGTCAGGCGGCCAGGTGAACGCGCTCAATGCGCTCCTGGAACATGACCTCGCCGTCGAGCGCTCGGTGCACCGGGCACTTCGCGGCGATCACCCGCAGACGTTCCACCTGCTCCTCCGGGCAGATCGTCCGGCAGACGCATCACCAGCTGGAACTTGGTCGGAGCAGCCGCGCTCCGCCGGGCTGTACTCGACGTCGACCTCGACGTGGCCGATGTCCCAGCCCTTGCGCGCTGCGTACATCTCGATCGTGATCGCCGTGCACGAGGCGAGGCTCACGGCCAGCAGCTCCTGGGGATCCGGCGCGCTGTCGTCTCCGCCCGCATCGAGCGGCTCGTCCACCGTCACCTGGTGGTCGCGCACTTGCACCGTGTGTCTGAGTGTTCCACCATCGCGTCGTGCGGAGGCCTTCATCCTTGTGAGCCCTGGCGTGTGTGTCAATTCGATCCCCTCGATCGGCTGCTGCTCATGCTTCTTTTCATGATACTCGTCGGCCGGACGCGCCAAGCGGGTTGAACAGCAGGCCCGTCAGCAGCTTCGGGTAGAAGAACGTCGACTTCGGCGGCATGTTCTCGCCCGCCGCCGCGACCTCGCGCACCTGCCCGACCGGCGTCGGACGCATCAGGAACGCGGCGTCGTACTCGCCGGAGCGCACCATCGCGAGCGCCTCGGTCGGTGTCGCGCGCGTAGAACAGGCCGTTGAAGTGCAGCGATGTCCTCGTCGCTGTAGCCGAGCGCGCGCTTCAGCAGCAGCGTCTCCAACACGCCCGTGTCGAGGTGCCGGTAGGCCGCGGAGTGCCCGGGCAGCGCCGCGTCGGCGATCGCCTGGTCCTTCAGCGTCAGGCGCAGCGCGCGTCCGTCGCGACCGTCGATGTAGCCGAGCTGTAGCGGTGTGCCCTCACCGGGCTGCGGAGCGATCTCCTCGACGGGTACCTCCGTGATGTCGAAGTCGCGCTCGAGGGCCTGCTGCAAGGCGGCGCGACGCTCGTCGTCGAGACCGCCGATCAGGCGATGCGTCGGGAACACCGTCAGGCCCGGGATCCTCGAGCGCCACCAGGCACATGAGGATGAAGCGGTGGTCGCCGTCGCCACCGACCTCGTCCGCGTAGGCCTGCATCGTCTCGTAGCGGTGGTGTCCGTCGGCGATCAGCAGCTCCGCGTCGCCGGTCGCCGCCTGCACCGCGGCGATCGCCTCCGGGTCCGACACGCGCCACAGGCGATGCACGGTGCCGTCGGCGTCCTTGATGTCCGCCCACGGCTTCTGCTCGGTCGCCGGTGCGATCGCCCGCCAGGCAGCGTCGGTCGGGTCCGAGTACAGCGAGAAGATCGGTGAGATGTTCGTCTGCGTCGCGCGCGTGAGCCGCAGCCGATCCTCCTTCGGACCCGGATGCGTCCGCTCGTGCGGGCGCACGCGGCCGGGGCCGTAGTCCTCGATGCGCACCCGGCAGAAGAACCCGCGACGCGTGCGCGCCTGGCCGTCGGGGCCCTGTGTAGTCCTGCGTGTGCGCCCACAGCGCCGGCTCCTCGTCGCGGACCACCGCGCCCTGCGCCTGCCAGCTCTCGAACAGCTCGCCTGCCGCCACGTACGGATCCTCGCTGCCCGCGGAGGGGGCGTCCTCGCCGTGCGCGCCCAGCGGCAGGTCGACGGCGACCACGTTGAACGGCGAGCGCGCGATCAGCTCCGCGCGCTGGGCCGCGTCGATCACGTCATAGGGCGGCGCCACCACGTTCGCGAGCTCGCCGACCACGGCTGGGTCGTAGCGCAGTGCGCGCAGGGGTTGGACGTCGGCCATGGCGGTGCGGAGCGTAGCAGCGGCGCCCTGACTGGCGGTTAGACTGAGAGACCGTCG
This sequence comes from uncultured Solirubrobacteraceae bacterium, assembly GCA_963703625.1. Taxonomy (GTDB): domain Bacteria; phylum Actinomycetota; class Thermoleophilia; order Solirubrobacterales; family Solirubrobacteraceae; genus Palsa-744. Next base: position 65,902 of record CAVPEY010000003.1, read on the forward strand.
GGGCGTGGCGCAGCTTGGTAGCGCACCTGCTTTGGGAGCAGGGGGTCGTGGGTTCAAATCCCGCCGCCCCGACTTGCCGTAGGCCTGCGAACAGTCGCGAACAGTAGGTATCGGGGGCGGCTGCGCATCGCGTGGACGATCACGGGATCGTCAGTGTCGATGCCCAGCACGCCAATCGCGAGCAGATCGCCGCCGCGCACGGGTCAGACCCGAGGCGCGCCACGCGAGCGCCCCCTACGCCGCCCGTGCGCTCGGGACCAGTCGCAGCCGGCCCGGCAGGAAGGGAATCACCGCGCGCTTGAGGTAGTCCGCGCCCCCGGCAACGAGCGCCTTTCGCAGCAGCGTCGGCGGCAGCGGCGAGAACCCGTACTGCTCGCGGATCGAGTCCGGCAGCAGCGCGACGGTCACGAAGTTCACGGTCTCGAGCAGCGGGCGCGCGAGCAGCGGCACGGGTGGTTCGAGCACGATCTGACGTGCGCGCCGTCTCGCCCAGTCGGTGACAAGGAGCTCGTCGCCGTCGAGCATCCGCGTGCGGTAGTCGTGGAGCTCCTCGAGCGTGGCGGGCATCGCGCTGTCCTCGAGGCCGAACAGGGCTCCGACGATCTTGTAGTCCTCCCACAGAGCCGCCTTCTCGTCGTCGGAGAGGGAGTGGACGTAGCGGCTGTAGACGACCATCGCCGAGTCCGCGAGCGTGAACAGCACCCACAGCAACAGCCCGGGGTCGTCCGCACGGTAGGTGGCGCCGGCCGCGTAGGGACCGATCGCCTCGGGCAGGCTGCCGCTGACGCGGCGATGCATCGCGCGCACGCGCCGCGTGACCCGGTCGGCCTCGGCGCGCGAGCCGAACGCGATCGTGTTCATCGTCTTCGCCGTGCGTGCGAGTCGCTCGTACGGCTCATCGAGCGCCGTCGAGTGGGCGAGCAGCCCGAACACGGCGAGCGGATGGGCTGCCTGCATCAGCAGCGCTCGCGGGCCCGAAAGCGCAACGGCACGCTCGCGGTGAACCCGCCGGAAGATCGAGCGCTCGTCGAAGTAGCCGTCCACCCGTCACACGGTCCTGTGCGCAGGCGCGGTGATCGGGTCGGGAGCGCCATGCGCGCGCGTCGATGCGCCGATCGCCACGAGCGTGCCCACGCAGAGCGCCGCCGCGAGCACGTATACGAGCCAGTCGCCGGAGAGTCCCGCGATCGCGCCCGCCGCGACGGGTCCGAGCATCGCACCCAGCGCCCAGACGGCGTTCATCACGCCGAAGGCGTGTCCTTGTGCGAGGCCGGCGCGTTCGGCGCCGTGCGCGATCAACGCGAACGCCGGCGTGAACAGGATTCCGTATGCGGTCGACGCGAGCAGCACCAGTGCTGCGTAGAGCAGCGGCCGACCGACGAGCGCCAGCGTCAGCGACAACAGCGCAGCCGCGAGGAGTGTGAAGCGGACCGGCACGAACGCGTCGCGCCGGTCGCTCGCCCGCCCGATGAACGGCGACGCGGCCGCCTCGAGGGCGGCGCCGAGCAGCCACACAGCTCCGATTGCGCTTGCGCTCCAGCCGAGCGACGCGAGATGCAGCGGACCGAGCACCGAGAGGATCCCGGCGAGCAGCGAGGCGATCGACAGAAGCGCGAGGCCGCTGGCCAGACGTGGATTCGCAAAGGCGCGGATGACCGGTCCTGTGGGTGACTCATCCACCGCCGGCGCGGGGGTGAGCAGCGTGCGGATCGCCAGCAGCGCGGCGACGCCCGCGAGCGCGCTGAAGATCACCGTGCGTCCCACGATCGCCGCGGCGGCGCCGACGACCGGGCCGAAGAGCGCGCCGACCACCGCCGCACCCATCGCCACGCCGATCAACTCCCCTCGATGGCTTCGCGGCGCCGCTGCGAGCAGCCACGAGAAGGCACCGGCCCACGTGAACGCGCTGCCACATCCCTGCAGCACCCGCGCCGCCAGCAACGTCGGGAAGGTGTCTGAGAGCGCGAAGCCGATGCTCGCGACTCCCATCAGCGCGAGACCCACCAGCACCGCTCGCTTGGGCCCGATCCGAACGGCCGCGAAACCGCCTGGAAGGCCGCCGAGCAGAGCGCCGACCGCGTAGGAGGCGGTGAGCACGCCGGCCGCGAGCTTCGAGAGCCCGAACTCGCGTGTGAAGTGCGGCAGCAACGGCGTCAGCGCGACGAACAGCATCGTGTCCACGAACACCACCGCCGCAACGAGTGGGAGCAGGCGGCGCACGTAAGCCACGCTAGCAACGCTGCGTCAGGCGCCCAGCGCGAACAGCGGCCAGCGACCGGGGACGCCCTTCAGGTCGTGAAAGCCGCGGTCCGCGAACACGAACGGGCCACCGACGACCGTGCCGAACACGGTGCCGGACACCAGCACTTCGCCGGGCGCGGCGAGGGCGCTGATGCGCGAGGCGATGTGGACCGCCATGCCGCCGACGTCGTCGCCGATCAGCTCACACTCGCCCGTGTGCATGCCGACACGTACCTCGATGTCGAGCGCGCGTGCGCTGCGGGTGATCGCCAGTGCGCAGCGCAGCGCGCGTGACGGCGGCCCGTCGAAGGTTGCGATGAAGCCGTCGCCAACGGTCTTGACCTCACGGCCGCCGAAGCGTGCGAGCTCTGCCCGCACGCGCTCGTCGTGGTGCGCGAGCAGGTCGCGCCAGCGGCCGTCGCCGAGTGCTGCCGCACGCGCGGTCGCCGCGACGATGTCGGTGAACAGCACCGTGAGCAGCGCCCGCGCGAATTCTCCGCCGCTGCGAACGCCGGTCAGGAACTCCTCGATCTCCTCGACGATCGCGTCGCTGTCGCCGACGAACGGGAACGAGTCCTCACCCTCCAGCTCGACGTAACGCGCACCTGGGATGTGCTCCGCGAGGTAGTGGGAGTGGCGCACGTCCCACACCCGCTCCCGCGGGCGGTGCATCACGAGCGTCGGCACGCGGATCTTCGGCAGCACGTCGCGTACGTCGAGGTCGACCATCGCGTTGGCGATGATCCGTGCCTCGTTCGGGCTCGCGGCGAGCCGCTGCATGCGCGCGAACCATTCGACCAGCGCAGGGTCCTCGGCCATCGACGGGGCCCACGCGGCCATGGCTTCGCTGTTGGGCTCACCCCAGGACGCGATGTTGCGCTCGCTCAGCGCCTCGCGTTCCTCGAGCGTCATCGCCCAGTCGTAGTCGGGCGCCCACGAGGTGCGGGCGGTCGAGGCGTACATGATCAGCGCGCCGATCCGCTCAGGGTGCTCGGCGGCGAGCAACGCGCCGACGAGGCCGCCCTGCGCGTAGGTGATCAGCGCGGCGCGTTCGCTGCCTGCGGCGTCGAGCACGGTGAGCGCGTCGCTCGCCTCCTGCTCGACGGTATAGCTCTCGATGATCCGTTCGGAGAGCCCGGTTCCGCGGCTGTCGTAGAGGATCAGGCGGCCGAACGTGGTGAGTCGTTCCAGGAAGCGGCGGTTGGCGGGCGCCTCCCAGAGCTGCTCGAGCTGGGTCAACCAGCCGGTCAGGAACAGGAGGTCCAGCGGCCCGTCGCCGACGACCTGATAGGCGATGCTCGCGTCGCCGCTGCGGGCATAGCGGGTGACGGGCCCCATCAGAGCTCTTCGATCAGCGCGCGGAACGGCGCTGAGGGCTCGACGCTGGCGCCGGCGGCGTGGGCGCGGTCGGACAGCCACAAATCCGACGTTACGACCCGGATCGCCCCCGGCTCCGCGGCGGCGAGAAGCAGTCGGACGATCTCGTCATCCGCCGAATCGCGCCTCGGACGCGGTGCGAATGTCACTTCGACGACCGTCGAGCGGATCGGAGGCGACGGCGGCTGCTCGAACACGACCGTGACATCGGCGCCGCTGCTGGCGGCCCAGCGCTCGAGCATGTCCCACGAGGCGTACCATCGCCGCGTGCCTGTCTCGCCACCACGCGTCCGGTCGCGTCCCGATCACGTTCATTCCGTCCACGAGCCAGCGCACCTGCGCCAAGCGTACGGGCTCGAGGGCGACGCCGTCGACGCGCCGCAGTGAGGCGCACGGTGAGGAGCTCGCCTCGCCGACGCGTTCCTGCTGGACTTCGCCTGCGATGCGGCTCGAGAGCATTCAGACCGGCGACATCGTCGAGGTCGATCTTCGCGGCCGGCGCTTCCACGCGCTCGTCACGGGCACTGCGCCCGGCGGCCTGGCGATCCAGCCGACAGACCGGCGCGTCAACCACTACTCGTGCCGAAGTCGAGATGTCGTCGGGCACTGGTCCAAGCGGGGGAGGCCGCGATCGACGAGCGAGCCGCTGCGCCCGTCGCCGCGTCAGCTGCAGATCGATCTCGCGCCGCACGAGGACGTTCCGCGCGAGGATTGAGGCGGGCCGCAGCGCATGCGCGACGAGAAGTAGAGACAATAGTCAGCATGCACGCATCGTTCGGTCAACGGCAGGATGATGGCGGCCAGCGGCTCGAACGCGCGATCGTGCTGCTCCTGCTCGCCGACGGACACCCGCAGCCCTGGTCGCGGGGACAGCTGAACGCCGAGCTCCAGGCGGATCCACCCACGCTCGAGCAGGCGCTCGACAGTCTCGCGCAGGCGGGTGTGGTCGACCTCGTGGGCGCCGACGTACGCGCGTCGCGCGCTGCGCGGCGGATCGACGAGCTGGGACTGATCGGTATTTGACGAGCCGACGAGCGCGCCGGCGGCGGATGTCTGGGCGCTGGGATATAGGGTCTCGGGAATGAGCACCCGTGCGCTCATCCTCTCGTGGGAGTACCCGCCCGTGATCGAGGGCGGTCTCGCGCGCCACGTTCGCAAGCTCGCCGAGGCGCTGGTCCGCCAGGGAGTGGCTGTCGACGTCTTGACGCGCGGTGTGCCGCGGGAACCGGAGCTCGAGCGGGCGCGCGTCGGCGACGGCGGCGGCGTCAGTGTCCACCGCGTGCCTGAGCCCGGCTGGCCGCGCGACCTCGATCGCTTCGTCGCCTGGGTCGAGCAGATGAATCGCGACATGCTCGCCGCGGGTGAGGCGCTCGCGCAGGAGCACTCCTACGGGCTCGTACACGGACACGACTGGCTCGTCGCCCAGGCCGCGGCGGCGCTGGCGGACCGCCTGCGCGTGCCGTACGTGACGACCGTCCATGCCACCGAGCACGGACGTCACCAGGGCTGGGTGGAAAAGCCGCCGCAATCGCACATCCACTCGCTCGAGCGACGGATGGCACGTCGCGCAGATCGAGTGATCGTCTGCTCCTACTACATGCGCGGACACGTCGCGGACATCTTCGACATCGACGAGCGGCGGGTGGCGGTGATCCCCAACGGCGTGGACCCGAGCGAACTCCAGCCGACGGGCGACCTGCACGCGCTGCGGGGCGAGTTCGCGGCCCCGCACGAGAAGCTCGTGCTCCTGGTCGGGCGGCTGGTCTACGAGAAGGGCTTTCAGCTCGCCCTCGACGCGCTCCCCGACGTGATCGCGCAGGTCGGGAACGTGCGCTTCCTGGTCGCCGGCAGCGGCACGCACGAGGCGGAGCTGAAGGCACAGGCGCAGCGGCTGGGCCTGTCCGAGCACGGGACCTTCCTCGGCTGGATCGGCGACGACGTGCTGCATTCGCTGTATCGGATCGCCGACCTGTGCGTCGTTCCGTCGATCTATGAGCCGTTCGGGCTGGTGGCGCTTGAGGCGATGGCCTCCGGCTGCCCGTGCATCGTCGCCGACACGGGAGGGCTGCGTGAGGTGGTGCCGCTCGGTGAGCATGTGGGGCTGCGCTTCAACGGCGGGGACGCCGAGCATCTCGGGGTCATGATCGAGCGGCTGCTCGTCGACGAGGGACTGCGCGATCGGCTGGTGACGCAGGCTTCCGAGCACGTGCTGCGCTTCGACTGGGACGACATCGCCGAGCGCACGCGCGGCATCTACGATGGGCTGCGTCAGCTGGCGCCACGGCAGGAGCCACGGGAGGGAGTCGGGAGAGGATGACGCAGATGCTTGAAGGCCTGATGCAGAACGACTTTCCGCTGACGCTCAACCACATCAGACGGAGGTTGGCCGCCGGCAACCAGGGCGCGGAGGTCGTGACGCTCGCCCCCGACGGCTCGAGTGTGACGCGTGCGAGCCACGCGGATGTGTCGGCGCGGATCGATCGGCTGGCACGTGCGCTGCGGACGCTCGGGGTCGAGCAGGGAGAGCGCGTCGCGACGTTCGCGTGGAACAACCAACGCCACCTCGAGCTGTACTTCGCGGTGCCGTGCCTCGGCGCCGTGCTGCACACGCTGAACATCCGCCTGTTCGATGAGCAGGTCAGCTACATCGTCAATCACGCCGAGGACCGGATCATCTTCGTCGATGACTCGCTGGTGCCGATGCTCGAAAAGCTGGCGCCGAGCTTCGAGACGGTCGAGCATTACGTGATTATGGGCCACGGCGACATGGGCGGGCTGCCGAACGCGGTGCGCTACGAGGATCTGCTCGAGCAGGCCGGGGGCGGGCCGTTCGTCTATCCAGAGCTCGACGAGCGCCAGGCGGCGGCGCTGTGCTACACGAGCGGCACCACCGGCAACCCGAAGGGCGTGCTGTACTCACACCGCTCGATCAGCCTGCACTCGACCGTCACGTTGGCGAAGGATGGCACCGGGATCTCGCGCGCCGACCGCATCCTCGCGGTCGTGCCGATGTTCCACGTCAACGCGTGGGGGCTGCCCTATGGGGCGGTGCTCGCCGGCGCCGATCTGATCCTGCCGGATCGTCACCTCCAGCCCGAGCCGCTCGCCGCCCTGATCGCGAGCGAGCGACCCACTCTGATGGGATGCGTTCCGACGATCTTCCAGGGGCTGCTCAGCTACGCCGAGGAGCACCCCGAGATCGATCTGTCCTCGCTGTCCAACGCCGCCTGTGGCGGCTCGGCGGTGCCGCGGCAGCTGATGAAGGACTTCGAGGAGCGCCACGCCGTGCGTATCTTCCAGGCCTGGGGTATGACCGAGACGAGTCCCGTCGCCACGTACTCGCGTCCGCGCGAGCGCGAACACGACGACGGCTACTGGGACGAGCGCGCGATGCAGGGTCGGCCGCTGCCGTGGGTCGAGCTGCGGCTCGCCGACGACGAGGGCAACGAGGTCCCGTGGGACGGCTCCTCCACCGGAGAGATCGAAGTGCGCGGCCCGTGGATCGCGTCGCGCTACTTTGACGACAGCTCCGAAGACCACAAGTTCGCCACCGGCTGGCTGCGCACCGGCGACATCGCCTCCGTCGACGAGCGCGGGAACGTGCAGATCACCGATCGCTCCAAGGACGTGATCAAGTCGGGCGGCGAGTGGATCTCGTCGGTCGAGCTGGAGAACGAGCTGATGGCGCATCCGGACGTCGTCGAGGCGGCGGTGATCGCAAAGCCGGATGAGCGCTGGGCCGAGCGGCCGTTGTGCTGTGTCGTGCTGCGGGACTCGACGCAGACGAGCGCCGATGATCTCGTCGAGCATCTCCGTGGCCGCGTCGCAAAGTGGTGGCTGCCGGACGAGTTCGCGTTCGTAGCAGAGATCCCAAAGACGAGCGTCGGCAAGTTCGACAAGAAGGTGCTGCGCGGTCGTCTGGCAGAGGGGACACTGGCGGGTCGCGTGCGCCTGTAGCGAGCGCTGCGGGTCGCACAGGTCGTAAACACCGGACCTGCCAAGGCGCAAAGTGCGGCCAGGGACGGCTGTTGACGCCGCCATAGCTGATAGACCTTGCTCGATGAAGGCAGGCGAGAGCCTGCAAACGGCGAACCAGAGATCGATATCTTGCGACAGACAACCGACGGGACAAGTACGGAGACGGCCCCGATGCGGGGGTTGCCGCGTTCACCACACCATCAACAGGAGGTTGGCATGACTCGGACCGATGTCATGGCCTCGAGCAGGCCAGGTAATGCACACGCAGCTTCGATGAGGGGGAGGTCGTCCCGTGTCTTGCGTGGGCTGTCGATCACGTCCTTGCTCCTGATGCTGGCCTTGGCGCTCATACCCGGCGTGGCGCTGGCGGCAGAACCGACCAGCGGTTACACCACCCCGTCGACCACCACGACCGGCACCACCCCGACTACGCCCACCACGCCGACGACGCCCACGACCCCCACGACGGCGACCACCCCGAGCACGGGCACGCTACCGTCGAAAGAAGCAGAAAAACCGACGACCAGCACGCCGACCACTGAACCGTCGCCGGAAAAAACGAGCAGCACTCCGACCACGACGTCCCCCGCGAAATCCAGCACGCTGCCGTTCACCGGGTTTGATCTGCGCTGGGACATCGGCCTTGGCCTGCTGCTCTTGGCCGCGGGCTTCTCGATCGTGGCGATGCAGCGACGCCAGCGCCGCGACAGCTGAGCGCAACTCCGAACGCTTCTCGGCGGCCGTCGGCTCGAGCGCCGGCGGCCGTCTGTCGTTCCGTTCAGCTCGAAGAGCTTGCGCTCACGCCCGGCGCAGTCGAACAGCACGAGCGTGTAAACGGTGGCGGGGGGAGGCCCGTGCCAGATTGGCGCGGGCACGATCTTGCAGGCGCGCAGCACGGCCTTCGTCGCGAGGTTGCCTCCGCGTGAGGCGTATTCGCCGCCGAGCAGGACGTATCGCGCTTCGCGTCGGGCGACGAGGCGGGCGAGCGCAGGACCGTCAAGCGTGGGATCGGTGCCGCCGTAGCCGCCGAGCGCGCCGGCGTGGAGGCCGAGCAGGATCAGCGGGGCGGCCGTCGGCGCTGCATCGGCCAGCACCGTCCAGCGCTTCCCCGTTCTCTGTTTGGCGAGATAGTCGATCAGGTTGTGGTCGAGACGCAGTTCGCCGGGATCGCTGTCGAGCGGGCCCTTGGCGGTCGCTTCGTGGGGGCCGGCCGCGGGGAAGGTCCCTTCCACGGGCGCGAGCGACGCCGTCGCCGCGTACACGCTGGGCGCGATCAGAAGCACGCCCAGCGCGAGTGCCATCCCGGCTGGTGCCAGCCGCGGCAGTGCCATCAAGCACACACCGGCGACCGCGACACCGATCAGTATCGGGATGAACCAGCGCATGTAGTGCTGTTCGTGCAGGATCACGATCTGCGCGGCGACGGTCGCGGCGACGGCGCACGTAACCAGCAGCAGCCCCCAACTACGTCGCCGTCTCGCCAGCCACGTGAGCGACGCGGCGCCGGCGCCGACGGCGACTGCGGCCCCGGGTCCCATCGCCGAGATGTAGTACGGGTGCACGATGCCCTTGGAGAAGCTGAGGATTGTTGCCTCCACGAGCAGCCATCCGCCGAAGACGATCGTCGTGGCCAGCCGCGGGTCGCGTGACGAGCGCTCACCGAGCAACGCTCGCAACCCAAGCGCGATCAGGCCGAGCAGGGCGAACGGCAGCAGCCATGCGCCCTGATCGGCGAGTCCCCACTTGAAGAGCCGCAGGGGTCCAGTCGGGGCCGCGAAGAACTGGGGGCTCGCGAGCCGCCCGTCGGACAGAAAGCGGGGGGGTTCCTTCGCGACCACGGGCGCCGCGCGCGCAGCCCCGGACGCCGCGCGTCTCGTCGGCTGCAGCGGGCGGGGTCGGGGGACGATGTGCAGTCCCGCGCCTTCAGCTTCCAGTATCTGGCCAGGGCCGCCGATCTCGCCTTCGACGCGGCCGAACCCGTTGTAGTTGAAGGTCAGACCAAGCTCGGTGTTGCTGCTCGAGCTGCCGATGTACGGGCGCTGAGAGGCGGGGGTGAGTTCTACGAACGCGATCCACGAAAACGACACGATCACGACAACCACGCCCGCTGCGAGCAGGCGTGTGAACCGTCGGAGCGCGGTTCCGGGTGCGCACAGCAGGTACGCGAGCGCGATACCGGGTACGACCAAGTAGGCAGCCAGCGTCTTCGTGTTGAACGCCAATCCGATCAGCACCGCGCAGCACAAGAGCGAGCGCCAACGCCCACTTTCGATCGCCGTGAGCGCCGCTGCGCACGCGAGGATCATCAGCATGATCAGCAGCGGGTCAACGCCGTTGTCGCGCGAGACAGCGACGAACGAAGGGAACACCGCCAGAGCGAGCGCGCTGCAGAGCCCAGCCGTCGGTCCCAGTCGGCGAGAGACCACGCGGTAGAGCACGCCTACCGAGACGACCGACACGATCGCCTCGGGCAACAGCAAGCTCAGCGGCGAGAACCCGAACAGCTTCGCGCTCCCCGCCTGCAGCCACAATGCCAGCGGCGGCTTGTCGATCGTTACGAGCCCGCCCGGGTCGAAGGACACGAACACGAAGTTGTGCAGCGAGTGCAGCATCGACTTCACGGCAGCCGAGTAGAACGTGTTGGCGTAGCCGTTCTGGCTGAGATTGCGCGTGTTCAGCACCGCCGACAGCGCGAGCACACAGCCGAGCGCCGCGTGGCGCGGACGAGCTCGCGCCAGCAGTGACCGCCTCGGCCCGCGACGCTCGCCCGCGACGGTGCCGCCGAGCGCAAGCGCCGTCTCGGACGGCTCCGCGGCGACGGTTTCGCCTGTGGCGCTCACGGAGCTGCACGCAGGCTGACGCGGCGCTGGATAGGTCCAGACATACGAAGTGGTTAATAGCGCAGGCTCTAAGCGCGTGCTAAAGAGCTCGCGACGTGCCGTCGAGCAAGGATTCCTCGGAGGATGAGGGGCTCGGCTGGAAAGCGCAAGCTGAAGCGCGGGATAACGGCGGGGATGCTCGCTGGATCCATCTCAAGTGCGCCGCGTCCGGTGCGCCGGCGAGGATCCGCGCGGCGCCGCCCACCGATCCGTTGGCCACGGCGTGTGGCTGCAGCGAAACCACCGATTTCCAGCGACTTCTCGATGCACTTGGTAGGACAGCTCTCGAACCCTTCTGGACCCCTGGAGGCGGTGTTCAACGCTCTGCTAAGCGAGTCGCTGCGACCAACCGCGCGGTTTGAACCGCCGCCTGCAACCAGCCGGCTCGGCAACGGTGTGGTGCAGCGAGCTGTCGTCAAGGTGCTGGCGAGCGCTGACGGACCTATGCGTGGTGTGGACATCCATCTGGCGGTTGAGCATCTGCTCGGGCATCCAGTCTCGAAGAACTCGGTGAGTTGGTGCCTGGCAGCCGGAGCGCGAACTTGCACGCGTCGCTTCATGCGACGTGGGCGCGGACGCTATAGCCTTGGTCGCTAGCTGATCTAGCCCACAGAATGACGGAGGGCGGGCCAGTAGCGCCCGCCCTCCGGTTAGGGTCTGATTGTCCGCCTGCTACCGATTACGTGTTCGGCGGCGGACGTCGCTGAGGACACGTGCGAGGCGTGATGTACGCCACCGGCGTCGTCCTCGACCTTGGCGGTCCTGTCGCAATAGCAAACGCATGATCGCTCACGGCGCGGACGGACATAAGCCGTCGAACTGCTCGGCCGTTCCGTCTCGGAAGCACTCCGTAAGCTGGTGCCTGGTCACCGGTGTGCAAGGGGAAGCGGCCTCGCTTTGAACGCCTTGCTCGCCGCTTGGATCAGATCTGGGCTCAGCACTGCCCTATTTGGCGCCACGGCGACATGCGGGACGCTACCCTGAGTGTCGTGGCGCCATCGATCGACTTCACCATCGCCTTCGACGAGCCCGACGAGGACGGCTGGATTGTCGCGCGCGTGCTGGAGGTACCGGGAGCCCTTAGTCAGGGCCGCACTCGAATGGAGGCGCGGGAGAATGTACTCGATGCGTTGCAGACGGTGCTCACGCCGGACGACGAGCTCTCCGGGCAACGCTCTGGCGAGAACCTTGAGCACCTGCGGTTTGTCGCGGCGGCGTGAAGCGTCGCGATCTGGAGCGCCATCTGCGTGAGCATGGCTGCCGTGAGGTTGGCGGCTCTAAGCACGCCAAGTGGCGTGGGCCGACCGGTGAGGTCTCGGCTCTCCCGCGGCACAAGGAGATCGGGCCAGGCCTGACCCGGGCCATATGCCAGCAGCTCGGCGTTCCGTCGCCGCCGAATACACGCTGAAGGCAAATGGCGACGGGTCGCGACCAGCCAATGCGGATGAGAGGACTCGAACCTCCACCCGGTTTCCCGGACACGGACCTGAACCGGACGGCCCTGGAATACATGGGTCCGCCCCCGTCCAGGACGCCCACTTTATGGGGCTTTGTGAACCGGTCGGAAGCATCTGGCACAGCGTTTGTTGCCACGTTGTTGCCACACGAAGATCACCGCTGTCCCGTCGGCGTGGGGACGCCCAGCTGCCGGCAGATGCCGCGTGCGGTTGGAGGCTTGATCTCTCGATGACGCGGGACGGTGGTGCGCTGTCCCGTCGCTAGGTTCTCCCACACCTCGTGGTTAGCGGCCTGGCGGGCGAGTTTGCACCCGTGTTCGCCGAGGTGTCGTTCGAGGTCGCGCTTCTTCACGCAGCGATCTCGACGGGCTCCACGATCGCCCATCCAGTCGCCGGGATCGCTTCGCCGCGCTCGCGTCGATCCTCGAGTACGAGCTCGATCGCCTCGCGGACCATAACGCGCGCATCGTCAAGGCCCTCACCCTGCGTGTGCACCTCGGGCAACTCCTGGACGTGCGCGTAGACCCAGCCATCGCCCGCGTCCTCAAAGACCACGTTGAACTTGAGTGCGCTCATATCTCGAAACGGTAGCGGGTCTCGGGGCGCCGAGGGCATCGACACTCCGCGCCGTTGCGGGGCCCCACATGACGGACTGTGCCTCGCGAGGTGCCAACGCATCCGCCTGCATGCAGCGCTGCACGGGCGATCATTTTCCGTTGCCGGCTCGCTTGCGCTCGTGCCAGGTCTGTAGCACGAACTCGACAACAGTTCGGCTCGCATTGAAGGCCAGCCGTGCGTGACGTTCCAAGGCCGGACTCGGTCGTGTCCTGCCATGCCCGAGTCCCAGCTCGTTGCGTAGCTCAGCGAGTGACTGCACTGCGGTCGCAAGGTTCTGCAGCACTCGCTGCGCGGCCTTGCTCCCCTTTGCGCTGTCGGGTACGGCTTCGCGGTCAATCTTCAGGACCGCTGCGGTCTTCTTGTAGAGGTCCAGCATGCTCTCGGTGGGCTGATGGTCGACCGCGTAGTCATCGAGTACGAACTTGAACGTTGACTCGGCGAGCTCCTTGGACGAGGCGATCGCTGCGGCGGGGTCCTCGCGAAGGCTGCTTGCTATCCGGTCCAAGTGCTTCTGCAGGACGAGGGGCTCGGAAAGCCGATCGAAGCGCTCAAGCGCGAGCGTTGCTGACGCGGGCAAGGCGAGCAGGTTCCCATCGGCGTCGATCGGTGCGCCGTCCCTCTTGAGGCTGCTCAGGACAGCGACCGCGTCAGGCACGAGTCCGCCGGTGGACTGGTCACGGCCCCAGGAGTCGATTGCGTCCAAGTAGACGAGCAGAAGCCGATGTTGCTCTTCGGAGTCGGCGAAATCGATGCTGTCGTGGAACGAGCCGACCAAGAAACGTCGCTGGCCGCCCTCGGGCCCGTCGTAGTTTGGGTTCGCGACGAAGTCCTCAGCTTCGAATGCCTCCCTGATCGGGCGCAGAGTGCTGTAGCCAGAGCAGAAGTCGGCGAACTTCTGGCGCGTTCGCTTCGAGATCTTCATGCCCCGAGCGTATGCAACGGTCCGGCCACTCCGCGCCGTGTCGCGGAGTCCCAGAGCACCGCGCGCCGGGAGCGTGACCTTCGCGTTGCCTCGCGGTGGTCGCTGCGTTCCATGGCCAGATCGCCGTTGGTGAGCAAGTGGAGCGTGCCGTGTTTCCGGCTGAGCAAGCTCCCCCGATTTGGCGGGCGTTTTTCGTGTCTTGCCCCAGTGTCGACGCGCGCCGGCTTGGCGCTTCAACCCCGCTTCGGGGGTTTCCCTCTCTTCGTTCGGTTCCGCGCGCCGGTCGGCGTCGTTCTCGGGCGGCGTCACAAACGCCAACCAATCGAAGGAGAAACGACATGAACATCAACAAGATCATTTGCACCGGCCGCCTGACCAAGGACCCGGAGCTCCGCCAGATCTCCGAGGAGATGAGTGTCTGTCAGCTGCGGCTGGCGGTCGACGGCATGGGCCGTGGCCGTGAGGTCGGCTACGTCAACGTGGCGGTCTTCGGCAAGGCCGGAGAGGCTGCGAACCAGTACCTCGCCAAGGGCTGGCTGGTGGCGGTGGACGGCCGTCTGGAGTACGGCGAGTGGGAGAGCGAGGCCGGCGAGAAACGCCACGACTACAGCGTGGTGGGGAACGTCGAGTTCCTGACCGCCCCGAAACCGGCTGAGGAGGCGGCGCCCGTGAAGGCGTCTCGAAACGGTAGGAAGGCCGTCGCCGCGTAGGCGGCAAGAGGCCCGCACCCGGGGGGGCCGGGTGCGGGCCGTGGCGGTCTGACACAGGGGAACGACAGATCCTAGGCCACGTCACAACGAGTAATATACTGGATTCGCTATAATCATGTCTATGCGAAGTTCTGATTTGTTGATCGCCGGTCGCCGGCGTGCTGGGCTCTCCCAGGAGCAGCTCGCGGAGCGTCTGGGCCGAGCACAGTCCACGGTCGCCCGCTGGGAGACCGGTGCTCAGCATCCGCCGCTTGAGAGCGTTCTCGACGCATTGCATGCCTGCGGAGTCGAGCTGGCCGTCGGTATGCCCCGCTATGACGACTCCTACTTCTCCCTAATCGCCCAGCAGCTGCACCGTGACCCTGCCGAGCGGGTGAGGCATCTGGCGCCGGAGAGCTTTAACCCCACCGGGATACTGAGCGAGCTGGCTGGTCACACGCGGTTCGTCGTGGCTGGTGCCGTCGCGGGCGCGCTGCATGGCTGGCCGATCATGCTCGGCGCACGCACGCTTGAGGTGGTGCCAGCGGACCCGACGATGCGACACCTCGAGGCGGCTGCGCGGCGTCTTGGCGGCGAGCCCGGCGATGATGCCCGGGACGGGTCGCGTCACTGGCTGCTGCCGAGCGGCGCTGAGCTTCACGCAACGATCGTGCCGCCCGGCACGCGTGGCTACACCGATCTCCTCCGTGACGCTCAGAGCATGCAGATCGCGCCGGGCGTCTCGGTCAGCGTCGCGTCCCTGATCGACCTGATTCGAATTGCCGAGGCCTCGCCGGACCCCGACGCGCGGATGTACGTTTCTGCGCTGTGGGCCACGCTCGAGCGAAGCCGCCGATACGCCGCGGAAGCTCCGGAAACCGAGCATGACGCGCGGTGAGCACCCCGAGCCCGGGCGCGAAGCGATCCTTGCCGCGCTGGAGCGCCACGAGGTGCTCTACGTCGTGATCGGCGGAGCCGCCGCGCAGGCCCGCGGCTGGCCCGGGCGCACCGACGACATCGACGTGACCCCGGAGCGCTCGGAGGGCAATCTCGCGCGTCTCGCCGCCGCCGTAGAAGACCTCGGCGGTGGCTTCCGTGTGGATGAGCGACGTTACCCCGACGGGTTCCGGCCACCCGGTGGCGTCGACGCGCGCACGTTCCGCAACCCAATCTGCGTGGCGTTCGCAAGCCCGCACGGCAACTTCGATGTCGTGCTCCGCCCGGACGGCACCGGAGGCTATGAGGACATCGTCCGCACCGCGACCCGCGAGAGGATGACCGGCACCCGCATCATCGTGCCCGTCGCATCCGCTGAGAGCATCCTGCACTCCAAGGAAACTGCAAACCGCCAGAAGGACCGCGACACCCTCACACGCATGCGGGAAATCCTCAACCCGCTCTCGCCGAGCGCGGGACACGAGCCGTGGTCGCCACGGGAGGGACGAGACCCTTGGCGCTCACGCGGCCAGGAACCTCCCGAGCGGTGATTCGCCGACACAGGATCTGTCCGAGCGCGAGGATCGTTGCTAGCGGCTGGCTTCGATGGCCTGCGTCAGCTCGGCGAGGGCGACATTAAACGCGGCGATGATCCGGCACACGGAGTCCCACGACGCGCCGGCGACGCCCGTCTCGCCGCGGATTACGGGTCTTGGTTGAGTGGGTCGCATCCGTCCCAGGTGCCGCTTGAGGCGTAGGGGCGGAAGCGTAGGAATATGGACTCGTGGTGGAAGGGTCGGGCGGCATGGGCTCGGACGGCGGCCAGATGTTGCTCTCCGTTCCCGCCGGTGGCGTATGCGCGCATGGCTGCAGCCGTTTTCCAGAGTGAGAAGGTGGCGAGGAGCGCTGGTGGTCGAGCCAGGCCCGTGGAGGCGAGGAGTGCTGGGTCCTTGACGGCCTGCTCCTCGGCTCGGGCGCTGGCTTTCAGGAACGATGCAGTGCGAGTGAGGCGGAGGCGTCCCAGGGTGAGGATCGCCACGGGCTCGTTCTCGTCGACCGGTTGCTCGGTGCTGGGCATGTCCGGGAGCGCTGACCATGCGCCGAAGGCGCGTAGCGGTTGTAGGCGTACCCGCCAGCCGCCCGCGAGGCGCTCCGCGAGTGGGTGGCTACTCAGAAACCCATCGAGTGCTGCGTCGTCGTCCCAGGCTGCGATCAGCCCGACGCGTCCGGGTCTCGGTCTGGGCAGCAGGCCGCCGCTGAGTGGTGCCGTGATCGTGGTCGTGGCGTAGCGCAGGCCGGGCACCTCCTCTGGCTGTGGAGCGCGGCGTAGGACGCCGGCGGTGCGGTGCACTCCGAGATCAGCAAGATGGACGGAAAGGATCATTGGTGTACTTGTCGGAGGTGGGGCCTTGCGATCGGCGTCACGGAGGCTCCTACGTGGAGGTTTGGGTGCAAGCGCTAACCTAACGAGAGCTAGGTACAGGGGCGAGGCTACCGAGGGGGCGTTAGGTTGTCAACGTCAGGGACCAAGAACAGGCCGCGCAAGCGCCTGACGGCGAAGGCCCGCCGCGAGGTGATCGAGCGGGCCGCGACCGAGCTGTTCGCCGAGCGGGGCTATGCCGCGGCGTCCATGGTTGAGATCGCCAGACGTTCGGGCGTCTCGGTCCCAGTGCTCTACGACCATTTTCCTTCCAAGCTGGAGCTCCACCGCTGCCTGCTTGAGCGGCACTTCGCCGAGCTGCGCGAGATCTGGCAGCGGACGGCGGCCGAGGACATCGGTCCTGAGCAGCGCCTGCCGCGAGCGCTGGACGCCTGGTTCGGCTATGTGCAAACGCACCCGTATGCGTGGCGGATGCTCTTCCGCGACAGCACCGGCGATCCCGAAGTACAGGCGATACACGCCGAGGTCTCGGCGCAAAGTCGCGCCGCGCTGCTCCCACTGCTCGCTCGCGAACCGGGCGCTGAGACGATCGCCGGGGCGCGGAACCCTGAGTCCGTTGACATGGTTTGGGAGATCCTTCGCGGCGTGCTCCAGGGCCTCGCGTTCTGGTGGTATGAGCACCAACACGTCCCGCGCGAGCAGGTTGTCGCCACCGCCATGAACGCTCTGTGGATCGGCTTCGAGCGCGCCGGGAAGGGGGAGACCTGGCAACCAGAGACCAGCTCGCCGCCGGCCCGCACCAGCGACCCATAGCGCCGCTGAGACCCGGCCGCCGACCGACCGACACGCTCTCCAACCCACACGCGCGCCTCCTCCCCGCACGGTCGAACGCACGCACCCGCCTTGCGAAGCCTACGCCTCGCTTCGCTCCGCCACTTCAAATCCCACACCTGATGCACGGCCCTGCGGGTGCAGTGCGATTGCTGTGTCGCTCTTTGGCCGTCTCAGCCTGTTCGCGGCCCTAAAGGGATGTGATGAGCGCATCCAGCATCGGCGCGGGGCGAGGCGGCGGCTACGCCCGCTATCTGGAGGGTAAGACGATCGCCCCCGAGCAGGGCGACTACTACCTCACGCCCGACGGAGAGCTGACCGAGGCCCCCGGCCGGTGGCTGTCTGACCGCGAGACGCTCGCTCGCCTGGGGATCGACCCGGACGCCCCGGTCGACGGTAGACAGTTCATCGCGCTGATGGAAGGACGCGACGCGGGCAGCGGCGGGTGGCTGCGCCCGCCGGGCGCGGACGGCAGCCGGGGTGGCGGGATCGACGTGACGTTCAGCGCGCCGAAGTCGGTTTCAGTCGTGTGGGCGCTTGGCGACCCATGGCAGCGCGAGCAGATCGAGAAGGCGCACGCGGCGGCGGTCGAGCGCTCGATGGCGTATCTGAAGGAGCGGGTGCCGGTCGTTCGCCGCCGCTACAGCGGCCAGGTTGTGGAAGAGCAAGCGAAGGACGTGATCGCGACCGCCTACCGCCACACGACGGCCAGGGGCGTGAGCGGCGCTGACGCGCCCGATCCGCAGCTGCATACGCATGTCGTGATCACCGGGGCGGTCCGCGAGGACGACCGCATCGTCGCGGTCGCCTCGCGTCCGGTCTTCAGGGGCCTTCGCGAGGTGGGGGCGTTCTACCGCTCAGCGCTCGCACAGGAGCTCGCGGGGGAGGGCTATCCGATCGAACAGGGCACGGGCAAGGACGGCAAATATTTCGAGATCGCAGGCGTGCCCGCGGAACTTCGCAATGCCTTCTCCAAGCGCCACCGCGAGATCGCCGACGCAGCTGAGCGCTTCCGCGCGAAGCACGGCCGTGCGCCGGAACGCGGCGAGATCCGCGATATCGCCCTGGAGAACCGGCGGGCGAAGGATCTCGCGACGCGCGGCGATCTGCAGCGTGCATGGGCACGAACAGGGGAGCGCCACGGTTTCGGTGCGGACGAGGCGGTGCATCTGATTGGTGCCACCGCACCCCCGGCGCCCGGGCTCGCGTTGGAGGAGCGGGTCGAGGCGAAGCTCACCGAGCGCGAGGCCGTGTTCGACGCCGGGCTGCTGCGCGCGGTCGCGTTTGAGCAGTCAGCCGGTGAGCTCGGCCCCGAGGAGGCCATCGGCGTGACCCGCGAGATGCTCGCCGAGCGGCGGATTCTCACGCTGGAGGGCGGGCGGATGACGACGCTTGAGGTTCGCGCTCGGGAGGAGGCGATCGAGCGGCGCGCCATTGCCCTGTCTGCTGTCGCGGGGCGCGATACGGGCGAGCACGCGAGGGCCGCGGCGGGGAGGGAGGTCGCGGAGTGCATCGCCGCACCCTTGTCCGCCGAGCAGCAGCACGCGCTTGAGATCGTCACCGGCCCGGAGCGCCTGGCCGTCCTGATCGGCCCGGCCGGAACCGGGAAGGGCGTCGTGATCGACGCAGCCGCACGTGCCGAGCACGCCGCCGGCCGCGAAGTGATCGGCGTCGCCGTGTCGGGGTCCACCGCCGAGCGTCTCGGGGCGGACAGCCCCGGACTCGCGGGCAGCACGTTGACCGTCGATGCGCTGGCCGCACGAGCAAACACCGCCAGGCTCCAACTTGGGCCCGCGACGACCGTGATCCTCGACGAGGCAGGGATGGTCGACCACAAGCGCATGGACGCCCTCACGGATGTGATCGAGCGCTCCGGTGCGAAGCTGATCGCGGTCGGCGACGGCAGACAGCTCCCCTCGATCGGCCCGGGCGGCATGTTCGACCGCCTCTCACTGCACGCCCCAATGGCCGAACTCGAGGAGGTACGCCGCACCAGTGACCCCGCCGAGCGCCGTGCGTGGGCGGCGCTTCGCGCCGGTGAGCCGGAGCGGGCGATGGCCACTATCAGGCTCGCGGACAGCTGTTCTTCACCGACACCCGCGATCAGGCGGACGAGGCCGCCGTCCAGCGGTGGGCCGAGCTGACCCAAACCCGCAACGTTCGCGATGTTGCCCTGATTGCCGACGCCTCGAACGTCGAGATCGACCGGCTCAACGCCCGTGCACAGCACCTGCGTGCGGAGCGCGGCGAACTCGGACACGACGAGATTTCACTACCGAACCAGCACTACGGGTTGCGCGAAGGCGACCTGGTTGCTTTCACAGCCCAGCACCGCCCGCCCGACCGGCCACGTGTCGAGAACGGATCGCGCGGCGAAGTCACCCGTGTCCACGACGAGGGTCTGACGGTCGTTCTGGATGGCTCTGAGCGCCAGGTCGACCTCGCCGGCGAGGACCTCGCGTCACTTCGTCTTGGCTATGCCCAGCACGTCTACCGTCAGCAGGGCGCCACGGTCGAGCGGTCCGTTGTTGTGACCGGTGGCTGGCAGACGAGCAGGGAGTCGGCCTATGTCCAGGCGAGCCGGGCTCGGGAGGGCACCGAGTGGTTCCTGGCCCGCGACGAGCTCGGTCTCGAGGGACAGGACGCCGGACGCGTCGAGAAGCTCGCCGAGAAGATGCGCGCGAGCCGTGCCCACACAACGTCCCTCGAGCACGCCGAGCTCCCGCACCCCGAGTGGGGGGCCAGGGTTCGACCGCCTCATCAGGCCGAGCCGCGACCTGCTGCCAGGGCTCGCGCGCGACGTTCAGCGCACTCCCGAGCGGGACCCGGACGTGGGGTGGACGCGATGAGCAGCCGGGTGCAGATCGTGCTTCCGGACCCCGTTGCCGCGCAGCTGCAGGAGCTTGCGGTCACCACGGGCGAGCCCCTTGCGACCCTGGCCGCGCGGATCGTGCGCGACGGCGTGGCTCGTGCCAGCGTCGGCCGTAAGCGACCGCTTCCGCGGCCATCGTCGCCCTCGGCGGGTGAGACAGCTCAGCGGCCACCGTGGCTTGAACCCTACGGCGGTGACCCGGTCTGGTGGCGGGAGATGTGGGCGTCGATCGTCGCGCTGCACGGCCGCTACCCCCGCCACCTCGAACACGTCAAAGACGGCTGGTGGGCGGACGAGGCGACCGCGGAGACGCTCTGCGCCCTGGCCGTGTGGCGCGCAGACATCGACGAGCACGGACGCGACCCCCGCGAGGAGCTCGCGTTCCACCACCAACTCACCGACGTCCAGCGGACATTGCGCGAGCAGGGCGGCGGCGTCGACAGCACCTGGGAGCCGGGCGCACCCCCGGAGCGCTGGGACGGATGACCGTCCGAAACGTCCGATTGGTCGTTTCGACCTGTTCGCGGTCATCAACACCATGAACGAGTCACAGTCACAACTCACACTTACACTGCTGAAGCCCACCGACGTTGCAGCACAGCTTGGTGTCTCATGCTCCTGGCTCTATGAAGCTGCCAAGAGTGGCCGCATCCCCTCGATCCGCATCGGCGGCGAGGACGGGCCCCTGCGGTTCGTCCCAGAGGACGTCCAGAACTGGCTCGATGACGCCCGCGCCCACTGGACACCCGGACGCTCAACGCGCACGACGAGGCCCACTGCCGAGCCGTCATCCATCGCGACTCGGCGTGGCCAGCGCGCACGTCGCTGAGCGTCGAGACCCCTACCTGTTCGCTGCGCTCGCGCGGGTAATCGCTTCTTCGGTCGCGATCGCGCCCGCAGCGAGCACGTGGCGCTCCATGTGGCCGTAGTGGCGCTCGGTCGTGGCAATGTCGGCGTGGCCGAGCTGGCGCTGCACGTACATCAGCGAGTTTCCGCCCGCGAGCCATGCCGCCGCGGCGGTGTGGCGCAGCGAGTGCAGCGGCATGTCGCGCAGGCCGGCGTCCTGCAGCGCGAGCTTGTGCCATTCGCGTGAGACCGTGTTGCGGTCAAGTGGTGCCGGATCGCCTGCTCGGGCCCAGCGGCCTCGTTCCGCTTTGCGTCGACGAACAGGCATCACGAACACGGGCGCGTCTGGCTGCTTGCGTGTGCCACTCTCCTCGCGCCGCGCGATCTGGTCCTTGAGGACTCCGCTCAGGTGAGGGCCGATCTCGACGCTGCGGAACCGGTTGCCCTTGGTCGAGCCATTGGCGCTTCCCTGAGAGTGGGTCTTCTTTTGAGAGCGGTAGACGACGATCACGCCTCCGGTGTCCTCGAGCTCGAGGTCGCCGATTTGCAGGGCGATCGCCTCGGAGATCCGGAGGCCGGCGTGGAGCAGCACCTCCGCGAGCGGCCGGTACGCGTCGAGGCAGGCATCCAGGTACAGGGGGATCTCCTGCAAACGTAGGTAATGGCGCTCAACGTGGGCGCGTGGAAGGCGATCGACGCCCACGGCGGGGTTTGACGCGATCACCCGATCCTTGACCGCGGCGTTCAGGCACACCACCAGCGTTCCGAGAGCGTTGTTCACGGTCTTGGGCGCGGCCTCGCCGGCTTCGACCGCTTCAGCCTGCTGCTCCATCCAGCTGCGGACCTGCTCGACGTCGAGCTTGTCGAGGCGGATGTCCTCGAACGCAGGGAGCAGTCGGATGCGTCCGTCGACGTCATACGCGCGCCAGGCGTTCGGCTCGAGATATGGCCTGCGCCGGCGCAGCCAGGTCTCCCACCAGCTGCCGAACGTCTCATCGGTGTGACGCAGCTCTCCTCGGTCGATCCGCTCGACGACCCGTCGGTAGGCCTCGTGCGCTGCCCTTTGACTCGTGAATCCGCGCTTGCTCGTCTGCGTGCCGTCCGAACGCCGGACCACGTAGCGCCACCGTGTGCCCGCGGCGGTCTCGTACGCGTAGACGCTGCCCTTGGCGCCACGGACATCCCGCCCGCTGCGCTCCGATGGCCGGGTGTCACGGAGCGCTTCGTCGAATGCACGCGCCGCCTCCTCGCTGCCAAGGCGCTTAGCGCGCAGCCTGCCCGTCTGGTCGCGCCAGCGCACCTCCCACGAGCCACGATCCAGACGAACGCTCACAGAAGGGCTGACCCCGAAGCAGGCGAAGCGGCAAGCGCCAGGATGTACGTAAAAACGTACGTAGTTGCCGTTGGCAACAATACGAACACTCCGAGAAGTCTACGATGCGGGCGCGACCAACTCGAAAAAGCGCTGATTTGCAGGGCTTTCGATGCTATGCGGATGAGAGGACTCGAACCTCCACCCGGTTTCCCGGACACGGACCTGAACCGTGCGCGTCTACCAATTCCGCCACATCCGCGTGGGATGCGAAGATATCGCAGCAGCGAGGTCGGCTCGGGTCCGCTCGCGTGCAGGCGCTTCCGCGCGAGACGCTGCGCCCCGCTTTGCTAGCCTCGGGGCGGATCGATTTGCGCCGCTATCGTCCAGGGGACTAGGACGCCGCCCTCTCATGGCGGAAACCCGGGTTCGAATCCCGGTAGCGGTACTTGCTTCGCCCCGTGTTTACGGTGCGCTTGGCGTTCAGGGAGGCCGCCGTACTCCCACACAGCCGAGACCGAACGCACCAGCTCCAGGCCGTTGGTCTTCAATGTCCCGCGCTCTGCCCGCCGTCGATGTGCAGGATCTCGCCGGTGACGAACGGCGCCGACTCGAGGTACAGCACCCCAGCGACCACATCCGCGATCTCGCCGACCCGGCCAATCGGGTGCAACGCGGCTGCGCCAGCGTAAGAGCTCTCATCGTGCATCGGGGTCTTGATGACGCCAAGCGAGACGGCGTTGACCCTGACACCGCGCGACGCGTACTCGATCGCTAGCGATCTGGTGGCCGCGACCAGCCCACCCTTGGTCAGAGTCTGCAGCGCGGCTGGTGTTGTGCTTTCCGCGTACTCGACGAGCGTCGTTGACACGTTGACCACGTGCCCACGGCCTTGATCGAGCATCTGCTGAATCGCTCGCGATGTGATGTGAAAGAAACCGGCGAGGTTCACGGCGACCAGGGCATTGAAGTCCTCGAGGGTGTAATCGGTAAAGGGCTTCCCGATGTAGATCCCGGCGTTGTTGATCAACGTGTCGATCCGCCCGAAACGCTTGATCGCCTCCTCGACGACGCGCTGGGCCGTGTCAGGGTCGGCGATATCGCCCTCCATGTCCACGATCCCGGAGTCGGCAGGCGAAGCGATGGATCGCGCGGTCGCGATCACCTGATAACCCAGCTCACGGTACGCCTTGGCGATACCGGCGCCGATGCCCTGCGAGGCGCCGGTGATAATCGCGACCTTCGCGTCGTCCAGCACGGGCGACCGGCTCATGCGATGAGGTCGGTCTCGTGGCTCACGCCAGTAGAAGGTACGCTGGCGGAGGACTGGCGTCTTTCTGGCGCCAGGCCTCGGTAAGGGGCTTGACTTCGTTTCTGATGAGAGCAAGATGTCTGCGACCCGACGGGAGTGCCCTCGGTCCACGAGCCGAGCGATGGGGGCTCGACGCCGACATGGCACACGGTGACTAGTTCCGCATCTTCCAGCTCACGCCGCCAGGCCCGGGTGCTCGATCCAATGCGCCACGAACGTCGCGTCCGCGCCGTTCAGCGATCCGGATGGAAACGGCTGGCTGCTCCGGGAGATCACAACACGACTGCCCGGCCGCTGAGCGCGCCGGCGAGGAGCTGTCCACATGAAGAACGACTATGACGTGATCGTGCTCGGCGGCGGCTCGCCGGGCGAGCACTGCGCGAACGCGCTGGCCGAGGGTGGGCTGCGCGTGGCCGTCGTCGAGCGCGAGCTCGTCGGAGGGGAGTGCTCCTACTGGGCGTGCATCCCGTCGAAGACGCTGCTGCGCCCCGGCGAGGCGGTTCACGGGGCGCGCGAGGCCGCCGGGACGGCCGAGGTCGACGTCGAAGCCGCGCTCGCCTGGCGCGACTTCATGGTCTCCGACTACTCCGATGCCGGCCAGGAGCACTGGCTGACCGAGAACGGCATCGATCTGCTGCGCGGCAGCGGGCGCCTCGCCGGCCCCGGCGTCGTCGAGGTCGACGGCGTGCGGCACACCGCGGAACACATCGTGCTCGCGAATGGCGCCGACGCGGTCGTCCCGCCGGTGCCGGGCTTGCGCGAGCTCGACGGCGTCTGGACCAATCGCGAGGCGACCGGGATGAAGGCCGTCCCGCGCCGTCTGCTGATCCTCGGCGGCGGTCCGGTCGGCGTCGAGATGGCGCAGGCCGCTCGCCGACTCGGCGGCGAGACCGTGATCGTCGAGATGAGCGAGCACCTGCTCGCGCGCGAGCCGGCGCCGCTTGGTGAGATGCTCGGCGAGGCCCTGCTTCGCGATGGCGTGGAGCTGTTCCTGTCGGCGAACGCGACCGCCGCGCGTCGTGATGGCGAGGATTACCTCCTCGTGCTCGACGACGGGCGTGAACTGCGCGGTGACCGGCTGCTGGTCGCTACCGGTCGGCGTCCGCGCGTGCTCGGGCTCGGGCTCGAGACCGTGGGCGTCGAGCCCGACGCCCACGGGGTTCCGGTCGACGCACACCTGCGCGCGGCGGAGAAGCTGTGGGCGATCGGCGACGTGAACGGCCGCTGGCCGCTGACCCACGTCGGCAAGTACGAGGGCGAGGTGGTCGCCGCGAACATCCTCGGGGGCTCGCGCAGGGCGAACTACGAGGCCGTTCCGCGCGTCGTCTACACCGACCCGCAGGCCGCGGCGGTGGGCGCCTCCGCCGGCCGTTTCAGCGCCATGGTCCCTCTCTCGGGCGTGGCGAAGACCGCCACCTACACGCGCGCGTACGCGGAAGCGAACGGCTTCCTGACGCTTGTCAGCGATGGCGACCGTGTCACGGGCGCCTACGCGCTGGGCCCCGAGGCGGGCGAGTGGCTGCAGCAGGCCACGCTTGCGATCCGCGCCCGCGTCCCGCTCGACGTCCTCGTCGACACGATCCAGCCGTTCCCGACATTCTCGGAGATCTACGTCGCCGCGCTGAAGGCGCTGCTCACGGAAATCGGGGCAGCGTCCAAGGCGGCCGGCGCTGCGCCGCCGATGTCGAGCTGATCGAGCGCGCGGTGGATATTCCTCTCCGACCCACGACGTCCGAGAGGCGCAGGTCCGGATCGCGCTGTAGCACGGGGGCCGATGGGCGTGGCCGCCGAGCGGCGCGTTGCTGAAGTAGATCCGCAGCTCCTCGATCCGCCCGTCACGCCGGCGGTCGGCCACGACCGCAACCGGAAGATCGACGCGTCCGCCGTCACCGTCGAGGTGTAGGACCACCTCCTCGAAGCCGTGTCCGTCGGTGATGACGTGCTCGACGTCCTCGACCGAGACGTTGTGCTTCCTGAGCCACGAGGATGTTTCAGCTATGTACGCGTCGAACGCCCGTGCGCCCTTGACACGCCCGCGCAGCGGCACGTGCACCTCCGGCACGCCGGCGAACGACTTGACCAACGCGTCGGTCTCACCCGTCATCAAGCCGTCGAAGTAGGGCACGGCCACGAGCTCCTGCCCACGCGAATCCAGCACTTTCGCGAGCGCAGGCGCGGAGAACACCTCAGGGACCCACGGCATCTGCTCAGCGTCTCATATCCCGTCGGTATGAGCCCGCGACGAGTCGTGCCACGACGAAGCCGCACATTGCAGGAAAATCGGCTAGGTTCTGGATAGTGGACTTCTAGGTGACGGCCACGGCAGCGGCGAGCTGCGGTTCGCCGGGGTCAACCCTCCATGAACTTTTACGCAAGGATGTTTCAATATGCAGGAAAAAGTCGGAGACGCGCCTCGACTTAACGGTCTAGACGCGTGAACCTGCAATGGCGAAACAGACGACTAACGGGGTAGACATGACTGTCGTGTACAAGAGCCGCACCGCTTCACCGCGACTGCGCCCGGGGCCGGGAGGACTGCCGCGCGGGCAGGTGACACAGATCCAGCGCAGCAGAATGCTCGCTGCGGCGGTGGAAGCGGTCGAGGAGGTGGGCTATGCACGGATGACCGTTGCGCAGGTCATAAGCCGCGCAAGGGTCTCGCGCAAGACGTTCTATGACGTCTTCGCAGACCGCGAGGACTGCTTCCTGGCTGCGTTTGAACAGGCTCTGGGGCAGGCCAGTCTGATCGCACAGGAGGCATACGTCGGCGAGGCCAGTTGGCGGGAGAGCGTCCGCGCTGCGCTGGCGAGGCTGCTGATGTTCATGGACGAGGAGCCCGGGCTCGCGCGGCTGTGCATCGTCGAGGCGCTTGGCGCAGGCGAGCGGGTGCTCGAGTGTCGCGGGAGGGTGCTCGACGAACTGGCAGAGATCGTTGATCGCGGGCGAGCGGCGAACAGCGCGGCGCGTGAACCGCCGCAGGTCACGGCCGAAGGCGTGGTCGGTGCGATCTTCGCGGTGCTCCACACGCGCGTGCTCGAGAGCGGTGGGCAGCCGCTGACTGATCTCCTGGGCTCGCTGATGAGCATGATCGTGCTGCCGTATCTGGGAGCGCGCGCGGCGCAGCGGGAACTGGCGAGACCGCCGCTGGCGGCTCCGAGCGTCGAGCGCCCCCGGCTCCCTCGACGACACAAGGATCCGCTCGAAGGCTTGAACATGCGTTTGACCTACAGAACGGTGCGCGTGCTGATGGTGATCGCCGAGCACCCCGGCGCCAGTAACCGCGAGATCGCGGAAGGCTCGGGCATCGTGGACCAGGGTCAGATCTCCAAGCTTCTGAACCGGCTGGCGCGCCTGAAGCTCGTCGAGAACCTCGGCGAAGGTCAGGAGAAGGGCGCCGCCAACGCGTGGCACCTGACGCCGCGCGGCGCGCAAGTTGAGCGCGCAACGCGGCCACGCTGAGCTGTCCCGCTTCGCCCGCGGGGTCGGATCAGCTGGCAGGTGCTTCGCTTTCTGCTGTGGCGACTGCTGGGCCTGCTCGCGGTCATCGCGGGTGCGGCCCTGCTGTCGTGGTTCTTGGGCGGCGGGCCGGGAGAGCTGTTGCGCGGCGGGCGCGCGGGCGCCCCATCACACGGTCTCGCTGCGGCGCTCGTGCTCGCCTGCGAGCGTCTTGCCCGCACTATCGGAATGTGGGTGCCTCCTCGCCTGTCCGTGCCTGCAAGGCTCACCGTGGCGCTGGTCGCCGGGGCACCAGCGCTGATCACGTGCGCGCGGGTACGTGCGCGATCGCGACGTCGCTACGTGCGCATGCGGGTCGACGCCTACCGCGCCGACCACGCCGAGGCCGAGGCCGTCGTCACGGTGTTCGGCGCACTTCACAAGCGTCTGTTGCAACGTTGGTGGCGGCGGTTGCTGCTCGGCCAGCCGTCGCTGTCGCTGGAGGTGCACCACGCCCCTGGTGGACAATCGGCGTGGCTGGCGATCTCGTGTCCCGCGGGGCAGGAGCGGACCGTCGAGTCCGCTCTCCAGGCCGCCTATCCCAACTGCTGCCTGCGGCCGCTCGAGCACCGGATCGGAGCGCCGCCGTCGGTGCTGCGGCTGAAGAAGCACGGGCACTTCATCAACCGCGTGAAGGCGATCGAGGAGTTCGAGCGGCGCTCAGACCCACCGATCAACAGGCTCCTGACGGTCATGGCCGCCTGCGACGAGCCGGTGTACGTGCAACTCGCGCTGACACCGACGCCGGCGCTGTTCGAGGCGTTTGCCAAGCATCTGTATAGGCGCCGCGAGACGCGCCTGTCGCGCGAGCGCAGGGAGCATCTGCTGGTTCGCGATCGCTCGATGGTCGAGGATGCCGAGCTTCGCGGTGGTCTCGACGTGCAGCACAAGCCGCTCTTCTTCGTGGATCTGCGGGTGATCGCAGAGCGTCGCGCGGTCTGCGAGCTGATCGCCTCAGAGCTCCGCACCGACGGTGCGGAGAACCGGCTGGTGGAGCGCGGTACCGCCGTCCGCCACGCTCTGCTCGGACTCTACCGTCGCCGCGTCCAGCGCGGCGAGGGCAACCCGTTGCCCTCGTTTCGCAGGGGTGTCTTCGCGTCGCGAGAGCTCGCGCGGATTTGGCAGCTGCCGAGCGTCGACTACCTCAGCGTCCCCTTCGCGCGCAGCGGGCTCCCGCGAGCGCCCGCTCCCCCGTCGATCTCGAGGCCGCCAGCGGGCGACGGGACGCTACGCGATGCCTTCGGAGCGGTCTCGATAGACGTGGAGCTGCGCCGGCAGAACACGGCGGTGCCGGGAACGGTGGAGCAGGGCAAGTCGAGCTTCCTGGTCGCGACCGTGGCCGAGGACGTGCGCCGGGAGCGGTGCGCGGTGATCGTGCTGGACCCGAAGGGGGATGCCGCGGACGCGGCGCTGAGCGCGGTGCCGCTCGGACGAACGTGCACGCTGCTGGACCTCGCTCACCCGACGTGCGGCTTCAACCCGCTCGCCGTCGACGCCCCGGCTGACGTGATCGCGGACTACGTCGTCGCGGCACTCAAGAACCTGTTCACGGACGCCGACATCCGCGCATCCTCTGACCGCTACCTTCGCAACGCGATCATCGCCGTGATCGCATATGACCGCGACTCAACGCTGTGGGACGCAGCGCGTCTGCTGTCGGTGGGAGAGGAGGGGTACTCCTACCGCGCGAGCGTCGGCGCGCGGGTGCGCGCGCTGCCAGAGTTCAAGGAGATCTCGGAGTTCTTCACCGCCGAGCTCACCGCGCAGCTGGCCGACGCTCGCAGTACGACCACAGCCAAGCTCGACGCCCCGGTCAACAAGCTCGCGCGGCTGCTCAACTCACCGTCGATCAAGCGGGTGCTTCTGAACGAGTCGCTGACGCTCGACTTCGACCGGGTGATCGCCGATCGTGAGGTTGTGGTGGTCAAGGGCGCGCTCGGCGCGATGGGCGCGGGCAACACGTCCGTGTTGATGCAGCTGCTCGTGGGGATGCTCGACGCGGCCCTTGCACGCCAGCAGGACCTCGTGCCGGCCGGGCACAGGGTCGCCGTGGCGTTGAAGATCGACGAGGCGCCGCTCGTCATCAACCGGGGTTTCGCCGAAACGATGGCACTGAAGCGCTCGGCCGGGCTTGAGACGGTCGCGTGCTGGCAGGCCGATTCGCAGTGGACCGAGCGCGAGGTTCGCGACCAGCTCGATGCGCTGTTCGCCCACAGGGTCTACTTTGCGACTGCCTCTGTGAGCGACGCGCGCAATGCGTCCACGCTGACGATGGCGGAGTTCTCGGACACAGTGCGCCCAGGCGTGGAGCGCCTATCGAGCCTTGGCCGTCCTGATGTGCGGCTGCACCTGCCCAAGCACCACGCGATCGCCAGCTGGGTCACGCGCGCAGGCCGCCAGCCGCCGTTCGTCGCTGAGACGATCCCGCCGGTCGTGGATCGTGAGCGCCTGGAGCAGCACGCGGCGCGACAGCAAGAGCGCGGCGCGCGCCATCGCAGCGATCTCAGCCAACCGCATTGGGATCGCCGCCGACGGGACAAGGACGCAGCCCGTGTACCGCCGTCGGTTTCCCCGCCGGTGCCTGCGCCGGCACCAGCACCAGCGCGCGCCTGCGCGTCGCCGGTCGTGCCCGAGCTGGATGTCGAAGCACAAGACACGGTCGTGTCGCGGGCTCCCGCCGAGAGCTTTCGTGAGCTCACGGAACTGGACGGCGCCCACAGCGTTCGCTGGGCCAAGCCGATCGAGTCGACGCTGGCGCTCGAGCTCGACCAGCTGGACGTGGCGATGCTCGAGCTGATCTCGGCGATGCGCCACGTCCTCACCAGCCAGCTTCATCGCCGGTTCAACGCGAGGCGCGCGGCCACCACCACGCAGCGCCGGCTCAAGCGTCTTTCGGACGGCTCCATGGTCGAACGCTTCCAGTTTCATCGTCGCGACGGCGGCGGAATCCCCATGTGCTACGTGATCGCCGATGCGGGCGTGCGTGCGCTTGCGGCCCACGGCCGCGAGCCGACGATCGACGGCCGGCGGGCGATCGCCGCTGCAGCCGGGTCCGACGGCCACCGCACGGACGACGGCCGGCTGCGCCAGGCACGACACGACGTCCACGTCGCCGGCTGGGCGTTGGCGCTCGCTCGCACGCTCGGCGAGGTCGGCTCGACGCTTCGCGGACCGGGGGCCTCGACGCTGTCGCCATCCTCGCGCGCATCGGGCGAGGCGCGGGCGGCGCTGACGCCGCGTGATCTGCGTCTGCCCGGCGGGCGCACCCCGCACGACTTCCTCCGCACCGATGCCAGCGGCGAGCGGGTCGAGCTGGAGCGCTTCGAGACGCTGCGCCCGGACGCGATCGTCACAGTCGCCGCAGCTGGGCATTCACGCCCGGCCACAGACGTGATCGTCGAGCTCGACGACCGACCGGCGCTGGGACGCGACGCGCGCAAGCTCGAGCGCTACGACCACTTCCTCGCCGGATGGTCGCTGCACACATCTCGCTATGGCCGGCGCGCGGAAGCGCTGCCGGTGGTGGTGTTCGTGTGTCGCGACCGGGCGCGTGCGCGCGAGTGTGCTCGATGCGCGGACACAGTGCTCCGCGCCTGCCGCGCGTATGCCGGTGAGTACCCGCTCGACTGGGAGTACCCCGGTCGCGAGCTGATCGTGTTCGTGGCCGAGCGCGACGCGCACGAGGGCCTGCTGAAGGCCTACGGTGTCCCGCGCTTGCCGCCGGATGTCCGCGTGATCGCGGCTCACGGAGATCCTCGCGCTCGCGAGACGACGGTCGAGTCGCGTCAGATTCTCACGGACGTGCCCGCGGCGGAAGAGCACGCGACGCCGTGACGGACGTCGACCGCACATCCATAATCGCTTGCCTCACAGGGTCAGCCACGCGGCGGCCCACTCGCCG
This sequence comes from uncultured Solirubrobacteraceae bacterium, assembly GCA_963703625.1. Lineage (GTDB taxonomy): Bacteria > Actinomycetota > Thermoleophilia > Solirubrobacterales > Solirubrobacteraceae > Palsa-744. The sequence continues at coordinate 96,949 of CAVPEY010000003.1, forward strand.
CTCGAGCGTCGCTCGCGCTCGCGCAGCGCGTGCCGCTCGGCAAATGCCAGCACGATCTCATCGACCTCCTCGCGCAGCAGGCCGCCGACGATCAGGTCTGCGGGCGCCTCGGGCATCGCGATCGCGAGCTCGAGCAGCAACGGGCGCAGCAGGTTGGCGAGGACCACGAGCGGGGCCCGCGGCAACGCCTCGTCACCGATCCAGGGCAGCGCCTGCGTGCGCAGCTCAAAGCGCCGAGCCTCGAGCCGCACCGCGTTGACGGCCGCGTTCTCATGGGCCGCGTGCACGCTCTCGCGCTCGTGGTCGAGACCGAGGACCGGCTCATAGCCCAACCCCGAGGCTGCGATCGCGAGCACTCCCGACCCGGTTCCGACGTCCAGCAGCGGGCCGCTTGGCGGCCTCTCCGCGGCGAGCTGCATGAGCAACTGCAGGCACAGTCTCGTGCTGGCGTGCGCGCCGGTGCCGAATGCCTGTCCGGGGTCGATCACGATCTCGCGCACCGGCCCGTCGGCGTGGGCGCTCGGCGGCATCCACGGGGGTCGCACGTGCAGCGCGGGGATCGCCGGCGTGCCGGCGTCGGGCGCGTGCGGCGGCGCGATCAGCACCGGTCGATGGAACTGCTTCCAGCGCTCGCTCCAGTCGTCGGGGATCTCGCTGGTGGAGACCTCGACGGGAGCGTCACCCACGAGCGCATCCAGGTCCGGCAGTCCGGGCAGCTCGCCGGGCGCACCGTAGACGGCGTACTCGACGACGCCGCTCTCGAGCTCGACCTCTTCGACGCCCGCCGGTGCGAGCTCCAACAGCTCGGCCAGCACCAGCTCGGCGTGCTCGCCGCTCACGCGGACGGCGAGTCTGATCACGCGGCCTGGGTACCGAGCGCGCGTCGCAGCTTCGCGAACACGGACTCCTGCGAGCGCAGGTTCTCCTCGCTCAAGGACTCGTTGAGGCGCTCCATCAGCTCGCGCTGCTCCGCGCTCAGACGCCGTGGGACGACGACGTTGACGACCACGCGCAGGTCGCCACGGCGGCTTCGCCGCAGCGCCGGCATTCCAGCACCGCGCAGCGTCAGCACGTCGCCGGGCTGGGTTCCGGCAGGAAGCTCGATCGAGGCGCTGCCTTCGAGCGTGGGGACACCCAGCGTGCCTCCGAGTGCAGCCAGGGGCGCGGCGACGTCGAGCGCGGTGATCAGATCATCGCCCTCGCGCACGAAGCGATCGTCTTCGCGCACACGCACTACCACGTACAGGTCGCCCGCCGGGGCACCGGCTTCGCCGGCGTGGCCGTGGCCGGCGAGACGGATGCGCTGACCCTCGGAGATTCCGGCAGGAACGTCGACCTCGAGCGTGCGTCTGCTGGTGACGCGCCCACGGCCGCGGCACTCGGCGCAGGGCTGCTGCGCCACGCGCCCGTCGCCGTGGCACTCGTCGCAGACGATCGTGCGCACCATCTGTCCCAGCATCGTGCGCGTCACGGCCTGCAGCTGTCCGGCGCCGCCGCAGCGGGCGCACGTCTCGATCGGCGTCCCTGGCTGGGCGCCGTTGCCATGACAGTGCTCGCAGCGCTCGACCGCCTCGAAGCTGACCTCGACGCTGGCGCCGTTGGCGGCTTCGAGGAGCTCGAGTTCGATCGCGACCGCGACGTCACCTCCCTGAGCCGGGCCGCCACGCCCGGTCGTACCGCCACCGAAGAACGCGTTGAACAGATCGCTGATCGAACCGAAGCCCTCGAAGTTCGGCGCGTAGCCGCCCGAGCGCAGCCCGTCGTGCCCGTAGCGGTCATACGTTGCCCGCCGCTCCGGGTCGGACAGGATCTCGTTGGCCTCGGCGGCAGCCTTGAACTTCTCCTCCGCTTCCGGGTCGTGGGCGTTGACGTCCGGGTGCAGCTCCATCGCGAGTTGGCGGAAGGCCTTCTTGATGTCCTGCGCGGACGCCTCGCGTCCGACGCCGAGCACCTCATAGGGATCGCGGGGCATTGCTGGCCGGTCAGTTCTCGGCGTAGGCGTCTTCGACGAAACGCGACAGCTCTTGTGCGGCCTCGCGCACGCTCGCGATCGCGACCGCGTAGTCCATCCGCACCGGCCCGATCAGCGACACGGTCCCGAGCTTGCGTCGCGCCATACCGTAGCCAGCGGCGACGAACGCAAGCGTTTGCATCGCGGGTATCTCGTTCTCGTGCCCGATGCGCACGTAGACGCCGGGCTCCGCCAGTGCCGCGCGCAGAACGCGCAGCAGCGCCACGCGTCGCTCGAGTAGATCGATCAGCTCGTTCACCGGCGTCGCCTCATCGATCTGGCCGGCTTCGAACAGGCGCGCGGTGCCATCGACGAACAACGTGTCCTCGCCGTCAGCGGCGAGCTGGCCGAACGCGGGCGCGAAGCGCGCCATGAACGCGAGCTCGCTGGCTGACAGCCCTGGGTCGACGAGGCGCTGCTGAAGCATGCGTGCGCCCAGACCCAGCCCGACGAGCCGCTCGTTCAGGTACTCGCCGGCCCACGCGACCAGTCCCGGGTCGACGGCGCGATCGAACGTCGCGAACAGCTTGGACACGTTGCCGGCGGAGGTGATGATCACGACCAGCACGACCTGCGGCTGCAGTGCGAGGACCTCGACATGACGGACGGTCGCTGTGTTCATCGACGGTGCTGAGACGACCGCGAGCAGGTTGGTCATCTGCGAGAGCGTCTCGGTGGTCGCGCGCATCGCCTCGTCCACCTCACGGCGAATCAGCGACAGCTCGAGGCGCCTGGGCGGCGCCGGGAGCGTGCTCTCGGCGAGCAGGCCGTCGACGACGTAGCGGTGACCCGCGTCGGTCGGCACCCGACCGGCGGACACGTGCGGGTGCGCGAGCAGGCCGTGCTCCTCGAGCAGCGCCAGTTCGTTGCGCACCGTCGACGGCCCGCAGTCGAGGTCGCCGTCGGCGGCGATCGTGCGGGAGGCGACCGGCAGCCCCGTCCGCAGGTAGCCGTCGACCACCTTGCACAGAATGCGCTCCTGACGCGGGCTCAGCATGCGAGTGATTGTAGGCGCCGGTCTGGGCGCCGCCGGCAAGCGCCGCGCCTACAGCTCGAGCTCGGCCTCGGCGTTGCGGATGATCTGCTTGTCGGCCTGCTCGGCGACCGTGTCGATCACCACGTGTCCGCCGGAGCGCTCGCGCACGGTGCCGCTCACCAAGACCTCCTGCTCGGGCACGCCCATGCCGCGGAACTGCACCGACAGTCGCTTGAGGGACTCTGGACCGCCGGCCGCCTCTGTCTGCGCCCGGGCGACCTGGGCCATCGTCCACAGCCCGTGCAGGATCCGCCCGGGCAGGCCCACCGCGCGTGCGAACTCCTCGTCGATGTGGATCGGGTTGAAGTCACCCGACGCGCCCGCGTAGCGCACGGTCAGGTACTTGTCGGGTGTCACCCGCAGCTCGGGGATCTGCTCGCCTGTCTGGAGGTCTGCCATCACGATCACACTCCTCGCACGATGTTCGTCCACGTTCCGCGGCACACCTGCTCGCCGCGCTGGTTGGTGGAGATCGACTCGAACACGTAGTACCCACGGCCGTCGTCGTCTTCGGAGATGTCCTTGACGCTCGCCGTCGTGGTTATCTCATCGCCGGCCACCACCGGCGCTCCCCACACGAACTCCTGGCCACCATGGACCATCATCGCGAAGTTGAGCTCGATCTCGGGGTCGAAGATCGGCGGTCCGACGGCCGGCGCGCTGTAGACGACAGCGAACATCGGCGGTGCGACGACGTCGGCGTAGCCGGCCGCGCGGGCAGCCTCGACGTCGAGGTGGACGGGGTTGGTCTCACCGACCGCTCGCGCGTACTCCCTGATCTTCTCGCGGCCGACCGCGTACACCACGGGCTCGTAGGTCTTGCCGATCGCTTGCGTGTTGACTGGCATCGGTGAGGAGAGCTCCTTGCGGGGGTCGTTGGGCTTTGGGGTGCGCTGCGGCGCGCCAGTTTATGCGCAGCACGCCGCAACGCGTCTCCAGGTCGTCCGCTAGAAGACGAGATCGCCCTCTGCCGGCGCCGGCTCCTGACGCCCACAAGCTCGCCGCCGTCTGTGGCGCTCGTCTCGTCCTCGTCGGACTCGGCGCCAGCCTGCGATCGCTCGCCGGGGCTGTCGAGGAACTGGACGGTGTCGGCGACCACGCTCACCGCCTGCCGGCGCTCCTGCTCGGCGGTCTCCCACTCGCGCCACTCCAGCCGTCCGTCAACCGCGATGCGGCTACCCCGGCGCATGTAGCGGCTGACGGTCTCGCCGGCCGCGCCGTAGACGCTGACGTCGAAGTAGTTGGGCCGCTCGACGAGCTCGCCGTCGGCGTCCTTGTAGCTCGAGTTGCACGCGATACGCAGCCCGCACACGCTGGTTCCCGAGGGCAGCGCACGCAGCTCGGGGTCGCGGGTCAGACGGCCGACGAGAACGACGCGGTTGATCGTGAAATAGGACATCGCTTGGTCTCCACTTTGTTCGATGTTCGACCCCCCCGACGGCCAAGCTACGCATCCGCGGGGACGGTACTGTCGGCGGCGACCCGGTCATCGCCGTCGCCACCGGTGAGCGCGGAGATGGGCACCGCGGCGATACGCCCGGCCGCCTGCGCCTGGGCGATCGCCCGTGCCAGCGGTCGCTCGACGTCGGGGGCGACGAGGTAGAGCGCGCCCGCGACGCAGCGACTGCGCGCCCACGCGCGGCAGATCTCGAGCAGGCGGCGTGGAGCCTTGATCGTCAGCTCGACCTCGACCGCCACCGGCAGCCGCTGGTGCTCGAGCGCGTCCTGCGGCCACAGAACCACGTCGGGTCGATGCAAGAGCGGCGTGCCGCCGGGGCCCTGGCCGAGGTGCGTGCTGGCGAGCGGTGTCGCCGCTTCGCGCTCGTCGCGGCGCAGCTCGCGCTCGCCCATGACGTAGTGGTCGGGGTAGGCGTGCTCCAGCGCGGCGGCGACACGGGCGCATTCGATCGCGTGCGGTGCGCCCGCAACGCTGACCCGACACGGCTCGAAGCCGTGCAGGCCCGATACTCGAAGCCCTGGCCGCGTTGCCGTGTACAGCGCTGGGCGCCCCGCGAGCAGGCGCTGGCTGCACAGCAGTCCCCTGCTCTCGGCGGCTTGCAGCCGAGCGCGCGCGGACGCGAGCGTCCATCCTCCGTGTACTGCCAATGCGTCGGCTGTGACGACTCCCAGGCGGACCGTCCAGCGCAACAACGCCAACTGCTCAGGTGAAGTGAGGTTGCTCGATTGGACCATGTCGGCCCTCCTTTTTCGATGATGGGTTCTGTCGCCCGGCTCGGCCTCGTACGGCCCGGCACGCTCGCGCGAGCCAGGCCGTGACGCGAGGCGGTGTCGGGGCGTCGAGTTGTGCTGGGCTCAACGTCCTCGGGCCGGTGAGAGCATGCGTGCCACGCGGGCTTCGCCTCCGTCGCCGAGCACCAGCACTGCGGCCCAGCCACGGGCCAGGCTCATGACCCGGTCCGGATCGAGCCTCGGCTCGCGAGCCCTGACCCGCGTTGTCCTGCCGTCGCTGTGACGCGAGACCTTCCATGTGCCTCGGCGCCCTGCGACGCTCGCGATCAGCTCCGCGGACTCGGGAACCACCTGTCGGTGGGCGATCAGCACGGAGAGGTTGCCGAGGATCTGCTCGAGCAGTCGCTCACGCCCCGCAGGCCTCAGGTCGGACAGCTCCTGTGTGCCAAGCACGAGGCTGAACCCTGCAGAGCGCGCGCGGCCGAACAGCCTGACCACCTGCTCGGCCGCGATCGCGGAGAACTCGTCGATGATGACGAGCGTTGGCTGCGGGCTGCCCTGCAGGGCAGCGACCGTGGTCTGTAGGTCCTGCACGATCGCGGCGCCGAGCATCTCGCTGAGCAGCGGACGGCTGTCCGATTCAAGGCTGAAGTAGACGACCGCCCTGCTCTTGACTGCGCCCAGCAGATCGAACTGCTGGGCGTTGGGCGTCTGCGGCTCGAGCCACCTGCCGACGTCGGACTCGGCGAGGATCGCCAAGCGGTCACGCACACCCGCGAGCTCGCTGTGCTGGCGAGGCGAGAGCGAGTCCAGGTAGGTGAACGTGGCACGCGCTTCCGGCTCCGGCAGCGCTCTGACGAGCAGCTCCAGGCGGGCAGGCTCGAGGTGCTCGACGATCGCGTTCAGGCTCACCTGAGAGCCGGACGCGCGCAGGGTCCGCACGACGTGGCCGAGATACCGCTGCGCCTGGCGCAGATAGTGCGGCTCGGTGAAGCGCTCGCCGGCCAGCACCTTGTCGGCGATCTCGCTCGCGCCACCGCGAGCATATGGGTTGTACACCCGCTGACCATCGGGCGTCCACTCCAGAAACGAACGTCCTGCGGCCAGTGCGCTTCGACGCAGCTCCTCGCGCATGCCGCCATCGCCCTTCGGATCGAGCACGACCGCGCCCATTCCTCGTTCGATCGCACGGGCTGCGATCCACGTCTGCGTGACCGTCTTGCCGGAGCCCGTGGCGCCGACGACCAGTGCGTGCGTTCCGCCGGCGTCTCCGCCGAACGGGATCGACACCCGGCGGTGGCTCTCATCGTGGCCGACCGACAGCTCGTGAGCGTGAAGCCGCCGCTCGGCGCCGATCAGGTCCTGCATGCGCGACCCCTCCGCGAGCGCTCGCGCCAGCGAGCGCACGAGATCGAGCGGACCCGTGCGCCGGGCGGCGATCTCAGCGAGATCTGCCCCCGCTTCGAGGTCTTCGCGATGCCAGCGTCGCCCGCGCCAGCTCGCGAGCAGGCTGGCGGTCGCGATCGTGAGCGTCGCGCCGCCGTGCAGCGGACGTGCAACGACGCACACGGCGAGCACGCCTGCCGCCCAGCTCCAGTGCAGGTGTCGAGCACGCATCGCTCGCGCCGCAAGGATCCCCAGCGCGACGCCGAGAACGCCGTGGATACTCAGTGAGAGCAGAGAGCCGATGACTTCGTCGACGCTCGCCGCAGGGTCGACGGGAACTTCTGAGAATGCATGCGAGGGCATTGCGCCACTCCCTTCCGGGCCGCGCGAGGTCGCGAGCCCAATCGGACCGGCGCGAGCCGGCCACGGTGGTTAACGACCGACGGCGAGCCACGTGGCCCGCCGTCGGGGGTGCTGCGTAGCGCTGCCGGCGCAGAGTCAGCCGGTAGCCGTGTCTCGCCGCCGGTTCAGATTGAGCCGGTGGCTGTGTCTCGCCGCCGGCTCAGATGAGCCGGTAGCCGACGCCCCACACGCTGATCACCCAGCGTGTGGCGCCATCGGTGGCAAGCTTGCGTCGCAGTCGGCTCGCGTGGCTGTCGACGGTTCGCGTCGACCCGCCGGAGCGGTAGCCCCACACCGCTCGCAGGAGCTCCGACTTCGCGAACACGCGCTCAGGCTCGCGCGCGAGGTGCACGAGCAGGTCGAACTCCAAACGTCGAAGCTCCACCTGATCGTCCTGCACGGTTACGACGTGCGCGCCGGTGTCGATCGCGAGCGGCCCAACCTCGATCAGGCGTTCGAGACGCGGTGCGGGCGCGGTCCGGCGCAGGACCGCCCGCATGCGGGCCCTGAGCTCGAGGTAGGTGGCGGGCATCCGCAGGAAGTCATCGGCACCGGCTTCAAACGCACGCAGCACGTCGAGCTCGTGGGCGCCCGAGCCGACGACGATCGCCGGCATGGCGCGATCCCACGGCCCCTCGCGCCGTCGGGCTTGGCGTATCTCGCGCAGCAGCTCGACCGCGCCACAGCGGGAGTCGAGCAGGCCGAGCACCACCAGCTTGGGCGCGCTGGCGCCGGCGAGGATGCGGGCGTGCTCGGCGGTGCGCGCGAGCTCGACGCTGAAGCCGTCGGCTAGGAGCTGCTCTGCGATCGTGCGACCGACGCGCGGGTCGGCCTCGACCACGAGGATCGGCGCGTCTCGCGCGGGGCTCAGCACAGCTCGACCTCGCGCGGGCTGACGCCGAGACCGTGGCGCGCGATCAGCGCGAGCACGTCGCTGTGAATCCACGGGGTGGGTGTGCTGTGGCCGCCCTCGGGAAGCAGCCCGACGCGGCGTGCCAGCCAGCTCGTCTCACCGCTCTGGTTGCCCTTGCGATCGCGCTTGACGCGTCCGCAGCGGATGGCGATCTCGCTCATGCTGAGCTGCTGGCGCTCGACCGTCGCGAGCACCATCTCGCGCAGCCGTCGGTTGAGCACGATCGGGCTGTCCTGGACGCGGGTGAGCTCGGCACGCAGCACCGTGGTGGAGATCCTGTCGCTGCGCCCGTGCAGCGCGAGCGCATGCAGTGTGAGCGCACGCACCGGCTCGTAGCTTTCAAGTGAGGCGATCGCCTCGCGCACGCTGACCGGCTGCCTGCGACGGCACCAGCGCAGCTCGGGTATCGACAGAGCGCTGCGTACCTGCTCCAACGCGAAGGCAGCCCCGAGCCGGTCGACGAGCTCTGCAGGACGCGCATGAGGTGGCGTCCGCTCGAGCTCCCGCGAATGCTCGAACGGCGCGATGCGGCTGTCCTCCGCGTCGAGCGCGCGGCAGCCTCCCCGTCCCTTCGCGGTGTCCTGCAGGTACCGGCTGCAGACGAGCGTGGCGTTGCCGGCGGGCTCGTCGGCGCCGAGATGGGCCACCAGACGTTGATCGCCGCCGCTTGCGCGGTCGCGATCGACGACCAGCGTGCTGCCGGTGGAACCGGGGCGTGCGATCACCTCACGAGGCTGACCGTGAGGGTCGGTGTATCGGTCGAGCAGTAGGTCCCGAGCGCTGCGTCGTCGTGGCGAGCGGGTCTGTCGGCGCCGCATTGAGACGTCGGTTGCGCGACTCGAGCCTGGGCGGTGCTGCGGACGGGCGCTCGGCGGCAACGTGGCGGGCGAGGTCGAGGTGGGGGTCATGGCTGTCTCCTGCCGGTCGCTGGTGGCTGCGGTCCGACGCGTCGCGCCGGGTTGGGTTCGGCGGGCTTGTAGGAGCGCCGCGAGCAGCCGTCAAGCGGCGGTGAGAGCGATCAGCAAGGCGGGGACGGCGCTCCGAGAACCCCTAGGGGTTCTCGGAAATCCCGATCGGCGCGGCGCGGCCGACGCGAAGCTGGCGCGAACGCGTTCATCGAGGGCTGAGGATGAGGCCCAGCGAGGGGCTGGAGCAGGTCAGGGATGCGGAGAAGAGGAGCATCGAGCGTAGCCGGCGGGTGCGGGCGCGGCTGGCGTTCGCCGTCCGCGAGCAGTTGCTCAGTGTCGTTGCCTGATCGGCAGCCGCGCCGTTTGGCTCTCCGACGCGCAACTGCGCGATCGCTGCGCGCAGTCACCTCGTCTGCAGGGTCTGGGGCGGCTGCGGTCGGGACTCACCGTGGGAGACGGCGACTGCGCGTGATGCCGACGCAAAGGCGTGTGCGTGCTGGGCAACTGCGCGAACTGCGGCGCGCCAGCTCGATCAGCGTCCGTCGGGAATCTCGGTGGCGGCGCGCACGATCGCGCGGTAGACGAGGTCGATCGCCCCGCGCATCCCCTCCGGGCTTCCCACGAGCGCGCCTGCGACGCTGAGCGCCGTTCCGATCACCTCGAGCGCCTCGCCGTCGGTTCCCGGCTCTGGATCGCGGCATGCGGCGAGCGCCATGTCGAGCATCGCTCGTGCCTGCTCGGCGGCGCCGCTGAACATGGCGGGCCCGACGAGGCTCGCGTAGCCGTACACGCGGGCGAGTCGCCCGGACAGCTCGATCGTGGGCCCGCGGCGCACGGGCCCCGCGGCGGGCAGCTCGCGAGCGTCCAGCAGCGCCGCCATGGTGCCGCCGAGCACCGTCTTGGTGGTCCTCTCGTCGAGGCCGGCTTTCCAGGCGACGCGCAGAGCCATGTAGAGCGTGGTGGCCGGCAGTCCGTAGGGGGGATCTGACGCGAACACGATCCGCTCGGCGGGTACGCGCGCGAACAGCTCGATGACGTCGATCGGGAAGAAACAGGACATGTCGTACAGCACGCCTGGGTGGTCGGCAAGGCGCGTTGTCAGGATCCCCTGGTCGCAGATCGCGCCGTGGGCGAGGATCAGCACCGCCCCGGGATGACGCAGCGCGAGCTCGACGAGCCCGTCGGCGAGCGGCGGCAGGCCGCGGCCGGCGTGGATCAGGATCGGCACGCGTGCGTCTTCGGCGAGGCCGAAGACGGAGTCCATCTCGGGTCCATCGAAGTCGAAGTCCTGTGCACGCGGATGCAGCTTGATGCCGCGCGCGCCTTTAGCCAGGCAGCGCTCGGCCTCGGCGAGCGGCGCTTCGGCGGGGTCCAGTCGGCAGAACGGGACGAGCCGGCCTTCGCTTTCGGCTGCCCGGCCCAGCACACGGTCGTTGGGCACGCTGTATGAAGGCTTGCGCGCGGGGTCGTGCAGCGGGAACACGCACGCGCGCCGCGCGTCGGCGCGGTCGAGCTGGGAGAGCAGCTGCTCGAGCGTCAGCGAGCGGCCGTCCTCGTCGAGCCCCAGGTGCGTATGGGCGTCGATCACTTCGGCGTTTGCGGGGCGCAGACGCTCGGTTTCTGCGAGGAACGGCGCGAGCGCGCTGGCGTAGGCATCGTCGTTCACGCCGTGCACCCTATTGTGTCGAGCGTGGCCTGGGACGTGGTGATCGCGGGCGGCGGCTTCGGCGGCTTTTACGCCGCACGCGCACTCGAGCATCGGCTACCGGCACAGAGCGCCCGCGTGACGCTCGTCAACGACGCGAACTTCATGCTCTACACGCCGCTGCTCCCGGGCGCCGCCGGAGCGACGCTGGACCCGCGTCACGTGGTCGTCTCGCTGCGATCGCAGCTGCGGCGGACCGAGCTCGTGATCGGACGGGTGACCGGCGCCGACCCGATACGCGCGACGCTGGCGGTGCAGCGCCTCGACGGCGTGCAGCTCGAGCTCGCCTACGACCAGCTCGTCGTTGCGCTGGGATCGGTCTCGCGGACGCTGCCGATCCCAGGGCTCCTCGAGCACGCGATCGGCTTCAAGTCGCTGTCGGATGCGACCGCGATGCGCAACCAGGTCCTCAGCTGCCTGGACATCGCCGAGTCCGTCGAGGACCCGGCGACGCGCGCCGAGTACCTGGGGTTCGTGTTCGTGGGCGCCGGCTACGCGGGCGTCGAGGGACTCGCCGAGCTGCAGGACTTCGCCGCGCAGGCGATCGAGCTGTACCCGCGCTGTCGCGCTCAGGGGATGCGCTGGGTCCTGATCGAGGCCACGGACCGGATCATGCAAGAGGTCCCGCCGAGCCTGTCGGTGTTCGCCGAACACGAGCTCCGCGGACGCGGGATCGAGGTGCGCACCGGAACCACCCTGCGCGAGCTGACGGCGCGTGCGGCGACGCTCGGCGACGGCGAGCAGATCCCCGCGCGGACGCTCGTGTGGACGGCCGGTGTCAAGCCCAGCCCGGTGCTCGCGAGGCTCGGCCTTCCCCTCGGCCGGGATGGGCGCGTGGTCGTCGATCGGACGTTGTGCGTGGATGTCCATGCGTTGGCGGCTGCGCGCAAGGACGATGCCGTCCGCGGGGTCGCCCACGTGTGGGCGATCGGCGACTGCGCCGCCGTCCCCGACCCCGCCAGACCCGGACAGCCGTGTCCGCCGACGGCGCAGCACGCGATCCGCCAGGGACGCCTGGCGGCGCGCAACATCGCGGCGACGTTCGCGGGCGCCCGCAGGCGACCGTTCCGCTACCGCACCAAAGGCGTGGTGGCCGAGCTCGGCAATCGCGAGGCGGTCGCGATCACGCTCGGTATCCGTTGGCGCGGCATGCCCGCATGGCTGATCGCGCGCACCTACCACCTGCTGCTGATGCCCGGCGTCGGACGCCGGCTGCGTCTGCTCGTGGACTGGAACGTCGCGCTGCTGTTCGGTCGCGATGTCTCCGCGCCCGGGCGTTTGGGAAGCCCGACGCCGCTCGATGGCGATTGAGGCTCGACCACGCACACCTGCCCTGCCAGTTGGGGACATGCTCGCCGCGCCATCGCCGCGGCGGCGTATCCTGATTCGCAGATGCCGATCGCGGAGCAGATGAAAGTCGATGTCCAGGGCGCGATGCGCGCCGGTGAGAAGCAGCGCGTGGGCGCACTGCGCCTGGTGCTCTCCGAGCTGCAGAAGGCCGCCAAGGAAGGCTCGGATGACGAGCTGGCGGTGCTGCGTCGCGAGCGCAAGCGCCGGCTGGAGTCTGCGCGGGCCTACCGCGATGGCGGGCGTGAGGACCTGGCCGGGACCGAGGAGTCCGAGGCGGAGCTGATCGGCTCGTATCTGCCGGCGGAGCTCTCCGAGCAGGAGCTGAGCGAGATCGTGACGCAGGCGGTGAGCGATAGCGGCGCGCAGTCGGCAAAGGACATGGGTGCCGCGATGAAGCAGGCGATGGCGGCGGTCGACGGCCGCGCTGACGGGAAGCGGGTGTCCGAGCTGGTGCGAGCGGCACTGCAAGGATGAGGACCCAGATCGAGCTCTCGAATGTGGTGGCGGCCGAGCTCGCGGGCAGCCAGGACGTCGTGCTGCGTGCCCTGGAGGCACATCTCGACTGCAAAGTCTTCCTGCGCGGCAACCTGCTGACCTTCGAGGGCGAGGAGTCCGAGACACACGCGGGCGAGCGCGTGGTGCGCGAGCTGGCCGACCTGATCGCGCGCGGCCACCAGATCGGCCCCGGCACGATCACCGCGGTTACCGGGGCGCTTGACGCCCACGAATCACCGGCGCGCGTGCTCGAGGACGTGGTGTGGCGACACCGCGGGCTGCGCGTGGCGCCGAACACGGTCAACCAGAAGCGCTACGTGGACTCGGTGCGCGAGCACACGATCACCTTCGGCGTCGGACCGGCGGGGACCGGCAAGACATTCCTGGCGGTGGCGATGGCGGCGGCCGCGCTTTCGCGGCACGAGGTCAACCGCATCATCCTGACGCGCCCGGCGGTCGAGGCGGGCGAGCGCTTGGGCTTCCTGCCGGGCGATCTGATGGCGAAGGTCGATCCGTACCTGCGTCCGCTGTTCGACGCGCTGCACGACATGCTCGACCCGGAGAAGGTCTCGCAGCACATCGAGCGCGGCGTGATCGAGATCGCGCCGCTGGCGTTCATGCGCGGCCGAACGCTCAACGACTCGTTCGTGATCCTCGACGAGGCGCAGAACACGACGCCTGAGCAGATGAAGATGTTCCTGACGCGGCTCGGCTTCGGCTCGAGGATGGTGGTGACGGGGGACGTGACGCAGGTGGATCTGCCGCGCGAGCAGCAGTCGGGTCTGATCGTGGTGGGGAACGTGCTCGAGGCCGTCGAGGGGATCGAGTTCATTCGCTTTGGCGCCGAGGACGTGGTTCGTCACAAGCTCGTGCAGCGGATCGTCGAGGCGTATGACGCGCACTCCCGCGGTGAGCCTGCGGTGCAGGCGGAGATCGGCGCGCGCGCTGTCCGTAGTGCTTGAAAGGCGATGATCGACGTTGAGGTGCTGGGCGCGGGGCGCGGGCCGGTCCCGCTGGCGCCGCGGGAGGTGCGGCGCCTGTGCGTGCTGAGCGCCGCGCGCATGGGGGTCGAGCAGGCGCACGTGGCGATCGAGTTCGTCGACGCGCAGCGAATCGCGCAGCTGAACGGCGAGCATCGCAACAAGCCGATCCCGACGGACGTGCTGTCGTTCCCGATCGACGGCGCCGCCCCGCGCTCGTCGACGGGTGTGCCGATCGAGCTCGGTGACGTGGTGATCTGCCCCGAGCACACGCTCGACGTGCGGGAGGCGGTCGTACACGGGATGCTGCACCTGCTGGGCATGGATCACGAGACCGACGACGGCGAGATGCTCGAGCTCCAGCGCGAGCTGCTCGCTGGAGCGGATGGGTGACGCGCGCCGGCTTCGTCGCGCTCGCCGGCAGGCCCAACGTCGGTAAGTCGACCTTCACGAACGCCGTGGTCGGCGAGAAGGTCGCGATCGTCTCCGACCGCCCGCAAACGACCAGGCGCGCGATCCGCGGCGTCCATCAGCGCGGGGACTGCCAGATCGTGCTCGTCGATCTGCCGGGTGTTCAGCGTCCGCGCGACGAGCTGACCGCGCGCATGGCGCGGCGGGTTCAGCAGGAGCTGGACGGCTCGGACGCGGCGCTGTTGATGCTGAGCGCGGAGCAGGGCGTGGGTCCCGGCGATCGCTTCATCGCGACGGCGCTCGAGTCGGTGAGGGTGCCGGTGACGGTCGCCGTCAACAAGGTCGACCGGCTGTCGCGGGCGGCGCTTCTGCCGGTGCTCGAGGAGGCGGCTGAGCTCGTGCCGCGCGCGGAGGTGTTCCCGATCTCAGCGCGCAGAGGCTCAGGCGTCGGCGCGCTGGTCGAGTATCTCGCGTCGGTGATGCCCGAGGGTCCGTTCATGTTCGCAGCCGGCGCGAGCAGCGATCAGCCGCGCGAGCTGCTGCTGGCGGAGCTGATCCGCGAGGCGGTGATCCGGCGGACGTTCCAGGAGTTGCCGCACGCGGTGGAGGTCGTGCTCGAGGATCTCGAGTATCCGCACGCGGGGTTGGTGCGCGTGCGCGCGTTGATCTGGGTCGAGAGCGAGTCACAGAAGCGGATCGTGATCGGCGCGCACGGGCGCATGGTCAAGGCGATTGGCACGGCCGCGCGTCGCGAGCTGCAGCGCGTCGTCGGCGAGCAGGTGCACCTCGAGCTCTCGGTGCGCGTGCGGCGCGACTGGCGCGCCGACGGCGGACTGCTCGATCGTCTCGGCATCACCTGAATGCCCGTCTGCCGCGTTCCAAGACCCGCACACGATCGAGCTGTGCGTCTTCCCGCCGATCCGACTTGTTCAGCTTGTGGGATGTATGTTTGGATACGGTCTGCACTCGGGAAGGCTGAGGGAGGGGGTGTGCATGTCGGCGAAGTACGCGATATTGGGACTGGTGATCGAGCGTCCCGGCTACGGTTACCAGCTCGCACAGCGCCTGGAGGAGCGCTTTGGTTCCTCGTGCTTTGCGCCCTCGGGGGTGTACTCGGCGCTCGACCAGCTCAGCCGCGACGAACTGGTTCGCGCGGCCGGCGAGCTGGGCCCCGGCCCCGCGAGGCGCTCGGCACCGCGGATGATCTACGAGGCGACGGAGCGGGGCGCCGAGCGCTTCGAGGCGTGGATCCTCGGCTCCTCACCGACGCCGCCGCTGCGGGATGAGCTGCACATGAAGATCGCGCTGTGCCGGCCGGGCAACCTGCCGCGGCTGATCGATCTCGTCTACGGCCAGGAGCTCGCGTGCATCGGTCGCCTGCGCGATCTGACGCAGGACTCGGAGCCACGCGGTGCCGACGCGTCGGCCGGGGCAGCGTCCGCGCAGCTGGCAGCTGAGCCTCAGGACTGGTCGAGGCTGATGCGAGCGCTCACGCGGGACGCCGAGATCGCGCTGTGGAAAGCGAGGATCGAGTGGTTGCGCAGCGCGAAAGAGCTGCTGAGACGCCTGCACACGCAGGCCGAACGGCCGCTGACGTCCAGCTCGGTGCTCGCGCAGGACGGCGCGGTGGCTGCGGCGACTAGTCAGAAATGAATATTCAGGGTTGCCTTGCGGGCAGGCGCGATACGCGATGATGCTGCACAGACGATGAATGCTGTGAACAGCGCTGGAACCGTGACGATCGAGCTCTCCAAGGCGCAGGTCGATCAGGTGATCCGCGCCGCCGGACAGGGCGGCACGATGTCAGTTCTGCTGTCCGCCGTGAGGGACACGAGCTGGACGCTCGGCGCGGCTTTCGAGGACGGAGAGCTGCCGGCGCAGATGGATGACCGGCGCCTGTCGCGCTCGCTGCTGGCGGGGCTGCTGGTGCTCTCGTGCTTTCCCGCGGATGGGGGGTATCTGGGAATCGCGGAGCTCGCGCGCAGCCTGCGAATGAACACGAGCACGACGCATCGCTATGTGACGACGCTGCTGTCGGTTGGCCTGTTGGAGCGCGATGCGGGCACGCGCCGCTACCGGCTAACGTCACCCTGAGGCCGAGGCGCGTCCCACTTTATGGTCTGCGGCAAGCTGCTCGCCGGCACCGCGCCCGAGCTTGCGCCCGAGGCGTTTCGAGATCGCGCTCACGGCCTCCAGGTCGATCTGTGCGTTCCACACGAACGGCAGGCCGACGACGTCGAAGCTGCGCCGGCGCAGGCGCGCGAGCTGGTTGTGCTGGAAGCGCGCGCGATCGTGGACGGCGATCGCCGCGCGCACCGCCGAGTCGGTGACGTCGCCGGCGCCGTCTGCGAGCGTCGTGATGCGTCCGACCTCGGCTGGCGTGAAGCGTCGTGGCAGCAGTGCGTTGACGACCACGGCGTCGAGGCGGCGGCTGAGTCGCGCGTGCAGGCCGTCCTCGAGCTCGAGCGCCTCGGTGACGGCCATCTCGGTGCCGAGCGCGACGGCGAGATAGCCGGAGCGCGATGGGCTCTGCAGCAGCTCCTGCAGCTGGCGCGTGTGCCCGGCGATCGGGCCGACGCGTGCGATCGCGCCGAAGGTTCCTGGCGAGCTGAGCATGCCAAGGGCGTGGCCGGTGGCGGGCGCGTCGAGCACGACGAGGTCGTAGCCGCGCGTCCCACGACCGCCGGCGGCACGTGTCAGCTGCGAGACCTTGACCATTGTCACGAGCTCCTTGGCGCCCGGCGCCGCGGCCGCGAAGTACTGGAAGGTGCCGCTGGAGGCGAGCACGCGGCCGGAGACGCGTCCGCCGAGCACCTGCAGCCACTCGAGCAGCGCACGGTCCGGGTCGATCGAGATGCTCGACAGGCCGCGCTGCAGCGGCGTCGCTGTTCCCGGCGCTGAGGGTGCGACCCCGAACAGTCGCGGCAACTGGCTCTCCTGGCCGACCTCCACGACGATCGTGCGGCGCCCGGCGCGCGCGGCGAGCAGGCCGAGGGCCGCCGCAATGGTCGTCTTGCCTACGCCACCCTTGCCGGTGACGACGAGCAGCTGGCGCTCGAGCACGGAATCCATCGCCGTGGCAGTGTGGCTGATACCCGTCACGAGCGAGCCGAGGTGCGGGACGTGGCCGGGTGCAGGCACCTACAATCGTGCGGATGAACACAGCAGAGGGCAACGGCGACGCCGGTGGCGATGGGCTCCTCGACCTCGGTACGCCGATCTCCTACGACGGCGAGGGACTCGTGCCGTGCGTGGTGCAGGACTGGAGCAGCGGCGAGGTGCTGACGCTTGCCTATATGAACGAACAGGCGCTGGCGCGCACGCGCGACACCGGCGAGCTGCATCTGTGGAGCCGCTCCCGTCAAGAGCAGTGGCACAAGGGGGAAACCAGCGGCAACGTGCAGGCGGTGCGCGCGCTGCGGATCGACTGCGACGGCGATGCGCTGCTCGCGCTCGTCGAGCCGGCGGGCCCGGCGTGCCACACGGGCGAGCGCACGTGCTTCCACCGCGGCGAGCTCGACCCCGGCGCGCCGTACGAGACGTTGCCGGCGCTCGAGCGCACCGTCGCCGAGCGCGCGCGCGAGCGTCCGCGCGGGCTCCTACACGGTCGAGCTGCTCGACGATCCTGCACGGATCGGCGAGAAGGTGATGGAGGAGGCCGAGGAGGTGGCGCGCGCGGCCCGCGATGAGTCCGACGCAGCGCGTCGACGAAGAGGCGGCCGACATGCTGTATCACCTGCTGGTGCTGCTGCGCAGCCGTGGACGCGCGCTCACGGACGCTGAGCGGGTGCTCGATGGCCGTCGCTCCTAGCGTCGCGAGTCGAAAGCTCGACCTCGCACCGAGCCTCGAGCAGGCGCGCGTGCTCGCGGGCACAGCACAACCTGATACCGCTCTGCTACAGCTTCATCGAGGACTGCGAGACGCCGGTCTCGGCGTTCCTGAAGCTGCGCGCGCTGGCGCCGGGCGAGCCGGCGTTCCTGCTGGAGTCCGCCGATCAGGGGCAGCGCGTCGGGCGCTGGTCGTTCATCGGCTTCCGCCCGCGCACGGTGCTGCGCTGGTCGCTTGCCGACGGGGGCGACCCCTACGCGCTGGCAGCCGAGCGCGTCGCGCGCTTCGACCAGGCGCCGCTCGAGGACGTCCGCGCCTCGGTGCCTCCATTCATCGGCGGCGCGGTGGGCTTCTTCGGCTATGACCTGGTGCGCACGGTCGAGCCGCTCGGCGAGCCTCCGGGTGGGTCTGAGGCGGATCCGCTGGGACTGCCGGACATGGCGCTGATGCTGTCCGACGCGCTGGTGGTGTTCGACCACCTCAAGCACACTGTGACGATCATCGCGAACGCCGACCTGCAGGCGGAGCCGGACATCGAGCGTGCCTACGAGCAGGCAGCGCGCACGATCGGTGAGGTTCGCGACGCGCTCGCCGGTCCGGTGCCGCGCGGCGAGACAGCAGGCGCAGAAGACGTGCCCGCGCGCGAGGCGCCGGCGTTTCGAGTCGAACATGCCGCGCGAGCGCTTCGAAGCGATGGTCGCACGGATCGTCGAGTACATCTACGCGGGCGACGCTTTCCAGGTGGTGCCGTCGCAGCGCTGGTCGGCGCGCGTGCCGGTGCGATGCGTTCTCGATCTACCGCGGCCTGCGCGCGGTGAACCCGAGCCCGTACATGTACTTCCTGGACTTCGGCGACTTCCAGGTGGCGGGCGCGAGCCCGGAGCCGCTGCTGACCGTCAACGGCCGACACGTCGCCACCAAGCCGATCGCGGGCACGCGCCCGCGCGGCGCGACGCCCGAGGAGGACCGCCGGATCGCGGCCGAGCTGCTGGCCGACGAGAAGGAGCGCGCCGAGCACGTGATGCTGGTGGACCTCGGACGCAACGACCTTGGCCGCGTGTGCGAGTACGGCAGCGTGGTGGTGGACGAGCTGATGGAGATCGAGTCCTACAGCCACGTGATGCACATCGTCTCGTCGGTGTCGGGCACGCTGCGCGAGGAGGTCGGCGCGATGGACGCGCTGCGCTCGGTGCTGCCGGCGGGGACGCTGTCGGGCGCGCCGAAGGTGCGCGCGATGCAGATCATCGACGAGCTCGAGCCGGTCAAGCGCGGAGGCTACGGCGGCGCGATCGGCTACCTGAGCTACGCGGGGGACCTCGACACCGCGATCCACATCCGCACAGTCGTCGTCAAGGACGGCGTCGCCCACGTGCAGGCGGGCGGCGGCACGGTCGCCGACGCGAAGCCCGAGTACGAGTACGAGGAGTCGGTGGCGAAGTCCCGCGCGGTGATGCGTGCGGTCGAGCTGGCATGCGAACAGCCCGACTGGTCGTGACGCGGATGAAAGTGCTCGTCCTCGACAACTACGACTCGTTCACGTACAACCTCGTGCAGTACCTGGGCGAGCTCGGCGCGGAGCTGCACGTAGTGCGCAACGACCGCGCGAGCGTGGACGAGCTGCTGGACGGTGACTACGAGCGCTGCGTCGTCTCGCCGGGTCCATGCACGCCCGATGCAGGCGGGGATCACGCTCGAGCTGGTGCGGCGGATGCCCGAGGCGGGGGTGCCGACGCTCGGGGTGTGCCTCGGCCATCAGGCGCTGGCGCAGGCGTTCGGCGGACGCTGGAAGCTGCACGCACCGGTGCACGGCAAGGCGACCAGCGATCGAACACGACGGCCGCACGATCTTCCGCGGGCTGTCCTCACCGTTGACGGTCGGGCGCTACCACTCGCTGGTGGTTGACGAACGCCTGCCGGATTGCCTGGAGGTGACGGCGCGCGGTGACGGCGTGCTGATGGGCGTGCGCCATCGCGAGCTGCCGGCGGAGGGCGTCCAGTTTCACCCCGAGTCGGTCCTCACCGAACAGGGCCGCGAGCTGCTCGCCAATTTCCTCGCGCCTTGAGCCTTACCTCGACGACCTACCCAAAGCGATCCTGAGAATCCCATGCCCAACGCGATCCTGACGACTGCGATCGATGCGCTGGCGTCAGGCAAGGACCTGAGCGTCGATCAGACCGCGGAGGTGCTCGCGCAGATCATGCACGGCGAGGTCTCAGAGATCCAGATCGCGGGCTTCCTGATCGCGCTGCGCACGAAGGGGGAGACGGTCGCGGAGCTGGCGGGCCTCGCGCGTACGATGCGCGCGCTGGCGGCACACGTCCCAACCGACCGCAAGGACCTGCTCGACACGGCCGGTACGGGCGGCGGGCGCAGCAGCTTCAACGTGTCGACGACGGCGGCGCTGATCGCCGCGGGCGCAGGCTGCGCGGTCGCCAAGCACGGCAACCGCTCGGCGACGAGTCGCTCGGGCTCGGCCGATCTGCTCGAGGCGCTGGGCGCGCGCATCGACCTCGGCCCCGCGGCGGTGGCGGCGTGCATCGATGAGGCGGGCTTCGGCTTCATGTTCGCGCCGGCGCACCACCAGGCGACGCGCTTCGTGGTACCCGTTCGACGCGAGCTGGCGGTGCGCACGATCTTCAACCTGCTC
This sequence comes from uncultured Solirubrobacteraceae bacterium, assembly GCA_963703625.1. Lineage (GTDB taxonomy): Bacteria > Actinomycetota > Thermoleophilia > Solirubrobacterales > Solirubrobacteraceae > Palsa-744. The sequence goes on from CAVPEY010000003.1 coordinate 117,213, forward strand.
GGGCCGCTGACCAACCCGGCGGGTGCGCGACGCCAGCTGATCGGCGTCTCCGACGCAGGGTTCCTGGAGCGGATGGCAGGCGCGCTGGCGAAGCTGGGCGTCGATCGTGCGCTGATCGTGGCGGGCGAGGACGGCCTCGACGAGGTCTCGGCGGACGCGCCGACGAAAGTGGTCGAGGTCAACGGCGAGGAGATCCGCCACTACGTGCTCACCCCGGAGGAGGTCGGCTTCGAGTCCGGCGCGTCCTCGCAGCCGGCGCCTGCGGGCGGAACGCCCGCGGAGAACGCGCAGATCACGCGCGCGATCCTGCAGGCGGGCACCGACGCGCAGGCCGGCGCCGGCGAGCACGCTGCTGGTGAGCGCCTGGCGTCGATCAACGCGGGCGCAGCGATCTACGCGGCCGGCGCGGCGGACTCGATCGCGGAGGGCGTGCAGGCTGCTCGTGCGGCGCATCGACGACGGAGCGGCCGCGAGCGCGCTCGAGCGTTTCGTGCAGGCGAGCGAGCGACACGCGCCCGTGAGCCCCGCGCGATGACCGAGCGTACCGGCACGGTGCTCGACCGGATCCTGGCGGAAACGCGCGTGGAGCTCGAGCGGCGCAAGCGCGAGCGCCCGCTGGACGGCGACGCGCTCGCGTCGGCCCGCCGGTCCGGCGGCGCGCGCCGCTTCCGCGACGCGCTGTCGGCGCCCGGCATCGGCGTGATCGCGGAGTTCAAGCGCCGCTCGCCGTCGGCCGGGTCCCTGCGCGAGCGGCCGGACCTGGTCGAGGTCGTCGGCGCCTATGCGCGCGGCGGCGCGGTCGCGCTGTCGGTGCTCACGGAGGGCCCGAACTTCGACGGCGCGTTCGAGGATCTGGGCGCGGCGCGCGGCGTGTGCGAGCTGCCGTTGCTGCGCAAGGACTTCATCGTCGACGCCTACCAGCTGCAGGAGGCGCTGCTCGCGGGCGCGGACGCGGTGCTGCTGATCGTGGCCGCGCTCGATACGCGCGAGCTGGCGGCGCTGCACGATGCGGCGCGCGCGCTGGGACTGGACGTGCTGGTCGAGGTCCACGACCGCGCCGAGCTGCACAGCGCGCTTGCGATCGGCGCGGATCTCGTCGGCGTCAACAACCGCGACCTGCGCGACTTCAGCGTCGATCTGGCGCGCACGGAGGCGTTGCTGGAGGAGATCCCGCGCGGTGTGATGGTCGTCTCGGAGTCCGGGATCGGCGACGCCGAGCAGCTACGTCGGCTGCAGGAGCGCGGCGTGGACGCGGTGTTGGTGGGCGAGTCGCTGATGCGCTCGGCCGATCCGGAGACGGCGTTGGTGCTCCTGAGAAGCTTTTAGCTAGGCTCACGCCGCTCTTTAGATTGTGTTCACACCCTTCGCTCATCCTGCTCTCTAATGAAACGCACGTTCGTCATCCCGTTCCTGTCGGCACTGCTCGGCGCCGGTCTCGTCGTGGCCGTGATCGCTGCCGCGGGCGGTTTGGGAGAAAGCACGAAGACGCTGGTCACGACCGTCGAAGCCGCCGCGCCGAGGCCGTCAAACGCCTCGCAGCGCACGAGCGGCATGTCCCCGCACGAAGCGTACGTGCGCGACGCGTCGGGAGTGGCGTTCGTGACCTCGACGATCGTGCAGAAGTCGGAATCGTCTCCGTTCAACCTTTTTGGTGAACAGAACGAGCGTCAGGGCACGGCGACCGGCTCGGGGATCGTGATCGACGCGAACGGCACGATCCTGACGAACTACCACGTTGTCGAGAACGCGGTGAAGGTGACCGTGAGCTTCGAAAAAGGTAAGTCGGTCGAAGCGAAGGTCGTCGGCAAGGACCCGTCGGACGATCTGGCGATCCTGCGCATACCGACCGATGGCCTGGTTCTGCACCCGCTGACGCTTGGCGACTCGAGCGCGGTTGAGGTCGGCGACCCGGTCTACGCGATCGGCAACCCATTCGACCTCGAACGCACACTCACCACTGGTGTGATCTCGGCGCTGCAGCGCGAAATCACCGCGCCGAACGGCTTCACGATCAACCACGTGCTGCAGACCGACGCGCCGATCAACCCCGGCAACTCGGGCGGACCGCTGCTCAACATCAACGGCGAAGTGATCGGCATCAACTCGCAGATCGAGACCGGCGGCAGTGGCGGCGGCAGCGTCGGCATCGGCTTCTCGATTCCGATCAACACCGCCAAGTCCAAGATCGCGACCCTGGAGAAGGGCGGCACGCTGCGCGGCGCGTACCTCGGCCTCACATCGCGCACGGTCGACGGCTCGTTGGCGGCGCTGAACCTGCCGGTGAAGGCAGGTGCGCTCGTCGAAAGCGTGCAGCCGGGCACGGCCGCGCAGAAGGCGGGCATCCGCGGCGGCAAGGTCAGTACGACGACCGAAGAAGGCCAGGTGGCGGTCGGCGGCGACATCATCGTCTCGATCGACGGCAAGCCGGTGAACAGCTCACAGGAACTCGCCGAAGACATCGACGCGAAGAAGCCGGGCGACACGATCAGCATCGGGCTGTGGCGCGCGGAGGGCGGCGCCAAGTACTCGCACTTGACCGTCAGCGCCAAGCTGGGCGAACGACCGAACTCGGTCGAAAACCCGAACACGCCTGAAGGCTGACGGCAGCCGACGCGAAGTTCGCCGCGGCGCCATCTCGCTACGGTTGAGGTATGGACGAGAACGTCACGCGCGTGAAGATCTGCGGCATCACGACGCTCGCCGACGCGCAGCTCGCGACGGAGCTGGGAGCGTGGGCGCTCGGGATGATCTTCTACGAGGACTCGCCGCGGCGCTGCTCGCGCGAGCAGGCGCAGCTGATCGCCGCGACGCTGCGCCGCCGCGTGGAGCTGTGCGGCGTGTACGTGAACGCGCCGCTCGAGCAGATCGTCGCCGACTGCGAGGATCTGGCGCTGAGCCTGGTCCAGCTGCACGGTGACGAGGGCCCGTCGTTCTGCGCCGAGGTGGCACGCAGGACGGGTGCGCGCGTGATCAAGGCGGCGCAGGTGGCGGGCTCTGGCGACGTGCGCGATCTCGAGCGCTATCACGTCGACTTCCATCTGCTCGACGCGCGCGCGAAGGCGGTGGCCCGCCAGGGGATGCGCGGCGGCACCGGCGAGACGTTCGACTGGGAGCTCGTGCGGGCGCGGCGCTCGAAGGTGCCGTTGATCCTCAGCGGCGGCCTCACGCCGGAGAACGTCGCCGAGGCGATCTCGGTGGTGCATCCCTACGCCGTCGACACCGCAAGCGCCACCGAGTCCGCGCCGGGCCACAAGGACCCCGAGCGGCTGCGTGCGTTCTTCGCGGCGGTCGCGGCGGTTGCGGTGGTTGCGCCGGGAAGCGAGCAGCCGGCGACGATCGGTCAGCCGGCGTGAGCGCCGGCGGTCAAGCGCAGGCGCTCGAGCGTCGTTTCGGTCCCTACGGGGGCCAGTTCGTGCCGGAGACGCTGATGCCGGCGCTGGCGGAGCTCGAGCAGGCGTGGCGGGCAGCCTGTCGCGACCCGTCCTATCGTGCCGAGCTGGGTGGTCTGTTGCGGAGCTTCGGGGGCCGCCCGACGCCGCTCTACCGCGCGGGGCGGCTCTCGGAGCGGCTCGGGCACCCGGTGTATCTGAAGCGCGAGGACCTCAACCACACGGGTTCGCACAAGCTCAACAACGCACTGGGCCAGGCGCTGCTGGCGCAGCGCATGGGCAAGCGGCGCGTCATCGCCGAGACGGGCGCCGGCCAGCACGGCGTGGCGACCGCGACGGTGTGCGCGCTGCTGGATCTGGAGTGCGTCGTGTACATGGGTGTCGAGGACACGCGCCGGCAGCGACCGAACGTGCAGCGCATGCAGCTGCTGGGCGCGACGGTGGAGCCGGTGGATGCGGGCGCGAGGACGCTGAAGGAGGCGACCTCGGCGGCAATTCGCGACTGGGTCACCAACGTCCAGAGCACGCATTACGTGATCGGCTCGGCGGTCGGACCGGCGCCGTATCCGGCGCTGGTACGCGACCTGCAGCGCGTGATCGGCGACGAGGCGCGCGCGCAGATACTCGAGCGCGAGGGCAGGCTGCCGGCGCGGGTGGTGGCGTGTGTGGGAGGCGGCTCGAACGCGATCGGGATCTTCACCGGGTTCCTCGCAGACGAGCAGGTGGCGCTCGTGGGTGTCGAGGCGGGCGGTGATGGCATCGACACCGACCGGCACGGAGCGCCCCTGACCGTCGGCGGTCGGCCCGGCATCCTGCACGGCTCGCGCTCGGCGGTGATGCAGGATGAGGAGGGCCAGATCCTGCAGGCGCACTCGATCTCAGCCGGTCTGGACTACCCGGGAGCAGGACCCCAGCATGCCTACCTGCGCGACACCGCGCGCGCCCGCTATGTCGCGGTGACCGACGCGCAGGCGCTGGCCGCCTTCCGCGAGCTGGCGCGCCTGGAGGGCATCATCCCGGCGCTCGAGACCGCGCATGCGCTGGCGTGGGTGCTCGCGCACCCTGGGGGGCACACCCTGAAGGGCGCAGGCAGGCAGGACGACGGCGAGCTCGACCTCGTGTGCCTGTCCGGTCGTGGCGACAAGGACCTGGGCGAGGTGCTCGCCGGCGGCGAGCCATGAGCGTTGTGGAGGGCGCAGGGATCGAACGCCTGTCCCGGGCGTTCGCGGACACGAGCAAGCGCGCGGCGCTGATGCCGTACGTGATGGGCGGCTTCCCGACGCTCGCCGAGTCGCTGCGAATCGGTCAGGCGTGCGTGCAGGCGGGGGCGGATGTGATCGAGCTGGGGATGCCCTACTCGGACCCGTTGGCGGACGGACCGGTGATCCACGCCGCGGGCACGCGCGCGCTCGCGGCGGGCGCGAATGTGGCGGGCGTGCTCGAGGTGGCGCACGTGCTGTCGGCGAGCGTTCCGGTGGCGCTGATGTGCTACGCGAACATGGTGTTCGCACCGGGCGTGGACGCGTTCGTCGAGCGGCTGGCGCGCAGCGGCGCCTGTGGGATGATCGTGCCCGATCTGCCGCACGGCGAGGCTCCGGAGGTGCTGGCGGCGTGCGATCGGCACGGGATTGCGCTGATCCCGCTGGTCGCGCCGACGACCACGCCAGAGCGCCTCGCGGCGATCGGAGCGGACGCGCGGGGATTCATGTACACGGTCTCTGTGGTCGGCACCACCGGCGAGCGCCAGGCGCTCGGCGCGGACCTCGCCGCGATCCTCGAGCGCGCGCAGGCGAGCACGGAGGTGCCCGTGGCGATCGGCTTTGGGATCGGAACGCCGGAGCAGGCGCTGCACGCGGCAGAGGCGGGCGCGGACGGCGTGATCGTGGGCACGCGGCTGGTGCGCGCCGCCGGCGAGGCGGCCGATCCGGCGGAGGCGGTGGGCCTGGTTGTCGGCGAGCTCGCTGCGGCTCTGTACGCGACCGACCGGCGAACGGCCAGCTAGGATTCCCGGCGCATGGGATTCGTCATCACCATCACCGGCGGCCTCGTCCTCTGGATCGTGTTCTGGGCGAGCGGGACCAGCGGCTTCGACAGCTTCGGCCTCGCGGCTGCGGTGATCCTGATCGGAGCGGCGGTGAAGGTCCTCTCCGGCTATCTGCCCAGCCGCCGCAGCTAGCGCCCTGTGCTTGCGCGCTGGCTGGGCCTGGTCGCGCTCGCTGCCGTGGTGGCGCTCGGTATGTCCGGCTGTGGCGACGTCACGGTTTCCGACGTGGCCGAAGCGACCGACGGTCAGCTGACCGTCTACTCGAGTCTGCCGCTGCAGGGCCCGTCGGCTGCGGCCTCCGAACAGATCGTCGACGGCGAGAAGCTCGCCCTCGCCGACTCGGGTGGCCACGCTGGGAGGTTCAAGATCGAGTACGTCTCGCTCGACGACTCGAGCCCTGCGAGCGGCAGGTGGAACCCGGGCGTCACAGCCACCGACGCCAAGACCGCCGCGCAGGACACGAGCACGATCGCGTATCTCGGCGACCTCGACTCGGGCGCGACAGCGCTGTCGCTGCAGTTCATCAACGAGGCGGGCATCCTGCAGATCAGCCCGGCGAGCCCGTACGTGGGGCTGACGTCTTCGTTTGAAGCTGGCCAGGACGAGCCAGAACGCTTCTACCCGAGCGGCAAACGCACGTTTGTCCGCCTGCAGCCCGGTGACATCGGCCAGGCGCAGGCGCAGATCCAGGTGATGAAGCTGCTGGGCGTGCATCGGCTGTACGTGCTCGACGACCAGGAACCGTTCGAGATGCCGCTCGCTGACATCGTCGCCGACTTCGCCGAGCGTGCGGGCATCACGGTGGTGACGCACGACAGCATCTCGACCGCACCCGAAGCGGTGTTCACCGGCGCCGTCGAAAAAATCGTCGAAAGCCACGCGCAGGCCGTGTTCCTGGCTGGCGGCGAAGGCCATGGAACCGTGGCGTTGTGGCGCGATCTGTACCGCGCGGACCCCGGTCTGCTGCTGCTCGGGTCGAGCTCGATGGACAGCGAGTCTTTCACCTCCCAGATCGGCGCGGCGGGAGCGAGCACGTATCTGACGACGCCGCTGCTGCCCGTCCGTCTGTATCCGCCGGTCGCCCAGCGGGTATTGCGCCATTACCGCAGCGTCTTCGGCGTCGAAGGCGGACCCGAGGCGCTGTACGGGTATGAGTCGATGGAGCTCGTCCTCGACGCCATCAGCAGCGCGGGGGCGCGAGGCAACGACCGCCAGACGGTGATCGCGCACGTGTTCGACACCCGTAGGCGCAACTCGGTGATCGGGCGCTACTCGGTGCAATCCAACGGCGAAACCACGCTGTCGCGCTACGGCGTCGATCGCGTCGTTGCCGGGCGTCCGGTGTTCCTGCGGGCGGTGCCGATCGGCTCGCCCGCCCCGTAGCGCGAGCCCTGGCTCAGCCGCCGGCGGGCACGAGCCCGAGGACCAGCCGCAGGCGCTGCACGCCTCCGCCGAGCTGACGACCGCCGCCGGCGAGCGTCGTGAGTGAGCGCAGGTAGGGCACGTATTTCGAGATCGACGGGGCTTCGATCAGCCCGACCCCTTCGAGCAGTCCGAGAAACGTCGGGAAGTCAACGATCAGGCTCGGCTGGATGCCTTCGCCGAGACTCGCGGCCGCTGCGCTGCGCGTCGCCGAGCCGGACATCGTGCTCGGTGGGTTCAGCGCCGTCCCGACGGAGGCTTCGCCGACGCCGAGCACGAACTTCGCGTTCCCGGCCGCGTCGCGCGCGGCGGCGATGTCGAGCACCACGGGCAGGCCCGTGATCCGTACACCGATTGCCGCTTCGGTCCCCGGAATCGTCACCGACGAGACCGATGCGCCGCCTTTGCGCAGCTGCGCCCCGAGCTCGCCGACGGCGGCCCGCGAGCGCGCGGCGTTCTTTGAGGCGATCGTCACCGCGGCCTTCAGTTCGAGCAGGTTGGCCCCGCTCGCGAAGATCCCCGCCGAGCCCATCCAGCTGGCGAACTGGCTCCTGGCCTGCGCGGTCGGGGCGCCGAGCTCGCGCAGCGGTGTGACAAGACCCTGCAGCAGTCCGCTGATCGTGAGGCCGGCGGAGCCTTCGGGGGGGCCGCCCGCGAGCGTGCTCGGAAGCGAGGAGAGCGTCTCCAGGCCCCGCGCGTCTTCGCCGAGGGTCGCGCCGACGTGACCGAGGCCGATCGCCAGCCACGATTCGCCGGGGAGCTCTTCGAGCGCCTGAGCGCCTTCGGGGTCGGCTGCCAGCAGTCCGCCTGCTCCGCCGGCGGAGCCGGTCGGCCCGAGCGTGTCGGCGTCGAGCGTCAGCGAGCTGGCGTTGGGGACGAGCGAGATGTTGGCCTGTCGCGTGCCGGCGAGCAGACGCAGCAGACCGGCGGCGCCTTCTTGGCGGGTGCCGGCATCGCCCGCGCCGGTGGGGTTCGAGTAGACGTGGGCGAGCGCGTCGGTCGGCGCCGGCGCGAGCAGCCTCGTGTAGGCGCTAGTCGCCGACAGGGCGCCGGCGCCCTGTGTCGTTTCGATCACGCCGCGCAGTCCCGCTTCGCTGCCGATGACCGCGAAGCGGTCGATGAGCCCGAAGGCGACGCCTTCGGAGTTGACCTCGTAGCGCACACCGCGGTAGCTCGTGGTGTGGGCACCCGCCTTGGCCGCCTGCGTTGTGAGGAACGAGCTGGCCTTGGCGGCATCGCTGGTGTCGAGGAGGATCGCGCCCTGGGCGCGGCCCGTCCCGAAGGCGAAGCTGCCCGAGCTCGAGCCGCCGAGCAGGCCCCGGCCGAGCTGTGCGGGCAGCGCGCTGGCGGAGCTCAGCGAGGTCAGGAACACGCCGGCGTGTGGTCCCAGCCAGGGCGCGAGGTCGCGCTGGAAGCTGAGCGGGGCCGAGCCGGGTGTCTGCAGCGTTCCGAGCAGACGCAGATACGGGTCGGCCTGATGGCTCAGCGCCTTGCCGGCCGCGAGCGCGTTCGTCTCGAGCTTGCCGGTGGGGCGGACGGTCGCGCCCACGTAGAGCACCGCCGTCGCGGGCACGGCGGTGGCGGGGTCGGAGGTGGTGCCGGTTGTGCCGCTGGACCCGCAGCCCGCGAGCGCGCCCCCGAGCAGCGCCAACAACGCGCAGGCCAGCGGCGCACGCGCCCGTGCACGGCGGCGGCGGCGTTGAGCTGGCGGGGGGACGGAGGTCAAGGGCACGGGGTTGCTTTCGGGCCGGCGAGAGGCAGCGGACGCGATCGTAGCGCCGACGTCGGACTCCGGCGCCGGCTCCGCGAGCTGCAACCGCGCTTTCGTCGCGCGTCGCTGCATATGTTGTTGCAGGGATCAGGGCGCCGCGGCCGCGGCTGCCGAGGCTCCACAAGCCGCATCCTTGCAGGAATTTTCGAGCGTAGAGCGGTCCCGGAACGTCAAAGTGGGAGAAGATGTGCAAACAGGGTTGCATTGTGGGAGAAAGTGGGATATGTTCGCCAGCAGCGAGCCGCGGTGGAGGAGCTCCTCCCACTCCTCCACCACGGCTCGGTTATCCAGCTTGGAGCTCACTTGGTTCCTTTCCGCGGCACCTTCGACCACACCCTCGATGCGAAGAACAGGCTCACGGTGCCAGCTCGCTACCGGGCCGCGCTGGCTGAGGGCGTGGTGCTCGCGATGCCGGTCGACCTGAAGCCGTGCGTGGGTGTGTGGCGTCCGGAGGAGTACGAGCGCTACACGCGGCGCGCGCTGTTGGAGCTGCCGCCGCTGTCGCCGCGGCTGGCTGAGCTCGAGCGCTTCTTCTACGGCAGCTCGCACGACGCAGAGCTCGACTCGGCGGGGCGGATCATGGTCCCCGGTTTTCTCGGCGAGCACGCGACGCTGGTCAAGGAGGTCGTGGTGGTGGGCGTCGGCGACCGCCTGGAGCTATGGGCGAGGGATGCCTGGAACGAACATCGATCGACGCTGCTGAGCGGCGTCGCGGAGGTGACCGCGCGTGTCGACGACGCTGCTTGACGGCAGGGACGCGTGCGAGCGCGACAGCCGTGCGCTCGAGCTCGCGCGGCGCAAGCGGGGCGCGGGTGACGCCGGGCGTTCATCTCGCGGTCGCCGGTCGGGCATCCCGGCGGCGACGGGCGCGGGCGGGGTGCCCGGCGAGCAGGCCGCGCATACACCGGTCCTCGCGAGTGAGCTGCTCGAGCTGCTCGACCCCAAGCCCGGCCAGCTGGCGATCGACTGCACGTTCGGTGACGGCGGCCACGCGCGTCTGGTGGCTGAGCGCCTGGGTTCGGCGGGAACGCTCGTTGCGATCGACCGCGACCCGCTGGCGGAGCAGCGCTTCGCGGAGCTCGCGGCCGAGGCGGCGTGCGCGGTGCGCTTCATCCGCTCGGGTTACGCGGAGGCGCTCGAGCTGCTCGCCCAGGAAGGCGTCCGTGCGGACATCGTGTACTTCGACCTGGGCATGTCCTCGATGCAGGTCGACACGCGCGAGCGCGGCTTCTCATATTCCTACGAGGCGCCACTTGACATGCGCATGGACCCGACGCAGGAGCTGAGCGCACGCGAGCTGATCGCGGCGTGGGACGAGCGTCGTCTGGCGCACGCGCTGCGCGACTATGGCGAGGAGCGTCATGCGGGCGCGATCGCCCGCGCGATCGTCCGCCGGCGCGAGCAGGCGCCGATCGAGACGACGCTCGAGCTGGTGGACACGATCAACGCGGCGCTGCTGGCGCCCGCCCGCTTCGCGGGCGGCCATCCCGCCAAGCGCTCCTTCCAAGCGCTGCGGATCGCCGTCAACGACGAGCTCGGGCAGCTCGATCGAGCGCTGCCCCTGGCCTGGGGACTGCTACGCGAGGGCGGCGTGCTTGCGGGCATCTCGTTTCACTCGCTCGAGGACCGGCGCGTGAAGCGCTTCCTCGCGGACCGCGCCCGCGGTTGTATCTGTCCGCCCGACCTGCCGGTATGCGCGTGCGGCCGCGAGCCGCAGGCGACGCTCTTGAGGCGTCGCTCGATCGTGGCCTCCGCGCAGGAGCTCGCGCGCAACCCGCGCGCGGCCTCCGCTCGGCTGCGCGCCGCAAGGAAGCTGACCGACGAACAGGAGCCCGAGTCGTGACCCCGCCCGCCGCGACGGCCGCCGCTGCGCCCGCGACCCGCGCGCGCAGCACCGCGCCCGTGCGCCCCCGTGTTGCCCCGCCTCGTCCCAGGCGTATCTCCGGCCCGGTGCGCCCGCCGCAGAAGCGCGGCTCGCGAGCGAGCCCGCGTGCGCAGGCCGAGCACGGCCTCGTGCCGGGCCTGTTCGGCGCGCTCGATGGAGTCTCGCGCAGCGGCGCGCTCGATCGCCTGATCCGTGGGCGCATCTGGATCGGCGTGATCACCTTCGCGCTGATCGGCATCGTGACGCTGCAGCTGCTCGTGCTCCAGCTGAACGCCAGCATCGGCCGCTCGCTGGTGCGCGAGGCGCAGCTCCAGCGCACGAACGCGACGCTCAGCATCGAAGGCTCGGAACTCGCCGGCGGCGAACGCGTCGAGACGCAGGCGGCGCTCCTCGGGATGCAGCTCGTCCCGGAAGGCTCGCTGCGCTTCCTGACAGACAACCCACGCGCTGACATCGCGCGCGCGGCGGCGGCCGTGAAGGCGCGCGCGCATGCCGCCTCGAGCTCCGGCGAAACCGGTGCCACGACCACCACCACGGCCGCGAGCACAGGCGCATCGGCCACCGCGGCCACCGCGGCGAGCGAACCTTCGCCCACGGGCGAAACAGGCACCACGGCTGCGACACAGCCCACGAGCGCCACCGGCGAATCGGATCCGAGCTCGACCACAGCCAGCGCCCCGGCCTCCGAAGCAGTTGCTCCGAGCACGTCCGCGGCTTCGACTCCGACGGCGGCGAGCACCGCGAGCGAAGCATCCGCGGGTGGCGCCGTGGGCGAAGCCGGCGGCGTGGGCAGCGGCCAGCCGAACGGCGGGGGGTAGGCGCGTGGCAGTACTTCAGCGCCGCGTCGGGGGGATCTTCGCAGCGTTCTTCGTACTGCTCGTGCTGGCAGCCGGACGCACGGTGTATCTGGGGGTCGTGCGCGGGCCAACGCTGCGCAGGGCCGCGAGCAACGAGCAGCTGACGACGGAATCTGTGAGCGCACCGCGCGGGACGATCGCAGACCGCAACGGCGTCGATCTGGCGATCTCAGAACCGGCCCAGGACATCTCGGCCGACCCATATCTGATCACCAACCCGCTGCGCGCGGCGCGGCAGCTCGCGCCGTTGCTCGGGCAGACGCAGTCGAGCGTGCTCAGCGAGCTCTCCGAACGCCGCGGCTTCGTCTACCTCGCGCGATCGCTGCCCGCGCGTGCGGCGCAGGCGGTCCTCGCGCTGAAGATCGCCGGTGTGACCGGCACGCCGGTGATGCGGCGCGTATATCCGCGTGGCGCGCTGGCCGCGCAGGTGCTCGGCATGGTCGGGACCGAAGGAGTCGGTCTTGCCGGGCTCGAGTACTCGCGCAACGCGCAGCTCGCGGGGCGCTCCGGCGAGCGGCGGGTGGTCAGCGACGCGCTCGGCCAGCCCGTGTCGATCAGCGAATCCCGCCAGGTGGCGCCCGGCAAGTCGCTGACGCTGACGCTCGACGCCAACATCCAGCAGCGCGTCGAAGACGTGCTCGCTGCGGTTGGGCACCTGTATGAACCGAAGAACGCCACAGCGATCGTGATGGACCCGCGCACCGGCGCGGTCCTCGCCGTCGCGAACTGGCCGCAGGTGAACGCCAACGATCCGAGCGCTTCTCCGCAGGAAGACCTTGAGGATCGCGCGGTCGGCTTCGCCTATGAACCGGGATCCACGTTCAAGATCGTCACCGTCGCGGGCGCGCTCCAGGAAAGCCTGATCACGCCAAGCTCGACATTCGACGTGCCCGACCAGATCCAGGTCGCCGAAAAGACGATCCATGACGACACCGAACACCCCGAAGAGATGCTCACGGCCGGGGAGATCCTGGCGCGCTCGAGCAACGTGGGCGCGATCACGATCGCCAAACTGGAGGGTGCCGGACACCTTCAACCGTTGGGTGCACCGCTTCGGCTTCGGCACAGCGACGGGCGTGGGTCTGCCGGGCGAGGAATCGGGAGTGACGCTGTCGCCGGCGCAGTACTCGGGCTCGTCGATGGGCAACCTGCCGATCGGTCAGGGGGAGCTGGTGACGCCGATGCAGATGGCGAGTGCCTACGCGGCGATCGCGAACGGCGGCATCCTGCGCGCGCCGCAGATCGTGCGCGCGGTCGGCGGGCACACGCTGCCGGTGGCGCCCGGTCACCGCGTCCTCTCCGGCGCCGTCGCAGCCGAGGTGCGCGACATGCTGAAGGGGGTGCTCGGGCCGGAAGGGACCGCCAGCGAGGTCTCGATCCCCGGCTACCAGCTGGCCGGCAAGACGGGCACCGCCAGCAAGGTCAACCCGGAAACGGGGGAATACTCGAAAAGCAAATACATCGCGTCGTTCATCGGCTTCGCGCCCGCGTCGGACCCGAAGCTGCTGTGCGCGGTGGTGGTCAACGAACCGCAGGCGGGGTCGATCTTCGGCGGCACTGTGGCGGCTCCGGCGTTCGGGCAGATCATGAGCTTCGCGCTGCCGTATCTGGGAATCGCGCCCGGCTAGCGTCGCGCGCGACACGGCCGGGCCGGCCGGAGCCCGCCTACCCCTTGAGTAGCATCAGCGCATGCGACTCGACGGGTTGATCGCGGCCGAGCTGGCCGGCGAGGCCGCCGGCGTGGAGATCACCGGTCTCGCCTATGACAGCCGCGACGTGGCGCCCGGCGACCTGTTCTTCTGCGTCAGCGGCTTTCGCAGCGACGGCCACGAGTTCGCCGCCGAGGCGGTGCGAGCGGGCGCCGCGGCGCTCGTCGTCGAGCGGCGGCTCGATCTGGGCGTGCCGGAGGTCCTGGTGGAGTCAGCGCGCGCGACGATGGCGCCCGCCGCGGCGAGCTTCTACGGCGATCCGGCGCGCGAGCTGCGCGTGGTGGGGGTGACGGGGACCAACGGCAAGACGACGACCGCCTACCTCGTGCGCGCCCTGCTCGAAGCGACGGGGACGCAGTGCGGGCTGCTGGGCACAGTCAAGTCGGTGGTCGGCGGAGACGAGCGGATGGTGGCGCGCACGACGCCCGAGGCGATCGACCTGCAGGCGGATCTGCGGGCGATGCTCGACGGCGGCGACGGCGCGTGCGCGATCGAGGTCTCCTCGCACGCGCTGGAGCTGGGGCGCGTCGGCGCGATCGCGTTCGCGGTCGCGGTGTTCACGAACCTGACGCAGGATCACCTGGACTTCCACGCGAGCATGGAGGACTTACTTCCAGGCCAAGCGGCGGCTGTTCGTGCCTGTCGCACCGGCGGTCAGCGTGATCAACGTGGGCGATGAGTATGGACGGCGCCTCGCGGGAGAGATCGACGGCGCGATCACGTTCGCGGTGGACGCGCCGGCCGATTACAGCGCGACGGAACTGCGGTGCGGCCTCGACGGCTGCCGCTTCGCGCTGAGCACGCCCGGTGGGCGGCGCGAGCTGGCGCTGCCGATGCCCGGACACTTCAACGTCGCCAACGCGCTCGGCGCGCTCGCCGCCGCAGACGCACTCACCGGCGAGCTCGACGTGCTCGTCGCGGCGCTCGAGCGCGGCGTGCGCGTGCCGGGGCGTTTCGAGCCGGTCGAGGCAGGCCAGGAGTTCGCGGTGCTGGTCGACTACGCGCACACCCCTGACTCGCTCGAGAACGTGCTCGCGGCGGCACGCGAGCTGGTCGCAGGAGCCGGCGAGCACGGCCGCGTGCTCTGCGTGTTCGGCGCCGGCGGCGACCGCGACCGCGGCAAGCGCCCGCAGATGGGCGCGATCGTCGCGCGTCTCGCCGATGTGGCGATCGTGACCTCCGACAACCCCCGCTCCGAGGACCCGCAGCGAATCATCGACGAGATCATGGCCGGCGTGGCGTCGCGCGCAGGCGAGCGGGGTGGGTACGACGGCGCTCAGCAGATCGGCGCGGGCGCGACGGCGCACGTGCGCACGACCGCCGACAGGCGCGCGGCGATCGAGCAGGCGATCGCGATCGCAGAGCGTGGCGACGTGGTCATCATCGCCGGCAAGGGTCACGAGCAGGGGCAGGAGCTCGCCGACGGGCGCAAGCTGCCGTTCGACGACGTGTCGGTTGCCCGCGCCGCGCTCGAGCGCCGCCAGCGGGAGGTCTCGATCGCGGCTGAGCGTTCCCAGACCTCCGCCGACGGCGCGCAGGCGGGCGCGCGGTGAGGGACTGGGACGCTCGCCATCTCGCTGCGGCCGCCGGCGCGAGCATCGTGCGCCTGCCCTCCGCTGCGCCGATGCGCTCTGCCGAGCAGGCCAACGGGCCGGGGCGGCCGGGTCCGGTCGGCGTGAGCATCGACTCGCGGGCGCTGGCGCCGGGCGAGCTGTTCGTGGGGCTGCGCGGCGAGCGGACCGATGGCGGCGCCCACGCGGCGCAGGCGCTGAGCGCCGGCGCATGGGGAGTGTTGGTGGCGGGCGCGCATGCGCACGAGGCGCTCGCGGGCAGCGCCGGTACGAGCCGCCCGACGCGTTCGGCGCGATCCTCGCGCACGACGATCCGCTGGCGGCGCTGCAGAAGCTCGCGCGGGCGTGGCGGCGGGAGCTGCGTGCGCGGGGGGCGATGGTGGTCGCGATCACCGGCTCGACCGGAAAGACCTCGACCAAGGACATCCTCGCGGCGCTGCTCGCGGCACGCCTGCGGGTGGCGGCGAGCCCGGCGAACCTGAACACCGAGATCGGGCTGCCGCTGGCACTGCTCGGCGCTCCGGCTGACACGGAGCTGGTGGTGCTCGAGCTGGCGATGCGCGGGCCCGGCCAGATCGCCGAGCTGACAGCGATCGCGCGAGCCGGACGTCGGCGTGATCGTCAACGTCGGGCCCGCGCACCTCGAGCTGCTCGGCTCGCTCGAGGCGATCGCCGCGGCCAAGGCGGAGCTGATCGCGGGTCTCGCGCCGGGCGCGAGCGTGGTGGTCCCGGCGGACGAGCCGCTGCTTGGCGCCCCATCTGCGCGCCGATGTGCGCACGATCAAGTTCGGCGACGGCGGCGCGGTGCAACTGCGCGAGCGTCGCGCCGACGGCACCGTCGTGATCGACGACGACGGCGAGCGGATCGAGCTGCAACCTTCGTTCACGCAGGCCTACAACCTGCGCAACCTGCTCGCCGCCATAGCCGCGGCGCGGGCGCTCGGCTACACCCCGCGCGGGCGGATCGACGTGCGCTTCTCGGCGCTGCGTGGGCAGCGCGAGGAGCTGCGCGGCGGCGTCGTGCTCGTCGCCGACTGCTACAACGCCAACCCGATGTCCATGCGAGCGGCGATCGACGACCTGGCCGAGACGGCTGACGCGCGACGCGTGGCCGTGCTGGGCGACATGCTCGAGCTGGGCGCCGATGCGCCGCTGATGCACGCGGAGATCGGTGCGCATGCGCAGGCCCGCGGCGTGGAGCTGCTCGTCACGGTCGGCCCGCTGGCAGGCGAGATGCGCACCCGATTCGGGGGCGAGAGCTACGCGGTGGCCGATGCCCAGGCCGCAGCGGAGCTGCTTCCGGGGCTGTTGCGGGAGGGCGACACCGTGCTGGTGAAGGGCTCGCGCGGGGTCGGACTCGAGCGGCTTTTGGAACGCATGCGCGAGGAGATGCCGCCCGCGCTTGCGCCGGGCGTCGGCGTCGCGTCGGAGCCGCGCTGAATGGGCCGGATTCTCTTCGGGGGCACGGCCGCGCTGCTGATCTGCATCTTCCTCAGCCCCAAGTTCATCGAGTTCCTGCGCAGACGCGAGTTCGGCCAGCAGATCCGCGAGGACGGTCCGCAAGGTCACCACCAGAAGGCCGGCACGCCGACGATGGGCGGGATCATCATCTTCCTGGCGGTCGCCGTCGCGTTCCTGATCCTGACGGAATTCGAATGGCGCTCGATGGGCGTGTTCGGCGCGGCGATCGCGTGCGCGCTGCTGGGCTTCGCCGACGATTACATCAAGCTCGTTCGGCGGCGCTCGCTCGGGTTGCGCGCACGGACGAAGCTCGGGGTCACGATCGCGATCTCACTGGCGCTGTGGTTCGTGGCGGTGCACGAGGCGCACCTGCCGACGAACCTGCAGCTGAACTTCGTCGACTACCACGTCCAGCTCGGCCCGCTGTTCCCGCTGCTGATCTACTTCGTCGTCGCCGGGACCACCAGCGCGGTCAACCTCACCGATGGTCTCGACGGCCTCGCCGCGGGTTGTGCGGCGATCGTCCTGCTCGCGTATGTCGGTATCGCGTTCCTGGCGGGCGACTTCGATATGGCGATGCTCGCCGGCTGCCTGGTGGGCGCCTGCATCGGGTTCCTCTGGTACAACGCCTTCCCGGCGACGATCTTCATGGGTGACACCGGCTCGCTCGGGCTCGGAGGCGCGATCGCGGGCCTCGCGGTGATGACCAAGACCGAGGTCCTGCTGATCCTGCTCGGCGGCATCTTCGTGATCGAGGCGCTGTCCGTGGCGATCCAGGTGATCTCCTTCCAGACGACGCGCAAGCGCGTGTTCCTGATGGCGCCGATCCACCACCACTTCGAGCTGAAGGCCTGGTCTGAGACGAAGATCATCCTGCGCTTCTGGATCGTCGCCTCGATCTGCGGCGCGATCGGGTTCACGATCTACCGCCAGAGCAGAGGGGTCTAGACGAGCGATAGCCGGCGCGAGGCGGCGTCCTCGGTCGCTTGTGTACCGAACCCGGGTGACACTCGCTTCGCTCGCATCCCCGTTTCGGCCAGCACACGGCGCTCCCTGCGTCCTTGCCTCGCTTGGCGCTCGCTCGTCTAGACGGGTAGCTGCTTTGACCGGGAGGCTTCGCGCGCTGGATGTCGAAGTGAGCATGGATGCCATCAGCGCGTGGGAAGGGACGCCCGTCGAGCCCCAAGACCGGTCGCAAGGAGCCGGGGGCGGGCACGGGCCGCAAGCGCGAGGCGTCGGCGCAGGCGCTGGAGCACCGCATCCTGCTGACCGCGACGCTGTGCCTGTTGGCGTTCGGCGCGGTCATGGTCTACAGCGCCTCTTCGGCGACGTCGCTGCTGCAGGGGGGCGGCTATGGCGGCGGCTACCTCGTCAAGTTCGCGATCTATGGCGCGATTGGGCTCGTGTTGATGCGGGTGCTGGCGCGCGACGGCGTCGCGAAAGTGCACAGCATCACGGCGCCGCTGCTGGGCGTGTCGTTCGTGCTGGTGCTGGCCGTGCACATCCCGCACGTGGGCGTGAGCATCAACGGCGCCCGCCGTTGGGTCGGACCGAGCTCCTTCCAGTTCGAGCCCTCCGAGCTGATGAAGCTGGCGCTGGTGCTGTACGTGGCGACGTTGCTGGCAAAGCGTCCGTACCAGGTTCACGATCTGCGCGAGCTGGCGCGGCCGCTGCTGGTGGTCGTCGGCTCGGCGAGCCTGCTGGTCTTCACCGAGCCGGATCTCGGCACCGCGATGGTGATCGCGTTCACCGTCTGCGCGATGCTGATCGCGGCCGGGATCCCGCTGGCGAAACTCGGCATGATCGCCGCCACGGTCCTCGGCCTGGTGCTGATCTACGCGATCGCGCGCCCGTACGCGCGCGCCCGGTTGACGTCGTTCGTGGACCCGTGGGCGCACGCCTCGGGCAGTGGCTTCCAGGCTGTCCAGGGGCAGATCGCGATCGGCTCGGGCGGCCTGTTCGGCGTCGGTCCGGGCCAGTCGGTGCAGAAGATCTTCTACCTGCCGGAGGCGCAGACGGATTTCATCCTCGCGGTGATCGCGGAGGAGCTGGGCGTGTTCGGAGTGTTCGCGCTGCTGTTCCTGTACGGGTTGATCGCGTATGCGGGGCTGCGCGCGGCGAAGGCGGCGCGGAGCCTCTACAGCGCGCTGATCGCGGTCGGAGTGACCGCCCTGATCGTCTCGCAGGCTGCGCTCAACGCGTTCGCGGTGCTCGGTCTCGCGCCACTGACCGGCGTGCCGTTGCCGTTCGTGTCCTACGGCTCGAGCAGCATGGTCGTGATGCTGGCGGCGATGGGGCTGCTGTTGAACGTCGCCGCGGGTGCGACCGGCCACGTGCGCGCCGTGTCGCCGGCACGGCGCGCACGGGTTCGTCCGCTGCGGGCTCGCGCCGACGACGCACAGGAGCGCGAACCGGCACGATGGGACGATGAGCGAGCGCTTCGAAGAGGATCGTGATCGCCGCAGGCGGGACCGCCGGGCACGTGGTGCCGGCGCTCGCGGTGGCGGACGCGCTGCGGGCTGACGGCGCCGCGGTCGCGTTCATCGGCGGTGTGCGTGCCGAGGCGGAGCTCGTGCCGGCGGCCGGCTTCGAGCTGCACACGATCACCGTCGCCGGGCTCAGCCGCGGAAACCCGTTGCAGGCGCTGCGGGCGCTGGCACTGGCCGCCGGTGCGGTCCGTCGCGCGCGGTCGCTGCTGCGGAGGCTCGAACCCGACGCGGTGATGGGCGGCGGCGGCTACGTCGCGGGCCCGGTGGGCGTGGCCGCGCTGAGCATGCGGATCCCGCTTGTGCTGACCGAGGCCGACAGCCATCTCGGCCTGACGAACCGACTGCTGGCGCCGTTCGCGCGACGCGTGTGCCTGGCATTCGCGCTGCCTGGACGCGACGGACGCCGCTACCGTGTCACCGGTCGACCGGTGCCGCCGCTCGAGCACGACCGAGCGACGGCACGCGCGCGGTTCGGTGTGCAACAGGACGCGACATGCGTGCTCGTGTTCGGCGGTTCGCTGGGAGCACGCTCGATCAACCTGGCTGCGGTCGAGGCCTTCACGGGCGCCCCGTTTCACGTCCTGCACGTCAGCGGACGTCGCGACCACGCAGAGCTCGCCGCGCGCGAGCTGCGGCTCGACTATGACCTGCGCGAGTACCTGCCCCTGGGCGATTTCGCCGACGCGCTGGCGGCGGCCGACCTCGTGGTCGCGCGCTCCGGCGGGTCGGTGTTCGAGATCGCCGCGTACGGGCTGCCGGCGGTGCTCGTGCCCTATCCGCATGCCGCGGCCGACCACCAGCACGCGAACGCGCGCTGGATGGCGGACGCGGGCGCGGCGGTGGTGATCGACGACGCCGAGCTGAGCGCGCGACGGCTCGGCGGCGAGGTGGCGGACCTGCTGGCTGATCGGCACCGTCTGACGGCGATGGCCGCCGCCGCCCGCGGACTGGCTCGCCCCGACGCGGCGCGCGATGTGGCGCGGGAGCTGCTCGAAGCGGCCGGCGGATGAGCACGGCGGAGCGGCCATGGATCGGACGGCGCCTGCACTTCGTCGGCGTGGGCGGCACGGGCATGAGCGGCTATGCACGCGCGGCGGATGCGCTCGGCGCTGAGCTCAGCGGCTCGGACGCGGCGCGTGGCCCGTATCTCGAGCGGCTGGCGCGCGACGGGGTGATGCAGGCGCACGTCGGTCACAGCGCGGAGAATCTGCCGGCGGGGGAGGGGGTCGAGATCGTGTACTCCTCGGCGGTTCCAGCGGACAATGTCGAGCGCCGCGCTGCACGCGAACGCGGCATTCCCGAGCGCACCCGCGCGGAGCTGCTCGCGGAGCTGAGCGCGATGCGGCGGACGATCGCGGTGGCGGGCACGCACGGCAAGACGACGACCGCGTCGATGATCGTGCACGCGCTGCGTGCCGCCGGCCTGCGCCCGGGTTGGCTGGTCGGTGCGCCGGTCGGTGGCGGCCTCGCCAACTCGGAGTGGAGCACGGGCGAGTGGCTGGTGGTGGAGGCCGACGAGTCCGACCGCTCGATGCTCAGCCTCAGCGTCGAGATCGCGATACTGACCAACGTCGAGCTCGACCACCATGCAACGTTTGCGTCGCTGGCGCAGCTGCAGGAGGCGTTTCGCGCATTCCTGGAGCTGGCGCGAACGGCGATCGTCGTCTGGGATCGGCCAGAGCTGCGTGCGCTGGCTCCCGTCCCCGGCGGCCTCGAGCTCGTCGGCTACGACGCGCCGCAGCCGCTGCTGATGCCTGGCGGCTCGCGCTTTGACTGGCGGGGGCATGAGGTCGTGCTCGCGGTGCCCGGCGCCCACAACGCGCTCGACGCCGCCGCTGCGCTCGAGGCGGCGCGCATCGCGGGAGCCGAGCCGGCGCTCGCGATCGCAGGGCTGGCTGGCTTCGGCGGGGCGGGTCGGCGCTTTCAGCCGCTCGGCGAAGGACCGAACGGATCGCTGCTGTACGAGGACTACGCCCATCACCCCAGCGAGATCGCCGCCACGCTGCGGGCGGCGCGCACGATGCGCCACGCGCGCCTGGTGGCCGTGTTCCAGCCGCACCTGTACTCGCGCACGGCGCTGCTGGCGAGCGAGTTCGGGCGTGCGCTGGCGCTCGCGGACGTGGTCGTGGTGCTCGATGTGTATCCCGCCCGCGAGCGCGCCGAGGATCATCCGGGCGTGAGCGGTCTCGTGCTCGCGCGCTCGGGTGCCGACGCGGCGGCGGGCAGGCCCGTGTACTGGGCGCCGCGCTTCGCCGACGCCGAGCGTGTCCTGCGCGGCGTGCTCGCGCAGGGCGATCTGTGCGTGGTGATGGGCGCCGGCGACGTCGACGCGCTGGGACGCGCGCTGGTGAGCGCATGAGTCCTCCTGCCGGCGTCGAGTCCGACTTCGCGCTCGCGCGCCTGACGACCGTGCGCACGGGCGGCGCCGGCGAGTACTTCGCGCGCGCCGGCAGCGAGCCGCAGCTACTGGAGCTGCTGGCGTGGGCCGGCGGTGAGGGCCTGGCGGTGAGCGTCGTCGGCTCCGGGTCGAACCTGCTGATCGCCGACGCGGGCGTTGCAGGTCTGGTCGTGAAGCTCGACCGCGACCTGGCGACGATCTCGGTCGCGCACCAGCGCGTGCTGTGTGGCGGTGGCGCGCGCCTGCCGGCGGTCGCCGCGCGCGCCGCGCGCGCGGGGCTGTCGGGGATCGAGTTCGGCGTCAACATCCCGGGAACGGTCGGCGGCGCGGTGCGGATGAACGCAAACGCCTACGACGGAGAGCTCGAGTCGGTGCTCGAGTGGGTGCAGATCGCAACGGCGTCGGGGCTGCAGCGCCGCGCGCCGCACGAGCTCGGGTTCGGCTACCGCCGCTCGAATCTCGCCGACGGTGAGATCGTGCTGCGGGCAAGCCTGATGCTGGCGCCAGCCGACGCGGCGGTCGTCAAGGCGACGCTCGAGCAGATGCGACGCCGGCGCCACGACGCCCAACCGCAGGGCATCAAGACGTTCGGCTCGACCTTCAAGAACCCCGATGACCGATCGAAGATCGGCCAGCGCGCCGAGGGCCGCAGCGCCGGCATGCTGCTGGCCGATGCGGGCTGCAACGGGCTGGCGATCGGCGGTGCGCGCTTCGCGCCCAAGCACGCAAACTTCATCGAGAACACCGGCGGAGCCACCACCGCACGAGGTGCTCGCGGTGATGGCCGAGGGCCGTCGCCGGGTGCTCGAGCGCTTCGGTGTGGCGCTCGAGCCGGAGGTGCAGACGCTGGGGGACGTGCGCTTCCCGTGGGTAGGGGTTCCCGGCAGGAGGTCGAAGACGTGACGTATGGGTCGATCATTTGCAGCCGCGCCCACGCGCGGCCGAGCTGCACCGCGTACGGGCCGAGGCAGAGCCCCCGAGCTGGCGTTCGGCCTGCCACGGCCGCTGGCCGGCGGGGGACGGCTGGCGCGCGCGGGAGTTGCGGTGGTATGGCAGCGGCGACGGCTGCGCGTCGCGCTGCTGGCGCTGTTGATCGCGGTGCCACTGCTCGGCTGCGGCTGGCTGTGGCTGCGCCACTCACCGTTCGTGTCCGTCCAGCGCGTGCAGATCAGTGGCGTGCACGGTTCTGAGGCGGCGGCGGTACGCTCGGCGCTGACCGATGCGGCGCGCGGCATGAGCACGCTGGACGTGCACACCGGTGCGCTGCTTGCGGCGGTCGCGCCGTTGCGCGTGGTCCGTGAAGTGCGCGCGGTGCCGCGCTTTCCCCACGGACTTCGCATCGAGGTCGTCGAGCAGCTGCCTGTCGCGGCGGTCCTGGCCGGAGGTGTGCGAACCGCGGTCGCGGCCGACGGCGTGGTCCTCGGACCGGCGCTGCTCTCGGGCTCACTGCCCACTGTCCCCGGTAGCGCCGATGTTGCGGCCGGCAGACGCGTGAACGGCGCTGATCTGCTGGGCGCCCTGACCGTGCTGGGAGCCGCTCCGGCGCCGCTCGCACGCCTCGCTGAACGCGCCTTCATGGGGTCGCACGGTCTCACCGTCGCGATGCGGAACGGGCTGCTGGTGTATTTCGGCGACGCCACGCGCCCGCACGCGAAGTGGCTGTCGCTCGCCGACGTGCTGGCTGACGCTGGCTCCGTCGGCGCGTCCTATGTGGACGTGCGCCTGCCGTCGCGTCCGGCCGCCGGCTTCCCCGCGGGTGTCACGCCGCCGAGCGCGAGCGCTGCCGGGAGCGCCGGTGCCGCGGGCGCCCAGGGCAGCCCTGAATCGCCCGTCGCGTCACTGGCCGCCGGGCTGTCGAGTGGCAGCGGCACAGCGTCGAGCAGCGGGGCGGAAACGCCCTCTTCGGACACCGGCGTCAGCGGCACGCCGAGCGCCGGCGGCGAATCGACCGGCGGCGAAGCTGGTGCCGGGCCGGGCGCCGCTGCGAGCTCTGACGGCGCAACTGAAGCGTCGCCGCCAGCGACCACACCCGGGGGTTGACGAACACTAAACCTCAACCAGAGAGTTACTGCACGCCCTGACCCATTCTCAGGGAGGGGTTGAGAGTCGGGCGTTCTGCAACGTTTGTTGCGAGACTGGCCGGGTTCGTTGACAGGGCGAAGTTCCCTGCATAACGTGCGCAACTCGGCGGTTCGGCGACCAGTATGCTGCGAACCCTACATTTCTACTGAAGGCTTCGGACGAACCATCATGGAGAGAAGCGGTAGCTATCTGGCTGTCATCAAGGTCGTCGGCGTCGGCGGCGGCGGTACGAACGCGGTCAGCCGCATGGTCGACGCCGGTTTGCGCGGCGTCGAGTTCATCGCGGCCAACACCGACGCTCAGGCGCTCGCGATGTGCGACGCCGACATCAAGCTGAACATCGGCCACGAGTCCACCAAGGGCCTCGGCGCCGGCGCCAACCCAGACGTCGGCCTCGCCGCCGCGTCGGAGTCGCGCGACGACATCAAGGAGGCGCTCAAGGGCGCGGACATGGTGTTCGTGACCGCGGGCGAGGGCGGCGGCACGGGCACCGGCGCGGCGCCGGTGATCGCCGAGATCGCCAAGAACGAGATCGGCGCGCTGACCGTCGGGGTGGTCACGCGGCCCTTCGACTTCGAGGGCTCCCAGCGCGGACGCCAGGCGGTCGAGGGCATCGAGCGCCTGCGTGAGGTGGTCGACACGCTGATCGTGATCCCCAACGAGAAGCTGCTCGCGGTCGTCGAGCGGCGCACGTCGATGCTCGACGCCTTCCGCGAGGCCGACAACGTGCTGCGCCAGGGCGTGCAGGGAATCACGGACCTGATCACGATTCCCGGCCTGATCAACCTCGACTTCGCCGACGTGCGGACGATCATGCAGGACGCCGGCTCGGCGCTGATGGGCATCGGCACCGCCAGCGGTGAGACCCGCACGGCCGACGCCGCCCGCGCCGCGATCTCCTCGCCGCTGCTGGAAGAGTCGGTTGACGGCGCCACGGGGATCCTGCTGAACATCACCGGCGGCAAGGATCTCGGCCTGTTCGAGGTCAACGACGCCGCGGAGATCATTCAGAGCGAGGCCGACCCGAACGCCAACATCATCTTCGGCGCGGTGATCGACGAGAGCATGTCCGACGAGGTGCGAGTCACCGTGATCGGCACCGGGTTCGACCATCGCCCCGGGCGAAGCGCGCGTCGCGACAGCCGCACCGGCCGTCCCGACCGCGGTCCCCGCATCAGCGATCGCCAGCGCTCGAACCTCGAGATCTCCGACGAGGACATCGACGTACCGCCGTTCCTGCGCTAGCTCAGCGGGCCGATGGCCGGCGCGGGCTCTGCGTCCTCGGTCGCTCGTGTGCTCGCGCACACTTCGCTCACTGCGTCCTTGATCCCCTCGGCCCTCGGCCCGCTGAGTCGCGTATGTCCGAGAGGGACCGGATGGCGCATGCGCCATCCGGCGGGGCCGCACATGTGCGGCCCCGCGGGCGGGCCGCATGCGGCCCGCCACAGCCGGCGCATGCGCCGGCTGAACAGCGAAGCCGTTAGGCCGCTGCTCCGCGACGGCGAGACTGTCCCGATCCACTCAGTCAGTCGGACTAGGAGCTATCGTGTTCCTCGTGCCTGAGCAGCTTGATCTGATGATCGTCTACGAGCCCGGAGAGGACGGTTGGACGATCGCCTCGATCCCCGAGGTGGTCGGTGTCCACAGCCAGGGCCGGACTCGTGAGGAGGCTCGCGCGAACGTCATCGACGCGTTGCGGCTGATGCTCTCGCCCGAGCCGAGATCGGCGGACGACCAACGTGAGCGAGAGGCACTTCATCTGACTATTGCTGCGTGAAGCGACGCGATCTTGAGCGGCACCTACGCGCCCAGGGGTGTCGCTTCGTGGACGAGGGATCGAACCACGCTCGATGGATTGGTCCGAACGGGGCGCGCTCGGTTGTGCCTCGCCATCGGGAGATCGACCATCGACTCGCGGGCAAGATCTGCCGCGATCTGGAGGTTGCCGCCCCGGAGGGAAATCGTTGACCCTGGCCGCGGCCCGTCGCCCCGCTAGCCTGCGGCGCATGTCCTCCGCCGCCACCCTCCGGCGCACGCCGCTGTATGACTGCCACGTCCAGGCGGGCGCGAAGCTCGTCGACTTCGCCGGCTGGGAGATGCCGGTCCAATACGAGGGCGTCATACCCGAGCACATGGCCGTGCGCGAGGCCTGTGGGATCTTCGACGTCTCGCACATGGGCGAGGTCGAAACCAGCGGCCCCGGGGCGCTCGAGCTGCTGCAGCGACTGCTCTCGAACGACGTCGCCAAGATCGCGCCCGGGGGCGCGCAGTACAGCGTCCTGTGTCGCGAGGACGGCGGCGTGCTCGACGACCTGTTCACCTATCGCCTCGACGTGGAGCGCTACCTGACGATCACAAACGCCTCCAACCACCTACGCGACCTGGCCTGGTTCAGCGCGCACGCGATCGACGTGCCGGGCGTGCAGGTGCGCGACCGGATCGATGACTTCGCAATGCTCGCCGTCCAGGGGCCGCTGGCACGAGAGATCGTGCAGGCGATCTGCTGGCCGATCTCCGATCGGTCGCCGCTGCCGCCGCGGATGGTCGCTGAGCCGCGGCGCCTCGCCGGCGCGGAGGTGATCGTGTGCGGCACCGGCTACACCGGCGA
Source organism: uncultured Solirubrobacteraceae bacterium (assembly GCA_963703625.1). Classification (GTDB taxonomy): domain Bacteria; phylum Actinomycetota; class Thermoleophilia; order Solirubrobacterales; family Solirubrobacteraceae; genus Palsa-744. Next base: position 142,899 of record CAVPEY010000003.1, read on the forward strand.
GGACGGCGTCGAGCTGCTGTGCAACCCCGAGGATGCCGCGATGCTGTGGGAGGAGCTGGTACGCCGCGGCGCCGTGCCCGCGGGCCTCGGCGCGCGCGACACGCTGCGTATGGAGGTTTGCTTCCACCTGTATGGCAACGACCTCAGCGTCGATCGCGGCCCGATCGAAGCCGGGCTTGGATGGTGCTGCAAGGAGGACACCGGCTTCATCGGCGCCGACGCCGTGCGCGCAGTGCGTGAGCGCGGTCCTGCCGAAAGACTCGTCGCGTTCGCGATCGATGGTCCCGGGATCGCCCGCCAGGGCAACCCGGTGCTCGGCGGCGGCAAGGTCACCAGCGGCACGTTCTCGCCGTGCCTGCAGACGGGCATCGGCATGGCCTACGTGCCCGCGGAGCGCGCCGCGACGGGCACCCGGCTGGAGATAGACGTTCGTGGCAAGATGCGCCCCGCCGTGGTCGACGACAAGCCGCTCTACAGAAAGGACTCGTGAATGGCCCAGGCCAGCTATCCCGCCGAGTTGCTGTATCACCCGGAGCATGACTGGGCGCGGATCGACGAGGCCGATCCCACGCTCGCGACGCTCGGCATCACCTGGTACGCGCAGGATTCGCTCGGCGAGGTCGTGTTCTTCGAGGCGCCCGCGCTCGGCACGACCGTCGTCAAGGACGCTCCCTACACCGAGGTCGAGTCCGTCAAGGCCGTCTCGGATGTCGTCGCTCCACTGTCAGGCGAGATCGTCAAGGTCAACGAGGTCGTCGTCGAGAACCCCGCGATGATCAACGAGGACCCCTACGGCGAGGGCTGGCTGGTGAAGGTACGGCTGTCCGATCCCGTCAGAGCGCGCGGCGCTGCTCGACGCCGCCACCTACATCGCGACGCTCTCTGGCTAGGCTGATCTCTAGTTGAGTCGCTACACCGCAATCACCCCCGAGGACCTCGACGCGATGCTCGCGGCGATCGGAGTGGGCTCCGTACAGGAGATCTTCGATCGCCAGATTCCTGCGCCGGTGCGCCTCGGGCGCTCGCTGCAACTGCCCGACGGGCTCCCCGAGCAGGACGTGTTCGAGCACCTGCGCGCGCTGGCGTCGCGCAACACCAGCGCCGAGGACGAGCTCAGCTTCCTCGGGGCGGGCATGTACGACCACTACGTCCCGGCGCTGATCGACATGCTCACCGAGCGCTCGGAGTTCCTGACGCCGTACACGCCCTACCAGCCGGAGATCTCCCAGGGCGACGCTGCAGGTGATGTTCGAGTATCAGACGGCGATCGCCGAGCTCACCGGCCTCGCGGTCTCGAACGCGTCGGTTTACGAGGGGCCCTCCGCCGTCGCGGCGGCCGGCGTATCTGGCCAAGCTGCACAACGGCGGCAGCCGCTTCGTCGTCAGCGCAGGCCTGCACCCGCACTCGATCCAGACGCTTCGCACCAACGCCCACGGCTACGGCAGTGGAGGTCGTCGAGGTGCCGCTGCGCGATGGCGTCACCGACCCGGACGCGTGGGCGCAGGCGATCGACGCGCGACACGAGCGCGGCGATCTTCGCGCAGCCGAACTTCTACGGCGCCGTCGAGGACGCCGCCGCGCTGAGCGCGTCCGCGAGGACGGCGGTCGCGGCGAGCTTGGCGCGGACGGCGCCGGATTCGGCCTCCCAAGCGATCCGGTCGTGATCTGCCAGGTCGATCCGATCACGCTCGGTGTGCTGGCGCCCCCCGGCGACTGTGGCGTCGACGTCGCCGTCGGCGAGGGACAGCCGCTCGGCAACCGCCTGGACTTCGGCGGCCCGTCGTTCGGCCTGTTCGCCGCACGCGAGGAGTACCTGCGGCGGATGCCCGGACGCATCGCGGGGGAGACCGTCGACGTCGACGGCCGACGCGGGTTCGTGCTGACGCTGCAGACCCGCGAGCAGCACATCCGCCGCGAGAAAGCGACGTCGAACATCTGCACCGCGCAGGCGCTCAACGCGCTCGCCGGCGTCGTCTACCTCGCGTGGCTCGGACGCCGCGGCATCGTCGAGCTTGGCGAGCTGCTGCTCGCCCGCACCCACTACGCGCGCGAGCAGCTCGGCGCGCTCGGAGGGGTCGAGAAGCTGCACGAGCAGCCGGTGATCCGCGAGTTCGCGCTGCGTCTCGACGCCGACGTCGCGGCAGTCCGGCGCAGGTGCGCCGGACGGGGCGTCAACCCGGGCGTGGACGTGCACGCGCTCAGCGGGCGCGAGGAGGACCGCGGCGTGCTGCTCGTCGCGATCACCGAGCGGCGCACGCGCGCTGACATCGACCGGCTGGTCGAGGTCCTCGGTGCCGCCGTTGCGAGCGAGCGACGCGAGACGGTCGCCGTATGAGCCCGATCGAGGAGAACCGCTCCGGGCCCGGCGTCGAGACGCGCCGGCCGCTGGGCGGCGCGCCCGTGAGCGCGACACCGCCGATGCAGCGCGACGTCGCGCGGACGATCTTCCAGAAGGGCGCGCCGGGACGCCGCGCATTCGTGTGCCCCGAGCTCGACGTGCCGGCCGTGGACGTCGGTGAGCTGCTGCCGGAGCGCTTTCGCCGCGCGCAGCCACCGCGCCTGCCCGAGGTCTCAGAGCCCGAGATCGTGCGCCACTACGTCGGCATCTCCAAGCGCAACTTCGACCTGGACTCAGGCTTCTATCCGCTCGGCTCGTGCACGATGAAGCACAACCCGCGACTGCACGAGCGCGTCGCCGCGCTCCCCGGGCACGCGCGTCTGCACCCGCTGCAGGATCCCGAGCACGCCCAGGGCGCGCTCGAGCTGATGTGGAACCTGCAGCGCGCGCTGTCGGAGATCTCCGGGCTGCGCGCACGTGTCGCTGCAGCCCTCCGCTGGCTCCCACGGCGAGCTCGCCGGGGTGCTGCTCACGCGCGCCTACCACGAGGACCGCGGCGAGACGCGCCACAAGGTGCTCACGCCCGACACCGCCCACGGCACCAACCCCGCGACCGTGACGATGGCCGGCTTCGAGGTCGTCAAGCTCGCGACCAACGCCGACGGCGGCATCGACATCGAGGACCTGCGCGCGAAGGCCGACACCGACGTCGCGTGCCTGATGCTCACCAACCCCAACACGCTCGGGCTGTTCGACCCGAACATCACCGAGATCGCCGAGATCGTGCACGGCGTCGGCGCGACGCTGTACTACGACGGCGCCAACCTCAACGCCGTGATGGGACTCTCGCGCCCAGGCGACATGGGCTTCGACATCGTGCACTTCAACCTGCACAAGTCCTTCACCCAGCCGCACGGCGGCGGCGGCCCGGGCTCCGGGCCGATCGCCGTCTCCGATCGGATCGCGCCGTTCCTGCCCGTTCCCCTGGTCGTGCGTCGCGAGCAGGAGGCGGACGCGGCACAAGCGGATGGGCGCAGGCCACGACGGAGCACGCGCCGCAGTTCGATCTCGACTACGGCCGGGGGCGGGTGGGATCCAAGTCGATCGGCCGCCTGCGCGGCTTCCAGGGCAACTACGGCTGCTTCGTGCGCGCCTACGCCTACATCTGCTCGCTCGGCGGCGATGGCCTCAGGGACGCCTCCGAGACGGCCGTGCTCAACGCCAACTACCTGCTCGCGCGCTTGAAGCGAGCGCGGCGTCGCGGAGCATCTGCCGCTTGCCTACGGCGAGCTGTGCATGCACGAGTTCGTGCTCTCGGGCGGACCGATGAAGCGCGCGCTTGAGATCAAGACGCTCGACCTCGCCAAGCGCCTGCTCGACTTCGGCTTTCACCCGCCGACCGTCTACTTCCCGCTGCTCGTCGACGAGGCGCTGATGGTCGAGCCGACGGAGACCGAGACGAAGGAGACGCTCGACGCGTTCGCCGATGCGATCGCGGCGATCCTCGAGGAGGCCGCCGCGGACCCGCAGATCGCGCGCTCGGCGCCGTACAGCACGCCGGTGCGCCGCCTCGACGAGGTCGCCGCGGCGAAGCGCCCGGTAATCCGCGAGGTCATTGCGTAGGCCGCGGCAATGGCGATCGAGCACCGCAAACTGGGCAGCACGGGTGTGAGCGTGAGCCCGCTGTGCCTCGGCGCGATGATGTTCGGAGCCTGGGGCAACACCGATCACGAGGACTCGATCCGGATCATCCACCGTGCGCTCGACGCGGGGATCAACTTCATCGACACAGCCGACGTGTACTCGCGCGGGGAGTCCGAGGAGATCGTCGGCAAGGCGCTCGCCGGCGGGCGGCGCGAGTCCGTAGTGCTCGCCACCAAGGTCCACGGGAAGATGCACGACGATGATCCGAACCGGTTCGGCAACTCGCGCCGCTGGATCATCGAGGAGGTGGAGAACAGCCTCCGGCGGCTGAAAACCGACCAGATCGACCTCTACCAGATCCACCGCCCCGAGCACGACACCGACATCGATGAGACGCTCGCCGCGCTGAGCGACCTCGTGCACGCCGGCAAGGTGCGCGACATCGGCAGCTCGACGTTTCCCGCCCACCAGATCGTCGAGGCGCAGTGGGTCGCAGAGCGGCGTGGCCGCGAGCGCTTCAGGTGCGAGCAGCCGCCGTACTCGATGCTGATCAGGCGGATCGAGGCCGATGTCCTGCCGGTGTGCGATCAGTATGGCATCGGCGTGATCCCGTGGAGCCCGCTCGCCGGCGGTTGGCTGTCGGGCAGGTACCGCAAGGGTGGCGACTCGCCTGCTGACAGCCGGCGGGCGCAGATGCTCCCTTCGCGCTATGACATGTCGATCCCGGGTAACCAGGCGAAGCTCGAGGCCGCCCAGGCGCTGGGTGAGCTCGCGGACGAGGCTGGCATCTCGCTGATCGAGATGGCGCTCGCGTTCGTGACGGGCCACCGTGCCGTGACGCGCCGCGATCATCGGCCCGCGCACGATGGAGCAGCTCGAAAGCCAGCTGCCGGCGCTCGAAAGGACGTTGAGCGCGGACGTCCTCGACCGCATCGACGAGATCGTGCCGCCCGGAACGAATGTCAACCAGGCCGACACCGGCTGGGATCCTCCGTGGCTCACCGACAGCTCGCTTCGGCGTCGGTAGCGTGCGAGCTCGAGAGTCAGAGCGAGTCAGAGTCATTCACCCTATGCGCATCTTCTCCGGCATCCAGCCCACCGGGCGCAAGCACCTCGGCAACTACATCGGCGCGATCGCTCAGTACGTCTCCAGCCAGGAGCGCGGCGAAGGCATCTTCTGCATCGTCGACCTGCACGCGACCACCGTCGCCTACGACCCGGTCGAGCTGCGCGAGCGCCTGTACGACACGACCGCGATCCTGCTCGCCGCCGGCCTTGACCCGCGGCGCTGCATCCTCTTCCGCCAGAGCGACGTCCACGAGCACACCGAGCTGACGTGGCTGCTGAGCAGCGTCACCGAGCTCGGGCGCCTGCAGCGCATGCACCAGTTCCGCGACAAGTCGCTGGTGCAGCGCGAGCTCGTCTCGGCCGGGCTGCTGGTGTACCCGGTGCTGCAGGCCGCCGACGTGCTCGCCTACCGCGCGCAGGAGGTGCCGGTCGGCGAGGACCAGCGCGAGCACCTCGAGCTGATGCGCGACGTCGCCCGGCGCTTCAACGCCCGCTTCGCCGACGGCGAGGAAGTGCTCGTGGTGCCCGAGCACCGCATCCCCGAGGTCGGCGCGCGGATCATGGACCTGCAGGACCCGACGCGCAAGATGTCCACGACGGCAAGCTCCGAGCAGGGCACCGTGTACGTGCTCGACGAGCCGAAGGCGATCGAGAAGAAGCTGAAGAGCGCGGTCACCGACTCCGGCAGCGAGGTGCGTCGCGACCCGGACAAGCCGGGCGTCAGCAACCTGATCGAAATCCTCGCCGCGGTTCGCGGCGCCGACCCCGCGACGATCGAAGCCGAGCTCGCGCAGGCGCGCTACGGCGAGCTCAAGACGGCAGTCGCGGCCGGCGTCATCGACTATCTGACGCCGGTGCGCGAGCGCTACGAGCAGCTGCGCGGCGACGACGACGCGCTCGAGGCGATCCTCGCCGATGGCGCCGAGCGCGCGCGGGCGATCGCCGCGGAGACGCTCGCGGACGTGCGCGAGCTGATGGGCGTGGGGCCCCCGCGCCGCGGCGCCGACGGCGAGTCTGCCGGCACGTCAGCGCCGGCCGCTACGGTGCGCGGATGAGCGCGCGACCTCCAGGCCACTTGACGGTGACGCGGTGAGCCTCGGCGCGCTCGAGCTCGACCTCGACGTGTTCAGCGGGCCGTTCGACCTGCTGCTGACGCTCGTGCTGCGCGAAGAGGTCGATCTGCTCGAGCTGCAGCTCGCCGACGTCGTGCTCGCCTACCTCGACCACCTCGAGCAGCGCGGCGAGCTCGATCTCGAGACCGCGACCGAGTTCATCGTGCTGATCGCGGCGCTGCTCGAGCTGAAGTCGCGGCTGATGCTCTCGGGCGAGGAGGAGGAGCTGCTCGACATCGAGCCGGAGCAGGCGGCCGAGGAGCTGCTCGCGCGGATGCTCGACGCGCGCCGCTACCGCGCCGCGGCGACGCACCTGGGCGAGCTGCTCGCGGCGCGAGCACGGCGTGCGCTTCCGCGCGGCGCCGCTGCCCGCGCACCTGCGCCGCGCGATCGTGCACGCCGGACGACCGACGGGCTCGCCAGGACCCGGAGCTGCTGGGCGAGGCGATCGGGCGGCTGCTGCTGATGCCGCCCGCGATCAACGTCCGCCACATCGTCGGTGCCGCGCGTCACCGTCGGCGAGCGTCTGACGCACCTGCGCGCGCCTGCTCGCGCGCGGGGCGCTTCAGCTTCGACGAGGCGGTGCGCGGCGCCGACCGCATGACCGTCGCGGTGACGCTGTTCGCGCTGCTCGAGCTCTACAAGCGCGGCGAGGCCGACTGGGATCAGCAGGAGAGCTTCGGCGAGATCGCGATCCACGCCCAGCTCGCGAGACAGCCGCACCATCGGTGGCGCTGAGCGCGGGAGCCGGTGGAGGCGTGGCCGGATGAGCAGCCCGGAGGAGCCTGCGATCGGCAGCGTCGAGGCGGCGGCGCGCTCCGACAGCGAGCTGCGTGTGGCCGAGCCAGTCGCTGCGCCCTCGCCGGCGCCTGCCGGCGAGGCGCTGCCGACGCTCGTGCGCACCGTCGAGGCGCTGCTGTTCCTGTCCTCCGATCCGCTCAGCGCCGGGCGAGCTGGCCGACGCGACGCAGGCCGGGCGAGGGCGCGGTGCTGGCGGCGCTGGCGGTGCTCGCCGAGGCAGTACGCGCCGGGGCGGCGCGGAATCAGGCTGCGCGAGCTCGGCGGCGGCTGGACGCTCGCGAGCGACCCCGCCAGCCGAGGACGCCGCCCGGCGTCTGTTCAGCCGCCCGCGCGCAGCGACGCTCACGCCCGCGCAGGCCGAGACGCTCGCGATCGTCGCCTACCTGCAGCCGATCTCGCGCCCCGAGATCACCCGTATCCGCGGCGTCAGCGCCGACTCCGCGACCGCCACGCTGCTCGACCGCGGCCTGATCGAGGAGGCCGGTCACTCCCAGTTCGGCGCGGTGCTGTACCGCACCACGCACGCAGTTCCTGAAGCTGTTCGGGCTGCGCAGCCTCGACGAGCTGCCCGATGTCGCGCCGCTGGGACCCGACGCCCGAGGAGCAGGCCGAGCTGCGCGAGCGGTTGCTGCGCGCCGGCGAGGCGCGCGGCGGGCTAGCTAGGACAGCGGTCAGGCCGCGCTGGCGGCGAGCTGGCCGCAGGCGGCGTCGATGTCGCGCCCGCGCGTGAGCCGCACGGTGACGGGCACGCCGCGCGACTCGAGCGCGCCGCGGAACGCGGCGATCGACTCGCGACTCGACCCCGCGTACGGTCCGCCAGTCGGTCGGGTTGTAGGGGATCAGGTTGACCTTGAAGATCGGCGGCGCGCCGGCGCGTCCACCACGAGAGCGTCGGCGAGCGCGAGCGCCTGCTCGTAGCGGTCGTTGACGCCCGCGAGCATCACGTACTCGACGAACACGCGTCGGCGCTTGCGCTCGTAGAACGCGCGGCACGCCTCGATCACGTCGCGCGAGCGGATAGCGCTCGTTGACCGGCATCAGCTCCGAGCGCAGCGCTTCGTCGGCGGCGTGCAGCGACAGCGCGAGGCGCAGCGGCATGTCAGCTTCGCGCAAGCCGTTCGATGCCCGGGAATCCAGCCGACCGTCGAGATCGTCGGTGCGCCGGTGCGTGACGCCGATGTCGGGCAGGCGCTCGCACGCCGCGAGCACGTTGTCGAGGTTGAGCATCGGCTCGCCCATGCCCATGAACACGCAGTGGTCGATCGCTTCGATGCGGCGGAAGTGCAGCGCCTGGTCGAGGATCTCCGACGCGCTCAGGTTGCGCGCGAACTTCATCGCGCCGGTGGCGCAGAACGTGCACGTCAGCGGACAGCCCGACTGCGAGGAGACGCAGATCGAGCGCCGCCCGTCGCGGTAGCGCATCAGCACCGCCTCCAGCGGCCGGCCGTCGGCGGTGTCGAACAGCGCCTTGACCGTGCCGTCGCTGGCGTGCGCCTGCTCGCGCAGACGCAGACGTCGAGAACGGCAGCTCGCGCTGCGAGCGCCTCGCGCAGGCCGCCAGGCAGGTTGGTCATCTGCTCATAGCCGCCCGCCCCACGGGCGGCCCACGCCCAGACCTGGCCGGCGCGAAAGCGCGGCTCGCCGCGTGCGGCGAGCGTCTGATCGAGCAGTTGCAGGTCCATCGTCCGTCCTATCGTTGCAGCGGATGCGCACAGCCCACCGAAAATCGGCGATGCGGCTAGCCAAGTACCTCGCCCACGCGGGCGTCGCCTCGCGGCGCGCCGCCGAGGAGCTGATCGCGCGCCGGACGCGTGAGCGTCGACGGCGAGATCGTCACCGATCCGGCGCGCGACGTCGACGACGGCAGCCGCGTCGCGCTCGACGGGCAGCCGCTCGCGGGCCCCGAGCCGCGGGTCGCTCTACGCGCTGAACAAGCCCGTCGGGGTGGTCTCGACCGCGCGCGACACACACGGACGGCCGACCGTCGTCGAGCTCGTGCCCGCGCGCGGGCTGCGCCTGTACCCGGTCGGACGGCTCGACGCCGACAGCGACCGGCCTGATCCTGCTCACCAACGACGGCGAGCTCGCCAACCGCCTGACGCACCCGCGCTTCGAGGTGCCGAAGACCTACCGTGCGCGCGCTCGGCCGGCGCGCCGGTCTCGGCGCGCGGCGCTGCGGCGCCTTGCGCGCGGGCGTGGCGCTCGAGGACGGCGTCACCGCACCGGCGCGCGCACGCCGGGTCGGCGGCGCCGGCTCGAACCTGCTCGAGCTGACGATCCACGAGGGCCGCAACCGCCAGGTGCGTCGCATGTGCGCAGGCCGTCGGTCATCCGGTGCTCGAGCTCGAACGCATCGCGCTTCGGCCCGCTGCGCGCTGGACGGACTGGCGCCGGGCGCGCACCGTCGGCTGGAGCAGTCGCCGAGCTCGAGCGCCTGCGCGCGCTCGCGCTCTGACAGAATCGCGCGCCATGCGACTGTTCGCCCTGCGGGGCGCCGTCAGCGTCGAGCGCAACGACGCCAAGGACGATCCTCGACGCGACCGAGCGAGCTGATGCAGGAGATCATGCGAGCGCAACGCGCTCGCACCGGAGAGCGTCGTCAGCTGCATCTTCACCGCCACCAACGACCTCAACGCCGAGTTCCCGGCCGTCGCCGCGCGCGCTGTCGGCTTCGACCGCGTGCCGCTGCTGTGCGCGCGGGAGATCCCCGTGCCGCGGCTCGATGCCGCGCGTGATCAGGGTGCTGATCCACTACTACGCGGATGACGACCACGTGCCCGCGCACGTCTACCTCGGCGAGGCGCGCGCGCTGCGCACCGACCTGGACGCGGCACAGTAGTCCGGCCGGCGCACAGCGCCGTCACGGACGAACACGACACAATGTTGCGGTGGCGATCGAGTTCTCACAGCGCATCAGGCGGATTCCGACCTACCCCGCCGCCGGCGGCTACGCCCAGCACGAGCCGCTCGTGCGCCTCGCCAGCAACGAGTCGCCATACCCGCCGCTGCCGGCCGTGCGCGACGCGATCGAGCGCGCGCTGGGCACGCTCAACCGCTACCCCGACCCGTCCAACTCGCTGCTGCGCCGGCGCCTGAGCGACCGCTACGGCGTCCCCGTCGTCGCGGATCGCGATCGGCAACGGCTCGTGCGACATCCTGCTCGCCGCCGGCGAGGCGCTGCTCGAGCCGGGCGCCGAGCTCGTGTACGCGTGGCCGTCGTTCTCGGTCTATCCGCATCTCAGCGCCGCCTCGGGCGCGCGCGCGGTGACGGTCGCGCTCGACCGCGAACGAGCGCCACGACCTCGAGGCGATGCTGCGCGAGATCACCGTCGCCACGCGGCTGGTGATCGTGTGCAATCCCAACAACCCCACCAGCACCGCGGTCCCGCTCGCGGACATCGCGCGCTTCCTCGCGGAGGTCCCGACGCACGTGTGCGTGATCCTCGACGAGGCCTACTGCGAGTTCAGCCTGCTCGAGGACCCGGACGCCTCGCTGGCGCTGCTCGACGCGCCATCCGAACCTGGTGCTGCTGCGCACGTTCTCCAAGGTCTACGGCCTGTGCGGGCTGCGCGTCGGCTTCGCGCTGTGCGGCTCAGAGGAGCTGCCCCGGGCGCTCGATCAGGTGCGCCAGCCGTTCTTCTGCAACGCGCTCGCCCAGGCCGCGGCGGTCGAGGCGCTCGCCCACCAGGACGCGGTCGAGGATCGTGTCATCCGCACCGTCGCCGAGCGAATCTCCGTCGATGAGCGCCTGCGCGCGCTCGGCATCCAGCCGGCGGACTCGCAGGCGAACTTCTGCTGGTTCGCGCTCGGCGAGGATCGCGATCGAAGGGCACACGCGAGCAGGAGGTCATGCGCGGGCTGGACGAGCGCGGTGTGCTCGTGCGCGGCGGCAGCGCGCTCGGTAGCGTTGTGCCCGCCCTGCGCGTCACCTACGGCCTGCCCGAGGAGAACACACGCTTCCTCGACGCGCTCGCCGAAGTGCTGGAGACCGCCTGAGCAGCGGTCAGCCGCGGTGGACGCGAAGCTTGGGTGCAAGCTCCGCGAGCACGTGAAAGTCGTCGTCCTGGGTCCAGATTGTGAGGTCGTGCGCGAGCGCTGTCGCTGCGACGATCGCGTCCATTGCTCCAGCCCGGCGCCGGCGCTCGCGGGCGGCACTGAGCAGCGTCGCTAGGCGCTCCGCGACCGACTCGTCGTAGGGGATGGCCACGAATGTCCGGGCCAGTGACAACGTCGTGTCGCGGAGCGTGCGCAGTGGCTCGTCGTGAGCTCGGTTGACGCCCACGATCAGCTCGGTGAGCGTGGCCACCGAAATGCGTGCATCGCCCGGTGGTGGGTGTCCGAGTGGACGCCGCTGCTCCGCAGCGATAAACACGCTCGTGTCGGTCAGGTAGCCAGCACTCACGCGATCACATCTCGTCCGTGCTCAAGTCAACGTCGAAGTCGGCGGCGTCGGAGGTGACTTGGAGCTCGCCGGCGCGCTGATCGATCGCCCGCAGCCCCGCGAGCAGCAAGTCGCTGGGTCGCCGCTCGCTGCGAGTGCGCCGGGGCAGTATGTCGGCCACCGGGCGCCCATGGACGGTCAGAACGACGGGCTGACCGGCCTCGATCGCCGCGACGACGCGTCCCGTGTGGTTACGCAGCTCGCGCACTGAAACATCCACGGCGTGGCACAGCGTAGCACATAACCGCGCTCGTTTCCCACCCCTCGACGGCGTGCGCTTTCTCTGCTACAAACCCTGCAGGCAGCCATGTCAGAGCCGGTTCGCATATCCGCTTCAACAGCTCGCGTCGTGTCCACGTGGCCGTCCTCACGCGCCTATTTCGCCTGGCGATTTACCTAGGCGCTTCGGCCCGCGCCCGCCCGTGAGCGGGTGCCTGCAGCCGCACCGGGTCCGCGCGAGCGGGCCGAGCGCCATCGATGCGGGCGTCTCAACGACCTCCTCACGGCCGAATGCGAGGCAGCTCTCCGGCACCTCTAACATGCCCAGGCGTAGTGAAAGGATGACTCGATGATGATTGTCATGAAGGAGACCGCCACCGAAGAGGAGGTGCAGGCGGTCGTAACCAAGATCGAGCGAGCCGGTGCGCGCGCACACCGCAGCTCTGGCGCACGCGTGACGGTGATCGGCGCGATCGGCGATGTCGAGCAGGACGCGAACGTCGAGAGCCTGGGGCTGGAGGGCCAGCCCGGCGTCGACCGCGTCGTGCCGATCCTCAAGCCCTACAAGCTCGCCTCAGCCCAGATCACCCATGGCGAGCGCACGGTGCTCGAGATCGACGGACGCAAGGTCGGGGGCGAGAGCTTCGCACTGATCGCCGGACCATGCACGGTTGAGTCGCGCGAGCAGACGCTGCAGACCGCACGTGTGGTCAGCGACGCCGGCGCGACGCTGCTGCGTGGCGGCGCTTACAAGCCGCGCACCTCTCCGTACGCCTTCCAGGGGTTGGGGCAGAAGGGTCTGAGACTGCTCGCCGAGGCGAAGGCCGAGACGGGCCTGCCGATCGTCACCGAGCTGATGGACGTCGCCGACCTCGACGCCGTTCTTGAGGTCGCCGACGTGATCCAGATCGGCGCGCGCAACATGCAGAACTACCCGCTGTTGGCGGAGCTCGGGCGCGTTGGGCGCCCTGTCCTGCTCAAGCGTGGGCTCTCCGCCACGCTCGACGAGTTGCTGATGGCAGCCGAGTACATCCTCAAGGAAGGCAACCCCAACGTGATGCTGTGCGAGCGCGGCATCCGCACGTTCGAGACCGCCTACCGCTTCACGCTCGACCTGATGGCGGTGCCGGTGCTCAAGGAGCTCTCGCACCTGCCCGTGATCGTCGACCCGAGCCACGCCGCCGGGCGGCGCGAGCTCGTGACGCCGCTGTCGCTGGCCGCCGCCGCGGTCGGTGCCGACGGCATCATCGTCGAGGTGCACCCCAACCCAGACGAGGCGATCTGCGACGGGCCGCAGGCGCTGCGTGCCGAGGACTTCGCCGAGTACGCGCTCGCGGTCGAGCGCGCGGCGGCGCTGACGGGTAAGGCGCTCGCCGGGAGGGAGCCGGCCCTTGTCTGAGCTACCCGGTGCCCAGCTGCGACCGGCGGACTACGTCCGCGACATGCGGATCGAAAGGGTCGTGCCGCTGCTCTCGCCCGATGCGCTGCTCGGGCAGCTGCCGCTGGGCGGCGAGCAGGCGGACGTCGTGATCGGCGGCCGCCGCGAGGTCGTCGCCGTCCTGGACGGCGACGACGCGCGGCTGCTCGCTGTCGTCGGACCGTGCAGCGTGCACGATCCCGACGCGACGCTCGAGTACGCGGCGCGGCTTGCGCAGCTCGCCCGCGACCTCAGCAGCGAGCTGCTGATCGCGATGCGCGTGTACTTCGAGAAGCCACGCACGACGACGGGCTGGAAGGGGCTGATCAACGACCCGCATCTCGACGGCTCGGGCGACGTCAACGCCGGACTGCACCTCGCGCGGCGCGTGCTGCTCGGCGTGCTCGACACGGGCATTCCCGTCGGCTGTGAGTTCCTCGACCCGATCACGCCGCAGTACATCGCCGACGCCGTCTCCTGGGGGGCGATCGGCGCGCGCACGACCGAGAGCCAGATCCATCGCCAGCTCGGTTCGGGCCTGTCGATGCCGGTCGGCTTCAAGAACCGCACCGATGGCAACGTGCAGGTGGCCGTGGATGCCGTACGCGCCGCGGCTGAGCCACACGCGTTCGCCGGCATCGATCCCAATGGCACGCCGGCGATCCTGTACACGCGCGGCAACTCTGACTGTCACATCATCCTGCGCGGCGGAAAAAGCCAGCCCAACTACGACGCCGCCAGCGTCACGGCGGCGCTGGGGCTACTCGACAGCGCGGGCCTGCCCACGCGCGTGATGATCGACCTCAGCCACGACAACAGCGGCAAGAACCCTGGACGCCAGCCGCGCGTGGCAGCCGAGGTCGGCGGTCAGATCGCGAGCGGCAACGACGCCATCGTCGGCGTGATGCTCGAGTCGTTCCTCGTCGCCGGCCGCCAGGATCTGCGGCCCGGCGGCGAGGTGTGCTACGGCCAGTCGATCACCGACGGATGCATCGGCTGGGAGACGACCGTCGAGGTGCTGGAAGGGTTGGCAGAGTCCGTGCGCGCTCGCAATCTCGCCCGAGCGCAGACCTGAGCGGATGCGGATCGCGGTTCTCGGCGTCGGGCTGATCGGCGGCTCGATTGGACTGGCTGCACGCACGCGCGCGGGCGCGAGCGTGTGCGGCTACGACCCCGATCCCGACGTGTGCGCCCGCGCCCTCGCGCTGCGGGCGATCGACGAGCAGGCCGATGACATCGCCAGCGCCGTCGCCGGCGCCCAGGTCGTGTTCGTCGCCGCGCCAGTCGGCGAGCTGCTGAGTACCGTCGAGCAGGCGCTCGCGAGCGCCTCCACGGACTGCGTCATCACCGATGTCGGCTCGACCAAGCGCGCACTCGCCGAAGCGACCGCCGACGAGCGCTTCGTCGGCGGTCACCCGCTCGCGGGCGCGGAGACCGCCGGAGTCGAGCACGCGCGTGAGGGCCTCTTCGATGGCGCGACGTGGTATCTGACGCCAGCCAAAGGCAGCACCGCAGGCGTGCTCTACGAGCGCCTGCACCGGCTGCTCAGCCGCTTCGGAGCGCGTCCGGAGGCGATCGACGCCGAGACCCATGACCGGCTGATGGCCGGCGTCTCACACCTGCCACACGTGCTCGCGAACCTGCTCGTTGCCGAGACCGCCGCGCTGCTGGGCGAGGAGTCCCAGCGCCTGCCCGCGGTCGGCCCGAGCTTCCGCGACGCAACGCGCGTGGCAGGCGCCAACACCGCGATCTGGACCGACATCTACATGTCCAACCGCGACGCGCTGATAACCGCGATCGACGGGCTGGCGGCGGGCTTGCAGGAGGTGCGTGGCTGGCTCGCCGCGGGGGACGCGGGCGCGGTGAGCGCGTGGAACGAGCGCTCGCGCGCCGAGCACGAGTCGCTGCTCGGCGCCGGTCTCGTCGGAGGGGCGGGCGCCACGGCGATCGAGCTGCGCGCCTCGGTGCCCAACCGCCCGGGGGTGATCGCCGAGATCGCGCTCGCTCTCGGCGGCGCCGGTGTCAACATCCTCGACATGGTGCTCTCGCCGTCCCAGGACAATCGTCAAGGCGTCGTGGCGCTGTGGATCGCCGGCGACGAGCACTCCGGACGAGCCAGAGAGCTGATCGCCGCCCTCGGCTTCGCGGTCGTGCAAGCATGAGTAGGTCGCGATGAACATGCGCTTCGAGCCCGCGCACGGACTCTCCGGCGAGCTGCGGGCGCCGGCGGACAAGTCGATCTCGCATCGCGCCGCGCTGTTGGGGGCGATGGCCTCCGAGCCGGTGCGCATCGAGCGCTACCTGCACGCCGCCGACACCACCTCCACGCTCGAGGCCGTGCGCGGGCTCGGTGCGCTCGTCGAGGTCGACGGCGCGGATCTGGTGGTGCGGGGCACCGGGCTGCGCGACGCGTGCGAACCGCCGAGCACGATCGACGTCGGCAACGCGGGCACGCTTCTGCGGCTGCTGCCGGGCTGGTTGGCCGCGCAGGAGGGATGCAGCTTCACGCTCGACGGCGACGAGTCGATCCGCCGCCGACCGGTGGACCGCATCGTCGAGCCGTTGCGCCAGATGGGCGCCGAGTTGGAGGCGCGTGACGGGCGCTTCGCGCCGCTGCGCATCCACGGTCGACGCCTGCGCGCGATCTCCTACGAGATCGGCGCAGCCAGCGCGCAGGTCAAGTCGTGTCTGCTGCTCGCGGCGCTCACCGCGGACGGCGCGACGACCGTCGGCGAGCCGGCGCGCAGCCGCGATCACACCGAGCGGATGCTGCTGCGCGCCGGCGTGGCGATCCACCGCAACGGCCTGCACGTGACGGTCGTCAACGCCGACGAGCTGCTGCTGGACAGCGTCACCGTCCCGGGCGACCCGAGCTCGGCCGCTTTCATGGTCGCCGCCGGCGTGCTCGTGCCCGGCTCGCGCCTGCTGATCGGCGACGTCGGCGTCAACTGGACGCGCACCGGCTTCCTGCGCATCGTGCGGCGGATGCGCGGCATCGTCCTCGGCGACCTCGAGGACGAGACCGGAGAGCTCGAGTCAGAGGAGCCCGTGAGCGACCTCGATGTCGCCCACGGCGCGCTCGAGGGGACGGTCGTCGAGCCCGACGAGGTGCCGCTCGCGATCGACGAGCTGCCGCTGGTCGCGCTGCTCGGCTGCTACGCCGAGGGCGAGACGATCGTGCGCGGTGCGCAGGAGCTGCGTCTCAAGGAGTCAGACCGGATCGCCGGCGTCGTCGAGGGGCTGCGCGGCCTCGGTGCTGAGATCGAGGCCACCAGCGACGGCTTCGCCGTGCGCGGCAACGGCGGCCTGCGGGGCGGGCGCCTCGACGCGCTCGGCGATCACCGCATGGCGATGATGGGCGCGGTCGCCGGCCTCGCCTCGCGCGAGGGCGTCGAGGTGGTGGGGATGGACGCCGCCGCGGTCTCCTACCCCGGTTTCGTCGAGGATCTCGCGCGGCTGTGCTCGTAGCGATCGACGGGCCGGCCGGCGCCGGCAAGTCAACCGTCGCCCGCGCGCTCGCGCGCTCGCTCGGCTTCACCTATCTCGACAGCGGCGCGATGTACCGCTCTGTCGCGCTCGCCGCGTTGCAGCGAGGAGGGGGGACGCTGCCGGAGCGCGCGGGCGCCCTCGGCGAGCTCGCCCGGGCAGTCGAGATCGAGCTCGGCGGCGGCGACGGCGCGGTCTCGCCGGGGGCCGCGCTGCCGGTGCTGCTCGAGGGACGCGACGTCACCGAGGCGATTCGCACGCCCGAGGTCTCGGAGGCTGCGTCGGTGCTCGCCGGTGACCCGGGCGTGCGTGCGGCGCTCGTCGCCAAGCAGCGCGAGCTGATCGCGCGCGGGGACTGGGTGGCGGAGGGGCGCGACATCGGCACGGTCGTCGCACCAGACGCTGAGCTCAAGGTGTTCCTGACGGCCGACCCGCACGAGCGCGCGCGCAGGCGCGCCGCCGAGCTGGGGGCGGACATCGGGACAGTCCTCGCCGAGCAGACGCTGCGCGACGAGCGCGACAGCTCTCGCGAGCACAGCCCGCTGCAGGCCGCCCCTGACGCCGTCACGCTCGACACGAGCGGGCTCAGCGTCGAGGCGGTAGTAGCCGCGATCGTCGCTCTTGTCGACGGCACATAGCGCCACAGCTAGGCGCTATGCTTGAGTCATTGTGACGGCTGAGACGGCGACAATTCGAGTGACGCGGGCGACCCGTGACCTGCTGGCTCAGCAAGCTCGGTCACAAGGAACGTCGTTGGCCGCGCTGCTGGCAGATGTCGCGCGTGAGCGAGAGGCACAGTCAATCTGGGACTCCGAGCGCGAAGCGAGCCGCGTGGATGCCGCGAACCCCGATGTCGGCGCCGAGGACCTCGCCTGGGAGGCGACCCTCGCCGATGGCCTCGAGTGAGCCCTGCCGAGGCGAGCTGTGGCTGGTCAGCTTCGGAGCCGGCAGAGAGGGCGAGCCGGCGAAGAATCGTCCGGCTGTCGTCATCTCCGTCGATGAGCTGAACGCCGACGCAAGGCGCTCCGACCTCATCGTGGTCGTTCCTTTGTCGAGCTCCCGCGCCAAGTCGGCTCTCCGTCCGGAGGTGCCGCGCGATGCTGGGATTGATCGCGATTCCCGGGCAATATGCCGCGCAGTTCGGCCGGTCGCCCGCTCGCGGCTGCTGCAGCGTCTGGGCGCGGTCAGCCCTGAGCCGTTGGCTCAGATCGAGAGCGCACTGTCGCTGATCCTCGGGTTGGCTCGTGCCGCGTGACGCGGAGCTGGGCGGTGGGGGCTCGCGGGTACGGCAGCCGTGGACTGGGCGTTTCCCCAGTCATACTGGCTCCATGAAGGTCGCGATCGTCGGCTATCCGAACGTAGGCAAGTCCTCGCTGATCAACCGCCTCACCGGCACGCGTGAGGCGGTCGTGCACGAGCGCCCGGGCGTCACACGCGACCGCAAGGAGCTCGAGTGCGAATGGAACGGACGCCGCTTCACGCTGATCGACACCGGCGGCGTCGACTTCGAGGACCAGGACCCGCTCGCGGGCTCGATCCGCGAGCAGGCGCGCGCGGGTATCGCCGACGCGGAGGTGGCGGTGCTGGTGGTCGACGCGCGGGCCGGCGTGCGCGCGGGCGACGAGGAGATGGCGGATCTGCTGCGCCGCGCGCCGCTGCCGACGATCGTCGCGGCGAACAAGTGCGACAGCGTGAACGAGCTGGCGCTAGCGGCGGATTTCCATCGCCTCGGTCTCGGCGAGCCGATGCCGATCTCGGCCGCCCAGGGCCTCGGCACAGGCGACCTGCTCGATCGCATCGTCGAGCTGCTTGATTCGTGCCCACCCGCCCAGGACTCCGAGCCGGAGGACGACACCGTGCGCCTGGCGGTGATCGGCAGGCCCAACGTCGGCAAGTCCTCGCTGGTCAACCGCTTCCTCGGTGAGGAGCGCGTGATCGTCTCGGACGTCGCTGGGACGACCCGCGATGCGATCGACACGCCGCTGCTGGTGGGCGAGCGCCGGTTGATCCTTGTCGACACCGCCGGCATCCGCCGGCAGGCGAAGGTGTCGGACTCGGTCGAGTACTACACGTCGCTGCGCTCGCGGCGGGCCGCCGAGCGCGCCGACGTCGCACTGGTCGTCTGCGATGCCGGCGACGGCGTCACCGCGCAGGATCTGCGGATCGCCGAGCTCGCGATGAAGGCCGGGTGTGCGACCGCG
This sequence comes from uncultured Solirubrobacteraceae bacterium, assembly GCA_963703625.1. GTDB lineage: Bacteria > Actinomycetota > Thermoleophilia > Solirubrobacterales > Solirubrobacteraceae > Palsa-744. The sequence continues at coordinate 161,628 of CAVPEY010000003.1, forward strand.
ATCGTGCTCAACAAGTGGGACATGCAGGAACCCGCCGACGGCGACGCCGGGGCGCGACTCGATCTGGAGTACGAGCGCGGCCGCGTCGCCGAGAAGCTCCGCCTGCGCCCGCGCGTGCTGACCGTCAGCGCCAAGACCGGCCGCCACGTCGCGCGCCTGTTGACCGAGGCGATCACGCTGGGCGACCGCGTCAGCGGACGCATTCCCACGCCCGAGCTGAACCGCTTCCTCGCCGAGACGGTGCAGGCGCGCCAGCCCCCGGTCGGCACGCGCCGGGGCTCGGGCAACCATCGCCTGAAGCTGATCTACATGGCTCAGATCGGCGAGCGCCCACCGCGATTCGCGATCCAGGTCAACTCGCGCGCACGCGTCACGCGCGACTATGCCTACTTCGTCGAGAATCGTCTGCGCGCCCGCTACGGGCTGGACGGCGTGCCGCTGATCATCGACTTCGTCGAGCGCGGCCAGCGCGGACGCGCCCGCGCCGCATAGACTTCTGCGACTTTTGCCAACTGCACGCGCGGCACGGCCCTGCAATCGTGCCCGCTCGACCTCTCGGAGCTGATCACCAAAAGACCATGACTGAGCTAAGCGATAACGAGTTCCTGTTCACCTCCGAGTCGGTCACGGAGGGCCATCCCGACAAGATCGCCGACCAGATCTCCGACGGCGTGCTGGACGCCGTCCTAGCCGACGAACCGTATGGCCGCGTCGCGTGCGAGACGCTCGTCAACACTGGCCTGGTCGTCGTCTCCGGCGAGATCTCGACCGAGACCTACGTGGATATCCAGGAGATCGCGCGCGAGACGATCCGCAACATCGGCTACACCGACGCCGACCTGGGCTTCTCGGCGGACTCCTGCGCGGTGCTCAACGCGATCGACAAGCAGTCGCCCGACATCGCGCAGGGCGTCGACAAGGCCTACGAGGCCCGCACCGACGCCGAGGACGACGACGAGCTCGACGTCGCCGGCGCCGGCGACCAGGGGATGATGTTCGGCTACGCCACCAGCGAGACCGACACGCTGATGCCGCTGCCGATCTCGCTCGCGCACCGGCTCGCCGAGCGACTGTCGGCAGTGCGCAAGGACGGCACGCTCGGCTACCTGCGCCCCGACGGCAAGACGCAGGTCAGCGTGCGCTACCAGGACGGCATGCCGGTCGAGATCGAAAAGCTGCTGATCTCCACCCAGCACAGCGAGGGCTCGGAGGCGCAGATCCCCGACGACCTCTGGGAGCATGTCGTCGGACCGATCCTCCCGGACGGCCTGTACGACGCGAGCAAGCTCCGCAGGAACTTCCTCGTCAACCCCACCGGTCGCTTCGTGATCGGCGGCCCGGTCGGCGATTGCGGGCTCACCGGGCGCAAGATCATCGTCGACACCTACGGTGGCATGGCACGCCACGGCGGCGGCGCGTTCTCCGGCAAGGACCCCTCGAAGGTGGATCGCTCGGCTGCCTACGCCGCGCGCTGGGTCGCCAAGAACATCGTCGCCGCGAAGCTCGCCGACCGCGCCGAAGTGCAGGTCGCCTACGCGATCGGGGTCGCGCACCCGGTATCGGTGATGGTCGAGACCTTCGGCACCGAGAAAGATGGCCTCACGCGCGGCCAGATCGCACGCGCGGTCGACGAGGTCTTCGACCTGCGTCCGGGCTCCTTCCGCGAGGAGCTGCGCCTGCACCGCCCGATCTACCAGAAGACCGCCGCGTACGGCCACTTCGGCCGCGACGACGACGACTTCACGTGGGAGCAGACCGACAAGGTCGACGCGCTGCGCGCCGCCGCCGGCCTCTGAGCGAGGCGTCTGGCGCCGCCTATCGGTCGTCTAGGGTCAGGTCGGTGTCGAGCCCCGCTGTACTCGACGAGCGCGACGCCGCGCCCGCGACGAGATCGCTGATCGCGAAGGTCGAGCCGATGACGACCGCGCGCTCGCTGCGCGGGCCGTTCGACTACCGGCTGCCCGAGGCGCTCGGCGGCGGAGGTCGACGTCGGCTCGATGCTCGTCGTGCCGTTCGGCCGACGGCAGGTGCTCGGCGTGGTCGTCGGCTCTGGCGGACAGCAGCGAGGTCGCCGAGGCCAAGCTGCTGGCGCCGTTGCGCGTGCTGGAGCTCGGCATCCCCGTCGAGCTGGTGGCGCTTGCGCAATGGATCGCTGCCGAGTACTGCTCGACGATCGCCCGCGCGCTCGCGCTGGTGCTGCCGCCGGGCGCGGCACGCCGCTTGAGCGGCCGCAAGCGCCGCGCGGTCGCGCGGCCCGTGCACCTGCCGGTCGGGACCCGCGGTCGCGGCGCCCCCGAGCTGACCCTCGAGCAGCAGGCCGTGCTCGCGCCCGTGTACGAGGCGTTGCGCGAGCGCCGCGCCGAGCAGTGCCTGCTGCACGGCGTGACCGGCTCGGGGAAGACCGAGATCTACCTGTGTGCTGCCAATGCGGCGCTGCAGCAGGGACGTGGCGCGATCGTGCTCGTGCCCGAGATCGCGCTCACGCCGCAGATCGTCGGACGCTTCGTGGAGCGCTTCGGCGACACCGTCGCCGTGCTGCACTCGCGCCTGACGCAGGCCCAGCGCTACGCCGAGTGGCGCCGCCTGCGCGAGGGCCGGGCGCGGGTGTGCGTGGGGCCGCGATCGGCGGTGTTCGCGCCGATCGAGGAGCTGGGGCTGATCGTCGTCGACGAGGAGCACGACGCCTCCTACAAGCACGAGGGCGACCCCCGCTACGACGCGCGCGACGTCGCCGCCGAGCGGGCCGAGCGAAGCGGCTCGGTGCTGCTGGCCGGGAGTGCGACCCCACGCCCGGAGAGCATGCAGCGGCTGCCGGTGAGCGTGCTCGCGCGCAGGGTCGACGGACGGCCACTGCCCGCCGTGCAGGTGCTGGACATGCGCGGCGAGGCACCGGGTCTGCATCCACTCACCGCACAGGCGCTCGCCGACGTGCGCAGCGCAGGCGGCAAGGCGATCGTCCTGCTCAACCGACGCGGCTGGTCGAACTTCCTCTCGTGTCGCTCGTGTGGGCGCGTGTGGAGCTGTCCAGACTGCGACGTGGCGCTGGTGCTGCACCGTGCCGGGGGCTACCTCGCGTGCCATCACTGCGGCCATCGCGAGGCCGTACCGGCGCGCTGCTGCGACTGCTCCTCGACGGCCGTGGCACGCCACGGCGCCGGCACCGAGCGCCTGCAGCACGACCTCGCGCACGTGTTCGACGATGGTCACTTTCCGGTCTTCCGGCTCGACGCCGACGTGGTTGGGGAGGACACAGGCGTCGGGGAGATCCTGCGTCGCTTCGAGGCGGCGGATCGCGGGATCCTGATCGGTACCCAGATGGTCGCCAAGGGCCACGACTTTCCCGACATCAGCCTCGGCGTCGTGCTCGACGCGGATGCGACGCTGCGCTTCCCGGACTTCCGCGCCGAGGAGCGCACCTTCGCGCTGATCGCCCAGCTCGCCGGGCGCGCCGGGCGCGGCGGTGACGGACGCGTGCTCGTCCAGACTATCGCCCCTGAAGCGCGAGCCATCGTCCACGCCGCCCGGCACGACAGCGACGGCTTCATCGCGGGTGAGCTAGAGCGCCGGCGCGCGCTCAGCTACCCGCCGTTCTCGCACCTGATCAAGATCGTCTGCTCGGCGGAGGTCGCGCCGGATGCGCGCGCTGCAGCGAGCGGCCTGTGCGAATCTCTCAACGCGTCATTGCTCGACGTAACTGTCCCCTTCGGCACACTCAGTCATCCCGGTGAGCGCGCGACCGTACTCGGGCCCGCCGCGTTGTTTCGCCTGCGCGGGCGCGAGCGCTCGATGGTCATGGTAAAGGCAGCTGAGCGACGGCCAGCAGTGCAGGCGGTCGGCGAAGCGGTCGCGCGAGTTGCGGCAAGCCGCGTTCACTCAGGCGTCAGCTTCAGCGTGGATGTCGATCCGCAGTAAGCGGCAGGGTGGCGCCGCCGGAGGCCAGGTGGTCTGCCCTACACGATCTGTACTTGCCAAAACATTCAGACATCTGGTACCGTGCCGCAACTCTGGCGGGAGTGCTGGCCGCGAAGGAAGCCTCGCCCGACGCGGTGATCGCCAGCGCTTCGCTACAGGCCAGCGCGTCAGGTGCCGTGAGCATCACGATCAGCTGTCCGGACGGCGTGAGCAGCTGCGCGGGCACCGTGACGCTGCGTACGCTCGATGCGGTGCGGGCCGCGGCCGATGCTAAGGCGAAGCCCGCCGTCCTGGCACTTGCCGCCGGCTCGTTCACCATCCCGGGTGGCGGCGTGAAGAGGATCACGCTGCATCTTTCGGCGAAGGCGCGCGCCCTACTCGCGCGTTCGCACCAGCTGCGCGTGCGAGCGACGATCCTCGCGCGCAACCCCACGGGCGCAACGCACACCGGGCAGAAGGTCGTGCTCCTGCGCGCACCCAAGGCAAAGCTCGGCCAGCGCTGAAGGGCTGCGCCCGCGCGCAGCCCAGCCCAGCGCGCGGTCAGCTTCTGGCGGGGGATCGCGACGACGGTCGAGCGGCGGGCCGTGCAACGGCGCGCCCGCCGCTTTAACCGGTCATCATCCTCTGGTAGGTTCCCGGCTCGGGACACCGGTCACACGGAGGTGAGGTGGTGGAGGTCAGGCTGGCTGATCGGCTGGAGCACGTATCGCGAGGCCGTCAGGAGGATGTGAGGATGGATCGTCGCTGTGCTCGGCGTGCAGGACCGCGAGGCGGCGCCGTTCTCGCGGTGCTCATCTGTTCCCTGATCGCGGTTCCGGGCGCCTCGGCGAGATCCAAACGCGCTCCTCTGGGCACCCACTACGCGAAGATCAGCCGCGTCTGTTCCACGCCGCGGCCGGGCGATGCGACCTGCCTCGCGCTCGCGCGGGTACCGGTGCCCGCGGCCGCGGCGGGCGAGCCTGGCGTCAGCTCTTATACGGCCGTGCGAGGCGCGCTCGAACCGGGGCCCGCGGACGGTCTGACACCGGAAGAGCTTGCAAGCGCCTATGGATACAGCCCAGCCGCGGGTGGCTCGGGGCAGACGATCGCACTCATCGACGCATACGACGACCCGACGATCGAAGCTGATCTCGCCACCTTCGACGCGGAATACGAGATCGCTGCGTGCACCAAAGCCAACGGCTGCTTCACCAAGGTCTCCCAAACCGGCAGCCCGATCCTGCTGCCGGCACCCGACAAAAGTGGCTGGTCGGTCGAGACCGCGCTCGATGTGGAGATGGCTCACTCGGTGTGCCCCAAATGCAAGATCCTGCTGGTCGAGGCCAAGAACGAAAGCTTCAGGAACCTTGCCGCGACAGTCGGCGAGGCGGTCAGCCTGGGGGCGACCGAGGTCTCCAACTCCTACGGCGGGCCCGAGGACCTGCTCGGATCGAGCGAACGCGTCGCGTACAAACACCCCGGCGTCGTGATCGCCGCTGCCACGGGCGACAGCGGCTACGACGACTGGACGCTGTACGCCAACGAAGGCGAACCCGTCGCTGCCGAACAGCCCGACGCGCCTGCGTCGCTACCCTCCGTCGTGGCGGTCGGCGGCACCACGCTGAAGCTCAATGGCTCAGGCAAGCGCCGAAGCGAGACGGTCTGGAACGGCAACGCCGCGTTCGACGGGAGCGAGTTCGAAGGCGCCAGCGGCGGCGGTTGCAGCACGTTGTTCACGGCGGAACCCTGGCAACAGGCCACGTCCGGCTTTGCCGCGACCGGCTGCGCCGGCAAACGGGTCGCCGCCGACGTCTCCGCCGTCGCGGATCCGAACACCGGCTTTGACATCTACGACAGCTACGACTGCGGCCCGGTGTGCGAAGTCGAAGGCGAGGGTGAAGGGTGGCTGACGATCGGTGGGACCTCGGTCTCGACTCCGCTGATCAGCTCACTTTTCGCGCTCGCGGGCGGCAGCAAGGGCGTCGAAGATCCGGGGCTCACCCTCTACGGGCACCTCGGCGAAACGTCGTCGCTGTTCGACGTCACCGAAGGCGGCAACGGGTACTGCGACGACGATGGCTTGGCGTGCGGCGCCAACGCACTTGAAGAAGCCAGGGTCGATTGCGAAGGGACCACCGCATGCAACGCGGCAGTCGGATTCGACGGGCCCTCGGGCGTCGGCACACCGAACTCGCTCAACCTGTTCAAGCCGTTGCTTCCCATTGCCGTCGTAACGCCACCCAGCTCGCCTGAACCGGGTGTCGTCGCCAGCTTCAGCGCAACCGCCTCCAGCGACCCATATCCGGGCGCTGTCCTTTCCTACTCATGGAGCTGGGGTGACGGGACCGCTGCGAGCACCGGCGTCGCTCCGACCCATACCTACAGCGCGCCCGGCGAATACACCGTCACGCTGACCGTCACCGATAGCTATGGCTTCAAAAGTCCGCCGGCTACGACCGTGGTGAATGTGAACACGCACACGCTCAAAGAACGCGAAGAAGAAGCTGCCGCGAAGAAGCAGGCTGAAGAAGAAGCCGCCGCCAGGAAGAAGGCTGAAGAAGGAGTCGCCGCGAAGAAGCAGGCTGAAGAAGAAGTCGCCGCGAAGAAGCAGGCTGAAGAAGAAGCCAGCCTGAAAGCGAAGCAAGAAGCCGCCGAAAAGAAGGCCGAAGAAGAAAAAAAGACCGGCGAAGAAGCGACGAGGCAACACGAAGCCGAACTGGCGAAACAGCACGAAGCAGAAGTCGCGAAATCGTCCGTCGACGCCGGCACGCAGGGCGTGAACGGCTTTCAGATGAGCTTCGTGCCGCCCATCCCGGACGCCGAGCTGACCGGCACCTCGCTCCGGGTAAGCTCGTCGGGCGCCGTGACGCTCGAGATCAGCTGTCCCGCAGCCGAGACGAGCTGCGCGGGCACCGTCACGCTGCGCACGCTCGGTGCCGTCATCGCCGCAGGCGCTGACGCCCCCGGCAAGAAGGCCTCGATCCTGACGCTGACCGCGGGCAGGTTCACGGTGGCGGGCGGCAAGGTACAGGCGGTCACGCTGCACCTCTCGAGCCGGGCGCGCGCCCTGCTCAAACGTGCTCACACCATGCGCATCCGCGCTACGCTGCTCGCGCACGATCCGCTCGGCGCGGTCCACACCACGCGTGCGATCGTGACGCTGCGAGCGCGAAGCGCGTCGCATCAAAAAGGCTAGGCGCCCCCACAGCGAGGTGCGGGCTTCGCGATCCGGGACGAGCCCTGTGCCAGGATCACAGCCAAGCCGCGCCCGCGGGCTGCTGCTTTTAGACTCAGGCTGAAGATGAGCGCGAACGACCCCACAGCCCAGCAGGACGCGTCGCTGGAGCTCCCGGGGCCGAGCTCCGAGGAGGCCGACGTGGAGGTCGAGCGCGAGCAGGACGCGCCCGAGCCCGCCGAGCTCGATGCCGAGACGCGCGAGCGCCGTGACGCCGCGCTTCGCCACGTGCGCAAGCTCGGCGACCCGGTGCTGCGCGCGACGGCGCTGCCCGTCGAGCGCTTCGATCAGGAGCTGCAGGCGGAGGTCGAGCGCATGGGCGAGCTGATGCACGACGCGCTCGGGGTTGGACTCGCGGCGACCCAGCTCGGCGTACTGCATCGTGTGCTCGTCTACAAAGCCTTCCTCGATGATCCAGTCACCGCGCTCGTCAATCCGGAGATCGAGTGGCTGAGCGAGGAGCTCGAGCTCGGCGACGAGGGGTGCCTGAGCCTGCCCGGCGTACACGTCGAGGTCGAGCGCCACGCACAGCTGCGTGTACGCGCCCGCGACCAGAGCGGCGACCCGGTCGAGATCGAGGCCGAGGGATTGGAGGCGCGCGTGATCCAGCACGAGATCGATCACCTCGACGGGGTCCTGATCCTCGACCGCATCTCGCGCGAGGCCCGAAAGGAGGCGATGCGCGCGATGCGCGAGGCCGCCGAAGGGCACGTCGAGGCCACGGCCGAGGATCGGCCTGCCGACGCGGCCTAGCGGCACGAGCATGGCGCCGTGAGCACGGTCTTCATCGGCACCTCCGAGTTCTCCGCCGCCGTGCTCGAGCGGCTCGCGCGCAGCGATGCCCACCGCCCCGCGCTGGTCATCACGCGCCCCGACCGACCCAGCGGTCGCGGTCGGCGCCTGACCTCGCCACCCGCTGCGGCGGCGGCGCAGGCGCTCGGGCTCGCGCTCGAGCAGCCACAGAACGTCAACGATCCGCAGGCGCGTGCGCTCATCGCGCAGGCCCTCGCCCCGGACAGCGCCCCCGGCGCGCGCGGCGCGAACGTGGTGATCGTGTGCGCGTTCGGCGCACTGATCAAGGAGCCGCTGCTCTCAGAACACGAGCTGCTGAACGTGCACCCCTCGCTGCTGCCGCGCTGGCGAGGCGCCGCGCCGATTGAGCGCGCGGTCATGGCCGGTGACGAGCGCACCGGCGTCTCGATCATGCGTCTCACCGCCGGTCTCGACAGCGGCCCGGTCTGCCTCGAGGGGGTCGAGCGGATTCGAGCCGAGGACACATACGGCACACTCGCCGCCCGTCTGCAGGAGCTCGGCGGCGAGCTGCTCGTACGGGCGCTCGACGAGGCGCCGCCGTTCGTCGAGCAGCCCGAGGATGGCGTCACCTATGCCGAGAAGCTCGGGCCGACTGACCGCCTGCTCGACCCGGCGCGGCCCGCGGTCGAGCTCGAGCGCCTCGTGCGTGCTTTGGATCCGCATATCGGCGCCCGCGTTGAGCTCGCCGACGGCAGCCTACTCGGCGTGCGCCGCGCGGCGCTGCTCGAGAGCGGCGACTCCCACGAGCCTCACGAGAGCGGCGCCGGCGAGGCGCGAGACGGCGAGCTCGGTCCGTACGCGCGTGACGGGCGCTTGCTGCTCGACTGCACGCCCGGCGTGCTCGAGCTGCTGGTCGTGCAGCCGCCCGGGGGGCGCGCGATGGACGCATCGGCCTACCTACGCGGTCACGGGCTCCCGGGTCGACGATAGGCGGTGACATAGCTCGGCGGCTCGATGCCGGCGCGCAGCCGCTGATCGGGCTCGGGCGCGCGGGCCTGGCTCGCCAGCGGGATCACGCCCGCCCACGCTCCCAGCGCGTAGTCCTCCTCGTCATCCAGCGGTCCGCCGGTCCGGACCTTCGCCGAGCACTCCGCGATCGGCAGCGCGAGCACCGCCGTCGCGCGCAGCTCGTTTGCGCTCGGCGCGCGGACGTCGTCCCAGCGGCCCGGCACGATGTGCTCGACCACCGCCCGCAGCGCTGCCTGCTTCTCGTCGAGATCATCGAGCAGCGTGGCCTGCCCGATCAGCATCGCCGAGCGGTAGTTGGCCGAGTGGTGCATCGCCGAGCGCGCGAGCACGAGCCCGTCGATCAGCGTCACCGTCAGGCACGCCGGCGCACCGGCTGCCAGCGCCCGCAGCGTGCGACTGGCCGTCGAGCCGTGGCAGTAGACGACGTCGCCGCTGCGCGCGTGCAGCGTCGGGATCACGAACGGTTGCCCCTGCTCGTCGACGATGCCCAGGTGCGCGATCAGCGCCTCATCCAGGATCGCGTCGATCACGGCGCGGTCGTAGCTGCCGCGTTCGCGCTTGCGGCGCAGTCGCACACGCTCGGAGGACGGCTGCGCTGTCGTGTTCTGACCCGTCGGCTGTTGCATGGACACCACGCTCTCCTCTCCACATCTATAAATCTGTAATAGTACAGATAGATGACTGCCCTGAAACAGTATCGGATCCGAGCGAAGAGCAAGGCCGAGCTCGTCCGCCACGTCGAGGCGGCCGTCGCCAGCGGCGCGCTGACCCCCGGCCAGCGACTGCCGTCGGTACGACGCCTCGCCGTCGAGACCGGGCTCAGCCCGGTCACCGTCGCCGCGGGCCTCGCAGAGCTGCGCCGGCGTGGCGTCGTCGTCAGCGAGCCGCGCCGCGCGACGCGGATCGGCCCCGGCCCACCGGTCGGCTCGCCACGCGCCCCGCTGCCCGTGCCGCCCGGCGCGCGTGACCTCTCGCGCGGCAACCCTGACCCGGCACTACTGCCCGACCTCGGCGTCGCGCTCGCACGCTGCGAGCTGCCCGCGCGGCTTTACGGCGAGCCGCAGGCGCTACCCGAGCTGCTCGCGCTCGCGCGGGCGCAGCTGCGCGCCGACGGTGTCCCCGGCGAGGAGCTGTGCATAGCGGGCGGGGCGATGGACGCGATCGAGCGGGTCCTCGAGGCGCACCTGCGGCCCGGTGACCGCGTCGCGGTCGAGAACCCCGGCTACGCAGCCCTGTACGACGTGCTTCGCGCCCACGGCCTCGTGCTCGAGCCGGTCGCGCTCGACCAGCTAGGGATGCTCCCCGCCGAGCTGCACCGCGCGCTCGCCCGCGGCGCCGCCGCCGTCGTGATCACGCCGCGCGGCCAGAATCCCACGGGCGCCGCGCTCGACCTCTACCGCGCGCGCGAGCTGTGCGCCGTGCTCGCGGAGTTTCCCGATGCGCTGCTGATCGAGGACGATCACCTCGGGGTCGTCGCCGACGCGCCGCTGCACACGCTGCTGCACGAAGCGGAGCCTCCCCGGCACTGGGCCGCCACGCGCTCGGTCGCCAAGGCGCTCGGGCCCGACCTGCGCCTCGCGGTGCTCGCCGGCGACCCCCACACGATCGCGCGCGTGCGCGCTCGCCAGCAGTGCGGTCCGGGCTGGGTCAGCCACATCCTGCAGACGCTCGTGCTCGCGCTGTCGCGCGATCCTGACGTCGGCGCGCTCGTCGCGCGCGCGAGCGCGACCTACGCGCGGCGGCGCGAGCGACTGCTCGCGTGCCTGGACGCCGAGGGCGTACCCGCGCACGGGTCCTCCGGGCTGAACGCATGGATCCCCGTGCCCGACGAAGCCGGCGCCGTCAGCGCGCTGATGCAGCGCGGCTGGGTCCTCGCACCCGGCGCTCCCTACCGGCTTGCCGGAGCTGCGCCGGGCGTCCGCGTGACAACGGCGACGCTCCGCGAGCACGAGGCGCCGCGGCTCGCGCACGATCTCGCCGAGATCCTCGCCCCGAGCAGCTTCAGCCGCAGCGGATAGCCGATCATGCCTCGCGTGGCCAGCCCAACAACCGCATCGGTCGCGCCCGCGCGCCGCTGCGCCTACACGGTCCTGCGCAGGGTGTTCGAGCAGGGCGCCTACGCCGATCGCGCGCTCACGGCCGAGGCCGCGGAACTGGAGCCGCGCGACCGCGCGCTCGCGATGCGCCTCGCCTACGGCGCCGTGCAGCGCCGCGGCACGCTCGACCACCTGATCGAAGCGCTCAGCGAGCGCCCCGCCGCCGCGCTCGACCCACCCCTGCTCGCGGCGCTGCGGCTCGGGCTCTACGAGCTGCTCTACACACGCGGAGCCCCCGACTACGCCGTCGTCGCCGACGCCGTCCAGCTCGCCAAGGCGCACGGCCGCGCCGGGCACGGCCTCGTCAACGCCGTCCTGCGCCGCGCTACCCGCGAGGGGCCTGACGCGCTGCTCGAGGGGCTCACCGACGACACGCCTGAGAGCGCCGCGATCAAGCACTCGCACCCCGAGTGGATCGCGCGCCTGTGGTGGGAGGCGCTCGACCCCGAGCAGGCACGCGCGCTGATGGCGTGCGACAACGAGCCGCTGGAGGTCGCGCTGCGCGCGAACACGCTGGTGAGCGACGCCGCCGCGCTCGCCGGCGAGCTGCCCGTTCGCACACACCTCGATCCCGGCATTGCCGAGGCCGTGGTCCTGGACGAGCCGTTCGACGCGCACAGCTCCGACGCATGGGCGCGCGGCGCCTTCCACGCCCAGTCGCGCGCCGCGATGCGCGTCGCCCACGTGCTCGCCCCCGCCGACGGCGAGCGCGTGCTCGACCTGTGCGCCGCCCCGGGCGGCAAGACCACCCATCTCGCCGCGCTCATGCACGACCGCGGCGAGGTGCTCGCCGTCGAGCGCGACAAGCGCCGCGCGGGATCGCTCGTGCGCACCGCGCAGCGGCTGCACGCGGGCAGCGTCCGCGTCGAGGTCGCCGACGCCGAGCACTGGACCGCGGCCGCCCGCGGCGCCGACGCCCGCGGGTTCGACCGTGTGCTCGTCGATCCCCCGTGCTCGGGACTCGGAACGCTGCAGGCACGCGCCGACCTGCGCTGGCGCGTCACGCCGGACGCGATCGCCAAAATGGCGGGCACGCAGGCACGGATCCTCACCGCCGGAGCCGACGCCCTCCGTCCGGGCGGCGTGCTTGTCTACTCTACCTGCACGATCTCACCTGTTGAGAACGAGAGCCTGATCGCTGCCTTCCTGGATGCCCACGCCAACTTCGCCCTCGAGGATGTCGTGCTGACACTGCCCCACCGAGACCACACCGCCGGCTTCTACATCGCCCGCATGCGCAGGAGCTGAGCATGGAGGGCAATCCCGAGACGCCTGCGAAGACCACGATCGACCTGGGGCCGCAGTGCCCCAACTGCGGCGAACCCTGGCTGCGTCCGACCAACCTCCCAGGTCGTTATCGCTGCGTCTACTGCCTGCACCGCTTCGAGCTCACCTCGGTGTGCCCCAACTGCGGCGAGCACTCGACGATCGTGAGGATGTCCTCGACCGCGATCCTCAAGTGCAACGCGTGCGGGGACTCGATGCTGCAGGCAGTGTGACGGGATCGGCATGGTTCGCGTCGGCTGGCTAGTGGTTCTCGTTTTCGCGGGCTGTATAACTATGGCGCACCAAGCGCGTAGATGATGAGCGACCGTACACGCGAGCTGCTGCGCGACGTGCACGTCGCGCCGTCGATCCTGTCGGCCGACTTCGGACGGCTGCGCGAACAGGTGATCGAGGTGCTGGCCGCCGGCGCACGGTTGATCCACGTGGACGTGATGGACGGGCACTTCGTGCCGCCGATAACCGTCGGGCCGTTGATCGTCGCGGCGCTGGCAGAGGCGGTGCACGACGCCGGGGCGATGCTCGAGACGCACCTGATGATCGAGCGTCCCGAGCGTCATGCCGAGGAGTTCGTCAAGGCAGGAGCCGACTCGATCACCTTCCACGCGGAGGCAACACCGCACGTCGCCTACGCCGCCGGCCTGATCCGTGAAGCCGGCGCAGGCGTCGGCCTGGCGATCAATCCCGGCACCCCCGTGGAGGCGCTCGCAGAGGTGACCGAGGCGATCGACCTCGCGCTGTGCATGACCGTCAACCCAGGCTGGGGCGGGCAGCCGTTCATCGCGCACTCGCTCGAGAAGCTCCCGCGGGTGCGCGCGCTCGTCGGCGCCGACGTCGCGGTCGAGGTCGACGGCGGCATCGACCCGCACACCGCGCCGTCGTGCCGGCAGGCCGGCGCCAGCGTGTTCGTTGCCGGCTCGGCGATCTTCTCCGCGGCCGATCCCGGCGACGCCTACCGCGCGATCGCCGCGTCGGTCGACGCGCTCTGATCACGCGCCGGCGCGCCGCTGCCGCGACGGTAGAGCACGGCCAGCATCGAGGCGAGCAGCGCCGTCGCGCCGGCGTAGCCGATCTCGGTTCGCAGCAGCTGTTCGCTGACGGGCGAGCCGAACATCCAGACGATGAACACGATCGCCGCGCACGCCCAGCACACGGCGGCGGCACGTGCGCGGTCACGAGCGAGAGCCGCCTGGTTCAGAGCTCCCGAGGTCAGGTGCAGGCCCATGCCGACGCCGATCAGCGCCAGCCCGAAACGGTTGTAGCTGAACGTCTGCCCGAAGAACACGTGCTCCAGGGCGAACGGGCCCAGCACGAGCAGGCCGAGCGCCACCGCCACGGCGAAAGCTGCGATCGCGAGGATCGTCACGCGGATCGCGCGCGCGAACGCCTCGTGGCCAGCGGTCGCCTCGAGGCCCGTCAGGTGCGGTAGCAGCGAGGTCTGGATCGCCTGAAACAGCTGCAGCGGAGCGCGTGCGATCAAAAGCACGTTGAACACCACGCCCGCCAGCACCGCGCTGCGCGCGGTCGCATCGACGGTCAGCACAGCGCCGTTCAGCAGCGTCTGCTCAGAGAGCATGATGCCCGAGACCAACACCGCGAAGCCGCCGCCACGTCGCAGCGACAGGTTGTTGTGGGCAGCCGTCTCCTGCACCCCCTCGGTCCCCGGTCCCGCCAGCGCAGCGTCGGCCTCGTCGACCGTGATCAGCGTCCCGCCCGCCGGCCCCGTCGGTTCCGCCAGCGTCCGATCGAGCCCGCCGCCGGATGCGCCATGACGCCCCGCTCGGTCCCCGCGACTTCGCGCGAACGCCACAGGAATGACCACCAGCGAGACGAACGGAGCGGCCGCGATGCCGAGCGCGACGACCGTCTGCCCGCTCGCTATCCCCAGCGCCACCGCGAGCGCAAAGCAGATGCGTGAGGTCGACTCCATCAGCACGAGCGCGCCGAACAGGCCGAAGCGCTGGTGTCCCGCCAGCCAGCCGCGCGCGAAGTAGCTCGCCGCATAGGCCAGCGTGCCGACCACGAGCACGTAGTACAGAGCGCTTTCGCCTTCGAACACGTCGTTCACCAGCTCACTGCGCAGCGCCACCGCAACCACCAGGAAGATCAGCGCGAAGCTCGCCTGGATCAGGATCGGAACGCGCAGCTGATTTGATGCCCGCCCGCCCATGCTGGCCAGAGCGCGGCGTTCGGCGATCGTCCGCGACAGCAGCTGTTCGATCGGCCGGTAGATCACCGAGATGATCACGAACATCACCGACCACAGGACGTCGAGCAGCTTCGCCGATTCTTCGCCGAGCACGTGGCTGGCGATCGAGAAGTACGCGAACGTCAGCAGGCCCGTCGACGCGATCCCGATCGACAGGATCCGTGCCCCGGACCCGTAGCCAGAGAGACGCTGGCCGCGGCCCGGTGCGTCCTTGTCTCGCTTGCCCAGCGGGGGATCAGAGGCGGACAAGCAACATCGTCCAGGGGAACGGCGAGCGCACCTCGACGACCTCGCCGTGACGCGAGAGGAGCTCGACGAACGATCGCCTGGACCAGTGGTTGAGGTGGCCGGGCGTGTTGCCGAGCGCCGACCAGTACGCGCCGCGCGCCACGTTGAGCATCCGCCACAGCGGCTCGCGAGGAACCGAAACCAGCAGATGGCGCTGCGCGCACCGCGCCATCTCGGCGACCGTGTGCGCGGGATCAGGCACGTGCTCGAGCACCTCGATCGCGCTCGCGAAGTCGAACTCGTCGGCCGCGAACGGCAGGTTTGCCGCGTGCATCACGCGGTATTCGAGGTTCGGCGCCTGACGCTCGGCCCAGCCGGCCTGGATCGAGTCCTCCTCGAGGTCGATACCAACCACGCGCACGGCGTCCGCGGAGTCGGCCCCGCAGAGCCGCTGCGCCCAGCGGTGAACCAGCACACCCTCGCCGCAGCCCACATCCAGCACCGACGTCGCAGCCGCGGCCTCGAAGAGCTCATCGAGGTCGCGCTCGAAGCGGGTCATCAGGCGCCGCACGACCGGGTTGCTCGAGCCGTACTTGTCGTAGGTGTTGCCGGTGACGATGCCCTCGTCGGAGACCGTCACCCCGCTCACAGCCGCACCGCCTCGCCGGGACGCGGAAGCTCGCCCGCCTGCGCATCCTCGCCCGCGACGGGCCCCTGGAGCGGGGCCGGCGTCTCCTCGGGGCCCGCCCGCAGCGGACCGCGCCGATCGCCGGCTTCGTAGTGGGAGGGCTCGACACCCAGCTGCAGCTCGATCCGGCGCACGCGCTCGAACGTGCGCTGCGTCATCACCCGCTGGGCCGCCAGCAGGTCGCCGATGACACCGAGCGCCCACAGTACGACCGCCGCGATGAACAGCACCGCACCCAGGATCAACGACTGGACGTGGCCCTTGCCGTTGCCTTCGGCGTAGGCGACCACGAAGCGGATCCACACCGCGACCGCAGCCACGCCGATCACCAGCGCAAGGCTCCAGAACACGCGCAGCGGCTCGTACTGGGCGTAGATGCGGAAGATCGAGACGGCGTTGCGACGGACGTACGCGCCCATCGACGGGAACAGGCGCGACTCGCGCGTCTTCGGGTTCGTCCGCACCGGGACGTGGTCGACCGCGACGAGCAGCTTGCCCGCCTGGATGATCGTCTCGAGCGTGTAGGTGAACTTGGAGACGACCATCATCTGGATCGCGGCCTCGCGGTTGTACGCGCGAAAGCCCGACGTCGTGTCCGGTACCGAGGTCGAGGACGCCTGGCGCACGACCCATGAGCCGAGCCGCTGCAGGCCCTTCTTCAGCGGCGAGAAGTGCGCGATGTCACCGACCTCGCGATCGCCGACGACCATGTCGGCGCGGCCTTCGAGGATCGGGCGCACGAGCGTGACCACGTCGGCGCCGCAGTACTGGTTGTCCGCGTCCGTGTTGACGATCACATCGGCACCGAGCTTCAGGGCAGTGTCGATGCCCGCCTGGAAGCCGGCGGCCAGGCCCTTGTTGTTGGTGAGTCGCACCAGATGATCGACACCGTGAGCACGCGCCACCTCGACCGTCGCGTCGGTCGAGCCGTCGTCGATCACGAGCCACTCGACGCTGTCGAAGCCGTCGATTGCCCGCGGCAGGTCCGCGAGCGTCTGCGGCAGCTGCTCCGCCTCGTTGAAGCAGGGGATCTGGATGATGAGCTTCATGGCGTTCGGATTGCCTAGACTTGGCTTCCGCCAGTATCCCAAAGCGCACGGCACGGTCTTGGCGCCAAGCATCGAATCAACCCATCGGGCGCGGCGATGCGCTCCTCGCCCGGCGGGCCCCTATGAACCAAGGCTAGATGGAAAGCGCGATGCTCAGCCGGCCCAGCCCGGTCTCGATCCGCCTGGCACGGCTGCGTGCGCTCGGATCCGGGGGATGGGCGCGGATCGGCTTTGCCGTGATGTGCGTCGGCGCGCTGATCGGCTACTTCGCATTCCCGACCTACCCCACCTACGACTCGTTCTACGCGCTGCTGTGGGGGCGGGACCTGCTGCACCTGCACCTGCCGGACTTCCGCGTGTATCGCGGCCCGACCGAGCACCCGCTTGCGATCGCGTTCGGGATGCTGTGCTCGATCTTCGGGCAGGGCGGCGCGCGGCTGATGGTGCTCGGCTCGATCGTCTCGTTCGTGGCCGCGGTAACCGGCATGTACCGGCTCGGGCGCCTGTGCTTCGGACCGGTCACCGGGCTCGTCGCGGCGTTGCTGCTGCTGAGCCGCTTCTTCATCGAGAACCTCGCCGCCCAGGGCTACCTCGACATCTCCTACGTCGCGCTGATCGTGTGGGCGGTCGTGCTCGAGGTCGAACGCCCGCGGCGTGGCCTTCCGGTTTTCCTGGCGCTCGCTGCCGCGGGGCTGCTGCGCCCCGACGCATGGGTGCTGAGCGGCGCCTACTGGCTGTGGTGCTGCTGGCCGGCCCGCACCGACCGCCGCTCGTGGACCTCGCGCGTGACGCTCGCGCGGAGCCTTCGCTATCTCGCGCTCGCCGCGATTGCGCCGCTGGTGTGGATCGTCCTGGACGCGATTGTCACGGGCAACCCCCTGTACTCGCTCACGGCCACCGCCAAGGCAGCCTCAGAACTGGAACGAACACAGGGCTTCACCAGCGTCGTCGGCTCACTGTGGAGCTACGGCGTGCGCATCGACAAGCTGCCGGTGCTCCTCGGTGGCCTGGTGGGCATACCGGTGGCGGTGTGGATGGCACCGCGACGCGTGTTCATGCCGCTGGCCGCGCTGCTGCTGCTCGTCGGCGTATACCTCGCGGAGGGCGCCGTCGGCGCGTCGGTCGTCGACCGCTACCTCGTCGGCGCCGCGACGATGCTGCTGCTGTTCTGTGCCGTGACCGTCGGCGGCTGGGCGATGCTCGAGCGCGGCTCGCGCCTGCGCCAGATCTGGATCGTCGCGGCGTCGGCGCTGGTCCTCTACGGCGGCATCTCCGCGGCGAACACGCTGAGCCTGACGGGCCTGCGCACGACGCTCGCCGAGCACGAGGACTTCCACGAGGGCCTCGCGAGCGCGCTGCGCAGCCCGGCCGTGCGAGCCGAGCTGCGGCGCTGCCCGACGGTGTCGCTGCCCGACAACAAGCTGATCCCCGACGCCCGTTGGATCCTCGACACGGTCGGCCAGCAGGACATCGTCGCCCGCAGCCAGGCGCGCGCCGAGGCCGACGCCGGTGAACCCCAGCTCGCGCATCGCCTGGCCGCCGGCAGCGTGGCTGTCTACCCGCTCGCCAGCGCGATCTTCGTCGATGCGATCGTCGACCCGGGGGACAGCCCGGAGGACCAGTTGCCGCCGAAGGGCTTCAGGCCGATCTACACCAGTCGCTTCTTCGCGGTGTATGGCAACTGCTGAGGAGCCACAGCTCGGTCACGGCACCGCGGAGCGATCGGGCGGCGCGCCGGCTGGGCCGCCGGACTCCGAGCGCACCCGGAGCTGGGTGTGGACGGGGCTCGCGCTCGTGTTGCTCGCCGGTCTCGGGCTGCGCCTTTGGGGCGTCCGCCAGGGCCTGCCGTACGCGTACAACAGCGATGAGGCCGACCACTTCCTCCCGCACGCAGTCGAGATGTTCAAAAAGGGAACGCTCAACCCCGGCTACTTTGCCAATCCGCCGGCGTTCACGTACGTGCTGCACGGACTGCTCGCCATCGCCTACGGCGGCGCAGGCGGTGCCGTCCATGCCTACGAGCACGACCCCGAGAGCGTGTTCACGCTCGCGCGCGTCGCCGCCGCGCTGCTGGGGACGGTGGCGCTGTGGCTGCTGTACGCGACGGGTGCGCGGCTGTTCAACCGCGCGATCGGCCTGCTGGCGGCGGCGATCGAGGCGGTGGCGTTCCTGCCGGTCTTCTACGCGCATCTCGCGCTCAACGACGTGCCCACGCTCGCGCCGGTCACGCTCTCGCTGCTCGGCAGCGCCGGCGTGCTGCGCAAAGGGCGCGCCCGCGACTACGCGCTCGCGGGCATCGGCCTGGGGCTCGCGAGCGCCACCAAGTACACCGGCGGGATCGTGATCCTGCCGCTCGCCGCCGCTGTGACGGCGCGCCTACTGGCGGATCGGCCGGCGGCGGGTCGTCGCGCGCTCCGCGGGGTCGCGCTCGCCGGCTTCGCCGCGCTGGCGGCGTTCCTCCTCGCCAACCCATACGCGCTGCTCGACTACAGCGCCTTCCACGGCGAACTCGTGCACCAGTCGACGTTGTCCGGCGAAGCACAGGGCAAGCTCGGAGCGCCTCGCAACGGCGGCATCGTCTACTACCTGTGGTCGCTGACGTGGGGCCTTGGCTGGGTGCCCGCGCTGGCCGCGCTCGGCGGCGCGGTCACCGTGTGGCGCTCCGAGCGCGCCCTATGGTGGCTGCTGGTGCCCGCGGCGCTCGCGTTCCTCGCATTCATGGGGCTGCAGGGACGCTACTTCGGGCGCTGGCTGCTGCCGATCTTCCCGATCCTGTGCATGCTGGCGGCGAGCTTCACGGTGCAGGTGGCGCGCGCGGGCGCCCAGCTCGCGCGCAGGCCACGAGCACGTGGCGAGCGGGGCGCGGAGAACCCCGCGCGCGGGCGAGCAACAGCGCTGGGCGTCGCGATCACGGCGCTGCTGGTGGCGGCGGTGCTCGCCCAGGGTCTCATCTACAGCGTGCACTCGGGCCTGGTGCTCTCGCGGGCGGACACGCGTACGCTGACGCGCAACTGGATGCTCGCGCACATCCCCGCGGGGACGCGCGTCGTCGTCGAGCCGGTCTCCCCGGACGGCTGGGGAGAGCACTGGTCCAAGTACCCGTCCCTGTTCGACAGGCTCGCACCGCGGCGCGCCCACGACGGCAGGCTCGAACCGCGGTTCACGCATAAGGTGGGCCTCGAGGACTACGAGCGCACGCTGCGTCCGGCGCTGATCGCCTACTACGAGCAGGAAGGCTACTGCTGGGTCATCAGCGGCTCGACCGAGTCCGGCCGCACGTTCGCCGACTCACGCGCGGTGCCGCAGGCGATCGCCTACTACAAGGCCCTCGCCGAACGCGGCGAAGTCGTCTATCGCGGCTCGCCGTACGCGCACGCTCGGGCGGATCGGCGGGGTGGGCGGGAACCGGTTCCTTTCAACTTCGACTGGAGCTTCGACTACTACCCGCTCGCCTACAGCCGTCCGGGGCCGCTGATGACCGTCTATCGGCTACATGGCGGACGTTGCGGCACGGCGTAGGGGTCACAGCCGGCCAGGGTTATCCTGGTCCAGATGACGAGCTGCACCGACACCGACAAGCTGCACCTCGCGCGCGCGATCGAGCTCGCACGCAACGGTCTCGGCGCGGTCAGGCCGAACCCGGTCGTCGGTGCGGTGGTGGCGCGCGACGGCGAGGTCCTGGGGGAGGGTTGGCACGAAGAATACGGCGCAGCCCACGCCGAGGTCAACGCGATCGAGGCGTGCGGCATGGCCGATCTCAGCGGCGCCACGCTGTACGTGTCGCTCGAGCCGTGCTGCCACGAGGGCAAGACGCCGCCGTGCACCGAGGCGATCCTGCAGGCAGGCATCGGCCGCGTCGTGATCGCCTCCGACGATCCCACCGAGAAGGCCTCCGGACGCGGACTGGGGATCCTGCGCGACGAGGGCGTCGAGATCGTGCTCGCCGACGGCGAGCTCGCGGCGAGCGCACGGCTGCTCAACCAGGCGTTCCGCAAGCACGCACGCGTGGGGCGCCCGTGGGTGCTGTTCAAGTCGGCGATGACGCTCGACGGCAAGGTCGCCACCCGCAGCGGCGACTCCCAGTGGATCAGCGGCGAGGACAGCCGCGGCCTCGCCCATCACTGGCGGGCGGCGGTCGACGCGGTGGTCGTCGGCATCGGCACCGCGCTCGCGGACGACCCCCAGCTCACCGCCAGACCCGACGGCCTGCCGGCCGAGCCCGGCGCGCAGCCCCGGCGCGTCGTGTTCGATTCGCTCGCGCGGCTGCCGTACGAGCTCCCAGCTGGTGGCCGCCGCCGCCGAGATCCCGCTCACGATCGTCGCCTCGCGCGCGGCCGCGCGCGCCGACACCGACGCGCTCGAAGCCGCGGGCGTGCAGGTGCTCGTCGCGACCGGCGAAAACGAGCCCGCGCGCGTGCGCTCGGCGCTCGATCAGCTGGGGGCGCTCGGCGTCGCCTCGGTGCTGCTCGAGGGCGGGCCCGCATCTCGCCGGCGCCTTCCTCGACGCCGGCGAGATCGACGAACTGCGCCTGTTCCTGGCGCCGCTGCTGCTCGGCGGCAGCGCCGCGCGCGACCCGCTCGAGGGCGAAGGCGTCGAGCGCATCTCAGAGGCGTTGCGGGCGCTGAGCTTCGACTGTCAGTCCGTCGGCGAGGACCTGCTGATCTCCGCGCGCCTGCGCGAGTGGTGAGGTCGCGCGGCGCGGGCGTAGCTCGATCGAGGCGGAGCTGGCGATGTTCACGGGCTTGATCGCCGATCTCGGCAGCGTCACCGGGCTCGAGCAGGACGACGACGGCGCCACGCTGACGATCCGCACCCGACTCGCGGAGGGCCTTCAGGAGGGCGACTCGATCGCCGTCAACGGCGTATGCCTTACCGCCACCGAGGTCAGCGACGAGGGCTTCCACGCACAGGCGATGATCGAGACGCTCAGACGCTCCTCGCTTGCGCGCACTGCAGCCCGGGTCCGTCGTGAACCTGGAGCTCGCGCTGCGCGCCGGCGATCGCCTCGGTGGACACGTCGTCCAGGGCCACGTCGACGGCACCGGCACCGTCCGCGCGGTGCGCGAGGAGGGGTTCGCGCGGGTGCTGGAGATCGACGCCGAGCCCCAGCTCACGCGCTATCTGGTCGAGAAGGGCTCCGTCGCCGTCGACGGCGTCAGCCTGACCGTCAGCGCGCTCGATGACCGCGGCTTCTCCGTGTCGCTGATTCCCGAGACGCTCGCGCGGACCAGCCTCGGCGAGATCGCGCGAAGGCGGGCTCGTCAACATCGAGGTCGACATACTCGCCAAGCACGTCGAGCGCCTGATGGGCGCTATCACTAGGTGAGCATGAGTACGCGCTCAACAACACCGTTCGCCACGATCGAGCACGCAATCGAGGAGATCCGCGAGGGCAGGATGGTCGTCGTCTGCGACGACGAGGATCGCGAGAACGAGGGCGACCTGACGCTCGCGGCCCAGTTCGCCACGCCCGAGGCGATCAACTTCATGGCCAAGGAGGGGCGCGGGCTGATCTGCCTGTCGCTGACCGCCGAGCGCTGCGACGAGCTCGGGCTCGACCTGATGGCCGCCAAGAACGAGTCGCCGTTCGAAACGCCGTTCACCGTCTCGTCGAGGCGCGCGAAGGCGTCACCACCGGCATCTCCGCGCACGACCGCGCGCACACGATCCAGGTGGCGATCGACCCCGAGAGCCGGCCCGCGTGACCTCGTGCAGCCCGGGCACGTGTTCCCGCTCAAGAGCCGCGCCGGCGGCGTGCTCGAGCGCGCCGGCCAGACCGAGGCGGCCGTCGACCTGGCGCGCCTCGCCGGCCTGAACCCCGCCGGCGTGATCTGCGAGGTGATGAACGACGACGGCACGATGGCGCGCGTGCCCGACCTCGTCGAGTACTGCGCCCGCCACGGGCTGAGCATGATCACGGTCGCGGACCTGATCGCCTACCGCCGCCGCCACGACAAGCTCGTCGAACGGGTCGTCTCGACGCGACTGCCGACGGCGTTCGGCGACTTCGAGGCCGTCGGCTACCGCTCGCTCGTCGACGACAAGCACCACGTGGCGCTCGTCAAGGGCGAGGTCGCCGGGCAGCGCCGACGTGCTCGTGCGCGTGCACTCGGAGTGCCTCACCGGCGACGTCTTCCACTCGCTGCGCTGCGACTGCGGCGAGCAGCTCGAATCGGCGCTGGCGATGATCGAGCGCGAGGGCCAGGGAGTGCTGCTCTACCTCTCCCAGGAGGGTCGCGGGATCGGCCTGCTGAACAAGCTGCGCGCCTACCGCCTGCAGGAGGACGGCCTCGACACCGTCGAAGCCAACGAGCGTCTCGGGCTGCCCGCCGACCTGCGCGACTACGGCATCGGCGCCCAGATCCTCGTCGACCTCGGGCTCAGCTCGATCCGGATCCTGACCAACAACCCGAAGAAGATCAGAGGCCTCGAGGGCTACGGGCTGTCGGTCAGCGCGCAGATCCCGATCGAGCACGCACCCAACGAACACAACGCGGCCTACCTGCGCACGAAGGCCGAGCGGATGGGCCACACCCTGCACCACCAGGGGCTCAACCTCGACGACGAGCTGCTGCCGCGAGCGCGAGCTCGGCGCGCGCAGCGTGATGGCGCGCTTCGCGATCGCGGTCGCGCGCTTCTACGAGGAGCTCGCCGAGCGACTCCTCGACGGTGCGCGCGCCGCGTTCGCCGAGCACGGCCACCACGACGTCGAGGTGTTCGACGTGCCCGGCGCCTTCGAGCTGCCGCTCGCCGCCAGCTACGCCGCGCGAGCGGCCGCTTCGCCGGGCGTCGCCTGTCTCGGCGCGGTGATCCGCGGCGAGACCGACCACTACGACTACGTCTGCGCGGAGGCCGCGCGCGGGGTCATGCGCGTGCAGCTCGACACCGGCGTGCCGTGCGCGTTCGGAGTGCTCACGTGCGCGACGATGGAGCAGGCGCTCGCGCGCGCCGGTGGCGACAAGCGCGACCAGGGCCGTCACGCCGCCGAGGCCGTCATCAGGCTGGCCGCGCTGCGCGAGGAGCTCGCGTATGCGGGCGCCGGCACCGCCGTGTCCCCAGGCCCGGACCGCTAGACTGCCGCCGATGGCAAAGGTGTGTCACAGCTGCGGCAAGGGTCCCGCGTTCGGTCAGAGTCGCAGCCACTCGATGGTCGCCACCAAGCGGCGCTTCGATCCGAACCTCCAGAAGGTCAGGATCATGGTCGGCAAGGCGCCCAGGCGCGTCTACGTCTGCACGCGCTGTCTGAAAGCCGGCAAGGTGACGAAGGCGCTCTAAGGCCGCTGGGCCGTTCCGGGGCGGTCCTCGCAGGGCGGTGTGCCCGGGGAAGGTGATAGACCTGTCGCCGTGACGGACACGAATCTGGTCCGCTTCCGCGCGGCGGTGGCGGGCGCTCTCGCGCATCTGGAATCGCGCCGCCAGGAGGTCAACGACCTCAATGTGTTTCCCGTCGCGGACGGGGACACGGGTGACAACATGGCGCTCACGCTGCGCGCCGTGCTGGCGGAGCTCGACCGCCTGCAGGGAAGCGACGGAGCGCGGACGATCGATGAGATCGGTCGCGAGGAGATCGTGCAGTCGGTCGCGCGCGCGGCGCTGCTGGGAGCGCGTGGCAACTCCGGGGTGATCCTCTCGCAGCTGATCCGCGGCGCCGCCGAGGAGCTGGTCTCGCAGGCCCGGGCAGCTGATCGACGCGACGCTGATCGGCGCGGCGCTCGCCAACGCGGCCGACCGCGCGTACTCATCCGTGCGCGACCCGGCCGAGGGCACGATCCTGACGGTCGCGCGCGAGATGGCCCACAAGATCGTCGCGGACCTCGCCCACGGGCCGGAGACCGCCCGCTTCGGGCCGGCGACCGAGCCGGGCGACCAGGACAAGGTGATCGCGGCCGCGCTCGAACGCGCCGTGCAAGCGGGGGAGGAGTCGGTCAAGCGCAGTCCCGAGCTGCTCGCCGCGCTGCGCGAGGCCGGTGTCGTCGACGCCGGCGGCTACGGCCTCACGATCATCTTCGCCGGCGTCGTCGCGGCGCTCCGCGGCGAAGAGCCGCCGCCACTCGACCACTACGCGCCGGCGCGCATCACGCACCCCGAGCACACGTCAGGTACCTATCGCTTCTGCACGAACTTCGCCGTGACCGGCAACGGTCTGAACCCCGCCAGCTTCATCGCCGCGCTCGAAGAGCTCGGCGACTCGGTGCTGGTCGTCGGGGACCCGAGCACCGCTGAAGGTGCACCTGCACACCGATCAGCCCGAGCGTGGCCACCGCGGTGTTCGCGGACGCCGGCGAGGTGTCGCGCCTGGACGTGGCCGACATGCGCGCGCAGATCGCAGAACGCGACGGGCGTCTCGGCGCGTACGACGCAGACGCCCTCGGTGCCGCCGGCGGCGGGCCGCTCGGGGATGCGGTGCGCTGCGCCGCGGTGGCCGTCGTCAGCGGCGAGGGACTGCGCCAGCTGTTCCACGAGCTCGGCGTGCACACGATCGACGGGGGGCCGACACTCAATCCATCGACCTACGATCTGCTAGCCGGTATCCACAGCGTGCCGACCGAGGAGGTCGTGCTATTGACCAACAGCGCGAACGTGATCATGGCGGCCGAGCACGCGGCTCAGCTGTCGGACAAGCAGGTGCATGTCGCCCCGACCACCAGCCAGCAGGCCGGCCTGGCCGCGGCGGTCGCGCTCGCGCCCGAGCGCTCCGTCGAGGAGAACGCGCAGGCGCTGACGGAGGCGCTTGCGCGGGTGCGTACCGGCGCCGTGGCGCCTGCGGCTCGCGACGACAGCCAGGGGCGCTTCAAGCGTGGCGACGCCGTCGGGTTCGTCGAGGAGGAGGTGCTGGCTTGGGGCGATCCGCGCGCGACGCTGCAGGCCGTGCTGCACACGCTCGCGACCGCCGTCAACGGCGACGGGCCGCCGGAACTGATCAGCGTGCTCGACGGCGAAGACGCTCCGCTCGGCCTCGAGGAGGTCGCGGCGATGGTCAACGGCGGCGTCGAGCTCGAGCTGCGCCACGGCGGCCAGCCTGCGTACTGGTGGCTGCTCGCCGCCGAGTGAGCGACAGACACTCTGTATAGCAATGGTCAAACAGCGGGTGTGCGAGCGCAGATGCTCGGTACGCCGCTGTCGAGATCATCATTGACAGCGAATGCCAGCAACCACGCCTGAGACACGGGACGCGCCCGCAGGTGCGAGCCGCGAGCGCAACAGCAGCAAGAGCTCGGCGCTCGTCACGAGGTTCGCCTCGAGCGAGACGCTCAGCTACGCCGAGCTGATCGCGGCGCCCGTGCGCTGGCCGCGGCCGTCGCGCCTGGAGGCACCGCTCGCGCCCGCACGCCAAGAAGATGGCGGCAGGACTGCTCGCGCTCGGGCTGGCAAGCGTCGGCGAGCTGCTCGAGCACCTGCCGAGTGACAGCCGCGAGGCGCGCACGATCGCGGCCCTGCGCGCCGGCGAGCAGGCGACGGTGTCGGTCGAGGTGCGGACGATCAGCGCGCGCTCGGTGCGCCGCCGCGGCATGCGTCCGCTGGTGGAGGCGTCGGTGTTCGACGCCACCGGCAGGATGCGGGCGACGTTCTTCAACCAGCCGTGGCTGGTCGAGCGCTATCCACCGGGCACGCGACTGCTGCTGCACGGCAAGGCCGACGCGCGCGGAGGCTTCAGCGTCTCCCATCACGCGCTCGGCGAAGATGCCGGGGCCGGCACCCTCGCCGGCCCCGGCGAGAGCGATGCGGTCGCGCACTACCCGGCGGCGGAGGGCGTCACCTCGACGCAGCTGCTGACGCTCGTACGCGGCGCGCGCGACGCGCTGGGCGACGTGCCCGAGACGCTGTCGGCGGCGACGCGTGTGATCGAAGGCATGCCTGATCGCGCGAGCGCGCTGGCGGCGATGCACTTCCCGCGCGTTCCCGGCGACCTCGAGACGGGACGCCGCCGGCTGGCGTTCGAGGAGCTGCTGCTGACGCAGCTCGCGTTTCTGCGCCGCCGCGCCGCGCGCATGGCCCGCACCGGCGCCGCGGTGCTCGCCGATCCAGGCGCGCTCGGCGATCGCTGGCTGCAGGAGGGCCTGCCGTTCGCGCTGACCGGCGATCAGCGCCGCGCCGCCGAGGCGATCGCGCGTGACCTGCGCCAGCCCGCCCCGATGCAGCGACTGCTGATGGGAGAGGTCGGCAGCGGCAAGACCGTCGTCGCCCTGTACGCGATGCTGCAGGCCGTCGGGCACGGGCATCAGGCCGCGCTGATGGCGCCGACGGAGACGCTCGCCGAGCAGCACTTCGCGACGATTCAAGCGCTGCTTGGATGCTGAGCCCCTCAGTACCGCCCTGCTGACCGGCTCGACCCCCGCGGCGCGGCGGCGGGACATCCTCGGCAAGCTCTCGAGCGGCGAGCTGTCGCTGATCGTCGGCACGCACGCGCTGATCGAGCCTGACGTGCGCTTCCAGGCGCTGGCGGTCGGCGGTGATCGACGAGCAGCACCGCTTCGGCGTGCGCCAGCGCGCCGCGCTCGGCGAGCGCGACCCCGCGCACGCCGATAACAGCTCGACGCTCGTCCCGCACATGCTGCACATGACCGCGACGCCGATCCCGCGCACGCTCGCGCTCGCTCGCTACGGCGACCTCGACACGAGCGCCCTGCGCGAGCTTCCGCGCGGGCGCCAGCCGATCGAGACACGCCTGGTCTGCGGCGATCAAGAGCGCGAGCGGGCGTATGCGGAGCTGCGGGAGGAGCTCGCCGCCGGCCGCCAGGCCTACGTCGTGTGCCCGCTGATCGACGATCCCGACGCGCTGGCGGACGGCGCCGCCACCGCTAGCGAAACGGTCCCGTCAACGCCGGAGTCGGGGCTGCGAGCCGCGAGCGCCGAGCTGCGGCGTCTGCGCAAGGGCGAGCTCGCGGGCTACGAGCTCGCGCTGCTGCACGGCGGCATGCGCGCGCGCGAGAAGCAGGAGGCGATGGCGGCGTTCGCCTCCGGCAAGGCGGACGTGCTCGTCGCCACGACGGTGATCGAGGTCGGGATCGACGTGCCGAACGCGACCGTGATGCTGATCGAGAACGCCGAGCGCTTCGGGATCTCACAGCTGCATCAGCTGCGCGGGCGTGTCGGGCGCGGCGAGCACCGCTCGCGCTGCCTGCTCGTCGGGCCTGAGGATGCGGGCGGCTCGGGTCGGCTGCGCGCGCTGGTGCGCCACGCGGACGGCTTCCGCCTGGCCGAGATCGACCTGGCGCTGCGCAAGGAGGGCGAGCTGATCGGCACGCGCCAGTCGGGCCTCGGGCAGTTCCGCGTCGCGCGCCTGCCCGACGACGCGCAGCTGCTCGAGCGCGCCCGCGCACGCGCCGAGGCGATCGTCGCCGACGATCCGGAGCTGCGCACGCCCGAGCACGCGCTGCTGGGCGTCGCCCTGGCGCGCGAGCTCGGCGCTGACGCAGCGCAGCCGCTGTCGGCGTGACGTTACGGTTCTCGGCATGCGGGTCATCGCTGGAGCGCTCGGCGGCAGGCGCCTGCGGGCGCCGGCTGGCAGGGGCACGCGACCGACCTCCGACCGCGTGCGGGAGGCCGCTGTTCGCGATGCTCGGCGACGTCGAGCGCGCACGCGTGCTCGACCTGTTCGCGGGCACCGGCGCACTCGGGATCGAGGCGCTCTCGCGGGGTGCCGCGCTGGCCGTGTTCGTCGAGCGTGACGCGGGCGCGGTGCGGGTCCTGAAGGGCAATCTCGAGGCATTGGGGATCGCCGCGAAGGCGGCCGAGGTGCGTCGCGGCGACGCGCTCGAGGCGCTGCGCAGCGCACGAGACGGCCAAGGAGACATACGATCTCGTGTTCATCGACCCCCCCTACGGGCGGGCGCGACCAACCCCCTCGCCGTCCGGGCATCCGATCGGCGAGCGGTGGGGTACGGAGCTGTCGGCAATCCTGCCGGC
This sequence comes from uncultured Solirubrobacteraceae bacterium, assembly GCA_963703625.1. Taxonomy (GTDB): domain Bacteria; phylum Actinomycetota; class Thermoleophilia; order Solirubrobacterales; family Solirubrobacteraceae; genus Palsa-744. Next base: position 189,998 of record CAVPEY010000003.1, read on the forward strand.
GCTACTGAGCCACGGCGCGCGCGTCGTCGTCGAGAGCGATCGTCGCGCTCCGCTCGAGCTCGACGTGCCGCTCGAGCGCAGCAGGCGCTACGGGGACACTTCGATCACAATCCACCGCCATCAATGACCCCTCCGCGCAAATCGATCGTCGTCTGTCCCGGCTCCTATGACCCGATCACCAACGGTCACCTCGACGTGATCCGCCGCGCCGCCGCGCTTGTATGACGAAGTCGTCGTCGCGGTGGTCAACCGCTCCGTGCGCAAGAGCAGCGCGCTGTTCGGCATCGACGAGCGCGTGGGCTTCATCGAGCGCGCGCTCGGCGGACCTCGACGAGGTGCGCGTGGAGCCGTTCTCGACGCTGGTCGTCGACTTCGCCAGGAGCATCGGCGCGAAGGCGATCGTCAAGGGACTGCGCGCGATCTCGGACTTCGAGTACGAGCTCGAGATGAACCAGCTCAACCGCCGCCAGGATCCCGCAGATCGAGTCCGTGTACCTGATGGCCTCGCCGCAGTACAGTTTCCTGTCATCCAGCGGCGTCAAGGAGCTCGCCACGTTCGGCGGCAAGATCGATGATCTCGTGCCCGACGAGGTGGCCCGGCGCTTGCAGGAAGAGCTGAGACGCTGACGAAATGAGCGATGACGCGGGGCTGGACGCCCCGCGGAGGTGACCTAAAAATGGATGTCCTGGTACTCATAGACAAGCTCGACGACTTGGTGCACAACGCCAAGACGATCCCGCTCAGCGACTCGGTGCGCGTCGACAAGGAGGAGATCTACGACATCCTCGACCAGATGCGCGCGACGATTCCCGAGGAGATCAAGCAGGCTCGCTGGATCGTCAAGGAGCGCCAGGAGATGCTCGCCGAGGCCAAGAAGGAGGCCGAGCGGATCATCAAGGAAGCGCGCGAGCGCCAGGAGCGGCTGGTGGGCGAGGAGGAGGTCACCAAGCAGGCCGAGCGCGCCGCCGAGGACATCGTCGAGGACGCCCGCGCGCGCGAGCGCGAGATCAGGCTCGGCGCCGAGGACTACGCGGATGAGATCCTCAACACGCTCGAGGTCAACCTGTCGAAGTTCATCGCCGCGGTGCAGCGCGGGCGCGAGCGCCTGCAGGGCAAGGACGAGCCGGCTGAAGTCAGCTAGTGACGTCGCCGTACACGACCGTGCCGAAACCCCGCTGCTCTAGAGTCGACACGTGAACGCGCAGACGGCCACGCGCGCGGTCGTGCACAAGCTGAAGGTCGCACGGGCGCTGATCGACACGGGCATGTTCGAGCCGCTGCGCCCGGACAGGACGCTGCAGCTCGGTGGTGGCGCTGCGACGCTGGGGCGCGACGCCGGCCGGCGCCTACACGGGCGCCGCGGCACGCCACCCCAGACCGCCTGGCGCTCGATCGACGAGCGCGGGACGCTCAGCTTCGGGGAGGTGCAACGCCGGACCAACGCGCTCGCGCACGAGCTGCGCAAGGCGGGTATCGGCGACGGCGACGGCGTGGCGATCATGTGTCGCAACCACCGCGGCTTCGTCGAGGCGACCGTGGCGTGCTCGAAGCTCGGCGCCAGCGCGCTGTTCCTGAACACCGCCTTCGCCGGCCCGCAGATCACCGACGTGCTCGCACGCGAGCAGCCCGTCGCGGTGATCTACGACGAAGAGTTCAGCGGCCTGGTCAGCGCCGGCGCCGAGGGCAGGCTGCGGTTCATCGCCTGGCAGGAGGCGGGCTCGAGCCCGCAGGAGCCGACGCTCGAGCGAGCTGATCGCCCGCGGCGATGACTCCGATCTCGCGCCGCCGGCGGAGAAAGGCCGGGTCGTGATCCTCACCTCGGGTACCACCGGGCACGCCGAAGGGCGCGGCGCGCCCGCAGCGCGACTCGGTCGAGCCCGCGGCCGCGCTGTTCTCGAAGATCCCGTTGAAGGCGCGTGAGACGACGATGATCGCTGCGCCGATGTTCCACTCGTGGGGCTTCGCCCACTTCACGCTGAGCCTGCCGCTGCTCTCGACGCTCGTGCTGCGCCGCAAGTTCGACCCGGAGGAGACGCTGAAGGCCGTCGCCCAGCACCGCGCGAGCGCGCTTGTCGTGGTGCCCGTGATGCTGCAGCGGATCCTCGAGCTGGCGCCGGAGACGATCGCGCGCTACGACGTGAGCTCGCTGAAGGTGATCGCCGTCAGCGGCTCGGCCCTGCCCGGCGAGCTCGCGACACGGGTGATGGACACCTTCGGAGACGTTCTCTACAACCTGTACGGATCGACCGAGGTCGCGTGGGCGACGATCGCGACGCCCGCGGACCTGCGCGCCGCACCCGGGACCGCCGGGCGTCCGCCGCTCGGGACGGTCGTGAAGCTGCTCGACGAGGACGGTCGCGAGGTGCCGCGGGGCGAGGTCGGCAGGATCTTCGTCGCCAACGAGATCCAGTTCGAGGGCTACACCGACGGCGGCGGCAAGGAAATCGTCCGCGGATTGATGCGCACCGGCGACGTCGGACGCCTCGACGCGGCCGGGCGGCTGTTCGTCGACGGACGCGACGACGAAATGATCGTCAGCGGCGGCGAGAACGTGTTTCCGCGCGAGGTCGAGGACCTGCTGGCCGACCACAGCGAGATCGAGGATGTGGCGGTCGTGGGGGTGGAGGACAACGAGTTCGGCCAGCGGCTGAAGGCGTTCGTCGTGCCTCGCAACGGCGACGATCTGACGGCGGCGGCGATCCAGGCGTACGTCAAGCAGAACCTCGCCCGCTACAAGGTCCCGCGTGACGTCGTGTTCGTCGATCAGCTGCCGCGCAACGCCACCGGCAAGGTGCTCAAGCGGGAGCTCCGCACACGCTCCTAGCGCCGCCGCGCCGTCTCGCTAGCCTGGAGGAACATGGCTGCCGGGACACACGATTTCGATCTCGCGGGCCTGCGCCTGAGCCCCGGCGAGGGGCGGCGCCTCGAGCTGGCGGTACCGATCGAGTCGCTGGTGCTCGGCAGCGAGCGCTACGCCGCGCAGCCGCGCCTCGTGCCTGTCGAGCTGAACGTCTCGCGGATGACCGGCGGCGGCTACGCGCTGCGCCTGCGCTTCTCTGCTGAGATCGCCGGACCGTGCATGCGCTGCCTGAGCCGACGCGAGCCCGCGCGTAGAGGTGGAGGCGCGCGAGGTCGACCGCCCAGGCGGCGGCGAGGAGCTCGACAGCCCTTACGTGCACGACGAGACGCTCGACCTCGCTGGGTGGGCGCGCGACGCGTTCGCGCTTGCGATGCCCGGTCAAGATCCTGTGCCGCGAGGACTGCGCGGGTCTGTGCCCGGTGTGTGCCGCCGATCTCAACGCCGCGGAGCCGGAGCACCACCACGAGTCGGCGCCGGATCCGCGCTGGGCGAAGCTGCGCGAGCTCGAAGCTCGAGTGAGCGGCGCTGCTGGGGGCGCAGATGAGATCTCGGGGAGGGTGGGCTTGCTACCCTTCTCACGCCGATGGCCGTCCCCAAGAAAAAGCACTCACACAGCCGCACCGCCAAGCGGCGTGCCCAGCACAAGATCGGCACGCCGGCGTTGAACGCGTGCCCGCAGTGCCACAGCCCGCGCCGGCCGCATCGGGTCTGCCCGGTGTGCGGCAGCTACGCGGGCCGCGAGATCGTGACGCCAGGAGCGCACGATCACGATGCACGAGCACGACCAGTCCTAACGGGCAGTGACGCCAGAGGCCTCGTCCTCCAGGTCGCCGTCGCCCACCCCGGAGCGGGAGCACCCGGTGGTCGCGGTCGACTGCAACGGCGCGGACCTCGGGCCGGCTGAGGTCGCGGCCGGCGCCGCGCTCGCGGCCGCCGAGGGCGCGCGCATAGTGCTGTTCGGCCCCGCCGAGGAGCTCGGCTCGCCACCACCGGGCGTGGAGGTCGTCGACGCGCCCGTGTCGATCGCGAAGGCCGCGGATCCAGTGCTCGCCGCGCGCACGACGCCCGAGGCCTCGATCGTGCAGGCGGCGAGGGCGGTCGCAGCGGGCAGGGCGCAGGCGCTGGTGTGCGCTGGCGCCACCGGCGCGGCGCTGGCCGCGGGCACGTTCAACATCAAGCGCGCCCACGGTATCTACCGTCCGGCGCTGGCGATCCCGCTGCCCGTTCCACACCACCCGGTCACGCTGCTCGACGTCGGCGCGAGCGCCGAGGCGCGCCGCGAGCACCTGGTTCAGTTCGCGTTCATGGGCGCCGCGCTCGCGCGGGTCGTGCTCGGCATACCCGCGCCGCGCGTCGGTCTGCTGTCAAACGGCGCGGAGGACGCGCGCGGCAGCGCGCTGGTGCTCGAGGCCCACGCGGAGCTTCGCGAGCGCGCGATGAACGCCCGGGAGGGCTTCGATATGTTCGAGTTCGTCGGCAACGTCGAGGGTGGAGACGTCGTCTCGGGTCGAGCCGACGTGATCGTGACCGATGGCTTCACGGGGAACATCGCGCTCAAGCTGATGGAGGGCGTCTCGCAGACGATGCTCGGTGTCGTGCGTGACGCCGCGATGTCCTCCACGCGCGCGAAGCTCGGTGGTCTGCTGCTGAGACCCTCGTTGCTCGGGGTTCGCGAGGAGCTCGACCCGGAAGCCAGCGGTGGCGCCTATCTGCTCGGGCTGCGCCGACTCGGTGTCGTCCCGCACGGGCGCTTCACGCGCGCCGGCTTCGCGCAGGCGATCCTGCGCGCCGAGCGTGGCGCGCGCGAGGACATCGTCGCGCATACGCACGCCGCGCTCGAGCAGGCGGGCGCGCTCAGGCGTGCGCCCGTGTCCGCTTCGGTCGCTAGCCTGCCGCAGGCGCAATGACCCGCGAGCAAGTGCTGACCCTGATCCGCAACCACCTGGCCGACGAGCTCGATGTCGAGCGCGACGCGATCGTCGAGAGCACCCGCTTCAAGGAGGACCTGGAGGCGGATTCGCTGGACCTGTACACGCTCGTGCAGGAGCTCGAGGACACCTACGGAGTGCGTATGTCCGATGAGCAGGCTGCGCAGATCCTGACCGTGGGTGCGGCGGTCGACTTCGTGCTGGCCCACGATGGGATCGCGCATGAGGAGCGATGATGCTGCTCGGCGAGCTGCTGGACGAACTGCCCGTGGAGCTCGCGCGCCAGGTCTTTACGCACGCCTCCTGGAGCGAGCGACCGAGCGACTCCTACACGCGCCTGGCATTTCTCGGCGACAGCGTGCTGGCGCTGGCCGTGACCGCGTACCTGTACCCGCTGCTGGAGGCCGATCGCTTCGGCGCCGGGCGGCTGACCAAGATCCGTGCGCAGGCCGTCTCCGGAGTGTCCTGCCGCGCGGTCGCAGAGCGCTTGGCGCTGCCCGAGCGGCTGCGTGCAGCGGCGCCCACAGGCGTGCGCCAGAGCGCCGCCGCGCTCGTCGAGACCGAGCGCGTGCTCGCCTCCGTGATCGAGGCCGTAATCGGCGCGTGCTACCTGAATGCCGGCTACGAGCGCACCGCCGAGGCGGTCGTCGAGGCCTTCGCGCCGGAGATCGAGGGTGCGCTCGAGCATCCCGTCGACTTCAAGTCGGCGCTGCAGGAGCTGCTCGCCAGGCGCGGCGCCGAGGTCAGCTACGAGATCACCGGCGAGCACGGGCCGCCGCACGAACGCACGTATGCGGTCGCCGCAACGGTCGACGGCCGCGAGCTGGGCAGCGGCAGCGGCAGGAGCAAGAAGCACGCGGAGCAGGAGGCGGCACGCGTGGCGGTCGAGCGACTCACGGCCGAGTCATGAGGTGCACGCCATGCGCTTGAAGTCGTTGACGCTGAGCGGCTTCAAGTCGTTCCCTGACAGCACCCGCCTTGACTTCGGTCCGGGCGTCAGCGTCGTCGTCGGCCCCAACGGGTCCGGCAAGTCCAACGTCACCGACGCGGTTCTGTGGGCGATGGGTGAGCAGTCGCCGCTGGCCGTGCGTGGTCAGTCGATGCAGGACGTGATCTTCGGCGGTGGCCGCGGGGTGCAGCCGCGCAGCGCGGCGGAGGTCGAGATCGTGCTTGACAACTCCGACGGCAGCATCGACATCCCGTTGAGCGAGATCTCGATCGCGCGGCGGCTCGAGCGCAGCGGCGAGGGTGGATACCGGCTCAACGGCGCGCGCTGTCGCCTGACAGACGTGATCGAGGTGCTGTCGGACACCGGCCTGGGCAAGGAGACGCACTCGGTCATCTCGCAGGGCCGGGTGGATGCGATCGTCACCTCCAAGCCGCGCGATCGACGTCTGCTGATCGAGGAGGCGGCGGGCCTGGGCAAGCATCGCAAGCGTCGTCGGCGCGCGCAGCTGAAGCTCGAGCGCACGCAGGAGAACCTCGATCGTGCCCTCGACGTCGAGCGCGAGGCGCGCACCCGTCTGCGCCCGTTGAAGCGCCAGGCCGAAGCGGCAGAGCTGCACGAGCGCCTCGAGCGCCAGATCCTGCAAGCGCGCTGGGAGCTCGCCCGCGACCAGTCGCGTGCGCGGCGCATCGAGCTCGCCGGCGCTGAGGTGAGCGTTGTCGAGGCGCGGACCGCGCGTGCCGAGATCGAGCGGACGTTGCAGGCGACGATCGATCAGCGCGGTGCGGCCGAGCGCGCGTTGGCCGAGCGCACCCAGCGCCACGACGCGCTCTCGCGCGGCGTCTACGAGGCCCGCTCGGCGCGCGACCGGCTGACGCTGCGGGCCGAGCAGGTCGCCGCCAGCGCGCAGGCGCTGAGCAGACGGATCCAGAGCGTGGAGCATGAGCTCGACGGCCTTTCACAGCCGGACGACGGCGACGGCGACGGCGAGAGCGCTGAGGGCGCCGAGGGCGAGGAGCGCATCGCGGCGCTGCAGGCGCAGCTCGCAGAGATCCTCGCGAGCCGCGAGCAGGAGATCGAGCGCGAGATCGCCGAGCTGCAGGCGGCGCTCGTCGAGCAGACGGCGCGCATCGAGCACAGCGAGACGGCCACTGCTGTCGCCCGGGCCGCCCGCGTCGAGGCGGACGCGCACGCCGAGCAGGCGCGTGCGCGCCTGGCGAGCGCGGAGCGCGAGGCACAGGACGCCAGGCGTGAGTCAGCGCGTGTCGGCGCTGAGCTGGCAGCCGCGAATCAGTTCCTGCGCGGGCACGCGCACCTCGGCGGCGATCACGCTGACGGGTCCCCGCGCGACGGCTCGCCGAGGGCGCTCAGCGAGGAGCTCCGGGTGCAGGACGGCTACGAGCTCGCGTTGGCGGCGGCGCTGGGAGGCCGCCTCGACGCGGCACTCGTGCAGGACGTCGCCGGTGCACAGGAGCTGCTCGACCGCGCCGGTCCGGATGGTGCCAGCGCGCTGCTCGCCGCGAGCAACTCGACGCCCAGCGCGCGCGACGATGCGGCGCAGCCGACACCGGATGCCCGCCGGCTGACGGAGCTGATCAGCGGACCGGCGGAGGTGCTCGCCCTCGCCGCGCGTCTGCTCGAGGACGCCTGGGTCGTCGAGCGTCTGGAGCAGCTACCCGACGACTTTGCCGGCATCGCAGCCACCCGCGGCGGGCGCGTGTGGTTTGCCTCGTGGGGCGAGGTGCGCCAGCTGAGCAAGGGTGGGACCGAGCTGGTGCTCGCACGACGCAACGAACGCGAGCGGCTGATCGCGCTCGCGGAGCGCGCGGCGCAGGCCGAGCAGCTCGCGCGGGTCAGCGGCGAGCAGCTGCTCGCCGAGGTTCGCGCCGCCGACGAGGCGCGCATGAGCAGCGAAGCTTCGCTGCGCGACGCCGAACGGGAGCTCGCCGAGGCGGGCGAGCTGGCCCGGCGCACGCGCTGGCTGATCGAGCAGCGCCGCGTCGCGCCCGCCGAGGGCGCGCTCGCCGTGCGCAAGGCGGAGCTGGAAGGCGAGCTGGCGTCCGAGCGCCGCCAGGCCGAGCGCCGCGGGCGCGAACGGCTCGAGCGCGCGGCGCGGCTGCAGCGCCTGCGCGCCCAGCACGCGCTCGACACCGACGTTGCGCCGCTCGCCGAGCGCCTCGCGCAGGCACTCACCGCTGCCGGAGATGGCGTTCAGCAGCGGGTTGGCGAGCTCGAGGCCGAGCTCGCCGGCGAACGTCAGGCGGGCGAGCAGATGACGGCGCAGCTGCGCGCGTGCGCCGCGCGCGAGGCCGAGATCCAGGCGGCCCTGCGTGCTGCGGGCGAGAGCGTCACCGCAGCGGAGGTCGCCGCGCAACGGGTGCGCGACCAGGCGAGCGAGGCCGAGACCGAGTTGACGAGCGTCGGCGAGCGTCTGGGATTGTCCGACAACGGGCAGGGTGCAGACGGCGAGCCCGAGCGTGAGCCGCTCGGCGAGGATGAGCTGGAGGCGCTGCGGTCACGGGTGCAGCGGCTGACACGGCGGCGCGAGCAGCTCGGTCCCGTGAATCCGCTGGCGCAGGAGGAGTACTCCGAGGCTCTGGCACACGTCGAGGAGCTCGAGACCCAGCGCGGCGACCTCGAGACCGCGCTGCGCGAGCTGCGCTCGGTGATCCGCGAGACCGACCGCCAGATCGAGGAGACGTTCGAGCAGACCTTCGCGGCGGCCGCGCGCAACTTCGAGGAGCTCGTGGGCGACGTCTTCCCGGGCGGCAGCGGGCGGCTACGGCTGGTTCGCGAAGATCACGGGCCGAGACCGGTGCTCGGTGGCCAGCCGCTGCCCGACGGCGAAGGCGTCGACGCCGACACGATCGAGGCCGTCGCTGAGGCTGAGAGCGAGGCCGAGCGTGGGGGCGAGGAGGAGCAGCTCCCGGGCGTCGAGATCGAGATCACGCCCGCGGGGAAGTCGACAAAGCGCCTGACGCTGCTCTCCGGCGGAGAGAAGTCGATGACCGCGCTGGCGTTCCTGTTCGCCGTGTTCCTCGCGCGCCCGTGCCCCTTCTACATCCTCGACGAGGTCGAGGCCGCGCTCGACGACCTCAACCTCGATCGCTTCCTGACGCTCTTGCGTCGCTACGCAGGGCGCGCCCAGTTCATCGTCATCACCCACCAGAAACGCACGATGGAGGCGGCGGACTGGCTATACGGGGTGTCGATGGGCCAGGACGGAGTCTCGAAGGTGCTCTCGCGGCGGCTGCCGACCGAGCAGGTCTCCCCAGAGGTGGCGGAGGTCGCCGAGGTCGCCTGAGGAAGCGACGGTCGCCGTAGCGCAGGCCGACCGCACGGGCGCTGCTATCGTCGCGCGCCCCGTGGCCCGCGACTGGAGCGACTTGTTCATCACCGACGCCGGCGCCCACGCCGTTGACGCCCCCGAGCGCGCAGTGCGCCAGCGCGGCGGCCTCTTTCGCCGGCTACGCGAGAGCATGGCGAAGACGCGGCAGGCGCTTGGCTCAGAGATCCACGCGACGCTCTTCGGGGTGCTGGACGAGCACACGTGGGAACGCCTGGAGGAGGCTTTGATCATGGCCGACGTCGGCGCTGCCACCACCGCGTCGGTGGTGCAGACGCTCGAGACGGAGGCAGCGGAGGGGCAGCTCGAGGGCGGTCAGGCCCTCAGCGAGCGGCTGATCGAGTTGCTGGCCGCGACCGCTCGCGTCGGCTGACGGGCGGATCGACATCCGCCCGCAGCCGACCGTGATCATGGCCGTGGGCGTCAACGGCACCGGCAAGACGACGACCATCGGCAAGCTTGCGTGGCACCTGCGCGAGCAGTTGGGTCGCAGCGTGCTGCTCGGCGCGGCGGACACGTTCAGGGCCGCGGCCGGCGAGCAGCTCGAAGGCTGGGCACAGCGCGCCGGGTGCGAGATCGTCACCGGGCCACCGGGCTCTGATCCGGGCGCGGTGGCGTTCGACGCGATCGCGCAGGCGCGCGCACGTGGTATCGACGTGGTGATCGTCGACACCGCCGGTCGGCTGCACACGCAGGACGATCTGATGGGTGAGCTCGCCAAGGTGCGCCGCGTGATCGCACGCCAGCTCGAGGGCGCCCCGCACGAGACGCTGCTGACGATCGACGCGACCACCGGACAGAACGGGCTGCGCCAGGCGAAGCTGTTCGCCGAGGTGGCCGATGTCAGCGGCGTGGTGCTGACCAAGCTCGACGGCACTGCTCGCGGCGGCATCGCGCTGGCGATCGCGCGTGAGCTGCAGCTGCCCGTCAAGCTGATCGGGGTGGGGGAGTCCGTCGAGGACCTGCGGCCCTTCGACGCCGACGAGTTTGCACGCGCCTTGATCGCCGAGGATTGAGCAGGCGACGACGACCGCGCGTCCGCGCAAGCAGCTGTGCCTGTGAACACGGCGCGGAGAGGTAATCTGATCCTATGGATTGGATCCTCTGGGTTATCGCTGCGTGCATTCTCGGCTTCGGCGAGGTGCACACCGGGGCGCTGTATCTGCTGCCGTTCGCAGCGGGCGCGGCGCTCGCCGCAGTCGTAAGCCTGATCGGTGTCGGCGCACCGCTGACCGTGATCGTGTTCGTGCTCGCCTCGGTGATCATGTTCGGCGCGCTGCGGCCGGTCGCGCGCCGTCACCGGCGGCTGCCGCCCGCGATCCGAACCGGCGCAGCCGCGCTGGTGGGGCGGCGCGCGATGGTGCTCGAGCGGATCGCCAACGACGAGGGCATCGGCTGCGTGAAGATCGACGGCGGCGAGGTCTGGACGGCGCGCAGCTACGACGAGGACGAGGTGATCAACGTCGGCGAGCGCGTCGAGGTCGTGGAAATCAAGGGCGCGACAGCCCTGGTCATGCACTGAGGCGGCCGAGGGCCTGCGCGAGGCTTTGGGCGCGTCTTTTAGGGATACGCTTTCAGGGGAAGAAAAAGCGAAAGGAACCGGTCATGGTTGCCATCATCGTCATCGTTGTGCTCGTCGTGTTCGTGCTCGCGGTGGCGGCGCGCACGATTCGCGTCATCCCGCAGGCGCGTGCGGGAGTGGTCGAGCGACTCGGTCGCTACAGCCGCACGCTGGAGCCCGGGTTGACGATCATCACGCCGTTCATCGACCGCGTGAAGCCGCTCGTGGATCTGCGCGAGCAGGTCGTGAACTTCTCGCCGCAGTCGGTGATCACCGAAGACAACGTCGTCGTCGGGATCGAAACCGTCCTCTACTTCACGATCACCGACCCGCGCTCAGCGACATATGAAATCGCCAACCCGCTGCAGGCGATCGAGCAGCTGACGGTGACGACGCTGCGCAACGTGATCGGCGGCCTGACGCTGGAGGCGACGCTGACGGCGCGCGAGAACGTCAACACGGAGCTGCGAGTGGTGCTGGACGAGGCGACCGGCAAGTGGGGCATCAGGATCAACCGCGTCGAGATCAAGTCGGTCGACCCGCCCGCCGACATCCGCACGGCGATGGAGAAGCAGATGCGCGCCGAGCGCGACCGTCGCGCCGCGATCCTCACCGCCGAAGGCGAGAAGCAGGCGCAGATCCTCACCGCCGAGGGCGCCAAGCAGGCAGCTGTGCTGAACGCCGAGGGTGCTCAGCAGGCCGCGGTGCTCGACGCCGAGGGCGCACGCCAGTCGGCGATCCTGCGTGCGGAGGGGGAAGCCAAGGCGATCGACACGGTCTTCAGCGCGATCCACGAGGGCAAACCGGACCGCGCGCTGCTGAGCTACGAATATCTGCAGATGCTGCCGCAGCTGGCAGAAGGCGACGCCAACAAGGTGTTCGTCGTGCCCTCCGAGTTCGCCGAGGCGTTCGGGGGCATCGGCGAGGCGCTGCGAGGTCGGCTCGGCGATGGAGCCCCGCCAGCTCCGCCCGCGCCGCCTGCAGCGCCCGCCCGCAACAACTCACCCGCGCGTCCGCCGGCGACGCCGGACGTGCACGAGAGCTGACGCCACCGGCCCTCAGCCTGGCCGCTCGCGGCGCCACACCGATGAAGCCGGCGTGAGCTGAACGCTGCGGGCTGCGAGAATCAAACAGACATGTTCGACGCGCTCGCCGAGAAGCTCCAGGGAACGCTCGCCGACGTACGCCAGCGCGGGACCCTGACCGAGCAGGACATCGACGCGGCGATGCGCGAGATCCGCTTGGCGCTGCTCGAGGCGGACGTCAACTTCAAGGTAGTCAGGGAGTTCACCTCGCGCGTCAAGGAACGCTGTCTGGGCGCCGAGGTCGTCGGCGGCCTGAACCCGGGGCACCAGGTCGTGAAGATCGTCGCCGACGAGCTCACCGATTTGATGGGCGGCGCGGCAGACGACGAGCCGCCGACCCTGAGCTTCTCGCCGAAACCGCCGACGGTGATCCTGATGGCGGGCCTGCAGGGCTCAGGCAAGACGACCGCCACCGCGAAGCTCGCGCGCTACCTGCGCGAGGAACACTCCTCGAGCGTCGCGGTGGCCGCGTGTGACGTCTACCGTCCAGCCGCCGTCGAGCAGCTCATCAAGGTCGGCGCGCAGGCCGGCGCCGAGGTGTATTACCGGAGCCCACCCGCCCCGGACCGAGATCCGGTTGAGATCGCGGCGTGGGCGCTGGAGCGCGCGCAGCAGGACGGCAAGGATGTGCTGATCGTCGACACGAGCGGGCGCCTGCACGTCGACGAGCAGCTGATGAGCGAGCTGGTGCGGATCCGAGATGCCGTCAAACCGCAGAACGTGTTGCTGGTCGTCGACGCGATGACCGGGCAGGACGCTGTCAACGTCGCCGAGAGCTTCGCCAAGGCGGTGCAGTTCGACGGCGTGCTCATGAGCAAGCTCGACGGCGACGCGCGCGGCGGCGCAGCGCTGTCGGTCAAGGCGGTCACCGGTAAGCCGATCATGTTCGCCTCGACAGGCGAGAAGCTCGACCAGTTCGAACGCTTCCATCCCGATCGCATGGCGCAGCGGATACTCGGGATGGGCGACGTCCTCACGCTGATCGAGAAGGCCGAGCGGCAGTTCGACGAGGACGACGCGCTCGCGCTCGAACGCAAGCTGCGTCGCAACGAGTTCGGTCTGGACGATTTTCTCGACCAGCTCAAGATGGTGCGGAAAATGGGGCCGCTGACAAGCGTCCTCGGGATGATTCCCGGCTTCGCCGGGGTGGGCGGGCAGCAACTCAGGAACATGAAGGTCGACGAACGCGAGCTCGACAGGATCCAGGCGATCATCCTCTCGATGACCCCCGAAGAGCGGCGACGCCCCGAGCTGATCAAGGGCTCGCGGCGTCTGCGGATCGCGCGGGGGTCCGGCACGAATGTCCAGCAGGTCAACCGGCTGGTCAAGCAGTTCGGGCAGATGCGCAAGGTGATGCGCCAGCTCGGGCGCGGCAAGATGCCCGACATCGGCGCGCTGACGCGCGGCGCGCGGTGACGCTGGCGCGAGCGACCGCGCCGTGTGTGCGAGAGCTGCGACGCGGGTGCGTTTGCGCTGCGGGATTGCCTCGCGGGGGCCTCGGCCGGTCGCACCGTCTAAGCTCTGCAGGCGAAATAGGCAACTGGCAGCGGTCGCCGGCGTGAAACTCGCGCCGTCAGCCGAGCGCTAAGAGAGGAAAACGTGTCGGTAAGGCTGAGGCTCACGCGAGTGGGCGGCAAGAAGGACCCGATGTGGCGCGTCGTCGTCGCCGACCAGCGCTCACCGCGCGACGGTCGCGTGATCGAGACGATCGGCCACTACAACGCGCAGACGGAGCCCTCGACGATCGTGATCGACGAGGAGCGCGCGCGCAGCTGGCTCGCGCGCGGCGCGCAGCCCTCGGACACGGTCCGCAAGCTGCTCCGCATCCAGGGCATCGAGACGCGGACGGGCTAGGGGCCCCGGACAGCGCACAGATGGCGAGCGAGAACCCCCGGCGGCTGCTGGAGTACCTCGCCGAAGGCCTGGTCGATGATCCCGAGGCCGTCGCGGTGGAGCAGTTCGATGAGGACGACGGCACGGTGGTGCTGGAGCTGTGCGTCGCCGCCGATGACTACGGCAGGGTGATCGGCCGGGGCGGGCGCACCGCCCACGCGTTGCGCACAGTCGTAAAAGCCGCGGCCGCCGGCGAGGGCAGCCACGTGCTCGTCGACATCGTCGATTGACGCGTCAAGCGGGCGAGCCCGAGCCACAGAGCGCGTCGGGCAGCGCTCCCCACAGCCTGCCGGCGGGTCGCGTCGGTCGCCCGCACGGGCTCGACGGGAGCTTCTACGTGACGCGCCCGCGCCCACGGCTGCTGAGCGCTCGGCGTCGCGGTCACGCTCGCCGGGCGCACCGCGCCGATCGTGCGCTGCGCCGGGACCGAGCAGCGCCCGATCGTGCGCCTGGAGGGCATCGACGGGCGCTCCGCCGCCGAGGCGCTGCGCGGTTCCGAGCTGTTCGTCGACGGCGGCGACGCGCCCACGCTCGGCGAGGGCGAGTGGTGGGCGCACGAACTCGAGGGCTGTGAGGTGCTCGACGGCGAGAAGCTGCTCGGCAGCGTCAAGCGGCTGATCGAGCTGCCCTCGTGCGAGGCGCTCGAAGTGCTCGCCGCCGACGGCGGCGAGGTGATCTCGTGCCGATGGTCAAAGACGCGGTACGCCTGGTGGCGTCTGCGCGCAGGCGGATCGAGGTCGACCTCGACTTCCTCGACCTCGGTGGCCGCGCACGCTACCCCGGCGAGTCGAGCACCGCCGATGAGCCTGGGGCGGACGCGTGAACATCGACGTCTTCACGCTCTTTCCCGAGTGGTTCGAGTGGTTCTCCTCCCAGCGTCACGTCGCGAACGTGCTCGCCGCAGGCACGTGCCTGGAGTGCGTGAACTCCGCGCATCACACGCCGCTCAGCGGCGGCCAGGTCGACGACACACCGTTCGGTGGCGGCGCCGGCATGGTGCTCCGCGTCGATGTGCTCGACAGCGCGCTGCGTGCGCACTACGGCGTCGACCCGGTCGCCCTGCGCGAGCAACGACGCGTGATCGCGCTCGCGCCCGGTGGCACGCTGCTCGACGAGCGCCTCGTCGAGGAGCTCGCCGACGAGCCCGCCCTGACACTGCTGTGCGGTCGCTACGAGGGCTTCGACGAGCGCATCGTCGAGCACTTCGCAAGCGACGTCGTCTCGATCGGTCGCTACGTGCTCAGCGGCGGCGAGCTCGCCGCGATGGTGCTGTGCGACGCGGTGCTGCGCAAGCTGCCCGGAGCGCTCGGAGACGAGCGCTCCGCGACCGAGGAGTCCTTCAGCGCCGCGCTCGAGGGCAATCCCGAGTATCCCCACTACACCCGTCCCGCCGAGTATCGCGGCTGGCGCGTTCCCGACGTGCTGCTCTCCGGCCACCACGAGCGGATCGCGGCGTGGCGTCGCGAGCGCAGCCGCGAGCGCGGCGCACCTACGCAGGGCCGCGACGAGCAGTGACTGCGGCGGCCCGGGCCGACTGTCCGCTACCATTGCTGCTCGCGCCGGCCGAGACCCCATCGTGGGGCGTTTTTCAGAGCTTCAGGGGCGCCCTCCCTTAATCGTCATGAGCAGTGTCATCGAAACCATCGAGCGCGCGCAACTGCGCCGCGTCCCAGAGTTCGCGCCGGGCGATCGCGTCAAGGTCCACTTCCAGGTGATCGAGGGCGCTCGCAGCCGGGTTCAGGTGTTCGAGGGAGTCGTCATCAAGCGCCAGGGACACGGTGCGCGTGAGACGTTCACGGTCCGCAAGCAGTCTTTCGGGGTCGGTGTGGAGCGAATGTTCCCACTGCACTCGCCGAAGATTGAGCGGATCGAGCTCGCCGCCCGCGGCGACGTCCGGCGCGCGAAGCTCTACTACCTGCGAGACCGCGTCGGCAAGCGCGCGCGTGTGCGCGAGCGCCGCTACACCGGTCCCGAGGTCACGGTCGAGCCGGGCCTGCTCGTGCAGGACGCGCCGGTCGAGCCGGAAGCGGCGACTGACACGGATGGGGTGACCGCGGAGGAGGCGGTCACCGAGAACGTCGACGTCGACGCCGACGACGGCGGCGGCGGGACGGCGGACGGCGAGACCGGCGGGGGGCCGGAGACGAGCGCCGAGGACGCTGCAGCGGGCACGGCTGAGGCCGATTCCGCCGCGAGCGCGGCCGACGCCGATCCCTCCTCCGATGCCGGCGACGCCCGAGGAGGCGTTACCGCCGGCGATCAACCGGCGTGAAGCTCACCGCCAAGACCGGCAAGGGCGAGGCAGCCGACTTACAGTCAGGCGGGCGCTCGAAGCGCAACGGAAGCGCTGAGCCGCCGCCCGGTACCAAGAAAAGACGGCGAAAGTCCAAATCCACCGCCGGCTCGATCATCGAGCTGGTCGTGATCGTCGTCGTCGCGTTGGGCCTGGCGTTGGGCATCCAGGCCTTCATCGTCAAGCCGTACAAGATCCCGAGCGGCTCGATGGAGCCGACGCTCGCGGTCGGCCAGCGCGTGCTTGTCAACCGCATCGCCATGGACTTCGGCGAACCCCACGTCGGCGAGATCGCCGTGTTCCACCCCCCGGAAGGCGCTGAGCAGGAGGAGTGCGGACCCGTGCCGCACGTGATCAAGCTCGGCGGCGCCGCATGCTCCACACCGGTGCCCAAGGAATCGAGCGTCAACTTCATCAAGCGCGTCGTCGCCGGCCCGGGCGACGAAATCTACGTCAAGGAAGGTCACGTCTATCGCAAGGCCGCCGGCGCCAGCCAGTTCGTGCGTGAGCAGGACTCCTACATTCGCGAATGCGGGGTCAGCCCCGAGTGCAACTTCCCGACGCCGATCAAGATTCCCGCCGGTCACTGGTTCATGATGGGCGACAATCGTGGCGAATCCGACGACAGCAGGTTCTGGGGACCCGTCCCCACCGCATGGGTCATCGGACAGGCGATCGCCACCTACTGGCCCCCCGACCGCATCGGCATCTTCTAGCGACGGCGACGCGCGTGCTGAGGGCGTCATGAGCCCAGCCCGAGCGTCCGGCGCCGGCTCATCGGCGCGCGCGCGGCGCCGCGCCCGCCGCGCGAGCAGCGGCAGACGGCTGTTCGCATTCGACCGCCGGCTCGGTTTTCGGCTCGTCGCCGGCGCCGACGAGGCTGGGCGCGGCTGCCTCGCCGGGCCACTCGTCGCCGCCAGCGTGCTGTTCGACTACGACGCGCTCACCACCCGCGAGCTGCGCGCGCTCGGAGCGCTGAACGACTCCAAGCAGCACACTCCGCAAGCGCGCGAGGAGCTCTACCCGCTCGTCATGCGCAGCGCCGCCAGGGTTGTCGTGGTTTCGCGCTGCGTGCGCGGGATCGACGCGCGCGGACTGCACAAGACGAACCTCGCGGCTCTGCGTGACGCGGTCCGCGGCGCCACCGCGGGGGTCTCGGGCGAGGTGCTGTGCCTGCTCGACGGGTTCTCGGTCGCCGAGTTCGAGCACCCGCAGCGTGCGATCGTCGACGGTGACGCCACCAGCGCGGCGATCGCCGCCGCGTCGATCGTCGCGAAGGTCACCCGCGACCGCTTCATGCACCACGCCGACGTTCAGCATCCTGGGTGGAGCTTCGCCGAGCACGTCGGCTACTCGACGCCCTCGCATCGCGAGGCGATCCTGCGTCAGGGCGTCTCGCCGCTGCACAGGATGTCGTTTCAGTCGCTCGCCTACCAGCAGCTCGCGCTGTAGCTACCACGCGCCCTCGACGTGCTCGAGCGCAACGAGCTGGCCGCCGCGATCGACGGTCACGCCAATCGCGTCGAAGCGGATCGTGCCCGCCGTCGGCCGCGCGTTGCTCGAGTCGCTGAGCCACGTGCGCGCCAGTCGCCGGATGCGTGCTCGCTGGCGCGGACGCAGCCACGCCAGCGGCTGCTCCCCGGGCCGAGCGGCTGCCCCACGGACCGTGCGAGACGGGTCTTGACCTCCACGAACGCGAGCGTGCGCCCGTCGAAGACGATCAGGTCGATCTCCCCGTGCCTGGTACGGACGTTGCGCGCCAGCGTCGCGAAGCCGAGGCGACGGAGGTGCGCCGCGGCGAGCTCCTCGCCGAGCCGCCCGAGCACGCGCCGCGGATCCTCGTGGTCTCGAGAAGCAGCGCGCTCGCCGCCGGAGCGCCTGGTGGTGGGCCGTGTAGCGCGCACGCATGGCACGCTAGGCCCGCAGGTGTGACGCCGGGTAGCTCTGTGTGCCGATTCAGCTCGCTGCGTGTGTCAAATGTGTGTCCTCGGCGTGCTCGGCGTCGCTGACGGCCCACGCGAGCCGCTGGACAAGCTGTGCCGCGGCGTGGCCGCTGCTCAGATGGACCGAGTGCACGTGCTCTTCGAGCAGCACCGGGCTCTCGTCGGTCGGCTCGGATGAAACGGGGTCGGTTGTGACGATGATCCTGGGCATGTGGTTCCCCTGTGATCGATTTGTCGGGGGTGTCGGATCGCGCTCGAACGGCCTCGATCCGGTGGCTTGCCCGGCCGGGGAGGCACATGCCTCCGGTCGGGAGGTGCGACAGCAACGTTAGACCCATCGACATCGCGCCGCTGCACCAGCCGAGACACCGCATTGCAGAGCCACGGCGGCGGTCGGGAGAGGCTCCACCGCCCGTGCGGATCCATACTTGCGAACGCCTGGAAAACAGAGACCGAGAATCGTTGAGCCGATATTGTGCACTGATAATATCGAGATTATGGACAATGTCAAGCCGCGCCGATGCGGCGAGGCTCATCTCGTCACGTCGCGTACGCTGAGGCTCGTGCGCGACGATCCGACCAGCTCGGCCGATGGTGCTGCAGGCGATCGCGCCGGGAGCGACGAGGGCCCGCGCACGGGCCAGGACCCGCGAACGGGCGGAGCGAGCTCGCTGGACGGCGTCAGCGGCTTCATGGGGCTGCGCTGGGAGGACGCGCAGACAGTTCGCATGGACATCCGACCCGAGCTGATCAACCGCGGGGGGTTGCTCTCGGGGGTCGCCACGTATGCGATGGTCGACTACTGCATGGGCTCGACGCTGTGGGTGCAGACCACGCTCAACGAGCGTATCGCGACGATCAACATCTCGATCAACTACATCCAGACCGCGACCGCAGGCGAGGTCGTCTGCAGGACCGTGCTCGACCGGCGCAACAGAACCGTCGGGATCATGAAATCCGAGGTTCGCGACGAGCACGAGCGCCTGCTCGTGACCGCGATCGGCATCTACTCGATCCGCATCCCGCGCGAGCTGCGCGAGTCCTCCGCGCCGCCGGACGCCAACGGCGTCCGGTGAGCAGCGCCGGCTCGGGGGCGCGGCCGCCACGCACCCCGGTCGCACTGACGATCGCGGGCTCGGACTCCGGCGGCGGCGCCGGGATCCAGGCCGACCTGAAGGCGTTCGCGCGCTGCGGCGTGCACGGCACGAGCGCGATCACCGCGATCACCGCCCAGAACACCGTCGGCGTCAACGTCGTGCACACGGTGCCGCCCGAGATCGTCCTCGCGCAGGTGCGCGCCGTCGCGTCCGACATCGGTGTCGATGCCGTCAAGGTCGGGATGCTCGGCACCGCCGAGGTGACGCTGGCGGTTGCGACGGCGCTCGACGAGCTGCCCGCCGGCACGCCCGTGGTCGTCGATCCCGTGATGGTCGCCGAGTCGGGTGCGCCGCTGCTCGCGCCGGATGCCCGCGACACGCTGGTGCGCGAGATCCTGCCGCGCGCCACCGTGCTGACGCCGAACCTGCCCGAGGCGCGCGCGCTCGTCGGCCGCGAGCCCGCTGGGGAGGGCGATGAGGATCGCGAGGTCGAGGCGCTCGCGCGGGCATTGCTCGCGCTCGGGCCTCGCATCGTCGTGCTCACCGGCGGCCACCGCGAGCGCGCGGCCGACCTGTTTCTGGACTCCGCCGGCGACGGGCGGGCGATCGAGATCGAGGGCGAGCGTCACCCTGACGGCGCCGCGCACGGCTCCGGCTGCACGCACTCGTCGGTGCTCGCCGCGCAGCTTGCCCTCGGCCATGCCCCGCTCGAGGCGGCGCGCGCCGCTCGGCGCCTCGCGGGAGTAGCGGTCGCCGCCGGCCTGCGCGACGTCGGCGCCGGCGCCGGGCCGGTCGACGTGCTGCAGATCGCCCGGCGGCGCGGCAATCGGTGAGTGCCCGCCCTCCCGTTTGGCATAATCGGTCGACGATGAAGCTGCTGCGTATGAAGCCCGGTCATGGCGAGATCGTTCTCGCCGAGGGTGACGTGGAGGTCCCCGAGCAGGAGCGCGAGCTGATCGAGGCGTTCCGTCGCGAGCTCGACGCCGGGATGTGGGCGGCCGTGCCGACAGACGCTCCCGGCGGACGCCGCGAGGCCGAGCTCGTCAAGAGCTTCGACGAGGTGCCGCGCGACGCCGAGCGCGTGATCTTCTTTCCACGGGCCGCCGGCGGCGCACTGCGGCCCACGCGCTAGCCGGCGATGGGACTCCCACTCGGCACTGCCGCGATCGTGCTGGTGGTGCTGCTGTGGGAGCTCGCGCGGCCGACGCTCAAGCGCGGGCTCACGCGCGCTCGCGAGCTGTGGGCGGCGCATACCCTGAGGGCACAGGCAGGCGTGGGAGCGCACCGGTCGGCTATGACCCCGGGCGCGAACGTCGTGCCGAGCGGCGTGCGCGCGCGCTGCTGCGCTCGTGCGTCACCGAGCACGACTGGGCGATGTACCGCGAGCTCGGCTTCCTGCGCGTGTGGGGCGGCCTCGGCGCGCGCGCCCACGGCGCAGCCGGCGCGGAGGCGTCATACGCCTACCTGATCTATCCGCACAAGCCGATCGTCGCGTACGTGCCCGCCACCGGCGAGCTGCTCAACGAGTACTGCGTCGCGTTCCCCGACATGTCCAAGCCCTACGGCAGCGCGCGGCTGCCCGACTCCGACGACGTGCTCGCCAAGTGGATGGCGCTGACCGCCGACGAGCGCCGGCTGTCGGCGAGGCCAACATGCACCTGCCGGGGCGCCAGGTCGACCCCGACAGGGTTCGACGCGACCTGGCGCGCCTGAATCGCTGGGAGCGAGCGCTGTGCGAGCGCCGTGCCGGTAGTGTGCGCGCCGCGTGAGCACCACCTGCGAGCTTCGACGTAAAGCACCGCAGCCGCGCCCTCACCGAGGGGCCAGAGCGGGCGGCCGCGCGCGCCTACCTGCACGGGATCGGCTACTCCGCCGAGGACCTCGCCAAGCCGATCGTCGGCGTCGCCCACTCGTGGATCGAGACGATGCCGTGCAACTTCAACAACCGCGTGCTCGCGGCCAAGGTCAAGGAGGGCATCCGCGCCGCCGGCGGCACGCCGATGGAGCTCAACACGATCGCGATCTCCGACGGCATCACGATGGGCACCTCCGGCATGCGCGCGTCGCTGGTCTCACGCGAGCTGATCGCCGACTCGATCGAGCTCGTCGCAAGCGCCCACCTCTTCGATGCGCTCGTCACGATCTCCGGCTGCGACAAGACGATCCCCGGGACCGTGATGGCGCTCGCGCGCCTGAACATCCCCGGCCTGATGCTGTACGGCGGCTCGATCAAGCCGGGCCACTACAAGGGCGCCGAGGTCACGATCCAGCAGGTCTTCGAGGCGGTCGGCGCGTTCGCCTCGGGCAAGATCACAGAGCAGGAGCTGCACGAGCTCGAGGAGGTCGCCTCGCCCGGCGCCGGCGCCTGCGGCGGCCAGTTCACCGCCAACACGATGGCGATGGCCTTCGAGGCGCTCGGCATCTCCCCGGCGGGCTCCGCGATGGTCCCCGCCGAGGACGGACGCAAGCTCGACGTCGCCAAAGCGTGCGGCGAACTCGTCATGGACGTGCTGCGTCGCGGTCAGCTGCCCAGCGAGATCATCACCAAGCCCGCGCTGGAAAACGCGATCGCCGCGGTCGCCACCAGCGGCGGCTCGACCAACGGCGTGCTGCACCTGCTTGCGGTCGCGCGCGAAATGGGCGTGCCGCTCGAGATCGACGAGTTCGAGGCGATCTCCGAGCGCACGCCGCTGCTGTGCGACCTGCAGCCCGGCGGGCAGTACGTCGCGACCGAGCTCTACGAAGCGGGCGGGGTGCCGCTCGTGCTCGCCCGCCTGAAGGACGCCGGCATCCTCAACGCCGATGCGCCGACCGTCACCGGCAGAACGATCGGCGAGCACGCCGCAGAAGCGCACGAGACCGACGGTCAGCGCGTCGTACGGCCGCTCGATGAGCCGATCAAAGCGACCGGCGGCTTCGCGATCCTGCGCGGCAACGTCGCCCCCGACGGCTGCGTCGTCAAGCTCTCCGGCCACGAGCGTCGCAAACACGTCGGGCCCGCGCGGGTGTTCGACGGCGAGGAGGCGGCGATGGCCGCCGTGCTCGCGCACGAGGTCCAGGCGGGCGACGTGGTCGTGATTCGCGGCGAGGGGCCCGCCGGCGGTCCCGGCATGCGCGAGATGCTGTCGGTCACCGGCGCAATCGTGGGGGAGGGGCTCGGCGAACTGGTCGCGCTGATAACCGACGGACGCTTCTCCGGCGCCACGCGCGGCTTCATGGTCGCCCACGTCGCGCCAGAGGCCATACGCGGTGGCCCGATCGCCGCGCTCGCCAACGGTGACGAGCTGACGATCGACGCGGACACGGGCCGTCTGGACGTCGCGTTGAGCGACGAGCAGATCGCGGCCCGCATCAGCGCCTACCGCCAGCCGCCGCGCGCCGACCAGCACATCGACGTCGCGATCCAGAAGTACGCCAAGCTCGTCGGCAGCGCCGCCGAAGGCGCAATCGCCCGCTAGGAAGTCGCTGGCACGGCGCGTGCCTGCTACTCGCCGAGGAAGTCTTCAAGCAGTGCGTTGAACGCCGCCGGGCGCTCGAGCATCGCCATGTGGCCGGTGTCCTCGAACACGACCTTGCGCGAGTTCGGGATCAGCTCCTCGAACACATCCGCGTCTCTCACCGTGATCAAGCGGTCGCGGTCGCCCCACACGATCAGGGTCGGGCACGCGATCTCCGGTAGGCGTTCGCGGATGTTGTAGTCGAGCACCGCCTCCAGACCCTGGACGAAGCCGGGCTTGCCGGCCCCGCGCAGCTGCTCGGCGGCCAGGGGCGCCGGCAGTTGGCCCGGGTGGCGCACGACGACGTTCAGCAGCGCCTCGCGCAGGCGCGCGCGCCGCGCGACCGTGTCGGATTTGGCGGCAACCGACGCGGTGGTCGCCAGCAGCACACGTTCCAGACGGCGTATCGCCGGCACGACGCGCGCCGTGTGCGGCAGGGCTTCGGCGGTCGTGGAGATCCCCGCGGCGGAGATCAGCACCAGGCGCTCGACACGCTGGGGAAACGCGATCGCGAGCTCCGCGGCGATGAAGCCTCCCATCGAGTTGCCAACGACCGCCGCGGCATCGATCTCAAGCGTGTCCAGCAGGCGCTCGAGCAGACGCGCGTAACCGGAGATCGAGATCCGCTCGGCGGGCATCGGCGAGTAGCCGAAGCCGGGCAGGTCGAGCGTCACGACGCGGCGTTCGGCCGCCAACACCGGCAGCTGCTCGAGCCAGTTCTGCCACGAGCCCGACAGCCCATGCACGAACACCAGCGGCTGCGAGGTGTCCGCCTGCTCCGAAGCGCCCTCGGGGCCGAGCACGATCGTGTTCACCGGCTGGCCGTCGATCACAAGCCAGTGTTGATGCTTGCGCCAGTCGACGTCCAGCCAGCGCGAGCGCGCGCCCGGGCCGTATGCCGCGTGCTCGGGAGCGGGAACGAACGTCGCGGTGTCGCTGCGCGGTTCGACGCTCACGCACCGACTGTACTGCAGCCCCGGCCGCCTTCGCCGGGCGCGGTCGTGCAGCCCGCGATCCCCTCAGTAAAGCGGGTATAAGGATCGCACTACGCGGTCCAAGGAAGGCAAAACACCGGCAAGACGCGCCCGTCGGCGCAGAGCTCTCTGCGCGCAAGTGCCCTTGCGCGCGATCCACCCCGCCCGCCCAGGCAGGCGGAGCATCGCACGCGGCGAAGTAGTGCGGGAGATGAGCATCGGAGCGCAGGACGGGGTGGTGGATGGGGAGCGGGCGTCGCTGCGCGCCGCCTGGGCCGAGGCGAGCGCGCTCCTGGAGGGCGACCTGCGCCGTCGCGACGCGGCGGCGCGCACCCGCCACGCGTACACGCTCGACGTCGCACAGTTCGCGCAGTGGGCGAGCGCCTGCGGACTCGCTCCCGCGGACGTCGACCCGAAGGCCGTGCGCCGCTACATCGCCCACCTCTCAGAGCGCCCGCCGGCCGGGGAGGGCGTCGCCCCGAGCACCTCCGCGCGCAAGCTCGCGGCGCTGCGCGCGCTGTTCGCCAGCCAGCGCGAGCACGGGCACATCCCCCAGAATCCAGCCGACCTCGTCTCGACGCCCCGTCGTGGCTCCTACCTGCCTCGCGTGCTCAGCGCGCGCGAGGCCAAGGATCTGCTCGACGCACTTCCCGCGTCTGACCCCCTTGAGCTGCGCGATCGCGCGATCTTCGAGCTCGCCTACTCGTGCGGGCTGCGCGCCGAGGAGCTCGTCTCGCTCAGCCTCGACGACGTCGACCACGACGGCGAGCAGCTGCGGGTCGAGGGCAAGGGACGAAAGACGCGCTTCCTGCCCGTCGGCGAGCCCGCGATGGCAGCCGTCAGGGCCTACCTCGAGCGCGGGCGCGCAAAGCTCGTCGAACAGGCCGCCCCGGTCGCAGCGCCGTCCGCGGCCGTGGCCGCGGCTCGGCCCGCCGCAGCGGATGCCCTGTTCCTCAGCAAGACCGGGCGTCCGCTGGGAACCGGCGACGTGCGCCGGCGTCTGCGCATGTGGACCAAACGCATCGGTGTCGGTGAGGGCGCCTCGCCGCACGCGCTGCGTCACAGTTTCGCCACGCACCTGCTGGACGGCGGCGCTGACCTTCGCAGTATTCAGGAGCTACTCGGACACGCGAGCGTATCGAGCACCCAGATATACACTCGGGTAGAGTCCGCCAGGCTCAGAACCGCCTATCAGCGCAGTCACCCTCGGGCGTGATTGAGATGCCCACCCGCCCATAGGGGGGATGGAACCCTGGAGACGAACGTCAAACCGATCGAGCTGCGCGAACTCTGGCGGCGCTATAAGTCCGATGGAGACAGCCGCGTCCGCGAGCGGCTCGTCGTCGCCTACTCGCCGCTGGTCAAGTACGTCGCCGGGCGGACCGCCGCCGGCCTGCCGCCGCACGTCGAGGAGGCCGACCTCATCTCCTACGGATTGGTCGGCCTGATCAGCGCCATCGAGCGTTTCGACCTCTCCCGCGACATCAAGTTCGAGACCTACGCGATCATGCGCATCAAGGGCGCGATCATCGACGAGCTGCGCTCGCTCGACTGGGTGCCGCGCAGCGTGCGCGCCCGCGCGCGCGAAGTCGAGCGCGCGAACGCCAAGCTCGAGCACACGCTGCAGCGCGCGCCCACCGACCAGGAGCTCGCCGACGAGCTCGGCATCACCGTCGAGGAACTCAACGAATCGCTGCTCGCGATCTCGCACTCCTCGATCGTCGCGCTCGACGAGCTGTGGAGCGTGTCCGACTCCAGCGGCGACCAGGTCTCGCTGATGGACACGATCGAGGACCCCGGCGCGCCCGACCCCGCGCGCGCGCTCGACGTCGGCGACCTCAAGGACCGCATCGCCGAGTCGATCGCCAAGCTGCCCGAGCGCGAGAAGCTCGTCATCGCCCTCTACTACTACGAGAACCTGACCCTGCGCGAGATCGGCGAGGTGCTCGGCGTGACCGAGTCGCGCGTCTCGCAGATGCACACCAAGGCGGTGCTGCGGCTGCGCTCGCGTATGCAGGAGGAGTCCTTCGACGATTAGCCGCCAAATGAGTGTCGAACAGCACTAGCGCTCGCCGAAGGCCGGCGCTATGGTGCTCGCACCCGAAGAAGGAGACACTCATGCACCCCCCAGCGGATCGTATTCGCAACGTGGCCCTCGTCGGACATCGCGGGTCGGGGAAGACCTCGCTGCATGAGGCGCTGCTGTTCGAGTCGGGGGCGATCGGCCGCCTCGGCTCCGTGCCGGAGCGCACGACCGTGTCGGACTCCGATCCCGACGAGCAGGCGCGCCAGATGTCGATCTCCGCGACGCTCAGCTCGCTGCAGTGGCAGGAGCGCAAGATCAACCTGCTGGATACCCCCGGCGAGCCGAGCTTCATCGCCGACGCGCTCGGTGCGCTGCGCGTGTGCGAGTCCGCCGTGTTCGTCGTCAACGCCGTGATGGGCGTCGAGGTCTCGACCGCCAGGCTGTGGGCGCGTGCAGCCGAGCTCGACATCGCGCGCATGCTGTTCGTCAACATGCTCGACCGCGAGCGCGCGGACTTCTATCGCACGCTCGACCAGCTCAAGTCCGCCTTCGGTCCGCACGTCGTCGCTACGGAGATCCCGATCGGCGCCGAGCACGACATCGAGGGTGTCATCGACCTCGTCGACATGAAGGCGTTTCGCGCACAACCCACTCCTGAGCGCGGCGCCGCGGACGAGATCCCGATCCCAGTCGGGCTCCAAGAGCGCGCGGCCGAATATCGCGAGAAGCTGATGGACGAGGTCTGCGAAGTGTCCGACGCGCTGATGGAGCGCTACCTCGAGGGCGAGCAGATCTCCCACCAGGAGATCGTCGACGCGCTCAAGGAGGGCACCAACCACGGCAAGATCTTCCCGGTCGTATGCGGTGTCGCCACGCGCAACCTCGGCACGACGCGCCTGCTCGACGCGATCGTCGAGGACCTGCCCTCGCCGGTCAAGCACGGCGCGCTGGTGGTCGGCGAAGTCGAGCTCGCGCCGGCGGAGGACCGGGAGCTGTTCGCCTACGTGTTCAAGACGCGCGCCGACCCGTTCGCCGGGCGCATCAACCTGCTGCGCGTCTACCAGGGGACGCTGTCGGCGGAAAGCCAGGTGCTGAACACGCGCGCCCACGCCAAGGAGCGCATCGGCCAGCTGGTCGTGTTCGCCGGCAAGGACGCCCAACACGTCGCAGGAGTTCGGGCCAGGCGACATCGGCGCCGTCGCCAAGCTCAAGGAGACCCGCGCCGGCGACTGGCTCGCCGATCGCGACGAGCCGATCGACATGCCGCGCCTGAGGCTGCCCTCCCCGGTGATGGCGTTCGCCGTCGCGCCCAAGAGCCGTGGCGACGAGGACAAGGTGCTCTCGTCGCTGCGCCGGCTGCAGGAGGAGGATCCCACGATCGACCTGCACCGCGACCAGCAGACCGGCGAGCAGATCGTCGCCGGCCTCTCGCAGGTGCACGTCGAAGTGATCATCGACCGCCTGCGCGACCGCTTCGGCGTAGAGGTCGATCTGCGCCGCCCGCGCGTTCCCTACCAGGAGACGATTCGTGCCACCGCCGCCGCGCACGGGCGCCACAAGAAGCAGTCCGGCGGGCGCGGTCAGTTCGGTGACTGCCACATCGAGGTCGCGCCGCTCAGCGATGGCGACGGCTCCGACGGCTTCGAGTTCGTCGACAACATCAAGGGCGGCGTGATCCCCGGCTCGTTCATCCCCGCCGTCGAGAAGGGGGTGCGCGAAGCGATGGACGCCGGCGTCCTCGCCGGCTACCCCGTCAAGGGCGTGCGCGTGCGGCTGTTCGACGGCGCCCACCACTCCGTCGACTCCTCCGAGATCGCGTTCAAGCTCGCCGGCCTGCAGGCTATGAAGCAGGCGCTCGAGCTCGCCGACCCCGTGCTCCTGGAGCCGATCATGCTCGTCACACTGTCCGTCCCCGACGCGCACGTCGGCGACGTCATCGGCGATCTCAACAGCCGCCGCGGGCACCCCCTCGGCATGGAGCCAGCCGGTAGCATGACCGAGATCCGGGCCGAGGTGCCGATGGCCGAGATGCTCACCTACGCGCCGGATCTGCGCTCCATCACCCAGGGACAGGGCGACTACACGCTCGAGTTCCTGCGCTACGAGGAGCTGCCTGCGCACCTCGCGCAGAAGGTCATCGAGCAGGCCAGCAGCGAGCGCCCCGCCGTCCACGCGTAGACGACCGTAATTTGCTCCCGGGGCCGGGGCCAGCTAGTCTGCAGGGCCGATGGCCACGCGCACGATCGTCACCTCGCAGCCGGACGTCGAGTGTGACGTGTGTGAGCGGCGGCTGCTGCGCGGCGAGCAGCCGGACGTGTTCATCGGTGCCGGGCGCCGACGCATCGTGTGCGAGCTGTGCGCGCCGCGCGCCGCGCACGAGGGCTGGCTGCGAGAGAGCGACAGCCAGTCGCTGACGCTGCCGCCGATGCGCGCGCGGCGCGGACGAAGCCTGTTCGAGCGGCTGCGCCAGGTCGCGCGGCCGCCAGGGGCGTCTGCCACTCTGGCCGCCGAGGAGGCTGCGCAGCCGTACGACCTGTTCGCCGAGGCAGCCGACCCCCAGACGTCTCACAGCGCCGCTGCTGCAAGCCACGCGCAGCCCGTCGCCGCGCCGGGGGGCACCGAGCCGGACAGGCAGGCGACGCCAGGCGGCACCGAGACGGCGCCGTCCGGGGCCGACGCGGATGTCCCGGCGCCGTCGCACGCGGAGGGGCACGGGCACGAGCACGCAGCGATCGAGGAGCCCTCGGCATATGTGCAGGAAGCGATCGCCGTCTTCAACGCGAGCGAGTTCCCGCGCCGCGTCGCCGGCGTCACGCGCTCGCTCGGCGTGCCGACCGTCACGGTGCGCTCGGCCGAACACCTCGCAAGCGTCGTCTCGATCGTCGTCGCCTGGGAGCTCTGCTGGTACCGCTACGAGGTCGACCTCAGCGAACCGGTGGCGGAGGCGCAGGTGATCGCGCAGGGAACCGAGCTCGCGGAGCTGGACCGCGAGGACCGGCGGGCGAACGCCGCGGCCGCCGAGTCCGGCGCGCTGGTACTGGCGTCCGCGTGACGATTTCGTGAGATCCGCTTGCGGATTGGCGCTCGGAGAGTAAGATCACGGTTCAGATGATCTATTGCGTGGTACCCAGGCCGCTAGCCGATGAGCTGTATCCGAAGCTCGTCGAGCACTACAGCGGCGACGCGAACGTCACCGTGATCGTCGACCGGCGCGAGTTCGATCGGCGGGCTCGCTACGCCGCCACGGGCGCGTCCTCCAGCGGCGAGGGTCAGCGGCGCGTCGTGCGCGACCGTCGTCGTGCGCGCGTGGCCGGCGATCTGCTGCCGCTCGCGCAGGCCTCATAACGCCTGCAAAGCGCCGCCGACCGGACTGCACCCGAGCGCCGCGTCCCCGGCGCCCTTCATGATCCCGGCGCGATGAAGTTGATCGTCCACGTCGACGGCGGCGCCCGCGGCAACCCCGGTCCCGCGGCGGCCGCGGCGGTCATCGCCAAGCCCGACGGCGAGCACGTCGACGAGCGTGCGCAGCTGCTCGGCACCGCGACGAACAACGTCGCCGAGTACCGCGCCCTGCTGCTCGGCCTCGCGCGGGCACGCGAGCTCGGCGCGAGCGAGGTCGAGGTCATCGGCGACTCCGAGCTGATCGCCAAGCAGGTGCAGGGCATCTACAAGGTCAAGCACCCGGCGATGCGCCCCCTGCACCTCGAGGCGATGCAGGCGCTGCGGGGCTTCGAGAGGTGGAGCATCCGGACCGTGCCCCGGGCCCAGAACGCACGACGCCGACGCATTGGTCAACGCCGCGCTCGACCAAGCCGCCGCCGCATCCAGCTGAGCGCTCGTCTCGAGATCTAGGCCAAGCGGAGCCGTCGAGTCGATTGCGGCGCCCGCGCGAAGCGCCGCGCCGCAATCGACTCGACGGCGGAGCGCTAGTGCAGCGGCTGCGCCGATTTGGCGATCGCCAGCATCTGCGAGTTCGACAGTTCCTCCAGCAGCGTGTTCGTCAGCCAGTAAAGGACGTTGCCCGAGCGCCAGCCGATGACGTGGATGTGCGCGCCGTCGTCCACGAACTCGTATCTGCGCCCGTCGATCACCTGCGTGCGCGCGTGAGCGAACAGCGGCGGGTTCAGCCAGTCAGTGCCCTCGAAGTCGTAGTAGGCATCGCTCGACCTGGTTCTGGCGCCAGACGACGACGTAGGCGTGGTGGGGTATGTTCTGCTGGTTCTTGAGCGTGTACGCGCGTACCTGCTGCTGTTCGGACTGGCCCGTCTGCAGCTTCGGGTAGAGCACCGGGAACGGCACGTTCCGGGGCGGCTTTGACGAGCTTCGTCTTCGCCCGCCGGCGATGTCGCCACGAGGTTCAAGCCGCCGCCGAGAAGCCGCTGCTGTGGTGGTGGCTGTGGTGAGCGTGGCGCGAGTGGTGCGAGCTATGCGCGCTGTGCTTCGTCGAAGCCGGCAGGTGCAGTTCTTCGTGGCCGTTGAGGAAGGTTTCGAGGGTTTCTTTCTCCAGTTCGGGGTCGAGGTGACGTAGTCGACGCCGCCCAGCTGTGCGTCGACGTTGTTCGTCATGAACTTCACCTGGCGCAGCGGCTTGGCCTGCGAGAAGGCGATCAGCTTGGAAAGCAGGATCAGCTCGCTCGCCGACGGACGGAAGTTGGTCCTGATCGCGTGCCCCACCGCCTTCGCCACGGTGTCGATCTGGCCGAGCTCGTTGCTGGGGTCGATCTGCTCGCGCAGGTCGCGCAGGAAGTCCTGCTGACGGGCGACGCGCACGAAGTCTGAGTCGTCGTGGCGGTAGCGCACGTAGTCGAGGGCGTTTTCGTAGCACAGCCGCTGGTAGCCCGGCTCGAGGTTGATCGTCGTATATTCTTCACCGTTTTCACCTTTTTCGTGAAGGTAACGGTGGTCGACGTTCACGTAGGCGCAGCCGAGCGTGTCGACCACGTTGATGAAGCCGCTGAAGTTGACGTCGATGATGCCGTTGAGCTGTAGTTCCGGAAAGACTTCGTGTTTGATCGTTTCGGCCGCGAGCACGCTCGCCTCGTTCGGGCCGCCGATCTGGCTGCCGATCGTGTAGGCGGCGTTGATCTTCTGCTCGGGGTCGACCTGCCCCGAGGGCGTCGTGATGTTGACCATCAGGTCGCGCGGGATCGACAGCACCGACGTCTGGCCCTGTTCGGGGTCGAAGCGCACCAGCAGGATCGTGTCGCTGTGCGGAGCTGAGTCTTTGTCTTCCACGTTCTTGGAGCCCGTCGCGCCTGTCGGAGCCGAGGATCAGGAAGGTCTGCGGCCCGCCTCCGTATTCCGGCGTGACGAGGCCTTTGGGCGCTTCGATCTTGCTGAGCTTCGGGAACACCTCGTCGGCGAGCGTCGTGATCTTGTTCAGCGCCACGGTCGCGGTCGCGGCTCCGCTGAGCACCACGATCAGAACCGCTGGCGATCGCAAACCGCTTCCACATGCGCCACCACAGCGACGGTGGACGCTCGTCATTCATGGGCTATCGGCACGTGGCAGCTCATCAGGCCTGAGGTCGAGCTCGCCTCGGCGGGCGACGCGCTCGCGAGCAAGCGTAGCGGCCGGACCGGAGCACACGCGCCGGGTCGATGGATACCCTCGGGCGGATGCTCAGCCCCCGTAATCGCGAGCTTCTCGGCCTCGTGCCCTCGGCGCTGCTGGTGACGGCCGGCTTCACTGCGATCTTCATCCAGGCATCGCGTAACGCGCCGGGAGGCGCGACCAACCTGACGCTCAACCATGCCTCCAGCGTGTCGCTCACTTACGGCGCGGTGTTTCTCGGCCTGTGCCTGGCCGCGCACCTCGTGATCCGCTACGCGCTGCCCAACGCGGACCCCTACATGTTTCCGCTGGTGGCGGTGCTGGCCAGCGTCGGGATCGTGATGGTCTACCGCATCGAACCGACGCTCGCGCGCCAGCAGGCACAGTGGATGGTGCTCGGGCTGGTGCTGTTCGTCGGCGACGATCCTCGCGCTGCGCAAGCGCGGTGTCAGCGTGCTCGAACGCTATCGCTACACGATCGCGCTGGTCGCCATCGGCATCACGGTGCTGCCGCGCCTGCCCGGCATCGGCGAGCAGGTCAACGGCGCCTATCTCGACATCCACGTCGGCAGCGTGTCCTTCCAGCCCGCCGAGCTCGCCAAGGTCGCGATCGTGATCTTCCTCGCCAGCTATCTGCGCGACAACCGCCAGATCCTCGTGACGGCGGGCAGGCGCGTGCTCGGCCTGACGATCCCGCCGATGAAGCAGTTCGGGCCGATGCTGATCGTGTGGGGTGCGGCGATGGCGACGCTGCTGCTCGACGCGCGAGCTCGGCACCTCGCTGATGTTCTACGGCGCGTTCCTCGCGCTGCTGTACGTCGCCACCGGGCGCCTGTCGTTCCCGTTGATCGGGCTGATGCTGTTCGCGCTCGGCGCCTGGTTCTCGATCGGTCACGTCAGCCACGTGCACGCACGCGTGCTCGCCTGGGAACACCCCTTCAACGAGACGCTCTACAACAAAGCCGACGGCGGCAGCTACCAGCTCGCGCAGTCGCTGTTCGCGCAGGCCGACGGAGGCCTGCTCGGCACCGGCTTCGACCGCTCGCTGCTGCGCGTCGGCACGCACGGGTCCTCGATCCTGCCCGTGCCCGAAAGCGACATGATCTACGCGGTCATCGTCAACGAGCTCGGTCTCGTCGGCGCCGCGGCGCTGCTGGCCGTGTACCTGCTGTTCATTGCGCGCGGCCTGAAGACGGCGGTGCTCGCGCGCGACTCGTTCTCGAAGCTGCTCGCCACGGGGCTGTCGTTCATCATCGCGCTGCAGGTGTTCGTGATCGTCGGCGGCGTCACGCGCGTGATCCCGCTGACCGGCGTGACGCTCCCGTTCGTCGCCTACGGCGGCTCATCGGTGGTGATGAACTTCGTGCTCGTGGCGCTGCTGCTGGTGATCTCCGACCGCGCGCGGCGACCGTACGTCCCGCCCAAGCGCAGGTGAGGACGCCACGTTCAGGCGCACCCATAGGGCAGGTGAGCCCGGCGCGCCGTCGAAGAGACTCGCGGCGATGCTGAGCTCTACCACCCCCGATGCGATTCCGCGCCTGTTGCTGGGGCGCCCCAACAGCGGCGCGAGCGGCATGCGCGAGCGCGTCGACGGCCGCGTGCTCGGCGAAGGCTTCTGCTCGCCGGCGGGGCTGCACCGGCGCCCGTGGCTCGAGCGCCTGCGCCGCGCGCTCGACGGCGAGCTGTTCGTGCTGCACTTCCAGCCGATCGTGCGCCTGAGCGATCGCAGCGTCTCCCACCACGAGGCGCTGTTGCGACTCGCCGACGAGCCGGACGGGAGCCTGGTCGCACCCGGGCGCTTTCTGCCGGCCGCCGAGCGCTACGGGCTGATCCGCGAGATCGACCGCATGGTGCTCGACCAGGTGGCGACGCTGCTCGGCGAGCGCCGGCGAGCGTGAGCCGCGGATCGCGGTCAACGTGTCCGCTCTGTCGGTCACCGACAAGACGCTGCTCGCCTACATCGAGCAGCGGCTGCGCTGGCACGCGGCCGATCCGTCGCAGCTGGTCGTCGAGATCACCGAGACCGCCGCGATCTCCGACATGCAGAGCGCGCGCGCGTTCTGCGCCGGCGTGCACGCGCTCGGCTGCGATCGTCGCGCTCGATGACTTCGGCGCCGGCTTCGGCTCGTTCCAGTACCTCAGGCACCTGCCCTACAGCTATCTGAAGATCGACGGCGACTTCATCCGGCGCCTGCCGATCTCGCGCACCGACCAGCTGCTCGTCAGGGCACTCGCCGGCGTCGTGCGCGGCATGGGCGGCGAGACGATCGCCGAGTTCGTCGGCGACGAGACGACGATCGGCATGCTCCGCAGCTACGGGGTCGACTACGCCCAGGGGTTTGCCGTCGGGCACCCGTCAGCCGACGCTCGTCGCCGCGCTCTGAACCTAGCGCGGCTGCGGGAACTGGCGACGCATCGCCGCGTCCCACGCGCGGTCACTCAGCAGCCGCCGTGTCGCGATCGAGAGCTTGGCCGAGGGCGTGATCGTGATCCGTCCAGGGGGGTGGCTGCGTGTGATCGCGCGCTCGAGCACCTTTGCCACCCGCTCCGGACCGGCGCCGAGGCGTCGCATCGGGCCGTCGTAGGCACCCGTGGTCACGGCTGCGACGGCCGCGTTGAAGTTCGCGTAGGGGTCCTGCTCGTCGCCGAGGGCGGGCATGCTGGCGGTCGCGGCGTGGCCGAACTCGGTCGTGATCAGGCCCGGCTCGAGCAGGATCACATCGATACCGAAGCCACGCACCTCAAAGCGCAACGCGTCTGAGATCGCCTCGAGCGCGTGCTTGGTCGCGTGGTAGTGCCCCGCGCCGGGGAACGTCAGGCGCCCGCCCATCGAGCCGACGTTGACGATCTTGCCCCACCGCTGTGCGCGCATCTTCGCGAGCACGAGCTGCGTCAAGCGCACGAGGCCGAAGACGTTCGTCTCGAACTGGCGACGCACGGCGTCCATAGGCACCGTCTCGATCGCTCCGCCCTGGCTGTAGCCGGCGTTGTTGACGAGCACGCCGACGGCTCCGTGCTCCTGCTCGACGGTCGCGACCGCCGCTCGCATCGAGTCTTCGTCGGTGACATCGAGCGCGAGCGTCCGGCATCCGGCCTGCGCGAGCTCGGCGAGCGACTCCGGACGCCGCGCGGTCGCATAGACGGTCCAGCCGGCCTGCGACAGACGCAGCGCGCTCGCGCGGCCGATGCCGGAGGAGCAGCCGGTTACCAGCACCGCCTTCGAGGGCTCCACCATGAGCGCAGCATATGCGCTGCGCGAGGTACGCTCCCGTCATGACCACTATCTCCGCAGATACCCTGCCCGAGGCGCTCGGCGCCCGCGCGCGCGAGTTCATCGCCCAGCCGCACCGTCTCCTGATCGGCTCCGAGCGTCTCGATGCGGCGGACGGCCGCACGTTCGCCACCGTTGACCCCGCCACCGGTGCGGAGATCGCCGAGGTCGCCCTCGCCGGGCCCGAGGACGTCGAGCGCGCGGTCGGCGCTGCGCGCGCGGCGTTCAGCGACGGTCCCTGGTCCTCGATGCCGGCGTCCGGACGCGAGCGTCTGATGCACGCGCTGGCCGACGCGATCGAGGCGCGCGCCGAGGAGATCGCGCAGATCGAGTCGCTCGACAACGGCAAGCCGGTCGGGCTCGCGCAGTACGTCGACGTCAACGGCGCGGTCGGGCACCTGCGCTACTTCGCGGGCTGGCCGACGAAGATCGAGGGCAACGTGCTGCCGGTCAGCGCGCCGAACATGCACTGCTATACGCGCCGCGAGCCGGTCGGCGTGTGCGCACAGATCATCCCGTGGAACTTCCCGCTGCTGATGGCCGCGTGGAAGCTCGGTCCCGCGCTCGCCGCGGGCTGCACGCGTCGTGCTCAAGCCCGCCGAGCAGACGCCGTTGAGCGCGCTGCGCATCGGCGAGCTGGCGCTCGAGGTCGGGCTTTCCGCCGGGCGTGCTCAACGTGCTCACAGGCGATGGCAGCACCGGCGCGGCGCTCGTGGACAGCCCGGGGATCGACAAGATCGCCTTCACCGGCTCGACCGTCGTCGGCCGCGAGATCGGCGCCAAGGCAGGTCGGGCACTGAAGCGCGTCACGCTCGAGCTCGGCGGCAAGTCGCCGAACATCATCCTCGCCGACGCCGACATCGACGCCGCCGTCAAGGGCTCCTTCCAGGCGATCTACTTCAACTCCGGCCAGGCGTGCAACGCCGGCTCGCGACTGTTCGCGCCTGCCGAGCGCTACGACGAGGTCATGAGCGCGCTCGCCGATGCGGCCAACAGCGCGCGCCTCGGTCCGGGGCTCGACGCCGCCACGCAGCTCGGACCGCTCGTCTCGGCCGAGCAGCAGCGAGCGCGTGATGGACTACATCGACGCCGGCCGCGCCGAAGGCGCGGAGGTGCTCGCCGGCGGCGAGGCTGCGCTCGCCGACAGCGGCGGCTACTTCGTCGCGCCGACGCTGTTCAGCACGACCTCCGACGAGCTGCGGATCGCACGCGAGGAGATCTTCGGACCGGTGCTCGTCGCCTCGCCGTACGACAGCCTCGAGGAGGTGGCCGCGCGCGCGAACGACGGCGAGTACGGGCTCGCGGCGGGCGTGTGGACGCGCGACGTCTCCAACGCCCATCGCCTGGCCGCGATGCTGCACGCGGGCATGGTCTACATCAACACCTGGGGGGTCGTCGATCCGGCGGCTCCGTTCGGCGGCTTCAAGGCCTCGGGCATCGGCCGCGAGCACGGTCACGACGGTCTCGAGGCCTATCTCGAGACAAAGACCGTGTGGACCGCGCTGTGAGCTGCACCGCTCCGTGAGCGTCGCCGCCCCGAGCGAGCGTGGGCGTCGCCCATGTCCGCTCTGAGCGGTGGGTGCCCGCGCTCGCGACGCTGCTCGCGCTGCTGCTCGTAGCTGCCGCGGCGGAGGTCGTCATCGACGGGTCGGCCGGGCTCTCGCCGCTGATCCCGAAGTCGCCGCAGATCGCCGGCTGGCTGACCGGCGCCGGCGAGCGCCTCGGCTATCGCGTCTTCCTGATCGCGCTGCTCGTCTCGAGCGGCGCGTACCTCGGGCTGATCGTGATCGCCGGTCGCTCGGTCGTGTCGCCGACGGCGCCGACGGCGCGAGCCGCGCTACCTCGGTGGCGTGATCTCCAAACGCTGGGCGATCGCGCTCGTCGCGGCGCTGCAGCTGATCGTGTTCGCCGGTCCGATCCTGATCTCGACCGACGTCTTCAGCTACATCGCCTACGCCCGCATGGGCAGTCGAGCACGGCCTGAACCCGTACACGCACGGCCCGATCGCGATCCATCACGACCCGATCTACCGCTACGTCGGGCGCGACTGGGATCACGTCGCGACGGCCTACGGGCCGCTGTACACGCTGCTCTCCTATCCGCTCGCGCCGCTTGGCGTGGTGGGTGCGCTGTGGGGCATGAAGCTCGAGGCGCTGCTCGCGAGCGCCGGCACGCTCGCGTTGACCTGGCGTTGCGCGCGTGCGCGCGGCCTGGATCCGGTGCTCGCGATCCTCGTCGTCGGCGCCAACCCGCTGTACGTGCTGTACGCGCTGGGCGGAGCACACAACGACCTGATCATGATGCTCGCGATGATGGCCGCGGTGAGCCTCATGGTCGTCGGCACGCCGTCGCGCCGGCGCGAAGCAGGGGCGGCGATGTGGGTCGTTGCGGGCGCTCTGATCAAGGCGACAGTCGCCGTGCTGCTGCCGTTCATGGTCCTCTCGCAAGCGGAGCCTCGCGCCGGTCCTCGGAGCCGCCGCAGCGGTCGCGCTCGGCGCCGTCATCGGCTACACGGCGTTCGGGATTCACGGCATCGACCTCGTCGCCGCGCTCAACCGCGACGCGGCGTTCGTGTCGAGCGACAGCTTCGCCACCGAGATCGCCCACCTGCTCGGCAAGCCAGGCGTGTTCCCGGTCGACCACGATCTGCTCAAGGCGGCGCTCGTGCTGATCGTCGTGCACCTGCTGTGGCGGACCTGGCGCGGCTACGACTGGGTCGCTGCGTCCGGATGGGCGCTGCTTGCGATCTCGGTCACCAGCACGTGGCTGCTGGCGTGGTACATCCTGTGGCCGCTGCCGCTCGCGGTCGTCACCCGCGACCGGCGACTGCTCGTCGCAACGCTGTGCGTGCAGGCGCTGTTCGTGATCCACCAGACCTCGCCGCTGCTGGCGCCGGTGCAATGAGCGCAACCGCCGCAAGCGCGCCGCGCCGGCGCGACACGGGCACTGTGCGTGCGATCGAGACGACGGTGCTGGTGATCGTCGGCGTGATCCTGGCGGTCGCGACCGTCAACGACGTCGGCCGCCAGGTGCAGATCAACCATCGCCTGATCGCGGACCTGCGGACGTGGCGCCAGTACACCGGCCACGACTATCGCAACATCTCGATCGACTCCGAAACGCTCGGTCTCGACAGCGAACGCGAGATCCTCTGCGGCAACACAACGCCCGGGCCGCCGGGCGCCAGGACGCAGGTATGCCTGGCGATCTGGGGGCCGATCCGTAAACGGCGTGCGCACCGTTCACGCCGGCTGGTACCTGCCGCCGCGCGTCGAAGACCTGTCGCACGCACCGCTACGGCTGCTTCGGATCGGGCCTACGGGGAATGTGTGCGCGATGAGGTCCAGTCGATGAGCGCAGCCGCTGCCATACCCGCGACGGCGCGCGCCCGGCGCCCGGCGCAGGCGGTGGCGCGGCTGCCGGCGTGGTGGCCGCTCGCTGCGCTGACGCTGCTCGCCGCCGTGCTGCGACTCTCGACGCTCGACCTGCAGAGCTTCTGGTACGACGAGGCGTTCACGCCCGTGCACGTCCTGCATGCGAGCCTCGCAGCGACGCTTCGCTCGGTCGTTCACACGGAGAACAGCCCGCCGCTGTGGTACGTGCTCGAGTGGGCGGACGCGCGCGTGCTCGGCACGGGCGAGGTCGCGCTGCGCCTGCCCTCGGCGCTTGCCGGGATCGCCACCGTGCCCGTCGCCTGGGCGATCGGACGCGAATTGGCGTACCGCCCAAGACCCCACCCGCCCGCGGCGCCGCGATCGTCTGCGCGGCGATCGTCGCGGTCAACCCGCTGTTCGTGTGGTACTCGCAGGAGGCGCGCGTCTACGCGCTGTTCGTGCTCACCGCCGCGCTTGCGATGCTGTGCTTCCTGCGGGCGCTACGCGAGCCGACGCCGCGACGGATGGCCGCCTTCGCGCTGACCGCGGCGCTCGCGCTGCTGACGCACTACTTCGCCGTGTTCCTGCTCGCGCCGATGGCGCTGTGGCTGCTGTCCGCTCGACGCACGCGCCGAGCGGCGCTGGTGGCGACCGGGGTGCTGGTGCTGGTGGGGGTCGCGCTGTTGCCGCTGATCTCCGCCCAGGGCGGTCACGGAACCCAGTGGATCGGCCGCTGGCCGCTCTCGGAAAGGCTGCAGGCGATTCCGCAGTACTACCTCACCGGTTATACCGGCTCCTCGCTCGGGCACGGCATCGAGCTGCTCGTCACGCTGCCGGTTCTCGCCGGCATCGCGCTCGGGCTCTGGCGCATGACCGGGCCTGCTCCCGTAGCACCATTCGGCGATCCGCGGCCGGCCTCCGACACGCCCAACACGCCCAACACGCCCGACACCCACGCCCGCCCCGGTGCGCGCGATCGCGGCGCCTCGACCTCGCCCCAGCGGGGCCTGGCGATCGCGCTCACGCTCGCCGCCTGCGGCCTGCTGATCCCGATCGTGCTGGTCGCCTTCGGCGCGGACTATCTCGCGCCGCGCAACCTCGTCGCGGCGATGATCCCGGTCACGGCCGCGATCGCCGTACTGGTCGTGTGGCCCGCCGCGGGGCCGGGAAAGGCCGGCCCCGTCGCGACGATCGTGTTGGCCGGTGCGATCGTTGTGGCGTCTCTCGCAATCTCGATCGACATCGAGCTGAGCCCGCGGCTGCAGCGCGGCAACTGGCGCGGTCTCGCGGCGGCGCTGCGCGTCGCCCCGCGCGAACGCGTGATCACCACCGTCGAGCTCGGGACGGCGCCGCTCGAGTACTACCTGCCGGGGCTGCAGCGGCGTGCGTCCCGGCGGCTTCGTGCGCGTGCGCGAGATCGACGAGACCGGCTATCAGCCGCTCGTCGCGAACGCCGGCGAGCCGCCGGCGCCGGGCTTTCACCTGCTATCCCGCGTGGACATCGACGGGCTCGTCGCCTACCGCTTTGTCTCACCCGTTGCACGGCGCGTCAGCGAGTCGACGCTGCGCCGTCATGTGATCACGCTTGCAAGCCCCGCGGTACTCGGGCCGGCGGGCGTTCAGGTGTCATCGTGAGGGCTGTCATTGGGAGCGAGCATGCGCGACTGTCGTCTGAGAACGAAAAGATTTAGGTTTCCCACATGCCGCAGTTGACCTTGGAAGCTTGCAGCGAGGCCGAGGTGGCCCTGGAGTTGGCGCGCGAGCAGCTGATGTCGCTGCAGGACGACGCCGGCTGGTGGCGAGGGGAGCTGCAGACCAACGTCACGATGGACGCGGAGGACATGCTGCTGCGCGAGTTCCTGGGGATTCGCACCGTGGCAGCGACCGAACGCTCCGCCGCGTGGATTCGCTCCCAGCAGCGTGCCGATGGCACGTGGACCAATTTCCACGGTGGC
This sequence comes from uncultured Solirubrobacteraceae bacterium, assembly GCA_963703625.1. GTDB lineage: Bacteria > Actinomycetota > Thermoleophilia > Solirubrobacterales > Solirubrobacteraceae > Palsa-744. Next base: position 229,603 of record CAVPEY010000003.1, read on the forward strand.
CCTGGCGAGCTCTCGACGACAATCGAGGCCTACTGGGCGCTGCGGCTCGCGGGGGATGAGCCGGAGGCGCCGCACATGTCGGCGGCAGCCGAGTTCATCCGCGCGGAAGGCGGTCTCGAGCGCGCGCGCGTCTTCACCCACGTGTGGCTCGCGCTGTTCGGGCTGTGGTCGTGGGAGCGCGTGCCGGCGCTTCCGCCCGAGGTGATCCTGCTGCCGGCGTGGGTGCCGCTGAACGTCTACGACTTCGCCTGCTGGGCGCGACAGACAATCGTTGCGCTGTCGATCGTCAAAGCCCACCGCCCGGTGCGCCCGCTGCCGTTCGATCTGGAGGAGCTGCACGCAGAGGACCCGGCGTGCGCGCAACCACCGCGACGCGGCTCGAATCGGCTGCGCCACCGTGGGCGCGTGTGGCTGGGTCGCTTCGACCAGCTCCTGCGCGCCTACGAGCGCCGGCCGCTTGCGCCATTGCGCCGGCTCGCACTCGCCAAGGCCGAGCGTTGGATCGTGCGCCGTCAGGAGCGTGACGGTTCGTGGGGCGGCATCCAGCCCCCGTGGGTCTACTCGCTGATGGCGCTGCAGCTCGCCGGCTACCCGCTGGAGCATCCCGTGATCAAGCGCGGCCTGGAGGGTCTCGAGCGCTTCATGGTCGAGGATCGCGACGACTCCCGCAACGTCGGCGCGCCCGCGGGCGAGAGCCGGCGCCTGGAAGCGTGCCAGTCCCCGGTGTGGGACACGGCGCTGTCGATGCTCGCGCTGAGCGACGCGGGCGTCGCGGACGAGCACCCGGCGCTGGCCGCCGCAGCCGAGTGGCTGCTCGCCGAGGAGGTCAGACAACCGGGCGACTGGTCGGTGCGCAGCCCCACGCTCGAGCCGGGTGGCTGGGCATTCGAGTTCGCGAACGTCAACTATCCCGACGTCGACGACACCGTCGAGGTCGTGCTGGCGCTGGCGCGCGTCAACCGCGTCGCCGCGCTGCGAGCTCCGGTAGACGGTGCGATCGGGCGGGCGCTGCGCTGGGTGGAAGGCATGCAGAGCTCCGATGGCGGTTGGGGTGCGTTCGACGTCGACAACACGCGCTCGCTCGTGCGCGAGCTCCCGTTCTTGGACTTCGGCGAGGTGATCGACGAGCCGAGCGCCGACGTAACCGCGCACACGGTCGAGATGCTGGGCGCGCTGGGGCTCGGCGACACGCCGGCGGCCCGTCGCGGCGTGCGCTGGCTGCTCGAGCACCAGGAGGCGGACGGCTCGTGGTTCGGACGCTGGGGGATCAACCACGTCTACGGCACCGGCGCCGCGGTGCCCGGGTTGATCGCCGCGGGGGTCGCGCCATCGGAGCAGTGCATCAGGCGGGCCGTCGACTGGCTCGAGCGCCACCAGAACGAAGACGGGGGCTGGGGCGAGGACCCGCGCTCCTACGACGACCCAAAATGGATCGGTCACGGGCCGAGCACCGCCTCACAGACGTCGTGGGCGCTGCTCGCGCTGCACGCTGCCGGTGAGCGCTCGCCGGCGCTCGCGCGCGGCGTCGCGTGGCTCGTGGACACGCAGCGCGCCGACGGCGGCTGGGACGAGCCGCAGTACACCGGCACCGGCTTTCCATCCGACTACTACATCAACTACCACCTGTATCGGCTCACCTTCCCGGTCATGGCACTCGGGCGCTGCCTGGCAGCCGAGGCGACCGAGGTGGCCGAGGACGTCCGCGGCGTGCACGCCGAGCGACAGGAGTGATGCTCACGGCCGACGCGCCGATCGACGCCCCTGCCGCGGAGGCGGTGATGGCGCGAGCGCAGACGGAGAACTTCCCCGTCGCCAGCCGCGTGCTGCCGCGCCGCGAGCGCCGGCACCTGCTGGCCCTGTACGGCTTCGCGCGGCTCGTCGACGAGCTGGGCGATTCCGACGAGCGCCAGCCGGCTGAGCGCCTCGCGGCGCTGGACTGGCTCGAAGGCGAACTCGATCGGGCGTTTCGAGGGCAGGCTGCGCACCCGCTGCTGATGCGCGTCGGGGAGACGGTGCGTGAGTGCGCGCTGACGCGTGACCCGTTCGCGCGACTGATCGAGGCCAACCGCGTCGACCAGCGCGTTGGTCGCTACGAGAGCTGGGAGCAGCTGCGCGGCTACTGCGCGCTGTCGGCTGACCCCGTGGGAGAGCTCGTGCTTGCTGTGTTCGGCCTCGCCACCCCGGCTCGCATCGCGCTGTCGGACTCGGTCTGCACAGCGCTGCAGCTCGCCGAGCACTGCCAGGACGTAGCCGAGGACCTCGCCCGCGGACGGATCTACTTGCCGGCTGAGGACCTGCGGCGCTTCGACTGCGTCGAGGCTGACCTGGCGAGCGAGCACGCAAGCGCGTCGGTGCGCGCGGTGCTCGCCTTCGAGGTCGCCCGCGCGCGCGGGCTGCTGGCCGACGGCGCGCCGCTGATCGCACAGCTGCGGGGACGTCCCAAGCTCGCCGTCGCGGCGTTCGTGGCGGGAGGCAGCGCGGCGCTGGACGCGATCGAAGGCGTGCGCTACGACGTGCTCCCGGGGCCGCCGCGCGCGGGCCGCGTGCGGCGCGCCGCGGCGCTCGCGAGGACCTTGCGCGCGGGCTGGAGCGCCTCGCGGTGAGCACCGCCGCCGAGCTCGCCGCCGCCTACCGCCACTGCGAGTCGGTCACGCGCTCACAGGCAGCCAACTTCTACTACGGCATCAGGCTGCTGCCCGGCGAGCGCCGCCGCGCGATGTGCGCTGTCTACGCGTTCGCCCGGCGCGTCGATGACGTCGGCGATGGCGCGCTCGTGACCGAGGAGAAGCTGAGGCTGCTCGACGAGGAGGCCCGCGCGCTCGCCGCGATCGGGCTCGCCGGTGAGGCGGTCGCGCCCGCGGACGACCCCGTGATGGTGGCGCTCGCCGACACTCGGCGGCGATTCTCGCTGCCGGCCGGCGTGCTCGGCGAGCTGATCGAGGGCGTACGCATGGACGTCACGGGCACGAGCTACCAGGAGTTCGAGGAGCTGGTCGTGTACTGCCGTCGCGTCGCAGGAGCGGTCGGCCGCGTGTGCCTCGCGATCTTCGGCCTGCGAGCCGGCGCGACGGCCGCCCCGGCGCAGGCCGAACGGCTCGCCGACGAGCTCGGCGTCGCGCTGCAGCTGACGAACATCCTGCGCGACGTGCGCGAGGACGCCGAAAACGGGCGCGTGTATCTGCCGGGAGCCGATCTGCGGCGCTTCGGCGTGCTGCCTGCGGCTGAGCGGCCGGCGCGCAGTGAGGCCGCCGCGCAGCTGCTCGCGGTCCTCGCGAGCGCCGGCGCGACCGGCGCCAACCGCGGCTCGCATGAGGCCGAGCAGCGTGAGCGGCTCGCGGCGGTCGTGCGCTTCGAGTGCGAGCGCGCCCGCGAATGGTTCGACCGCGGGATCACGCTCACGAGCGTGCTCGACCGGCGCAGCGCGGCGTGCGTGCTGGCGATGGCCGGCATCTACCGGCGGCTGCTGGAGCGTATCGAGGCCAACCCGCAGGAGGTCGCCCGCCGGCGGGTGTCGCTGCCCGCGCACGAGAAGGTGTGGGTGGCCGCGAGGGGCATGCTGGCGATACGGACATGAGCGCCAGCGCGTCGGACCGGCAGCGTGTGCTCGTCATCGGCGGCGGTCTCGCCGGCATCGCCGCCGCGCTCGACTGCGCTGCGGCCGGTGCGAACGTGACGCTCGTCGAGGTCAGGCGCCGGCTCGGAGGAGCGGCGTACTCGTTCGAGCGCGACGGGCTGGCGCTCGACAACGGGCAGCACGTGTTCCTGCGCTGCTGCCACGCCTACCGTGCGCTGCTTGCGCGCCTGGGCAGCGAACAGCTCACGTTCGTGCAGCCGCGGCTGGAGATACCGGTGCTGAGCCCAGGAGATGCCCCCGCGCTGCTGCGTCGGGGCTTGCTGCCGGCGCCCGTGCACCTCGCGTTTTCGCTCGCTCGTTACCCACGCCTGACCCCTACCGAACGCATCGGCGCGGCGCGCGCGGCGCTCGGGCTGATGCGCCTGGATCCAAGCGACCCGGCGCTCGAAGCCGAGACTTTCGGTGACTGGCTCGCGCGCCACGGGCAGGGCGAGCGCGCGGTCGCCGCGCTGTGGGATCTGATCGCGCTGCCGACGCTGAACCTGCCGGCGGCAGAGGCGTCGCTGGCGCTCGCCGCGTTCGTGTTCCGCACGGGGCTGCTCTCCGGCGCCGACGCCGGCGACATCGGGTTTCACCGGGGTACGCTCGCCGCGACGATCGGCATCCCGGCCGAGCGTGCGCTGCGCGAGGCGGGTGTCGCGGTGCGGCTCGGCTGGCGCGCCGAGCGCATCGAGCGCAGCGGCAACCGCGTCGAGGTGCACGGACGCGGCGCGCGCGGCGCGAGCGCTCCTGCGGCTGAGGGTGTCTCGGGCGAGGACGCTTCCGGCGAGGACGCATCCGGCGAGGGCGGCGAGAGCGCGACCGCTGGGCCGCTCGAGCGGCTGAGCGCCGAGGCGACGATCCTCGCGGTGCCGCACATGCGCGCCGCCAGGCTGCTCGAGCCGCTGCTGGGTGAGCGCGCCGGCGCGTGGCGCGGGTTGGGCAGCTCGCCGATCATCAACCTGCACGTCGTCTATGACCGCGTCGTCTGCGACGTGCCGTTCGCCGCGGGCGTCGGCACCCCCGTGCAGTACGTCTTCGATCGCAGCGACGCAGCCGGCGTGCCCGCCGGCTGCCAGTATCTGGCGGTGTCGCTGTCGGGCGCCGAGCGCGAGATGGGCATCGGCTCGGGCGAGCTGCGCGAACGCTACCTGCCGGCGCTCGAAGCGCTGTTCCCGCGGGCCCGTGGCGCGAGCGTCGAGTTCTTCCTGGCCACGCGCGAGCACGCCGCCACGTTCCGCGCCGCGCCCGGCGTCGGCACGCTGCGCCCGCGCGCGCAAACGGCGCTGCCGGGACTCGTGCTCGCCGGCGCGTGGACCGCGACGGGCTGGCCGGCCACGCTCGAGGGTGCCGTGCTGAGCGGCCACGCGGCCGCCGACGCGGCTCTGCGCGAGCGGGAGCTCGCCCGATGAGCACCGTCGAGAGCACGCGCGAGCTGCTGGTGGCGGCGCCGATGCGCATCGAGGCGGCGCTGATCTCATCGGGGACGCGGCGAGCGCTGGTGCGCAAGACCGGCATGGGCCCCAGACGCTCACAGGCCGCGGCCGGCGGGCTGGCCGCGGACAGCGCCCGTGCGATGCTCGTGCTCGGCTTCTGCGGCGGACTCGACGCGACGTCGGTACCGGGCGAAGTGATCGTCGCCGAGGACGTGTACGCGGCGGGCGACGAAGGCCACGCTGAGCAGCGCGTGCGCTGCGACCTGCACGACCAGCTCGTGCATCGCCTCACGGGACGGGGGTTGAAGGTGCGGGCAGGGAGCGTCGTGTGCGTCTCGCGCCTGGCGCTCGGGGAGCGGCGCGCCGAGCTGCACGCGGGCGGGGCGATCGCCGTCGACATGGAGTCGGTGTGGCTCGCCGCGGGCGCCGGCGGCCGGCCGTTCGGCGTCGTACGCGTCGTGCTCGACAGCCCCACGCACGAGCTGTTGCGCGTGCGCGCAGCCGCGGGAGCGCTGCGCGCGGCGCTCGCGCTGCGGCGTGTCGCGGGCGCACTTCACGACTGGGCACCCGGCGTCTAAGGTAGCCCCATGGCCGTCCGTGTCAGACAGAGCACGCGCATGGGGTGGTACCTGATGCGCCAGCGACTGGCCAAACGCGAGAAGTTCCCGTTGATCGTGGAGCTCGAGCCGCTGTTCCAGTGCAACCTCGCCTGCTCGGGCTGCGGCAAGATCCAGCACCCCGAGCACGAGCTGCGGCGGCGGATGCCCGTCGCGCAGGCGATCGGCGCGATCGAGGAGAGCGGGGCACCGATGGTCTCGATCGCCGGCGGCGAGCCGCTGATCCACCCCGAGATCCACGTGATCGCGGCCGAGCTGATCAAGCGCAAGAAGTTCGTGTACCTGTGCACCAACGCGCTGCTGCTGGAGAAGAAGCTCGAGAACTTCAAGCCGAGCCCGTACTTCTCCTGGGCGGTGCACATGGACGGCCTGCAGGAGCGCCACGACGCGTCGGTCGAGCGCGAGGGCGTCTTCGAGAAGGCGGTCTCGGCGATCAAGGCCGCGAAGGCGGCGGGCTTCCGGGTGACGACGAACACGACGTTCTTCACGCAGGACTCAGCGAAGACGGTGCGCGAGGTGCTCGACTTCCTCAACGACGACCTCGAGGTCGACGAAATGATGATCTCGCCCGCCTACGCCTACGAGAAAGCGCCCGATCAGGAGCACTTCCTCGGCGTCACCGAAACGCGCAAGCTGTTCAAGGAGGCCTTCAGCGAAGGCCGGCGCAAGAAGTGGCGCCTGAACCACAGCCCCCTGTTCCTCGACTTCCTCGAGGGCAAGGCCGAGTTCGACTGCACCGCCTGGGGGATCCCCAGCTACTCGCTGTTCGGATGGCAACGCCCCTGCTACCTGATGGCCGACGGCTACACCGACACCTACCAGGAGCTGATCGAGACGACCGACTGGAGCAAGTACGGTCGCGGCAGGGATCCGCGCTGCGAAAACTGCATGGCCCACTGCGGCTATGAGCCGACGGCGGTGCTGCAGACGACGAGCTCGCTGCGTCAGTCCCTGCGCGCCCTCGCGGGCTAGGCCTCCGCCTCCGCCTCCGCTTCGGCCTCCGCCTTCGCCTCCACCGAGTCCGCCTCGGCGCCGCTGCTACGGATGTCCTGCCATGAGACGCCCTCCTTCAGCAGCGCCGGAACGCCCAGCGCCAGCGCGGTGACGACCTCGACCGCCTGCAGGATGATGCCGTAGGCGAGCGCCTGGCCCGCGCCGACGCCGTAGGCGGCCAGCACCACCAGGCAGGCCGCCTGGAAGACGCCGACGTTCGACGGTGTCGCCGGCAGGACGGCACTGAGATTCACCGCCAGCAGGATCGCGGCCGCTGCGGCGATGTCCGCCTGCGACTCGAGTCCGAGGGCGAGGATGACCGCGTAGCAGGCGAGCCACTGCAGCGCCCACGCGAGCAGCTGGAAGGTGATCGCGGTGACGCCGTAACGTGGGCGGGCGAACACGACCAGGCCGCGCCGCGCCAGCGCGAGCAGCCTCGCGGCCGCGTCCGCGGTGCGGGCAACCCGCGCCGAACGCGAGCGGCGCCCGAACGCGACCAGGCGGGGCCCGGCGATGATCAGCAGGCAGATGAGCAAAGGCACCGACAGCGCGAGCGCAACCTCCGCGCCGTGGCCGCTCGGCAGCGGCACGCTCGTGATCGTGACAACGAGCAGGATCGCCAGGGCGATCAGGTTGAAGAGCGTCTGGGAGAAGACCGTACCTGCGACCACCGGCAGCAGTCGACCGGTACGACCCTCGAGCCGGCGCGAAAGGACCACGATGCGCGCAGCCTCGCCGAGGCGTCCCGGCACGATCGCCGAGCCCATCACGCCGATCATCGTCGCGCGTGCGACCGCCCACCATGGCAGCGGCGTGTCGGGCAGCGCCGCGCGCAGCGTCTGGTACCAGGAGACCGAACGCATCAACATCGCCAGCGACATCAGCGCGAGCGCCAGCACGATCCAGCCGGGCGAGGCCGTCACGAGCGCATGGCCGACGCGCTGGAGTTCCAGACGCGAGAGCGCGAACACGACGAGCCCTGCAAGCACGATCACGACCAGCACGACGCCCACGCGCCGCAGCGCAGGGCCGCGCGAACGCACAGGGGAGTTCTCGGGCGCGGCCATCTCGGCGGGGTCTATCAGGTCGCGCCCAGAGCCGGCAAGGGCACAGCGGCGCTGCGCCGAGCGCGTTGCACGCCTCGCGCGCCGCCGGCGTCGCTCGCTATGCTGACCCGCGCAGCGATGAGGCCCGCTCCATAACCGCGGCTTGCGGCCGCTGATGGCTTCTACGTCACCGTCACTCGACCGTAAGTGAGGACTTGCCGTGGAACGCGACCGCAGCGCCAGCATCCGGCCCATGCGGGCGAGCCGCCAAGCAACGCCGTCGTTCTTGCGCGATCGCCAGGAGCTCGTTGCGATCTTCGCGGGCGGCTGCGTCGGCACCCTCGCGCGGGGTGCGCTCGCGCGCAGCGTCGCCGTGGGCCCGGACGGGTGGCCGTGGGCGACGTTCGCCGTGAACATGCTCGGCGCGGCGCTGCTCGGCTATCTGATCACACGTCTGCAGGAGCGCCTGCCGCCCACGCTGTACCGGCGGGCCCTGCTCGGCACCGGCCTGTGCGGGGGTCTGACCACTTTCTCGACGATGGCGCTCGAGCTGGCGAGGATGATCGAAGCCGGGCGGCCGGGGCTCGCGGCGGCCTACGCGCTCGCGAGCCTCGCGGGCGGCTTTGCGTTGGTGTTCGTGGCGACGAAGCTCGTGCGTCGCGCCGGGGTGTGGCGGTGAGCTCGGTGCTGCTGTGGGGCGGCGTAGGCCTGCTCGGTGGGCTCGGGGCGGTGGCGCGATATCTGGTGGACGCGCTCGTCTCGGTCAAACGCCCGGGGCGCTTGCCGTTGGGCACGTTGCTCGTCAACCTCTCCGGCGCGGTGGTGCTCGGCTTCCTGTCGGGGCTCGCGCTGAGCGGCGACGCCTATCTGCTCGCGGGGACGGCGCTGATCGGTTCCTACACGACGTTCTCGACCTGGATGCTCGAGTCTCAGCGGCTCGGCGAGGATGGCCGCCGCCGGCTGCTCGTCGCGAACGTCGCACTGAGCCTTGCTCTGGGCATCGCAGCGGCCATGCTCGGCCGGCTGCTCGGTGGCGGATGATCGTCGCGGACGGACTGCGGCTGAGCGTGTATCTCGGCGAGCGAGACCGCACCGGCGGTCGCCTGCTCGCCGACGCGCTGCTCGACTCCTACGCCCGTCACGGTGTCCAGACGAGCGCGCTCATTCGCGGGGTCGAGGGTTTTGGCATCAAGCACCGGCTCCAGAGCGAGGGCCTTCTGACGCTCTCGGAAGACCTGCCGCTCGTCGCACTGGCGTTCGACACGGCGTCGCGAATCGAGGCCGTGCTCGAGGACGTGCTCGCGCTCGCCCCTCACGGCTTGATCACGCTCGAGCGCGCCCGGCTGTTGAGCGGATCGTCGCTCGCCGCCGCGCCCTCGCTCGACGAGGAGCAGACCAAGCTGACGATCCACCTCGGCCGCGGCGAGCGCGTAGCCTCCCGCCCGGCATACGTAGCGGCGGTCGAGTGCTTGCAGCGTCACGGCGTCGCCGGGGCGAGCGTGCTGCTCGGGCTCGACGGAACCGTGCGCGGAGCGCGTCAGCGCGCGCGCTTCTTCGCCGGCAACGCGCGGGTGCCGCTGATCATCCAAAGCGTCGGCGCGGGCGCGAGCATCGCAGACGCGCTGGGCGAGCTCGCAGGCATGCTCGCCGCGCCGACGATCGCGCTCGAGCGCGTGCGCGTATGCAAGCGCGACGGCGCGCTGCTGGCCGAGCCACAACGGCCACCCGCCGCCGACGCGGGCGGGCTCGCGTACTGGCAGAAGCTGGTGGTGTACGCCGGCGAGCGGAGCCGCCACGGGTCCGGGCCGCTCCACAGCGCGCTCGTGCGCCGGCTGCGCGCCGAGAACGCCGCCGGTGCGACCGCGCTGCGCGGCGTGTGGGGCTTCCACGGTGAGCACCGGCCGCACGGCGAACGCTTCTGGTCGCTGCGCCGCCACGTGCCGACGCTGACGGTGCTGCTTGACACACCGGCGAACACGGCCCGCTGGTTCGAGATCGTGGACGAGATGACCTGCGAGACAGGGCTTGTGACGAGCGAGCTCGTCCCGGCGTTGCGGGCAGGCGGACCGGGGATCGAGCACGGCGGACTCAATTGAGGGCGCGCCCGTGGGGTCACCACGTGGCGAGCTGTAGGAGTGCCGTAGAACGTAGACTCCGTCTGTAAGCGGGTATGAGACTCAACCAGCGGAGGTGGCAGGTGGCCGAGCTCAGAGCGTCGGCAGCGGAAATTGTGCTGACCCACTTCATCGTGTCGGACGACGTTGAGCGCTCTCGGCGCTTCTACACAGACGTGCTCGGCGGCACGTTGGAACGGTCCGGAGAACCGACCAACGTCGCGCTGGCCAACAGCTGGATCGTCATCAACGGCGGCGGAGGCCCGACCGACGACAAGCCCGCGGTCACTCTGGAGACGCCACCCGACCCCGACCGCGTCAGCAGCTTCCTCAACATCCGAGTCAAGGACATCGAGGCCGCGTACGCAGAATGGAGCGCCCGCGGTGCTCAATTCCTGACGCCGCCGAAGCAGCACCGGTACGAGATCCGCTGCTACATCCGCGACCCCGACGGTCATCTGATCGAGGTGGGGCAAACCACAGACCAAGAGGGAGACTGGACGCCCCCTCAGTGGCTGTCGAGTACGGCCGGCGCGGAGCCTGAGTGAATTTGACTACTTCGCTTTCTGGAGAGGCGCGAGCGTGGAGGAATAGGCGACCCCGGGCCGCCGCAGCCGCCACAGTAGGTAGGCCACGACGAGCGCATTGACGATCAGCACGCCTACCTTCAGCGCGGTCGCGCTTTTCGTGAGCTCCCACACCTCCGGGATGAACAGCAGCGAGGTCGCCACGACGGTCAGCCACTCGCCCCAGCGCCGGCGCCTGAACAGGCCGTAGGACTCAGCGCCCTCGAGTAGTCCGTAGGCGATCGCCACACCGCCGAAGAACAGGTCCTGGTTGGCGTGGAGCCTGCCCACGTCGTTCGTGATCCGCTGCATCCAGTTCTCTCTTGGATCGAGGCCGAGCCGTTGAGCGAGATTCGAGATTTCGCTCGCCCAGTCAGTGTGTGGATGGCTGACGAGCGTGATGCCGACCGCGAGCAACACGACCGCGCGAAAGCCGCGCTCGGCGGCGATCCAGGGGAGCAGACGATCCTGTCGGGCGGCTGCGTGGCGCTGCTGTGGCATTCACAAAGCTTCTCGCTCTTTGGGGTGGGAGGCTTTACCGATGATCGAGAGGGCCTACAGCGCGAGTGTCGTACCCTGCCTCGGCGGCGGCGGCCGAGGATCTCGCGACCGTGATCGTGGCGCTCCAGCTGCCGAAGGTCGACCTGTATGGCGACTCATACGGCTCCTTCTTCGCGCAGGTGTTCGCGTCGCGCATTCCGCAGCTCGTGCGCAGCGTGATCCTCGACTCGACCTATATGAAACGGTCGGACTCGACCCCTGGTATCGCAGCACGATCGGATCAATGATCGCCCGGCACGGCCGTCGCGGCCGGGAACGCGGGCGCCCACTCCTCCGCCTGCACACGCAGGCCGTTGCAGATATACGCGATCACGTGGTACCAGCCGACGGTCACGATCAGCTCGAGCAGCTGCGCCTCCTCGAAGCGCGCCGCAAGCTCCTGCCACAGCTCGTCTGAAATCGTGCTCGTTGCGTGCAGCTCGTCGGCCAGTCGCAGAACGCTCGCCTGGTCGGGCTCCCAGCACCGATCGTGCCAGTCGCCGTGGACGGTGCTGTGCAGCTGCGCGGGGCTGAGGCCGAACGGGGCGCCGAAGGCGATCGCGTGCACACCCCACTCATATTGCGCACCGGTCAGCGCACACGTGCGGTGGATCACGACCTCGCGCAGCTGGGGCGCGACCAGGGCGCTCGAGCCGAGGATGCCGGCGCCGAGCGGGCGCATGCGGCTCATCAGCTGCTCGTGCACGGCGAGCGTACGAAACAGACGCAGCGGCTCTGCGTCGCTTGCCGGGGGCATCCACTTGGCGAGCATCGTTTCGACGCTCGCGGCGTACGGGGGTTGCAGTGGCGCGATGCGCGCGGTCTGCTCAGACATCTCGTTACACTCCCGTCGATCATGCTTCGGTTTTCACAGCAGGGGCCGGGATGCTACCGAAAATGCGCGGCTTGCATCGGTTTCCGAAGCGAGCGTCGATGAGCGACGTTCCACGACCGGGTCGACCAGCGCGCGGCTCCGCCAGTGGGCGCCCGATCATGGCGTTGCTCGACCTCCTCGGCCGGCGCTGGGCGCTACGCGTCGTGTGGGAGCTGCGCGACGGCCCGCTGGTGTTCCGTGCTCTGCAGCAGCGCTGCGCGGGCATGTCCTCGAGCGTGCTCAACCAACGGCTGCGCGAGCTGCGCGCCGCAGCGGTCGTTGAGCTCGGGCCCGACGGCTATCGTCTGAGCGGCGAGGGCGAGCGGCTGCTCGAGGCCTATGGCCCGCTGGAGGCGTGGGCTGAGCGCTGGGCCACGCGGGAGCGGCGTTAGCCGGGCCTAGGTCTCGAGCATCAGCGTCACCGGCCCGTCGTTGACCAGCTCCACGTGCATGTGCGCGCCAAAGATCCCGCGGTGCGCGCCGGCGCAGTCGCAGAAGCGCTCATACAGTGGCTCGGCCTGCTCGGAGGGGGCAGCCGCCACGACGCTCGGCCGGTTGCCGCGCCGCGTGTCGCCATAGAGCGTGAACTGACTCACGCACAGGATCTCGCGCTCGCCCAGCGGCTCGTTCATGTGCCCGTCGCGGTCGGCGAAGACGCGCAGTGCGCAGACCTTCCTGGCCAGGCGCTCAGCGGCCGCGGCGTCGTCCTCGCGGGCGATGCCCAGCAGCACGAGCAGGCCGGGTCCGATCTCGGCGACGAGTCGATCATCGACCCGCACGGCGGCGCGGACGACCCTCTGCACGAGCGCGCGCATCGGCGCCCAGTATCGCACCCGCGGATTTGCTCGCGAGGGCTGGTCGTCGAGTTTCTCCCCGCAAAACTCCAGCTTTTTCCTCGACGCGTCGAATCGGTGGCATGCGCGCGCGCCGCGAACATCTGTCCTTGGGCGCCCGCGTCGGGCTGACGCGCCAGGTGGCGCTGCTGAGCCTGCTGCCGATGGTCGTGCTCGGCTTCGTCCTCGCCCGCGTACTGCAGGCGCAGATCGTCTCGGGGGCGCTCGACAACGCGACCGAGTCCGCGCGCATCATCGCCCATCTCGGGATCGAGCCGCACCTGTCGGCGCAGGATCTGCGCACCGGGCTCACGCCCGCGGGCGTCAGGGAGCTCGACGTGCAGCTGAGCGGGCGCTCGGTTGCGCAGGATTTGGCGCGCATCAAGATCTGGAGCTCCCGCTACAAAATCATCTACTCCGACGATCACAGCCTGATCGGGCGCACCCTGCCACCGAGCGACGATCTGCGGGACGCCCTCGCCAACAAGCCGGACGACGCCGATGTAGTCACGCCGCGTCTGCGCTCAGAGACGGCGAGCGAGGTGGGGCTCGGGCAGCTCGTCGAGGTCTACGTGCCGCTGCGCTTCGCCGCATCCGGCCCGCCCGAAGGCGCCTTTGAGATCTATCTCAGCTACCGCCCGATCGCCGCGGCGATCGCGAGCGAGAAGCGCACGATCGCGCTGCTCGTCGCGATCGGGCTGGCGCTGTTGTGGCTGATTCTCTATCGCATCGTCGCGCGCGCGTCGCGCAGGCTCAGACGCCAGGCGCGCGAGAACGACCGTCGCGCCCGCTACGACCAGCTCACGGGGCTTGCAAACCGCACCCTGTTCCTGGAGGGCGTGACGGAGATCGTGCGCCGCGGCTCCGGGCGTTCGCAGAGCGTCGCGGTGCTGCTGATCGATCTCGACCGCTTCACCGAGATCAACAACACGCTCGGGCACGCCAACGGCGATCGTGTACTGTGCGAGGTCGCGCAGCGGCTGCGAATGAAGTTTGCCGAGAACGCCCACGTGGCCCGCCTCGGCGCCGACGCGTTCGCGATCGTCGCCCAGGTCAGCGACGGCGCCGTCGGAGCCCGTCAGGCCGCCGCCGACGTGCAGGAGAGCCTCGAGCCTCCGGTGGTGATCGATGACGTCGCGCTCAACGTCGAGGCCAGCATCGGGATCGCGGTCCCGCACGAGCAGCCAGAGCGCTCGGACCTGCTGCTGCAGCGGGCCGACACGGCGCTTGCCCGCGCCCGGTCGCGCGCGAGCAGGGTGCACCTGCACTCGGCGTCTGACGACTTCGACCCCAGCAGGCTGATCCTGCTCGGACAGGTTCGCGGGGCTTTGGAGCGCGAGGAGTTCGTCCTGCACTATCAGCCCAAGGTCGACCTGCTGCGCCGGCGCATCACCGGCGTGGAGGCGCTCGTTCGCTGGCGTCACTCCGAGCACGGGCTTCTGGCCCCCGGCGCGTTCATCCCCCAGATCGAGCCAACCGCGTTGGTGGGACCCTTCACGATGTACGTGATCGAGCGGGCACTGCGGCAGATGGTCGCCTGGCGCAGGCGCGGCATCGACCTGGAGATGTCGGTCAACCTGTCCGCACGCAACCTGCTCGACCCCGCGCTTCCTGCGCAGATCGACGAGCTCCTGCGCCGGCACGGGGTGCCGGCCGAGCGGCTCACCGTCGAGGTCACCGAGAGCGCCGCACTCGCCGATCCCGACCGAGCGATCGCAGCGCTCGAGGTTCTGCGCGCGAGCGGGATCGCCGTCTCGGTCGATGACTTCGGCACGGGCAACGCGTCGATCGAGTATCTCGCCGCGCTCCCCGCGAGCGAGCTCAAGATTGACCGCTCGTTCATAACCGGCATGCTCGAGGACGCGCGCGCCGAGGCGATCGTTCGCTCGACGATCGACCTCGCCCGCAACCTCGGGTTGATGGTCGTCGCCGAGGGCATCGAGACCGAGGCCGTGATGGAGCGCCTCGGCGCGCTCGGTGCCGAGACAGGGCAGGGCTTCCTGATCTCGCGACCGCTGCCCGCCGAGGAGCTCACCGAGCAGCTGATCACGGCGTTCGGCATCGCGGGTGCCGAGACGCGCGGAGCGTACGCCGCCGGCTCGCCCGCCTGAGCCGCGGCGCGCCGAAGGCTCTCGATTGCATTCTCGACAGGGCCGCGATGCCTGCTCTAGTATCGACCGACGATGAGGGTTGACAGGACGGTGCGGGCGGCAGTGTTGGCAGTGACGGTGGTGGTCGCGCTGGCCGTCGCCGCGTTCGTGGCCGGGAGTGCCGGCGCCAAGGGCTGGTGGACTCCGCCGCAGCACTTGACCTGGTACTGGCAGCTCACAGGCACGGTCAACAACAACGAGCCCGTCGCCGTATACGACATCGACGGCTTTGAAAACAGCGCCGCCGAGGTCACGGCCCTGCACGCTCAGGGCAAGCACGTGATCTGCTACATCGACGTCGGCACGGCCGAGGATTTCCGGCCGGACTACTCGGAGTTCCCCAAGCCGGTGCTGGGTGCAACCAACGGCTGGCCGGGGGAGAGGTGGCTCGACATCCGCCAGCTGAGCATCCTCGAGCCGATCATGACGGCGCGTTTCCAGATGTGCCGCGAAAAGGGCTTCGACGCGGTCGAGCCCGACAACATGGAAGGCTACGCGAACAAGAGCGGCTTTCCGCTGAGCGCCCAAGAGCAGCTCGTCTATAACGAGTGGGTCGCCAACGAGGTTCATTCGCTGGGGATGGCGATCCTCCAGAAGAACGACGGCGAACAGACCCCCGAACAGCTTCCGTACTTCGACGGCGCGCTCAGTGAGCAGTGCAACCAGTACAGCGAATGCTCCGACTTCGCACCGTACCTCGCTGCGGGCAAGCCGGTGCTGAACGCGGAGTACCGCCGGCGCGCGAAGAAGTTCTGCGCGGCCGACGAAGCCGTGGGCATCATGGGCGCGCGCTACAACCTCGCGCTCAACGGCAAGCGCTTTGAACCCTGCTTCTGAGGCGACGCCTCAGAACGAAAGCGACGCGGTCCAGAGCCGCTTGAGGAACCTTTCCCGTCCGGCCCGGGGGCCCTTCGGTACGGGTGGCGCGGCCTCACACCTCAGTGGCCTCGCTCTTGACGGCTCGGAACCGCGTCTGTCGGGAACTTAGGCGGCTCGCCGGCCGATTGCAAGGGCCCGCCGCGGGGGATCCCGCAGCTTGCGAAAAAAAGACAAGACAGCTATGCGCCCGCCTCCGGGATGCTGCCCTCGGTGACGCCTTCGCCGGCCGTCCTCACGGCAGGCACGAGCGTCCGGTGCAAGCTGACGACGCCATACCAGCTGCGGGCGATGAACCCCGCGAACAGGGCCACGTACAGTCCGCCCCAGTACACGAACGGGATCAGCATCTCAAGGCGCGGGACGGTGCCGTTGCGCAGCGCGAAGAGGAGCGTGAACAGCACCGTCAGCAGCACCGTCGTCTGCGGCAACGTGTGCCCCCAGTGCCAGCGGGGATCGTTGTGCTTGCGCGTGACCTTGTAGACGGGCTTGCGGGCGGGACCGCCGAGAATCGCCTGGATCGAGGCCTTGATGAACACCGGCGCCAGCCCGCTCCAGATGATCCGCACGCGCCACAGCTCGCGCACCGGGTTGCGCTGGCGCCGGCGCCGATCGTTGTAGGGGCGGTTGATCGCCATCAGCCACGCCTCGGTGGCGAGCACGATCGGCAGCATGTGCACGAGGAAGCTGGTCCCGCTCGCCGTGAACGGCAGGTATCCGAGCAGCGCGCCGACGATGCTGGGCACGTAGACGAGCACGGTGAACGCGTGCAGGTAGTAGCACAGCAGCTCATAGAACTGCGCGCGCTGACGTAGGCTCAAGCCGCGCAGGTCTCCCCAGAGCATCAGGCGCACCGTGTCGATCGCCCAGGTGCCGCGCTGCTTGTAGACGTTCGGCACGTCCTCGGGGGAGTGCTGACCCATCGCGCCGACGATCGGCAGGTAGCAGCTGTCCCAGCCACGGCGCAGCGCCTCGACCCCCGACTGCAGGTCCTCGACGAGATTCCAGGTCGGGAACAGGCCGATCTGCTCGAGCGCCGAGCGCCGCCAGACTAGGCCCGAGCCGCACGGGAAGGTCGCGTTGGCGGCGTTGCGCGAGAGCATCTGGCCCCGGTAGAACATCGCCTCGCGGTTGTTGAACGGGTCCCCTGCGCTGACCTGCGTTTCCTTGATCGTCTGTACGAACGCGAGGCGCGGGTCGTGCTCGAGCTGGCCGACCGCCTGGCGCAGGAACTGGCTCGAGCCGAGCTCGTCGTCGCAGTCGCGCGTCTCGATGCAGCTCAGCTCGGGATGCGCTTCGACGAGCGCGCCCATGGCCGAGTTGAGGTTGCCGGCCTTGGCCGCGCCGTCGCGTCCGGGTGCGAAACGTGGCGGCGGCAGGTGGTACAGCACCGGCCAGGCGCTGACGGCGGCGGCGAGCTCCGGGTCGTGGCCGTCGTCGCTGACCATGATCACCATCCGCTCGCGCGGCCAGTCCTGCTCGAGCACCGAGGTGATCGTGCGCAGGATCATCGGCACCGGCTCGCCGCAGCAGGGCACGATAATACCGACCGACGGCTCCGCTCCACGAGGCAGCGGGTGCGGCTCGGGCACGGTCCGCCACCAATGGTTGAAGATGCTCAGCATCGTCGTCGCCAGCGTGAACAGGTTGGCGGCGAGGAACGGCCAGGCCAGCCACGGAAGTCCCCGGTTCAACGTGGAGAACAGCCACGGGACGTAGATTGCCGCCGACACCAGGTAGGCGATCCCGGCGCATCGCACGAACCAGTGACCGCGGATCGGCGGGTAGGCGTCACCGAAGGCGCGGGCGGCCCGGGCCATGGGGCTGGAGGGGGCGACCACGCCGGCCGGAGCGTTGAACGGCTTCGGCGTGATGTCGCGCCCCGTTCTCTGGGGGGAGATCGTCGACACCACTTCGGCATCGACACGCGGCGCCATCGGACTTGAGGAGCGCGGGCCGCGGGCGCTGACTCGCCCGGAGTCTGGACGTTTGGCGTGCGCCGCGTCCGGTAAGCTTCCGTTTCACGATGCGCAGCCGAGTGCCAACAGCTGACGGCAGGTAGCTGGCGATGGGTGGTGGAGCCGGTCGACCACGACGCGTATGGCGCACGACTTTTCGCAGAGGCCGCGGCGGCCTGCGCCCGCGCCCACCCGCGCTGCCGTTCTGCGCCGCGTACGCGTGGAGCGGCGCGCCACTGCGAAAGCATTCGCGTACTGTCCTCGGATCGCGACCCACGCACATGCACGCATCGAGCTCGGGCAGGCGAGCGCTGCGCGGGCGACCGTGCCCCAAAGCGCCACGGCGCTCGACGTGAGCTCCGTGGCGACGGCTTTCAAGCGCCCGGCAGCCGACTGAGTGCCGCGGCCCGGTCCTGCGCGTCGGACTAATTGCCGCATTTTGCGGATTTCCAGGTGCCCTTTTGTGCACGCGTTCTTGACTGCAGCAGCCGTATCTTCATAGCGTGCGCCTCGACGAGGATCGCGTGATTGACGCCAGGGGGCCAGCGTCGCCTGGTGGCTGTCTGCGACCCGTCGCACAACAAGAAGTCCAGCGACCACGCATCCACTCAAAAGGGGGAGAAGTGCTCTCACATCGCCGCTACATGATGGTGCGGCTGCTGCTCGCATGCACCGCTGTCTGTCTCTCCTGTGGGCTGTTCGCTGAGCAAGCGTCGGCCAAGGCGCCGCCATGCGCCGATCTGTACCTCGAAAACGTGTCCGTATCGCCGACCAACCCAGTAGTGGGGATGCCGGCGACCGTCACCCTTACCGTGCACAACGGTGGCACGTGCGCGGCGGGGGGCTTCGTAACGCAGTTCAGGACATCGCTCAAATCGCAGACCGGCCCCTCGGAATCGATCAACAGCCTCAACGCTGGCGAATCCAAGACGCTGGAACTCCCGTTCGTGTTCACGGCCGCGGGCAACTACGAGGCGGTCGTCGAAACCGACACGGGCAAAGCGGTCTCGGAGACGAATGAGGCGAACAATCTTGAAATCCTGTCGATCACGGTGCTGCCACCCGGCATCAACCTGGTCCTCGAAGAATTCACGGTCAAACCCGTCGTACACGACCCGACCGAATCGGTCGTGCAGGGCCGTCCGGCGATCGCCACGATCAAGGTCACCAACACCGGCAATGTTCCGGCGGGGACATTCATCGTCTCGTGGACGCCGTACGTCTTCGGGAAACCGTTGACGAAGACCGTGAGCGGCCTCGGGCCGGGCGAAAGCACGACCGTGACGATGGAATACACCTTCCCGACGGCGACGACCGTCACCGGAACCGCGCTGGCCGACTCGACGCACGTCGTCAAAGAGACCGACGAGGCTGATAACTCGAAGACGCTGAAAACCGTCGTCCAGCCGCCGCTCCCGAACCTGAGGGTCGTGAGGGTGAGCGACTACCCGGCGCCCGCCGGCAGCGAATCGGCGCAGGAAGTCGAAATCGAAAACGACGGCAACAACCCGGCCGGCGACTTCGTCGTGACCTGGAAGCCGGGGCCGCTAGTCGCCCAGCAGTCCCAGCAGGTCAACGGGCTCGGCGAGGGCGAACGCACCGTCGTCTACTTCACGGAGGACTTCAAAATCGCTGGCACCTATAGCGGAACCGTGACGCTCGACAGCACGCATGTGATCAAAGAGGTCAACCCGAACGAACAGACCGCGAGCACGCTCTTCGTGATTCCGGCTGCGACGGTCGATCTCACGATCACGGGCCTGACGATCGAACCCGAACACGAACGTTGCGGCTGCGATTGCAACAACTGCGACAACGTCAAGCCTGCGTACTCGTCGCAGACGATCGTCCAGGCGGTGCCGAACAGGGTCACCGTCGACGTCAAGAACCTCGGCAACAGCCCGTCGACGAGCTTCGTGACGAGCTGGAACCCGAGCGCGGACAGCATCATCGTGCCAGGCAACCAGACGCTGACGCAGGAGTCCGGGCCGCTCGGCCCGGGCGAAGAACGTGAACTCGAATACCACTTCACGTACCCGAAGCCCGGCAACTTCCGCAGCATCGCCGAGGTCAACGCATTCAAAACCGTCAAAGAAACCAACGAATCGAACAACGAGAAGATCCTCAACGTGACGGTCGAACCGGCGCTGATCGGCCTGTACTTCACGAGCGGGATCGAATTCTCGCCAGGGAACCCGGTCACGGGCGAACCGGCGACGGCGAAAGTCGGGGTCGAGAACTTCGGCCCGATCGCCTCGGAAGCGTTCGCTGTCCAGTTCACGCCGAAAGAAGGCGGGATCAAGCAGACGCAGATCGTCAAAGGCCTCAACGTCGACGAAGCAACGACGCTGACGTTCCCCGTGACCTACACGAAAGCCGGGGGCTACACCGCTAATGTGATCATCGACCCGACCAACGCGATCCACAAGACCGTGACACCCGACGAAGAGTCAGAACCAGTCACAGTCGTCAAGAAATCGGCGCAGCTGACCGTGAAGCTCAGTGCCGTTGAAGATCTCTCGAACCCCGGCGGCTGGGAAGAATGGAAGGTCTTCCTGTTCGCCTACCAACCGAAAGCGCCCGGGTGCAACATTCACATCAGCGTCTCGATCCTGGGCAAAGGGAAAGAACTCAACGAAACGATCAAGGAAGTCGTGTGCTCCGAAACAGGCGAAGCGTTTAAGGAATCGTTTTTCAACCCGCCCGAAAAGCGTGCTACGCCCGCGGCGGTCAGCGTGTTCCTGGAAGAAAAGACGCCGCTGATCGTGGCCACCCTCGGCTTCAACTTCTGCGAAGGCCTGTGCCTGGACATCGGGAACGGCGGCACGACGACCTTGATCGAACCCCGGTCGAGCTATCTGCATCCGTTCAGCGGCGAAAAGGCGGTCGAAAGCGAAGGATGTGAACAAGAAGATGCCGGCAGCAAAAAACCGCAGAACGGTGGCCATTGCTACAGGGCCTTCTACGAACTCTCGCTGGGCAGTCACGTCGGCGCGAACGTCGTGAAACAGGCGGCCGCGGCCACGTCTGATGCCGCGAAGGCGGACGTGGAAGGAAGCGAACCGAGCGAAGCCGAAGGGCAGAGCGCCGTTCAGGCCGCCGACGCCAAGGTCGAGGCGCTCGTGAAAGAAGCCGACAAAGACGCAGCCGAAGCGGGCGGCGACTCGAAAGACGTGTCGGTCACGGTGACGCCAGCCGGCTAGCGGTCACGTCATTCCAAAAGCAAAGCGCCTGTAGCGCCGCCGGGGCCCCGGCGGCGCTACAGCGCTTTTTGGGACTTCGGTCGCTTCACAGGCCGAACTGCTCCCTGTGGGTTTCGGGAACCAGCGCCGCGAGCTCCCGGTGACGTTCGATGAAGCGTTCCCGCCCGGTCCATCGCGAGCAGCAGCTCGAGTCTTCGGGACGCTCATCTTTCAGGCCGCATGCCCTCGCCGCAGGAACTGCTGGCGCTCGACCGACCCGACGTGTTGCTCTCGGGCGACCTCGCGCTGGGCCGGGCCGTGCAGCGTGCCTACGGGGTTCGACCGCCCTCCGACCAGGACGAGATGGTCCGGGTAGCCGGGCGATGGCGCCCTTACCGGAGCCTCGCGGTCAGCTATCTGTTCGCATCCGAGCTCGAGCCGGAGCCCGCCGGAGCGTAAGCTCGAGCAGATGTCGCTGGGCTCTTCTGGGCCTCGACGTTCAGGATCCGTCGAGTCCTACCTACGTCAAACGCGCGCCGGCGCTGCGCTGGCGCTGCTCGCCCTGGCGGCGGCGATCGCGTCCGAACAGTTCGCTGAGCACCTTTGGGTGCGTCACCCGCTGCTTGCCGGCCTCGTATCCAGCGCGATCGTGGTGATGCTGTCGGTGGCAGTCGTGAACGAGGCGCTGGAGATCCGCAGGCGACGACGCTGGAGCGTGCTTGCGCAGTATGTGATGCTCGAGCTGGTCCGCGATGCGCGCATGGTGTGGACGGGGGTGGTGGATCTGACCGGCCTGTCGCCGGCCGCGGAGGACGCGTCGCGAGCGATGGACGCCGCCGCGCTCGTGGTGCGCGACACGCCTCGCCTGACCAAAGCCGTCCATGACGTGCTCGCCGATAACGGTCGGCGCCGAGTTCTTCGAGACCACGTTTCAGGACTGGTGGCTCACAACGACGACGTGCTTGGACGATGGGCCGCCGTGATGCTCAACGCCGAAGCCTATGCAGAGGTGGTCGACCGTCACGTGGAGCTCGCGGGAAGCCTCGCCTGGTTGGGGAGCCTGCTCGACCAGTCCGATCTGACCGATGGCGAAGAGCTGCGCCGGCGCAGGGCTCGAAGCAGCC
Organism: uncultured Solirubrobacteraceae bacterium; assembly: GCA_963703625.1. Lineage (GTDB taxonomy): Bacteria > Actinomycetota > Thermoleophilia > Solirubrobacterales > Solirubrobacteraceae > Palsa-744. The sequence goes on from CAVPEY010000003.1 coordinate 251,525, forward strand.
CCGCTGTCCAGATCACAGGCGACATGGACGATGACCGCCTCGCGCAGAGGCTGGTCGCGATCGGCCAGCTCGCTGAGCAGCTGGACAGGGGAACACTGGAGCTCGCCGTGAAGATCGTGCCGGTCGCGTGGTGGGAAGCACGTCTCGGGACGACCGCGCGCGTGGGCGATGACCTTCCCGAGGCGGACGGTCGCGGACAGTTCACTCCCGCGCAGGGTCCCGTGTAAGCAACGGCCCCGGCCGTTAGGCTGCTGGGAAGCAGCACCGGGTCCACTTCCATGCGCTCCAGCTTGCGGACGGTCCGGCGCGTGCTCCACGACCTTGGCGCCGGGTTGCGAGTTGTGCTGCGCCAGCCGCGTTCCCCACTCGACGTAGCCGACGAACGCCGAACGGAACTCAGCGCCATCCCGCACCCGTGGTATCTGATCAGCTGGCTGCGTGAAGACTCGAGGTCGCGCCCGGCTTGCACGAGACCGGCCGCGCCAGCTTCGGCGCGGCCGGTCCCAGGTTGACGCGAACCAGCAGTATCAGTCGCCGATGAACGCGGCGGGCAGTTCCCTGCCGGGAACTTCGTCGGGCAGGTAGATCTTCGGGTCGCCTGGGTAGGCCACCTGCCAGTCGTGCGCGGAGTACCAGTCGAACCGATTGAACAGCACCGGCTTGGCCGCGTCCGGGATGGCGTCCGGCCCGAGGAAGCGCTGATGCTGCTTCCAGCTCGTCCAGGCGTTGTAGACCCGCCGCATCGAGGCCGGCACCGCGCCCTCCTGGCCGGGCCCGCCCGTTGTCGCTGCTGACGACGTTGACGTTGACGTTGTCGTGGTCGTCGTCGTTGTCGCCGGCGCTGGCGTTGTCGCCGTCGCGGGGTAGCCCGCGACCCCTAGCGTCAGCGGGATTTCGTTGGGCGCAGCGGTGAACGGTTCGAAGTTCGGGGTTTCTGTGAACGCTCCGTACATCGGTTCGGCGGCGTAGTCCTCCTGGTTCATCGGCTGGATCCCCAGGATCTGCTCGACCGTGCGCACCATGTTCAGCTGCGATGAGTATTCGTCCTGCACGCCGCCCCGCGCGTATGGGCTGATCACGAACGCCGGGCCGCGGTGACCGTCGACGTGGTCGGTGCCGTTCTGCGTGTCGTCCTCGACGCCGAAGATCGCCGAGTTCTGCCAGACCTTGCTGTGGGAGATCGTTTCCACGATCCGGCCGAACGCGAGGTCGTTGTCGGCCACCTGGGCCACCGGGTCCGGCGCGCCGCCGGTGTGGTCGTCGGGCAGCCAGATCAGCGTCAGGTCGGGAACGGCGCCCGCGCTTTCCTCGTGCTCGAATTCGGTCTTCCAGATGTCATACCGGTACTGGTCGGGAATTTCGAGGTCGAACTGCGGGTAGGCGGGGTCTGAGATTTCGTTCAACGATGGGATGTCTGAGGAGGTCTTGTATTCGGTGGTCGGGATCGGCAGCGGCCCGCTGGCCTTGCCTTCGAGGATCTGGGAGTCTTCATACCATTCCTTCCAGTCGCCGCCGGTGGCGCCGGGAGGCCCGGTGATGTAGCGGTTGTACTCACCGAAATCCTTAACGCTCTGCCCCGCCTTCTCGGCCGCGTTCCAGAGGAAGCCGTCGCGCTGGTAGGCGAGCGCGTCGCCGCCTTCGGCGGGATAGGAGCGGTAGAACGCCCCGAACTCCTTTTCGACGTAGTCGTTGGCCTCGGCCTGCACGATCCAGTTGTGCCCGTCCGCCGACAGCGTTCCCTCGTCGTAGAAGTCGTCGAGGTCGCCGAACCGCTTGGCGAGCGCGTGCGCGTTGGGGGTGATCTTCTGGCCGAACTGCGTCAGTTCGGGGTCGCCGTTGCCCTCGCCGAGGTCGCCGAGAACCTGGTCGTAGGTGCGGTTCTCTTTGACGACCACGAATATGTGCTTGATCGGCGAGTGGCCTCCGATTCGCCTCGGGATCACCCCCGGCACGGTGTCGCCCGCACCGCTGTTGATCGCCGGAACGTGGGTCCAGTCGTTGTCGGTGAAGACGGTGTTCGTGTAGCGCGCCAGTTCGCCGTCGGCCGGCATCTTGAACGTCGTCACGGTGCCGGTGTCGTCGTAGGTGTTGTAGCCCTTGACGCACTCGGGCGCCGGCGAGGTTTCCGAGCCCTTGCAGATCGTCGCCTGCGGACCGCGGTCGCCGATGCCACGGTCGTTCGTGACGACAACCTCCCCGGACCCGAGCGCCGGGTCGGGCGCCACTCCGACCGGGTACCAGTCGGTCGGCAGCAGACCCTCAAACTGGAGCGGCTGCCCCGGGTTTGAGTGCCCTCCTCCGAGACCCCGTCCTCCGGGCTCCCCGTGCCTCCCTCTCGCGAGGCCGCTGTACCCGAGGCCGCTGTACCGGTAGACCGCGATCGCGTTGTCACGGCCGATGCTGACGAGCACGTGGTCAGGGTCGGGCATCGTGATCGCGTTGGCGTAGCTGCCCACCTGGGCGCCCGGCAGCGGGTTGGGTTGGTGCTCGCGGTCTGCACGACCGCGTCGGTCGCGGCGTCGATCACCGAGATCGAGTCGTCGTTGGAGTTGGCGACGAACAGCGCCGGGCCGCTCTGATACAGCGCTGTCGGCTGCAGCCCGACGGGGATTTCCCGTGGCGTGACCCCCGTGTAGTGGTCCGGGTGCTTTGAGAGTCTGATCGCCCTATCGTGGGTGGAAGGAGACTCGTATGAAGCGTCGTCGTCATACCCCGGAGCAGATCGTCTGTAAGCTGCGTGAGGCGGATCGGCTGCTGGGAGAGGGCAAGGACATCGCTGAGGTGCTGCGTTACCTGGAGGTGTCCGAGCCGATGTTGCATCGCTGGCGCAACCAGTACGGCGGGATGAAGGCCGTAGGCGCCAAGCGCCTGCGGGAGCTCGAGCGCGAGAACGGGCGGCTGAAGCAGGTCGTTGCTGAGCAGGCGCTCGATATCCAGGCGCTGAAGGAGATCAGCGGCTTGAGCCGCCGGCACCGCGGCCGGTGGAGGAGCACCTGCGTGCAAGGCTGCGCGTGATCGCTCGCGAGCATGCTCGCTGGGGGTACCGCCGCGCGGCCGTGCAGCTACGCCGGGATGGTCATGCGGTGAACCGCAAGCGGGTCCAACGCTTGTGGCGCGAGGAGGGGCTGAGAGTGCCCCAGAAGGCACGCAAGCGCCGCCGCGGGGTGAGCACTGACCCTGATGGTGCTCGCCGGCGGGCTGTGCATCCTGGGGAGGTGTGGGCGATCGACTTCCAGTTCGACGCGACCAACGATGCCCGCCAGCTCAAGAGCCTGAACATCGTCGACGAGTTCACCCGCCAAGCGCTCGCTACCGATGTCGCGGGCTCCTGCGACGCTGACGGCGTGCTCATCGTCCTTGACCGCCTCCAGGCCGAGCACGGAGCCCCTGAGTTCTTGCGGATGGACAACGGGCCGGAGATGATCGCCGCGGCGCTGAAAGACTGGTGCCGCTTCAACACGGCGGGCACGATCTACATCGATCCGGGCTCGCCGTGGCAGAACCCCTACGTCGAGTCGTTCAACTCACGGATGCGCGACGAGCACTGGAACGTCGAGGAGTTCACCACGCTCACCGAAGCACAGATCCTGACCGAGCAATGGAGAATCGAGTACAACACGACCAGGCCACACTCAGCGCTCGACAGGCACCCGCCCGACGAATACGCCGAGAAATGGACGACCAACCACAAGCAACCCACACCAACACTCTCATAGCATCTGGACCACCAAACGGGGGCCGGTCACCAGGCTCCCGCTTGTACTCTCCGACCCCGCACCGTTCGTCAGATCGAAGCTACTCCCCAAGTTGCTACATTGCTCGTGGGCCGTGCACCTGTTCAGGTGAGCCTGCGGTCCGTTTTGAGACAAGCTCTGGGAGATCGGGGCATGGGTTCTTAAGCGTCTTCGCTGCAGGCGCCGCTGACACCTCTCGAAGGCGTCAGCTGTGATCAACGCGGACAGGGGTTCCATCTGCACGAATGAACGAGATATCGATCCCGAGTCGCATAGCGTTGGCGATGTTAGCGAGCTGGCCGAGCGTGAGGTTGCGACGGCCCGCTTCGACGGCGGAGATGTAGGAGGGAGAGACTCCGAGGCGCTCGGCGACCTCGGCTTGGGTCAGTCCAAGCGCTTGGCGGGTGTCTTTGAGTTCGCGGCCGACGACCTTTGCGTGAATCTCGGATGCCGCGGTGCGCGGCACGCGGCTCAGGCGGCGGTGGAGTAGTGGAAGCTGGCGGCGACCGGCTCGGCTGCGGCGACCTCGGTGACCTCGATGTGGAGGTCTCCGCTGCGGTAGGCGAAGGGCTGCAGTCGTGCCCAGCGCTCGGCGCCATCAGTCCGCGTGATGCGCTCCGCAGTCTCGGGGTCGACGATCGCGAGGTCAGGGTTGATCCAGTCGGCGTGCGGTCCGCTGATGCTCACGTCATCGCCATCGGCGAGCAACTGCGCGACAGGCAACTCGATCCACTCTTTGGTGTCTGGATCGCGCTCGAAGGTCGTGAAGTTGACTTGGATCATGAGGAGGCTCCCTTCAATATCGGGTGCTCTAGGTTGACCTCTTGAGTTATGATGCTACCACGTCGTACGGAACGCATGGCGGGCATCTCAGAATTCGCCGGGACGCAGGATCTCGCCTCTTTGCAGCATAAGCCGCGCCCTGCCCGCCAGTGCCTGCGCACGGTCGGGCAGGAGGAACCTCGCCATCCCGAGCAGGTCGGAGTCGCTGAGTAGACGGGTGAGCGTCCCGTGCTCACCCGTGAGCAGGCCTGCGGCACCGTGCCTATGGCGAGCAACGACGAAGTCGGAGTAGTTGAGGATGGCTCGTGGCATCGCAAAGCTGTAGCCGTGATCGATCAGCGTCAGTTGTTCTCCGTCCCACCGCCAATTCCCCTCGTGACGGTCCTGCTGGGCGATCAGCGAGTCGAAGAACGCCGCAGGCAGGCACCAGGTTGGATTCAAGGTCGGCGCCGTGTCGCGTGGCCATCCACTCGCCCGTAGAGAGAGCGAACCGTCTTCACTGGCATACTCGCGCAGCACGCATGGCGCGACGATCTCAACCCACGGTGGCCCGAGCGCGACCGCGAGCCGCCACGCGACCGCCTCGTGCAGGGCGGTGTCTCGCCAGTCTGCCCGAAGGCGATCGCATTGGCGACGTCCACACCTGAGAAGGGCTTGTGGAAGACGATCTCGCCGCCAGCGAGTTCCAACTGCTTCGTCGTGTTCATCCCCGGCGAGCTCGTGGGTGCCGGAGAACCGACAAACGCCTCGCTGAGCATCTGGCGCTCGATCGGGTGGACACCCTGGCTTGCCTTAACAGCCGCGACCTGCGAGTCGATTGCCATGGACGAAGTGTGCCTGCTCCATCCGACGCGATCGCCAGGGCTGCTTTTTGTTGGCCTCCACGCCTTCAGGCAGGCCCTCTGGGGAAATCTCCAGGGAAATCCTCCCGCTCGCTGCTAGACTGCAAAACTGCTTATTTGCAGGCATTTTGCGATGCCGGAGGAGGGACTCGAACCCCCGACACGCGGATTATGATTCGCGAGTCTCGCCCTCGATTTGGCTCTAGTTAGCGGGTTTTCGCCGTAGATACAGGCCCTATTTCAGCCTGGGCGCGGCCCTCTCTAGAAATCCTAGAGAAATCTGCCTCTCGACTCGAACCTCCTTGGCCGGTTCGAGTCGATGGAGGTCTACAGCAACATGAGCGGCAAATCTCGCCCCACGGGGCATCTACAGGTCCGTCCCGACAAGAGGGGTGGCGGACGGTCTTATTGGGCCTTCTGGTACGACCAGGATGGCGAACGAGGCGGACGCCGGCTCGGCCCGGCGCATGTCCGCGACTCAGGTCGGCTCTCGTCGCGCGGCGCAATCATCTGGCGGGCAGGCAACGGACCCCGCCCGACGCCCGAGCACCTGACGCCGAAGGACGCCGAGGAGCAGCTAGACGCGATCCTGCGCGAGCTGGAGACCGTAGTCGAGCTCCCCGAGCCCGACGAGCAGCAGGCGACGCTCGCGGACGCCCTCTACGGCTCGATCGCCGAGCGCGAACGCGACAAGGGCCTCAAGCGCTCAACGCTCGCCGGCTACAACGCCATGACCGAGCGCATGTACCGCGATCTCGGCGCCGACACCCCGCTCCGCGACTTCGCCGACGGCCGTCTGCGTGCGTACTTCGCTGATTTCAAGTCCTACAGGGTGCGCGGCGAGAAGTCGGCGAAGAAGGCCCGCGCCGAAGGCAAGGAGGTTCGCCGGGTCGAGGTCGGACGCTGGACGGCGCAGCCGCCCGGCAGCCAGGCGGTCGAGGTCGCCACCAAGGCCGAGGCCGTGCAGCTCGCGGACGAAATGCCGGGCACCTGGAAGCACCGGCGCCGCGGCGCCTACCGCGTGGTGCCGCTGAACGCCCAGCGTCCTAAGTGCGTGACGTTCGCAAAGGCGAAGGCCCTCGAAGCCGAGGACTGGATCATCGCTCGTCGCAAGACGAAGGTGTGGATGCTCGTGGAGCCCGCCGCCGCACAGACTCGCAACGAGTACCGCGATGTCCTCTCTGCCGCCTTCGACTACGCCGTGCGCAAGCGCTGGCTCGACGTGAACCCGCTCGCCGAGGTCAAGCGTGCGAACAAGCGCGAGGAGCGCGAACGCATCTTGCGCCGCGAGGACTTCTACGACACCGACGAGGTTGGTCGTCTCCTCGCACACGCGCCTGGTGTTCTGGAGGAAGCGTTCTGGCTCTGCGGCGCCCACGCGGGTCTACGCCTGCCTGGCGAGGCCCTTGGCATGAAGTGGGGAGCCGTTGACTTCCAGGCAGGCGTGATTCGCCCCTACGACAATTGGGTGCTGGGCCAGCTCGACACGACCAAGACTGGCGACTCGGAGGCCATCCCCATGACGCCCCGGATGGCTCGCGCTCTGGCGAAGCTCAAGCAGCGCGGCTATGCGACCAGCGATGACGACTTCGTGTTCGCCTGCGAGCTCGAACCCGAGCGGCCCGTGCCAGAGCGCCCGCTGCGCGAAGCGTTCAAGCTCGCGCTCCAGACGGCCGGATTGAAGCCGATCAAGATGTATAACCTGCGCCACTCGTTCGGCACGAGCCTGGCCGCCAAGGGCGTAGATGTGAGGACGATTCAGGCGCTCATGCGGCACAAGCGCATGAACACGACCGAACAGTACATGGCCTACGCGCCCCGGCCGGAGCTCGCGAATCAGATCACGCGGGCGCTCGATCCCGACAGCCTGCCCGAGAATGTCGTACCGCTGCGTCCTGTCTCCAGCGATGCGACGGCGACGTTCCTTGAGCGCTTGGAGGAGGAGATACCGGCGAAGTGGCTGGCCGAGGTCCGCCGGCTCTATGCCGAAACGGACGCTCAGCGAACGGCGTAGAAGATATGTAGGACCGTGCCGGAGAAGTCGTTGCGTGTGAGGGGAACACCTGTTCGTCTGCTGGCTGTGCGAGAGTTTGCAGGTGCCGACTAAGCTGTCCCGAACTCCTCGATATGGCCGACCGTAGCCGCATTGAGTGGACCGAGGCCACTTGGAACCCCGTAACCGGGTGCTCGAAGGTTTCGCCCGGATGCGCCCATTGCTACGCCGAGGCGTTCGCTGAGCGCTGGCGCAGCGTGCCGGGACACCCCTACGAGCAGGGATTCGACTTGCGCTTGTGGCCGGAGCGCCTACAAGTGCCGCTGCGATGGCATCGTCCGCGCATCGTGTTCGTCAACTCGATGAGCGACCTCTTTCACGAGGACATCCCCGACCAGTTCGTCGCCGACGTGTTCGACGTGATGGTCCGCGCCAAACAGCATACGTTTCAGGTCCTGACCAAGCGACATGAGCGCCTGACCGAACTCGCTCCGCAGCTTCCGTGGCCGCGCAATGTCTGGATGGGTGTGACGATTGAGAACCGCCGCTTCGTACATCGCGCCGAGTCGCTACGGAAGGTGCCTGCCGCGGTGCGTTTCATTTCCGCCGAGCCATTGCTCGGGCCGTTGGAAGGACTCGACCTCGGCGGCATCGACTGGCTGATCGCTGGCGGCGAGTCCGGGCCGCGTCATCGCCGCATCGACCCTGCGTGGGCTACCGAACTGCGCGACCGCTGTCTTCACGAGGGAGTTGCCTTCTTCTTCAAGCAGTGGGGCGGTCAGCGTCCAAAGAGTGGCGGGCGGGAGCTCGCCGGCAGGCAATGGGACGACATGCCCAAGCCAAAGCGGCGCAGACCGGCTCTAGCTATCGCGTGAACCGCATCGTCGTTCCCGCCGGGTAGTCGCCTTTTCGCCGTCGCGAGGACTCGACCACCTCGACATCACCGGCCTGCTCAAGCGGGCGCAGCGCCCATTGCCGTAGGTGTGGCGAGTCGAGATACCTCGTGCGGCAAAGTGTGAAGTCCTCTGCTTCTACGATCGTGAACACGCGCTTGCCGAACTCCCCGCTCAGCAACGCACCAAGGATGCTCGTGTCGGGTGGCACGACTACCGAGTCGTCGCTGAACAACTGCCCCTGATCCGGCACGGTCTTGGCTTGCTTGAAACCTTCGCCTGCGTGCTTGTCAACCTTCCACATGCCGCGCTTCATAGCGCGCAAACCGTCCTTGTGGTCGGTGCCGAACAGTAGGTAGTAGTCGTTGTGGCGCTCGGGATCGACGTTGAAGCTCGTCACCCAGCCAAAGCGCTCCTTTAGCCGGTCCCCAAACAGTCCAGCGAGCTTCTGCCCAACTCGTTGGCGCGACTGCTCGTCCTTGGCATCCTCCCAAGTCGGGCCACCGTAAGCCTTGGTCAGCGCCTCGTCGGTTATTCCCGTCGCCAGGAACCGCGCCATAAACGCGGCTGGCACATACACCATGACCTCGCTCTTGTTGGGCATCTTCTGCTTGAAGTCGGCGATGTGCGAGAAAGGATTGTCGGCGTAGCCGCGAGGGTCCACAAACGCGAAGGTCGGGACAGGCTGGCGGTAAGCACTCGCCAAATGCGCGACGACCTTGGGGAACTCCTCCTCATAACTCCCGTGGATCACATCTACGATTGCGCCGTGCGTAGTCGGGTAGCTCTCGACCTCGGCCTTCAAGTGCTGTGCGTAGTCCTTCCTGCGCTCGATGAAGATGAAGTGCGGAGGGTGCTTGAAGCGCGCCCGGTCGCCGGTAGGACGCCCGACGTAAGAGTCGAGCATTAGAAGCGGCGAGCCGCGCTGTTTGTCGCGGTAGCGCCCCGTGCTCGCGAACCCATCCACGAGTGCGACCTGGCTGTAGCTGAACCCGAGCTTGGGCATCCACACGTCCATGTAGCGGCGCAATAGCTCGTGCTTGGCTCGGTGATGAGCGTGATACACGGGCAGCTTCTCGCGCGGAAGTTGCACGGCGGCGACTTGCGAGTCGAGTTTGGACATGCGGGTGACAACCGTAAGCCCACGACCGGACCTTTCGGGCCAGCTTCACCGCTCCGCGTGCGGGAGCCGGCTTGCCCGTCCATTTTCGCATCCCTTCGGGGATGCGGCCGGGGCTGCGACCGGCCCCGCATCGGGCGGGGCCACCCGTATCCAAAGGAGGGCGCTATGCCTACGCGCACCCGCTGGCCCGGAGACGAAGGTTATGACCGGAGGGAGTTCGCAAGCCGTCTCGGCTGGGACGCAATCGCGAGTTGGGGACTCAATGGCTGGGACCTCGGCAGCTGGCCGTATGTCGTCGTCTATCACCGCGGCGAGACGGAGCTCGCGGTGGATGTGGAAGGCGATATCGACATCGAGGAGTGCGCGACTCGTGAGGAGCGCGACCGCAGGACCGACGAGATCGCCTTCTTCTACTGGAAGAACAACGAGGAGGAGTGGGTGAACGGCATCGACTCGCACGAGCAGATGCCACCGAACCTGCGCGGTCCGTTCTCGTGGAGCCGGCTCGACGGAAGCTGCGAGCCAGTGATCGGGCACTTGTGATCGGGAGCACGTCGGTCCTCCGGTGCGGGAGCCCGCTTGCCCGGCCAGTGTTGCATCCCCTCCGGGGATGCGGCCAGGGCTGCGACAGGCCCCGCACCGGGCGGGACCACCCATCAAAAGGAGGGCGGCAGTATGTCCGCTGGACTCACAGACTCAGACTCGATGTTCTCCGTGCGCGACACACCCTGGCACGGGCTCGGTGCCGTGCTCGACCGGCCGCCGGCAACCGTCGGCGAGGCGATCGAGGCGTCGGGGCTCGGTTGGGACGTGGCGAAGGAGCCCATCGCGATCGACCGCGGCGAGATGCCGGACGCCGATTGGTGGATTCCGCGTTGCGAGGAGATTCCCGGCTACTACGCGACCGTCCGCCAGGACACTCGTGAAGTGCTGGGGATCGTCGGTGAGCGCTACCGCATCGTGCAGAACCACGAAGCGTTCGCCTTCATCGACCAGCTGCTCGGCAGCTCGATCAACTTCGAGACGGCCGGCAGCCTGCACGGCGGGCGCCGCGTATGGGTGCTCGCCACGCTGCCCGATCACGTTGAGGTTGGCGGCGACCCGGTGCGGCCCTACGTGTTGCTGATGAACAGCCACGACGGCTCGACGGCGGTCATCGCTGCCACGACTCCGATCCGTGTGGTCTGCCAGAACACGCTCAATTGGGGGCTCCGCAAGGCGCGGCAGAAGTTCTCGATCCGCCACACCGAAGCTGTCACGCAGCGCGTCCACGAGGCGCGGCGGGTGCTGGACCTCTCGATCAACTACTACGAGCAGTTCAAGCGCTTCGGGGACGAGCTCGCCTCCGAACGCTGCACCGAGCGCCAGTTGCGCGCGGTCCTCGATGATCTCTACCCGAACGGGACCGAGGACTCGATGAGCAGCCGTGCGCGTAGCTCGCGCCAGCAGACGAAGGACCGGATCGCGGAGCTGTTCCTGTGCGGTGAGACGCAGGGCAACGCGCCGGGCTCCAAGTGGGCGGCGGTGAACGCGATCGTGGAGTACGGCGACTGGATTCGTCCGCTGCGCTCAAGCGCTCAGCGCTTCGCCCGCGCGCTCGATGACGGAGCCGAGAAGACCCGCGCGTTGGAGCTGGTCGCGGCTGCCTGAGACACCGCGGCCCGGCGGGCACGGGGCTCGCCGGGCCTCACGTCATTTTATGCTACTTCCGCTATAATCTTGCTATGCGTAGTTCTGATCTACTTGTGGCCGGGCGCAGGCGCGCGGGGCTCTCTCAGGACGAGCTCGCCGGGCGTCTGGGGCGCCCGCAGTCAACTATTGCCCGCTGGGAGACCGGCCAGCAGCATCCGCCGTTTGAGAGCGTCATCGAAGCGTTGCGGGCCTGCGGCCTTGAGCTCACCGTCGGCATCGCGCGCTACGACGACTCCTACGACGCGCAGATCGCGCGGCAGCTGCGACTCGACCCCGCAGAGCGCGTAAGGCGCCTGACGCCGGCATGGGCCACAGAGGGCTTTGACCCGATCGGCGCCCTCGCCGAGCTGGCCGGACAGGCGCGTTTCGTCGTGATCGGCGATGTCGCTGGCGCCCTGCACGGCTCGCCGGTCATGCTCGGAGCCCGAACGCTGCACGTAGTACCAGCGGAAACCGCGCTGCGCCGCATCGAGCAGACCACGCGGCGACTCGATGCCCAGCCGAGCGCCGAAGGAACAGCGCAGACGCAGCGCTGGACACTGCCCACCGGCGGAGAGCTGCGCGTCACGCCGCTGCCGCCCGGCACGCGCGGCTACCGCGACCTCGCGCGCGACGCCGAGACCATGCAGATCGCCCCGAGCACGTCTGTCAGAGTTGCGTCGCTGCTCGACCTCATCCGCATCGCCGAGGCATCCCCGGATGCCGGCGGCCGCGCTTCGGTCCCGGCTCTATGGGCAACCCTTGAGACACACCAGCGCCAGACGGCGGAAAGGACACCGGCAACGACATGACAGAGGACCACTCGATAGACGAGGGCCGCCAGGCCATCCTCGCGGCCCTTGAGCGCCATCAGGTGCGCTACGTCGTGATCGGCGGCGCCGCCGCCCAGGCACGCGGCTGGCCGGAACCGACCGACGACATCGACGTGACACCCGAGCGCTCCGAGGGCAATCTCACACGGCTGGCCGCCGCCGTAGAAGAACTCGACGCCGGCTTTCGCGTAGACCCCGCGCGCTATCCCGAGGGCTTCCGGCCACCCGACGGCATCGACGCGCGCACCTTCCGCAATCAGGTGTCGATCACCTTCACCACACGCCACGGCGACTTCGATGTTGTCCTCATCCCCGACGGCACCAGCGGCTACGAGGAGATCATCACCACCGCCACCCCGGAGACCGTGCCCGGAACCGGCATCGTCGTGCCCGTCGCATCGGCAGAGACGATCCTGCACTCCAAGGCCACCGCCGACCGCCCCAAGGACCGCGCCGTCATCGACTCAATGCGCGACGCGCTCGGACTTGCAGACTGATCCCACGACAACGCTGTTACATTGCTTGTGGGCCGTACACCTGTTCAGGTGAGAATACGGTCCATATTGAGACGAGCCCTGGGAGACCGGGGCTCGTTATCGTTTTACCGCGACGCGATGTGATGCGTGGCGATGGAGGGTGCTTGTGACCGCGAGCTCGTGATCGAGCTTCGCGCTGACGCGGATCAGAGCGTGGGCCGCTGTACGCGGGCCTAGCTTGAAGATCGCCGTCAGCTTCCCATGCTTGAGGGCGATCGTCTTTGCTGCCGAGGCGACTGTGCGCCCACGCAGCCGGCCCGTGAAGCCCACGCGGACCCTTCCCGTCGCCGGTCCGCTCACATGCACCACCAGCTCACGTCCGCGCAGCGTCTCGCTGACGCGGATCGTCGCCTTGGGCGTCGTGCCATGACCACCGCCGGAGTTGCCGGTCGGGACTGTGAGCGTGGTATGCGCCGCGTTGGCAGAGCTGCCGTTGCCTGCGGCGTTGGTTAGCCAAACGGCGAGGCTCCAACTTCCAGGGCCGGGCACCGTGACCGTCGCCGGCCCTCCCACTGGCGCCGCAGTCGGAGCGCTACACGCGCCCGACCCGTTCACCGGGCAAAACTGATACGTCGCCGCGGCGATCGGTGCTACCTGCCCTGATGGATTGGCCCATGTCACCGTGAATGTGGAGCCGCCGGGCTGCGTAGGCGTAGCCGCGAGTCCCGTTGGCGGCGGCGGCGCACCGTTATCGACCGTGATCTGCTTGGAGGCCACCGCCGACTGATTCCCCGCAGCGTCGGTGGCGACGAGCGTCAGGGTGTGCGTCCCATCCAGAAGCGCAGTCGTCGGCAACGTCAAGGTCTGCGTTCCCGTCGATGGCACACATGGCCTGGCGAACGTGAGGTTGCAAGGCGCGGTGTAGGTCTCGACTGGCCGCCCATCGGCGGCCAGGATGATGCTCGCTACGCCGCCTCCGACATCTTCGGCGGACACGGCGACACTTTCGATGCCCTTGTGAAACCCGCTCGCTTCGCCCGGTCCCCACAGAGCGCCAGAAGGCGCCCCGAGAGTCGGCGGCGTCGGATCAGAAAGTGTGACCGTCGCGCCATACATCGCAGCCCACACTTGATACTCGGTCGCGCCCGTCACGCATTCGTCGCCGGAGGGCGCTTGGCATACGACGCCGACTGACAGTTCATGCGCTGAAAGACCTGTTACCGATGCCGGTTCGCCGCCCTCGCCGGGCGGGGCGCCAACGGCGCAGGTCTCTCCGTTCTGCGATGAATCCAGACAGGTTTCTCCCGGCACGATCGTCCCATCCGCGCGCAGAGCCGACGACCAATCGTTGAACGGATCGAGCTGATGGCCGATGAAGCGTTCATAGCTAATCCCTATGATTGACGTACCCACTGGCGCCGTGAAGGTCCAGCCGGCGCTAGTTCCTGGCGCAGCTCCACTTGAGCGCCCAAGCGCATCGGTTGTCGATAGGCCGCCTTCCTGGTCGGCCTTGCCACCCGCGCCGCCAAGGCGATCGGGGCAGTTGACGTGCTCGGCATAGTGCGAGGGTTGCGAGGGATCGCTCGTCGCCCAAGTCCAAGAGTTGTTGGCAGCTTCCGGCGCGAAGTTGCAAGCGCTCACCTGATAGCTGTCGGCGGCAAGTGCTTGGGACGGAGATGCCCAGGCTACGAGGGCAAGCAGGACCGCGATCGTCGTGCTCGACAGTCTCACCGTCCGTGCCGGTCCTTTCCCGCGCTGCTCGCTGATGCTGGTAGGCGAAGTGTCGTCCACTGGCTCGCTCGTTCCACGTCGTAGGGGTCGGTATAGCGCACGGATACCTCGACAACGCCGGAGGTCGGGAGCGTCAGACTCGCAAAGACGCCGTGAAGCGTGCGCAGCACGCGCAGTTGGCGCGAGTGCCCCCGGTGGCCGAGGTAGCGCACTTGCACCTGAGCTTCGCTGGGGCGTCCCGAAAGCGCGAGGACGAGTCGGTGCTTGACTCGCTTCAGTCGGACCCGCGGGCGTGCGAATGGGTGCGTCATCGAGGCCAATGGTGTCAGCGGCTGGGGAGACGATCCGGCGGTCGCGTTTGGCTGCGCTCCTGGCTCGGCCGCTTCGCCGGCCGTCACGATCGCTCCAAGGCCCGCGTTGCGGAAGGTCTGCGCGATGTTGAGCACCCCTTTGTTGGCTTCCGTCAGGTCCTCCTCGGCCGTTTCGGGCGACAAGCCTGGCTGATAGGAGTCGAGCGCGTCGAGTGCCGCCGCAGCAATCGCGGATGCCTCGCTCGTGCCCTGCCAATAGTTGTAGTTGGGAGCGCCCGTTACGGGGTCCGCGCCATCGAGATCGCAGCCGGGCGCGAGCAGCCGCAGCCCTTCGCCGCGGTTGGAAAAGGAACAGAAGCCGCCGCCCTGTGTGTCAGTCGCGCCGACAGACAGAACACGGGGATAAGCGGCGGGGTACTCCACGGCACCTCCATCATCGTTGCCGGCGGCTGCGACGACTGCAACGCCATAGTTGGTGGCTCTTTCGATCGCATTGGTCAGCGCTTCATAGCTTTCGCCTGATGGTGATTCAGAGGTTCCGAGCGAGAGATTGATGACACGAATGTTGTGCTGTTGACGTACACGTAGACAGGCAGTAATGCCGGCCGCGTAGGCGTTGAACGGGAACGTCGTGTGTCCGTGTTCAACGATGCCAACCGAAACGATCTGGACGGCGCGCGGTGCCGTACCGACCATGCCCCAGCCATTCGCGGGCGCCCCCGCCATCATGGCGAGCACAGTCCCGTGCATGGTCGCGGACACGTCTTCCCCCGAGCCGCCGTCGAGCGCCATTCGTTCCACCACGACCCCTTCAGTATCCGGGTTGAGATTCACACCCGTATCAACCAGGCAAAGGCCCGCGAGCTGCGCCGGAGGAGGGGCGTAGGTAAGAAAAGCGCCTTGATCTGTAATCGCTTGGGTGGTGATGCCTGACTCGGCGCGGGCCGCCGCCGGGAGCAAGATGAGCATGAGACATGCCGCGCCGATGTGCCTCCGGCTACCCCGGAACATCAGCAACGCACCCCGAATCACCTTAGTTTGTGCTGACATCTACCACCCGACTGTTGCCGGTGCCGAACGGAAACCCTGCCTGGCCCGCAGGGACTTCGGCCCGGAACGGAAAGCGGCCGACGCCGCCCTCGAAGTGATAGGCCACGCGGAAGCGGCCGTTGCTGTTAGTCCGCGGCGTCCTGAACGGCTCCCAGCGGCCACGGTAATGCACCAGCAGATCCACGATCGCGCCCTGCCGGGGGATCGGTCCCGCGACCTTGCCGCTGAGCGTGATTGTGCCTTCTGGCCCCGTGCTGTCCGGGCTCACGCTGAGTTGCACGCCTGCGCTCACGGACTCCTTGACCTTCGCCACGGCCGCGTAGCCGGGGTCTGCGGAGAACGCGCGGTATGCGACCTCGACTGTACGCGAAGGTCCCGCCGGCACTTTCGCCACGAATGTTCCGTTGGCGAGCGTCTTGGCGTGCCCGATCAGCTTGAGCGCTGGAGAGCCCACCACCTGCTGCAACACGTCCAGCGCAGCGCCTCCGATCGCGCGTCCTTGCGAGTCGATCAGGCGCCCGCTCATGCGCAGCGCCCGGTGGCGGTAGGAGCGCGTGATCGTTCCCTTCAAGCCGAGGTGTACCTGCGCGGTCTCGCTGGCCCCGTTTCCGTTCGGGGCACCGACTCCGACGGATAGGCCCGAGCCTGCGGCCCCGGCTCCGGGGAGCGCACCAAGACTTCCGTTCCCCGCGTTCTTGGTTGTGAACGTGCCGACATACGCCGTCGTCGCGTCGCCGGCTGCATCGTCAACCATCAGCTTGAGCGTGTGCTGCCCATCAGGGAGCCCGGTCGTGTCGAGGCTTACGCTGCTGCTGGTCGATTTAGCACACGGTTCAGGATGCGCAAAGGAGCGAGTCCCGTTGCTCGTCTGACCGAGGTTCTGACAGAGCCCGTTGTTCGAGTTCAATAGCACCGCGGGCTGCACCCGCCCGTCTACAATCAACCACGCGCTGTAGACGCCCGGTCCTTCATCAGCTGCGTTGAAGGTGACTTCGCTCGTGCCTTTGATTGTTGTCCCAGAGACCAAGCCGCCGCTGATCGCGCTGACGGTCGGGGCGGAGAAGTCATCGAGCACGAGCCACGCAGCGGAGACATCGACGTGCGAGACCTCGACTCCCGCAGCGCATGGACCGTCCTGCCCGTCGCAGGAGGCGTTGACAACGATCGAGCTGACACGAGTAGGTGGTGTTCGGGCGATCGTCGTGGCGCCCAGGCCGGCGCTCCCGAGGTTGCGGTAGTCGTAGTTCGGATCGCTCTCGTCGGAGGCATTGACGAATACCTGCCCGGAGCCGCCGCCCGTGCTCGGGATCGCATAACTGTCGGCGATCTGGATTGTGTAGCTCGCGATCGAGGCCCAAGAAGGCGCGGTGAACACCCAATCCACCCCAGCGCCGTTGCCATACCCAGCACCGTTCGCGCCGAGATTGAGAACCAAGGCGCCCTGATTCGATCCGGCACAGGTGTCCGCCAGCGTCATGTTGAGGTCGCCGGTTCGCTGCGTCGTCCACCCGTCATGCCCCACAGCCGCGCCGGAAGGGTCGTGACAGGTAAACACAGTCATCTGATTTGCGCTGACCGCACTCGCCTGAAGCGCTAGTGCAACGCTCGCCACGACAGTCAGCAACACGAGGCGAGCGACGAGCGAAGTCCGCGGCCGTTCCAAGCCGAGACTCCTGACCGGCTCACGGCGCTTCCCGGTCTGCGGCAGGCGAGGATCAGTCTGTGGAGACATTGACCACCTCGCTCACTCCGCGGGCAAACGAGAAATCCGCCTGGCTGCTTGGCACTTCGGCGCGAAACGGGAAGCGCCCGAGCGCGCCTTGGAATTGGTAACTCACATCGAAGTGCCCGGCCGCGTCGGTCCTCGGAGTGCGAAACGGCTCCCAGCGTCCGCGGTAATGCACGAGCAGATCGACAATGACACCCTGCCTCGGGACCGGACCGAGCACTTGGCCGCTGAGAGCGATCGTGCCTTCCGCGCTCGTTCGTCGTGGAGCGATGATGAGCCGCACGCCTGCACACACTGACTCCTCGATCTTCGCCTCCGCTGCGTACCCGGCGTCTGCGGAGAACGCGCGGTAGGCGACCTCGATCAGCCGCGATGGCCCCGCTGGTACGCGAGCAATGAACGAGCCATCGGCGCCCGTGCGAGTGTGTGCAACTACTTGAGTCCGCCTACTGCCCGCTACCTGTTGGGTCACGTCCAACGCTGCTCCGGCGATTGGGTGTCCCTGGGTATTGAGCAAGCGGCCCGTCAGCCGCAGCGCGCGGTGCGTGAAAGTCCGAGTGATCCTCTGTCGCACGCCGAGGCGCAGCTGCGCAGCCTCGCTCGCGTCGGCCCCATTCGGGGCACCCACTCCAACGGAAAGTCCCAAGCTCGCGCCGCCCATGCCAGGGCCGGGCAGCGCGCCGAGTGACCCGTTCGATGGCTGCTTTGTCGTGATCGTGCCGTCGTAGACGACGCTCGTGTTCCCTGCGGCATCCTCGATCATCACCTTCAAGACGTGCTGTCCGTCGGCGAGCGCAGCCGTGTTGATCGGCAGGTCAACCGACTCACTCGTCCGGCACGGCTGGCTGTAGTCGAACATCAGCGTGCCGCCGCTGGAGCCCACCGGGATGCACTTGCCTTCGTTGTTGTTCGGCGTGCCCGAGTAGACCGTTTTCCCGTCGATCTGCGCCGTGGTGAGATAGACGCCTGGACCGCCCGGATCGCTCGCGTTGAAAGTGAGTTCCTGTGTGCCCTGAGCGTTCGGGTTCAGGAGCGTCCCTCCGAGCCCGCTCGCGGCGGGCGTCGCGCTGTTTGAGAGTGCAATGTCGGCGCTGCTCAGATAGATGCCCGCGTCGAGCCCGCCACTGGCCGGACAGCTCGTCGCGCCTTCATACGGGCCTACGCACACAGCGATTGCGTAGAGGTTCGTTCCGCCCGGATGCGTGATCGGGAAAGTCCCGCTGAGAGTGCCGCCCCCGCCACAGGCAAGGTTGTACTGGCAGTTCGCCAACACGTCGGCGGAGTCGTAGGTCGCGTTGGGCGTGCTGAGCCACGCCTGGCCGTGTGGGGAGGTCAACGTCGCCGTCACGCTGCCGCCCGCGATCGTGGAGCCGGCCGGTGCGGTGAAGACCCACTCGGGTCCTTCGTAGGGGTGCTGGGGCGCTTCGCCGCTGGTGACAGCCCCGAGGCTGCCTCCTTGCTCGCAGGTGTTCGTGTCGCCGCTGTACGGCCCGACTGCGCCCGTTGCGCTCGTGCTCCACCCTTCGGTCGGGGCAGGCCGACCGTCAGGCTGAATACATGAGACGAGCGTCCAAGTGCCCGCCCGAGCGCTCGCCGCGAAAGCGCCACCTGCTATCAGGATCAACGCAAGACAGATGAGCGTCGTGCGCCAGGGCGAGCCTCCATTTCGGTGAGCGGCTGTCAGCTGCATGTCAGTTTGTGGTGACATCGACTGACCTACTTTCACCGTGTACGAAGGGAAACTCTGTCTGGCCCCCAAAGACCAGCGCCCGGAACGGGAACCTGCCGACGCCGCCCTGGAATTGGTAGACGACCTGAAAGCGCCCGCGCGAGTCTGTGCGCGGATCGCGGAATGGCTCCCAGCGTCCTCGGTAGTGGACAAGCAGCTCGACCACCACTCCCTGTGCGGGGACCGGGCCGAACACCCGGCCGCTGAGTGTGATCGTGCCTTCGGGGCTCGTGCGGCGCGGGGTGATGTTGAGCCGCAAGCCCGCGCTGACTGACTCCTGAACCTTCGCCAGCGCGGCATAGTTGGCGTCTGTGGAGAACGCTCGGTAGGCGACCTCGATCGTCCGCGTGGGTCCACCAGGAGCCATCGCCGCAAACGTCCCGTTCGCGCGGGTCTTCGCGTGCGCGATCACCGTGGCTGTCGGCGAGCCGCTGACCTGTTGCAGCACTTCCAGCGTCGCTCCGCCGATCGGCTGACCCTGGGAGCTGAGCAGGCGCCCGGTGAGTCGCACCTTGCGATGCGCGTAGCTCCGGGCGATCCTCGCCCGTATCCCAAGATGCAGATGTGCCGTTCTGCTCGCGGTGATCCCATTCGGGACCGCCGGCGGAGTCGAGCTCGCGGTGCCGGGGCCGGGCAGTGCGCCGAGTGATCCATTCGACGGCTGCTTTGTCGTGATCGTGCCGTCGTAGACGACCGCCGAGTTGCCGGCTGCGTCCTGCACAACGAGCTTCAAGGTGTGCTGGCCGTTAGGAAGGGTGCTCGTGTTGATCGGCAGATCAACCGACTCGCTTGCCGGGCAAGGCTGGCTGTGGTCGAACATCAGCGCCCCGCCGCTGGAGCCCACCGCCACGCACTTGCCGCCGTTGTTGTTCGGTGTGCCCGAGTAGACGGCTTTCCCGTCGATCTGAACGGTCACGAGATAGACGCCGGGGCCGCCGGGGTCCGTCGCATTGAAGGTGAGTTCCTGTGTGCCGCTCGCGTTGGGGCTCAGGAGCGTCCCGCTCACGCCGCTGGCGCTCGGTGTCGCTTCGTTGGAGAGCAGGAAGTTCGCCCACCACAGCCGCACGAGTGACCAGGCGCCTTCGCTGCCGCCGCTGTTGCAGGCGTAGCCTTCGTGTCCTCCGCATCCGGCGCTGAGGTAGAAGTTCCCGCCGCGACCACCGGGAATCCCGAGCACGCCCGCGAAATCGTAGGTGCCATTCGCGCAAGGCGGCAGACCGGACGCGCACTGGAAGAACACATCCGAGCCGTCGTAGGCGTAGTTCGGTGTGTAGGCGACCGCCGTGCCCGAGGCGTTGTAGCCGCCCCCGTCGGCATACAGGCTCACGTCAATGGAGCCGCCGATCAGCTTTGAGCCGCCGGGCGGGGTGTACTGAAGGGTCTCGGCCGACCCGACGCCTACGGCGGCGTCCGTGCTGAGGATCGCGAACATGGGGCTGCCGGGTCCACAGCTCGTGCTGTTGTTCGACCCGTACCCGCCTCCGGCGGCGAAGCTCGACCACCCTTCGCTCGGCGCCGCCGATTGATTCGGATTCACGCAGGAGACCTCCATCCAGTTCCCCGCGTAGGCGCTGCTCGTGCCCAGCAGTCCGGCGCCGGCGATCAGCGCGAGCGCCCAGGCGAGGAACAGGGCGGTCTTGGTGTGGTTTGTGTGCTGCTCGTTCATCGTCGCGTCCATCCCTTTTCAGGCCCCTTCTGGTGGGGCTTCTGTGGTCTGTGAACGCGAAGGCCGGAGACCGGCCAACAACTTTTCGCGAGCTCATTCATGGGCTGAACGGACCTCCGCCCTGACTGGCCGTGTGTGCTTCGGGCGTCCGCGCCGATTCAGGTGTGCCAGAGGAGGGCGTTGACGTGGGGACGCCGAGGTAGGCGAAGCCTCCAGGTTCACGTTGCCCGCCTTGTTGATTGGACCCCGCTCGATGAACGCTCGCGAGGACCCGGCCGGGCGCGGTGCGGTGCCCGCGCTGGCGCCGACCATGCCCGCGGTGCGGCGTGGCTTGGATGGCCGCCCGCCCGACTGTGGACGTGGGCGGGGAAAAGATGGGAGTCGTGAGGGCCTGTCGCGCCGATCCGCTCGGTCGCGAAGCGAGATGGTGAGGGCGAGTCCGTGGCCCGTGTTCGAGCACATGGGTAGCGATCGTCCCACCGGCGATCACGGCTACGGTCGCCACGCCTGCCGCGACCTTCGCCGCCGCGCCGCCACCGGCGATGAGCGCCGCCGCACGTTCGCGCACGCCGCCTGGCCCGGCCGGCGCACCGTCTGGCATGAAGCGGTGCAGCAGCATCTTCGCTCGCGTGAGCCAGCCGAGATGACCGACAAGCGGACCGGGGAGCAGGGCCGCGGCCTGGCCCTGAAAGCTGTGCCGCAGGCGTCTCGCGTTCGTCTTGTGCTCGACGCGGCAGTGCGCGCAGCTCTCAAGGTGGGCGAACGCGCGCTCCGCAAGCTGCTCACTTGTCGCCTCGCCGCTCTGGAGGGCATGGATCGTCGCCGAGCGAAAGCCGCACAGTCGCCCGGTGTCGTAGAGAAGTTGGAAGCGCTCGCGCTTTCGCTCGCACGCCCGAGAGGCGTTGCGTGCGGCGTTGACCTCGATCCCCTCGATTGACGCGATAGCGCGGTACTGCAACCCCTCGACGAGCCATCCAAAGACGCGCTGCTCGACTTCGGTCAGCTCGGTCAGGAACTCGGAGACGATCAAGCGGTCCTGATGGCCGAGCGCGGCGAGCTCGGGGGCGTTCTGGCCCTCGCGGGCCTCGGCCATCAGGTACATGCCCGGCGCGCTGCGCGCGAGGATTTGCCCACGTCGGCGTTCGTCGCGGTGCAGGTTGAGCGCTCGGTGCTTCAGCCCCATCCGTAGCGCATTGCGAAGATGCTCCTCTGACTGATACGGGCGGCGCAGCAGCGCGACAGTCGTCTCCTGGTAGATGTCCTCCAGCTGCTCAGTGCTCAGCCCGCGGCACTCGGGAAAGTTGCGCGCAGCCCGGACCTCCTGGGCTTGCCACTCGCCGAGGACTTGCCCGATCCAGTCGGAGTCGTACCCCTGTCCGGGTCGCGGGCGCAAAACGCCCGTCAGCGACCGGCGTTCGCTCGGGTGCTCCTTCCCTGATCGCTGAGCTCGAACATCCATTCCGATCTCCTCCCCTCAGACCTGAGCTACACCGAAACTCGGCAACAGGACTGAACGGTTCCGCACACAACAATTTACTCTCAACTTTTGCTGCGCGCGTTGCCGTTCTGCGGGGTCAAACTCATCCAGCATCGGCGTGTCGGCTCGCGGTCTCATCGGTGTGGCACTGCGACGGTCTCGATCACGGCGGCGCAGAGCAGCACGCAGGCGGTCAGCGCCAGCAGCGCAAGACCTTCGGGCACGGTGAGCGCGCGGCGGCGTTGCAGCAGCCAGGCGCTTGCACCGAGCGCGAGACCGGCCCACTCGATCGGCAGCTGCGGGATGTAGGGCAGCAGTGGTGCGCCGTAGGCGCCGAGCGCCGCGCCCACCGGCAGGGTGTTGACGAGGATGCACGCCAGCAGAACGGTGTCCGTGATCTTCTGGCCGAGGCGGTGGTGATGTGCGCCGAGGACGCCGAGCAGCAGCGGCCAGGCGGCGATCGGGAGGTTGTGAGCCGCCAGAGCGAGGACGTGACCAACCTGCGGGGCAGGGTTGGGTTCAAGGCGCAGTCCGAGTAGCCGACGGGCGGGCGCCTCAGCCCTCGCGCCGAGTAGCGCGACGAGCGCGGCGAAGCCGAGCGTCGCCGTCCAGATCGCGGCGTAGGCCCACAGCCACGCCGAGCGCAGGCCGACCGGCAGCCGCCAGCGATGCGCCGCTCGGGTCAGCCCTGCGGTAGCCATTGCTCGACGGCGTAGCCGCCGGGGACGCCGGCGAGCTGCGCGATGGTGACGTGGTAGGCAGCGGGCAGCCCTTCGTATTGGGAGTCCCCGCCGGTCTGCTCGCGGGTGACGATCACCCACGAATCCGCGGTTGTGAGGTCGCGGGCGATGCTGACTATCTGGCCGCGGTTGTAGATGTGCCCGCGTGCGATCGTCGTGTCACCCCGGCTGCTCGCCGCGGCCTGCCTCTCCGACAGACGAGCCGCGCCGACCGACATCGCGGCGAGGGTCCGCTGATGTTCACCGAGCGTGCGGTATGTCCAGTTGACATACAGCTCGGCGAACGCCGCGATGGCCTTGCTCGGCGTCGCCTGGACACCGAGCGGCGCCTGCGTGCTCGCGGACGGTGGCGCTGGCGCCGGTGGCTCGCCAGCGTTCTGCGGCGACGAGCTCACCGGCCCGCTCGTGCCCGTGGTGGGCGCGTCGGGGTTGGTGCATCCCGCCAGCGCGACGCTTGCCATCAGCGCGAGCGGCAGGCTTCTGATGCTGGCGCTCGTCATAGGCCGGATGGGTGACGGACGGTCCAGGTCGCCCAGGTGGGGACGGATGCAGAGACGCGCCAACGAGGGCCGGGCTTGCCCGAGTTGGGGCCGCTGTCGTAAGCGGACGCTTCAACGGTGTCCATGCGCAATCCGCCCACGTACATGAAGGCGTGGCCTGCGTTGGCGTAGATCGAGACGTACCGGCCGGGGCCGGGGTCGCCGTAGGACTCAAGTTCGGTCGAGTCCTCGGCGTATGCGCCGAACACCCCGCCGCCGTGCAAGACGTAGGAGACCGCCGAGGAGCAGTCATACGCCGGCTGTAGCTGGCTGAGCGGCGTGCCGTGCGCGCCGCCATACAGGTAGCTCGTGCCGAATAGGCGGTTGCCTGCCGCCACCATCGCCTTGACCCGCGCCGGCGCTTCTTCACCCGCAGCGGCCAGGCCACTCGGCAGAATCTTCGTCTGCGTGCCAGCCGTCAGCGGGAGCGGGATGCTGCCGGCGCCTTCGGCCGCCGCGCACGCGCTCGCCGCCCGACCAGCTCCGCCCGCTTCGCTGGATTCCGGCAGTGCTTCGAGTGTCGCTCCCGCTCCGGTGCGCGGCGAGAGCTGCACCTGCACGGGACTCTTGGAGATCCCGAGCGCACGGGCCGTCTGCCACCACACGTCGAGCCGATAGGGCTGGCCGTTGGCGATCGTCTGACCTGGGCCTTGTCCGTAGCCCACGTCGCGCTTTGCCAGGATCGCCTCACGGCCGGCGTGCATGACCCGCAGTTGGGTGAGGTAGGCGAGGTTGCTCAGCGCGTCGGCATCCTGAAAAGTGAACGTCCCGCCGTTCGCCGGGTTCGAGCTGAGAACCGAGAGCTCGGCGAAGCTCGCGGGGTGCGCCGGCAGGTAGGACTCGCCGGGGTTGGGGATCGACCCGTAGTCGCTGGCGGAGTCGCCCGGCCCGCCGTAGGCGGTCGCGCCGACTTCATACCAGCGGCCGGGCCGCAGCTCCAGCGGCGCCGCGTACAGGCCCGCGGCGATCGGCCCGCCGCCGGCCGGCGTGTTCACCGCGCCGGGAGCGCCGGCGCCGCGGCACGCCACTTCCGTTTCATGCGCGAACAGGCCGACGACGGCGGCGGCGACGAGCACGGGCAGCGAGACGAGTAGGAACGCTCCGACCAGCAGGGCGGTCCTGACATTGCGGTTGCGCAGCAGCTCGATCGCGACCTGGACCTGCACTACGCCGCCACCTCCAGTTCACTCGCGGCGGCTGCTTGCCACTCGTCGTTGACCAGCAGCTTCAGCGCGGGCCAACCTTGTTGCTGGGTCTCTCGGAGCGCGTGCCGGCGCACGGGCTCGTCGCGGGCGGGGTCTGAGCTCGCGATCCAATACTCAAGCGGCCCGACACCGATCTGCAACGTGCCCTCGCCGCGCGTGCCGTTCATCAGGTAGGCGGTGGAGAACGCGCCGCGGACGGTCTTCAGCGTCGATATCGCGTCGATCGCCTCATCGGTCAGCTTCAGCGCGCCCTTGACGTAGGTCAGCTCGCGCGTCTCTTGGCGCAGGAACAGCCGCATCGCCGCGTTCGCCAACAACGCGCGGCCGTACTCGTTGTCGAAGTCCGATAGCTGCTGGCTGATCGCGATGAGCCACAAGGCGTAGTGGCGGCTGCGCCGGACGAACTCGTTGAACCAGCGGCCGGTCGCCGGGCGCTCGATCAGCTTCCACGCCTCATCGACCACGAGAAAGCTCTTGCCGCCCCAGGCGTGCTTGGGACCGCCGCCGGAGAGATGCAGGGTGCGGGTGCGCGCGATCCTGCTCTTGACGTGCTCGCAGATGACGAACAGCGCCGCCGCGGCCTTCGCGTCGGGGATGCTCCTGGTGTCGAATACGACCAGCGGCGCCCCGGCGGGGATCGTCGTCGGACGGTCGGCGAGGTAGGCGTAGGGGCCGTCGCCGATGTAGTTGTTCAGCCTCATCGAGAGGTTGCGCAGCGCCTCGGCGATCCCGACCGACCCCTCGCCGCGCTCGTGGTGATAGCGGCGCTCAAGCTCCTCCTGCAACAGCAGCTCGCGCGGTTCCTCGCCCGTCAGCGCGCAGCGCGCGTAGACCTCGGCGATTGCCAGGCCGAGCAGGTTGGCCTCAAGGTCCGACAGGCCGTAGGAGTCCCGGCCGACGTGGTGCTCGCCGAGCAGTAGCGCGTGCAGCGCGAGCAAGTAGTCGATCTTCTCCGCGCCTACCCGCGCGAGGTCATCGACATCCCACGAGTTGATCGCGTGCGCGTCGCCGCCAATCTCAAGCGACGCAGCACCGGGGATCAGGCTGCACAGGAAGTCGAAGTGGCCTGCCCGGTCGATGATGAAGCCACTCGCTCCCTGCGCGAGCGCACGGATCAAGAGGATGATCGCGGCCATCGTCTTGCCGGCCCCGCTCATGCCGTTCACCAGCAGCAGGTGATTGGGATGCGCCGGGTCGAACGGGTCCAGGCGCTCCAGGGTGCGGCCGGGCAGCGCGTAGCCGAGCGGGATGCCCTCGGGGCTCCCGCAGCTCGTCCCGCACAGCGGGAAGGTGTCCCCGACGTTGCGGCTGACGTACTTGCGCCGCCGTCGCGCCACGTCGCGCCCGAGCGGCAGCGTGGAGCGCCACAGCGCGCCTTGCGCGAACAGGCCGTGTCCGATCCGCGCGTCGCAGGCCATCGTGACCTCTCGCCCGGCCGCCTGGCAGAGCTCGTGCAGGGTCTCGGTGTCCGGCTGCGGCCCTGACTCCAGCAGCGATCCGTAGATGCTGACGCGGTAGATGCCCGCGCCCGCGCTCGTGGCGAGCTCGTCGTTGAGCTCGGCGGCCTCCTCCTCCTGTACCCGAGCGTCGGGATCGAGCGGGCGTCCACGCTGCTCGACGCCACGGTTTACGCCGTGGATGCGGCGGTAGCGGCGCTTCTGCGCCATCCGCTCGCGGTAGCGCTCCGTCGCCTGGATATGCACGCTGAGGGTGAACGGGCGCGGGGCCTGCATCATGTGAAGCAGCCATCCGAGCCACGTCTGCTCAGGTGCCAGGCTGACGAAGAAGACCTCCTCCGCAGAGCCGCCGATCCTCACATGGCTGCGCTCAGACAGACCCAGCTCGGCGGTGCAGACCGCGCTCGCCAGGGCGCTCGCGCGAGCGCTCGCGTCCTCGGCGTCCTCGCCCGCGATCGGCGAGGCAATTACCTCCGCGCACATGAAGCTCGCGGGCAGCTCGCCCGCTCGCTGCGCGTCAGGATCGAACCTTCCGTGCAGCAGGTCGAGCACTTCCCGGCCGTCGAGCGGCCGGGCCGGGACTCCCATCGCTTCAAGGTCTGAGCGGACGCCTTCGGCGTGCCGCAGCGAGTCGCGCATCGCGCGCTCGTGGACGCTCGCCTTCACCCGCAGCCTCCGGCGCGAGGCGCCCCCTGAAAGCAGCGCGCGGCCCGCCGGCCGCCAGGGGCAGATCACGAGGTAGCGCAGTGTCAGCGGCGCGACGTTCAGCGCCGTCGCGCGGATCGACTGCTCCTGGGCGATTCCCAGCCGACGGATCGCGGTCGCGTGCTCGCCCTCGCCGATGTCCTCGGCCGCGCCCGCCGCCTGCTCGCAGCCGCGGGTCTCCTCCGCGAGAATGTCCTCCAACTCCAGCGGAGTGCCCTGCACGTAGAGCTGGAGGGACTGACGATCGGGCAGCCGCGCGGCGAGCTGACCAAACGCGGCGGAGACGCGCTCGCCCTCGGCTTGATCCATGACGAGCGGGTTGACCGAGCCGACCTCCAGATAGCGCACGTACTCGCCGTCCTCCCGCACGAGCAGCCCGTCCTCGCCGATCGCAGCGACACCGAGCAGGTCGGCGGCGCATCGCTCCCGTCTCATTGGCCCCAGCGCTCCTCGGACAGCAGCTCCTCAAGCGCCGGGTCGGCGACCTGGCCGCGGGTCTCGCCGGCGGGCTCCTGCGCTTGTGCGAGAACGAGGATTCCGCGGGCGCCCGAGTACCCGGCTGGCGTCGCCGGCAGAGCGTGTTGGCTGAAGCGCCAGCGGCACATATCGCGCAGCAGCGCGCCGAGTTGCAGGCCCCCGCTCTCAGAGACGTAGGTCAGCGCTGCCGGAAGCCCGACGAAGAACACGCAGAGCGTGATCGCCGGCTTGGTCGGCAAGTGCGCGAGATAGACGAGGCCGAGGACCACGCTCGCGCCCGCGATCAGGACGGCCCATTGGCGCAGCGTGAAGCCGACCAGCTTCGGCGCCTGATCGAGCGAGCGGAAGGTGCGGTGGATCACGACCCGCTCCGCGGTCGCGGTTTACGTTTCGCCGGCCGTTGCGCACGAGCTGGCGCAGGCGGGGGAGCGGGCGCCTTCGGCGCGCGGCTGGGCGGCCGTCCGCCGCCCGCCGCTTCGCGCTGCGCGCTCGTCGTGACCTTGCGTCCAGGGTGCGCGCCTCCAGCCCGGCTCGGCGCCGGGGCGCCGCGCGGACTCGGCGAGCGTCCTACGGGCGTCTGCGTCCGCGGGGACGGCGCTCGCGCCGGCCCCTGGCTTGAGCCGCGACCACGCGCCGATCCGGCGGCAACGCTCGCCGGGGTTTTCCCTGTACTCGTGCCCGCGCCGGTGGCCCTCGGCCCACGTCCAGCCACGCGCGCGGCAGCGCCGCTCGGCGTCCGGCCAGCCTTGCGGGCGCTCGCCGCCATCGCGGCGCGGGCGTCTCTCGGCGCGCTGGCGATGACCGCGCCCGCGTTGCGCAGTCGCTCGCGGACACCGCGCCGGGCGCTCTGCGCCGCGCCGCGCCGGGCGGCCTTCCCGGCAAGCGCGCCTCCAGCTGCGCCGGCCGCGGCGCCGGGCAGGATGCCGCTGCGGCGCGCAGCCCCGGCCAGGCCGCGCCTTGCTGCGCCGAGCGGGCCTCCGGCGGGGGCGCCCAGGGCGCCCGCCGCCCGTCCCGCGCTGCGTCCGAGCGAGGGGACGCCCTCGAAGGCGGCGCTGCGCAGCCGCGCGTGCGCGGCCGTCACCCGCTCGGCGCCCGGCATCGTGCTTTGCCCCGACGAGCCGCCGCCACCACCGCCGGACAAGGCAGAGCCGAACAGGTGACGCAGCTCGCCGAGCAGCATCAGCGGCAGCTTCACCGCGATTGCAAACGTGATGAGCCCGGCGAACGCCGCCGCGATGTGGCCCGGCACACCACCGGCGCCGCCGGTGAAGCTCGTTGCGTCCAGGCACAGCGCCCCAGCCGTGGCGAACAGCACGGTCCAGCCGAGCGGGACGAGCGTGATCGCCATGAGTGCGTGCGCCCAGGTGCGGGCCAGATGCGAAAGCTCGGGGATCGCCGAGAGCGCGATCAGAGGCGGCCCTGCGACGATCAGCAGCGCCAGCAGGACCGTCAAAAGGACTTGCACCGCGAATAGACCCGCGGCGAACAGCACGCCGACGATCACAAGGAACGCACCAAAGACGCCGCCGGCCCCCGCCAGCAGCGCGCCGCCGAACAGCACGCCGATGATCCGCTGAAGGCCGCTCGCGACAACCGGGAATCCGAGGATCGCGTGAGTCAGGGTGTTCGTGATCGCGACCACCTGCTCCACGAACCAGCGGTAGGCGACGAGCACGAACGTCACCCATACGCACCGCCCCAACGCGCCGGCCGGGTGCGCCGCGCCGGTCAACCCCACCAGCCAGTAGCGCACGGTCCCGATCGCGAGCGTGACCGGCATCAGCGATGCGCCCAGCCACACCATGTCAGCCTGCAACTGGCCGACGTGCGTCCACGTCGCCGGGTCCGGCAGCGCGACGAGATGCTGAATCGTCGCCACGGTGCCATGCGTGAGCCAGCTCGGGACGAGCGCGTGCGCGAGCGCCCCGAAAAACCCCTTGGCGATCCCTTCGATGATGCTGTGCAGCGACGGAAGTTCGATCCCGAGGAAGGCGAGCGGCACGACCTGAGCGCCGTTCGCTGCTGACGCAGCCGGCGCGAGCACAAGGACACCGACGAACGCGGCCGTCGTCGCAGCCGGCAGCCTCCATACCAAGCGGCGATCCATCACAGGCCCCCGGCTAGGCCACGATCCCGCTGATCGACCCGAGGATCGCGAGCCCCACCAGCGTCTTGATCGCCAGATCGTGCGCCCTCGAATGACCGGCCATGAACATGATCCCGACGACCGCGACCACCAGGCCCATCGCCGTGCCGCCGAGCCACACGATGTTGCCCTTGAGCTTGTCAACCAGCTTCGCGACACCTTCGATTTCGCCGCCCTTGAACGCGCCGGCAGCGTTCAGGGCGTGAACGTGTCCATCGGGGAGCGCCCCGAGGATCACGACTCCCACCAGCAGCCCGATCAAGGCGCAGATCGCCGCGGCGATCTGCGCTGTCCTTCCGAGACGACGGGCCTGCGCCCGCCTGAGCGTGAGCGCCATCATTGGCCCCACCTCCTTTGTTGTTGATTGCCAAACCTCACGGCGAGAACAGCCCCCCTCTGGCCGGTTCCGCCGCCGGCGCGGGCGGCGGAGTCACGGGAGCCGGCGCGGCGTGCGGTGGAGCGGGAGCCACCGGCGCGCTCGCCTTCTGCGGCACAGCCGGGACACTGCGGACCGGCGCAGTCCAAGCAGGACGCACAACGGCCACGGGCGCTGCGCGCCGGTGACGCGGCCCGGTCGCATGGCCGGCGCGATGGACCGCCGGGCGCCTCGACGGCGACGGCTTCCCCGAGCCGATCGGGCGCGCTGCACTGTGCCTGACGATCGCGCGGGGCGCGCTCCCGTGATGAGCGCTCGGCGAATGGCCTGCCAGGGCAGCCGCGACGCCGACCACCACCCACGCCGCGAGCAGCACGCCGACGATCCCGACCAGCCACGGGTGCCCCGCCAACTGGACACGGAGCCTGCGGCGCGGGTAGACCCGCCGCCACGCCCGCCGTTCACGCCCGGCGAACAGGTCATCTACATGCACCACGAACTCCTCCGTGAGCTGGTCGCCGGCCTGCTCGTCGCCAACCTCCTCGCGTGGCTCCTCCTCGCCGGGCCAGGCAGGCGCACAGGCGGCCTCGGTGTCCGATTCCGCCTCGCTCGCGGTCTCGGCGTCCTGCGCTGGAGCTGTGCCAAAGACCTGCGGTGCTCGCGTCGCTCGCCCCGGCTTACGCCGGCGGCGAGGCTCCGCGGAGGACGGTGCATCCTCGTCGGTGGCATCGAGCGCGGCCGGCACCGGGGGCGATCCCGGCGCAGGATGCTCGTCGGTCGCTATCTCGGCGATGCCGGGAGCTGCGACGTACAGCGTCACCAGGCCGTTGCGCGCCAAGTCGCTGCCCGCGGTCGGCTCCTGCTCAACGACCTGTCCGACGAGCTCGGGCGCGCATCCGAAGGACCGATCGAGACCGGGGCGCAGACCGGCTCGCCGCACAGCCTGGGCGGCATCGGAGGCGTGCTGCCCCACGTAATCGCCGACCACCTGCCGCCCGGAAGGGCCGCCGCGGCGCGGCTTTGCCGTGCGCTCGCTCGCTTGAGACGGAGCTGCGGTTCTGTCGTTCATCGGGGTTGTTGACCCGCACCCCGCGCCAGCGGCCAACGAATCGCTCATCGCAGCTCCCCTCGCAGGCGTTTCCTGCCCGAGCACTCATGCGGGCGTGGGGCGCGTCCCAGCGAACGCGCCCCATATCGCGAAGTCAGCAGCCGGGCGTAGTGCGCGAACCGGGGGTCCTCGAACCATCCGGGCGCGCGGACAATCGCGGGCGGCAGGTCCCGGTAGACGAGAATTGCCCGCCCGCGACCGATCTGGCGCAGCCACGGCGAGGGACCGGCCTTCTGATGGCCGATGCTCAGGGTGTGCCGCGAGAGCCCGGTCGAGCTCGATGCGTTGGCGACCGGCTCCTCGCCCAGCAGCTCGGACAGATACCCGGTGCTCGTCGGCTCCACCAGGGGCGGCAAGAAGACCTGGGCGGTTGACGCCGCGCAGATCGCGTCGCGCGCGGCGCGGCCGTAGCGCTGGTCAATCTGCGCGATGGACTGCCAGATCGTCGCGATGACGATGCCGTGGTCTCCGCATTGGGAGAGCCACGCCGCGAGGTTGCGCAGCGGCGCGATGTTCGCCGCCTCGTCCATGAGGATGAACAGGCGGGGGTCAAGGGCGCCGTGCCCGCGCGCCTTGACGATCGCCGCCTCATACATCGCGGCGACGAGCGCGAGGATCACCGGCCGCAACGCTTCCTGGTCGTGGCCGGCAGCCACGACGTAGATCGTGTTCGCGGCTCCGTCCAAGAACCGCTCAGGCGTCAGGTCGCTGCGGGCGCACGCCGCGACCTGCGGGTAGCGGTAGGCGCGCAGCAGGTTCAAGGCGCTCATCACCGTCGTCTCGCGGTTGCGCTCATCGCGCCGGCCAACACCCTCAAGCTGCTCGGCTGCCGCCACGGCGCCCGAGCCCTGGAGCACGCTCACCGCTCTCTGGAAATCGCGGGCATCCAACCACCGCACGAGCTCGTCCATGCCGTCGCGGGCAAGCGCCGCGGCGTGCAGCAGCGGCGCCAGCATCGCCGCGGCCTCCTTGTCCCAAAACTCGTTCGCGGCGTTCGCCTGGTCGGGGTGAGCCGCGCTCGCCAACGCCTCGCCGGCACGGATCGCACCGGCCCACGTCCTCGCCGGCACGAGCGGCGTGAAGCCGGCGCTCGCGCGGTCCCCGAACGGGTCATAGACCCACACGCGGCCGAGGCCACGACGGTAGGGCGCGGTCGCGTCGTAGATGTCGCGCTTCGTGCTCAACACGAGCGCCGGCCCGTCGTGGTCGAGCAGCCAAGGAACGACGAAGCCGCTGGACTTCCCGGCGCGCGGCGGTGCCACGACCATCGGCTGTACCTCAAGCTCGGCCGCGAGCGTGCGCGCCGGCACCTTGCCGATCACGCCCATGTACGGTCGCCCCGAGACAGGGCCGGGCACCCACAGACGACGCAGATCGGCGGGGACCGCCCAAGTGCGTTGCCGCACCCAGCCGCGATCGACCGCGCGACGCGCGACGGTCCGCTGCTCCTTGCCGAGCGGCGACCCTGCCCGCCAAGTCCGAGTCCTGCGGTGCAGGCCAAGGCCCCCACGGATCACGACCACGACGGAGCAGCCGCCGGTGAGCCCATACGCCCACAAGGCAGGCGCCGACGCGCGCTCCCCGCGCGTCGGGAACGCGCTCGCCGGCGAGCTCCAGCCTCCACGGATCAGCAGGTGCCACATCGCGCGCGCGGCGTCGGCGACCGGCAGGCGCATCGGACCCTTCAGTTCAAGTAGGGAAGCCGTCTGCGTCCAGCACCACGCCACCGAGCCGCTGAGCGTCAGCGCGAGCAGCGCGATCCCCGCCAGGCAGATCACGAGCCTCGCGAGTGAGCGGTGTCCTACCGCGTGGACCCTCATCGAGACCCCGCCGCCCACAGCCGGTCAGAGCACCCGAGCGAAGCCGATCCGAAGGCATCTGTGTGTTCCATTGCCCCCTACTGACCAGCCACGGGGCGAAGCGGCCAACAACTTTGAGCAGCCCTGGCACAACGGGTCCTTCGTCGCCCACCACGGCCCTTCGCAAAGTCGTTGGCCGGTTGCCGGTGCTGGGGCTCAGTAACCGAGAAAGCCGCGGGCGACCGCTCGCGGACAGAGGGACAGCAGACGCCGACGATGCTCTACAGACCGCAAGAGGCCACGGATGAAGGCAGGCGCCGAGAAGTTGCGCGGCTCCACCTGTTCACGGGTTCCTCGTGGTCGGTGGGCGTCGTTACTTGCCCCATTTTCGACGCCGCCGGACTAGCGCTTCAACCCCCACAAGGGGGGTTCCCCTGCGCCCTGACGGGCTCCGGTTCCGCGCGCCGGTCGGCGTCGTTTTTGGGCGGCGTAACTAGCACCACCACCACAACAGGAGGAAACCGAAATGGCTCAGCGCAACATCAACAAGTTCATCGGCACCGGCCGTCTGACCCGTGACCCCGAGCTGCGCGCCCTGCCGAGCGGCACGAGCGTCTGCGAGATGCGTCTCGCCGTCAACGGCATGGGTCGCAGCGGCGAGGTCGGCTACATCGACGTGAGCGCCTACGGCGCCAACGGCGAGGCGTGCAGCCGGTATCTCAACAAGGGCTCGAAGGTCGGCGTCGATGGCCGCATCGAGTACGGCGAGTGGGAGGCCGAGGGCGGCGGCAAGCGCCACAGCTACAGCGTGGTCGCCAACACGGTCGAGTTCCTGACTCCCCGCAGCGAGGAGGAGTCCGAGGAGCCCGCCAACGAGCCCGAGCCGGTGGCCGCCTAGCCACCGAGCGAGCCCGGTCCGCGCCCCGCAGGGGGCGCGGACCAGCAGGGCTCAAACGGATTTCTACCCATGAGCAACACACCGCCCCGGCGTCCCACCAGGGACCTGCTCGTCTACCTGCGCACACTGGCCGAGGAACCTCGGCTGGAACAATTCTTGGAGCTGCGCTGGCCGACGCCGCGCGGCAGGATGGATCGGACATTCTTCGCTGAGGACGCGACGACCGGCGCGGCGCGGCGGATCATCCGCAGGGCGTCCAAGACCGACGTGTACGTGGGCGTCGCGCTGCGCGATCGTCCTACCGACGGCGGCAAGGACGCGATCAGCGGCTCGCGCCTGCTCTACATCGAGTGCGATGACCCCAGCGCGCAGCAAAGCCTCACGCAGTTCGCTCACCCGCCGACGATGGAGGTCGCCTCCGGCTCCCCCGACCACGTACATCTGTACTGGCGTCTAGCCCAGCGGGCAACGAACGCACAGGTCGAGAGCGCCAACCGGCGGCTCGCGCTCGCGCTCGGGGGCGAGCTCGGCTGCATCGACATCGCGCGCCTGTTGCGACCCCCGGACACCCTCAACTACAAGCACGCCCCTCCGCGCCCCGTCAAGCTCCTCGCGTTCAGGCCAACAGCCCGCTACACGCTCGCAGAGCTCACGAGCCGCCTGCCCGACGATCCGCGCCCTGCGGCCACCGGGCCCGCGCGGACGAGGCCGCGCAGCTCGGGCCGCACGCCGCTCGATCATGCGCTGCTGGCGATTCCCGCCGCCGAGTACGTCCGCGTGCTGGCAAACACCACGCCCAACCGGGCGGGCAAGATTCTCTGCCCCTTCCACGCAGACACCAGCCCGAGCCTCCAGCTCTACCCCGATGGCACCTTCTACTGCTACGGCCGCCACAACAAGAGACGCGCGTGTCGCAAGGGCGGGACGATCTTCGACTTCGCCGCCGGCATGTGGGGCCTCGCCACCCGCGGCAAGGACTTCCTTGAGCTCCGCCGCCGTCTCGCGTCCACGTTCGGACTCGCCTAAACCTCGCCCTCCATAGCCTTGCGCTTCGCGCATCCGGCGGCGGTCCGGCGCGCGATCGTCACCGTCGGGGCCTCGTTCGAGCGCAAGCAGCTCCTCGCTGTCCGAGCGTCTTCCCGCGCTCGCGATCGGGCACCGCTGCGCGGCCCGGCCTTATGTGCGCCTCCGCATCGCTACGGCGCGGCCGAGGCCCTTCGGCCTGCCGACCCGATCGTCTCGCCCCGATGCGAGAAGACGATCTACCAGGAGGACCAAATGCCACAACGCCCGAACGAACCCCACGACGGCCACCGCCACGTACCCACCGAACCATGCCCCGGCTACTTCGAGTGCGAGCGCTGCGCTCACACCATCGAGCACGGCGTCATCGCCGCCGAATACTGACCGCCTACGGCCTCGCCGGCCGCCGCCAGCTCGAAAGTACCGGAGGCAGGACTCGAACCTGCGACCTTTGGATTATGACTCCACTGCTCTAACCAACTGAGCTACTCCGGCACGATGAAACAACGAGTTTAGCCGCGGCCCGGCATCGACGGCTCGCGCCAGCGCAGGCGAAAACACGACCTCCCAGGCGCGCGCTACCGTAGCGGGCCGTGAGCACGCAACGCACGATCGCGCTCGAAGTCAAGCTCGACGGCCGCCGGGTCCAGAGCGAGACGATCTGCGCTCGCGTCGGCCCCCGCGCCCTCGTGATCGCGACAACGCTGCCCGAACCGGAGCTCGCGTTCGAGCTCACGTCCACTTTCACCGGGCATCGGGGCGTGCCGACCCATGTGGCGCATCTCACGCTCGGGCCTCCCGGCCACCATCCGGTCATGCGGACTGACGATCACGAGCACAAGAACCTCAACCCCAACGACAGGGTGAGGGAGTGCGTCTATGAGCACGTCGGAGTCGTTCTCGAACACCTCAAGGCGCTGGGCTACGACACGGTGATCGACGTGCCCGACGACGCCTTTGAACAGCTAGAGCACGTCGAGCGCTGACAGCCGCGCCAGCCCCGATCGAGATAGCGCCTGCGGCCGACTGGCGCAGCGCGAGCCGGCCCCTTCCGATTTTCGCACGCTGCGCGTGCGGGGTGGTCGGGGACGGCTCCCCGCTGGGGGGAGTCCTGCGTGAAAAAGGAGGGCCTTATGGCCGCTCAGAGCACCACCCAGAACACCAACGGAGCGCACGGCCGCGCCGAGCTGCGTCACATTCCGCTTTCGCGGATCACCGTGCAGGAGGGTTTCAACCCGCGTGGCGAGATCATCGACGCCGAGCTGGACACGATGGCCGAGACGATGCGCGAACGCGGCTGCCTTCAGCCGGTGCTCGTTCGCGCGACCGGCGGCGAGGACTACCTGCTCATCGCGGGTGAGCGGCGCTACCGCGCAGCCACAAAGGCAGAGCTCACCGAGATACCCGCGAACGTGCTGCTCACCGGCTCGGGCGACGAGGCCGAGCGGCTGGAGCTGCTGACGGACGCGATGATCGAGAACGAGGTCCGCAGCGACCTGAACCCGCTCCAGCGGGCGCAGGGCTACAAGGCGATGCTCGACTGCGGGCTGAACGTCCGCGGCGTCGCCGAGCGCTTGGGCGGGAAGGCCAAGCGCAGCTCCCGCGAACGGCGGATCAGGGACCACCTGACGATCCTCGCCCTGCCGGACGCCCTGAGCAGGCTCGTCGCTGCGGAGACGATCCCGCTGCTGGCCGTGAAGGCGCTCGCGGAGCTCTGCAAGATCCACGAGGAGCTTGCGCGCAACGCCGTCGCGGCGGTGCTCAACGCCGAGGACGGCGACGAGGCGCCCACCTGGAGCGAGTTCGCCAACGAGGCGCTATCGCTCGGCGTACTCCACACCGACCCGCTGCCGGCGGGGCTGTTCCAGTCCAACCGCCGCTACCCGATCGAGATGTTCACCCTCGGCGAGAAGGCGGCAAAAAACCTGATTGCCTATGAGAAGGCAACCGGCCGCGAGCTCGAAACGGTGTCGTTCACACCCGAAGTGGTCGAGCACGCACGCCGGCTCAAGGCCGTTCACGAGATCGGGCGGTGGTCGCAGCTGATCGTCGGCCAGGATGTCGGGGACGCGCTCGCCGAGGACTGCATCGCTCACAGCCTCAAGGCGGTGCGCGCGAGGATCAAGGCCGAACGCGACGCCGAGCGGATGCGCAGCGCCGCGCAGCCGCCGTCCGGCGCTCCCGAGGCAGGCTCCGACGGCGAGAGCGCCGGCACGGAGACCACCGAGGAGCGCGAAGCGCGCATCAAGGAGGAAGCCAAGGCCCAGCGCAGAGAGCAGGAGGAAAAGCGCGAGAAGGCGACCAGCTTCAACGAAGCGGTCGGACTGCTCGTGTTCAAGTACCTGCCGAAGATCAAGGTCGATGAGCGGGTGCTGCGCATCCTTGCCTCGGTGAACCTCAGCGGCGAGCTGCGGGGGATCGCGGCACGCGGCGCTCGGCTTGCGTTGCCCGGCTGGATCAGCCAGACCTCGCAGGGCGAAGCGAGCACCAAGACGGTCTACCTGGAGGCGCAGGAGGCGCACGAGCGGGCGAACCGCTATCTGGCCGACGCTCAGTCGGCGGGCGACATCGCCGGCCGGGCGCTGACGCTGATCGCGCTCGCATCGCTGGTCGATGAGCAGGCCGTCGCCACCCAGCAGCGCAGCTACTACACGCTGCACTTCAACGGGCCGCTGGCCGCAGCAGCCGAGCGTGACCTGAACGCGATCGTCAGGGAACGCATCAAGGAGGGCCAGGTCCCGGCGCTCGATGACATCCTCACCGAGCGGATCGCACAGGACGAGGAGAACGCCCGCCGCGAGAGCGAGATCGCACAGGCCCTCGGCCGGCTCGATGGAGTCAGCGACCGGCTCGACCAGCTGGACGGTGACGAGCTCGACCAGGCAATCGCTGACGCTGACCTCGTGTGGGGTGAGTTCCATCCCGAGACCGGCAGGCTGCGCGACGCCCAGGAGCAGCGCACAGCCGAGACCGACTCCGAGGACGCCAGCCAGTCCGAGGAGGAGCAGGTTCCGGCCACGGCATAGCGGCGTTGACTCCGTACCGGCGGCGGTGCCTTGCCTCCCCGATGGTCGCACGCCCAAGGCGTGCAGGGGAGGGGCAAAGGCCCGCCGTCGGGGCGGGCCGCGAATCCCACGGGAGGCATCATGGGCTGGACCGCTGGACAACTTGAAGGTCCGTTCACCGCGCGCGCCGCGATCGAGTTCGACCTTGGCGCGGACTTCGCCGCGCGAGTCCTCGACACCGTTCGCTACGGCAAGGTGGTCTACGCCGCCGTGCGCGCGCACAAAGGCGACGGAGTATTCGGCCTCGTGCTGCTCACCGAGCGCGAGCAAGGCATCCTCTACACCAAGCCCGTCAGCGAGGACATGGGGCCTGCCGAGGATGGCTGCCCCGCGCGCATCCTTGACCTGCTGAGCACACCGAGCAACGACCACGCGCGCGAGTGGCGCGAGCGCTGCCGCACCCGCCTGGCAACACCACTTCCGCGCAAGGGTCAGAGCGTCGTGTTCGTCGATCCGCTCACGTTCACCAACGCCGAGGTACACCGCACATTCACCTACGAGGGCGGCTCACGATTTCGCGCAGCCAACGGTTGCGTCTGTCACATTCGCAATTGGCGCGAGCTTCACTTCAGTCTGCGTGATTGACGAGCAGACCGCTGGGCCTAGTGAGTCCACTGCCGCTTCTCGGGGTCGCGGCGGAGCTCACCCCTTAAGGCCAGCAAACCGGCTCTACAGCGCGTAAAGCCCTGCGCTGCGCGTCGCCTACGCCGATCCCTAACGGGACAGAGCTTGACCCGCCTCGCCGGCCCGCTCAGGCCGGGGCGTGCTCAACCACGACCCAAAGGAGAAGCGGTGAATAGGTACTCAAGGCGAAACAGCGGTCTGCTCGTCCCGGCGCATGTGAAGCTCGGAACGCCGCGCGCGGTGCATTGCAAGTGCGAGCGCCACCACGTTTACATCGGGCGCCCCTCGAAGTGGGGCAACCCGTTCGTGGTGGGCAAACACGGCGCGCGCGGCGAGTGCATTGCGCTGTACGAAAGTTGGCTGCGCGAAAACGACGCGCTGATGTCCTCGCTCGATGAGCTGCGCGGGTTGGTGCTCGGCTGTTGGTGCGCGCCGCGGCGCTGCCACGGCGATGTGTTGGTGCGGTTGGCGAACGCGAGCGAGTCAGAGCGACAGAACTGGCTCGCCCTCGCAGCGTGAGCGCAAGCGCTCGGGTGCCCCGACCGATGAAGTTCTACCTCGGAACGCACGAAACGAGCTGGCTGGGGCTCGGACTCGGGCCTCTCTTTATCTCGCACCGACGCCTGGCTCGTCGTGCGAGCTTGCCTCGCGCGGCGGCCGGCTGGGCGCTCGACTCCGGCGGCTTCTCCGAGCTGGGACTTCACGGCCGCTGGCAGACGAGCGTCGATCAGTACATCGAGGCGACCCGGCGTTATGCGCAGGAGATCGGTCGGCTGGAGTTCGCCTTCTCGATGGACTGGATGTGTGAGCCCGCGACGCTCGCGCGCACGGGTCTCACAGTCAAGGAGCATCAGAGGCGCACCGTCGCCAACTTCGTTGAGCTCCGCCAGCGCGCACCCGACCTTCACTTTGCGCCAGTCCTTCAAGGCTGGCGCCTGACGGACTACGAGCGCTGCGCCGCCCTCTACGCCGCCGAAGGTATCGACCTCGCCGGTGAGCCGCGAGTCGGCGTTGGCTCGATCTGCTCCCGCCAGGGCAGCCGAGAGGTCGAGGACATCCTGTGGGCGCTCGCGATGAGAGGCTTCGCGCTGCACGCCTTCGGAGTGAAGACGCGCGGCCTCGCCGGCTGCGCCGAGGCGCTGGCCTCGGCCGACTCGACCGCCTGGTCACTACAGGCCCGCTACGACGCGCCACTGCCGTCCTGCCGACACCGGCGTTGCTCCAGCTGCGTCCGGTATGCCGTGCGCTGGCGGGATCGTCTCCTCGCTCAGCTCGACGTTCACTAACAAACGCAAATCCCCTTGGGCGCCAGCAGCCGAAATGATCGCACCCCTACGGGGCGCGGGTCCGGCTGCCGCTGGCGCCGCAGACGAGCGGCTGCCACGACACGAAAGGCCACTCTCAGATATGTGCGTTCACACAAATCTAGTTTGTATGCGCTGCGGGCACGTACAGCCAATCCAACGCGACCAGATGCCTTCACGCTGCGAGAACTGCCGTGAATCGTTCAGCGCTCACGGTTACTTTCTCCAGGGCGACATCAGTGACGCGGAGGAGTTGTCACAGGATGTCTTGGACACTCGCGCGGCAAGGGTCGGCGGGTGAACCGGAAGGGACGGCAGGGTGATGTCAACAGGCTCCCTCCAGTCCGGCCGGGATCGAGCGCACCCCTTAAGGCCAGCAAACCGGCTTTCCGGCGCGTAAAGCCCTGCGCTGCGCGTCGCCTGCGGCGATCCCTGACGGGACAGGGCTTGACTCGCCTCGCCGGCCCGCTCAGGCCGGGGCGTGCTCAACCCCGACCAACAGGAGACACAATGAGCCCATCGACAGGCAACATCCGTCCCACCGACCGGCAGATTAACTTTCTGAAATCGCTCGCAGAGCAGACCGGCACGAGTTTCACCTATCCCAAAACGCGCCGCCAGGCCAGCAGTGAAATCGAGCGCCTACTTCAACTCAAGGGCTCAGGTCACACCGACCTTCCCGCGATAGTCGAGGCCGACGAGCGCAGCCTCGTCTACGCCACGGCGGTAGCGGACGATGAGGTATCGGGCTACGGGTCAACCGCCACCTGGAGTGCGGCGCCGGTCGATGATCGCCTCTGCGGCACCGAGCCGCGACGGATCGGCGAGCGCACGGAGCTCGGGCGCTACAGCATCAGCAGCGGCGAGCGCGTTATCTACGGGCAGCGGATCAACGGCGGCGTGCGGATCACCGACCGGCCCGCCGCGGGCGATGGACGCTCCTATCTCGTGGAGCGCGAACTAGAGCAGGACGGCTACTCGGCGCTGAAGGCACTCGTCGCCGACTACATCGAGCAGGCACACAGGCTGGATGCGATCCCGATGGCGAGCAGCATCATCCGGCGCGAGCTTGAGCGGCTGGGCGCAGATGCCTAGCGTGCTCCGATCCGCGAGCACCGATCGACCCCCGGCCGGAAGTGGGCTGGCCGGGGCCGACGCCCTCTCCATCGTGGCACGCCCGGAGGGCGTGCCGGAGCGGGGCTCAACGGCCCCGCGCCGGGCGGGGTCACTGCTGATCGGAGGATCGTGATGAACGCCACGGCTGCGACGCTGCTGGTCATTGGCGAGGGACGGCGCAACGACGCGCTCACCGAGGAGCTGATTCTCGACGGCTTTCAGCTACGTCGCGCCGAGGACACGGGAGTCGTCAAGACCCGCTGTGCAGATGACACGGACCTCATCATCTTCGGTCCCACGCGAGACCGGGCCACGAGTCTCGGCGTCCTGCGCTCACTGCGAGCGGACGAGCTCGGCCCGCACGTCAACCCCGACATCCGTGTGCTTTGGGTGACGACAAGCGAGGATGTCGCCGAGACGCTGCGCGCTTTCAGCGCCGGCGCCGATGACGTACTCCGAACCCCGTGGGAATACGCAGAGCTGTTGGCTCGCGTCGGATCACTGCTGCGACGGGGCACGATCGACCGCACCGACTTGATCCAGTTCGGCGCGCTCGAAATCGACACGCAGGCGTGCCGCGCGACCGTCGGCTCAGTTGCGGTCCCACTGCGCCGGATGGAATACGCGCTGCTCGCTCACCTTGCTCGCCACCCTCACCGCGTCTACACCCAAGAGGAACTGATGCGCGACGTGTGGGGCTATCGCTCCGCCGGCGCCACGCGCACCCTGCACTCGCACGCCTCCCGCTTGCGGCGTGCCCTCGCACGCGCAGGGGCGGAGGGACTGATCCCCAACGTGCGGAGCATCGGCTACCGCCTCGCCCCCGAAGGCCACATCGAGCCAGGCGAAGCAGCCGAGTAGCGGCTGCGGCCGTGTCCTCCCAATCATCGCACGCTGCGCGTGCAGCGAGATCGGGACACGGCCCGCATCCCGGCGGGCCGGCGACCCAAAGGAGAGTGATGAACACCCTCACGGCACCCGACCCCCAGGTCAGCCAACCCAGCCAGCAGCATCGCGCTCGTCTTGGCCGCTACGCCGATCCCGACAGCGGCGAGGCACGCGAGCTCGTCACCGTGCGCGGCGCGGGCGGGAGCACGCTCGTCATCGACCGGCTCGCATGGACACACGCCGACGCACGCCTGATCGCGCACCTGGCCGCCGACGAGCCGCCCGAGAACGCACACGTCCTGTGCGAGATGTACCTCGCCGATGACACGCGCGGTCGCTGCCGCCGAGTCACTTTGCAAGACTTGGAGCTGCGCCCGCCGATCCTTTCGCGACCGGCTCCCAGGGCAGCGCCGCCACCGTCGGACGCGCCGCTTCTGGACGCCGATGGCGACTCCTACCTCATCCGGGCAGTCTCCGACGGCGAGCGGTGCCGGGCGCTGCGCTGGACGCGCACTCGCCATCACGGCCGCGAGGAGGACTTCGCCGTCCTCACGCTACGCGAGGTCATCGGCGCCCTTGAGGACTACGAGCCGGCG
The DNA here is from genome assembly GCA_963703625.1 of uncultured Solirubrobacteraceae bacterium. Lineage (GTDB taxonomy): Bacteria > Actinomycetota > Thermoleophilia > Solirubrobacterales > Solirubrobacteraceae > Palsa-744. The sequence goes on from CAVPEY010000003.1 coordinate 293,632, forward strand.
CGCAGCCTCACCATCAACGCCCTCGCTGCTCCGGGTGGGGAGGACCGCCCTTCGGTGTGCGGACTGCGCGCCGAGCTTGACCGCTTGGACGAGAGCTCGACGCTGCTGAACCGCGGCCTCCGCGAAGCGGTCCAGCGCAAGGTCACGCGTGGCGAGATGAGCTATAGCCAGATCGCGCTGCGCTGCGGTCGCGTCAAGCGTGACGGCCGCGGGAACGTCAGCGGAGAGACGAGCTGGCTCGCGCGCCGTATCGGCTTGAAGCCAGAGGGAGGCGAGACCGAGCCGACGCCTTGGATTCACACCAAGACTCTCGCGCTCATCGTCCGTGAGGGCCTTGGCGGGAGCCCCCACGAAATCGAACTCGGCTGATGCGTGCCCACGCCAGCCATCGGCATCTATGCTGCGCCACGATGCCCGTCTCGGTGTGCCTGTCGTACAACCGCTCCGAGGGCGCCCGCCCGCCCGGCGAGGCGCCTGACGCCGGGCGGATCGGCGAGCAGCGCGCCGGCTGAGCGTCCAACGACCGATGCCGACCTGCGCGTCCTCGTCAAGCTGCTGGCCGAACTGCCGGGTCTCACCCCGGCACGCCTGGAGCTGTCGATCGAGGACGGCATCGTGACGGCGCAGGTCATGGCCGACAAGATCGCCGTGCCCCTCGCTGCCCAAGGCGCCGATGCGCCAGCAGCGCTCCGCGCGCTGGTCGAGGTGGTGGAGCAGGCAGCCGAGGAGAGGCGCCGCCGCCGACGGGCGAAACCGCCGCGGCGATGAAAATGGGCGCCGCCCCGCTCGCCTCGCCGACCCCAAAGGACCGGCGGCCGTAGACCGGCTCGCCGCTCGCTGACGCTCGCAGGCTCCCGCTCGGCGGCTGGCCCTCGCGCGGGCTCGCGCCCGCCCTCGGCAGCCTCCCGGCTGCGACGCCATCCCCACGCGCCGGCGACCGCCGACGGCGCGGTCCGACAACAGCCTTCAGATACCCACGCGAGCTTCGCTCGCTGTAACCGAGCCTCCCTGCGGTCGGCTCTCTGATCGACCCCGGCGCTGCACGCCTACGGCCTACGGGCCTGCTCGCTGGACTGCTGGCTTCGCCGCAGCCAGCACGGCCCGCCGCTTCGCGGCGGCCTTCGCAGACCCTTCGGCCTGCGCGTCTTCGCCTTCGGCTTCGCCGCGCCCGGCGCACAGCACCAAGCCCGAACAGACTAGATGCAGGCCCCAGCGGGGGCTGTGCGAGCGCTGTGCAATTCGTTGGCCGCCTCGCCGTGGTCGTGGTCTGTAGGGGGTGTGATGACCGCAGCCAGCATCGGCGCCGCCAAGGGCGGCGGGTACGCGCGCTACCTGGAGTCAAAGACGATCCGGCCAGAGCGCGGCGACTACTACCTCAGCCCCGAGGGTGAGCCCACGCAGGCCCCCGGCCGGTGGCTCGCCTCGCCGGACACGCTCGCGCGGCTCGGCATCGAGGGCGCCACCGTCGAGGGCCATGAGTTCATCGCGCTCATGGAGGGGCGCCACCCACGCACGGGCGCTTGGCTCAGGGCCAAGGGCGCCGGTGGCGGCCGGGGCGGCGGGATCGACCTGACGTTCAGCGCCCCGAAGTCCGTCTCGGCGGTGTGGGCGCTCGGCGACGAGGCGCAGCGCCGCGACATGGAGGCCGCGCACGCCGCGGCCGTCAAAGACGCGATGGCGCACCTGACCGAGACCGTGCCGACCGTGCGTCGTAGTCGCCACAACCAAGTCTTCGAGGAGCACGCCGCCGAGCTGATCGCCGCGGAGTACCGGCACACGACCGCTCGCGGCGTCATGGAGGGCGACGCGCCCGACCCGCAGCTGCACAGCCATGTGGTCGTCACCAGCGCCGTGCGCGATGACGGGCGGATCGTCGCGGTTGCCTCCCGGCCGATCTTCCGCTCCGCCAGGGAGCTCGGCGCGTACTACCGCTCGGGGCTCGCGCACGAGCTCGCCCAGCGCGGCTACGCGATCGAGCGAGGCACCGGCAAGCAGGGGCGCTACTTCGAGATCGCCGGCGTCCCGCGCGGGCTGCTCGACGCCTTCTCGGCGCGCAGCCGCGAGGTCGCCCGCGCGGCCGAGCGCTTCCGCGCGAAGTGGGGGCGAGCACCCGAGCGTGGGGAGCTGCGCGCGCTGAAGCTGGAGAACCGCAAGGCCAAGGTGCTCGTCACCCAAAGCGATCTACAAACGGTCTGGAACGAGGCCGCCGCGCGCTTCGAGTACACGGCCGGTCAGGAGCAGGCAGTCGGGCACCCGGTGGCCGTCGCGCCGGAGCGCGCGCTTGAGGATCGCGTCGAGGAGCGCCTGACCGAGCGCGCCGCCACGTTCGAGCCGGGCGAGCTGCGCGCCGTCCTGCTTGAGCAGTCCGTCGGCGAGCTGGCGCCCAGGGATGCGCTCGCGCTCTCCAAGAGCATGATCGCCGAGCGACGCATCCTGCCACTGGAGGGCGGATTGATGACGACGCTCGCGGTGCGCGCCCGCGAGCAGGCGATCGAGCGGCGCTTCGGCGAGCTCGCCGGCGACGCCGGGCGCGACGTGGGCGAGCAGGCGCGTTCGGCCGCGGGCGATCAGGTCGCGGAGCGGATCAGCGGCCGACTCTCAGATGAGCAGGCCCACGCACTTGAGGTCATCACCGGCCCGGAGCGCGGCGCGATCCTCGTCGGCCCCGCCGGCACCGGCAAGGGTGTGGTGATCGACGCGGCGGCCCGCGCCGAGCAGATGACCGGCCATCGCACGTTCGGGATCGCCGTGTCCGGCTCGACCGCGCAGCGGCTCGGCCAAGACTCCCCAGCGCTCGCCGGAAAGACGCTCACGCTCGATGCGCTCGTGTCCCGTGTGGACCGCGGGCAGTTGCAGGTGGGCGAGCACACGACGATCTACTTCGATGAGGCGGGCATGGCCGACACCGGCCGCCTCGACCGGCTCACCGAAGTCGTGGCAGACACCGGCTCCAAGCTCGTCGCGATCGGCGACGCCGCGCAGTTGCCCTCGATCGGCGCGGGCGGCATGTTCGACCGGCTCGCGCAGATCGCGCCGAGCGCCGAACTGTCGAACGTGCGGCGCACCCTTGACCCGGCCGAACAGCGGGCGTGGGCGGACCTGCGCGCCGGGCGCTCCGACCGCGCGATGGCTCACTACTACGCCGAGGGTCGCCTGCACATGGAGGACACCCGCGATGAGGCGGTCGAGCAGGCCGTCCAGAACTGGGCGCAGCTGACCGAGACCCACTCGATCAACGAGGTAGCGCTGATCTCCGACGCCTCCAACAAGGAGATTCACCGCCTGAACGCTCGCGCGCAGCATTACCGCGCAGAGCGCGGCGAACTCGGCGAGCTTGAGGTCCAGGTGCCAGGCGTCCACTACGGCGTCCGCGCGGGCGACCGCATAGCGATGATCGACCAGCACCACGAGCCGGGCGTCGAGCGGATCGAGAACGGCGCCCGCGGCGAAGTGCTGGACATCAGCGAGGCCGGGGAAGTCCTCGCGCAGTTCGACGTTACCGGCCAATGGCGAACACTCGCCGGCGATGACCTCGCGCGACTGCGGCTCGGGTACGCGCAGCACATCCACCGCGCGCAGGGCGCGACCGTGACCCGCACGCTGGTAGTCACCGGCGGCTGGCAGACGAGCAAGGAGCCCGCCTACGTCGAGGCGTCCCGCGCCCGGCAGGGCACCGATTGGTACGTCTCCCGCGATGACCTCGGCGTTGAAGGGCACGACACCGACCGGATCAAGCGGCTCGCTCAGAACATGAGCCGAAGCCATGCGCAGACCCCCTCGCTGGCCTACCCCGAGCTGCCCGACCCCGAGTACGGGCCGAGCTTCCAGCGGACGATCGCCCCGAGCCGAAGCCGGCTGCCGGGACTCGCCCGCGCCATCCACCGCATCGTCCAACCACAACCGACACAGGAGAGAACACGATGAGCCGCAAGGTCCAGGTCGTCCTACCCGACCCGGTAGCGACCCAGCTCCAAGAGCTCGCCGGCGCTGCCGGCGAACCACTGTCCACGCTCGCCGCGCAGCTGATCCGCCACGGTGTAGCCCAGGCCGCCAAGGACGGCAAGGTCCGCCCGCTCCGCCAGCCCCCGGTGATCGTCGGCGGCAAAGGAGGCGATCGGGCGCGCTGGCTTGAGCCCTACGGCGGAGACACCGCCTGGCGCGCGGAGATGTGGGGCCAGATCGTCGCGCTGCACGGCCGCTACCCCCACATCCTCGCCTACCTCAAGGACGAGTGGTGGGCCGACGAGGCGCACATCGAGACGCTGTGCGCGCTCGCCGTCTGGCGCTCGGAGCTCGATGACGGCGGCGTTGACCCACGCGAGGAGCTTGCTTTCCACGCGCAGCTCACCGACTACTCCCAAGCGCTGCGACAAGAGGGCGGCGGCGTCTCGAAGGCGTGGAAGCCGGGTGCGCCGCCGCAGGGATGGGCCGGTGAATAGCGGCCCCGCGAGTCCGACTGTTACAGGGATGTGCCCTTCTGTGCCCGCTTCCTGTCACACACTCGCGGCCCGCTCACGCCGATGTACGGTCGGCCCATGACCTGAAAACCAAGTGGCGCCGGCGGCAGCGCAAACTGCCCCGACGCCGTGACACAAGGAGCCATAACTCCCCATGCACAAACACCGTACCCCAGAAGGGTTGGAGGAGCACGCCTTCATCGACCGGGCGGTCCTCAACCTCATGCTGGACCTCGACAAGCAGCGCCCGTGGGCAGAAGATGAGCTTGCCCGCGCGATCAGCTTCCCCGGCGATGTCCGCGACAGCCTCCGGCGCCTGCGCGCCTCCAGGCTCATCCACCGCTGGAACGACCTCGCCAGCGCGTCGCGTCCCGCCGTGCGCTTCTACGAGATCACCCAGGGCGGCGACCCCGACTCCGCCAACGAGCGCCACGACGACAAAGCCGTCCTCGAAGGTCTGCTCGTGCGCAGCGCAGACGGCGAAGGCCCGCGCTCAGAAGAACAGATTTTCGAGGCGTTCGGCGCACGCAAGCGCAAGCAACGGCTCGCGATCACCGACGCGCTGAACCGGCTGGACGAGGCCGGTCTCATCGACCGTCGCGGCGGGCGGGCGATCCCCTCGGAGGTCGCGCGGCGCCTCGATGACCTTATGACGCTTTGACGCGGGGGTCAGCTATGCGCGTCACCAAGCTGGCCTTGAGCCAGGCTGCCTCCCCCAGCCTGGCCAGGGCCGGAATACATGAGGTGGATCAGCTCGCCGAGTACACGACCGGCGAGCTGATCCGCCGCCCCGAGTTCAGTAGCGGGGTGGTTCTGTACGAGCTCATCTGTGAGCTTCACCGCCACGGCCTGACGCCGTTCTCTCGCCACGGCGGACACGTCCAGGGCGAGCGCGAGCGTGAAATGTTCCGTCTGCGCGCGGTCGAGGGACAGACCCTCAATCAGATCGGCGAGCGGTTTGGCATCAAGCGCGAGCGCGTGCGCCAGTTGCTTCGCCTGCACTTCGGTCTGGATGGAGTGCCGCCTGCCGCGAAAAGGCGACCGCCGATCAAGCCGCGGTCGTCCACGCTCGGCGAGCGTCGCCGGCTGTATCTGCTCGCCCGCTTGGTGGTGAAGCGTTACTACCGCAGGGCGTTGACATTGGAGAGGGTCGCCAAGGCGCTCGCGTGCTCCTCTCGCCAGCTACAGCGCGCCTACGCGCAGTTCGGCGATCTCACCTTTCACGATGACCTCGTTGGCAGACGCATGGACGCTGCCGCCGAGTTGTTGTCCCTGCCCTCGATCCCGGTGTGCGATGTAGCGCGGCGAGTCGGCTATCGCCAGCCGCCGCACTTCGCTCGCGCGTTCCGACGGCGCTACGGGGTTTCACCCTCGACCTATCGCGCCAGGTTGTGTCAGGCAAGGTGTCTCCAGACGCCGGAGAGGATCGCCGCATGAGTCAACCGGGCGCGGCAATCAACTTGAGCGAGACCGAGCCGGGGTGCCACCCAGCAAGGGGGCAGTGATGTCCTACGCCGATATCAACCGCGTCGTCCTCGTCGGTCGGCTTACGCGCGACCCTGAGCTGCGGCCCTTACCCACAGGCGGCACCGTTTGCGGCCTGCGTATCGCCTGCAACAGCCAGGAGCACGCCAACTACTTCAACGTCTCCGTTTTCGGAGCCCTCGGAGAGAACGTCAAGCGCTTTCTGCGCAAAAGCTCCCGCGTTGCCCTCGAAGGCCGCTTGGATTGGCGCGAGTGGGAAACCGCCGATGCCCGCAGGTGTCAGGCCGTCAGCATCGTCGCTGATTCCGTTCAGTTCTTGGACCCGCCCGCGGGCTTAGAGCGAGGCGAGGGTGAGGACGATGACGCGCTTGACGAGAGACATCGAAGGTGAGCACGACGAGCGGCGACCGCCGGCCGATTCTCGTCATTGGGGCCGACGCGGACCTGGGACGGGAGGTAGTTGAACAACTTGCTGCTGACGGTCATCCGGCGCAGCTCGCGCGCACCGCGGAACATGCTCGGGTGCTAGTCGCCGGCCGCCCCCCGCAGCTGGTGGTGCTCGGCGACCTCGACACATCAAGGGGAAGCCTCGACCTGCTGGAAAGCATCCGCGGGGAGGGCCACGATCGCCGCCACGGGCAGACTTGCTTGTGGCCGCGGGGCCTCCCGGTGATCGTCCTCAGTTCGCGTGCCGAGCAACCTGACCTGCTGCGAGCCTTTGAGGCGGGCGCCGACGACTTCATATCTCGCCCCGTCGGGTACTTGGAGCTGCGAGCCCGCCTGCACGCACTGCTGCGCCGCTCTGTGAGCGACCAGCGAGAAAGGCCGCTCCAGGTAGGCCCGCTGGCGATCGACACGATCGCCCATGCGGCAAGCCTCCACGGCTCTCGCCTGGAGCTGCGCCGCCTGGAGTACGAGCTACTGCTGCACCTGGCCGCCGACCCACAACGGGTGTTCAGCAAGCACGAACTACTACGGGCAGTTTGGGGATTCCAGTCACCCGGCCGCACCCGCACGCTCGACAGCCACGCTAGTCGCCTACGCCGCAAGCTCAACGCCGCAGGCGAACATTGGGTCGTCAACGTGCGCGGCGTCGGCTACCGCTTGGTCTGAGACTCGGCGCGCGGCTGCTCGGGCGCAGTAGGCCGTCGATCACTACCGATGGCTTGAATAGCTCATCCAACGCCGATAAGTGGCCGATTGGGTCGGGCCACCATCGCGATTGGTAGGTCGCTGCTGACTGCGCGCTATGTCCTATCTGTGTTATGACTCCGCCATGCTTGCGGACAAGACCTCTCGGAGCCCCGCGCGACGGCAGTGCGTCAGCGTGCTTCCCCGGCCCAGACCCAAATAGGATTTCGTACCATGCCGGGCGAGGACGACGAGGCGAGCATGGCATCTTGCCCTGAGTGCGATGCGGCGCTCGCTGACGGAGCGAAGTTCTGCCATGCTTGCGGAACGCCGGTAGTCGAGACTGTCCCAGCTGCCGCCGCACCATTGGTGCCCCACCAAGAGGCCGAGCCTACACCGCCACCACGACCGGCCGCCTCGCCGCCACCGCCAGCCGCAACGCCACGGCCGAGCGTTGTCGCAGGCGACGGCGATAAACCACCAGGGAGCACAAAGCAGAAGCGGAAGCGCTGGCCCTGGGTCGTAGCAGGCATCGTCGCGTTGATCGTGATTATCGCTGCTGCGGCGGGAGGTAGCAAGAAGTCGCCTTCGACAAACACCCAGGCCGCAGCCGCGTCTCCGACTACGACGACGCCACCGCCAGAACCGTCAGTGTCGTTGCATCTAAACGCCGGCAGCTACTCAACGACCACTCCCACTACAACCTTGAGTGGCAACGTCACACCTGGAGCTCACGTCACAGTCAATGGCAACCACGCACAGCTTCATGGCGGATTCTGGATCACGGCGATCGGCCTCCACCACGGCGAAAACAGCGTAGAAGTACATGCGACGATGGCCGGACACAGCTCGGCCGAAGAAACCATCACCGTAACGCGCGAAACTAGCGCGGCCGAACGTGCTGCCGAAGCTGAAGCCGAAGAACACTCGTACAAGGGCCAGGCGACGACTATTCCTTACCCGGAACTAAACAAGGACCCAGAATCATTCAATGGCAAGATCGTTACCTATACCGGACAGATTTTCCAGATTCACGAAGAAGGAACCGAAGGTGGCGGATGGATGCTTCTATCGGTAACTGAGGAATACGAAATATGGTCGAACCACATATACGTCAACTTCAAGGGCCATGTAAAAGGCGCAGAAAAGAGCATCGTGACTATATGGGGTAAGGTCACTGGCGCCAAGAGCTACCAAACACAGATCGGTGGCGAAACAACCGTGCCCGAAGTGGAAGCTAAGTATGTAAGCGGCTGAGGCCACGGCATGTCCAGCATTGATCTCACACCGCCACTTCCTTCCTCGGTAGGTACGCTAACTCAACCGGATTTGAGACAGCAGCCAGCTATCAAAAGGCTAGTGGCGTGTCTTGGTCTGATACTTATGCTGGGTCTCGTGGCTGGGGCCGCGCCATCCTTGGCCCAAGCCGAGTCCATCGAAATCTCGCACGGCGTCAGCCCGACACAAGACATCGCCCTCACCATCTCTGTCTCGGGGACAGCCGACGGTAAACACAAATTGTATGCGTATGTGAACGAAGGTGAAACGATCTGCCCAACTGACCCTTACTTCAACTCGGGTAACACCTTGGTTGGCGGGGAAGGATTGGGAGCCGGGTCCTTTAGCAAGGAATACTCCTTCACACCGCCCAACGTGGGCGCTTACACTGTCTGTGCTTATCTCGATGAAAGCGGCTACGGCACGCCGGATGCCACTAGCACGCAGAGCTTCTCGGCGGCTCTGCCCAGCGGCTCTGTAGCCGTCGAAGTGAGCGGTAGTCCCACACAGGATGTACCAATGACGGTAAAAGTCTCTGGCACGACTGAGGTGGGCCGCAAACTCTACGTGTACGTGGACGAAAACGGCGGGCCTTGCCCGACGGACCCGTACTTCAACTCGGGGACCACGCTAGCAGGCGGGGAAGCAATAAGCGCTGGCGGGTTCACGAAAGAATACTCGTACACGCCAACCAACCAGGCGACCTACACGGTCTGTGCCTATGTGGACGAAAGTGGCTACGGCACCGCCAACGCCACGGGAAATGCCGGCTTCACGACAGCCCTGCCCTCTGGCTCGGTAGGAGTCGCCGTGAGCCCCGGCGCAACAGAAAACGGCCCGGTCAGCGTTAAGGTCTCGGGCAGTATTGAGGTGCCTCGCAAACTTTACGTCTACGCAGATGAAAATGGTGGCCCTTGCCCGACGGCCCCGTATGCCAACTCAGGCGCGACACTGACGGGCGGAGAAGCGATCGGGGCTGGCACGTTCAGTAAGAAATACACGTACACGCCGAGCAACACGAGTACCTACATCGTTTGTGCCTACATCGCGGAAAGCGGCTACGGAACGGCCGATGCGACGGGAAGCGGCACCTTCACAAACGTGACGCCTCAGACACGAGCAGCTGAAGCTGCGCAGGCCGCCCAGCGAGCGGCATACGAAACAGAAAGAGCAGCTGAAGCTAAGCGCGAACAGGAAGCAGCAGCCAAGAAGAAGTACGAAGAAGAAGCCCCCGCAAGAGAAGCGGCGGAACAGGCGGCGAACATCGCGCGCTATGACGCCGAAGTCGCGGCAGCGAAGGCAGCTGCGCACAGAAGGCCGGTCAAGCATCTCTTGGTAAGTGCGGTCGCTCACACAGGACACTCCCGTAACGATCCGGGTTACACGAACTTGGACCTCAACACATCGCCCTACGCGCATATCACGATCAAACTCTCTCGCTACGGACACATCACTCAGCATTTGGAATGGGGCGAAAGCTCAAAGGCAGTCGCTATGGTCATCCCGTGGAGCTGCAACAGCCCAGGCAGTACCTACTCCTACACGGTCACGGCCAAGAGTAACGTCGGGAAGGCGCTCACACGACGAGGGCACTTCAACCCGGTCAGCGTTGGCCGCTGCCATGAATACGAGGCCAAAGAAGCGGAAGCCCGCGCTCGTCACGAACGCGAAGTGATCGCCGGTTACGAACAGGAAGCCCGCGAAGAACGCGAACGCCGCGAACGCTACGAGACGAACTGTCGCAAGCTAGGCGGTCAGCCCGTGGAACTCGAAGTCGGGGGCGAATATCGCATCTACTGCCGAGCGCCCGGCGGTGGCACGATCCCGGTCCCGTACTAATGAGGAGTCGAGGCCGCGTATCCCAGACGTTTGTCGTCCTTGTATGCCTGTTGCTCACAGGTTGTGGATCATCTTCGAGCACCGGAAACACATCCAGCGCGGCGATTACCGCCGCAAAGCCCGAAACCACGGCAGCTATCCCGAAAGTCAAGGCCACACCACCGCAGCCTGAAAAGCACGATCCGGCACAGGAAGCGGAAGACAAGCTGAACGCTGAAATAAAAGCGACCAACGCGGAATCGCAGCCTTATGCTGGTTTGGGAGCTACGAAGGTAGCCTTCAAGGCTGGCAATACTGTGACTGAACACGAACCGCCAGCCGAACCAGCGGAGGGCACGGACGAAGACGCGATCGAAACTACGAACTCAGAGAACCGCGTGACGAAGTACGAGCGTATCTTCCATTTTAGTCCGCCCCCGAGCAATCACGAACGCCTTAGTTTGGTCGCAGGTATTGACCTGCCCGGATACCCGGCGGTTGTTCGTGAAACATCGACGTGCGAGGTTTGGCGCAGTCCAATCCTCAAGCGCCTAGTCGGTGATGAATACGCACAGGCGACGACCGCGGACGAATCGACTAGCGTGACGATGGAAGCGGTGTCACACCCGACTTGTTAGTCCACCTTCAATACTTCGCCTGCACCTTCTCGTAGCGAGGTCTCGTGACGCCCGCCCTACGCGCTAGGTACGCCCTCAGTGGCAGTGCGAAGCTGCATGAGCGCTGCGTGCCACGAGCGGTGATCTTTCACGGTCTCCGCGATCGTCTCCACAAGCGATACGCCCGGCCCGATGAACGCGCCCGCAAATGGGATCAGCGATACGCCGGTATTCGCGGCCTCTCTCGCGATCTTCTTCGTGACACTCCCCTTCAGATCCTCGATTGCCGCAAACAGGTCGCGAGTGATCTCTTGGCCCACCTGTGCGGCGAAGTCCTGAGGTCCGTCGTCGTTGGCGAGCGCCCTCCCTTCGATGCTTCGCAACTTGTCTCGGGCCTCCTGACTGCCGGGGTGCTCACGGAACTCCCCGATCGCCTCCCACGGGAGGCCGGCGACGCCGGGCACGACGATCTCCAGCGCTGCGAGTCCTTGGCGGTCGGGCGAAATGCCGCAGAGCCCCGACAATATTGGTCTGAACAGGCTCGTGACGAACACGGAGGCTTGAAGTCCCACGGCAACGGCCGCGTCTCTGCTCATGGCGTCGATGATGAAGTTGCGATGAACCAGCTCGGCGCGTGTGGCTGGGTTGGCGTGCTCAAGCGAGACTTTGATCTCTTTCACGAGCGGCACCAAGCCTTCGGCTTGCAGCGTCTCGTCAGGCATGTAGACCTGCTTGGCCCAGCTCGGTTTCAACGTCAGCAACTCGTCAATAACGCCTGCGTGCCATTCTGCTGCGTAGCTCGCCACGAGCGGGCCGCTGAAGAATTGAATCTCGTCCATGCCCTCAACGCGGACGTTGACTGCGACGCCCTCGCCCTCCGCGATGACTCGTCGTGCATGACGCCGATCCTCGTCGGTAATCATGTTGGGCGGCCTGTAGTTGGTCATCGAACCCTGCTCCGTGATCGACGCCTCGAACATGCCAATCTCGAACGCAATCTCGTCGTACAGGATCGCCGCGTGCTTCGCCCGAGCAACAGGTTCAGGGCTCGTCGGGTCCGCAAATAGCTCAACGCTCGAACGCAGCGGAAAGTACGCGCGGCTCATCTGCTCAAGGCTACGGCTTCAACGCGGTCCGCTCGCGCTGGGTGAGCTGCAACGTCGCTCGCCCACACGGTTGCCCAGGTAGCGGCGCGTCACGGCCTCCAACGCGGGCACGCGCCCGTTGATCTTCACCAGCACGAAGCGCACGAAGTAATCGGTGAGCTCGCGGAACGCGGCGAGCCACTGCGCCAGTTCATCGCCGATCTCGGGGTCGCGCTTGAACGAGGCGGCTAGAAGGCCGAAGTACGCGAGCGCGCTCGGATCAATGTTCAGGATTTCGCAGAGCACCGGCGGTTGCCGTTCCGGCTCGCCGTCGCCGAGGTACGGCGCGGCGTCGATCATCACGAGGTAGCCGACGACAACACAGACAACCTCGTCGCACGCTTGCGTAAGCTCGTCTAGCGGCGCCTCCGCGGCGACCTGGCGGAGCGTGCTGACCTTGGTCGCGCGCTGCAACGCCTTCAACACCGCGACCTGCTCGGCTATCGGCTTCCTATCCCGAAGGCCCGCAGACTTGGGCGGCATCAGCGCTGCGAACGCCGCGATCAGACTCTCCACGACCTCGTCGGACCCGAGGCTGCCACGAGCGAAAATCCTGCTGACGTTCTCCAGGTACTCCCACGTCGCGTCCGGCAGCGGTAAGTCCTCGGACTCGTGGACGCTCGCGACCCTCCGCGCCCACTCCAGCCGCGGGCTCTTGATTAGGCCCTCTACCCATGCGACCGCCTTGTCCAAGTCCGGTGTTCTCGGATCGCCATGCTTCGCTTCTCGCAGGACGTTGAAGATCGCGTCCAGCGGCGTGAACCACTCCTCCTGCCGCGCGAGGAAACCATCGAACGCGCCGCGCAGTCTCTCCTCGCTCGGCGTATAGCCGAGGGCGAGGAGGCCCAGGGCAGCGCGGTCAACGCTGTGGTAGCGAGCCATCAGCTCCCCGACCGCCCGCACCCGCTCTATGTCCCGCGGCGCGTACAGGGAGACGCGGCGCTTCCCCACCCAATAGCGCCCCGGCTCCGCAAGCAGTCCATCAGCGTGCCAACGTCGCAGCTTCCGCTCCGACGCGCCCCCGGCCACCGCCAACTCCGCTGCCGGCAGACCAGCCGCCACGCCCCGCGCGCCGAGGTCGCGTGCAATCCCCTTTTCTGCGCGCAGACGCGAGACCGTCTTGTTGCCCAACCCAACTCGGCGCGCGATCTCGCGATCAGAAAGCCACGGCGAACCCTCCAAGAGTGCTGCCGCCTGCGCGCGCTGCTCAAGTTTCGCGTTCACGCCGCCGAATGACACAGCAACGCCCGCGGGAAATCAAGGTCAGTCGGGACACCTACCGTAGCTTCCGCGCCCCAACCACGACGGCCCCACACGGCGTTAGGAGCAGACAATGGCTACCAGTAACGGACGCAATGCGAACGGCGCACCAACCGCGAGACGCAGGACAACGAACGGCCATGCCCGGACCAACGCAGCGAAGCGAGCCACGAACGGAAGGGGCAATGCCGCGGCGCCGTCGCCAACCGCAAAGACGCACGCGCGGAGGACGCCCGCAGTGGCGCCGATCATCCTCGGGGATGCCTACCTCGCGATCAACCAGCTCGCCGTCTACGGCGCCCCCGTGGACGCCGCGAAGGAGTGCGTCGAGCGCGGCGAGGATTTGGAGGCATCAGTGCGCAGGATGTTGGACATCGGCGCCGCGCTCGTCCAGCACGGCGGCAACCAGGCCACGCTTGACTCGGTGCGCAGCGAGGTAGACCGGCTCGTTGAGACCGTCTCCTTGACGGTCGCCGAGAACCTACCGCGCTCCGTGAAGGAGCAGCTCGCCGGATTCCGCGAGGTTCTGGGCGCGTACATGGACGCAGGGAGCGCGGAGAGCGTGCAGCGACAGTTGGAGAAGATCATGCAGGCCGGCGCGCGCAGCCAACGCCAAGAGGTCACAAAGGCGCTGCTGGACGAGCATGGGCCGTTCGCAGTGTTTAAGGCCGACCTGGACGGTCGCTTGAAGGGGGTCGGTGAACTCTTGCCCCACGTCGTCGCGCTGAGGGAGCAGCTGAGCGCCGCCGAGCGCGTCGGCGCCGAGCACGAGCGCGGCACCGCGAAGGGCGCCGACTACGAGCAGACTGTCGGCCAAACGCTCGCGCAGGCCCTCGCGCCGTTCCGCGACACTGTTGAACACGTCGGCACCGAACTCGGATCGGACCGAAACCGCTGTGGCGACTACCTCGCCACCCTCAACCCAGCCACGACCAGCGGCGCGGACGTTCGCGTGGTCGTGGAGTGCAAGGCACGGCCCAGGATCGGCGTGCGCGCCGCGATGACGGAGCTTGAGAAGGCGATGGGGAACCGCGAGGCCACCGCTGGCCTCCTCGTGTTGGACAACTCCGACGGCACCGCCCTCGGCGGCTTGGCGCTCCGTGCGTACCCCGGCAACCGCGTCGTCGTCCACCTGGACCGCGAGAAACCGGAGCCGCTGGCGCTGGAGATCGCGTGCCAGCTCGTGCGCGAGCTCGCGTCGGCCTCCGCGCGGTCACAGGAGCGCAGCGTCGATCTCTCGGCGTTGGAGTCGGACCTCGCGTGCCTCACCGACGCCGTGGAGAAGGCGAAGGCGATTGCGAGCGGCGTCAAGGTCGCGAGACGCGGTATTCAGAACATTGAGGACGCCTACGCACGCCTACGCGGCGACGCGACCGACGCGCTCGCACAGATGGCGAGGCGCCTGCGTGAAGCGCCAGCAGAGGACGTTGCGGGCGAGCTGAACTCGGGCGACTGAGTGTGTTAGGTCATTTGCGCGCCGCTGCGTGCCCCTCCGAACGCTCCGAGCTGTGACAGCCGGGACCATCGCGAGGACCGCCAAGGACGAGCCGGGTGCGAGACTTTCAAGATGCGTTGCTTCTACTGCGCCCGCACCGGGCGCCCGGCCTCCACCGAGCACATTCCGTCGGCGTATCTCGGTAGCCGGTTGACTACACGACGAGTCTGCAAGGGGTGTAACGAACGCGCCAACTTGGAGATTGACGATCACATGGCGAAGTTCCTCATGGTTCAGATGCCGAAGGCCCTTGCTGACGTGCGCAGCATCCGCCGCCAGGGAAAGCAACCGAATGTCGAAGTAGATGCCGTCGTTTCCGCAACCGGCGAGCCCGTGCGGCAACGGTTTACGCCGCAGGGCCGTGAGGCCCGCCGCGCCAACGGCGAGCTCGTTCGCGATGTCGTTGAGGTCCACTACGGGTTTGCCTCCGATCTATGGGTGCAGTTCATCGCCAAGGTCGCGCTCGGCTGCGCAG
The DNA here is from genome assembly GCA_963703625.1 of uncultured Solirubrobacteraceae bacterium. Lineage (GTDB taxonomy): Bacteria > Actinomycetota > Thermoleophilia > Solirubrobacterales > Solirubrobacteraceae > Palsa-744. The sequence continues at coordinate 308,793 of CAVPEY010000003.1, forward strand.
CACAGCTGTTCTCCGACGACTGGCTAGATGAGCGGGTCGCGATCAGCCTGCGCAGTCTGCTCTGGCACGGGCCTATCGACAACGCGATCTGGCCCGAGGGGATAGCGGGCTGGCCTGATGAACTCGAACCGGCGAACCCCATCCGTCGCGCCCTCGGAGACGACCGACATCTCGTCGGATTGGTCTCTGACAAGGACTCGACGGCCATCGCCATGCTTTTTGGCGGTCAGATCGTGTGCCAGCTTCCACTTCCAGGTGTCAAGGTTCCCGGCTCCGGCTCAGTGTGGGTCCTTGACTGGCATCCCGGCGACCCACCAGCGCGGGAAGACTATGACGACGCTATCGAGCGCATGATGCGACAGCGAGGCTGATTACGCTCGTCGCCGGAAACCGCGTCTACTCGTCGTCTAGGTAGCGCCAGCCACCGCGTTCGCTTCGATCCGACTCTGTAAGTTGATCCAGCTCCAACGAGGGGTACGCTTCTTCGCTCGCGGGGACGACTTCTAGGTCGGAATCCGTGCCGGTAGGAGTCTCGTCGCGGTCTTCGTCGGTCATTTGGATTTGCCTGGTTTGTTTTCCCGCGTGTCGATTTCCGTTGGCAGTGGTTCATACGCAGGTTTGATCGGCTCGGGTTTAGGTTGCGGTTTATTGTCAGCAGCCAGGAGCGAGGCCGGGGCGCGCTGTTCGTAGGGTTCCGTCGGCAGCGGGGGATACGCGGTAGCGCTTGCCATCGCTCTCAACGAGTCGAGGTCATAGAGGTTGAGGCTGCTCGTTATAGACATCGTTAGCGCGTTGTCTTCGTTTTGGTTTCGTGGCCCGTGAGCAAACCGGCTGCGCCGCCTTTGAGCCACCGTCCACAGTAGAAGATGCTGTGGACGGACTCTTGGGTGGGTCGGTCGCGAGCACCGCACCCTGCACCACGAGCCCCACGAAGGCGCAGACGAGGAAGCGAAATGACCACTTCAGCCACTTCGCCTTTGCCTCGTGCAGCGTGTCCATCTTCGTTGCGATGGCGATACGGGAAGCTACGACTTGGCCCATGACTTCGTGCTCGGGTTTATCCAGGAACGCGGTGTCGTTGAGCTTGACGAGCGCTTTCCCGAGGCGTTCATACTTGCGAGGCCACAGGCAGCCTATGGCGCAGATTGCGGCCAGGCCACCGAGGGCGACGGTGGCGACAAGGGCGCCGCGGCCCGCCACCGGCGCGGAGGGACTGAAGACGCCCTCGTCTTTCGCGAGGCCAAGCAGCAGCGTCATCACGACGCCCGTGCTCGCCACGAGCCAACGCGCGGTCCCCTCCTGCGAGTCCTTCCGAGCGTTGCGCTGCCCGATTTCCGTCTCCATGAGGCTATTCGCGTATTCGACGTTCGCCTCCCGTTGGGGGCTTACGGCCTGACCCTTCGCTCGTTGGCGTCGTTGCCCCCCGAACATGGGTTCGAGCCTACTCACAGTCCCGGTCGCCGCCTCGCTCCTGGTGGGCGGCCTACCGGCCGCGCCTCCGGGTAGAGAATCCGGCGCAGGCAGAACGAGTCGTTGCGGACGGTTCGCTACAGGAACTCGGCCTCGCGCTACCGACGGGGTTGCTCGGCGAGCCAGGCATCGAGCATGGGGCGCGTGAAACGGATGTGCCGTCCTACGCGATGGCAAGGCAGGCGACCGGCCCGCACTGCCTCATAGACCCAGCTTGTCTTGACGTTGAGATACCAAGCGGCCTGCTCCGGGCGAAGAAGTCGATCCTCGGCCAGAGCAGCCGGCAAGTTGGCTGTTGCTTGTCCGTTCATCCCTATCACTGACCACCAAGGCAGCAGGGCGGCCAACGAGTTTCGTCTTGCGCCGCGTGCCCTGGCGGCGGCACGTCCGCTCGACCCGGCGGGAGCCTGCGATCACCGCTCCAAGAGCCAATTTCGACCCGCCGCGCCCCCGGAGCGGCCCTCTGGAGAAATCCGTAGAGAAATCTGAGCGCCCCGCCGCACCCCCTGGTACACTCAGAAAGGTTCGATTTGCGGGGCTTTTCTTGAGGCCCGAGGCGAGAATCAGACCCCCGGATGGGGGATTATGATTCCGCTGCTCTAACCAGCTGAGCTACTCCGGCCCGGATGACGCAGGAGTCTAGCCACAGGGCGCTCGCCGATCCTTGACGTTAGCCTCGTGGCACGATGACCTCGCCGATCGTGCTCGCGGTGCCGAACGTGTCCGAGGGGCGGGACGCCCCGACGATTGCGGCGATCGCCGGCGCCTTCGCGGACGATGCCGCGGGAGGCGTGCGCGTGCTCGACATCCACTCCGACGCCGACCACCACCGCTCGGTGTTCACGCTCGCCGGGCGTCCCGACGTGCTGGTGGACGCGCTGCTGCGAGGCGCCCGCGTCGCGCTCGAGCGGATCGATGTCGTGAGCCGCGCCGGGCGCGGGGCCGCGCACGCCGGTCAGCATCCACACGTCGGCGCGCTCGACGTCGCTCCGATCGTCTACCTGCGCCCGGGCGACAGGGGCGCCGCGTGCGCCGCCGCGCTGGTCCTCGGCGATCGCCTCGGCGAGGAGCTGCAGTTGCCCGTCTTCCTCTACGGCGAGCTGTCGAGTGCCGACCGCGCGTCCGCGCGGACACGCTCGCAGTTGCGTCGCGGGGACGTTGTCGGGCTAGCCGCGCGGCTCGCTGCCGGCGAGAACGGCCTGCTGCCCGATTTCGGCCCCGCACGCATGCATCCGCGGGCCGGCGCCACGCTGGTGGCCGCAAGGCCACCGCTCGTCGCCTTCAACCTGCAGCTCGCGGCACCCGCGACAGTGATCGAGGCGCGCGCGATCGCCGAGCAGATCCGTGAGGGAGGTCGCAGTGGGCTGCCGGGTGTGCGCGCGCTCGGACTGACGCTGAGCGACGACGTCGCGCAGGTCTCGATGAACATCGAGCGGCCGCTCGAGTTGCCGCTGGCGCGTGTCATCGACGCCGTTCGTGCCCACGCCGAGATCGCCAGCGCCGAGCTCGTCGGGCTCGCCCCCGCCGCGGCGCTTGACGGGTTCCCCGCAGACGTGCCGATGCCGGGCTTCGATCCCCAGCGCCACTTGATCGAGAACGCACTAGGCTGCTGAGGTATGGCGCAGACCAGGCGTAAACGTCAGACCAAGCACCGCGGCAACGCCGCAGGAGTGGTGGAATCGCGCGGACGCACCGGGCGCAAGCCGACGCCGGGCGAGAAGACCGGCGACCCGCGCACGCTGGCCCGCGAAAGAGAGAAGCTGCTGGACAAGCGCGACCAGCCGCCGACGTGGCGTGGAGCGTTCGTCAAGGCGATGTTCGCGGCGATCGTGCTGCTGCTCGTCGTGATCCTCGTGCTGCACCAGTCCAACCAGGCGATCGGGCTGTTCCCGGTCGTGCTCGCCGGCTACACCGTGATCAGCTACTACACCGACAAGTGGGTGTACGACCGCCGTCAGCGCAAAAAGGCCAAGCAGGGCGGTGGCGGAAGGCAGGTGTCCTGATGGGCGCGCCGGACGTGCGGGCCTTCACGGTCGGGCCGGTGCAGGAGAACTGTTACATCGTGCGCGCCGATCCCGACGCGACGCACGCGTTGATCATCGACCCGGGCGATGAGCCGGCGCGCCTGCTCGCGGCGATCGACGAGCTCGGGGCGCAGATCGACGCTATCCTGATCACCCACTGCCACTTCGATCACATTGGCGCCGTCGCGCCCCTCGCGCACGCGACCGGCGCGCCCGTCTACTGCCCGCAGATCGAGCGGCCGCTGCTCTCGGACGTCATGAGCTTCGTGCCTCCCGGTTTCGGCCCGTTCGAGAACTACGAGGCCGAGCACACGCTCACCGGCGGTGAGCATCTGAGCCTCGCCGGCCTCGAGCTCGACGTGATCTTCACCCCTGGACACAGCCCCGGCCACGTCACCTACGCGACACCCGGAGCGCTGCTCTCGGGAGACGTCCTCTTCCAGGGCTCTGTCGGCCGCGTCGACCTGCCCGGCGGCGACTGGGCCACGCTCGAGCGCTCGATCGAGGGCCTGTTGCGAGCGCATCCGCCTGAGACCGTCGTCTATCCCGGACACATGGGCGTCACCACGCTGGGGCGCGAGCGCGACAGCAACCCGTTCCTCAGCGACATCCGCGAGCGCGTTGCGGGTGCCACCACCGCTGACTCGCCGGCAGCCTGAAGTTGGCAGCAGCGAAGATAAAAGCACCACGTGGCACCTTCGACGTGCTGGGCGAGGAGGCGTCGCGTCGCAGTGCCCTCGAGGCGCGTGCCCGCTCGATCCTCGAGGGCGCCGGCTACGAGCGCATCGAGACGCCGGTGTTCGAGGCTACCGAGCTGTTCGCGCGCGGAGTCGGCGAGTCGACGGACATCGTGCGAAAGGAGATGTTCACTTTCGAGGACCAGGCGGGACGCTCGCTGACCCTGCGTCCCGAGGGCACGGCTCCCGTGTGCCGCGCCTACCTCGAGCACGGCATGCACAAGCGCCGTCAGCCGGTGAAGCTGTGGTACCTGTCTTGCTTCTTCCGCCACGAGCGCGCGCAGGCCGGTCGCTACCGCGAGTTCTGGCAGGTCGGCGCCGAGGCGATCGGGTCCGATGACCCGGGCGTCGACGCCGAGTCGATCTCGCTGCTGGCGGCGCTGCTCGACGATCTCGACGTGCGCGAGCTGCGGCTGCGCCTCTCGAGCCTCGGCAGCCTGCAGAGCAGGCTCGAGTATCGCGAGCGACTGCAGAGCCACCTGCGCGAGAACGAGGGCAGCCTCTCCGAGGACGTGCGCGCGAGGATCGAGCTGAACCCACTGCGTGCGTTCGACTCCGATCATCCCGGCACCCAGCAGGTGATGCAGAGCGCGCCGCTGCTGCGCGAGCACCTCAGCGCCGAGGATGCAGAGCACTTCGCGCAGGTCTGCGAGCTGCTCGACGTCGCCGGTGTCGCCTACGAGCTCGATCCGACGCTGGTGCGCGGCCTGGACTACTACACGCGAACCGTGTTCGAGTTCACCTCCGAGGCGCTCGGCGCGCAGAGCGGAGTCGGAGGCGGTGGACGCTACGACGGCCTCGTCGAGCAGCTCGGCGGCTCGCCGACCCCGGGCATGGGCTGGGCGGCGGGGATCGAGCGGATCATGCTCGCCAGCGACGATCGCCCCGCGGCAGTCGATCATCCGGCAGCCGCCCCGGCGCCGGAGCTGTTTGTCGCGCTCGACGGCCCGCGTGCGGACACACGGGCGTCCGCCTTTGGCTTGCTCAGCGAAGCGCGCGCTGCGGGGCTGGCAGCGCAAATGGACCTCGGCGCCCGCTCACTCAAGGGTCAGCTCAGCCACGCCGATGCGCTCGGCGCGCGCTTCGTGGCGATCGTCGCCGATGGACAGACGACGCTCAAGGACATGCAGGCGGGCGAGCAGGAGCCGCTCGCTACGGACGCGGTCGTGCACGCGGTGCTGCGCGACCATCACGCGCTCTGAGGCCACCCGCCAGGTCGCGTGTGTCGTATCGGCAGGCTTCTCCCGACGCTCGCGTCAGCGCTCTGGCTCGAGGACAGACCGTCCAAGGCCGCATGTGCCGTTCAACTTCTCAGCCGCAAATGCCGAAACTGGGTGAGATGGCGCAGCTCTCCCGTCCATTTCAGATCGCGCTGGTAAGCGTGTGCCTGCTCGCTGCCGTGTGGTTCTTCGCGCTGCAGGGGCGTTCGACGAGCACCGGCGGGTCTGGCTCAGCGCCCGCGGTGACCGCCAGCACGCCGTCCGTCGCCAAGGCGAGCGGCACTGGAGCCACGCACACCGCCGCCACAGCCGCGGTGGTCGCACGCGCCAAGGCTGAAGCCAAGACCGGCCACATCTACCACGGCCCGGTCCCGGGCCTGGAAGGTCTCACGCGCGACATCGCCCGGGCTCATGGAGCCGTCGCAGCGATCGGTGCCAGTCCCTCCAACCCAGCCTCCACCGGCGACCACGCCGCGTCCTCGGCCTCCGCCACTGTCCAGCATCCCGCCTCTGCCCCCAGATCCGCTTCGGCGGCCACCGGCACGACAGCGACGCGCACGCGCACCGCTCACAAGACCGCGGGCGCGTCCGCCACCTCCAGCCTCAGCGGCCAGCACGCCGTCGAAGCTGACCTCGCGAAAGGCGATGTGGTCGTGTTGCTGTTCTGGAATCCAAGTGGAACCGAAGACATATCGGTGCATCACGCGGTGCGGGCAGTCAAGAGCGCGAACCACGTGGTCGTTCAGGAAGCCGCAGCGAGCCAGGTCGCATCGTTCGGTTCGGTAACCCGCGGCGTGCAGGTCTACACGACGCCGACGATCCTGGTGATCGCCAAGACGGGGAAGGCGATCGTGCTCACAGGCGTTCAGGACGCCTTCTCGATCGAGCAGGCGATCGCCGAAGCCCGCAGCACGAAGCTCACCTAGTGTCCTGTTTGGTTGATTCGTTGGCAGTAGTGGCTGATGGCGTCGAGGATTTGCTCGGCGGTCTTGGTCCACACGTAGGGGCGGGGGTTCTCGTTCCAGGTGTCGATCCACTGGCGGATGTCGGTGTTCAGCGCGCGGACGGAGCGGTGCGCACCGCGACGTAGGAGCTTGGTGGTGAGCTCGCCGAACCACCGCTCGACAAGGTTGATCCACGAGCTCGAGGTCGGGGTGAAGTGCAGATGAAACCGCGGGTGCGCTGCGAGCCAGCGTCGGATCTTCGGGGTCTTGTGGCTGGAGGCGTTGTCGAGCACGAGGTGCACGTCGAGGTGGGCGGGCACGGTCTCATCGATCGTCTTTAGGAACTTCAAGAACTCGACCGCCCGGTGGCGTTGGTGCAGCGAGCCGATCACCTCGCCGCTTCCCAGGTTCAGCGCGGCATACAGGCTCGAGGTGCCGTGACGCTCATAGTCGTGGGTGGCTCGTTCGGGGGTGCCTGGCAGCATCGGCAGGATCGGGGTGGTGCGGTCCAGTGCTTGGATCTGGCTCTTCTCGTCCACGCACAGCACCACCGCGCGCTCGGGTGGGTTCAGATACAGGCCGCAGATGTCGTGGACCTTCTCGATGAACAGCGGGTCCTTGGACAGCTTCCAGGTCTCTTGGCGGTGCGGCTGAAGCCCGAATGCGTGCCAGATCCGCATCACCGCGTCGGGCGTCATCCCGACCTCCCTGGCCATCGAGCGCGTCGACCAGTGCGTCGCGTCCTTCGGCGTGCTCTCCAACGTCTTGGTCACCACCCGCTCGACCTGCTCATCGGTGATCGACCGCGGTTTCCCCGGCCGTGGCTCATCAACCAAGCCCTCAAGGCGCCGCTCGGCGAACCGGTTGCGCCACTTCGTCACCGTCGGACGCGAAACGTCCAACGCCTCGGCGATCTCGCCGTTAGACCACAACCCCTCAGAAGCCATCAGCACGATCCGCGCCCTCAAAGCGAGCGCCTGAGCACTCGTCCGGCGCCGCGTCCAACCCTCCAACACGGCGCGCTCTTCATCGGTCAACTCGATCAAAACAGCAGTAGGAATAGGCATGAGCACCACCTACCCTAACTGCAAACGAATTAAACCACCAGGACACTAGCCCTACACTCGCTCGCGTGGACGGGACCGCCGAGCAGCTGATCGATCATCTCGAAAACCCTCTCGGGCGCGGTCACGTGCCCGATGACGCCGTCACGGGCGCGGCAGGCGGCGCGGCGTGCGGCGATCTGATCCGCGTGTCGATCGCGCTCGACCCGCAGAGCCCCGACGGCCGCATCTGCGACGCCGGCTTCGACGCGAGCGGCTGCGGCGCCGCCGTGGCGGCCGGCAGCGCCACCGTCAGCCTCGTGCGTGGCGCCACGCTGCTCGACGCCGCGCGCGTCGGCGCCGGGAGCATCTCGGAGGAGCTCGGGGGACTGAGCGCCGCCAAGCGCCACGCCGCCGAGCTCGCAGCCGACGCGCTGCACCGCGCGCTCGGCGGCGCGGCGCGTTCGCACGCGGCCTTGCGCATGGCCGACGGGCGCACGCTCGTCGCGATGAGCGGCGGCGTCGACAGCGCGGTCGCGGCCCTGCTCGTCAGCGAGGCCGGCGAGGAAGCTGTCGCCGTGACGCTCGAGCTGTGGTCGGACGCCGAGAACGACGGCGAGCTCAGCTGCTGCTCGGCCCAGGCCGTCCGCGGCGCGCGCGCGCTCGCCCACGAGCTCGGCATGCCGCATCTCTCGATCGACCTGCGCGCCGAGTTCAGAGCCGGCGTCGTCGATGCCTGGCTCGCCGACCACGCCAGCGGTCTGACCCCGAACCCGTGCGTGCGCTGCAACGGCGCGGTCCGCCTCGACGCGATGCTCGAGCTCGCCGACCGGCTCGGATCGACGGCACTCGCAACCGGCCACTACGCGCGGGTCCTCGACGTTGCGCCGACCGGGCAATCCTCCGCCCCGCTGCTGAGGGTCGCCGCCGACGAGCGCAAGGATCAGAGCTACGTCCTCTCCGCACTGGCCCCCAGCTCGCTCGCACGGCTGCGCTTTCCGCTCGGCGCTCTGCGCAAGCAGCAGGCGCGCGAGCTCGCCCAGCGCGCCGGTCTGTCGGTCGCGCACAAACGCGACTCGCAGGACCTCTGCTTCCTCGCCGGCACACGCCACGCCGACTTTCTCGAGCGCCACGGCGGTCTCGGCAGGCGCAGCGGCCCGATCGTGGATCTGGAAGGAGACGTTCTCGGCGAGCACACCGGCGCGCACGCCTACACGGTCGGTCAGCGTCACGGCCTCGGGCTCTCCGCGCCCGAGCCGCTGTACGTGCTCGCAACCGACGCGCACTCCAACACGGTCACCGTGGGGCCTCGCCAGGCGCTGCTCACCTGCGAGCTGCGCGTCTGTGACGTCACGCTGCATCGCCCGGGGGTCGTCGTGGATGGCGTGCGCGTGCGCGCGCACGGGCGCACCTTCGCCTGCCGCCTCGCAGGAGGGCTCAACGCCGGGGCACACGCGCTCGTCGCTGTCGAGCTCGAGCAGGCGCTCGAGCGCACCGCTCCAGGCCAGATCGCGTGCATGTACGCCGGCGAGCTGGTCGTCGGTCACGGCACCATCACGGCGTAAGCCCCCGGGCGGGCCGAGCCATCCCGTGTAACGGCTTAGGGTCCGATGTACGGGCACGCGCTCGCTCGCCCTTAATATCTAAAAGACATGACCTCAGACGAGATCCGCGAGCGCTACCTGAGCTTCTTCGAGGAGCGCGGCCACAAGCGCATTCCATCGGCTTCGCTCGTACCGTCGGCGCACGACGTCTCGGCACTGCTGACGGTCGCCGGCATGCATCCGCTGAAGCCCTACTTCCTCGGCCTCCAGAAACCGCCTTCGCCGCGGCTGACGAGCTGCCAGAAGGTGTTTCGCACGGTCGACATCGACAACGTCGGCAATACCGCCAGACACCTGACGTTCTTCGAGATGCTCGGCAACTTCTCGTTCGGCGACTACTTCAAGCGCGAGGCGATCGGCTTTGCCTGGGAACTGTCCACGCGAGGTCTTCGGCTTCCGCGAGCAGGACATCTGGGTGACCGTGTTCGAGGGTGACGAGGGGCTTGGGCTCGGCCCGGACGAGGAGGCGATCGAGCTGTGGCGCGCACTCGGCGTTCCCTCCGAGCGGATCGTCCTGTGCCCACGCTCAGAGAACTTCTGGCAGGCCGGCCCGACCGGCCCCTGCGGCCCCTGCTCGGAGCTCTATCTCGACCGCGGCGTCGAGCACGGCACGCCCGAGGACCTGCCCGGCGGCGAGAACGAGCGCTTCCTCGAGTACTGGAACCTGGTGTTCATGCAGTACGACCAGGAGCCGGCCCCCGATGAGCCGGGCACGGTGCTGAAGCCGCTGCCGGCCATGAACATCGACACCGGTCTCGGGCTCAATCGCATGGCCGCGATCCTGCAGGGCAAGCAGTCGGTGTTCGAGACCGACCAGTTCCAGCCGCTGATCGAGCTCGGCGAGGAGCTCTCCGGAAAGCGCTACGGCGAGGCCTTCGACAGCGACCGCGCGCTGCGGATCCTCGCCGATCACTCGCGCGCGATGACGTTCCTCACCGCCGACGGTGTCGTGCCCTCCAACGAGGACCGTGGCTACGTGCTGCGCCGCGTCATGCGCCGCGCGATCCAGCAGGGCCTCGCGCTCGAGCTGGCGCCGGGATTCCTCACGCGCTACTCCCAGACCGTGCGCGAGGTGATGGGACGCGCCTACCCCGAACTGATCGAGCAGGCGGATGTGACAGACATGTGGCTCGCCGCCGAGGAGGAGAGCTTCGGTCGCACGCTCGCGCAGGGCATGGAGCTGCTGCGCGGTCACATCGCCGCGGCCGGCGAGGCGGGCAGCTCCACGGTTTCGGCCGCGGACGTCTTCACGCTGCACGACACCCACGGTTTCCCCTACGAGATGACGAGCGAGCTGCTCGCCGAGCAGGGTCTGTCGATCGATGGTGACTTCGAGGAGCTGATGGAGCGCCAGCGCGCGCGGGGGCGCGGCGGCGCGTCGCGGGTCGCGCCGGGGGCGCGCCCGGGAGTCCTCGACGGCGACTCGCTCGACGGCGGAGCGCCGACGCGCTTCACCGGCTATGAGACCGAGGAGCAGCGCACGACGGTGCTCGCGGTGCGTGCTGTCGACGATCAGCCCATCGCCGGCGCTGAGAATGGCGTCGCCGGATCGCGCCTGCTCGTCAAGCTCGCAGAGTCGCCCTTCTACCTCGCCGGCGGCGGGCAGACATCGGACGTCGGGACGATTGAGTGCGAGGACGGTGACTGTCGCGCTCGCGTTGCCGACGTGGTCGCGATCGGCGAGGATCGCATCGCCGAGGTGATCGTCGAGCGCGGCACGCTCGAGGTCGGCGAGCAGGTCTGGGCGCGTGTCGATCACCTCACGCGGCACAAGACCGAGGCCAACCACACCGCCACCCACCTGCTGCAGGCGGCGCTGCGTGAGCGTATCGGCAGCCACGTGCGCCAGGCCGGCTCCTACGTTGGACCGGACAAGCTGCGCTTCGACTTCAGCCACGGGCAGGCGTTGAGCGTCGAGGAGCTGCGCGACGTCGAGGACCGCGTCAACGAGTGGATCGCGCGCAACGAGCCCGTGCACGCGATCACCACCACGCTCGATGAGGCCAAACGCCTCGGCGCGATGGCGCTGTTCGGTGAGAAGTACGGCGAGGTGGTGCGCATGGTCGAGGTCGGCGAGGGGGAGTACTCGCGCGAGCTGTGCGGTGGCACGCATGTGCGCAGCACCGCCGAGATCGGCGCCTTCCGCATCCTGCACGAGACCTCCAGTGCCGCCAACGTCCGGCGGATCGAGGCCGTGACCGGGCCTGTCGCCGTCGAGCTGCTGCGCGAGCACGACCGCCTGCTCGGAGACGTCGCCACGCAGCTGCGCACGCGGCCACAGGACGCACCCGACGCCGTCAAGAAGCTGGCTGAGGAGCGCAGGCGGCTGGAGAAGCAGCTGAAGGCGGGCGCCACCAACGGCGCGGCCGACGCGCCCGCCGACCTCGACGCGCTCGTCGCCGGCGCCGGCAAGAGCGCCGATGCCACCGTCCTGGCCGCCACGGTCGACGCCCCCGACGCCAAGACGCTGCTCGAGATCCTCGACCGACTCAAGGGACGCCTGCCGGATGCCGCGATCCTGCTCGGCACGGCTGCCGACGGGCGCGTGCACCTGGTTATAAGCGTCGCCCCGGAGCTCGTCGAGCGTGGCGTCAGAGCCGATGAGGTCGTCAAGCGCGCCGCCGCCGTCGTCGGCGGCGGGGGAGGAGGACGCGACACGATGGCCCAGGCGGGCGGCCGCGACCCAGAGCGGCTCGGGGAGGCGATCGACGCCGGGCGCGCCGCGATCGAGGCGGCGCTCGCGGCGTGATGCGCGCGCCCAGCGGACCCGTGCGACGCGTGCCGCATCCGGGCTCGCGCAGAGGCTGAGCCGCGCATGCGTGTCCTTGCGCTCGACTACGGCAGCGCTCGCTGCGGCTGTGCGCTCAGCGATCCGACCGGCACGATCGTCACGCCCGTCGAGGTGGTGCTGCGTCCCGCCACCAAGCGAGGCTTCGCGCGCTTGCGTGAGCTCGTACGCGAGCGCGAGGTCGAGCGCGTGGTCGTCGGGCTCCCGCTGTCACTCGACGGAGGCGACACCGAGCAGACCCGCGAGACGCGCGCGTTCGCCGACGAGCTCGCCGCCCGCCTCGGCGAAGGCGTCCCGGTCGAGATGCACGACGAGCGCTTCACAACGCGCATCGCCCAACGGATCGACACGACCGGCGGCGCCCGCGCAAAGGCCAGCGAGGACTCGCGAGCCGCCGCCCACCTGCTGGAGAGCTGGCTCGCGGCTCGGGCGCGTTAGGGTTTTCAGCTCCCTTGTCCCGCGGCGACCGATCACGACCTGGACGCGAACGAACCGCAGCCGAACGCGAGCGTGACCGTCTCGAGCGCGAGCAGCGGCGTGCGTCCGCGGAGGGCTCCTCGCTCGACACCACAGCGCCGCGGGGGTCCGGCCTGCCCGCGGCCTCCTCCCCGTCGCCTGGGGACGCAGCCGAGCTGCTGCCGCCGCTGCCAGGGTCCCCACCGGCGAGCTCGCCCACACACCCGCCGCCCCCGGATCCGTCACCAGCGCAGGCGCCTGTCGAGCAGCCGCCGCCGGCGCAGCAGGCCCCCTCTGCTGAGGAGCCGCCGCCCGCCGAGGAGCCGGTCGGCACGGAACAGCCCATAGCCGGCGAGCCTCCCGTCGCGGACCCGCCGGGCCTCGAGCCGCCGCCGGTCCTCGACCGGCCGCCGGTGCCGTGGGCGACGCAAGTGCCGGAGGGAGGGAGCGCCCGTAGGCGAGGGCGCTCGCGGGTGGCGCGGCTGTCCGCGCTGCTCGCGCTCGTGGCCGTGATCGCAGCGGTCGTTCTGCTCCTGCACGGACACGACAACAAGACCGTCCCGCCGGCTGTGCCGACGGCAGTCAAGGTGTTGATCCCCGAGGGCAAGACGCGCATGCAGATCGCGCAGATCGCCACGGCCGACGGCTTGACGGGCGGCTACCGGGCTGCGTCGCGGCACTCGCCGCTGCTGGATCCAGCCGCCTACGGCGCCCCGCACGACACGCCCGACCTTGAAGGCTTCCTGTTCCCGGCGACCTACGACATGGACCCCGGCGCGTCCGTCGACCGCCTCGTCGAAGAGCAGTTGATCGCCTTCCGTGAAAACTTCGGCTCCAGCGAGATCGCCCGTGCGCGTGCGCTGCACGTCACGCCGTACCAGCTCCTGATCGTGGCCTCGATGGTCGAGCGTGAGGCACTGATTCCCGGTGACCGGGCGAAGATCGCCGCCGTCATCTACAACCGGCTGGCGCATGGAATGCCGCTCGGGATCGACGCGAGCATCTACTACGCGATCGAGCTCAAGAGCGGGGTCGCGACGTACACGCACGAACTCACCGAGGCGCAGCTGCACATCAACTCGGCGTACAACACGCGCACGCACGTGGGGCTGCCGCCGACGCCGATCTCGAACCCCGGGATGGCCTCGATCGAAGCGGCCGCGCACCCTGCCCACGACGCCTACCTGTACTACGTCGCCGGCGCTGATGGCTGCGGCGAGCAGGTCTTCTCGAACACGCTCGCCGAATTTGAAACCAACGCCGCGGCGTACAAGGCGGCGGTCGCGCGCAACGGCGGACGGCCGCCGACCTGCAAGCACAGGTGATGCCGCGGCTCGGCGTCATCGGCTGGCCGGTCGCGCACAGCCGCTCCCCGGCGATCCACAACGCGGCGCTGGCGGCGCTGCAGATGGACGGCTGGCGCTACCAGCGGCTGCCGGTACCGCCGGTGCTGTTCGCCGAGACAGTGCGCGCTCTCCCGGGCTTGGGATTTCTCGGCGCGAACGTCACGATCCCCCACAAGCAGGCGGCGCTCGCGCTCGCCGACCGCTGCTCTGCCGCGGCACGCGAAATCGGTGCCGCCAACACGCTCACGTTCGCCCCCGACGGCGCGCTCGCCGCCGAGAACACCGACGCCCCCGGCCTGATCTCGGCGCTCGGCTCGCTGACGGAGATGCCCGCTCACCCGCGCGTGCTGGTGCTCGGCGCGGGCGGCAGCGCGCGCGCGGCGGTGTGGGCGCTGCGCGAGGCGGGCGCCAGCGACGTAGCGGTCTGGAACCGCACGCCGGAGCGCGCTGAGACGCTCGCGCGCGAGCTCGGCGTCCGCGCCGTGCGCAGGCCCGAAGCCGCCGATCTGCTCGTCAACTGCACCTCCGTCGGGCTCGATCCGCGCCCCGGCGTACAACGCTCGGCTACTCAGCAGGAGGCGCTCAACCAACTCGGATTGACGTTCGATCAAGTCGGTAAGTACTCCTATGTTGTCGACTTGGTCTACCGCGCCGGATCCACACAGCTGCTCGCGGCTGCGACGAGCCATGGGGCAGGCACCGTCGACGGCGTCGAGGTGCTCGTCGCCCAGGGCGCACTCAGCTTCGAGCTGTGGACCGGCAGGCAGCCCCCGCTGGAGCTCATGCGCAGAGCGGCGCGCGCAGAGGACACCACCGGCGCGTAGGCCCGAGAACGGGGAGCGCGCGCGATGAGCGAGCTCCCACGGCAGGCCGACCCTGATCTGCACGCGATCTTCGGGATCGACGGCGAGCCCGACGGCGGCGCCGAGCGCGTGATCTCCGTCGAGCGCGCCGCGCGCGGCGACGGCGAGATCGGCGGCGACGGCGGGTTGGAAATGAGGCTGGACGTCGACCCCGGCGCGATCTCCGGCGCCGGGCTCGAGCTCGAAGCCGCTACCCGGCGCCGACGTCCAGTTCGACACGCTCGGCAGCGCCGACGCCTACGTCGAGGAGCCGCCTGACGGCAGGTCTGATCCGGTCGCGCAGACGCCGAGCCCCGACCAGCAGCCCGGCATCACCAAGCCCTCGCGGCGCGGCTCCTCGCAGCGCTTCCTGACCGACGTGATCGTCGACATGGGCCTCGCGTCGCGCAAGCAGGTCGAAGACGCGCTCGAGAGCTCGCGTATCTCCGGCACCACCCCTGAGCGCGTGCTGCTCGAAAACGGCTCGCTCACGCCCGACGCGCTCGCCCGCGCGCTCGCCGAGCGCTACGGCCTCGACCACCTCGATCTCGGTGTCTTCAGCGTCGACATGTCGGCCGCCAACCTTGTCAGCACGACCGTCGCCAAGCGCTACCAGACGGTGCCCGTCGCGTTCGCCGACAAGCGCACGCTGCTGGTTGCGATGGCCGACCCGTCGAACGTGCTGGCCGTCGACGACATCGCGATCATGACCGGCTATGAGATCCGCGTCGCGGTCGCGCCGCCCGATGACATCGCGACGCTGATCTCACGTCTGGACAGGCTCGAAGACGTCGTCGGCGAGTCTGCCCAGATCGCCGACGATGACTCTGAGGACGGCGCCGAGGTCGTCGCGCTGCATGAGACCTCCGAAGACGCGCCGGTCATCAAGCTCGTCAACCAGATCGTCGGGCAGGCCGTCGAGCGCGGCGCCTCCGACATCCATCTCGCGCCGGACGGGCGTGAGCTGCGCGTGCGCTTCCGGGTCGACGGCGTGCTGCACGACGTCACGACCGTGCAGCGGCGGATGGCCGCGGGCGTCATCTCGCGCATCAAGATCATGGCCGAGATGAACATCGCCGAGAAGCGCCTTCCGCAGGACGGCCGCGTGGGGCTCGTCGTCGACGGCCGTCACGTCGACCTGCGCGTCGTGACGCTCCCGAGCGTTCACGGCGAGGGCGTCGTGATGCGCGTTCTCGACAAGGAGTCCGTCGTGGTCGAGCTCGACAAGCTCGGCATGGCGGACGCCGAGCGCGAACGCTTCGAGCGGGCCTGCCGCGAGACGCACGGCGCGGTGCTCGTCACCGGCCCGACCGGCTCGGGTAAGTCCACCACGCTGTACGCGGCCCTGCAACTGCTCAACACGCCCGAGAAGAACATCATCACCGTCGAGGACCCCGTCGAGTACGAAATGAGCGGGCTCACACAGGTGCAGGTCTCCGCCAAGGTCGGGCTCACGTTCGCGGCGGGGCTGCGCTCGATGGTGCGCGCCGACCCCGACGTGATCATGGTCGGTGAGATCCGCGACCGCGAGACCGCCCAGATCGCCGTCGAGTCCGCGCTCACCGGCCACCTCGTGCTCTCGACGCTGCACACCAACGACGCTCCCTCGGCGATCACGCGGTTGATCGAGATGGGCGTCGAGCCGTTCCTCGTCGCCTCGGCACTCGACTGCGTCGTCGCCCAGCGCCTCGCGCGCATGCTCTGCTCGAGCTGCAAGCAGCGCACGATCATCTCCGCCAAGGTGCTGCAGGAGAACGGCTACCGGGCGCGCATGGAGCTCGAGGCCTACGAGCCGAAGGGCTGCAGACGCTGCGGCGGCAGCGGCTACCGCGGCCGCGTCGGCCTGTATGAGGTGATGAAGATGTCGCCCGAGATCCAGTCGCTCGCGCTGGAACGCAGCCCCGCCGAGGCGATTCGTGACGTCGCCGTGCGCGAGGGCATGACACGTCTGCGCGACGACGGGTTGCAGAAGGTCAGGCAGGGGCGCACATCGATGGCCGAGATCGCACGCGTCATCGGCACCAACTGAGCTCGTACCTTCGTCCACGGGTGCAATGCTCGGACGCCACCCCCTAATGGACCGGGCGCGATCTGTCGATGGACGCACCCATGGACATCGATTTCGCAGATCTGCTGATGGAGGTCGTGCACCGCAAGGCGTCCGACCTGCACCTGAGCTCGGGCGCACACCCGACGGTCCGCGTGCGCGGCAAACTGACGCCGCTGGAGGACTACCCCAAGCTCTCGCCGACAGACACCCGCGAGATCGTCTACTCGATTCTCAGCGGCGACCAGCGCCAGCGTCTCGAGACCGACTGGCAGCTGGACTTCGCCTACTCGATCCCCGGCCACGCCCGCTTCCGTGTCAACGCCTACTACCAGCGCGGCGCGATCGGCGCAGCGTTTCGTCTGATCCCCTTCAGCCTGACCTCGATCGACGAGCTCGGCCTCCCGTCAGCCGTGCACGAGTTCACGCGCAAGCCGCGCGGCTTCGTGCTCGTCACCGGCCCCACCGGCTCGGGCAAGTCGACGTCGCTGGCGGCGATGATCGACTCGATCAACTCCTCACGCGAGGAGCACATCATGACGATCGAGGACCCGATCGAGTTCCTGCACGGCCACAAGAAGTGCATCGTCAACCAGCGCGAGCTGGGCTCCGACGCGCAGAGCTTCGCCGCCGCGCTCACCGCCGCCCTGCGCCAGGACCCGGACGTGATCCTCGTCGGCGAGATGCGCGACCTCGACACGATCTCCACGGCGCTGACCGCGGCCGAGACCGGCCACCTCGTGTTCGCGACGCTGCACACCCAGGATGCGGCACAGTCGATCGACCGCATCATCGACGTCTTCCCCTCCCACCAGCAGGGCCAGGTGCGAGTGCAGCTGTCGGTGGCGCTGCAGGGAATCATGACCCAGCAGCTGCTACCCAACGCCGATGGGTCGGGACGGGTGGTCGCGTGCGAGGTGCTCGTGCCCACGCCCGCGATCCGCAACCTGATCCGGGAGGGCAAGACCCACCAGATCTACTCCGTGCTGCAGACCGGCTCGGCGCAGGGCATGCAGACGATGGACACCGCTCTGGCCACGCTCGTGCGCAGGGAAAAGATCACACAGAAGCTCGCCGAAGCACGCTCCTCGACGCCGGATGAGCTCAGGCGCCTGCTGGGGGCGAGCTCGCTGGCGGCCGCATAGGCCACGTATGAGCACCTACGTCTTCAAGGCAATCGACCTCACCGGCGGCAAGGCCCGCGGCGAGGTCGAGGCGGACTCCAAGCAGGCGGTCTCCGACCAGCTCAAGCAGCGCGGGCTGATCGTCCTGGACATCGCCGACAAGCACTCCTCCAAGAACATCGAGATCGCGCTCCTGAAGAGCGTCAAGCCGACTGAGCTGGCGATCTTCGCACGTCAGCTCTCGACGATGATCTCCTCGGGGATGAGCATCCTGCGCGCCCTGTACGTGCTCGAGGAGCAGACCGAGAGCAAGTACCTGACAGAAACAATCGTCGCGGTCCGCAAGGACGTCGAGGCCGGGCTGTCGCTGAGCGACGCGATGGCGCGCCACCCCAAGGTCTTCAACCCGCTGTTCGTGGCGATGACGCAGGCCGGTGAGACCGGCGGTGTGCTCGAGGACTCGCTCTACCGCGTCGCCGACCAGCTCCAGAAAGATGCCGCGCTTCGCCGCCAGGTGAAATCCGCGATGATCTACCCTGCGCTCGTCGCGACCTTCGCCATCGGCGTGATGATGGCCCTCGTCGCGTTCCTCGTCCCCGTATTCGAGGGCGTGTTCAAGGAATTCGGGGGCGAACTGCCCAAGCTGACGCAGGTGTCGGTGCTGATGTCGAAGATCGTGACCCAGTACTGGTGGTTGATGTTCCTCGTCACTGCCGCAGTGATCGTGACATTCGTCAAGTGGAAGAAGACCACGTGGGGGCGCAAACAGTGGGACCACTTCCGCCTGCGCGTGCCTATGAAGATCGGCACGATCGTGCAGCAGGTCGCCGTCGCGCGCTGGTCACGGACGCTCGCCTCGCTGACGCACGCCGGCGTGCCACTGCTGCAGGCGCTCGAGATCACCGGCCGCACCGGCGGCAACGCGGCGGTGCAGGAGTCGATGGACGGTGTGATCGCCTCGGTCAAGCGAGGTGGCACGATCGCCGCGCCGCTCGCGCAGGCCCCGATCTTCCCTTCGATGGTCACACACATGGTCGGCGTCGGCGAGGAAACGGGCGCGCTCGACGAGATGCTCGACCGCATCGCCGAGTTCTATGAGGAACAGGTTGAAGCGGCGGTCAAGTCCCTGATGTCGATCCTCGAGCCGATCTTGATCATCGTCATCGGCGCAATGGTGGGCTTTATCGTGATCTCGATGTACCTGCCGCTGTTCGAAGTTTACAACCGCATCGAATAGGCGCTGCGGAGCGACCTATGATCGTCGAGTAGGCACCTCTGTCATCTGCGCCTCGCCGTAGGCCCTGTCGTCGTCTAATACTGGACGCTGGCACGCGGGTCCTGGGCGAGCGCCGCCCGGGATCCCGCGTCCAATGACGCTGGGGGCATGCGCGCGCGACAGATACACAAGCGGGCCCGCGCCACGCCAACGACCGGGCTACTGGCGCTCGTGTTTGACCTGCACGCGCCGGCCAGCATCGGTGTCGTTCACCGATAGGGAGATGCGGCCTTCGAGCAGCTCGAGCAGCTCAGCTCCCACCAGCTCCCGGCGCCAGCCTCTGAGCGTACGCACGTCGGGCTCGTCGTCGCCGACGCGGGCCGCGGCGACAATCGCGTGCAGGTCGGCGCGCGCGGCCAGGAGCTCATACGCGAGTCCCGCCTCGCGCGCTCGCGCTCGCAGCAGCGCCTCGGCGAGTGCCACCAACGGCGCGTCGTCGGGCTTTGGCATCGGTGCGCGCTCGAGCTGCGGCGGCGGGTCGGGAGGACGTGCCCGTCCGCGCTGCACCGCGTCGAGCAGATCCTGCCCGCGCCTGCCACCGGCGCCGCCGCCGACGCCGCGGATCTTCTCGAGCTCGGCGCGTGACGCCGGTCGGCGCTTGGCAATCTCCACGAGCGCTGCGTCCCCCAGCACGCTCTGGACCGGGCGGTCGGTGCGAGCCGCCGTTCGCTCGCGCCACTGCACCAGCTCGCGCGCGATCGGCCGCGCGGAGCCGTTCAGCGTGCCGACGCGCGGGAGGCGCCCGAAGATCGCTTCGGGGTCGCGCTCGTCACTCGAGCGCTCGAGCGGTTGGCACTCCTCGAGCGCCCACTGTAGGCGCCCGAGCTCGACGAGGCGACGTTCGAGCTCCGCCGCGAGCTCGTGCAGGTGCACGACGTCCTCACGCGCGTAGGCGAGCTGCTCGGGCGACAGCGGACGTGCGTCCCAACGGGTGAAGCTCGCCGTCTTCGCGACCCGCAAGCCGAGCACCTCGCCGAGCAGCGAGTCATACGAGGACTGCGCGCCGAGCCCGGCGAAGCCGGCTGCCACCTGCGTGTCGAACAGGTTGCGCACCTCGGTTGCAAGGCATCTGCGCACGAGCGCGACGTCCTGGCGTCCGGCGTGCACGATGACCTGCACCGCCGGGTCGGCGAGCACCTCGGCGAGCGCGGACCCGTCGAACTCCTCCGGCAGCGGATCGAGGATGAGGATGCGCTCCGCGGCATCCCCGCTTCCCCCCTCCGGGGACGACGCGGGAATCGCGAGCTGCACGAGGCACAGCAGCGTGCGGTAGCGACCCTCGCCCATGAACTCCGTGTCGAGTGCGAGCCGGCCCGTCGCGCGCGCCCCCTCGACCAGCGCCTGCATACGGTCTCCGTCGGCCTGCGCGCTCACGGCTTCGCACCGGGGAGCAGGTACAGCACGCCACCGTGACCGAGGCCTGCCGCGATCGAGACGTCGGTTCCGTGCGCGCGCACCCACTTGACGGGTGCAGCGCACGCCGGGTTCACTGACGCCGCCTGATCGGTGCAGAACGTGTTGAGGAAGGCGTATCGGACCTTACCTTCGGCGACGCGACGCTGCAGCTCGGGCACGGTGGTGAAGACGCGCGCGTTGTAGGTGGTCAGGACGAGCACCGGACGGGCGTCCTGCACGATCAGCGAGCCGACACTCGTCGCTGACTCGGCCGCGAGCTCGTAATGTGCCCCGTCCTGATGCGCGCGCAGATATGCGCTCAAGGGGTGCTGCTGTGACGGCGGCAGCGCCCCGACGAGACCGGCGTCGCTGACGCGGTCTTCGATCGCTGTCACGTCGGCCTTCAGCGGGATCGCGAGCACTGCCACGAGCGTGAGCGCGATCACGCCGGCGGGCGCGGCCAGTGAGCGCGCACGCGCAGGTATCCCTGGGAGGCGCGCGAGCACGGCCAGCGCGCCCGCGCCGAGCGCCGCCGCCGCCACGACCCACCACACGCCAGGTGTCCCATACAGCAGCCGCTCGCCGTAGACGACCGTGATCGCGAGCGTCACCGCCAACAACGCCAGGCGCAGGCGATCCGCGACGGGGCTCAAGCGCAGCACAGGGGGTCCGCCGTCGGCGGCGGGCGTCGAAGCGGCCCAGCTGACACCGATGCCGAACATCGCGGCGACCGCCGGCGTGAAGCCTTCGACGTAGCGGGGGTGCAGGCGGATCATGTGGCTGAAGAGCACCAGCCCCGCGAGCATCCACAGCCCGAGCCCGGCCGCGGTCGAGCGGCGCAGGCGCCGCTCGAGCTCGTCGTCGCGCTCTCGAGCGGTGCCTGTCGGATCGCGTCCCGGTGGTTCGCCGCTGCCGCGCAGCCCCCACGCGAGCGCCGGGATCCCGAGCGCCAGCGCGACCAGGACCTCGAGGCCGAGGCGCTCGCCCGACAGCGGTCCCACGCGCGCGATCAGCCGAGTGGGCGAGGGCGGCACGATCGGGATGTGGTCGCGCTCGGCCTGCGTGGCCACGGGGTAATGATGACCGGCTTCGTAGGCCGTGGCACCGGGTTCAGGCGTTTTTCCGCCGAGGCGATCGGTGCCGTTGAAGACGAACGCCGCGTTCCACGCGCTGCCGTTGCTGGAGCCGATCGCGTAGGGGCGGTCGTGGGCCGGGAACAGCAGCGTCGCGGTCAGCCACGACAGCGCCACCGCGACATACACCGCCGTGGCTGCAGCGATGCGCAGGAGTCGCCGCACGCGCGAGCCGGGTAGGCCGAAATACGCGATCGCGGCGATCGCGGGCAGCGCCACGAGCGACTCGAGCAGCTTCACGTCGAACGCCACACCCAGTGCCGCAGCCGCTGCGAACAGCCACGCCAGCCTGCCGCTCTCCGCCGCGCGCACCGCCGCCAGCGCCGCGAGCACCAGAAACAGCATCATCACCCCGTCCATCGTGTCGCTGCGCGCGGTGATCACCGCGATCGGCAGCACCGCCATCGCGGCCGCCGCCGCGATTCCCGCCGCCGCGTTCCAGAGGCGGCGAACGAGCACGTACAGCAGCGGCACCGCAGCGGTGCCGGCGAGCACCTCGGGCAGCTTCAACGTCATCGAGTTGAAGCCGAGCAGCTTCACGCTGATCACCTGCAGCCACAGGTCCACCGGCGGCTTGTCGATCGAGACGCTGCCGCCGGGCTCGAAAGCGCCGAAGAAGAAGTTGTGCCACGACAGGCCCATGCTGCGTACGGCGGCGTCGTAGAAGGGGTCGGGCGGGACCGCCGCGATGTGCACCAGGCGTAGCAGCGCTGCCCCGAGCGTGATCGTCGCCACGAGCACCAGCTCCGCCGTACGCCCGCGGGCTGCCTTCGCGCGCGGCCGTTCGGCGGTTGTCTCGGGGGCCAACTGCGCTGTCGAGGTTGGGCCTCTCACGCGTGGAACGCTAGTGTGATCGGCTCGTGGCAAGCGACAGCAGCGACAGCGAGGGTCAGGCACCGGCGTCTCATGAGCCGCGGGAGTGTATGGCCTGCCGCGGAAGCGGTCGCGTGATCTCGAACCTCGGCGGCACGCCGAGCACACTCGAGTGCCCGTGGTGCGGCGGCAGCGGCGCGCGCGCGCCGGGCATCGACGCGCAGGCACACTGGCTCGCCGCGGACGCTGGGGATGCCGCGAGCACGCCGGCGCAGCCGGCCGACTGACCCGTCGCGGCGGGCAGCCACCCAGCCGGCTGACTCAGAAGCGCAACCCCTCGCAACCCCCCGCAACCCCTCGCCGCACGCCGACATCCGCTCGGGGCTCAGCCCAGTCATGTGTCCAACCCGTCGTGCAGCTGTAAAGGTTGACGATGCGAGGACCGATTCAGGCGCTGACAAAGCCAGTGCCGAGGTGCCAAGGCAAGCATCCAACAGGTGCGTAGCACAGCCGGCGGCCCTCACAAGAGGGGGACGCATCGCCGTTTGAGGCGATTACCGAGGGCTGGCGCCCCAATAAAGGATCCTAGGAGGATTCATGTTTAACTCACTACGCCAGCGCACCGGCGATGAGGGTGGTTTTACCCTCATCGAACTTCTGGTCGTGATCCTGATCATCGGCATCCTCGCCGCGATCGCGATTCCAGCGTTCCTCAGCCAGAAGAGCAAGGCCTACGACTCGTCGGCTAAGACGATGGCGCAGACCGCGCAGACGGCGATGGAGACGTTCTCCACCGAACACGGCGGAAGCTACGTCGGCGCCACGAACACGGAACTCAACAAAGTCGAGGCGTCGCTGAACACCGCGGTTTCCACGAACGAACCCCAGCTCCTGGAAACCAACGCCAGCGTCAGTAAAACGACAGGTAAAGTGAGCGGCACCGTGCCGACCGCAACTGAATACGCCGTCACCGTGAAGGCAGCTAACACGGGCGACGAATACTCGGTCGTGCGCACCGCGACGGGCGCGGTAGAACACATCTGCTTCAGCGCCAAAAAAGAATGCCCAGGCAAAATTGAAGTCAGCACCAACTGGTAGCAGTGCGGTCTGAGCCACGCGCTCAGTCCACCAAGCAGCAGCGAGAGGCGGCCTCCGGGCCGCCTCTTCGTTGTGATCGGCTCAAGCGCGACGCGGCCCCAGCCGATCAGTTCTCATGGTGGCAACCTTCGCGGGCGTTCTCGGCGCGGTCTTCGGCTCGTTCCTGAACGTCGTCGTCCATCGCCTGCCGCGTCACGAGTCGCTGGTGACGCCCGCCTCGCACTGTCCCAAGTGCGGCACGCCGGTGAAGCCCTACGACAACATCCCGATCCTCTCGTGGCTGATGCTGCGCGGCCATTGCCGCGGCTGTGGAGCCGGGATCTCGGTTCGCTACCCGTTGGTCGAGGCGCTCACCGCCGCGCTGTGCGTCGGCGCCGTGCTCGCACATCACTCGGCCGCGGGTATCGCGCTGAACGTGACATTGATCCTGCTCCTCGTTCCAGCCGCGCTGATCGACCTCGAGCACCGCATCATCCCCAACCGGATCACGGCTTTCGGCGCGGTGCTCGCGCTTGCGCTCGGGCTCGCGCTCGACCCGGCGGGTGAGCCCGGGCGGCTGATCGCCGGCGGCGCAGCGGGCGGTTTCCTGCTGATCGCTGCACTGGCCTACCCCGGCGGAATGGGGATGGGGGACGTGAAGCTCGCGGGCATGATGGGGCTGTTCCTCGGCGCGGCCGTTGCCCCGGCACTGCTGATCGCGATGATCGCGGGCGTGGTCGTGGGATCGGTTGTGATCGCGCGCCAGGGCGCCGAGGCGGGACGCAAGACACCGGTCCCGTTTGGCCCCTCGCTGGCGCTGGGTGCGCTGGTTGCCATTTTCGTCGGTCAGCAACTCGTCGGTGTCTACGTCAACCACTTCCTGCACTAAAGCGCCGACGGCTTGACGCCGATAGGCACCGTGCGGGTGATCCGTCCGCCGTCTGAAGCGCGCTACTCGAGATGCGACTCCCTTCACGAATCCCCTCAATTCACCTGACTAGCCCGCTGAGCCTCGGCCGTCGCTCGGGCGAGAACCTCGTCGGCCTGGACATCCAGCCGGGGTTCGTAGCAGCGGTGCAGGCCCGTGTCAACGGATCGATCGTCGCCGAGCGAGCTGCATCGCTCCCGCTCCCCGCGGACTCGGTACGTGACGGTGAAGTGATGGACGACAGCGCGGTCAGCGATGCCCTCCGCGAGCTGTTCGGCGCTAGCGGGATGGCCAAGCGGGTGCGCGTCGGCGTTGCCAACCAGCGCACCGTCCTGCGCACGCTCGAGCTGCCGCCCGTCACCGACG
Organism: uncultured Solirubrobacteraceae bacterium; assembly: GCA_963703625.1. Taxonomy (GTDB): domain Bacteria; phylum Actinomycetota; class Thermoleophilia; order Solirubrobacterales; family Solirubrobacteraceae; genus Palsa-744. The sequence continues at coordinate 333,426 of CAVPEY010000003.1, forward strand.
AGAAGGAGCTGGCCGCCGCGGTCAACTTCCAGGCACAGGACCAGGTGCCGATGCCACTGGACAACGCCGTCATGGACTTCCACCCGCTCGGCATCGTCGACACGCCCTCCGGTCCGCGCCAGCGCGTCGTGCTCGTCGCAGCTCAGCGCGACATGATCGAGCGCCTGCTCGCCGCTGTCCGTGGCGCGGGCCTGACCGTCGAGGGTGTCGACCTTTCCGCCTTCGCGCTGATTCGCTCGCTGTACCGCCCGGACGCCAACCAGGCCGGACGCGTGCTCTATCTGAACGTCGACGGCCTCACCAACCTCGCGATCGCCGACGGAACCGTGTGCCGCTTCACCCGCGTCGTCGGCGGCGGCCTCGAGGGCATGGCGAGCGAGATCGCGGAGCGACGCGGCATCGCTCTCATCGAGGCGCGCGCCCTGCTCGCGGCCGTCGACCTCACAGCTCCGATGCCGGTCGCGCGGGCGATTGACGCTGTAGAGCCGGAGGCCGACGCGGACATCCCCCCGGACGAGGGCGAGGAGGGACACGAGCCCCCGAGCCCTGAAGACGCGGAGGAGAGCGAACGCGCGATGAGCTACGAGGAGCTCGCCGCCGTCGAAAGCATGTCGGCTCCACAAGCGCCGCAATCGGACACCGACGTGTGGACGGTGCTCGAGAACGGCATCCGCGATATCTCCGGCGAGGTTCGCAACTCGCTCGACTTTCACCGCTCCCAAGAGGGTGGCGGCGACGTATCGCACGTCGTGATGAGCGGCGCCGCGCAGGACATTCCCGGCTTCGCGCAGGCCCTCCAAAGCTCGCTCGGTGTAGAGGTGCGACTGGGTGAGGTCGGCGTCGCGGGCGACGGTCTCGCTGAGATCGCCTCACCGCACAGGCTCGCAGTCGCAACCGGGCTCGCCGCCGCCGAGGCTTCGCAATGAGAGCCGTAAACCTGATCCCAGCAGACCAGCGAAGCGGCCAGCCCGTGGGCGCCGGGCGCTCGCAGGGTGGCGCCTACGCCGTCCTGGCCCTTATCGGGGGCCTGGCGCTGATGGCGTTCCTCTACGGACAGGCGCGTCACGACGTCAACAGCCGCAGCGCCCAGACAGCCTCGCTGGCGGCCCAGGCGCAGCAGGCCCAGGCGGCCATCGAACGGCTTGCGCCCTACACAAGCTTCGTCGCAGAGCGCGAACAGCGTGTCCAGGCGGTTGATGCGCTCGTCGACTCGCGCTTCGACTGGGCGCACGTGATGCACGAGTTCGGTCGCGTGCTGCCCACCCAGACCTCGATCACCTCCCTCAGCGGCTCGGCCGGCACGGCCGGCACGGCCGGCTCGGCCGGAGCTAGCAGCTCCTCGGCAGGCTCGAGCGGGCCGGCGGCCTCGGCGTCCACCGGCCCCGTTCCTACGTTCTCGCTCTCGGGGTGCGCGATGAGCCAGTCGGCGGTCGCGTTGACCCTCGAACGTCTACGCCTGATCGACGGCGTCAAGGAAGTCACGCTGGCGAACTCCACCGCAGGAACCTCGGGCAGCTCCGCGAGCGGCGGCGAATGCTCCGGGCACCGCGCGACCTTCTCGGCGACGGTGACATTCGATCCGCTGCCCGCCTCATCGGCGGTGGCAGCCGCGAACAAAACCGTCTCTGACACGACACCCGCCGGCTCGCCCGCGGCCACACCCACAACCTCAGGAGCAGGTGCGAAATGACTGGGCGCGATCGCATGGTCCTGATCGCCATCGTGGTGGTTGCGGCACTCGGCGCGGCGTGGATGCTCGTCGTCTCACCCGAGCGCAAGAAGGCGGGCGAACTCGGCACCAAGGTCGCCGCTGCACAGACGCAGCTCGCCACCGCCGAAAGCGCGGTATCGAGCGCGCGTGCCGCGCAGTCGCAGTATGCCGCGGCGTACGCTGCGATTGTCAACCTCGGCAAAGCAGTGCCGCCGAGCCAGGAAGTGCCGGCGCTGATCGACCAGCTCGCGCAGGCGTCGAACAAGAAGAGCATTAACTTCACCTCGATCTCTACCGCCGCGGCCTCGACCTCGGCCACGTCCTCGAGCTCAGCCACATCCTCCGGCTCCAAGGCGGCTGCGGCCGTGACCCCGCTTCAGTTCTCGTTCGTGTTCGAAGGCACCTACTTCCATCTCGAACACCTCTTCAACCAGCTCACCGACTTCGCGACGCTCACCGCGTCCGGCGACCTGCAGGTCAGCGGCCGACTGCTGACGATCCAGAGCGTCAGCCTGACGCCTGGAAGCGGGGCCCAAGCCGGCAAGGGCGGCACGAACCTGACTGGCTCGATCAGCGCAACGGCTTACGTGATGCCGGCCGGCCAGGGACTCACGCCGGCAGGCGGCGCGACCGCCGCCGGCGGCGCGGCTCGCTCCGCCTCGAGCACGAGCAGCGCGCCGACGTCGCCCGCGATCGTGAAAGTGAACCCATGAGCAACTTCCTGAGCTCCGTCAAGGCCGATCTCGTTGACCGGCGCCTGCTGCCGGTCGTGGTACTTGTCGGTCTCGCGTTCGTCGCGGCGCTGACGTACGCGATCCTCGGCGGCGGTTCGACGGCCGCGACGCCGACGGCTGCGGTCGCACGTGGCGCCGCGACCCCTGCAAGCGTGGCGATAAGCCAGACCACCCCGGAAAAGGCCGTCGCAGAGACGACGGGCGGCGGCTCTGAGCAGCGAAGCGGCGCGGCGCACAACCCATTCACGCCGCTCCCTGAAACGAAGGCCAAGAGCACGACGCCCGCCGCGTCCAGCACGCCCGCCACATCGAGCAGCGCGCCCAGCTCCAGCAGCAGCGGCGGCTCGTCGAGCTCCTCCGCTGGCAGCGGCGCAGGCTCCTCACAGGGCTCCGGTGGATCGAGCCCGACGCCGTCGGCTCCCGCGACGCCGTCAAAGCCGTCAACGCCAACCAAGCCGAAGACCGTCTACCACGTAGCCGTGCTGTTCGGCGCGCTGCCCGCCGGCACGACGCCTTCGACGGCGCAGCTCACGCCGTTCGAGAACCTCAAGCTGCTGACGCCGCTGCCGTCCGCCAAGCAGCCGCTGATCATCTTCCGGGGCGTCACGGTCGGCGGCAAGAGCGCCACCTTCACGCTCGTCAGCGAAGCGATCCTGCACGGCCCCGCCGCCTGTCTGCCCAGCACAACGCAATGCGAAGCGATCGACCTTCGCGAAAGCCAGTCTGAGCAACTCGAATACCTCTCACCCGCGGGCGTGACCGAACTGTACGAACTGCGGATCGTCAGCATCGTCTCCAGCAAGGCCTCGAGCGCCGCGATCAAGAGCATCTACCGCGGCGAGTCCAAGGCGGGACGCGAACTGCTCGGCCATTCCGGGCTCGAGGCGATTCCCGACCTGCGCTACTCCTCGCAGCCCGGCGTGCTCGTGTTCGCCGTGCACCACGCGTTCGCCGCGCGCCGGCGCCACGGGCGCTGAACCGCCCGCGCAAATAAGCTAGGAGCCATGGAGCTCCGATTGATAACCGCCGGCGAGTCGCACGGCCCCGGCCTGACGTGCATCGTCGAGGGAATGCCTGCGGGCCTCGAGCTGACGCCCGAGGACCTAAATCGCGACATGAGCCGTCGCCAGCTCGGCCACGGTCGCGGCGGGCGCATGAAGATCGAGCGCGACAGCGCCGAGGTCACCGGCGGTGTGCGCCACGGGCGCACGCTCGGCGGACCGATCGCGCTGCAGGTCGCCAACCGCGACTACGCCAACTGGGAGGAGCGGATGAACCCCTGGCCGGTATCGGATCCCGCCCACCCGACCGCTGAGGTGCACCTGCCGCGCCCCGGACACGCGGACCTCGTGGGCACGCAGAAGTACAAGCACACAGACGTGCGCAACATCCTCGAGCGCGCCTCGGCGCGCGAGACCGCGGCGCGCGTCGCCGGCGGCGGCGTCTGCAAGGCGTTCCTGCGCGCCCTCGGCGTGACGGTCCGCTCACACGTGATCCAGGTCGCCTCAGTTCGTGCACCCGAGTGCGAGCAGGCGCTGAGCGAGGCCGACTTCGCCGAGGTCGACAGCTCGCCGGTGCGCTGCCTGGACGCGCAGGCGTCGAAGGCGATGGTCCGCGAGATCGACAAGCTGCGCAAGGAAAACGAGTCGCTGGGCGGCGTGTTCGAGGTGCAGGCGTTCGGGCTCGTGCCCGGGCTCGGCTCGCACGTCTCGTGGGAGCAGCGTCTCGATGGACGCCTGGCGATGGCGATCTGCTCGATCCAGGCGGTGAAGGGCGCGTCGATCGGCGACGCCTTCGCCGTGGCCGGCGTCCCCGGCTCGCAGGCGCACGACGAGATCTTCTACTCGGACGCGCGCGGCTACTACCGCGAGACCAACCGTTCCGGTGGTCTGGAGGGCGGCATGACCACGGGGCTGCCGGTGATCGTGCGCGGCGCGATGAAGCCGCTGCCGACGCTCACCAAGCCGCTGCGGTCGGTCGACACCGAGACCCACAAGCCGGCGCAGGCGCTGCGCGAGCGCACCGACTCGTGCACGGTGCCGGCCGCCGGCGTGGTCGCAGAGGCGATGGTGGCGCTCGTGCTCGCTGATGCCTACCGTCAGAAGTTCGGCGGCGACCACGTCGATGACGTGCTGCAGGCCCTCAGCGCCTACACAGACCGGATCGGATGGCATTCGTCCTGATCGGCTTCATGGGCGCCGGCAAGTCGACCGCCGCCGCCGAGCTCGCGGCGGCGCTCGGCGGCGAGGCACTCGACAGCGACGCGCTGCTCGAGCAGCGCGTCGGCCATCCGGTCGCGCGTGAGTTCGAGCTGCACGGCGAGCAGGCGTTTCGGGCGCTCGAGGAGGAGCTCGTGTGCGATCTGTTGAACGGTGCGGCGCCCGACAGCGCGATCGCACTGGGTGGCGGCAGCGTGCTCTCCGAGCGGGTGAGGGCCGCGTTGGACGGCCACGTGACGGTGCTGCTCGACGTCGATCCCCAGACCGCGTGGGAGCGCGTGCAAGGCGCGCCCGGCGGCGCGACACGCCCGCTCGCCCGACAGCGCGAGGACTTCCTTGCGCTTCACGCCAACCGCCGTGCCCTGTACGAGGGACTGGCGGACACGATTCTCAGCGACCTGTCGATCGGCGGGATCGCAGCCACGGTCCCGGCTCTGCGCGCCCTCGCGGCCGCGCCCAGCGGTACGAGGCTGCTGTGGGCGAGCGCCGCCTCGGGGCAGTACCCGGTGCTGATCGGCCGCGGGCTGCTGAGCCTCGCCGACAATCGACACCTCGACGCGCTGTGGCCGCTCGATCGCTCGCGCTCGCGTGCGTTCTGCATCAGCGACGACACCGTCGCCGCTCTCTACGCAGACAGCCTTGGCGTGCTCGCGGGCACGTTCGCGATCGAGCCGGGGGAGACGCACAAGACGCTTGCCAGCGCCGAGCGCGTGTGGGGCGCGCTGATCGCCGCGGAGATGACCCGCGCCGACCACCTGGTGGCGCTCGGCGGCGGCGTCGTCGGCGACCTCGCCGGTTTCTGCGCGGCGACGTTCCAGCGCGGCGTGCCGATCGTGCACGTACCGACGACGCTCGTCGCCCAGGTCGACTCGGCCTATGGCGGCAAGACCGGCGTCGACATGCCGCAGGCCAAGAACTATGTCGGCTGCTACCACCAGCCGGCGGGCGTGCTCGTCGACCCCGACACGCTCGCGACGCTGCCCACGGCGGAGCTGAACGCCGGCTGGGTGGAGGTGCTCAAGACGGCGCTGATCGCCGGCGGCGAGCTGTGGGAGACGGTCGCCGGCGGCGCCCCGGTCGACGAGCGCGTGATCTTCGAGTGCGCGCGAACGAAGCTGGTGATCGTGGCGGCCGACGAGCGTGACGCCGGCGCCCGTCAGATACTGAACCTCGGGCACACGGTCGGACACGCGATCGAGACGGCCACCGGTTACGCCCGTTACCGCCACGGCGAAGCCGTCGCGCTCGGCCTGCTCGCCGCGCTGACGCTGTCGGGCCAGGACGAGCTGCGTGGACGCGCCCGCGCGCTGATGGCCGCGCGGGATCTGCCGGTGACACTCGAGGGCGTCCCGGAGGACGCGATCATCGAGGCGATCGCCCGCGACAAGAAGCGCGTCGACAGGCACGTGCCGTTCGTGCTCGTGCGCGCTGCCGGCGAGGTCGAGTTCGGCTGCGAGGTGGCGCCCGAGGATGTTCGCGCGGCGATCGCGGAGCTGGCACCGTGAGCGCGCCGGCGAACCGCATCGAGGTCCTGCACGGCGTCAACCTCGACCAGCTCGGATGTCGCGACCCGCTGCTCTACGGGACGCTGACGTTGGCGCGAGCTCGAGCAGCAGATCGAGCAGGACGCGAGCGCGCTCGGGCTGAGCACGCGCTTCTTTCAGACCAACCACGAAGGACAGCTGATCGAGCGCCTGCACTCGTTGAAAGGGCCGCCGAGCCAGGCTGACGCGATCCTGATCAACCCCGGCGCCTGGGGTCACTACGCGTGGGCGCTCCGCGACGCGCTGGAGATCGCCGCCCTGCCGGCGCTCGAGATCCACCTCTCCGACGTACAGAAGCGCGAGCCGTGGCGGCGCGTGTCGGTGATCGGCGAGCTGTGCTTCGCGACGATCTCCGGGCACGGCCCGGACGGCTACCGCGAGGCGCTCGAGCTGCTGCGCGAGGAGCTGAAGGGGAGGGCGGCATGAGCGCCGCACCCGAGCAACACCGCGAGGCCTCGCGCGTCGCGAGCCTCGCCGCCGAGCTGGCCCGCATCGAGCTGGACGCGCTGCTGATCGATTCGTCCGTGAACGTGCGCTACCTGACCGGCTTCACGGGCAGCAGCGCCGCTGTATTGGTGGTCGGCGCAGGCGCCCGCGAGCAGCTCGGCAGCCATCGCTTCCTGAGCGACTTTCGCTATGCGACTCAGTCAGCCGAACAGGTGCCCGACGTGTTCGAGCGCGAGATCGTCTCAGGTGAGCTGCTCGGGGCGCTGGCCGGCACCCTCGCCGGGACCGCGCGGCAGGCTCGGCTTCGACGACGCCAGCTTGACCGTCAAGCAGCACCGGAAGCTCGCGGAGCTGCTCGGCGAGGGTTGGGAGCTCGTCCCGCACACGCGCGCCGTCGAGCGGCTGCGCGAGGTCAAGGACGCCGGCGAGATCGCGCGCATCCGAGCTGCCACCGAGCTCGCGGACGAGGCACTGCGAGGCGTTCTCGAAGACGGCCTCACGGGCCGAACCGAGCGCGCGGTCGCGATCGAGCTGGAGCTGCGCATGCGGCGGCTGGGCGCGCAGGCGCCGAGCTTCCCGTCGATCGTCGCGGCTGGCGCCCACGGCGCGCTACCACACGCCACACCGCGCGATCAGGAGATTCCTGCGGACGTTCTCGTGACGATCGACTGGGGCGCGCTGCACGAGGGCTACTGCTCGGACTGCACGCGCACGTACGCCACGGGCGAGGCGATCTCGGCCCAGGCCCGCGAGGTCTACGAGCTGGTGCTCCGGGCCCAGCGGCAGGGCCTCGAGGCCGTCAGGGCGGGGCTCAGCGGCCGCGAGGTCGACGCCGTCGCGCGCGCGGTTATCGAGGCTTCAGGGCACGGCGAGGATTTCGGCCACGGCCTCGGTCACGGGGTCGGCATGGAGATCCACGAGGGTCCGCGCCTGTCGCGTACTGCCGGTGAGGAGCCGCTGCGGGTCGGCAACGTCGTGACGGTCGAGCCCGGGGTGTACGTGCCGGGTGTGCTCGGCGTGCGGATCGAGGACCTGGTGGTCGTCGAAGAGGACGCTCAGGAGGTGCTCACGAGCCTGCCCAAGGAGCTCATGGTCGTCTTATAGGCCGCGTCTGCGGGGGGCTCGACGGGCGCTCGCTGCCCGACCGCGCTGCAGGCGAGCGCGAGCACCGGCAGGGCGTCCTGCTCACCCAGCGCCAGTCGCCTGGCGCGCGGCCACAAACGAAGCGGCGATCGCGAGCCCCGCGACCAGAACCAGCGGATTGGCGACGCAGCCGCAGGAACTCGAGAACGTGACCGTGCGTCAGCGCCGCGAACGCCGGCTCCGGCCTCGGTTTCGTAGTCGTTCCAGCCGAAGCCGTAGAGCCCCAGCCACGCCATCGCCCCACACCCGCAGAGGGCCAGGAGCGCGCAGCCGGCGTTCTCGCGCGCGATTCGACGCATGCTTCGACATCGGCGTCGCCACTGGTCTGCTTGAGTTGCGCCAACGGAGTATGTTCGCTGCTGCATCCCGCCCGTCAACGCGCGTCACGAGGAGGTCTCGAACACCATGCCCTCGCTTCTCGATCTGACCAGTCAGGGCGATGTCGGCACGATCTCCGACGAGTCGAAGCTCTCGTCGGTCACGTTGATGACGCCGCAACAGCTGTATGAGCTGTGGGAGCGCCAGAACTGGCAGTCGCACACGATCGACCTGGCGCAGGACCGCCAAGACTGGGAGCGGATGGACCCGGATCTGCGCAGCAGGCTCGCGTGGAACCTGTCGTCGTTCTTCATCGGCGAGGAGCGCGTCACGACGCAGTTCTCGGGCCTCGTGATGGCCTACGAGAGTCAGGGCGAGGAGGCGTTTTTGACCACGCAGCAGGTCGACGAGGCACGCCACGCGCAGCACTTCAACCGCTTCTACGAGCAGGTCCTCGGCATCGACGGCACGTTCGAGGATCGCCTCGGCCGGGCGCGCGCGGATCTGAATCCGGCGTTCATCGAGATGTTCGACGGCGTGCTCGTCGACTGGGGACGGCGTCTGGTGGAGAACCCGCGCGACATCGAGGCCAAGGTCGACTTCGTGACGCTCTACCACATGATCATCGAGGGCACGCTCGCGCTCACCGGCCAGTGGTTCCTGACCGACTACATGGAACGCAAGCAGATCCTGCCGGGCTGGGTGGAGGGCTTCAAGCTGATCTCTCAGGACGAGCACCGCCATGTCGCCTACGGGACGTGGTTCCTGCGCGAGAAGGCGCGAGACCCGGCGCTCAAGCGGCGCGTCGCCGAGCGCGTCGCCGAGCTGATCCCGCTGGCGTCCGCCGTACTGGTGCCGCCGGGCGAAGACCCCGAGAGCTACGCGATCCTCGACTACTCGATGGACGAAACCAACACGTTCGCGTTCAACGCGCTGAACCGGCGTCTGAAGGTGATCGGGATCGACGTCGCGAGCCTGGCGGCGGTCTAGACGAACTGCGCAGCCCAGCAGCCCGACTCCTCACCCCGCCGACGTGCTCATATGATGCAGGGCCGTGGCGATCAGCACCAATCAATTCAAGAACGGCAACCACATCGACGTCGAAGGCACGGTCTTCAAGATCCTCGAGTTCCAGCACGTCAAGCCCGGCAAGGGCGGTGCGTTCGTGCGCACCAAGCTGCGCAGGGCCTCGGACGGCAACGTCATCGACCGGACGTTCCGCGCCGGTGAGAAGTTCCGCGCGGTGCGCACGGAGTCGCGGACGATGCAGTTCCTCTACGCCGACGGTGCGGATGCGCACTTCATGGACACCGAGTCCTTCGAGCAGATCGCGATCCCGGAGACGGCGGTCGCAGGAGGCGCTGCGCTTGCTCACGCCGAGCAGCGAGGTGGATGTGCTGTTCATCGACGACGAGCCCGCCGATCTGCAGCTGCCGAGCGCGGTCGACCTCGAGGTCACCCAGACCGACCCGGGGCTGCGCGGCGACTCGGTGTCAGGCGGCGGCACGAAGCCGGCGACGCTCGAGACCGGCGCAGTGATCCAGGTCCCGCTGTTCGTCGAGCCGGGGCAGCGGATTCGCGTGGATACGCGCTCGGGCGAGTACGTCGCCCGCGCCTAGTGCCTCGAGGCGAGCGCTAGATGCGTCGATCCGACCAGCGCAGGGCGGCCGTCATCGCGCTCTACCAGAACGACCTCACGGGCAGGCCGCTGGCGCAGACGCTGAAGCCGGACGCGTCGCTGTTCGCACGCGCGCTGGCGCACGCGGCCGCCGATCGCGCCGAGGAGCTCGACGAGGTGATCGACCGTCATTCCCATGGTTGGTCGGTGCAGCGCATCCAGCCACTGGAGCGCAGCATCATGCGCGTGGCGCTGATCGAGATCCTGCATCCCGACGCGGCCCCCGCTGATGAGCCGATACCGCCGGAGGGGGCCATCGAGGAGGCGGTCGAGAGCGCGAAGACGTTCTGTGGCGCCGATGCTCCTGCGTTCGTGAACGGGGTGCTGGGCGCAGTGTTGCGCGAGGTGCGCGAGAATGCGCGGATCCGATGAGCACGAACCCGAGCGTCGAGCGTCTTGACGAGCTGATCGCGCGGCTGGAGCGCGCGGGCGAGCAGCTGCGCTCGGGCGAGCTCTCGGCGGATGCGGCGGCGACGATGGTCGAGGACTGCGCTGCGCTGGCGACGCAGGCCGCGGCCGAGCTCGAGCAGCTGACCCGCGCCGAGGTCTCGGCCCCGGCGCCCGGTCAGGACAGCCTCCTATAGGACCCGCTCCATGGGCACCTCCTCCGCCCACCCGTCGAACGCCGTCACCGCGACAGGCGGCTACCCGGAGCATCTGCGCGAGGAGGTCGAGCGCTATCTGGCGCAGCTGCGCTTCGCCGAGGAGCCGATCACGCAGGGGCTCGACGAGGCGATGCGCTACTCGCTGCTGGCGGGCGGAAAGCGCATCCGCCCGGTGCTCGCGCTCGCGACCGCGCGCACCGTCGGCCTCGAGCAGCGCGAGGTGCTGCCGCTGGCGGGCGCGATCGAGCTGATCCACACGTACTCGCTGATCCACGACGACCTCCCGGCGATGGACGACGATGCGCTTCGCCGCGGGGCGCCGACGTGCCACGTGAAGTTCGGCGAGGACGTCGCGATCCTGGCCGGCGACGGTCTCTACGCAGAGGCCTTTCGGCACCTGCTCACGCACCAGCGCGCGGCACCGGAGCGACTGCTCGCGGCGGCAGCCGAGCTGGCAGCCGCGACCGGTGTCAACGGCATGGTCGGCGGGCAGTACGCGGATGTGAAGGCCGACAGCGAGTCGGGTCCGGCCGTACTGCGGCGACTGCACGAGCTCAAGACCGGGCGTCTGATCGGCGCGTCGGTGCTCTGCGTACTACTGTTGACGGGGATCGAAGACGGAGCACGGACAGCGCCGTTCCGCCGGTTCGCGGCTGAGTTGGGCGTTCTGTTTCAGATCGTCGACGACATACTTGATGTGACCGGCACCGACGATGCACTGGGAAAGCCACGAGGTAGCGATGAGCGTCACGGGAAGCGCACGTACGTGAGCGAGTTTGGGATCGACCGCGCCCGGGAGCTGGCGGCCGAGTCGCATCGGATGGTGCGCCAGGCCCTCGCCGAGGTCGCCAGCCGCGCCCCCGGCACCGACGCGACCGCCGAGCTCGAGGGGATCGCCGACTTCATCTACACGCGCACCTCATGAGCGTGCTGGAGGACATCGACGGTCCCGAGGACCTGCAAGGCCTATCCGAGCAGCAGCTCGCGCAGCTCGCACAGGAGGTGCGCGAGCACATCATCGACACTGTTGGTGAGATCGGCGGGCACTTCGGGGCGAACCTCGGCACGTGCGAGCTGGCGGTGGCGCTGCACTCCGTGCTCGAGTCACCGCGCGACAAGATCCTGTGGGACGTCGGCCACCAGGCCTACCCGCACAAGGTCCTCACCGGCAGGCGTGAGCAGCTGAGCACGATCCGCCAGTACGGCGGCCTGGCTCCGTTCTGCTCGATCGCAGAGTCAGAGCACGACATCATGGGCGCCGGTCACGCCTCGACGTCGATCGGCTACGCGGTCGGCATCAAGGAGGGCATGCGCCACCTCGACCGCGAGCACGACGGTGAGTCCAGGGCGGACGGAAAGGTCGTCGCGGTGATCGGCGACGGCGCGATGACAGGCGGTGTGGCCTTGGAGGCGATCGGTCAGGCCGGTGGCCTGGGGACGCCGATCGTGGTCGTGCTCAACGACAACGGCATGTCGATCGCCCCGAACGTCGGTGCGCTGTCGCGCTACTTCAACCGTGTGCGCCTGAACCCGAAGCTGTGGCGCGCGCGCGCCGACGTCGAGGGCGGCCTGACGCGCTTGCCGATCGGCATCGGCGCGGCGTTCGAGCGCCTCGGACCCCACCTGAAGGAGTCGATCAAGGCGTTCTGGGCACCCGGCCTGTGGTGGGAGGAGCTGGACTGGGCGTACGTGGGCGTGATCGACGGCCACGACGTGCGGGCGCTGCGCGAGGCGCTGCGCGAGGCGATCGCGGCAGAGCGCCCCGTCGTCGTGCACATCGCGACAGTCAAGGGCAAGGGCTTCGCGCCCGCCGAGGAAGGTGGCCTCGAGGGCATGGAGCAGTGGCACGCCGCCAAGCCGAAGTCGATCCTCAACGGCTCGCCGACCCGGCCCGTGGCGCCCGCCAACCGCGGAGGTAAGAAGACCGCTGCGCCGCCGCCGCAGTACACGCAGGTGTTCGGCGAGGCGCTGCGTGCGCGAATGCGAACGCGACGAGCGCGTCGTGGGGATCACGGCGGCGATGAACTCCGGGACCGGCCTGAACATCCTGCAGAAGGCGATGCCCGAGCGCTACTTCGACGTCGGCATCGCCGAGCAGCAGGCGATCCTGTTCGCCGCCGGCCTCGCGCTCGAGGGCGTGAAGCCGGTCGCGGCGATCTACTCGACGTTCCTGCAGCGGGCCTATGACCAGATCGTCCACGACGTGTGCCTGCAGCGATTGAACGTCGTCTTCGCGATGGACCGCGCGGGCCTGGTCGGCGACGACGGACCGACCCACCACGGCGCCTTCGACATCGCCTATCTGCGCTGCCTGCCGAACATCGTGCTGATGGCCCCCCGCGACGAGGCGATGCTCGTGAACATGCTGCGCACCGCGGTCGAGTACGACGACGGTCCGATCGCGCTGCGCTACCCGCGCGGCGAAGGCGAAGGGGTGGCGCTGCCGCGGGAGCCGCGGGCGATCACGATCGGGACCGGTGAGATCCTGCGCGAGGCCGACGCCACGCCGCAATCGGCGCGCGACGGACGCCGCGTGGCGCTGATCGGCTACGGCAGCGGTGTGGGCAAGGCGCTGGCGGCCGCCGACGAGCTGCGCCGCCAGGAGATCGCGGTGACGGTCGCTGATGCGCGCTTCGCCAAGCCGATCGACGCCGGCCTGATGGCGCAGCTGGCTGCCGAGCACGACCTGCTGGTGACGGTCGAGGAGGGCGTGCTCGCCGGCGGCTTCGGCTCGGCGGTGTGGGAGACGCTCAACGACGCCGGCGTGACGCCGCGTATCCTCCGGGTGGGCCTGCCGGACAGCTACGTGACGCACGGCAAGCCCGCGCTGCTGCACGAGGAGGTCGGCTTCACCGGCGAGCGCATCGCCGACGCGTCGCCGCGGCGCTCTCGGACCGTGGCCGTCGCCGCACGATCAGCGGCAGCCGCGGCGGATCTCAGGGCACCGGTCCGGCCGTCGTCGGCGCCTGAGCGCCGCGGCGAGCGTTAAATGAAACGACCCGCCGGGGAGAGCGGGCCGTTTCGGGAGGAGGGATTCGGGAGAGCAAGATGCTGCACTCTCGATCAATCAACATGATGGCCAGCGCGGGCCGTGACGTGTGTGACATCGATCACAGTTGGGCCTGCTCTTTATGAATGGGCGTCCGTCGCCGGCACGCGTGCGGTTTTGCAACGTCGTGTCCGCGCCCGGCACCGGCGCGAGTTGTGTGTAAGGGTTTCCAGGCGATGGGCAAGCGGCGTCTCGACACTCTGCTGGCTGAGCGCGGGCTGTTTACGTCGCGCAGCCGGGCCGCGGCGTCGGTGATGGCCGGGGAGGTGTTCCTGACGCCTGGCGAGCGCGCGATCCGCGCCGGTGAGCGCCGCGCGGCCAAGCCAGGCGAACTGGTCGACGAGCACACGCAGGTCCGGCTGCTGGAACGTCCTGCGTTCGTGTCGCGCGGTGGCGTCAAGCTCGCCAACGCGCTCGCCGCGTGCGGCCTCGGCGTGGAGGGTAGGCGCGCCCTCGACGTGGGCGCCTCGACCGGCGGCTTCACCGACTGCCTGCTCCAGCGCGGCGCGCGCGAAGTGATCGCCGTGGACGTCGGCTACGGAACGCTCGATTACCGTCTGCGCAGCGATCCGCGGGTTGCGGTGCTGGAGCGCATCAACGCGCGCGCCTTGACCGCCGAGATGCTGCCGGCAGCGCGCGTCGACCCCGACCGCAGGCCCGACCTGGCGACCGTCGACGTGTCGTTCATCTCGTTGAGCAAGGTGCTGGGCGCGGTGCTCGGCTGTCTGGACAGCGGCTATGACGTGCTCGCGCTGGTCAAGCCCCAGTTCGAGCTGGGACGCGGGCGTGTCGGCAAGCGGCGGTGTCGTGCGCGCGCCCGAGGATCGGCGCGAGGCGCTGCTGGCGGCGGGCGCGAGCGCGCTCACCCTCGGCGCGGCGGTCGTCGGCTATTACTCCTCGGGCCTGCCCGGCCCAAAGGGCAACCACGAGACTTTCATGTGGCTGACCGACCCCGACGCGCCGGGCGAGCAGGACGTCGCACGCGGTGCGGGGACGGGCGCGGCGACGCGCGAGCAGGACGATCTCGAGCGGATGGCACGGGAGGTCGAGCCGTGAGAGAGATGACGGTCTTCACGCACCGGCTTCCCGACGGCACCGGCGCGGCACTGGCGCTGCTGGCGGCACGCGCGGCCGAAGCGGGCGTGACGCTGCGCGCCGATGCGGAGGAGACGCTCAAGCACGGGTTGCTCGCCGGCCCCGGCCTGATGGTGGACGCACCCGCCAAGGACGATGTCGAGCTGTGCGTGGTGCTCGGCGGCGACGGTACGATCTTGCGCGCCTTGCGGCGTTACGCAGGGACGGGCGTTCCGGTGTTCGCGATCAACTTCGGCGCGATCGGTTTTCTCGCGACGGTCGAGCCCGAGGACATCGAGGACGGCTTCCGCCGCGCGCTGATCGGCGACTTCGAGCTGCTGCGGCTGCCCGCGATCGTGCTCGACGGCCCCGACGACCGCTCGCAGGCCGCGATGCCGATGGCGATCAACGACGTCGCGATCCACCGCAAGGTCGGCGAGCGCGTGGCCGAGCTCGCGTACTCGCTCGACGGCGAGGAAGCGGGCAGCGTGCGCTGCGACGGCCTGGTGGTGGCGACGCCGGCGGGATCGACCGGCTACAACCTCGCCAACGGCGGTCCCGTGATGGCGTGGGGGGTGGAAGGCTTCGTGGTGTCGTTCATCGCGCCGCACTCGATGAGCGCGCGTGCGCTGGTGGCCGCGCCCGACGATCGACTGACGATCTACAACCGGTCGCGGAGCCGCTCGACGTGGCGGTGGACGGTCGCCCCGCCGGGGAGATCCCCGCCGGCAGGACGGCTCGAGGCGCGCTTCGTCAACGACATCGGCACGATCGCCCAGCTCCCGGGCTCCTCGTTCTATCGCCGGCTGCGCGAGAAGTTCGGGCGTCTGGCGAGCTGAGCGCCCGGCTCCCAGGGGCGCTCCGCCGCCGCGGCGAGCTCAGGCCACCTGCGCGTCGCGACGCTCGACGGCAGTGTCTTCGCTCGCGCCGCCGTTGCGCTGCATCGAAGCGATGAAGTCGTCCAGCTGGGCGCGCGAGAAGCGCCGCTGGCCGCCAGGCGTTCGGTAGCAGTCGATGTGGCCGGCGTCTGTCCAGCGGCGCACGGTTGCGAGCGAAACGCCCACGTAGCGCGCGGCCTGGGAGCTGGTGAACACGAGCTGACGGTCGTTGCGGGGCTGTGCGGATGGGATGGACACGGGCGGCGTTTCCTGAACCTCGGTGGGTTTGCGGTCAAGGGGTACTTCGTCCGAAAGCGCCGAGAACTTGAGCGCGGGGAAGCTTTGGAGACGTTTGCTCGTCCCGGGGGGACGCGAAGTGGTGCAAGTCGGCCCATCGCCGCGTGAACGAGCCGCCTGCGCCAACCGAGTCAGGCGCCTGCCTCGGTCCTCGCTTCTGCACGCAATCCTGCACGAAGCTACTCGGAATGGCTTAATGCTATGGCTTCCAGTACTATCGTGGCCAAACCTACTCAGGGGTTAGCGGTCGTCCTGGAGACGGATAAGGCCGGCTGTTTCGCAAATCGAGAAGGAGACCCGATGGCGGATTACTACAACCGGTAGAGAAGTTTGTTGCATAGGTCGCAAGTGACTGACGGCCTTGGGGACGCTTACAGCGAGCGTAGATCCGTTCGCCGAGCGTCCCCAGGCGTTTAAGTGTGCGGCCCTGAGGGGCGGGCCATCTCACGCACACGTCGCTCGAAGGCGAGCTCCGTGTCGAAATCGACTCGCTCGCTCTCGGCGAACCTCGATCCCTCGCGCTCGAGCATCGCGATGAACCGCTCGACGAGCTCCGCGTCGAGCTGTCCGCGCTGCGCGGCCACACGCAGCTCGCCAATCGCTTCCGCCGGACCCATCGGCGGCCGGTAGCTGGCGCGCTTGCTCATCGTGTCGTACACGCAGCAGATCGCCAGGATGCGTGAGCTCAGCGGGATCTCCTTGCCGATCAACCCAGCCGGGTAGCCGCTGCCGTCCACTCGCTCGTGGTGGTAGAGGATCGCGTCTGCCACCGGCCCGTAGCCGTCGAGCGCGCCCACCAGCTCGGCGCCGTCCTGCGGATGGCGCTTGACGATTTCCTGGTCCTTCGCGCCGACCACATCTGCGTGTAGCACTCGGTCGGGCCACGTGAACTTGCCGATGTCGTGGAGCAGTCCGGCCGTGTGGACCGTGTCCTGCTCGTCCTGGGTTGCGCCGATCTCCTTCGCGAGCTCCCGTGCGTATAGCGCCACGGCGGCGGAATGTCGACCGGTGGTCTCATCGCGCATCCCGAGCGCCCGCACGAGGGTCCGCAACACGCCCAGTTGCAGGGAAACCAGGTGGATGGTGCGGGCTTCCAGCTGGTCGGCGCGGTCCTCGGAGCGCAGTAGCGCGACCGTGAGGTGCTGGAAGATCACAAGCGCGGCGATCGATGCGAACAGCACAGGCAATCCGAGGTTGGTGTACGCGACTGCCAGGATCGTTGCGAGCGCTCCGGTTGCGAGCTGACCGGAGAGCATCGGGAAGAATATGTCGCGCGCCTGACGAGCCACTGAATGGCCTCCGTCGAGTTGCACATCAAGCGCAACGAGCACAAAGTTGAGCATCACGGTCGTGATGAAGACAGCGGCCACGATCAAGCCGAACGTGACGCTTCGTGTCAGCTGCAGGTTGCGCGGATCGTGAACATCGCCGGCTAGGGCGCGTACCATCCAGCCCCCGGCGAACAGGAACGCTGCGAACGTCGCGAGGTTGTTCAACCATTGGGCGGGCGGTAGGCGCCGCACCGCGGATGTCAGGATCATCGCGGCAATACCGAATGCCACAGCTGGGGCAGGTCCCAACAGGCTCATCGCCAGCACGAGCGCGATCAGCGACGCGCTCAGCTGTCCCATGCGAACGGTGACGCTTATCCACTGTCCGGCCAGCGCGAGCGCCAAAAGCAGACCCACGAGCAGCATCGGACGCCATTCCTCAGCGCGTGAGAGCCAAGCAGATGCGCCGACTGCCCCCGTCAGCAGGAGTACCTCCGTGGCGTAAAAGAGCCGCTTCCCCAGTCCTTCCGTGATCACAGCAGGGGTCGCGTGCTTGACTACGTCGAGGACCTGCTTCCAGCCGGCCCCGTGGTCGGCTGCCTCGTTGTCGCGCTGCCTTGCGGGAGTTCGGAGGTGCATGGTCCCGCCGTACCTATCGGCCGACGCGATGTAGGACTTAAGGTGCAGGGGGGTGGACCGAGGCGACGGTGGGCTCGCTCTCCCGGCTGCCGCTTCCCACCGGAGCTTCGGGGAGGCCCGAAGACGCCTCTAGGCGCCCGTGGATGGGAATGCGCATGAACGCCGCCGTGGTGAACACCGCGCCGACCCCCACGACCAGGAACGCGGTACGGGGGGAACTGGCCAGCACGAGCACCCCGCCGAGCGCGAGCCCGATCGCCGGGCAGAGCGCCCCGATCGATTCCACCGCTCCCATCACCCGCGCTTGAAGCGGTTGGGGGGTGAGCAGCTGCACGGCGCTGACGAGCGGCGCCCACTGCACGCCGTTGCCGATGCCGCCGAGGAGGGCCGCCGCGCATGCCACCGCCAGGGACGGGGCGGCGGCGAAGCCGATGTAGGCGAGGCCGACCCCCAGCGTCCCGGCGCTTATCATCGTGCCGAGCGGTCTGCTGGGGGAGCGGGCGAACACGATCGCCCCCAGCACCGCGCCTATGCCCCACACGGTCACCAGCAGGCCGAAACCCCGGTCGCCGACCTGGAGAGTTGTCTTCGCGTAGGCCACCTCGATCGGCGCGGCAGACTCGAAGAACACCAGCGCCGCGGCCTGGACCAGCAGCAGCGCTCGCAACGCCGGCACGCCGTTGATGTGGCTCCACGCTGCCCGCAGTCGCTCCCGCACCGACGCCCCAGCCGCCTCCTCCACGTGGGGATGCAGGTCGAGGAGCAGTGCGCCGCAGACCAAGAAAGTGGCAGCGTCCACGAACAGCGCCGTCGCCGCGCCCGCGCCTCCGGCCAGCGCGCCTCCGGCCAACGGGCCCGCCACAAATGTCGCCGAGAACGCCACGTTGATCGCCGCTGCTGCCTTGCGTTCGCCCGCTTGGGCCGCGTCCTCGTCGAGCCCCGCGCCGTCATCGGCCGGGAGGCCCGAGGTGCCGAGCTCCTCGCGTCCGGCCCGTGCGGCCTCCGTGCGAAGCAGCGCGCTCGCCGCCAGCGCGGCGGTGCCGTCGAGCGCCACTAGCAGCAGCACCGCCGGCAGCCAGAAGTGCCACAACAGGAGTGCCAGCGCGGCTGTGGTGATCGCCTCGAAGAAGTACAGCCCGCTGAGCTCTCGCCGTCCGGGGGAGGACTCGACCTTAGCCACCAATGGCGGCACGGCGAACGCCGGCAGCACCTGCGCGGAGATCAATGTCGCCGCCACCGCCAGGGCGCTGCCGGTGTGGTCAAACACCGCCAGCGATAGCGCGATCGTGCCGATCCAAGTCCCCAGTCGGTTGACGGTGTAAGCGGCGACGATCCTCCGCAGGCGCGGCGCTGACGTGAACGATCCCACGGGACCCACGCTAACGGCTGCAGGCGATGGGCGTGGCGCGTGGGAGCGGGCGGCAGCCGAGCGGCCAGCCGACCCGACGATGCGACCGCGATCGGTCCTGCCCACCCGCTACCTTCATCGCATGGACGCTGGCACGCCAGGGGTGACGCGGCCGATCGACGTGATCATCGCCGACGACCATGCCGTCGTCCGCGACGGCATCCGCGCGGTCCTCCAGCGCGAGGGCGGCGAGTTCCGCGTGGTCGCAGAAGCGGCGGACATCCCGTCGATGATCCGCGAGGTGCGCGAGCACAAACCCGACTTGCTGACGCTCGACCTGACGATGCCTGGTGGCTCGAGCCTCGGCGCGCTGCCGTCGTGCTTCATCTCGCATCCGACGCTCGCGGTGGCGATCCTGACGATGCGCGAGGACCCCGAGTACGCTCGTCAGGCGCTCAGGGCGGGGGCGCGCAGCTACGTCCTCAAGGAGGCCGAGCCCGCCGAGCTGCTGCAGGCCTTCCGCTTGGCAGTCGCCGGCGGCAACTACCTGCACCCGCGACTCGGCGCGCTGATGGCGACCGGCGAGGACGGCGCGACCGACGGCGTCGTCCTGAGCGAGCGCGAGCGCGAGGTCGTGCGCTTGATCGCCAACGGCTACACCAACCCGGAGATCGCCGAGCAGCTGAACGTCGCCGAGCGCACCGTGAAGACCTACCGGGCCCGCGCGATCGAGAAGCTCGGGTTCTCCTCGCGTGCGGAGATCACGGCATACGTGCGGCGCACGGGCCTGGCGGACTGAGCAAGGTGCGCTGTTCCGCCGGCGCATGCGCCGGCGGCGGGGTCGTGCATGCACGACCCCGGGACGGGCCGCATGCGGCCTGTCCGCCGATAGGCTCATGAGCCTATCGGCGACCCCGCACCTGTGCGGGGTCGAACAACTAATCCGAGCTGCCGAGGCTTCCACCGGTTATTCCGGCCTGCTACTAGACGTGGCGCCAGCGGAGACGGCGAACGGCTGAGCACGCGGTGGGGTCGTGACTGGCATCCGATTCCGCGCACGGCTGCCTGTGAACTCCGATTGTTCTGTCTGGCCGGTCCCTACAATCCAACGCGGTACGTTCCCCAACTGGAGATAGCCTCGTGAGCGAGACTCGAGAGACGCCGACGAACCTGGTCTATAAAGATCTCCGCGAGGGTGGATGGGTGCGGGTCACGGCGCCTCCACCGCCCCCGACTGCGCATCGTCCAACGGGACCGCCACCGGCAGGTCCAAGCACCACGCCGAAAAAGGACCAGAGCAAATGACCGACAAACCCGCTACGCCACCGCCCGCACGTCCTGCACCTGAGCCTATGGAAAAGCGCGGCGGGTGGATGAATCAGACCCAGCGACCCACGAACCAAGGTCGTCCCCAAGGAGCGCCGCCAGCGCCGCCACCACCGAGTCCCTCGAAGGAGAGCTCCAACCGAGGCTAGCGGCTAGCCGATGGCGGAAGTGCTGACCGCTGAACAGGTCGGCCAAGTCCTGACGTACATCGCGCCGGGCTACTTCGCCCGAAGCGCCTACAACGCGAGGTTTCCGAGCCTGGAGCGGCCACAGTTCAATCTGCTGGTGACGTCTGTCGCCATCAGCCTGCCCTTGGTCGCGGCCGCACACGCGCTGGCGAAACCGCTGCATATTTCGACAAGTCCGACCAGCCTCGAGTACGTGCTGCTCCTTTTGGGGCTTTCGATGCTGGTCGGCTACCTATTTGCTGCCCTCAGAGAGCCCACTTGGGCGAGGCAGATGCTCGGCAAGTGTGGCATCACATCGCAGCCTGAGGCGCTGCTTACAACGCAAGTTCTGAAACCACTCAAAGACACCTTCGTTACGGTCGCCTTCAAGGATGGGCGCAAGCTCTCTGGCGTCCCGAAGGGAGGACCCGTGCTGCCCGACGACGGGATCAAAGAGCTGTACTTTTCCTACCCTGCATGGTGGGACAGCGAGAAGGATGAATTCGTCGAGGAGGCTGAGGGCGAGGCCGTGCTCGTGTGGATTGATGAGATTCACAACATCACTGTCGCTGAGGACCGGACGGTCTAGCTCGCTGGCCGTCAAGCGCGCTCAGCCCTGGGCTGCCACTGCGTCGGGTGTGTAGTCTCGGAGTACATGGCCCCCGAGTCGAGCCTCCCCGCCGAGGGCTACCAGCTGACCGACATCTCGCCGCGGGCCTTCCAGCACCCGGCTGACCGTGCCGCCACAGCTGCGCTCGGCTCGATCCCATACCTCGACACCGTCGTACGCAAGCTGATCGAGCTGGGCTACGAGCGCGCGCTGCGCCAGAGCTACCTCGGCTCCTCGGTGCGGCTCTCCGAGCAGCAACTGGGCGAGGTCTGGCGCGAGCACGCGCTCGCCTACGCGACGCTCGACATGCCCGACGTCCCCGACCTGTACCTGACGCAGTTTCCCGCGCCCAACGCGCTCGCGATCGGCGCTCGCCGGCCGATCGTGGTGGTGCAGTCCGAGCTGGTGCACCTGCTCGACGGGCGGCAGCGGCGGGCGGTGTTCGCGCACGAGGCCGCGCACATCCTCGCCGACCACCAGCTCTACCGCACCGCATTGACGATCCTCGTGCTGCTGACACGCAGCTCGCGGCTGCCGCTGCCGCTCGGCCCGGTGCGCTCGGCGCTGATGGAGTGGGGGCGCGCCACCGAGCTGAGCGCCGACCGCGCCGCCGCGCTCGTCACCCGCGACCCACTCGTGGTGTGTCGCACGCTGATGTCACTCGCTGCCGGCGCGATGGTCGAGCAGCTCGACCTCGACCTGTTCATGCGCCAGGGGATGGACTACAAAGACCAGGGCGGCGGGCTCGAGCGCCTGACCAGGCTGATGCTCGACCTCGGCGTCACGCATCCGATGCCGGTCAGGCGCGCGCACGAGCTGATGGCGTGGGTGCAATCGGGCGAGTTCGATCGCATCATCGACGGCGAGTATCCGCGGCGCGGTGACCCCGTCGACGCCCGCGCCGACAGCGGCGAGGCGGTCTCGTTCTACGCCGAACGCATCCGCGACGGGTTCCGCGACGCCGGCGAGTCGATCAGCTCGGTCGGCAAGGAGCTCGCCGGATGGCTGCGCGGGCCAGGCGAGGACGGCCAGCTCAGCGAGGACGCCCAGACAGACGAGGACGGCCAGCCCGGCGAGGACGTCGCGGCACAGTCCTCCGACGACTAACTGCCCTGCACAGCGTGGGCTTGCTGCAGTCGTGCTAGGAGGCGTGCTGGTGCTCGACGCTCGCCGCGGGGCGTCCGGCCAGCGGAACCGTCAGGCGCATGATCGTGCCGCGCTCGGGTGCGCGCGCCCATTCGAGCTCGCCGCCGACGAGCTCCGCGCGCTCGCGCATGCCCGACATGCCGAAGCCGCCCTCCAGCCCGTCGCCGCGCGGGCCGAGCCGCGCCGTCTCCGGCAGGCCGCGCCCGTCGTCGGTCACCGACGCGTCGACCGCGCCGTCGCGCGAGATCACGCTAATCACCGCCCTCGTCGCCTGCGCGTGGCGGCTGACGTTCGTCAGCGCCTCCTGGACGACCCGGTAGATCGTGCTCTCGAGCTCGGCGTCCAGGCGCGGGCCGCCGCTCTCGGCGACGTCGTCGGCGCTGTCGGAGATGCCGCTGAGATCGATCTCCGTCTTGACCTCCAGGCCGTCGATCGCCTGTGCGCGCCGTGCCAGCGCCTCGAGCGCGGCCGCCAGCCCGAGATCGTCGAGCGCCGCCGGACGCAGCTCCGTGATCAGATGGCGCAGGCCGTCGATCTCGGTGCCGAGGCCCTCGAGCGCGGCGTCCACGGCCGCGCTCAGCGCTTGCTTGTCGTCCAGGTCGCGGGCGTTGGCGAGCTGCAGGCGCAGAGCGCCGATGCCCTGGATGCTCTCGTCGTGGATCTCGCGCGCCCAGCGCGTGCGCTCGCGCTCGCGTGCCTCCATGCCGTAGCGCAGACGTTCGATCTCGACGGAGCGCTCAGCTGCCAGGCGCTGCGCGACGCTCGACGCGAACGCGCTCAACGCCTGACGGTCGGGGTCGCGGAAGCCTCCCTGCTCGCGCAGCACGATCACCAGGCCGCCGCCGTGCGCCTCCATGTTGAACGGCTCGACCAGCACCGCGCGCGCCTCGAGCCCGAGTTCGTGTAGCCACGCCGCCTCCTCGCCGCGTGGGCGATCGAGCGACACCGGCTTGCCCTGGAGGTACAGCGCCCCGAGCGCACTTCCCTGCACGGGCGTGATCCGCAGCCGCACCGACGCGACGCCGCTGCTCGCCGCCACACGCAGCTCACCGCGCTCCTCGATCACCACGAGCAACGCGCTCGCGTCCAGCAGCGCCAGGCCACGGTCGGCCATCAGCCGCAGCAGCCACAACTCTGATCCGGCGAGCACGCGACCAGGTTACGGACCATCGGCGCGCATGCGCGCCGTGGTCGGCTCCGGCGGTTGCCGAGGGCGCGTCGAGGCGCCTACGGGCGCGGGCGGCTCGGCGGGCGGGTGAGCTGCTGGCTGGGTCGGCGCCAGATCCCCGTTGACGCTGCGCAGCGCCGCGCGCGCGTGCCCAACCATCGCCTGCGCGCTCACATCGCCCTGCCACGCCGCCAGCCCAACTGAGATCTCGAGCGGCTGGCGCGTGCCGTCGGCTTCGATCTTGATCGTGTGCAGCCGCTCCAGAGCGCGGCGGGCGACGATCTCTCCGCGTGGGCCGTCGGCACCGGGCAGCACGATCAACAGATCCCTGTCCGGGTCCTGTGCGTCAGCGCCGTCACGCCCGATGCGCCCGACGCGGTCGAAGCAGCGCAGCTCTCGTCGCAGAGCGCCGGCGACGTAGTCGAGCGCCTGCTCACGCAGCTCGCCGCCGTGATCGCGTGCCATCTGATCGAGGTTGTCGATCACGACCAGCAGGCAGCTGAGGCGCGTGCCGAAGCGTTCGGCGCGGCCGATCTCCTCCCGCAGACGCTCGCTCATCGCAGCCGCCGTCGGGCAGCCTCCGGAGTCCGGCCGAAGCCGATCGGAGCGCGGATTGGGGTCACTGGCAGCCATGCCTTGTAGCGGACGAGTGTACGCCCGGGTGAACGGCCCTTCCTGGGTCGCCTGTACGATTATGCCCACCGCTGGGCGTCTGGACAAGGACAGCACGCGCGCGACCGCGACCGCGACGCTGCCGCGTGGGCGTCGCCGCGATTTGCCGCGCGTCGCAATCCGTCCCCGCGCGCTGGTAGACCACGTCAGGTGCTGCAAGAGCTGCGTGTCGAGAATCTGCTTCTGATCGAGGAGGCGCAGCTGCGCATGGCGGGAGGGTTGAACGTGCTCACCGGCGAGACCGGCGCCGGCAAGACCGTGCTCGCGCACGCCCTCGACCTGCTGCTCGGCGGCCGCGCGCGGCCGGGAATCGTCCGTCCCGGGGCCGGCGAGGCTTACGTCGAGGGGATCTTCGATCTGCCCGAGTCGCTGCGCGAGCAGCTCGGCGAGCGCGTCAGCCGCCGACGCCGAGGAGCTCGTGCTCGCCCGTCGCGTCGGCGCCGACGGACGCACGCGCGCCTACCTCGGCGGCCGCTCGGCGACGGTCGGCGGAGCTGCGCGACGTCGCGGGCACGCTGCTGGCGTTCTACGGCCAGCACGAGCACCGCAAGCTGACCGCTCGCGGGCGCGCAGCTGGAGATCCTCGACAGCCTCTGCGCCGGCGAGCACGAGCGCCGCGCCTGCGGGCCTGCGCGGACGCCTTCGCAACGAGACACGACGCTTGGAGGCGCGAGCTGGACGCGCTGCGCGAGCTCGCCTCCGCAGCGCGAGCGCGAGCTCGACCTGCTCGAGTACGAGCTCGCGGAGATCGACGCGCTCGCTCCGGACGAGCACGAGCACGAGCAGCTGTTGGCGGCACGCGAGCGCCTGCGTCGCCTCGACGCGCTGCGCTCGGCCGCGGGCGCCGCCGCCGACGCGCTCGCTCCCGACGCAGGCGAGGCTGCCGGCGGCGCCGCAGCTCGCGGCGGCGGCGCAGCGAGGCGCTGGACGCGCTCGCCGGCGTCGATCCCGCGCTGGACGCGCTCGCTGAGCGCATGCGCGCGCTCGCGATCGAGTCTCACGATCTCGCCGGCCGAGCTGCGCGACTACGGCGAGCGGACGGCCACCGATGGCCTCGAGGATCTCGTCGAGCGCCTCGGCGCGGAGGTCTCGCTGGACACGCTCGAAGAGCGCCTGGCCGCGATCGAGCGCCTTGCGCGCAAGCACGGCGGCAGCGTCGGAGCGGTGCTGCGAGTACGCGCGTGCAGGCCCGCGCGCGGCGCGACGAGCTCGCCGGCGCCGAGGTCGCGCTCGCGCAGACCACCGAGCACTTGCAGGAGGCGCGCGCGGCGCTCGAGCGCGCACGTGCTGTCGCGCTGCGCCGCGCGCGCCAGGCAGCCGCGCCGCGGCTTCGCGACCGCGGTGCGCGAGCAGCTCGCGCCGCTGGCGATGGGCGAGGCGAGCTTCGAGGTGCGTCCTCGAGCCGCGCGAGCCAGGCCCGACGGGCGGCGACACGGTCGAGTTCATGATCGCCCCCAACCCCGGCGTCCCGGCGGGCCCGCTGCGCGAGATCGCCTCCGGCGGCGAGCTCTCGCGCGTGATGCTCGCGATCATGAGCGTCGCCGCGTGCCTCGGCGGCAGATGCGACGCTCGTGTTCGACGAGGTCGACGCCGGCATCGGCGGCCACACCGCACGCGCCGTCGGCGCGCGGCTGCGCGAGCTCAGCGAGCGCCGGCAGGTGCTGTGCATCACGCACCTGCCGCAGATCGCCTCGCTCGGCGCACGGCACTTCTCGATCGTCAAGGACACCGAGCGCCGAGCCGACGCGTGCCACTGTCGTCGAGCTCGGCGAGGCCGACGTCGTCGCCGAGCTCGTTCGCATGCTCGGCGCCGACACCGACGACAACGCCGCGCGCCGCCACGCGCGCGACCTCCTCCGCGCCGCCTGAGGCGTCCGTACGGCTAGCGCCGCTGCGCCGCGTGCGCGTTACTCTCGCTGCGATGGCCGCGACGCGTCTAGCCCGCGCAGGCTGATGGCGTCGCCGTACACGCGATCGAGCTGGAGCTCCGCGAGCGCTCGCGCCCGCGGGCACGGTCGCGGGCCGGTGCGGCCTGGCCGGCGCACGAAGCTGCTCGTCGGACACCTCGTGCGCGGCGACGTCGCGCTGATCGACCACCTCGACATCGATCGCGTCTCCGCCGAGGAGCTGATCGCGGCGGGCGCTGCCGCGGTGCTCAACTGCAGGCCGTCCTCGGGCGGCTCCTACCCGAACCTCGGTCCGCAGCTGCTGGTCGAGGCGGGCATCCTGCTCGTCGACCTGCCCGACGACTCGCTGTTCGACGCGGTCTCCGACGGCGATCCGGTGATCGAGATCCTGCGGGCTGCGCTCGACGGCGGCACGGCGGCGTGCCGCGCGCAGGTGCTGCGCAGGGGCAGGTGCTGGCGCGCGGCGAGGTGCTCGACCTCGCGCGCGTGCGCGCCGACACGGAGGCCCGGCGCCGCGAGATCGGCGAGGCGCTCGAGCGCTTCGCGCACAACACGATCGAGCACATGCGCGAGGAGCGCGAGCTGCTCGCCGGCAGGATCGAGCTGCCGCGCTTCGCGACCGACTTCCGCGACCGCTCGACGCTGGTCGTCGTCCGCGGCGTCGGTCACCAGCGCGACCTGCGCGCGCTGCGGCCGTTCATCCGCGACATGCGCCCGGTGATCGTCGCCGTCGACGGCGGCGCCGACGCGCTGCTCGAGGTGGGCCTGAAGCCGGACATGATCGTCGGCGACATGGACTCCGCCGGCGAGGCGGCGCTGCGCTGCGGCGCCGAGCTCGTCGTGCACTCCTATCCCGACGGGCGCGCGCCCGGGCGCCACCGCCTGGAGGAGCTCGGCCTGCCGTTCAAGCTCGTCCCGGCGCCCGGCACCAGCCAGGACGTGGCGATGCTGATCGCCGCCGAGAAGGGCGCGCGCCTGATCGTCTCGGTCGGCTCGCAGTTCAACCTCGTCGAGTTCCTCGACCGCAACCGCAAGGGCATGTCCTCGACGTTCCTCACGCGCCTGCGCATCGGCGAGATCCTCGTCGACGCCAAGGGCGTCAGCCGCCTGTACCGGCCGCGGCCCGGGCCTCACGCCGCTGCTGGTCGTGATCGCCGCCGGGCTGATCGCGATGGTCGCGGTCGTGTGGATGACGCCCGCACTGCGCGACGTGGTCGAACTGCTGTGGCTGCAAGCTGCGGCTGCTGTCTCGGCCTCGGCTGACTCGGCCCCGCGAACGCCGCATGTTCGACTATCGCTACCACGCGCTCTCCCTCGCCGCCGTCCTGCTCGCGCTCGCTGATCGGCGTGCTCATCGGCGTCGCGATCGGCGACTCCAACCTCGTGTCCTCGGCCAAGAACGGCATCGTCCACAACCTCGACTCGGAAGTCGGCCAGCGCACGACGCCAGGCCGGCGAACTGCAGACACGAGCTCACCAACGAGGAAGCGTTCGCCAACGGCCTGTACCCGCTCGCCGTGCACGAACTGCTGGCGGGGCGCAGCATCGGCCTGGTGTTCCTCGGCGGCTCCTCCGACCAGGTCGACGGGCTCGTGCGCACGGCCGTCACGCAGGCCGGCGGCGAACGTGACGAGCGTCGTGGCGGTGCAGCGAGCCGCTCAACCTCGCTCGGCATCGCCCACGAAGCGTCCGGAACGCGCTACGCCTCTGCTCGCGACTTCGCTGAAGCTCATCGGAACGTCTCGGCGACCTCGTCGGCCGCCAGCTCGTCAGCGGCGGCCCGGCCGTCGGGCGCGAGCTCGTCAGTCGCGTGCGGGGCAGCCTGTTCAGCGCCTTCGACGGGCAGCTCGCGCGCTCGAAGGGCTGGTCGTGATGCGCGCTGAACCGACGGGCATGAGCGCGGCGCAGAGCGAAGCGAGCGCCGCGTTCGAGTCCGGCCTGCTCGCGGGCGCAGCCGCCGCGAACGTGCCCGCCGTCGGCGTCGAGCTGAGCGGCACCGAGCCGTCGCAGATCCCGTGGTACAAGGGCAAGGGCATCTCGAGCGTCGATGACCTCGACAGCCTCGCCGGGCAGGCCGCGCTCGTCTACGCGCTCGCCGGCGCCCGCGGCAGCTTCGGCATCAAGTCGACCGCCGACTCGCTGCTGCCGAGCATCCGCCACGCCCGGGCGCCGGCCAGCCCTGAGCCTGTCCGCGTGCGTCGCTAGCTTCCACACATGCACGCCCTGCCATTCGTGCTCGCGCTGGCAGTCGCGGCGATTCTGGCTCCGGCGCTGCTGCGCGCGCTCGAGCGAAGGCGGGTCACACGCGAGCTCAACTACCGTGGTCGTGCGCTGCCGTTTCCGTTCGGCGTGCTCGTCCTGGCGGCCGCGCTGATCGCGCTGATCCCGTTGACGCTCGTGGACGGCTCGCCTCGGCTCGCCGTCTTCATCACTCCGCAGGTGCGCCGTCGCCGCTCTATGCGCTCGGCGTGCTCGCGCTCGGGCTCGTCGACGACACGCTCGCGCGCGATACGCGAGGCGACGGCACGCGGCGGGTCGCGCGGCTGGCGCGGGCACGGCGCGGCGCTCGCTGCGGGGCGAGCTCTCGACCGGTGCGCTGAAGGCGCTCGGCTCGCTCGGCCTGGCGCTGCTGGCGACGCGCGTCGGGTTCGCTGGTTCCAACGGACGCTGGCTGCTCGCGACGGGGGTGCTCGTGCTCACCACCAACGTCTTCAACCTGCTCGACCTGCGCCCCGGCCGCGCCGACCAAGGCCTTCGTCCTGCTCGGCGCGTGCCTCGCGGTCGGCTCGGCAGACGTGCGGCCGCTGTGGGCGCTCGGCCTGTTCGCCGGCCCCGCGCTGGTCGCCGGCGCCTACGACCTGCGCGAGCGGGCGATGCTCGGCGACACCGGCGCGAACCTGCTCGGGGCGCTCGCCGGCCTGTGGCTCGTGCTGACGCTGTCGGGCACCGGACAGCTGATCGCGCTCGCGGTGCTCGTCGTGATCACGGTCTACGGCGAGCTGCGCTCGATCTCCGCGCTCATCGAGCGGACTCCGGGGCTGCGCGAGCTAGACTCCTGGGGCAGGCCCTCATGACCTCGCACTACTCCGACCGCCACGCCCAGGCGCCCAGCAAGACCCGGTTCATCTTCGTGACCGGTGGTGTCGTCTCCTCGCTCGGCAAGGGAATCGCGGCGGCCTCGATCGGGCGGCTGCTCGTGGCCCGCGGGCTACACGGTCGGACTGCAGAAGTTCGACCCGTACATCAACGTCGACCCCGGCACGATGTCGCCCTACCAGCACGGCGAGGTGTTCGTGACCGAGGACGGCGCCGAGACCGACCTCGACCTCGGCCACTACGAGCGCTTCACCGACGCCAACACGAGCCGCGCCTCGAACGTCACCGCCGGGGGCATCTACGACACGGTGATCCGCCGCGAGCGCCGCGGCGACTACCTCGGCGGGACGGTGCAGGTGGTGCCGCACATCACCGACGAGATCAAGCAGCGGATCGCGCTGATCGCCGAGTCCACGCGACGTCGACTTCGTGATCACCGAGATCGGCGGCACCGTCGGCGACATCGAGTCGCTGCCGTTCCTCGAGGCGATCCGCCAGTTCCCCGTGGACGTCGGGCGCAGGCGCTGCATGTTCATCCACCTCACGCTCGTCCCCTACATCGGCCACGCGGGCGAGCTGAAGACCAAGCCCACCCAGCACTCCGTCAACGAGCTGCGCCGCATCGGCATCGCGCCGGACATGCTGATGTGCCGCTCGGAGGGCGTCGCTGTCGCACCGAGATCCGCAAGAAGATCGCGCTGTTCGCGAGCCTGCCCGCCGAGGCGATCGTCTCGGCGTGCGACGTCGACAACATCTACAAGGTGCCGCTCACGTTCCGCGAGCAGGGCGTGGACGACTTCATCCTCGAGCACTTCGGCCAGGACGAGCAGGCGCCGGCGCCGGACCTGTCGCGCTGGCAGGAGCCGATCGAGCGTTGCGGAACGCGCGACCGCAGCACGGTGCGGATCGCGCTGGTCGGCAAGTACGTGCAGCTCGAGGACGCCTACCTGTCGGTCTCCGAAGCGCTGCGCCACGCCGCCTCGCTGCAGGACGGTCGCGTGGAGATCGAGTGGATCGACTCCGAGAGCCTCGAGAGCGGCGGCGAGGACGAGGTCGCAAGGCAGCTCGGCGGCGTCGACGGGATCCTGATCCCCGGCGGCTTCGGCGGGCGCGGGATCGAGGGCAAGATCGCTCGCCGCGCAGTTCGCGCGCGAGCACGCAGGTCCCGTATCTGGGCATCTGCCTCGGCATGCAGGTCGCCGTCGCCGAGTTCGCGCGCAACGTCGCCGGCATGGAGGGCGCGAACTCGACCGAGTTCGACATCGAGACGCCCTACCCGGTGATCGACCTGCTGCCCGAGCAGAAGGAGGTGGCCGACCTCGGCGGCACGATGCGCCTCGGCGCCGACCCGATCAAGCTTCACGCGGAAAGCCGCGCGCGCGAGATGTACGGCGAGGCCGTCGATCTACGAGCGCCACCGCCACCGCTACGAGGTGAACAACCTGCCTGCGCAAGCGCCTCACCGACCTCGCGGACGGCGGTGACGGGCTGCGCGTGTCGGGCACCTCGCCCGACGAGCGCCTCGTCGAGGTGATCGAGCTCGACGATCACCCGTTCTTCGTCGCCTCCCAGTTCCACCCGGAGTTCAAGTCGCGACCCGAGCGCCCCGCGCCGCTGTTCCGGGGGTTCGTCGCCGCTGCGCTCGAGCACGCAGGCAGCAGGGAGGATTTACTGGATGACCGGCAGGCGGCCTCGCCTGCGCGGGCGTCGGCGCAGCGTGCCGGCCGGCCGTGACGGCTCCGACGTCGCTCGAAAAGGTCGGTGAGCTCGAGCGCCGCTACCTCAACGGCACCTTCGCCGAGCTGTGCCGGATCGAGAGTCCCTCGGGTCATGAGCGCGCCTGTGCCGAGCGTGTGATCGCCGAGCTGCGCGCGCTCGGCGTCGAGGTCCACGAGGACGGAGCGGGGCCGCGCGCCGGCTCGGACTGCGGCAACCTGCTCGCCTTGATCCCCGCCGAGGACCGCGCGGGTGCGCAGCAGCCGCAGACCCCGGACGAGCACGGTGGTCGACCGTGCGTGCTGCTGTGCGCGCACCTCGACACTGTCCCCTTGCAGGCTCCCGTCGAGCCGGTGCTCCTCGACGGCGGCTGGGAGAACGCCAACGACGGGATCCTCGGCGCCGACAACAAGGCTGCCGTCGCGGTGCTGCTCGCGCTTGCGCGCCACATCCGTCAGCAGGGCGCGCCGCTGGACGTGGAGCTGCTGTTCACGGTCGGCGAGGAGGTCGCGCTGGCGGGAGCGCGCGCGTTCGACGCGGCGCGCCTGCGCAGCGCGTTCGGCTACGTCTTCGATCACGCCTCTCCGATCGGCGAGGTGGTGCTCGATTCGCCAACGCACTTCCGCGTGCAGGCAGCCTTCCGCGGCGCCGCCGCGCACACCGGGATCCGTCCCGAGGACGGCCGCAGCGCGATCCTCGCGGCGGCGCGTGCCGTTGCCTCGCTCCCGCTCGGCCGCGTGGACGACGAGACCACCGTCAACGTCGGCACGATCGCCGGCGGCACCGCCATCAACGTCGTCCCGGAACACTGCTCGCTGACGCTCGAGGTCCGCGCGCTCGGAGACGAGCGCGCGGAGACGGTCGTCGCGGAGATCGTCGACCGCTTGCACGAGGCGGCGAACCTGCCCGACTGCGACTGCGACGTCGACGTCAGCGTGGAGCGCACTTTCTCCGGTTACCGCCTGAGCCCGAACAGCGCAGCGGTGCGCGTCGCCGAGCAGGCGCTGCGCCGTTGCGGGCACGAGCCCATCCACATCTCGAGCGGCGGTGGCTCCGACGCGAACGCGCTGATCGCGGCTGGGTTCCCCACGGTGAACCTCGCGAACGGCACCGAGCACAGCCACGAGCCCGGGGAGCGTGTGAGCGTGCTCGCGCTCGAGCAGATGCTCGACGTCGCGCTCGCGCTGCTGGATGAGGCCGCGAGCCTCGCGCCCGCCACGGCCCTGTAGCTTGCAGCGCCGATGCTGAAGCTCCGCGCCGCCACCGTCGTAGAGACCCTTGACACGGGCGATGACCGCGAGACACGACCCGCCGGGCGCGAGCGCTCGAGCGCCGGCGCCGAGCAGCGGCTGGTGGTCGAGCTCACGAGCGACGTCGACGCCGCCAGGCGTCGCGAGGCGATCGCCGACGTCGCGCTGGTGGGGCGCGCCGAGGTCGGCGACGAGGTCGTGGTCAACGTCGAGGCGCTCGATCTGGACCTGGGCTCTGGTGGGTTCGACGTCGTGCACGTCAACCTCACGCGCGGTCTCGACGGTGAGAACGAGCTCAGCGGCGGGCTCGCGCGCGCGATGAAGCTCAACTACACGAGCCTGCAGCACGCGGTCACGCCGGTCGAGCGCGAGCAGCTCGCAGCTGCCGGTCGGGCGACCGGTGGCGGTGCTGGCCCTGCACGGCCAGCTCGCGGCCGTGGCGTGGGCGTTCGCGCAGGCAGCTCCGGGCGCGCGGCTCGGCTACGTGCAGACCGAGGGCGGCGCGCTGCCCGGCGGGCACTCGCGCACCGTTCGCGTGCTGCGCGAGCGCGGCCTGCTCGACGGATCACCTGACGGCGGGGGCGGCGTTCGGCGGGGAGCACGAGGCGATCAGCACCGCCGGCGCGCTGCACCACGGGCTGCGCGAGCTCGGCTGGGATGCGGCGGTGTGCGGTCCGGGGCCGGGGATCGTCGGCTCGGGCTCGGCGCTCGGGCACGGCGGCATGGTCGCGCTCGACTCCGCCCACGTCGCGCTCGCGCTCGGCTGCCCCACGCTGCTGGTCGCGCGCATGTCCTCGGGCGATCAGCGCGCGCGCCACCGCGGCATCTCCCACCACACGCTGACCGTGCTCGACCTGCTGCTCGAGCCGGTCACGGTGGCGCTGCCCGCGGGCATGCGGTCGCCGGTCGGCGCCGATCTGCGCGCCGGCCTCGGCGCGGTGTTCGGCGGCGCGATGCCGAGCCAGCCGAGCCCCGAGCGCCGCGCGCTCGCGCTCGACGTGGAGCGTCCGGCGCGCATCGCGCGCCACGACTGGCGCCGCGCGAGCAGTCGACCTGCCGGCCTACGCCGCCAGCGGACTGACGAGCGAGACGATGGGTCGCGGGCTCGCGGCCGACCCGCTGTTCTTCGGCGCCGCGCTGGCCGGCGGCAGCGCTCTCGCGGAGCTCGTCGCGCAGTCCGCGAACGAGCGCTCGGACCCAGAAGACGGAACGGGCGAGGACTGATGAGCGGCGACTTCGAGGCGCTCGGCGGCGAAACCGTCTACCACGGTCGAATCGTGGACGTGCGCATCGAGCGATTCCGCCACGCCGACGGAGAAGAGGTCACGCGCGAGGTCGTCCGCCACCGGGGGGCGGTCGCGATCGTCGCGCACGACGACGAGCATGTGTGGCTCGTGCGCCAGCCGCGCGAGGCGGTCGGCGAGCCGGCGCTGCTCGAGATCCCCGCGGGGCGCCTGGACGTCGACGGTGAGGGACCGCTGCAGGCCGCGCAGCGTGAGCTCGCCGAGGAGATCGGCCGCGGCGCCGAGCACTGGGGGCCGATCGTCACCTACTTCACGGGTGCGGGCTTCACCGACGAGCAGGTGCACCTGTTCGCGGCCACCGACCTGTACCCCGCCTCGGCTGACAGCGGCGAGCAGGAGCGCATCGAGCTGGTCCCATGGCCGCTGCCCGAGCTGGACGGCGCGATCGCGCAGTGCCGCGACGCAAAGACGCTGATCGGGCTGATGTGGCTCGCGCGTCGCCTCGGCAGCTGAACGCCGGCTTGCATCGCCAGGAGCGCCCGTCGCGCCAGCGAAGCTCACGGGGATGACACCAGCCGAGACCGCCGCCCCTCCGACGAACGCAGTCAGGGGCTCGGGTGCGTTCACACCGATCGCCGGTGGCCGTATCCTCGCCGGCACCGAGCGGCTCGGCGCGCGCGCCGGGATCGAGTCGCTGCTGCTCGACTTCCTCGCCTATCTCGAGCTCGAGCGCGGCCTTTCGCGCAACACGCTGGAGGCCTACCGCTCGGACCTGCTGCAGTTCGGCGAGTTCCTCGATCGGCGCGGGCTGGCGCCGGCCGGCGTGGTGCACGGCGAGGTCGCGAGTTTCCTGTCAGAGCTCGACGTCGCACCCAGCACGCTCTCGCGCAAGGTCGCATGCCTGCGCTCCTTCTACCGCTACCTGCGTCGGGAGGGCGCGATCGAGCACGATCCCACAGCCGACCTGCGCGGACCGCGCAAGCCGCAACGGCTTCCGCGCGTGCTGACGCGCGAGCAGGTGGCGCGCCTGCTCGAGCAACCGCGGGGAACCGAGCCGCTGGCGCTGCGCGACCGCGCGCTGCTCGAGCTGATGTACGCGTGCGGGCTGCGCGCCTCTGAGGCGATCGGGCTGGAGCTCGCAGATGTCGACCTCGTGGAGAGCCTTTTGTGCGCGCGCGGCAAGGGCTCCAAGGAGCGGATCGTGCCGATCGGGCGCCAGGCGGTGACGGCGGTGCGGGCCTACGTTCACGGCGGGCGTCCGGCGCTGATCGCGGCGGGCTCGCGCTCGCTGCCGGCTGTACAGGCGCGGCTGTTCCTCAACAGCAGGGGAGGCGGGCTCACGCGTCAGGGTCTCTACAAGATCATCCAGGGTCACGCGCGCCGCGCCGGCCTGGAGCAGCGGATGAGCCCGCACACGCTGCGTCACAGCTTCGCCACACACCTGCTCGCGGGTGGCTGCGACCTACGCTCGCTACAGGAGATGCTCGGTCACGCCGACCTGGCGACCACGCAGGTGTACACACACCTGTCCTCGGAGCGCCTCAAGCAGGCCTACTTCAGCGCACACCCCCGCGCATCACGCCCGTCACCCACGGGGTAGCTCTCACGAGCGCGCGCCAGACGGTAGACATGAGGCGATGAGCTGGATCGCGCCGTCGCCGCAGCGAAGGGCGTTCGTGTTGGTGATCGACGCGTGCGGCGTCGGTGCGCTGCCGGACGCGGCGGCATACGGCGACGAGGGGACCAACACGCTGGCGCACCTCGCCGAGGCGCTCGGCGGCCTGGATCTGCCGACGCTGCAGATGCTCGGACTCGGCTCGATCATCCCTGTTCGCGGTGTGCCGGCGAGCCCGGATCCCGCCATCCACGGCCGCCTGCACCCGCTCGGTCCGGGCAAGGATTCGATCAGCGGGCACTGGGAGCTGATGGGGGTCGTGCAGGAGCACCCGATGCCCACCTACCCGCAAGGCTTCCCGCCGGAGCTCGTGTTGCGGCTCACGCGGGCGACGGGCCACGCGCTGATCTGCAATCGCGCCGCCAACGGGCTGGCGGCGATCGAGGAGTTCGGAGCCGAGCACCTGCGCACGGGCGCGCTGGTCCTCTACACCTCGCAGGACTCCGTGCTGCAGCTCGCGGCGCACGTCGAGCGGCTGCCGGCCGAGCAGCTCTACCG
Source organism: uncultured Solirubrobacteraceae bacterium (assembly GCA_963703625.1). Classification (GTDB taxonomy): domain Bacteria; phylum Actinomycetota; class Thermoleophilia; order Solirubrobacterales; family Solirubrobacteraceae; genus Palsa-744. The sequence continues at coordinate 368,856 of CAVPEY010000003.1, forward strand.
TGCGTGCGCGGCGGCGCGGGCGGCGATGGACGGCGCAGATGCCGTGGGACGCGTTATAGCGCGACCGTTCACGGGCGCGGTGGGAGCGTTCACGCGCACCGACGGCCGGCGCGACTACGCGTTGACACCGCCGGCGCGCAGCTATCTGCAGGAGCTCGAGCAGGCCGGCGTGGAGGTGCACGGGGTGGGCAAGATCCACGACCTGTTCGCCGGCGTCGGCGTGAGCGTTTCGCACCCCGGCGCGACGAACGCCCGCGCGCTCGACGCGCTCGAGGAGCTCGTCGGCGGGCTGCGGCGCGGCCTCGTGTTCGTGAACCTGATCGAGACCGATCAGCGCTACGGCCATCGCAAGGACGCGCGCGGCTTCGCGGGCGCGCTCGGCGAGATCGACGCGCGCCTCGGCGGCATGCTCGAGCGCATGCGCGAGGACGACCTGCTCGTGGTGTCGGCCGACCACGGCGTCGATCTCGCGCACCCCGGCACCGACCACACGCGCGAGCATGCGCCGCTGCTGGCGCTCACCGGAGCGATGCTCGCCCGCCGCCGCGCGGGCGCGGGTCTCGGTGGTTTTCGCCACGACGGCCCGCTGGCGGACGTCGGTGCGACGGTGCTGCGCTGGCTGACCGGTGCGCGGGCGCACAGCCTGCCCGGCGAGGCGTTCCTAAGCTAAGGCGCAATGCCCGAGCTGCCGGAGGTCGAGACGATAAGACGCCAGCTCGCGCCGCTGGTCGAGGGCAGACGGCTGCGGCGGATCGAGGTGCTCGACCCGCGCTGGTCGCGCCCGCTCGCCCCGCAGGAGCTCGAGCAGGCGCTGGTGGGTAGACGCATCGAGCGCCTGGGGCGGCGAGGCAAGTACCTGGTGTGGAGCTTCGACGGCGACGTGCACCTCGCGCAACACCTGCGCATGACCGGCGCGGTGCTCGCAGAGCCTGACCCCGAGCCGGCGCACACGCGGGTGCGGATGGAGCTGGGCCCTGCTCGGCGCGGCGCCGCTGCCGGCGCCGACGTCGGGGCCGGGGCCGGCGCCGGGGCCGGGGCCGGGGCGGCGAGCGCCGCCACGGGCGCGCGCGGTACGCGTCGACTGGCGTTCGTGGACCCGCGCCGTTTCGGCACCGGCGAGCTGCTGCTCGGCAGCGACGCGCTCGAGGCGTTCTTTGCTCAGCGCCTGGGCCTGGAGCCGTTCGACGAGCGCTTCACCGCGGAGCACCTGCGCGCACTGGCGAAGGGTAGGACGGCGCCGATCAAGTCGTTCCTGCTCGACCAGCGCAGGATCGCCGGCGTCGGCAACATCTACGCCGATGAGGCGTTGTTCAGGGCTGGCATCCACCCGCGCCGTCCCGCAGGCCGGCTTACGCGCGAGCAGTACGCGCGGCTGCGAGAGAGCGTGATCGCGGCCCTGAGCGCTGGCATCGAGGCGCGCGGTGCGAGCATCGAGGACTTCCGTCACGTCGACGGCGTCCGCGGCTCCTTCCAGGATCAGTTCCTGGTGCACCTGCGCGAGGGTGAGCCGTGCGTCGTGTGTGGCTCGCCGATCGTCAAGATGGTCGTCGGCGGGCGCGGAACGTACGCGTGCGAGACCTGCCAGGCGCCGTTCAGGCGGCGAGCATCTCGTCCAGGCGGCCGCTCTCGGCCGCGGCCTGGACCTCGGTGAAGCCGCCGATCAGCTCGCCGCCGACAATTACCTGCGGGAAGCTCAGCATCCCGGTGGTGCGCGCGAGCTCCGCGCGCCCGTCGGGGTCCTTCGACAGGTTGATCTCGGCGAACTCGACGCCGCGCGCCTTCAACAGGCCCTTCACGCGCGCGCAAAACGAGCACGGATCCGTTGTGTACACGACTACTTGACTCATTACTTCATAAAATATAGCGGGGTCGCGCGGTGGTGTCCCCATTTGGATTGAGCCTCAAGGGGTGACGTCGAAGCCTCGCAGGGACGCAGCGCTACCCAGAGAGGCTCCACATGATTGGTTGACGGCGGCGGCCATTCACCGAGCCGGCTGCGCCCTGCTCGACGATGCAGCAAGCGGTCCGTCGCCGGTGGCGGGAGAGCCTGCGAGGCCGGGGCTCTCGCGCAGGAACTGCTCGAATATGTCGGCTGCGAGCGGGCGCGCGAACAGGAATCCCTGTGCGAGGTCGCAGCCCTCGCGCTGGAGTTCGCGGACCTGGTCCTGGTCCTCGACCCCCTCGGCGAGCGTCTGCAGTCCGAGCGCCTTTCCGAGCTGGATGAGCGTGTGCGCCAGCGCCTGCGCCTCGCTCGAAAGCGCGAGGCCGGTGATGAAGGTGCGGTCGATCTTGAGCGAGTCGACGGGGAACTGCCGCAGGTAGGCCAGAGAGCTGTAGCCGGTCCCGAAGTCGTCCACGGCGATGCGGATGCCGAGCGCCTTCAACTGGCTGAGCAGGCGCGCGGTGGTATCGGGCTGGCGCATCAGGACCGTCTCGGTGATCTCGAGCGTGAGCTCTTCGGCGTCCATGCCGGTGCGGCGCAGCACGCCACGCACCTCGTCGACGAACTCTGTGCGCTCCAGCTGACGCGCGGACACGTTGACCGACATGTTCAGCGCGTAGCCGTTGCGGCGCCAATCGGAAGCCTGGAGGCAGGCCTGTTCGAGCACCCACTGCCCGATCGTGACGATCAGGCCGTTCTCCTCGGCGATCGGGATGAAGACGTCCGGTCCGATGACGCCGGCGGTGGGGTGGCGCCAGCGAAGCAGCGCCTCGACGCCCACGACCCCCTCGCTCTCCAGGTCCAGCATCGGCTGATACACGAGGAACAGCTGGTCCCCAGCCAGAGCACCGGCGAGGTCCATCTCCAGGTGGATGCGGTTCTGTGCGGCCGCCTGCATCGAGGACTCGAACGTGACGTACTTGTCCTTGCCCTCGGCCTTGGCCTCGTACAGGGCGAGGTCGGCGTCCTGTAGCAGCGCCTCGGCGGATTCCGGTCGGCCGGTGGCGATGCCAATGCTCGCCGTCAGCAGGATCGGCGCTCGTGCGTCGTCAGGCAGACCGATCGGTTGGCGGAGCACCTCGAGGATCCGCTCGGCCACCAGCGCCGGCGCCGCGTCGAGCCCGACGGAGTCGACCAACATCACGAACTCGTCGCCGCCGATGCGCCCGACGGTATCGTTGTCGCGCAGCGTCGTCTTCAATCGCGCCCCGACCTGTCGGAGGACCTCGTCGCCGACTTGGTGGCCGTGACGATCATTGATCTGCTTGAGGTCGTCGATGTCGACGAACAGTGCGATGACGGGCACGTCCAACCGCCTCGCCCGGGCGAGCAGTTGCTCGGCGCGGTCGAGTACCAGCAGGCGGTTCGGCAGGTCGGTCAGCGGGTCGTGCAGGGCGCTGTGTTCCAGCTCCACGGTCTTTTCCCCAACGAGGCTCCACGCCCGTCGACGGGAGCGTCTGAGCACTTCGTAGAGCATGAACGCCAGCCCGCTCACCAGCAGGCCGATGCCGAGAACGGTCGCGCCTTGCGCATCGGGGGAAGCTGCGGCCGGCGGACGGCCGGCCACCACCGCGAGCCATCCTTCGCCGAGATCGGCGCGCTGGGTGTATTCGTGCGAGGCCTCGCCCGCGCGACCGATCAGCTGGAGCGGGCCACCGCTGTTACGGTGATAGAGCGCCAGCGTGAGCGAACGGTGGCTCGCGAGCAGCGGCCCGATCAGCGTGGAGCCGTTGAAGGAGGTGCCGATCAGTCCGGTGACGGCGGCGCGCCGGGCAGCCACGCTCGCAAGCGTGGAGCCCGGTCGGTATACGGCCTCGCCGACGGCGACCAGCGAGACGCCCGGGATCGGGGCGACGACCGTCGAGGCTGTGTCCGTCGCGGTGGCAATCAGCGCGTCGAACGGCGAGCGCCCGAGGCCGGGGATCACCGGCGCGCAATAGTCGAGCAGCGCGGGGTAGAGATCGGTGGCGGCCGTCTCACCGACGGACGCGCGCGTGAGGCAGTAGACCGAGCGCCGGCCTGCCGGAACGATGTCGCGGTGCCCGGCCAGGAACGTCGTGAACAGAGGGTCGGTCTTGGCAGCACTCAGGAAGGCGTGCAGCTTGGACGCCGGCACGAACTCTATGAGCGCCGAGGCCACACCGATCGGTGCTGGCGCCCTGCGCCTGAGCTCGTCGTACCACTGAGTGAACCGAGTGTCGCCGACTGACGGCTCCAGCGTCGCGATCGTGCGCAGTGTGCGTGTCTGCTCGAGGTCGGCGTCCAGCCGCGAGTCGAGCGTGCTGCTCACGTCGGTGGCGGTCGAGGCGAACGCATGCTCGTTGGCGCGGCGCAGGTTGGAGCGCCATTCGCTGGCTGCGAATCCCGAGGCGGCGATCCCGAGCGCGAGGATCAGCCCTCCGATCAGGGCTGCCTGGACGCGGCGCGAGCCTCCGGCTGCACTGCCGCGCTTTCCTCGCTCGCCGGTCACGGTCCGGGGACTGGCCGGCGCGCCATGGCGGTGCCGCCCGAGGAGAAGATGCGGCACGAGAGCCGCCGGGGAATCATTAGCTGACCATCGTCATTCCCGCTTGTATCGGAGCCGAATTCGTATATCTTGACCTTGCCGCTTCTGGTCTGGTGGCGTTCTGGACGTTTGTTCTACTCGACGACCACACGACTCAACCTCGGGGTGCCAGCCGTCGGGTAGGGGGTAGGTTGATGAGACCGGGGAGCTGATTCCCCTTCTATCGCGGTGCTCGACGCCGCAGCGAGGAGACGCCATGCACTCTGGCGTCCCGAAGGAGTACGCGTCGCCCGCCGGCGGCCCTCTCGCAGCACGCAGCAAGCGGTTCGGCGTGACTCGCCGCAAACTCGTCCTGGGCTGGAGCCTCGCGCTTGCGTGCCTGTCGATGCTGTTCGCCGGCAGCGCCCTCGGCGCCCCCGCGACCGTTGGCCTGGGGACAGCCGAAAGCTTCTCCGTTCTGGCCGGATCGACGGTTACCAACACTGGTCTCACGACGATGTTCGGCGACCTCGGCCTGAGCCCCGGCTCCTCGGTCACCGGCGCCCCGCACGTGCTCGGCGCGACGCACGTCGATGACGCGGTCGCGATCGAAGCCAAGAGCTCCCTCACCACGGCCTACAACGATGCGGCCTCGCGCCCGAGCAACGGCTCGGCCGGGACCGATCTCGCCGGCCAGGTGTTCCTGCCGGGCGTGCGCACGGCGAGCAGCTCGCTGCTGCTCTCGTCTGGATCGGTGACGCTCGACGCCCAGGGCAACCCCAACGCGGTGTTCATCTTCCAGATCGGCACGACGCTGATCACCGGCTCCAACACTACCGTCTCGCTTGTCAACGGCGCGCAGGCGTGCAACGTCTTCTGGCAGGTCGACTCCTCCGTCACCCTCGGCACCGGCACGGTCTTCATCGGCACCGTGATGGCCTCGGCGACGATCACAGCGAACACCGCCGCGACGATCCACGGCAGGCTGCTGGCGCAGACCGGTGCGGTCAACCTCGACACGAACACGATCACGACATCCAACTGCGCAGGTGGGAGCGAAACGGCCACCGCGGCTGAAACGGCCGCCGGATTGACCCCCGCAGCGGCTGTCGCTCCAAAAGGCACGCCACTACCGGGCGCGACCCCGCCAACCGCCGCACAACTCGTGGCCAAACGCAAGGCGGCCGCACACCGTGCCGCTGCACGCAGAGCCGCGACGCGAGGGAAAGCCAAACATCATGCGCTCGCGCGCCCTGCGCTTCCACACATGCACGGCGCGTTCACGGGCTGAGCGACCGGCATGACAATCGTCTCATCCTGGTGCTCCAGAGCCCACCGTCTGCCCGCGGCTCGCTGGCGCCCGCCGGCGTGCGCCGGCGCGATCGTGCTTGCCGCGGCGTGCCTCACGAGCGTGGCGGCCGGCTCCGCGGTGGCCGCCGGCGGCCACGCCCGTGTGCAGGCGACCCAGGAACTCGTGGTACTGCTCGCCGCGCACAGTGTCCACAAGGCGCCGGCAGCTGCATCGCCACAGGTTTCGATGCTGGCCGCCCGTCGGCCGATCACCGGTGAGCAGACCACGGCGCCGGTGATCGCGCGCTCGATCGCCGACGACGGCTCCCGCTGGTTGCAGGTGATGCTTCCCGGTCGGCCCGATGGGTCGACCGGCTGGATCTCCGAGCAGGACACCCGCGCGCTGGTCACGGCGTGGGCGATCGTCGTCGAGCTCGCGGCGCGGCGCGTGAACGTCTACGACGACGCTCACCGCATCAGGAGCTTCGAGGCAGTCGTCGGCAAGCCCTCGACGCCGACGCCCACCGGGCAGTTCTTCGTCGAGGAGACGTTGCAGATGTCTGCGGGGGAGCCCGGCGGCCCGTTCGCGCTGGCGCTCAGCGCTCGCTCCAACGTCCTGCAAGAATTTGAAGGGGGGCCAGGTCAAATCGCGATTCACGGACGCGAGAACCTCGGAGGAACGCTTGGCAGCGCCGCCTCGCACGGCTGCATCCGCCTTGCCACCGCGAGCATCGACTGGCTTGCTGCGCACGTCGGGCCAGGCACGCCGGTGACGATTGAGGCCGGTTGAGCCTCGCGAGCGAGCTCGCTCAGCTGACGAGGTAGCGCGTCGGCACGAGGCGCTCGGTCCGCTTCGGCGGCCGCTTGTACTTTCGTCGCTGGCGCGCCGGCAGCTTCGGCGCCTTTTTCGCGTCGATGTGCTCGTAGGGGACGATCGAGAGCAGGTGGCTGATTAGGTTCAGGCGCGCGGTGCGCTTGTCGTCGGCCTCGACGACGTGCCACGGACTCGAGTCGGTATCGGTGTAGGCAAACATCCGATCCTTGGCTTCGGCGTAGTCGACCCAACGGGCGCGCGCCTGCAGGTCGGTGGGGCTGAACTTCCAGCGCTTGCGCGGGTCTGACAGGCGTTTCTCGAAGCGGCGCTCCTGCTCCTCGTCGCTGACCGACAGCCAGTACTTGACGAGCATGATCCCGTCGTTCTGCAGGGCCTGCTCGAACAGCGGGCAGAAGCGCAGGAACTCTTCGTACTGCTCCTGCGAGCAGTAGCCCATGACGTGCTCGACGCCGGCGCGGTTGTACCAGCTGCGGTTGAACAGCGCGATTTCGCCGGCGGCCGGCAGATGCTCGGCGTAGCGCTGAAAGTACCACTGGGTGCGCTCGCGATCGTTGGGCGTGGGCAGGGCGACGACGCGGCAGGTGCGCGGGTTCAGGAAGGTGGTGATGCGCTTGATCGCGCCGTCCTTGCCGGCGGTGTCGCGGCCCTCGAACAGCACCACCAGGCGCCGACTGCCCGCGACGATCCACTCCTGCAGGTACACCAGCTCGGTCTGCAGGCGCAGCAGCTCCTTTGCGTACTGCTTGTCGTTGAGCTCCTTCACCGTGCGCGCAAGTTAGACGATCACGGCGGGTCCCGGTTGACAGGCGCGCGAGGGCCTGCGCGCAAGGCGTCGTGCGTATCGATCACCATTGTCGGCATGGCGAGCCGCGCTGTGAAGACCGAAGCAGTGGTACTGCGCTCGATGCGCTACGGCGAGGCGGACCGCATCCTTCACCTGTACACGCCGCATCGCGGGCGCGTGAGCGCGATCGCGAAGGGCGTGCGGCGCGCGCGTAGCCGCTTCGGCGGCCGGTTGGAGCCGTTCTTCCGCCTGCACATCGAGCTGCACGAAGGCCGTGGCGAGCTGTTGACGGTCACCGGCGCGCAGACGATCGACGGCTACGCGCGCCTGCGCGGTGACGCGCGCGGCCTGGACGCGGGGGCGCGGGCGTGCGACGCGGTGGGGCGGCTGTTCGAGACATCAGAGCCCCACCCCGGCGTGTTCAACCTGCTGTGCCGCCAGCTGTCGCTGCTCGACGAGCACGCGGGCACGGGCGAGCCGGGATCGACGGACGGCCACGGTGGCGCGCTTGCGTTTCGCCTGAAGCTGCTGCTCGCGGCGGGGCTCGCGCCGCAGCTCGGCGCCTGTGCGAGCTGCGGCGAGCGCGAGCACCTGGTGGGCTTCTCCGGCGCGGCCGGCGGCGTCGTTTGCGCGGCGTGCGAGGCGGGCTCGTTCCCGCTGCGCGAGGACGCGCACGGCTTCATGGTGGATGCACTCGGCCGTGGACTGACGGAGGTGCCGCAGGCGTCCACACCGGCGCTCGGCCAGGTCGAGCGCGCGATCGCGGCGACGCTCGAGCACCACGCGCACGTGCGCCTGATGCCGGCCGTCGGGCACGCGGGCTGATCACTCCTGCAGAATGCGCGCGACATCCCGGTATCGTGGTGCGCCGTGGACGAGGGCTTTCCGATCGCATACCAGGTGCTGGAGAAGGGCGTTCCGGTGCTCGCATCCGACGGCACGGAGGTCGGCACGGTGCATCACGTGGTCTCTGCGCCCGAGAAGGACATCTTCCACGGGGTGGTGATCAAGACGCCGGGCCACGGGCTGCGCTTCGTGGAAGCCGCGGACGTCGAGTCACTGCACGAACACGGGGTCGACCTGCGGATCGACACCGCGGCCACCCAGAGCCTGCCCCAGCCGGGAGGCGGAGCGCCCGTCTACGACGAGGATCCCGCCACGCAGACCAAGTGGAGCCACTACGTACGCAAGTACACGGGGCGCAAAGACTGGCACCGCCAGGCCTGACGCGCTCGGCGCAAGTGAGCGCAGCGACACGTGGCGCGCGCGGGCGTGGACCGGCCGCGACCGGTGGCACAATCGAACGATGAGCATCACGACCCAGCAGGACACGGTCGCGGCCGGATTCGCTGAGCGCTGCGCCGAGCAGGAGGAGCGGCTGCTGTCGCCGCTGGCGGTACGCTCCTATCCGGCGCTACGCGCCCACGCCGAGGATGACTGCTCGCTGCGCACCCCGTTCCAGCGCGACCGCGACCGCATCGTGCACAGCAAGGCGTTCCGGCGGCTGACGCACAAGACGCAGGTGTTCGTGGCGCCGCGCGGCGACCACTACCGGACGCGTTTGACGCATACGCTCGAGGTGACGAGCATCTCGCGCACGGTCGCGCGGGCGCTGCGACTGAACGAGGATCTGGTCGAGGCGATCGGCCTCGGTCACGACCTCGGTCATCCGCCGTTCGGACACATCGGCGAGGAGGTACTCGACGCCTGCCTGAAAGAGCGCTTCGGGCGCGACTTCCATCACTACGAGCACTCGTTGCGGATCGTCGAGCGCCTCGAGCGCGACGGTGTCGGGCTGAACCTGACCGAGCAGGTCCGCGAAGGGATCGCGCGCCACTCGAGCCGCGCGCCCGCGCCACGGACGCTGGAGGGCAGGATCGTGCGGGTGATCGACCGCGTGGCCTACATCAACCACGACATCGACGATGCTGTGCGCGCGGGTCTGCTGAGCGAGCACGAGCTGCCGGGCGAGCCGATCGCGGTGCTCGGCTCGAGCGGCTCGGCGCGGATCGACGCGCTCGTCCACGACATGGTCGAGCACTCGCAGCGGGCGGGCGACATCGTCCAGGGCCCGCTGGCGGGTCCGGCGATGAGCGAGCTGCGCGAGTTCATGTTCGAGCAGGTGTACCTCGGGCCGGCGGTGCGCGCCGAGCACGAGAAGATCACGGCGGTGGTGCGCAGGCTGTTCGAGCACTACGTCGAGCGCCCCGAGCTGCTGCCGCGTGGGCCCGACGGGACCCCGCCGAGCGATGATGCGGAGCTCGCCGAGCGGGTCATGGACTACCTCGCGGGGATGACCGACCGCTACTGCATCAGGGAGTACACGGACCGATGGGACATCGGCCAGCAGGTGCCGCAGGCGTTCGCCCGCTAGCGTTGCCGGCGTGGCGCTGTACACGAACGAGTCGAAGGACCGTGTGCGCGAGGCGGTCGACTTCTGGAGCTGGTGTCTGCGCGCACCGAGCTGCGACGCGCGGGGCCCGCGCGTTACGAGGGGCTGTGCCCGTTCCACGACGAGCGCACGCCGTCGTTCGGCATCGACCCGGCGCAGAAGGTGTACTACTGCTTCGGCTGCCAGGCCTCGGGCGACGTGTTCACGTTCGTGCAGGAGACCGAGGGCGTGGACTTCAAGGGCGCGCTCGAGCTGCTGGCGGAACGCTACGGGGTGGAGCTGGAGCGCGAGGAGGAGGATCCGCGCGAGGCCGAGAAGCGCCGGCGCCGGGAGCGGCTGCTGGAGCTGCTGTCACGCACGGCGGCCTACTACGAGCGCTACCTGTGGGAGTCCAGCGAGGCGCGCCACGCCCGCGAGTACCTGCAGCAGCGGGGGCTGGGCGAGGAGGTCCTGAGGGAGTTCCGTGTCGGCTACGCGCCGAGCGCGTGGGATCGCGTGCTGCTCGCCTCGCGCCGCGGGCGGCTTCTCCGAGCAGGAGCTGTATGCGACCGGCCTGGCCCAGCGCTCGAAGGAGAACGGGCGCCCGTATGACCGCTTTCGCTCGCGGATCATGTTCCCGCTGGCCGACATCCGCGGTCGGGTGCTCGGCTTCGGCGCGCGCGCAATGCACGCAGAACAGCGCCCGAAGTACCTGAACACCTCCGACAACGACATCTACCACAAGGGCTTGCAGCTCTACGGCGCCGACCTGGCGCGGACGCCAGCGGCGAAGGCGGGGGAGGTGATCGTGTGCGAGGGCTACACCGACGTGATCGCGCTGCACCAGGCTGGCATGCAAAACGTGGTCGGGCTGATGGGCACGGCGCTGACCGGCGAGCAGGTGGGCGAGCTGGCGCGCATGGCGCAGACGGTGCTGCTGGCGCTGGACGCTGACAGCGCGGGTCAGGAGGCGATGCTGAAGGCGTTCAAGCTTGCGAACAAACGCAAGCTGGAGTTGCGTGTGGTGATGCTGCCCGCCGGCGCCGATCCCGCCGAGCTGATCCAGCGCAACGGCGCGGCGGCGATGCAGTCGGCGGTCGAGGGATCGATCTCGTTCGTACGCTTTCGGGCGGAGCGCGTGCTGGCGGGTGGGGATCCGTCGGACACGGAAGACCAGGACAGGATGATCGACGAACTGCGGCCGGTGTTCGCGGAGTTGCCTGAGAGCGCGCTGCGCATGGAGTTGACCAGAACAGTCGACAGTCGCATGGCGTTGAAGGAGGGTCTCGCGGAAAAGCTGCTGGCGGCCGGTCCGCGCTCTCAGCAGCGAGGTGAGTCCGGCAGGGTTCCGGCACGAGGCGACGGCGATGGCGAGCCGGGTCGTGCGCGCTCACCACGGGTGAGCGAGATGACGCGCCGCGAGGAGACCGAGCGCGCGTTTCTGGCGCTGTGCATCGCGTCACCCGAGGAAGGAGCGTTGGCGCTGGCGGGCCTGGATATAGACGAGCACTTCTCCAGCGGGTTGCTGCGCCGCGCCGCCAGGCACCTGGGTGGGGGTGACCTTCGCGCGCCGATGGCCGACGTGGCGAATGGGGAGGCACGCCTCGAGGATGACCCGCAGATGAAGGGCCTACTGGCTGAGCTCGTGGTGGAAGCCGGCCGCGAGCAGCCAGACACCGTCATGCTGGAGGTGCAGCGACTGCAGCTGGAGCTCGCGCGCGTGGACCGCCAGATCCAGCGGGCGCGCGGGCAGGACGGTGGCGACATCAGCGCCCTGGCTCAGCGCAAGGCGCAGGTCAAACGCGATTTCGACCGTGCGTACGGACAGGTGCTCGAACAGACGGGGGATAGGGAGGGGTAGGTCTTTGGCCGGAAGTCGCCCCGATCGTTGCGTCGGGCTGGCGGTGGGTTTATGGCCTCTAAGAAGTCACAAAGTCGGCACAGAAGACACGGAAAGCGAACATATGTTCGTGCACAATGTAGCGCATTGATCGCGCTTCATTGGAGCAGCTTCTCGGGCAGGGCCTGTCGCTGGCGGAGATCGGCCGGCGAATCGGCCGGCACGAAGCGACGGTCAGCTACTGGCTCAAGAAATATCGGCTTGAGGCGGTAAACCACGGCAAGCACGAGGCCAAGGGCGGCCTGACGCGCGAGGAGTTGAATCCGCTCGTAGAGGCGGGGATGTCGACTATGGATATCGCCGAGATCGTCGGTCTCAGTAAGACCACCGTCCGACACTGGCTGCGAGGGTACGGCTTGAAGACGCACTGGGCGGATCGCCGTCGGGCGTCGGGCGAGCGTCGGCCTGAGATGCAACTCCACTGCGAGCAGCACGGCCTGACCACCTTCAAGCGGCGCAGTGGCGGCGGATATAGATGCGCGAAGTGTCGAGCCGAGGCAGTTGCTCGCCGACGGCGCAACGTCAAGCGCATACTTGTCGCGGACGCAGGCGGGAGATGCGAGGTGTGTGGCTACAGCGGATGCATCGCCGCTCTCGAGTTCCACCATCTCGTGCCTGCCGAAAAGAGCTTCTCTCTCAGCCACAGAGGGGTCGCGCGGTCCCTGGAGAAGGCAAGAGCCGAGGCGCGCAAGTGTGCGCTCCTTTGCTCGAACTGTCATGCCGAGGTGGAGGCGGGATTGGTCATGCTGACGTAGGAGGATTCAGCTCGCGTACAATGCGGCAACGCCCTATCGTTTATCCGGGGTAGCCCGATCCGGGGTAGCTCAATCTGGCAGATGCGCTCGACTGTTAATCGAGAGGTTGTGGGTTCGAGTCCCACCCCCGGAGTGCCCGCTGTGACAACGGCTCTACGCCATTGTCGAGAGGGCCAGTACGGAGCATGGAGGCGACGGCCTCGGTCAGCGTGGCGCTGATCGAGAGCCGATCACTGGTCTTGTCGTAGACGACGCGCAGGTCGAAGGCGTCGAACAGAGCGCGTTTGGTGGCGTCGTCGACATCGCGGAGCCGCTTGGAGAGGTCGGGCACCTGATCGAGCAGGGCCGCCGGGTCTTGGCGTTCGGGCGCCAGTCCGAGCTTCGGCAGAGACGCCTGCGCAGCCGCCTTCTCGGCCTTCAGTCATCGATTCGGGCTCGGACCACGTCGGGCTCGATCCCTTGCTCCAGAGCCCGCACCTGCATGGCGATGGCTCGATCGGCCTCAGCGATCTGCGCTTGCAGCCGCGCGGCCGTCTGCTGCGCCTCGGTGGCGCTGGTGCGCTCCTGTAGGTCCAACTGCTCGCGCAGTAGGTCGAGCCTCATCGGGCCGAACAGCCGCTCGGCGAAGAAACGCTCGATCGCGGGCAGCAGCGCGTCCTCGCGGACGTTGCAAGTTGAGCCGTGGCCGGCGATGGCCTCAGCAGCGACCTTGCCGTAGCTACTCCGGTAGGTGCAACGGTAGTACCTATGGCCCTTGACGATCAATGCGTAGGCGCTCAGTGACGGGTGCCCGGTGGCGCAGCGGACCATGCCGCTCAGCAGGTGCTCACGGCTGCCGCCTCGCGGTCGGCTGTTGAGCTTCTTTTTGCGCTCTAGGCGCTCCTGCGTGGCGGCGAACAATTCGGCGCTGATGATGGGCTCGTGAGCGTCCTGACAGACCGTCCATTCGTCCTCATCGCGCCACGGAACCGAGACGCCCTGTTCGCGCCGGGTGGCGTTGTCGCGTCGATCCCATACCTGGTTGCCGACGTAGACGGGGTTGCGCAGCATGGCGTTGATCGTGGACTTCGCCCACCGCCGAGTCGCGTTCAGGCGGGGGTTGGTCGCGGTCGGGCAGGGGACCCCGCGCTCGTTGAGTAGATCTGCGATGGCGGTCACGCCCCGTTCCTTGGTTGCCCATAGCGTGAAGATTTCGCGCACGATTGGCGCCTCGGCGGGCTCGATCTCGAGGCGGCTCTTGGTCTCGCCGGCAGCGGCTCGTATGGGATTGGTGTGCGGCTCGTGCTTGAGCCGGTAGCCGTAGGGAGGTCTGCCGCCGTTGCGGTAGCCGGCGAGTGCGTTTTGGCGCATCCCCCTGCGGCTTTCGCGTTTGAGCCGTGAGCGCTCGAACTGGTCTATGACCTGTAGGACGCCGATCGTTAGTTCGCCCTCGGGCGTGGAGGAGTCGGCGCCCGCATGTGCGTAGACGACGGAGACGCCGAGCTTGCGAAGCTCGCGTTCAAACAGCCCTGCCGACACGCGATCACGGGATAGCCGGGAGGTCGAGTAGAGCACGACGCCGTCGAAGCGCCGGTGCCCGCGATCACGCGCCTCGGCAATCAGCTCCGACCAGCCGGGCCGGTCGTCATCGGCACCCGTCTGTTCGTCGGTGAACTCGCAGACGACCGACCCGCCCAACTCCGCAACGCGCTTACGCCCCGCCTCGAACTGGCTCGGGAAGCTCAGGGACGGGTCCTGCTTGTCGCGCATGCTGATCCTCGCGTACTCGGCGAAGTGTGTCATCGAGTCATTCCTCCTTTGGGATTCTTCGCATCGCACGGTCTCCTCGTCGCGGCACCCGATGAGAGCAATGCGCGGATCGCCGACAACTGGGCTTGAGTGCGGCCGTCGTCGGACTCGGCTACAAGCAATTCGCATGTCGAATTGAAGATGGGCAACCAGCCGCGCTGACGCTGAGGGCAGGTATCCCTCGATCGCGGCCGGCGTGCTCTCGCGCTCGCCCGTGTGGCGGCGCGGCGCCGGTTGGCCGCGCGGCACGTGTTGAGTTCCTTTGGTTTGCCGTCTGCGTTGCTCATCCGTGTGCCTCGCTTTCCGTGCGGGTGGGTGGCGTTGCTGCTGGGTCATAGGGCTTGGTGCCGTGTGGCTCGCGGCAGAAATGACAAGACGGTGACTGCCGGGAGCCGTAGCTGCCGGCCTCGTGGGCTGGCGGGTAGATCGTCTCGTCGCAGCGTCCGCAGGTGCGTAGCCGCTCGCGGTCGAGCTGTGGGTAGAAGTGCTCGGCACGGTGGGTGAGTCGCCCGAGTGGGCCGACGTCTTTCGCGAGCCGCCGCGCGGCGTGCTCGCGCCAGGCCAGGTACGCGTCGTGCCGCGCGTGCTGCTCGCGGCGGCCGGCGGCGTCGTGCTCGGCATCCGGTGGGAGCCGGTCGAGTCGGTCGCGGTCGAGCAGCCCGCCGTCACGCAGCAGCTCTCGTGCGTGGCGCAGGCACGGCCCGTCACCGTGACGCTGGGCGAGCGTCTCGATCTGCTTGGCCTGCGCTGTGCGGTAGTGCTCGGCCAGCATCGTGATCTCGCTGTGTACGCTGGCGCCGGGCTCGGGCAGCTCGTGTGGTTGTGGTTCTGGTAGCGCCCGGTCGAGGTTGCGCGCAATCGCACGCAAGGCTTCGCGCTCGTCAGCGGTCGGCGTGCCGGTAGAGGTGCGCAGAAGTTCGATCGCTCGCTCGCCGGTCGTGCCGAGCGCGTGCGTGTACGAGGTGAGTGCGTAGGCGTAGTGGGCCAGGTGTCGGCGCATCGCCTCGGGGTCTTCGCGCAGCACGTGCCGTCGCGCCTCGTCGGCTTCCTCGCGTTCGCGCTGGTTGGCGAGCGCCTGCTCGTGCGGTGCGCGCGCGTCCTGGGAGAATGTCGACGAGCGCGAGCCCAACGTTGCCGTCCAGGTCAGCCAGGCACGCCGCGTCGAGCAGCCGGCGGGGTGCCCATGCGATCCCGGCGGCGCCTGCGACGAGCGCTCGGCGGCGATGCTCGCGCGGCCCGTAAGAGAGCGCGCGGGTGAGCGTGCCCACGAACTTGGCCGCGCGGGCATCGGTGGTCGTGAGGAACAGCAGCGCGGGAAGGAACAGGTGCCGTTCGTGCCAGGCGTCGCTTGCGGCGTAGGCGGCATACAGCTCGGCCTTCTGGCGCAGCCGCGTATGCGACATGGTCCCCAGGTCGATCTCCACGAACGCGCCGAACTTCCGGCCCTGCCCGTCAGCGAGGATCAACATCGCATCCGGTGCCAGCGCCCGCCCCTCACCGTCGCTGTCGAACACCTCGCGCGCGTTGCCCTCGCGGCGATACTCCAGCACCGACAAGCCGGCCTGGCTGGCTTCGGTTTGGAGCGCCACGTAGAGGTCGGTGAGCGCGGCGGCGTGCGCGAGAAAGAGCGGGTTTGGCTGGCTGCGCTCCCCACCCCTCTGTGCGGGCTCGCCACGCATCAAGCAATCCGCACGACGCGTCGGCCAATGGTGGTTCGGCGCCGACCCCTGCTCGCGGTATGGGCGGCTGCGCCCGGCGAGCCCCAGTGCATGCAGGCGGCGGGTGCGGTAGCGCAACGTGCGCTCAGGCACGCCCGGGAACAGCCGGCCAAGCTGCGCCTGCGTCACGACGCGGTGAGCACAAAGCACACCGAGCAAACGCCGGTCATCGCTGGTGCGGTGCACGAGCCCCGCGCCGCACAGCTGGCGTAGTATGGCGTCCGGGTCGTGGTAGTGCATCACGCGGCCCAGGTCCGCGACCGACCAGATCGTGGGGAAACGCTCGGGGTCGGTGAGCAGATACACCGCGTCGCGCTCCATGCTGTCCCAGTCGCGGGGCTGCTCGTTAGGCTCATCTTGCATCAGGACTACCTCCTGGTGTCAGCCCCCGGCCGTTGACGCGGTGCGGGGGCACTTTGCATGTACGCTTGGGGAGTAACTCCGTGGCAATTTGCACGTCAATGGGCGAGGCTACGCCGATGCCCAAGGGCAAGCCGCCAACACCGGCGCAGGTCGCGCTCGGCAACGCGATCCGCACGGCCCGCGAGCAGCAGCTTCCGCGTGCCGAAGTCCACCCCTTGACGGCTTACGGACTATCGCACTATGGCACGACGAGCCGTAAGTCGGGAACAGCCAGAAGTGGGACGCGGTGACAGCCCTTTCAGACAATAGTCAGAGACGCCGCTCGCTATCCAACCGGGCCTTCAAGTATAAAATATCCAAACTGATCTGTTATTCGGGTGTCTGTCTGTTTCAATATGTAGGGGGTTTCGGATGCGGCTTGCTGTGCGACGATTTGCAGCGTGCTTGCTGTGCTGCGTGGTTGGGCTGGCACTGTTGCCGGTGATCGCGCTTGGGAACGGCTCGTCCTCTGAAGCTCCGCAGACCGGCGAAGGGAGTGGTGCGTCTTCGTCGCTGGAAGGCTCGCTGGTGATCCCCGGGTCCCCGACCGAAGCCGAACAGCTGCGGGCGCAGGAAGAAGCGAAGCGGAGCAGCCCAGAAGCGGTGGCCGAACGCGAAGAGTCTCGCACGGAGTTCGAGGGCCTCAATACAGAACAGGCAGCCAAGGTGGCCGGCGAATCGTTCCCGGCGGTGATCCACGAATCGGCTGGTGGACCGCCGAAGCTTCCGGCGGGACAGAGCATCACGAGCTTTCCGACCGATGATGCCGCCCAGGTCGATCTCGGCGAAGGCAACCGTGGCGTGATCGAATCGACGGCACCAATTGCGCTTGAAACTTCGTCTGGTCAGCGGACGCCTGTCGATCTCAGCTTGAGCGACGTGGGGAACGCATTTGAACCGAAGACACCCGCCGTGGGGGTCCGGATCCCCAAGCAGTTGGGCGAAGGAGTGGTGCTGGCGATCCCTGACGTCTCGCTGACGCCGGTCGATGCGCGTGGTACGCCGTTGGGTGGCTCAGAAGGTGTCCTCGACGGCGCCACGGTTTTCTACGGAGAAACGGAGACCGACTCCGACACGGTGATCAAGCCGACGACCGCCGGGTTCGAGGAGGACACGATGCTGCGGTCGGTGGAAAGCCCGCAGCAGCTCTACTTCCGCGTGGGCCTGCCGGCGGGCGCGAGCCTCGTGCAGGAAGAAGGCTCGGGTTCTGTGCAGATCGTTAAGGAAGGGGTGACGATCGCGACGATCCCTGCTCCGGCCGCCAACGATGCCGCGGAAACTTCGGTGCCGCTACACATGTCTGTCTCCGGGGATACGCTTGTATTGAGTGTCGATGACAGTTCGGGGGAATATCAGTTTCCTGTCGAGGTAGATCCTTATCTTGAAACCAATGATAACCAGCTGGTGGAGACGGCCGGGGGCAAGCGCTCAAACTGGAAGTGGGTCGGCAACGAAGCCAAGTTCGGCCACGAACCTAACGAAGGCCCGAACAAAGACGAAGGTTCCGGCAAAGGCTATCTCGAAACTAAGGGAATCGCCGAATACGCGGAAACGGAAAAGGCGTACTGGGCTTATCAGACCAAGGGCGTCTCAAAAATCTATCAGTTCAACGCCAAGACGGAAGGAAAAAACAAAGGCGCCGAGATCGAAAGCTTCCTTGAACTGGAACATAGCGGTGTCTCCGAAAACAAGGAGACCCTCTCTTCCGAAACCAAAACCCCTGAATATGGGCTCGAATCTGCTCCAACACTGTGTGCAAAGAGCGGCGAAAAAGTCGAATGCTCGCCCACGGCAGGTACAGCCGGGAACGTCGTGCGCTTTCAGCAGTCCGTGCAGAAAAAACCAAGCAACTACGGCTTCTCAGACAGCATGCATGAAGGCATCGTCTATCTGGCTGAGCCCGAAAAAACGCACTCTGAAACCAAGTTCAACACCACTTCACCTGAAGTCGACGGTGAAGTCGAAGAAGGAGGGAAAAAAGTCAAACAGAAACGGCCAAACGCGCTTTATGGCTCGGGCGGCTGGCTGAGCAAATACCAGGACGCGTTGGAACCCATCGCCAAAGATGGAGGCATCGGCGTCGCCAAGACCAGGCTGGAATACGAAAGTGCGCCCGGTAAATGGGAACAGGTGTCTGAACACAACTATCTGGAAAAAGAAAACGGCTGCGAAGGTGTGCAGTGTTACTCGGAACACAAGGAATATTGGACCGTTGAACCGAAACTTCCAAATGGCGAAGACAAAATCCGCTATCGTGCCGAAGAGGCTATAGCGGGTACTGAGTCTCTGGAAGCGGAAGCAGAAAGCACCAAGACAGTCAAAGTCGATACGTCGCCGCCACATCGCATTAGTATTGTAGGTCTGCCCTTCGGCAACGAACTGAGCGAAAGGCCATACAAACTGAAGGTAGAGGCGACGGACGGGGAAGGCACCACTATCGCAAGCTCCGGTGTCGCATCGATCAAAATGTCTGTCGATGGTAAAGAAGAAGTGCTCAAAAAAATCGGAGGCACAGGCGAATGCTCAACGCCCAAAGGGGAATGTACGGCGTATAAGGAATGGGAAATCAACGGCGCGGAACTCGGCGCTGGTCACCACTCGATCCAGGTCGTCACCTTCGATAAAGCCGGTAACGAAGGCAGGCTCCCGGGTGGAGGCACCGAGATTTCCATTCGCCATTCGACGCCTGTAACCCTCGGTCCCGGCTCGGTGGATCTCGAGTCGGGCGACTTCAGCCTTGGAGCGACCGACGTGTCGATGGGCTCGGGGCTAACGCTTTCCCGTGCCTACAGTTCACGCGCCACCGAGGAGGGAGATGAAGGCCCGCTCGGGGCTGACTGGAGCATGAGCATGGCCAACACGGAGTCGCTCGTGGAAATTCCCGATGGCAGCCTGCTCATGACAGCCGCGAATGGAAGCCAGACGATCTTTGCAAAGCCCCTTGCTGGGGTCAAATGCGAATCGACGACGCCCTTTGAATCGCCGCCCGGCGATTCAAATCTCAAGTTGTGGTGCGAAGAAAACAAAACAACTAAAGCGAGGGAAGCCTACTACCTCGAAAATGCGGCCGATCACACGAAGGTGAAGTTCACGTTGCCCACGGGCGGCACGACCGCGTGGGTGCCGGCCGTGCAGGAAGGGGCGGTACCCACTGACACGGTCACGTATAAATATCAGACAGCCAGCAGTGTCATGGAATACCTGGTGGGCTCAACATGGACGGGAGCAATCACTTCCGGACCTAGCAACAGCCTATGGTTCGGCGGTGCTGGCGCAATCAATCGAATTCCGCTGTCCGGCACGACTGTCACGGAATACCAGCTGCCAAAACACGAAGAAGTCAGTACGGAGTCTCTTGTTACCGGCCCCGAAGGCAATGTTTGGTTCACCACAGTCGGTAATATCAAGACGGTTGGCAAGATCACGCCATCTGGCAAAATCACTCAATATTCACTTCCAGGAGAAAAACATGAAGCCGGAGGGATGACCGTAGGTCCCGAAGGAAACATGTGGTTTACCATGCGCGGTTGGGAAGGCAGCGGAGAATACATCGCAAAGATCACTCCATCGGGGGTCATCACGCCGTATCCAGTACCCGGAGAAGCGAATAAAATTACACCTGGGCCGAACGGCGAAGCAGCATTGTGGTTCACTGACTACTTCTACGCCAGGATTGGTAGGATCAGTACAACATCTGATAGTGTTACGGAATACACCTCGCCGGGTGGTGGGCCATCGGGTATCGTTGCGGGTAGGGATGGAAAACTGTGGTTTGCGGATACCCTTTCTAATAGCATAGGAACAATCAATACATCCGGTGAAGGTGGCAAATCGTATCCGCTGCCAGAAAAAAGCGCACCGTCTGGCATTACCAGCGGTCCTGAAGGAAATCTATGGTTCACGGATGGCGGCACTAGTAAGATTGGGAAGATCACGACCTCGGGTAGCGTCACCGAATATGCGCTCCCAGGAGAAAGCCGGCCAGGGGGAATCACTACGGGTCCTGACGGAAAAATGTGGTTCTCGGATGAGAGTTCGGAAAAGATAGGCACCATAACCACGTCGGGCACGATCACTGAGCCAACCGAAGTGCGCGCCCCCGTGCCCTCTGGTGTTTCGTGTTCGTGGACAGTAAAACCGACCGAAATGAAACCCGGATGCCGCTCCCTTGAGTTCAAGTACGCCACTGGAACCAGCGCAACAGGCGAAGGTGAGAACGAATGGGGCGAATACAATCGGCGGCTGGCGAAGGTATCCGCTGTCGCCTATAACCCGTCCACCAAAGCCATGGAAGAAAAGGCAGTAGCCGAATACTCCTATGACAAGTTCGGCCGGCTGCGCGCCGAGTGGGACCCACGAATCTCACCGGCCTTGAAGACAACCTACGGCTATGACACTGAAGATCATGTAACCGCACTGAGTCCACCCGGGCAGGAGCCGTGGTCGTTGACGTATGGCACGAGCACGGGAGATTCCGGCACAGGGCGGCTTGTAAAGGCAACCCGTGCGCCCGCTTCCGAAAGCCTATGGAGTGGTGAAGTCGTGAAAAACACCGAAGCGCCGAAAATCACGGGGTCGCCTGTCGTGGGCGTGCGACTGGCCGCCTCTAGCGGCAAATGGTCTGGCAGTCCCCTGACGTATGGCTATCAATGGCAGGAATGCAACAGCGAAAACGAATGCACCGCGATCCTCGGCGCGAACAATGCGAACTACACACCAGTGGCCAGCAACATCGGGCATACCCTTGTAGCGCTCGTGACCGCGAGTAACGGGGGTGGCTCTAACGTCACTGTGACCGCAGCGACCGCGGCGGTGACCGGAGGGAGTGTGACCCAGTCGGTTGATAGCGGCAATAGCCTCAACGCGGTTTCGTGTGTCCCCGCAAGCACTGATTGTGTGCTCAGCGACAGCAAAGGCAACGCGTTGTACGCGACGAATGTGAGCACCGGCGCGATCGCCACATGGAAAACATGGACCGGACCGACCGGCGAGAGTCCGAGCCAGGCCGCTGCTTGCCCCGCGAGCTCGCTCTGCCTGCTCGCGGATGGCAAAGGTAGCGCTGGTGGCTACATGTACTACGCAACCTCGCTTGGCGGTGCGTGGACTAATGCATTTGAACCGAGCTACGGCGTCGACGCCATCTCCTGCGCCTCGGCCTCCTTCTGCATCGACGGCCAGGGCGAAAGTGGTGGCTACATCCGTTACTCCACGACCCCCGGTTCGACTTCTTGGACGGCTGAGGACATCGGTGGATCAACCAGCATCAAGGGTGTCTTCTGTCTTTCCTCATCGTTCTGCGCCGCCGTCGACAACGTCGGGGATGTCTATGTCGCGACCAGCACGACACAGATCGAGTCGGCAACCTGGACGAAAACGGACGTCGACGGCACGAGCGCGCTCAACGGAGTCGCGTGCACCTCAACGACATCATGCGTGGTTGTTGACGGCGCCGGCAACCTGATCAATCTCGCGATATCGGAAGGCAAAGGAACAGCAACCAAACACAACATCGACGGTACCAACAGCCTCACGGCCGTCACCTGCACCGGAACCTCGACCTGCGCCACGGTCGACAACGCCGGCAACGTCTTCGGATCTAAAAACGGCGGCGAAACGTGGACCAAGGTGTATGCTCTTGGCGACAACCTGACGAGCGTCTCCTGTGCCTCGACGACGCTCTGCGCCACAGCGGACACGACGGGGAACGTCACTGCCTTCAGCCCAGCCGGTGCAACGGGCACTGAAGGCGAACTGCACAATCCCGGTCCCGGCACGACCATCGACTACAGCGTTCCGCTGGAGGGCTCAAGCGCCCCCTACCAGATGGGAGAAAACGAAGCGACAAAAAAGCCCGAACCGGAAAAGTGGGGGCAATCAGATGATCCGGTGGAAGCCACTGCAATCATCGCCGCCGACTCTCCTCAGGGCTCGCCTGCGTCGAGCTACAAACGGGCTACCGTCTACTACCTCGACGAAGAGGGACGCGAGGTGAACGTAGCGTCGCCGAGTAGCTCCTCGTATGGCGCGATCGCGACTACCGAATTCAACGAAACAAACAACGTGACGAAGACGCTTTCAGCGGACAATCGCGTGACGGCGCTCGAAGCGGGCGAAGCCAAATCGGCCGAAGTCGCGAAATCACTGGCGACTTTCTACACATACAGGCCCATGTGCAGCAAAGAATCAGAAAACAATCATGAACGCGAAAGCGGCGAACCGGGCACGCGACTGTGCGAAGTCGAAGGATCCGAACACAAGGTCAAGTATGCAGAAGGTAAAGAACAGAAGGAAGCCTTGGCGCGCAACCAGGTGCGGTACTTCTACGACGAGAATATTCCAAATGAAGCTCCGTTCAACAAAGAAACGTTCAACGTGGTCACTGAAACCACCGAGTCGACATGGCTCCCAGCAACGCGTGAAGACAGAGAAGCGCATACGACAAGAACCTCGTACTCCGGACAAAAAAACCTCGGATGGAAGCTACGTGCACCAACCTCAGTGACGATCGAACCGAACGGCGTCAAAGCCACGACGACGAGCGAATACAACGAAGCCACGGGCCAGGTCACGCAGACGCTCGGGGCGGGAGCCGAAGGCACCTTCACGTACGCCGCCAAGTTCGGCGAAGCCGGCACCGAAGCGGGCAAGCTCAAAACCCCATTCGGGATGGCAATTGACTCCAGAGGCGATCTCTGGGTCGCCGATGAA
Source organism: uncultured Solirubrobacteraceae bacterium (assembly GCA_963703625.1). Classification (GTDB taxonomy): domain Bacteria; phylum Actinomycetota; class Thermoleophilia; order Solirubrobacterales; family Solirubrobacteraceae; genus Palsa-744. The sequence goes on from CAVPEY010000003.1 coordinate 391,834, forward strand.
GGCAATAGTCGCCTCGAGGAGTTCGGCGCGGCAGGCGAATATCTCTCTACGTTTGGCAAAGCAGGCAGCGAAGCGGGCCAGCTCAAAGAACCGAAGGGCATAGCGATCGATTCAAAAGCGGACATCTGGGTTGCCGAATCGGGCAACAACCGTGTTCAAGAGTTCTCGCCCGAAGGCAAATCTTTGCTGGTGTTTGGTAAAGCGGGTAGCGGGAACGGCGAATTGAAAGAACCCAAAGCCCTCGCGATCGACTCCAAAGGCGACATTTGGGTTGCCGACACCGGCAACAACCGCATGGAGGAGTTCTCCGCGGAAGGTAAATATGTATCGTCGTTCGGCAAAGCCGGCACTGAAGCCGGCGAACTGAAAGAACCAAAGGGCATCGCGATCGACTCCAAAGGCGACATTTGGGTTGCCGACACCGGCAACAACCGCATTCAGGAGTTCACCCCGGGAAGCAAACTACTGAACGACTTTGGCGCCTCGGGTGCCGGTGCCGGTCAGTTCAAAACACCGTTTGGGTTGGCCTTTGACGCCGCAGGGAACCTATGGGTCACCGACGAGGGCAACAACCGGATCCAGGAGCTGTCATCAACAGGAGCCTTCATCGGCCAATTTGGTTGGAAAGGAAGCGAAGCCGGGCAGCTGGACGAACCGAGGGACATCGCGATCGACGCCCAGGGTGAAGTTTGGGTGACGGACACGGCCAACAACCGTCTCGAGAAGTTCGCCACAGGACCGAATGCCCGTAACTCCAAGATCATCTACTACGGCTCCGAAGAAAAGAAAGAAGGGTACGAAAACTGCGGCAAACATCCCGAATGGGCCGGACTCATCTGCGAGACCCTGCCCGCCAAGCAGCCCGAACTGTCTGGGCTGCCCAAGCTGCCGATCACGACGACCACCTACAACATGTGGAACGAGCCTGAAAAGGTCGAAGAAAAGTTCGTGCGGCTGAATGCCGAAAAACACGAAGAAACGACAATCCGCACCAAGAAAGAGGAATACGACGAAGCGGGACGTCTCAAAACGAGCGAAACGACCTCGAGCACAAGTGAAGACACGGCCTTGCCGAAGGTCAGCAACAAATACAACACGACCTTGGGATTGCTAGAAGAACAAAGCACCACGGTCGGCACCAAAACAAAGACAATCACAAATAAGGCTAACAAGCTCGGAGAGCGCGTCGAATACATCGACTCCGACGGCAACATCGCGAAATATAAATACGCTGGGCCCGAAAACGACGGGCTGCTCGAAGAAATGAGCGACAGCAGCGACGAAGGCAAAAGCAGCCAAAAATACTCATATGACGAAACAACGAAGCGGATGACTAAGCTCGTCGACTCTGCCGCGGGAACGTTCACCGCCGGCTACGACGCGGAAGGCAAGATGACGAGCGAGGTGTATCCAAATGAAATGTGCGCCAACAACACGTTCAACGCGGTGGGTGAAGCAATCGCGATCGAATACAAAAAGACCAGCAACTGTGCCGAAAGTAAAGCTGCCGTGTGGTTCAGCGAAACGCGTGTGCCCTCGGCGCGCGGCGAAATAATGAGTCGCTCGAGTACACTATCGAGCGAGACCTACACCTACGAACCGCTTGGGCGACTGACCGAAACCGAGGAAACGCCGGTCGGCGAAGGCTGTACGACGCGCATTTACGCCTACGACGAAGCCTCCGACCGCGCCAGGCTCACCACCCGCAAACCTGGTGGTGAAGGCAAATGCGCGGCCGAAGGCGGCACCGTGGAAGCCCACAACTACGACGAAGCCGGACGGCTCACTGACGAAGGCATCGCCTACGAAGCGTTCGGCAACGCAACCAAGCTACCGGCGGGAGACGCCGAAGCACACGAACTAAAGAGCACATTCTACGTCGACGGCGCGGTCGCCAGCCAAGAACAAAACGGTACGAAAAACGAATACTTCCTCGACCCGGTCGGTCGTCAGCGGTACACCGTGTCAGGCACCAAAAGGATGCTCAGCCACTACGACGCATCCGGGGAAGCCGTGGCATGGAGCTGCGAAGCGACCACTTCAGAAACGTGCGAAGCCTCGGCAAAGTGGACACGCAACATCCCCGGCATCGACGGCACTCTCGCGGCCACACAGGAAGGCGAAGGGAAAACCGGCAAACAGCCAGTGCTCCAGCTGCATGACCTGAAGGGCGACATCGTTGCCACAATCGGCGACAACACGAGCGAAACAAAACTGCTCTCAACGTACAACAGTACGGAATTCGGCGTGCCGAACGGCGGCAAAGCGCCACCTCCGTACGCGTGGCTGGGGGCAAGCGGCGTCGCGAGCTCACTCGCGACCGGCGTTATCACTTACGGCGCTACGTCCTACGTGCCACAGACCGGTCGCTCGCTACAGCACGAAGAGGTCGAACCCCCAGGTGCGCCCGGAGGCACCGGCGCGGGCGCGCAGTACACCGATGAATTGGAACCGTGGGTTTTGCAAGGCGCCACCCGCGAGGCGAACGAAGCTCCGGCCATTGGCGTGACCGAAGAACGCGCGGCCGCGGCGGCGGCATGTCTCGCCAACCCGGCGGCCGCGTGCACCCTTACCGAAGGAGGAGACCCGGCGTGCATCGAATACCTGAGCTTTGCAGCTTCATTTGCTGACGCCACCCTCATAGGCGTCGGGCATGTCTTGAGCGTGGCGGATATCACAGCCGATCTGAAGCAAATCTTCCACATAGACTTTCTCGACCAATTCAAAGAATATGTGGTTCACGCGATCTTGGGTATCAATAAGAGCGAAATCGAAGACTGGTTTTATCACCTCCAATACGGACTAGAAGAATGTATCGGGGAAATAGTGTGGGGGCCGCACGACACGGGCAACAATCCGACTTGTGAGGTGTTCTACGACACGAATATCCACCACGTGGAAGTGCCTTTTAGCGGACTCCTTGGACACCCGATATATCTCTACGAATTTCCCATTCCGAATTTTGCTATTGATCCAGGAGTCGCGGTGTGCCCGGTGGATGAGGGCACCTGTTACTCGGTAGAAACGTAGCGTGTCGATGAGAGATGAGGTTGCAGCGGAATGACCGGCGTGTAAGATGTCCTTGATGCCCTCAGCGCTTTTCTTGCTCTCGACCACCTCGGCAGGTTCCGTGCTTCGAGTCATAGTCGGCGCTGGGCTCATAGCCGCGCTGCTGGGCTTTGCTGTGATCTGCGCGATGAAGGGTAGGTGGGTTTACTTCATCCTAGGCTGGTTCAGCGGCATCTTTTGGATGGTGGGAGCCTTCCGACTGGGTAGGCCGAATTCATATTGGGCTAAGCGCCATTACGGAGAGACGGAGCTCAGGGAGGCCGAGCGACGCTTCCACCGCGCAGCGACAGTGGACGCCGACAAACCCGACCTTCCGGATGTCGGCCGTGGGAAGATCGGCTGAGTTCATGCGTGTGGCTATCGCGATCGGGCTAGGGATCGGTTCATCGATCCTGCTTGTGACCGGCTGCGGTTCCGGCAGCGACGCTGCCTCCGCCAGCAGAGCGAGTGCCTCGTCCGGGAAGGCTGATACTTCGGTCAGAGAAGGGCAAGCGGTCACTGATGCCCGGGCGGTCAACTTGCGCGCGGGCGATCTTCCAGATCTCGTCGCTGTCGGCGGCAGTCGCTCGAGCGAAAATGCGCCCCTGGGAGGCCTCGGAAGCGCCTGCCACGTCGTCACGGTCCCCACTGGCAGTCTCGGTGCGGTTGCCTCGCCGACATTCCAGCGCCAACAGAAGAGCACGCGCCACGCCACCAGCTACCTCCCGCTCGAAGCCGTTTCGTCGGGAGTTTCTATTGTGCGCAGCGCGGCTCTCGCGTCTCGGGAGATTGCACAGGTCAAGGCAGCCGCCAGTAGTTCTGCGGTTGTGACGTGCCTCAAGCGGCACCTCGCGGGCCAGCGTGCCAACGTCGTCAGCGAAGGCGCGAAGTCTGGCGCCCCGGCCGGAAAACCGCTGTTCAGTCATGTCCAGGTCTCCGCGCTGCCCTCCCCCATACAAGGAGTACCGGCCTTTGGGCTGCGCATCAGCGCTGATTTCGCAATCAAGGTGCCGGGTACGAAGGGCGCTTCTCGCTACTACGAAGACTTCTTCGGATTCGCGACCGGACACGCGGTCGTCGTGCTCAGCGACACAAGCTCACCGCGGCCTGTCCCCGCGGCGACCGAGCGACGACTGCTGTCGCTGCTCCATACCCGGGCGGAGGCGAACGGTGTCTAGCGCGGATCGCGCTCCTCGTGGAGCGTCACCCAGTTTCGAGACCACCTTGCACAGGACCTTGACATCCGGTGTTTTTCGAGTCATGAGTATCGGTAGGTTGCGCGTCTCGGCTGCGCTCGTTGCCCTCGCAGCCCTACTCGTTTTCGCCCCAGGCGCGCTGGCTGCCGGGAGTTCGCAGGCGTCGGCGGTGCTTTCCTCGCTCGGCCAGGAAAGTCGGTCTCCCGCCGTCGCGGTCGATGGCCACGGGGACGCGGCTGCGGTGTGGCTCAATCAGTACGGCTTCAATTGGGACATTGATGCATCCACGCGTGCCGCGGGCGGTGAATGGCAGCAGCCAGTGGAGATCTCGACACTTGGCCACATCGGATTTCATCCCGAGGTGGCCATCGACTCGCATGGCGACGCGGTCGCGGTGTGGCGCGACGGCGACACCGAAGAGATCGAGGTGGCCGTTCACAGTGCGGGCGGGGAATGGCGGGCTCCCGTCGCGATCTCGGCCGCGGGCGATAATGAAAAGCCCACGGTTGCGCTCAGCTCCACCGGCGAAGTGGTCGTCGTATGGGAACGTCAGGAAGGCGCACGCTACGTCATCCAGGCGTCATATGGATCTGCCGCGGGTGCTGTGTGGAGCGAACCCGTCGATCTGTCGGCGCCTGGCCAGGCTGCCGGCAACCCCCAGGTGGCGGTGAACGCTCAGGGCGAAGCGACCGCTGTCTGGCAGAGCTATGGCGAAGGCGACTACTACATCCAGTCGGCGAACGGATTGATCGGCCACGGCACATGGGGCGAACCCGTCGATCTGTCGGTTGCCGGGCAGGTCGCGGCTAATCCCCGGGTGGCGGTCAAGGCTGCCGGTCAGGCTGTCGCGGTGTGGGAATGGGGCGGCATCGAATTCACTCCCTACACGGTCCAGGGCGCGGTGCGCCCGGCGACCGGTCGTTGGGGCCCGCCGATAGACCTGTCGGCTGGAGGTGCAAATGGGGCCGACTATCCCGACGTAACGGTCGATGCGCAGGGCGATGCAGTCGCGGTGTGGGAAATCCGGGAAGGCACGGCGAGTAGTGTTCAGAGCGCCGTGTGGACGGCTGCAAGCGGTGCGTGGAAGGCGCCCGTCGACCTCTCGCCCGCGGGTACGAGCGCCGGCAGTCCCCAGGTCGCGGTCGATCCGGATGGAGACGCAATCGCTGTCTGGAGCAGCTGGCTTACCGGAGGGTCTGAAGACTTCATACAGGGCGCCATCAGGCCCGCGGGCGGGGAATGGCAACCGCCCGTTCATATCTCCTCCACGGGTCACGACAGGTTCAGCCCCCAGGTCGCAATGGATGAAGAAGGGAATGCGGTGGCCTTGTGGGAAGGCATTGGCGCCATCCAAAGCACGAACTACCTCACGGGATCAGAACAACAGCCCAGCGCTGGAGAATCGGAAACCCCTATCACCAAAGAACCGGAACATAGCGGGGACCAAGGATCGGAAGCCAGCGCGGGGCCCGATCTGGCCAGTGCTAAGGCATCTGGAGTACCGGGTGGCAACGACGCCAAAGCGCCAATCACCGCCAAGCTCCGGCCGGCCTTTCCACATAGCCAGTGTGCAACAGCCGCATCCTCGAGAACTCGAAAAAAGGCGCTCGCCGCGACGCGTCGCGGGCACCGCGCGACAAATGGATGCGTAGCGCGCGTCCGCACAGCGCATCACGGGCGCGCTCACTGATTCCTCCAGCCGGTTGACAGTCTGGAAAGCGTCTTAGGAGAGCGAGACGCTGGGCGGGAGCACACCCGGCGGTGTTGGAGCGGCCGCCGCCGTGGTGGGCTCGGCTCGGCGCAGCTCAAAGTACAGCGCCGTAGCAGCGAGTATCGGGATCGGCGCGATCAGGGCCGCCACGAGCAGCTGGATGGCGGCGGCCGGCCCACCGCCGACAGTTCTGGTGGCCCTCTCGATCTCACTGACAGCGAGGGCGAGCGGGAATGCGAACACCAGGATCACTGAGAGCACCCGCCAGCCGTTTCCACGCACCAGATCCCGACTGCGCCCAAGCGCACTCAGTGCGCCGGGACGCTCCAGCACGGCTACCGCCGCTAGGACAGACCAGCTCGTGATCAGGAACAACTCGGGTACGAGTGTTAGGACCGGTACGAGGAGCAGGCCGAGGATCAAAAGCAATATGCCCATGCCGGCCTTCACTGCGACGCTAGCGAGAAGAGCGAAGAAGATCAACGGCCAGAGCGAAGCCACGAAGGTGATCGCGATGCCGGCGAGAACCCCGACCAGCAGAAGCGGGCCCAGCGAGGACCATGCGCCTCGCAGCAGCTCGCCGGTGCCGCGGCGCGGCCCACCATCCCACACGTCCGCCACGACCAGCACGACCACGCACACGAACAGCCCGATCACGACGAGGTCGATGAGCGCCTCGCCGATCGCCAGCGCAGGCGAGCTGTTGAACCGTGTCCGGTCGAGTGCGACGACGCCGTCCACCACGATCGCTGCCGCCAGCAGCACGGGCGCCTGTTGAGCGTAGATGCCGAAGGTGCGGCGCAGGACCGTGCTGAGGCTGACCGAGGCGCTCATTTGGAAGCTATCTAAAAATACCAAGGGAGAGCGTCCACGACTTCGGGCCGATCTCCGCTACCACTCCCAGAGCACGTTTGGGGTCAACTGGCTGCTGCTGGCCCTCGATCCACCCGCAGGAGACGGCATTCTCGCGCGCTGACGTGCCCAGGGACGTTGCGAACGCCGTGAGGTAGGTCCGGCTGCGGATGGTGCTGCTTGTCGACGAGGACGGGTTCACGTTGCAGCAGGCCGCGGCCTGCTGCAACGTGGCGAAGTCGACGTACTGGGAGTGGGTGCTCCGCTGGCGACAGGCCAGCGAGGGCGAGCGAGCTCTGGCGGCGATCACGTAATTCTCCCCAGATCTGATCATGGAAATTCCCCACCCTTGACGGGGTAGCGGCGGCGGCGCGCTGTGCCGAGCCGTAGGCGAGGCGCAGCGCGCTGTCGCCGGCGCTGTTCTGTCAGGGGCTCCCTCCAGGGTCGTGGTGTTCGACGCCACTGCCACTGAAGGGAGCCGTTGGGGATGTTGACTGAGGAGGACGATGTGGAGATTCATGCGCTTGCTCGTCGTGGCTGGTCGGTCTCGGCTATCGCTCGTCACACGGGCCGGGATCGCAAGACGATCCGTAAGTACTTGTCGGGTCCGAGGCCTGTCCGTGGCCCTGGCGAGAGTTGCCTTGAGCCGTTCCGCGACTACCTGGCCGCGCGTTTCGCCGAGGACGCGCACGTCGACGGGACGGTGCTGTTCCGAGAGGTCGTGGGGCTCGGGTTCGACCGGTCCTATGTGACGTTCGTGCGGGAGCTGCGCAGACTCGCGCTGAGGCCGCGCTGCGAGACGTGCCGGACCGGCGGGCACGGTGTCACGACGGTGATCGCGCACGAGCCCGGCGAGGAGATCCAGTGGGATTGGCTTGAGCTGACCCAGACACCGTGGGGTGAGCCCGCTCATGTGCTGGTCGGCGTGCTCGCGTTCTCGGGAAGGTTCGTGCGGTGATCTGCGAGGGCGAGAGTTTCCCGCACTTGGCGGAGGCGATCGATGGGGTCCTGCGCCGCCTGGGGGGCACCACGCGGGCGTGGCGGACGGACCGGATGGCTACGGTTGTGGCACCCGGACGGATCGGATCACGGGCCAGTTCGCGCAGCTGGCCAAGCACTACGGCGTCCAGGTCTGGGTGTGTCCAGCACGCCGACCTCAGCGCAAGGGTGTTGTCGAGGCCGCCGTGAAATAGTTGCTGCTGGGTCATAGGGCTTGGTGCCGTGTGGCTCGCGGCAGAAATGACAAGACGGTGACTGCCGGGAGCCGTAGCTGCCGGCCTCGTGGGCTGGCGGGTAGATCGTCTCGTCGCAGCGTCCGCAGGTGCGTAGCCGCTCGCGGTCGAGCTGTGGGTAGAAGTGCTCGGCACGGTGGGTGAGTCGCCCGAGTGGGCCGACGTCTTTCGCGAGCCGCCGCGCGGCGTGCTCGCGCCAGGCCAGGTACGCGTCGTGCCGCGCGTGCTGCTCGCGGCGGCCGGCGGCGTCGTGCTCGGCATCCGGTGGGAGCCGGTCGAGTCGGTCGCGGTCGAGCAGCCCGCCGTCACGCAGCAGCTCTCGTGCGTGGCGCAGGCACGGCCCGTCACCGTGACGCTGGGCGAGCGTCTCGATCTGCTTGGCCTGCGCTGTGCGGTAGTGCTCGGCCAGCATCGTGATCTCGCTGTGTACGCTGGCGCCGGGCTCGGGCAGCTCGTGTGGTTGTGGTTCTGGTAGCGCCCGGTCGAGGTTGCGCGCAATCGCACGCAAGGCTTCGCGCTCGTCAGCGGTCGGCGTGCCGGTAGAGGTGCGCAGAAGTTCGATCGCTCGCTCGCCGGTCGTGCCGAGCGCGTGCGTGTACGAGGTGAGTGCGTAGGCGTAGTGGGCCAGGTGTCGGCGCATCGCCTCGGGGTCTTCGCGCAGCACGTGCCGTCGCGCCTCGTCGGCTTCCTCGCGTTCGCGCTGGTTGGCGAGCGCCTGCTCGTGCGGTGCGCGCGCGTCCTGGGAGAATGTCGACGAGCGCGAGCCCAACGTTGCCGTCCAGGTCAGCCAGGCACGCCGCGTCGAGCAGCCGGCGGGGTGCCCATGCGATCCCGGCGGCGCCTGCGACGAGCGCTCGGCGGCGATGCTCGCGCGGCCCGTAAGAGAGCGCGCGGGCAAGCGCGCCGAGGAACTTGCTCGCGCGGGCATCGGTGGTCGTGAGGAACAGCAGCGCGGGGAGGAACAGGTGCCGTTCGTGCCAGGCGTCGCTTGCGGCGTAGGCGGCGTATAGCTCGGCCTTCTGCCGGAGCCGAGTGTGGGACATGCTGCCGAGGTCTGAGCCGTCCTGTGTTTGACGGAGACTTCGGGGCCAGGGTCTGCTTGGCGGAGGGAGAAGTCTGGAGGTATGCCACATGCGAGGAAGTATCCGAAGGGGTTGCTGGACCGCGGCGCGCGTGTGGTGTTCTAGTCGGGGTGTCCGGTCGCGCACGTCGCGAGGGATTTCGGCGTTGAGAGCGAGACGCTGCGCAACACGTGCGGCGGGTTGAAGCTGATGAGGGTCGACGCAAAGACGTTTTGAGTAGCCAGGAGCGCGAGGAGATCAAAGCGCTGGGCAAAGAGGTCGCGCAGCTGCGTCGCGCGAACGAGATATTGATGGCCGCCAGCGTGTTTTTCGCGGGCGAGCTCGATCCATACCGTCCGAAGTGAGCGCGTTCATCGAGGGGCAGCGCGCTCGTTTCGGGGTCGAGCCGATCTGCGAGACCTTGGGCGTGTCGGCGTTCGCCTTCTATCAGCGCGCGACTGGCCAACGCTCGGAGAGGGCGGTGGAGGACGAGCGGCTGCTCGGCGTGATCACCGAGCTGCACGCGGCCAACTACTACGTCTACGGGTCGCGGCGGATGTGGAAGGGCGCTGCTCCGCTGCGGGGAGCGGGTCGGCTGCAGCCGTGTCGAACGGTTGATGCGCGAGAACGGCCTGCAGGGCGCGAAGCGGCGCGGCAAGCCGTGGTGGACCACCCGGGCCGACCCGGCGGCGTTGCGTAGCTCTGACAGGGTCAAGCGTGACTTCACCGCGTTCCGGCCGGATGAGAAGTGGTTCGCGGACTTCACGTATCTGCGCTGCTGGGAGGGCGCGGTGTTCTTCAGCTTCGTGATCGATGCCTACAGCCGGATGATCGTCGGCTGGCAGTTCGCCAGCCACATGCGCACCGGCCTGGTGCTCGACGCTCTGAGGATGGCCTTGCACCAGCGGGCGCCTGGAGCAGACGTCGCGCTCGTGGCACACTCCGACGTCGGCAGCCAGTACACGTCGTTTGACTACACGCAGCTCCTGGACGACCACGACGTTCTGGGGTCGCTCGGGACCGTCGGCGATGCCTACGACAACGCCGTCGCTGAGAGCTTCGTCGACAGCTTCAAGACCGAGCTCATCGCTGAGCGCACCTGGACATCGCGCTCGCAGCTCGAGCTCGCCGTTCTCGAGTACGTCGCGTGGTTCAACAACGAGCGCATCCACGAATCCCTCGACGACCGTCCACCACGAGAAGTCGAGGAACTCTACGCTGTGAAAAGCAAGCCAACCATCCCCATCAGAACAAGATAGGGAACCTACAAACACCCTCTCCGCGCAACCCAGGACGGCTCAAGTTCTACAGTCCAGGGGATGCCAACGCCTCCACGCCCAACGGAGAAACGCCCGCGGCCGAAACTGCCGAAGGAAACGGGCCACAAATCGCCTCCAGCTAGACCAACCCCGCCACCACCAAAGAAGGGCTAGTTATGACCGACGGTCCCAGAAGAGAAGGCTACGCCCACCGTGGTCCCCAGTCGATTGAAAAAGGTCATGCACCCCCGAGTGAGCCCCGGGGACACAAGCCACCGCAGGCGCAGCAGCCGCCGCCTCCTCCACCGAAGACGCCGGGTAGTCAGAACGTCGGGCGCGCTCCCAAGCAATAGCCCTGCAGAGCGGAGAAACCGTCGGAGGGCGTAGCGCTAGTCAACTCCTGCTTCCTGTACCGCTGCCTGGACCGCGGAGAGCTGCTCGCCGTCAGGGACGTCTACAGATGCGTGCTTGTTGATGCGGCAGTAGAGCCAATCTCTCAGCCCGCTGTGAAGCCCCGCGGCGATGCCCGATGCCGCCCCGGTAAGCACCATCCCGCAGGGAACCGTGATAAGTAGGAGCACGTCACCGTGCGCAACAACCAAGCCGACGAATACGCCGGTAGGAGCCGATGTCGCAGTCGCCGCAATTTGTCTTGTAGCGGGGCGCTGCGAACGGCGCCCCTCGTAGTCGGCCACCACGGCCTCCTTCGAGTCTCGCCGATTCGCCCCAACTACTCGGTTCCCCCGCTGTGCCTGAGCACATTCGACACACGCTCGATCTCCAATCGGGCGGCCTGCAGGGTTAGCTGACGGGCTAGCGCTGAAACAGCCTGCGCTTCGATCAGTCTATGTAACCGTCAGTGTAGCTCGGCGACATCCAGCTGTGCGAGCCGGACCCGGACTTGTGACGATCCACATAATCTCGCTGCTTGCTTACGCAGTTCTGGCCTTATGCCGGTGCCATCACCTTGACGTGAGCACGAGTGAGGGCATCGGCCATACGGTGGTCATAGGTCGCCACGCCCGCAAGCTCACGGTCGAGGCTGAGCGCGCTTGCAATGTGGATCGCGTCGAGCGCGCCGACGTAGATCGGCTCCACGCTCCGCGCGGCAGTAACGATGTCGTCGCTCAACTCGATGATGGCGGCCGAGGCGATGACGCCTTGCAGGATCAGACTTCCGTCAATGACTGCCTCGGGGCGCTCCTCGCGCGCCCGTGCCACAGCACGTGGAAGCTCGACTTCGGTGACGACACTCGTGGCGAGGTTCGGCCATTGCAGGAGTTCTGCCTCGATCGCGGTTGACTCGGCCTCGCGCACCAAGAGCTTCAGCAGGGCGGACGTATCGACGTAGAGGATGCCCGCTCGTTGCGCTGGCGGCTCAGTGCTCGCCATGCTCGTCGTCGGCCGTCTCGCCGCGTACTGCGAGCAGCGCACGGGTACCGGCGTCTGTGACCGGCCCGGTCAGCGGACCGCGCTGCTCCAGCACGTCTGAGAGCCGCCGCGTGGCCGGCCTCAGACGCCCGGCTCGAATCGACGCAGCATTCGCCTTCGGCTGCGAGTGGCTCGAATCGATTCCTGTACGCTCCGGCTTAGCCATGCCTACAGGCTAGCGAGCACCGCTGCTGGTGTCGTCACTGGGACGCTCAGCCGGTCAGCGGTAGTTCTGGCGCGGGGTTGTCGTAGCGTGCGAGTCCCACCCCGAAGTGCCCGCTGTGTCACGTCGCCGCCCACGTTGTAACGATGAGTTCATGGCGACCCTCCGAGATGTCCTTGAGAATGCTCTCGATGGCGAGCTGACAGCCGATCGTGCGACATCTCTTTCCGATCAGGGCCGCGCTCTGTCAGGATTCGCGCCGCTGTAACCAAGCCCGTACCGTGAACGACCTCGAATCGCAACCGCAGCTCAGCGAGGACCAACGCCGCGTTCTGGAGCTGGTGCTCGCGTTCTTTCACCAGCATCTCCGCTGGCCGACCTATCGCTGGCTGAACCAGCTGCTCTACGTCGAGTACAGGCGCGACTTCGACGAGCTGTTCACGAGCATGCCGCCGGGTTTGATGCTGCCGGACGTTAGCTCGCGTGCGATGGTCGGCGCGAGGCCCGAGGGCGAGGTCTCACTCACGTTGCGCGGATTGGCTCGCCTTGGCGCTGAGCACGACCTGGACGTTGTGCTCCGGACGCTGGCCTCGCTCGCGGAGAGCGCGGGTGAGTTCGTTCCTGAGCCCGATGGCCCGCAAGATCTGGCGGTCACGAGCGCTGATGTGGCTGCTGTGATCGGCTGCGAGCCGGACGATCCTGCGCTGGTTCTCGCGCGGGAGATCATCTCGAATGCCCGGCGAGGGCCTGGTTGGGCACCCGCCGCAGGGTCTTGTTTTGGGGCCGGAGGGCAGTGAGCACTTTCGAATGATCTTCGACTACGACCGCGCCACGCAGACCATACTTGTCCGGCACATTCTCCCTCGCGGCAGGGCATACGAGCGATAGCGCGTGACGGGGCAGCGCGAGCAGCTTCGACCCGACGCAGGCGGTCGCGCAACTCGGCTTCATCGTAGGGGTTGGTATGCGTGTGAAGACCAGGGCATTGCTTGGTATGGGCGCGGCGACCTCGGCGGCGCTCGTGCTCATGGGGACGGCTCTAGCTGGTAAGATGATGGCGCATTCGTACTACACCGGTTGCGCACCGAAGGCGACGATCATCTTCGCCCAGAGCCGCAGAGCCGAGGTCTATGAGCGCGCAGCTCAGCCCGTGTTTGGCTGCGTCGTCGGCTTCGGGCGTCGCGTCCAGCTCGGCATCGGGGAGGAATGCGCGCCGGTGCCGAAAGGCTGCCCTCAAGGGGTGGTTCCAGATGGCTCCCGCCCTGTCACCTCCTGCCGTCGCGCCGCAGATCTCGAGTGCGGTGTGATCGCAAGCGTGGCGCTCGGGGCGAACATCGTCGCCTACGACGAATTCCGAAATGAAGGGGCACGGCAGGAAGTCCATTTCATGTCCGTGCGCAGCCTGCCCAATGGTCATGTGCTTCATCGCTTCAGGCTCGGCACAAACGAAGACGTCCAGGAGATCGTGGTTACGCGAACCGGAGCGACGGCATGGGTTGAGTTCAACCGCGAACCCGGCTGTTTCGCGTTTGGTCATGACGGCAATCGCTGCTATGGCACGTTCTCGATCTACATGGTGGGGGCGTCTGGGTTTCGCCCGCTGGCGGTGAATCTCACCACCGAACCCACGCTAACCCTCGCAGGCGATCACCTGACATGGGCCTTGGGAGGCCAACAGTCGAGCACGATGCTCGTCTGAGCTAAGCGGCGTTGTGCGGCGGCCTCGTGGGCAGCGGCAAGGACGCGGCGCAAGTCGCCGTTCGAGTTTCGATAGAACTTGGCTAGCTCGTCGAGCGCTGCGCCCTCGAAGATATCGGTGATCTCGACGCCCAGCCCAGCCGTTTCGGTCCGGCGTGTGAGGATCACGTCGACGCTGGGCCGGGCGAGGTCGTCGAGCAGCGGGATCGTCAGTTGCTCAAGCACGGGCGCGAGTCGAGCAAACGCCGGGGAGCCGACGATGAGGTGTGTTTGCACGGCGACGATCGTTGGCGCATCGACCTGGCTGACAAACGCGCTGAGCGGACCTGCAAAGAATGCCTCCGCCAGCATGCGATCATCCGTACCTCCCACGGTCGCCTGGTGTCCTCGAACACGAACACCGGTGTGGTGCCCGCCTCGGCGAGGATTGGGACGAGGCGTCCGTTGAGCGCGAGCAGGTGCTCTCCTCCGAGCCGGTCCTGGGTGAACTCCTCTTGCAGGGATGCCGTGTTGACGCCGACCTCGGCGGGGATCGGCCCGCCGCCGAGCTTCATGCTCACCCCCGTGGGCGTGCGGATGGGTCGTCTTGGAGTCGGCGCGAGCCTTCCGCAGCTCCTCTTCGCCAACGGCATCGAGCATGATCTCATCGAGCGTGATCGATAGAGCGAGGCGCGCGATCTCGCTCACGCTTCCGGGGTCGTCGACGCCCGTGACGGGGATGCGCAGCGCGAAATGGCTGGTTGGTAGCTGGTAGCAAAGCCACGCGATGGCGCTCGACTTCCCCGCGCCACTGGGCCCGATCACGGCGACACACGACCCTTCGGTCATACGGGTTATCGCCTGCTGCTCGTAGCTCGTGCTGCCGGCGAGCTCATCGAACGGCACGTGTAGCTCGTGGAGCTCCCACAGCCGGCTGCGCGGGCGAAACGCCGCCTTCTTGGCGAGGAGCGCGATTTGCTCTGCGCTTAAGGCGCTCCTCGCAAGGCCGGACGGTAGATCGTTCGGGGACGTCCAGGGCCATCTGAGCGCTCGATTGAGGACTCGACGAGTCCCGTTTCGAGCAGCTGCTGCAGCAGCGTGCTCACGCGGGCTCGCGTCAGGCCGAGGCGGTCGAGCAGCACTTTGTCGGATGGGCTCGCCTGGCCTAGATCCAGGCGCACCGTTGTGGAAGCGTGCGAGTCGGACCCCCGGAGCTGTTCTTGCCCTTTTGTCAGGAGCCTTGAAGGTCCCGCCGACGCCGACGCACGATCGCGCGGTAGACCGCGCGGCCGATCACGAAGACGAGTGCAATCGTGAGCCCGATGCCTCGTCCGACGGACAGTCCGGCTGTCGCGATCGACACGGCCGCGAGTCTAGTTCTCAGCGTCTGGCAAGCGCGCGTCGACTTACGTGGGCCTCGAGCAGTCGGGCCGCGAGTTCCCCTGCGTCGTGCCCTCGCGCCCACCCGGCCAGCTCGCGTGCGCGATCGCGAATTGCGGGGTCCCCGAGCGCTCGCTCCACCGCCAGCCTGAGCACCCGCGGCGAGGCAAAGCGCCGCGGCACCCGCACCCCGGCGCCGGCCCAGTCCAGACGCGCGGCGTTCTCGTTCATATCCCCGACGGCCGGGCAGGCGACGACCGCGCACCCCGAGGAAAGCGCGCGCACGAGCGTGCCGTGGCCGGCGTGGCAGACAACGAGGTCGCACTTGGGCATGGTGCGCGAGTAGGAGACCCACTCGACGACACGCGCGTTGTCGGGCACTGAGAGCGAGCGAGGCGGCAGGCGCCGGTTGTAGGTGGCGAGCACGCGGACGGGAGCGTGGGCGAGCCCGCGCAGCGCGGCGCGCAGCAGCGTGTGCTGCGAGTCCTGGGCGGTGGACGGGGCGATGAGCACGAGCGGCGCGTCGGGCGCCACGCCGTCGAGCCGCCACCGACGGGCAGCTCGACGTCGAGTGCCGGCGGCTCCCACATGAGCGGTCCGACGACGTGCACGGGTGCGGGCCAGGTGCGCGGATACTCGAGCTGGGGAAACGTCGCCACG
Organism: uncultured Solirubrobacteraceae bacterium; assembly: GCA_963703625.1. Taxonomy (GTDB): domain Bacteria; phylum Actinomycetota; class Thermoleophilia; order Solirubrobacterales; family Solirubrobacteraceae; genus Palsa-744. The sequence continues at coordinate 407,504 of CAVPEY010000003.1, forward strand.
AGCGCGAGCTCGCGGCTGATGCCGTTGTGGACGTAGTCGAGCGGCCCGAGATGGAGCTGGGCGCGGGTGTCGTTGAGCTCCCGGCGGCCGCGCTCGAGCCCCGGCGCGACGACACGCTGAGCATGGCGCCAGAACGAGCGCCCGACAGCGCTCCGCGGCATGCGAGCGCCGAGCGAATAGATCGGGGCCTCGGGCGCCCCGTGCGGGTAGACATGCGGGATTAGCGTCGCGTATGGCCGTCCCTCCAGCTCGGCGGCGAGCGCGGGCGCGAGCGTGAGGATGTCCGCGACGACGATGTCGGGCTGCAGCTCACGCACGAGCGGGCGCGTGTCGGCCGCGGCGTGCACGACCGCCTCGTAGAAGTCGAGCGGCTCGGGCCCCGAGGGGAACACCTGGTACTCGGGGGCCGGCGCGAAGTCGAGTCCCTCAGCCTCGACGTCTGCCTGCCAGCGACGCCACGTCTGCACCGTGACGTGGTGACCGCGCGCGGCGAGCGCGCGCCCGAGCGCGATCATCGGAAACGCGTGACCGGGGTCGCCGAAGGCGCCGAGCAGCATCCGTCTCGGTGGCCCCACCTCAGGAGCGCCAGCGCCTGCCACGGTCGCGGGTGCGTCAGCCGGCGAGCTCGGCGAGCAGCCGCAGCTGCTCGAGGCGCTCCGGCGCCGTAAAGGCAGTCGGGGTGACGCCCAGCGTGCCGACGCCGGCGTCGCGGTAGACGGCGAGGCGCTCGCGGATGACATCGGGGGGGCCACACAGCGAGACGGTGTCGATCAGGGCGTCGGGAATCGCGGCCATCGCCTCATCGCGCTTGCCTTCGAGGTACAGGTCCTGAATCGTCTGGGCCTCCGCCCCGTAGCCGTAGCGCTGGACGAGCTGGTTGTAGAAGTTCTGCTTGCGCGAGCCCATGCCGCCGACGTACAGGGCGATGAACGGACGCATCGTGTTGCGCCCGGCCTCGAGGTCGTCGGTGATGCAGAGGCTGACGGTGGGGGCGATGTCGAAGTCGTCGAGCGATTTGCCCGAGCGCTCGGCGCCTTCCAGCAGCAGTGGGCGCAGCTCGGAGATGTGCTCGGGTGAGAACAGCGTGGGGATCCAGCCGTCGGCGATCTCACCGGCGAGCGCTGTGTTCTTGGGGCCGATCGCCGCGAGGTAGATCGGGATGCGCTTCTGCACGGGGGAGATCGTTAGCTTCAGCGCCTTGCCCGGCCCGTCGGGCAGCGGCAGCTCGAGCGTCTCGCCGTGGAACTCGACGCGTTCGCGCGCGAGCGCCATGCGCACCACGGCGACGTACTCGCGCGTGCGCTGCAGCTGTTTGGCGAAGCGCTGCCCGTGCCAGCCCTCGGCGACCTGCGGGCCAGAGGAGCCGATGCCGACGATCATGCGGCCGTTCGAGAGCTGGTCGATCGTCGCTGCCGTCATCGCGGTCATCGCAGGCGAGCGACCGGGCATCTGGAAGATGCCCGCGCCGAGGCGGATCTTGCTCGTCTGCCCGGCGAGCCAGCCGAGCACCGTGGCGGTGTCCGAGCCATACGCCTCGGCGGTCCATACGGAGTCGTAGCCCAGCCGCTCGGCCTCCTTGACGATCGTGAGCTGGTCCTCAGATGCGAGGCCCATGCCCCAGTAGCCGATGTGCACGCCGAGCTTCATGTGCAAGTTTCCTTTCAGCGGGAGGAAATACGTTGCCCGGCGGGAAGGCGTGCCATACGCTTGGCCGCGCACCGCCGGGCACTGGCTGGACAGCCAATACGCCGGTGCACAGCCTATGCGAAACCGTCGCCGCCCCAGTGCCAGCCCCGTCGAGCGCCTGCGTCTTGCGATCGACTGCCTGCCGGTCGGCACGCGCGAAGCGATGCTCACCGGGCTGCAGGCGAACGAGCGCATCATCGCCGGCGCGTACGTCGATCGCGAAGGCGGCGTGTGTCCGATGCTCGCGGCGCACCGCGCCGGTGGACGCACGGACCTGCTCGCTTTCGCCCGCTCGTGGGACCGCTTCACCCGCACCGGTGGCGGGGCCAGAGCCGCGACCGCCCGCGAGCTGCGGATCCTGATCGCACAGCTGGAGGCGAGCCTGATGAGCGCGAGCGCGGTCGACTTCGATGTCGCGATCAAAGAGCATCGCACGCTCCGCAGCGGCCGCTTGCGCAGCCGCAGCCGCAGGCGCCTCGCGGAGACGGCCGACCCCTCCGGCGAGATCGTGGCAAGGCGACTGCACAGGCTCTCGCCGCGACGCCTCGTTAGTGCGGGCGCCTAGCTCAGATTCCCTCGCCGGGCCGCACGAACATCATCTCGGGCACGATGCACGCGGGCGAGGTCTTGAGCAGGTAGCGCACGGCCTCGGCGATGTCCTCGGGGCGAATCATCTTCTCGGCGGCGACGTGCTCCTTGACGAAGTCGGTCATCGGCGTATCGACGAACGCGGGGCACAGCGCCGTGGACTTGATCCCTTCGGCGCCGAGTTCCTTGTTCATCGCTTCGGTCCAGCCGACGACGCCGTGCTTGGTGGCGGAGTAGACCGACAGCCACGGCTCACCGTGCTTGCCGGAGATCGACGAGGTGTTGACGACGAGCGCGTTCTTGTGCTCGCCGGCGGCCTCCCTGAGCAGCTCAATGCATTCGCGGTAGAACAGCACGATCGAGCGCAGGTTGATGTCGAGCTGCATGTCCAGGCGCTTGGTCTCGATGTCGCCGACGGACGCGCCGATGCCGACACCGGCGTTGTTGACGAGCACGTCCAGGCGCCCGTAGCGGGCGCGGTGCTCGGCGACGACTTTCTTGATCTCGGTCTCATCGGAGACGTTCGCGGCCACCGCCTGCACGTCGAAGCCGTCGGCGGCCAGCCCGGCGACCGCGGCCTCGAGCTTCTCGGGCCGCCTCGCGGCCATCGTGACGCCGAACTCTTCCTCGCCGAGCACCCTGGCGATGGCGAGCCCGATACCGCTCGACGCCCCCGTCACGATCGCTGCACGCTCTGCTGGCATCTGCAGTCCTCTCCGTTTGTGTTCGGAAACTCGGTGCCCGCCCACGCGGCGAGCAGCGCGCGGGAGCATCCCACATCTCGCTGGTAGCGTCTGCGCCAGCGCGCGAGAGCCAAGGCACGAGCGCGCGGCGGGCCCGTAGCTCAGTTGGTTAGAGCTGCCGACTCATAATCGGTAGGTCCCTGGTTCGAGTCCAGGCGGGCCCACAAGGCGAAACCCCTGCTAACACGGGGGTTTCGTCGTTCAGGTATCGCTCTCGATGCAGACCACACGACGCGCCGCGAGGTGATCGGCCTACTGCTCCTGCGCGTCCTCGCCGGCCTTCTTGCCGGCCCGCTTGGCGGCCCGTCGCGACTTGCGCGCGGCCTTCTCCGCCGCCGTCTTGTCTCGCGCTTCGCCATAGGATTCCGTCACGAGCGCTTTGCCGCCGGACCAGCCGAAGGCACGGACGAGCAGCATGATCGCCAGCACGATGCTCCACGCGGTCGTCACGAGCTGCTGCGCTATCGAGTATGCGGTCGCATTCGACGAGCTGGTGATGCCCTTCAGCGAGAGCACGTTGAAACCTTGGGTGACGCCGGCACCACCGGGCGTCACTGAGGTCATGTTGGCAATCGAGTTGCCGCCGACGACCCGCATGACCGTGTGGAAGCTCACCGGTATGTGGTACGCGGCGAGGAACACAGCGATGATCCCGAGCGTTGCAAGCCAGCTGAGAAACTCCGGAAGGGCGACCCTCGCGAGATATGCACGGGGGCGCGCCGCGATCTGGCCGCCGTCCTTGGCCTCTTCCCACCAGTGACTGATTCTGGGCCCCAGCATCCGTGCGACCAGGTACAGAAGCACGCCGGTGCCGGCGAGCAGGATCACCGTCGCCCATGGGTGTTCGCTGATGAAGCCGAACTGGAGGTCGAATGAGCCGCTTATCGTCAAGAACAGGTACACATAGGTGGCCGTTCCGATGACTGTGAAGAAAGCTTTCTGGACGACGTAGCCGGCAACGATGCCTGCGAACGTGGCCGCGACGATGATCGTGGTGAACATGATCAGCATCGCCAGTGTCCCCAGGTTCGCGGGCAGGACGAAGTTGAGCGCGACTGCGGCGGCGTAGCACGCGAATATCTGCGTCCAAACAACCTCCGCCTTCGGGTAGGCACAGCGAAGGATCGAAAACCACGCAAACGCAGCCGTCGCCGTTTGCACGGTGACGAGGACGATCGCCGCCAGCAGATACCCCACCGAGATCGCTGTGATCGTCTGCCAGACGTGTTTGAGCCACCCGCTGATGTCCCAGCCGAACAGGGTCGCCGCGGCGCCGATCACGACGAGCAGCAGCGCCACGATCAGAATCGACCTGATGTGCAGGTGCTGCCGAAGCCCTGCTACGGCGTCAGCGGCCATGCTCGCTTCCGCATTCAGTCATTTAGGCCTGCCACGCCCTTGATGATCAGGTAGCCGCCGGCGGCTGCCGAGGCGATCGTCGCGACGGTCCGCCCGTGAGCCGCAAACCAGCGGTTCGTCTGCTCGAGCGCGCGCCCGGCTGGCTCGGGGGCGAGCAGCAGGCACAGCATCGGCAGCTCGACCATCCACAGCATCACCGCGACGATCACGACGAGATCGAGCAGTTCGGATGCCGTCGAGAGCTTCGCGTCGGCGATCGCCTTGACCGCGCCGATGTAGATCGGCGACGGCACGATGTACAGGGTGACGCCGAGCAGGGCCGCGAGCCGCCGGCTCTTAAGGTAGCGATCGATCTTCGACGGTCCGTTGCGCTGCGACGCCGTGCCGCGGGAGCTCGGCCTGGGCCTCTCGAGGAACAGGCGCACCGCGAGCGCGATCAAGAGGACCCCGAGCGCGAGGTCGAGGCCGGCGCTGGCGGTGAGATGGCTCGGGCCGGTCGCGCCGAGTTCTTCGAGCAGGAGCAGCATGATCGTGCCGCTCGCGTAGGTCACTAGAAAAGCGGCAGCCACGAACGCGAACACGCGCGATCGCAGCTGTGCGCCCCGCCCGAGAGCTATCACCGCCGCCACCGCGGGTGGATAGATCGAGGCGCCGAACGCGAGCGCTAGGGCGTTGGCCGGCATCGCGGGAACCCGCGCTCGCTTGTCATGTTCCCGTTGGAGTGCCCGGCGTCATCGTGTTTCCCGGCTCGAAGATACCGGCACTGCGAAATCGTCTTCGCGCAGCTCAGCCCGGCGGCTCGTCTACGTCGCCGGCAGCTCCTCGGCTGAGCGGATCGAGCCGGCAAGGCGCGCCGCGTCGACGTGGTCGCCGTGCGCGTGCGTCAGCACCATGGGCTCTGTGCAAAGGTGCTCGGCACCCCCACCCTAGGGGTTTCGGCGTCAGCCGGTACCTCAGCGACGGAGCCCTCGACGTTGATGTGCGGCAGGCGCGCGTCGAGCCAGCGCGGAAAGCGCCACGTGACCGGACCGAGCAGCTCGAGCACCGCCGGCAGCAGCATGCAGCGCACGACCACCGCGTCCAGCAGGACTGCGACGGCGAGCACGAAGCCGAACTCCTTGAGCGTGCGCTCGTCGCCGAGGACGAACGACAGGAACACGCAGACCATCACCGCGGCCGCCGCGGTGATCACGCGGCCCGTCAGGCTGATGCCGTCGGCGACAGCCGTGGACGCGTCGTGCTTGCGCAGCCACTGCTCGTGTATCCGCGAGACGAGGAACACCTCGTAGTCCATTGACAGCCCGAAGACGACAGCGAACATGATCACCGGCACCCACGGCTCGATCGGGCCCTTCTGCACCCCCAACAGGCCTCCCAGCCATCCCCACTGGAAGACGGCAACCCCCACGCCGAGCGCGGCGCCGACGGTCAGCAGGTTCATCAGCGCGGCCTGCAGCGGGATCACGAGCGAGCGGAAAACGAGCAGCAGCAGCAGCGCGGAGAGCAGGATCACAATCGCAAAGAACAGCGGCAGCTTGCTCGAAGAGTACGTGCGAGAAGTCGACCGCGCCAGCGGTGAAGCCACCGACGAGCACAGGCGTGCCCGTGCTGCGCTCGAGCGGCGGCAGCACTTCGCGACGCAGACGGTTCACCAGTTCGGTCGTGGCGAGCGCCTCCGGGGCTGAGCTGGGATACACCCGCATGACCGCCACCGCGCCCGAGGGAGAGACCTGCGGCTGCGTTACCGCGACGACGCCCGGCGTGCCGCCGGCGGCTGAGCGCAGCGCGGCGAGCACTGCGTCCGGTTCGTGGCCGTGCAGCTCGGCGACGATCAGCAGCGGGCCGTTGAAGCCCTGGCCAAAGCCCTGCGCGAGCAGGTCGAATGCCCGGCGCGAGCTGACGCCCGCAGGGTCGTTGCCCGCGTCGCTTTCGTCCAGACGCAGCGCGAACACCGGGACCAGCAGCGCGATCATCACCGCCAGTGAGCTGATCGCCAGCGGCCACGGGTGCGCGCGGACCACCTCGCTCCAGCTCCGCCACAGCGAGCGACTCGGCATGGGCGCTGGCGCGCTCGCGCCGTTGCTGGCGCCCGGCGCGCCGCGATGGCGGCCGGGCAGCCACCGTCGCGCCTCGCGCGGGCGCACCAGCCGATGGCCGTGGCGTGAGAGCAGCGCCGGCAGCAGCGTGAGCGCGGCGATCAGCGTCAACAGCACCGCGATCACCGCCGCGATCGCCAGCCCGTACATGAACGGCACGCCCGTCGCGAACATGCCGAGCAGCGCGATCACCACGGTTGTGCCCGCGAGCACGACCGCACGCCCAGAGGTGTCCATCGCCTCGAGCACCGACAGCTCGACGTCGCCCAACGCGATGTAGCTCTCGCGAAAGCGCGTGACGATGAACAGCGAATAGTCGATTCCGACCCCCAGCCCGATCATCAGCGCGAGATCGGGCGAGATGTTCGACATGTTCGTCACGTGGGTGGCCAGCCCGATCAACGCGACTCCGGTGACGAGGCCGAAACCCGCTGTGACCAGCGGCATCCCCGCGGCGGCGAGCGAGCCGAAGGTGATCAGCAGGATGATCAGGGCGGCGATCACGCCAACGGCCGTCGCCGGACCGACGCTGAACCCTTCGGCCTGCTCGACCACCTGCCCGCCCGCCGCGACCTGCAGGCCGGGGACGTGCACGGCTTGCACCTGGGCGAGCAGCGGCTTGCCGGTGTCCGAGGGGAGCAGGTTGGCGCGCTTGTCGTAGTTGACCGTGGCGAATGCCGTCGTCCGATTGGAGGAGACCTGCACGGCTCCAGCCGGGCCATACGGGCTGACGACGCCCGCCACATGCGACAGTCTGCTGACGCGTTCGAGCAGCGGGACGATCGCGCCGCGCACGGCCGGCGTGTCGATCGTGCCGTGAGCAACGTGGAAGACGATCGTGTCAGCGTCGCCGCTCTGTGCCTTGAACTCGCGTCTCAGCAGGTCGCTCGCGCGCTGAGACTGGGTCCCGGGCAGGCCGAACACCGTCACGTAGTTTGGCCCGACCCACTGTGCGATCACCGTCGTCAGGATCGCGACGGCCATCCATGCGACCACCACGCGACGGCGGTGAGTGACGCACCGGCGAGCGAGACGCCTCATGCCGGCTTCTCGAAGACGAGCCGGTAGTGATCCAGCAGCTCTCGTTCGAAGCAGATCTTGTTGGCGCTCACGCCCGAGGTGAACGCCATCCGGAACTCGGCGCTGGCGAGCCAGCGCGGCAGCAGCCGCGCCTTCAGCAGCGTCTTCCGCAGGCTCGGCGCGCCGATGCGGGCATTCCACTGGGTGATCGTCTCAATGTAGTCGAGGCGACCGCTCTCGCTCGAGACCGACCGCAGGTGCGGCCCGGCGCAGCGGATCACCTGCTCCTGACCGAACGGCAGCCACGAGCCCGGAAACTGGCAGCCGAGCAGTGCCAGGATCCACGCGTCCGAGCTCCTCGGTGCACGAGTGCTGATCTGCTCATGAGGAACCATGTTCTGACCAAAGACCATCGTCTGCAGGTAGAGGCGCCCGCCCGGCGGCAGCATGCCCGCGATGCGGGCGAAGATCGCGCGATAGACCTCATCCTGGCGCCCGGCGCGGTAGTCCTCGACCGAGCAGAAGTGCTCGAACGCGCCAAGGCTCGCGACCGCGTCGAACGGACCGAACGTGTCGCGGTCGACCTCGCGTGCGTCACGCAGGTGGACGTCCAGTCGGTGACGGCGACACGCGGCCGCCTGGGCGGAGGAGAGCGTCACGCCGAGTCCGGTGGCGCCCTCGTTGCGGGCGAAGTTCAGCAGCGGGCCCCACCCGCACCCGAGGTCGAGCATCCGCCGCCGGGGGGCAATCCCGATCTGCTCGGCAACGTATTCGTGCTTTCGCCGCTGCGCCTGCTCGAGCGTCAGGGAGAAGTCGCCGTCGTACTTCGCACAGCTGAAGTCGGCGAGCTCGCCGAGGCTGAGGCGGATCACCCGGTCGGTCAGCGAGTAGGTGAAATCCATGTCCCTGCGATCAGCCACGGGCGACCGTCCCCGCTACGAGCCTGCGCTCCCATGTCACGCTCCCAGTCAGCGCCCCCCGCGCTGCATCGGGCACTTTCACCGCAGTCAATCGTCCTGGGCGATGTCCAGGCGAGAAGAGTCGACGGGGGTGTAGCTCGTCTGGACCTCGTGCAGGCGCAGCTCGGAGGTGTGAACAACCTGCTTGGCGATCTGCGCCTGGTAGTTCGCGAACGCCGGTGAGCGGTAATGCTCCTCGAGCGCCTCCCGGTCGCGCCACTGCTGCACGAGCACGAAATGCGCCGGATCGTCGAGCGACTGGGCGAACGCGTAGGAGATGCAGCCGGGTTGCTTGCCCGCACGCGCCTGAGTCGCGCGCATCAGCTCGCGCACCGCCTCGACCCGAGGGAGCTGCGCGTAGACGTCTCCCAGCGCGATGATCACGCGTGCCTACTGGAGGTATTTCTCGACCGTGTTCGCGTCGCGCGCCTGCGCCTCGTCGGGATTATGGCCCGCCTCGCGGAGCGCACGTCGCTGGCGCAGAAGATCCCAGCAGCGGTCGAGTTCGACAGACAGCTCCTCCCGCCGCCGGCGATCGGCATCGAGCGCGTCCTCGTCGACCGCATCCTCCTGCTCGCGGTCGATCAGCGTGTGCTCCTCGCCGACCAGCGCCTCGATGCGTCCAAGGATCGACTCGTCATCCATCAGCTCAGGGTAGCCGAGCAAGCAGCACGCTGCCCGAGCGTGATTAGCTCTGGCCGTGCTTGGTTTGCCCGACGGTGTGACCGCGTGCCTATTCGATCTCGACGGCGTGCTGACGCAGACCGCCAAGGTCCACGCTGCCGCGTGGAAGCAGATGTTCGACGAGTATCTCCGTGCGCGCGCAGAACGCACGCACGAGCCGTTTGTCGCGTTCGATCCGGTGCACGATTACGACGATTACGTCGACGGCAAGCCCCGCTACGAGGGCGTACGCTCGTTTCTGGCCTCGCGCGCAATCGAGCTCCCCGACGGCGGTCCCGAGGACCCGCCGCACGTCGAGACGATTCACGCACTCGGCGACCGCAAGAACCGGATCGTGCTCGAGCTGATTCGAAAGCACGGCGTCGAGCCTTATCAGGGCTCGGTCCGCTACGTGCACGCAGCGCGCGACGCCGGGCTGCGCCGCGCGGTCGTCTCCTCGAGCACCAACTGCCGCGACGTGCTGCGCGCCGCCGGCATCGAGGACCTGTTCGAAGCCGTCGTGGATGGTGTCGTCGCCGAGCGCGAGCACCTCCGCGGCAAGCCCGCGCCCGACACGTTCCTCGCGGGAGCGCGCGCGCTGGATGTAGAGCCGGTACAGGCCGCCGTCTTCGAGGACGCGCTCGCCGGCGTCGAGGCCGGTCATGCCGGGCATTTCGGCGTCGTCGTCGGCGTCGACCGCGTCGGGCAGGCAGACGCGCTCTCCGCGCACGGCGCCGACGTCGTCGTGCGCGATCTCGCCGAGCTGCTGCAGGCGCCATGATCGACCATTCGACGTTCACCGTCGAGCCATGGGTCGTGCGCGAGACCGAGCTCGATCTCGACAAACTCGCCCAGACGGAGTCGGTGTTCGCGCTTGCTAACGGTCACCTCGGCCTGCGCGGGAACCTCGACGAGGGTGAGCCGTTCGGGTTGCCTGGCACCTACCTCGCGGGCTTCTGCGAGGTGCGCCCGCTGCCCTCCGCCGAGGCCATCTACGGCCAGCCGGAGGCCGGCGAAGCGCTGATCAACGTGACCAACGGCAAGCTGATCCGCGTGCTCGTCGAAGACGAGCCGCTCGACATCGGCTACGGCGAGCTGCACAGCCACGAGCGTGTCCTCGACCTGCGCGCGGGTGTCCTGCGGCGTGCGCTCGTGTGGGAGTCGCCGATGGGTCGCTCCGTGCGGATCACCTCCACACGCCTTGTGTCGTTCACGCAACGCGCGATCGCGGCGATCCTCTACGAAGTCGAGGCGCTCGACGGCGATACGCCGGTGGTCGTGCAGTCGGAGCTCGTCGCCAACGAGACGGTGCCGCTGCCCGAGGGCGACCCGCGCGCCGCGGCAGCGCTCGCCTCACCGCTGATCTCGGAGTTCGCCGGCGTGCTCGACACCCGCGCTCTCTTGGCACACTCGACGCGCGCAAGCGGGTTGAGGATGGCGGCGGCGATGGACCACATGATCGACGGACCGCCGAACACGAGCGCCACGGCTGAGAGCATCGGCGACCTCGCGCGTGTGCTGGTGACTGCCGATCTCGCGCCCGGCAAGCCACTGCGCATCGTCAAGCTGCTCGCGTACGGGTGGTCTTCGCGGCGTACCGGCCCGGCGATCAACGATCAGGTCGCTGCGGCGCTGGCGGAGGCGCGACACCGCGGCTGGGACGGGTTGCTGGCCGAGCAGCGCAGCTACCTCGACGACTTCTGGGATCGCGCCGACGTCGAAATCGAGGGTGACGCGGAGCTTCAGCAGGCGGTGCGCTTCGGGCTGTTCCACATGCTGCAGGCGGGCGCCCGCTCCGAGCGCCAGGCGATTGCCGCCAAGGGCCTGACCGGCACCGGCTACGACGGGCATGCGTTCTGGGACACCGAGACGTTCGTGCTGCCGGTGCTGAGCTACACCGTTCCGCACGCGGCGCGCGACGCGCTACGCTGGCGCCGCCAGACGCTCGAGCTCGCGCAAGAACGCGCACGCTCGCTGGGCCTGCACGGTGCGGCGTTCCCGTGGCGGACGATTCACGGACAGGAGTGCTCGGGCTACTGGCCGGCCGGGACCGCGGCGTTCCACGTCAACGCCGACATCGCCGACGCGGTCAGGCGCTACCAGCTGACGAGTGACGACGACGCGTTTGAAGCCGGCGACGGTCTCGAGCTGCTGATCGAGACGGCGCGAATGTGGCGCTCGCTGGGGCACCACGACGCCGAGGGGAAGTTCCGGATCGACGGGGTGACCGGTCCCGACGAGTACAGCGCGATCGCCGACAACAACGTGTACACCAATCTGATGGCGCAGCGGAACCTGCGCACCGCCGTCGCCGGCGCTCGGCGTCACCACACGCGCGCCAGTGAGCTGGGCGTCGACGATGAGGAGCTCGCCGCGTGGCGTGACGCGGCCGACGCGATCACGATCCCTTTCGACGAGCAGCTGCGGGTTCACCAGCAGGCGCAGGCGTTCACCGAGCACGAGGTCTGGGACTTCGCAGCCACGCGCGCCGATCAGTATCCGCTGTTGTTGCACTTCCCGTACTTCGACCTGTATCGCAAGCAGGTCGTCAAGCAGGCCGATCTCGTGCTCGCGCTGCACCTCTGCGGAGACGCGTTCACCGATGAGCAGAAGGCTCGCGACTTCGCCTACTACGAGCAGCTGACCGTGCGCGATTCCTCGCTGTCGGCTTGCACGCAGGCGGTGATCGCGGCCGAGGTCGGCCATCTCGAGCTCGCATATGACTACCTCTGCGAGGCGGCGCTGATCGACCTCGACGACATCCAGCACAACACCCGCGACGGGCTCCACATCGCGTCGCTCGCCGGGACCTGGATCGGCGCGGTCGCCGGCTTCGGCGGGCTGCGGGACCACGACGACATCCTCAGCTTCACGCCGCGGTTGCCCCAGGCACTCAGTCGGATCGTGTTTCGTCTGTGCTTTCGCGGACGACGGCTGGCGGTCGCCGTGGAGCACAAACGGGCGACCTACAAACTGCTCGAAGGCGACGCGCTGCAGATCGTCCATCACGGCAAGAAGGCTACGGTCCAGCCACAGCGTCTACTGGTTCGCAGGATCCCTCCGCCTCCCAAATGGCCGACGCCCGGCCAGCCACCGGGACGTGCGCCGCAACGGCGCGAGCTGCGCGCGTCATGAGTCGAGGCGTGCCGACGGTTGTAGGGGCTCGCGCGTAGGATCGCGACTACCGTGCAAGACCAGCCGATCGAACAGCTGCTGCGAGCCATCGACGAGCTCGACGTCGAAGGCGTGATCGCACTGGCGGCGCCCGACGTGCGGCTGCTGACGGTGGACGGTCGCCGCTCCGCGGGCACGACCGGAATGCGCGAACTGTTGACGGACTTCCTCACGGCGCTGCGCTCCTCAACTCACCGCATCACCGCCCAGTGGCACGAGGACGACGTCTGGATCGCCGAGGTCGACGCGACCTACGAACTGAGGGATCTGACGCGACTCGGTGTGCTGCCGCGCGCATTCATCGTGCGCGCCGGGCCGGAGGGCCTCAGCGACGTGCGAGTCTATGGCGCGCACGAGCGGCCGCTCGGCGAGCTGAGCAGCCGCGAGCACGAAATGCGGCTCGGCGGCCATTGGATCCCGCCGCTCTGACGCGTGCCTGCGGGTCCGCGCGCGTTTGACTGCGCTGGACGCGGCCTATCTTGAACGCGATGGGCGAGCGCTCGGGTGTAGCTTATGAGGCGATGGGGGCGTCGAATGAGGGTGCGGAATGGATGCGGCTGTTCTGGCTCGTGTTTGAACGGACGTCGAACCCGATCGTCCTGCTCGACGGCCAGCGGCGCATCGAGGACCTCAACGGCGCCGCGCTTTCCCTTCTCGGCGTCGCCGACAAGGACGAGCTGGTCGGCAAAGTCATAGACGCGAGCATCAGGCCCGAGGAACGCGAGCAGGCGGTGCGTGACTGGGAAGCGTCTGTGCACTCCGGCGAATACACGGGCAAACGCGTGCTCGTTCGAGCCGACGGAACAGAAGTGCCGGTCGACTTCGCCGCGCGGCTCGCGGACATCGGCGCGCGTCGACTCACGATCTACGTCGTCGCCGCCCACGACGCTACCTACAAGCCATCGGCGAGCATGGCGGACGATCTGCCGCTGCGTTCGCGTGAGCGCGAGGTCGTGACGTTGATCGCGCTCGGCCTCGACACCGACGAAATCGCCGAACGGTTGTACATCTCGCCGTCTACCGTCCGCACCCACGTGCGCAACGCGATGGGCAGGCTGGGCGCGCACACTCGCGCGCAGTTGGTGGCGAAGGTCCTCTGCGCCGAAAAAGCGATCTATCCGGCACACCTCTCCGAGTAGCCGCACCGCGATCGCCACGGCTCGACGCGCGCCCGCTGCCACTATGGATGGTGTGAGTCCCGCGCAGCGAGAGCGAGCGAGCGTCGATGCGGACGATCTGGAAGTCCCCGAGGAGCTGAGCCGACGGCGGCTGCGCACGCGGCTGGCGCTGCTCGCGGGGCTGATCCTGCTCATCGTCGCGCTCGTGACGCTGGTGCCGGGGCTCGAGGGGCTGCGTACGCGACTGTCGCGCGCGGCGCCCGGCTGGCTGGCGCTCGGAGCCGTGCTGAAGGTGCTGTCGGGGCTGGGCTACGTCGCGGTCTTTCGCATGGTCTTCTGCCGGCGCATGAGCTGGCGCGTGAGCTACCAGATCGGCATGTCCGAGCTGGGCGCCAACGCACTCTTCCCGACCGGCGGGGCGGGGGGCCTCGCGCTGGGGGCGTGGGCGCTGAAACGTGGTGGGATGCCCGCGAGCGAGATCGCCCGCCGCACGGCGGCGTTCTTCCTGTTGACGAGCGTCCCGAACGTCGTCGGCGTGATCCTCGTCGGGCTCGGGCTCGCGGTCGGACTGCTTCCGGGGGAGAGCGACCCCCTGTTGACGCTCGTCCCGGCCGCCATCGCCGCGTTGGCCATCGCAGGAGCCCTGCTCGCGGGTCGTACCGCCGGTCCACTGCACGCGCGGCTCCAGCGCAGCGAAGCCGCCGGGTCCTCACGACGCGTGACAGTCACGTTGAAGACGCTCGTCGCAACCGCCGACGGCGTCAACGAGGCGGTTGCACTGCTGCGCGAGCGCAACCCGTGGCTGATCGGCGGCCTGATCGCCTATCTGGCGTTCGACGTGATGGTCCTGTGGGCGTCGTTTCGCGCATTCGGCTCCAGCCCGCCGCTGGGCATCGTCTGGATCGGGTACCTGATCGGCGAGCTGGGAGGGTTGATCCCGGTGCCCGGCGGCATCGGCGGCATCGACGCGGGCCTGGTGGGGACGTTCGTGCTCTACGGCGTGCCCGTCACCTCCGCTGCCTCGGCCGTGCTGGCCTACCGGGCAATCGCGCTATGGGTGCCTGCGCTGCTCGGCAGCATCGCCTTTGTGATGCTGCGGCGGCTGTTGCGCAACGAGTCCCAAAAGCTGGCGGTCTGCGCACCGCAGACGGAGATGGAGGTGATCGGACTCGGTCGCGTCGTCGTCTCCGGGAGTGGCGCCGGAGCGTCCCCGCCGCAGCGGCCCACCTGTCCCACCTGAGTTTTGGGCGCGATACGTGGCGATTGCGCTGCGCGACGCGGGCCTCGCGACGATCGTCATGGCTGGGCACGAGGCTCGCGCCAACCCGCTGGTGGCGAGCCTGTTGGAGTTCGCGCGTGCCAGCGGCGACGCGGCACGCGCGGCGGCTGCCGATGCGGCCTCGTCCTCGATTCGTGCGAACGGGACGATCGCGTCGCCGTCGGGCCGATGACCGCCTCCGCGGTGGTGTCTGCCAGGGGAGCCTCGCCGGCGACGAGCAGGACGCGCGCTCCGGCAAAACCCAATCCTGGGACCAGAAGCGCCTGGCAGGGCGGTGCTCCTGCGTCCCGCGGGGAAGGTTGCACAGGGCGTGGCGTCTAGCTCGTCGAGGCCACCAGGACCTCGGACTCCGTCAAACTCGAGATTGCGAGGCAACCCCATGAAGCGAATCCCCCCACTGCTGGCCGCCGTGCTGGTGGCCGCCGCGAGCGGCTCGGCCGTCGCGAGCGCACACGATGGCGCATCCATGGCGCGGGGCGCCGGCGCGAACGCGGATGCGGCGCGGGCGACCGAGGTCGTGCTGCGTCACACGAGCCTTGGATCGATCCTGGCGATGTCGTCAGGATTCACGCTGTACGAGTTCACGCGCGACCACGGCAGCGCGAACAGCTGCGTGAAGATCCGCGAATGCCCACAGGTTTGGCCGGCGCTTGCGACCGTCGGCCGGCCGACGGCGGGCCCGGGCGTGAAGAGCTCGCTGCTGTCGAGCATCCGGATCGCCGGTGGCGCGAGCCAGGTCACCTATGCGGGTCACCCGCTGTACCGCTACAGCGCGGACAGCCGCGGCGCGACCGACTATGTCGGCGTCAGCGCCTTCGGCGGAAAGTGGTACGCGCTGGGCGCGTCGGGCCAGGCGGTCAAGTAGCGAGGACGGCGAGGATGCACGATCGCGCCCGGCGCACGATTGCGGCCGGGCGCGATCCCTCATGTAAAGCGCCTGCTCGTCCGATGCTTTACCTGTGACGCTGTCATTCGCGCGCGAGCCGTGGACCGACCTGCTGTGGGCGCATGCCGACCGCTCGGCAGATGCCTCGCTGCGCGAGCTGCCCGAGGCGGTGGTGCTGGCCTTCGACGCCGACCTGTGCCTCGTTCGCGCCGGCGGGCAGGCGCTCGCGCGACTCGGCGACCCCGCGAGCTGCGCTCCGGGAAGTCCGCTCGAGCACGTGCTTCCAGGTGATCTGTGGTTGACGATCGAGCCGCTGCTGCGCACGGCGCTCGCCGGCGAGACGCGCTCCCGCGAGATCTGGACGGGGGGCCAGCGACACTGCGTGCTGGTCGACGTCGGCCCGCTGCGCGAGCACGGCGCTCAGGGCGCGGTGACGGGCGGGCTGCTGGTGGTGCTGGAGATCACAGCGCGCAGGCAGGCGGAGCTGCTCGAACCGCACCTGCACAGCGACTTCGATGGCGAATACGAGCGCATCGAGCACACGCCGATCGGCGTCGGCGTGCTCGGGCTGAACGGCGGCTGGCTGCTGGTGAACCGCGCGCTGTGCGAGATCACCGGCTACACCGCCGAAGAGCTGATCGGGCGACCGTTCGAGGAGATCGTGCACCCCGACGATGCCGACAACGACAGCGAGCAGCGCCAGGCACTGCTCGCCGGTGAGATCCCCGCGTTCCGTGTGGACAAGCGTCTGCTCGACGCTGCCGGGGAGGCCGGCTCGACGATCGTGTCGCTGTCGCTGGTGCGCGAACACGACGGCACGCCGCTGCACTACGTCGCCCAGTTGCAGGACGTCTCCGAGCGCAGGCGTCTGGAATTCAACCTGCGGGCGCTGGCTGACCACGATCCGCTGACGGGCGTGCGCAACCGCCGTCTGTTCGGCCACGACCTCAAACTCCAGGTCGCCCGTTCGCGCCGCTACGGCGAGGTTGCAGGGCTGATGCTGATCGAGCTCGACGCGTTCGCGCGTGTCTCAGAGCACCACGGCGAGCAGGCTGCCGACGAAGCACTCGAGGCCGTCGCGCGTGCGCTCAGCCGCAGGCTCAGGGAGACGGACCTGCTGGCGCGAGTCGGCGCCGAGCAGTTCGCGGTGCTGGCGCCGCACATCGACGAGCCGGGGTTGGCGGTCCTCGCCGAAGGGCTCGCCCGCGTGATCGACGCGTGTGGCGTGGACGTCGGCGACGAGCTTTTGCACCCGTCTGCCAGCATTGGCTTCACGCTCGTGGACGAGCACGCGCTCACCGCTGAGCAGGCGCTGCTGGCGGCCGACCGTGCGATGCGGGACGCCAGGCAGGCCGAGGTCGGCGCCGGCGGCTGAGCGCACCGCCGGACCCCTCCGGCGCGGTGAATACGCTCACCTCATGCAGCCAGGCGACCGTCTCGCGGTCATCGATCTCGGGTCGAACTCCTTCCGCCTGGTTGTGTTCGTCGCGGGGGCGGGCTGGTGGAAGCGGATCGACGAGATCTACGAGCCGGTGCGCATCGGCGAGGGCTTGATGGCCTCCGGCAGGCTGGGGGAGCAGCCGATGCAGCGGGCGCTGGCGACGCTGGACGTGTTCGCGCACTTCTGTCGTGCGAGCGGCCTCGTGGCCGGCTCTGTCGACGCGGTCGCGACGAGCGCGATTCGCGACGCGGAGAACGCCGGGGAGTTCCTGACGCGCGCGCGTCACTGTCTGGGACTGCCGATCCGCGTGCTGAGCCGCGAGCAGGAGGCGCGCTACGGATATCTCGCGGCGGTCAACTCGACGACGCTGCGTGACGGCAACGTGCTGGATCTCGGCGGCGGCTCGCTGCAGCTGGTGCGGGTGGCCGACCGGCTGATCAGCAGCTCGGGCTCGTGGCCGCTCGGCACGGTGCGCATGAGCGAGCGCTTCCTGCCGCCCAACGGTCCGGCCAAGCGCAGGCAGCTCGAGGAGCTGCGCGAGCACGTCGCGATGCAGCTAGCGCAGGCGCCGTGGCTCGCCGAGGACGCGCGCATCCAGCACGGCAGGCGCCTCGTGGGGATCGGCGGCACGGTACGCAACCTCGCCGCTGCGGCGCAGCGCGCCGCCGGTCTGCCGTCCAATGGCGTGCAGGGCATGGTCGTGGAGCGCGGCGCGCTCGACGAGCTCGTGGTGCGCCTCGCGGCGCTGCCCGCGGCCGAGCGCGCGTCGGTTCCGGGGATCAAGCCGGCACGTTCGGATCTGATCCTGGCCGGCGCGGTGGTGGTGCAGGGGGTGTTGCAGGCGGGCGGCTTCGAGGCGCTGGAGACGACCGAGGCGGGACTGCGCGAGGGCGTGTTCTTCGAGCGCCTGCTCGACCCCGACGGGCGCGGCGGCGAGCAGGCGCTGTTCCCGAACGTGCGCCGCGCAAGCGTGCTGAACATGGCGGCCCAGTACCACGTCGACAGCGACCACACCGAGCACGTGGCGGCGCTCGCGTTGGGCATGTTCGACGAGCTCGCGCTGCTCGGGCTGCACGCGGGCGACCCGCGCGAGCGCGAGCTGTTGTGGGCGGCGTGCATGCTGCATGACATCGGCATGTCGATCGACTACGACGATCACCACAAGCACTCGCGCTACCTGATCCTCAACGGCGGCCTGCCGGGATTCTCGCCGGTGGAGACCGCGATCATCGCCCAGGCCGCGCGCTATCACCGCAAGGGCATGCCCGCGCCTGGCCCGATGGCGGCGCTGTTCGACGCGGGCGACACCGAGCGCCTCGACCGCTGCGCGATGCTGCTGCGCCTGGCCGAGGATCTCGAGCGCTCGCGCGACCAGCTCGTGCGCGACACGAGCCTCCAGCTGTCAGAATGGCGAGGTCGAGCTGCGGCTGATCGCCGACGGCGAGTCCGCGGTCCCGCGCTGGGCGGCCGGCCGCGAGCGCGAGCTGTTTGCGCGGGCCTTCCACCGCGACCTCTCCGTAGCAGCCTGACGGCTGCACCCGGCCGCGCGCGAGCGCGCTCTTCGTCGCCCGGCGCAGTCGAACAGCACGAGCCCGTAGGGGTAGGGGACAGGGCTGTGCCACTGCGACGGTGGTAGCTCCTTGCAGGCGCGCAGCACGGCCTCGGTGGCGAGGTTGCCGCCGCGCAGCGAGTACTCGCCGCCGAGCAGCACGTAGCGCGCCTGTCCGCGTGGCGACCAGCTGCGCCAGGCGGCGGGCCGTCGACGGCGGGGTCGGTGCCGCTGTAGCCGCCGAGCGCGCCGGCGTCGAGCCCCAGCAGGATCAGCGGCGAGCCGGTGTCCGAGGCGACCGTCAGCAGCGCCCAGCGCGAGCCGGGACGGTGGGTGCTGGTGTAGTCGAGCAGCGCGCGGTCGATCGCGAGGTCGTGCGCGTTGACGCCGTAGCCACCCGAGCCGGCGAAGGCGTGCGGTCCGGCGACCGGGAAGGTGCCCTCGATGGGCGCGAGCCACGTGGTGGTGGCGTAGGCGGTCGGCACGACGAGCGCCAGCAACGAACGCCAGAGCGATTGCCGGCAGCGGCCAGCCGGCGCATGGCGAGCGCAGCGAGGAAGGCGAGCGCCGCGCCGCCGGCGAGCACGGGCACGAACCACACGCATGTAGTGCTCGCGGTGCATCAGCACGACCTGCGCGAGCACCGTGCCGGCGAGCGCGCACGCGATCAGCGCGACGCCCAGGACGCGGCTGTCGCCGGCGCGCGAGCTCGCCGAGGGCGAGCACACCGGCGCCCGCCATCGCTCCGGTGGCCGGCGCGAGCGCGGAGACGTAGTAGGGGTGGACGATCCCCTTGGACAGGCTCAGCACGGCCGCCTCGACCACGAACCAGCCGCCGAGCACGAGCAGCGTGGCCAGGCGCGGGTCGCGTCTGTCGAGCCACCGCGTGGCCGCCGGTCCCGCCGGTGCGTCGAGCCGGCGGTGCCGCGGCGTGCGCGTCCGGCGGCGGCGCCGAAGCGCCCCGCGGCCGCTCGCTGGGCCGGCGGTCGACCACCACCAGCGCCGCCAGGCCGAGCAGGCCGAACAGCGCGAACGGCAGGATCCAGGCGGCCTGGTCGCCGAGGCCCTTGCCGAACAGCCGCAGCGGCTTCGGCGCTTCGCCGAACGGGATCGGGTCGTTTTCGCGCCCGCTGGTCTTGCGCGCAGGCTGCGGCGTCGCGGCGGGTTCGAGTTTTACCGGCGCCGACGCGGCGGGCGGGCGGCGCGGGGTGCGCACGTGCGGCGGCGTCGACGACGCGTTGGCGGGACGCGGGGACGTAGGCGCCGGGGCGCACGACGGGATGCTGTCGGGGCCGCCGGCCTGGCCTTCGACGCGGCCGAGGCCGTTGTATTCGAAGGTGAGCCCGATCTCGGTGTTGTTGGTCGAGCTGCCGACGTAGGGGCGCTTGGAGGCAGGCGTGAGTTCGACGGCGGCGATCCACGCGAAGGAGACGGCCGACGCATCACGAAGCCGGCGACGAGCAGCTGCGCGGCGCGGCGCAGGCAGCGACCCGGGCGCGCAGACGAGGTATCCGAGCGCGATCCCGGGGACGACGAGATAGGCGGCGAGCGTCTTCGTGTTGAACGCCAGGCCGACGAGCACGCGCGCAGCCGATCAGCGTGCGCCAGCGTCCGGTTTCGGCCGCCCGCAGGCCGACGCCGCAGGCGAGCATCATCAGCAGGATCAGCAGCGGGTCGACGCCGTTGTCGCGCGAGACGGCGACGAACGACGGGAACACGGCGAGCGCGAGCGCGCCGGCGAGCGCGGCGATCGGCTCCGAAGCCGTCGCGCGAGCACGACGTACAGCACCGCGACGGTGAGCACGCCGGCGAGTCGCCTCGGGCAGCAGCAGGCTGAGCGGTGAGAAGCCGAACAGCTTGGCGCTCGCCGCCTGCAGCCACAGCGCCAGCGGCGGCTTGTCGACGGTGACGAGGCCGCCGGGATCGAAGGACACGAAGAAGAAGTTGTGCCAGGAGCGCAGCATCGACTTGACGCCGGCCGAGTAGAAGATGTTGGCGTAGCCGTTCTGGGAGAGGCGGTGCAGCTCGAGCACGGCGGACAGCGCGAGCACCACCGGCAGGCCCGCGTGTCGCGCAAGCTGGCGCGCGTCGAATGGCTGTAGATGCTTGCGGCGCGTGCGCCCAGCGCCAGCCGATCGCCCGTCGTCGGGTGCGACGTCAGAGGACAGGGGGGCGGTGGCGTTCGCCTGGAGGGGATCGCTCACCCGCTGAGGCTCTCCACGAGCCGCTCGAGGTCGTCCTCGTCGTTCCAGGCGCCGACGGACGCCCGCAGCCACGGCCGATCCGGAATGTTGCGCACGATCACGCCGCGTTCGGCGAGCAGCGCGCGCTCGCCTTCGGGGTCGGCGCTGGTGAACGAGACGAGCGTGGTCTGCGCCGCGCGGGGCAACCTCGCGGCCGTGCCGCGCAGAGCATCTCGGCGAGACGCGCGGCGAGCGTGCGGGCGTGCTCGTGCACCTGCGCCCAGCCCGCCGACTCGAGCACGCCGATGGCGGCGAGCGCGCAGGCGAGGGTCTCGGCGCTCTGCGAGAGCGTGTCGAAGCGCCGCGCGTCCTCGTGCAGCGCCGCGTCGAGTCCGGCGTTGGGGTCGGCGAGGTTGGCGTAGCCGCGCCTGGAGACGCGCAGGCGCTCGCGCAGCGCGGGGCTGACGTACAGCATGCCGGTCGCCGTCGGGGCCGCACAGCCACTTCTGTCCGGCGCCGGCGTAGGCGTCGCAGCCGAGCGCGTGCACGTCGACGGGCACGGCGCCGACGCCCTGGGCGCCGTCGAGCAGGACCGGGACTCGAGCTGGGCGAGCTCGGCGGGTGCCGTCGAGCCGCTCACCCAGCCGACGTGCGAGCAGGCCACGAGCCGAGTTCTGGCGCCGACGGCTCCGGGCGAGATCCGCGAACGGCACTTCGCGCACGTCGACGCCGCGCAGCTCGCGTGCGGCGGACAGCGCGCCGAGCAGTCCAGGGTGCTCCTCGTCGCTGGTGAGGATCTCATCGCCGGAGCCGAGCTCGAGACCGCCGACCACCTGGGCCATGCCCTCGGTGGTGCAGGTGGTGAGCGCGACGTCGGCGCTGTCGGCGCGGAGCACGGTTGCGTAGGCGCTGCGCAGCGCGGCGGCGAGCTCTGAGCGGCGTTCGAAGTGCGCCATCGCGCGACCGCCTGCGAGCTCGCGCTCCAGCTCCAGAGCGGCGGCGTGCACGGCGCTCGCGGGCAGCGGCCCGTCGGTGCCGGCGTTCAGGTACGCGACGCTCGAAAGTACGGGAAACTGTGCGCGCAACCCAGGCAGGCTCACAAACGGCGAGAATACCCGCATGGCCAGCGCCGCCCCTGAGCTTCCCATGTGGGAGCCGCCGGCTCGAGCAGCGCGAGAGCGTGGAGATGGCGCGCTTCATGAGCTGGGTGGCCGCGCGCCGGGGGCGCGCGTTCGCGGGCTACGACGAGCTGTGGCAGTGGTCGGTCGACGAGCTGGAGGACTTCTGGGCGAACGTGTGGGAGTTCTGCGGGGTGCGCGCGTCGCGCCCTACGAGCGTGCTCGGCTCGCAGCGCGATGCCCGGCACGCGCTGGTTCGAGGGCGCCGAGCTGAACTACGCGGAGAACCTGCTGCGTGGGCCGGCCGCGGACGAGCCTCCGGCGCGTGAGCGTTCAGGCGAGGTGGCGGTGCTGCACACCTCGGAGCTGCGCGCGGAGCTCGGCGAGATCACGTGGGGCGAGCTGGGCGAGCAGGTGGCGGCGGCGGCGGGCGGCCTGCGCGCGCTGGGGGTGCAGCGCGGCGACCGCGTGGTGGCGTACATGCCGAACATCCCGGAGACGCTCGTCGCGTTGCTCGCGGTGGCGAGCATCGGCGCGATCTGGTCGAGCGCGGCGCCGGAGTTCGGCGCGCGCAGCGTGATCGACCGCTTCGCGCAGATCGAGCCGAAGGTGCTGCTCGACGGTGGACGGCTACCGCCACGGCGGCAAGGACTTCGACCGCAGCGTCAACGTGGAGCGGATCCTCGCCGAGCTGCCG
The DNA here is from genome assembly GCA_963703625.1 of uncultured Solirubrobacteraceae bacterium. Classification (GTDB taxonomy): domain Bacteria; phylum Actinomycetota; class Thermoleophilia; order Solirubrobacterales; family Solirubrobacteraceae; genus Palsa-744. The sequence continues at coordinate 430,063 of CAVPEY010000003.1, forward strand.
ACGCGTCGAGCACGTGGTCGTGCTGCCCTACCTGGCACGCGACGGCTTTGATGAGGCCGCCTTCGGCGGCGGCGGCGTGCGCGGCGTCCTCACCTGGGATGCAGCTCGCTTGCCCGCGGTGCGGGCTCGGAGCTCAGCTTCGAGCAGGTGCCGTTCGACCACCCGCTGTGGGTGCTGTACTCCTCGGGCACGACGGGGCTGCCGAAGGCGATCGTGCAGGGCCACGGCGGCATCCTGCTGGAGCAGCTGAAGAAGCGCCTGCACCTGGACCTGCGCAGCGGCGACCGCATGTTCTGGTTCACGACGACCGGCTGGATGATGTGGAACTTCCTCGTCGGCTGCCTGCTCTCCGACGCGGCGATCGTGCTGTACGACGGCAGCCCGGCGCACCCCGACCTGAACGTCCTGTGGGGCCTCGCGGAGCGAGCGGGGATCACGTGCATGGGCGTCAGCCCGGGTCTGTTGGCGAGCTGTGAGAAGGCTGGCATCGAGCCGGCCCGCGACCACGACCTGAGCTCGCTGCGCGCGCTCGGCGCGACAGGCTCGCCGCTGACGCCGGAGAGCTTTCACTGGGTCTATGAGCACGTCAGGGACGACGTGTGGCTGTTCTCGACGAGCGGCGGCACGGACGTGTGCACGGCGTTCGTCGCGGGCTGCCCGCTGCTGCCGGTGTACGAGGGCGAACTGCAGTGCCGGGCGCTGGGTTGCGCTGTCGAGGCATGGGACGAACAGGGGGAGAGCCTGAGCGACGAGGTGGGCGAGCTGGTGATCACCGAGCCGATGCCGTCGATGCCGTTGTTCCTGTGGGGCGACGACGACGGCTCGCGGCTGCGCGAGAGCTACTTCGCGATGTACCCGGGCGTGTGGCGCCACGGCGACTGGATCCGGATCACGCCGCGCGGCGGTGCCGTCATCTACGGGCGCTCGGACTCGACGATCAACCGCATGGGCGTGCGCATGGGGACCAGCGAGATCTACCGCGCGGCGCTGGCTGTGGAGGAGGTGCTGGACGCGCTCGTGGTGGACATCCCCAAGCCGGGCAGCGACGGCGATTCGCAGGCGGAGCTGTGGATGGCGATGTTCGTGGTGCTGCGCGAGGGGGTGGCGCTCGACGACGAGCTGGCGGCGCAGATCAAGCGGCGCATCCGCGAGGACTGCTCGCCGCGTCACGTGCCCAACGAGATCCGCCAGATCGCAGAGGTGCCGCGCACGCTGTCGGGCAAGGTGCTCGAGGTGCCGGTCAAGCGCATCCTGATGGGCACGCCGGTGGAGCAGGCGGCGAGCGTCGAGTCGCTCGCGAACCCCGCGTCGCTGGATTACTTCGTGGCGCTGGCACGCGAGCTGGCTCGAGCCCCGCAGGCAGCCGCGTGACGGCCCTGAGCTCGGTACGCCTCACATCGAGAACGCGTAAACGGCGCCCTGTGCGAGATTCTTGTTCACTGCTCGATCGGGCGCGCTGAGAAGAATCGTGCTTCCCGAGAGCGCAACCGACAGGCCGAGCTTGTCTCCTTCGGTGCCGTCCTTTGCGATCAGCTCATCGGTCTCCGTAGCGGTTCGCCAACCGCCGGTGACGGGCTTCACGAACACGTAGCCGGTGCCCTGTTCGGTGCTCTTGCCGATTGCGTGAGCTGGAGCGCCGATGGCGATCTCCCCGCCGGAGATCGCCAGCGCGCCGCCGAACTCGTCGCCCTTGCCTGAGTCTGAGGCGGTCAGCTCGGCGGTCTGAGTGAGGGTGCCGGCCCAGCCGAAGGCGGGCTTCACAAACACATACGCTGCGCCCTGTTCGGGCTGCTCGCCCGCGCGGTCGGGGGCGCCGACGAGGACGATGTTCTGCCAGATCGCGACGGTTCGGCCGAACAATTCACGCTCTTCGCCCCGTCTGTCGGCGAGTTGGGCGGTCTCACGGGCGTTCCTCCAGCCCGTGGCGGGCTTCGCGAAGATGTATGCGACGCCTTGGTGTGCCGTCTCGCCGACTCGGTGTTGATCGGCGCCGGCGACCGCTGTCTGGCCCGAAATGGCAAGGGAGATGCCGAAGGCGTCGTTCGCTTGACCGTCAGGCGCGGTCAGCTCGGCTAGCTGCCTCGGAGTGGGGGCGCGTGAGGATCGGGGCGCCTCGAAGACGTCGACCGCGCCCTGCGCGGCGTGTTTTCCCACCCTGCGGCCGGGCGCGCCGACCAGCACCGTGTTGCCTGAGATGGCGACTGATTCGCCGAAGAATTCGTGCCCCGCGCCTGCGCTCGCGGTCAGCTTGGCTGTTGGCATGGTGCTCCTCCAGCCGGAGACGGGCTTGACGAACACGTACGCCGCGCCTTGGTTGGTGTGCCTGCCGACTTCGCGGAACGGCGCGCCGATGACGATCGTGTTGCCGGATATCGCGACCGACCGTCCGAACGCTTCTTCGGACTGGCCTCTCGGTGCTTTCAAGATGGCGGCCTGTCGCGCGTGTGACCAGCCTGAGGCAGGCGCGGTGAAGACGTAGGCTGCGCCCTGTTCGAAGTCGGTGGACGCGGCGATGTGGTTGGTCGTGCCGACCACGAGAGTTCGACCCGAGACAGCGACCGCTTCGCCGAATTGTTCGCCGCTGGCTCCAGTCGTATCCGACAGCTGGCTCTGTTGGAGGAATGGGTCGATCCTCAGCGGATAGTGCGCGCCGCGGTCGTCTACGCGGATCAGCAGTCGCTCTCCGTCGAGCTGCAGCTCAGAGCGCAAGAGGTGTCCGTTTGCGTCGGTGGCGATCAGGCCTCCGTAGCGCAGCGACGCGCCCTCGCCGCTCAGGAGCAGCGAGTCGCGACGAAGGCGCGCATGGAGTCCGCCGGAGAGCGCCAGCGCGAACGTCAACGACCCTCGCTGACCGCCTGGGGGTGCGGAGACGTCGAAGCCCTGCTCGAGTCCGCGCGGACCGTTCGCGAACCACTCGGCGAACGGACCGTAGAGGTAGTTGACGCTGTTGTCGTGCACGCTCATCCTTGCGGGCCCTGGCGTCCTCAGCGCGCCACCACGGCCGTACGCCGCCAGGTGCATGGTCACGTGTGCCCCGGCGGAGGTGATCTCGACGCCGTGAGTGGAGAACCGTAGGCGCAGGCGCTGCGCCGGGTTGACCGCCCGCAGCCCGAACACCTGATAGGCACGCCTGTCGTCTCCCAGCGCATCCGACACGACGCTCTGGGCGACGACTGGCAGGCCGCTGAGGCCATGGCGGACGATCTGCGGAGGCGAGGCGGCGGTTGGGTGTGGGATGCCGATCACCAGCGCACAGGCGAGCGCTGCAGCGCCGGCGCTCAGGAGGCAGATCGCTGGCAGCCTGCGTGCGAGCGCCGGTGCTGGCCGGACGCCGACGGTGTTCAGCGTTTGGGACAAAGCGACCGCTCGCGCATCGAGCGTCTTGCGGATGTCGTCATCTAAGCTCGCCTCCACCGATGGACACCAAGACCAGACGCTCCGAAGCATACCATCCGAAACAGACTGTTGCGGCCTAGCGTGCCGGACACGATCGAGCTCACGCCGACGTCGCACATCGTGCTCGGCCTGCTGTCGATGTTCGGGGAGGCGACGCCCTACGACCTCAAGCGGATCGTCTCGGCCTCCGTCGGACAGTTCTGGACGCTTCCCCACTCCCAGCTGTACGACGAGCCCGCGCGGCTTGCGCGCGCCGGCTACGTGACCGAGAACCGCGAGACAGGCGGCAGACGCCGCAAGGTCTACCGCATCACCAACCGCGGCCAAGCCGCCCTGAAGGGCTGGCTGTCGGTCCTCACCCCCGAGCCCTACGTGCTACGCGACCCTGCCCTGCTCAAGCTGTTCTTCGGAGCCGACGCGGGCGAGCTGGCCAAGGCACAGATCGAGACGCACCGCCAGAAGCTCGCCGAATATGAAGCTCTGCGTGAAGCAGACCCCGGAGCTGGCCGGCGAGGCCCCTGGCTTGCGCTCGAGCTCGGAACCAGACACGAGCGCGAGACGGTCTGCTTCTGGGAAGAACAGGCCCGCACGAAGAAGAAGACGCGGTAGCCAGCCCCGATCTGGGTGTGGCGGGCGGTTCACACCCGACGGCAGGGGTGGCGGGGCTTCAGGATCAGGTTGACGAAGCGGCCCTTGCTGGCCGCGGTGCGGAAGAGCTCCCACAGCGTGGGTGAGACGCGCCCGTAGGCGTAGGTCGCGCCGCCTACGAAGCGTACATAGGCCTCTTGCGCCTGCTCGTCATACCCGATTGCGGCGACGGCGCTGGAGGCGACGGGCCGCAGCATGGTGCTCATCGCACCGTGATTGTATGCAGATGACTATCTGTAATTCAGGCATGGGAAGTTCGTTCGAGCACCGGCGAGCGGGTTGCCGCCGTCGACGATGACGTCGCCGTGCGGATGGCGGATCAGGTAGAACGGCACGAGCGCCTCGTTGCCGCCGAGCGCGAGCGTGCCGCTGGTGAAGAGGTAGAGCTGCGGGCCGGCCATCCGCTCGAATCCTATCCTGCGGCGCGCACTTACAGCCCCAGGCTGCGCCCGACGATCTCCTTCATGATCTCGTTCGCGCCGCCGTAAATGCGGGTGATCGCGCGCGTCGGCGAAGGCGCGCGCGATCTGCGCTTCGCCGGGGTCCTAGCGACTCTGCTGGCACCAACCGCACGCGCAACCTGGGGCAACAAATGTTCCGCTGGCAACGGTCACCACTGTTACGGCATCGCCGAATGGTCGATGTCTGGCAGCGGCAACGGCGGCGGCGAAGAACTAAGGGCTCACGACTTGATAGGTGAGGGAGCGACGCTGTAGTTCCACTCGCCGTGGAATGGGTGTCGTGTGATGTTTACGGCGGCGAGTTCTTGGTCTGTGACTTGGACTTCCTTGGGGTAGGGGCGGTCGTCGAGTTGGGCGTAGACCTTCAGCCCGGTGCTGGTCGTGGTAGCGGTGATCAGGTTGATGATGATCTCGTGGCTGATCAAAGGCTTGCCGCGCCAGTTGAGGCTCATGAAGCTGAACAGGCGGTGCTCGATCTTGTTCCACTTGCTCGTGCCGGGCGGGAAGTGACATACGGTGATCGCTAGGCCGGTGGCGTCGGCGAGCTTTTGCAGCTCGACCTTCCACAGCCGGGTGCGATAGCTGTTCGATCCTCCCGAGTCCGCCGTGATCGTCAGTTCCCGGGCGTCCGGGTAGCGCTCCCTTCCGAGGGTTTCCCACCAGCCGCGGATACTCGCGGCAGCGAACTGCGCGGTGTCGTGATCCACACCGACATTGACCCACCCCTCATCACGGGTCAGGTCAAGCACACCATAGGGGATCGCGTGCCCGAGGTCCTTGTCCTTGAAGTCGTGCGTGCGCACCAGCGTCGGTTTGCCCTTCGGCTCAAGCTCACGGCCGACGGCCTTGAAATCCCCGATCAGCTCTCGCTTCTTGGTATCCACGCTGATCACCGGCTGACACCGTGAGATCGCCTTGGCGACCGTGTCGTTGATGTGCTGAAACTGCGCGTCACGATCGGGGTGGTCTGCGCCCTCCCTGGTCTTCTGGTTGGCCTGGAGGCTGTACCCCAAGCGCTTCAACAGCCGCAGCACCGTGCGGTCGCTCACCTCAAACCCACGTTCACCAAGCGCCCGGGCGAGCTTCGCGGCACTCTTGGACGTCCACCGAAGTGGAGAGCACGGATCGCCCCGGGTCTCCGGCGCAACCAAACGCTTCGAGCTCCTCCTCGATCCCCGGGTGAGTCTCCACGACCGGCTTCTTCCCCGCTCCTCGACGGCGCACCCGGCCCTCGTCCAGCGTCTCACCGGACTCAAGCTCACGCACACCACGACGAATCGTCTCTTCGTGAAGCCCGGTCGCCCGCGCGACGGCTCGAATTCCACCCCACCCATACGAAGCAGCCTCCGCGGCCGCCCACAACCGCCGCGAGCGCTCGTTGAGCACCTCGCTGCTGCTCAACAGCCGGTAACGCTCAGCGATCGCCGCCTCATCAATCACACCACCCTATTCAACACGCCCACCACAACTCCTGCCCTAATTTAGTCGCGAGCCCTAAAAGGGATTTCGGGCGAAATCGCTAGCGATGTTATGTCAGTCCCGCTCTGGGAAAGCGGCGATGTTGTAACCAACGAGATGTGGATGCTCGCACCTGCATCGGAGGGCGGGTGGGCCGAGGACGGCCAGCTCGCAGGGTATGATCTCCCTTCCGAGGAAGGCCACGAAGTCAATGGGACCAGCCTTCACCCATTTTATGCATACGGGGAAAATAACGGACCGGGATTTCAAGTATACGTTTACCCTGGCACAGTCGCAGCCGGCTCCTGGCAGTCATCCAGTGAGGAGGACACGTACACGAATGGATACTGGTGCGCTGGCTTGGGCGCCTACGGAACCGTGGCGTGCAAGGGGGGGTACCCGGCGTTTGCGACGGATGTCGAGGTGGGTATGGAGGCGGGGGACGAACGACAGCCAGAAAACGCTGGGCAAGATCACATCATTGCCCAGTACACGAACGGTACTTGGCACGTATGGTCTCCCCCTCCCGCCACAAAATACCTTTCAGAAGATAACAACGGTGATTCTGAGGCTGGCTATGTGTGCGCGGCAAATTACGGAGGTCTATCCCCGGGATACACGCAGTGGGGCACGCCGAGCAGTTCGCACCCGTGCTAGCTGGATTCTCGATGCCCACGCCGGTGCGGTAGGCGACTGGGGCCAAAGACCAGCCAGTATTGTGCTACGTTGAAACCCGAATAACCAAAAGATACCAAGATATGAGACTAAAGTTCACGCCACGAAAGAAACATCAACTAGCTGTCATGATGGCCGCGGCGACCGTAGGCATACTGGCGACTGGCCCGTTGTATTCTGGCTCCGCAGGTGCCCAGAGTTGCAAACCACCACCGCCGATCACGCACCTCGCGGAGACTGCAATCGCCGGTCGAGTGTATGCCGGCGGTGGGCCCCTCGTGCCTCGTCGGCGTCGGCACAGCTCATGCAGACCTATCCGCACAATCGGCGCGGGCGGGGCTGTTACGCTCGCCACACCGTCAGGACGCGTAATCGAAACATACTACCTTCACGCTGAAGGGGTCTATCGCTTTGCTGTTCGGCCCGGGCTGTACGTAGTGAGGGCGTCTCTCGATGCCGGGGAGACAAGTCCACCATGCCAACCAAAGACTGTGAGGATAAGGAAGCACGAAAGGAAGATCGTCAAGCTGAGTTGCATCGTTCCGTAAGCGTGGTGCCCTCGACTCAAGGCCGCCCCAAGAAGAACGCATGCTAGTGACCGTTGTTTGGTGCCCGCACCAATAACTTCGCTCTGGTTTGTCGCAGTGGAGCCCGTGCCATAAACGATCGGGCGTCCTCCCACGTCCCGCTGGCGGAATCGACGACGATACGGGCGTGGTTATGGCCACAAGTTTGAAAGTCCTCGAGCGCAGCCAGCCCTCCGGCGGCAATCAGGACCGGCGATCGCCGGCGTCGAGTAATGATGATTACCTACGCGGCGCACACATTTAGCGGTGCTCGGACGGCACCGCCTCGGTGCGACCGACGGGCCGAGTCGCATGTCGCGGCTGGGTTGGCGATGCGGGCTACAGCCCCAGGCTGCGCCCGACGATCTCCTTCATGATCTCGTTGGCGCCGCCGTAGATGCGGGTGACGCGTGCGTCGGCGAAGGCGCGCGCGATCGGGTACTCGAGCATGTAGCCATAGCCGCCGAACAGCTGCAGGCAGCGGTCGACGACACGACCCTGCAGATCGGTGCACCACCACTTCGCCGTTGCGGCATCCTCGGGCGTGAGCTCGTCGGCGTTGAGCGCCTGTGCGCACCGATCGACGAACGTGCGTGCGATCTGGACTTCGCTGTGCAGCTCAGCGAGCGTGAAGCGCGAGGCTTGGAAGGAGCCGATCGGCTGGCCGAAGGCCCTGCGCTCGCGCACGTACTCGAGCGTCCAGCCGAGCGCGGCCTCCGCGGCGGCGACCGCCGATGCGGCGATCGACAGGCGCTCCTGGGGCAGGTTGGAGACGAGATAGCGGAAGCCTTCGCCCTCGCTGCCGAGCAGGTTCTCGACCGGAACGTGCACGTCTGAGAACGACAGCTCGGCGGTGTCCTGGGCATGCTGGCCGATCTTCTCGAGGTTGCGCCCGCGCTCGAAGCCGTGCATGCCGCGCTCCACCACCATCAGGCTGATGCCGCGGTGGCGCTCTGACGTGTCGGTCTTGACGGCCACGATCACGAGGTCGGCGTTGATGCCGTTGGTGATGAACGTCTTGGTGCCGTTGACCACGTAGTGATCACCGTCGCGTCTGGCGCTGGTGGACATCGCGGCGAGGTCCGAGCCGATTCCCGGCTCGGTCATCGCGAGCGCCGTGATCAGCTCGCCGGAGGCGATACCACGCAGCCAGCGCTCGCGCTGAGGCTCGTCGCAGTAGCTCAGGAAGTACGGCAGGCAGATGTCGTTGTGCAGCGTGATGCCCAGGCTGAAGCTGCCGACACCCGCGCGCTGGCTCTCTTCGCCGATCACGAGGTTCAGGCGGAAGTCATCAGCACCCGCGCCGCCGTGGGCATCGGGCACCGCCATCGCGAGGAAACCGCCCTGGCCGGCGCGGGCGAACACCTCGCGGGGCATGATGCCGGTGCGCTCCCACTCGCCGTAGCGTCCCTCGTCGCCCAGCACCTCGCGCTCCAGAAACGTGCGAAAGCTCGCGCGGAAGTCTTCGTGGACATCCTCGAACAGGCTGCGCCTCATGCAGCTCAGGACACTACCGAGGCCTGCTCGCCGCGGTAGCCGGGACTGAGAAGCCTGCGCCGAAGCTCACGATCCTCACGCCGCGTTCGACGCAGATCAACGCGCGGGAAGGAGTGAGAGCCGGGGACGTCGAACAAATGCGCCGATGAAGCGTGTCGCGACCAAGACCGCCGAGGCCCCGCCAGTAAACGGGACGAGCGAGCACCAGAGCCTGTCGAAGTACATACAGGCGCGCTTCGACGAGTGCTCGCGCTCGCAGAAGGACGTGGCGCAGTACATCGTCGACCATCTCGACGAGGCGGCCTTCCAGACGGCCGAGGAGCTCGCGCGCCGCGCCAACACGTCGAGCTCGACGGTGGTGCGGTTCTCGCAGGCGCTCGGCTTCGAGGGCTTCCCGGAGTTGCAGGCGGCCGCACGCGAGGAATACAGGCGCGTGAACGCCAAGGCCAGCAAGGAAAACGGCGCCGGGGCGGGCGGGGCTTCATCGCCGCTGTTCTCGCTGGATCAAAACGAGTTCGAGGCGGCACTCGCCGCCGATCACCTCAACGTCGAGGACACCGCCCGCAAGGTCTCGCGCAGTTCCGTCGACGCGCTGATCGAGGCGATCGTCGGCGCCGAGAAGGTGCTCGTCGCCGGCACCGACCAGATGGCGTTCTTCGCCTCATATCTGCGCCACCTACTGATGCTGCTGGACCTGCGCGTCGATGTCGTCGCCAGTCCCTCACAGGAGGCGCTCAGCCGTCTCGGGCGGATCGACGGCAACACGCTCGTCGTCGGGCTGTCCGCCGGCCGCCCGCATCCACTGGTCGTGCGCGCGATGAAGCTCGCCCGCCATCGCCAGGCGCGCACCGCGGCGATCACGGATGCGACGCTCTCAGAGGTCGCGAAGCTGGCGCAGATCAAGCTGTACTACTCCTCCAACAGCCCCGCGTACGTGCGCTCGCACACGGCGCTGCTGAGCATCATCCAAGCGCTCGCCTACGGCGTCTACGCGCGCGACACCGCGCAGTACGACGACCGCATCAAGGCGTTTCGGCTGAAGTAGCGCTGCGAGAGCCGCCGACGACGACCGCTCCGCTTTGGCTCGGTGGCGTTTTGACTGGTGCGAGAGCGGACTCTGTCGAAGGCCGGTTTCAGCCGCTCGCCGGAGCCGGGCGGGTGGTGGCGCGTGCGCGTCGTTTGTTCTTGCCGGCCGCGGTGCCCGCAGGCGCATCGGCCGTGTCGAGTTCCTTCGCCGGTTGTCTCGGATTGGGGTCGGTGGGCTGTGGTGTGCCTATGTCCTGCTGCAGCGCCGCGATCTGCCGGAGGAGGTCGTCGCGCACTTGCTCGAGCTCGCCGGCCCCGAGCAGCCTTGGTCCGCCGGCACCCGCGCGAACCGGATTGGCTTCGGGTTGGACGCGCAGCCGCCGTGCTTCGATTTCGTCGATCGCCCGCGTCAGGACCCCGATCTGCGTTCGCAACGCGCGTCGCTGCGCCGCGTCGTCGTCATCCGGGGAAGCGGACGCAGGCGCGACGTAGAGCGCGGCGGCGACGGCGCGCGGATCTACCCCGCTCTCGTGTGCCTCGCGCGCCGCCGATGCGGCGATGGTGCCCGCCGTCGCGGAGCCGTCCTCCGCGGAGGTGACAAACGTGCCGCTCCCGTGGCGGCTCTTGACCAGGCCGTCGTGCTCGAGCCGCTGGTAGACGGCGCGCACCGTGTTGATGTTCACCCCGGTCGCATTCGCGAGGTCCCGCAGGCCCGGGAGCCGCTGACCGGGCCGCAGCGTGCCGTCGCCGATCCTCGCGCGGATCACCCATCCGATCTGCACGCCGATGGGAACGTCTGCGTCGCGGTCGATTGCGATGCCGAGCTTCGCCAACGCATCTCGACCAGGTGGTCCGCCGGCTTCTGGCTCGTGCGCTGTCATGGTCACACGGTAGCCCAACGCGTTGACAGTGGTATAGAGTACTAGTGATCTATAACGCTGGCAAAGCAGAGAGTCCGTGGGCTCTCCGTGCGGAGCTGGGAATCCGACAGTCGCGAGGGCTGAGAGATGATTCGGAATGTCGTCGAAAGGGCGGGCGCCCCGGCGAGGCATGTGCTCGAGGAATTCGGGGACATGATGATCCTCACCGGCAGGACCGTCTGGTCCGCCCTGCGCCCCCCGTATCCGTATGGCGGCGAGCTCGTTTCGCAGTTCCTGTTCGTGCTGCGGCTTGTGTGGTTCCCGCTGCTGGTCTCGACCGTGGCGATCAGCTACGGCGCCCCGGGTCTGCAGGCGGCGAACTTCCTGCGAATCTTTGGTGCGCTGGACCGTCTCGGCGGCTTCTTCGTGGTCGAGGTCGTCCGCGAAATCGGCCCTACCATCACTGCGATCGTCGTAGCGGGTGTCGCCGGCACGGCGATTACGGCGGATCTGGGGGCGCGCAAGGTGCGTGAGGAGCTCGACGCGCTGCAGGTGCTCGGCGTCGACCCGGTCAAGAATCTCGTCGTGCCCAGGTTTCTGTCGTTGATGATCGTGACGGGCCTGTTCGACATCTACGCGCTCTTGTTCGGCATCTACGGCGGGATCATCGCCGAGCTTTACAACGGCGGCTCGTTGGGCTCGTTCTGGGGGACGTTGTTCGCGAACGCGGATGTGACGGATCTGTGGGGGTCGGTGCTGAAGTCGACGGTGTTCGGCGCGATCATCGCGATCGTCTGCTGTTACAAGGGCATGACCGCGTCCGGCGGCGCCGAGGGCGTCGGACGCGCCGTCAACGAGGCCGTCGTGATCTCGTTCCTCGGGCTTGGTGCGTTCAACTACGTCTTCACGCAGACCCTGCTCGCCACGCACCCGCAGATCCTCGTGATCAAGTGAACCCTGGACGGCCGATGTGTAGGACACAACGGTGAACGAGCTGCTTGCGCCGCCGCGTGAATGGCTCGCCGCGACCGGTGAGGTCGCGCGCTTCACCGGAAGCATCGTCGGTGATGTGTGGAGCCTGCGGGTGTTCAGGTTCTTCGGCGAGTCGCTGCGCCAGGCAGGGATCCTGATCATCGGCTCGATCACTGTCATCTGGGGGCTGGTGTTTCTGATCGGTCTCGGCGGCTGCGGCATCCAGGCGGGCTACTTCACCGAATCGACCGGCACGCCGAACTACGCCGGCGTGTTCGCCGAGTGGTGTGATCTGCGCGAGGCGGTGCCGCTGGTGTTCGGGTACATGCTGTCGGCGAAGGTCGGCACGGGGATCGTGGCGGAGCTGGGGTGGGCAGGGCGACCGCGAAGTCGATGGTGCTGAACCTGATACTCGTGAACGTGATCGACGCATTCGGCACCCAGATCTTCTGGGGCACCAACGCCCGAGCCCCGATCGGCGGCTAGGCTTGTCGCCGACAGGGAGATCGACCGAGCGACGCTCGAAGTCCGCCCGCGAGCGGATATGCTCAGGCGGTTCAACGATCCAAGGGGGGATCCACATGCGCAGTGCCGCCATCCGCAGGAGTGCGCTGGGAGCGATGTGTTGCGTCCTGGCCGCGGCCCTGTCGCTGGCCGGCGTCGCGTTCGCGGCGAAACCGGCGCACGGTGCGCACTTCACGGGCCGCACCGCTGCCGAGCCGGTCCTGGGCTTCTATGCCCCGGTGAAGTTCACCGTCTCCCAGAACGGGCGTCAGCTGACAGGCTTCAGCTACGGCAGCTTCGGGTGCTTCGGCGCCGGAGGCTTCAAGCCTGGCGTGAACCCTTACACCGGCAGCTCGGTGATCCACATCGGCGCGGTCAAAGTGTCTGCGTCGGGGAGCATCTCCGTGAACGGCGCGTCGTCGACGTCCAGCGGCTTTGGCAACACCACCGTGACGACGGTGTCGGTGACCGGTCGCTTCACCAAACCGAGGGTCGCCACGGGGACGATCACGTTCTCGCAGAAGATCACGGGCAAGTTCAACTCGACGTGCGGGCCCGCACAGATCGCCTTCACCGCCAGCGCGCACTGACTCCTGAGAAGATCGCTCCGGCAGCGATGTCGCCCTCGCGGCTAGACTGGCCGCATGCGCGACGAGGCGACATTCCGGGTCAAGACCGGCCTTGCGGAGATGCTCAGGGGGGGCGTGATCATGGACGTCGTCACCCCCGAGCAGGCGAAGGTGGCCGAGGATGCGGGCGCGGCGGCCGTGATGGCGCTCGAGCGCGTGCCCGCCGACATTCGTCGCGACGGCGGCGTCGCGCGCATGTCCGACCCGGAGATGATCGCCGGCATCCAGGAGGCGGTGAGCATCCCGGTGATGGCCAAGGCACGGATCGGACACTTCATGGAGGCGCGCGTGCTGGAGGCGCTGGAGGTCGACTACGTCGACGAGTCCGAGGTGCTGACGCCGGCCGACGAGGCCAACCACATCGACAAGTGGGACTTCAAGGTGCCGTTCGTGTGCGGCGCGACGAATCTCGGCGAGGCGCTGCGCCGGATCGGCGAGGGCGCGGCGATGATCCGCTCCAAGGGTGAGGCCGGCACCGGCGACATCGTCGAGGCTGTGCGCCACATGCGCGAGATCACCGGCGAGATCCGGCGCCTGGCGACGCTCGGCGCCGACGAGACGGCGAGCGTCGCCAAGGAGCTCGGCGCGCCGCCCGATCTCGTCCGTGAGGTGGCCGCACACGGCCGGCTGCCGGTGGTGTTGTTCTGTGCGGGCGGGATCGCGACGCCTGCCGACGCGGCGCTGATGATGGCCCTCGGCGCCGAGGGCGTGTTCGTCGGCTCGGGGATCTTCAAGTCCGAGGACCCGCCGACGCGCGCGCGCGCGATCGTCGAGGCGACCACACACTGGCAGGACGCCGAGCGCGTGGCGGACGCCTCACGCGATCTCGGCCCGGCGATGGTCAGCCTGGAGAGCTCCAAGCTCGAGGGCGAGCAACTGCTGGCCCAGCGTGGCTGGTAGCAGCACGCCACGTGGGCGGGTGGGCCTCGATCCCTTGCCCCGCTCGACCCTCGACCCCCCTGAAGTCGATCGGATGACTTCACCTGTGGTCGGCGTGCTGGCCCTGCAGGGCGGCTTCGCGGCGCACGAGCGGATGCTGCAGGGGCTGGGGGCCAGCACGCGTGAGGTGCGGGTGCCGGCTGACCTCGACGGCCTCGACGGGCTGGTCGTGCCGGGCGGCGAGTCGACGACGATGACGCTCGGGATCGCACGTGAGGGACTCGCGGAGCCGCTGCAGGAGCTGGCCGCGCGCGGCGTTCCGATGCTCGGGTCGTGCGCCGGGCTGATCATGCTCGACCGCGACCACCTCGGCGTGATGGACATTCGCGCCGAGCGCAACGCCTTCGGGCGCCAGATCCGCAGCTTTGAGGCGGACGTCGATCTGCAGGGGATTTCCGGCCCTCCGATCCGCGGCGTCTTCATCCGCGCCCCGTGGATCGCTGAGCACGGCCCCGAGGTTGCGATTCTGGGCCGCGTCGACGGGCACCCCGTGGCGGCCCGCCAGGGAAAGGTGCTCGCGGTGTCCTTCCACGCCGAGCTGAGCGACGACGATCGCCTGCACCGTCTGTTCCTCGGGCTCGTGGGGGAGACGAGCACCGACGGGCGCTTGTCGTTCGCCTGACAGCAGCAACGCCTCGGCCTCGGCCTTCCTACACCAGTCGAGGTGCTCGACGCATGGTTTGCCGCCACACCGAGCGCCGAGGCCGACGACCGGGCGAACGTGGAGCACCTGCGGACGCTCGCCGCCGGTGCGGCACGGGCGGGAGTGCAGCCACAGCTCTCGGTCAGGCGCGGACGCGCAGCCGTCGACTTCTACGAGGACGCGCTCGGAGCCGTGCAGCTGTACCGCGTCGGCGGTACATCGTCTGCCAGCTGGCGATCGGCGACAGCTGCTTCTGGGTCGCGGACGAGTCCACGGCGCATGCGAACTACAGTCCGGAGTCGCTCGCCGGAGGCACGACGCGTTGCTGCTCGTTGTCACCGATCCCGACGCGGTCGTCGCCAAAGCGGTTTCCGCGGGGGCTCGGGAGGTGCGAGCGGTGGCAGACGAACACGGCTGGCGCCTGGGCCGGATCGAAGACCCTCGCTCGGGCAGCTCCAGCCGGGCGCGTGCCGGCTGGACCCGGGCGCGTGCGCCGCTCAGCTCGCCTGGAAGCTGACCACGCCGTCACGCTCCTGCTCGACGACCAGGCCGTCGCGCAACAGCAGGTCGATGTGTCCGAGGACCTCGGAAAGCGTCAGGAACGCCTGCGTGACCGCGACGTTGCCCCACAGCTCCTGTGCGATCTCGTGTGCTGTGCGCGGTTCGGAGACGATCAGCCGGCGGATCTTCTCGGCGCGACGCTCGTGCATGCGAAAGCGTTCGTCGATCAGGGCCACATGGTCTGTGATCGGTCGCCCGTGCCCAGGCAGCACGAGCGCGAGATCCATCGCACGCGTCTTCTGGAGCGAGTCCATGTAGGTGAGCAGCGCCTGCGGACGCTGGCCGCTGGCGACACCGTCGACGTAGCCCTCGTCGGCCTTGAGCGGGCGTGCGAGCAGCGGGTTGGAGGAGATGTGCGCGATCAGGTGGTCGGCGGCGAGCAGGATCGAGTCCTGACCGGTGCTCGATCGTCGTCGAGGAAGACGGTGTCGGAGGGGCTGTGACCCGGCCGGTGCAGCACCCGCAGCGTGCGGTCGCGAAGCTGCAGCTCGGCGCCGTCTGCGAGCGGCCGGGTCACCTCCACCGGTGCGCCCCACGCACGAAAGCCCGCGGAGACAGCGCGCAGCGCGGTGACGATTTCTGCGGGGATTCCGTGGCGCAGCATCAGGCGCTCCGCGAACTGGTCTTCGAGGTCCGTCTGCTGGCCGTAGTTGGCGAGGAACGGCGCGAGGCTGTCGAGCGCCGCGACGTCCGCGCCCGAGCGGCGCGCGAGGATTGACGCCAGACCGAAGTGGTCCATGTGCTGGTGGCGTGATGACCAGCAGCTCGATGTCCTCGACCGCGTGCCCGCGCGCGGCGAGCGCCTGCTCGAGCTCGTCCAGCGCCTTGGCAGAGTTCGGGCCCGAGTCGACGAGCGTCAGCGGCGAGTCCTCGATCAGATACGCGTTTACTCGCCCGACCATGAACGGCGTGGGCACTGCCAGCCGGTGGATGCCGGCGTCCGCCGCGAGCGCGAGCGCCTCGCGCTCCTCGCGCTCCTTGGCCTCGGTCGCGTCGCTCACGGTGCGTCTGCGGCGCCGCTCACGGCCCCGTCGGCGGGGCCGAGCGGATCAAGCGCCAGCACCTCGTCGCGGCGTCGCTCCATGTCCTGCGGGCGAGACCAGCGACTCCAGGCACAGCCGCAGCAGCGGCTCGGTGTTCGAGGACCGCACGTTGAAGTGCCAGTCCGTCGTAGTCGATCGAGATACCGTCGAGGCGGTCCTGGCTCGGCGTCCGAGTAGCGTTCCGCGATCTGCTCCATCTTCGCGTCGGCGTCCGCGACCTCGGAGTTGATCTCGCCCGAGATGAAGTAGCGCTCGCGGTAGGGGGCCAGCAGCTCCGACATGCGCTTGCCGCTCGCGCGACAGCATCTCGAGCACGAGCAGCGCGGGTATCGAGCCGGAGTCCGCGCAGTAGAAGTCGCGGAAGTAGTAGTGCCCGGAGACCTCGCCGCCGAACAGCGAGCCCTCCTCGCGCATGCGCGTCTTGAAGAACGCGTGCCCGACGCGGTTGACGTAGGCGATGCCGCCGGCTCGCGCGACCGTGTCCGGCACCGCGCGCGAGGCGCGCACGTCGTAGAGGATCGCTTCTGGGTGGGCCGGGTTCGAGTTCTTGTACAGCAGCGACTCGGCGAGCAGCGCGGTCAGGAAGTCGCCGGCGACGAACTCGCCGGTGTCGTCGATGAAGAAGCAGCGGTCGGCGTCGCCATCCCACGCGATGCCCAGGTCGGCGCCGGTGTCACGCACCTTCTCGATGATCAGCTGCCGGTTCTCCGGCAAGCAGCGGGTTGGGCTCGTGGTCGGGGAAGTTGCCGTCGGGGGTCCAGTACGTCTCGATCAGCTCGAGCTCGAGGCTCTCGAGCAGCGGCCCGACCATCGGTCCGGCCATGCCGTTGCCGCCGTCGACGACGACCTTCAACGGTCGCGGTGCCGAGCGCACCGCGTCCGCGTCGATGAAGCGCAGCGCGCTCGCCTGGAACTCCTCGTAGAGGTCGACCTCCTCGAGCGTGCCGCGTTCGGCGCGCGCTACCGGGGCGGCGCTCCCGTCGGCCTCGATCCCGGCTTCGACCTCGCGGCGGATGTCCTGGATGCCCGCGTCGCCGGACAGCGCGATCGCGCCCTCGCGCACCAGCTTGGCGCCGGTGTAGGCCTTGGGGTTGTGCGAGGCGGTGCACATCAGCCCGCCGTCGAGCTCGCGCGAGCCGACGAGGAAGTAGAGCATCTCGCTGCCGACCTGGCCGGCGTCGATCACGTGCGCGCCCTCGGCCAGCATTCCCTCGCGATAGCGCGCCGCGAGCTCGGGCGCGCTCAGGCGCATGTCGCGCCCGAGGCCGACGCGCAGCTCCGCCACGGGCTTGCCGGCGAGCTTCGCCGAGCACGCGCGCGAAGGCGCGACCGATCCGCTCGGCGAGATCGCCGTCGATCTGCTCGCCGTAGAGGCCGCGGATGTCGTAGGCCTTGAAGATCTCGGGCGGGGGCGCGACGGGCATTGACTCGTCCATCCTATGCGCCGGCGGCTGCGCACGCCTGCCGTCGCGCATGCGCCGGCTGACGACTCGTAAACTGAGAGGCATGTCTGGACACTCGAAGTGGGCGAGCATCAAGCACAAGAAGGCGATCGTCGACTCGCGCCGGGGCGCGCAGTTCTCCAAGCTCACGCGCGCGATCATGGTCGCCGCGCGCGACGGCGGCGGCGACCCCGACGACCAACACCGCGCTCGAGAACGCCGATGCGCAAGGCCAAGGAAGCGTCGATGCCAAAGGACAACATCGAGCGCGCGATCGCCAAGGGCACCGGCGAGGGCGGCGAGGCCGACGCGATCGAGTCGGTCCTCTATGAGGGCTACGGCCCCGGCGGCGTGGCGGTGCTGGTCGAGGCGCTGACCGAGAACCGCAACCGCACGGGCGCCGACGTGCGACACGCGTTCTCCAAGAACGGCGGCAGCCTCGGCGAGCCGGGCTCGGTCGCCTACCTGTTCGACAAGAAGGGCATGATCGTGATCGACGCCGAGCGCTACTCCGAAGACGATCTGATGGTGGCGGTCGAGGCCGGCGCCGAGGACATCTCCGCCGACGAGGACGTCTTCGAGGTCGTCACCGAGCCCGCCGACTTCGCGCGCGTGCGCCAGGCGCTCGAGGAGGCCGGCGTCGAGATGGAGAGCGCCGAGATGGCCTACCGGCCGTCGAGCGTCGTGCCGATCGACGAGACGCAGGCGGCGAGCCTGATGCGCCTGATCGACACACTCGAAGAGCAGCGACGACGTGAGCGCGGTGCACGCCAACTTCGACGTGTCGGCCGACGTGCTCGAACGTGTCGCCGGCTGAGCGGCCGCTCGCCGCAGATCCGGCGGAGCCTGCGGCTGCGCCCTGCGGTCGTGATCCTCTGCGGCGGGCGCGGCACGCGCCTGCAGGAGCACACGCAGGAGATTCCCAAGCCGCTGGTCGAGATCGGCGGCATGCCGATCGTGTGGCACGTGATCCAGCTCTACGCCGAGCAGGGCTTTCGCCGCTTCCTGCTCGCGACCGGCTACAGGGGCGAGCTGATCGAGCGCTTCGCGGCCACGCACAGCTGGCCCGCGGGAGTGAGCGTCGAGTGCGTGCGACACGGGCCTCGCAGACCCAGACGGGCGGGCGCATCAAGCTGCTGGAGTCGCGCCTGGCTGGCGAGCGGCTGTTCTGCGCGACCTACGCGGACGGGCTCGCCGACATCGATCTCGACGCGCTGCTGCACTTCCACGCGCGCACGGGGCGCTCGCCACATGACCGTCGTGCGCCCGCAGCTGCAGTTCGGCGTTACCGAGCTCGACGGCCGACGGCCGTGTCAGTGGCTTTCGCGAGAAGCCGACGCTCGGAGCACTGGATCAACGGCGGCTTCTTCTGCTTCGACGCGGCCGTGCTCGACCGCCTGCAGCCCGACAGCGTGCTCGAGCGCGCGCCTCTGGAGCGGCTGGCGGCGGCCGGTGAGCTGCGCGCCTTCCGCCACGAGGGCTTCTGGGAGTGCATGGACACCTACAAGGACGCCGTTTCCCTCAACGACCTGTGGACGTCGGGGCAGGCGCCGTGGCGCTCGGGCCGCTCGGCGCGCCTGAACAGCCTCACCGGCTCGCGGATCCCTTGCAGGCGGCGCTCGCCGGCGTACGACCAGCGGTAGGCGTCCTCGACCGCGTCGTGCACCTCGCGCTCGGCGAGCAGGCTGCCCGGGCGCGCGATCGCGGTGATGCGACTGGCGAGGTTCACCGGGCGCCCGAACCAGTCACCGGCGCGCGGCACCGCGCGGCCGAGCGCGGCGCCGGCGCGCAGCTGGGGAAAGTCCTCGCCCTCGGCGTCGGCAGCGTCGATCAGCGTCGAGCGCCGCCTCCAGCAGCGGCTGCGGCTCGGGCGAGGCGAGCATCGCGGCGTCGCCGATCGTCTTGACGAGGCGCACCGGCGGCGTCGGCCGACGTCGCAGGCGAGCGCCTCCAGGCGCACGGCGAGGCGGCCCGAGCTCGCTCGGGCGGCGACCTCCTCGCCGAGCCGTGTGAAGCCGACGAGGTCGGCGAAGCACACGGCGATCTCGCGCGAGCCGGGCAGTTGCCCGCCGCTGCGCTCGAGCGCGCTGATCGCCTCGCTCTGTGCCGTGTGCCGCAGATGCAGCGCCAGGATGTTGCTGACGAGCGGATCGACCATCGGGTAGAGCGCCTGCGGCCGCCTGTGCGTAGCGACTGCGCGAGGTCGTGCTCGCTGAGCCCGGCTCGAGCACGAGTTTCAGCGGCAGCAGCCGCAGGCTCTCGGCGGCCTGGGAGAGGCCGCGGCCGAGCACGCGCAGCAGCTCGAGGATCTCCTCGTCGGAGATCCCCGCTTCGCGCGCGAGCAACGTCCGCTTCGCCGACTCGAGCTCGGCCTCGGTGTAGAGCGCCTCGCCGGGGTCGGGAATCGGCAGGCCCATCGCGCGGCGTGCCGCGATCAGGAAGTCCTCCTCGACGCCGCTGATCGCCGACACCTGCGCGGAGGTGTAGCGCTCCTCGCCCACGATCACGCGGTCGGCGGGCAGGAAGATGATCGTGCCGGAGGCCGTGGTGCGGCGCAGTTCGCTCAGCGCCACGCCTTCGGCGGCGAGCTGTTCGAGCAGCGCCAGCCGCTCGGCGCGCGGCCTCGCCCTCGAGCCCGTCGAGTAGGCCCTCGCCGGCGAAGTCGATGCTCACCCGCGGCAGCGTACGCCACCGTCAGGGGCGCAGGCGGGCAGGCGTCCGGCGCCAAGCGCAGAATCACAGGCCGTGATCGTCCTCGGAATCGACCCCGGTCTCGCCAACACGGGCTACGGCGTCGTTGCGCGCCGCGGCGGGCGGCTGCTGGCGCTCGACGGCGGCGTCATCGACGACCCGCGCGGAGCTCGCGCCGGAGCGTCGCCTGGCCGAGATCCACGCCGCCGTCGACGCCCTGCTCGACGAGCACGAGCCGGACGCGATGGCACTCGAGGAGCTGTACTTCGGCCAGAACGTGCGCACCGCCTTCGCCGTCGGGCAGGCGCGCGGCGTGGTCGATGCTCGCGGCCGGCCAGCACGGTGTGTCGTGCACGGGCTACACCCCGCAGCAGGTCAAGGGTGCGGTCTGCGGCAGCGGCCGTGCGCCAGAAGGATCAGGTCGCGCGCATGGTCACGACGCTGCTGGGGCTGGCCGAGGAGCCGCGGCCAGACCACGCGGCCGACGCGCTGGCGGTGGCGGTCTGCCACGCCAACTGCGCGCCGCTGGCGGCGGCGCTCGCCGGCGCCAGCGAACGCGCCGGAGCGGGCGGTGATCGCGCTGCTGCGAGGCGAGGTCGCCGTTCGGCGCACCGACCACGTGGTGATTCTGTGCGCCGGCGTCGGCTATCGCGCGGCGGTCTCGGCACAGACGCTGCGCGCACGTTCCCGCGGTCGGCGAGCAGGTGACGCTGCACACGCATCTGATCGTGCGCGACGACGCGCTGACGCTTTACGGCTTCGCACTCCGAGCAGGAGCGCGACCTGTTCCTGATGCTGCTCTCGGTCCAGGCCGTCGGACCGAAGGTCGCGCTCGCGGTGCTCTCGGCGGCGCCGACGCGCGAGCTGATCGGCGCGCTCGCGGCGGGCGACGCCGCCCGCTTCCAGGCGGTTCCCGGCATCGGCAAGCGCACCGCCGAGCGGATCATCGTCGAGCTGCGCGAGAAGGTGGGTGTGGAAGGGATCGGAGCCCACCCGCCCGGCGCGGCGCGCACGCCGATCCTCGCGCGCCGCGGCGAGGCGCAGGACCCGCGGCGGCTGGCGCGCGACGGCCTGCTCGAGCTGGGCTATGCGCCGGCTGAGGCCGACGAGCTGTTGCGTGACGCTCGACGGCGACAGCGCGGAGGAGCTGCTCGGAGGAGCGCTGCGGATGGCGCGCTCGGCGTCGTGAGCCGCTGGGGGACACGATGAGCACCCTGAACGGCACGCCCGATGTCGGGGCCGTATCCAGACGCCGTACCTCGTCGCCGAGGACGAGCTCGACCGCTCGCTGCGCCCGCGTCGGCTCGCGGAGTTCGTCGGCCAGGAGACGCTGCGCGAGCAGCTCGCCGTGGCGATCGAGGCGTGCAGCGCGCGCGGCGACGCGCTCGATCACCTGCTGCTCGCCGGGCCGCCCGGACTCGGCAAGACCTCGCTCGCGCAGATCGTCGCGGCCGAGCTGGAGGTGCCGTTCGTGCAGACCGCCGGACCGGCGCTCGAGCGCAAGGGAGACATCGCGGCATTTCTGACGGCGCTCGAGCCGCGCAGCGTGTTCTTCGTCGATGAGATCCACCGGCTGGCGCGCACGCTCGAGGAGACCTTCTACCCGGCGATGGAGGATCACCGTCTGCCGATCACCGTCGGGCAGGGCGCCGGCGCGCGCGTCGTGACGCTCGAGCTGCCGCCGTTCACGCTGATCGGCGCGACGACGCGCACCGGCCTGCTGACGACGCCGCTGCGCGACCGCTTCGGCATCCAGGCGCGCCTGGAGCCCTACGCGGTCGAGGAGCTCGCGATCATCGTGCGCCGCTCGGCCGGGATCCTCGAGATCGAGCTCGAGGACGACGGCGCGCTCGCGATCGCGGCTCGCAGCCGGGGCACCCCGCGCGTGGCCAACCGGCTGCTCAAGCGCGTGCGCGACTTCGCCGAGGTGCGGATGGCGGGGGTGGTCACCGCAGCAGGCGGCGCACGCGGCGCTCGCGATGCTCGAGGTCGACGAGCGCGGGCTGGACCGCCTCGACCGCGAGATCCTGCGCGCGATCTGCGCGAAGTTCGCCGGCGGGCCGGTCGGCCTGTCGACGCTGGCGGTCGCGGTCGGCGAGGAGCAGGACACGATCGAGGACGTGTACGAGCCCTACCTGCTGCAGGAGGGCCTGATCAAGCGCACCCCGCGGGGGCGCGACCGCCACGGCGGCCGCCTTCGCGCACCTCGGCATCGAGGCGCCCGCACGGCTCGAGCACGTCGCTGTTCTGAGAGCTGCTCAGTCTGCGCCATGTGGCTCGCAAGTCGACCGCCGACCTTCACGGCCCGCTTGCGTACTCTGTGTGGACGCCATGACCCATCCGTTCATCTGCCCCAACTGCGGTCACCGCACCTCAGAGCTCGACCGCAACATCGGCTTCACGCGCCAGCCGAAGGGCTGCGCGAAGTGCGGCTTCGCGTTCCTGTTCGAACTGCTCGACGACTACTACCCGGCGCCGGACGCCGCGTTCTTCGTGTGCGACGGCGAGGGTCGCGTGATCGGCTGCGGCAAGAACTCGTTCGCGTTCACGGGCCTGGAGGAGGAGGACGTGATCGGCCAGCGCGTCGAGCAGGTGCTCGGGCTGAGCTTCGCCAACGGCGACGACCCGGTGGCGACGGTGCTGGAGTGGGGCGTGCGCGCGCTCGAGGTGCCCGTGCAGGTCGCAGGCGAACGCGACGTCGCGGCCACCGCGAAAGCCGACATGTTCCCGGCCTACGACGACGACGGCGGGCTTTTGCTCGTGCTTACCCCCGATAAGTAGTCTCTGAGACGATGACCGACCGCCGCCGCAACGCCTTCATCCTGCTGATCGTCGCCGGCCTGCTGCCGCTTCGGCGGCGGCGATCGTCGTTCAAGAAGACGCACCTCGGACTCGACCTCAAGGGCGGCGTCGAGCTCGTCTACCAGGCCAAGCCGACCGCCGCGGCGAAAGTCGACACCGAATCGCTCGAACGCGCGATCACGATCATGCGCAAGCGCGTCGATCAGCTGGGCGTCGCCAATCCGGAAATCCAGCGCTCGGGTAACGATCGAGATCGATGTGGCGCTGCCCGAAGTCAAAGACGCCGGACAGGCCCAGGCCGAGGTCGGCAAGACCGCGCAGCTGCAGTTCTATGACTGGGAGAAGAACGTCATCGGCCCGAGCGGCCAGCCCGCACCCACCGAAGGCACGGCCACCGGCGACACGACCGCCGCCGGGCCCGGCGGCGTGACGGCGGGGCTGCCCGAGTACCAGGCGGTCCTGCGCGCCGCAAAGCGTCCGGCCGAACTGCGCAAGAGCGACACGACCTGGAGTCGCGGCTGCACCCCGGAGCAGGTCAAAGAATGCATCTACGGCAGTTGGTACCTGCTCGACACGGCGCACGAACGGGTCGTCAAGGGCCCGGAAGAAACCGAACAGAACCTGTACACCAACGTCGGCAAACAGCCGAAGGGCGCCAAGCTCAAGGCGGTGCGCGTCAACCCCGGCACGGTGCTGGTGCAGGCACACCCGGTCGAAAGCACCTCCGGCAAGGTCACCAACCCCTCGCCCAACAGCTGGTACGTCCTCAAGGACGACCCCGTTCTGGAAGGCGACAACGTCACCAACCCGACGCAGAGCAACGACGAATCCACCGGGCAGCCCAACGTCACCTTCGGCTTCACCTCGCACGGGAAGACGGTGTGCGAAAAGGTCACCAAGGAAATCGCTCACCGCGGCCAGGAAGCGCAGCTGCCAGGGGTCGAGCAAGGAAGAGGCGCTGCAGCACTTCGCGGTCGTGCTCGACGGGCAGCTGATCACGGTGCCGTCGATCGACTTCACCAAGTACCCGGAAGGGATCGACGCCTCCACCGGCTCGGAGATCTCCGGCGGCTTCACGATCACGACCGCGCAGAACCTCGCCAACGAGCTGCAGTCCGGCGCGCTGCCGGTCAAGCTCGTCCTGATCTCGCGCTCGCAGGTCTCGGCGACGCTCGGCAAACAGGCGCTCAACCAGGGGCTGATCGCCGGTCTCGCCGGCTTCGCCGTCGTGTGCTTGTTCCTGCTGATCTTCTACCGCGTGCTCGGCCTGATCGCGGTCGGCGGGCTCGTCATCTACGGCGTCTACTTCTTCGCGCTGATCAAGCTGATCCCGGTCACGCTGACGCTGCCGGGCATCGCCGGCCTGATCCTCACGATCGGCGTCGCGCCGACGCCAACATCGTGATCTTCGAGCGCGTCAAGGAGGAGATCCGCGGCGGAAGATCGATCGTCTCCGGGATCGCCACCGGCTACAAGCGCGGCTTCGCGGCGATCGTCGACGCCAACGTCGTGACGTTCATGACGGCGTTCATCCTGTTCGCGCTCGCCACCGCGGAAGTCAAGGGCTTCGCGTTCACGCTCGGCATCGGCACGCTGGTGTCGCTGTTCACCGCCGTGCTCGCCACGCAGGCGGCGCTCGGCGTCGATGAGCCGCTCGCGCGCTGGTCACACATCCGTCGGCGCTCGGCGCCGCGCCGCAGGCAAAAGGGCTGGACGTTCGACTTCATGGGCGCGTCGAAGTGGTTCTTCTCGCTGTCGGGCACGATCCTGCTGATCGGCGCGCTCGCGATCGGCGGCAAAGGGCTGAACTTCGGCATCGACTTCAAGTCGCGGCACGCGCATCCAGACGGCGTTCATCAGGCCGGTCACCGAGGCCGGAAGTCGCGAAAGTCGATGACGCGCCGCCGGCTACGCCAACGCCCAGGTGCAGAAGTTCACCAACAAGAGCATCGGCGGCGACGGCTACCAGATCTCGACCAAGACGCTCGACCCCGAACAGCTCAAGACGGTCGAACGCGACCTCAACACGGCCTTCGGCAACGGCCCCCAGCATCCGGGCACCAAGGACTTCTCCTCGACCTCGATCGGGCCGACGTTCGGGAAAACCGTCGCCAACAGCGCGGTGATCGCGATCATCGCCTCGCTGCTGGTGATCTCCGCCTACATCGCGCTGCGCTTCGAGTGGAAGTACGCGGTGCCGGTGCTGATCGCGCTGATGCACGACCTGCTGATCACGGCCGGCGTCTACTCGCTCACCGGGAGGGAAGTGACGACCGCGACGGTCGCCGCGCTGCTGACGATCCTCGGGTATTCGCTGTACGACACGATCATCGTCTTCGACCGAGTGCGCGAGAACGTGCCGCGGATGCCGCGCGCGGCGTTCTCGCAGATCGTCAACCGCTCGATGTCCGAGGTGCTCACGCAGATCGCTGGCGACGAGCTTCTGCACGCTGCTGCCGGTGCTCGCGCTGCTGCTGTTCGGCGGCGAAACGCTGAAGGACTTCGCGTTCGCGCTGATGGTCGGCATCGCCTCGGGCGCGTACTCATCGATCTTCATCGCCTCGCCGGTGCTGACGCACTGGAAGGAGCGCGAGCCCGGCTACCGCGCGCGGCGCGCGCGGATCGTGCGCGAACTGGGCGTGGTGCCCGCCTACGCGACGACCGCGAGCGGCGCCCCCGAGGACGTCGAGCCGGAGCACAAGCGCAGGCGCACGCGCCGGGGCAGCCTCGTCGCGCCGGAGCAGCCAGGCCAGCAGATCTCGCGGGATGAGTTCCAGGAACTCGTTCGCGACCTCGACGTCGATGGCGAGCCCAATGGCGCACCCGCCGCCGGCGGGCGCCGCGCGCGCGCCGTCGAGAGCAGCGCCACGGTTGCGGCTCCAGCGCCGCCGCCTGAGCCCGAGGCCGAGCCCGAGCCCGCGCGCGACCCGACGGCCGACCTCACGCCCGAGGACCTGGTGCTCAAGGAAGACGCCCAAGCCGCGTCCGCGGACGCGCGCGCAACAAACGCCACGGGAGGCCGCGCTGATGGGACTGCTCGCCTGGGTGATCATGGGTCTGGCGATCTGGCACTTCACGATCTTCCTGCCCGACCGCTTCTGGGGCGGGATCGTCGGCGCGTTCGTCGGCTCGCTGATCGGCGCGATCGTCGTCGGCCTGATCATCTACTCGGTGAAAGTCTCCGCGCTGCGCATCCCCGGCGAAAAGGCGACCGACATCGCCGTCGTGCTGTACGCGGTGCCGGGCGCGCTGATCGGCATCGCGCTCGTCTACCTCGAGGGCATGCGCCGCGAACGCGCGGGGATCGCAGCCGCCCGCCGTTCGCCGGCTACTAGCGCGAGGCTCCACCGGTGCCGGCGGGTTTGCGCCGGCGGTTCCGTCTCACCCTGCCCGTAGTCTCGCCGCGTGCCGCCCCGCCGCTTTGAGATCGCCGACTGCCCGCCGCCGAGGTGGAGCGGCTGCGCCGCGAGCTGGGCGTGAGCGCAGCGCTCGCGCAGGTGCTGGTGCGCCGGGGCCTGGCCGAGCCGACGCGGCGCGCGGGTCTTCCTGGCGGGCGGCGAGGAGCACCGGCCGGCGGCCTTCGCGGGCATCGACGAGGCGGTGGCTGTGATCCTGCGCCACGTCGCGCGACGGCACGCGGATCACGATCCACGGCGACTACGACGTCGACGGCGTCTGCTCGACAGCCGTGCTGGTGCGCACGCTGCGCGAGCTCGGAGCCGACGTCGACTTCTACCTGCCCGACCGCGCGAGCGACGGCTACGGTCTGAACGCGGCGACCGTGCGCCGGCTCGCCGCGCGCGGCACGCGGCTGCTGGTGACGGTCGACTGCGCGATCACCGCCGTCGAGGAGGTCGCAGCTGGCGCGGGCGCTCGGCATCGAGGTGGTCGTCACCGACCACCACGCGCCGCGCGCTGACGGCGTGCTGCCGCAGGCGCCGATCGTGCATCCCGCGACTGTGCGGCTACCCGTGCGCGGACCTGTGCGCGACCGCGGTCGCCTACAAGCTCGCGCAGGCGCTGATCGACGCGCTCGCCGGCGGCGAGGCGGGCGAGGCGGCAGCCGGACGCGCCCGCGGGATGCTCGAGCGCCGGACGCTCGAGCAGGATCTCGACCTGGTGGCGCTCGCGACGATCGCCGACGTGGTCCCGCTGCCGGGCGAGAACCGCACGCTCGTGCGTCGCGGGCTGCGCGCGCTGGCGGGCACGACCAAGCCCGGGCTGCGCGCGCTGATGGCCGTCGCCGGCGTCGACCCCGGCAAGCGTCGACGAGCGCGCCGTCGCGTTCGCGCTGGCGCCGCGGCTGAACGCGGCCGGGCGGCTGTACCGTGCCGACGCCGGCCTCGAGCTGATCCTGACCGAGGATCGCCACGCGCGCATCGCAGATCGCGGGCGAGCTCGACCGCGCCAACCACGAGCGCCGCCAGCTCGAGGCGCGCATCCGCTTCGAAGCCGAGGCGCAGATGGCCGAGCAGGGCGAGCGCGCGGCCTACGTGCTGGCCGGGGAGGACTGGCACCCGGGCGTGATCGGGATCGTCGCCTCGCGGCTGGTCGAGCGCAGCGGTCGCCCTGTCGTGCTGATCGCGCTCGACGGGGAGACGGGCAAGGGCTCGGGACGCAGCATCGAGGCGTTCGACCTGCTCGGCGGGCTGCGTGCGTGCGCCGAGCACCTGCTGCGCTACGGCGGCCACCGCGCCGCCGCGGGCCTCGAGATCGAGCGTGCACGCGTGCCCGACTTCGCGACCGCGCTGTGCGCCCACGCCGAGCGCGTGCTGAGGCCACAGGACCTTGTCGCGGTCGAGCGCGTGGACGCGGTAGTCGGTGGCGAGGAGCTCGGCATGTCGCTGGCGGAGGAGCTCGCATTCCTCGCGCCGTTCGGACGCGGCAACCCGAGCGTCTCGCTGATGATCGCCGACGCCACGTTCACCGACGTCAGACCGATGGGCGAAGGCAAGCACGTGCGCTTCACTGTCGAGTCGCGCGGAACGCGGGCGCGGGCGGTCGCCTTCGGCAGCGGCGGGCGGCTGCCGCTTGCGGACGCCGGATCCGCCGGCGAGCTGGACGCGACGTTCACGCTCGAGGTCAACGAGTGGAACGGCGTCAGCGAGCCACGGCTCGTGCTTCGCCACGCGCAGGTGCGCGAGCCCGAGCCCGAGCGCGGCGATGCGCCCGAGGAGGCGCCGGCGGAGGAGGAGCTTGTGCTGTTCGCGCTGTGAGCGGACGGCGTCTTCAATCCGGCCCGCTTGTCCCCTACCCTTAGAACATGGCTATCGCCGAGGATCCCAAGCACTCACAGCTCACGGAGCTGGCGGACGCCACCGTGCTCGAGGATGTGGCGGAGGCTGCGGTGAGCCTGCACGAGCAGCCGCTGGTCGAGCTTGAGACGCCGGGCGAGCCGGGCGTCGAGGCGGTGACGCCCGCGATCGGACTGAGTCGCTCCGAGCGCCGCCTGCTGAACGACCTGTTCGCGATCGTCTCCGAGCACGCGGCGGACTCCGTCGGTCGAGATCGACCGCGCGCGCGTGCAGGACGCGTTCGTGTTCGCCTGCGAGCACCACGCCGACCAGCGGCGCAAGTCAGGCGAGGACTTCATCGTGCACCCGGTCGGCGTCGCGCGGATCTGCGCGAGCATGCGCCTGGACACCGAGACGCTGTGCGCGGCGCTGCTGCACGACACGGTCGAGGACACCTCGGCCTCGCTCGAGGAGGTCCGCGAGCGCTTCGGCGAGGAGATCGCCGCGGTCGTCGACGGCGTCACGAAGCTGACCGGCATCACCTTCCAGTCGCGCGACGAGGCGCAGGCCAACAACTACCGCAAGATGATGGTCGCGATGGCCACCGACGTGCGGGTCATCCTGATCAAGCTCGCCGACCGCCTGCACAACATGCGCACGATCGACGCGATGCCCAAGCAGAAGCAGATGGAGAAGGCGCGCGAGACGCTCGAGATCTACGCGCCGCTCGCCCACCGCCTGGGCATCCACGCGATCAAGTGGGAGCTCGAGGACCTCGCGTTCGCGACGCTGCACCCGCGCAAGTACCAGGAGATCAAGGGCCTCGTCGCCCAGCAGCGCGACGAGCGCGAGCGCTACGTCAGCGAGGCCGGCGACTACCTGCGCAGCGAGCTGGCCGAGCGTCGGCATCGAGGCGCAGATCGCCGGGCGCGCCAAGCACTTCTACTCGATCTACTCGAAGATGACCAAGAAGGGCCGCGAGTTCAACGAGATCTACGACCTCACCGCGATGCGCGTGATCGTCGACTCGGTCAAGGACTGCTACGGCACGGTCGGCGTGATCCACTCGCTGTGGAAGCCGCTGCCGGGCCGCTTCAAGGACTTCATCGCGATGCCCAAGTTCAACATGTACCAGTCGCTGCACACGACCGTGATCGGGCCGGAGGGCCGGCCGCTGGAGATCCAGATCCGCACGCACGAGATGCACGAGATGGCCGAGTTCGGGGTGGCCGCGCACTGGGTGTACAAGCAGCCCGGCGGCACCGGCGAGGAGCACGTCGGCTGGCCGGCCGCCGGCGAGGACGCCAAGCTCAAGTGGCTGCGCTCGATGCTCGACTGGCAGAAGGAGCTCTCCGATCCCCGCGAGTTCATGGAGACGCTGCGCACCGACCTCTTCGAGGAGGAGGTCTACGTCTTCACGCCCAAGGGCGAAGTCAAGTCGCTCGCCGCGGGCGCCACGCCGCTGGACTTCGCCTATGAGGTGCACACCGAGATCGGCCACCGCTGCGTGGGCGCGCGCGTCAACGGCAAGATCGTGCCGCTGCACTACGAGCTGCGCTCCGGCGACATCGTCGAGATCCTCACCGCCAAGCGCGAGCGCGGCCCCTCGCGCGACTGGCTGGCGATGGTCAAGACGACGCGCGCGCGCAACAAGATCAAGGCGTGGTTCAAGGCCGAGTCGCGCCAGGACACCGAGCACACCGGCCGCGAGCTGCTGCAGGAGCACCTGCGCAAACAGGGCCTGCCGGCGCAGAAGATCACCGGCTCGGCGCTGCTGGCGGACGTGATCCGCGAGGTCGGCTACCGCAAGGCCGACGACTTCTACATCGCGCTCGGCGCGGCCAAGGTCTCGCCGAAGCTCGTCGTCAACAAGGTCATGCAGCGCCTCAAGCAGGGCGAGGCGGCCGACGGCGACGACGGCGCAGCGGACCTGCTGCGCGTCGGGCGCGCGCGCCGGCGCCCGACCAAGTCCTCCGGTCAGTACGGGATCCGCGTGGAAGGCGTCGAGGACGTGATGCTGCGCCTGGCCAAGTGCTGCCGCCCGGTCCCGGGCGATGAGATCGTCGGCTACATCTCGCTCGGGCGCGGGATCACGATCCACCGCGACGACTGCCCCAACGCGCAGCTGCTGCGCAAGAGCCCCGAGCGCTTCGCCAGCGTCGCCTGGGAAGGCGACCAGTCGACCGGCTTCGTCGTGGAGATCCAGATCGACGCGTGGGACCGCCACCGCCTGCTGGAGGATCTCTCGCGCGCGTTCTCGGAGTCGGGCGCCAACATCCTCGAAGCGCGCTGCCTGTCGACGCCGCCGATGGTCAAGAACCGCTTCGTCGTCGAGGTCGCCGACACGCACTCGCTGAAGAGCGCGATCACGCGCCTGCGCAACATCGAGTCGGTGTTCGACGCCTACCGCGTGACGCCGGGCGCCACTGCCTAGGCGCGGAGCGCGCCGAGCACACCCGGGTCCGATGCGGATCGTCGATTTCGCGCCGGAGCATCTCGAGGAGATCGTGCGGCTGTGCGAGCTGGAGGGGTGGACGACGTTCGTGCAGGACCAGAAGATCACGCTGCGAGCACTGCTTGCGCCAGGCGTCGTGGCCCTCGTCGCGACACAGGCGGGCGGCGAGGTGATCGGCTTCGCATATGCGTTGAGCGACGGAGCAATCCAGGCGTACCTCTCATGCCTGGTGGTGGCTGAAGGCGCGCGCCGGCGCGGCGTCGGGCGAGGACTGCTCGAGCAGGCCTTGGCGAGGTCCGGCGCACGGCGCATCGATCTGCTGTCCGCCGAGCAGAGCGCGGCGTTCTACGAGTCCTTCCCGCATCAGCGTGGACGCGGCTACAGGATTGCGCTGGCGCCGTCCTGACGCCAGCTCGCGGGGCCCGCGCCGCACTGGTCGCTAGGAGATCACGTTGAGCGCGTTCGGCAGGATCGAGTAGCGCGCCTCGCTCACCTCGCCGAGGTAGTCGCCGTCGACCTGCAGCGGCAGCGGTCGCTCGTCGGCGCTGCGCACGGTCAGCTCCTGCAGGTCGCGCAGCGGGCTGACCTGCCGGTTGCCGGCGACACGCGCGCGCGGCGAGAACGCCCGCCAGGCGATCGACAGCATCGACGGCAGGCTCGCGCTGCGCAGCACGCCGCCGGCGAGCGCGCCGGAGTCGAGCGCCGCGCCGTCGGCGATCTCGATCGGGCGGTTCTGGAAGTAGGTGAACGTGGCAGCCGTTCTGCACGATCGCGGTGACGCCGTCGAGCTGCTCGTGACCGTCGCCGGCCTGCACCTGCAGCCGCGGCGGGCAGAGCAGGTAGCGGCGCATGAACGTGGTGACCGCGACCCACGTGAAGAAGTACGGCCCCAGCCGTGCCTTCATGCTGCGGGTTCGCGTCGACGCGCTCGACGACGCTCGCGTCGAGACCGAGACCCGAGGCGAACGTGAAGCAGCGGCCGTTGACGACGCCGAGGTCGACCTTGCGCGGGCGCCAGTCGTCGGCCATCGCCAGCAGGTGCTCGGTCGCGTCGACGACGTCGCCGGGGATGCCGAGCATCTTGGCGAACACGTTCGCCGAGCCGCCCGGCAGGCAGCACAGCGGGGTGGGGGAGCCGAGCAGAGCCCGTTGGCGGCTTCGTTGACGGTGCCGTCGCCGCCGAAGGCGACGACGACGTCGTAGCCCTCGTGCGCGGCCTCGCGGCACAGCTCGGTCGCGTGACCCGTGCCTCGGTGTCGACCGCGTCGACCTCGAAGCGGCCCTGCGAGCGCGTAGACGACGAGGTTGCGCAGGCGGTCAGAGACGGTCGTGGCGTACGGGTTGACGATCATCAGCATCCGCCGCCTGCGTGTCAGGCGAGGCGAAGCGAAAGGGCGTGCCGGCGGTGCCGGTGCGCTGGTCGAGCTCGTGGCGTGGGCGTGCTCACTGGCAGGGGCCTACACCGGGCGTGGGGCGACGTTACCCGAGCGGCGTCCAGTGCCGCTCACGACGCGCCTTGCATGCGCCGATAACGGTTGCTAGACTGCCGCAGCACATAGCTGTACACATCGAGAGGGGTGGAGGGACTGGCCCTACGAAACCCCGGCAACCACCGCCAAGTCACAGGCGGGAACGGTGCCAATTCCAGGTGATGTGTGGCCGGGCTTCGCGCTCTTCGCCACACGTGACAAGGCGAAGACTAGAGCGAAGGAGCCCCAATGGCTGTGAGTCATCTGCAGTGCAAGGAGTGCAAGGCGGAGTATCCGCTCGAGGCGCTGTACGTGTGCGAGCGCTGCTTCGGGCCGCTGGAGGTCGCCTACGACCACAGCGCCAGCAGTCGCGACGTGGGCGAGCTGCGCCGCCGCATCCAGGGCGGTCCGCAGAACATCTGGCGCTACGCGGACTTCCTGCCGCTCGCAGGCGGGCCTCCCGGCCCCTCGGGCCGGCTGGCCTCGCGCGTCGGGCTGCCGGCCGGCTGCACGCCGCTGATCCGCGCCGACCGGCTCGCTGCAAGCCTCGGCCTGCGCGAGGTGTGGGTCAAGAACGACGCGGCCAACCCGACGCACTCGTTCAAGGACCGCGTCGTGTCGGTCGCCGTCGCGCGGGCGCGCGAGCTGGGCTTCGAGACGATCGCGTGCGCCTCGACCGGCAACCTCGCCAACTCGGTCGCCGCCCACGGGGCCGCGCTCGGGCTGGACTCCTACGTCTTCATCCCGGCCGACCTCGAGGAGCAGAAGGTCCTCGCGACCGGCGTCTACGGCACGCACCTCGTCGGCGTGGAAGGCAACTACGACGACGTCAACCGCCTGTGCACCGAGCTCTGCGCCGAGCGCGACTGGGCGTTCGTGAACATCAACCTGCGCCCCTACTACGCCGAGGGCTCAAAGACGCTGGCGTTCGAGATCGCCGAGCAGCTCGGCTGGGAGCTGCCCGACCGCTGCGTCGTGCCGATCGCCTCGGGCTCGCTGTTCACGAAGATCGCCGCAGGCTTCCAGGAGTGGAGCGAGCTCGGCCTCATCGAGGGCCCGACCGCCCGCTGCCGCGCATGAACGGCGCGCAGGCCGAGGGCTGCGCGCCGGTGGCGAGCGCGTTCGCCGCCGGCCACGACGTCTGCCGGCCGGTGAAGCCGGACACGATCGCCAAGTCGCTGGCGATCGGCAACCCCGCCGACGGCCCGTACGCGCTCGATCTCGCGCGGCGCACCGGCGGCTCGGTGGATGCCGTCAGCGACGAGGAGATCCGCGCCGGCATCGCGCTGCTGGCCGAGACGACGGGCATCTTCACCGAGACCGCCGGCGGCGTCACGACCGCGGTGCTGCGCAAGCTCGCCGCGCGCGGCGACATCGACCCGGACGAGCGCGTCGTGCTGGTGATCACCGGCGAGGGTCTGAAGACGCTCGACGCGGTGCGCGGCACCTTCGAGACGCAGACGATCGCGCCGACGCGTCGAGGCCTTCGAGGCGCGGTGTCGGCGAGCGAGTGACGCGTCTGATGGCGTCGTCGTGAAGATCCCCACGCAGCTGCGCGCCGCCGCCGGCGGCGAGGCCGAAGCGCAGATCGACGGCGCGACCGTGCAGGAGGTGCTCGACGGGCTGTTCGAGCGCCACGAGGAGCTGCGCGCGCGGATCGTCCGACGACGACGGCTCGCTGCGACGCTTCGTCAACGTGTACCTCGCCGGCGAAGACATCCGCTT
This sequence comes from uncultured Solirubrobacteraceae bacterium, assembly GCA_963703625.1. Lineage (GTDB taxonomy): Bacteria > Actinomycetota > Thermoleophilia > Solirubrobacterales > Solirubrobacteraceae > Palsa-744. The sequence goes on from CAVPEY010000003.1 coordinate 463,759, forward strand.
CCTCGACGGGCTCGCGACGCCGGTCGTCGACGGCGCGGAGCTGACGATCCTGCCCGCCGTCGCCGGCGGTTAGGGCGCCGTAGGCCGGCGCGCTACTGCGTCCTCGGTCGCTCGCGTGCGAAGCACGCCACGCTCCCTGCGTCCTTGTATCGCTTGGCCTACGGCGCCCTAACCGAGGGGTAGGACACCGCTGAGCGGCGCGCCTGACGGTAGTCGTGAGACCGAGCCACTGGCGGGCGGCGCGGGCAGCGGGTGATGGGTGTCGGCATCCCAGGTGACGAGCTGATCGACCGAAGCCGGCAGCGCCTCCAGACGCTCGTCGGCGACTAGCGCCGCGATGCAGTCGACGTTTCCGCCTCGAAGCCGACCGGCACGACCGAGCCGACCGTGTGGTCGAAGTTGCGCACCGCTTCGATCACCCACGCCGCAGGCATTGCGCTCCCGGCCGGCACCGCCGCAGGTTCTCGGGGCGTGTCGCTCGATTCGCGACGCGGTGGTGAGCCGCTGGGGCGCTGTGCGTCGGCGGCGTCGAGCCTGAGAAGCCGATCGTCGAGACGACGCCGGCGGCGCACATCGCGGCGATCGTCAGCCGGCGCATGCGCCGCGGCGTGAGCCACGGGATGTCCTGGGACTGCATCCACGTCCTGAGGCCGCTCGCGGCCGACGCGGCGGCCATTGCGCAACCGGCGCACATGCCAGCAGCCTCGCGATCAGCTGCGCTCGGGTGGCCCCGAGCCGGTGGGCAGCGGGTCTGGTGCGTTCGACGCCGCCTCGACCTGGGCGTAGGCCTCGGCGCGCGACTCCAGGCGCTGGCGCAGCTCGGCGCCGCGGCCGGCTGCGACCGCCCGCGCGGCGCGGGACTCGGTGAGCTCCAGGCCGCGTGCCTGGGCGTACTCGAGCAGCTCCTGGCGTTCCTCGCTCTCGTGCGCGGTGCGCAGGAACAACCAGCAGAACAGACCCAGCGTGAGGATCGACTCCTCGATCATCATGATCGCCCCGGCAATGCTCTGGTCGGCGAGCGGCGAGATGTGGAAATGGGCCTCGCCGTGGATGTAGAACGGATAGAAGATCGTGCCCGACCACACGAAGATGTTGCCCAGCACGGTGCCGGCGAGGCGCACCGCGACTATGTAGATCAGCTTGCCGAGGTTGCCGAACCATTTGGGCATCGGCAGCGGCCCGAACAGGGGCATCCACATGTTGATCCCGAGGCCGAGGAACATCGCGTGCTCGAGCGCGTGGATACCCGAGTGGCGCAAAGCGGCTTCATAGAAGAACGGCAGGTGCCACGTGTACAGGTCGATCATCCACAGCGGAAAGGCGACGAGGGGATGCGCGAGCACGCGCAGGCGATCGAAGAAACGGATACGCAGGATCGGCGCGATCAGCGGGCCGGTGAGGCCCAGCACGATCAGCAGCGCGGCGATGTCGCCGAGCAACAGGTGCTCGACCATGTGCACCCACAGCAGGTCCTGGCTGGCGGGGCCGAGCGACGTGAGCGCTGCCGCGACCACGACGACGCCACCGTAGAAACACGCCTGGCGCCAGCCGGGCACCGGGTGGCCGTCCTCGGCGAGCGTGCGTACGCGCCGCGCGTAGAGCACGCCGAAGATCGCCAGCGGGCCGAGCTGGAACACAGCGGAGATATCCGTGGACGCAGCAAGCGGCACGCTCAGCATCCAGCGGAGGGTACGCCAGAGCGGCGTCGATCGGCGAACCAGCGTCATGCCCTTGCATAGACTGCGCCACGCATGAGAGCCCCCTCGCGGCGCACGCTGGCAGTCCTGCTCGGTGCTCAGGGCCTCGTGGCGCTGGCGTTGCCGGCGAGCGCCGACGCGCACGGCATCGTCGGCAAGGCCGACCTGCCGATCCCCGTGTGGCTGTTCAGCTGGACAGCGGCGATCGTGCTGGTCGTGTCGTTCGTGGCGCTCTCGACGATGTGGAGGAGCCCGCAGCTTCAGCACCCGCGCCTGCGCAGGCTGTTCCTGCTACCGACCCCCGTGGAATGGCTTGCGAGCCTCGCCGGCGTGGCGCTGTTCGCGCTCGTCGTCTACAGCGGCTTCGACGGCGCGCAGGTGACACAGGCGAACTTCTCGGTGACCTTCCTGTACGTCATCTTCTGGGTCGGGATCCCCGTCGCGAGCGTGCTGCTCGGGGACGTCTTCCGAGCGTTCAACCCGTGGCGGACGTGCGGGCGGGTGATCGCGGCGCTCGCGCGTGCTCTGCGCCGAGGGCGGCCCTGGAGGCCGCCGCTGCGCTACCCGCAGTGGCTCGGCGTGTGGCCGGCGGTCGCGGTGATCGTCGGCTTTGCGTGGCTCGAGCTGGTCTACGTCGAAAAAGACCATCCCGCGACGCTCGCGGCGCTGTCGCTGGCGTACTTCCTGGCGATGCTCGCTGGGATGGCGCTGTTCGGCGTCGAGGAATGGTGCTCGCAGGCCGACGGCTTCGGCGTGTACTTCAACCTGATCTCCAAGCTGTCGGCGCTCGTGCGGCGGGAGGACGGCGCGGTGTATGTGCGCCGGCCGCTGAGCGGAGTGACAGACCTGAAGGTCGGCGCCGGCATGGTCGCGCTGATCTGCACGCTGATCGGCACGACGACCTTCGACGGCTTCAGCAACGGCGGCGTCTGGCGCACCAACGAGCCGAGCCTGCAGAGCGTCTTCGAAACAGTCGGCTTTGGTTCGACACCAGCGCAGGAGCTCGCGTACTCGGCTGGGCTCGTGCTCTGCATCCTCGTGATCTTCGGTGTCTACCGGGTCGGGATCCGCGGGGTGCACAACGTCAGCGACCGCTACGACACGAGCATGCTGACGCGCACGTTCGCGCACACGCTCGTGCCGATCGCGTTTGCCTATGTGCTCGCGCACTACTTCTCGCTGCTGATCTGGCAGAGCCAGGCGATCGTCTACCTGGCCTCCGATCCGCTCGGCAACGGCGCGAACATCTTCGGCACGAGCAGCTACCAGATCGATTACCACGTGATCTCCTACGCCGCGATCTGGTACGTCCAGGTGGCGGCGCTCATCATCGGCCACGTGAGCGGCCTCGCGCTCGCGCACGACCGTGCGCTCGTGCTCTACAAGGACCCCGAAGAGGCCGTGCGCAGCCAGTACTGGATGCTCGCGGTGATGGTCGCGTTCACGAGCTTCGGCCTGTGGCTGCTGTCCGCCGTGGGGACATGACGCCAGTCCGCCTGCGCTACGGTCGATGGCGCATGGCCCGTCGCATGTTCATCGCGCTGCTGGGCGCCGTCGCGTGCCTCGGAGCACCGCTGCTGCTGAGCCCAGCGTCGCTTGCCGCGAGCACCGCAGCGACGGAGAGCGGCAATCCGATCAACGACCAGGGCTCGAGCTACCAGTACCGCTCCAACATCACCGCCGTCACACCGAGCGTACCCGGGCTCAGCTTCCAGGTGCTCGAGTTCGCCGACCGCATCCTGCTGACCAACCACACAGGTAAGACGGTGACGATCTACGGGTACGAAGGCGAGCCTTACGCCCGGGTCCTCGCCAACGGCACCGTCGAGCAGAACGTGCGCTCGCCGGCGACGTATCTGAACACGAACTTCTACGCGCAGGTGACCGTCCCGGCGAGCGCCAGCGCGAGCGATCCGCCGCGGTGGCGGGTGATCGACCGCACCGGCCAGTTCGAATGGCACGACCACCGCATCCACTGGATGTCACCGGTGCCGCCGGCGAAGGTCAAGAACAAGGGCCAGCGCATGCTGATCTTCAACTGGCAGGTGCCGATCGCGGTCGGCGCCACCAAGGGCGCGATCGCCGGCCAGCTCTACTGGACGCCCGAGAGCTCCAAGGCGCCGCTCGCGCTGATCATCGTCGGCGTGGCGATCGCCTTGACGGGGCTGCTGTTCGTGCTCTTCGTTCGTCGCCGCCGAGCACGCGCAGCGCTCGCGGGCGGCGATGGCGCCGGCTCGCGGCGGACCGAAGCGCCGCCTGATGAGGCGTGGTGAGCGCGTGCTAGATTTGGCGGCGATGGCGCCGCTGCTGGCCTGCATGATGCACTGGTACATCTCGATGATGTTCGTGGTGCCCGTCGTCGCGGTCGGTGGCTGGGGATGGCTGAGCTCCAAGCGCATGACCCGCCGCAAGGCCGAACGAGTGGCCGGGCACGGCGGCTCGCCGGGCACGCTCGCCTGAGCGCAAGCTCGCCCGCGCCCGGTCGCCGTTATTTCTTCTTTTCTTAGCGGCGGTTGAGGTTTGCCTGAGTAGCATGGGGTTTGCTGCTCGTATGACCGCACAGACACTCACCCGCTCCGCCGCCGACGGGCTGACCGAGAGGTTTGATCCGACGGCATGCCTGGACGAGCGCGTCCGCCACCGGGCGCTGGCCGTCGAACCGGCTGCGCCTGCGGGACCAGGCCGCTACATCGAAATCCAGGGCGCCGAGCGCGCGCTGCTGATCCCGCTTGCCGGCGAGACGATGCACATCGGGCGCGGCCTCTCCGCAGAGCTGCGCCTGGACGACAACTCCGTGTCACGACGCCACGCGATCCTCGTGCCACGCCCCGCGGGCGCACGCATCCTCGATGACCGCAGCGCCAACGGCACGTTCGTCAACGGCCGCCGCGTACAGCAGGCCGAGCTGAGCAACGGCGACGTGATCGTGGTCGGCCGCGTCGTGTTGCGCTTCCTCGATCTCTAGCAGCGCCCGTTGCGCCGCCGCCGGCGCTCGCTCGCTCGATGCGTCGGCGCGGTCGTCAGGCGCGATCCGCTGCCGACCGACCTTGGCGCGCCCGGCGGTGTGCGAGTAGTGCCGGCCGTGAACGTATGGGCAAATGGGCAGAGGTTTGAATCTTTGGCCCAAATCTCGCTTATCATCTACAGCGGCGGAAGACCTTCCGGGCGGACATGGATGTTGCCCGAGGCCGTGGGGTGGGACCGGATGGATGACGACGAGGTTTGGAGCGGCTTTTAGATGACGGCGCGGAGGAATGTTGCGCGAGCGGTTGCGACCGTGCTTGGCGCGCTGATCGTGCTGGTGGCGGCCCTACAGGGGACGGCGCTGGCCGCTGCGCCCGAACTCACGATCCAGCCGTTCCCGGGGAACGCCACAGACAGCCAGACGCCGGTGTTCAGCGGCACGACCAACGATGTGCGCGACGAACTGACCTCAGCGTTTGATCCAGTCACGCTCGACATATACGCGGGCGGCTCGTTCGTCCAGGCATCGACCGCAGACGCCCCCGCACAGACGGGCCTGTCTGAAGACACCTGGGAAATCACACCGGCAACGCCGCTCGAACAGGGCGAATACACCGCAGTGGCCGAACAGACGAACCTGGAAACGGGATCCGGCACGAGCGCTCCTCCTGTGACGTTCACGGTGGAGACTCGCCCGGTGGTCACATTGGTGTCTCCTGCGGAGAACGCAGTTTTGAAAGCCTCCGAACCCACCCTGAGTGGTCAAGCTGAGGGTGCAGCGTGGGACGAGCCGGTCATGGTTCTCGTCCATAAAGGTGGTTCGACGGCGGGGACTATCGTCGCCTCGGAAAGCGTGTCGGTGAGCGCAGGAGCGTGGTCGTATTCCCCAAGTCTCAGCGACGGCGTGTATACGGCGCAGGCGACCCAAGCCGATGAAGTCGGCGACACGGGCACGAGCACGGCGGTGACGTTCACGGTCGATACGACTGCGCCGAGCGTCACGTTGACATCACCGGAAGAGGGCGCTCTCGTGACCGTGTCCGGCCCGACATTGACGGGCGCCGCCGCTGCAGCCGCGTGGGATGAATCGACAGCAACGGTCACGATCCGTGAAGGTGGCTCCCTGAATGGAGAAGTCGTAGCCCTGGAACACGTTCCGGTGAGCGCAGGCGCGTGGGCCTATTCGGTGCCCCACCTGAGCGACGGCATCTACACGGCGCAGGCAAGCCAAGGGGACGAGGCCGGGCACATCGGCACGAGCAATGCAGTGACGTTTACCGTCGATACGGAGGCGCCGGTGGTGACGTTGACCTCCCCGACAGAAGGAGCCTTCGTGAAAACGTCGACTCCGACCGTGAGCGGTCAGGGCGGCGCAGCCCCATGGGACGCTCAGCGGCTCGCGGTCAAGATCTACGAAGGCACGTCCACGACAGGGTCGGTGGTTGCGTCGTCGTCGGGCGTCTCGGTCAAAGGTGGCACATGGTCGTATGTGCCTTCGCATCTCAATGACGGCGTGTATACGGCCCAGGCCGAACAGGGCGATGAGGCCGGGCACGACGGCGTGAGCAATGCGGTGACGTTCACCGTCGATACGACCCCGCCCGCGTTGACCTTGGAAACGCCACAGAACGGCGAGGTGCTGGCGACGTCGAGGCCGACGTTCAGCGGTCTCGCCGGACACGCGACCGGCGATCATTCGCTCGTCACGGTCAAGCTCTATCAAGGGAGTTCGGTCTCTGGCAGTCCCACCCAGACGCTGACTGTCGCGTCTGAAACCGGCGGCTGGACGACCGCGGGGAGCGGCCCGGCCCTCGCCAATGGCGTCTATACCGCGCGCGCCGAACAATCCGACGAAGCCGGTAACCGCACCGAACGTACCGTGACATTCACGATCGCGACGAACTCGCCCATAGTGACCCTCGAAACACCCGGCTTTGAAGTACGCGAAACACATCTACTCGCGGGGGCGACGCCGAGCTTCAGTGGCAGCGGCGGAACAGCACCAGAAGACGCCAAGTTCGTGACTGTGAAGCTCTACAGCGGCACATCGGCGTCCGGCAGACCGGTCCGCACGGTCGAAGGATCGCTGATCGGCTCGGACTGGAAAGCAGGACCGGTGGAAGCTCTCCCAGACGGCGTATACACCGCACAGGCGGAACAGGCGGACATGGCCCCATCCACGCAAGCGGGCGTCAGCTCCGCGGTTACCTTCACCGTCGAAGCACGCTCCCCGCAGGTAACGCTGACCTCGCCGGTGAACGGCAGCTCGACGTACATCTCATCGCAGACCGTCGGCGGGAACGCCGGCACCGAAGAAGCAGACCTGCCGGGAATCACCGTCCGACTGTATGCCGGGTCCACGGTCATCGGGCAACGGTCGCTCGAGGCGGTCTCAGTGGAGGCGTCGGCCGGAGCGTGGTCGGGTGCCTTCGGGGGCTTGACCCCGGGGACCTACACGGCCCAGGCAGAACAGAGCGATGACCTCGGCAACGTCGGCCGCAGCGAAGCGGTGACCTTCACCGTCCTCACCCCGGCGACTCCAGCCACCACCACGCCGTCGCCGCCAGCGGCGTCCTTCAAATGGATCCCAGCCGATCCGCAGGCCGGCGAGCTCGTCACGCTTGCGTCGAACTCGAGTGCCGGCAGCTCGCCGATTGCAAGCTACGCCTGGTCGCTGGCCGGTAACAGCGTCTTTACCCGCGGCGAATCGACGCTGACCACGTCGTTCGCAACGCCTGGCTGGCACACCGTCCAGCTTCAGGTCACAGACGCAGACGGCCTGTCGAGCACCGTTGCCGAGAAGGTCGCGGTCGCGACCGCGACCGTGCCGTTGATGCAACCGTTCCCTGTCGTGCGCATGGCAGGCTCCTTCACGACGTCGGGCGCCAGGATCAGCCTGCTCGCCGCGCTCGCTCCCGTGGGCGCGAACGTCACGATCACGTGTCACGGAAAGGGCTGTCCGACCAAGTCGCAGGCCTTCGTCGCGACCGCAGGCGCCAAGAGCAAGTCCGGCACCGTGGAGATCACATTCAAACGGTTCGAGCGCTACCTGCGCAGCGGCGTCGTAATGGAGATATGGATCTCCAAACACGGGCAGATCGGCAAGTTCACGCGATTCGTGATCCGCCGCGACAAGTCGCCCACGCGCGTCGACCAGTGCGTCAACCCGACGGGCACCGTCCCGATCGTCTGCCCGTCATGAACACCATCCGCGTTCCCACGTCGTTTGACAGCGAACGGGGACCAGTTGCCATGTACGCGCGCATGATCGTGCTGACCGTGCTGCTCTGCGTGACCGTGTTCGCCGGCCTCTTCGAGCTCGGGCGCTCAGAGCGCCCCGCGAGCACACCTCGGGAACAGCTCGCCTCGAGCGTCTCGACGGCCTCCGCGGGCCCCGCGATCCCCGTCCGCCTTGCGAGCTCTCCACCGGTCGCAGCAATAGTGACAGCCGCTCCGGGCCGGTCCGCGCACGCACAGTTCGCCAAGACCGCACGAACGACGCCCGGCGCCTCGCAGGCGGCGCTTGCGTCGGCTGCGCCGAGCACGCCGACAGTCGCGGTCGCGACTCCCCTAGCGCCAGTCTCCGCCCCCGCGACGCCCGCGCCCGTCAGCGCCCCCCCGGTCAGCCGCGCGCCAGCGAGCCCACAGCCGTCGCCAGCGCAGACATCGCCCGCGCCGACTCCGCGCACGTCGAGCGGTTCGGGCGCGGCGAAATCTGAATCCGGCGGCAGCACCTCGTTTGACAGCTCGGGCTGAGCGGTGGACAGCTCGCGCCGCCTCGTGCCGCCGGTGGTGATCCCGGTTCTTCTGGTGGTCGCGATCGTCGCCTACCTGATCGGCAGTCATCGCTCGTCGAGCCCGTCACCACCGAGCGGTTCTGGCGCCCCGGCAGGAGCTACGCGGATCGCCTCGGGCTCCAGCGTCCTGCTGGAATATCCAGCCGCTTGGCAGACCACCGTCGCAGCCCCTGCATTGGCGGGCCTGCCGATCGCGCACCCGCTGCTAATCGCGCCCGGCGGGCACGCATCCGAGGCGGGTCTGCTCAGCGGGCAGTTGCCAGCCGGCCAACCGAGCCCGCTGCCGACATCGTTCGTCGCTCTAATCCATGACGTCCCCGGCACCGAAGTCGTCAGCCTCGGCAACGGGGAGGCCTACAGGTACAGCGGCATCACCGGCTATCAGCGCACCCTCGATATCTACGTCGTTCCGACTGTGGGTGCCAGCCCGACAGTGCTGGTCTGCTACGCGGCGAGCCGTCATTCGAGCTATCTCCAGCAGTGCGAGCAGATCGTGGCGAAAGCGACTGTGGTGGCCCAGAGCTCATACTCCCTCAGCCCGGACGCTACCTATGCCAGTCAGCTCAGCAGCTTGATCGGCAGCCTCGACAAGGAACGCGTGGCTTTGCGCGCGCAGATGCGCGCAAAGCCGGAAATGGTGGCCACGCTGGCGACGCGGCTCGCCGCCAGGTTCGCCGACACGGCAGCGGCCGTCGCTGGGCTCGAACCGCCGCTACCTGCGAGTGCCGCACAGGCAACGCTCGCGAGCTCGCTGCAGCATGCGCACGACGCGTACTCGGCGCTCGCCGTCGCCGCCAGCGAGCCGGTCGGCTATGCGAGCGCCGAACCGCAGGTCAACGCCGCCGAGACGACGGTCGATGCCGCGCTCGAGGACTACGCGCTGCTCGGCTACAACCACAGCTGAGGCGAGCCCCGTTCGATCAGCGCCGTGAGACAGGAGCGCGAGCCTCGCTCTGCGCGACCGCTTCTGGCGGCGCTGGCGGCGTGTCGGCGGCGGCCGCGGCGCCGCGCTGGATCTTCACGAACCAGGCGAGGCCGGCCAAGCACAGCAGCGTGGCGATGTAGAAGTTCACGCGCAACCCGAAGATGTGATGTGCAGGGTCGATGCGGATGAGCTCCTCGCCGATGCGCGCGAACGAGTATCCCGCGACGTACAGCGCGAACAGCCCGGGTGGTCTGATCGTCCGGTGGCGCCCGAGCCACACGAGCGCTGCCGCGAGCAGGAGATTCCAGACGATCTCGTACAGGAACGTCGGCTGAAAGGTCGCGAAGTGCGCATAGGCGGCGGGGCGGTGCGCGGGAGAGATTTCAAGCGCCCAGGGGAGCCTGCTCGGTTCGCCAAACAGCTCCTGGTTGAAGTAGTTGCCGATGCGCCCGATCGCCTGTGCCACGAGCAGCCCCGGCGCGGCGGCGTCCATGAACAACGGGACGTTCGCGCCGTGGCGGCGCAGCACCCAGATCCCTACGACGGTGCCGAGCGCGATCCCGCCCCAAATGCCGAGACCGCCGTCCCACACCGCAAACGGTCCCCACCAGTGCGGCGGTACTTCGTTCCAGCTCGTCGCGAGGAAGTACAGGCGGCCGCCGATCACGCCGGCCGGGAAGCCCCACAGCGCGACGTCGTACACGAGCTGGCGATTACCGCCGACTGCCTCCCAGCGGCGCGCCGTGACCAGCACTGCGGCGAGCACCGCGAAGACGTAGGCCAGCCCGTAGTAGTGAACGAACAGCGGCCCCAGGTAGAAGCCGTTGTTGGGGGGGCTGGGCAGGAAGCCGGTCGGTAGGTAGCTCATCATCGTTGCGTTCACTCGATCCCGGGGCGGGCCACGCGCAGCCTAGAACTCACCGTGGACCCCTGCAGCGGCGCACCCGCGTTCGCCACGGCAACAGCACATCTGTACGCCCGAGCAGCTCAGGCTCCTGCTCCCACAAGCGATCGAGACTGGCCAGGACCGAGGCGCGCTGGTCGTCGTCCATCAGCGCCAAACGGCTGCGCGAGCTCGCCAGATCCCGCAGGCCCGGGCGGGCGATGCGCTGCTCGTGTGGGAACTCGCGGTCCTCGGCGTCTGCGAAGCGCTCGCGCAGATCCACAACCGAAGGCCAATGTCCGGGCTGCTCGATCGCGGGCGGCCCCAGGATCTCGCGCACGCGAGCGACCCACGGCGAGGCGACGTCGAACGCGTTACCGAGCAGCCCGAGCAGCCCCGCCGGTCGGAGCACGCGGGCGATTTCGGCGAGCGCGGCGCTCTCGTCAAACCAATGGAACGCGGAGCCGACCGCGACGGCATCCATGCTCGCGTCCGCCAGTGGCAGGCGCTCCGCCGAGCCTGCGAACGCGCGAGCTGCCGGCAGCTGTGAGCCCAGGATGGCTCGCATCTCATCGAGCGGCTCGACGGCGGTCACGCGGTGGCCGGCGTCCAACAGCGCTTGCGTCAGCTTCCCCGTGCCGGCGCCGAGATCGAGCACCTCCAGCGGGCGAGCACCCAGCAGCCACTCGATCGCCTCGGGCGGGTATCCCGGGCGGCCACGCTCATACTCGGCTGCGACACGTCCGAACGAGCGCGCGCGCTGAGCCCTGCTCGCGCGACCCGTGTCGGGCTCGCTTATGGAGCTCATACAGCGTCAGTGAGGCGGTCCTCGTCACCAATCACCGACAGATCAGTAGCAGCACGGGCTCGTCCGTGCGCCGGGGAGCGCCGCGCTAGACTCGCCGTCGATGGCCGGCTCCGATGACGATCTGTTTGGCGCAGAGCACGTTCGGGTCTACCGTGAAACAGCGGGCCAGCGTGGCTATGACTGGCGTGGCACGACGATCCTGCTGTTGACCACGAAGGGACGCAGCTCCGGCGAGCCGCGGACCACGCCGCTGATCCAGCGCACCGACGGCGACCGCTGGGTCGTCGTGGCGTCGAAGGGCGGCGCGCCGGCACATCCCAGCTGGTACGAGAACCTGCAGGCCGATCCCGACGCCACGATCGAGGTTCGCGACGAGACCGTGCCGGTGCGTGCGAGCACCGCCGCGGGTGTGGAGCGCGAGCGTCTGTGGTCGCTGATGACCGAGGTGTGGCCGGCCTACGACGAGTACCAGACCAACACAGACCGCGAGATACCGATCGTGGTGCTCAGCCGCCGCTAGCAGCTGCCGCGGGTTTCAAGGTGTACCCGCCCGGGCAGATCAGCTCAAAGGTGGTTCCATTTCCATTTCAGGCGTGCGCGCGCAGCGGACGCAGCAACCTCGTCGTGCAAGCGATCGCGTCGAGCGGCTGATCGAAGGAGAGACCAATGGTGAGGCTCAAGGTGCGGTTCGCAGTGCTCGCAGCGGTCCTCGTCGGGGCGATCGCCCTACCGGCTGGCGCTGACGCGGCGCTGCCGGTTCCCTACGGCAAGACGGCTCTGGCCGACTTCGCCTTCCACGAGGTGTTCGCGCCGATCACCGTCGCAGGGGCGAACACCAGCTGCAGTCCGAGCCCGTCCCATCCGTACCCAGTCGTGCTCGTCCATGGCACGGCCGAGGACGAGGGCTCCAACTGGGTCTCGCTTGCGCCATTGCTGGCGAACAACGGCTACTGCGTTTACGCCTTCAACTACGGCGAAACGAACCTGTCGCTGTCCGGACGCGTCGATGCGCTCAACTACATCCAGCGATCGGCGCAGGAGCTCTCCGAATTCATCGACTCGGTGCTCTCTAAAACCGGCGCACCGAAGGTGGACATCGTGGGCCACTCGCAGGGCGGGATGATGCCCAACTACTACCTCAAGTTCCTGGGCGGGGCGAGCAAGGTGAACCTGCTCCTAGGGCTCGCGCCGAGCAACCACGGCACGAGCGTCGACGGTCTGACGACGCTGCTGGAACAGATCCCCGGCTCGTCGCTGCTCGGGGGTCTGCTGGCGCTCGTCGGCGCACCGGCGATCCCCCAGCAGCTGGTCGGCTCGGCGTTCGAGACGCACCTGTTCAGCGGCGGCGACACGGTCCCCGGGCCGCGCTTCGTCGTGATCGAGACGACTCACGATGAGGTCGTCACCCCGTACACCAACGCCTTCCTCAGCGGCCCCAACGTGACGAACATAACGATCCAGGATCAGTGCCCGACCGACCCCACGGAGCACATCGGGCTAACGGAGGACTCGCCGGCGCTGCAGAACGTGCTCAACCAGCTGAGCGCGAGGCCCGATTCGTCGTTCACCGCCACGTGCACCAACTTCGGGGCGGCGATCTGAGACCACTCGGCGAGTCCGCCCGCTCGCAACGCCTCGCCGTGATCGAGAAATAGGCGTACGCGCGAGATCTTGCCGTCGCGGAGCTCGAAGACAGCCGCGTTTGGTGAGTCGACGGTCACGCCGCTGCCGCTGTTCAAGACCCTTACGTCCGCGAGAATCGGTACCCGCATCGAGCAACGCCGAGGAAAGACCCGGCTCCGGGGTGGAGAGATCGAGCATCGCGTCGATGTCGCGCCGAACGAAGGCGTCCATTGACTAGGCCGAAGTAGTAAATGGCAGTGGCAGGTGGTGGACGCGTCCAAGCGATCGCGATCCTCATCGCCGGACAGTCGCTAGAGTTTCGTCCGGCGAGCAATCTCTCGACGGGGGTAGACGGTGTCGGCGAAAGGGAGGCCCGAGCGTCGGGATACCCGCAAACTACTTGCCTTGGACGGCGGCGGGATCCGCGGGCTGATCTCGATCGAGGTGCTGGCGAGGCTCGAGGAGGAGCTGCGCGGGGATCGCGGCAACGATTTCGTCTTGGCGGATGCATTCGACTACGTGGCAGGGACGAGCACCGGCGCGATACTCGCCACGTGCATCTCGCTCGGTATGACGGTCGAGGAGATCCGGTCGTTCTATTTGGGCAGCGGCCCGGCGATGTTCTCGAAAGCGAAGATGCGCGAACTGGCGAGTTCCAGGTTCGGTGCCAAGAAGCTGATCGACATGCTCAAGGGCGTGCTGGGGGAGGAGACGACGCTCGGCAGCGACAGGCTACGCACGCTGCTGATGATGGTGATGCGCAACGCGAGCACGGACTCGCCCTGGCCGATCTCGAACAACCCCCGAGCCCTCTACAACGACCGGAAACGCATCGAGGAAGGCAAGGCCTGCAACTTGGAACTGCCGCTTTGGCAGCTCGTGCGAGCGAGCACTGCGGCACCGACCTACTTCCCGCCGGAACTGATCAAGGCCGGCGGAGAAAAGCCCTTTGTGATGGTCGACGGCGGCGTGACGACCTACAACAACCCTGCCTTCCTGCTCTTCCTGATGGCGACGACTGAGCCTTATCGGCTGTGCTGGCCCACCGGGGTCGACAAGATGATGCTCGTGTCGATCGGCACCGGCACGAACCCCCGCGCCAACGCCGACCTGCAGCCGAGGCAGATGAACATGCTCTACAACGCAGGCTCGATTCCCTCGGCTCTGATGTTCGCCGCGCTCAACGAGCAGGACATGCTGTGCCGCGTATTCGGCGAATGCCGCCACGGCGCTGAGCTCGACCGAGAGCTCGGGACTTTGATTGGCGCGAAGGGGCCCGTCGACCCGAAGCTGTTCGCGTACGTCCGCTACAACGCCGAGCTGACGCCTGAGTGGCTCGAGAAGGAAGGGCTCGGCGACGTCGACCCCAAGAACGTCCAGCGGCTGGACTCGACGGCCCATATGAAGCAGCTCACCCGGGTCGGGCAGCGCCTCGCCGACCGGGTCGCCGACGAGCACTTCCGGGGCTTCTGACAGCGGCATGGTCGTCGTCTACGCCGGGCGCCGCGCACAATCTCTCGAGGGTGACCTGGATGCGGCGGGCCTGCGGATCCGCCGGCTGCTGAACAGCCTCGCTCCGACGGCGCTCGTCGGCGCGCTCTCAGACGGCGCCGATCTGCTGGTCTCCGAAGCGGCTCTTGGCATTTCTTCCCGCCCACGCCTCGAGGTGATCCTGCCGACCCCGGAGACCGTCTTTCGGGAGGCCTCGGTGGCACCGGGATGGCACACGCGGTTCGAGCGCATGATGCAGGAGATCAAAGGGCGCTCGGATTCCGACGTGCAGAGCCTCGGCCTAGTGGACGGACCCGAGGCGTACCGGCAGGCGAATCGCGCCTTCCTCGACCGCGGCGCCGAGCTGGCTGCGCCGGGCGAGCGGGTTGTGGCGCTCGTCGTGGCGCGTGAGGGCGAGGGGGAGCTGGTCGAGGACCTCCTCGCGACCGCCCGGTTGCATGAAGTCCCGGTGCTGCGGATCGACCCGAGTGTCGATGTCGCGCAACGGCCCCGAGTGTTCGTGGCGATGCCGTACGGGCGCAAGCGAGACTCCCAGCGCAAGATCGACGTCGACTGCGACCTCGTTTACACGAAGATCCTCGTGCCGGCGCTCGAGGATGCCCAGCTCCGCTTCCTCCGCGCCGACCACGAGACCGACTCGGGAGTGATCCTGCAGCCGATGATCGAATGGCTGGCTGGCGCCGATCTCGTCATCGGCGACCTGCAGACGGCCAACTTCAACGTCGGCTGGGAGCTTGGGCTGCGCCACCTGCTCCGCTCGCGACAGACGCTCCTGATCCGCCCGAAGGGCACCTCGCCGCCCTTTGATCTGAACATGGTCCGGCAGGTCCACTACCACAGCGACGAGGCGGGCATCAGTGACGACGCGGCGGTCGAGGCGTGGCAGGCGCTCGCGCCGTACCTGCGTGCGGTCGGCGAGCCCGGCGACAGGAGTGACTCGCCGGTGGACGCGGTCATGGAGGTCGCCCAGTGGAGCCTCGTGTCGCCCCGCAAACCGCCGGACGAGCGCTCGCAGCGGCTGCGCGAGCAGCTCGCGGCCGCCCGCGACGCCGCCGAGGGCGACCTCATGCTCGAGGTTCTCGCCGACGCCGAAGGGGTCCCGCCGGACGCCTTCGAGACGCTCACGCGCGAGGCGGGAATCGGCTTGGTGCAGCTCGGTCGCCACCACGACGCCCGGGAGCTTCTAGGGTCAGTGGTCGAGAGCGACCACGACGTTCGACATCCGGAGGCCCACCTCTACTACGCTCAGGCCCTGTACCAGCCGCGGGAAGCCAGCCTGGCCGAGTACGACGCGGCGGAGAGGGTCCTCAAGCGCGTGCTCGTGAAGCGCCCCACACAGCCGGAGGTTCGAGCGCTGCTCGGGGCCCTCGCCAAGCGCCGTCTGCAATTGCGGGAGGACGGCAGCGAGAGGGAGGCCGATCTGCGTCTTGCCATGGACATGTACAGGCACGATTTCGAGCGGAACCTCAACGCCTACTACGAGGGCGTCAACGTGGTCGCGCTGGCAACCGTCCTGGCTCTCGCCTTCGGGGATCAGAGCGAGGCGGCCCGGGCCCGAGAGCTCGTGCCCGCGGTCCGGCTCGCGGCGGAGCTCGCCGCCCGCTCCGTCCCCAGCGACTACTGGGCCGTCGCCACGGTCGCAGAGTGCACGCTGTACGAATCGCTGCTCGCCCTCGGCGACCGCCCGATCGCGCAGGCCTACGCCACCGCCGCAGCGATGCGCCCGAAGCAGGCGTTTCTCGACAGCACCGCGTTCCAGCTCGACTTCCTCGAATCCCTGGGACTGCCCGCCGGGCCACTGGCCACGGCCCGGAGCGCTCTGACTCAACCCACGGGAACGCTCTGAGCTGGCGCCAGGCGTCGATCCGGGCGGGCTTCACGCGATCGTGCAGGACTGCGGCTGGAGGAGGAACCGCCCGAGCCGCCATTGGACGCCTACCGCAGTCACAAACCGGGAGCCGTGCCGATACTGCGGCGATGGTGGGCGGTCGACGACCTCTGCGGATGGCGCGCCGGCAACGCCGGTGGTACGCTCACAGGCGTCACGACGATCATTGCGGGGGCCGCATGTCAAGTTCCACGTCGACGCCAAGGGGGGGGAACGTGGGCGACAATGACGGCGGCCGACAGCCGAAGGCGTCGCTCGACCCTTCCAGCTACGTCAGCTCGCTGCTCGCCGAGCGCCTCGCGCGCCCCGAGCCTCTGGTCGACGCCGAGACGCGGGCGGTGCACGGCGCCCTGCTGCTGACCGACGTCGAGGGCTGGACCTCGCGGGTCGAGCAGCTCTCGGACATGGGCCCGCTGTGGCTCGACGAGCTCGGACGGGCGGTGAACAGGTACTTCATCGAGCTGACGCGTATCGTCTACGGTCACGGTGGCGACGTGCTGCGGGGTACCGGCGACTCGTTCCTGTGCTCGTGGCTGGTTGAGGACGAGCATGGCGTCGCAGCTGCCTGCGCGCGCGCCGCCCGGGCGGCGATGGCCTTCCAGGAGCTGGCGAGCCGCCAGGTCGATCCGAACGGAAGGCGCCTGCGCACGCGTATCGGGATCTCGGCAGGCGCCTTGCGGCTCGCGATCGTTGGTGGCGTCAACGGACGCTGGGAGCTGCTGACGCTTGGCGCTCCAATGGGTGAGGTCGCATTTGCCGAGAGCCGCGCGCCGGCAGGCGGGGTGGCCGTGGCGGCGTCGGCCTGGAAGCACCTCGCCGCAGCCGCGGAAGGCGTCGAGCTGGGCGAGGCCGGCATTGTCGCGCTCACAACGGCGCCACCCGACGCACAGCGGATAGTCCATCCGGAACGCCGCTCACGGCTGTCCGACGCGACCCTGGCACCTTACGTGCCGGCGCCCGTCCGCGGCTGGAACGGGGCGACGGGGTCGGATTGGCTCGCCGAACTGCGCCCGGTGAGCACGGTCATGGTGCGCATCTCCGACGAGCGCGGCCTTTTCGCGGACGACCTCCAGCGCGCACAGACAGCGATCCGCATCCTGCAGCAGACGATGGCCCGCTTCGAGGGCGCGAGCAAGCCCGGTGTGGACAACAAGGGGCTCACGCTCTCGGGTGTCTTCGGGGTCTCGCCGCGAGCGCACGCCGACGATCGCGAGCGTGCCCTGCGGGCGGCGGCGTCCATGGCTGAGCAGCTACGCGGCGCCGGGATGGAGCCGAGCATAGGTGTGGCCAGCGGACCCATGTTCTGTGCGCTGTTCGGCAGCGACCTGCGGCGCGAGTACACGATCTCGGGCAATGCGATGAACCTCGCCGCGCGTCTCGCCCACGTGGCGGGCGGCGGCATCCTCTGCGACGAGGAGACATCCTGCGGCCTCGACGAGCGCTACGGCCTCGAGCCACGAACCGCATTGGCGCTGAAGGGACGCGCCGCCCCCGTGCCGGTGTGGGCGCTGCGCGAGATCCGGGCGCAGAAGCGCCTGCGCGCCACCGAGCTGGTCGATCGCGATGGCGAGCGCAGTGCGCTGGCGCGGCGGCTCGCGCTGCTGCGCGACAGCCGGCAGGGCGGCGTGCTGGTGATCGAAGGCGAGGCTGGCATCGGCAAGTCGGCTCTGGCGGCACACGCCGCGGGACTCGCCGAAAGCTCGGGCACGGGTGTGATCGTGGCCGTCGCCGACGCCGTGGAGCGCGGAGCCGGCTACCACGCCTGGAGCCAGGCGTTCGCGGGGATCCTCAGTGTCGACGACGGCGCCGGCGAAGACGAGCTCGCCCGACAGGTCGTGGCAGCCGCGGGCGGAGACACCGACGTCCTGCGCGAGCTGCCGCTGCTTGCGAGCGTTCTCCCGGTCGAGATCCCGGACAACGAGTTCACCGCCGCTCTGAGTGGGGATCAGCGAGCGGACAGCACCGTTCGGCTGCTGACACGGCTGCTCTGCTCCAGAGCACCCGCCGAGACCACGCTCGTGGTGGTGGAGGACGCCCAATGGCTGGATACGAACTCGTGGTCGCTGCTGCGCGCCGTCGCACAGGAGCTCCCGCACACGCTGACGCTCGTCACGACCCGTCCCCTGCCGCCGGGCTCCGACGCGCGGCGGATGCTCCACGCCATCTCCTCTATGGATCCGCTGCGGCTTGAGAGCCTCTCCGCGCTCGACACCGCCGAGCTCGTGCGCAGGCGGCTGGGCGTCGAGGAGAGCCCGCCCGAGCTGGCACGCTTCGTCGAGGAGCGCGTCTCCGGTCATCCCTACTTCTGCGAGGCACTCGTGAAGGCGATGCAGGAGGGAGGCATCGTTCGCGTTCAGGACGGTCGTGCGCTCGTGGGGGACCTCGAGGTGCTCGATCTCCCGGCCACGGTCCAGGGCGCCGTGCTGAGCCTGGTCGATCGTCTCACCGCCGGCCAGCAGCTGACACTGAAGGTGGCAGCGGTCGCCGGGCGCAGCTTCTCGGTCCGGGCGGTCGTCGAGGCGCACCCGACCGGAGCGCAGACGCGCATCGTCGAAGGCGACCTGGAGGCGCTGCTCGAGCGCGACCTGCTCGCCCCCGACGAAAGCGAGCCAGAGCCCGCGTACACCTTCCGTCATCAGATCACGCGCGATGTCGCCTATGGCCTGCTCACGCCCACCCAGCGCCGCCTGCTGCACCGTAGGGTTGCCGAGTGGTACGAGCGTACGAGCTCCGAGTGGGAGCTCGCGCGCAACGCCGCCCTGCTCGCCCATCACTGGAAATGTGCCGAGGAGCCCAAGGCCGTGCCATACCTCGAGAAGGCGAGCGAGGGAGCGCTGCGGGGGGGCGCCTTCCGCGAGGCGGCGCACCTCTACGGGCAGCTCACCGCGCAGGCCGGTGGCACCCTCGTCGAGGAGGTTCATCGTCGCGCGCTGTGGGAGAAGGGAGAGGCGGTCGCCTACTACTACCTGGGCGACTCCGAGCGCACCCGCGGAGGCTTGGAGCGCGCGCTCGCGCATCTGGACCGTCAGGTGCCGACGGGTGGTCTAGCGCTCACTTGGGGGCTCTCGCGCGAGGTGGCCCGGCAGCTCGCGCACCTATCGCTCCCAGCTCGCTATCGCGACCGCCGCAGCGGCGAGCGACGCCTCCTCCTGGAGGCAGTCGATGCATACAAGATGCTGGCGCTGGTCGACTACGGCGGCGGCGAATCGACGCAGGAGCTGGCGTACCTGTTCCTCGCGGCGCTCAACCTCGGAGAGGAAGTCGGCGCCTCTCCGGAGCTCGCATCGGCGCTCGTGGCCGTGGCGGGGGTCACGAGCCTGTTCAACCTACGATCGCTCACGAATCGCTACGTCGCTCGCGCACGGCAGCTGGCGGAAGATGAAGGTCAGTCCCAAGCGCTCGCATGGGTTTGGAACGTCCAGGCGGTGATCGAGGCCCAGCGCGGCGACTGGCGCCGCGCGGTGGCGGCGAGCGATCGGGCGCTCGAGCTGTTCGGAGAGGTCGGCGACTACAACTACGAGGCTGAGATCTGGCAGACGCGGGCCGCCATTCACATCTGCCACGGCGACTTCGCAGGCGCGGAGCCCTGCTGGATGCGCACCAGGGAACTGGCCGCCCGCAACTCGAACGCCCAGCTGCAGGGGTGGTCGCTGCTCGACGAGGTCCAGACCCAGCTTGGACGCGGCGACACCGCGGCCGCAGGCCGTGCGCTGGGGGCGGTGCTGAGCATCGACGACGCCCCCCACGATCAACACACCGAGATCGAGACGCACTACTGCATCGCGGCGACGAGGCTGGCGGAAGGAAGAAGCGACGAGGCGCTCTCCGCGGCCGACCATCTGCTGGAGGTGGCGACCGCGCGTCCGCTGACCGGCTTCTGGCTCGCTGACTTCGCCGCCGGAGCGGTGGAGGTGTACGTGGAGCTGCTCGAGCAGGCACGAACGCCGGAGGAGCGCCGCCCGATGCTGCGCCGGGCGCGATCGGGCTGCCGCTCCCTGCGGCGAATCTCGTGGACGTTCCACGGCGTGCGCCCACGCCGCGGAACGCTGCTCGGGCGGGTTGAATGGGAACGGGGAAGACGCCGCAGGGCTGCACGGCTGTGGCACAAGGTCGAAAGCACGGCCGGGAGGACCGGCGAGGACTACGAGCGCGCGCGGGCACAGCTCGAGCTCGTCCGCCACGGGCTCGCAAGCGACGATCGCAATGGCATGCTGAACGAGGCCGAGGGGACCTTCGAGCGCCTGGGGGCCGGGCGCGAGCTCGAACGGACGAGGAGGCTGTGATGTATGTGCGCGCCATCGATACGAGCACCGCGGAGATGCCGAGCAGCGGCGGCCACGGGGGCGCCACGGCGGACGTCGCCGGCGCGGCGCCGGTCGGCCACGGCCTCGACCCAGCAGCCTTCGATCCCCACGACCCCGCCTTCCTTGCCGACCCCTACCCGGTGTACGCGCGCCTGCGCGAGCACGAGCCGATACGAAAGGTCGAGCCCTACGGCAGCTGGTGGGTGTTCCGCTACGCGGACTGCGTGCGCGCGCTGGAAGAGCAGGACGTGTGGGTCAAGAACCCGCCGGGCGGAGCGCCCCCGCCAGAGGGTCCCTTCGCGATGATGGCGAGCTTCCCGGAGAGCCTCTTCATCGCCGACCCGCCCTTCCACGAGCGCCTGCGAGGACTGCTCGAGCCGGGATTCGCGAGCGCAATCGAGGGTGCCGAGGAGCTCGCACGCGAGTTCGCCGTGCCGCTGCTTGGAGCCGCGCGCGACCAGGGTGGCCTCGAGCTCGTGTCCGGCTACGCCGTGCCGCTCCCCGCACAGGTCCTGTTCGCGATCATGGGCATCCCGGACGGCGGCGCCGGCCAGCCGACCTGGAAGGGCCTGATCGCCTGGGCGGAGGCGATCGCGGCCGCCCATGACATCACGCAGCCCGTGCCAGTCCGCGGCATCGGGGCGACCTGCTCGATGGCGCTCAACTCTTTCTTCGAGGGCATGCTGCTTGCGCAGGCTCGGGACCCGCAAGCGGCAGGGGGCCTGTTCGCGGAGATATGCCGCGCGCTCCTTGACGCGGGCCTGAGCACTCAGCAGGTGCAGGTCTGCGCCAGCGACTTCCTGGTGGCCGGATACCTGTCCACCACCTTCATCATCGCCCTGGGCGTCCGCAACCTGCTGCTGCACCCCGACCAGCTCCAGAAGCTGCGTGCCAACCCGGCGCTGCTGGGGGCCGCATTCGAGGAGATGCTGAGGTTCGACCCGTCGGTGCACATAGTCGATCGCTGCGCGGCGATGGAGACGGAGCTGGGCGGCCACCGGTTCGCCCCTGGCGAGCGCATCTCAGTGGTGCTCGCGTCAGCCGATCGCGACCCCGACGCCTTCCCGGATCCCGACCGCTTCGACATCGAACGCGATGCGGGAGCGCACCTCAGCTTCGGCTGGGGGATCCACCACTGCATCGGTGCTCCCCTGGCGAGGACCGTCGGACCGGTCGCGCTCGAGCTGCTGCTGGCGCAGTTCGACGACCTGGCGCTCGAGGGCGAGCCGCAGTGGCAGGCCGATCCCTACCTGCGCGCGCCCACGAGCCTGTCCCTACGCATCTGAGGACGCACCCCCCGATCTCCATTGCGGAGATCCGCAGCCCGCGCGATCCGGTCACGGGCGCGGGAGGATTCGCTCTCGCCCCCGCATCCGCTGGACCTCGGGTTCACGGCGCTCCCCCTCCCGCGGCGGCGGCCATGAAGTGCAGACCGTTGATGCCGGGGACGAAGAAGTACTCGCCACCCTTCACCGTCACGACGCGCTCCAGCGGCCCGTGCAGGAACGGGGTCTCGCCGGGAACCGTCATCTTCGCCGTCCCCACGCAGTCCTGGGGCCCGAGCAGCACGTCCTGGTCTTCCCCCAGACCGAACGGGTTGCCCCTGTTGAACCACTGTGACTGGATGAACTCGAACTGACGCGCGATGCTCGCCTGCAGGCACATGAAGATGACTCCGCGGTCGCGACCGTCGTCCGGCGCGTCGGGTGGAAGGGGCTCGCCGTAAGGGATACCGCGCCGGATGAGCCGGTGGCGATTGACGAGCTTGCCATCGAAGGGAAGGCTGTTGCGCGGGTTCGCGCGCCGCACGTGCGCGCCCACCGGGCACGCCCGGCCGTCGGTATCGGCGCCGTAGTGAAAAGCGTTGTTGAGGCGTTCGTCGGTCGCGACGGACGGGTCCGGCCGCTCAGGCGAGAGGTCGAGCGGAGTGCCGTCGCGCCAGCGACCAACGATCTTGGCCGCCAGCATCTCCTGCCCGCCCGGGTAGGCCGCGCCCGACTCGGCGAGCCGAGCGCGGAAGCCGGCGACGTCCTGGCGGAGCTTGCGGTAGACGAGATAGGAGCCGTTGGTGCTGAGGACCGCCGGCGGCGGCGCCGGCGGAAGGACCCCCTCCTCGTCCAAGTAGCCGAGGATGAACTCGCCGGCGCGCAGCGCGCGCCAGCCTCCGTCGCGTGTGATGGCTCCCTGGCCGGGCAGGGGGTCGAGCCCGCTGCCCTCGATCGCTGGCTGGGCGAACCCGTCCGCGTAACCGAAATGTTCCACGCCCCCGGGCAGGGCCGCGCCGAGTTGCTCGTGGACGACGGACACGCCTCCGATGCGGTCGATCGCGTCGCGCAGCCGCCGCTCGTGTGCCTGCAGCGCCTCCTCCGACATGGCGCTGAGCACCACGAGGATGTGGACGGTGGGCGTTCCTAGTGCCCCGTCCCAACTGCCGGGTGCGCTCTCGCCCGTGTCGCCCAGCAGCTCTGCACGGGCGCCCATGCCTTGGCGGAACTCCTCTGGAAAGCCGGCGACGGTCGCGTCGGGCAGTGCGAGCGCGCGCAGGCCGGCGAAGCTGAAGGCCACGTTGACGCCCGACTCGGGCTTACACGACCACGGCGCGGCGGTGAGGGTCTCCTCAGTGATGTGGGCGATCCAGTTCCCCGCGGCGGTCGCATCATCGATGTGCAGGAACAGATAGCCCGCGAACGGGAGGCGGTATCCGCGGACGACGAAGCCCTGGATCCGCGCCAGGTCGAGGGTCGCGCTCACGCTCCGAACGCCTCCAGGAAGGCGTCGCGCAGTTCGCCGCTGGCCATGCCCTGCGCCCCCAGCGCGAAGTCGATGACGGCGCGACGCGTCGCGAGGCTTTGCGTCACGTCCTTGACCGTGCGCTCGCCGTAGGCAGCGAAGAACAGTGAGCAGTCGAGCTGGTGGGCACGCAGATAGGCGCCGAACGCTTCGCCGTCCGTATGCCCCGGGTAGTCGACGCAGTGGCCCCAGATGGCGTCGGCGACGTCGCCGAGACCCGCTCGCAGGCGCTCGAGGTAGGAGAGGATCCCGCCGTCGAAGTTGCTCGAGAACAAGAGTCGTCCCTGAGTGAGATGGTCGACGCGGCGCTGCCCCGCTCCCTCGTATACGACGTCGCCGATGATCACCCACCGCGCCAGGTGAGTGCCCGGCACGCGCGACAGCGGGCTGCTGGGGCCGTCGCCCAAACTGTCCAGGCACCGGGCGAGGCTGCTTTCGCGCCCGTCGAGGATCGGCGTTAGGACCGTCAACGCGTATGCCTGCCCGCAGATGTTGTGCCGCTCGCTCAGAGGTCTCCTTGCAGGCTCGCGAGAAAGCTGTCGTAGGCGGCCTTGAACGCGTCGGGATCGAGGCTGCGCGCGCGCTCGTGCAGACGCTGGAACGCCGACTCGACGCGCGCGGCCGAGACGATTTCGCTCGTCGTGGCGCCCGGGTAGGCCGACCAGTAATGGTTGGCGACAAACTCGTTGTGACGTATGTAGCCCTTGAAGGGCTCGACCGGTAGCGGCCCGGGGAAGCCGAACGACGTTCCCCAGATCGCCTTCATGCGGAATGGGACGACCTCTGAGAAGGCGTCGATGTACTGAGCCCAGGTCCCGTTGAAGTTGCTCTCGAAGAGGAGGTAGCTGTGGCCGAGACGCTCGCCCGCGCCGCCATCTGGAAAGCGCTTGATGACGACCCAGCGGGCGTAGTGGATGAACGACAGCATCTCGAGCTTTCGCAGCGTGGCCTTGATGTTGCGCCCCGCCCAGAACACGAGCGACAGACGCCGCGGCCCGCCCCCTCGCAACGGCGTCAGGACCGTTATGGCGGTCGCCTTCCCCTCGGTGTTCGCCATCGTGGAATCGTACTCCCGCTCTGCTTCCCCGGACATCCGGTAGCCTCCGACGGAGAAACGTTCGTAGGCCCAGGGGGGTCGATGTCAGACGGCGGCATAGGATTACGCGAGTGTCCCGTCAGCTCAGCGGCCGGCGGGGCAGCGGCTGGGCGCGCCCTGAGGGGGGAGTCGCGGGATGGCTGACGTACAGACGAGCGACGCGGGTTCGCCCAGCGAGCCGCGGGCGCTCGGCGAGCAAGCGGCGCCTGTCAAGGTGTTCATCAGCTATCGCCGTGAGGACGCGGAAGAAGCCGCGGTGCGTCTCTACGAGCGGCTCTCGTCGAGCCTCGGCGCCGACAACGTGTACTTCGATCTGAAGTCGATCCCGGCTGGGACAGACTTCATGGCGCAGATCAGGGCCGAGGGCGCGAAGGGCAGCGTGTTCCTCGCCCTGATCGGACGCCGGTGGCTCGCGAGCCTCGAAGAGCGCGACCCGCTGCGCCCCGGCGACGCGCCGGATTATGTACAGCTCGAGCTCGAGCTCGCTCTGAATAAATGGCCAGGTGAGGTGATCCCCGTGCTCGTCGGCGGCGCCGCCATGCCGCCCCGGGTGAAGCTGCCCAAGACGATACGACGGCTCGCATCCATCAACGCATCCGCGCTCCGCCCGCTTTCTTTCGACAGCGACGTGGACGCGCTCATCTCGAACCTTGCCACGGCGCAACCGAGCACGGAGGTCCATGAGCAGCCTTCGCCCGGCATCGAGCCGCTCGAGTCCGCCGGCGCCCCGGCCGGCCCCCAACCACCCGAGCCCACTGTCGCCCCGCCGGGCTCCGGATCACCCGTGTCAACTGTCGCCCCGCCCGAGGACGCCCATTACGAGGCGATTCTGGACTACATGATCCGTGAGGGCTCGGTCGTGCCGGTGCTGGGCGCCGGCGTCCGCGGATCGATCCCCGATGCCGAGCAGCTCGCCGCGCATCTCGCCCGGACGTTCCGGATCGCGCTGGCATCGGAGGATCTCGCCGAGGTCGCTCAGCAGGTGGAAGTGACGGTCGGCCCCGCATTTCTCGAAAAAGCGGTCCTGGAAGCACTCACGCCACAGCCTGATCCGGACGCCGTGCACCGGTTCCTCGCGAGCTTCCCGAGACGGCTCAGGGAGATGGGGTGCGAGGAGCGCTACCAGATGATCGTGACCGCGAATTACGACTCGGCTCTCGAGCAGGCCTTCGAGGAAGCGGGCGAGGATTACGATCTTGCCGTCTTCCTGGCAGCCGGGACCGACGGAGGCGGGACCAACAGAGGCAGGTTCCTTCACGTGCGGGCCGAGCAGGGCGAGCCCGAGCCGATCGGCGACCCCAGCGGCTACCGCGGCTTCAAGATCAGCAGGTTCGACGAGCTCGCCCGCACGCTGATCGTGAAGATCCAGGGTTCAGCCGAAGGTGGGGAGGGCGCTGTCCGCTGGGATGGCAACTACGTCCTCACCGAGGACCAGTACATCGATTACCTGGTCAACGACCAGATCATCAGGCTGATCCCCTACCAGATCCTCAACAAGCTCAAGAAGAGCCACTGCCTGTTCCTCGGCTACGCGATCCGCGACTGGAGCCGGCGCGTTTTCTTGAAGCGCGTCTGGCAGGGCGAGCCGTTGCGGAACAGCTCCTGGGCGATCGAGCGCGCGCCCGACCACGTGGAGAAGGATGCATGGAGAGCGCTCCAGGTCGAGCTCCTCCGGCTCGCGCCCGATGCGTACGTGGGCGAGCTCGAAGCGCGCATGCGCAGCCACGCGCCGAGCACATAATCCATGGAAGCCGCCGCCACGCCCAGCTCGACGGTGGCTGCCGCGCTTGGGCCTTACGTGGGCCTGCGCTTCTACACCGAGGCCGACGCCGAGTGGTTCTTCGGCCGGGACGAGGAGACGCAGACGATCATCGGCAACCTCAGGGCGGCACGCCTGACGATCCTGTATGCGAAGAGCGGCGTCGGGAAGAGCTCGTTGCTGCGCGCCGGGGTGGCCCACCAGCTCCGAGAGCTCGGCGAGCGGCTGACCGCGCGCGGCTTGACCGGTTACCTACCCGTGGTCTTCAGCGCCTGGAAGGACGACCCCATCGAGGGCTTGATCAGCGCGATCGAAGCCGCCGTACAGACCAGGCTCGGCGTGAGCAACCGCGCGGTCCTGCCCCGCCAGCTTCGCGGTGCCATCGCCGCCGCCTCCGAGGCAGTCGATGCGGAGCTGCTGGTGATCCTCGACCAGTTCGAGGAGCATCTCCTCTACGACGCGCAGGCGGGTGCCGAGCATCCGCTCGTCGACGAGCTCGCCGCGTGTGTCAACGCGGCCGAGATACCGGCGAACTTCCTGCTCGCGATCAGGGAGGACGGCTACGCGAGCCTGGGCAACCTGTTCGCCGGGAAGATCCCGAACGTCTACAGCAACTTCCGGCAGCTCCGGGCCCTCGACCGCGACGCGGCGCGCAGCACGATCGTCAAGCCGATCGAGCACTTCAACGAGCTGCACCCGGATGATCCGGCGATCGCGATCGAGCCAGAGCTCATCGAGGCGGTTCTGACCGGGGTCAGCGTCGAAGATGCGGGTGGGGCCGAGCAGCCCGCCCCGGTGGGCGGCGACGGCGCCGCGAACGGCGCCCGAGGCGCACCCGACGAGATCGAGGTGCCATACCTGCAGCTGGTGATGTCGACGCTCTGGGAACGCGAACGCGAACGCGGCTCACGCGTTCTCCGTTTCAGCACCCTGGAGGAGCTCGGAGGGGCGCGGGAGATGATCCGGCGACATCTCGACGGGGAGCTCGATGCTCTATCGACGGAGGACTACGACATCGCGCTCGCCGTGTTCGGCTATCTGGTGACGCCGTCGGGGAGCAAGATCGTGTGGGGCGCCGCGGACCTCGCAGCCTCTATCGAGCGACCCTACGATCGGGTGGCATCCCTGTTGGCTTTCCTCGCGCGGGAAGACAAGCGCATCGTCCGGCACGTGCCGCCGCCGGCCGGAAAGAACAAGCCTGACGATCGCTACGAGATCTTCCACGACGTCCTTGGGCAGCCGATCGCCGACTGGCGGCGCCGTGCGCTCGAGCAGCGAAGGCGCGCGCAGGACGTCCGTGAACGCGAGCGTCTCGAGCGCGAGAAGCACGAGGCGGAGGAGCGTACCCGCGCCGAAGCACGACGGAGGCGCGCGTTCCAACGCCTGGCCGGCGTCTCGATCGCGCTGCTCCTGGTCGCTGTGGTGCTCGCGATTGTCGCTCTGATCTCACGCCACAGCGCGGTCACGAACCTCAGAGCGGCGCAGGCGAATCAGATCGTCGCCGGGTCCGAGGGGGTGGCGTCGCAGGACCCCGAGCTGAGCATGCTGCTGGCGGTACGGGCACTGCGTCTCAAATACAGCGAACAGGCCGAAGCGGTCCTCCGCGAAAGCCTGCCCCAGCTGCAGGAACTGGATTACCGCCGCACCGGCGCGGCGGTCAACAGCGCGTCGTTCAGCCCAGGCGGACGCGAGATCCTGATCGCAACCGAAGCCGGCGCAGCGATCGTCGAACCGTCCACCGGCAGGCAGACTCCTCTGCGAGGGCACAGTGGCCCGGTCAACAGCGCCGCCTTCAGTCAGGACGGGACGAAGATCGTGACCGCGGACAAGGACGGCACAGCCATCATCTGGGACGCCGCAACCGGCTCCGCTCTGCGGGAACTGCCCCGCTCCTCCGAGGAAGTCGATGACGCGGCGTTCAGTCCAGACGGCACCAAGGTCGTGACCGCGAACAAGGACGGAAGCGCGATCCTCTGGAACGCGAGGACCGCCGCGCCGATCACCACGCTCGCGATACCGGGCCAGATCGGAGCCTTCGATAGGGCGGTCTTCAGCCCCGACGGCACAAAGGTGCTGACAGCAAACGAAGACGGGACCGCGAACGTGTGGGACGCCGGAACCGGCCAGCGGCTGATGGTCCTGCGCGGGCATTCCGGGAGTGTCGAAACTGCCGCGTACAGCCCCGACGGCACCAGGATCGTGACCGCCGGCGCCGATGGCACGGTCCGCATCTGGGACGCGGCCAGCGGCAACGAGCTCGAGGTGCTGAGCGGCCTCGAAGGGGCCGTGCTGGGCGCCGCTTTCAGCCCGGACGACAAAGAGGTCGTCACGGCCGACCAGGACCGAACGGCGAGAGTCTGGGACGTAGAAACCGGCAAGCAGCTGCTCGTGCTGAGCGGCGACGAAGGGCCCATTCGCGGAGCGGCGTTCAGCCCCGCCGGGCGCGAGATCGTGACCGCAGGCGAGGACGGCACCGTCCGCCTCTGGGACGCCTCGCCGCGGGAGCGCCTGGCGGTCCTCTCGGGCGACCAGGGCGAGGTCGACGACGCGGCCTTCGACCCACGCGCCACGCGGATCATCACAGCAAACCAGAACGACAGCGCGACGATCTGGGACGCCGCCAGGGGCACCGTGCTGCGCCGGCTGACGGGGCACACTGGGCCCGTATATACCGCGGAGTTCAGCCCGGACGGGAAGCTCGCCGTGACCGCCAGCCGGGACGGCACCGCGCGGATCTGGAACGCAGAAGACGGGACGCCGCTGGCGGTGCTCGCGAGTGAAAAAGGCTATCCCGACAGCGCCGCCTTCAACCGTGCCGGCGACGAGGTCGTGACTGCGGGCTCGACGGGCGTCGTGACAGTCTGGAGCACCGGGGGCCGGCGCCTGCCGGTGCTGAGCACCGGCGCCGGCAGGGCGGAGGACGCAGCTTTCAGCCCCGCCGGCACCCAGATCGCGAGCGCAAACGAAAACGGCACCGCCACGATATGGTCCCTCGGCGCGCAGGTCCGAAAGACAGTGCTCAAGGTATCTGCAGCTCCAGTCCTCAGCGTGGCGTTCAACCCGACGGGAACCGAGCTGCTGACCGCCGGCAAAGACGGCATCGCGCGGATCTGGAAGCTGGGAGAGGACAGACCGCCTCTGACGCTCCCCAGCCGGGGCGGGCCGATCTACCGCGCGGAGTTCAGCCCCGACGGTCGCGACGTGGTGACTGCTGACGAGGACGGCGAGATACGGATCTGGAACGCCGGGAACGGCAAGCAGCTCGCCCTGATCGTCGCCCACGAAGGTGTCCTCTTCAGCGCGGCGTTCAGTCCCCCGAACGGCGACGAGGTCCTCACCGGCAGCGCGGCCGGGAACGCGGCGATCTGGTCGGCCGAGCTAGACGGACCCCGCGCCGCTGTCGAGCGCATCGCGGCAGTTCGTGTGACGCGCAGTCTCACCGCGCACGAGCGCGAAACCTATCTGCCACATTAAGCGTCCCGCTTCGACGCCCGACTTGAGGGCGAGCACTGCGTGACATATGGCCCCACGCCGAGTAACGTTCCGGGGAACGGGGCTGTTTGAAAGGGGAAGTGCTCGTGCGCGGTAGAGGGATAGATAGCCAGAGGTCAGGACGGGCTGCAGGGCGCCCAGGAACGCAGGAGACGCTGCACTCCCGTCGGCGGCTTCGGCGCCGCTCTGCGCTGGTCTGCCTCGTCGCCCTGGCAGTGATGGCTACCGCCCCTGTCGCCCTCGCCGAACCGCTGTCCGGCTATGGCACCACCACCCCGGCGCCGCCGACCACGACAACCCCGCACCCAACCACGTCTCCGCCCGAAACCACCCAGGAACCAAAACCGACGGCAAAAACGCACATTACGGAGACGAGCCCGTCCACCAGCGAAGAAGTGACCCGTCCCGAAGAAAAGGACGAACGCGGTGGGGTCGCTCCGACCGTGGAAACGGAGCGCGTCGCGCCAGCTCGGACCCTGCCCTATACGGGCTTCGACATCCCCACCGAGCTCGCCTTGGGCCTCCTGCTGATCGCGGGGGGCTGCACGCTCTTGCTCGTCCAGCGTCGCCGGAAAGCCGCCCGGTGGCTCCGTTACACGCGGATCGTTCGCGCCCGCTGACCGACCGTCAGCCGATCACCCCGAAGCATTCGACGCGGCGGTTAGCGGTGCGCGCGAAGGGAAGACCTCAAGCGCGCCCGGCAAGATTCGAACTTGCGACCTCTCGCTCCGGAGGCGAGCGCTCTATCCACTGAGCTACGGGCGCGGGATCACAATTCTACGGCGCGGCACTTGCTGCCCGGGTCTCGCCTGTGGCGGCTTGCGCATCCTCGTCCCAGCGGTAAGCTCTCCCCGACAAGGACGGTCGACCGAGGGGGCAAGGAGAGATGCACCGACCAGTGGCACTGCTTGCGGGAGTCGTCGCGATGGCAGCGACGTTGATCGCGCCTGCAGGCGCGGCAGCATCCAGTGTCCCTACCGCTGTGGCTCGCGACGCGGGCGCGATGGCCGCAACGATC
The DNA here is from genome assembly GCA_963703625.1 of uncultured Solirubrobacteraceae bacterium. Lineage (GTDB taxonomy): Bacteria > Actinomycetota > Thermoleophilia > Solirubrobacterales > Solirubrobacteraceae > Palsa-744. The sequence continues at coordinate 494,315 of CAVPEY010000003.1, forward strand.
CGGGCACAGGCGCGGGCGGGCGCAAGCACCCATGTGGAAAACCAGGCGGCGGCGGGTGGTGGTCACCTCCTCGTGGTCTCGGTACGTGGGGGCAGCGGGGGATCGTTCAAAAACCCGGGCGTCTATCAGATGCGGCTGTTGACCGGCCGCAAAGGCGAAATCGCCTACGCACGCATCTGGGAGTACACAGCGCCGGCGAACTACAAATGGGGTCAGGCCGGACTTGGCCTGCTCTACGGCTTCGCGATCACGCCCAGCGGCGCACAGTGGCGGGTGCAGGTCGCCTACCCCTATCGTGCGCATCGCTACTACAACGAGTTCAGCTACAGCACCGGCAGGATCCGCGGATCGCCCAAAGAACCCGCGCTGACGCTGCCGATTCTCAGCTCGCTCTACGGCGAGGCGGCGTCGGTGCTGGCGAGCGCGGCACGACATGCACCTGTGGCCGAAGCGCGCTATCTCGACCCCGGGCTGCCCCCGGCGCCGTAACGCGAGCGACTCCCAGGCCAAGAGCCAGCCGGCGTACGTTCGTCGCCGCTACCGTTGCAACTATGGATCTGTCGCTGTTCTTCGCAGGCACCGCCGGCTCGGTGCCGAGCGCCCGGCGCGGGCTGCCCGCGGTGCTCCTGCGCCGTGGCGGCGACCGCGTGCTGTTCGACTGCGGCGAAGGCACGCAGCGCCAGCTGCTGCGCTCCGTCGGCCTGCTCGATCTCGACAGCGTCTTCATCACGCACTTCCATGCCGACCACTGGCTCGGACTGCCGGGCATGCTCAAGTCCTTCGCGCTGCGCGAACGCACCGAGCCGCTGACGGTGTACGGCCCGGCGGGCCTGCGGGCGCTGATGGCGGAGATGCGGGTCGTATTCGGGCGCCTGCCGTACAAATGCGACATCGTCGAGCTCGAGCCGGCGGAGGCGGTGCAGCGCGACGGATATGTGATCGCGGCGATCCCCGTGCTTCACAAAGGCGGCTCGGCGTTCGGCTACGCGATCGTCGAGGAGCAGCGTCCCGGCCATCTCGATCCCCGGCTCGCCGAGGAGCTCGGGGTCAAACCGGGACCCGACTTCGGCCGGCTGCAGCGAGGGGAGACCGTCGCGGGCGTCAGGCCGCAGCAGGTGATGGGACCGACCAGGGAGGGGCGCAAGGTCGTCCTCTCCGGTGACACCGCGCCGTGTGAGGCGCTCGCGATCGCCGCCTATCAGGCCGATCTGCTCGTGCACGAGGCGACGTTTCTGGAGGAGGACGCAGAGCGCGCGCGTCAGACGTTGCACAGCACCGCGCGCCAGGCCGCCGAACTGGCGCGCGACGCCGAGGTCCGGCTGCTCGCGCTCACGCACGTGTCCAGCCGCTACGCCGGCGGCGAGCTGCGCGAGGAGGCGCGCGCGATCTTCCCCGCCACCGAGGCCGCCCGCGACTTCGACACGATCGACGTGCCGTTCCCTGAGCGCGGCGGCGCGACGCTCGTGCGCTGGTCCGAGCGTGTCGCACGCGAGCGCGCGCAGGCAGGAGCCTCCGCCGCCCCCGGCGCGCCGCATGCGCATGCCTCCGCAAGCGCGTCGCCTGCGCAGGCCCGAGCCGTCGCATCCCCTTGATACATTGCCGTTGCTCCTTTAATCCGGTCCCGTGAGGCCAGGAAGGAAACGATGGCAGCAGACGAGAAGGTGGTCCTCCACGAGGAGGAAGTGGGCCGGGCGCTGACGCGCATCGCTCACGAGATCCTCGAGCGCAACCCCGACGCGCCGGCTCCGGCGCTTGTCGGCATCCACCGTCGCGGCGCGTTCCTCGCGCAGCGCCTGCACGTCCTGCTGGAGGAGCTGCTGGGCACCGACGTGCCGCTCGGCGACCTCGACATCGGCTTCTACCGCGACGATGTCGGCACGCGCCCCGACGCGCCAGTGCTGCACGCCTCGCACATCGACTTCGACATCACGGGGCTGACGGTGGTGATCGTCGACGACGTGCTGTTCACCGGGCGCACGGTGCGCGCCGCGATCGAGGCGCTGTTCGCCTACGGGCGTCCGCAGCGCGTGCAGCTGGCGGTGCTCGTCGATCGCGGCCACCGCGAGCTGCCGATCCGCCCCGACTACGTCGGCAAGAACCTGCCCACGTCGAGCAGCGAGCATGTGTCGCGTGCGCCTGCGCGAGCTCGACGGCGTCGACGAGGTCACGATCGCAGAGGCGCGGACGGTGGGAGTCTGATGAACCACCTGCTCTCGATCGAGGATCTCGAGCGCGCCGACATCGAGCGCATCGTCAGCCAGGCGGAGCGCTTCGCCGAGGTCTCAGACCGCGAGATCAAGACGGTGCCGGCGCTGCGCGGGCGGATGGTGCTGAACCTCTTCTACGAGGCCTCGACACGCACCCGCAGCTCCTTCGAGCTCGCCGCCAAGCGCCTGTCCGCGGACGTCGTCAACTTCGCTGCGAGCGGCTCGAGCGTCGAGAAGGGCGAGTCGCTGAAGGACACCGTGCTGACGCTCAGCGCGCACAAGCCCGACGCGATCGTGCTGCGCACGCCGTGGGCGGGCGCCGCGGAGCTCGTGTCGAGATGGTGCAGCGCGGCGATCGTCAACGCCGGCGACGGCAAGCACGAGCACCCCACGCAGGCGCTGCTCGACGTCTACACGCTGCGCCGCCTCGGCGATCGACGGCGCCTCGATCTGGATCGTCGGCGACGTCGCGCACTCGCGGGTCGCGCGCTCGAACATCTCGCTTCCAGCGCATGGGCGCAAGTGACGTCGCGGGCCGCCGACGCTGATCCCGCGCGGATCGAGGCGCTCGGCTGCGAGGTGCGCTACACGCTCGACGAGCTCGGCCGACGTCGTCTACGCGCTGCGATGCAGCGCGAGCGCATGACGAGCTGGGTGCCGTCGCTGCGCGAGTACGCGCCTGTACCAGATCAACGCGCGCTGCCCGCCAGTGCTGATGCACCCGGCCCGTCAACCGCGGCGTCGAGCTCTCGGCGAGGTGGTCGACTCGCCGCAGGCGTGATCACCGCCAGGTCGAGGCCGGCGTGGTCGTGCGCATGGCGGTCTCTACGAGCTGCTCGGGCCGCGCCGCGTGCAGGCGCGTCGCGCCGTCGGGAGCCAGCCCGCGTGAGCCCCGTAGAGCCGCTGATCAGCGGGCGCCGGGCGCCCGCGCAGCTGTTGCTGCGCGACGTGCACGTGCTCGACCCGCGCGCCGGGATCGACGCCCGCCGCGACGTCCGCGTCAGCGGCGGCGTGCTCGCCGAGCTGGGCGCGCCCGGCGCGCTCGAGCCCCGTGCGGCGAGCGCCGGCGAGAGCGGGGGGAAGGCGCCGAGGAGCTGATCGAGGGGCACGGGCGCCTGCGGCTGCTGCCGGCGTTCTTCGACCCGCACGTGCACCTGCGCACGCCCGGCCAGGAGCACAAGGAGGACATCGAGACCGGCACCCGCGCCGCCGCCGCCGGCGGCTTCGGCGCGGTGATCGCGATGCCCAACACCGACCCCGTGCTCGACTCCGCGCCGCTGCTGCGCTCGCTGCGCGACGCCGCCGCGCGCGAGGCGCGCGTGCCCGTCGGCTTCCTGGCCGCGATCACACGCGGCCTCGCGGGCGAGCAGCTGACCGAGATGGCCGAGCTCGCGCAGGAGGGCGCGCTCGGCTTCACCGACGACGGGCGCCCGGTGCAGAGCGCCGGCATGCTGCGCAAGGCGCTGCAGTACCAGCGCCTGTGCGGCGGCGTGCTCGCGCTGCACGAGGAGGACCGCACGCTCTCGCGCGGCGGCGCCATGCACGAGGGCGCCGTCAGCGCCGCGCTGGGGATCGGCGGCATCCCGAGCCGTCGCCGAGTCGACGATGGTCGCCCGCGACGCCGCGCTGGCCGGCTACGAGGACGCGCGCGTGCACTTCCAGCACCTGTCAGCTGCGCCGCGTCGGTTGAGGCGGTCGCCGCCGCCAAGGCAGCGCGGCTGGCGCGTCAGCGCCGAGGTCACGCCCGCACCATCTGCTGCTCACCGAGGAGGACGTTCGCGACGATGGACACGCGCATGAAGATGAACCCGCCGCTCGCCACCGAGGCCGACCGCGTGGCGCTGGTCGAAGGGCTGCGCGCCGGCACGATCGACTGCGTCGCCACCGACCACGCGCCGCACGCGCGCGAGGAGAAGGAGGTGCCGTTCGAGCAGGCGCCGATGGGCACGCACCGGCCTCGAGACGGCGTTCGCCGCGCTGCACACCGGCCTCGTGCTGCCCGGCGTGATCGACCTGGCGCTGCTGGTCGAGCGGATGACCGCCGGCGCCGCCCTGTTCGAGCTGCCCACGCCCACGCATCGCGGTGGGCGCGCCTGCGAACTTGACGCTCGTCGACCTCGACGCCGAGTGGGTCGCCGGCGAGCACGGCTGGGAGAGCCGCTCGGAGAACTGCTGCTTCGCCGGGCGGCGCCTGCAGGGCCGCGTGCTGATGACGATCGCCGCCGGCGCGCTCGCGCACCGCGACCGGGCGCTCGCGATGGTGGCCGCCTGATGGGCCTGCTCGAGCGCGATCGCGCCGCGCTGGTCGTGGTGGACGTCCAGGAGGGCTTCCGCCCTTACGCCACCTTCGCCGCCGTCGCCGGCGCGTGCGCCAAGCTCGTGCAGGCGGCGCGCATCCTGGCGCTGCCGACGCTCGTCAGCGAGCAGTACCCCAAGGGCCTCGGCCACACCGCGCCCGAGCTCGGCCTGCGGGACGAGCCGCGGATCGAGAAGACGGTGTTCTCCGCCGCCCGCGCCGAGGGCTTCGACCTCGGCGGCGCGCGAGCAGGCGCTCGTGTGCGGGATCGAGACGCACGTCTGCGTCAGCCAGACCGTCCACGACCTGCTCGCCGACGGCATCGAGGTGCACGTGCCCGCCGACGCCGTCGGCTCGCGCCACGCAGCTCGACTACGAGCGCGGCCTCGAGCGCATGGAGCGCGCCGGCGCCGTCGTCAGCACCGTCGAGGCGGCGCTGTTCGAGCTGCTCGAGCGCGCCGGCACGCCGGAGTTCAAGGCCGTCCAGAAGCTGATCGTCTGAGATGACCGCCGCGACCGCCTACGTCCTGCTCGAGGACGGCACCCGCTTCGACGGCGAGGCGTGCGGCGCAGTCGATTCCGCCCGCCACGCGGTCGGCGAGGTCGTGTTCACGACCGGCATGTCCGGCTATCAGGAGTCGATGACCGACCCTTCGTTCGCCGGCCAGCTGATCGCGTTCACCTATCCGCACATCGGCAACTACGGCGCCAGCGCGCAGGCGATGGAGTCCGAGCGCGCGTGGGCGCGCGCGGCGATCATGCGCGAGGCGTGCAACGACGAGGACGCGCCGAGCGCCGAGCGCGGCTGGCTGGACTGGCTCAGCGACTGCGGCGTGCAGGCGATCAGCGGCGTCGACACGCGCTCGCTGGTGATGCACATCCGCGAGGCCGGCTCGATGCGCGGGGGCGTGTTCCCCGCGGCGGTCAGCGTCGCGCAGGCGCGCGAGCTGATCGACGCCGAGCCGCCGATGGCGGGCCGCGATCTCGCTGCGCGCGGTCACGCCCGAGCGCGTCACCCATCACGGTGGCGGCGGTGGAGGGCCGCGCATCGCCGTGATCGACACCGGCATCAAGGCATCGATGGTGCGCGAGCTCGTGGCGCGCGGGGCGCGCGTGTCGCTGCACCCGTGCACGAGCCAGCGCCGAGCAGCTGCTCGCCGAGGATCCCGACGCGATCTTCCTGTCCAACGGCCCCGGCGACCCGGCGGCGCTGTCCTACATCGTGCAGACCGTCCGCGAGCTCGTCGGCATCAAGCCCGTGTGGGGCATCTGCCTCGGCCACCAGCTGCTGTGCCGCGCGGTCGGCCTCGAGACCTTCAAGCTGCCCTTCGGCCACCACGGCGCCAACCATCCCGTCACGGACCTGCAGACCGGGCGCGTCGAGATCACCTCTCAGAACCACGGCTTCGCGGCCCTCGGGCCCGGCGGCACGCGCACGATCGACAGCGACGAGCCGGTGCGCTGGGAGACGGACTTCGGCGCCGCCGCGCTCTCGCACGTCAACCTCTACGACCGCACCGTCGAGGGCCTCGAGCTGCTCGACGTGCCCGGCGGCACCGTCCAGTACCACCCCGAGGCCGGCCCCGGCCCGCACGACAGCCTGTACCTGTTCGACCGCTTCCTGCGACGCGACATTGCCGCGGCGCGACGACATCCACAAGATCCTGATCCTCGGCTCGGGGCCGATCGTGATCGGGCAGGCCGCCGAGTTCGACTACTCCGGCGTGCAGGCCTGCAAGGTGCTGCGCGAGGAGGGCTACGAGGTCGTGCTCGTCAACTCCAACCCCGCGACGATCATGACCGACCCGGAGTTCGCCGACGCGACCTACATCGAGCCGCTGCTGCCCGGGCCGGTCGCGCAGGTGATCGAGCGCGAGCGCCCCGACGCGCTGCTGCGGCACGCTCGGCGGTCAGACCGCTCTGAACCTGGCCAAGGCGCTGCACGACGACGGCACGCTCGAGCGCTTCGGCGTCGAGCTGATCGGCGCCAACTACGAGGCGATCGCCTGCGCCGAGGACCGCGAGCTGTTCGCGCGACGCGATGGCCGCGGCGGGCCTGCGGATGCCGCAGAGCGCGATCGCCACCAGCCTCGAGGAGGCGCGCGCCGCGCTCACCGGCGCGAACGGTCAGAAGGGCTCTTGGGGCTGCCGTGCATCGTGCGTCCCGCCTACACGCTCGGCGGGCGCGGCGGCGGCATCGCGCGCACCGACGAGGAGTTCGAGCGGATCGTCGCGCACGGGCTCGAGGCCTCGCCGATCGGCCAGGTGCTGCTCGACGAGTCGGTCATCGGCTGGGGCGAGTTCGAGCTCGAGGTGATGCGCGACAACGCCGACAACGTCGTGATCGTGTGCTCGATCGAGAACGTCGACCCGATGGGCGTCCACACCGGGCGACTCGGTCACGGTCGCCCCCCAGCAGACGCTCACCGACCACCTCTACCAGCAGCTGCGCGACCAGGCGATCGCTGTCATCAGGGCCGTCGGCGTCGAGACCGGCGGCTCGAACGTCCAGTTCGCGGTCAACCCCGACACCGAGGAGATCCTCGTGATCGAGATGAACCCGCGCGTGTCGCGCTCCTCGGCGCTCGCGTCCAAGGCCACCGGCTTTCCGATCGCCAAGATCGCCGCGCGCCTCGCCGTCGGCTACCGCCTCGACGAGATCGACAACGACATCACCGGCGTCACGCCCGCGTGCTTCGAGCCGACGATCGACTACGTCGTCGTCAAGTGGCCGCGCTTCGCCTTCGAGAAGTTCCCCGGCACCGACCCGACGCTGACCACGCACATGAAGTCCGTCGGCGAGGCGATGGCGATCGGGCGCACCTTCCGGCCAGGCGTTCGCCAAGGCGCTGCGCTCGCGCGAGCTCGACAAGCCGCCGCAGCTCGCCGACGCCACCGACGCAGGCGCTGCTCGACAGCCTGCGACACCCCGGCGGCCGATCGCTACGAGACGGTGCTCGAGCTGCTCCGCCGCGGCGCGAGCATCGAGTCCGTGCACGAGCGCACGCGCATCGACCCGTGGTTCCTGCGCGAGCTGCGCGCAGCTCGCGCTGGATCCCGACGCGCCGTTCGCAGGCGAGCGCTCGTTCCGCTCGGTCGACACCTGCGCCGCCGAGTTCCCCGCGCGCACCCCCTACTACTACTCCGGCTGGGAGCGCACTCGCGCGAACGAGGTCCGTAGCGGGCGAGCGCGAGTCGGTCGTGATCCTCGGCTCCGGGCCCAACCGCATCGGCCAGGGCATCGAGTTCGACTACTGCTGCGTGCACGCCGCGATGACCGTGCGCGCCTCCGGCCGCGACGCCGTGATGATCAACTGCAACCCCGAGACCGTCTCCACCGACTACGACACCTCCGACCGCCTGTACTTCGAGCCGCTCACGCTCGAGGACGTGCTCGCCGTCGTCGAGGTCGAGCAAGCCGCGCGGGGGTGATCGTGCAGTTCGGCGGGCAGACGCCGCTGAAGCTCGCAGCCGGCCTCGTCGACGCGGGCGTGCCGCTGCTCGGCACCAGCGTCGATGCGATCGACCTCGCCGAGGACCGCGCGCGCTTCGGCGCGCTGCTCGACCGCCTCGGCTACAAGGCGCCGCCCTACGCCACCGCCGGCTCGTTGCAGGAAGCGCTCAAGCGCGCCGACCTCGTCGGCTTCCCGCTGATCGTGCGCCCCTCCTACGTGCTCGGCGGCCGCGCCATGGAGATCGTCTACGCCCACGACGGCCTCGCCGACTACCTGCGCCGCGAGGTCGGCGGCGGCGGCTCCGGCGCCGCCGCCGCGCCGCTCGCCGGGGCCGGTCACGACGCGACCCACGCTCAGAGCCCGGAGGGCTCTCCGTCCATCTTTCTGGACCGCTTTCTCGAGGACGCCACCGAGGTCGACGTCGACGCCCTGTGCGACGGCAGCGACGTCTGGATCGGCGGCATCATGCAGCACGTCGAGGAGGCCGGCGTGCACTCCGGCGACAGCGCCTGCGTGCTGCCGCCGCACTCGCTCGGCGAGGAGATGCTCGAGCAGATCCGCACCGCCACGCGCGAGATCGCGCTCGCGCTCGGCGTCGTCGGGCTGCTCAACGTGCAGTACGCCGTCGCACGGCGGCGAGCTGTACGTGATCGAGGCCAACCCGCGCGCGTCGCGCACGGTGCCGTTCGTCTCCAAGGCGGTCGGCCTGCCGCTCGCCAAGCTCGCCTGCCGGATCATGCTCGGCGAGCGCATCGCCGACCTCGAGCTGCCCGCAGGAGCGCCAGGGAATCGGCTTCGGCGACCACGTCTCCGTCAAGGAGGCCGTGCTGCCGTTCGACCGCTTCGAGGGCTCCGACGCGCTGCTCGGCCCCGAGATGCGCTCCACCGGCGAGGTGATGGGCATCGCGCGCGACTTCCCGACCGCCTTCGCCAAGGCCCAGGCCGCCGCCGGCGTGCCGCTGCCGAGCCACGGCACCGTCTTCATCACCGTCACCGACTCCGACAAGGCCGGCGCCTTCGCGATCGCCCAGAGCCTGCACGACAGCGGCTTTCGCATCGTCGCCACGCGCGGCACCGCCGAGGCGATCGCGCGCATGGGCGTGCCCGCGCAGGCGCTCAACAAGATCGGCGAAGGCTCCCCGCACGTGCTCGACTGGATCGAGCGCGGCGACGTCGACCTCGTCGTCAACACGCCCACCGGCGTCGGCGCCCGCACCGACGGCTACGAGATCCGTCGCGCCGCCGTCGCGCACGGCATCCCGTGCCTGACCACGCTCGCCGCCGGCATCTCCGCCGCGCGCGCCATCGCCAGCGCCCACCGCAACGGCGCCGTCGGCGGCGTCGGCGGGGGCCAGATCCTGTGCCTGCAGGAGCTGCACGGCTCCAAGCGCGAGCCTCGAGCCGCGCCCCGCGCGCGACGCGGGGTGGGGGAGGAGCGCGCCGCCAGCGCCGACGGAGCCGGGGTGGCGTGAGCGAAGCCCCCTTCGGCCGGCGCCTGCTCAAGGTCACCGGCAACGACGAGCTCGGCGCCTACCGCGTGCTGCGCGCGCTCGATCCGGAGCTGAGTGGGCGGCACGGCTGCGCGCCGAGCCGGGGCAGTTCGCGATGCTCGCCGCCGCCGAGCACTGGGGCGGGGGCGAGCAGCAGCGCCCGTACCTGCCGCGCGCGTTCTCGATCGCACGCGTCGCCGGCGAGGAGTGCCACTTCCTGCTCGAGGACGTCGGGCCCGGCACGCGGCGGCTGTGCGAGCTTCGAGCGGGCGACCGGCTGTGGGTGCTCGGACCGCTCGGGCGCGGCTTTCAGCTGCGCGGCGGAATCTCGATCGACGCCGTGCGCTGCTCGTCGGCGGCGGCGTCGGCATCGCGCCGCTCGCGATCCTGCAGGACACGCTCGCGTCACGACACCACCGTGCTGCTCGGCTTTCGCGACCGCGCGCGCGCCGCCGGCGCCGCGCTGCTGCGCGATGCCCACCTCGCCACCGACGATGGCTCGGTCGGGCATCACGGCCTCGTCACCGAGCTGCTCGCCGCTGAGCTCGAGCGCGACCCCCATGCCGTCGTCTACGCGTGCGGGCCCGCCGCGATGCTCGAGGGCGTCAGGGCGATCTGCGAGCAGCGCGACACGCCCGCCCAGCTCGCGCTCGAGGCCGGCATGGCGTGCGGCTTCGGCGCCTGCTTCGGCTGCGTCGTTCCGCGGCGCGACGGCGGCTACCTGCGCGTGTGCGTCGACGGGCCCGTGGTCGACGCCGCCGAGCTCGCGTCCGTCGACGAGCACGCAGGCTCGCCGGCATGAGCATCGACTTCTGCGGGCTGACGCTCGCGCACCCGATCATCAACGGCTCGGGAACCTTCGACGCGATCGCCGCGCAGCGCGTGTTCGGCGCGCAGCTGCGCGAACGCTTCCCGTTCGCCGCCTACGTCTCGAAGACGATCACGCTCGAGCCGCGCGCCGGCAACCCGTCGCCGCGGCTGTGGGAGACGCCCGGCCGGCCTGATCAACTCGATCGGGCTGCCCAACAAGGGCCTCGAGCGCTACCTCGCCGAGGACCTGCCGGCGCTCGCCGAGCTGCCCGTGCCGCTGATCACCAACGTCATGGGCGCCAGCGCCGACGAGCTCTCGACCTTGCTCGACGCCTGCGACGCGCGCGCCGAGATCGCCGCGATCGAGCTCAACGTCTCCTGCCCCAACGTCGAGACCGGGCTCGACATCGGCGCCGACCCCGTCCAGCTGGAGCAGGTCGTGCGCAGCGTCCGCCCGCGAACACGCAAGCCGCTGATCGTCAAGCTCACGCCCAACACCGCCGACGTCGGCGCCTGCGCGCTGGGCGCCGAGCGCGGCGGCGCCGACGCCGTGTCGCTGATCAACACGCTGCGCGCCACCGCGCTCGCGCCCCGTGCCCATCGCTCGCCCGGCGGCGCCGGCGACAGCGGTCCGCGCGACGCCGCCGGGGCGTGGCTCGGCGGCGGCACCGGCGGGCTGTCCGGTCCCGCGATCCGGGCCGTTGCGCTCGCCCAGGTCGCCGCCGTCGCCGCGCGCGTCACGATTCCGGTTATCGGGATGGGCGGGGTGCAGAGCGTCGCGCACGCACAAGATCTGCTCGACCTCGGAGCAACGCTCGTCGCCGTCGGCACCGAGAGCTTCCGCGATCCCGCCGCCGCGACGAGGATCGCGGAGGGATTGCACGAGATGGCCACCCGCGGGGGCTGATTCGCGCGCCCGCCACCCCCACGCGCCGACAGGTCAGCGGGCCCGGCCGAGCACCTGCTCGCTAGTTGAGCACACAACCGGACCGCGCTGCCGGATGTTGCACGTAAAACCCCTGCAAACTGCGGATTCGCACCATCCAGGAGCCTCGACGTATCTCGACCTCAACTCGAGGTCGAGGTGAATTCGCAGATTTCTGTTGATCGGCGCTCCGTGGTGTGTAGACTCGCCGCCCATGGCGCCGGCGACAGGAACGACGTCCTCAAGCACCTCCACAGCCCCTGAGCGATCGCTCAATCAGAGGATGGATGCGCTCGCCCGCGCGAACGAGATCCGCGTCCAGCGCGCACAGCTGAAGCGCGACCTCAAGTCCGGCCGACGCTCGATTCACTCGCTCCTGCTCGAGCCGCCCGAGTACGTCGAGACCGCCAAGGTCTTCGACATGCTGCTCGCCGTGCCCAAGTACGGGCGCGTCAAGGTCAACAAGATCCTCGCCCACTGTCGCATCGCGCCCAGCAAGACCATCGGCGGCCTCTCCGAGCGCCAGCGCAGCGAGCTCGTCTCGCTGCTGCACCACTGAAGCGCCCGTCGGTTCCCACCGAGACCGTCACTAGGGTCCCGGCCATCGCGCGCGTGTTCGTCATCACGGGGCCCTCGGGGGTCGGCAAGGGGACGCTCATCCGCGGACTCATGCAGCGACTGCCACAGCTCGCGCTGTCGGTGTCGGCCACCACGCGCGCGCCGCGCCCCGGCGAGCGCGACGGCGTCGACTACCACTTCCTCAGCCGCGACGAGTTCGACGCGAGGGTCGCCGCGGGGGACTTCGTCGAGCACGCCGACTACGCCGGACGCAGCTACGGCACGCTGCGCTCCGAGCTCGAGGATCGCGTGCGCGCCGGCGTGCCCGTCGTGCTCGAGATCGAGGTCCAGGGCGCGCGCCAGGTTCGCGCCGCGATGCCCGAGGCCGTGCAGGTGTTCATCGCGCCGCCGTCGCTGCCCGCGCTGCGCACGCGGCTGATCGGACGCGGCACCGACGACCCGCAGGAGGTCGAGCGCCGCCTGCAGGTCGCCGAGCAGGAGCTCCAGGCACAGCCGGAGTTCGGCCACGTCGTCGTCAACGACCGTCTCGACGAGGCGCTCGAGCAGCTCAGCGGGATCGTCGCCGGCGAGCTCGACTAGGCTGCACGTCAACCAGGCGCCAGTCGTTCGAGTTGCAGTTGGCGGCCACGCTCGCGAAGACCCAGCGCGCGGTAGATCTCGATCGCGTGGTAGTTGGGATCCGGGATCGGCCGCAATCACCAGCGTCCGCGCCCCGGGTTCTCGGGTGTGCGCACGAGCAGATGGTCCGCGCGCGTGAGGATCTGCCCGCCCTCGAAGCCCGCGCAGCCGCAGGTCCGTCTGCCAGCCGATCGACTGCACGCGCACGTGGCTGAGCATAGAAACGCGTGCGCGGTGGAGGTGGTGCTGGTGGGCGGAGGCGGTGGCGGTGGCGGTGGAGGCGGTGGTGCCGCCGAGAACCGGGGACCTATTGTCCTTTTGCAAACGCTGTATAACCATCGCTATACGGTACGTTGCTGCACTACACTGAGTGTCCAACCACGAAAGGCACCCGAAACCGTGATCTCCCCCCGCATCGACCGCCTGCTCGAGCAGGTCGACTCCAACTACGCCGGCGTGATCGTCGCCGCCAAGCGCGCGCGTCAGATCAACAGCTACTACCACAATCTCGGCGAGGGCACCTTCGACGAGTTCCCGCCCCCGATGGTCGAAACAGGCTCGAAAAACTACCTCACGATCGCCCTCGAGGAGGTAGCAGCAGGAAAGATGAAGTACCACTACCGCTGAGCCGATCGCTGGCCGGCGCGAGGCTGCGTCCTCGATCGCTCATGTGCGCAGCACACTTCGCTCACTGCGTCCTTGCCTCGCTTGACCGGCGACCGGCTCAGGGGCGCAGTGTTCTTGCCCGGCGCGGCGGCCGCAACGGCCGCGCCAGCGCTTGCTAGGCGAGTCCCGGCCCTCTACAACCTGTAGTCATGGCGCGGATATTGCTCGGCGTGAGCGGTGGGATCGCCGCGTACAAGGCGCTCGAGTTGGTGCGCCTGGCGACGGCGGATGGGCACGCGGTGCGGGTCGTGCAGACGCCGGCGAGCCAGCGGTTCGTCGGCAGGGCGTCGTTCGCCGCGTTGACGGGCGCGCCGGTGCTCGTCAGCGAGTTCGAGCGCGACCCCGCGCACGGCGCGTTTCCGGACCAGCCGCCCGCGACGCATGAGTCGCTCAGCCACCTCGAGCTCGTCGCCAACGCCGACGTGTATGTGGTCGCGCCGGCGTCGGCTAACACGATCGCCAAGCTCGCAGCGGGACTCGCCGACAACCTGCTGAGCAGCTGCGCGCTCGCCGCGCGCTGCCCGCTGGTGCTCGCGCCGGCGATGAACAATCACATGTACGAGCACGCCGCCACGCAGACGAATCTGCGCACGCTGCGCGAGCGCGGAGCGATCGTGGTCGACCCGGAGGTCGGGCGCCTGGCGTCCAAGGGCGAGCACGGTGTCGGGCGCCTGGCGGAGCCCGCGCGCGTGCTCGCCGCCTGCGTACAGGCGCTCGCGGCGAGCGCTGCCGGCGAACAGGGCGGAGCTGACGCCGCCGACTCGAGCCTGCACGGCCTGCGCGTGCTCGTCACCGCCGGCGGCACGCGCGAGCCGATCGACAGCGTGCGCTTCATCGGCAACAGCTCCTCCGGGCGCATGGGCTTCGCGCTCGCGCAGGCCGCGCAGGCGCGCGGCGCGGAGGTGACGCTCGTGGCAGCCAACGTCGCGCTGTCGACGCCGCCCGGGGTGACGCGTCGTGACGTCGTCACCGCGAGCGAGCTCGCGCGGGCGTGCGAGCAGGAGTTCCCGTGCTGCGATGTGCTTCTGATGGCCGCCGCGGTCGCCGACTTCACGCCCGCGGCGCCCGCCAACGGCAAGCTCAAGAAGGCCGAGCGCGAGCGTCTGGAGCTCGTGCTCGAACCGACGCGCGACGTGCTCTCGGGACTCGCCGCGCAGCGGCACGACGGACAGACGCTGGTCGGCTTCGCCGCCGAGCACGGCCCCGATGCGGTCGCGCTCGCGCGCGGCAAGCTCGTCGCCAAGCGGCTCGACGCGGTCGTCGTCAACGACATCTCGCGTGCGGACATCGGCTTCGATGTCGACGCCAACGAGGTCACGATCCTGATCGCCCCCGAGCGCCCAGACGCGATCGGCGCGAGCGCGCCGGACGTGGGCGACGGGCCGGCGGCGCCGGAGCGACACGTGCCGCGTGCCAGCAAGGCAGAGGTCGCCGAAGCGATCCTCGACGCCGTCGTGAGCGTGCGAAACGGCCGTTAAACTGGTGTCGATGGAGAGCGTTTACGACCTCTATCAGCGAGGCTGCGAGCTGCTCGATCACGGCGATCACCTGGCCGCGATCGTGCCACTCAGCAAGGCTCGCGACCTCGAGCCCGACAAGTCCTCGATTCGCGAGGCGCTCGGACGGGCGCTGTTCCACGCCCAGCGTTACGAAAGCGCTGCAGCGGAGTTCGACGCGGTCGCCTCGCGGACCCCCACCAACGACTACGCACAGTTCTGCCTGGGGCGTTCGATGCAGCTGCTGGGACGCCATCGCGAGGCGTGCAAGCCGCTCGCGTTGGCCTGCTCACTGGCCCCCGAGCGCGCCGACTATCGCCTCTACCGCGAACGCGCGCGTCGCGACGCCGAGCGCGATTGAGGTTGGCTGTGAGCGAACGCCCCGCTGCTATCCTCGAACGAGAGCTTTCGTGCCCGCGCGCAGGCGCCGGCAGCAGCACCGAGAGTGGGCGCCCGCCCGCTTTTTTTGCGTAAGGAGTGAGTTCATGACCACGTTGCAGACAGACATCGAGAGGCGTCTGGCCGATAGCGAGCCGGACGTCGAGGTGCTGCTCGCCGAGGTTGTCGGCGGGCGCTGCCTGCGCGTGTTCATCGACCACCCGGACGGCGTCACGCTCGCGCTGTGCGAGCGCGTCACGCTGCTGCTCAACGACCTGCGCGAGCGCTACTCGCTCGAGGTCTCCTCGCCCGGCATCGAGCGGCCGCTGACCAAGCCCGCGCACTTCCGCCGCTTCGTCGGACGCCGCGCGCGCGTGCGCACGCGTCACCCGCGCCCGGCGCGCCGCAGCTCGACGGCGAGCGGGCGGCGGGCTCCGGCCGGGGCACCGGCTCGAGGGCGGCAGCTTCACCGGGGAGCTGGTGGGCGCCTCCGAGCACGAGGTCACGCTCGCCGCCGACGGGGGCATCATCGCGATCCCCTACGCGGACGATCCGATCGTTCGAACCTGATCGAGGAGTAAGGCCATGTCACGCGAAATCCTCGAGGCAATGCACGCGCTGGCGCGCGAGAAGGGCATCGAGCCCGAGAAGCTGATGATCGCGCTCGAGGATGCCCTGCTGTCCGCCTACAAGAAGCAGCCCGGCTCGGCCAAGTACGCGCGCGTCGAAATGGATCGCGAGACCGCCGACTTCCGGGTCATCGAACTGATCATCCCCGAGCGCCTGGAGGCGCACCTGATCGTCGAGACGATCGACGAGGAAACGACGATCGACCCCGAGACCGGCGAGATGCGCGAACCCGAGGAACCGGAAATCGACCCGAAGAAGTTCGCCGAATACCGCGACCAGATCGACGAGCGCGACGTCACACCCGACGACTTCGGCCGGATCGCCGCGCAGACCGCCAAGCAGGTGATCCTGCAGCGCATCCGCGAGGCCGAGCGCGACATGATGTACGAGGAGTACCGCGACCGCGTCGGCGAGCTGATCACCGGCATCGTCCAGCAGTCCGACTCGCGCTACACGCTCGTGCAGCTGCGCGAACGCGTCGAGGCGCTGCTGCCCAAGTCCGAGCAGGTCGAGGGCGAGCGCTACGACCACTCGCAGCGGATCAAGGCCGTCATCAAGGAGGTCTCGCCGTCGACCAAGGGGCCCGCGATCATCGTCTCCCGGCGCGACCCCGAGCTGATCAAGAAGCTGTTCGAGCTCGAGGTCCCCGAGATCGCCGACGGACTCGTCGAGATCGCCAACGTCGCCCGCGAGCCCGGCTACCGCTCGAAGATCGCCGTCATCTCCCACACCGACGGCGTCGACCCCGTCGGCGCCTGCGTCGGCCCGCGCGGCTCGCGCGTGCGCATGGTCGTCTCCGAGCTGCGCGGCGAGAAGATCGACATCATCCCCTTCAACGACGAGCCCGCGCGCTTCGTCGCCAAGGCGCTGTCGCCGGCGCGCGTGCGCGAGGTGCTCGTCGACGACGACGCCAAGCAGGCGACCGTGATCGTGCCCGACGACCAGCTGTCGCTGGCGATCGGCCGCGAGGGCCAGAACGCGCGCCTGGCTGCGCGCCTGACCGGCTGGCGCGTGGACATCCGCTCCGAGACCGAGTTCGCCGCCGAGGAGGCCGAGCACGGCTACGAGGAGGAGGAGGTGCAGGGCCGCTGCGCCGCGATCCTCTCCAACGGTCGGCGCTGCCCCAACGCCGCGCTCCCCGACTCGCGCTACTGCGGCCTCGAAAGCCACCAGGCGCTCGCCGCGATCGCCAGCGACAACGTCGGCGACCTCGCCTCCGAAGGCGGCGCCGCGGTGGCGCCCGCCGTGATCGAGCAGCAGGCCAGCGAGGCCGTCTCAGGGGAGCAGGCGACATAGCCCGACAGCCCGGCCCTCAGGGCCATTCCCCCCTGCGCCGCTGTGTCGGCTGTGGGCGGTCCGCGCCGAAGTCAGAGCTGCTGCGCATCGCTGTTGCAGATCACACGGAAGTCGGCGCCGACGCGCCTCGCTCCCGGCGCGCGATCGCCGATCCCGCCTGCAGGCTCCCCGGACGCGGCGCATATCTCTGTCGCGACGGCGAGCGCGAGCTGCCGGCAAGCGACTGCGTTGCCCGAGCGGTCCGTCGCGGCGGGATCGCGCGCGCCCTGCGCGCCAGCGGTGACGCTCGACCCCAAGCTCGTAGAATCGGGAAACCATGAGCAAGAAGCGCGTACACGAGATCGCAAAGGAGCAGGGTCTCTCGAGCAAGGAGCTGCTCGAGAAGCTGAAGGCTGCCGGCATCGACGCGAAGGCCGCAGCGTCCTCCGTGGAGGAGGCGCGCGGCGCTGAAGGCGCTCGGCCTTGGTGCGCAGCCCGCGTCCGCGAGCTCCAACGGCGGCTCCGCCGCAGCGTCGTCCGCCGCTTCCGTGCCACCGCCAAGCGCCGCGGCTGCGGCCACGGCCGCCCCGACAGCGCCCGCGCTCTCATCGCCGGCTGCGGCGGCGCCCGTCTCGTCAGTGCACGGAGCCGCACCCGGGCCAGCGACGGCGGCTGCGCCCGCGCCAGTCGCCGGCGCAACCAGCGCGCCGGTCGCGCCGGCGCCGGCCGGATCCGCTCCCGCTGGCTCGGCCGCTGCGGCCGCCGCCGAGCGCGTGCGTCCCACGCGCGACTCGCGCACCGGCGAGCGCACGCCGGGCGACGTCGGGCCGGGAGGACGCCGGCGCGTGGTGATCGACTCTCAGGCCTCTCGTCGCCAGCAGGGCGGCCCGTCCAACCAGCCTCAGCGCCGCCCACGCCGCGGACGCCGCCGGCGCGGCACCTACGACGAGACGATCGCTCCGATCGACACAGCCGCGATGGAGGCCACCGACCTGATTCGCGTGAACTCTGGCTCGACCGTCAAGGACGTCGCCGAGTACCTCGGCGTGGCGGTGCCCGAGGTGATCAAGAAGCTGATGTCGCTGGGCGAGATGGCGACGCTCACGCAGACGCTCTCCGACGACGCGATCCAGGTGCTCGCCGACGAGTTCGACAAGCAGATCGAGATCGTCCACGCGGCCGACGACGTCGAGGTCGAGCCGGTGTTCGAGGACGCCGAGGAGGACCTGATCGAACGCCCGCCCGTGGTCACGATCATGGGCCACGTCGACCACGGCAAGACCTCGCTGCTCGACGCGATCCGCGAGACCGAGGTCGTCGCCGGCGAGGCCGGCGGCATCACCCAGCACATCGGCGCCTACCAGGTGCGCCACGCCGGCAAAGAGATCACCTTCCTCGACACGCCCGGCCACGAGGCGTTCACCGCGATGCGCGCGCGCGGCGCGCAGCGTCACCGACCTGGCGGTGATCGTGGTCGCCGCCGACGACGGCGTCAAGCCGCAGACCGAGGAGGCGATCGACCACGCCAAGGCGGCCGAAGTGCCGATCATCGTCGCGGTCAACAAGATCGACAAGGAGGGCGCCCAGCCCGAGCGCGTGCGCACGGAGATGACCCAGCACGGGCTGCAGCCGGCGGAGTGGGGCGGAGACACGAGTTCGTCGACGTCAGCGCCAAGACGCACGTCGGGCTCGACACGCTGCTCGAGACGATCCAGGTCGTCGACCGACCTCGAGGAGCTGAAGTCGAACGCCGACACCGAGGCCTCCGGCACGGTGATCGAGTCGAAGCTCGACCCCGGCCGCGGTCCGGTCGTGACGATCCTGATCCAGCGCGGGACGCTGCGCGTCGGCGACGCGCTCGTCGCGGGCGCCCACTTCGGGCGCGTGCGCGCGATGCACGACTTCACCGGCGTCAAGCTCAAGCGCGCGATGCCCGGGCAGCCGGTCGAGGTGCTCGGCTTCGACGGCGTGCCCGAGGCGGGCGAGCACGTGCGCGTGGTCGAGAACGAGCGCCGCGCGCGCCAGCTCGCCGGCGAGCGCGCCAACCGCCTGAAGACCGAGGCGCTGGCACGGCGCTCGGGTCGCAAGGTCTCGCTCGAGGACGTCTTCAAGCTCGCCCAGGAGGGCACCGTCAAGGAGCTCGGCCTCGTCGTCAAGGCCGACGTCGCCGGCTCGCTGGAGGCGATCGAGGACGAGATCGCGAAGCTGCCCCAGCAGGAGGTCAAGGTCAACATCATCCACCGCGGCGTCGGCGGCATCAACGAGTCCGACGTGATGCTCGCGGCCGCCTCCGACGGCGTGATCCTCGCGTTCAACGTGCGCCCCGTCGGCGACGCGCGCCAGATCGCCGAGCGCGAGGGCGTCGAGATCCGCTCCTACGCGGTCATCTACCGCGCGATCGAGGAGCTGCGCGCGGCGATGCAGGGCATGCTCGAGCCCGCCGAGGTCGAGACGCCGCTCGGGCAGGCCGAGGTGCGCCAGCTGTTCAAAGCGTCGCGCATCGGCACGATCGCCGGCTCGTTCGTCACCGAGGGCAAGGTCACGCGCGGCGCGCGCGTGCGCGTCGTGCGCGAGGGCACCGTCATCTACGACACGACGATCGAGAGCCTGCGCCGCTTCAACGACGACGTGCGCGAGGTCGCCAGCGGCTTCGAGTGCGGCATCGTGCTGGCGAACTTCCAGGATCTGCATGAGGGCGACGTGCTCGAGACCTACGAGACGCGGCAGGTGGAGCGCGAGCTGTCCGTCTGAGACGCGATGACCGGCGCGACGCTGCGTCCTTGCTTCGCTGGTCCTCGCGTCTCAGTAGCACTCCCGCTGACCGCTACCGCAAACGGCCGAAATCCGGCAGGGAGACGCGGACCGGCGGGGAATTGGAGGGTACGATGAGCACCGCGACGGATGCGTCGCGTCGATGAGGCGATTCGGCAGGTGCTCGGCGATGCCGTGGCAGGCGACCTGAAGGACCCGCGAGTGGGATTTGTAACCGTGACCGATGTCAGAACCAGCCCAGACCTACGCCATGCGCGCGTGTACGTGAGCGTGCTCGGCGCCGCCGGTGGCGCGTCGCTGCCGGAGGAGCGCGAGGCGACGCTCGAGGGCCTGCGCAGCGCGCCACGGCTTCCTGCAGGCGCGCGTCGCCGGCGAGCTGCATCTGAAGCGCACGCCGACGCTCGAGTTCTTCTACGACGACACCACCGATCGCGCGCTGCGCGTCGAGGAGCTGATCGAGGAGATCGACAGCCCATGAACGGGATTCCGCAGCTCCAAGACACGCGCGAGCTCGTGCTCGCACGGCTGCGCGAGGACGAGCGCTTCGTGCTCGCAGCGCACGAGAACCCCGACGGCGACGCGCTCGGGTCGCTCGTCGCAATGCAGGGGCTGCTGACCGCGCTCGGCAAGGACTCGGTGATGTTCATCTCGCCCGCCGACCTGCCGCTGCCGCGCGAGTACCGCTTCTTCTCGCTGGACGGCCTGATCCGCGAGCCGCCCGCCGACATCGCGCGGCGCACCGTCGTGTTCCTCGACTGCGGCAACATCGACCGCAACTCCGCGAGCGTCCTGCGCGACGGCGCGCACCTGCTCAACATCGACCACCACCACGACAACACGCGCTTCGGCACGCTCAACCACGTCGTCGCCGACGCGTCGTGCACAGCGGAGATCGTGTGGGATCTGATGCACGGGCTCGGCGTGCAGCCGACGCCGACGATCGCCGAGGCGCTGTACGTCGGGCTGATCACCGACACCGGACGCTTCATGTACGAGAACACGGGGCCGCGCGCACACCTGATGGCCGCCGAGCTGATCGAAGCCGGCGTCGACGTGCCGGGCGTCTACCGCAGGCTCTACGAGGGAGTCCCGCTGGGCAAGCTGACGCTGCTGTCGCTCGCGCTCGCGCAGATCCAGCGCTTCGATTCCGGCGCGCTGACGCTCGCCGCGATCACCGCCGAGGACTTCGACCGCGCCGAGGCCGAGGAGAGCTACTCGGAGGGGATCATCGACCAGCTGCGCGCGCTCGCAGGGAACCAAGGTCGCGGTGCTCGTGCGCGAGCTCTCGAGCGGCGCGCGCAAGGGTCAGCACAAAGTCTCGCTGCGCGCGACCGACGACGACGTCGATGTCTCGGTCGATCGCTCGCGCCCAGGGCGGCGGCGGCCACCGCCGCGCCGCAGGCTTCTCGACGACGCTCGAGCCGGACGAGCTCGTGGCGTTCCTGCGCGAGGCGCTCGCCGCGCAGCTGCACCCATCCTCAGAGGGCCAAGCGGCTCCCACGCTCGCCTGAGTGGGCTGCGCGCGGGCCGGGGTCGAGGAACGCTCGTGGACGGCGTACTGCTGATCGACAAGCCCGCCGGCATGAGCTCACACGACGTCGTCGCCGCGGTGCAGACGCTCGCTCGGCGGCGTGCGCACGGGTCATGCCGGCACGCTCGACCCGTTCGCCACAGGGCTGCTGCTCGTGCTCGTCGGCCGCGCGACCAAGGCCCAGGACGCGCTGATGGCGCTGCCGAAGCGCTATGAGACCGTCGCGCAGCTCGGCGCCAGCTCGAGCACCGGCGACACCGAGGGCGAGATCACGTGCACCGGTCGGCTGCCGCCCGATCCACCCGAGCTTCCCACCGGCGAGCTGCGCCAGCGCCCCCCGATCTACTCTGCCGTGAAGATCGGCGGCGAGCGCGCGTACAAGCGTGCACGTCGCGGGGAGCGCTTCGAGATGCCCGAGCGGATCGTCAGCGTTCATCGCTTCCGCCAGCTGTGGCGCGAGCAGGACCCGGCGCCCGGCGCGCTGCCGCGCGCAGCCTTTGAGATCGAGTGCGGCTCGGGCACCTACGTGCGCTCGCTGATCGCCGATCTCGGCGACGCCTACTGCCTGGAGCTCAGGCGCACCGCGATCGGTCCGTTCGACGTGAGCGACGCGGTCGCGCCGCCCGCGCGCACCCAAACGGGCACAGGCGTGGAGCCGTGGCGCGATCCGCCGCTGATCGCGCTCGACCGCGCGCTCGCGTCGCTGTCCAAATAGGCTGTCAGGCCGTGAAGGTCACTCGCCTGCCCGACGTGGAGAGCGGAACCGAGCGCAGCGTCGCGGTGGGCACCTTCGACGGGGTGCACCTCGGCCACCGCGAGGTGATCGGCGGCTCCGACAGCGTGCTGACGTTCGACCCCCATCCCGTGTCGGTGGTCGCGCCGGCGCACACGCCGAAGCTGCTGACGACGCTCGCGCGCAAGGCCGAGCTCGTCGCCGAACTCGGCGTGCGCGAGCTGATCGTGATCCCGTTCGACGCCGGCTTCGCCGCGTGCTCGGCGACGGAATTCATCGACGACGTGCTCGTTCGCGCGCTGAACGCCAAGCAGGTCGCAATCGGCGAGAACTTCCGCTTCGGTCACAAGGCGCAGGGCTCCCCGCCGTTGCTGGCGGTCGACAGCCGCTTTCGCACGGTCGTGCACCCGCTGCTCGAGGTCGACGGCGAGATCGTCTCCTCCAGCCACATCCGCGGCCTCGTGCTCGCCGGCGAGGTCGGCGAGGCCAACCGGCTGCTCGGAGCGAGCTTCCAGCTGAGCGGCACCGTCGTGCACGGCGACGAACGCGGCCGCGAGCTCGGCTTCCCGACCGCCAACCTCGTCCCCGACGAGACACTCGTGTGCCCCGGGCACGGCGTCTACGCGTGCGTCGCCGAGAGCGAGGCCTTCGGCAGGCGCGCCGCCGCCGTCAGCATCGGCGTGCGTCCCACCTTCAACACCGGCCGCGGCGAGCTGATCGAGGCCTACATCCTCGACTTCGCCGGCGACCTCTACGGCAGCGAGCTGCGCCTCGATTTCCTCGACCGGCTGCGCGGCGAGCGCCGTTTCGAGGACCCCGCGGCGCTGATCGAGCAGATGCACCAGGACGTGCAGCGCACGCGGGAGATCGCGGCGGCTGCGTGAGCGCCGCGCAACTACCCGGCGCCGGCGGGTATTGAGCTTCTCGGCGGGTTGCGTATGCGATGGTTTGCGCGCGGCAGCGAGTATCCCGGGCCCCGCACGGCCCATCGACAGCACACGAGCAGAAGGAGCGACGTGAAAGCCACGAGCGGCACCCGACCACACGCGCGCCGGCGCACGCGGCGCCTCCGCGCACTCGTGCTCGTCGCCGCGAGCCTCGCGACACTCGGGGCCGCAGCGAGCACCGCATCCGCGACAGGATCCTCGCCGTACTTCGCCGCGCTAACGGGAGCCCTAAACCAAGCGCGAAGCCACTCCGTCGCGGCACCGCTGCCTGATGGCGACGTCCTGATCGCAGGCGGCAGCGGAGCAGCAGCCGAAAAGAGCGCCGAAGTGTTCGATCCCTCGACAGGCGAGTTCACCCCCCTAAGCGAAAAACTGGCGGATGCGCGGATCGAAGCTGTTGCCGTTGCGCTGCGTAACGGGGACGTGCTGATTGCGGGCGGCAGCGGAACAGAATCAGAAAAAACCGCAGAACTCTTCGATCCGGCTACCGGCACCTTTGCGGACACCACTTCCCTGGGAGAGGCACGTGTGAGCGCCGTCGCGGCGGCGCTCCCCGGGGGGAGCGTGCTGATCGCAGGGGGACGCGCGACCGGCGAGAACAAAACCGCGGAACTGTTCGAACCCGGAACCGGCAGCACCGCCACGGGCTCACTGTCGATCGAACGCGTCAAGGCTGTCGCCGCATCGCTGGCGAGCGGCGATGTGCTGGTCGCCGGCGGCGCCGGCGCTACCGCGGAAAAAAGCGGCGAACTCTACGAACCAACGAAAAAAGCGTTCAAGTCGGTTGGCACGACTGGGCATGCGCGCGAAGGCGCAGTCGCCGCCACGCTCGCAGAAGGCGAGGTGCTCATCGCGGGTGGCACCGGCTCCGAAACGAATGCGGAACTCTTCAGCCCGTCGAAAGAAGCGTTCGAAGCCCTCCCTGGCTCGTCTCCCAACGCCGACCTGCGCGTTGCTCGTGTTGCCGCAGCGGCCGCGCCGCTGCCGAACGGCCAGCTCCTGATCGCCGGCGGAGCAGCCGCGGAGGCCGAAAACAGCGCCGAACTCTTCCTCAGCGCTCCGCAGGCGACGGTCGCGGGCGGCACGTTCGGCGATCAGACGGTCTCCCAGCCCTCAGCCGTGTCGGTCATAGCCCTCACCAACGTCGGGGCGCAGACGCTGTCGTTTGGGAGCGTCCCGTCCCCGACGAACACCGAATTCGCTATCACCGGCGAAACGTGCGCAGGGCGCACGCTGGCGTTCGGGCAGAGCTGCACGATCAGTGTGCGCTTCATGCCGGCCACGACGGGAGCGAAGACAGCCAGTATCACTGTGCCCGACAACGAACCGGGCGAACACCTTGCGATCGCGCTGGGGGGCACTGGCGTTGCCGCGAATGCCGGCCCCAGCGGCCCCAGCGGCCCCACCGGTCTCACAGGCACGACCGGGGCCCAGGGTGCAACCGGGCCCACGGGCGCCGCCGGCCCAACCGGCCCGACCGGGGCGCGCGGCCCCGCAGGCGCGGACGGCCAGGTCATCCTCGTCACCTGCACAACCTCGATCAAGACCGTCAATCACAAACCCAAGAAGGTCACGAAGTGCACCTCGCGTCCGGTCCCGACCCCGACGACGTTCACGGCGAGCGTCCTCGAGCGCGCGTCGCTCGGCCGGCATGGGTTCGTGTATGCGAGCGGCACCGCCGAGAAGGGGCGCGTGGTGCTGCACGCGAGACGTGCACTGGCCGCGGGGCGCTACACGCTGACGCTCGTCCGCGGCCATGGCAGGTACGCCGTGGTGCACCGAACAGCGATCGAGCTGCCCTAGCAAGCCCGCTTCAGCGGGCGGTTTGGCGCTCGGCTTCTGCTACGGTGCCGCGGATGGCAGCCATCACAACAGACCGCAAGCGCGAGCTCGCAGCCAAGTTCGGCTCCGGGGAGCAGGACACGGGCAACACCAAGGTCCAGATCGCGCTGCTGACAGAGCGCATCAACCACCTGACCGAGCATCTGCGCGAGCAGCACAAGGACCACAGCTCCCGTCGCGGACTGCTGATGCTGGTCGGTCGCCGCCGCCGCTTCCTCGCATACATGCAGCGCCACGATCTCGAGGGCTACCGCGCCCTGATCAAAGAGCTCGGCCTCCGTAGGTAACCCGATGGCGGTGATCGCCCCCGGCACCGCTGCACCGAGCTTCGCGCTCGCGCGCGCCGACGGCGAGAGCTTCACCGAGCCGGACCTGCAGGGCCGTACGAGCGTGCTGGTCTTCTATCCGTTCGCGTTCAGCCCCGTGTGCACCGATCAGCTGCAGCTCTACGAGGAGCTGCGTGGTGAGCTCGAGGCGCACGGAGACGCGCTTTACGGCGTGTCCTGCGACTCGACCTGGGCGCAGAGCGCGTTCAGAGAGAAGCTCGGCGTGGGCAGCGAGCAGCTGTCGGACTTCGAGCCCAAGGGCGCCGCATGCGCCGCCTTTGGCGTCCTGCACCCGAGCGGCTTTGCCCAGCGCGCGCTCGTGATCACGGGCCCGGATGGCGTCGTGCGGTGGAGCTACGAGGCCGGCTCGCCGGGTGAGCTGCCGCCCGTCGAGCTGCTGCGCGAGGGTCTCGCGACAGCCGCCGCGGCCTAGCCGTACCCCCAACGCCGACCCGCTAAGCTCGGTTGGTTCGGAACAAGAGAAACAAGAAACGGACCGCCGACCGACGGGCGGAACAGGAAGGCAGTGAATATGAGTAGTGATTCCGTTACGCGGGTCTCCGTGGAGATCGCTGGTAGCGAGATCTCGTTTGAGACCGGCAAGATGGCCAAGCAGGCCTCCGGCGCAGTCGTCGTCAGCCAGGGCGACACCATGGTCCTCGCGACCGCCGTCGCCGGCTCCCTGCGCGACGTCGACTTTCTCCCGCTGACGGTGGATGTCGAGGAGCGCATGTATGCCGCCGGGAAGATCCCCGGCTCGTTCTTCAAGCGCGAGGGTCGCCCGGGCGAGAAGGGCACGCTGACCGCGCGCATGATCGACCGCCCGATCCGGCCGCTGTTCCCGAAGGACTGGCGCTATGACACGCAGCTCGTGGCGATCCCGCTCTCGATCGACCACGTCCACCCTTACGACATCCTCGCGATGAACGGCGCATCGGCGGCGCTGATGATCTCCGACATCCCGCTGCCGACCCCCGTCGGCGCGGTGCGCATCGGCAAGATCGACGGCAACTTCGTCGTCAACCCGCCCGAGGCGGATCTGACCCTCCGGGGGCGGTGCCCCCGACGCTGAGAACAGCTCCGACCTCGACCTGATCGTCGCCGGCACCGAAGACGCGATCCTGATGGTCGAGGCCGGCGCCAACGAGATCCCCGAGGCGGAGATCCTCGACGCGCTCGACATCGCCCACGCGGCGATCAAGAAGCTATGTGCGCTGCAGCGGGACCTCGCCGACAAAGTCGGCAAGCAGAAGAAAGAGTTCACGCCGATTCAGGTCGACCCAGAGGTCTACGAGGCGGTTCTGCGCCTCGCACGGCATCGCGCTCGACGCAGCCACGCAGGTCGAGGACAAGCTCGAGCGCCAGGACGCCACCAAGGCCGTCGAGCAGGCGATCCTCGAGCAGCACGCGCCGCCGGCCGGCGATGGCGCCTCAGAGAGCGAACTCGCACACGCCAAGGAGCGCCGCGCGGCGGTGCAGATGGCGTTCGACAAGCTCGAGAAGCAGATCATCCGTGAGCGCATCGCCGTTCACAAGAAGCGCCCCGACGGGCGCTCCGAGAACGAGATCCGCGACATCTCGATCGAGGTCGGCGTGCTGCCGCGCGCGCACGGCTCGGCGCTGTTCACGCGCGGGCAGACGCAGGCCCTGAGCGTCGCCGCGCTGGGCACGCTCAAGGAGGAGATGCGCCTCGACACGCTCGGCCTGGAAACCAAAAAGTACTACTGGCACCACTACAACTTCCCGCCGTTCTCGGTCGGTGAGGCGGGCCGCATGGGCGGCGTCAAGCGCCGGGACATCGGTCACGGTGCGCTCGCCGAGCGCGCGCTCGCGCCGATGGTGCCCTCGATCGAGGACTTCCCGTACACGATCCGCGTCGTCTCAGACATCCTCGAGTCCAACGGCTCCTCCTCGATGGCCTCGGTGTGCGGCTCGTCGCTGTCGCTGATGGACGCCGGCGTGCCGATCAAGCGACCCGTCGCCGGGATCGCCATGGGCCTGATCAAAGAGGGCGAGGACTACATCGTCCTGACCGACATCGCCGGCGTCGAGGATCACCTCGGCGACATGGACTTCAAGGTCGCCGGCACCGAGCGCGGCATCACCGCGCTGCAGATGGACATCAAGATCACGGGCGTCACGTTCGAGATCCTGCGCGACGCGCTCGCCCAGGCCAAAGACGCGCGCACGTTCATCCTCGGCAAGATGGCCGACGTCATCAAGACCCCGCGCGAGCAGCTCTCGCAGTTCGCGCCGCGGATCCAGACGATCCAGATCGACCCGTCGCAGATCGGCCTGCTGATCGGCAAGGGCGGCGAAACGATCAGGGGCCTGTCCGAGGAGTTCGACTCGCAGATCGACGTCAACGACGACGGTCAGGTGCTGGTCTACTCCGCCAACGGAGAGATGGGTGACGCGCTCGTCGAGCGCGTGCGGATGATGATGAAGGAGGTCGAGGTCGGCGACGAATACGTCGGCAAGGTCGTCAAGACCACCACGTTCGGCGCGTTCATCGAGCTCGCCAAGGGAACCGACGGCCTGCTGCACATCTCCAACGTCTCACCAGGGCAGCGCGTCGACAGCGTCGAGGACGTGCTCAACAAGGGCGACGAGGTCAACGTGCGCGTGGTCGAGGTCGACCGTGAGCGTGGACGTATCGGCTTGCGCCTGAGCGAGGACCCGGACATCGCCGGCAAGTCGGTCGAGGAGCTCGCAGGCGTCGGCACCGGCGGCGGCGGTGGTGGTGGCGGCGGGTCACGCCCGGGAGGCGGGCGCGGACCGCGCGAGGGTGGCAGGCCGTCGAGCAACGGCCGCGAGCGCTCCGACCGCGGTCGCGACTCGAGGCCCGACCGCGCCGATCGTGGCTCGGGGCGTCCGCGCCACGGGCGCGAGCGCGACTGACCCACAGAGCCTCGCGCGTGAGCGACGAGCACCGTATGACCACGCTCGAGTCGGGCGTGAGGATCGTCACCGAACGCGTGCCAAGCGTGCGTTCGGTGGCGCTCGGCTTCTGGATCGCCACCGGCTCGGTCATCGAGCGCGACGAGCAGGCCGGCATCTCGCATCTGCTCGAGCACATGCTGTTCCGCGGCAGCGAGCGCTACGGCTCGCAGGAGATCGACGAGATCTTCGACTCGATGGGGGCCGAGATCAACGCCGGCACCGACAAGGAAGCCACGTCGCTGTACACGCGCGTGCTCGACCGGCATCTCGAGCATGCCTTCGACGTGATGAGCGACATGCTCTGGCACCCACGCTTCGGGGAGCTGGACGCCGAGCGCGAGGTCGTGCTCGAGGAGATCGCGATGTACGAAGACGACCCTCAGGACCGCGTCTTCGACGTGCTCGGCAAGGCGATCTTCGGCGAGCACCCGCTGGGCCGTGCGGTGATCGGCACCGCCGACGTCGTCGGCGCGGTCACGCGCGAGCAGCTCGCCGAGTTTCACGCCGAGCGCTACCAGCCCGAGAGCATCGTCATCGCGGCCGCCGGCTCGGTCGAGCACGACGCGCTCGTGGAGATGGCACGCGCCGTCGAGCTCGCGCCGGCCCCCGCCAACGGCCGCGCGCCGCTGTCGGCTGTTGCCGCGGCCGCTGCAGCCGGTGAGCCCGACTTCCGCCCGCGCGCGTGCTTTCTGCAGAAAGACACCGAGCAGTACCACGTGTGCGCCGGCGGCGCCGGCATCGCGCGCGTGGATGAGCGCCGCTTCGCCCTGCGCGTGCTCGAGGGCGTGCTCGGCGGCACCTCCTCATCGCGCCTGTTCCAGGAGGTGCGAGAGCGCCGCGGGCTGGCCTACTCGGTGTTCACCTTCTCCAACCTGTATGCGAACACAGGCGAGGTCGGGCTCTACGTCGGCACCCGCCCGGACAACCTGCGCGAGGCGCTTGCCGTGATCACCGCCGAGCTCGAGCGCTGCGTCGAGAACCCCGCCACCGACGAGGAGCTGCTCCGCTCACGCGAGAACCTCAAGGGGCGCGTCGTGCTCGGCATGGAGTCGACCGGTGCGCGCATGAGCCGCCTTGGCGCTTCGGTGCTCAACGGGCTGCCGATCCTGTCGGTCAACGAGATGATCGACCGCATCGACTCGGTTGAGATCGATGTGGTGCGCGCGCTGGCCGCCGAGCTGTTCGCACCCGAAGATCTGTCCGTCGCCGGTGTCGGACCGGACGAGAGCGAGTTCCAGGCCGCGATCGCGCCACTGCATGGGGCCGGAGGTGATGGGGCCCGCGGCGGTGCTCCCCCTGCAACCGTCGCGCCAGGGGCCTCGCGATGATCAAGGTCGCCGTCGCCGGCGCCGCCGGACGCATGGGCGAGACGGTCTGCGAGGCGGTGCAGGGTGCCGAGGACATGCAGCTCGTCGCGCGCGTCGACCCGCTGCTCGGGACGACGCTCGCGGATGTTCTCGACGACGCCGATGTCGTCGTTGACTTCACGCAACCTGAAGCGGCGCTCGCGAACGCGCTCGAGTGCGTTCGCGCCGGCGTGCACGTGGTGATCGGCACCACCGGCTTTGACCCTGCGCCGCTGTACGAGGTTGAGGATCCACGCGCGAACGTGCTGATCGCCCCGAATTTCGCGATCGGCGCGGTGCTGATGATGCGCTTCGCCGCCGAGGCGGCGCGGCACATGCGCAGCGCCGAGATCATCGAGCTGCACCACGACGGCAAGCTCGACGCTCCCAGCGGTACCGCCAAGCGCACGGCCGAGCTGATGGCGGCCGCGAGCGGCGGCGAGCCGCCGCCGATCCATTCCGTGCGCCTGCCCGGGATCGTCGCCAACCAGGAGGTGATCCTCGGAGACCTCGCCCAGACGCTCACGATTCGCCACGACACGATCGGCCGCGAGTCGTTCATGCCGGGGGTGCTGCTCGCCGTGCGCCGTGTCGGCGCGCTCGAGAACTCGCCCACCGTCGGGCTCGAGAGCCTGCTGTTCTAGCATCGGCGGAGCCTAACGCTCGGGGCGCGCGTGAGATACTGCAGGCGAATGAGCGACCTCGGCACAATCCTGACGGCGATCGTGACCCCCTTCGACGAGCGCCAGCGCGTCAACGAGGAGTCGTTCGTGGCGCTGATGGCCACCTCGCCGAGAACGGCTCGGACGGGTTCGTCGTCGCCGGGACGACCGGCGAGGCCTCCACGATGACCGACGAGGAGCACCTCGGGCTGATCAGCCTCGCTGTCTCCGAGCGACCGGACGGCAAGACGATCATCGCCGGCACTGGCACCAACGACACGCGCCAGGCCGTGCACCTGACCGAGCGGGCCAGCGAGCTCGGCGCCGACGCGATGCTGTCGGTGACGCCGTACTACAACAGGCCCAGCCCGCTCGGCCTCAAGCGCCACTACGAAGCCGTCGCCGCCGCGACCGACAAACCGGTCCTGCTCTACAACATCCCGTCGCGAACGGGAACGAACATGCCCCCGGAGCTGCTGGCCGAGCTGGCGCAGATCGACGGGATCGAGGGCGTCAAGCAGGCCAACGCCGATGAGCTGCAGCTGATCGACGGCCTCGAGCTCTATGCCGGGGACGACGCCACCTTCGCGCGCACGCTGGACATGGGCGGCGCCGGCGGCATCACCGTCGCCAGTCACGTCGTCGGCAACGAGATGCGCCGCATGGTCGACGAGCCCGAGCACCGCGCCGAGATCGACGAGTCGCTGCACGACGTCTACAGCACGCTGTTCCTCACCGCCAGCCCGACCTGCACGAAGGCGGCGCTGAACCTGCTCGGCCACGACGTCGGCGGGCTGCGCCTACCGCTGGTGGCGGCCACCTCCGAAGAGACCGAGACCGTGCGGGCGATGCTCGAACGCCACGGCCTCACGCCGGCCGCATCGGCCCGTACGCACGCGTGAGCCGGACCCTGCGCGTCCTGCCCCTCGGCGGGCTAGGTGAGATCGGCAAGAACATGACGGTCGTCGAGTACGACGACCGCATCATCGTCGTCGACGTCGGCCTGCGCTTCCCGACGCCCGAGATGGTCGGCATCGACCTGGTGCTGCCCGACTTCTCCTACCTGCGCGAGCGTGCCCGCGACATCGAGGCGATCGTCGTGACCCACGGCCACGAGGACCATCTCGGCGCGCTGCCGTGGGTGCTGCGCGAGCTGGGGACGGAGAGCTCGTCCGGCCTGCCGCCGGTGTACGCCGGCGCGCTGACGATCGCGATGGCGCGCTCGAAGCTCGAAGAGCACAAGCTGCGCGACGTCGAGCTCAACGACATCGACCCTGGTGAAACCCTCGAGCTTGGCCCGTTCTCGCTCGAGCTCGTGCACATGACGCACTCGATCCCCGACTCCAGCGCCGTCGCGCTGGGCACCGACCTCGGCACGGTGCTGATCACCGGCGACTACAAGTTCGACCAGACGCCCGTCGACGGTGCCGCCCGCGGACGTCTCGCGCCTGGCGGAACTCGGGCGCGAGGGCGTGCTGCTGCTGTGCGGGGACTCGACCAACGTCGATCGCCCCGGCTTCTCGCCGTCGGAGTCGGTCGTCGGTCCGCACCTGGAGGAGGTGTTCGCACGCTGCGAGGGGCGGATCGTGGTGACGAGCTTCGCGTCGAACATCCATCGCGTGCAGCAGGTCGTGGACGCCGCCTACGCGCTCGATCGCAAGGTCGCGCTGGTCGGGCGCTCGATGCGCAAGAACGTCGGCATCGGGCGCACGCTCGGCCACATCGAGATCCCGGACGGGATGCTCGTCGGTCCGCGCGAGATCGCCGACTTCCCCGACGAGCGCGTCGTGATCGTCTCGACCGGCTCGCAGGGCGAGCCGCTGTCGGCGCTGCGCCGGATGGCCTACCGCGACCATCCCCAGGTGGAGCTGCAAGGCCGGCGACACGGTCGTGTTCTCGGCGACCCCGGTTCCGGGCAACGAGCGCGCGGTGAACGAGACGATCGATCGCCTCTACCACATCGGCTGCGACGTGATCACCCCCCGCGAGGCCCCGGTGCACGCGTCGGGCCACGGCTACGCCGAGGAGGTCAAGCTGATGCTCAACCTCGTCAAGCCGCGCTACGTGATGCCGTTCCACGGCGACTTCAAGCGCCTGCGTCTGCACGCCCAGCTCGCCGAGGCCGTCGGCGTGCCGCCGCGGGACATCTTCCAGGGCGACAACGGGCTGCCGCTGGAGATCGACGAGCGCGGCGCGCGCTTCGGTGCCCGCGAGCAGGCGGGCATGATCTTCGTCGACGGCGTCGAGATCGGCGAGATGGCCGACGCCGCGCTGCGCGACCGGCGGATGCTCTCGGCCGACGGCATCTTCATCGTCGTCGTCACGATCGCCGAGCAGGACGGCACCTCGGTCGCCGATCCCGAGGTGATCTTCCGCGGCGTGCCGTTCCTCGACCAGGCGGACGAGCTCGTGGAGGAGATCCGGCTGACCGTCGAGGACTCGCTGCGCCGCGCCGCGAGCGAGGAAATCCGGGAAATCGACCTGCTCCAGCAGGCGCTGCACGACGACCTCGCCAAGCTAGTCTACGATCGCTTGAAGCGGCGCCCGATGGTGCTGCCGGTCGTCGTCGAGGTCTGAATAGGCTGGCATCGCCACGACGAAACGCGCACCGGCGGCGTGCTCGGGGTCGCCGATCCGAGACCGCTCCAGCGTGACCGTGCCGCCGTGTGCCACCGCCACCGCCTGCACGATCGCGAGGCCGAGCCCGAACGAGCCGCCGGCCACGCCGTCCCGGCGCGGCGCCCCGCCCGCGCCGCGCACGAAGCGCTCGAACAGCGTCGGCACGAGCTCCGCCGGGACGCCCGGTCCGTTGTCTTCGACCACCAGCTGCGCCTTGCCGTCCGCGGTGGTCTCGGTCGAGACATGGATCTCGGTGCCAGGCGGCGTGTGACGCAGGGCGTTTTCGAGTAGGTTGATCGTGATCCTGTGCAGATCGTCGCGCGAGCCGAGCACGGTCGCAGGGTGGATGTCGAGCGAGATCTCGTGCTCGCCGCTCACCGGCCCGAGCTCGCCGGCCGCCTCCGCCACGATCTGCGCCAGGTCGCAGCGGTTCGTGCGCCACCACCCGCGCCGACGTCCGTGCGCGCCAGCAACAGCAGGTCGGCGACGAGGCGTCGCATGCGCTGGGAGGAGCGCAGCGCCGAGCGCGCGGCGTCGCCCTGGTCGTCGTGCAGGGATTCCGCCAGCAGCTCGAGGTTCGCGAGCACGCTCGTCAGCGGCGTGCGCAGCTCGTGCGAGGCGTCCGCCACGAACTGGCGCTGGCGGGCGAGCATCGACTCTGTCTCCGCGCGTGCGGCGTCGAGCTCACGGAGCATGCCCTCGAGCGTGCGGGCGAGCTCGGAGACCTCGTCGTCGGCCGGTGACTGCGGGATCCCACGCGAGGGATCTCGCGTACGCGCGATCTCGGCCGCCGTGCTCGTCAGCTCCGCGATCGGCTTCATCGCCCGCCGCGCGATCGCCATGCCCGCGACCAGCGCCAGCAGGCTGCCCGCGAGCACGCCGAGCACCAGGAACAGCTCGACGCGCTTGCACGTCGCCTCGGTCGCTCCGACCTGGCGGCCGTACTCGACGATCACGCGACCGATCGGCTCGTCGCCGCCGCTGAGCGTGACGTCGGCTTCGCGGCTGATGACGCGGTAGCCGTTGACGGTCTCCGGGTTCAACTCCGCCGGGCCGAGCGCCGGCCCGTTGGCCGGTTCTTTCGCGATCAGCTGGCCGCCCAGCGACAGGATCCTGATCTCCGAGTGGCTCGCGCGTGAGGCGAAGTCTTCCAGCGGGCTGCTGATCCTCAGCGGGCGCACGCTGATTTTGAGCTGCGACGGCAGCGCTTCGGCCGTCTGCAGCACGTCGCGGTTGAAGTCCGAGCGGATACGCTCGACGGTCAGCGAGCCGATCGCCAGCGCGAACGCGCACAGGATCACGAACGTCAGCAGCGCCGAGACACCGGCAAGTCGCACGCGGATCGGCAGCCGGTCGAAGCTCATCGAGACGTGCTCGCTCGCGTTGCGCACCGGCGCGAGCGCCTGCAGGCGCGCCGCGAGGTCTCTAGGCGCGGAGGACGTAGCCGGCTCCCCGGATGGTGTGCAACAGGCGGGGCTCGCCGCTGGACTCCAGCTTGCGGCGCAGGTTGGACACGAACACCTCGATCGTGTTCGTCGTCGAGAACGGGTCATAGCCCCACACCTCGTCGAGCAGCCGCTGGCGCGAGATCACGATGCGCTCGTTGCGCATCAGGTACTCGAGCAGCTCGAACTCGCGCTGTGTCAGCTCGATCGCGCGCCCGCCGCGCAGCACCTCGTGCGTGTCGGCATTCAGGGACAGGTCGCCGACGCGCAGCGGTGCCGATCCACGCGGCGGGCGGCGGCGCAGCAACGCGCGCATGCGCGCGAGCAGCTCCTGTCGCTCGAACGGCTTGACGAGGTAGTCGTCAGCGCCGGCATCGAGGCCCTCGACGCGCGACTCCAGCGCGTCGCGTGCGGTCAGGATCAGGATCGGGACGTCGTCGTCCGCGCGCAGCTCGCGCGCCACCTCGACGCCGTCGAGCTTCGGCAGCCCGAGGTCGAGGATCACCAGGTCCGGCGCGAACGCGTGACCCTGTTCGAGCGCGGCACGCCCGTCAGCCGCAGTTCGCACGTCATACCCCTCCATCCGCAGTGAGCGCTGGAGAGCTTGGGCGATGTCCTCGTCGTCCTCTACGACCAGGACACGTGGGGCGCGGGAGAAGTCGTTCATGGTCTTTATGTAACCGGCCGCGTGTAAATTGATGGTAAGGGGTCACAGGCAGGTTACGGGCCCGTGACGTCGAAGTTGCGCTGGATGGCTCACAGCCGCACCCCGAGGGGCACACCCTCAAGGGCACAGGCAGGCAAGCGCGCCCCTGCACGCTCGACCAGCGCTCGTTCCTCGAGCACACGCCGTAAGCCTGCCCGCGGGCGCTCTCGCCGGCGCAGCGGACGTGGCGGCGCCGCAGGCCTCGGCTCGCTGTTTGCCGGCGGGCTGCCCCGTCTGCCGGTGCTCGATCAACGCCAGCGCGACGTCCTCGGCCTGGCGCTCGTCGCCGCCGGTGTGTTCATGGGGTTCGTCCTCTACGGAGACTGGAACGGGGGGCGCGCGGGACACGGTCTCGCGGTCTCGCTCGGCTGGACACTCGGCCGTGCGCGCGTGCTCGCGCCCGTCGCGCTGGTAGTGGGCGGCGGCGCGCTGCTGTTGCGCCCCGTGCTGCCCGCGCTGCGCCCGCTGCGCGCGGGCGCCCTGTGCGTGTTCGCGGCGGTCACGCTGGCGCTCGCCGCCGGCATGTTCGGCCTCTCGAGCAATGCCGCCAACGCCAACCGCATGTGGACCTCGGCCTACCTGCAGAGTCACGGCGGCGTCCTCGGCGAGGCGCTCTACCAGCTCACGCACCGGCTGGTCCAGGACGTCGGTGTCGACATCCTCGTGATCTTCCTGCTGCTGACCGGCGTGATCCTTCTCACCGGCGCTTCGATCGCGAGCGTGATTCGCGCGACCGGCAGCGGCGTCCTCGACACCACACGGATGATGCGCAGGCTCAGCGAGCGCGAGCCTGCGACGCCCTCAGGACGCACGCCCAGGGCAGCAGCGGCCGACGACGGCGGAGAGTCGCTGCACGAGCTGATCCCCCCGGAGCCGGGCGCGCGTGAGTTGATCGTGCGCGCGACCCACGTCGAGGCGCCGTCGCACGAGTGGGCCGACGCCGAGCCGGACGCCGTCGAGGAGCCGCCGGAGCCCTCCGCCGAGCTCGCCGCCGAGGACGCGCCGCCCACCGACGCGGACAACGACAGCGAGCACGAGCAGATCGCCGGTGTCGCTCATGCCGACCCGGACGCGCTCGCGGGCGTCGGCTCTGAGCAGCTGACCCCGCAAGGGCGCCTCAGGGGCTCGGTGACCGATGACCCGGACTTCGTCTGGAGGGTGCCCGAGGCAGCCAACCTGCTGACGCGCTCGAGCGCCGAGCAGACGCGTCCCGACACCGCCGGGCAGGAGCGCATCGCCACGCATCTCGTCGAGGCGCTCGGCCACTTCGGCGTGCAGGCAAAGGTGATCGGCACGGTCGCGGGGCCGCACATCACCCGCTATGAGCTGCGCCTCGCGCCGGGCACGAAGGTGGCCAAGGTCGCGCAGCTCAAGGACGACCTCGCCTACGCGCTCGCCGCGACCGACATCCGCATCCTCGCGCCGATCCCCGGCAAGCAGGCGGTCGGCGTCGAGGTGCCCAACGTGCACAGGCGCATCGTCAGGCTCGGCGACGTCTACCAGGCCGCGCCCAAGGACTGGTCGCCGCTGACCGTGTGGCTCGGCAAGGACGTCGCCGGCAAGGCGATCGGCGCCGACCTCGCGAAGATGCCGCACATCCTCGTCGCGGGCACCACCGGCGCGGGCAAGTCCGGGGCGATCAACGCGATGCTCTCGAGCGTGCTGCTGCGCGCGACGCCGCACGAGGTGCGCCTCGTGCTCGTCGACCCCAAGCAGGTCGAGCTCAACCACTACGAGTCGATACCGCATCTGCTGACGCCGGTGATCACGAGCCCGCGGATGGCGGCAAACGCGCTGCAGAACCTCGTCAAGGAGATGGAGCAGCGCTACGGCATCATGTCGCTGGCGCGCACCCGCAGCCTCGTAGAGCTCAACAAGGCTCGCGCCAAGCGCAGCGAAGCGCCGCTGCCCTACATCCTCTGTGTGATCGACGAGCTCGCCGACCTGATGATGGTCGCGCCTGCCGACGTCGAGGACTCGATCATTCGCCTCGCACAGAAGGCGCGCGCCGTCGGCATCCACCTGGTGCTCGCGACGCAGAGCCCGCGCGTGGACGTGATCACCGGCATGATCAAGGCCAACGTGCCTTCGCGGATCGCCTTCGCGGTCTCATCGCAGACCGACTCGCGCGTGATCCTCGACCAGAACGGCGCCGAGTCGCTGCTCGGGCAGGGCGACATGCTCTTCAGCCCCGTCGGCAGCTCGCGCCTGCAGCGCATCCAGGGGGCCTACATCGACGAGGCGCAGATCGCAAAGCTGACAGAGCTGTGGCGTCGTCAGGGCGAGCCGGAGCTGCGCGAGGAGCTGCTCGAGGAGGTCGAGCCGGAGGGGGGGAGGGCTCCGATAAAGCGGATGAGTTCGACCCCGACGAGGATCCGCTGCTGACCGACGCGATCCGCCTCGTCGCCGAAATGCAGACGGCGTCGACCTCGATGCTGCAACGGCGCCTGCGCCTGGGCTACACGCGCGCCGGGCGCATGATCGACATGCTCGAGCGCCGGGGGGTGATCTCCGGCTACGAAGGCTCCAAGCCGCGACAGGTGCTGATCACCGAGGCCGAGCTGCCACGCGTCCTCGCGGGGCTGGAATCCCCGACCGCGCACTCTGCCACGGCCGTCAGCGACTAGCCTCTTGCGCTGATGCCCGAGATCGGAGCAACGCTACGCGAGGCGCGTATGCGCGCCCGCATCGACGTGTCAGAGATCGAGGCGCAGACGAAGATCCGCGCCAAGTACCTGCGCGCGCTGGAGAACGAAGAGTGGGGCCTGCTGCCAGGTCCGACGTTCGTCAAGAGCTTTCTGCGCACCTACGCCCAGGCGCTCGGCCTCGACGGCAAGGCGATGGTCGAGGAGTACCGCCTGCACCACGAGCGCCCCAGCGAGGCGATGCTCGAGCCGATCGTCTCGACGCCGCAGAGCAACCGCACACGCGCGCGCGGCAGGGGAGGATCCGGTGACGGGCCTTCGCGCGGCTACACGATCATCGTCAGCGTCATCGGCGTGGTGATCATCGCGCTGATCGTGCTGCTCGTCACTGGCGGCGGTGGCGGCGGCTCGACCACGGGCAGGACCACGAGCGCCTCTACGCGCGGCCACAAATCGGGCACGGCAAGCCACACGCGAAGCACAGCCACCCACCACGCCGCCGCCTCCTCCTCAAAGGTCGCGCTTTCGCTGCGAGCCACCGCCGTGGTCTACGTGTGCCTGCTCAGCGACGACGGGCACAAGCTGATCCCCGGCGTCGAGCTGCAGCCGGGGGAAACGACGCCGACCTACCATGCAAGGCGCTTTGAGATCACGCTCGGCAACAGCTCGGTGAAGATGTTTGTGGACGGCACTCCACGGACCGTGGCGCCGTCCAGCCAGGCGATCGGCTATTCGATCACCAAGGCCCTCGGTCGCAGGCCGCTCGCCCCAGGCCAGCTGCCGACGTGCACGTGAGCGGGCGGGCGAGCGCGGGCCGGCCGCCGCGTGCCGGGATCGTCGTCACCGGCACCGAGGTCCTGACCGGTCGGGTCACCGACCGCAACGGACCGTGGCTGGCTGAGCGCCTGCGCGAGCTGGGCGTCGAGCTGGCGTACACGACCGTCGTCGGCGATCGTCCCGCGGACATGCGCACGGCGCTCGACTTCATGGCCGAGCGCGGCATCGAGCTGATCCTCACCAGCGGCGGCCTCGGGCCGACCGCCGACGACCTCACGGCGGCGGTCGTCGGCGCCTTCCAGGGGCGCGAGATGGCGCTCGACGAGGCCCTCTCCGGGCGGATCGCGCAGATCGTCGCACCGCTGATGAAACGCTGGCCCAACATCGACCCGGAGGCGATCGCCGAGGCCAACCGCAAGCAGGCGACGATCCCCCGCGGCGCAACGGTGCTCGAGCCCGTCGGGACAGCGCCTGGACTGGTGGTGGCGCCCAGCGAGGACGCTCACGGCGGCGTCGGTCCGACGGTCGTCGTGCTGCCGGGCCCGCCGCGGGAGCTGCAGCCGATGTGGGCGCAGGCGCTCGCCACCGACGCGCTGCAGAGCGTGCTCGCGACAGCCACCGTTTACCGCCAACACACGCTGCGCCTGTTCGGGATCCCCGAGTCGGAGATCGCCGAGACGCTGCGGATCGCCGAACGCGAGGGCGTTGCGCTCGCCAACCTCGAGGTCACGACCTGCCTGAAACGCGGCGAGGTCGAGATCGTGACGCGCTACGAGCCCGACGCCCAGGAGGACTACGACGCGTTCGTGGGGGTCGTCGAGCAGCGCCACGCCGACACGCTGTTCTCGAGCGACGGCAGCACGGTCGACCAGCAGGTCGCGGCGCTGCTGAGAGAGGGCGGGCCGTCCGGATCGCACCCCCGCCGCACGATCGCCACCGCCGAGTCGTGCACCGGCGGGCTGCTCGCCGCGCGCCTGACCGAGCTGCCCGGCTCCTCCGACTACTTCCTCGGCGGGCTCGTCGTCTACTCCAACGCCGCGAAGGTCTCGCTGGCCGGCGTGCCGCGCGAGCTGATCGAGACACACGGCGCGGTCTCGGGCGAGGTCGCCCGCGCGCTCGCCGACGGCGCGCGTCAAAGTCTGGACGCGGACGTCGGCGTCGGCATCACCGGCGTGGCCGGGCCGGGCGGCGGCACCGAGGAGAAGCCAGTCGGGCTCGTGTGGCTGAGCGTCACGCTCGCCGGTGCCGACCGCTCGGAGATCGGCCAGCTCACCCGCTCGGTCAACCTCCCCGGCGGCAGAGCCGACGTGCGCGACCGCGCGACGACGATCGCGCTGCACCTCGTGCGGCGTGCGTTGATCGACGCCGTCGGTGCCGGCGCCGCCTGAGCGCGCCCGCTCTCGCGCGGGGCCGGGTGGCGCTAGCATCGTCCGGGCACGATGTCCCGCGGTGCCACAGCAAGGCTGTTCGTGGCGATCGAGCCGCCGCTCGAGGTGCGCGAGGAGCTGGCCGGGTGGGCGCGCAGCGTCGCTGTAGCGGCGCGTGCAGTGGGGGGCTCGCGGGGAGCGCTGCGACTGCTCGACGGGCACGCGCTGCACCTGACGCTGTGCTTTCTCGGCAGCCGGCCCGTGGCTGAGATCGAGGCGCTCGCCAGCGCGCTCGCGGTTGCCGGCGAGCACGCGTGCGAGCTTGCAGTCGGCGCGCCGCTGTGGCTGCCACCGCGGCGCCCGCAGGCGCTCGCGGCGGAGATCCACGACCACCGCGGCGAGCTCGAGCGCGTCCAGCAGGCCCTCAGCGCGGAGCTCTGCAGCGTCAGCAGCTGGCAGCCCGAGCGCCGTCGCTTCAGGCCGCACATCACGGTTGCACGCCTGCGTCGCGGCGGCCGCATGCGCCGCTCGCGCGCCGAGCGCTCCGCGCGCGAGGGTCTCGAGCAGTCGCTTCCAGCGACGCCGCGGCTCAGCTTCACGCCGCACGCGGTCGTGCTCTACCGCTCGTGGCTCTCACGCGAGGGCGCCAGCTATGAAGCGCTCGCCAGCAGCGAGCTTGCGACGGTTGGACGCTGAGCAGGCTCTGAGGCGCTCAGTCTTCGCCGTCGGCTTCACAGCTGGAGCTCGAGCCCTCGCCGCCCGAGGTTTCGCAGGCCTGTTCGCCCGCGAGCGTGCTGCAGGCCAGTTCTTCTTCTTCGCATTCGACGGCGCTCGAGCTCGATTCGCCTTCACTCGGGACGAGACACACGAGGCTGTTGCCCTTGTGTGAGGCCGTCGGCGTTGCGCCGTCTTCGCATTCCGGCTCGGAGCCGTCGCTGCACGCGAAGCTCCCGTTGGCGGCGCGCACCGGCGTCTGTCCGCCTTCGCAGCGTGCCGGTTCCACCGAACCGGCGCCCGGACCGCTCGTCTTTGAAGTCTTCTTGGCTGGAGCGAGCTTGGCGTGGTGCCTGCTCGAGTGGCGCTTCTTCTTGCGCCCGCGCGAGGACTGTGAGCACGTACGGGCCGCGTGCTTCATCTGCGCCTGGCCCGCCGGCGTCGAGCAGGTCCTGCGTGTCTGGGCGAGTGTCTGGGCCGGCCCCAGCAGCGTCACCAGGAGCGCGAGCAGCGACAGTGCCAGCGTCAGGGCTGTGGCGAGGCGGGCAGACGGGCGGCTGGTCATGGGGATGGGGGATCGCGCGGCGAGCCGGCGGGCTGACTGCCCATCGGCGGACTGGTTCCTCATCGGCGATTTGTGCCGCCGGCACGAGCCCAGCGGCGCCCAATGGACGGGTGAGCGCCGGTCTGGGCGGTGCAGCGGACCAGGCCGGACCGGTGCAGGGCCGCGGCGGCATACGAACAACTGTTCCGTCCGCAGCGCCGTCTAGCTTCCACTCTCCATTTCAAACAGGAGGAGTCAGACCATGTCCGTGACCGACCAGGAGAAGGCCGCGAAGGCGCGCGACGCCGCCCTTCAGGGTGCGCTCACACAGATCGAGCGCGAGTTCGGCAAGGGCACGGTCATGCGCATGGGCGACGAGGGTGCCCAGGTGCGCTGCGACGCGATCCCGACCGGAGCGCTGTCCCTCGATCTGGCGCTCGGGATCGGCGGCGTGCCCAGGGGGCGCATCGTCGAGGTGTTCGGCCCGGAGTCCTCGGGCAAGACGACGATGATCTATCACGTGCTCGCCGAGGCGCAGAAGCTCGGCGGCGTGTGCGCGTTCATCGACGCCGAGCACGCGATGGACCCGCTCTACGCGAAAGAGATCGGCGTCGACATCGACGAGCTGCTCGTCTCCCAACCCGACTACGGCGAGCAGGCGCTGGAGATCGCGGACATGCTGGTGCGCTCGGGCGCCGTGGACGTGGTGGCGATCGACTCGGTCGCGGCGCTGACGCCGAAGGTCGAGCTCGAGGGGCAGATGGGCGACCAGACGGTCGGTGCGCAGGCGCGGATGATGTCGCAGGCGATGCGCAAGCTCGCCGGCAACCTGAACCGCACGCAGACGCTGTGCATCCTCACCAACCAGATCCGCGAAAAGGTCGGCGTCATGTTCGGCTCGCCAGAGACGCAGCCGGGCGGCCGTGCGCTGAAGTTCTACGCCTCCCAGCGCCTCGACATCCGGCGCATCGAGACGCTCAAGGACGGCACCGAGGCGGTCGGCAACCGCGTGCGCGTGAAGGTCGTCAAGAACAAGGTCGCCGCGCCCTTCCGTCAGGCCGAGTTCGACATCGAGTTCGGCAAGGGCATCTCCACCGCGGGCTGCCTGGTCGACCTGGGCCTCGAGCACAACATCGTCTCCAAGTCGGGCTCGTTCTTCTCCTACGGCAACGACCGTCTCGGCCAGGGGCGCAACAACGCCAAGGCATACCTCGACGAGAACCCCGCGGTGGCGAAAGAGATCGAAGACAAGATCTACGCGGCACTCGGCCTGGGCAAGGACCTGGTGACGCCGATCGACCGCGACAAGAGCGTCGAGGTCCCACCGATCGTCAGCGAACCGGCGGTTGCTGCGGCGTAGGCGGCCGTTCAGCGCGGCGCCACGCGCAACAGCACGGTGCTGTCGCCCGGCACCTCGGCGCTGATCGTGGCGCCGGTCGAGCTCGTGTTGTGCGTCCAGAGGTTGCGCAACGTATAGCTCGACGCCGCCGGTAGGCCGACGGCTCGGGCGCTGGTGGTGATGAAGGTGGCGCTCGAGCCGCGGTTCAGGAGTGCGACGGCGCGCGAGCCGTCGCTGAGCGGCTTGACCCACACCTGGCCGTTGCCGGAGGTGGACAGGAGCGTGCCTTGGATGCCTGCCTGGTCCTGGTCGACGGCGATGACTTCGGTGTTCTCGACTGCCTGGAGGCTCGCGGAGCTGATCTTCGTGAGATCGTCGCTGATCATCAGCGGCGCGGCGAGCATCGCCCACATGCTGAACTGCGAGCGGAACTGGGCGGCGGACATCCCCTGCCCGGGGCCGAGGTAGTCGGGGTCGTTCCAATGGCCAGGGCCGGCCGCCTGCGGCGCTGCGGCATCCGCGTCGATGTTGCGCAGCACGTCCGTGAACGGCACGTTGCCGGGCAGCCCGACGTCGGTGTCGGTGCGCCAGCTGTTGCCGACGCTCGGCCCGAAGCTGTAGGAGGCGAAGGCCGATTCGCCCAAGATCGGACGGCCTTCGCCGTACTGTTCGGGCTGCAGGAAGTCGCAGATCGACAGCAGCATCGGACGGTGGCTCGCGTTGGCGAGGATCGCTGCGTGAAACTGCGAGTAGGCGGTCGCGGGGTTGAGGTGATATTCGGCGCCGCCGCAGAAGTCGACCTTGACCGCGTCGAAGCCCCACGCGGCGAACGTGTTGACGTCCTGCTGGTAGTGGCCGTAGCTGCCCTGTCCGGCGCCGCCGCAGCCGTTGGGGCCGGCATCGGTGTAGAGGCCGACGAGAAAGCCCGCGGCATGCAGCGTGCGGGTCAGCCACGCCAGGCCGTGCGGCCACTGCCTCGAGCTGACCGTGATCTCCCCGGCGGCGTTACGCGTGCCGTGCCACCAGCCGACGTCGAGCCACAGGTAGCGGTAGCCGCGGCGCTCGAGGCCGAGCGCGACCATCTGGCTCGCCTGCCTGAGAGTCGTCGACTCGCTGTAGTTGGCGCCGAGCGCGAAGTACGTATCCCAGCCCATGTACGGCGTCGCGGCCAGCACGCTCGCCGCCGCCTCGCGCGCGGGTCGCGCCTTGCTGCTCTGCGCCGTGACGAGCAACAGTACGAACGCCACCAGCAGTGACGTCGCCAGGCGCGGGCGGCTAGCGACGAGGAGCCGCATGCGTGGAGGCCCCGTGAGCGCCGCTGCTCACCGTCACCAGCTGCTGGGCGAGTTGGCCTTCGATCACACCGATGATCGTTCCGCTCACGTTCAGGTTGGCTGTGAAATGGCGCTCACGCGCGAGCAGGCGCCGTCCGGTCTTGCCGAGCGCAGCGGCGACGGTCGTATGCGCGCCGCGCCCGAGCCGCAGCCGCGCGCTCGCGAGCGTGACCGTGCGGTGGCGCAGCCCGGCGCTCTTGCGGGCGCGCGGCGTGCGCGCGGCGACCGCCACGATCTGGGAGCCGCTGAGCGTCTCCACAGCGGTGAGGCGCAGCGAGACCTTGCAGCCGCTGCTCGCCTGGCTCGAGCACGAGACCGCGACGATCAGCCTGCCGTTCCTGAAGGCGGCCCTGCCGACCGCCGTCTCGCCTGACGACATGGGCACGCCGCCGACGGGAATCGTCACGAACGCGCTCTTCGCGGTGGCGCTGCCGCCGCCGTCGGTCGCCGTCACCTGGCACTGGAGATGATGGCCGGTGTCCTGGCCTTTGACCGTGTATGTCGAGCTGACCGCTCCGGGGATCGGGATCAGATCGCGAAGCCACGCATAGGTCAGCTGCGCCGCGGTGCCGGAGGGTGTGCCAGGGTGGCAGGTCAGGTGCTGTCCGTTGGCGGGCGTGCCCGAGATCGAGGGGTTCGGATGGACGATCGCCACGAGCGAGTTGACGGCCGTTGTGAACGCTTCGTCGGCGCCCACCGTCGTGCCGGACGGGCTCGTGGCGAGCACGCGATAGTGGTAGGTGGTGTTCGATTCGAGGCCCGATATCTGAGCAGAGACGCTCTGCGCGCCACCGAGCGCCGCCGGCAGCACCGCGCACGGGATCGCGTGTACGTAGGCGACCGACGTGCCGTATTCGAACGCGCACGCCCCCAGCAG
Organism: uncultured Solirubrobacteraceae bacterium; assembly: GCA_963703625.1. Classification (GTDB taxonomy): domain Bacteria; phylum Actinomycetota; class Thermoleophilia; order Solirubrobacterales; family Solirubrobacteraceae; genus Palsa-744. The sequence goes on from CAVPEY010000003.1 coordinate 538,609, forward strand.
GGCGTCGCTGGGGTTGACCACGCCCGCCAGCGTCGCGCCGGCGTTGGTGACCGCGGTCGGCTTTACCGTCGTTGCTTCCGGCGCGCTGACCTTGCCGCCAACGCCGGCCCCAAGCGTGTTGACCGCCATGCAGAAGCCGCCTGCCAGGCAGGCGACGCCCGTGAGGGCGCCCGAGCCGGCGCTCGAGGCGCTCCACAGCGGAATCGGCGCCGTGGGGGCGTCGCTCGCTCGCGCCTGGCCGTGGCCGTCGACGGCGACGCACAGGCCCGTCGAGGCGCACGAGACCGCCGCCAGGTGTTCGCCGTCGATCGGCGTGCGGCTCCACGTCGGTGCCGAGGCGCCAGGATCCGCGCTCGCGAGCGCATAGCCACCGTGATCGACGGCGACACACGTGCCGCTGGCCGAGCACGAGACGGCGACGAGTTCTTCGGAGTCGAGCTTCTGTTCTGACCACGTCCCCGTCGGGGTGGTCGTGGAGAGCACGTCGCCGGTGCTGCCGACGGCGACGCACAGTTCCGCAGAGGCACACGAGACCGCCCACACGCCGGCCGGATGGTTACCGACGAGCGTCCAGCCGCCGCTGCCGGGGCTCGTGGTCGTGAACACGTGGCCTGCTTCATCGACCGCGACACACAGCGAGGTGCTCGGGCAGGAGATACCGGTGAGGACGCCCGCGCCAGGCAGCGAGGACGGCGACGGCTCGCCGATCACCCACGCCCTGCCGGCGCTGTCGACGGCGACGCACATGCCGCCGGGCGCGCAGGAGACCGCGTTCAGCGACTTGCCGGAGTCGTTCAACGTAGAGCTCCAAGTCGGGGTCGCGCTGGTGGGGTTGGAGGTGGTGAGCCCGGCTCCTTCGTGGTTGACGGCGACGCATAGCGATTCGGAGGCGCACGACACGGCGGTCGGTGTCCCGCCGCCGGGAATCGCCGAGGATGACCACGTCAGCGGCGCCGCGGCCTGCGCGTCCGCCGCCGCGAGCGACGCGCACACCAGCAGGACGAGCGCCAGCGCGGCGCCGAGCACGCGCGCGTGGTGGCGGCGCGCCTGCGGTGGACACGCTCCGGTGATGTCTTTCGGGCCGTCTTTCGGGCCGTTCATAGCTGTCGTCCGATCACGTGTGGCGGGCAGGGCCCCTTGTTGGACGCCAACCCGTCGGGCGCCCGGGTGTTGCGGTCCGCGGCACGGCACATTACGGGGCACCGCCGCCGGAGGAATGCCCAGCCCGGGACGCTTAGCGCGTGGCCGAGGACGTGTTCTCCGAGCCCGTGGCGGGGATCGCGAGGACGTGCACGTTCCTCGGCGCATCGCGCGAGGGCACGTCGGGCATCTCAATCACGCGGACCGAGTAGCCATGGCCTTCGAGCAGGTCAGTTACAGGTCCGTTCGTTCCGTGGAACTCGCAGATGACGGTGGGACGGTGCATTGAAAGCAGCTCCGAAGCTCCCTCCAGCGCTCCGATCTCGCCTCCCTCTATGTCCATCTTCAGGAGGCTGGGCGCGGGAAAGCGCTCGAGCTGCGAGTCGAGCGTGCTCATCTCGACGTCGATGTATTCGGCGGCGTCCAAGTCAGCGTGCTTCGCCCCAATGACCTCCTCGCGCACATCGAGTTTCGCTTGGAGATCTGCTCGGCCCGAGGACCAACGATGCTCGAGGCGCGCGTGGCCAGCTTGGCTGCCGATTGCAAGAGCGCTGACCTCCACGTTGGCCATGCCGTTGAGAGCCAGATTACGGCGCAGCGCATCGCGGTTCACCGGCAGCGGCTCGAACGCGACCACTTTCCCGTCGCCCACGAGGCGCGAGGCGATCAGGGTGTAGAAGCCCACGTTCGCCCCCACGTCCCACACGACGCCGCCCTTGGTGAGGTGCTCGGCGAAGGCATCCTGGACGAGCGGCTCGCTCGTCCCCAGCGCGTATCCGGGATTGGCTCCGGACGGGTTGATCACGAGCCCCTTGGCCTGACCGTGAGGGACAACACGCGGCTTGCGGCGCAACCGCGCCGCCGCTGGCCTCAGCAGCCACCCGAGCAGTGGCACGCGAAACTGCTCCCTGCCGGCCCACCGCACAACCGAGACCGGCACGCGGTCCATCAGGCCCATGCCGCGGCAGACTATCAATCACCGTCGGCGCTGCGACTGCGATGATCGGGGTTCTTCGAGGATGCCGTCCCCGCCTATCGGTTGAGGTTGCCCCATGCAGAAGCGCTATCACGTGACGACGTTCGGCTGCCAGATGAACGAGCACGACTCGGAGCGGATGAAGGGGATGCTCGAGGCGCTCGGCTACGCGCAGGTGCCCGAGCGCGCCGAGGCCGACCTGATCCTGTTCAACACCTGCTCGATCCGCGAGTCAGCCGACAGCCGCTTCCTGGCACACCTCGGCGAGGCCAAGCGGCTGAAGCGCGAGCAGCCGCAGCGGATCGTCGGGGTGGGCGGCTGCTGGGCGCAGTCGGTCAAGGAGGAGGTGTTCGAGCGTTTCCCGTTCGTCGACGTGGCGTTCGGCCCCGGCCAGGTGCACCGGCTCGCCGAGTTCCTCACCAGCGACTCGCTGACAGCGCAGGGATTCTTCGAGTTCGAGGGCTTCACGGGCCACCTGCCGGCGCACCGCGAGCGCCGCTATCAGGGCTGGCTGCAGATCAGCGTCGGATGCAACTGCGCGTGCTCCTACTGCATCGTTCCCTCGACTCGCGGCCGCGAGGTCAGCCGCGCGCCTGACGAGCTCGTGGCGGAGGTGCAGGCGATGGCGGACGACGGGGTCAGGGAGGTGACGCTGCTCGGGCAGAACGTCAACTCATACGGCCGCGACCTGGGCGTGCGGACGAGCTTTGCCGAGCTGCTCGGCGTGCTCGACGGAATCGAGGGGATCGAGCGGATCCGCTACACGAGCCCGCACCCGAAGGACATGCGCGAGGATGTCATCCGTGCGCACGCTGAGCTGGCGAGCGTGTGCGAGCACATCCACCTGCCGCTGCAGTCGGGCTCGAGCCGCATCCTGAAGGCGATGCGCAGGACGTATGACCGTGCGCGCTACCTCGACCGTGTGGCGATGATCCGCGAGCACGTGCCCGACGCGGCGCTGACGACGGACATCATCGTCGGCTTCCCCGGCGAGAGCGACGATGACTTTCGCGAGACGCTCGAGGTCGTCGAGAAGGTTGGCTACGACAGCGCGTTCACCTTCATCTTCTCTCCGCGCCGCGGCACCGAGGCGGCCACGATCACAGACGGCGTCGTGCCTCACCCGGTGAAGGTGGAGCGCATGGGGCAGCTGGTCGCGCTCGTGCAGCGCCAGGCGCGCGAGCGCGCCCAGCGTTTCGTCGGGCGCACCGTCGAGGTGCTCGTCGAAGGCCCCTCGCGCACGGACCCGGAGCGCCTGCGCGGACGCACGCGCCACAACAAGGCCGTCAACTTCACCGGCCTGGCCGCCGCCGGCGAGCTGACGCAGGTGGAGATCCACGCCGCCACCAGTCAGACGCTGTCGGGCGACGAGCGCCTACTGGCCCGCGCGAGCGCGGTGAGCCGATGAGGATCCGCGCGGCGGTGCTCGAGGAGTTCGGCACGCCCGCTCGTCGTGCAGGAGGTCGAGCTCGCCGAGCCCGGCCCGGGTGAGGTGCTCGTGCGCCTGGTCGCGTGCGGCGTCTGTCACACCGACATGTACACGGCGTCGGGGGTCGATCCCTCGGGCTACGCGCCGACGGTGCTCGGCCACGAGGGCGCCGGCGTCGTCGAGCGCTGCGGCGAGGGCGTCTCGCTCGGTGCGCGAGGGCGACCACGTCGTGACGCTGTTCTCGCCGCAGTGCGGCGAGTGCGTTCACTGCGTCAGCCCGCTGACGAACCTCTGCCTGGCGATCCGCGAGCAGCAGAACCTCGGCCACCTGCCCGACGGCACGACGCGCCTCTCGCGCGGCGGCGAGCCGCTGCGCCACTTCATGGGCACCTCGACGTTCGCGCGAGTACACGGTGATGCCGGAGATCGCGCTGGCGCGGATCGACCCGGAGGCGCCGCTCGACCGTGCCTGCCTGTTCGCGTGCGGGCTGTCGACGGGCCTGGGCGCGGCGATCAAGACGGCGGCGGTGCGGCCGGGCTCGACGTGCGTGGTGTTCGGCGCCGGCATGGTCGGCCTCGGCGCGGTCGCCGGGTGCCGCCTGCAGGGTGCCGAGCGGATCGTCTGCGTCGACCTCTCGCCGGAGCGGCTCGAGCTCGCGCGCGGCCAGGGCGCCACCGACGTACTGATCGGCGGCGCCGGACACCGTCGCAGCGGATCCTCGAGATGACCGGCGGCTTCGGCGCCGACTACACGTTCGAGGCGACCGGCAACGTCGCGGTGATGCGCCAGGCCGTCGAGGCGGCGCGCATGGGGTGGGGGCTGTGCACGGTGTGCGGCGTCGCCGGGCGCGGCGAGACGCTCGACGTCGTGCCGCGCCTGCTGATCACCGGCCGGCGCGTCTGCGGCTCCTCGTTCGGCGGCCTGAAGGGTCGCGATGACGTGCCGACGCTCGTTCGATCGCTATCTCGACGGGGAGATCGACGTCGACCCGTTCATCTCCCACCGCCTCTCGCTCGACGAGGTCAACCGCGGCTTCGAGCTGATGGAGGCCCAGGACGGCATCCGCAGCGTGATCGAGCTGTGAGGCGCCGTCCTCGTCGTGGCCGGCGGTACACACGCGGTTGCGTCCATCGCGCTTAGCGCGGTACAGCGCGGCGTCGGCCTTGGCAAACACGGCGGGGTAGTCGAAGCGCTCGTCCCGCGGCGAGGAGGCGACGCCGAGGCTCATCGTCACCGACAGCCCGCCGCTGATGAGGGTCGCGGCAATCGCGGCCCGCAGGCGCTCGGCGAGCTCGGCCGTGTGCTCGAGGTCGGAGCCGGGGACGAGGATCAAGAACTCCTCGCCGCCGAGGCGGTAGGCGAGGTCGAACGCACGCAGCCGCTTGCGCAGCACGTAGGCCACCTCCTTGAGCACGATGTCGCCGGCGTCATGGCCGCGAGTGTCGTTCACGCGCTTGAAGTGATCGACGTCGGCGACGATCAACCCCACCGGCTCGCCCGTCACCTGCGACTGCTGCGCGAGCTCGTGGCTGCGTGCCCCGAGTGCCTTGCGGTTGAGCATCCCGGTGAGCTGGTCGATGACGGCGTCGCTGCGGTGCTGGATGTCCGAGTGCATCAGCGGCGTCGAGAGCACGGCCACGCAGAGGATCAGCGCGAGCGGCGCGATCAGGAGCGCCGGGCTGTGCACGACGAGGCTGGTGTCGATGCCGAAACCGACGATCAGCACCAGGGCTCCGGCGATCGTCACGCCGGCGATGATGCCGCGCAACGAGAAGCGCGAGCTGAGCGTGATGACGGGGATCGCGAGCCATGACAGCGCTGCCACGCGCGCGCCGCCCTCGAGCGAGATCGCGCCTGCGATCGCCAGCTCGCTGCCGATCCACGCCGCGAACATGACCAGCTCGGGACGCGCGACGCGCGCCAGCAGCTGGCTGGCGGCGGCGAAGAACGTCAGCGCGGGGATCAGGAACAGCAGCGGCCACCAGCCCACCCACGGGCCGACCGACGCGATTGCGACCGCGAGGATCGCAAACGCGCGCTGCCGGCATGGGCGCAGGCGATCCTCCATGTCGATCATGCGTTCGCGGTCCGCGTCGTCCCGACACAGCCACGACGATCTGCTGGCCGGACGTTGTAGATCTTGGGTTGGTACAGACAGCACGCCTTAACGCTCGGCTGCTCCAAGCGCCATGATTACAGCTGTCTGAGCGGATGGACGGACGTTGAGCATCGTCGAGCCCGCGGGTTCCTGGTTGCTGCGCACTACCGATTTTTAGTGTGGGCGGGGTTGCGCGCACCCCGCCCGGGGAGCATTTCGCCTACCGGCGCAGCCGGTCCGCGATCACTGCGCGCTGGCGCCCACGGGAGGCGGGCCGGTGTAGCTCGAGCCCGCGCCCGAGCTTCCGCTCGAGCCCATGTTCGGACACGGATGGCCTCCCGATTTCGTTGATTTCTGGCTCGGCATCGGTGTCGGTGTGGTCGTCGAGCTCGACGTGCTCGGCGCGGCGGCACTCTGCGTGCTGGTCGTGCTCGACGTGGCAGGCGCCGCCGCGGCGCTGGCGATCCCGGCGGCGGCGCCGCCGGTTGCAAGTGCGCCCGCGACCATGGTCGCGCCGAGCATTCTGGAGATGGTCATTGGATCGAGCCTCCTGGGGTCGATTGATGGGGTGCCAACCATCGTGCGCGCCTTCGCTAAGCCGCAGAGCAGCTGCGCGTAGGGGGTTCGTAAGCCTTGCGGGAGCCCGTCTGGCAACTATGCGAACATATGTTCGTGCGCTGGAGCAACCTGACGCTCGACGAGGAGGAGCAGCACCGGCTGCCCGGCTACCGCGACCCCGCCGCCGTCCGGCGCTTCGACGCTCCCGAGGCGCTCGACATGCGCTTCTACGAGGTCCACGCCAAGTCGGTGCTGAACCGCGTGCCCAAGCAGTCGCAGATGCCGTTCCGCTGGACGATCAATCCGTATCGGGGATGCTCACACGCCTGCAGCTACTGCCTACATGGGGACACACGCATCCTGACGGCAGACGGGCGCACGAAGAGGCTCGCCGACCTCGAGGTGGGCGAACCGATCTACGGGACGGTGCGCGAGGATGCCTACCGACGCTTTGTAGCGACCGAAGTGCTCGACAAGTGGTCGAGCATCAAGCCGGCCTATGCCGTCTCGCTCGAGGACGGCACCGAACTGATCGCCAGCGCCGATCACCGTTTTCTCACTTCACGCGGGTGGAAGCACGTCATCGGCGCCCAGTGCGGACCGTCGCAGCGACCACACCTCACCCTGAACAGCAAGCTCCTCGGGCCGGGCGGTTGCGTTGATCGACCCGCGACCGACGACGACTACCGACGCGGCTACCTGTGCGGTCTCGTCCGCGGAGACGGGCACATTGGGTCTTTCCTATTTGAGCCATCGGGTCGTCCGGCACGTACGCGTTACCGATTTCGGCTCGCTCTGACTGACGTCGAGGCGCTGGAACGCGCCAGCGGGTATCTCGCACACTTTGACGTCGTAACAACTGAATTCGTGTTTGCAAAGGCCGCTGGCAATCACCGCGCGATCACTGCGATAGGAACGCAGAAGCGGGACAACGTCGAGCGCATCAGCGAGCTGATCGACTGGCCGATTCTGCCCAGCGTGTCTTGGCTCAAGGGATTTCTGGCTGGCATTTTCGACGCAGAGGGATCGTGTCAGGCACATGTCATCCGTATTGCGAACACCGACCCCGAGATCCTGCGTTGGATCCGGGCCGCGCTTGCGCGCCTTGGCTTCGACTATGCCGTAGAGCCACGATTGCGCGCCAGCAACGGCATGACGACGATTCGGTTGCGAGGCGGCCTCTCCGAGAGAATGCGGTTCTTCCTCGGGACCGATCCAGCAATCACGCGCAAGCGCACGATTGAGGGTCACGCCGTCAAGACCGCCAACAAGCTCGGCGTCACGTCGATACGTCCGCTCGGCATGACGATGCGCCTGTACGACATCACGACAGGTACCGGCGACTTCATCGCGAACGGCGCCGTGAGCCACAACTGCTTCGCCCGGCCCACCCACAAGTACCTCGACTTCAACCCGGGCCGTGACTTCGAGCGTGAGATCGTGGTGAAGGTCAACGCACCGGAGGTACTGCGCGTCGAGCTCGCGCGGCGCTCATGGAAGCGCGAACACGTGGCTCTCGGGACGAACACCGACCCATATCAGTGGGTCGAGGGCCGCTACAAGCTGATGATCGGGATCTGGGAAGCCCTGCGCGACGCCGCCAATCCATGCTCGGTGCTGACCAAGTCGCCGTTGCTGCTGCGCGACCTGCCACTGATGCTCGAGATCGCCGAGCGGGCGAGCTTCAGCGCGTGCCTGTCGATCCCGACACTCGACGAGAAGGCCTGGCGGGCGACCGAGCCGCATACGCCCAGCCCCCGCGCGCGTCTGGAGGCGGTGGCCGAGCTCAACGCCGCGGGCATTCCAACCGGCGTGCTGATCGCGCCGCTGATGCCGGGGATCAACGACGCGCCGCATCAGGTCGAGCCGCTGCTGGAGCTCGCGGCCGAGGCCGGCGCGACGAACATCGCCGGGGTCGCCCTGCACCTGCGCGGCGAGGTGCGGACTGTGTTCATGGACTGGCTGCGCTCGCAGCGCCCCGACCTGGTGCCTCGATACGAAGAGCTCTACCGCCGCCGCGCCTACGCCCCACGCGAGGAACGCGAGCGCCTGGGGCGGATGGTGCGCCGCGGCGGAGCGCCGGGCAGGTTCTGGCAACTCAGACCGAGGTCCGGCGAGGACGCGGTTGAAGGTCGCGCCGCGGAAGCGACGCGCTCGCACCAGCAGAGCCTGTTCTGAGGTCCTCTGAAATTCCTTTGTAAATGCGGTGAATCGCCAGTATCCTTGCGCGACGCGACTCACGGGGGCCAGGATGGCCGCACCGTCAAGGAGAAGATCGATGCACTGGATGCGGGCCGTTACGGTCGTCTTCGCGCTTTTCATGTTTGCAGGCGGGGCACAGGCGCTCGCGTCGGAACCGGAGATCACCAACTCCAGCGAAAACCTGCGCACGGGTTGGTATCCCGAAACGGGCGGGATCACGCCACAACTCGTGAGCGGTGGTACGTTCGGGGAGCTGTGGTCGACGCCCGTCGAAGGACAGGTCTACGCGCAGCCGCTGCTCGACAACGGCACGCTGCTGGTCGCCACCGAGAAGGACATGGTCTACGGGCTGAACCCAGTGACCGGCGCGGCGGAATGGTCGAAGAGCCTCGGCGAACCCTGGAGCGCGGCGGAAATAGGGTGCGGGGATCTCGCACCGGATGTCGGTGTCACGGCCACACCGGTGATCAACGCCGCGACTGGGATCGCCTATCTCACGCACAAGGCGTATGTCTCCGGCAAATCCGGCCCAGTGCGGTGGTACATGAACGCGCTCAGCGTCGCCACCGGGGCGGAGCAACCGGGCTTCCCCGTCGCACTGTCAGGGCCCGCTCAGAACGCGCCCGAACAGGAATTCGAAGCCGAGACCGAGCTGCAGCGCCCCGGCTTGCTGCTGATGGAAGGCGTCGTCTACGCCGGCTTCGGTTCGGACTGCGACTTCAACCCGTACGAGGGCTGGGTGTTCGGCGTCGCCGAAAGCGGCACGGTAAAGGCGCGCTGGACCTCGGAGGCTGAAGGCTGGGGCTCCGGTATATGGCAGTCAGGCGCGGGGATCATGTCGGACGGCCCAGGGACAATGATGGTCTCGACCGGGAATGGTGGGGTGCCCGACGATCACACGCTCGGGGCCGAACCGCCAGGAAATCTCGGCGAGTCGATCGTGCGGCTGCGCGTCCAGCCCGACGGCGAATTGAAGGCGACTGACTTCTTCGCGCCGTTCAACGCCGAAGAACTCAGCAACTGGGATGCCGACTTCGCGTCGGGCGGCGTGACGGGGCTTCCCAACGAATACTTCGGCACGAAGTCGATCCCGCACCTCGCCGTTGCGGTCGGCAAGGACGGCTACGTGTATCTGCTGAATCGCGACGAACTCGGCGGGATCGGGGAGGGCGCGCATGGAGGCGACAAGGTCGTCCAGCAGATCGGCCCCTACGGCGGCGTGTGGTCGCGTCCCGGCGTGTGGCCTGGCGAAGGCGGCTGGGTCTACATCCCCACCGCCTCCGACGGCACAAGCGCGTCAGGATCCTCGGGCAACCTTCGCGTCTACCAGTACGGTATCTCAGGGACCGGCTCGCCGACGCTGTCACTTCAGGGAACCTCCGCCGAAGCGTTCGGATTCTCCTCGAGCGCCCCGGTGATCACCTCTGAAGGCACGTCGCCAGGATCCGCCCTCGTGTGGATCGTGTGGGCGCCGAACGGGACCGGCGAAGGTGCGCAGCTGCGCGCGTACAACCCGACCCCCGAACACGGCGAACCGATCCTGCGATGGAGCGCGCCGATCGGCACCTCCGCGAAGTTCGCCACACCAGGAGTCGGCGAAGGGCGGCTGTACGTCGGCACGCGTGACGGGCACGTGCTCGCGTTCGGTTCACCGGTTACCCCAGCCCTGGCCGGCCCGGCTGTCGTGTTCCCCACGATCACCGACGGCGAATCCGAAACGCGCACCGCGACGCTCACCGCAAACGAACCGTTGACGGTCGAAAAACTCGAATCGAGCTCCACGCAGTTCACCCTCGGAACGCCGAAACCGGCGCTACCGGCGGCGCTCAGCAAAGGACAGAAGCTCGAAGTCCCCGTCACCTTTAAACCGACTGGCACGGGGCCGCTGGGCGCGACCTTGACCGCGAGGACGGGCGCTGGCAGGACGGGCAGCGTCTCGCTGTCGGGCACCGGACGTGCCGTCGCGGCGCAGCTCGAAGCGACACCGACGGTCCTCGCCTTTGAACCCACGGCGGTCGGCGAAAGCGTGTCCGCGGCTGCGACGTTCCGCAACGTCGGCGGCGCGCCGCTCACGATTGACTCGGTGGGGCTGCCCAACTCTCCGTTCGCAGCGGAAGGAGCGCCGGAAGCGCCCTCGACGATCGAAGCGGGCCAGTCGATCACGATCACGATTCACTTCGCTCCCACTACGATCGGCGACTTCGACGGCGAAATCACGCTCGCAACGAGCGCCGGCCCCGGTGTCGTCCACCTTTCAGGGAACGCCGGCGCTCCGGGCGCGCTGCAGCTCTCAGGCGTGCCGAGCGAATTCGGCGACGTCACCGTGGGCGCCAGCGCCACACGCACATTCACGGTTGCGAACATCGGGGGGACTGCCGTGACGGTCTTCAAGTCGAAGCCGCCGAGCGGCGGCGAGTTCTCCGCGAAGACCCCACTGCCGGAGGGCACCACGCTTGCGCCCGGTGAAACGCGGACCGAGGAAGTCGTCTTCGCCCCCACGGCGGCGGGTCCGGCCGAAGACGTGTGGCCGATCAATGGCGACGACACCAGCGGTCTGCTGGAAGCGCACTTCACGGGCGTCGGGGTCGCGCCGGGGAGCGCCCCGCCCGGGGGGCAGAGCACGATAGGCCTCACGCAGCAGATACCGGGCCTCGGTGTCTCGCCGTTCCAGACCGTCGTGCCGCCAAACGTGCGCCTGGTCGGGAGCACCATTCTCACGGCCAGCGCGTTGGGCACGCTCGAGCTCAAGCTGAGTTGCCCCAACGGCATCACACGGTGCACGGGCACCGTCACCATCCGAACGCTGACAGCGATCGTCGCGCCCGGTTCCAGATCGCACAAGCCTGCGATCCTGACCCTGGCGAGCGGCGCATTCACGGTCAACGGCGGCAAGGTGACGACGTTGAAGCTGCACCTCACGAGCGCGGCGCGCGCTCTGCTGGCGCGAAAGCACCGGCTGCGCGAGAGAGCGACGATCCTCGCGCGCGCCACGACGGCCGCGTCGCACACGACTCAGGCGATTGTGACGGTCCTCGCGTACAAGCCGAAACCACACGGATAAGTCTGTTCCACGCCGGGGCTGGCGAGCCGAGCTACCCGTCAGGTGGCTGGAGGCGAGATGCCCGAGATCGCCACAAGCTGTGAGCCTGTCTCCATGCAGATCATCGCGCTGTTCGGACCGACCGGCGTCGGCAAGACGTCGGTGGCGTTCGCGCTGGCCGAGCTGCTGCGCGAGCAGGGCGAGGACCCGGTGGCGGTCTCGGCCGACGCGCTGCAGGTGTACGCGGGCCTCGAGACCCTCACCGGCGTCGCGACGCCCGCCGAGCAGGCACGCCTCGAGCACCGGCTCGTGTCGTTCCTGCCGCTCGACGCGACGTTCAGCGTCGGTCAGTACGCTCAGCTCGCGCACGCCGAGATCGACGATCTGCTCGCGGCGGGCAGGCGCCCGATCGTCGTCGGCGGCACCGGCCTGTACCTGCGCGCGGCGCTGACCGAGCTGAGCCTGCGCCCGCCGCCGCCGGAGGGGGTGCGCGAGCGCTGGACGGCGGAGCTGGAACGCTCCGGAGCGCCGGCTCTGCACGCGAGGCTCGGCGAGCGCGCTCCGTGGGCGGCCGCCGAGATCGACCCGAACGACCGTCAGCGGGTGGTGCGCGCGCTCGAGCTGCTCGACCTCGGCGAGCTCGAGCCGCCGGACGGGCCGTCGCAGCTGTGGAGCGACGGAGCTGCGCCACCCGACGCTGCTGGTCGGGCTGACGATGGAGCGCGAGGCGCTGTACGCGGCGATCGACGCCCGCGTCGATGCGGATGCTCGCGGCCGGCGTGCGCGAGGAGGTGCTGCGGGCGCACGCCGCCGGTGCCTCTCAGACGGCGCGCAAGGCGCTCGGCTTCGACGAGCTGCTCGGCGGCGACGTCGAGGCGATGAAGCGGCGCACGCGCAACTACGCGAAGCGCCAGCTGACGTGGATGCGCAAGCTCGCCGGCGTGCGCATGATCGACGTCACCGGCCGCGACCCGACCGCGGTCGCGCCCGAGATCCTAGACTCCGGCGCCTGATGGACGGATGAAATTCGAGAAGTGGCAGGCGCTCGGCAACGACTACCTGATCGTCGAGCACGACCAGCTGCCGTTCGAGCTGACGCCCGCGCGCGTCCGCGCGCTGTGCGCGGGCCACTTCGGCGTGTCCGCCGACGGCGTGCTGCTGCTCTCGCCTCCCGCCGACCCGGCGCACGTGGCCGACCTGCGCATCTTCAACCCCGACGGCTCGGAGGCGGAGCTGTCGGGCAACGGCGCGCGCGAGGCGATCCTGTACCTGCGCAGGCGCGGCTGGACCGAGCGCGGACGGCTTCTCGATCAGCACCGCTCGCCGGCGAGATCCGCCCGACGATCACCGGGCCGCGACACGTGCCGCGTCGACATGGGCCGCGCGAGCCTGCGCTCCGACGACTTTCCCGGCGGGCCCGCCGGACGGCCGCGGCGACGGTCGCGCGCCGGTGGCCGCGACTGGCGCTTCCGGCACGTCTCGATCGGCAACCCGCAGTGCGCGATCCACGTCGACTCGATCGGCCGAGCTCGACGCGCTCGATCTCGCCGCGATCGGTCCGCCGATCGAAGCCGCACGCAGCTCTTCCCGAACCGCACGAACGTGTCGTGGTACACGGAGCTCGAGCCGGCGACCTCCGCGGCGGACGGCCGTACGCGACGCGCATCCGCGCGCGGATCTTCGAGCGCGGGGTGGGGGAGACGCTGTCCTCCGGCACCGGCGCGACCGGCGCGGCGGTCGCGCACGTGCTCGAGGGAGGCGCAGCGAGCGCCGACGCGACGGCTCTGCGCGTGGAGCAGGCGCGCTCGTGACCGTGCAGCTCGACGGCGGCGAGCTCGAGGTCGAGGTGGCAGAGGATCTGCACGTCGAGCTGACAGGCTGGGCGCGACCCGTGTTCGCGGGTCGGCTGAGCGAGGACTTCGAAAAGGAGCTGCATGAAACCGAGTAAGCGCCTGGAGCGCATCCCGCCGTACGCGTTCGCCCAGCTGGAGCGCAAGATCGCCGAGAAGCGGGCGGCCGGGCGTCGACGTGATCAGCCTCGGCATCGGCGACCCCGACCGGCCGACGCCGCCGCTGATCGTGGAGGCGATGCAGGAGGCGGTCAGCGAGCCCGAGACGCACCGCTACCCCACCAACCGCGGCCGCGAGGACTTCCGCGAGGCGCGGTGCGCGACTTCTACGAGCGTCGCTTCGACGTGAAGCTCGACCCCGACGAGCGAGATCATCCCGGCGATCGGCGCCAAGGAGGCGATCTTCAACCTCAACCTCGCGTTCCTCGACCCCGGCGACTACGCGCTCGCGGCCGACCCCGGCTACCCGGTCTACACCGGCGGACCGTGGCTCGCCGGCGCCGAGCCGGTGCTGATGGCGCTGCAGCCGGAGCACGGCTTCGTGCCCGACCTCGACGCGATCGACGAGGACGTCGCGCGTCGCGCGAAGCTGATGTTCCTCAACTACCCGAACAACCCGACCGGCGCGATCGTGCCGGAGGGCTTCTTCGAGCGCGTCGTCGAGTTCGCGCGCGCCTACGAGATCCTCGTCGTGCACGACAACGCCTACTCGGAGATCGTCTTCGACGGCTACCGCGCGCCCGTCGTTCCTGCAGACGCCCGGCGCCAAGGACGTCGGCATCGAGGTGTTCTCGCTGTCCAAGGGCTACAACATGACCGGCTGGCGCTGCGCGGTGGTGGTCGGAAACGCGCGAGGCGCTCGAGACCTACTGGCGGCTGAAGACGAACATCGACTCGGGCCTGTTCGAGGCGGTGCAGCTCGCCGGCGTCGCGGCGCTGTCGCCGGACGCCGACGCCGAGGTCGCGTCGATGAACGAGCTGTACCGGCGCCGGCGCGACCTCGTCTGCGAGGCGCTGCGCGAGATCGGCGTGCACGTGCGCCCGCCGCACAGCACGATCTACGTGTGGGCGCCGGTCCCGACGGGCTTCGACGAGCTCGGCCGCCTACTGCGAGCACGTGCTCGAGCGCACCGGCGTCGTGCTCTCGCCCGGGCGCCGTCTACGGGCCGGCCGGCGAGGGCTGGTTTCGGATCTCGCTGACGACGCCCGACGAGCGTCTGCTGGAGGCCGTGGAGCGGCTGGCACGCTCGGAGCTGATCGGCCGTGACGCGGCAGCCTGGCCCCGATTCGCGACTCGTACACTCTGCGCCGTGCGTCCTAGACTTGAACGTGGATGGATCGAAGCCGCAACGGCCGCAGCGCCGTCACACCAGAACCTGCCGACTGGTCCGGCAACGGGTCACAGCCTGCACAGCGCGCGCGCCAGCGCGCCTTCTGCATCGCGGCGCTGCCCGAGGGCGACGACCTGGCCGAGCTGGGCGAGCTGCTGCGCACGGCCGGCGTGGCGGTCGTCGGCGAGATGGTGCAGCGCCGCGAGCAGCCGCACCCGAACACCTACCTCGGGCCCGGCAAGGTCGCCGAGGCAAAGGCTGCGGCGCTCGCCGTGCGACGCGAACGTGATCGCCTGCGACGACGAGCTGAGCGCGCGCCAGGAGCGCAACCTCGAGGAGGCGCTCGGCCTGCCGGTGGTCGACCGCACGACGGTGATCCTCGACATCTTCGCCTCGCACGCGGACAGCGCCGAGGGCAAGCTGCAGGTCGAGCTGGCGCAGCTCGAGTACAACCTCGCGCGCATGCGCGGCCTGTGGAGCCACCTCGAGCGCCTCGGCGGCGGCATCGGCACGAGGGGCCCGGGGGAGACGCAGATCGAGACCGACCGACGGCTCGCGCGCGACCGGATCGCGGCGCTGCGCCGGCGCCTGGAGCACGTGCAAGGGCACCCGCGCGGTGCAGCGCGCCGAGCGCGAGCGCGCGGCGCTGCCGACGATCGCGCTCGTCGGCTACACCAACGCCGGCAAGTCGACGCTGCTGAACGCGCTCACCGGCGCCGAGGTGGGCGTGCGCGACCGCCTGTTCCACACGCTCGACCCGACCACGCGCACGCTGCAAGCTCGGCGGACGCCCGCACCTGCTGACCGACACCGTCGGCTTCATCAGCAAGCTGCCCCACCAGCTGGTGGACGCGTTCGGCGCGACGCTCGAGGAGACCAGCCGTGCGGAGCTGCTCGTGCACGTGCTCGACGCCTCCGCGACCGAGGAGCAGCTGGAGATGATGCAGCGCTCGGTCGAGGGGACGCTCGAGGAGATCGGCGCCGGCGAGCGCCCGCGGCTGCTGGTGCTCAACAAGGTCGACCTGCTCGACGAAGACGAACGCGAGCGAGCTGCGCTTGCGCCACCCCGACGCGGTGCTCGTCAGCGGTGTCACGGGCGAGGGCTTGGCGGACCTGTCAGAGCGCCTCGAGCACGAGCTGCTCGCACACGTTGCGCCCGCTCGACCTGCTCGTCCCGTACGCCGACGGCGGCAGCCTCGCCGAGCTGCACGAGCTCGCCGGCGACGTCAGCCGCGAGGACACCGCCGAGGGCGTGCGCGTGCACGCGCTCGTGCCGGCGCGCCTGGCCGAGCGCTTCGCGCGCTTTGCGGTTGCGCCGTCGACTTAGCCGAGGAACGCGATAGGCGATGTCCGACGAGAACGTGGAGATCGTGCGAAACGCCTTCCACACCTTTGGCGCGGAAGGCATCGACGCGGCGCTCTCGTTCTTCTCGCCCGATGTCGTCTGGTACCCGATCGATCGTTGGTTGGATGGCTCGGCCTACCGTGGGCACGACGGCATGCGAAGGCTCGCGGCGGCCTTTTCCGAGAACTTCGATGACTTCCGCTATGACGTCCATGAGATCCGCGACGCGCAAGATCGCGTTGTCGCGCTCGTCGATATGACGGGACGCATCAAGGACTCGGAGTCCGAGGTCAGTCAACGACGCGGATTCGTGGTGTCGCGCTTCGATGGCGGACAGTTCCGCGAGGTTCGCACGTTTCCGAACTGGTCTGAGGCCCTCGAAGCCGCGGGGCTCGGGGCGTAGACGATGTCGCAGCAGAATGTAGACACGAAGGCGCTGCGGCCTGAGTGACTAGGTCGGAGAGCCCGATGAGGAGCGAGAGCGCGTGCGAACGCTTCCGAGGGCTCACGCGCCTGGCGCGCTGATGCAACACTCTGCGAACCATGGAATCGCGAATCCATGTGATCACGCTTGCAGTGGCTGATCTCGACCGTGCGCTCGAGTTCTATCGCAGCCTTGGCCTGACCTCGGCGGGCCTGATCGGGACGGAGTTCGTCGGTGACGATGAGACGCCGGCTGGAGCCATCGCGATGTTCAACCTCGACGGGGGCGTGATCCTCGCGCTCTACCCGCGTAGGGAGCTCGCGAAGGACGCGGCGGTGCCCTTGGTCCCACAGCAGTCTGGGGAGTTCAGCATCGGACATCTGGTCGCCACAAAGCAGGACGTCGACGCGCTGCTCGCGCAGGCCGAGGCAGCCGGAGCCAGCCTCACAGCGCCCCCGCACGAGCGGCCCTGGGGGATCTACTCGGGGTATTTTCGCGACCTCGACGGGCACCTCTGGGAGATCATCTGGAACCCGCGCGCGTAGGCGTGGCAAAGGGGGCTTTGCGCCGAGGGTCAGCCTACGAAACGCGTTCGCGGTGCCGCGGGCGCTGACTCAGCGCTCGTCGCCGCTGCCCGACAGCATCCCGCGGCGCTGACGGGAGAGCAGCTTGTCGAGGTTGACCTGGGCGATCTCGTCGAGGTCGAGTCCCAGCTCGCTCGCCATCTGCGAGACGTACCAGAGCACGTCGCCGAGCTCCTTGGCCATTGCCGCGCGGCGCTCCTCGTTGACCTCGCCGCCGTCGTCGCGGATCGCCTTCTTGGCGTGCTCTGCGACCTCGCCGGCCTCGCCGGCGAGGCCGAGCGCCGGGTAGGCAAGCCACGCCTCGCGCGGATACTCGGCGGTGCGACGCGACAGGCGCTGGTACTCGGCTAGCTCGATCGCTGGATCCTACGGCGCGGCGCTGCGCCAGCGGGATAGGAGAACGCCGAGTTTGCGGGGAACCGAGGCGCGCCGCTCAGACGCCCGCGGCACGGCGGGCGCTGAGGTGAGTCTGCCGCTCGATCTCATCCTCGAGCGGGGCGAGCTTGTCCGGGTCCAGGCTGAGTGCGAGCGCTATCAGCCAGTCCGCGAACCAGACGTTCTTGGGCAGCAGCGGCCCGTGCAGGTAGGTACCGATCGTGTTGGCGCTCCGCGCGCCCTCCGCGCCGCTGCGTCCGTCGTTGCCGTTTCCTCGCAAAACGCGTCCGAGGGCGCTCTGGCCGGCTCCGAGCTGCGTGCGCCCACCGTGGTTCTCAAAGCCGGCTAGCACGTGAGTGGCGCCCTCTTCGAGCGAGACCTCGATCGCGACGTTGCCGATCAACCGTGGCCCGTCCTCGCGGACGGTGTGCACATCGAGCAATCCCACTCCGGGTATCTCGTCCTCGCCGAGCGTGTAGGAGTGCCCGAGCAGCTGGTAGCCGCCGCACACGCCCAACACCAGCGCGCCGCGGCCAGCGGCGGCGTGCAGACCGTCGCGCTTGGTCTCGATCAGGTCCTCCGCACACAGGCGCTGATCGCGATCCTGGCCGCCGCCGATGTAGAAGATGTCGTGGGCATCCGCCTCGAGCGATTCGCCGAGGCCGCGTGAGGCCAGCTCGAAGCGAATGCCACGCCACGCGCAGCGGCGCTCGAGCACGATCAGGTTGCCGCGGTCCGCGTAGATGTTCATCAGGTCCGGATACAGCGCGCACACGCGCAGCGTGCGCCCCGACGCGCTCGAGTCAGGCACAGAACATCACCACGACGCTTGCCGTGTGCTCCTCGGTCGCCGCGATCACGCGCGTACCGGCTGCGGTCAGTCCCGCTTCGTGGCCCTCCTGTTCGAGCTGGGCGACGCTCACACGATCGAGCTCGATGAGGTCGTGCTGCCAGGCGGGCTCGCGCGCGGCGCGGCCGCGCGGGACGATGCCGCGCTCACGCTCGATGCGCACGACACGGCTGTCGACCAAGACTCGCGTGGCGCGGCTGATGTAGGTGGCTCCCGCGACGCGCACGACCTCCTCGGACGGGCCGAGGTCCCCGGCGTCGCAGTCGAACGGGTCGATCTCGGTCACGATCGCGCACGCGAGCAAGCCACCCGGCGCTAGGTGTGCGCGCGCTCGTGCCATGAACTCGAGCCGACCCGTCGGGCCTCCGAGCAGCTGCAGCGTCTGCATCGGCGCGAGGCACATCGCGAAGTCGCGGTGATCCAGCTCGAACACGCGCGCGTCCGCCTGCACGGTATCGATCTCCAATCCATCCGCGCGGGCGCTCAGCGCGTCGAGCAGCTCCGCGTCGAGGTCGACTGCGGTCACGGGGTGGCCGGCGCGCGCTAGCGCGAGCGCGACGCGTCCCGTCCCGGCGCCGACGTCGAGCACCCTTCCCAGGCCCGATCCTGGCGTCGGCGCGATCCCCGCGCGGGCGTTTGCGGCGAGCTCGTGCCACAACGCCAGGTCCGCGGTATAGCTGCCGCACTCGAGGTCGTGCCAGATGACCGCCTCCGACGGGCTCACGACCATGCGCTGCTCGCCTCCCCGCGCGCAACCAGGAGCTCGCGAAGCGCCAGCATCGCCGTGTAGGTGGGCAGCGCGAACAGCGGCGCACCCGTGCCTTCCGGTCGGTCGGCTGCAGCGCTGCTCAGCGCCACGGCGAGCTCCTCGCGCACGGCGATCCGCTCCGGTTCGATGCCCGCGTACTTCAACCGTGCCGCCAGATCAGCCGCGCGCGTGCCGCTGCACGTCGCGCGGCGGATGCGGCCCGCCAGGAGCTCGAAATCCGCATCCCAGATCCAGGACACATCGCGTCCGTCGGCGATGTCGTCGTTGAGCACCCCCAGCAGGTCGTGCTCACCGGGCTCGAGCGCGAGCGTGCGCAGGACCTCGTTGGCGCCGGCGGGGTTCTTGACGAGCAGGATCTGCAGCTCGCGGGTGCCGGCGGGCACATCGACGCCGCCGGAGCGTCGCGCGGGCACCGACACGGACACCGTCTCAGCGCGCCCAAATGCCGCGCGCGAGCCGGCCAGCCCTGCCTCGATGCTCTCCAATGGCATCTCCAGGGCCGATGCGAGCGCGGCGGCGGCGAGCGCGTTGTAGACGTTGTAGAGGCCGGGCAGCGCGAGTGAGACGTCGGCTCGGCCAGCGGGCGTCGTGAGCGTGAAACGAGCGGTGCGCACGCCTTCCAGGCGCACGTCGCCGGCGGTGACGGTCGGGGTCGGTCGCGACTGCCCGCAGCTCGCACAGTGATAGTGGCCGAGGTGGCCCAGGTACACCGCGTCGAACACGTACGGGGCGCCACAGCGGCGGCAGTGCCGGGCGTCTGCGGCGTGCGCCATGCCGGCGAGCGCCAGTGAGTCGTCCTCCAGCCCGAAGTAGATCGCGCCGGCGTGCTCGCGCCCAATGTCTGCGAGCAACGGGTCGTCGGCGTTGAGCACGAGTTGGCGCTCGCCCGTGCGCAGCACCCGCTCCCAGCGTTCGGCGATCGTGTCGAGCTCGCCGTAGCGGTCGAGCTGGTCGCGGAACAGGTTGCCGAGCAGGATCGCACGCGGATGCAGCTCGGCTGTGAGCTGCGCGAGCCACAGCTCATCCACCTCGAACAGACCCAGTTCGCCGGCGATCGTCCCGCCGGGCTTCGCCGCATCGAGCAGCGTCGTCGCGACCCCGCCGGCCATGTTCGCGCCTGCCTGGTTGTGGACGATCGAGATGCCGGCACGCTCGAGGATGCCTGCGGTCATCGCTGCGGTCGTGGTCTTGCCGTTGGTCGCGGAGATCAGCACGCTGCCGCGTGCCAGGCGCGCGCCGAGCTCGCCGATCGCGCCGGGTGCGAGTCGCATCAGCAGCTTGCCGGGGGCGCTCGTGCCGCCACCGCCTCGCAGGCGCGAGATCGTCCCGACGCCGCGAGCCAGCGCTAGCTTTGCGGCGAGCGTGTCCGCCATCAGGCCCCCGAGAAGGCCGGCCCCGGCTCCAGCGGGGTCAGCATCGTGACGGCGCCCTGCAGTGCCCGCACCCGAACCGGCAGCTCGCCGATCGGATCGCCGTCCGCGTACATCGTGAACGGGCGCTCTGCGCTGAGCAGAAGCTCGCGCGCGCGAAACACGCTGACGCTCGGCTCATGGACATGCGTTCCCTTGAACACCTTCGGCAGGATCCGTGTCAGGAACCTGAGCTTGCTGACGTGCTCGCAGACGATGACCTCGAGCAGGCCGTCGTCGAGCATCGCGTCGGGCGCCGCGCGCATGCCCCCGCCGTAGGTCTTCGAGTTGGCGGCGCCGACCGAGAAGGCCGTGAATGAGCGCTTTTCGCCGGGCGGGTCCAGCTCGATCTCGAACCGTGCCGGTCGCCACGACACGAGCGCCGCGAGGGCCCCGTACACGTACACAAGCCCGCCCAGCCAGGGAGGGGCATCATTGGCGATGCGGTTGGCGTCGCTGTCGAAGCCCGCTGAGGCGATGCCGACAAACGCGTGCCCGCGATCTTCCGAGCCTGCGGCGGCGACAATCCCGAGGTCCACCGGCTGCGTGTGTCCGGCGGCGATCACCGCGGCCGCGCCGTCGGGATCGTCTGGGATGCGCAGTACCCGCGCCAGGTCGTTGCCGCGGCCGCCGGGGATCACGCCGAGAACCGCGCCCGGCAGTTGCATCAAGGTGTCGGCGAGCACGCCGATCATGCCGTCGCCGCTGAGCGCAACGACCGTCTCACCGCGCTGCGCAGCGTCGAGCGCGAGCTCACGAGCGTGGTCCAGGTCGCGCGTATCGGCCCGACGCAACGTCAGGCCCTGCGCGCGCAGCGCGCGCTCCACGTCAGCCGCGATACGGCCGGCTCGCCCGCCGCCCGCGGCCGGGTTCACGACCAGGCAGACGGGTGCGGACACGGTGGGCCTATGCTCCTGCGGCCGGTGCGGGGAGGAGGACGAAGGAAGCCTCAGCTGGCCGCGGCGTTGCGTGCACGGTCGCGTCGGCGCCGCCCGATCGCGGCCATCACACCGAGCACGACGAGCACCAGGATCAGACCGAGCAGGACGCCCGGCGCGACGCCGATGCCGCCGAACGGAAGTGAGATCAGCTCGACGACGCCGAGCCCGATCGCGAGCAGCACGAAGATCAGCAGGATGATCAGCAGCACGCCGCGTACACGCGCCAGGATCCCGGCGGAGGCGGGGGGGATGAGCAGTCCCATCGCCCTTAGCGCGAACATCTGCCGGCCACTGGGTGGCGTCTGCCCGAGGCGCTCGACCGCCTCCTTGAGGTCGCCGGCGCGACGTTCCGCCAGCGCGAGCGACGCGTCCGCCATGCGCCTGATCTGCATCCGCTCCTGCGGTCGCGCAGCGGCGATCGCGCGCTGGAAGTATCCCCGAGCCGCCTCCGCGTCGAAGCGCTCCGATGCGCGCGCGCCGAGGATCGCCATCGCGGCGGACTTGTATTTCGTCTCTGCCTCGAGCTCCTCGTCCGAGCGCTGCTCGAGTGCCTGGATCGCCTCGAGGGCGCCACGCTGCTCCATGCGGACCTGGCGTTGTTTCGGGGGCATGGGCCGTCATTCTATGGTGTGCGGAGCGGTATGCTCGCGACATGACGAGCAGCTTGCCCTCAACCAGCGGGCGCCTGCGCACGGGCCTGTGTGCGGTGTGCCTAGTGGCGCTGCTGGGGTTTGCCGCCACCGCTGCGCCCGTGGCCGGCGCGGCCGGCCTCGGCGAAAGCGGCGCGCTCAGCAAACTGACCGAAGGACAGCCGGAAGAAACGGAAGCCAAAACGACGAGCACCAGCGCGTCTTCCTCGGAACCGCACAACTCGAGTTCGCTGCTGCTGCTCGGTATCGGCGCCGCGGCTGTGCTGCTGATCGGCATCGTGTACCTGATCATGCGCGACGTGCGCAGCGTCGTCCCGGCGACGGAGATCGATCTGCTCGACGGCAGCGCGACGCGCCGCTCCGAGGCGGCAATGCGCAAGCGGCGCGCGAAAGCAAAGGCTGCGCGCCAGCAGCGAAAGCGCAACCGCTGAAGTCAGTGGGAGACGCGCAGCGGATGCACGCGCAGGCTCGTGCGCACGCGCGGCGGGGCGGAGGGGTACCCGTGAGGACCGCCGCGGCGCGGCTTGCGCGGACGCGGGGTGCGGGGGCGCGGTGAGCGCGGGTGCGGGTCCAGCGGGCCGCCCGGCAACGCCTTGGAGCCACCATCTTCTTCGGAGGAGTCAGGCACGTCCGACGCGTCGGACGCCTGGTCGTTGCGGTACGGGATCCACAGCATCAGACCAGCGAGCGGGATCTTGATGAGCGCCGCGAAAAACAGAATCCAGACCCAGAAGGGCATCTCCGGACCGATGGTACTACTGCGGCGTGCGATCGTATAGAGCCAACGCACTGACCCGGCTCGCGGAGGACGTCAGCCGCTGCCGGCACTGCCCGCGGCTGGTCAGTTGGCGCGAGCAGGTCGCGCGCGAGCGCCGCGCCGCGTTCGCCTCGGAGGAGTACTGGGGACGCCCGCTGCCGGGCTTCGGCGACCCCTCGGCGCGCGTGCTGCTGCTGGGGCTCGCGCCCGCCGCCCACGGCGCGAACCGCACGGGGCGCGTGTTCACGGGGGACCGCTCGGGAGATTTCCTGTTCGCGGCGCTGTGGCGCACCGGCTTTGCCAATCAACCCATCTCGCGTAGCCGCGACGACGGCCTCGCACTCCGCGACGCGTGGATCACCGCGGCGGTGCGCTGCGCACCGCCGCAGAACCGCCCGACGCCGCAGGAGCGCGAGCTGTGCCTGCCGTGGAGCGTCGCCGAGCTGGAGCTGCTCGAGGACGTTCGCGTGGTTGTGTGCCTGGGCGCGTTCGCCTGGGACGCCGCCCTGCGGCTGACCGCGGCGCTGTCCGATCCGCCCGTCCCCCCGCGACGGCCGCGGCCGCGGTTCCGCCACGGCGCCGAGCTCGCGGGCGAGCGCTACGCGATGCTCGGCTGCTACCACCCGAGCCAGCAGAACACCTTCACGGGCAGACTGACCGAGCCGATGATCGACGCCGTACTAGAACGCGCTCGAGGACTCGCCGACGACCCGCGCTAGCATCGATTGCAACTATGCGGATCGTGATCGCAGCGACGCTCGCGGTGGTGGCCGCACTGGTGGCAGCCAACATGCTCGGCGTCGCCGCCGCGGAAGCGCCGACGACGACGACAGCTCCCGCGAGCAGCGTGAGCGTCGAAGGGGTTGCCAAGGTGCCGATCGCCCAGGACGCAAGCCTCGCGGCGGCGACGGCCGACTACCGGCAGGCGATGGCGGAAGCGATGACCGACGGACAGAGCAAGGCCGAATTCCTCGCCGGCAAGGCGGCGGTCACGCTCGGAAGCGTGCAGCGCATCGTCGAAGCCGGCGGCTACATCAACTGCACCAACGACGAAGAATCGAGCTACACGGAATATGAAGGCGAACAGCCGGACTTCGGTTCGCCGCCGTCCTCGATTGCCGTATCACCGGGGGTAGCGGCCCCCGAGTCGGCTCCGGCGGCCGGGGCGGTACACAGGCCGACGCTGAAGCACCCCAAAAAGCGCGTGTCCGCCCACAAGGCGAGCGCCGCGAAGTGCGAGCTCACGGCCTCGGTCGCGCTCGCGTACGCGATCAGCTGAACAGGCGCGCGTACTGATCGGCGCCACTAACCTGGTGCGCGTGCCCTACACCAGCGCCGACGCCAGGCAGCAGCTGCTCGACACCGTTGCCGAAGCGGCCGAGGCGCTCGGCTCTGCGCTGGCGTCGCTGACCGAGGCATACGAGCTGCTCGACGAAGGCAACGCCGACAGGGTGGAGGAGGCTTTGTTCCGTCCTGTGCAGATGGCATACGGCCGCGCGCGACGCGCGCACGCGAGCTTCGCAGAGCGACACGGTGTGGCGGGCCGCGAGTTCACGCCGGCCGTCGCCGGAGCCCCGTCGAAGGGCGCGAGAGGCTTCCTCGACAGCGCCGTCTCGGCGATCAGCGACGCCGACCGGATGCTCGCGACGCTGCAGGACTCGATGCTGCCGGTGGAGGTCGGTGACCCGGAGCTGCGCGCGGATCTCGAGCATGTGCGCTCGTCGCTCGATGGTCTCGGGGCTCGCGCTCGAGAGCTCGAGCGCACGCTCGGGCGCTAGGCGGCCGCTATTCGACGGGCACGCCGTTGGCCGTGAGTGCTACGTCGATGTTGCCTCGGGTGGCGTTCGAGTACGGGCACACGGCGTGCGCGGCGCGCACCAGCTCGACGGCGCTGGCGGTGTCGGAGATCCCCGGCAGCGTGACGTCGAGTCCGACCGACAGCACGAAGCCGCCCTGGCCGTTGGGCGAGAGCGACACCGCGGAGTCGATCGCGACATCGCCAGGGTCGGCCTTGGCGCGGCGCGCGACGACGCCGAGCGCACCCTCGAAACAGGCCGCGTAGCCGACTGCGAAAAGCTCCTCGGGGTTCGTGCCGCCGCCAGGGCCGCCCATCTCTGGCGGCAGGCGCAGGTCGACCTCAAGCGCGCCGTCGCTCGAGCGCCCGTGTCCCTGTGCGCGCCCCCCGGTCACGTGTGCATTGGCTGTGTAGAGCTTGTCCGCCATCGCCCGCCTCTCGTTTGTGGTCCGCTCGCGCGGATGCTAGTAGCTGGAGGTCGCGCAAGTCCCGGCTCCGACATCGGGCCGAGCCGCTACGGCGCCAGTCGCTCGATCGTCCAGCCACCGTCCTCGCGCCGGTAGCGCAGCCGGTCGTGCAGGCGATCGTGACGCTGCTGCCACAGCTCGATGCTCGACGGGCGCAGCCGGTAGCCGCCCCAGCCCGTGGGCAGCGGCAGCTCGTCCTGCCCGTAGCGCCGCTCGAGCTCGGCGACGCTTTCCTCGAGCAGCGCGCGGCTCTCGAGGACCTCGCTCTGGGGCGAGGCCAGCGCGCTGATCTGGCTGCCGCGCGGGCGGCTGCGCACGTAGTCGGCGGACTCCTGCGCGCTGGTGCGCTCGACGGCGCCCTCGACTCGTACCTGGCGGCCGAGCGGATCCCAGTAGAACGCCAGCGCGGCGCGCGGGTTGGCGGCGAGCTCCCGGGCCTTGCGGCTCGCGTAGTTGGAGAAGAACACGAAGCCTCGATCGTCGAAGCGCTTGACGAGCACCATCCGCACCGACGGCGCGCAATCCGCCGATGCCGTCGCCAGCGCGGCCGCTTCCGGCATCCGCATGTCGGCCGCCTGGGCCTGCTCGAACCACGCAGCGAACTGGCGCACCGGATTCGGGTCTACGTCCTGCTCGCGCAGCGGCGCTCCGTAGTCGCTCATCGGCGCATCCTGGCAGAGCAGCTCACGCGGAAGCTTGCACGCCGCGCGCGTTCCAG
Source organism: uncultured Solirubrobacteraceae bacterium (assembly GCA_963703625.1). Taxonomy (GTDB): domain Bacteria; phylum Actinomycetota; class Thermoleophilia; order Solirubrobacterales; family Solirubrobacteraceae; genus Palsa-744. The sequence goes on from CAVPEY010000003.1 coordinate 564,318, forward strand.
GCCCGTTCGATCTCATGCATCAGAGCCGGGTACACCACCAGGTGCCGGAACGGGGCGATCGCCGCCATGTATACGGTCCCGAGCCTGCCCCGCGGCTTGACGTAAACGGCCATCCGTCCCTGATAGAGGCCGGCTGCGGTCTCGACCCAGGCGAGCTGCATGACGCCATGAACAGTCCGGTTCGAGAGCTCTCCGGCCCACTCGACGTCGGTGCGAAACAGCGGCGTGAAGGGCGATGAGCCAGCGTCCGTGGCCGTGCCACGAAGGTCCTCGGGTAGCCGATCAATCAAGCTTGCCTCGGTGTTGCCGGGGACGGACAGCGCCTCACGCGGACTATCCCAGCCGAGCAATTCGCCGACGCGCCAGCGAATCCTGAACAGCGCGCGTGTCGCGCGCGAGCCGCCCTGAGAGAGGTCGAGCGAGCCCATCACGTCCAGCAGGCTCGCGAAGTCCTCGATGCCGCCTCTCACCGGCAGCGCCCACGCGTCCTCGAGCCTGAAATCGGGCGCGATCTCGCGGATCCGCCACGCGCGAGCCTCGTGTCCGCTGTTCGAGAGCCGCATCTGCGCCTCCAGTCGTCCGCCACCGACGTTCTGAGACGCCGTAGCATAGCATAACATACATACATGCCTGTACGTAACATTGAAGCGAGCCGAGGGGAGAGCGCGACAGTGCCCACGGGCAGCCGCGGCCGCCTGACGCAGGCTGATCGAAGCGCCCGCACGCGCAGCGCCCTGGTCGAGTCCGCGGCGAGGGGGCTGTCCCGCTACGGCTACGGCAACCTCGTCCTCGAGCGCGTCGCGAGCGATGCCGGATACACGCGCGGGGCGCTGTATCACCAGTTCGAGGACAAGGAGGCGCTCGCGCTGGCCGTCATCGAGTGGGTCGACGAAGCATGGCAGCAGGAGATCGGCCGGCTCATCGAGCACGAGCCGGACCCGCTGGCCGCGCTGATCCTGCTGGCCCGCGGTCACGCGGTCTTCTGCCGGCGAGACGTCGCTCGGGTAGCGATCGCGCTCAGGCTGGAGTTCAGCGGCCAGGAGCATTCGATCGGAGATCGGCTCGAGCTCATCTCCGAGGGGTTGGTCAAGCGCTGCGCGCGCCTGATCAGCGCGGGCCGCAGGGCGGGCACGATCCCTGCCGGGCCGCCGGCGAGAGTCCTGGCGCTGGCGCTGGTCGGCGCGATGGAGGGCGCGGTGATCGAGCTCGCCGGCCTGGCGCCGCACGACGAGGTGCTGGCGGCCCGGGCCGTGGCCGGTGTACTCGGCCTGCCCGGTACATATTCGGACGGCGCATCCGCGGCTTAAGCCGCCGAGCTCGGCCGGCGATGCGTGGCGTGGCTGCGTCAGCGGCAATCCAGCGCTGTATACCGCGGCTGCGGTATTCGAGCCCAAGGCGAGCAACCCCGGCGATCTTCGACGGTTTGTTGGATGGGGCTGCGAGGGGAGCCCCCATCGGCACGACGTGGCCCCCCGCGTCCGTGCCAGCGGGAGCAGGGGGCCACGGATGCCCCCTGCTCCGCACGCGCTGGTCATGGGGGACCGCGTTGCGCATGAAAATGCGCTCCCGCTTCATGCTCGGATCAGCTTCGAGCCGACTGAGCGCGCTCGGGTGTTTCGCTTGCTGGTTTACATAACATCTATTATCGGGCGTGGTGAGCTGCGGCGTCTGTCGGCCATCGAGCCCTTCACGCCGCGGCCTCCAGAATGCTGTCGTTCACGTTGGTGGGCCTAGGTGTGCCCGCGGCGTACACCGGCTTGCGGTTGAGACGTTTTCGCTGGAAGTCCTCAGCCAGGAGCGTGCCGACCTCCGCAAGCAGCGCGCGCCGGTCGCATCCCCGACGCGCCAACAGCCTGGCGGTAGCGCCCAACAGGCGCGGCGGGGTGAAGACTTGCGAGGGCCGCGACCGGTGGCTGTAGAACAGATCAAGGAACGTGCCTATCTTGCCCTGCTCCAGCAATCGCCTCTCAATCTCGGGTACCACCGCGGGCGTCGACCCAGCCTTCCCCATATCGGTCGCGAGCCAGTAGTGCTCGGCCGCGTCCTTGTCTCGCCAGCTGCCCCAGGCCGACATCTCACTATCGATGTCTTCTCCGGAGCCATCCAGCGCGGTTGCGATCGCTGGCACGAGCGCGTCGACCTGCCGGAACGCGTCCTGTATGCCCTGGCCGGGTGTTGGGTCCTTGAAGTTGCCGGCGTCGCCGAGGAGCACCCAGCCGGGGCCGGAGGCCTCCCGGAAGAACCCCTCCCAGCGCAGCATCCCGAACAACTTCCCGGTCCGCCGCGCGCTCGAGAGCGCCTGCGCGACGGGCCGGCAGCTGCATGCGTACTCCATGAAGCTGCCCTCCAGATCCCTCCGGAAGCGAGGGAGATCAACCAGGTCCGGGATCAGGATGACCTGATAGAGGCCGCTGTCGGCGTGCGTCGCGATCACCATCCGATTGCCCCAGCGGTGCAACACGAATGCCGGATCGGAGTCGGGCTCGACTCCCTCGAAGAAGGACCAATAGAGGAATCGCTCGTTCGGCGTGAGGTTGTACTTGCGAGCTCCGACGAGGCTCGCGATCGTAGAGTTGCGACCGTCGGCGCCGACAACCAGCCGTGCCCGGAGCGTCGTCTCCGAGCCGTTGTGTGTGACCCGCACGCCGGCCACTCGACCACGATCCTCGATGAGTCCTGTCACCTTGCTTCCCATCTGCAGATCGGCGCCCGCCTCCGCGGCGGTCTGAGCGAGGATCGGGTCGAGCAGCAGCCGACGCACCGATGCCGTACCGCCGACGTCGTCTGAATGCAGCTGAATCGGGGTCACGAACTCGAGGTCCTCCTGGCGCAAATCGACGCGGTCGAGGAATGGCGCACCGGTCGCGCGTATCTTCTCGATGACCCCGAGGCGGTCCAGGAATGTCAGCGCCTGGGTCTGGAAGATGTGCGTCGAGAGGGTGTCGCTCGGAAAGCTGGCCTGCTCAACGAGCGCGACCTTGACGCCCCGGCGTGCGAGCAGCGCCGCCAGCGGCGACCCCGAGCAGCGCGCACCCACGACGATCACATCGAATTCTTGGCTCATGCGTCCTCCGATCTCTCTGTTGGCTGCGAGGCCTGGCCTCGTTGCTACCGAGGCTGACCGGCGGAGGCTCGTAGTACATCGGCCGGATGGCGTATTCGAGCCGGCAACAGTGGCGTAATCGGCGCCAGCGCGGCCGGCTCGGTGGAACTACAGCTAGAGCTCTCTTCGCGCCGCTTGCGCTGCGAGCTCGGCGCGTGATGAGACGGCGAGCTTGGCGAACACATGGGACAGGTGCGCCTGGACGGTACGGGGCGAGATGAACAGGCGCTCGCCGATCTGAGGGTTGGTCAGGCCCTTGGCGACGAGCTGCACGACTCGCAGCTCGGCCGGGCTCAGGCTCTCCCAGCCGCGCAACGGCCGCTTGCGTTCTCCGCGGCCGCGCTCGGCGTAAGCGACCGCATCATCGAGCGAGGCCGACGCGCCGGCCGACCACGCCGCTGCGAAGGCCTCCTCGCTGAGCGCCTCGCGCAGCGTGCTGAGATCCGCTTCGTAGCTTGGCTGACGCACCGGGAAGCGCACGCAGCCCACGGCGGCGCGAACGCCATCTGCCGCACCGAGCAAGCGAACCGCCTGCTCGGCGTTCTGCAGCTCTGAGACGAGCGCCGCGAGCGACTCGAGCACGTCCGCGACGCCACTCGGGTCGCCGGCGTCATGGAAGGCGCGCAGCGCCTCGTGTAGCAGCTCCTCGGCTGCGGAGACCTCGCCGGCCTCGCGCGCGAGCTGCGCCTGCGCCTCGAGCGCGGCCCCGATCGCCAGCGGGTTTCCGCTCTCGCGCGCGACGAGCACCGCTTCTTCGATCGCGGCCACGGCCGGTGCCGTCTCGCCGCGTGCCAGCTGCGCGGCTGCTGTGATGAGCAGCGCGCCGACGGTGTTAGCGGCGTAATTGTTGGCTCGCGTCGCCGGCAACGCCTCCCTCATCAGCGCCTCCGCGTGCGCGAGCTCGCCGGTGGCGTACTCCAGCAGTCCCAGGTATCCCTGCATCAGTGGCGTGGCGCTGTGGGCCATGCGCACGCCCAACGCGATCGCCTCCTCGATGTGCGCCCGCGCGGCCGCCCACTCGCCGGTGCGGGTCTTGGCGAAACCGAGGGCCCCGAGATCGAGCATCGCGAACAGCGGGTCGCCGAGCGAACGCGACTGCGCGAGAGCCTCTTGGAGCATCGCCTCCGCCTCCGCGAATCGACACTGCAGCGTCGCGTTGAGGCCGAGCCAGGTGAGCGACTCACGGATACCGAGCAGGTTGCCTGCCGCGCGCGATACCGCCAGGGCGTCTTCGAGCAGCGGAGGCGCTGCCTTCAGCCGCCCGCCCACATTTGCAAGAAAGCCGGCTCCGTAGAGCCCGTCGGCCAGAAACCAGGCGTCGCCGAGCGGGCGGGTGATGGCGATGCTCTCCTCGAGCACGGGCATCGCAGCCTCCGGCTCGAGCGAGATCAGCGCCCACCCGATCAGATCGAGCGCTCGGCCCACCGTGCGCTCGTCACCCAGCTCACGACCGATCGCGAGCGCCTCCTCGGCAAAGCGCCGCGTCGCGACCCAGTCGGCCGCGATCGTCCCGATGTGGCCCACAGCAACGAGCGCCTTTGCCCGCGGGAGCCCGCTTGCACCATCCGCGGCGAGCGCCGACTCGAGGTGCCCCCGGCCCTCGCGCCAGTGGCCGCGCGCCTCGAAGAACAACCACAGCGCAGCGGCGAGGCGTAGAGCCTCGTCGATGCGCCCCGCGTCGACGGCCCACGCGAGTGCGCCGCGGAAGTTGTCGAGCTCTGTCGTAAGCGGCTGCAGCCACTGCTCCAGGCGCGCCCCGAACAGGTCGGGCTCTGCGGACTCGGCAAGCGCCAGGTGGTAGTCGAGGTGCTGGTTGCGCACGAGCGCCGCCTCGTCGGCGTCGCTGAGCTTCTGCCGCGCATAGGCACGGACCGTCTCCAGCAGCGCGTAGCGAGTCTTGGCGCCCTGCTCCTCGACCTGCACCAGCGACTTGTCGACGAGGCTCGCGAGCAGGTCGAGGATCTCGACGACCTCCAGGCCACCGCCCGCGCAAACCGCCTCGACCCCGTCGAGCGTCCAGCCGCCGGCGAACACGGAAATACGCCGGAACAGCGTTTGCTCGGCCGCGCTGAGTAGGTCGTGGCTCCAATCGACCGAGGCCTCGAGGGTGCGCTGGCGCGGCATCGCCGTGCGTGAGCCCCCCGTCAGCAGCACGAACCGCTCGCGCATCGCCTCAGCGATCTCCTGGGGCGTCAGCAGCCGCACGCGCGCCGCCGCCAGCTCGATCGCCAGGGGGATTCCGTCCAGGCGCCGACAGATCGTCGCCACCGCCTGCGCGTTCGCGTCCACCAAACGGAAATTTGGTCGCACGTGTCGCGCCCGATCGCAGAACAGCTGGATCGCTTCGACCTCCGCGAGCGCGGCTCGTGCCAGCTCGGCCTCCGGCACCTGCAGCGAGGGAACCCGCCAGCTCTGCTCTCCCTCGACCCCGATCGACTCGCGGCTCGTCGCCAGAATCACAACACCGGGACACGTCGCGAGCAGCCTAGCCGCCAACTCGGCGCACGCGCCCAGCAGGTGCTCGCAGTTATCGAGTGCGATCAACAATCGACGTTCGGCGAGCTGCGCCGTGAGCGTGTCGATCACCGACCGCGACGGGAACTCGCGAATCGAGAGTGCGCTCGCAACCTCGCTGGCGACCAGCGCCGAATCGCTGATTGGCGCCAGATCCACCCACCACACACCATCAGGGTGATCGTCAAGCGTCTCGGCGGCCACCTGCAAGGCCAGCCGTGTCTTCCCGCTCCCACCCGCTCCGGTCAGAGTCAGCAGGCGCGATTGGCCGAGCAGCTCACGAACCTCTGCGATCTCGGCCTCGCGGCCAACGAAACTCGTGAGCTGGACGGGCAGATTGTTCGGGAGGGCCGACAGCGAGCGCAACGGCGGGAAGTCGTCGTGTAGATCCCCGTGGCACAGCTGGTACACCTGCTCCGGCCGCGCCAGGTCGCGCAGCCGGTGCGCACCGAGGTCACGCACGCTGACCCCGTCGGGCAGGCCGCCTGCCACCAGCTCATACGTCGAGCGCGACAGCAGCGTCTGCCCGCCATGCCCGATCGCCCGCAGCCGAGCACAGCGATGAATCGAGGGGCCGGTGTAGTTGCGCGCATCGCGCAGCACCGCCTCACCGGTGTGCAGCGCGACACGCACGCGCAGATCCACGCCCTCAGGCCACTCCTCGCTCCTCAGCGCCCGCTGCAGATCCAGCGCGCACGCAACCGCATCGGACGCCCGCACGAACACGCCGACCGCACTATCACCCTCGCCCTGCTCCTCCGGAAGCACCCCGCCACGCGCCCGCATAGTCTCGGCGAGCAGGTCATGACAGCGCGCCATCACCCCCGCCATCACCTCGCCCCGCTCCTCCCACAACAAGGTCGAGCGCTCGACATCGGTCAGCACGAACGTCACCGTCCCAGTCGGGACGATCGCCACCGCGTCCTGGTCAACTCCGCCCACCGGACTCATGATCGCCTCGTACATCATCCCAAGCCTGCCGTGCCGTACGGTGGATTACATCGGCCAGATGGCCTATTCGCCGTCAGAGCCGGCCGGACCGGCGACGCCCGCTCGCGCGTCTCATTCCGGTCGCCGTCCGGGCCGTCCCGGCCGTCATCTACCGTGAACTGATGGCGCCCCAACTCGATGCCCGCAGCTACGGACGCGTCTTCGACGAGGTCGCCGAGGACTACGACCGTCACCGCCCGACCTACCCGGACGTCCTCGTCGATCGGGCGTGCGGGGGCATCGGGCCTGGCGCCGCGGTGCTCGAGATCGGCTGCGGCACCGGGCAGCTCACGCGCAGCCTGCTGGCCCGCGGGTTGCGGGTGACAGCCGTGGAGCCGGGCCAGCAACTGATCGCGCGCGCTCGCGATCAGTGCAACGGCGTCGGCGAGGTGCACTTCGTCAACGCGCGCCTGGAGGACGCCTTGCTGCCTCGTGCCCGCTACTCGGCCGTGTTCTCGGCGTCGGCGATCCATTGGGTCGATCCGGACGTGAGCTGGCGCCATGCGGCCGACGCGCTGATGGACGGCGGGAGCCTTGCTCTGGTCTCGTACTTCGGGCTCGACGATCCCCGCAGCGCCGACGATCAGCGGGCGCTCCGTGCCGCGATCACGAGGATCGCGCCCGAGGCTGCCGCCGATTGGCCTACCTACCGCGACCTTGCCGATATCCCCGCCGGCGTTGCGGCCCGGCGCGAGAACCTCTCGGAGGTGTGGGCGTGGCTGGGCGGCCATGACATCGCGCGCGGGTATGCCGCAGACCTGTTCGACGACGCGCAGGTCGTCGCGGTGCCGACGGAGCTGGAGCACACCGCCGACGAGCTCAACGCTCTGCTGGGCACGCTGTCGTTCTGGGCGGGGCTGTCGCCCAGACAGCGCGACGCGCTCGTCGCCGAGAACCAAGCCCTCTACCAGCGGCTCGAACGGCCGATCCGCTCTGACACAGTCGTCTGCCTCGTGATGGCGCGGCGTCAGCCTCGCGCGTAGCGGAAGCTCACGAAGGCAGCTCCGCCGCCCTAACCTGAACAGGCATGTCATCGGCCGTTTACGAGCTCGTCGAGGGCGACGTGCACCGGCACGGCGGGCTGCGTCACGCCCACCCCCACTCCGGGCCGCATCGGCACGAGGCTGACTCCCACGAAGCGGGCGCCGAGCATCCCGACGCCGGCGCGCGCGGCGGTTCCCACGCCCACGGCGAGGCGCATGCCGACGGGCACTCTCATGGCCTCATCGACCCGAGCATCAAGCGCTCACGCGAGGGTGTGCGGGCGGTCGCGCTGGCGCTGGCGATCCTCGGCTGCACGGCCGCCCTGCAGGCACTCGTGTTCGCGCTCACCGGCAGCCTCGCGCTGCTCGCGGACCTGATCCACAACGGCGGCGACGCGCTGACAGCGGTTCCGCTCGGGATCGCGTTCGCGCTGCGCTCCGAGCGCGCTGAGCGCTACGCCGGGCTGGCGGTCGTGGCGGCGATCTTGGTCTCGGCGTGCATCGCCGCGTATGCGGCGATCGCGCGCCTGATCCATCCCTCGACCCCCGATCATCTGGCGGTGCTCGGGCTCGCCGGTGCTATCGGGTTCGCCGGCAACCGCGTCGCGGGCATCGTCCGCACACGCACCGGGCGCCAGCTCCACAGCCATGCTCTGATCGCCGACGGGGAACACGCCCGCGTCGATGCCTACGTCTCGCTCGCGGTCATCGTCAGCGCGCTCGCGATCGCGGCGGGTGCGCCGATCCTCGACCCGATCATCGGCCTGGCGATGTCCGCCGTGATCCTGCGGATCACGCTGCACAGCTGGCGCACGGTTCGCGGGCACCACACGCACTAGCCGAGGCGTCTCAGCTCAGCGCTCTGGCGATCGCTGTCAACCGCCGAGCGGCGACGGCGGGATCCGGGTGGAGCCGTGGACCGCGTCGATCCGCAACATCAGCTCGTCGATGTAGCACCACGACCACACCTCGCCGGGCTCGATCGAGCGGATCAGCGGATGGCCGCTGCTGTGCGCGTGCGCGCTCGCGTGGCGATTGGGCGAGCCATCGCAGCATCCGACTTCGCCGCACACCAGGCAGATCCGCAGGTGCAGCCACGGCGAGCCGCTTGCGAGGCACTGTGTGCAGCCGTCGGTCGACTCCGGCAGCTCGGTGATCTTGACTTGGTCGAGGTGGCTGCAAGTGGGCATCCCGATCTCCTTGGTTTCGACCTGGGGAGGCTAACGCGAAATCCGCGCGAGCACGGCTAGCCTCACGCAATGACCGATCTCCACGTCCGGCCGGTTGCGCTCGAGCGCACGCGCGAGCTGCGCCAAGCGGTGCTGAGACCGCACGAAACCGTCGAGGCGATGGCTTGCGGTGAGTCGAGCGACGCCTTTGCGGTTGGCGCCTTCCTCGGCGAGGAGCTCGTCTGCGTTGGACTCATCGCGCCCGACGGCGAGCCCGGCGGCTGGCGCATACGTGGCATGGCCACGGCGCCGGGCGCGCGCGGCGCCGGGGCGGGCACCGGCGTGCTCGAGGCGCTCGTGCAGCACGCGCTCGATGAAGGCGCGCAGCGGATCTGGTGCAACGCGCGCACGCCGGCGCGTCACTTCTACGAGCGCGCGGGCTTTCGCGTGACCTCGGAGGAGTTCGAGCTGCCGATGATCGGGCCGCACCTCGTCATGGAGCTGCGGATGCCTTGAACAATTTGTTTGGCATGCCATAATCTTTTTTCATGTCGGTCAACGAGCAGCTGCGCACGGCAGCCGTAGAGGACTACTGCAAGGCGATCTTCACGCTGGAATCGCGCGGCGATCAGCCCGTGTCGACCAACGCGCTGGCTGAGCGCCTGTCGATCACGCCCGGCTCGGTCTCGGCGATGCTGAAGCGCCTCGACGAGCTCGGGGTGATCACGCACGTCCCCTACCGCGGCGTGCGCCTGACCGCCGACGGACGTCGACTGGCGCTCGAGGTGATCCGCCATCACCGGCTGCTCGAGAGCTATCTCGCGGACGCGCTCGGCATGCCGTGGGACCGCGTGCACGCCGAGGCAGAGGTGCTCGAGCACGTGCTCTCGGACGACCTCGAGGAGCTGATCGCGGCGAAGCTCGGCCACCCGACGGTCGATCCCCACGGCGACCCGATCCCGAACGCCGATCTCGAGATCGAAGAGCGCGCAACGCCACCGTATGGAGAGCCTGCAGCCCGGCGACGAGGGCCGCTTCGTGCGCGTCTCCGACTCAGACCCCGAGATGCTGCGCTACCTAGCCGAGCGCGGCATCTCTCCGGGCGAGCGCTTCGCGGTGCGCGATCGCCAGCCGTTCGGCGGGCCGCTGTTCGTGCAGTTCGGCGAGCGCGAGCACGCGATCGGCGGCCAGCTCGCCGCGGCGATGCGTGTCGAGCTCGAGCGCTCGCCCGCTCGTAACGCGCCTGGCGGGCGCGAGGAGCTGCCGCGATGAGCACGCGCGAGGCGGTTGCCCCCTCCCCACTCCTCGCGCCGCCGTTGCTGACCGACGAGGACATGGCGCGCTCGCACGACCGTGCGCGCGTGCACCACGCGCGCAGGCACCGCAAGCGCTGGTATCTGCTGTGGCTGCTGGTCGGACCCGGGAATCCTCGCGATGCTCGGCGAGAACGACGGGCCGAGCATGATCGCCTACGCCTCCGACGGGGCGCAGTACGGCCTCGGGTTCTTCGTGCCGTTCATCCCGATCCTGTTCGCGATGGCCTACGTCTGCCAGGAGATGTGCATGCGCGTCGGCGCCGTCACCCACCGCGGCTACGGCGAGCTGGTGCTGCAGCGCTACGGGCGCGTCTGGGGCTGGTTCGGCGCGGGCGACCTGACGTTCACGAACCTCGTGACGCTCGTCGCCGAGTTCGTCTCGATCCGCGTCGGGCTCGCCTACTTCCACCTCGGCGCGGGGGTGGCCGTCGCCCTCGGGCTCGTGCTCGTGGTGTTCACCCTCAGCGGCGGACGCTACTGGCGCTGGGAGCGGATCGTGCTCGGCATGGCGCTGTTCAACGGCCTGTTCCTGGTGGCGGCGATCCTCGTCAAACCGCACGTCGGAACGCTCGTGAGCTCCTTCGACTTCACCCCCTTCCCGTCGGGCGGCTTCAACACGCTGCTGCTGCTGCTCGCCTCGACGATCGGCGCGACGGTCACGCCGTGGATGATCTTCTTCCAGCAGAGCGCGTCCGCCGACAAGGGCATGACCCCCAGCGACGTCAGGCTACGGGCGCTACGACACGGCCGCCGGCGCCGTCCTGGCTGCGATCTTCGGGATCGGCGCGCTGGTCGTCGGCGCAGCGCTGCTGGCGCACGGCGGATCGGGCATCCAGGGGTTCGCCGGCGCCGGCTTCCCCGAGGCGCTCAAGCACATCGCCGGCGGCGCCGCCGGCGCCGTGTTCGCGCTGGGGCTGATCGAGGCGGGCGCCGTCGCGATCCTCACGATCTCGGCGAGCACCGCCTACGCCGCCGGTGAATGCGTCGGCGTCTCTCACAGCTTCAACAGCTCACCGCGCGGCGCCGCGGTCTTCTACGCAGCCAACGTCGGCGTCGCGCTGCTCGCCGCCGTCGTGATCCTGATCCCGGGCGCGCCGCTGCTGTCGATCGTGCTCAACGCCAACGTGCTCGCGACGGTGCTGCTACCCGTCAGCCTCGTGCTGATGTTGATGCTCGCCAACGATCGCGGGCTGATGGGCGCGTGGGCCAACCGGCGCTCGACGAACGTCATCGGCATCGCCGTGATCGCTTTCGTAGGGATCTGCGGAGCGGCTTACGGCATCGACTCGTTCCTGCGGACCGTCCACCTGGTCGGCTGATGGGCATCGATTCCTCCGAGGAGCTGGTGATGGACCTCGAGCGCGACCAGCTCGTCGCCGAGACCTCGAGGCCGGTGGTGCGCGCTGAGCTCAGCTCGCGCACGATCGCCGCGCTGTGGGCGCTGCGCGTGTTCGTGGTGCTTGTCAGCCTGATGGTGATCTACACGTTCATCGAGCAGCTGCACTGACGCAGCCGCGGTCTTCGGCAACGGCCGCGGTGTGAGCGTGGTCCAGGCGCTCGCGGGCATCGGCAAGACCTACACTGCCGGCGTCCTCCGCCAGGTCTACGAGCGCGCTGGCTATGAGGTGCTCGGCGTGGCGCCCACTGGCCGCGGCACCCGCGAGCTCACCGAGGAGGCCGGCGTGTCCGCGCGCACTCTGGACCGACTGCTGATCGACGTGGGGATGCTGGGCGATGAGCTGCCCGAGGGATGCGTTCTCCTCCTTGACGAGGCCGGTGTGGCCCCGACCAGGCGCAGTGCGCGGCTACTGCAGGCCGCCGAGCAGGCCGACGCGAAGGTCATCGCGATTGGCGATCCTGGACAGCTCGCCTCGGTGCAGGCCGGCGGCTGGCTCGCCGCCGTCGGCCGCGCCGTCGGGATCATCCGCCTGACCGAGGTCATGCGCCAGCGCGACCCCGCCGAGCGCCGCGCGCTCGCCGCGCTGCACGAGCGCCGCCCACACAGCTACCTGGAATGGGCCGACCGCGCCGGACGCATCGAGACATTCAGCGAGCCGGCTGACGCACACACCCAGGCGATCGAGGATTGGGCCACGCCACGGCCGCAGCCGAACCCGACCAGGCAGTGATGATCGCCCGCGACAACGACACACGCGACACACTGAAGCGCGCCGCCCGCGAGCTTCGGCGCGACCTCGGCGCGTTGGGTGAGGAGCGCTCGTATGACGGTCTGCCGGCGACCGCGTTATCTGCCGGCGCAACGACAAGGCGCTCGACGTCGACAATGGGATGCGCGGCACAGTGCGCACCTCGACGCTGATCGTGTCGTGATCGACACCGACTCAGCGCTCATGCGCGAGCTGTCCGCCGCCTACGTATCACAGCACTTGGAGCACGCTTAGGGCTCGCGACTAAATTAGGGCAGGAGTTGTGGTGGGCGTGTTGAATAGGGTGGTGTGATTGATGAGGCGGCGATCGCTGAGCGTTACCGGCTGTTGAGCAGCAGCGAGGTGCTCAACGAGCGCTCGCGGCGGTTGTGGGCGGCCGCGGAGGCTGCTTCGTATGGGTGGGGTGGAATTCGAGCCGTCGCGCGGGCGACCGGGCTTCACGAAGAGACGATTCGTCGTGGTGTGCGTGAGCTTGAGTCCGGTGAGACGCTGGACGAGGGCCGGGTGCGCCGTCGAGGAGCGGGGAAGAAGCCGGTCGTGGAGACTCACCCGGGGATCGAGGAGGAGCTCGAGCGTTTGGTTGCGCCGGAGACCCGGGGCGATCCGTGCTCTCCACTTCGGTGGACGTCCAAGAGTGCCGCGAAGCTCGCCCGGGCGCTTGGTGAACGTGGGTTTGAGGTGAGCGACCGCACGGTGCTGCGGCTGTTGAAGCGTTTGGGGTACAGCCTCCAGGCCAACCAGAAGACCAGGGAGGGCGCAGACCACCCCGATCGTGACGCGCAGTTTCAGCACATCAACGACACGGTCGCCAAGGCGATCTCACGGTGTCAGCCGGTGATCAGCGTGGATACCAAGAAGCGAGAGCTGATCGGGGATTTCAAGGCCGTCGGCCGTGAGCTTGAGCCGAAGGGCAAACCGACGCTGGTGCGCACGCACGACTTCAAGGACAAGGACCTCGGGCACGCGATCCCCTATGGTGTGCTTGACCTGACCCGTGATGAGGGGTGGGTCAATGTCGGTGTGGATCGCGACACCGCGCAGTTCGCTGCCGCGAGTATCCGCGGCTGGTGGGAAACCCTCGGAAGGGAGCGCTACCCGGACGCCCGGGAACTGACGATCACGGCGGACTCGGGAGGATCGAACAGCTATCGCACCCGGCTGTGGAAGGTCGAGCTGCAAAAGCTCGCCGACGCCACCGGCCTAGCGATCACCGTATGTCACTTCCCGCCCGGCACGAGCAAGTGGAACAAGATCGAGCACCGCCTGTTCAGCTTCATGAGCCTCAACTGGCGCGGCAAGCCTTTGGGCTCTTGACTTGATTAGTGCAGGAGCTGGGTGGTGGGTGTTGAATAGGGTGGTGTGATTGATGAGGCGGCGATCGCGGAGCGCTATCGGTTGTTGAGCGGCAAAGAGGTGCTCAATGAGCGTGGCCGGCGGTTGTGGGCGGCGGCGGAGGCTCGCTCGCATGGTTTTGGGGGTATCTCGGCGGTCGCGCGGGCGACCGGGCTGCATGAAAACACGATTCGTCGTGGTGTGCGCGAGCTTGAATCGAGCGAGACGTTGCAGGAGGGCCGTGTGCGTCGGCCTGGCGCGGGGAACAAGCCGATCTCCGAGACCCATCCGAAGATCGAAGAGGAGCTCGAGCGGCTGGTTGCCCCGGAGACGCGTGGTGATCCGGAGTCGCCGTTGCGGTGGACCTCCAAGAGCGCAGCCAAGCTCGCTCGTGCGTTGGCCGGCCGGGGCTATGCAGTCTCAGACCGCACGGTCTTGCGTCTTTTGAAGCGCATGGGTTACAGCCTGCAGGCCAACCGTAAGACCAGGGAGGGAGCCGATCATCCCGACCGCGACGCCCAGTTCCAGCACATCAACGACACGGTCCAGCGAGCGATCAAGCGTGGTCAGCCGGTGATCAGTGTGGATACCAAGAAGCGTGAGCTGGTCGGGGATTTCAAGGCGGTCGGCCGTGAGCTTGAGCCCAAGGGCAAGCCCGTTGAGGTGCGTACGCACGACTTCAAGGACAAGGATCTCGGACACGCGATCCCCTATGGGATCTATGACCTGCTCAACGACGAGGGCTGGGTCAACGTCGGTATCGACCGTGACACAGCGCAGTTCGCCGCGGCGAGCATCCGCGGCTGGTGGGAAACCCTCGGCAAACAGCGCTTCCCCGACGCCAAAGAGCTCACGATCACGGCCGACGCGGGCGGCTCCAACAGCTACCGCACCCGGCTGTGGAAGGTCGAGCTGCAGAAGCTCGCCGACGCCACCGGGCTCAAGGTCACCGTCTGCCATTTCCCGCCAGGCACGAGCAAGTGGAACAAAATCGAGCACCGCTTGTTCAGCGTCATCTCGACCAACTGGCGCGGCAAGCCGCTGATCAGCCACGAGGTCATCATCAACCTGATCGCCGCCACAACGACCAGCACCGGGCTGAAAGTCTACGCCCAGCTCGACGACCGACCCTACCCAAAGGAAATCGAAGTCACCGACCAAGAACTCGCCGCCGTCAACATCACACGCCACCCCTTCCACGGCGAATGGAACTACACCATCACTCCTTCAACTACCGAGTCGTGAACCCTTTGATCAGCCACGAGATCATCATCAACCTGATCACCGCTACCACGACCAGCACCGGGCTGAAGGTCTACGCCCAACTCGACGACCGCCCCTACCCCAAGGAAGTCCAAGTCACAGACCAAGAACTCGCCGCCGTAAACATCACACGACACCCATTCCACGGCGAGTGGAACTACAGCGTCGCTCCCTCACCTATCAAGTCGTGAGCCCAAAGACGACCCGCACACCGTCCAGTCCGCCCCGCTCGTCATCCTGCATCATATGAGTGACCTCCTGACCCCGGGCCGCGACAGCCGCAATCTGCCGCTACCAAGCCCAATTCAGGAGGCCATTTTCTTTGCTCACCACCGGACAACACCGATGGATCCAGGCTAAGGGCTCACGACTTTTTTGGTGAGGGGTTGATGGTGTAGTTCCAGTCGCCATGGAATGGGTGTCGGGTGATGTTTACGCCGGCGAGCTGTTCATCGGTGACTGTGATGTGGGTGGGGTAGGAGCGCTGATCGAGTTGGGCGTAGACCTTCAGGCCGGTGCTTGTCCTGGTGGAGGCGATCAGGTTGATGATCACCTCGTGGGTTTCGAGTGGGCGTCCGCGCCAGTTGAGGCTCATGAAGGAGAACAGGCAGTGCTCGATCTTGTTCCACTTCGAGGTGCCGGGAGGGAAGTGGCAGACCACGATCTGGAGCCCGGTCGTGTCGGCTAGGCGCTGGCACTCGACCTTCCAGAGCTTGGTGCGGTTGGAGTTCGCGCCGCCGCAGTCGGCGGTGATCGTCAAGCGCTTGGCGTCTGGGTAGCGCTCGCAGCCGAGCTGCTGCCACCAGCCGATGATCGAGTTGACCGCGAACTCGGCCGTGTTGCCGTCGATCCCGACGTTCACCCAGCCCTCATCGTTGCGCAGGTCATAGATCCCGAACGGGATCGCGTGCCCGAGATCCTTGTCCTTGAAGTCGTGGGTACGGACCTCGACTGGTCGACCGGAGGGCTCGAACTCTCGGCCGACTGCCTTGAAATCGCCGACCAGCTCGCGCTTCTTGGAATCGATCGAGATCGCGGGCTCGCCCGCCCCGAGCGCCGCAGCGACTGTCTGGTTGATGTGCTGAAACTGAGCGTCGCGGTCCGGATGCTGAGTGCCCTCCCGGGTCTTGCGGTTCGCCTGCAGGCTGTAGCCCTTGGCCTTCAACAACCGCAGCACCGTGCGATCGACCACCTCATGCCCCATCTCCCGCAGCGCCTCAGCCAGCTTGACCGCGCTCTTGGACGTCCACCGCAATGGCGACTCAGGATCGCCACGCGTGACCGGATCGATCAACGCGTCCAACGCCTCAGAAAGACCAGGCTCACGCTCCGAGATCCCCGGCCGCCCAGCGCCCGCCCTGCGCACCCGATCAGGCGCCAGCTCCTCGCCATCCCCGTCCAGCTCCGCGAGCCCCCGCCTGACCGTCCCCTCCGAGACCCCCATCGCACGCGCCACCGCCGCGATCCCACCACGCCCATGCGAACGCGCCTCCGCGGCCGCCCACCGCCGCCGCGACCGCTCATTCAACAAGCCCTTCATCAACCCATACCGCTCACGGATAGCGCCCTCATCAATCACGCACCCATAGTTCTACGCCACACCCCCAAACCCTCTAACAATTTAGTCGTGAACCCTAAGACACTGCGAGAAGCGGCGGGGCATAGCGGCTTCAGGGAATCTGCGCTCGTCGGCTAGGGCGCCGGGCCGTGGTACCGGGTAGAGGTGGGAGACAGTGGGGGGATTAGCTTGACTTGCTGGTGGGGTGCTGGCAGTGTTCGCGGGGCGGCTTCGTGGCCTCTGGCTACTTGGGGGCTGTGGTGCCGTGTGGACCCTGGTGTTTCCCCGGGTTGGTGCTCGGGGTGGGCTGGGGTGGTTTGGTTAATCTAGTAAGGGAGTTTCGGATTATGCATCGCTTCAAAATGCTAGGGTTGGCGTTGGTGGCGGTAGTTGTTGGTGTGGCGGCTGTTGGGGCTGTCTACGCATCTGCTACGACGATGACCTTACCCAACTTCTCCGTGCAGCAGCCCTTCACCGGGAGCAGTGGCCCGGGTAAACTCACGTCCTCCGGGTTCACGATCTCATGCAACAGCGACGCGGATGAAGGGACGATGGAAGCGAACAAGAACTTAGGCTTGTTCACGATCGAATTCCAAACATGCAGCACGAGCTTGACGACTGAACCGTGTCACTCGTTAGGTGGCTCGGGGAGCAACATATTACTGAGTGGCTCGTGGCATCTGGTGTTAGAGACCCTCAGCGGAGCAGATCTTCACCTGTTCCTGCTGTTACTGAACCCACTGCATATCGAATGCGGCTCGGTGTTACTTTCCGTGAAGGGGAACATTCTCGGCAAGATCGAACCGCTCACGTCGACCAAAGAATACACACTGATAGTGTCATTGAAAGGTGCTGAACAGGAATTCACGTCGTTCGAAAATGACAATGGCACGTTAGTGGCAGCGGAACTCTTAGCTGCGGCTAACCTGGGCTTCCACAAATCGACCGACACCTCAGCAACCAACAAACTGTTTGTGAAAACGGCGTCAACGATAGAAAACTAGCTGCGCAGTGTTGGTGTAGGTAGGTTTGGGGGCGGGGTCGTGTGGCCTCGCCCCCTTCTTCGCGATCGTGCTCGTGCGGTGTTGTTGCTTTGCGGGTGGGAAAGGGTTTCTCTTTGCGGGTGGGAAAGGGTTTCTGTGAGTCGAAAACAGGTCTTTCTGCGATGGTGGGGCGGGGCTAGCCTTTGTGTATTGGGGCATCTCTTGTTCTAAAGGGATGCTGTGGGTTTTGTGGGCCGCGAGAGAGAGTTGGATAAGGGCATGCGCAGCAGAGGGAGGGGATCGGGTGGGCGCCACGGGATTGGCGGGGTGGCTCACGACGGTGAGCGTGGTAGGCGTGGCCGCTGGCTGGAGTGGTCGGTGGTGCTCGTGGTCGTTTGTGGTGTGGCGGGCTGGCTGGGGGCCGCACCGGCGTTCTCTGCTGTCACGCACGACTATCTGCCCGGTCCCTCGGAAACGCTGGCGGAAGGCGTGCCGGCTGAAGGGCCGTCGAAAGAAGTGATCGCGCAGCCAGGGCCGTTGCAGCACGTCGAAGCGATGACGGTCGGGCAGGGTCATCTATGGCTCGCCGAAGAAGTGCAAGGCGGTGGCGGCGCGTTCAGGATCGATGAATTCAACAGCGGGTCGGGGGATTTTGAAGCGCAGCTGCCGCAGACGTCCGCGGTTCACAACGTCGATGCGATAGCGGCCAAAGCGACGGGGGTTCGCGAGCTCTACGTAGGGACGCACGAAGTGAGCACGCCGGTCGTGGCGTTGTTCGGCGCGTCCGGGGCGCTGCAGAGGACATGGAATGGCGAACACACGGAAACCAAATCGTTTGAACCCGGTGTGAGGGGTGTCGCGGTTGACGGGAAGGGATCAAGTATCGGTGACTGGGCAGCGGGCGACGTGTATGTCGGCACTTCCGCCGGCGGTGAAACGGGCGGCGGCGTCGTGGACGTCTTTGAAGCGAACGTGAAAAACGAAGAAACATATGTGACGCAGATAGTCGGCACGTGCCCCGTGGAAGGCACGACTTGCACGCCGGCGGAAGAAGCGGAACACCCGTTCATCGCTCCTAGTCATGTCGCGGTCAGCGCGTTGACGGGCGAAGTGTTCGTGATCGATGCCGAACACACGATCGACGTGTTCCAGCCCGTCGAAGTCGCGGGCGTCGAGACGTTTGAATACGTGCGGCAGCTCGTTGCGCCCGCGGGCGTGAACTTCACGAACCTGATCGGTATCGCCGCAGACGGCACGGAAGGGGATGTGTATGTCGCCTCCACGCTGGGTGTGGTGTATGAGTTCACGATCGATGGCAAGTACCTGGGGCGGACAACAGAAACACCGGCGGGCCCCTTGGGATCACTGAGTAGCGTAGCGGCCGACCAGGCCAGCCTGTTTGTCGGCGAACTCGGCGTGGTGAGCGTGTTCGGCGCGAATCTGACGATCCCGAGTGTCGCGGTCGCGAGCCCCACCGGGCTGGAGCCGATGAGCATAACGTTGAATGGTGTGATGGACCCGGAAAACGCCGGGGAAGCTACCTGCCGGTTTGAGTATGGGACGAGCCTGTCCTATGGGAAAGAAGCGCCATGCACGTCGCCGGTCGCGAACGGGAACAGCGACGTGTCGGTGCAGTCTGAGCCGGTCAGCGGCCTGCAGCCTGACACGATCTATCACTATCGTTTGGATGCGACGAACGTGAACGGGACGAACACGGGCGAGGATGCGGAAGATCTCGGGGAATTCCTGACGCCGGGCCCGGGGATCCAGGAAGCGTCCGCTTCGGATGTCTCAGCGACGGCGGTGACGCTGAACGCGAGCATCAACCCGAACGGGGCGCCGACGAGCTACTACTTCCAGTACTCCACGGCCAACACGGCGTCGTGTCCGGCGTCGTGCACGAGCGTGCCGGTGCCGGCCGGGGAGATCCCCGCGGGAACCAGCGAAGTCGAAGTCCCCGGCGAACACGTCCAGAGCCTGTCGCCTGGGACTGTCTACCATTTCCGTGTCGTCGCGGCCAGTAACGGGGAAACGTTCTACAGCCCTGATCAGACGTTCACGACGCAGACCGCGGGGAGCTTCACGCTCGCGGATGGGCGCCAGTGGGAACTCGTCTCGCCGGCGGACAAGCACGGCGCGCTGATCCTCCCGATCAACGAACGCGGCGTGATGCAGGCCGCCGCGAACGGTGACGCGATGAGCTATGTCGCTGACGCCCCGACCGAATCCGGGCCGTCTGGCTATGCCGAAGGGGTGCAGGTGTTCTCCACGCGTGGCGCCGGTGGCTGGCAGTCGAGGGACATCGCGCTCCCGCACGAAGCAGCGACCCGTCTCAGCGGCGGCAACGGCTTTGAATTCCGGTTCTTCTCCGAAGACCTCTCACAGGGCATCGTGCAGCCCTTCGGGGCGCTCGTGCCATCCGTCTCACCGGAAGCCTCCGAACAGACCGCGATGCTGAGCAGCGACTACCTGAACGCCAACCCCAACGAACCGTGCCAGCCCGCGAGCATGCACTGCTTCCGCCCGCTCGTGACCGGCAAGCCCGGCTACGCAAACGTCCCCGAGCCCGGCACCACCTTCGGCGAAGAAGCCCTCTGCACGGGTCCAGAGCCAGAACTCACGCTGTGCGGACCGACCTTCCAGGGCGCGACCCCCGACGCGAGCCACATCGTGCTCAGCTCCAAGGTCGGCCTGGACCCCCAGATCGCCGGCGAAGGCCTGTACGAGTGGACAGCCGGCAAGCTCGCGCCTGTCAGCCTGCTACACGGCAGTGGTGCCGCGGCTGAAGATCCGGGGCTGGGCAATCCCGCGGGGACCACGCCTCACGGCTCGAGTCCGAGCGCGAGGGGCGCGATCTCCGAGGACGGCTCGCGGGTGATCTGGTCAGCCAACAGTGGTGGAGAGCATCTGTTCGTGCGTGATGTTCCTAGGGAAGAAACGGTGCAGTTGGATGTGCCGCAGGGCGTGAAACCCTTGACGGCTCCGAACCCTGAATTTCAGGTGGCTTCGGCGGACGGGTCGACGGTGTTCTTGACGGATACGCAGCATTTGACGGCCGATTCGAGTGGTGTGGGAGCGGACTTGTATGAATGTGAACTGCGCGAAGAAGCGATGGGGGTGTTGAAGGCGAGCCTCACGGACGTGGCACCTGGTGGGGATGTGCAGGGTCAGGTGCTGGGGATCAGCAGGGACGGGTCGTGGGTGTATTTCGTCGCGAACGGTGTGCTCGCACCCGGCGCGGTGCACGGCACCTGCCGGCAGAACGAATCGACGGCGGGGGAGGAGTGCAACCTGTACGTCCGTCACGCGGGTGTGACGCAGCTCGTCGCGGTGCTCTCCGGCGCGGACAAGCCCGACTGGGATTACAGCGCCTCGGACCTCGCGAGATTGGCGGCGAGGGTGTCGCCTGATGGGCGGTGGCTGTCGTTCATGTCGGAGCGTGAGTTGACGGGCTATGACAATCGTGATGTGGTGAGCGGTGAGCCTGATGAGGAGGTGTTCCTGTATGACGGGGTGACGGGGCGGCTGACGTGCGCGTCGTGTAACCCGACAGGGGCACGGCCGGTCGGCGAGGAATACGAAAAGCTGACGTCGGGCAACGGTGGCTTGGTGGGTGGGGATCGGGTGTGGGAACCGGCGGTTTGGCTGGCGGCGAATGTGCCTGGGTGGACGCCGTTGGAACTGCAGGTGGCGCGGTATCAGTCGCGGTATTTGTCGGATAGTGGCCGGTTGTTTTTTAATGCGCGTGATGGTTTGGTGCCGCAGGCTGTGAATGAAAGTTGGGATGTGTATGAGTTTGAGCCGGTGGGTGTGCCGGTGGGTGAACATGCGTGTTCGGCTGGGAGTGGTAGTGGGAGTGTTGTGTTTCGTGGGGCGCGTGGGTTTGTGGTGGAAGGTCGGGTGGGTGAAGAAGGCGCGGGTTGTGTGGCGTTGATGTCTTCGGGTGAATCGCCGCAGGAATCGGCGTTTTTGGATGCGAGTGAATCGGGTGGTGACGTGTTTTTCTTGACGACCGCGAGGCTTGAGCCGCGTTTGGATTACGACAGTGCTATTGATGTGTATGATGCGCATGAATGTACGGGTGTGTCGCCGTGTTCGCAGCCGCCGGCTGAACGGTCTGCTGTGTGTGAAACGGAAGCTTCGTGTAAAGCGTCACCGTCGCCGCAGCCGCCGTTGTTTGGTGCGCCGGCGAGCGCGACGTTCAGTGGGCCCGGTAACGCGCCACCATCCTCGCCCCCGTCGAAACCGGTGGTGCGATTGTTGACGCGGGCGCAGAAGCTCGCGGCGGCGTTGAGGGTGTGCCGTAAGGGTCACGCGAGGTCTAGGCGTGTGTCTTGCGAACGGGCGGCTCGTAAGCGTTACGGGCCGCGGGCGAAGAAGTCGTCTGATCGCGGGAAGCCCGTCGGCGGCAAGGGAGGTAAGGGCTCTTGACTTGATTAGTGCAGGAGCTGGGTGGTGGGTGTTGAATAGGGTGGTGTGATTGATGAGGCGGCGATCGCGGAGCGCTATCGGTTGTTGAGCGGCAAAGAGGTGCTCAATGAGCGTGGCCGGCGGTTGTGGGCGGCGGCGGAGGCTCGCTCGCATGGTTTTGGGGGTATCTCGGCGGTCGCGCGGGCGACCGGGCTGCATGAAAACACGATTCGTCGTGGTGTGCGCGAGCTTGAATCGAGCGAGACGTTGCAGGAGGGCCGTGTGCGTCGGCCTGGCGCGGGGAACAAGCCGATCTCCGAGACCCATCCGAAGATCGAAGAGGAGCTCGAGCGGCTGGTTGCCCCGGAGACGCGTGGTGATCCGGAGTCGCCGTTGCGGTGGACCTCCAAGAGCGCAGCCAAGCTCGCTCGTGCGTTGGCCGGCCGGGGCTATGCAGTCTCAGACCGCACGGTCTTGCGTCTTTTGAAGCGCATGGGTTACAGCCTGCAGGCCAACCGTAAGACCAGGGAGGGAGCCGATCATCCCGACCGCGACGCCCAGTTCCAGCACATCAACGACACGGTCCAGCGAGCGATCAAGCGTGGTCAGCCGGTGATCAGTGTGGATACCAAGAAGCGTGAGCTGGTCGGGGATTTCAAGGCGGTCGGCCGTGAGCTTGAGCCCAAGGGCAAGCCCGTTGAGGTGCGTACGCACGACTTCAAGGACAAGGATCTCGGACACGCGATCCCCTATGGGATCTATGACCTGCTCAACGACGAGGGCTGGGTCAACGTCGGTATCGACCGTGACACAGCGCAGTTCGCCGCGGCGAGCATCCGCGGCTGGTGGGAAACCCTCGGCAAACAGCGCTTCCCCGACGCCAAAGAGCTCACGATCACGGCCGACGCGGGCGGCTCCAACAGCTACCGCACCCGGCTGTGGAAGGTCGAGCTGCAGAAGCTCGCCGACGCCACCGGGCTCAAGGTCACCGTCTGCCATTTCCCGCCAGGCACGAGCAAGTGGAACAAAATCGAGCACCGCTTGTTCAGCGTCATCTCGACCAACTGGCGCGGCAAGCCGCTGATCAGCCACGAGGTCATCATCAACCTGATCGCCGCCACAACGACCAGCACCGGGCTGAAAGTCTACGCCCAGCTCGACGACCGACCCTACCCAAAGGAAATCGAAGTCACCGACCAAGAACTCGCCGCCGTCAACATCACACGCCACCCCTTCCACGGCGAATGGAACTACACCATCACTCCTTCAACTACCGAGTCGTGAACCCTTAGTAGCGATGCGAGCCGGGGCGAGAACGCGAGCGACGGGCAGGCCCGTGGGCGGTGTGGCGTGGTACAGGCCCCTGCTGCTGGCGGTGGTGGTGTCGGTGTTTGTGGGGGTGACGGCGTCCTCAGCGCTTGCCGCGGGTGGCTGTGTTTCCTGCCGGGCGTGGTGGCATTTGACGTCGAACGCGCGGCCGACGAATCTGCATGCGGGGGCGGCGTCTGGGTCGGTGTCGGAACTGCTTGTGACGACGGAAGAATTCGGGACGACACCGGATCAGGGTGGGATGAACGTGATGGTCAATGGTCAGAGTGTGGGGGAATTTTTGACGGAACCGTTGGCCGGCGAAATTGGTGTGCCGTTTCAGCCGGCGACTGCCGCGAATATACAGGCCGCGTTGGAAGCGGTGATCGGTTCGGGTGCTGTCACGGTCGTTGACGAAAGTTCGCCTGCGCAGATGAAATTTCGTGTGAGTATCGATGCGCATCATATCGGTGCGAAGCTCACGCTCAACGCGGTGCTCGGCACTAAACCCGAAGTGCGGCAGGTGATCGAGGGTAAGCCGGACGGGACGATCGTGGTCGTCGCGGCTGATCTGGGTGACGCGAGCGTTGGTGGGGGCAGCGTCCCGATCGAAGTCGCGGACCGGCTGCCTGTGGGGTTCGCGGCGGCGAGCATCGAAGCTTTGTACTGGGATGGGCAGCACACGTCGGCTACCCCGTTGAGCGAATGCTCGCTGCAGACGCTCGCGTGCAAGTTCGGGGGGGCGTTGGCGCCGTATACCGAGATCGAATTGCGTGTCGGTGTCGATGTCGAAGAACCGGCGGCTAAATCGGGTGCGTTGAACGAAGCGACGGTTTCCGGTGGTGAAGGCTTTTTGTGCGGGTCGATCACGGAACCGGCGTCGAGTTGCGCGCAGGTGCCCGCGGGTGTGGTCGCGCCGGTATCGATCCGGCGGCCGTTGACGGTCAGCTCCGCTCCATCTCCGTTCGGGCTGGAATACTACGAACTTGATAACGAAAACGAGGGTGGCTCCGCGGACACGCAGGCGGGGTCGCACCCGTTTCAGCAGACGACGGCGTTCGCGTTGAACCAGACGGGTGACGCGCGGGCAGCGGCGGTACCGAAGGATTTGAGCTTCAAGTGGCCGCCGGGGCTGATCGGCAACCCGACAGCGGTCGAAGTGTGCACGATCAAGGCGTTCGCGGCCAAACCGAAACCGTTGTGTCCGCTGTCGAGCGTCGTCGGGGTCGCGACGGTCACGATCAACGAACCGGGCGCGGCCGGGATCCTCGTGATCTCCGAACCGCTGTTCAACCTCGAACCCGAGGTCGGGGAGCCCGCCCGCTTCGGGTTCACCCCGAACGGGGTGCCCGTGTTCATCGACCCGGCTGTGCGCAGCGGCAGTGACTACGGCATCACGGTGCACGCCGAAAACATCACGCAGAGCGTCGCGTTCCTCTCGAGCGAGGTGACGGTCTGGGGTGTGCCGGGCGACGCGCGCCATGACGGTGCGCGTGGCTATGGCTGCCTCGGCGCCGCTCACGGAGCGAGCTTCCCCGGGTTCTCGTGCAACCCCTTGGAAGGACACTCCCCGCCGTCTTTTCTGGCGTTGCCGACGTCGTGTCCGCGTAACCCGGCGACGGGGCAGCCCGAACCGCTGCAGACGAGCGTCGAAGGTGACTCGTGGCTCGAACCGAAGCCCACGGGCCAGCAGCCGCTGCTCGCGAGTTTCCTGATGCCCGCCCTGGATGGCTGTAACCGGCTGCCGTTCACCCCGTCGATCAGGGTCACGCCCGACAGCGAAGAAGCGAGCAGGCCGACGGGGCTGAAGGTCGACGTGCACGTCCCCCAGGAAGAGAGCGTGAACGGGGAAGGCCTGTCCGAGGCGGACCCGCGGACCATCACCGTCGCGCTGCCCCAGGGCGTCGCGATCAACCCCGCGGGCGGCGACGGCCTACAGGCGTGCTCAGAGGGCCTCGTCGGGTTCAAGGACAGCGAAGAACTGTCCTCCCAGCCAGGCACGCAGACCGCGCTGTTCACGCCGACGCTGCCGGGCAGCGTGGACGCGCTCGCGGCCGGCGAACCCGAACCGCTGCAGCCCGGGATCAACTTCTGCGCGAACGCGTCGAAGATCGCGACCGCGACGATCAAGACACCGATCCTGCCGAACCCGATCGAAGGCGCCGTGTATCTCGCCGACCAGGAATCGAACCCGTTCGGGAGCCTCGTCGCGATGTACATCGTCGCTGAAGACCCCGTCTCGGGGGTGCTCGTCAAGCTCGCCGGCCAGGTGCACCTCACCGAATCCGGGCAGATCGTGAGCACCTTCGAAAACAGCCCGCAAGCGCCCTTCGAAGACGCCGAACTGCATTTCTTCGGCGGGGAACGCGCCCCGCTGGCGAGCCCCGCACGCTGCGGGACCTACACCGCCAGCGCGTCGTTCACGCCATGGACAGCCGAACCCGGCGAACCACCGCTCGCGAGCTCCTCGAGCTTCAAGGTCACCTCCGGCCCGAACGGCCAGCCGTGCCCGGGCGCGAGCCTGCCGTTCGCGCCGACCCTGACAGCCGGGTCCACGAGCATCCAGGCCGGCGGGTTCACCCCGTTCACGATGACGATGTCCCGCGAAGACGGACAGCAGAGCCTGAGCTCCGTCGAACTGAAAATGCCCGAGGGGCTCTCCGGGCTGCTCGCCGGTGTCGAACTGTGCCCCGAACCGCAGGCCAGCCAAGGGCTGTGCGGCCCGAACAGCCTGATCGGGGAAACGACCGTCTCGGTCGGCCTCGGCGGCGACCCGTTCACCGTCACCGGCGGCAAGGTCTACATCACCGGCCCCTACAAGGGCGCACCGTTCGGCCTATCGATCGTGAACCCCGCGAAGGCCGGCCCCTACGACCTCGCGCACACCCAGACGAACCACCCCCCCTGTGACTGCGTGCTCGTCCGCGCGAAGATCCAGGTCAACCCGATCACAGCCGCGCTGACCGTCACCAGCGACAGCGAAGGCCCATACAAGATCCCCACGATCCTCGAAGGCATCCCGCTACAGATCAAGCACGTGAACGTCACAATCAACCGGCCCGGCTTCACGTTCAACCCCACGAACTGCAACAAGCTCGAAATCGCCGGGAACCTCCTCAGCGCCGAAAACGCCACACAGGCACTGTCCGTGCCATTCCAAGCCACGAACTGCGCGATCCTGAAATTCACACCCAAAATAGCAGTCACGACAGCCGCACAGGCCTCCAAAAACAACGGGGCGAGCCTGAAGTTCACGATCGGCTACCCCACCGGCGCGATCGGCAGCCAATCCTGGTTCCAAGAGGCCAAGTTCGACCTACCCAAGCAGCTCCCAGCACGCCTCACGACCCTACAAAAGGCATGCCTATCAACAGTCTTCGAAGCCAACCACGCTAACTGCCCCAAAGCATCGAAGATCGGCACCGCGATCGTGCACACCCCCGTCCTCCCAGTCCCCCTCACCGGCCCCGTGTACTTCGTCTCCTACGGCGGCGCGAAGTTCCCCGAAGCCGTACTCGTACTAGAAGGCTACGGCATCACCATCAACCTACACGGCGAAACATTCATCAGCAAACAAGGAATCACCAGCGCCACCTTCCGCAACACCCCCGACGTCCCCTTCCAAAACATCGAAGTCACCATCCCCACCGGCCCCAACAGCGAGTTCAGCGCCAACCTCCCCCCCAAAGACCACTACAACTTCTGCAGCCAAAAACTCGTGATGCCCACCCTCTTCAAAGCCCAAAACGGCCAAGAAATACACCAAACCACACCCATCACCATCACCGGCTGCCACAAACACAAAAAACCAACAAAACACACCCACAAACACAAAACACACAAGTAAACACAAAACACAAGCACCGGGAGCTTCTTCCTGACGAGCTGATCGACGAACTGCTCGCTGGGCGCCCGCAGCGAGGAGGAGATCGTCCCGCCCGGGCGGGTGCTTTCGAGCTTGACGAAGCGGCTGGTTGAGCGTGCGATTGAGGTCGAGCTCACCGACAGTCTAAGGTTTTGAGCCGCACTTGGAGCCGCCCGGCACGGCAATGCCCGCAACGGGCCAGCCGGGAGTGTCCTTGACGAGCCGTTGCACCAGGTCGGCCCCCATGAGCCGGGTCGTCCGGCTGTGAGGGCGTCGGTGCTCCCGAGCTCGACGGCTGTGCGTGCGAGGACGCCGGCGAGCCATCCGGCGATCTGTTCAGCGGTGGGCCTGGCTGCTCCGACCGCCAGGGCGGCCAGTTGCCTCTCGACGGTGGGTAGGCTGACCGCCTGCCAGTTCGTGTAGAGGAGCGCGTAGCGCAGCAGCGCGGCCCGTGGCGATAGGTGCGAACGAGCTGGGCGGGCC
The DNA here is from genome assembly GCA_963703625.1 of uncultured Solirubrobacteraceae bacterium. Lineage (GTDB taxonomy): Bacteria > Actinomycetota > Thermoleophilia > Solirubrobacterales > Solirubrobacteraceae > Palsa-744. Next base: position 591,763 of record CAVPEY010000003.1, read on the forward strand.
CTCCTTGCTCGCCGAGCTTTCGCGGGCCTGTTCCGTGGCGCTCGGGGGACGGGTCACCGCTGGCCGCGGCCGCGGGGCTGGGCGGCGCGGCGAAGCCTCTGCCGAGCGGTGATGGAGCGCTCGTGGTGGAACTGGCTCCGCATCCGCTCAGGGAGGTCAGCGCGAGTATTAGCGCGAGTGGTGCTGTGGTGTTGGGTGTGTCATAGGCCGGGTGGGTGTCGGGCGACGTAGGTCGTGCCGTCGGCGAGGTTGGCGAGGGGTTCCGAGCGCCAGCGTGGTCCTGAGCCGGCGGGGATCGCGGGGCCGCCGTAGCGGCGGTGTCGAGCGCGATCCCGGCTATGACGATCCAGGCGTGGGCGCTGTTGGCGTCGACGGTGATCCAGCGTCCCGGCCCGAGCCGCCCGTAGCTCTCAAGGCAGGTGGAGTTCAGCGCTTCCGGACCCATCAGCCCAGCGACATAGAGGACTAAGGACGTGGCGCCGAGCAGGCGCAGGCGGGCGAATGCGCGCCCGCTCAGTTGACAAGCAAGCGTACGATCGCGGATACGCCCACCACGACGATCACCGCGCGCAGCGCCTCTGGAGGCAGGCGGCGACCGTAGCGCGCGCCGAGCTGAGCACCCACGATCGAGGAGCACGCGATGATCGCGACGGGTCCCCAGTCGACGTGTGCGGCGAAGATGAAGTAGAGGCCGGCGACGCCGTTGACGAGGCCGACCAGCACGTTCTTCAGGGCGTTCGTGCGGTGCAGATCCTGCGCCAGGGCGATGCCGAGGATTCCCAGGAGGAGGATGCCCTGGGCGGCGCCGAAGTAGCCGCCGTAGACGCCAGTCAGGTAGACCGCCAGCAGCGTCAGCACGCCGGCCTTGCGCTCGAGGTCGATCTCGCGCTTGGCGAGCCACGCGGACAGTCGCGGCTGTAGCACCGTCAGTACCAGGGCGATCGCAATGAAGACCGGCACGATCGCCTTGAATGCCGAGGCAGGCAGCACCAGCAACAGCACGGCGCCGGTGATGCCACCGAGCAGGGAACTCGCGCCGAAGCGCAGAACGCGCTCACGCTGACCGTGCAGCTCGCGTCGGTAGCCGAACGCCCCCGAGGCGTTGCCCGGCACCAGGCCGATCGTGTTCGTGACGTTCGCCGTCACCGGCGCGTAGCCGAACGCCAGCAGCACCGGGAAGGTGATCAGCGTGCCGCTGCCGACCAGTGTGTTGATCGCGCCGGCTGCCAGCCCGGCCGCGGCGATCGCAACGATTTCGCCGATGCTCATTCCACGTCAGCCCGGAGCGAGCTTGGCTCTAGGGTTCCTGGCATGGATCTCGAGAAGGCTATCCGTACTCGTCGCACGCACAAGGCGTTCGGCCCGCAGCCGCTCGACGCGGGCGTGCTCGAGCAGCTGTTCGAGCTCGCCAGCTGGGCGCCCAACCATCACCTCACCAACCCCTGGCGGTTTCGCGTGCTCGGTGAGCGCACGCGCGCGCGACTGATGGAGCTGGCCGAGGCCGAGCAGCCGGGGTCCGCGGTCAAGCTGCAGCGCGCGCCGACGCTCGTCGCGGTGACGGCCGAGCAGAGCGGCGACCCTGACCAGGACCGCGAGGACCTGCTCGCGACGGCGGTCGCCGCGTACCTGGTGCTGCTCGGCGCGCACGCACGCGGTCTCGCCGGCTACTGGCGCACGGTGCCGCTGCTCGCGGAACCGCGGGGACGAGCGATCCTCGGCCTGTCGCCGAGCGAGACGCCCGTCGCGCTGCTGTACCTCGGCTCCCCCGTGCAAGCGCAGCGCGTCCCCGAGCGTGCGCCGCTCGCCGAGGTCGTCACCTACCTCGAGTGAGGCTCACCGGCGCGGCACGGCGTGGGGCGGCGCCGCGCGGTAGTTTCAGCACGTGTCCTCGTCGAGGCTTGACAGCGGCGCGTGAGCGCGCTCGAGGAAGCGATACGTACGCTGCGCCCACGGCCCGGCGACCGCCACGGGCCGCTGATGCCGCTGTTGATTCTGCTCACCTGCCTCACCGGCGTCGTCGACGCCGTCAGCTACCTGAAGTTCGGTCACGTGTTCGTCGCCAACATGACCGGCAATCTCGTGTTCCTCGGGTTCGCGATCGCCGGGGCCGGCGGGCTGTCGGCGATCACCTCATTGGTCGCGATTGGGTCGTTTGTCGTGGGTGCTGCCCTCAGCGGCTATCTCGGCGGACGCAACGCAGATCACCGCGGGCGGCTGCTGCGCGCGGCGTGCGTCGTCCAGTTCACGTTGATTCTCGCGGCGACGATCGTCGCGCTGGCCGTCGGCGAGCCGCTGAACAGCGGCAGCCGCTACGCGCTGCTGGTGCCGCTGGCGCTCGCCATGGGCGTCCAGAACGCGGCCGCGCAGCGTCTCGCGGTTCCGGAGCTGACCACCACGGTGCTGACGCGCACGATCACCGGGCTCGCCTCCGAAGCCAGCTTCCTCGGTGGCGCCGGCGCGAAGGCCGGACGTCGACTGCTCGCCGTCGCGGCGATGCTGCTCGGGGCGCTCGCCGGCGCGGCGCTCGTGCTCGAAGTCTCGATCGCGGCACCGCTCGCGCTCGCCGCCGCGATCGTGCTCGCGGTCGGGATCGCGGCCCACTTGGTGTCACGCACGCCGGCGCCGTGGCTCGAGCCGTGACGCGCTCGCCGATCGCAGCGGCGCGCCGCCGCGATTGACAGCCGCAGTGCAGAGGCACGCCAATGCATGCGTTACCGTTTCCCCATGAAACGGGGGCCGATCGCCGCTTTGCTGGTCCTCGCCTCGGCGATCGTCGTGGTCGTCGTGCTGGGCTCGCGCGAACACAGCATGGGCGGCCTGCTTGCCTCGCGCCCAGCGGTCGCCGACGCCGCCACGACGCCGCCGCTGCCGCCGACGCGGCTCGCGGCGCTGCCCGCGCGCGTGCTGGCCGACGGCACCGCGCCGCTCGCGGTGGCACTGTCGGCGCCCGTCTCGCCGAGCTCGCCGCCGCCGACGCTCGACCCCAAGGTCGCCGGCACGTGGAGCATCGTCGGCGACGCCGAGCTCTTCACGCCCGCCTCGACACTGCAACCGTGCTCGCGCTACGCGCTGACGGTCTGGGCACGAACGAGCTCCACCGGCCACGCGCAGCTCGGGCGCAGACAGACGATCGGCCTGCGCGTCGCCTGTCCCCCACTCGCCGGCCTGCAGCAGGCGCTCGCGCGCCTGGGCTACCTGCCGGCCAAACTTCACCCTCGCTACATCGTGCACATCGCAACCGGCGCCGAGACGCGCCGCGAAGCGGCCGAACACGCCTTCCACCCGCCGCGCGGCGCCCTCGCCGCGGACCTCCGCGACGCACCGCCCGTGCAGATGGGACAGCTCGACGAGACCACGCGCGGCGCCCTCGAGGTCTACCAGGCCGACCGCGACCTGCAGGTGACCGGTGAACCCGACAGCGCCACGTGGGCGTCGGTGCTCTACGACGAGACCCACGATCGCCGCGACCGTCAGCCGTACACGTGGGTGACGGTCAGCGAGTCGCTGCCCGAGATGCTCGACTTGCATCGCGGCCACCGCGTCGTCTTCACCACCCCGGTCAACACCGGCGTCCCCGGCGCGGAAACCGAACAGGGCATCTTCCCGATCTACGCGCGCTACGTGTCGACGACGATGAGCGGCACCGACGTCGACGGCACCAAATACGTCGTCCCGGACGTCCCGTGGGTGAACTACTTCAACGGCGGCGACGCCGTGCACGGCTACCCGCGGGAATCCTATGGCTTTCCCCAGTCCAACGGCTGCGTCGAGCTGCCGATCGAAGCCGCGCGCACCGTCTTCGGCATGCTCGCGGTCGGCGACATCGTGATCGTCCGCTGAGTCCGTCCCGCGGCGCCGGCGCGCGCTCCCTGCGCAGCCGGCGCCGCCAAGCCGGCGCTACTTGACCGTCAGCGTGCCTTCCATGCCGGCCTGGCGGTGCCCCGGCACCGAGCAGAAGAACTTGTAGGTGCCGGCTGCAAGCTGCAGGGTGAGCGTCTTGCTGCCACCCTGGAACGTGGGCGTCGCTCCGAGGATCTTGCCGCCGGCGGCTTCGACCGTGACGTTGTGGGCGAGCGGCGCCTGATTGGTGAAGTCGATCGACACCTTGCCCGCGTTTGCGCTCAGGGTCTTGGTGTTGTAGGCGAGCTGGCCTTCACTGTTCGCTTCGAGCGCGAGCGTGCTTGCCGAGCTGGTCGAGGGCGATGCCGTCGTCGTCGCCGCGGGTGCGCTGGTCGTCGTGGCGGCTGTGCTGGGCGTCGTCGAGCTGGTCGTGCTGGAGGAGCTGCCGCAGCCCGCCAGTGCCATAAGCCCTACAACCACCGCCACAGCCGAGAGGATCGGCAGTGAACGGCGGGGCTTCACTCGGCGTTGCGCTTGGGTAACCACGGGGCAGGTCCTCCTCGATCGGGATGGTCGCGTCAAAGGACTCCGCGCTACGTGGATCCTTCCCCGCACGGAGCGGTGAGACTCTAGCCGGCCGGGACCTCCTGCTCGACGGCGCTCGGGCTCGAGTTCGTCGGGGCGGTCGCTGCCGGCGACTCGGCTGCCGCCGGCGATGCCGCGGCCGCGGCGAAGTGGGCGCCGACGCTGCCGGCGGCGCCGGCGAGCAGTGCCGCGAGCGCCCAGCCCGGACCGGTGCGTTCGCGTCCGAGCGCCGCGTCCAGCGACGGCCTGCCGGGGCCGACCTCGACGAGCGTCAGCACCGCTCCGATCAGGACGACGTTGTACTCGTAGCCGCCGTTGGTCGCCCACGGGCCGTTCTTCGCGTGCACCCTGTGGATCGCGGTCAGCATCGTGCCCGTCAGCGCCGCGCCCGCCAGCGGCGTTGCGAGTCCGAGCGCCAGCAGCGCGCCGCCGCCGGCCTCCGCCGCGCCGGCCGCGATCGCGTTGCGCTTACCAGGGCGCAGCCCCATCTGCTCGAAGGCTCCGGCGGTCGCCTCGAGGCCGTGGCCGCCGAACCAGCCGAACAGCTTCTGGGTCCCGTGGCCGATGAAGAAGCCCCCCACCGAGAGTCGTAGCAGCAGCCGTCCGATCTTCATCTCACAAGTCCTTTCCTGGTTTCACCTGGTTATACCCCTCCGGCCACCGCGTACCCGTCCCCGCTACGGCACCGCCGGCACGACGATCAGGGGGCCGTCGGTAGGCGGCAGCGATGCCGTGTCGAACGCCGGCTGCGACAGCTGCTCGACGTGCGAGAAGCGCTCGAGGAAGTCATCGACGGGCTCGAGGAAGTTGATCCGCGACGTGCGGTAGTGCATCGGCACCACCCAGCGCGGCGACAGCCGCTCGACGATCAACGCCGCCTGCGCGGCGCCGATCGTCGGTCCGCCGCCGACAGGGATGATCAGCAGGTCGAGCTCGCCGACGGCTGCGGCCTGTTCCTCGCGAAGGACTCGCTGTCCGAAGTCGCCGAAGTGGCTGACGCGCAGCCCGTCGAGTCCGAACACGAAGATCGTGTTGGGACCGCGAGCGGTGCCAGCCTGCTCGTCGTGCTCGGACGCGATCGCCGTGATCTCGCCGATCGGCGACTCGAACGTGCCCGCCGTCGAGCGCACGATCGTGGGGTCGCCGGCGATCGCCTCGACGCCGTTGTGATCGGCGTGCTCGTGCGTCACCAGCAGCAGCTCGGCCGCCACGTCGACGATCGGCGGGTAGTCGAACTGCATCCCGCGCCCGGCCGCCAGCGCCGACATGTCCGCGAACGGGTCGATCGCGACCGGCCGCTCGCCGCCGCTCAGGTGAAACGCAGATTGCCCGTACCACTCAACGCGCATGTTGCTCCTCTGCTGTAGTAGGTCGTGCGAGCGCACCCGCACGCTGGTCAAAGGTCTCAGGGCTCAGCTTCGCGGGGATGGCCTTGACGGCGTCGGCGGCGGTGTCGCCCGAGGGCTGCTCGACGTGGTGGTAGGTGCCGCCGCGCATCAGCGACGCCGCGGCCGCGATCAGGCAGGCGACGATCGCGAACAGCGAACGCCTCGTGCAGCCCGAGCGGAACGGCCCCGAGATCAGGTGCGGGAAGAACGAGCGTCCGGTGAGCGTCGCGCGGTTGGCCGCCGACAGCGACGCGAGCACGTGCGGGCCGAGCAGGTGCTGGATCGGGTTGTAGCCGAGGAACGCGGCGAACAGGATCGACACCGGCGGCAGTGTGCGCGGCACGCCGCGGCGTCGGCCGCGGAGACGCCGTGCGCCTGCAGGCCCGGAGGCCAGCGTGTGCGGCAGGTTCGCGGCGAGCCCGAGGATCATCAGCGTGAAGAAGATCGCCGATCGAGAGCACCTGCGCGGAGTTCTGGAAGGTCTGGTTCATGCCGCCGCCGGCGCCGCGGTCCTGCGGCGGCAGGCTGTTCATCACCGCCGCGCGGTTCGGCGAGGCGAACATCCCCATCGAGACGCCGATCAGCGCGCAGCACCAGCGCGAACAGCGGGAAGGGGAAGTCGATCGGCAGCAGCGTCAGCAGGAAGAAGCTGAGCGCGGCGCCGAGCATCCCGCCGGTCGCGAACCAGCGCGCGCCGAAGCGGTCCGACAGGTAGCCCGACGTCGGGCCCGGCGATCAGCATCCCGACCGTCAGCGGCAGCATGTAGATGCCCGCCCACAGCGGCGTCGTCGGTGAAGTCGTAGCCGTGCTGTGGCAGCCAGATGCCCTGCAGCCAGATGATCAGCATGAACATCAGCCCGCCGCGCGCGACCGCGGACAGGAACGTCGAGAGCGTCCCGAACGTGAACGCGCGGATGCGAAACAGCGGCAGGCGGAACATCGGCTCGGCGACGCGCCGCTCGATCGATCGCGAACGCGACCAGGAACGCCGACGCCGGCGCCGAGCAGGCCGAGCACCGCGGGCTGCCCCAGCCCGGTGGCGTGGCTGCCGTACGGGCGGATGCCGTACGTGACCGACACCATGATCAGGATCAGCCCGAGCGCGAAGGTGATGTTGCCCCACCAGTCGACGCGTGCGCGTTTCGGCGTGCTGCGCTCCTCGAGCTTCAGGTACGCCCACACCGTCCCGAACAGTCCGACCGGCACCGAGATCAGGAACACGAGCCGCCAGTCGATCGGCGCCAGCAGGCCGCCGAGCACGAGGCCCGACGAACATGCCGCTGACGCCGACGATGTTGTTGATCCCGAGCGCCATGCCCGCGCTGGTTGGCGGGGAACGCGTCGGTGATGATCGCGGCCGAGTTGGCGAGCAGGAAGGCGGCGCCGACCCCCTGCACGATCCGGAAGCCGATCAGGTAGGTCGCGCCCGGCGCGTCCGTTCATCCAGTCGACGGTCAGCACCAGCGAGGCGACCGTGTAGATGACGAAGCCGAGGTTGTACATCTGCACCCGCCCGTACATGTCGCCGAGCCGCCCCAGGCTGACGATCAGCACGCTCGTCACGACCAGGAAGCCGAGGATCATCCACAGCAGGTAGAAGCTGTTGGCCGGGCACCAGCGGGTCGAGGTGGATGCCGCGGAAGATGTCCGGCATCGCGATCAGCGTGATCGAGCCGTCGAGCGTCGCCAGCAGCACCCCCAGCGTCACGTTCGACAGCGCGATCCACTTGTAGCGGTCGGAGCTGCCAGGATTCGATCCCGCCCGCCCGCCGGCGTTTCCGTCGGTGCTCGCTCGGGTGATCACGTCGCTCGCCATCCATATAAATTATACAGGGAAACTGAGCAGTTTTCCTGCTCTTCCCGAGATATAGTCTGCGGTCGTGGGTGCGGCTGTCGACACCACTCGCCTTGCGAGCGAGCTGCGCATCGTCCTCGGCCAGCTGATGCGCCGCCTGCGCGTGGAGCACCGTTTCCCGCTTTCCCAGGGTGCCGTGCTGGGGCGCCTTGACCGCGAAGGCACGCGCTCGATCGGCGATCTAGCGCTCGCCGAGCGCGTACGCCCGCAGTCGATGACACAGACGATCTCAGACCTCGAGTCCGAGGGCCTGATCGCGCGCCGCGCCGACCCGGCCGACGGGCGCCGGATCCTCGTCGAGCTGACCGAACAGGGTCGCGAGACGCTCGCGGCCGACCGCCGCCAGCGCGAGGGCTGGCTCGCGCGGGCGATCGCCGAGGACCTCTCCGCACAGGAGCAGCAGGTGCTCTCACAGGCGCTGTCGCTGCTGCGGCGCCTGGCCGAGGACTGAGGCCAGGCGCGGGCTCGCGGGCCGCGTGGATCGCCCGCCGTGAGCCGCGTTGTGGCGGCTCTCAGTATTGGTAGCCGGGCGGGTAGCTGGGCGTCGTCGTCGTGGGCGTCGTGGGCGTGGGCGTCGTCGGCGTGCTCGTAGTGGGCGTGCTCGCAGTCGGTGTGCTCATCGGCGCGGCCGAGCTGGGAGCGCCGGAGACGCCGAGCACGTGCCAGATCCCGCCGAAGCCTTTGAAGTTCTGGCCGTTGACTTCACCGCCTGCCTTGTCCTCCGCGAAGCGATACAGCGGCAATCCGTTGAGCGTGATCTGCAACATGCCGTTCTTGCGCTGCAGGATCCCGAGCCGGCCGTGCACGCCGGCTCCCCGCACGAGCTTCGTCCCGCGCGAGGGCACCGTCAGCGGCGGCCAGAATTTGAGGCATTCGCTGCTGGTGCAGAGCAGGTGCCTGGAGGTCTCCGGCGTGAGGACGTACAGCGTCCTGCCCTTGGCGTTGACGAGCACCCGCTCGCCCAGCGTCGTGCTCGAGGCGGAGCCGACGGTCACCGGGCTCGATGCAAGCGCCATCGCGGCGAACGCTGCCGCGAGCGCCAGCGCGACCGCGGTGAGCCCGATCTCGATGATCGTCCGGCGCCGGCGCGGGCGGCGCGGCGCGATCTGCTGTTGGCGTGAATCAATCACTGGTGTCCCTTTCGCCGAGTGGTGTCAAGTGCATAGATGCCAACGGCGCCGCATCCTTCCGCGGCGCACCCGCCGTCGGTGCTCTACGCGCCGTCCGGCTCGGTGTGGACGATCACCTCGGCGATGCCCTCGACTCGCTGGCGCAGCTCGTCCTCGAGCTCGCCGGCGAGCCGGTGCGCATCGGTCAGGGACGCCGCCGCATCGACGCGGAGCGTCAGGAACAGCACCTGGCCGGCGTCTGTCGAGATCAGCCTCAGGCGCTCGGGATCGCTGCCCGTCCGCTCGCGCACGAGCTGCGCGACCGCCTGCGCGGTGCGCCGCCCGCTGCCGTCGTCTCCGGCGCGGGCGAGGAGTGGTCGCTCTAGCGGCTCGAGGTGAGTCTGCACATCGCTCACGCGCGGCCGCGCGCGGATCGCGCGCTCGACGCGCTCGGCGATCTCGTGCGCCGCGCGCAGGTCCAGCTCGGCCGGGAACTTCAGGTGCAGCGACACGCTCGCCGAGCCGTCCTGCTCGAAGATCGTGATGTCGTGCGCCTCCTTGACCAGCGGCTCCGACAGCGCGATCGCGAGCACGCGGTCGCGCAGGTCAAGGCCCTGGCGACGGGGCTCGACGTGGACGACCACGTCGCTGCCCGGGAGCGCGCGCCTCGACGCGCGCTCTCGACCAGATCGGCGGCGTGATGGCCCTCGACCACGGCCTGGCCCGGCGGCACGCTGACGACGACGTCGGCGAAGTAGCGTCCGGCGGACTCGCGCAGGCGCAGCCGGTCGAGCTCGACGTCGGCCCCCAGCGCGGCGATCGCGCGCTCGGCGAGGACTCGCGCCTCGACCGGCGCACGGTCCATCAGCACGTTCGCGTTCGGTGCGATCAGGCGCACCGCGGTGACGAAGATGATCACCGCGACGAGCAGCGCCGCGACGGAGTCGCCGTCGTGGAATCCCGCCTGCGCGGCGAGCAGGCCGGCGAGCACGAGCAGCGAGCCGGCGATGTCGGCTGCGAAGTGCAGCGGCGTTCGAGCGCAGCGTGGGGCTGTCTTCGCGGCCGGCGGCCACCAGCGAGACGGCCATGCGCGCGGCTTCGAGCGATCAGCGCGACGCCGATCACTGCGAGCTCGTACCAGTGCACCTTCGCTTCGGTGGCGCTGCCGGTGAGGCGGGTGATCGCCTCGACGCTGACGAGCACCCCGCCGGCCAGCAGCATGCGCGGCCTCGCCGAGCGCGCCGAGGTTCTCGGCGCGGCGGTGGCCGTAGGGGTGCTCGAGGTCGGCGGGCCGGCCGCCGAGGTCGACCGCGAAGAACGTCAGCACGGCGGCGATCACGTCGCCGCTCGACTCGATGCCCGCTCGAGATCAAGCCCGAGGCTGCCGGTCGCGAGGCCGACGCCGAGCTTGAGGGCGACCAGCAGCGTGGCGGCGGCGACCGACACGAGCGTGCTGGCCCGCCGCGTCAGCCGGCGCGTCTCCCCCGTCTGCAACATGGCTGAGAGACTACGGTCCGCCTGCGTCGTATCGTGGGCGAATGACCCATGAGCACGCCACGCACGCTCACGGCGCTCACGTCCACGGACTCAGCGCCACCGGTGACCGTGGCCGGCTGAAGCTGGCGCTGACGCTGATCCTGGCGTTCATGGCCGCCGAGGTGGCCGCCGGCGTCGTCGCACACTCGCTGGCGCTGCTCTCCGACGCCGGGCACATGCTCACCGACGCGGCCGCGATCGGCTTCTCGCTGGTCGCGATGCGTCTCGCCGCGCGTCCGCCGGGTGGGTCGCTGACGTTCGGCCTGCGCCGCGTCGAGATCCTGTCGGCGCTCGGCCAACGGCGTGACGCTGCTGATCCTCGCGGCGTTGATCACCTACGACGCGGTGCGACGGCTGGTGGCGCCGTCGCAGGTGCGCGGCGGCCTGGTGCTGGCGGTGGCGCTCGTCGGCATCGTCGTGAACCTCGCGGCGGTGTGGACGCTGTCGGGCGCGAACCGCCGCAGCCTCAACGTCGAGGGCAGCTTCCAGCACCTGCTGACGGACCTGTACGGCTTCATCGGCACGGCGGTCGCCGCCGTCGTGATCCTCGTCAGCGGCTTCGATCGCGCGGACCCGATCGTGTCGCTGCTGATCGCGGCGCTGATGGCGCGCTCGGGGGTCTCGCTCGTGCGGGCCTCCGGCCGCGTCTTCCTGGAGGCGGCTCCGCGCGGGCTCGACCCCGAGGAGATCGGCCGGGCGCTCGTCGCCCAGCAGGGGGTCGTCGAGGTTCACGACCTGCACGTGTGGGAGGTGACGAGCGGCTTCCCGGCGCTGTCGGCGCACGTGCTGGTCGGCGCCGACTGCGACTGCCACGCTGCGCGCCGGCGAAATCGAGGCGATGCTGCGCGAGCGCTTCGCGCTCGATCACACGACGCTGCAGGTGGATCACGCGGGCAGCGAGCGTTCGGAGATCGTCCAGCTCGAGCTCGCGCCGCGCGCGAGCGCGTCACCGCCCAGCTGAGCTAACGGACCTGTCCGCTGGGGCGGATCAGCACGTCGACGTCCATACGCCGAGCTTAGCCGCCCACGCTCAGCGATCTAAGCTCCTCGGCCGATCACCAGGGGCACGTCGACGAGCGCTCCCTTTGGCCTATTTCTGGGTTTTAGCAGGCGTTACGGCGGGCAGGCTAGGAATGATCCGCCGGGAAGGTAACCGCGTATATGGCGTCGAACGAGCTAGCAGCACGGCTTTCACCGAGAATGGTTGACAACGCAACTATCGCGGCGTATAATTCCGACTCCAAGCATCGGATTAGAAAGACGCCTATGTCAGACACAGCAAATTCAACCCTCACACTAGAGCAAGACCGCGAGGATCCCGTGGAGGAGGCCGAGCCGGTGGCCGCCGCCCCCGAGCGGCTCGACAGCCCGATCGAGCGCCTCGACGTGAGCACCCCCGACACGTTCATCCCCGAGGCAGTCGACCAGCTGCTGGCGCACTCGCGCCGCTACCCCCTGCTCACCCCCGCCGAAGAGATCGACCTCGCCAAGCGGATCGAGCGCGGCGACCTGCATGCCAAGGAACTGCTCGTCAACTCCAACCTGCGTCTCGTCGCGTCCAACGCGCGGCGCTACCAGAACCAGGGCCTGCCCCTCGGCGACCTCGTCCAGGAGGGCATGCTCGGCCTGATCCGCGCCAGCGAGAAGTTCGACTGGCGCAAGGGCTTCCGCTTCTCGACCTACGCGACGCTGTGGATCCGCCAGGCGATCCAGCGTGGCCTGGAGAACTCCGGCCGCACGATTCGCCTGCCCGTCCACGTCGCGCAGCGCTCCCGCAAGGTCGGGCGCGTCGAGCGTGAGCTGTCGGTGCGGCTCGGCCGCGAGCCGACGCTCGAGGAGCTCGTCGCAGGAGACCGGGCTGCCGATCGACCAGGTCGAAGAGGTGCGACACCAGCGTGCGGCGCTCGTCAGCCTCGACCAGCAGATCGGCGAGGACGGCGACACCGCGCTCGGCGACCTGCTCCCCTCCGACGCCGAGGTGCCGGAGGAGACGGCGTGGGAGCACGAGCGCGAGCGGATCGTCCACGAGGCGATCTCGCAGCTGCCCGAAACCGAGCGCAAGGTCCTGACCCTGCGCTTCGGCACCGACCGCGAGGAGCCACAGACGCTGACCGCGATCGGCAAGCGCCTCGGCTTCTCCGCGGAGCGGGCCTCGCAGCTCGAGCAGCGCGCGCTGAAGAAGCTCGCCGAGTCGCCGGAGCTGGCGGCTCTGCGCGAGGCCGCGTAGCCCATCCTGAAACCACCTCCAAGAGCCGGCCGGTCGCCAGATCGGCCGGCTCTTTTTGGTCTCGGCGCGTCATCCGCTGGCGATGACTTCGCCAAGCTCGCTAGCCTGCAGATCACGACGGGCTGGCCTCAGCGGCGAGCTGGTACACCGCGATCGGAGGCGGATACGTGTCGAAGTCACTGTGGGAGCTGATCGTTGCGTGGTCGGTGGCGCTCGGCGAACGGATCCTCGTGCCGATCGAGCGCTTCATCGGCAAGCGCTCGCTCGTCGGCGACGCGACGTTCTTCCCGCTCGAGCGCTTCCCCTGGGTAGGAGCACATCGAGGACAACTGGATGGTGATCCGCGACGAGGCCGAACGGCTGCTCGAGGATCAGGCCGGGCTCGCGAGCTTCCAGGAGATCTCAAAGGATCAGATCGAGATCACCGACGACGATCGCTGGAAGACGTTCTTCATCTACGGCTATGGCTTCGAGGCCAAGCTCGGCGTGCAGATGTGCCCGCAGACGGCCGCCCTGATGCGCCAGATCCCAGGCATGACGACCGCGATGATCTCGATCCTCTCCCCCCGCAAGCACATCCTCGACCACCGCGGCCCCTACAAGGGCGTGCTGCGCTACCACCTCGGCCTGATCGTCCCCAAGGACGCCGAGTCCTGCCGCATCCGCGTCGGCGAGGACATCCGCCACTGGCAGGAGGGCCAGAGCATGATCTTCGACGACACCTTCAACCACGAGGTGTGGAACGACACCGACGAGACGCGCGTCGTGCTGTTCGTCGACGTTCTGCGCCCGTTGCCGTTCCCCGAGTCGCTGATCAACCGGGCGATCGTCAAGGCGATCGGCTACTCGCCGTTCGTGCTCGACGCCAAGCGCAACCAGGAAGCGTGGGAACGGCGCTACCTGGCGCGCCGAGCGGCCGCGCGGCAGGTCGAGGCGGGCGCTCGCTAGGCCAGCCTGGTAGGGTCACGACCTAACGCCGCAGAGGTCGCCTTGAATGTCCCGTTTTCCGGCTTCGAGGCGGCAACGCAGCTCAGCGGAGACGAACGGGGCGCCCCGCGCAGCGCCCGGGGCGCGAGGGAGCCCCGGGCGTGGCGCGCTAAACGCTCCCCTGCCACGGCGCCGCGTTCGACGCCCATGTGTTGAGCACGGTGAACTCGCCGGTGAGGATCAGCACGCCGAGCGTGATCATCACGACGCCGCCGAGCGCGATGATCACCGGGAAGTGGCGCTTGACGATCGCCAGCGCGCTGGTCATCCGCTCGAACGCGAGCGCGATCAGCAGGAACGGGATCGCGAGCCCGGCGGAATAGACGGCGAGCAGGAGGGCGCCGTGCGCGGCCGAGCTGGAGACGGCCGCCTGCGTGAGGATCGCTCCGAGCGTGATGCTGGTGCAGGGCGTCCATGCGATCGCGAACGCGGCGCCGGCGACGACCGGCCCGCCGCGGCCGGCGAGGCGCAGCAGCGACTCCGAGTGCCACTCGCGGTTGAACAGGCCGACGAACGGCGTCGCCAGGAACACCACGCCCAGCAGGATGATCACGACGCCGCCGATCTGCTCGAGCGCTTGTTTGTGTGTGTCGAGCGAATCGGCCGATGACCGTCGCGCTGAGGCCGAGCAGGATGAAGATCGAGGAGAAGCTCGCGATGAACAGCAGGCTCGGCACCAGCACCCGCCGCGCGCCCACGCCCTCGCTCAGGTCGGCGGGCGTCACGCCGATGACGGTCGAGAGGTAGCCGGGAACGAGCGGCAGGACGCACGGCGAGAGGAACGACACTAGGCCCGCGGCCAGCGCGATCGGGATCCCCACGCCGGTGGCGGCGTCGGAGCTGGCCAGGAACAGCTGGATGTGGTTCACGGCTGCATCTCCCGAGCAGCATGGCGCATCGCCGCGCGCAGCTCGGCGACCTCGCGTTCGAGCTTCGTGACGCGCTCGTGCAGGTCTGCCTCGGCCCTCCCTGGCGCGTCATGCGCGTTTGGCGCGCGCCCGTTTGCTGCGCCCTCGGCGAACGACGACGCGCCGTCGGCGCGTGTCTCGCCGGCGGGCTCGCGCGCGTCGGTGTGGGCCGTCAAGAGCTCGGTGTAGCGCTCCTCCTTGTGCCCGGGACGGCGCTCGAGGCGCTGCACGAGCTCGCGCTCGATCAGCGCGTCGAGGGTCTCGTGGACGCTCGCGAGATCGCCGAACGCGTACATGCGTTCACTGCGCTGCTTGAGCTCGCCGGGTGTCTGGGCGCCGCGGAGCATCAGCACGCACATCACGGCCTGCTCGGCCGAGCTCATCGGCAACGCCTCCGCGAGCAGGTGCCGGTACTTCGCTGCACGGCTGCCGGCGCCGCTGGCCAGGCGCGTGTAGCCGCGCCGTTCGAGGCGGTGCAGCGCATCGCGGATGACCGCGGCGTCGTAGTCGACGACCGGGTCGCGGTTGGTCGACTGGTTGCATGCCAGCCGCAGGGCGTTGAGCGACAGCGGGTAGGCGTCCGGCGTCGTTCGCTGCTTCTCGAGCAGGCAGCCGAGCACGCGCGTCTCTGTCGTCGACAGGTCCATCGCGCTTAACCCTAAGGCCCGGCGCGCCGGGTTTCAAAACGTGATCGGCACCGCTGCGGCCGCGTGTGCACCAGAATGCATGCAAAAGGAGGCAGGACGATGCGCACAGGAGACGATGAAGACCCCAGCGGCATCACAGAACTCGCGAGTGAAGAGGTCGCTCCGATCGAGCAGGAGCTGCGCCAGCGGCTCGTCTTCGAGGTCGGTGAGCAGGACGCGCTGGCGATCGAAACCGCGTTGCTGAAGGCGTTCATCAACGGCATGCGCGCCGCTGCCGCCGCTGCGGCGGCGAGCGCCGAGCCGCTGATCGAGCAGGCGGGTGGATGGACCGGCTTCGGGGCACCACCGGTTCAGAGCGCCAAGGCGCTCGAGTCATCGCTGCCATGGGTGGACCCGTGGGCAGCCAGATACGGAGGCGAAGGGCGCTGAGGCGTGCGGCCCGGAGGGCCGATCCTCCGCCGATAAAGTCAGCTTCGTGAGCCATCAGCCCTTCGCTCAGGGACACGGCGCCGGTGGCGGCGGGCGCTCACGACGAACGGAGCCGGCTGCTCCGCACCCCGAGGACATTCCCGACAAACACGTCCCGCTGCGGCGCATCGCGCGGCTGTTCGTCCCGTACCGGCTGCGCCTGGGCCTGCTGCTCGGGTTGATCGTGCTCGGGTCGATCCTGAGCGTCGCCTCGCCGTTCCTGCTGCGCGAAGCGATCAACGAAGGCATCCTCAAGCACAATCTCACGCTGCTGACGTGGCTCGTCGCCGGCATGATTGCGCTGGCGGTGATCAACGGCGTGATCGGCGTCGCGCAGACGTGGATCTCCAACCAGGTCGGCCAGCGCGTGATGCACGACCTCCGCGCGGCGGTGTTCGCGCACCTGCAGCGCATGTCGCTGGCGTTCTTCACGCGCACCCGATCGGGGGAGGTGCAGGCGCGGATCGCATACGACATCGGCGGCATCGACGACGTCGTCACGAGCACCGCCACCTCGACGGTGTCGACGGTCGCGACCGTCACCGCGACGATCGTCGCGATGTTCGCGCTCAGCTGGCAGCTGACCGTGTTCTCGCTGATCCTGCTGCCGTTCTTCGTATGGCTCACGCGCCGCGTCGGCAACGAGCGCCGACGCATCCAGTCGGTGCGCCAGGGCCGTCTGGCGGACATGTCGACGCTGGTCGAGGAGTCGCTTTCGGTCTCCGGGATCCTGCTCGGCAAAACGATGGGCCGCTCGCAGGAGCTCGTCGATCGGTTCTCGGGCGAGTCCAGCGAGCTCGCCGACCTCGAGGTGCGCGCACGGATGGCGGGACGCTGGCGCATGGCCTCGGTGCAGATGGCCTTCGCGATCATGCCCGCCGCCGTGTACTGGTTCGCTGGCTACACCAGTGTTCACGGCGACAACGTGATCTCGATCGGCACGCTCGTCGCGTTCACGACCTTGCAGACCCGCCTGCTGTTCCCGATGCAGCAGCTGCTGTCGGTGGGTCTGGAAGTGCAGACCTCGCTCGCGCTGTTCGGACGCATCTTCGAGTACCTGGACCTGCCGGTGGACATCGTCGAACGTCCGGGCGCGCGCGCGTTGAGCGATGTCCGCGGCGATGTCGAGCTCGACGATGTGTGGTTCCGCTACGCGCCCGAGGCGCCGTGGACGCTGCAGGAGATCGGCGCCGAGATCCCCGCGGGGACGCGCACCGCGCTGGTCGGCGAGACGGGCTCGGGCAAGACGACGCTCGCGTATCTGGTGGCGCGCCTGTACGAGCCCCAGCGTGGCGAGGTGCGCATCGACGGCGTGGACATCCGCGACATGACCCTCGACTCGCTCGCAGCCACCGTCGGCATGGTTTCGCAGGAGACCTACCTGTTCCACGCCTCGATCCGCGAGAACCTGCGCTTCGCGTGTCCGCAGGCGAGCGACGAGGAGATCGAGGAGGCGGCCAAGGCGGCGCAGATCCACGAGCTGATCTCCTCGCTGCCGGACGGCTACGACACGCCGGTGGGCGAGCGCGGCTACCGCTTCTCGGGCGGGGAGAAGCAGCGCATCGCGATCGCTCGCACGGTCCTGCGCAACCCGCCGGTGCTGATCCTCGACGAGGCGACCTCGGCGCTCGACACGGAGACCGAGCGTGCGGTGCAGCAGGCGCTCGACGAGCTATCGCGCGGTCGCACGACGATCGCGATCGCCCACCGGCTCTCGACGATTCGCGACGCCGATCAGATCCTGGTTCTGGACGATGGGCAGATCGTCGAGCGTGGAACGCACGGGGAGCTGGTGGCGCTCGGCGGCCGCTACGCGGCGCTGCTGAGCGGCGCGGAGGTCGGTGCGGAGCCGGCAGGGGAAGACTCGCCGGCGGCGCTCGCCTGAGCGGCGGCCCACGCAGGCTCCCGCGCTACCGGCCGCTTCGCGCGGCTCACGCGACGGCGTCGATGTTCAAGCGCACGTAGTCGACGACCACGGGCTCGCCGAGCTTCGCGAGCACGTCGTCCATGAAGCGCTCGCGCAGCTCGACCGGCAGCTGCTGGACGTGCGGGCCGAGCACCACGGTGGTGAGGAACTCGCGCGGGTGTTCCGGCTCGGACGGCGCCGGCGTGAGCCACGTCTGCGCCGAGGCGAAGCCGGCGGCGAGCAGGCGCTCGCGCGTGACCTCCGCCGCGGCGTAGTTCCACGGGTTGCGCCAGCCGACGAAGCGCTCGGCGTAGGGGACGTTCGCCAGCACCTCGCGCGCGCGAGCTCGCAGGCCATCGATGTTGCCCTCTCCCCCGCACTGCGCCACGAACCTGCCACCGGGGCGCAGCGCCGCGTGCATGCGCCGGAACAGCCGGTCGTGGTCTGAGATCCAGTGGAAGGTGGCGGTCGAGAGGATCGCGTCGACGGGCGCGGCCAGCTCGAGCTCGAGCAGATCGGACACCTGGACCTCCGCCCGGCCCTCGGCGATCAGGCCGGCGAGGCGCTCGCTCGCGGCCTGTGCCATCGACGCCGAGCCATCGACGGCGATCACACGCCCCTGTGGCACGCGCGCGGCGATCATCTCGCTGATGCGACCCGAGCCGCAGCCGGCGTCGAGGACGGTCTCGTCGCCGTCCAGCGGCAGGCGCGCCAGCACCTCCGCCCCCCAGCTCTGCTGGATGCCCGAGATGCGGTCGTAGCTGACTCCGTCCCACTGTTGATTCGGCATACAGGTGTACGTTATCACACACGCCTGCGCGCGGCGAGCGCGTCGATCGCGCGCGAGAGCTGCCCCCCCTGCCACGCCAGCGGCGAATGGGTGGGCGGGCCTTCATCCTCCACGAGCAGCTGCGCCTCGGGGATCGCCTGCGCGTAGCGCTCGCCGACGGCCAGCGGGTGACCGGGGTCGGCCTCGTCGCGGCTGGCGACGACGATCGTCGGCACGTCGATCGCGTGCAGCTGGGCGATGTCGTCGAACGGCCGCGAGCGCGGCACCGCTTCGAGCGCGTCGGCCGCCGCCAGCGGGTGCTCGTGCGCTGCCAGGCGCTGGCGCAGCACGGTCGCGAGCGTCGCGCGCAGCGCGGCGGGCGCCGCGTCGAGGTCGTAGGCGGCGACGAAGCCGTCCACACCCCCGTCGCGCAGCCCGCGCGCGAGCGCGTCCCAACGTTCCAGCTCGGCGGCGCGCGCGAACGGGTTCGGCGTCGGGTCGAAAGCGGGCGTGATGATCGCGAGCGCCGCCACGCGCTCGGGGTGCGACAGCGCGAAGCGCAGCGCCGTGTGCGCACCCATCGACGCCCCGGCCAGCAGCGCGCGCTGCTCGCCGCGCTCGTCGAGCACCGTCGCGAGGTCGCCCGCCAGCCGCTCGTAGCCGTACTCCTCAGCGCGAGCCGCGGGTGCGGAGCGGCCGTGTCCGCGGGCGTCGTAGGCGATCACGCGGTGGCCGGCGCGCTGCAGGACCGTGGAGCCCATCACCACGTAACGGCGGGTGGCGGTGAGGCCGTGGAGCAGCACGACCGCGTCCGCGCCGGCGCCGCCGCCGGACTCCTCGCCGGACAGCGCGACGCCGTCCGCGCCTCCGACGGTGAACGCTCGCGCGGGGTCAGGCATGCACCGCGACGTGCGCGCGCAACAGCTCCGCCGAGCGCTCGGGGCGCTCACAGGAAGAACATGTGCCCGACGCCGTCGAGGATCTCCAGGCGCGCGCCCGGGATCAGCTGCGCGATCATGTGGCCGTTGCTGGCCGGGATCATCTGGTCCTCGGTGCCGTGGATCACGAGCGTCGGCAGCTCGATCTCGCCGAGGCGCGAGGAGGTGTCGTGCGCCGCCGCGGCGCGCGCCTGCTGCGCGATCACCGCGACCGCGACCCTGCGGCTCAGCGCGCGCTCGACGAACCGCCGACGCTCGAGCTCGTCCGCGGCGAATGCCGCCGAGACGTTGATCTCCCACATCGTGCGCAGCACCAGCTCGCGGTCGCCGGAGCGCCCGGCGCCGATCACGCGCGCCCACACCTCCTCGCTGGCGCGAACGCTGCCCGGGCCGCCGCAGTAGGTGCAGCCGAGCGCGAGCGTGCGAATGCGCTCAGGATGGGCGAGCGCCAGCTCCTGGGCGATCATCCCTCCCATCGAGATGCCGAGCACGTGTGCGGAGTCGAGCTCGAGCGCTTCGAGCAGCCCGGCTGCGTCCGCCGCCAACTCGCGAATCGTGATCGGTCCGTCGAGCCGGCTGCTGGCGCCGATGCCGCGATGGTCGTAGGCGATCACGTCGAAGTCCTGACGCAGCTGCGCCAGGAACGGCTCACCCCAGCTCAGCGCGGTGCCGCTCAGTCCCATGATCAACAGCAGCGGCGGACCGGCTCCGCTGCGTTCGTAATCGAGCTCGATCTCGCCGACTTGGACGACGGTCATCTCGCGGATCCTATACGGGCAGCGCCAGCTGGTCCGCCGAGTCTTCTCCACCGCCCGCGCTGCTCGCGACCGTGCCGGGCCTACCGGCGCCCGCGTCGGCCTGCGCCGCGCCGAGGCCGGCGACGCGCACGCCGAGCAGCCGCACCGCGCGCGCGGGCGCGTAGTCGCGCAGCAGCTCCAGCGCGATCTCGCTGACCAGCTGCGGATCGCAGGTCGGCTCGGCGATGCTGCGTGCGCGGGTGACGGTCGTCCAGTCGTCGAGGCGGACCTTGATCGCGATCGTGCGGCCGCGGCGCCCGTGCGCGGCAAGCCCGGCGCACAGCTCCTCGGCCATCAGCGAGAGCTGCTCGCGCATCTGCGTCGGATCGCTGAGGTCGGTGTCGAAGGTGCGCTCGCGCGACTCCGAGACGACCTTGCGCGCAGCGCCGATCTCGCCGTCGTGTTCGAAGCGCCCGCGACGGCCGAGCTCACGCCCGAGGTTCGCTCCGAAGCGCTCCACCAACACGTGCTCGGGCGCCGCACCGAGCGCGGCGAGGTCCGTCATGCCCAGCTCGGCCAGCCGCGCAGCGGTCTTCGGCCCGATGCCCGGCACGAGACCCGGCGGCGCGGAGGCGAAGCGCGCGCAGGCCTGCTCGCGGCTGAGCACGACGAAGCCGGCCGGCTTCTCGGCGTCGGAGGCGACCTTGGCGACGAGCTTGTTCGGGCCGATGCCGACCGAGCACGTCAGCTCTGTCGCGGCCTTGATCTCGGCGAGTAGCCTGCGCATCGCGGCGCGCGGCGAGAACAGGCCGGCGACGTCGAGATAGGCCTCGTCGAGCCCGACGACCTCCACCCGCTCGACGTGGGCGCGCACGAGGTCCATCACCTGCTTGGACGCCTCGCGGTAGGTGGCGAAGTCGGGCGCCAGCACGACCGCGTCGGGGCACAGCCGCCGTGCGCGCGAGGCGGGCATCGCCGAGCCGACGCCGTAGCGGCGCGCCTCGTAGCTGGCGGTAGTGACCACCGCTCGCGGCCCGCTGCCCGCGACGATCACCGGTCGCCCGCGCAGCTCAGGATGGCGGCGCAGCTCGATGGACACATAGAAGGCGTCGCAGTCGATGTGCGCGACGCACAACTCGGGGTCGCTGGACGGCATGTCGCTCCAATGTAACCCCGCGCGCGGCGGGTGAGGCGCCTGTGAGAGGCACAGTCGGACGCTCCGGTCGCCCCCCGTGCCGCGCGTGAGGGATCACTGATCGCGCGCTGCTCCTTCGCCGGTGGCAGTCGGCGTTTCTCTGAGCTGCGTACGCAGCGCCTCGCGTCCGCGATGAAGGCGCGACTTCATGGCCGCGCGGCTGAGGCCGAGCGCGTCCGCCGTAGCGCTGCCCGACAGGCCTTGAACGTCGCGCAGGACGAGCACTGCGCGCTGATCGGGCGGCAGGGCGGAGATCGACGCGACGACGCGCTCCATCTCCAGGCGCGCCAGCGCCGCGTCTTCGGCCGACTGCTCGACCGCCACGTCGGCGGCCCGCACGCGCAGGGACACCCGCATCCGGCGTATGCACTCGCGGCGCACGATCTGGAACAACCACGACGCGAGCGCAGCGGCGACGCGCAGCGTGCCGATCTTGCGGTACAGCACCACCAGCGCCTCCTGCGCTGCATCTTCGGCGTCCTCGGGCGTCGAGCAGAGCGTCCGTGCGAAACGGCGGACGTGAGCGTGAGAGCCGGACACCAGCAGAGCGATCGCGCGCTCATCGCCCTGCTGGGCCGCCGTGACAACCCGCTCGCTCGGCCATGTCGAGCTGGAGGGAGTCATCGTGTCCGCTGTGCCTTCATCGGCGAGCTCCCCGCGACCGCTGGGCCGCCGCGGCTTCGTTCGGGCAGGGGACCTTCTCGCTCACGTCGACCGTCTCCGGCCGCGACGGTTCTCCGTCTTCTGCGAAGATGACTTCCTCGCGCGCCAGCCAGCCGCCGCTTGGGCAGGTGTGGGGAAGCCGAGCGTAGTAGATGGTGCGGCTGTGAGAGCGGTAGGCGGAGCCGGCTTGGAGATCGATCGACCGGATAGACGCATACGGCGCGCCGGGCACGCTCGCGACCAGCGGCACGTTGAAGCTCATCTCCGGCCCGCTGCCGCCGCTGTCGCCGGCTTTGACGAGCCGCTCGGTCGAGAGGATTTCGAGTGATACGGGCGTGTGCCCGTCCGCGAATACGTAGCCGCCGCCACCCGGCCCGTAGAAGGTGAACAGTTCGGCTGTCTCTTCGACCCGTTCATCACCGAAGGTGACGAACCCGATCGCCTTGCCCACGGGGCCGGCGGCAGATCCCTTGGGGCACGCCGCCGGTCCCAAGCTTTCGATCGTGCTCGCAGCGCATGTGGGAAAGCCGCTCGGATGCAGATGCACCCCGAGCGGCAGGTAGACGTTGACGCCGATGACCGGCGGCGGGGAGCCGAAGTATTCGTTGCCTTCGATTGTGATCTCGCCGTGCGCGGCGGTGCCGGCGCCGAGGATGTCGCCCGTGTGCGCGAAGCCCGGGATCGGCACTGCTTCCGCCTTGACCTTGACCGTCGGAACTGCGGACGCGACATCTGGCGCGATCAAGGCTGCCAGGATCAGCATGAGGGCACATATGAGGTCTCTGCGCATCGGTTTGTCCTCCTCCTCCTCCTCCTCCTCCTCCTCCTCCTACTAGAGCACCGCCCAGTCCCGCACGAGCAGTCGCAGGACCGAGCACAATGGATGTGCCGATAGGAGGCGCGCGAAGCGAAAAGGATTCGCGGACCGGCGTGACGTGCAGGGGCTTCGTGACTGATCGCGGCGAGTAGCATCGCGTGTGACTTCAACCGCCACTCGAGAAGGAGGAGCCGGTGTCAGAAACCGCGCAGCTGATTACGGAAGTGGACTTCATCGGCGTCCCGACGCGCGACCTGGAGGCGGCCGCCGCCTTCTACGGCGAGACTCTCGGCCTGCGCCGCTCGGTGTTCAAACCCGAGCGCAGCTATGCGGAGTTCGAGACGGGCAACGTCACGCTCAGCGTGTTCAACCCGACGGAGTTCGGGATGCAGCACAACGCCAACCCGAACGCGATCGCGCTGCACGTAGATGACATACAGCAGGCGCGCGCGACGCTCGAAGAGCGGGGCGTCGAGTTCAACGGCGAGATGCTCGACACAGGCGTGTGCCACATGGCCTTCTTCTCCGACCCGGACGGCAACGCGCTGATGCTCCATCACCGCTACGCCCCGCGCGCGACAGACGGTTGACAGGCTTCCCACGACTGTACTTGTCAACCCTGAGTTGCAGTAGTCTGCAGAGCCGAACCGCCATGGATCTGACCTTCAGCGAGCAAGAGACCGCGTTCCGCGACGAGCTGCGCGCCTGGCTGGCTGAGAACCGGCCCGAGGCGAAGCCGCCGGCGGACGCCGGCGACGACGCGCAGTTCGCCTACCGGCGCGACTGGCAGCGGCGCCTGTACGACGCCGGTTGGGCGGCGCCGGCGTGGCCGACCGAGTACGGCGGGCGCGGCGCCTCGCAGAGCGAGTCGGCGATCTACTTTGAAGAGCTCGGGCGCGCGCGGGTGCCGTTCGCGGCGAACACGCTGGGCCTGCTGCTGGGCGGCCCGACGCTGATGGTGTGGGGCACACCGGAGCAGAAGGAGCGCTACCTGCCGCCGATCCTCTCGGGCGAGGAGATCTGGTGCCAGGGCTTCTCCGAGCCGGACGCCGGCTCGGATCTCGCAGCCTTGAAAACGCGCGCCGTCAAGGTCGGCGACGACTGGCTGGTGACCGGTCAGAAGGTGTGGACGAGCGGCGCGCAGTACTCGAAGTGGTGCATGCTCGTCGCGCGCACCGACTCCGAGGTCGCCAAGCACAAGGGTCTCACGTACTTCCTGATGGACATGGACCAGGACGCCGTGCAGGTGCGACCGCTGCGCCAGATTACCGGCGAGGCAGAGTTCAACGAGCTCTTCATCGAGGAGGCGCGGATCCCCGACGCGAACGTCGTCGGTGGCGTCGGCAACGGCTGGAAGGTCGCGCTGACGACGCTGATGAACGAGCGCGCGGGCCTCGGCTTCGCGCTGCAGATCCGCCTGCGCCAACTGCTCGACGACCTGATCGCGGTCGCCGCGGAGAAGGGCCTGCTCGAGGACTCGCTGTACGCCGACGCGCTCGCTGAGCTGCACGTGCGCTGCGAGTCGATTCGGCTGCTGGCGTGGAAGGGCCTCACCGACGCGGAGCGCTACGGCCAGCCGGGCCCGGAGGGCTCGCTGGTGAAGTGGCTGTGGTCGGACACAAACCAGCGCGTCACGCAGCTGGCGGCGGACATCGTCGGCCCGCAGGCGCTGATCAGCGGCACCAGCTGGAGCTATGAGCTGCTGCGCGCACGCGGGAACACGATCGAGGGCGGCACCACCGAGGTGCTCAAGAACATCGTCGCTGAGCGTGTGCTCGGTCTCCCCCGTCTGAAGGTGGCCGCGTAGATGGACTTCGGCCTGACAGACGACCAGCGCGACATCCAGCGCACGGCGCGCGATCTGCTCGCCGAGCGCGCGACGTTCGCGCGGGTGCGCGAAACGATCGAATCCCACCCGCCCGCTGGCACGACCGACACGGCGCTGTGGCAGGAGCTGTGCGAGCTGGGCTGGCCGGGGATCGCGATCTCCGA
Organism: uncultured Solirubrobacteraceae bacterium; assembly: GCA_963703625.1. Taxonomy (GTDB): domain Bacteria; phylum Actinomycetota; class Thermoleophilia; order Solirubrobacterales; family Solirubrobacteraceae; genus Palsa-744. Next base: position 616,331 of record CAVPEY010000003.1, read on the forward strand.
GTCCAACGGCGGCCAGGGCCTCGGCACGATCGAGCTGTCGATCCTGAGCGAGGAGCTCGGACGCGTCGTCGCACCGGTGCCGTTCCTGGCGAGCGCGATGGCGGCGTGCGTGATCGAGCAGGCCGGCTCGGATGAGCAGCGCGAGCGCTGGCTGCCGGGGCTGGCTTCGGGCGAGACGATCGGCGCGCTCGCGGGTGCGGTCGACGGCACGGCGGAGCTCGTCATCAGCGGCGCGGAGGCAGATGTGTTCGTGCTCGTGGAAGACGACGGCAGCGGGCGCCTGCTGACTGCGCAGGAAGCCGAGGTGAGCAAGGTCGCGGCGATCGACCCGACGCGCTCGGCCGCGCGCGTGGGCGCCGCCGACGGCGCCGGCGAGCAGCTCGAGGACGGCTGCCCGGGCCTCGGCCGCGCGCTCGTGGCTGTGAGCTCGGAGCTCGTCGGGGTCTCCGAGCGCGCGCTCGAGATGACGGTCGCGTATGTGAAGGACCGCAAGCAGTTCGGCGTCCCGGTGGGTGCCTTCGAGGCTGTCTCGCACCGCTGCGCGCAGATGCTGCTGGAAACCGAGCAGGCGCGCTCGCTGGCGGCGTTCGCCGCGTGGAGCGCGGACGCCGACCCTGACTCACTGGCTGAGGCGGCGGCGATGGCCAAGGCGGCAGCCTCGCAGGCCGGGCGTGAAGTGACCGCCGGCGCAATCCAGATGCACGGCGGCATCGGCTTCACGTGGGAGGCGGACGTGCACTGGCTGTTCAAGCGCGCGCAGCTCGACGCCGCGCTGCTCGGTGGCGCGGGCCGCCACCGCGCGCGCGTTGCGGCGATCCTCGCCGACAAGATCGCCGCGTCGACCGCCGCCTGAGCCGTGAGCAGGCCGAACCCGTGAGCAGGCCGAACGTGTTCGATGGCGAGTTCCAGATGGAGCGCCCGGACGCAGGGCTGCGCGGCAGCTTCGTCGCCCGTCCTGCGGGAGCGCGCGAGCTGGGCGGCGCGGTCTACGAGCTGGCGCCCGGCGCGAGCGGCATGGACCTGCACGCGCACTACGGCAACGAGGAGCTGTTCGTGGTCTTGCGCGGCGCGCCGACGCTGCGCACGCTCGACTCCGAGGAGCAGCTGCGCGAGGGCGATGTGGTCGCGTGCCCGCGTGGGCGCGAGGGCATGCACACGATCGCCAACCGCTCACAGGAGCCGGCGCTGGTGCTCGCGGTGTCGACCGCGAACTCCCCCGACGTCGTGATCTACGCGGAGAACGACACGATCGGCGTTGCCACCCGTCACCCGTTCGTGCCGCTGGCGGAGGGCGAGGACGCTGGCGTCGTGGGGCTGTTTCGCGCGCAGGACAACCTGCGCAACAGGCCGGCTGACGACGTCTAGGTGCTCGCCTGCCCGGCGGGCGCCGGTGCGTTGTCCTTGGCCCAGGTGACGATCTTGGAGCCGCCGTTGACGGTCGAGCCGTCTGTCAGCATCAGCACCGGCAGCATCTCCTGTCCGCTCATCTGCTTCAGCTCCGGGCGGCGACCTTTGGTGAACAGGCCGAACAACCGGCCTTTGTCGTGGACGATCTTCTCGAAGTCGTGCCCGGCGTCGCGCAACGCGCGCTGCGCGCGGCGGCAGGCGTGTGGCCCGGGGCCGCCGTCATCGATGTGGCAGACGTACAAGGTCAGCTTGTCGGGCATCTGCACGTCCCTTCCGCGAGTTAAGCCGGCAACGACCTGCGAAGCATACTGCCGTCATCTGGGCCCGCGCTCGGGCAGGCACCGATCTTGCCGCGATGCGGGTTAGGGCTCTTGACTTGATTAGTGCAGGAGCTGGGTGGTGGGTGTTGAATAGGGTGGTGTGATTGATGAGGCGGCGATCGCGGAGCGCTATCGGTTGTTGAGCGGCAAAGAGGTGCTCAATGAGCGTGGCCGGCGGTTGTGGGCGGCGGCGGAGGCTCGCTCGCATGGTTTTGGGGGTATCTCGGCGGTCGCGCGGGCGACCGGGCTGCATGAAAACACGATTCGTCGTGGTGTGCGCGAGCTTGAATCGAGCGAGACGTTGCAGGAGGGCCGTGTGCGTCGGCCTGGCGCGGGGAACAAGCCGATCTCCGAGACCCATCCGAAGATCGAAGAGGAGCTCGAGCGGCTGGTTGCCCCGGAGACGCGTGGTGATCCGGAGTCGCCGTTGCGGTGGACCTCCAAGAGCGCAGCCAAGCTCGCTCGTGCGTTGGCCGGCCGGGGCTATGCAGTCTCAGACCGCACGGTCTTGCGTCTTTTGAAGCGCATGGGTTACAGCCTGCAGGCCAACCGTAAGACCAGGGAGGGAGCCGATCATCCCGACCGCGACGCCCAGTTCCAGCACATCAACGACACGGTCCAGCGAGCGATCAAGCGTGGTCAGCCGGTGATCAGTGTGGATACCAAGAAGCGTGAGCTGGTCGGGGATTTCAAGGCGGTCGGCCGTGAGCTTGAGCCCAAGGGCAAGCCCGTTGAGGTGCGTACGCACGACTTCAAGGACAAGGATCTCGGACACGCGATCCCCTATGGGATCTATGACCTGCTCAACGACGAGGGCTGGGTCAACGTCGGTATCGACCGTGACACAGCGCAGTTCGCCGCGGCGAGCATCCGCGGCTGGTGGGAAACCCTCGGCAAACAGCGCTTCCCCGACGCCAAAGAGCTCACGATCACGGCCGACGCGGGCGGCTCCAACAGCTACCGCACCCGGCTGTGGAAGGTCGAGCTGCAGAAGCTCGCCGACGCCACCGGGCTCAAGGTCACCGTCTGCCATTTCCCGCCAGGCACGAGCAAGTGGAACAAAATCGAGCACCGCTTGTTCAGCGTCATCTCGACCAACTGGCGCGGCAAGCCGCTGATCAGCCACGAGGTCATCATCAACCTGATCGCCGCCACAACGACCAGCACCGGGCTGAAAGTCTACGCCCAGCTCGACGACCGACCCTACCCAAAGGAAATCGAAGTCACCGACCAAGAACTCGCCGCCGTCAACATCACACGCCACCCCTTCCACGGCGAATGGAACTACACCATCACTCCTTCAACTACCGAGTCGTGAACCCTTAGGCTCTGGCGATGTCGGCGTATGCAGCGTTTCTGCGCGGGATGAACGTCGGTGGCCACCGTCTCACGAACGGTGAGCTTCGCGCGCACTTCGTGGCGATCGGCTTCGATCAGGTTGCGACGTTCCGCGCGAGCGGAAACGTCGTGTTCGCAGCGCCGACCGAGCACGCGCGTGAGATTGCAGCGCGCATCGAGCGGGGGCTCGCGGCCGCGCTCGGCTACGAGGTGCCGACGTTCATACGCTCCGCGCAGGAGCTGCAGGCGATCGCGGCGCTGCGGCCGTTCGACGCCCGGCACGTGCGTGGCTCCGCCGGCAAGCTGCAGGTTGCGCTGCTGTCCGAGCGCCCGTCGCCGGGCGCTCGCGAGGCGACGCTCGCGCTGGCCGGCGAGGGCGACAGGCTCGCGTTCGGCGCGCGCGAGCTCTACTGGCTGCCGAGTGGAGGAATCCTCGATTCGCAGCTGGATCTGAAGGCGATCGGGAAGCTGCTCGGCGTGATCACCGTCCGCACCAAGAACACGATCGAGCAGATCGCCGCCAGGCACTTCGCAGACTGACCCGAGCAATGGCGCGTGGACACTGCGCCTGCGGGTAGGCTGCGGGCACAGCGAGCGAGGAGCATTTTGGGGCGCGCCGCTTCGCTGACCGACACGACAGAGGGAGCGCAATGGCGAGCGTAGAGACCGTGCAGGGAGCCGTCGACGCCGACGAGCTGGGGCTGGTGCTCGTGCACGAGCACGTGCGCTTTCGCGATGAGGCCGTGGCGGAGCAGTGGCCGAGCCGCTACGACGAGCAGCTCGAGTACGACGCCGCGCTTGTGGCCGTCACGGCCGCCAAGGAACGCGGCGTGCGGACGATCGTCGATCCGACGGCGATGTTCGGCGGGCGCGACGTGGGCTTCATGCAGCGCGTGGCCGACGCGACGGGCGTACGGATCGTGGCGTGCACCGGCATCTACAGCTACGACTATCTCCCCCACTACTTCGCCAACCGCGACATCGACGTGATGGCCGACCACTTCGTCGAGGACATCGAACGCGGCATCCAGGACACGGGCATCAAGGCGGGGTTCCTGAAGTGCGCGGCCGACGCGGCCGGGCTCACCGAGAACGTCGAGAAGATCCATCGCGCGGTGGCGCGCGCGAGCGTGCAGACGGGCGCGTCGATCATGGCGCACTCGATGCCGGCGGTCGCGACGGGGCCGCGACAGGTCGAGATCTTCGAAGAGGAGGGTGTCGAGCTCTCGCGCGTGCAGATCGCGCACTGCGGTGATACCGACGACCTCGCCTACATCGAGGGGCTGATCGACAGCGGCGTGTATGTCGGTCTCGACCGCTACGGCCTGGAGATGTACCTGCCGATCGAGCGCCGCAACGCGACCGCCGCGGAGCTGCTGCGCCGCGGCCACGCCGAGCGGCTGATGATCTCGCAGGACTTCTGTGCGTCGATCGATTGGTTCCCGCCCGAGGCGGGCGAGCAGTTCGAAGCCGGCGGCGCGATCCGCAACTGGTCGATGACGCTTGTGTTCGACGAGGTCGTGCCGGCGCTGCGCGAGCAGGGCGTGATCGACGACGACACCTTCGCGACGATCTTCACCGAGAACCCGCGGCGCTGGCTGACCGCCTGAACGCGGCGCTCAGAGATCGTCCGACGGGACGTGCGCGGGGCAGCCGCGCCCAGGGATGGCGCAGTCGAGCGCGAGCGCGCGCGCCCGAATCGGCGGGTGCGCGGGCAGCCGCGTCGGGAGCTCGCACGTCTGCTGCCCCATGTTGCCGAACGGGCACAGCCAGCCAGCCTCGACGAAGTACGAGCTGGCTTCGCTGCGGCCTTGGTGCTGCGTGGCGCGCGCGTGGATGACCGCGTCGAGCGCCTCGACGGCGTTTGCGCAGGTCGCGGCGCCGTTGACATAGACACGCCAACGGTCGGCCGTCCCGTGGTGCGTGTAGGGGACGCTGGCGCGGAGATAGCCGCAGGTTGTGACGCTGGCGCTGCGCGCTGCAGCGCCCGAGGCGCCCGCGGCCGGGATCGCGGCCAGCGGTGCGCTCGCAGCCAAGCCGATCGCCAGGATGAGGCCGCGCGCTCGCATCGCACCATCCTAGGGCGCGACCAGCAGCTGCGGCCCCTCGGTCTCGCGCTCGCCCGCCTTGTTGACGGCCGGGTTGGCAGGGCGCGCGCTGAGGCGCGAGGCGGGCAACGGGCCGCACAGCGCGAGCGCGTCCTCGGCGCAGAGCCTGGGATCGAGCCATGCCTCTTGTACGTCGCGGTCGGCGAGGATCACGGGCATCCGGTCGTGGATCGACGCGGCGACGCGGTTGGGCGCGGCGTCGCACGTCAGCAGCGTGACGCTCGCGATCCACTCGCCGTTGACCTTGGCGGGCGTCCACAGCGAGGCGAACGCGAACGGGATGCCGCCGTCGACCTGGAAGAAGAACGGCTGACGGGGCTGATCGCGCTTCTCGGGTTTCAGCCACTCGAAGTAGCCGTCGGCAAGCTGCAGCGCGCGCCGTTCGGCGCGCGGGATCAGCCGGCGGTAGGCGGGCTTGGTCGTGATGCTCTCCATGCGCGCGTTGATCATCAACGGCCCCTCGATCGACGTCGCCCACGACGGGACGAGCCCCCAGCGCAGCATGCGCGCTTCCTGCTCACCGTGCGGCGCGACGATCGCGAGCACCTCCTCGGTGGGTGCGATGTTGAAGCGCCGCGTCCCCGTGTCGCTCGAGATCGGGACCCTGAAGCGGTCGTTCAGTTCTTCCGGCCCGGCGGTATTGGTGTAGCGCCCGCACACGCTTCGAGCATATGCCCGCGAGCGACCTCGCTCGGCCTCCGGGGTCCGGCATGCGAACATGCGTTCGCATGGGAAGGCCATACCGCCCCGTGAGCCTCGAGCCGGTAGAGGGCCCGCCCGGCCCGCGGCGTTATGCCGCGAGCCGGACGGGGAGCAGCTTGAGCTGATTGATGAAGGGGGATTCGACGTATTCAGGCCCAGCCGCGCCGTCGGCGAGCTGCATGCGCGGAAAGCGCGCGAGCGTCTCCTCGAGCATGATCCTCAGCTCCAGGCGCGCCAGCGCGGTGCCCAGGCAGAAGTGCCGGCCGCCCGCGCCGAAGGCCTGATGCTCGGGGTCTCGGTGCACGTCGAAGTGATCGGGGTTCTCGTAGCGCGTCTCGTCGCGGTTGGAGGAGACGTACCACAGCACGACCTTCTCGCCGGCGCGGATTCGCTGCCCGTGGAGCTCGGTATCGCGGGTGGCCGTGCGGCGGAAGTGCGCGAACGCAGGGAACATCCGCAACGCCTCCTCGACCGCACCCGCAACCAGCGAGGGGTCGTCGAGCAGCGCCTGCATCTGCTCGCTGTCTTCCATCAGCGCGCGCATCGCCGAGCAGAATGTGGCCTTGGTGCTGTCGTTGCCGGCGGCCATCAGCAGGAAGAAGCCCATCACGATCTCGTGTTCCTCGAGCTTCTCGCCGTCGACTTCAGCGTGTACCAGCACGCTCGTGAGGTCATCGGTCGGGGTCTCGCGACGCTCGGCGATCAGCCGCTTGCAGCGCTCGAAGACCTCGGGGATGTCTTTCTCGAGCGCCCCGTCGATGCCGTCGGGGTTGACATCGGGGTCGCCGGCGCCGAGCGTGGAGTTCATCAGCCGCGCCCAGATCTCGTCGTCCTGTTCGGCGATCCCCATGAAGCTGCCGATCACGCGCGCCACCACGGGCTGGGCGAGCTCGGCGACCAGGTCGCATTCCTCGCGGGCGGGCGGGCCTTGCAAACGGTCCAGCACCTTCACGACGGTCGCTCGGATGGCGTCCTCGTGGGCGGCGATCCGTCTCGGCGTAAAACCGGCCTGGAACAGCGCCTTCAGACGGTCGTGCTTGGGCGGGTCCATGCCGATGAACATCGCCCGCACGAGTTCGATCGGCAACACGCCCGCGGCCGTGATCCCGTCTTCTGAGGAGTAGGTGCGCCAGTCGCGGCTGACGGTGTGGATGTCCTCCGGGGTCGTCACCGACCAGAAGCCGGCCTCATCCGGGAATTCCTCGAAGCTCTCCGTCCAGTGGATCGGGCAGCCGCTGCGGAGCTGCTTGAACAGCTCGTGCGGTGGCCCGTCGACCCAGAGGGCGCGCGCCGTGAGTTCGACGCTCTCGAGATCGCTGCCAACCGCCGCCATCGGGGACCCCCATGCTCGTTGCTGCAGGACGCCACACAATAATACTGGCTGAGCGGCCAGTTAGGTTTCACCATGTTGGGACTCCGCGCAGTTTGCGAACGCGGGTATCGGAACCCGCGCCGGCCGGCCCCGTCACTGGGGGCGCGAGCCCTCGGACGGGGAGTGCGGCGGTTGCGGGTCCTCGACGGTCAGCTCTCCGACGGTGAGTCGACGGTCAGCTCTCCGACGGTGAGCCGCGCGACGCGGCGCCGAAGGCGCCGAACGCGTGAGCGCGGCCGCCTCGGCGCTCAGGCCGCGCCATGGGGCTGGGACGCGGGCACGCGCAGCGCGTGGCCGGCGAAGACGAGCATGTGTTCGAGGTGGGCCTCGATCGTCTGCAGGCTGTGTTCGCCGGGAAAGATCGCGGCGGTGGCCGCGGCGCCCGCAGCGCGCAGCGCCGACGCGAATGGCAGATCCTCGTCGGGGTTGGCGATGTGGTCCTGTTCGCCGCCGTAGATGAACGCGTGCAGGCCGAGACGGGAGAAGATCGGCCGATCGGCGTGGAGCACGCCTTCGAGGCCGTTGAAGAAGCTGAGCCAGCTCTCGACGACGCCGAAGCGGTAGGGGTTGGCCAACGCGACGTTCATGGCGCCGTAGCCTCCCATCGAGTCGCCCATGACCGCACGGGCGTCACGCGCGGGCACCGTCGGCAGCATCCGGTCGATCAACTGCTGCACTTCGAGGACGTAGCTTTCGTAGCGCAGGCGTCCCGTGTTACGCCAGTTGTTCGAGCCCGGTCCGCCCTGGATCATCACCGCGATCAGCGGCGGGATCGCGTGCTTGGCGATCAGCTGGTCGAGCTGCGCCTGCAGCCCGATCTGCAGAAACGCTGTGTCGGACTGGTCATTGCCGGTGAGCATGTACAGCACCGGGTAGTGGCTGGTGGTGGCGTCGTAGCCGGAGGGCAGGTACGCGAGGAACGAGCCTTCGCTGCCATTGAGTGCGGCCGAGGGATAGGCGGCACGGCCGATCGCGCTGCCTGCTGCGTCCTGGCTGACGGGTGCCAACGTCGGCAGCGATGGCGGCGGCGGCGCCGAGCTGATCGCGGCTTCCTGTTCGCCGGGGGCACCGTGCCCGCCGATGAGCCCCGCGAGCGTCAGCTGTCCGCCCTGTGCGAGCGCGATGAGGACGACTGCGAGCGCACCGAGCAGCACACCGGTGATCAGCCTGCGAGCCCGCGCACGCCCTGGCAGGGGCGGCGCCGGCAGCGCGCGGCCACCGACCGCGGCTTCGCGGCGCGGCGGGGACGCGGGCACCCATGGCGGTGGTAGATATTCGGCCACCGCGCCGCCCTGCCCGGGCCAGCTCCAATCGCCGAGGCCTTCGAGCCATACCTGTGTGCGAGACGCGCTCACGATCATGGACATCGGCAGATTCAATGAAGCGCCAGCCGGAAAACCAACCCCTGCACGCACACGCCCATACTGCAGGCGCGCGTGCAGGCCTTCAATTGGCTCAGCTGGTGCTCCAAACCTGCCCGACGCCGGCGAACCCGAGTGCATCCTTGGTCGCTTCGGTCAGGTCGAATTCGCGTCCCGTCACGTACGGTCCGCGATCCACAACCGGAACGCGCACAGTGCGATCGCCGTAGCGCAGCGTGACGAGCGTGCCGCACGGAAGCGTCTTGTTGGCGACACCCATCGTGGAGCTCGTCAGTGCGCCGCCGCACGCGAGGCTGCCGCCGCCGCCGTACCAGGAGGCCTCGGCCAAGCGGTACACGTTCAGCTTGCCGAGCCGCCGGTGTGACGCGCCCTCGGACACGTCGCCGGCGAAGCGCAGGCGCAGCCAGGTGCTTCCCAGTCGGCGCGGCGAGTAGCTGATGCGGAAGCGACCGTCGGCGCGGGTACGCACGCGGGCCAGCGCGTGCCACCCGTGCCTGCCGAGTGCCTGCAGTGCGACCACGAGCCCTCGCTGTCCGGGGCGGTGGTCTTCGAGCAGCGTGCCGGTGACGTTCGTGCGCTGGTCGGCGAGGACGTTGAGCTGGTAGTCGCGGACCTTCAGTGCGGTGTCGAGCGGTGTCGGCAGGTTCGGACCGGCTACCGATGAGCTGACGCCGACCGGTGCCAGAGGCGCCGCGGAAAGCGGCGTCGGGGATACGAGCATGAAGTTGGCAAACCTCCTTGGTGACGCTTACGGGGTTAGCTGTCGGGCTCACGGCCCCGCCGACGCACGCATGGGCGCGTGTCAGCCGGGCGTTACGGCCGCATCAGCGACCGATTCGCCCCATCCGGTTCGCTTTCGTGCGTGCCGGCAGGTGGGTCCCCCGCTCGCCCCCATCAACGGGAGCGACTCGGCGAGTCGAACAATTGTTCGGAGGATATCGGCGCCTAGCTGGAGATCTGTGTGACGAGTGTCACACACGAGTAGCCGCGTTAGGCAGTCGCCCCGAAAACGGGGGGTTTGCAGGCGATTTCTTTAGAAATGTTTTACGCCGATCCGACGCAAAGTGGCACAGGGCTCCTCGTCACCTCACACGACGGCGCCTACGGGAGCGGCGGGCTCGTCACTCTTTTCGAAGGTGCGAAGTTAGGTATTCAGTGAACATTCCGCGTGGTCAGCAGTCAACACCCCGTAGTTGGCGTTTCGCTACCCTCGCGCCGCCGGGCGTGGCTGTCCACTGCTCCCGGCCTCTAGGAACGCAGTAACGCCCCGCCCAGCTCAGTGCGCTGGGCGGGGCGCACCTCGCGGACCGCGGCGGCGAGTTGGCCGGCGGGCCGCTGAGACCGGCGTCACCGGCGCCGGCATCTACGATCATCTCCGACGTTGAGCACTGCCACGCCACCGCCCACCACGCTGCGCCCGCCCCCGGGGCCCGCCGGGCCGATCCCCCCTGAGCCGCCACGGCGCGCCTGGTGGATGGCCAAGCGCGTGCTCCTTGCCGGCGTGGCGATCGTCGCGCTCACCGGCGCCGCCACGTACGCCATCGCCCGCAACGAGGTCAGCGCCGTCGTCAGGGCGCTCGAACACAACAAGCCGGTGAAGGTCTCGCCGAAGGTGCTCGCGCCGACGGGCAAAGGCGAACCGGAGACTCTGCTGCTGATCGGCAACGACGAACGTCCGCCACCGAAGAACAACCCGAGTGGCGCCGTCCTCCCCCATTCGAACGAGATGCTGCTGGTGCGAATCGATCCCAGCAAGCCGACGATCTCGATGCTCTCGATCCCGCGCGAGCTGCAGGTCAGCTTCACGGCTCCCAACGGGCAGCTGATCACCAATCGCATCAACTCCGCATACACCTACGGCTACGAGGACGGCGGCGGCACATCCGGCGGCGTGAAGCTGATGGTCGAAACACTCAAGCGCGTTCTCGGGATCCACGTGATCAACCACGTGTTCGTGACGAGCTTCCCGAAGTTCAAGCGTGCCGTCGACGAAATGGGCTGCGTGTACATGACAGTAGACAAGCGCTACTACCACGTCAACGAACCGGGCGGCGAACAGTACTTCGAAATCAACCTTCAACCGGGATATCAGCGTTTGTGCGGCGCGCAGGCGCTCGAATTTGTGGCGAACCGCCACGAAAGCACGTCGCTGATCCGTGACGCGCGCGACCAGCGCTTCCTGCTCGAAGTGAAGGCCGAGTACGGCGCGACGCTGTTTGAAAACCGTGAAAAGTTCGAGAAGATTCTTGGCAAGGCGATGGAAACCGACCTCCACGGGGAAGAACCGGTGCTGCAGCTGCTCGAGCTGCTGGTCGAATCGGCCGGCAAGCCCGTGCGCCAGGTGCCGTTTCACGTCACGCTCCTACCCACTGTCGATACCGCCTCGCCGGAACAGATCACCGAAGCGGTGCGGTCGTTCCTGAACGGGACGAGCGCGATCTCGACGCACAAGGTGAGTCAAGCCGTGAAGGCGAGCCAGGTGGTGAAGACCTCACGCGCGCGGGCGCACACTCGCCACGCCGCGCCGCATCTGTCGCTCACCCCCACATCCGGAGAAGCGCTCATGCAGGCGCGGGCAGCCTCGCCGCAGCTGCCGTTCCCGCTCGAGTACCCGCGCGTGCGCGATGCCTTCGCGAGCGCCGAAGCAGACACGCTGCGTGTGTACACGATCCACGACCGCCACGGTCACCCTTACACCGCGTATGTGATCGTGATCGATCGCGGCGGCCTCGGTGAATACTACGACGTGCAGGGAAGCTCCTGGACCGAGCCGCCGCTGCTGAACAACCCCAGCCAAACCGTTCAGATCGGTTCGCGAACGTACGACCTCTACTACGCCGGCGAAGAGATCAGGATGATCGCGTGGCACGAAGCGGGAGCGGCGTACTGGATCCAGAACACGCTCACGAACGGTGTTGGGCCGCGGGAGATGCTGGCGATGGCCGAGCACACGCTGCCGGTGATCGCCACGCGGCGGACACCACCCGCTACGACGATCGCGACGCCGCACAGCGTCAACCTGCCGCCGCGTGAATTCGCCACAACCAGCCTCTCCGCCAAGCTCGCCGCTGCGCTCGGCTTCGTCGGCCTCGGTGTCGTCGGACTGCTGAGCCTCGTTGTGATCCTGCGCCGGCGCGAGCTCAACCGGCTGCGTGAGCAGGTCGCGCACGCGATCGCGCTGGAAGCACGTCAGCGACCGTTGCTGGCGAGCGGCGCCGGAGCAGCCGGAGTCCTCGGGAGCGCCGGCTGGCCTGACCCCCCTCACCCGGGTCCCGGCTCGGGCGCCGGCGATGCGGCGCCGACGATCCATCGGGTCGGAAGACGTTGGCGCGCAGGCGTGCTGGCGGTCGGCGGCGTGGCGATCGCGGGACTCGTGGCCGCGGCGGCGCTCATGCACATGCTCTAAAGCGGGCGCGCCACGCTCATCGGGCATCATTCACAGCTTGGATCTCTACGCCTAGGAGCTCGCGAGATGTCGCTGGACGCAACCAAGATCGGTCAGGTCGTGGCAGAACAGATGGAGGCGCTGGAAGCGCGATTCGGCGATGACTGCCAGATCGGCGACGTCTGCACGATCGTTGAGGTGCTCGGGCCGCACGGTTCCTCGGTGGCGGTGCGCCCGGGCGCGGATGTGCGCCCGCACGGATTGATCGGGCTGCTGCGGCTGGCCGAGCGCGTCGCGCTCGGCGACATTCACGGGGAGGCCCACGAGAGCGAGTAGCGACCCGCTCCGCAAGCCCGCCGCGCAAGTGTTTGGCGCGGGTCGTTGACGCGGGCACCGACAACCGCAACAATCGATGCCATGGCCAATCCCGACCGCTTGACAGCACTCGACTCGACGTTCCTGCACCTCGAGGATCATTCGAGCGCGCACATGCACGTGGCCTCGGTGATGGTCTTCGAGGGCGAGGCGCCGACACTGAGGGATCTCGTCGAGCACATACAAGGGCGCCTGCACCTCGTGCCGCGCTATCGCCAGCGCCTCGCGTTCGTGCCGTTCGGGCAGGGCCGCCCCGTGTGGGCGGACGACCCGCACTTCAACCCCTACTACCACATTCGCCACACCGCGCTGCCGAAGCCGGCGGACGACGCTGCGCTCAAGCGGCTCGCGGGGCGCCTGTTCTCGCAACGCCTCGACCGCTCCAAGCCGTTGTGGGAGATGTGGCTGGTGCAGAGCATGTCCGGCGGGCGCTTCGCGATGATCGCCAAGACCCACCACGCGCTGGTGGATGGCATCTCCGGCGTGGACATCACGACGGTCCTGTTCGACACCGCCGCGGAACCGGTCCCGAGCGCGCCTCCGACGCCCTGGAGCGCGCAGCCGCTGCCGGGACAGGCGAAGCTGCTGGGCGAGGCGCTCGTCGAGCGCTCGACGGTGCCAGCTGAGATGGCGCGCGGCGCCCGCGCCCTGCTGCGCGCGCCCAGGCGGGCCGTCTCGCAGGTGAAGGACGGTCTCGCCAGCGTCGGCGCGACGACGCTCGCGGGGATCAACGCGCCGGCGCCGCCGAGCCCGTTCAACGTCGACATCGGGCCGCATCGCCGCTACACGTTCGTCGACGCGCAGCTGGCGGAGTTCAAGGGCATCAAGGATTCGCTCGGCGGCACGCTCAACGACGTAGTGCTCGCGTCGGTCAGCCTCGCGCTCGGCCGCTACCTGCGCAGTCAGGGTCACGACACCGAGGGGCTCGAGCTGAAGGCGATGGTGCCGGTGTCGGTCCGCTCGAAGGCTCAGCGCGGCGGGGCACCGCGGCGGGAGGCCGTGGTCGGCAATCAGGTCGCAGCGATGTGGGCGCCGCTGCCCGTAGGCGTGGAGAGCCCCGCCGACGCTCTGCACCGGATCAGCAGCGCGATGGAGGACCTCAAGCGAGGCGGTCAGGCGGTCGGCGCACAGGTGCTGACCAACCTCGCCGGCTTCGCCCCGCCGACGATCCTCAGCCAAGCCGCGCGCCTGCAGGCCCGCCAGCCGTTCTTCAACCTCGTCGTCACGAACGTGCCCGGGCCGCAGTTCCCGCTGTACCTGCTCGGGCGCCGCCTGCAGGTGCTCTACCCGGTGGTGCCGCTCGCGCAGCGCCAGGCGCTGGGGATCGCCGTGATGAGCTACGACGGTCACCTGGGCTTCGGCCTGCTCGGCGATTACGACGCGCTGCCGAAGCTCGACGAGATCGCGCGCGACCTCGAGGCGGCGATCGCCTCGCTGGCACGCGCCGCGGGCGTGCGCTCGCGCACGCGCCGCGCTCCCGGCGCAGGCCGAGCGCGCAAAGACAGGGCGGCGCAGAGCAGCGGCACCCGTGCCTCGGCGAAGCGATCCGCAGGCGGCGCTCGCTCAGCGACGCGGCCCGCGAGCGCCGGCTGAGCGCCTCGCAGGCGGACGACCGAACGCGCGCGCGACCGTAGCGTCGATGCCCAGTGCGCGCCGCAGCGAGTCGCGCAGCAGCAGGCGGTAGGCGAGATCGGACGCCGCCAGCGTCGTGACGATCAAGGCGCCCGGGTGGCGCAGCAGCGAGCGTGGGTGGATCACGTTGATGGCATCGGCAGCCTCACCGCCCGCACTTGAGAGTTGGATCGCGCCCTCGGGATCAGACGGTGCCCCTGCTGGTGACCAGGCCAAGGCTAGGATCCGACGCATGCGCCTCGCCCTCTGCCAGATGAACGCCACCGTGGGCGACATCGACGGCAACGCGCAGCAGATCCGTGAGGGCATGCGTGCAGCGGGCGAGGCCGGCGCCGAGCTGGTCCTGTTTCCCGAGCTGGCGCTCACCGGGTATCCGCCCGAGGACCTACTGCTGAAGGAGCACTTCCTCGCCGACGCCGCGGCAGCGCTGCGCGAGCTGGCCGCGGACGCGCGCGGCCTGGTCGCCGTCGTTGGCTACCCCGAGCGTGCCGCCGACGTCTACAACGCCGCCGCCGTGCTCGCCGACGGCGCCGTACACGCGGTCTACCGCAAGGTGTACCTACCGAACTACGGCGTCTTCGACGAGCAGCGCTACTTCCAGGCCGGCCCCGCCGGAGCGGTCATCGACATCGGTCGCGAGCGCCTCGGCGTGACCGTCTGCGAGGACATCTGGGAGCCCGGACCGCCCGCCAGCGAAGAGGCGCTCGCGGGCGCGACGCTGATCCTCAACGTCTCCGCCTCTCCCTACCACGCCGGCAAGGGGGCCGAGCGGGAGCTGATGTTCGCCCAACGGGCGCGCGAGAACATCGCGTGTGTCGCCTTCTGCGGTCTTGTCGGCGGTCAGGACGAGCTCGTGTTCGATGGGCACTCGTGCGTGATCGACCACACCGGCACGACGATCGCGCGCGCGGCGCAGTTTCGTGAGGAGCTGTTGGTGTGCGACGTCGACCTCGAGTCCGCCGCGGCGGCGCGCCTGCGCGACAGCAGCCAGCGGCCCGTCGCGCGGCGCTCAGAACGGCAGGCGCTGGCGCTGCCCACACTACCGGCGCTACCCGGCGGCGCACCGGCAAGGCCCGGGGGTGCTCCGGGCGGTCCGCTGGCAGAGCCGCTCGCGCCGGTCGAGGCCGAGATCTACGCCGCGTTGATGCTCGGGCTGCGCGACTACGTCGAGAAGAACGGCTTTCAGCACGTCGTGCTCGGTCTCTCCGGTGGGATCGACTCGGCGCTCGTCGCGTGCCTGGCGGCCGACGCGCTGGGTCATGAGCGCGTGAGCGCAGCGGTCATGCCCTCGCCCTACTCCTCCGCATCGACCCAGGACGACGCCCGTGCCCTCGCGGGCGCGCTGGGCCTGCGTACCCACGAGCTGGGGATCGAGCCCGTGATGGACGCGTATGACCAGGCGCTGCACGTGGAGTTCGCCGCACGCGCGGCCGACCTCGCCGAGGAGAACCTGCAAGCGCGGATCCGCGGCAACCTGCTGATGGCGCTGTCCAACAAGTTCGGCTGGCTGGTGGTGACGACCGGCAACAAGTCCGAGATGTCGGTCGGCTACAGCACGCTGTACGGCGATCTCGCCGGAGGCTTCGCCGTCATCAAGGACGTGCCGAAGACGCTTGTGTATCGCCTGTCGCAGTGGCGCAACTCGTCGGCCGGCCGATTTGCGCCGAGCGCGCTCGACGGTCCGCAGGCGCCGGCCGGCGCCGAGCACCCGATCCCTGACTCGATCCTCGAGCGCCCGCCCTCCGCGGAGCTGCGCCCAGAGCAGCGCGACGATGACTCGCTGCCGCCGTATGAGCTGCTCGACCGGATCCTCGAGGGCTACGTGGAGCTGTACTCGAGTCGTGAGCAGCTGATCGCGCAGGGTCTGCCCGAGCGCGAGGTCGACCGTACGATCCGGCTGGTCGACCTTGCCGAGTACAAGCGCCGCCAGGCGCCGCCGGGGGTGAAGATCACCCCGCGCGCCTTCGGGCGCGACCGGCGCATGCCGATCACCAACCGTTACCGCGGCTAGTGGCGGCGGGGCGATCAGGGGCCCGTTAACCTGCCCGCGTGCCTGTCCACGTTGCCGCCACCCCCCTACGCGCTCTCGCCGCGTTGTGCGCGCTCGCCGTGTGCGCGCTCGTGCTCTGCTCGTGCGGGAACACCGTGCAGGAGCGCCCGATTCCGCACAACATCCTCGAGGGCCTGATCGCGGCGCCGTTTCCCGTGTACTGGCTGGGCGGCAGCTTCGAAGGCATGGCCGTCAGCGAAGCCACGGTCGATCCCGGCGGTGCGTACAGCCTGCACTACGGTACCTGCCTGAGGGGCGGCGAGGGGACGTGCGTGACGCCGATCGAGGTGGTGACCTCGCCGGACAACGGCTTCCTGCCGGGCGGCTCCACACCGACCCGCCGCGCACGGATCAGAGGCGTCGGTGCGCTGCTGGCGCGCGCCGGGCGCACGATCGTGCTGCCAATCGCCGGCGTCGTGGTGGATATCTATGCGACCAGCGCGCGTTCCGCTGTGGCGGCCGCGAGGACGGTTGTGCCGATCAACGAAGTCGGCTCGCCCGGCGCGTCGCTGCCCCCCGCGCTACCGAACACCGGCTTCGGCGAAAAGGCGCTGCCCAGGCAGCTGCCCCCACCCATGCATCCGCCGGCCTAACCCGCGTGGGGCAGCGGCGCAGGACCGTCGGGGGTCGGGCGCACAGCGATCGTCATGCGCGTCACCGCGCACGTGTGATCGGCGTCGTCGCTGAAACGCACGTCCCACACCCAGGTGCTGCGGCCGCGATGTATGCGCGTCGCCTGCGCGTGCACGACGCCTGCTGTGATCGGGCGCAGGAAGCTCGTCATGTTCGACAGGCCCATCGCGGTGTCGCCGCGCTCGGCGACTCCCAGCGCGGTCGCCAGCGAGGCCATCGCCTCGGCCATCGACGCGTACACGCCACCGTGGACGAGGCCCGCCGGCTGCTTGAGCTCGTCACGGACGGTCGCCTGCGCGCTGACCTCGGTGTCCGAGCAGGCCAGCAGCTCGAGACCGTACAGCCGATCGAAACCCCGGATTGCCCGGCCGATCCGGTCGCTGTCCGCTGTGTCCATGGGGGCGCCACGATAGCCTACGGTCCCTCCGGTACCGGCCCGACGGGGTCTCCACCTGCGGCGGCGGACGTTCACAGAACATGAGTCGATTGGACGAGCTCCCACCCGACCAGCGCGCGACGCTGTCGCTGCTGCTGCTCCAGCACAAGAGCTACGCGGAGGTCGCGGCGCTGCTCGGCATCCCCGAGCGCGCGGTCCACGACCGTGCCCACGCCGCGATCGTCGTGCTCGCCCCGGGCAGGGCGCGCGAGCTGGCGCCTGACGGCCGCCAGGAAATCGGCGACTACCTGCTCGGCCAACAGCCGGGCGTCGCCGAGCGTCTGCGCGCGCGCGCGCTGCTGAACAGCTCGGAGCCCGCGCGGGCGTGGGCCGCTGACGTCGCCGCGCAGCTCGCGCCGATGGCGGGCGCGAGCATGCCGGAGATTCCGGCCGGCCCCGTCGGGAGCGCCGGCGCTGGCGCTGCTGCGCCGCAACGCGTCGGCGACCTGTCCTCCCCCTCCCCGCCTGCTTCCGGCACAGCCGCAGCGTCGTCGACGCCGGTGGGGCGCTCGCAGCGCAGCTCCCGCGTCGGTGGCGCGATCCTGCTGGTGGTCCTCGTCGCAGCGATAGCGGTTGCCATCGTGCTGCTCACCGGCGGGTCGAGCGCCAAGAAAGCCAACGGCACGACGACGGGCCAGACCGCCAGCACCGTGACGAAATCCGGCCCCACGATCGACGATCAGATCGTGCTGAAACCGGCCAAACCAGGGATCGGGAGTGTCGGCGCCGCATACGTCCTCTCCGAAGGCTCCAAGCGCGCGTTCTTCATCGACGCCCGCAACCTGCCGCTCGCGAGGGGCTTCTACTACGCGATCTGGTTGTACAACTCGCCCACGAGCTTCGTGCCGGTGACGAAGAGCTCCGCGGTCAACTCCAAACATCGCCTCGAAGGCATCTCGCCGCTACCCACCAACGCCGCCGAATTTCACGAAGTGCTGCTGACGAAGGAGACGAGCCCCAAACCGACCCACCCGGGGCCGGCGGTACTGCGTGGGCCGTTGAGCATCACCTGAGGTCGGGCAGGAGCTTCCCCGGATTCATGATCCCCGCGGGATCGAGCTCAGCCTTGACCGCGCGCAACGCATCGAGCCCACCCTCGCCCACCTCCGCGGGCATCCAACGCGCGTGGTCCCGTCCGACGGCGTGGTGATGGGTGATCGTGCCGCCGCCGGCGATGATCGCGTCGCCGGCGGCGAGCTTGACGGCGCGCCACTGCTCGATCTCATCGCCGTCGCGCTGCGGCGCGATCAGGGTGAAGTACACCGAGGCACCGGTCTCGTAGACGTGTGAGATGTGGCACATGACCAGGCCAGGTGTTCCGCACGCGCGCAGCGCTGCGGCGATCGCCTCGCCGACGGAGCGGTGCAGTCGCGGCAGCGCCGACCACTGCGCGGCGGTCTCGAGCGTCTCGACCATGACGCCGTGCGTGAGCAGCTCGTCGCGCAGGTATGGCGCGGCGAAGCGCCCGTGCAGCCAGGCCTCGCCGGGCGAGCGCCCGACCGCGAGGCCGCCGCCCGCGCGCACCAGCGCGAGCGCGCGCTTGTGCCTGCTCGCCAGCTCAACGCCTGCGCCCTCGAAGCCGAGGATCGCCAAACAACCGCCGCCATAGCCGCGCAGCCGCAGGTAGGCGCGCCCGAGATGGTCCTTGAGCCCGCGCGTGCCTGCCAGCGCGAGCGACATGCGCGTCTCCTGCTCGTCGGACAGGCGCGCCACGTCCGGCAGCGCGTGCTCGCGCGCGAGCGTGCGCAGCGCGGCGCCGCCGACGGCGAAGTCCTCGAAGAACACGCCCTCATAGATGCGCTCCTCCGGAGCTGGACGCACCCGCAGCGCCAGCTCTGAGATCACGCCGAGGGTTCCCTCCGAGCCGATCAACAGCTGACGAAGACCGGGTCCGGCGGCGCTGGCAGGCAGCGGTGGCAGCTCGATCTCGCTCGCAGGAGCGGCCAGCCTCAGCCCGAGCACGAGCTTGTCGATCGCGCCGTAGCCGGTCGAGGCCTGGCCCGCGGAGCGTGTCGCGGCGCAGCCGCCGAGCGAGACGTACTCGTAGGACTGCGGGAAGTGCCCGAGCGTGAGCCCGCGTGCGGCGAGGTGACGCTCGAGCGCCGGTGCCCGGATGCCTGCCTGCACGCTGACCGTGGCCGACTGGGCGTCGAGCTCGAGCACGTCCGTCATGCGACTCATGTCGAGCGCCAGCACGCCGCTGTGCTCGCCGCGCAGCGGCGCGACACCGCCGACGACGCTGGTGCCGCCACCGAACGGCACGACCGCAAGCGAGCTGCGCGAGCACAGCTCGAGCAGCGCCCGCAGCTGCTCGTGCCCGGCGGGATAGACGACCGCGTCGGGCGCGCCGTCGGGCGCGCCCGCGCGCAGGCGCACGAGGTCGGGATAGCCCTTGCCAGCGGCGTGCAACACGCGTTCTGCGTGTCCGTCGCGCACGTGCTCGACGCCGACGATCGCGCGCAGCGCCGCGAGCACCGTCGCGGAGCTGGCCGGAGGCGCGACGCGCACCTGTCCGAGCGCCACGGGCGGGCGCGGACGCGCTGCCAGACCGACGGTCTCGCGCAGGAATCCCAACGCATGCTCGGGCAGCGCCGGCGGGTGCTGCGGGTCGCCCCAGCCCCACCAGCGCATCACCGGGGTCGCGTTCGGCTCAGACACTGACACGCTCGAGCCCGTCCAGCGCCTCGTCGATCGTGGCGAGCGCAGCGCGGCGCACGAGGCGCCCACCGAAGCGCGGCGCGAGCCTCAGGAACGAGTTGTGGCGGGCGGAAGAGGCAGCCATCTGCTGGCGCAGCTCGATCGTGACCTCGGTCGCGGTCTCCTCACGGGGCGCCAGGCGCAGCTCGGTCTCAGCGGACTCGAGCACGCTCGCGAACGGCGTGCCCTCGATCCGCTGGACCCAGGTGAGGGTCCGCTCGGCCTCGTCGCAGACGACGCTGAAGTCAGCGCGCACGAGTTTGCCCTTGCGCGTCTTCATCACCTCGGTGAACGCGTCCGCCTCGACGTCCTCGACGCGCGTCACCCGCGGCCACCAGCGCGGGAGGTGATGCGGGTCGCGCATCAGCTCCCACAGCTGCTGCGAGGGGGCGGCGATCGTGCGGCTGCGACGCGCTGTGGGCACGACCGCGAAGCCTAGGACTCGTACATCAGCAGCGCGTGCACGTCACGCCCGGCGAGCCGCTCGCGCCCGCCGAGGAACGCGAGCTCGATCAGGAAGCCGCAGCCGACGACGTCGCCGCCGAGCTGCTCGACGAGGTCGCACAGCGTCGCGGCCGTACCGCCGGTCGCGAGCAGATCGTCGTGCACGAGCACGCGCCGCCCGGCGACGACGGCGTCGGTGTGCAGCTCGAGCGTCTCCTCGCCGTACTCGAGCAGGTATTCGGCGCTGACGGTCTCATACGGCAGCTTGCCGGGCTTGCGTGCGAGCGCAAAGCCGGCGCCGAGCTCGAGCGCCAGCGCTGGGCCGAGCAGGAAGCCGCGTGCCTCGGCGGCGACGACGCACTCGACCTGCAGCGGCCTTGCGTAGGCGGCCAGCTGCTCCACAGCCTCAGCCAGCGCGCCCGCGTCCGCCATCAGCGGCGTGATGTCCTTGAAGTCGATCCCCTGCTTGGGGAAGTCGGGTATGTCGCGGATCAGCGAGCGCAGGTCTACGCGTTCGCCCGCGGGCGGGCGCATCACCTGACGATCTTGCGCAGGTCGCGTACGAGCAGCAGGTGCTTGAGGTGGGTGGCCACGGCGGCGAGGTTCTCGAGCGCCTCGACCGCCTCCTTGCGGCGCTCGGGGTTGCGCGAGCGCAGCGCCGGCGCGAGGATCTGCTGCAGCAGGTTGGCCTCGCGGTCGGCCGAGGAGCGGAACACGCGCAGGTTGCGCCCGCCCACGCCGTAGCGGGCGAGCTCGGCGACCGCGGCGATGATCTCGCGCTCGGTCTCGTCGAAGTAGCGCACGCCGCCGCGCATCTCGCCCTTGACGACGCCGTACTCTTCGAGCTCGCGCACGAGCTTGGCCTCCGCCTTGGTCTCCTCGAGCACGTCGTCCATCGAGTACAGCGCGCCGCTGCCCTGGCCCACGCTGACGCTCGGACGCCAGCCACGCGCGCCCTCGCGCCCGACCCGGCCCGGCACGGGCGGGGGATCGGATCCCGCCCGCCGCGTCCGGCGGCGAGCTCCTGACGGATCACGCGCAGCGGCAGGAACTCGTCGCGCTGCATGCGCAGGATCGTGCGCAGGCGCGCTACGTCGCCCTGCGTGTAGAGCCTGTAGCCGCCGGGGGTGCGTCGTGGCGTCAGCAGCTTCTGGTCCTCCAGGTAGCGGATCTTGGAGATCGAGATGTCGGGGAACTCCTGCGCCAGGGCCTTGCACACCGCGCCGATCGTCAACGACTTGTGGCGCTTGCCGAGCTCCGCGTGCTCGCCGAGCTCTCCGGCGGAGAGCTCGAGCTCGACCCGGGCGAGCGGTGGCTGATGGGCGGGCGGGCTTTCATTTTTCGTGTGCGCGGCCATCAGCGTGCGTGGAACGTCAGCTTGTACTTGCCGACCTGCACCTCATCGCCCTCCTCCAGGCGATGGGACTCGATCCGCGAGCGGTTCACGTAGGTGCCGTTGAGCGAGCCGCAATCGTCGAGGTACCACGCGTCGCCACGGCGGATCAGCAGCGCGTGGTCGCGCGAGACGGTGACGTCGTCGAGGAACACCTCGGATTCGGGACGCCGGCCGATGCTCATCCGCTCACCCTCGATCGCGAAGCTCTCCCCCACGCGCCCGCCGCCGGCGCGGATCACGAGCGCCGGTCCGTGCGCGGTGACCTCGCCGAGCTCGACCGGGACGAGCTCGCCAGTCTCGTCGATCCGATACGTCGCCGTCACCGACTCGCCGGTGCCCTCGGCGTGAGCGAGCAGCGCGCCGCAGCGCTGGCAGTAGTTGGCTCCCTCGTCGTTGAGGAAGCCGCACTCGGTGCAGTGCAGCGCCATGTGGCTCTATGGCTGGCGGTTGGCCAGGATGTCGGTCAGCCTCTGGACGTCCTCGCCGGTGATCGCGATGTCGCCGTCCTCGTGCTTGTGGCGCAGCCGGTTGACCAGCTCCGCCCGCAGGATGTCGATCTTGCCGTGCAGGATGCGCCGCTTGTAGGAGATCTCGGTCTCCTCCTCGGTGAGCTGGCGGATGACGTCTTTGAGTTCGACGTCCGACAGCGAGCCAAGGTCGGGGAACGTCTCGTCCATGGTGCTCTCCTCTCCGGGCTTACGCCGTCCTGCGCCGGGTTTGCGGATACGCCGGCAACGCCGGCCAGGCCGCCAGTATAGCCCAAAAGGTCAGGCTGAGCTTGAGACTATGGAATCGACCTCCCAGCGTCCGCATGGGCCGCCGCGCGCAGCTGGCGCAGGCCTGTGCGCGCGTATAGAACGCTGGCACTGAGCGCGAGCGCGAGACCCACGTACAGCAGCACCTCGGCGAAGGTTCGCAACCCGGTCATGGCGAAGAAGAACGAGCCCATCACCGGCGCGACAGCGAGCCGCCCTGGCCAGTTGATGCGCAGCTCGACACCATGTGAGAGCGCGTAGCGCCCGACCGCGAGCATCAGCAGCTCGCGTGCGGCGAGGATCGCGAGCGCCCAACGCGGCAGCAGTTGGAAGTGCCATGTGACGACGACGCCGCAGATCACGAGCAGCCGATCGGTGACGGGGTCCATCAGCGCGCCGAGGCGGCTGTACTGCCCGGTGACGCGCGCGGCGATGCCGTCGGCGTAGTCGCCCCAGCCGATCAGCGCGAACAGCGTCGCC
This sequence comes from uncultured Solirubrobacteraceae bacterium, assembly GCA_963703625.1. Classification (GTDB taxonomy): domain Bacteria; phylum Actinomycetota; class Thermoleophilia; order Solirubrobacterales; family Solirubrobacteraceae; genus Palsa-744. The sequence goes on from CAVPEY010000003.1 coordinate 639,243, forward strand.
TGGAGCGCGCCGATGCCGTCGCTGCTGCTCAGCGCGACGAGGAGAAACACCGGGATCAGCGCCAGGCGCGCGAAGCCGATCGCGTTGGGCAACGTCCATGGGCGCAGCGGCTGGCCGGCCTGCGTCTGCGTTGGGGGCGGCCCGGAGCGGTCGAGTCCGAGCAGTCTCAGGGGGCGCTTCGCCACAGCTCGTCCACTGCCCGCAGGATCTCGGCGGGCTCGGCCGTGAGCGGCAGGCCGGGAGCCTCCTGGCGGCCGCGGCGCAGCTGGACCTCGGCAACGCCTGACTCCAGCGAGCGACGCCCGACCGTCAGCCGCACCGGGCAGCCCAGCAGCTCGGCGTCGGCGAACTTCTCGCCGGTACCGGCTTCGCGGTCGTCGTAGAGCACGTCCACCCCACCCGCGAGCAGCGTCTCGTACAGGGCGTCGGCAGCGTCGCGCTCGGGCGTGCCCGGCCTGCCGAGTGCGACAACGTGCACGGCGAACGGCGCGAGCGCCCGTGGCCAGGCGATGCCGTGCTCGTCGGCGAACTGCTCTACGGCGGCGGCGACGATGCGCGCGGGGCCGATCCCATAGGAGCCCATCCAGATCAACTGCTCCTCCCCGTTCTCATCCAGGTAGCGCGCCCCGAGCGGCTCGGAGTAGCGGGTCCCGAGCTTGAAGATGTTGCCGACCTCGATCGCGGGCTCGATCGTGATCGCGCTGCCGGCGATGGTGTCGCCAGAGCCCACCTCGCGCACGTCGACCTCGCGGTAGGCGAAGTCGCGACCGGGCACGACGCCGCGCAGGTGCTCGTCGGGGCGCCCGGCGCCGGCGACGTAGCCGCCCGCACCGAAGCCGGCGGCGCCGGCGTCGAGCAGGATCTCCACGTCCGCGCCGACGCCCACCGGGCCGATGAAGCCGGCCGGGCCGAGCGCGGCCTCGATCTCCTCGACCCGCGCTTGGCGCGGCGTGGCGCCGAGGGTGTTTGCGAGCTTGATCTCGCCCACGCGGTGGTCCCCGCGCACGATTACGAGGACGAGCCGCTCGCCGCCCTCAGCGTCGGCGACTACGACGGGATATGCCTTCAGCAGCGCGCCGGGCTCGAGGTCAAGGTGGGCGGCGACGTCGGTGATGGTCGTCATGCCGGGCGTGGCGACAGGCTCCGGTCCCGTGCCGGCGGCCGGCAGCGTCACCGGCTGCGGCTCGGCGCTCGCGACCTCGAGGTTCGCGGCATAGCCGTCTGCGAGCACAACCTCGTTCTCGCCCGCCAAGCACGGTGCCATGTACTCGTGCGCACCGGAACCGCCCATCATGCCGACGTCGGACTCGACGCGGTACCAGCGCAGGCCGCTGCGCTCCATGATGCGGTCATACGCGCCGACGTGCAGCTGGTAGCGCTCCTCGAGGCCGGCGCGGTCGCGGTCGAACGTATAGGCGTCCTTCATGATGAACTCGCGCGTGCGCAGCACGCCCGCGCGAGGACGTGCCTCGTCGCGCTCCTTGACCTGGAACTGATAGAGGATCAGCGGCAGGTCGCGGTAGGAGCGCACGACCTGCGCCACGTGCGTCGTGGCAGCCTCCTCGTGCGTCATCGCGAGCACCAGCTCCGAGCCCTTGCGGTCGGTGAGCTTGAACAGCGCATCGACGTCATAGCGGCCCGAACGCTTCCAGATCTCGGCGGGCTGCAGCACGGGCATCAGCATCTCCTCGCCGCCGATCGCGTTCATCTCCTCGCGGATGATCGCCACCGCGCGCTGGTGACAGCGCCAACCGGCGGGCAGCCACGTCCAGATCCCGGCGCCGAGCTGGCGCACGAGTCCGGCGCGGACCATCAGCTTGTGCGAGATCGCCTCGGCGTCGGCGGGCGCCTCGCGCTCGGTGGGCAGTAGGTATTCGGAGAGGCGGGTCATGGGGCTGGCGGCCCGCGCACATCGACTGCGAGCACAGGCACGAGCGTATAGGGCCGTGCGCCGGCGCGTCTGGATCGCTGTGAGGACGTGGCCTCCCCAACCCGACCGCCGTCCGTGGCGAGTCGGGCCGGGTGCCAGCGGGGTTGGGGTCGATCCGTTCCTTGATCCGCTGCTCGAGCATCGCCGAGCCCTGCGAGTGTCCGATCAGCACGAAGCCGCGCCCGTTGTTGTAGCGCGCGAGGTATTCCTCGAACGCGCTCAGCACGCCGACGTAGGCGATCGCTGAGCCTTCAGGCGTGATGCTGCCGGGCGTGTTGATCGCCGAAGTCTCAAACACGTGCGCGACGGGGCATCGGTGCGCCGCTCGCCGAGGGCGCCTCGCGGCGGCGCTGCTAGCGTTTCGTCGCGTACGCGGCGGACTGCAGCGCGGTCGCGTGCACGAGGTTGCCCAGGGCGATGTTGACGTCGTAGACGTGCAGACCCCACTCGGGGCCGAGGCCTTCCTTGACGTATTCCGGGGGATCGATCGCTGGGCCGACCGGGTTGATCTGCAGCCAGCTGGCGCCGTGTTCTTTGTGGCACTGACCCGTGTACTCATCCGGCGCGGTGACCCAGGGTGTGCTCGCGGTGGGGGGTTGTTCGAACAGCCCTTCTGAGGATGTGATGGTCGGCGCGTAGGGGAGCAGTGCCCCGCTGGCGCCGTTCTGCATCGCCAGCGCCGGGTTCACACACACGACTTCTTTGCCGACGTTGACGACGCCCGGCTGCAGCAGCGGGCTGTTCTGACGTCCGAAGAACGAGGGGTTGGGTGGTTCTTTGAGGAAGCTCGAATAGGCGATCACGCAGCGCGTCTGGATCGCTGCCTGGCAGACGGGGACGTGCGCGAAGGTGCCGCCCACGAGCCGTCCCTTGGGCACGAGCACGTTGCCGCCCATCAGATCTGCGGAGACGAGCCGGCGGCGCAGTCCGGCATTGGGGTCGATCACGCCCTTGATCAGCTGCTCGAGTATCAGCGCGCCCTGGGAGTGTCCGAGGAGCACGAAGCCGCGTCCGTCGTTGTACTTCGCGAGATATTCGGCGAACGCCTTGACGACGCCGATGTACGCGGTGATGCTCGCGGCGGTGCTGACCGGTTTGCCGCTGTTGAGCGCCGCCAGCGTCACCTGTGGATACATCGGCGCGTACACCTTGCAGACCTGGGAGAAGCGCGACGCCTGCGAGATCGCGACCGAGGTCTCCTGCGCTTCGATGTGCAGATTCGCGTTTTCAGTCGTCTGCTTGCTGACCGTGGGGTACACGTAGAAGCAGTCGATCGGTGCTTTGGTGTTGACCGTCGCTGCTTCGATGCTCGTCTGTCCGTTGGTCTGGACGACGGTCGCGGTCAGCGGCGAGGTACAAGGATCGCCGGCGATCCCCGGCTTGCACAGCCAGACCGTCTTCGACGGCTGCGAAAGCGCGGAGCTCGCCAGCGGGCCGCTCGCGGCGATCAGCACCAGTGCCGCGAGGCCGGCGGCGGCGAACAGCTTGGCCGATCGTCCGATCATGGCAGCGGATGCTACCGCTCGCCGGCTGGCTCGCGGCGAGCGTTGCGCGCTCCGTGCGCGCCAGGTCCCTAGCGCACTTGCACGCCGAGCAGCGCGGCCTCGACCTGGCGCAGACGCGCGGTGTCGCCGCGGATGCCGGCGATGGCATCGTTGTACAGGAACGCCTCGCCCAGCCGCACGATCGCGTAGGCGAGCACAGCGGGCGGCGTCGGTGCGACGAAGCTCCCGTTTTGCACCTCGGCGTCGATCAGGCGCTCGATGCAGCTGACGACACGCGGCTCGACTGACCCGGCGCTCGAGGTGAGGATCCGCAGCGCGCGCTCCTGCTCCTGAGCGAACAGCGCGCGCATCCCGCGGGTGGCGGCGACCTCGCGGTTGAAGCGGTCGAGCGTTTCGAGCAGGGCCGCTGCGCCGTTGCCGCCGACCTCGCTGCGGATCGACAGCAGGCGCTCTTCGCCGAGCGCGCCGAGCACCTCGCCGAGGAGCAGCTCGCGTGTCTGAAACCAGCGGTGCATCGTCGCCCGTGCAAGGCCGAGCTCACGCGCGATCCCCTGCACGTCGACGCGTTCGCGGGCGAGGAAGCGCTTGCGCGCGAGCATCAGGGCGGCCTCGCGCGTGGAGGCGGCGGGGCGGCCGGGGCGGCCGGTGGCGAGCGGCGACATCCGTCAAGCCTAATCCCCAGCGCTGATGCCCGCCTTTGATAGAACAGCGAGCAGCGACCGAACCGAACTTCCGAGCGACATCGAAAAGGAGTCCCGACATGGCCTATTCACTTCCGCCGCTCCCCTACGCCTATGACGCGCTCGAACCGCACATCGACAAGGCGACGATGGAATTCCACCACGACAAGCACCACCAGGCCTACGTCACGGCCGTGAACGCCGCGCTCGAGGGCACGCCGCTGGCGGACACGCCGATCGAGGAGCTCATGAGCGACTTGAGCCAGGTTCCGGCCGACAAGCTGACGGCCGTCAAAAACAACGGCGGCGGCCACTACAACCACACGATGTTCTGGGAGAACATGAGGGCGGGTGGGGATCGATCGAGCGGCGAGCCCAGTGGCGCGCTCGGCGACGCGATCGGCTCGACGTTCGGCTCCTTCGCGGACTTCCAGGCCAAGATCAAGGAAACCGGCATCAAACAGTTCGGCTCGGGCTGGTCGTGGCTGATCCTCGACGGCGCCAACCTCGCGATCGTCGGCAGCGCCAACCAGGACAACCCGATCTCCGACGGCAAGACGCCGCTGCTCGGCGTCGACGTGTGGGAGCACGCGTACTACCTCAAGTACCAGAACCGCCGCCCCGACTACATCGATGCGTGGTGGAACGTCGTCGACTGGTCGAAGGTCGCCGAGCGCTTCAGCGCAGCCGGCTGACTCCATGCCGAGCACCGCTGATCCCGGCGCGGACGCGTCGCTCGCATAGGGCTCCGCGCAGATGGGCTGGCGCCAGCGTGCGCGCGGGCTGTGGCGGGCCGGCGCGGGTAGGACCCGCGCCGCGCCGCCCGCGAAGCGGGCGGGCGCGATTCGCCAGTTCGAGGTCGACGGCGACGAGCCGATGGTCGCCCTGGGAATGGACGACCCGGCGCGCGCGCTGCTGATCGCCTTCGGCGGGATGAAATTGTCGATCGGCATCCCGCCCTTCGAGTTCCTGAACATGACCCGGGAGCTGCCCGTCAAACGGCTGTTCCTGCGCGATCTCGAGCAGGCCTGGTATCACCGGGGCGTGCCCGGGCACGGTGACAGCCTGCCCGCGCTCGCGGATGACCTGCGCGGGCTGATCGAACGCCACCACGTCAGCCGGCTTGTGCTCGCGGGCTCCTCCGCCGGGGGGTACGCGGTGCTCGTGCTCGGCGGGCTGCTCGAGGCTGACGTGGTGCTCAGCTTCTCGCCGCAGACGATCATCGAGCCCGAGGCGCTCGCGCAGATGCACGACGAGCGCTGGGAGCAGTACGTGGAGCCGCTGGCGCGCGATGGGCGCCTCGACCGCCGCTGGAGCGACGTTCGCACGGTCCTCGGTGACGCCGAGCGGCGCCGCGCGACGCGCTACGAGGTCTTCTTCGACGACACCATGGAGCTCGATTGCGCCCACGCCGAGCGGCTCGAGGGCATTCCGGCGGTGCACCTGCGCCGTTACGCCGGCGGCTCGCACAACCTGGTGCGCGCGCTCCGCGACAGCGGCGAGCTCGAGCAGATCCTCACGAGCGCGCTGGTCGCCTGAGCGCCGCGATCGGCCTCAGGTGCGGGTGAAGCGTCGCCCGGCGACAGGCGAGACGGCCTCGTCGATGGCCTCGGCGGCAGGCTCGGGGCTGGGCGCGGCGAGCATCGACTCGAGCACTGCGCCCGCGTTCGCGTCCTCCTGCGTCGCGGCGGCTTCGAGCGCCGCGATCCGCTCGGGGGTCATCGCCGTGGTGTCCTCGTTCTCGGCGAGCCACCGTCGCGCGTCGGCGGCGGCGGCCTCGTCGCGCTGGACCGTCTTGCCGGCGGCGTAGTAGCGGTCGATCTCCTTGAAGAGCTCCTCCACGAGCTGCTCGGTGGGCACCTTCTTGAGCGGCTCGCCCTTGGAGTAGATCATTCCCATGTCTTTGGCGCCGGTGATGCCGAAGTCCGCGTGGCGCGCCTCGCCGATGCCGTTGACGGCACAGCCGAGCACGGACACCTCGATCGGGTCCTCGTAGGCTTCCAGGCGCCGCTCGACCTCGGCGACGACGGAGTCCATGTCGAACTGCAGGCGCCCACACGTCGGGCAGGCGATCAGGTCGGGGCCGCGCTGGCGCAGCTTCAGCGCCTTGAGGATCTCCCACGCGACCTTGACCTCCTCCTCGGCGTGGAAGGTGGACAGCGAGATCCGGATCGTGTCGCCGACGCCGTCGGCCAGCAGCGTGCCGAGGCCGACGGCGGACTTCAGCGAGCCCGACCACTTGGTTCCGGCCTCGGTGACCCCGAGGTGCAGCGGATACGGGATTTTCTCGGCGAGCATGCGGTTGGAGGCGATTGTGTTGGGCACCGACGTGGACTTCATCGAGACCTTGAAGTTCTCGAAGTCGAGGCTCTCCATCAGCTCGACCGTCTCGAGCGCGGCGGTGACGAGCGCCTCGACGGGGTCCTCGTACTCGAGCTGGCGCAGATGCTTGGGCAGCGAGCCCGAGTTGACGCCGACGCGCAGCGGCGTGCCGCGCTGCTTGGCCAGGACGATCACCTCGGCGACCTTCTCGGGGCCGCCGATGTTGCCGGGGTTCAGGCGCACGCAGTGCGCGCCCGCTTCGATCGCCTTCAGCGCGAGCGTGTGGTTGAAGTGGATGTCGGCGATGATCGGGATCGGCGACTGCGCGACGATCGTCTTCAGCGCCTCGGCGTCCTGCTCGCGTGGCACCGCGACGCGCACGATGTCCGCGCCGGCCTCCGCGACCGTGCGGATCTGGTCCATCGTCGCCTGCAGGTTGGCGGTCTCGGTCTTGGTCATCGTCTGCACCGCCACGGGGGCGCCGCCGCCGATCGCGACAGGGCCGACGTGGATCTGGCGTTCTGAGGCCATGGGCTGGATTCTAGTTCGCGGGGATGCGCGTGCCGCGGTGGACGCTCGAGGCTACGCCCTACGCCGCCCGGTCCGCCACGATTGCAGACCATGTCTGATGTCTATGCAACGGCCCGAGGCCCGCTGGCGCGCCTCGCCGGGCCCTTCGCGGCGCGGGCCCGCCATCGCCGGCACGCTCGTTTCTTCGCGCTGTGCCGGATCGACTCGGGCGCGCGGATCCTGGACGTCGGCTGCGGCGCGCTCGGTCTGCTCGGGCTCGAGCCCGAACTCGACATCACGGGCGTGACATCGTCGATCGGCCCACGTATCCAGGCCCGTTCGTGCGCGCGGACCCCGCCGACGGGCTGCCGTTCGCCGACGACGAGTTCGATCTCGTGTACTGCTCGAGCGTGATCGAGCACGTGCCGCCGGTGCGGCGGGCGGCGTTCGCCGCCGAGTTGCGCCGCGTCGGACGCGGCTGGTTCGTGCAGACGCCTGCCTTCGGCTTCCCGCTCGAGCCGCACTCGCTGCTGCCCGGCGCGCACTGGCTCGCGCCCCGCTGGCGTCGCCCATACTGGCGCCTGGGCGTGACGGGCGGCTGGGAAGAGATCTCGCTGCTGCGCCGCGCAGAGCTCGAGTCGCTGTTCGGCCCGGCGCTGCCCGAGCGCTTCGGCCCGCTGGTCAAGAGCTGGGTCTCGGTCAAGCCCGTAGGCAGCTGAGCGCTCGCCGGCCTTGGCGGCCGGACGGCGTGGCTCAACCCCCGAGCCGGCCGATGTCGTTGCTGATGCCGTTGATCACGAGGAACGCCAGCAGCACGATCCCGACCGAGCTGTAGCGGTACATCGCAGCGAGCGAGATGCGCTTGCCGCGGACCTTCTCGGCGACCGACCACAGCACGTGGCCGCCGTCCAGCGGCAGGAACGGGAACAGGTTGAAGACGGCCAGCACCAGCGAGATGAAGCCGGCGAACACGAGCGCGTAGCCGGCGCCGGCGAGCACGCTTTCGTGCGCGATTTCTGAGATCCCGACGATGCTGTGCAGCTGGTGGCGGACCTTGGCGCTGGTGAAGGCGTGCACGACGTTCGTGAGCATGTTGGTGGTCGTCGTCCACATCTCCTGCAAAGCGACGCCGGCGGCCGCGAACACGCCCACGGGTTTCGCCGTGACGCCGAAGTTGAAGCCGATCAGCATGCGCCCGAACGTCCTGTTGTAACGGGGGCGCACCGACAGCGCGAGCACGTGTCCGGCGCGGCGGACCTCGAGGCGCACAGGCGTGGCGGCGATACAGCCGTTGGTCTGCGCGCCGACGCAGCGATCGGCGCTGACCACCGCGACGACGGACTTGACGCTTGCGCGGCGACCGTCGACCGAGATGATCTGGTCACCGGGGCGCAGGATGCCCTGAGCGGGCGCGCCCTGCTCGATCGCCCCGACCGAGGCGCTCGTTTCGACGGTGTGGATCGAGGGGTTGAGGCTTTCGAGCGTCGAGGCGCCGGTCAGGCTGCCCGACGCGAGGATCGCCCAGAAGATCGCGAACGCGATCAGCAGGTTCACGCCGGGCCCGGCCATGATCACCGCGATCCGCTTCCACGGCGCCTGGTTGTAGTACGCGCGCCTGGCCACCTCGGGTTCAAGGGTGCCGATCTCTTCCGGGCTCATGCCGGTGATCTTCACGTAGCCGCCGAGCGGCAGCGCTCCGAGCGCGTACTCGGTCTCGCCCCGACGTACGCTGAAGATCGTCGGCGGGAAGAACAGCGAGAAGCGCTCGACGCGCATGCCGACCGCCTTCGCCACGGCGAAGTGCCCGAGCTCGTGCAGGATCACGAGCGCCATGATTCCGACGAGGACCAGTATCCAGCTCACAGACTCAGTGTGGCAGGCGTCGGCGCGCCTGCCGCCGGTTCGTCAGCCGCGTTGCAAGACCGCCTCCAGCGCTACCTCGCGTGCCTGCCGGTCGGCCTCGTACAGGGACTCGAACGAGCGCACCGGCTCGCTGCCCAGCTCCTCGAGCGCCTGCTCGATCACGTCGGGAATCTCGAGGAAGCGCAGCCGCTCCTCCAGGAACGCGTGCACGGCGATCTCGTTGGCGGCGTTGAGCACGCACGGTGCGGTGCCGCCCTCGCGCGCCGCGTCTCCGGCGAGGCGCAGACACGGGAACGCGTCGAGGTCGACCGGCTCGAACGTCAGCTCACCGACGGCCGGCGAGGTCGAGCGCCGACACCGGCAGCCGCACGCTCTCGCCGCCGTGCAGCGCGTAGGAGATCGCGATGCGCATGTCGGGCGGCCCGAGATGGGCGAGCATCGCCCCGTCGGCGAGCTGCACGATCCCGTGAACGAGCGACTGCGGGTGCACGACCACGTCGATGCGCTCGTACGGCGTGCCGAACAGGTGATGGGCCTCCATCAGCTCGAGTCCCTTGTTCATCAGCGTGGCCGAGTCGATCGTGATCTTGCCCCCCATCGCCCACGTCGGGTGCGCGAGCGCCTGCGTGACGGTCACGTCCTGCAGCTCATCGCGACGGCGGCCCCGGAACGGGCCGCCACTGGCGGTGATCGTCAGGCGCTCCACCGCTCCCGGCGGCTGCCCGGCGATCAGCTGGTGAAGCGCCGTGTGCTCGGAGTCAACTGGGATGATCTGCGCACCGGTGGCCTCCGCGAGCGCCGTCACGAGCTCACCGCCGACCACCAGCGACTCCTTGTTGGCGAGCGCCAGATCGATCCCCTCGCCGAGCGTCGCCACCGTCGGTCCGAGCCCGACCGAGCCGACGAGCGCGTTCAGCACGAGGTCGGCGCCCGACTCGACCACGAGCCGCACGAGCCCCTCGGCGCCGGTCAGCACCTCGCCGCCGGTCCATGCCTCGGAGGCCTGTGCGGCGGCGTGCTCGTCGGCGAGCACGACCCGGGTCACGTCGTGGGCGCGTGCCTGCTCGAGCAGCGCCTGCCACGAGCCGCCCGCCGACAGGCCCACGACCTCGAGCTCGTCGCTGCGCGAGCAGACATCAAGTGCTTGCGTGCCGATCGAGCCGGTAGAGCCGAGGATCAGCAGGCGCTTACGCGCGGGCACTTTCCTCCGATCACGCGCGCGGTGGGCGCCGCGACGGCGGCCGAGGGTGATCTGGGCACGGGCCGATCATAGGAGCCTCAGTGCACGTACGCCGACCAGATGTAGTAGCTGACGACGGCCGAGAACAGCACCGCGTCGAGCCGGTCGAGCGACGCCGCCGTGAGGGCCGAACAGCCCGCCCGAGTCCTTGATACCGGCCTCGCGCTTGACGAACGACTCGAACAGGTCGCCGATCGGCGCCACGAGCGCGACCCCGACGCCGAGCACGAGCGCGTGCGTGCCGGGCAGCCATTCCTGGTAGCGCCCCGCGATCCAGACGCCGAGGATCGCGGACAGCATCCCGATCACGAGACCCTCGACGGTCTTGTTCGGGGAGATCGACGGCGCGAGCGGCCGGCGCCCGAACATGCGCCCGCCGATGTACGCGCCGGTGTCGCCAAGGAAGGTGCCGACGGCCACGTCGATGACGATGCCGAGGCCGTGTGGGAGGCCGCGCAGCAGCACCGCGTGCGCGAGCGCGAAGCCGATCCAGTAGATGCCGAGCAGCGTCACCGCGATCCCCCCCACCGACGGCCGCGGCTGTGCCAGCGTCAGCCCGAACACCAGCGGCAGGGCCGCCACGGCGACCAGCAGGATCTGGAACTGGCTGCCGTAGAGCGCCGCCGCCAGCAGTCCGGCGAGCGCGATGAAGCCACCCAGGCGCGCGGGGTGTGCGCGCTCGTACATCGCGTACAGCTCGTGCATGCCGACGACGCCCAGCACGAACATGCCGAGCGCGAAAACGAGGCCGCCTTCGATCACGAGGAACAGCGCCACGGCGATCGCTGGGACCGCCGCGAGCAGGCGCCTGCTGAGCTCAGAACGGGGCCCGCGCCGCCGACGGCGCGCCGCCGAGCCCCGACCGCGGCTGCGCCGGCCGGAGGCCTCTGGCGATGGCTCTCGCGCGATGCGTGTGCCGGCGGGCGTGTGTGGAGCGCTCCCCATCAGCGGCTCGTCAGCGCCCGCCGAACCGACGCTGGCGCTCGGCGTACTCGGCCAGCGACTGCTCGAGCGCCTCGCGCGTGAAGTCCGGCCACAGCTCCTCGCGGAAAACCAGCTCGGAGTACGCCGACTGCCACAGCAGGTAGTTGGACAGTCGCCGCTCGCCGCTCGTGCGGATGATCAGGTCGGGATCGTGCATCTCCGGCGCGTACAGGCACGCGCGAAACTCATCCTCGGTTGCGCCGGCGAAGCGGCGGGCGGCGTCGAGGATCTCTGCGCGCCCGCCGTAGTTGAACGCCACGAACATCGTGATGCGGCTGTTTGCGCGCGTGAGCTCTTCCGCCCACGCATCTGCTCGGCCAGGCGCTCGCTCGACCCCCTCGCGCCGGCCGATGAAGCGCATTCGCACGCCTTCCTCGTGCAGCTCCGGCGTCTCGCCGCCGATGCGCTGCGAGAACATCTCCATCAGGCCTCGGACCTCGCGCGCCGGGCGCGACCAGTTCTCGGTCGAGAACGAGTACACGGTGAACTCCTCGATGCCGAGCTCGGCGGCGTCGCGCAGCCGTGCCTTGACGGTGTCGGCGCCTGCGCTGTGGCCCTCGTTGACCGGCATTCCCCGGGCGCGCGCCCAGCGGCCGTTGCCGTCGGTGATGATCGCGAGGTAGCGAACCCGCCCGCGCTCTGCGGGTTCCCCGGCGTCGGGCATCAGACTGCGAGGATCTCCTCTTCCTTGCTCTTGAGCACGTTGTCGAGCTCGGCGATGCGACCGTCGGTCAGCTTCTGCAGCTCGACCTCCGCGCGATGCTCGTCGTCGGAGGACGCCTCGCCCTCGGACTTCAGCTCGCGCAGCTGCTGCATCGTGTCGCGGCGGACGTTGCGCATCGCGACGCGGCCCTCCTCGGCGAGGTTGCGCACGATCTTGACGAGATCGCGCCGGCGCTCTTCGGTCAGCTCCGGGATCACCAGCCGACCAGGTTGCCGTCGTTTGACGGGTGTCAGGCCGACGTCGGACTCGTTGATCGCCTTCTCGATCGCCTTGATCGACGACTTGTCGTACGGCTGCACCGTCAGCAGGCGAGCTTCGGGCGCTGAGATCGTCGAGAGCTGGTTCAGCGGTGTCATCGCGCCGTAGTAGTCGACCATGACGCGGTCGAGCAGCGACGGGCTCGCGCGTCCGGTGCGCACCGTCGAGAACTCGTGCGTGGCGGACTCGACCGATTTGCTCATCCGCTCGCGCGCGTCCTCGAGCAGTTCGTCGATCAGGTTCTCAGTGGCCATCGCCCTCTCCTCCGGCTGTCGATACAAGCGTGCCCACGCGCACGCCTGAGATTATCTTCGCGAGGCTGGTGTCGTCGTCCATGTTGAAGACGTTCAGCGGCATGCCGTTCTCCATGCACAGCGCGAGCGCCGTCGAGTCCATCACACGCAGACGGCGCTCGATCGCCTCCATGTGCGTGATTTCGGGGATGAACTCGGCCGTCGGGTCGAGCGCAGGGTCGGCCGTGTAGACGCCCTCGACGCCGTTCTTGGCCATCAGGATGATTTCGGCGTGGATCTCCGCCGCTCGCAGCGCGGCTGCGGTGTCGGTCGTGAAGAACGGGTTGCCGGTGCCGGCGGCGAAGATCACCACGCGGCCCTTCTCGAGGTGGCGCATCGCGCGCCGGCGGATGTAGGGCTCGGCGACCTCGGAGATGCCCAGCGCCGACTGCACGCGCGTGTTGGTGCCGATCTTCTCGAGCGCGTCCTGCAGCGGCAGCGCGTTCAGGACCGTCGCCAGCATGCCCATGTAGTCGGCGGTCGAGCGGTCCATGCCCGCCGCCGCGCCCTGCATGCCGCGGTAGATGTTGCCCGCTCCGACCACGATCGCCACCTCCACCCCCTGGTCGCGCACCGCCGCGACCTGCCGCGCGACCGCCGACCACGCGCTCGGGGTCGGTGCCGTAGTCGAGCTCGCCCATCAGCGCCTCGCCGGAGAGCTTCAGAAGGATGCGTTTGAAGGCGGGGGCCATCGGCCGGGAGAGCCTATCCGCTCAACGAAACGACCAGGGAGCCGTGGACCAAGTGGGGCAAGGACGCAGTCGAGCGAAGTGTGCTTCGCACATGAGCGATCGAGGACGCCGCCCCACGCAGCGTCCACGGGTTCCTGGCTACTGACCGATTGCGAAGCGGGCGAAGCGGCGGATGACGACGTTCTCGCCGGTCGTCGCGGTCAGCTCGTCGCGCAGCTGCTGAACGGTCTTGCCGTCGAACTTGGGGTTGTGCATCTGCTGCTCGAGCAGCACGATCGTCTGCAGCCACGAGTCGAGCTTGCCGGCGACGATTTTCTCGCGCACGTTCTCGGGCTTGTCCGCGGCCTCCTGCTCGTAGATGCGCGCCTCGGCCTCGCGCTGCTCCGCCGGCACGTCGTCGCGGCTGACGTATTTGACGGTCGGCGTCGCCGCGATCTGGATCGCGACCTCACGGGCGAACGCCACGAAGTCGTCGTTCTTGGCGACGAAGTCCGTGTTGCAGTCGACCTCGATCAGCACGCCGACCTTCGAGCCGGCGTGGACGTAGGCCTGGACCGTGCCCTCGGTCGCGGCGCGCTCGCCGAGGTCCTGGATCTTCTTGCCCTGCTTCACGCGCAGGATCTCGATCGCCTTCTCGATGTCGCCCTCGGCCTCGGTGAGGGCCTTCTTGCAGTCCATCATCCCCGCGCCGGTGCGCTCGCGCAGCGCCTTCACGTCCTTGGCGCCGATCTCGACAGTGCTCATGATGCGCTGGCCTCCGTCTTTGTCTCTTGGCTGTCTGCTGCCGCCGGCGCCTCGCCGGACGCGACGACCGTCTCGGGCTGCTCGGCCGCAGCAGCGCTCGGCTCAGGCTCACTCGGCGGCTGCTCCGCTATGCCGTCCTGCACAGGGGCGTTGGCAACCGCTTCGGCGTGCACGGCGTCCTCTCCCTGCTCGGATGCGTCGACCTCCGGCGCGGGCGGGATGCAGCTCGGCGTCGGCCTGCGCCTCGGCCTCGGCGTGGACCGCGTCCTCGCCCTCGGCGTGCGCCGCCTCCGGCGCGGGCGTTTTCACCTCGGGCGCCGCGGCTGCGGCCGGCGTCGGAGCGGCATCTGCCGCCGGCGGCGGTGCCTGCGCAGTGGCCGGTGCGCTCGCGACCGGCGCGGGCGGGGCCTGGACAGGCGGCGCCTGCGCGGCAGCGGCAGCGGCGCGAGCAGCAGCCTCCTGCTCGGCGGCCTCGCGTGCGGCCTGCTCCTCGGCCTCGCGCTTGGCCTGCTCCTCGGCTTCGCGTTTCGCGCGCGCCTCGGCCTCGATCCTGGCGCGTTCCTCGGCTTCCTGGCGCGCGCGTTCCTCCTCGGCGCGGAACACGCCGTGACCCTCGGCGACGACCTGGCCGATGGCCTGCGTGATCAGCGCGCAGGAGCGGATCGCGTCGTCGTTGCCCGGGATCACGAAGTCGATGCCGTCGGGGTCGCAGTTGGTGTCGACCAGGCCGATGATCGGGATCCGCAGGCGCTGGGCCTCTTTGACGGCGATTGCCTCGGTTTTGAGGTCGATCACGAACATCGCGTCGGGCACGCGCTGCATGTTCTTGACGCCACCGAGGTTGGCGCGCAGCTTCGCCAGGTCGGCCTGCGCGGCCATCCGCTCGCGCGTCGGCAGCAGCGCGAGCTGGCCCTCGGCCTCGTAGCGTTCGAGGTCGTGCAGCCGGCGGATGCGCTGGTTGATGGTCTGGAAGTTCGTCAGCAGGCCACCGAGCCAGCGGTGGTTGACGTACGGCATGTCGGCGGCCTCGGCGACCTCCTGATGGTGTCGCGCGCCTGCTTCTTGGTGCCGACGAACAGGACGGTGCCGCCGCGGTGCGCGAGCTCGCCGGCGAACTCCTGCGCCTGGGCCAGCAGCGCCTGCGTCTTGAGCAGGTCGATGATGTAGATGCCGCCGCGCTCGCCATAGATGAAGCGGCGCATCTTGGGGTTCCAGCGGCGCGTCTGGTGGCCGAAATGGACGCCGGCCTCCAGCAGCTCCGCGATTCCAACGTCAGCCACGGGCTACTCCCTTGTTGATATGCGATTGATTCCGTGCGACGGGGGCGGACCCGGGTCGCGACGCTTGGCGTCGCTACCGGGCAGGGCCGCCATCCGCTGACCGCACGGGTCGAGGTTCAGACTTGACTGTCAGGATAGCCCTTCGGCGCGCTCGACAGCGCGCTCTGCAGGTCCGGCGGCAGCGGCGAGCTGACGTCCACGCTGCTCGCCGGTGAGCGGGTGCTCGAAGGCGAGCCGCGTCGGCGTGCAGGAACTGGCGCTCCAGCCCGAAGCGCCCGGCGGTGCCGTACTCGGGGTCGCCGCACACCGGATGTCCGATCGCCTGCAGGTGCACGCGGATCTGGTGGGTGCGCCCGGTCTCGAGGCGCAGGCGCAGCAGCGAGCTGTCCGGCGAGCGCGCGCTCGAGCGTGAAGTGCGTGCGGGCCTCGCGCGCGCCGGCGCCGCCGACGGCCATGCGCGTGCGCACGCGCGGGTCGCGGCCGATCGGCGCCTCGATCGTGCCCGTGCGCGCCGGCGGGCGTCCCTCGACGAGCGCCAGGTATTCGCGCTCGATCAGCCGTCGCGCGAGCGCCGTCTGCAGGCGCCGCATGAGCCTCGTCGCTGCGGGCGACGACGAGCAGCCCGGAGGTGTCGCGGTCGAGGCGGTGCACGATCCCGCGGCGCTCTGCGTCTCCCGCCGTCCGTCGTCGAGCAGCGGCGCGAGCAGCTGCGAGAGCGTGTCCTCGCGGTGCCCCCGTGCGGGGTGCACGACGACGCCCGGCGCCTTGTCGACGACGAGCAGGTGCTCGTCCTGGAAGGCGATCGTGAACGGTGCGTGCTGCTCGTCGCTCACGCGGTCGGAGTGCGCGCGCGGTCGACCAGCACGAACAGGAGCACGACGCCGAGCGTGATCGAGGCGTCGGCGAGGTTGAACGGCGGCCAGCCGAGCGGCAGCTTGATGAAGTCGGTGACCGAGCCGTGGCGCAGCCGGTCGATGATGTTGCCGAGCGCGCCGCCGAGCGATCATGCCGGTGGGCAGCCAGAGCAGCGCGCTGCGTGGAGTGCCGCGCGAAGTACACGAGCAGTAGCAGTAGCGCGAGCGCCGATCAGGATCGTCACGGCCACGTGGTTGCCGGGCAGGAAGCCGAAGGCGACGCCGTGGTTGCGCGTGTACACGAGCTGGACGCCGGGCAGGACCCTGTGTTCTTCGCCGGGGACGATCGAGGCTTCGACCGCAGTGCTTGGTGAGCTGGTCGATCACGACGACGCACACCATCACGAGCGCCGCAAGCAGCCACGCAACGCTCGCCCCGTGCGCCCGCTGGGGGCTTTCGCCGGGCCTATCGAGGCTTGGCGTGCTTGCGCGGGCTGGCGGGCTCGGCGGGGTGGGCGGGGACCCCATCATCCTGATCGAGTGCTCAGCTGATGATGCCCTGGACGACCACGATGTTGACGATCTACAGCGAAATGATCGCCAGCATCGGGCTGAAGTCGAGGCCGCCGAGCCGCGGCGCGAAGCGCCGGAAGATGCGCAGGTAGGGCTCGCACGACGTCGCGCAGGAAGCCGAGCACGCGGTCGGTCGTGCGCGAGTACGGCGGTCGCAGGCCCGACGGCGAACAGGAGGTTGATGACGATGTAGACGATGATCAGCAGCGTGTAGACGTAGATCAGCGTCGACAGGTAGCCGGCGATATCCGTGCGGGCGCTGGCGAGGACGATCGTCACGGGCGCTCCTCGAGGACGGCGTCGAGCGCGTCGCTGAACGCCGCGCGCAGCCCCGCCGCGCTCGAGCGCATCCACCCCGCGCGCGGTCAGCCCGCCGGGCGAGGCGACCTCGCGCCGGATCGCCAGCGTGTCGTAGCCGCGGCGGCGCAGCAGCTCGGCGGTGCCGGCGAGCGTCTGGACCACCAGCTCGGCGCCCTGCGCCGCGGGGATGCCTCGCCGCACGCCCGCGTCGATCTGCGCCTCGGCCACCAGCGCGACGTACGCCGGACGCGCACGACATCAGGCCCATGGCGACGTCCACGAGCGCGTCGTCGAGCACGACGAGCGTGCCGAGCTCGGCGAACAGCTCGGCGACCTCGGCGTCCCTGTGGCGCTGTCCTCGTCGGCGCTCTCGAGCGTGCCCGGTCCGGCGGCCTGCACGACGGCGCCCTGGCGCACCTCGACCGGCAGCGACGGGATGAAGCGGTAGACGGGCCGGCCGGGGTACGCAGCGCGCAGCGCCGCCAGCGGCGTGACCGCGAGGATCGAGGCGACCGCGTGTGCTCGCCGAGCCGAGCTCCTCCGCGACGGCGGCGAGCTGCGCCGGCTTGTGGCACAGGACCACGAGGTCCGCACGCGCTGCGACCTCTGCGTTGCTCGCGAGCGCCTCGCCGCCCGACCTCGGCCGCCAGGCTGCGAGCGCGCTCGGCGATCGGGTCGGCGCACAGCAACGGCCGCCCCCAGCCGCGCGCCAGCGCGCGAGCCATGTTCCCACAGCCGATCAGACCAATTTGCATGAGGACTCCAGACTAAACGGATCGAGGACGCAGCCAGACGCCGGCTATCGCGCCTCAGTCAGGACTGGTTGAAGAAGCCCTTCTCGATCAGCCGCGCCCGCTCCTCGGCGGAGATCTCGACGTTGCGCGGTGTCAGCATGAAGACCTTGTCGGCGATCCGCTGCATGCCGCCGTCGAGCGCGTAGGTGAGTCCCGAGGCGAAGTCGATCAGGCGCTTGGAGAGGTCGGTGTCGGAGCCCTGGAGGTTGAGGATCACGGGAATCGAGTCCTTGAACTTGTCGGCGATCTGCTGTGCGTCGTTGAAGGACTTAGGGACCACGAGGTGCACGCGCACGTCGCCGTTGCCGCGCGCGGCAACGGGTTTGAGCACGGTCGTAGCGCCGCCGCGGGAGCGCCCTGAGCGACCGGCCGGGCGGCTTCGCCGGCGTCATCGTCGGCGAAGATGTCGTCGATCTCGTCGCGGCGGCGGCGCAGCCGTCGGACGTTGGGCCGCTCGCGGTAGCGATCCTCGATCTCTGTCTCCGGCGCCAGCCCGCCGGCGTCCTCGTCGTCGTAGTCGTCGTGGTACTCCTCGGCGAGGCCGAAGTAGACGAGCGCACTGTGCCAGGAGTCGCGGAAAGCCATCGGTGTAGATGCGTGTTCGCCCGGCGAACCGGTTTCCCTGCTGATGCTAGTGATTAGCCGCACGTCACGGCCTGGTGGCCGCGCATTCAATCGTACAGCCTCGTGCCGATTCGCACGATGGTCGCGCCCTCTTCGACGGCGACTGCGTAGTCCTGGGAGGTGCCCATCGACAGCTGCTCGAGGCCGTGCTCGCGGCGAGCTCGCGCAGCGCAGCGAACCAGCGGCGGCTGTCCTCGGGCTCGCGGCGACAGCGGCGGCATCGTCATCAGCCCGACGACCGGCACGGGCGAGCGCTCGCGATGAACTCGTCGAGCTGCTCGGGGGCGATGCCGGCCTTGCCCGGCCTCGCCGGCGACGTTGACCTCGATCAGCGACGCGCAGGCCCGGGCGCGCGAGGTGCGCGTGGCGCTCGAGCTCCCGCAGCGCGGACTCGGAGGCGAGCGAGTGGATCAGGCGCACGTGCGGGACGATCAGACGCACGCGGCGGCTCTGCAGCTGGCCGATGAAGTCCCACTCGAACAGCTCACCGTGCGCGGCGACCTTCTGCCTGCAGGTCCTGCGCGCGGTTCTCGCCGACGAGGCGGATGCCGGCGTCGGCCAGTCGCGGCAGCTCGTCGGCGGCGACGTACTTGATCGCCGCCAGCACCTCGCACCTCGCGGTTCGCGATCACCGGTGCGCGTGAGCGGCCGCGGCGATCTCCGCGCGCACGCGTTCGAGGTTGGCGTGGACCCTGTTCGCGTCGAGGCCGGTGATCAGCTCAACCATGCGATCCCCGCCTGGCGCCCGGCGCGCGCGCCTTCGCGTCGGTGTGAGAAGAAGCGCTCGTCGCAGATCGTGCACGCGTCGACGTGGCTGCACCTCGGTGACACCGGCGGCGCGCAGGCGCTCGCGCGGCGATCGCACGCAGGTCGAGCCGGCGGCCATGGACGTGCGCGTGCGCACCAGCGAACGCATCGTGCACCTCGGCTCCGACCTCGTAGCAGCAGACGCCCGCGCCGGGACCGACCACCGCCGCGATCGGCAGCTCGTCGGCGCCGAGCGCTCGCAGCGCGCGCACGCCCTCCTCGAGCACGCCGGCGGCGAGGCCGCGCCAGCCGGCGTGGAGCATCGCGACGGCGCCGTCGCAGCCGAGCGCGACGGGCAGGCAGTCGGCGGTGAGCACCATCGCCCCCACGCCGGGCGCTGCCGTGGCATGACCGTCCGCGTCGATCGGTACGGGCTCCCCCGCTGTGCCGGCTGACGCGATCGATGACGTGCACGGCCGTGCCGTGCACCTGACGGCTCGCGCACAGCCACCGCAGCCGCAGGCGTCCACACAGCTCCTGCCGCCGATCGAGGCCGTGCGCGTGGTCATCGCCGGCGCCGCTCGAGAGGTTGCCGTCGGCGCGCGTCGTGAACAGCGCTCGACCGCCGCCCGGAAGCTCGAACGTCAGCTGCTCGGGCCGATCGGCCATCAACGCTCGAGCGCGGCGTCGAGCGCGGCGCGCAGCTCGGCGTCGCGGCCGCCTTCGAGCTCGCCGTCGAGCTTGCGCGCGAGCGCCGCGGTCAAGCCTGGCGCCGATCTCAGGCCCGGGAGCGATGCCGGCGGCGAGCAGGTCGTCGCCGGTGATCTGCAGGCGCACGTGGCGCACGCTGGTCGAACCAGTCGCGGGCCGCGGCAGCGGCGCTCGGTGAGCTCTCGCCCGCCAGCGCTGCCGCCAGCGCGATCGCCTCGGGCGCGTGCACGAACAGCGCCGCGCGCAGCTGCGAAGGCGTGCCGGCGTGCGTCAACGGCGCCACCAGCCCGGGCGCCGCGAGCGCGCCGCGCATCACGCGCTCGCGGTCGGCTGCCGTGAACTCCAGCTCGTCGAGCAGGCCGAAGATCGTGCGGCTCGGGGTCCTGCGCGGGCATCACCGTGAGGTGCAACAGCAGCGATGCCATCAGCAGCAGGTCCGGTCGCCCGTCCGCGGGCAGCAGCGCCAGCGCGCGTTCGGCGAGATCGCCTTCGAAGCGAAGGCCCGGCGTGCAGCGCAGCGAGCACGCCCAGCTCAGCCATCGAGTCGAGCGCCGCCGGCGGCGTCCGCTTCGGCGAGCGCGAGGCGCAGCTCGGCGCCGACCCGCGCGCGCGAGACGCTCATCAGCGCGCCGCTCCTGCAGGCGCACGCGCGGCCAGCGCGCCGGTGCGCCGGCTCGAGCTCGAAGCCCAGCCGCGCGCGGTAGCGCGCGAGGCGCAGCAGGCGCGTCGGGTCGTCGACGAAGCTGCGCTCGTGCAGGACGCGCAGGCGCCCCGCGTCGAGGTCCTCGAGCGCGTGCGCCACGCTGGCGAGCTCGCCGCGGCGCGCGCCGCCGAGCGCCACCGCGATCGCGTTGACGGTGAAGTCGCGACGCTCGAGATCCTCCTCGCTGCTGCCAGGACGCACCTGCGGGAGCGCGCCGGGAGCGGGATAGGACTCGGCGCGCCGCTCGGCGATGTCGATGCGGCCTGCCGTCCCACTCGAGCGATCGCCGTGCCGAAGCGCTCATGCAGCGTCAGGCTCACGGGAGCGCCCGCGTCTGCCTCGAGCACGCGCAGCCAGCTCCTGCGCGAAGGCCGCGGCGTCGCGCGCGACGACGACGTCGAGCTCGCGCGGCGTGCGCCCGAGCAGCAGATCGCGCACGGCGCCGCCGACGAGCGCCAGCTCGTCGGCTTCGCCGGCCTGCGTCGCGAGCGCGAGCAGCTCTTCGCCGCCGGGCAGCGCGCGCAGCGCGTCGAGCACGTCGCCGCCGCGTGCCGCGGCCGTCGCGGGGCTCACGCCGCCGGCCCTCGCCCCACCGCGCGCATCAGCCCTCGCGCACCGGGATCCCGCCGCGGCGAGGTGTGCCTTGGCCTCGGCGACCGTGTAACGGCCGTAGTGGAAGATCGACGCGCACAGCACCGCGTCGGCGCCCGCCGCGAGCGCCTCCGCGAGGTGCTCGAGCTCGCCGGCGCCGCCGGAGGCGATCACCGGCACGCCGACGGCCTCGCTGACCGCGCGCGTCAGCGGCAGGTCGTAGCCGTCGCTGGTGCCGTCGCGGTCCATGCTCGTCAGCAGGATCTCCCCGGCGCCGCGCTCGACTGCCTCGCGCGCCCACTCGACCACGTCGCGTCGCCGCTGGCGAGGTGCGCCCGCCGGTCGCAGCGTAGGCCGTCCCACGCTGTCCACCATGGTCATCGCGGGCCCGGTCGGTCACGGCCGCGTGCGCGCCTTGGCGTCGATCGCCAGCACCACGCACTGGGCGCCGAACACGTCGGCGAGCTCGTCGAGCAGCTCGGGGCGCTGCGAGCGCGGCGGAGTTGACCGAGACCTTGTCGGCGCCCGCGTCGAGCACCGCCTGGGCGTCGGCGACCGAGCGGATGCCGCCGCCGATCGTGAACGGCACGAACACCTCGTCGGCGGTGCTGCGCGCGAGCTCGGCGATCGTGTCGCGCTTCTCGTGCGTGGCGGTGATGTCGAGGAACACGAGCTCGTCGGCGCCCTCGCGGTCGTAGTGGGCGGCCAGCTCGACGGGGTCGCCGGCGTCGCGGATGTCGAGGAATTCGACGCCCTTGACGACGCGCCCGCGCGTCGACGTCCAGGCAGGGGATCACGCGCTTGAAGTGCACGCGTCAGCGTAGATGGCGTGACCGCGTCCATGCGGCTAACCGGCGTTACGCGCCGCGAGCGCCTGCTTGCGCCTCGGCGACCGTGAAGCGCCCCTCGTACAGCGCCTTGCCGACGATCACGCCGTCGAGGCGTCCAGCGCAGCTCACGGCGCAGGTCCGCGAGCGCCTCGAGGTCCTCGCGGCTGCCGATGCCGCCGGAGTAGATCACGCTGCCGTCGCCGACCGCACGCGCCACCCAGGCGACCTCGTCGCGGTCGGCGCCGTCGAGCATCCCGTCGCGGTCGACGTTGGTGAAGACGAAATGGCGCACGCCGCGCCGCGCAGCTCGGCGAACGCGTCGCGCGCCTGGACGCCGGTGCTCTGCAGCCAGCCGTGCGTGGCGACCTGGCCGCCGCGCACGTCGACCGCCACGAGCACGCGCTCGGGCCCATGTGCGGCGAGCACCTCGCCGAGCAGCTCCGGGTCGGCGAAGGCGGCGGTGCCGAGGATCACGCGCGCCGCGCCCGCCGCGAGGGCATCGGCGACCGCCTGCGCCGAGCGCAGCCCGCCGCCGTACTGCACCGGCACGCCGGCTCGCGCGCGATCCGACGCAGCTGGTCGAGGTTCACAGGCTCGCCGGCCTTGGCGCCGTCGAGGTCGACGACGTGCAGGTACTCGGCGCCCGCTCCGACCCAGCCGCGCGCGGCCGACAGCGGGTCCTCGTCGTAGACCTTCTTCGCGTCGAAGTCGCCCGGACGAGGCGCACGGCGTTACCGCCGAGGATGTCGATCGCCGGGTAGAGCCTCACCTGGCGGCGGCCGGCAGGTCGGCAGGCGCCGCGGCGCCGATGCAGATGCGCGCGAAGTTGGCGAGCAGGCGCAGCCCGGCAGCGGAGGACTTCTCGGGGTGGAACTGCACGCCGTAGAACGAGCCGCGCTGCACAGCGCTGACGAACGGCGCTCCGTACTCGGCGACGCCGAGGACGTCCTCTTCGACGGCGGGCACGGGGGCGAACGAGTGCACGTGGTAGAAGGCGCAGCGTGCGCGGCAGATCGGCGACGAGCGGCGAGTCCGGGCGCGTGAAGCGCACCTCGTTCCAGCCGATGTGCGGGAGCTTCAGCTCGCCCGTGTCGAGCGCGCGCACCTCGCCGGGCACGATGCCGAGTCCGTCGGCGCCGCCGAGCTCGGTGGAGTGCTCGAACGCGAGCTGCATGCCGAGGCAGATGCCGAGCACGGGCGTGCCGGCGTCGACGCGCTCGCGCAGCAGCTGGTCGAGCCCGAGCTCGCGGAGGTTGTCCATCGCGCGTGGGAACGCGCCCACTCCCGGGACGACGAGGCCGGCGGCAGCCCGCAGTTGCTCATGCTCGCGCGTGACGATCGCGCGGGCGCCGACGTGCTCGAGCGCCTTCTCGACGGAGCGGCGGTTACCCATGCCGTAGTCGACCACCGCGATCTCCACGGGCTCGTCGATCAGCGAGACGATTCCCTCGGTCATCCGATCAGCGTGCCCTTCGTGCTCGGGACGCCAGTCTCTGTCGGATCGATCGAGACGGCCTCGCGCAGCGCTCGCGCGAACGCCTTGAAGGCGGCCTCGATCATGTGGTGGGCGTTGCTGCCGGCTTCCACACGCAGGTGCAGCGTGAGCTTGGCGGCGTTCGCGAGCGCGCGGAAGAACTCCTCCGTGCAGCTCGTGCTCGAAGCCGCCGGTCGAGCCGGGCGGCAGATCGGCCTCGAACAGCGTGAACGGGCGCCCGGAGATGTCGATCGCGCAGCTGGCGCGCGCCTCGTCCATCGGCACGCTCGCCGAGCCGTAGCGGACGATGCCGACGCGGTCGCCGAGCGCGCGATCGAGCGCCTGGCCGAGCACGATCGCGGTGTCCTCGGCCGTGTGGTGCGCGCCGGTCTGCAGGTCGCCGCTGACGCTCACGTCGAGGTCCATGCGCCCGTGGCGCGCGAGCAGGTCGAGCATGTGGTCGAGGAAGCCCACGCCCGTGGCGCGCACGCCCGCGCCGCTGCCGTCGAGGGTCAGCGTCAGGTGCACGTCGGTCTCGGCGGTCTTGCGCTCGATGCTCGCGGTTCGTGCTCATCGCACGGGATTCTCCCGCACGCGGGCTTCCATCGACTCCGCGTGCACGTCGAAGCCCTCCGCCCGGGCGATCGGCGCCGCTGCGGCGGCGAGCGTGGCGGCGGCCGCGCCGATGCGGACCTCGGCCATCGTCCGGCGGAAATGGCGCGGCGAGAGCGTCGAGGCGAAGCGCGCGGCGCCGCCGGTCGGCAGCACGTGGTTGGAGCCGGCGACGTAGTCGCCGAACGCGGTCGCGCTGTCGATGCCCACGAACAGGCAGCCGGCGCAGCGGACCTGCGGCGCGAGCGCCTCGATCTCGGCTCCGATCAGCTCGCAGGTGCTCGGGCGCGAACGCGTTGGCGAGCGCGATCGCGTCGCGCGCGTCGGCGGCCGCGACGAGCGCGAACGCTGCCTCGCCCACCGTGGGGCGCTCGACGACGAGCTGCTCGAGCGTGTCGGCGAGCGCGTCGCACACGACTGTCGGATGGCGAGACGGCGACGACGAGGCTGCCCGCGCCGTGCTCGGCCTGGGCGAGCATGTCCAGCGCGGCGAGGCGCAGATCGCGCGCGCCGACGTCGGCGCCGAGCGCGACCAGCAGGTCGCTGGGGCCGGCGAAGCCGTCGATGCCGACGCTCGCCGAGAGCTGGTGCTTGGCCTCCTGCACGTACAGGTTGCCGGGGCCGACGATCACGTCGACGCGCTCGACGGTCTCGGTGCCGTAGGCGAGCGCGGCGATCGCCTGGGCGCCGCCCATGCGGTAGACGCGCTCGACGCCGCACAGGCGGCAGGTGCCGAGGATCGAACGGGTCGATCTGCCCGTCGGGGCCCGGCGGTGCGCACACGGCGACGTCGAGCACGCCGGCGGCGCGCGCGGTGACGACGCCCATCACGACCGTGCTCGGATAGGGGGCGCGTCCGCCCGGGCACGTACACGGCGGCCGAGCTGACGGGCACCTCGCGCAGCAGCGATGCGCTGGCCCTGGGGGAGCTGCGACGCTCGCGTCGCGGCCAACGGCCGCGTCGGCGACGAGCGCGACGTTGGCGATCGCGACCTGCAGCCCCGCGATCAGCTCCAGGGGCAGCCCGTTGATCGCCGCGTCGAGCTCGTCGTCGGCCACGCGCAGCGGCCCCGGCTGGCTGCCCGCGGTGTCGAAGCGGCGCGTGTAGTCGAGCACGGCGGCGTCGCCGTCGGCGCGCACCGCGGCGATGATCTCGCGCACCTGATCGGACACGGAGGCGCCGTCGGGGACGAGCGCGCGCACGTGCGCCGCGGCGCCGTCTGGGCCGCCGAGCCGCACCACGTCGTCGGCGCTCAGTCGCTCGATCCGCACGTCAACCGCCGTCGAGCGCGCCGCGTCCGGGCGCGGCGGCCGGCAGCTCGCGCAGCCGTCCGAGGAACTCGTCGATCGCGGCCGCCTTCAGCTTGTGCGCCACGGGGTTGGCGATCAGCCGGGCGGTGCACACGACGATCTCCTCGCGCACGACGAGGTTGTTCTCGCGCAGCGTCGTGCCGGTCGCGGTCAGGTCGACGATCGCCTCGACCATGCCCGTCAGCGGCGCGAGCTCGACCGAGCCCTTGACCTCGACGATCTCGGCCTGCCTGCCGGTTTCCTCGAGGTGGCGCGCGGCGATGCGCGGGTACTTGGTCGCGACGCGCATCACGCCGAGGCGGCGCAGCGCCTCGTGCGCGGGGTCCGGGCCGGCCTTGCTGGCGAGCACCATCATGCAGCGCCCGTAGCCGAGGTCGAGCAGCTCGTAGACCTCGCGGCCTCGCTGCGCCGGGGCGCTGCGGCAGCACTGCTCCAGCAGCACGTCCTTGCCGGTGATGCCGAGGTCGGCAGCGCCGGCCTCGACGTAGGTGGGCACGTCGGACGGTCGCATCGTGATCACGCCGATGTCCTCGAACAGCAGCTTGCGATCGTTCGCGCGCAGCTCCTCGGTGTCGATACCGAGACCTTCGAGCAGATCGAGGTGTCGCCGAACAGGGCACCCCGGGGGACCGCGATCGTAAGTCCGGCCGCCGAGCCCATCACGTGCCCGCGCCATCGCTTGCCTGTGTGCTACTCCGAGCGAGGATGGCACCGGTTCCGCGCTCCTCGCCGGCGAGCGCGATGTGCAGGCGGTCGACCCCGAGCGCGAAGCCGACCGCCGGCAAGCTGCGTCCGAACCGTCCCGAGCAGCTCGTCGTAGCGGCCGCCACCGCCGATCGGCGCTGCCGAGCGTCGGGTCATAGACGTCGAAGACCGCTCCCGTGTAGTAGCCGATGTTGCGCACGAGGCCCAGATCGAAGATCACGCGTTCGGCCGATCTCCGGCTCGAGCAGTTCGTAGACCTGGCGCAGCCCCGAGAGCGCGCCTCGTCGCCAGCGCGGGCACGTCGTCGAGCACCTCGAGGCCGCCGCGACGCTGAGGAACGTCGAGCAGCAGCTCTGCCGCCTCATCCGGCGAGTCCGGAGCTCGCAGCAAGCGTCTCCGCAGCCCGACGAAGTCGCGCAGGACGAGCGCCTCGAGCAGCGCCGGGCGAATGTCGGCTCGGGCACTTCGAGGCTGCTCATCAGAGCGGGAAACAGCGAGGCGTCGCCGAGACCGATGCGGTAGTCCCTGAGGCCGACGGCATCGAGGGAGTGGCAGAGGACCGTGAGGGCCTCGGCGGTTCCCTGCGGCGCGGGCGCAGCCGATCAGCTCGATCCCCGCCTGCAGGAGCTCGCGCGGCTGCCCGCGCTGGGGGCGCACGCCGCGGTAGCAGTGCGCGAAGTAGCAGAAGCGCAGCGGCGGCTCGCTCGTCGGCGTAGCGCGTGGCGACGACGCGCGCGATCGGCACGGTCATGTCCGAGCGCAGCACGAGCACGGCGCCGGACTCGTCGAACACGCGGTACGCCGGCCGCGCTTCGGCCATGTCGGCGCGCGCGAGCACGGACTCGTACTCGAGCGCCGGCGTGTAGACCTCGCCGTAGCCGTGGCGCTCGAACACGCCACGCAGGTGTCGGTGATCGCGCGCACCTCGCGCGTCTCGTCGGGGAGCACGTCGCGCGTGCCGCTGGGGATCGGGTGGATCATGAGGATCCCGAGATTACGCGTGCACGGGCTCCGTGGCCACGCGCTCGATGCGCGCGCCGAGATCGCGCAGGCGCTCGTCGATGCGCTCGTAGCCACGGTCGATCTGGCGGATGTTGCCGATCTCGCTGCGCCCGTCGGCGCACAGCGCCGCCAGCAGCATCGCCATGCCGGCACGGATGTCGGGCGACTCGACGCGCTCGCCGCGCAGGCGTCGCGGGCCGGTGACGATCGCGCGGTGCGGGTCGCACATGACGATGTCGGCGCCCATCAGGATCAGCTTGTCGGTGAAGATCAGGCGGTTCTCGAACATCCACTCGTGCACGAGGATCGAGCCCTCCGCCTGGGTCGCCAGCGCCACGGCGATCGACGTGAGGTCGGCTGGGAACGCCGGCCAGGGGCCGTCCTGGATCTTGCTCTTGTACTCGCCGACGTCCGCCTGCACGACCAGCTTCTGGCCGCCGGGCACGACGACGTCGTTGCCGTCGCAGCTCGGAGCGCAGGCCGACGCGTTCGAACACGAGCCGGATCATGCGCAGATCCCCCGGCACGGTGTCCTTGATGCGCAGCTCGCCGCCGGTGACACCGGCGAGCGCCATGAAGCTGCCGATCTCGATGTGGTCGGGCGCGACGTGGTGCTCGCAGCCGTGCAGGCGCTCGGCGCCGTCGACGGTGATGACGTTGGAGCCGATGCCGTGGATGTCGGCGCCCATCTTCACCAGCATGCGCGCGACGTCCTGGACGTGCGGCTCGCAGGCGGCGTTGCCGATGACGGTCGTTCCCGGCGTCAGAGCGGCCGCCATCAGCGCGTTCTCGGTCGCCATCACCGACGGCTCGTCCATGAACACGTCCGTCGGTCGCAGGCCGCGCGGCGCGCTCAGGACGATCTCGCCGTCGCAGTCGGTCTGCGCGCCCATCGCGCGGAACGCGTCCAGATGCGGATCCAGGCGGCGGCGACCGATGACATCGCCGCCGGGAGGCGGCATCACCGCGCGACCGAAGCGCGCCAGCAGCGGCCCCGCCAGCAGGAACGACGCCCTGATCGACTCGGCGAGCTCGCGCTCGATCGACACCTCGTGCACGTTCGCGGCGCACAGCACCACCTCGTTGGGCCGGCGCCAGCTGACCTCGACGCCGATCGCCGCGAGGATCTCGAGCATCGCCTCGACGTCGCGGATGCGCGGCACGTTGCAGACGACGACCTCGTCCTCGGTGAGGACGCTCGCGGCGAGGATCGGCAGCGCGCCGTTCTTGTTGCCGGCCGGCACCATCGTGCCCGACAGCGGGACGCCGCCTTCGATGACGAACTTCTCCATGAGCTTTCGGCGCCGCCCGCCGGTCAACGAGGACCCGCCCGACCCGCCGGTGGAACGCCTGGCAAGCGTAACAGCCATGTCCTGCGGAGTTCGAGTCCGAACGCGCGGACCCTGCTTCTGCCGTGGAACCGCGCCGGCGCAGGCTTCGACCGACGCCTATGCAACTTCTCTTGCAGCCAGATCATGCCTCGATCGCACTTCCAGAGCCAAATCCTCGCGCTACACGTCATACGTACAGACGTTCGGGTAGTTGCCGTCCGACGGCGTTCCTATCTTACGAACACATGTTCTCCCCCGCCCCGACATCGAAGCTTGCGCAGCGCACGCTCGGTGCCCTACGCGTGGCCCGCTCGTTCCTGTTGCTCGAGGACGACTACGCGGTCGACTGGGAGGTCGGCCAGGACGAGCGCGCCCGCGTACCGCATCCGCATCGAGCGGCGCTGCGCGGAGGGTGCGCCCCGCGCCGTGCCGGCCAGTTGCCGGCACGGCCGCAGGCGTGCCTGTCGCCCGTCGGGCGCGGCGCGTCGGGGCATGGGCGGGCATGTCTGCGCCGCCCGGAGTCGCGCTGGGCGTGCTCGCGCGACGTTGGCGCGGGAAGCGCATCGCGGGCGTCTGAGCATTAGCTGGACGGCGCGGGGCCGCCCGCGCCGGCGATCAATCTGTCGGACGCTGGTGCCCGACGGACACGGAACGACGACGGGCCGCCCGAAGGCGACCCGTGTATCGAAAAAACCGGCGGCGTCCTACTCTCCCAGGCCCTTGCGGGCCAAGTACCATCGGCGCTGAGGGGCTTAACTGCTCTGTTCGGAATGGGAAGAGGTGTTTCCCCCTCGCCAAGGCCACCGGAAAAAGGCGAAAGACCACGCCTCCCACGGTCCCTCAAAACTGCACAGCGCCACACCGGGTATCACTAAAAAATCCGTCAAGCCCTCGACCCATTAGTACCGGTCTCCTACAGACGTTGCCGTCCTTCCAGATCCGGCCTATCAACCTGGTGGTCTACCAGGGGTCTTACTCCCTCTAGGGGATGGGAGAGCTCATCTTGAGGCCGGCTTCCCGCTTAGATGCTTTCAGCGGTTATCCGATCCACACGTAGCTAGCCTGCTATGCCCTTGGCAGGACAACAGATACACCAGAGGTGCGTTCATCCCGGTCCTCTCGTACTAGGGACAAATCCTCTCAACTCTCCAACGCCCACGGCAGATAGGGACCGACAGTTTTGTTACCGGAGGGTCTCGAAAGACGCTCCGGGCCAGGGCATTTCTGCCTGGCTCTGCATGTCGCCATGCAGCTCGGACTATATCTTCACGAAGGCATCACTCTTCATGTTCGGCGTATAGTCTCTGAGGATTCTGGATCGCTACCGATGACGTCCTTCCATCGCACGCTCCTGCAACGACCCGCGCCGTTCATTGACAGCGCTTCGTCCAAGAGTCTGGAGAATCCTCCAGGCGTGCGATGGATACCGACATCCATCGCTCTCACAATCGACGCAAACTTCTCATAGTCCTCTTGCTTCGAGGACAGGAGCGGCGATCGTTCGAAGAACGGAATTACGTGCTCCAAGAGATCCTTACGTCGACGAACGACGTAGACCAAAGCACGATCCTTCCGACCATTGGGCTTGATGTAGCTATCCAGCCTTTCCTGCTGATTGTCCGCACCCGTCACATTGTCACGGTACCGTCCGCTTGGGACGGAACTCGTAGTGCGGGATACACGGGTTTTCCAGCATATAGCCGAATTTATAGACAGCAACGGTTAACTTACTGTCTCACGACGTTCTGAACCCAGCTCGCGTACCGCTTTAATGGGCGAACAGCCCAACCCTTGGGAGCAACTCCACCCCCAGGATGCGACGAGCCGACATCGAGGTGCCAAACCGGGCCGTCGATGTGGACTCTTGGGCCCGATAAGCCTGTTATCCCCGGAGTACCTTTTATCCGTTGAGCGACGGCACTTCCACTTGCTACCGCCGGATCACTAAGACCTGCTTTCGCACCTGCTCGACTTGTCAGTCTCGCAGTCAAGCTCCCTTACTACCTTTACGCTCTACACACGATTTCCAACCGTGATGAGGGAACCTTTGTGCGCCTCCGTTACATTTTGGGAGGCGACCGCCCCAGTCAAACTACCCGCCTGGAACTGTCCAGCGCCCGGATTCACGGAGCGCTGTTAGAAATCCAATACACCAAGGGTGGTATCTAAAGGATGGCTCCACGCTGGCCGCAACCAACGCTTCAAAGCCTCCCACCTATCCTGAGCGAGATGCACCGAACTCCAATACCAGGTTGTAGTAAAGGTTCACGGGGTCTTTCCGTCTAGCCGCGGGTACTCGGCATCTTCACCGAGACTGCAATTTCACCGAGCTCCTCGTTGAGACAGCGCTGAAGTCGTTACGCCATTCGTGCAGGTCGGAACTTACCCGACAAGGAATTTCGCTTAATGCCTTACTCGAAAGCTTCCGAGCGGACAGACGTGTCCTCTTGTGCACCACGTCATCCCTGCATGTCGCCATGCAGATGGGACCATCTCATGATCCAGTGTCCTGGACCTCTGGCGTATGGTCTCTGAGGATTCTGATCAGCTCAGTCCTGGGCTTCTGGCGATTCATCCTCTCGACTATTTCTGCGAGATCGGCCAGACCCTCGCGGGTCAGGTGCGATCCAGCATCAATAAGCCGAACGCAACGCGCGAACTTCTCGAAATCACGTCGCTTCGATGTGCGTAGCGGATGCGACTCGAAGAACGGAATGATCGTCTCGATCAACTCCGCTCGGCGTCGCACCGCGTAGCGATACAGGTGCTCTCGGTGGTTGTCGTACCGCCTGTTGGCGAGCACGCCTCCCACTCCGAAGAAGTCGACGAGCTCGTGCAGGCAGGAAACGCTCTTCGCGCCCTGCGTGACGGCAAACTCGTGCGACACCTGATAGCCGGTCTTGTAGCCTCGGCGCGACAACCGGTCAGGTTGTCGAACAAAGCCGATGGAGAAGCAGCCCTCTCCGTCCACAAAACCAATAACCCAGCCTCGCTGAATCAGTCTTTCCTGCTGATTTCCTGCACCCGACACATTGTCACGG
Organism: uncultured Solirubrobacteraceae bacterium; assembly: GCA_963703625.1. Classification (GTDB taxonomy): domain Bacteria; phylum Actinomycetota; class Thermoleophilia; order Solirubrobacterales; family Solirubrobacteraceae; genus Palsa-744. The sequence goes on from CAVPEY010000003.1 coordinate 670,471, forward strand.
TATCGCCCACTTGGGACGGTACTCGTAGTGCGGGATACTCAGGCGTTCCAGCATATGGCCAGATGCTCACCGCACGGTTACCCGCACGGAGGGCAGCGATCTACCTTAGGACCGTTCCTGCTGTTACGACTCGGACTCGCGCCCGAGCGGTCGGCACATTTCTGGCCGACTCTCATGGTCGCCCATGAGAGCGGACTATCTCATCCCGCCCTCGGTCTGGAGGACAGGCTCGGCGTATAGTCTCTGAGGATCTCCAGCGTCGTCGTCGCCGTCCAGGACACCGCTCTCGCGGTTGACCGTCCTGAGCCGACTCAACGCTGGCTCTTTCCTGCTGATTGTCCGCACCCGGCACATTTTCACGGTACCGCCCACTTGGGACGGAACTCGTAGTGCGGGATACTCGGATGTTCCAGCATATAGCCGAGTTTTACAACTACCTCGGTCAACTGATAGTTACGGCCGCCGTTTACCGGGGCTTAGCTTCGCTGCTTCGGGTCAAGCCCTAACAACTCCACGTAACCTTCCGGCACCGGGCAGGCGTCAGCCCCTATACGTCGTCTTTCGACTTAGCAGAGACCTGTGTTTTTGGTAAACAGTCGCTTCAGCCAATTCACTGCGGCCCTCTCGGGCTCCACTCGCGAGGAGTTTCACCCTACTGGGGCGCCCCTTATCCCGAAGTTACGGGGCGATTTTGCCGAGTTCCTTAACGAGGGTTATCTCGATCACCTTAGTATTCTCTACTTGCCCACCTGTGTCGGTTTTGGTACGGGCACGCGCTTCCTCCCTAGAGGATTTTCTTGGAGGTATGGCGTCAGGGACTCGCCGGCTTAACGCCAGCTGGCATCGCACCTCAGGTTATGCGGCCCCGCATTTGACAAGGGCCACCCCTACATGCTTACCCCAGGACAACCATCGCCTGGGTTCCCCTAGCCTTCCTCGTCCCCCCATCGGTCAAACGGAAGCGACGTGGTACAGGAATATCAACCTGTTGGCCATCGACTACGCCTTTCGGCCTCGCCTTAGGTCCCGACTAACCCTGAGCAGACGAACTTTACTCA